>NZ_JAHVJZ010000001.1 GCF_019801015.1 Marinobacter nauticus
TAAAGGGCCGTCGAAGACTACGACGTTGATAGGCAGGGTGTGTAAGCGTTGTGAGGCGTTGAGCTAACCTGTACTAATGACCCGTGAGGCTTAACCATACAACACCCAAGTGGTTTTGTGAGTCGGATATCCGACCTTGTAAGAAGCACTTACAAGAGAAATTCAGCTTTTCCGAATTGGTCCGAATTTGTTCCTGACAAATTCAGACACTTCCTCCGTCCATGGAGGTCGTACGATTTTTGCCTGGTGGCAATAGCGTCGTGGAACCACCTGATCCCATGCCGAACTCAGAAGTGAAACGCGACCGCGCCGATGGTAGTGTGGGAGTTCCCATGCGAGAGTAGGTCACCGCCAGGCTCCTAATTTGCTGCGTCGAAACGCAGTACTTTTTGCCCAGGTTGAGGCGAACAAGTGACGAAATCAGGAGCATAGTGAACTATGTGACTGGTTGAGGAAGCGAAGTTCAACGATAAGATGGGTGAAAAGAACCAGTTTGGTGCGGAGTGGTAGTTCAGTTGGTTAGAATACCGGCCTGTCACGCCGGGGGTCGCGGGTTCGAGTCCCGTCCACTCCGCCATCTATAAAGAGAAAACCCAGCCTTACGGCTGGGTTTTTTCGTTTCTGGGTTCATTTCTGGGCTTTGGAGCGTGGACGGTTCGGTGTTCCGCGAGTGAGAGGCACTAGCAACACATCCATGTGGCATCCCCCAGGCTGCCATCCCTGGCAGCCGCTGCGGGCCTGCGTCGCGTTGCGACGGTACCCTCCGCCCACTCCGCCATCTATAAAGAGAAAACCCAGCCTTACGGCTGGGTTTTTTCGTTTCTGGGTTTTGGATCGAGGACGGTTAGGTGTTCCGTGTGGGTGTGCTCATCCTGAGTGTTCGTGTCACAACACATCCTGTGAGGTCCTTCCGGTCGGCATCCCTGTCTCCCTTCGCCGAACTGCGATGCGTTGCATCGTTCCGGCTCGCCCTGCCTCCCTTCGTCGAACTGCGATGCGTTGCATCGTTCCGGTTCGCCCCTGCCTTCACTTCGCTGAAGCGCAATACAACGGTTTACCCCGCAAGCACTCGTTTGTCTGCCGTTTTTCTCATATCTTAAGAGCAGTGAGGGCAGGAAGGAGAGTACTATGCTGCCGGTGTTGATATATGGGGCTGTGACTGAACGGGAAACCCGTTTTCTGGTTCGGGTCTGCGAAGAGAAAGGGATAGCGTACTGTGTCGAACCGGACTTACCGGAGACGCCGGCTGTCCGTCTTCAGCACCAGGCCCACCACTTCACTTCTGCCATTGCTGCTGGGGTTTATCTGGATGCGTTAGTGGCAGAAAACCCGCTGGTGCCCGATCAGCCGGATCAGCTTGGGGCGATGTGGGAAATATTGTTATCCAAAGCTGGCAGCGCAGAGGAGATGGAGCGGACACTTGCCGCTTCTCCTTATCTTGCCGGCGAAGCGCTGACCCTGGCCGACCTGTTTTGGCAAGGGCATTGGCAATGCTTTGCCGAAGAGAGTCCTGCCATCAGAGATTGGCTTGCGCGGCTCTCGCTCAGTCCCGGTGCAAAGGTATTGGCGAAACTTGAGGCGACCCATAAGGCAGGGTGAGATCCTTCTGACAGACCCCAGGCTCCGATAGCCGTACAATGGCACTATTGCTGACAGGGATACTGACAAGATGCTGGTAAAAGTACTGATTACCATTGTGGCCATTTTGGTTGGATTGGGGATGCTTAAGCGACGCAAAGGGGGCGGGCACTCTCAGGGCATGCCGCTTTCGTCACACATCAACCCGAAGATGGTGATTGCCGGTTTGGTTATCGTGGCTGTGCTTGCGGCCGCATGGGGCTGGAGTCGATATCAATCCTCCCAGACACTGCTAGAGCTGCACGTGTACTCCCCAAGCCAGTCGGAACCTCAGCGTTACCTGGTTCGACAGGGTGAAATGGACGGTCGGCGCTTTACCACAGTGAACGGTCTTACTGTCACACTGGGGGATCAGGATCGGGTCGAGATTCAGCCGGTTAAATAGGGTTTGTCGCGCTGAATACTGGCAGGTCCGTTCCGCTTTCCAAAACGTCGAACAGACATAAAGGCGCTTATAAAGCGCCTTTTTTGTGCCGATCATAAAAAAATGTCACCAAGCAACTCCATGTAAAATAAAGAAAAATGGTTACTGAAATGGAACTGGAACAGTAGTGAAATAAAACTGTCATCCAGCTTTGGCGTAATGCACCCGCCGCCAAGAAAGGCGGACAAACAAGGAAATTTAGGGTCATTACCATGAAAAACTTTGCTGCCGGCGCCCTGGCGCTGTTGTCCATGTTCACCGCGACCACCGCTGTTGCTGCGCAAACCATCACCGTTTCCGGTTCCACTTCTGTAACCGGTGTGATGGAAGTTCTGGCTGAAACCTACACCGGCAAAACCGGTATCAATGTTGAAGTTCAGGGTACCGGGTCCTCCGCCGGTATCCGTGCTGCGAACGCCGGCACCTCCATGCTGGGCATGTCCTCCCGTGATGTGAAAGACAGCGAAATGCGTGAAGGTCTGAACGAAACCGTGATTGCCCGCGATGGCATCGCTGTTGCCGTTAACAACGCCAACCAGGTGAAGGGCCTGACCATGGACCAAATCACCAAAATCTACAAAGGCGAAATCACTGACTGGTCACAGGTCGGTGGCAAGAAAGGCCCCATCGTTGTTGTTACCCGCGACACCGCATCTGGTACTCGTGGTGCATTTGAAGAGATCATGAGCCTGACCCGCAAAGTGGCTGGCCAGAAGGTGTCTGCCATCTCCCCGCGCGCCCAGGTTGGTAATGGTAACGGTATGGTAAAGACCATGGTCGCCAACAACCCCAACGCCATCGGCTACATCTCTCTGGGTTCCGTTGACGAGTCTCTGCGCGCGCTGGAAGTGGATGGTGCCGCGGCTTCTGTAGAAGGTATCCGTGCTGGCCAGTACCCGATTGCCCGTCCGTTCATCGTGATGCACGACGACAATACCCCGGCGGTTGCCGCTGACTTCCTGTCCTGGATTCTGTCCGGCGAAGGTCAGGATATCGTTGGCAACAAAGGCTACGTGCCGGTTAAGTAATCGCCTCGTCCATATCGAAGCGAAGACCACAGGCTGCGGCAGGGGTGCCGCAGCCTTCTTGCGGGTTTATTAGGGTTGTTAAAGAATTATGACTGTTGTTCAGAGCACTGACAGCGGCATCGCCATGGCTACGGAGCTGAAAGCTTCCCGCCGTCGGGACCTGGCCGAACAACTGTTCCACGGCTTGTTCCTGTTGAGCGCTTTTATTGGCGTACTCTCTGTCGCGACCATCGGCTTTTTCCTGATAAAGGAAAGCCTTGGCTCCATCGTCTACTCCGGTGAGCTGGCCATTGAGCTGGCTAAAGAGGAGGGCGGCAGCGCCTTCGGTGAAGGCTGGCTGCCTATCTGGGCGGTGGGCATCATCGACATGCTGACGGGTATGGACTGGCTGCCGCCGGCGCTGTACGGCATCGCGCCAATGATTGTGGGTTCCTTGTTTGCCACAGTCGTTGCGGTTGCCATTGGCGTACCGGTTGGGATCCTGACCGCAGTTTTCCTCGCTGAAATTGCGCCGCCGAAGCTGGTTAAAGTGCTGCGACCTGCGATTGAGCTGCTGGCTGGTATCCCCTCTGTAGTGTATGGCTTCTTCGGCCTGGTGGTGATTGTGCCGCTGATTGAGCAGGTATTTGGTGTGCCATCGGGCGCGACCATCCTGGCCGGTTCTATCGTGCTGGCCATCATGATCCTGCCGACCGTGATTGCGGTATCGGAAACCTCACTGCGTGCGGTACCACGGCAGTACAAAGAGGGCTCTCTGGCGTTGGGTGCATCCCACATCTACACCATCTTTCATGTTCTGGTCCCGGCGGCCCGCTCCGGCATCCTGACTGGGGTGATTCTCGGTATTGCCCGTGCGGTCGGCGAAACCATGGCCATCATCATGGTGATGGGTAACGCTCCGGCGATGCCGGGCAGTGTGCTTGAGTCTGCCCGTACTCTGACCGCCAACATCGCATTGGAGATGTCCTACGCCACCGGGATCCACGCCAGTGCGTTGTATGCGAGTGGTGTGGTGCTGCTGGTGTTTGTGATGATTCTGAACGGTACCCTGATGTTCCTGAACCGTGAGAGGGCCAAGTAATGTTGAGCCGCGATAACTCCGACAAACTGCTGACCGGCCTGATCTGGGGCTCTGCCATCTTTACCATGGCGTTCCTGGTCTGGATTCTGGCGTACATCATCAGCAATGGCCTGGCCCATGTGGATTGGGGCTTTATCTTCAATAACTACACCCGTACCGGCGAGGAATCCGGCATTTGGCCGATGATTGTGGGCACCCTCTATATGGTGATGGTGTCCATCCTAATAGCTGCGCCCATCGGCATTATGACCGCGATCTACCTGACGGAGTACGCGAAGCCGGGCAGCCAGATGGTTAAGGTGATTCGTTTCTGTACAGAATCTCTTGCGGGCATCCCATCCATCATTTACGGCCTGTTTGGTCTGACGTTCTTCGTCACGATTCTGGGTCTGGGCTTCTCGATTCTGTCCGGTGCACTGACGCTGGCCATTCTGATTCTGCCGGTGATCATCCGTACCACCGAAGAGGCAATCATCGCCGTGCCACTGGCCTATCGCGAAGCGTCCTTTGGCTTGGGTGCCTCACGGCTGTACACCATCTGGCGAGTGATATTGCCAACGGCCATGCCCGGCATCGTGACGTCGTTGATTCTGTCCATTGGCCGTATCATCGGCGAGTCCGCACCGGTATTCCTGACCGCGGGCACCGCCTATCTGCTACCGGGTTCGGTCATGGATTCAGTCCGGACACTGACCGTACACCTGTATATGCTGACTACCGAGCTCTATACCCAACATGACTGGGATATGGCCTTTGCCACTGCCACCGTGCTGATTGTAGTGGTGCTCGGAATTAACCTGATCACCAAACTGATCTCCAGCCGATTCAGTAAAGCGACTTACTAACAGAATTCTTGCGGTATATGACGATGAACACTTTTGATATTTCTGATCTGGACCTGTTCTACGGCGAAAACCAGGCTCTGAAGCGCATCCAACTCGCGATTCCCAAGAACCAGGTGACCGCCTTTATCGGGCCCTCCGGCTGCGGCAAATCCACCCTGTTGCGCACCCTGAACCGGATGAATGACCTGATCGCCGGCGTGCGCATTCAGGGCTCGGTGAAGATGGAAGGGGCGGACATTTACTCCGATGTGGACGTGCGTAAGTTGCGGATGCGCTGCGGCATGGTATTTCAGAAGCCCAACCCGTTCCCGATGAGCATCTACGAAAACGTGGCTTACGGCCAGAAGGCTCAGGGCGTAAAGGACAAGAAGACGCTGGACGCCATTGTTGAGGAGGCGCTGCGTGGCGCGGCGTTGTGGGACGAGGTGAAGGACCGCCTGAACAGCCACGCCTTCGGCCTTTCCGGCGGTCAGCAACAGCGGCTGTGTATCGCCCGCACCATTGCGATGAAGCCGGACGTGATCCTGATGGATGAGCCGACATCCGCTCTGGATCCCATCGCCACCGCGCGGATTGAAGAGCTGATGGAAGATCTGCGCAAGAACTTCACTGTGGTTATCGTGACCCACTCAATGGCCCAGGCGCGACGGATCGCCGACAAGACCGCATTCTTCCTGATGGGGGAGCTGGTTGAGCATGGCGATACCGAGCAGATCTTTACTGACCCGAAAGACAAGCGTACGCACGGTTACATTACCGGAGACTTCGGTTAACCCAACCCACCCGCAAGTCAAAGCGCCCGTTTAATGGGCGCTTTTTTTATGCGCTTACACCAGTGAGTGGGTTTGTGTGACGGGGGTGACGGATCTCAGCGTACACCTGTACCAAAATGAGGCTCCACTGAAAGGAGCGATAAGAAGATGTCTCACCATACCTGCTCACAGTGCCGTTCAACGATTTCAATGGAACAGGCTGTTTGCGAACACTGCTACGCTGGACAAGGGCTCGAGGCCCTGGCCGGCATGGATCCCAACTGGCGCAGCCAACGTCTGGCCCGCCGCCTCAGTCTGTGGCTGGGCAGTTTTGGCGCGCATAAGTTCTATCTGGGCGAGCCGGTACGCGGCAGCCTGTACCTGCTGTTTTGCTGGACCCTGGTGCCCACATTGCTGGCGGTCCGTGACAGTATGCATCTGGCACGGATGGCGCCGGCACAGTTTTACCGACGCTGGTGTCTGAAGCTGGCCTAATGGGTTCAGTCTGACGACAGCGAGATGCTGCCGCTGCCCGGCAGTGTCTCAACCAGTTGCCAGCCGGCGAGCTTAGACGGGGTCATAAACCCTTTGGGTTGTGCGTCCAGTACCCGCTCCACCATGGCCAGTGCCCCGCTGACGGTGACGTCATAGCCATTGGCAACCTGGACTCGTCCCTCGACCTGATCACCCGCTGCGTTGCTGACCCGGCCCCAAACCCAGGTGGGAGAGCTCTGCCGCTGGCGCTCATCAGGCCCCTGCACCTGCTGCTCAATCCGGCCTTTAAGAAAACGCTGGACCCAACCCCAGCCAAGCGCGCCGCGGACCGCGTTCAGTCGCTTGAGCTGTTTGGCCTTGCGGGGTGAAATGGGCAGATACACTTCGATATCCGGGATGCCGGTACTGTGCCAGGCGGTGGAGACATCCCCCCATGGGATGGTGGCGGCGTGCTTGACCCCGCCGCCAAAATCGATGTCCGCTTCACGGTAAGCCAGCGGGACCCCGACCAGTTTGCCCCCTCTGCGTACCAGGCCTCCCTTTGGCAGCGCTTCTACCGAGGTTTTGGCGGTGCCCGGAGAGAAACCGGAACGGGAGTCGAAACCCAGTGCCAGAGAGGTGGCGTCCGGCATCTCGGCACTGAGCCGTGCGGCGAGGCAATCGGTGGGGATCACATCAAAACCGACACCAGGCATCAGGATAATGCCGGCCTGCTTTGCCGCCCCATCCAGTGCGGCAGCGCGCTCAAAAACCGCCACTTCGCCGGTGATGTCCAGGTAATGGGTCTGGCTGTTGATGCAGGCCTGCATCATTGGCTCAGCCGTCGCGGAGAAAGGCCCTGCACAGTGCAGAACCAGCGCTTGATCGGCCAGCAGGGCGGTCAGGTCATCGTTGAGCGATGCGACTTTGTATTCCAGTCCGAGCCGTTCAGCCAGAGCTTTGAGCTTGGTTTCGCTGCGGCCGCTCAGGAGTGGGCGCAGGCCCCGTTGTACGCAGGCTTCTGCGATCAGGGTGCCGGTATAACCGGTGGCCCCATAGACCATCCATGACATTGGAACTCCTTGATTGAGCTATGATGTTTTCTAAACGTGTGTTTCAGTCTGACAGATTGACCGGTGATAGGCCAAGGTCCCTGATTCACAGTGAAAAATGCGCAGTGGTCTCGGGGTCTGAAAGGGGCGGATGTGATTCCGCTCAAGGATTAATAAAACTAATCAATAAGCCCCCTGGGAATGGTAAATAATTCATTTTGCGTATGCAGGCGATTTGGCTAAAGTACGCGCGTCTTATCACCCACCTTTTACACGGGGATCCATCACAGTGGATGTAACACTGTTCTTCCAATTTTTTCTGGGGCTGGTGGCGATCATCAACCCTGTTGGTCTGCTGCCGGTATTTGTGACGCTCACCAGTCATCAGACCGAGCAGGAGCGCCAACGCACCGGGACCATCGCCAACTTTGCGGTGGTGGTGATCCTGCTGGTGACGTTGCTGGCGGGTCAGCTGATCCTGGATATGTTCAGCATCTCTCTGCCGGCGTTCCGCATTGCCGGCGGCACCCTGATCGTGTTCATTGCCATGTCGATGTTGCAGGGTAAGTTGGGTGAGGTGAAGCACAACAAAGCGGAAGACCGGGAAGCGGCTGCGCGTGAGTCTGTCGCGGTGGTACCGCTGGCGCTGCCGCTGATGGCCGGCCCTGGTGCCATCAGTTCTGTGATTGTTTTCGCGGCGGAGAACAGTTCAATCATGGACACCGTCGGCATGGTGATTGCCATTGTCCTGTTTGGCGCGTGCAGCTGGGCCATCTTCCGACTGGCGCCGGTGATTTTCCGGGTGCTGGGGCAGACCGGCATCAACGTGATTACCCGTATTATGGGTCTGCTGATGCTGTCGATTGGCATTGAAGTGGTGGCCGCAGGGGTAAAGGGGCTGTTCCCCGCCCTGGCAGGGTAAACCCAACAACGGCGCCTCAGGGCGCCGTTTTTTTATGGCTGGGATACGGCGTTACCCAAGGGGGCCAACAGCATAATCAACATGATAGAGACGCAGGTAAACTGTACCCATCGGTCCTGCAGCGCATCCAACTGCTCTTCCCGCTCCCGTCCGTCAATGTTGCGGTTGGTTTCCGCCTGACGATAACGAACCCACCAATACAGGTTGCCCAGTATCAGTATCGCGACCACGATAACTAAGCGTGCCACCATAACGCCCTCCATGCGTTGAACCCGCCTGTTTTTTACTCTAACGCGACAACGCGGGAACGCAATGAAGCATCCGCCTGCGACTGGATGGAGATCATCATTCATGCAAAAAAAGCGGCGCCGGTTGGCGCCGCTGACGTGTGGTGACGATGAGCGTTACTCCATCATGTTGAAGTCATCCAGCAGAATCACACCAAACTCCGGACCGCCCCCTTCCATATCCCGGGCAATGGCGGTGTAGATTTTGTTGGCTTCCAGCTCCAGCATCAGCGGACCAATGGCCGCGTCCTGGGTGCCGGTCGGTGTGACGGTCACGTAGTAGGTGCCCGCAGCCAGCGGCACCAGGCCGGTTTCAGCGCGGATTGGCACATTGCTGAATGCCGGGGTTTCATCGCTGATGTCGCCGTCGGTACCGACGTAGATGTCTACGTTGCCCGCACCCGGTGAAGCGTGCAGCAGGCGGATTTGGGCAGCAGTGGCAATGCGACGACCTTTGCCTTCAACAATCCATGGAGTGATGTCCGCGACCAGGCCGGTGGCCAGAATGGTGTACGCGGTGTTCAGGGCAAAATCGGCGTCGGCATCGATCACGTAGGTGCCAGGGGCCGCAGACGGCTCCACTTTCAGGTTGTGCATGCCAGCGGAGAGCGGCAGGAAGCCAGAGAATCCGGTGTAAGGCACGTTGGTCAGGGCCACGGCATCATCCACCAGCACATTCACTTCCGGTGCATCCGGAGAGGCGTGAACCACCCGCGCTTCCGCACCCGCATTGACGTCACTGATGAGGCTGACACCCTCATCGCCCCAGGCCATCACGTTGATGGGGGAGGGACCGCTCAGCGTATTGGAAACGGCAACCAGCATCAGGTCGGTATCGGCAGCCAGGTCGAGTGCACCGGAATCGAACACCACGTCTTTGGAACCAGACAGCGTCACGCGTGCCTGATACATCCCCGCGGCGACTTCGATTAAGTCACTGCTGTCCTTAAACGCCACGCCCGCTAACGCTGGGTCCATCATGGCAATGTCGTCGTCAGGAGCGGTCAGGTAAATGTCCACGGCCGGCGCGTCCGGGCTGGCATGAACGATCTGGAGGCGGATATTGCCTGCGCCAAAGTCTTCATCCATCCGCGCCAGAATCAGCGGCTCAAGCGTGGCGTCGGCCACTTTACCCACTGCAATAACGGAATACTCCATGTCACCCATCAGATCGAGGGTGGCGGGACCGATCACCGTGGTAGTGGAACCGTCCGGCAGAATCGCGTCGACACCGATGGAGTATTCCCCTTCGGCCAGCTCGATAAAGCCGGAGCCTTGGTAGTAATCCACCATCTCAAGCGCGTTGTCACCATTGACGGTGATGTTGACCTCGGGGGCATCAGGCGACGCATGAAGAACGCGAATGTCTGTGTCTTCAAGCGGCACAACGGGAGGAGGGGTAACGACAATATCGTCGTCATCGTCATCACAGGCCGCCAGAAAGGCGACGCTGCAACCTAACAGCAGGACTTGAGCGATCCGTTTCATCTGTTCTCTCCGGTTAGTGGGATCGAAGAGACCAAACGCAACCGGATGTGACCCGGATCACATTCGTGATTGCAATTCGAACAAATTCCCTGAGCGCGGGGTGAATAAGTTCTCATGCAAACGGGCAGCGAACTCATCGGTCATGCCCGACAGATAGTCGGCAATCACCCGGTTTCCGCTGTTGCCCCGGGTGATGTCGTCCTGCCAGCGCCGTGCTGTGGTGGAGGGAAGCAGCCGTTGCGGATCGGAGGCAAATGCCTCGAACAGCTCCATCACCATCTGCTGGCCTTTAAACTCCAGAAGTTGCACTTCCGGCTTGCGGATCACGTTGGTGAGCACGAAAGCTTTGAGCACTTTGAGCAGCCCGTGGTGCTCCGGATGCAGGCGCGCACGCTGACTGAGCAGGGGAGTGATGCTCTTGTCCGACTGCGTCTCCAGTGTGACGGCAGTGATCAGCGCGTTCACTAAGGTGCCGATGGCGTCTTTACGGCGGTAATGCTCAGGACAGAACAGGTCGTCACTGAGCCGGGAAAGTTGGGTGGGGGAGAAGGGCCCGCCAGCGCCGATCAGCGGTTCCACCACCTCCTCCTGCCAGCGACTCTGTTTGACGATGCCGAGCACAATGGCGTCTTCCAGATCGTGCACGGAATAGGCGATGTCATCGGCCAGTTCCATGATGGAGCAGTCCAGGGATTTATGTCGGCTGCGACGGTGGCCATTGGTGTCAGGTTCTGGCTTGAGGCTCTGAAAAGCCGAACGCTCATCGTCGCTCATTGGGCTGAGTACCCAGTCGAGAATCGCTTCATCGTCATCGAACAGCGCTTTGGCTGGCTGCCAGTCGCTGGCTTTCAGCTGGCGGAAGTTGGCGGCGGGCCCTTGTACGCCGGGGCGGGCGACCTGGCGATGACAGACCGGATACTTAAGGATGCCCAGCAACGTGCGCCGGGTGAGGTTCATGCCGTAATCCTGGGTGTAGGGCTCAAGCCGGGCAAGAATGCGGAAGGTCTGGCCGTTGCCTTCAAATCCGCCGTGTTCGCGCATCATGTAGTTGAGTGCGACCTCACCACCGTGGCCAAACGGCGGATGGCCGATGTCGTGAGCCAGGCACAGGGTCTCAATAAGCTGGTCATCCAGCAGGGTGGCGATGTCCGGTGATTGAAGGCGCAGCTGGGCGTTGAGGGCAGTGCCAATCTGAGCGGCTTCCAGAGAGTGGGTCAGGCGGGTTCGATAGAAGTCATTCATGCCAACCCCAAGCACCTGGGTTTTGGCCTGCAACCGTCGGAAAGCGGCAGAGTGAAGCACCCGCGCCTTGTCCCGCTGATAGGGGTGGCGCTGGTCATTCTTGCGCTGCTTGTTTTCCTGAAACCGCCGCTCCAACCAGAGCGGCGTAAGGGAATCGCTCATCTGCCGTGTCCACTCAAAGGGTTAGCGTCCAGTGTCGGCGGCAGTGAGGGGGACGTCAAGAGGGAGAAGCGAGGCTGTCCAGCGTGGCGCCGCAGGAGGCGAGGAACACATCAAGGAAGTAGGCCACCTCCGGCTGCTCCCTGAGTTGGGCCAGTTTGGGTTCCAGCTTTTCCACCACATGAGAAAACTCATGGTTATGGTGTGCCAGTTCATCCTTGGCTTTGAGGTAGGCGCAGATGACGTCTGCGGCCTTAACCACCGCAGCGTATTCCGGCTCCACCTGGCTTTGGATCAGCAGGCTGGCGAAGTCCTCGCGCAGCTCTGGCGGCAGGCTGTCCAAACAGTGCTGTTCCGCAGCCGCCTCCAGCTTTTTAAATTCACTGGTGATCTGGGCATTGGAGTACTTCACCGGGCTGACAATGTCGCCGAGACGGGTTTCCGAACACTCGTGATAGAGGGCGATAGTGGCGGCGCGTTCCGGCACCAGCTGGCCGCCATACAATCGGTTCTTAATCACCGCCAGCAAGTGGGCCACAATGGCCACCTGATGACTGTGTTCCGCGACGTTTTCGGGCTTGACGCAATACATCAGTGACCAACGCCGGATCAGTGGCATCCGGAACAGCCAGGCAAGAAAGGTACTGCTGGATTGCGTCATAGGACTCTCCCTTTAAAAAACGTTATTGGCGGTAGCGGCCGAGGAACTGCTCAAACTTGTCCATCGCCTTGTCCAGGTCTTCAAGATGGGGCAGGAACACCACGCGCAGGTGATCCGGTTCCGGCCAGTTAAAGGCGGTGCCCTGAACCAGCAGGATCTTCTCCTGCAGCAGCAGGTCCAGCACCAGCTTCTCGTCGTCAATCAGATTGAATTTCTTCACGTCCAGTTTGGGGAACGCGTACATCGCCCCACGAGGCTTGTACACGCTGACACCGTCGATGGCATTAAGGCGGTCCACCACCAGGTCCCGCTGCTGGCACAGACGGCCCGTGGGCAGCAACAGTTCATTGACCGACTGGTAGCCCCCCAGGGCGGTCTGAATGGCGTGCTGAACCGGCACGTTCGCACACAAGCGCATGGACGCCAGCATCTCCAGGCCTTCAATGTAGCCACGGGCGTGGGAGCGGTCGCCGGACAGCATCATCCAGCCAGCGCGGAAGCCCGCGGCCCGGTAGGCTTTGGACAGGCCGTTGAAGGTGATGATCAGCAGGTCATCGGCCAGGGACGCGGTGGGGATGTGAGTGGCACCGTCGTACAGGATCTTGTCGTAGATCTCATCGGAGAACACGATCAGGTCGTGCTCGCGGGCGATCTGAAGCAACTCCAGCAACATGGCGCGGCTGTATACAGCGCCGGTGGGGTTGTTGGGGTTGATGATCACCAGTGCGCGGGTTTGCGGGGTGATCTTGGCGCGGATATCTTCCAGATCCGGCATCCAGTCCGCCTGCTCGTCACAGCGGTAGTGTACGGCAGTACCGCCACCCAGATGAACGGCCGCGGTCCAGAGCGGGTAATCCGGGGCCGGAACCAGGATTTCATCGCCGTTATTCAGCAGGCCCTGCATCGCCATCACGATCAACTCGGACACGCCATTGCCGATGTAGACGTCTTCCACATCCACATCACGGATACCGTAGGGTTGATAGTGCTGGACCACCGCCTTACGAGCGGAGAACAGGCCTTTGGAATCACAGTAACCCTGGCTTTCGGGCAGGTTCAGGATAACGTCGCGAACGATCTCCTCCGGGGCATCAAACCCAAAGGGGGCCGGGTTGCCGATGTTCAGCTTAAGCACCCGGTGGCCCTCCTCTTCCAGTCGTTTTGCCTCCCGTGCCACTGGACCCCGAATGTCATAGCAGACCGAGTTCAGTTTATTGGACTTCAAGATGGGACGCATGGAGGAAACCTCTAAAAAAAGTACGCAAAATAGGATCTCGCAACATAGCGAAAAGCCGGTTAAGTGTGAAGCCTGGGTTGATGTGACCGGGATCACAAGATAGGATGATTGCTCTAGTGGTATGACCAGTCAAGGAGTGAATGTGAGCTGGCCGGTGAGTGCAAACACCGTCAGGCGGCTGTTAAACCTGTGGCCGCCTTTTCTGTTTCCGGGGATCCGCATCGAGCAATTGGACCCGGATTACCGTTATTGCCGGGTGGCGCTGAAGCTGCGTCCCTGGAATCGAAACGCCAATGGCAGCCATTTTGGCGGCAGTCTGTTTGCGATGACAGACCCCATCTACGCCATGATGCTGATGGGCATTTTCGGTAAAGAGTACCGGGTGTGGGACAAGGAAGCGGACATCGATTACATCAAGCCCGGCAAAGGCAGGGTGTACGCGGAGTTTCGTCTGACCGACGGTCAACTGGATGCGATCCGCAATGCGACCGCGGAAGGGGACAAGGTGCTGCCGGAGTTCATCGTTGAGGTGAAGGACGAAAACGGCGACATCGTGTGCCGCTTGCGACGGGTGCTGTACGTGCGTAAAAAACCCCAGTTCCGGATGGAGCCGCCCGCAGAAACGGCATAAACAAAAAAGGACCCGGAAGGGTCCTTTTTTCGTTTTGGCGAGTGACTCAGCCCAGTTCGGCCAGGCACATCTCGTCAAAGATCTGCTTCACCCAGGCGTCAACGCGCTCTTCGGTCAGCTCGGGTTGACGGTCTTCGTCGATACCCAGGCCAACAAAGGTGTTGTCGTCCACCAGCGCCTTGGAGGCTTCGAAGGTGTAGCCTTCGGTGGAGGTGTGGCCAACGATGATCGCACCACGCTCACGCGCGATGTCAGCGATCTGGCCCATGGCATCCAGGAAGTACTCAGCGTAGTCTTCCTGATCACCGCAACCAAAGATGGCGACCAGCTTGTCGGTGAAGTCGATCTGCTCCAGCTCCGGGAAGAAGTCATCCCAGTCACACTGGGCTTCGCCGTAGTACCAGGTCGGGATCCCGAGCAGCAACAGGCTGAACTCATCAATCTCTTCTTTACTGCTCTTGGCGATGTCCTTAACGGCCACCATTTTTTCGCCAAGTTTTTTCTGGATCATCTTGGCAACGGCTTCGGTGTTACCGGTGTCGCTGCCAAAGAACAGACCTACGCTTGCCATTCGCATACCTATATCTGTTGGTGAGTATGTTCCGCCGTCAGGGGCGGTCCGAGTCCAAGTTGAATTGTGCCAGCAAGATGGACTCAATCAGTTGACTGCGGCTGATATTACTGTCCAGGGCCTGGTCATTCAAGGCGTTGTACAACGCTTCTGAGACCTTGAGCTCAATGCGTTTGAGGCCCCGGGATCGGTCACGCTGGATCTGGTTACGTTTGTTAACACGCAACTGTTCCTCCCGGGGCAGGGGATTGGTCCGGGGGCGGCCACGGCGTTTTTCCGTGGCGAACATATCCAGGGTCGTTCTGTCGGTTTTCTCGATTGCCATGATTTATGACGGTCAGCCGATGCCAGCGCCTTCCCAAAAGAGCTGAATCACTCCTTTGGCAACGAAGCCGGCGCAGCCTAAAAACAGCACTAGCCACACGATAAAGCGTCCGAAAGGGGGCACTTTACCCTTGTTCAATACGTCCCTGATGGACATGCCAATTAAGAAGAAGATGGCGGCCAGACCTAAGTTCAAGCCCAACGCCTCCCACTGTTCAAATTGGATATTCAGCATGTCATCACCTTCCTGGCGTTTTGAGGGCGCGCACTATAGCACAGCCCCTGGATCCGCACCAAGGCCCGAAGGGCTTAAATGGCGGTTTAGGAACTGGATAACCTGGCGGTTAAACAGTTGCGGCTTTTCGGCGTGCAGCCAGTGGCCGGTTCCTGCGATGACGCGGGCTTCCGCATTGGGGAATCGGGCCAGCACTTGCGGTTGGTGTTTGGCCAGCAGGTAGTCGGAGTGTTCCCCTTTGATAAAACGGGCCGGGCCGGTCCAGGGTTCACCTTCTGGCAGGGCGTCGATCAGATTGGGGTAGTTGGCGGCGATGGCCGACAGGTGAATTTGCCAGCGAAATCCCCCTTGCGGTTGCGGCTTCAGGTTTTTGGTCAGAAACAGTGCCGTGCCTGCGTCGATGCCCGCGTCCATAAGAGTTTGTTGCGCGGCCTTGCGGGAGGGCAGGGTGGCGGCATCAATGGCGCTGAGCGTATCAAGAATGGTGTCATGGCGGCGGTGATACGCCACCGGCGCGATGTCAGCCACCACCAGGGCACTGACCGCCTCCGGGTGCGCCTGAGCAAACGTCATGGCCACTTTGCCACCGAGGCTGTGTCCCACCAGCGCCACCTGCTCGAGCTGAAGTTGCTGACGCAGGGCGTCGAGGTCTTCGGCCATTTCGGCAAAGGTCATGGACTGATGATGGGGTGAGCGGCCATGGTTGCGCAGGTCAACCCGAATCACCTGGTAGCCTTCCGCTTCCAGCGCCCGGCCCAGTCCGGCCAGGTTATCCCGGTCACCAAACAGGCCGTGAATCAGGATCACGGCGGGGCCTTCACCGTGGCGTTCATAATGCATCGACACTTCTCCCTCCTGGCGTGGTGCAGTTGGCGGCGGATTGTGCCAATGGGGCTGGCGATTTGGCAAGTTTTTGCCGTGGTCGGCAGAGTTCAGGCTCGTTATAATGCGTCTGATTTTGTGCAAAAAAGCTGACAGGACTGCAATGAAATACATCGAGATCGACGACGAGCTGTACCGCCATATCGCCTCCAACACCCAACAAATCGGTGAAAGCGCTTCGGACATTCTGCGCCGCCTGCTGGGCCTGGAAGTGAACGCCGAGGCCGAGTCGATCCCGGAGCGGGTCAGTGAGCCGTCGCTGGAAGGGGTTGAAGAGCATGTACCCGCGCCTGCCCCGGTGCGTTCAGCCGTCGCTGAAGCCGGTGTTTTCGATGAGCTGGTTGGGGACGATCAACTGGAACGCCAGAAAGGGGCTGTGGGTCGCTTTGTCTACTTGCTGGATTGCCTCTACCGTCAACATCCCGGTGCCTTCGATGCGGTTCTGAACATCCGCGGTCGTGACCGTCTCTACTTCTCTCAGAGCAAAGAGGCCCTGTTGAAGGCCAGCCCCAGTGCCAATCCGAAGCAGATTGGCGCCAGCCCGTTCTGGGTATCGGCCAACAACAACACCGCCAAAAAGCGCGCTATCCTTGAGGAAGTGCTTGATTTGCTGGGGTGCCAGAAAGCCTTGGCCACTCAGATCGCGGAACAGATCTAACCCTCAGGAACCACTATGTCGCTACACTCCCGGGCAGGGGAACCTGCCCAGCAAGTCGATCTTGCAGACATCCCGCACCTGATCAGTGCGTATTACACCTTGTCCCCCCGGGCCGACTCTGTCGCCGAACAAGTCAGCTTTGGCACGTCCGGTCATCGGGGCAGTGCGCTGAAACGCAGCTTTAATCAAGCCCACATCCGCGCCATTGTCCAGGCGGTCGTGGATTACCGTCGCCAGGCGGGTATCCATGGTCCGATGCTGCTGGGTTACGACACCCATGCGTTGAGTCAGCCGGCGTTTTACACGGCGATTGAGGTGCTGGCCGCCAATGGCGTCCGGGTTCACATCCAGAAAGATCGCGGTTTTCTGCCCACGCCGGTGCTCTCCTACGGCGTGATCCGCTACAACCGCAGCAGCGATGAGCTGGCCGACGGTCTGATTCTGACGCCCAGCCACAATCCTCCGGCGGATGGCGGCATCAAATACAACCCGCCCCACGGCGGGCCCGCGGACACCGACGTTACCGACTTTATTGCAGCACGTGCCAACCACTATCTGGCTCATGGGCTGGAAGGGGTGCGTTGGGTCAGCCACGACGTAGCGATGGCCACGGCGCTGGTGGAGGAATGGGACCTGATTGGCGAGTACATTGAGGCGGTCGGCCAGGTGGTGGACGTGGAAGCCATCGCCAAATCCGGCGTTCGTCTTGGTGTTGACCCGCTCGGTGGCGCGTCGGTATCGGTGTGGCAACGTCTGGGTGAGCGCTATGGCCTGGATCTGACGGTGGTGAATGATCGGGTGGACGCGGCCTTTGGCTTTATGGCGCTGGATAAAGATGGCCAGATCCGCATGGACTGCTCCTCCAGCCACGCCATGGCGCCGTTGCTGGCGCTCAAAGACCAGTTCGACCTTGCTCTGGCCAATGATCCCGACGCCGACCGTCATGGCATCGTGTGTCGGGATGGCGGCTTGATGAACCCCAACCATTTTCTGGCTGTGGCCATCGACTACCTCCTGAGCCACCGTCAGCAGTGGCCGCAAGGGATCGCCGTTGGTAAGACACTGGTGTCCAGTGCCATCATCGATAAGGTGGTCGAGGCTAAAGGGCATCCGTTGTATGAAGTGCCGGTCGGTTTTAAATGGTTTGTCGAAGGGCTGAGCCTGGGCACTTTGGCGTTTGGCGGCGAAGAGAGCGCCGGTGCCAGCTACCTTGATCGCAAGGGGCAGGCATTCAGTACCGATAAAGACGGCTTTATCCTGTGCTTGCTGGCGGCCGAGATTCAGGCGGTGACCGGTGAAAGCCCGGCAAGCCACTATGGCCGCCTGGAAGCGCAGTTTGGCGAGCACTTTTATCGTCGTATCGATGCGCCAGCCACTGATAGCATCAAAGCCGCGTTCAAAACGCTGGAGCCGGAAAACCTGGCGTGCGATACCCTGGCGGGCGAGCCGGTGAAAGCCATATTGACCCGGGCACCCGGTAATCAGGCCAACATCGGGGGCCTGAAAATGGTGACGGAGCATGGCTGGTTTGCTGCTCGTCCCTCCGGTACCGAGCCGATCTACAAGATCTACGCCGAAAGCAGCCAGAGTGAGGCTCACCTTACTCAACTGCTGGAGGAAGCTCAGGCGTTAATTGCCGCGCTCAGCAGCTAATCTATTCAGGGAGTCCTTGCGACTCCCTTTTTCATGCCCTTGGAAGGAGTCGAACGTGAACGTTAGAACCGCTTATGTCCGTCCAGCACTGATTTTGGCATTGGGGCTGATCCTGGCTTTGGGCTTGCTGGGGTACCAGATCACCCGCAGCGCTCTCGCGATTAAGGAGTACGAGCGCACCGTAACGGTAAAAGGTTTATCGGAGCGGGAAGAACCTGCCGATGCGGTGATATGGCCGATTCGGATAGTGGCGGCAGACAATGACCTGACCGCGCTTTACAACAAGTTGGAGCAGGACGCCCTGACCATCCAGACGTTTCTTACCCGTCAGGGCCTGGCGCCCAATGACATCACTCTGGCCCCGCCCACCGTGGTGGACAAACTGGCTCAACAATATGGCGGCTCCGCCGAAGTGCCGCTGCGCTACTCCGCCACGCAAAGCCTGACCGTCTATTCCGGTGATGTTGAAGGCACCCGACGCATCATGGGCGAGATCGCCACACTGGGGAAACAGGGCATTGTGATCAGCCAGGACGACTACCGGGGGGCAGTGCAATATCTGTTTCTGCGGTTGAACGAAATCAAGCCCGGTATGGTGGAGGAAGCGACCACCAATGCGCGCTCCGTGGCGCAGAAGTTTGCCGAGGACTCCCAAAGTCAGCTGGGGAAAATCAAGCGCGCCAGTCAGGGCCAGTTTTCCATCAGCGACCGGGACGCCAATACCCCTTATATCAAGAAGATCCGCGTGGTTTCCACGGTGGAGTACTACCTTTCAGACTGAATGATGGACAACCCGATTTTTACCACTGAACGCTTGGTGATTCGTCCGCTTTGCCCGGCGGATCTGCCCTGGTTTGCCGCACTTGAAGCGGACCCGGAGGTGATGCGTTACACCGACCGGCCCCCCCAAACGCCAGAGCAGTCGGCCTTCGCGTTGCTCGAACTGGCCGGTCGGCGTGAGCTTGATGGCTCGTTGTGCCTTTGGGCGGTGATGTCCGCGGAGGGGGACGGCTTGGGGACGGCGGCCGTCTACCGCAATGACGACGGTCAATGGGAGATGGGCTACAAACTGCATCGACACTGCTGGGGCCGGGGGTTTGCCAGTGAGCTGGCCAGTGCGCTGGTGACCTACCTGGAGCACCAACTGTCCGGTGAAACGTTGCATGCTTATGCATTCGCTGACAATGGCGCATCCTGCCGGATTCTGGAGAAGTGTGGATTCACGCTGAACCGTGAGTGGTACAACGCCGACTATCAGCTGCTGGATCGTCATTACCTGCGGATCCTGCCGGGTTAAGCAGCTTGCGCTGACTGAGGTGGATTCGCCGAAAGAGTGCACGGGTATCGTTGGAAACGCCGGGATCTTACGGTTTTTTTGCAGATTGTATAAATTTTGTGAGTATGGATTTATGCATTTTAGGTAATCTAAACATCTGATCTGTTGTATCTATTTCAGGGAGCTCATGTTTTTTACCACTGCCCGGCTTACGGTTCGCCCCGCTCAGGAAGAGGATGTCGGTTGGATGCCCGCGTGCCGGCACGCGCCCTCGTTGCAACAACGGGAGCGGTTTGATGACCGGTTCCCGCCTTCGGTGGTTTTGGATCCCTCCGGCGAAGAGATCGGGGTGGTGTTTATCTGGCCCCAGCAGGCAAGGCACTGGCGTCTGGAGTTCGCACTGCTGGAGTCCGCCACCGGCCAGGGCTATGCCAGGGAGATGATCCGCGCCTGGGGGCATCGCTTCCAGCAGAGCTGTCCTGGTGAGGCGCTGTTGGCCCAGGTGGAATCCGGTGATGATGCCGCCGAAGCGGTATTGCGCTTTGCCGGCTTTGAACCGCAGGCCGCTGGGGTCTACCGTCTGCCTGAAGCGTACCAATAAGTCCCCTCTGCTACTCGGTGTTTGTTTTGCCAAAATGGAGATAGGCTTACCTTTTACCGTGATGCAGAGGACCCTGTGATGATTGCCGTTGGAGATGCTCTACCCCCCGTTGTGTTTACCCGGCTCGGTGCGAATGGCATGGAAACCCTGGATAACCGCTATTTTGAGGGGCGTACCGTCGTGTTGTTTGCGGTCCCGGGGGCCTTTACGCCTACGTGCAGTGAGGCCCACCTGCCCGGATACGTGGTGCTGGCGGATAAATTGAAAGCGGGGGGCGTTGATGCCATTGCCTGCGTGGCGGTTAACGATGCCTTTGTGATGAAAGCCTGGGGCGAGAGTCAGAATGCCGAAGCGATCGATATGCTCGCGGATGGCGATGGCGCCACCCATAAAGCGCTGGGACTCAGTATGGAAACCGGTAACTTTGGCGGTGTCCGTGCGCAGCGTTATGCCATGGTAGTGAAGGACAATGTGGTCACGCTGCTGAACGTCGAAGCCCCCAAAGCGTTCGAGGTCAGTGACGCTGAAACGGTGCTCAAAGCGCTGACTCAGTAACCGAAAGGGGGCCAACTGGCCCCCTTTTGCTGACGACAAGGGTGCAACCGGGTACACTTCGCCCACCCAAGCCAAACGAGTAACGCCGATGTCGATCCAGTGGTTTCCCGGCCATATGAACAAAGCCCGCAACGAGATCCGCGAGGTCATGCCCCAGATGGACGTGATCATCGAGGTTCTGGATGCGCGCATCCCCTACAGCAGCGAAAACCCGATGGTGGCGAAGCTGCGCAAGGAAAAGCCGGTGATCAAGATCCTGAACAAGGCGGACCTGGCGGATCCCGAACTGACCCAGGAGTGGATGGCTTACCTGGAGCAGGAGCGCGGCGTAAAAACGCTGGCGCTGGCGGACGATAAAGTCAGCCATATCCATAAGATCACCGAGCTTTGTCAGAAGCTGGTTCCCACTAAAGTGGGTCCCGGTAAGCAGATTAAGGCCATGATCATGGGGATCCCCAATGTGGGCAAATCCACGCTGATCAATACCCTGGCGGGACGTGTTGTTGCCAAAACCGGTAACGAGCCGGCGGTGACCAAGGCGCAGCAGCGCATCAAGCTGGATGACGGCATCATGCTGTACGACACCCCGGGGATGCTCTGGCCCAAGCTGGAGAACGAGCATTACGGCTACCGTCTGGCCGCCACTGGCGCGATTCGCGATACCGTTGTGGTTTACGAGGACGTGGGCAGCTACGTCTCCGAGTACCTGTTGCAAGCCTATCCGGAACTGCTGAAAGCCCGTTACAAGCTGGATGAACTGCCCCAGACCGACTGGGAGTTTATGGAGATGGCGGGCAAACAGCGGGGCTGTGTTCGCTCCGGTAACCAGGTGGACTTTACCAAGTTCGGCACCATTCTGATTAACGAGCTGCGAAACGGCACCCTGGGTCGCATCACGCTCGAAACGCCACAGATGAAAGAGCAGGAAGAGGCGGCGCTGGCCATCGCTCGTGAAAAAGCGGAAGCGGAAAAAGAGGCCAAAGCGCAGGAGCGTGGTAAAAAACGCAGCAAGCGTCGACGCTGAGCGGCGAGGTACAGAAAGCCGGGACATTATGCCCGGCTTTTTTGTGCCCGAATGTCAGTAGAACGGCAGGTGGCAGGTAGGCTGATTGTTTTTGGCGAGGTAGTTCTGGTGGTACTCCTCGGCACGCCAGAACGTGACCGCCGGGGCGATCTCAGTGACGATGGTTTTGTCTTTCCAGTAGCCATGAGTCTGCTGCTGGTGTTTGGCGTGCTCTGCCGCATCCCTTTGCGCTTCGTCATGATAAAAAATCACCGAGCGGTACTGGCTGCCTTTATCGACGCCCTGACGGTTGAGCGTGGTCGGATTGTGGTGTTGCCAGAAGAACGTCAGCAGAGTGGCAAAGCTGACTTCGCCAGGGTCATAGGTGACCTGGACCACTTCAGCATGTCCGGTCTGCCCGCTTTTTACCTCAGGGTAAGTGGGGTGGTCCACATGGCCACCCATGTAGCCACAAGCCACCGACTTCACGCCCGCAATCTGTCTCAGAAAGTGCTCAACCCCCCAAAAACAGCCTGCGCCAAAGGTGGCAATCGCGTACTGACTCATAACTACTCTCCCTGAACGTGTGCCCGCGGTGCTCATTATTTTTGGCTCGGCCGCGGACGTTTGGATGGCTAAACATCCAGAAGCCTAACCCAGGAAGAGCAATTTGCCAAGCACCAAGTTGCCCCCGTGCTGGCTTGCGGTAATGACGCTGTTACAATGGGCCGCAAAATGAAGTCTCCAAGGAGAGAGATGTGCTTCAAGACAACATGGATCTGCTCGCCCACACTCTGGCCCACCCCCACCAATTGCCCGCCGAAGAACGTTTCACGCTGGATAATGGCATTCAGGTACACCTCAGTGACGTTGGCGTTCTGACGCTTGAGCCCGAAGGGAAAACCCAACAGGACATCGTGCTTTCCGCGGGTGTGCACGGCAATGAAACTGCCCCCATCGAGATGCTGAACGCCCTGCTGCGTGAGGTATTGAGCGGTGTGCGCCCACTGCGCAGCCGTTTGCTGGTGCTGCTGGGCAACCCGCCAGCGATGGTGGCAGGAAAGCGCGAACTTGAGGTAAACCTCAATCGACTTTTCAGCGGTGCACACCGTCAGGGCGACAGCGACGAGCATCAGCGGGCGGCCCTGCTTGAACGCCGGGTTCGTGCCTTCTTTGAAGCGCCGGAAGCGGGCCGCCGTCGTTACCATTACGATCTGCACACCGCGATCCGCGATTCCCGCCGAGAGAAGTTTGCCATCTATCCGTTCCGTCATGGTCGGCCATGGCGCTGGCAGCAGATCGACTTCCTGGCCAGTGGTGGGGTGGATACCATTTTGCTGTCTCACAACCCCACCACCACCTTCAGCTACTTTTCCTCCAATGAGTTCGGTGCCGATGCGTTCACCGTCGAGCTTGGCAAGGTGTACCCCTTTGGCCAGAACGATCTGACCCGGCTGGACGCCATCAAAGGCCAGTTGGGCCGGCTGTTGGCTGAAGAGCCTTTGGCGCTGGAATCTGTCGACCGCACTCAGGTGACGGTGTTCGATGTGGCCCAGGTGATTGATAAGCAAAGTGATCAGTTTGCCTTCACGTTTGCCGACAATGAGGCCAATTTCACGCCTTTCCCCCAAGGGCATCTGCTGGCGACCGATGGCGAAGCCGAGCATCACGTGCTGGCGGAGGAGGAGGCGATCGTGTTCCCGAATCCCCGTGTTGCCAACGGCCAGCGTGCGCTGCTGACGGTTGTCCCTGTGGGGTCAGACCAGCCCTTCGAGTGAGCCAATGTAAATTCCCTTGTACAGCCCGGCGGCAGAGACGCCGGGTCTGCTCCTGCCTGGGAGGTTGTTAAGCAGTTTACGTAAAGGTAACGTGAGCCGGACAAACTATAACGATAAGAAGTGCCTGGTGTGTGATGCCAGGAACCAACAAGCAACCATTGGGACAGTAACGATGACGGACAGTTCGACCTTGGATGCGGTGAGCCACCAGGCTGCCTTTACCGAGGGCCAGGCATTGGCCATTCCCACCCTCAAGATTCTTCAGGCGGATGGCACGCCCTATGACGATGCCGTAATGCCGATGATCGACAAGGATCTGGCGCTCAAGATCTACGATACCTGCGCGTTTATCCGTGTTCTGGATGAGCGGATGCTGGCGGCACAGCGCCAGGGGCGGATCAGTTTCTACATGACCTGCACCGGTGAAGAAGCGGCCGTAACCGGCTCCGCTGCCGCGCTGGAGCAGCAGGACATGATCATGGCTCAGTACCGCGAACAGGCGGCGCTGCGCTACCGGGGCTTCAGTACTGAAGAGTTTATGAACCAGATGTTTTCCAATGCGAAAGATCTGGGCAAAGGGCGGCAGATGCCGATCCACTATGGCTCTGCGGCATTGAACTACATGACCATCTCATCGCCGCTGGGAACTCAGATCCCCCAGGCCGCGGGATACGCCTATGGCCAGAAACTGGCTGGGGATCCGGCCGTCACCATCTGCTACTTCGGTGAAGGGGCCGCGTCAGAAGGGGACTTCCATGCGGGCCTGAACATGGCCGCAGTGCACCAGGCGCCGGTGATCTTCTTCTGCCGTAATAACGGCTATGCCATCTCCACCCCCTCTAATGAGCAGTTTGCCGGCGATGGCATTGGCCCTCGTGGCGTTGGTTACGGGATCCGCACCATCCGCGTCGATGGCAATGACATGTTGGCGGTGCTGGCGGCGACCCAACAGGCCCGCGCCGTCGCACTGTCAGAAAACTGCCCGGTGCTGATTGAAGCGATGACTTACCGGCTCGGCGCCCACTCCAGCTCCGATGACCCGACCGGCTACCGCTCCCGCGAAGAGGAAGCGAAGTGGCGTGAGCACGATCCGGTGCTGCGCTACAAGCTCTGGCTGATCAACAAAGGCTGGTGGAGCGAAGCGGAAGATGAAGTGCTTTATCAGACCTATCGGGAAGAGGTACTGGCGGCCGTAAAAGTGGCGGAAAAAGTGCCGGCTCCGGGGATCGACACTCTGGTGTCCGACGTCTACGACACCGTGCCCAAGCATCTGGCGGACCAACTGGAATCCGTGCGTGAGCAGGTGAAGCAGTACCCCGAGTATTACCCGAAAACCGCCGGCAAGGAGGCCTGATCATGGCGCAAATGAATCTGTTGCAGGCGATCAATAACGCCCTGGACATTGCGATGGCTGCCGACGAGCGCGTGCTCTGTTTCGGCGAAGATGTGGGTCACTTTGGCGGGGTATTCCGCGCCACCGCGAAACTGCAGGATAAGTACGGCAAAGCCCGCTGCTTCAATACCCCGCTGACCGAGCAGGGCATCATCGGATTTGCCAACGGCCTGGCCGCCCAGGGTCACCGCCCGGTGGCGGAGATCCAGTTCGCGGATTACATCTTTCCGGCGTTCGATCAGATCGTCAACGAGTCGGCCAAGTTCCGTTACCGCTCAGGCAACGAGTTCAATGTCGGCGGCCTGACCATCCGTACCCCTTATGGCGGTGGTATTGCCGGTGGTCACTACCACTCCCAGTCGCCGGAAGCCTACTTCACCCAGACTCCGGGTCTGAAAGTGGTGGTGCCCCGTAATCCCTACCAGGCCAAAGGCCTGCTGCTGGCCTCCATCCGTGATGACAACCCGGTGGTGTTCTTCGAGCCGAAGCGGATCTACCGGGCCTCAGTGGGTGAGGTGCCGGAGGAGGATTACCAGCTGCCGCTGTCCGAGGCGGAAGTGGTGAAAGAGGGCACCGACATTACTCTGCTGGGCTGGGGTGCCCAGATGGAGCTGATTGAAAACGCCGCGCAGCGCGCCGAAGCGATGGGCATCAGCTGCGAGATCATCGATCTTCGTACCCTGCTGCCCTGGGATGTAGAGACAGTTGCCGCCTCTGTTGAGAAGACCGGACGACTGCTGATCTCTCATGAAGCACCACTGACCGGCGGTTTTGCCGGCGAGATCTCCGCCACCATCCAGGAACGTTGCTTCCTCTATCTGGAGTCGCCGATTGCCCGTGTTTGTGGGGTTGATACCCCCTATCCGCTGATGCTGGAAAAAGAGCATATGGCCAACGAGCACAAGATTTTCGAGGCGATCAAAGCCTCGGTGAACTTCTAAGGAGCGGACATGATCAAGGATTTTATCCTCCCGGACATCGGCGAAGGGGTTGTTGAGTGCGAGCTGGTGGACTGGCTGGTGACCGAAGGGGAGGTGATCAAAGAGGATCAGCCGGTGGCGGACGTGATGACCGACAAAGCCCTGGTTCAGATCCCCGCGCCTTATGACGGGGTGGTCACCAAGCTTTATTACCAGAAAGGCGAGATTGCCAAAGTGCATGAGCCGCTGTTCCAGGTGCAGCTGGATGGGGAAGGCGAAGAGGCCGGCAGTGCCGAGCCCCAGGCGGCTGCCCCGGCTGCTGGCACGGCAACCGAAGTGCGCGACTTTATCCTGCCGGACATCGGCGAAGGGATTGTTGAGTGTGAAGTGGTGGATTGGCTGGTCGCCGAGGGGGATCCGGTAGAAGAGGATCAGCCCATCTGCGACGTGATGACCGACAAGGCGCTGGTTCAAATCCCGGCCAAAGAGGCCGGCATCATTAAGACCCTCTACTATCGCAAAGGTCAGGTGGCCAAGGTGCACGAGCCGCTGTTTGCCCTCGAAGTTACGGTCAGCGCGGATGAGGTCGCCGCCCCTGCGCAAACCGCACCGGTTTCGGCACCCAGCACACCGGATGCCCCGACCACCGCAGCACGCGCCGGAAAGGCGCTGGCCAGCCCGGCGGTACGCCGTCTGGCCCGGGAGCATGATCTGGACCTGGCGCAGGTGCCCGGCAGCGGTAAGAACGGGCGGGTGATGAAGGAGGACGTAAAGGCCTTCCTGAGCGGTGGTGCCGCGATGGTCGTTGAGGCCGCCCCTGCTCCGGTTCCGGCTGCCTCGCCGGCCCAGGCGCCGGTGCAGCCCGCAGCGGAAGATCGGGTGGAGCCCATTCGTGGGATTCAGGCGGCGATGGCCCGCCAGATGACCGCTTCGGTACAGACCATTCCGCACTTCACCTATTGTGAAGAGCTGGATTTGACCGATCTGGTCGCGCTGCGCAAGCGGATGAAGGAACAGTACGCCCAACAAGGCGTTAAGCTGACCCTGATGCCGTTCTTTATCAAAGCGCTCTCTCTGGCGATGCGTGAGTTCCCGGTGCTGAATGCCCGTGTGAACGACGACTGCACCGAGCTGACCTACGTGGCCGATCACAATATCGGCATGGCAGTGGACGGCAAGCTGGGCCTGATTGTGCCGAACGTGAAACAGGTGCAGCAGCGCAGCATTGTTGAGGTGGCCAACGAGGTCACCCGGCTGACCCAATCTGCCCGTGACGGCCGGGTGGATCCGGCCGACCTGAAAGGCGGCAGCATCTCCATCTCCAATATCGGCGCACTGGGCGGCACCGTGGCGACCCCGATCATCAATAAGCCGGAAGTGGCGATTGTGGCATTGGGTAAACTGCAAACGCTGCCCCGCTTTAACGACAAAGGGGAAGTGGAAGCGCGTACCATTATGCAG
Source organism: Marinobacter nauticus (assembly GCF_019801015.1). GTDB lineage: Bacteria > Pseudomonadota > Gammaproteobacteria > Enterobacterales > Shewanellaceae > Ferrimonas. Next base: position 27,232 of record NZ_JAHVJZ010000001.1, read on the forward strand.
GTGAGCTGGTCCGGCGATCATCGCGTTATCGACGGCGGCACCATTGCCCGATTCTGCAACCTGTGGAAGCAGTATCTGGAGCAGCCGGAAAGCATGCTGATGGCGATGAGCTGATCGCATTGATGCAATGGAAAAGGGCCCGCCGGTGCGGGCCCTTTTTTGTGGCTGGCCGACGCGGAGGTCGTTTTGCTTGAGCAAAATCTAAACAGCCGTTAGGTTGAGAAAGATTACGATTCAAAGAGTGACGACTGATGGTGCTGATGATGATCGCAACCGCCCTGAATGTGCTGGGGCTGGTGATGGTACTGGTGGAGCAGGGCGGTAATGGCGTCTGGGTTCTGCTGGCAGGACTGACGTTGACGGCGATTCCCTGGTTACGGCAGCTGGTGGGCGTCCCTTCAAAACGTGGCACTCCGCTGAATTAACTATACTTTCGTCACTTCACTTGAGGGGGTGGCGATGAAACTTTGGTGGTTGATAGGGCTGTGGGCACTGTGGGCGAACGCCGTGCAGGCAACGGCCACCGTTTCCTGGCAGGGGGAAGAGCTGCAGCCCCACCTGTCGCAATGGCAGTCGCTGCTGGTCGATTTAGGCTACCTCAGGCCCATCGCTCACCTCACGCCGCAACAGCAGGATGAGGCACTGACGCAAGCGACGCTGAACCTGCTCAGGCTCAGACAGGGGTTGCAGGGCAGTGCGGCATCTCCCTCCGAGACTCTTTCCCGTGCCGTTGACAACAACCAATTGCCCCAGTTGATGGCCAATCTGTCGCTGCGTTACCAGGGCTTCGAGCGGCTGCGTCGCCAGCTGCAGCGTGAATTGACGCTTCAGGCCATGCCCTTGCCCGACCTCAGTCCATTTACCACCATGAGCCTGGGGCAGAGCCACCCTGAGTTACCGGAGCTGCGACGCCTGATGGCGGCCCGTGCCGGCCAGACTCTCTCTGCAATGGTTCAGGACCGAGCGGTGTGGGATCCCCCCTTTGACCGATTGTTGCGGGATTATCAGCGCCAACATGGATTGAAGACCAATGGCCGGATCGACGCCGCGACCCGTCGCCACCTGGAGCAGGACCCGGCGGATCGGATAGCCGCCATTCGCTACTCGCTGAGGCAGTGGTACCAGCTTCCGGAAACCCAATCCGGCTATACCCTGCTGGTGAACATCCCGCATTATCAGCTGTTGGTGCTGCATCAGGGGCGGGTGGAGATGGTGCTGCCAGTGGTGGTGGGTGCCCCGGATACCCCGACCCCGAAGATGAACAGTCAGTTCCGCAGCGTGACCCTCAACCCCTCCTGGACACCTCCCATGAGCATTGTGCGGGGAGAGTTATTGCCGAGTCTGCAGACAGACCCGAACAGCCTGGCCCGGCAGGGCTTTGAATGGATAGGCCGGGACGGCACGTTGCTTCCCTGGGATGGGGTAGACGCCAATCAGGTTGGCGACGTACTGGGGCGCTATCAGTTGCGCCAACGGCCGGGCCGCAATAATCCGCTGGGGCGGGTGCGGTTCAATCTTACCCAGAGCCAGTCCATCTATCTTCACGACACCAATCGACCGATGTTGTTTCGACAGAGCTACCGCGCCCTGAGTCATGGCTGTATCCGGGTGGATGACTACGAACGGGTTCTGGCCTTGCTGATGGAGAATGAGTCGGCCCAGACGAAGCGCTCGGTGGACAGCGCGCTTCGCAACAACGACAGCCGAACCGTGCGAGTGGGCGACAGCGTCCAGGTCAACCTGGTCTATATGCCTGCCTGGGCCGGTGCCGATGACCGGCTGAGCCTGGCGCAGGACGTGTATGGCTGGGTCAAGGCCGAGCCGCTTTAATAATTGAGTGAAATGCTGGGTTACTTTTCTTTGCGCGGAAAATTGGTCAGAGCGGGGCATATTCTCCACTCAATCTCCGTAAATGAGTGAGGCGGGGTCGGTTCTCCGCTGAGGAATCGGCTGAGCCGGTTGGACAAGACACCGGATTTTGTTTCAAAACATCAACCAGTTCCCACGGTGAGTTACAGACACCGGTGAAACCAACGAGATGGCCGTGTAACAGCCACTAATTCATTTTTATCTATCAAAACCCGCACTTATCTTCCCAACGCTGAATATTCAGCCCGGAATGGCGGTGCGGTGCTTTTGCGTTGTAGCAGAGAATTGAACGGTGTTTAAACTCAAGTAGAACAACCATATGCGCAAAGCATATATCGTTTTATCACGCATAAAATAACCAGAGGTTCTATAAACAGTACTCAGTGCTTGATGAATGTTCTGAGAAATCAGCTTTCACAAAAGGCGCGTTTTTCTCGTTTGGTCTAACGTTACTCATGCTCTGGGTTTACAGGATGTTTCTCTCACCTTCTACAAGGACGTTCAATCATTTGCTCAGAGAGCTTTTCACGATTGGAGGTCAATATGTTTAAGCAAGCTTTTATCGATTTCTGGAACGATGATTCAGGCCTGACTGCAGTGGAATACGCCATTGCTGGTGGCCTGGTGGTAGGCGGCATGGTTATCGCCTTTACCGAGCTGGGCACTGAAGCCACGAACCAGATTACAGACCTGTGCGCCGCGGCATCTGGCAATGACGCCAACGCGGACTGTGACGGCCTGTAAGAGAATCCGCCCCCGTGGTGCCGAAGATTAAGGTACCGCGGGGCGTCTTCGCTTTGACGGTCCGTGCGTTACGTCAAAGCCTGGTTTAACCCGTATCTCATTAGACGCACGGCTTGCCATGGATATCTCCTCAGAGTTTCTGACCGATCTGCTCACTTTTGTGTTCTTTGTGACGGCCATGGTGCTGGACCTCAGAACGCAACGGATCCCCAATGCCCTTGCGGTGACCGCATTGCTGACCGGCTTGCTGGTGAACACCGTGGCGGCTGGCTGGAGTGGATTGGGTACCGCGTTGTTAGGCGCCGCATCCGCGCTGGTTCTGGTGCCGTTTTACGGCAAAAAGTGGATCGGGGGTGGGGACGTCAAGCTGATGATCGGCATTGGTGCGTTGATTGGCCCCATTCATTGCCTTTGGGTGGTGGCTCTGGCCATTACCTGTGGCGCCTTGCTGGTGCCACTGCTGGCCACGTTTCAACTGGGCTGGCGGGCGCTTGGGGCTACTGCACAACGTTACTACCAGTGCGTCATTACCCGAACTTATGTTCCGCCACGGCCCGGTGAGATTGCGGCGGCCCGAGTGCCTTATGCGCCTGCATTTGCTGCGGGTTGGGGGTTGACCTGTCTGCTCCACTTCCCGGGACTTTAGGGGGTTGTATGTATAAGCCGACCGAGACGTCTGCAACCGCTTCCAGCCACACCCTGGCGCCCGTTCCGTTATCGGTGGCCCAAACTGGCCTGGACCATGCGCTGTTGACCGGGCTGCTGCTGAAGCACCTGTATGACGGTGACGTGTTAACCCTGCACGAACTGGCGGAGCGGATGGCGCTGCGGGGACGCATCATTGAAGACCTGCTGATCGACGCCAAGAAGGCGGAGTTGGTGGAGAACCGTTCTGCCACCAGTTCTGGCCAGCAGCGTTTCGCGCTCAGCGGCATGGGCCGGGAACAGGCCAAAGCGCAATTTGCCGCCAGCGGCTACCTGGGCGCAGCGCCGGTGCCGCTTAGCCAGTACGCCAAAGTGTGCCGCGCGCAGTCCAGTCGTCATCAGACGGTGACCCGCGATGATTTCGAGCGTGCCATGATGGACATGGTTGTACCGCCTGGTCTTAAGGAGAAGCTGGGCCCGGCGCTGAACTCCAAGCGCCCTTTGCTGATCTACGGTCCGGCCGGGACCGGAAAAAGCTTTCTCTGCCGCAGCCTCAACCGGATGTTCCAGGATGAGGTTTTGATCCCCCACGCCATCTCTGTGGGGCATCAGATCATCGGCATCTTTGACCCCCATTACCATCGCCTTGCTGACACCGATGACGCCTCAACGCTGCTGTCTGAACAGCAGGACGCCCGTTGGCATCGCTGTCAGCGGCCACTGCTGATGGTGGGCGGGGAGCTGACCAGCCAGATGCTGGACATCAGTTATGACCCCAACAGCCGGACCTTTCGGGCACCCATCGGGCTGATCGCCAATAACGGCCTGCTGTTGATTGACGACCTGGGCCGTCAGGCGGTGTCGCCCAAAGCGATATTCAACCGTTGGATTTTGCCGCTGGAAGAGGGCAGGGATTTTCTGGCGCTGCCCAGCGGTGAGCACTTTGAAGTGCCGTTTGAACAGCTGTTGCTGTTCTCCACCAACTTACAACCTACGGAACTGGTGGATGAAGCCTTTCTGCGACGCCTCGGCTACAAGGTGCGCTTTGGCGCCCTGGACAAAGAGACCTACCTGGCGATCTGGAAAGGCAACTGCGCGGAATTTGGACTGGCCTGTGAACCGGCCGCTGAGCAGTGGCTGGTGGAAGAGCAGTACCCACAAAGCCAGCGACCATTGCTGCCTTGTCATCCCAGGGATCTGCTGTCCATCGTGTCCGATCGCATCAAGTATCACGGCCAGTCGGCTGTGATCACCCAGGAGATGCTTGAGTACGCCTGGGACCTTTATTTCGTTGAGGGGTAGAGCTGTCCCCTGACAAACAGCCTGCCAGTTGGCCGGGCTTACTGTGAGGAGTTGAGTTATGCGCTCTTTGGTTTTTGTCCTTATCTCCGTGGCTTTCGGGATTGGCGCGGTGCTGCTGGCTCAGCGCTGGATGGAGCAAAGCAAGCCGGTACAGCCGACCGACAATACGATGCCGGTGGTGGCCATGTCGGTGTCGGTTCCTGCGGGCACCATTCTTCAGGAGAAGCATCTGGTCGTGAAGAGTGTGCCAAGGGAACTGGTGCCTGAAAAGAGCTTCAGTGAAGCCCAGATGGTGGCCGGCATGGTCTCCAAGTTTCCGCTGATCCAGGGCGACATTCTCAATTCCGAGAAGCTTGCTGCCAAAGGCGAGGGCAGCGTGCTGGCCAGCCTCATTGCGCCGCATATGCGGGCCGTCACCATTCGGGTCAACGACGTGGTGGGGGTGGCCGGCTTCCTGCTGCCCGGTAACCGCGTGGACGTTCTGGTCACCCTCAATCAGCGTCGCGAAGCCAAAACCGCGGCGGACTGGTCAGCCGATACCGAAGTGATCCTGAGCAACCTGAAAGTGCTGGCGGTGGACCAGAAAGCCAATCAGGACGGCAACCAGCCGGTGGTCGTCCGGGCAGTGACCCTTGAAGTGACGCTGGAGCAGGCAGAAACGCTGATGAGCGCCCGCAACAAAGGCAGTATCCAGCTGGCCCTGCGTAACCCCACAGATGATGCACAGGTTGACGTTGCCAGCCTGGAACCGATGCGCCCTAAAGACACGCTGCCCGTTACCCAATCGGAGCCTGATGAGGTGAAGCGCCCCCGGGAGCGTCAACGGCTGCGGATGGAAGTGATTAAGGGAACCGATCAGCAGATCGTGATCATGGATGAGCGGGAGCCGACCGGTTCCGCCACATTCGCAAGAAAGGACGGATAACCATGACTATTCGGAAATTGACTCTTTCGCCTGGCGGTTTTGCCTGGATGGCCGCTTTGCTGTTGGCGTTTTCCCTGGCAATGGTGCCGCCGGTGCAGGCAGGGGGCCGCAGCGGCATGCAGCCCTACAGCTTCCCGGTGCCGATCCACAAATCCAAAACCATGTCGCTGGCTAATGCGGCTGAACGGGTGTCCGTGGGCAACCCGGAGATCGCTGACATTTTGCTGATCAACCCCAAAGAGCTGTACATCCTTGGGCGTCAGCTGGGCAGCACCAACATCATGGTGTGGGACAAGAATGATCGGCTGGTGGACATTGTCGACATCGAGATCACCCATGACCTTAATGGCCTGAAAGAGAAGCTGCATCGCTTCCTGCCGGAGGAGCCGATTGAGGTACACACCTCTCAGGGCCAACTGGTGATTGGCGGCCAGGTTTCCAACCTGGACAAGATGAACATGGCACTGGACCTGGCCCAGGGTTACGCCCTGGCGGCCAACAATTCGGATAACCCCAGCACCGTACTCAATCTGATGACCGTCGGTGGCGGCCACCAGGTGATGCTGGAAGTGACGGTCACCGAAGTGCAACGTGAATTGGCCCGGACCCTGGACTCCGATTTTGCCCTGGTGTTTGAAGGGTCCGACTTTATTGGCGGGCTCCTGGGCGGCGATGGCCTGATCAGCAACAAAGGCATCTTCGGCAGCTACGTCAGTGGCGACGTGTTGTTCGACTTCGCCATGGATGTGGCCAAGCAGCAGGGGTTAGCCCGGGTGCTGGCGGAGCCGAACCTGACCACCATGAGCGGACAGTTGGCAGAATTCCTGTCCGGGGGCGAGTTCCCGGTGCCGGTCCCCAATGAAGACGGCGTGACCATTGCCTACAAAGAGTTTGGGGTGGGTGTGAAGTTCGTTCCCACCGTGCTGAGCAGCGGCCGCATCAATCTGAACCTGAATGTGCTGGTCAGCGAACTGAGCACCGCGAATTCGGTGGGCATTCTGCCGGAGGGGTCAAGCTCCATCATCGTTACGCCTTCGGTGACCAAGCGCAGCGCCAACTCCACCATTGAGCTGGGTGATGGCCAGACTATCGCCATTGCCGGCTTGCTGAGCAACACCATCCGGGAGAGCGTCGATGCGCTGCCGGGACTGGGTGAAATCCCGGTGTTGGGCCAACTGTTCTCCAGCCAGGAGTATCGCAACGGTGAAACCGAGCTGGTGATCCTGGTGACACCTCGTCTGGTGCGGCCCATCAATAAAGACAAACTGGTGTTGCCCACCGATGGCTTTATCGACCCCACTGATCTGGATTTCTACCTGATGGGTCGGATGTCCAAGCGGGATAGAGAAGCGCCGTCGGATACCAATCCCAACAGCGCCTCGGCACCGGCAGACACCGTGCCCGCCACGGACGCCGGTGGGACTCAGAACAAGTACGGTCATTCCCTGTAAGGAGCGCGAGATGAAGAAGTGGGTATTTCTGCTGGCGGCCCTGAGTGGACTGGCCGGCTGTCAAAGCAACAACCTGATCGAGCAGTTCGACATGGGCGAAACGGTTGCCTCGTCACGCAATATGGCCATTCTCGACCCGGAAGCCTCTGTCCGGGACGAAGGCCGGATCAATGATCTGGATGGCCAGTATGGCGCGGGAGTGATGGACAACTACCGCAAATCCACTTACGCACCGAAAACCGCCCGGGGAAGTCTCTCCAACTTCTCCGTCGGCGGAAGCAGAAGCAGCAACTGATGTGAGGCGTTGAGCATGGGTGTACGGCGTAATCCGCCTCGGCTCCGGCGGCAAAAAGGGGTCATCATCATCGTGGTCACTATCGCTATGTTTGCGATTCTGGCGATGGCGGCGTTGGCGCTCGATGGCGGCCACTTGTTGCTGAACAAAAGCCGGTTGCAGAACGCGGTGGACGCCGCTGCGCTCAGTGCTGCGGTGAGCATTGAGCGCGGACGCACCCAAGCCGAAGCCCGACTCGATGGGATCAGCACCATGAGCGGGGCATTGGGGCAAAACGACTTTGCCGAACTCAGTGCCGGGGTGGATCTGAGCGCGTTGGATTACGCCATCAATGCCATCAACAATCAGATCACCATCGAATTCTCGGTGGAGCCGGACCCCTTTGTCGCGGTCAGCGACCCCACGGCGGAATACGCCCGGGTGACGGTGGTCCATGTGGGTTTGCCCTCTTTTCTGGCCCAGGTGTTTGGGTTCAATAAGGAGGTCAGCGCCTCTGCGGTTGCTGGTCCGAGCACGTCGACCCCAAACTGCAGCACCGACTTGCTGCCGATGATGGTGTGTGCGGCCGACCTCTCCAGCGATGCCGAGAACTTTGGCTATCCGCTGAATAAGTTTATGGCGATGAAGCTTTCCAGCGGTCAGGACTCCGACGTTGGCCCCGGAAACTTCCGGCTGGTGAGGTTGGGCGACAACACCGGCGCTGCCGATATCCGCCGCGCCATGGCGGGGGATTCCAACAGCGATGGATTCTGTTTTGGTTATGACGGCCCGAATGCCACGGAAACGGTGGAAACCGAGCCCGGCAACACCACCGGACCGGTGGCGCAGGGACTCAATACCCGGTTGGGTAAGTGGACGGGGGGTCAGGTTAACTCGAACGACCATCCGCCGGATCACGACATCTGCGTTGGCGACACACTGGATGTGAATGCCGAAGGGCAGGTGATCGACACTAACGGCGTACCGATTGAAATGATGTCCGAGTCGGTCGAGGGGGATTACTACGTCAACCCCCAGAACTACTACAGCGGCTATTACCACCATGGCCATTACACCAGCGTGGCCGGGCACATGTGCCCCACTAACTACAGTGAGGCCAACACCACTACGGCCAGCGGCTCCGAGTTTCGCCGGGAGTTTTCCATCGTGGTGGCCGATTGCGGTGACGGTGACAACAGCGGCCAGGCATCGATGCCCTTTGTCGGTTTTGCCTGCTTTTACATGATGCAGGAGGTGGTGCAGAAGGGGAACGACTCCTACGTGGTGGGCGAGTTCCTGGGGGATTGCACTAACGACGCTGGTGGCGTCAGCGAAACGCCGAACTCCACCGCCGGGCCCTATCGCATTGTCCTGTATCGGGACCCGGACAGTAAGGACTCATGATGAAACAGCCTAAATCACTCCGACGCCAGCGCGGTGTGGCAGCGGTTGAAGCCACCATCGCCTTACCGATTCTGTTTCTGATGTTCTACGTCACCGCAGAGATGGGGCGCATGCTCTACCAATACCATCAGTTAAATCAGCTGGCGCGCAATGCCGCCCGCCATCTGATCAGTTACTCCAGTACCAACGATACCGGTGTCATTGACCTGTCAGATGATCTCCAGGCTCAAATTCGCAATATGGCAGTGACCGGATTAACCACCGGCGGCACGGCTCAGTTGAACGGACTGACTGTCGATAATGTGCAGATCACCGTGGTCAATTCCGATCTGGCCAGGGTGACTGTCAGCTATGACTGGACGCCGATTTTTGGCGACAGCATTCCCGGTTTTTTTGGCGATGCCATCAGCCTGAACTGGGATCTGGTGGCCTCAGCAACCATGAGGCCGTTATGAACATTCGAAATCTCAAATCTCAGAGCGGTGTTTACATCGTGGAATTTGCCATCGTTGCTTCGGTGGTGTTTGTGATGTTGTTTGCCTGCATGGAAGCCGCGCGCCTGATGTACAGCTACCAGGTGTTGTCGGAGTTGTCCCGTCGCACCGCCAGGCTGGCGATTGTCTGTTCTCCGGACCTGCTGTCTGCAGAGACGCCGGTGGCCACCAACGCGATGAAGGATTTGGCTCTGTTCAACGGCGAACTGAACCTGCCGGGGCTGAACCGCGCCAATCTGCAGATTGAGTATCTTGATGAACTGGGCGGTACTGCGACGCAGTTGTCCTTTATCCGGCATGTGCGTTCGACCATCACCGGGTATCAGCACGAGCTGATGATCCCGTTCTTCAATGTCACGTTTACTGCTCCCGACTTTGTCACCTTGCTGCCTTCCGAGAGCCTGGGGCAGACCCGGACAAATACGACCACGTTTTGCAGTGGAGGCGCCGTATGACCCGATCCCAATCGCCGCTCAGTGAGCAGCAAGCCTTTCCCGAATCGATGGCTCAAATCGAAGCCGTGGATCGCCTGAGCCGCCGCCGGACTCTGCCGGTCATGCTGTCCACCTTACTGGTTACCCCACCGGGGGATGATGGCCATGACTTGTCTGAGGCATTGCTCAGCGTGCCCAACGTAAAACTGACTCAAATTGACCATCGCGAGGTCGACGGTGAACACAGCAAAGACAGTCACCTTATGGTGCTGTTGCTGCCGGATGACGGAGAGAGTGCGCTGGCTGCCATTGCCCACTATTGTGGCCGTTGCAAACACACCCTGGTGGTGGGGCGTCAGATGCATCCCCAGCTGCTGCGGGCTGCCATGAAAGCGGGTGCTCACGATTTTCTTCCCGCCAGTGCCTCCCAGGAGGAGTTGACCCGGGTGCTGTTCGACATCGCAGAGAAGGTGGCGACCTGCACCCAGCTGGCGCCCACCATCGCCGTGTTAAACAGCAAAGGGGGGTGTGGCACCAGCTTTATCAGTGCCGCCATCGCCGATTACCTGGCCGCCCGAGACAGCGAAGCTGAGATCGCGCTGCTGGATGGGGACCAGGTGCAGGCAGGCCAGTCCCACCTGCTTGATCTGGAGCCTGAATACTACCTGCATCATGCCTTGTCGCTGGCAGAGGAGATGGATGACAACGCCCTGACCGGCATGATGTGCCAGCTTGAAAACCTCCATCTGCTGCCCGCCTCGCCGTTCAGTCAGCAGTCCGACGGTTCGATGGAGTACCTCCAGTTACCCAATCTGATGTTCAAAATCCGCTGCCACTATGACGCCGTGGTGGTGGATCTCTCCCGTGGAGCCGAACCCTGGGCCAACCCGATTCTGATGGACGCGGATATGGTGCTGGTGGTGATCCAGGACAGCCTGGCGTCACTGCGCAGTGCCGCCGCAGCGGTTCGTCATCTGGTGTTTGAGCTGGGAGTGTCGAAAAACCGCATCCGTCTGGTGTTTAACCGTTATCAGGCGCGCAAAGGCGTGGTGTCTCTCTCGGATGTGAAAGAGGCTTCCGGGCTGAGTACGGTTTACACGGTTCGAAACGACTTTAAATGCGTCAACACCTGTCTGGATGAAGGCAAGCGGTTGTCCCGGTTTGCCGCCAAAGAGGCGGTCTCCCGTGATATTGCCCAGATCTGCAACGACCTGCTTCCGCCCCATTCGGATCCCAAGGGGTCGGGATTTTGGGCGCGGCTCTGGCGATAACCAGCGAGGAGCAACGCCATGACAAACACACCGGCCCTGACCAGCGCGTTTACCCAACACCTGCTGAATCCGCAGGAAACCATCATGAAGCAGGAGCTCTACGAGCGCCTGCTGGATACGCTGGACGTGTCCAAGCTGGAACTGATTGAGGAAAACGAAGCGCGGCAGCAGATCAACCGAATCTGCATTCAGCTGCTCAATGAAAATCCGCGCCCCATCAGCATGGCTTCCCGGGACAAGATCCTGAAGCAGATCACCGACGAAGTGATGGGCCTGGGGCCACTGGAACCCCTGCTGGCGGATTCCAGCATCTCGGACATTCTGATCAACAACGCAGAGAACATCTTCGTCGAACGGTTTGGTAAGCTCGAACGCGTTCCCATGCGGTTTCATGATGACCGCCACCTGCTCAATATCATCGACAAAATCGTTTCCAGCGTCGGCCGCCGGGTGGATGAGTCCAGTCCGATGGTGGACGCGCGCCTCAAAGACGGCTCTCGGGTTAACGCCATCATTCCCCCGTTGGCACTGGATGGCCCCAGCATGTCTATCCGTCGTTTTACGGTCGACAAGCTGACTGCCGAGCAACTGGTGGCTTATCAGTCACTCACTCCGCAGATGCACCAACTGCTCAGGGCCGTGGTGCATGGCAAGCTTAATGTCCTGATCTCCGGTGGTACCGGCAGCGGTAAGACCACCATGCTCAATGTATTGTCCGGTTATATCCCCTCCGATGAGCGCATCATCACCATCGAAGACTCGGCGGAACTTCAACTTCAACAGCCCCATGTGGTGCGTCTGGAGTCCCGGCCCTCCAACCTGGAAGGGCGGGGCGCCGTACCCCAGCGTGAACTGGTGAAGAACAGCCTGCGGATGCGCCCGGATCGCATCGTGATCGGTGAGGTTCGGGGCGGCGAAGCCCTGGATATGCTGACCGCCATGAACACCGGCCATGAAGGCTCGCTGACCACGCTGCACGCCAACAGCTGCCGGGATGCTCTGAGTCGACTCGAGAATATGGTCTGCATGGCCGGGTTCGAGATGCCGGTGAAAAACATCCGCACTCAGATCGCTTCCGCCATCAACCTGGTGGTACAGCTGGACCGCATGGAAGACGGCAAGCGGCGGGTGGTGAGCATCGCGGAGATCACCGGCATGGAAGGGGAAGTGATCACCATGTCCGACCTGTTCGTGTTCCAACGTCGTGGGCGCGATGCTGAGGGGCGGATCCTGGGTGAGTTTGTGGCTACCGGCGTTATCCCGCGCTTCTTCGACGAACTGGTTGCCAAAGGCGTCGAACTGTCGCGCAAATTGTTCGAATCCGACCAGCGCTTCGACATTATCTGAGGAGGCGATATGAGCGTTTCAATGATCTTCCTCATCTGTGTGTTTGCGGCGGTGGTCTTGCTGTCGCAGGCCCTGTTTATCCCGGTTTATCGACCCAAGCGGGGGGACACCAAGCTGGTGAAAGCCCGCCTGCAGCGCCTGGCGGAACAGTGGGGCGAAGGGGAAAGCAGCGTCTCCATCGCGATGGAGAACCGGCTTAAGCGGGCTTCGGTGCTGGGACGACGTCTTGAGGCCATCCCCTTTATTGAGCGGTTATCTGAAAAACTTGCTCAGTCCGGCTCGCGGACGTTAGGCCATCAATACCTGCTGATGGCTCTGGTGGTGGCCACCCTGTTGGGGATCGGCGCGTTCTTTGTCTCTAAAGAGCCCTTCCTGGCTGCCGTGGCCTTCGTGGTAACCCTGGCGTTCTTTAACTCCAAGCTGGAGCGCGACTTCGTTAAGCGGCTGGACCAGATAGAGGAGCAGTTTCCCGAAGCGCTGGATGTGGTGCGCCGGGGCCTGCAGGCGGGTTACGCGTTTCCGGACTCCATCAAACTGGCCTATGAAGAGCTGGATGGGCCCATTGCTTATGAATTTAAGCTGATGTTTGCGGACATCAACTATGGCAAAGACGTTCGCCGTGCTCTGCTGCACTTTATCGAGCGGGTGCCGACGGTCTCGGCAATGGCCTTTGCTACGGCGGTTCAGGTGCAGAAAGAAACCGGGGGGAATCTGGCGGAAAACATTCAGAACCTGACCCGCATTATCCGCAAGCGTTTCCATTTCCAGCGCCAGGTTAAAACCTACTCCGCGCAAGGGCGGATGTCGGCCTGGGTACTGGTGTGTGTGCCGTTGGCCCTGTTTGGGTATCTCTACCTGACCAGCCCCAATTACGCCAAAGAGCTGACTGACACCGAGCCGGGACTGAACCTGCTGATCGCCGGCGGCATCGGCATGGCCATTGGGATTTTCTGGATCTCACGACTGATCAAGATCGAGGTGTGAGCATGGACTACATCGTCGGCTTATTTAACGAACTGCTGAACAACCGCCAATATTCTGTTTGGGTGATTTACGCCATTGCAGCTGCCGCCGGAGTCACGCTGGCGGTGGCCTGCCTGTTGCTTTACACCGGGCTCGCTTCGCCGGTCCGGGCCCGTCTGAAAGGGTTGAAGTCTGAACTGGCGCTGGCCAGCGGTGAGGGCGCCTTTGACGACGCCCTGGAGCACGACAGCGGCAAGCAAAATCCCATGCTGAAGCACCTCTCCTTCGACAGTGCGGGCAGTCGCAAGCGTCTGATTCATGCCGGATTTCACTCTAACTCCGCCCTGGCGGTTTACAACGCCGTCCGGATTTTGCTGATGCTGTTTGCCGGCATTACCAGCGTGGTGTTGCTGCAGGTGATGGCGGAGATGTCCACCTCGATTCAGGTTTACGTGATCGTGGGCCTGCTGGGGCTGGCGTTTCTGCTGCCCAGTATCGTTCTGGATCGCTTTGCCAATGCCCGGATGAAGCGCATCCGGGCCGGGTTCCCTGATGCGCTGGATCTGCTGGTGGTGTGCTGCGAGTCCGGCCAGGGCCTGTTGGCCGGGTTGCAGCGGGTCAGCCAGGAGATTCGGGTCAGTCACGGTGAACTGGCGGAAGAGTTGCTGCTGGTTTGCCAGAAGAATCGCGCGGGCATCGACCTCGCCGTGGGGCTTGAGGAGTTCGCAGAACGAACCGGTCTTGAGGACGTTCGCGGCCTGAATGGTGCGATAACACAAAGTCTTAGACTGGGAACCGGCATTGCCGAAACGCTGAGGGTCTATGCTGAAGAGTACCGGGATAAACGTCTGCAGGCCGCTGAGGAGATGGCAGCGAAGCTGGGGGTGAAAATCATCTTTCCCATGCTCGTTTGCATCTGGCCAGCGTTCTTTGTGGTGGCGGTGGGCCCGGCAATTCTGAAAGTGATGGAAGCCTGGAAACATCTTTAACAGGGATGGGGGAACGCGTATGAAATGGCCGTGCCGTTGGGTGGTATCAATGCTCTGCGTAGTGGTAATGAGCGGCTGTCAAAGCCGTCCGGAGCCTCAGGTTATGGCACCTGACATCAATCAACTGGAGCAACAGGCGGTCAGTGCACAGCGGATGGGGCAGTACACCACGGCACTGAAAACCTACCTGGAATTGCTGGATGCTCAACCGGATAACGTGGAATACCTGTACCAGATTGGCCAGATCCAGGCGCAGCTGGGCAAGAACGAGCATGCCATCAAAGCCTTTCATGACGTGCTGAAAAACCAGCCAGACCATGTCCCAGCGATGACGGCGCTGGCTCTGGTGCACATGGAGTTCGGTGACAATCCTCAGGCCAGAACCTATCTGGATAAAGTGATTCGTCTGGACCAGAAACGGCTTTATGCCGAAGACGTCGACATTCAGGTCCAGGTGGGGGAGGAGGGCACCCAACCCTGGCACGCACTGGATGACGACTCACCTCTGCAGGCCTACCTGGCCCTGGGGATCCTCAGGGACCTGGACACGGATTTTGATGGGGCGCAGGCGCTGTACCGACTGGTGCTGACCCAATCGCCGACACTGGCCAAGGCGCTGAATAATCTTGGCTACTCCTATTACCTGGCGGGCGACCTGATCCGTGCAGAGATGTATCTCAGGCAGGCGACGCAGCGACAACCGGAGTTTCTCCGGGCGTGGACCAACCTGGGGCTGGTTTACGTCAGGCGGGGGCAGAGTGAAAGGGCCTTTCAGGCGTTCCGGCGGGTGATGCCGGAGGCGGATGCCTATAACGACATCGGCTACTTCGTGATGCTGGAGGGCAAACTGGATGAGGCGGAACGGTTGTTTATGAAGGCGATCGACGCCTCCCCCATCTACTTCGCCAAAGCGCAGGACAATCTGCGCAGCGTGCAACAGCTCAAGATGCGCTCCAGCCTGGCGGACAGCCGGGAGGTGCAGGAGGCCCTTTATAAGGCCCGGTTGCAGTCTGGCGGGTTCTCACAGAGCCACTCTCTGTCGGGGCACTGATCCCAATCCTGACGGCGCCTTTGAGCGCCGTCACTCTCTGGTTAACCTCAGGGGCTGGTTTTCGTATAATGGCGGAACGAACGTTGTTGAAGCCACGAATCCGGAAAAATGATTGAAGCTCCTGTTGTTGATGATCTGCACTACCCCTTCCCGCCCAAACCGGCACCGTTGAGCGAAGAGGCCAAGCAGGCCTACGTAACGCGCATCAAGCGTCTGCTCAAGGAGAAGGACGCGGTCTTGGTGGCCCACTACTACACCGACCCGGAGATCCAGGCTCTGGCCGAAGAGACCGGTGGCTGTGTTGCTGACTCACTGGAAATGGCCCGTTTTGGTGCGGAGCATCCGGCTTCAACCCTGGTGGTAGCCGGGGTGCGCTTTATGGGCGAAACGGCTAAAACACTGACTCCGGAAAAGCGTGTGCTGATGCCGACACTGGCGGCGACCTGCTCGTTGGACCTGGGTTGCCCTGCGGATGAGTTTACCGCGTTCTGCGACGCCCACCCGGATCACACCGTAGTGGTGTACGCCAATACGTCCGCCGCGGTGAAAGCCCGCGCTGACTGGGTTGTGACCTCCAGCATCGCGCTGGAGATCGTGGAGCACCTCGACAGCGAAGACCATAAGATCCTGTGGGGACCGGACCGTCACCTGGGCAGCTACATTGCTAAGCAAACCGGTGCCGAGATGCTGATGTGGCAAGGCGCTTGTGTGGTCCACGATGAGTTTAAGGCCAAGGCGCTGTTCGACCTGAAATCCCAGAACCCCAATGCCGCGGTGCTGGTGCATCCGGAATCACCCCAGTCTGTGGTTGAGATTGCGGATGCCGTGGGCTCCACCTCGCAGTTGATTAAAGCCAGCCAGGAGCTGCCCAACGACACCTTTATCGTGGCCACCGATAAAGGGATCTTCTACAAGATGCAGCAGCTCTCGCCGGACAAAACCTTTATTGAAGCCCCCACCGGCGGCAACGGTGCCACCTGCCGAAGCTGTGCGCACTGCCCCTGGATGGCGATGAATGGTCTGCAGGCGATTGAGCAGGCGCTGATTGCCGAAGATAAGACCGAGCATGAAGTGTTTGTCGACGCAGACCTGGCGGAAAAAGCGATGATTCCGCTCAACCGCATGCTCGACTTTGCCGCCGAGCTGCGACTGAAGGTCAAAGGCAACGCCTGAGCCAACGCTATACTGAAAAACGCCGGATTGTCCGGCGTTTTTTTATGAGGTGTTGATGGCGCTGTTGTCGGAAGGGATTCGAACCCGGGTTTCTGCTCAGTATCAACGTGCACTGACCCTGTTGGCAGATATCGATGTCACGGGGGACCCGGAGGCCCTCCATCAGTACCGGGTCAGCCTGCGCAAAGCACGAAGCCTGCTGACCCTGTTTCGGGCACCTTTGCGGGAGACGCCGGCCGGGCTGATCTCGGAGATGCTGGCAGAGCAAGCCTCCATCGCTAATCTTGCCCGCGATCTGGACGTGTTCTGGCCTCAGCTCGCTGATGGGGCTCTGAAAAGGCGTATCGGACAGTGGCGTACCGATGCCTACGAGGCATTTATAGCAGCCTCAACCGAACAGGAGAGGGACCGTGAAGTGGTGCAATGGCTGCTGATGCTGAACTGGCCCTGTAACGGCAGGAGCCTGGAGGAGGAAACCGGGCGGGTGCGTGACGAGTTGCTGGTCAACATTGAACGGCAGTGCGAGCGGCTGATGATGTCTGCCTCCAGCCGGCAATGGCACCGTTTGCGTATTCTGATTAAGCGCTGGCGTTACCTGGAGAGCTTGTGCGGGGCACCCGCAGATCTCTCTTCATTAAAAGCGGGGCAGACGTTGCTCGGTGAATTTAACGATCTTTGCTGTCAGCGAAAACTGCTGAAGTGCCTGCAAAAAGAGGCAGCGCTTTGCCCGACAGAGGCTCGTCAACTGCGACAGACACTGAAGCAGGCAAAATGGGATAAAAAAACCGAGCTGGATCACTGGTTGCACGGGATGGTGGCGAAAAAAGGGGCACTCGAAGCGGTTATTAAAAAAAGCCGTTGACGTACCCGGGCGCCTCCCCTAATATGCGCAACCCGTAGCGGGGCACAACATCAACGAGTTCTGCTGCAACAATCTAAAGGTCAGGTGTCCGAGTGGCTGAAGGAGCACGCCTGGAAAGTGTGTATACGGCAACGTATCGAGAGTTCGAATCTCTCCCTGACCGCCATATTTAGAAGAGCCCGCACAATGTGCGGGTTTTTTCGTATCTGGAACAAGGCTTCGGGTCAGGGAGAATGAGAAGCCACTCGCAAGAGCTGGCCAGAGTTCGAGGCCCGCGTGGCGGGCCAACGCCGCTTGCGGCGGCCCCGAAGGGGTTTACCATCTCTCCCTGACCGCCATCTTCTCAAAACCCGCACAGTGTTGCGGGTTTTGTCGTTTCAGAGCGGTGCAAACGAAATGCCTCGACACCAGGCGCGCTATTCTTGCGTAAAGGAGCGTGCACTATGAACGTACAACTGCATCTTGGCGACATTACCCAAATGACGGTGGACGCCATCGTCAATGCGGCAAATCCGACGCTGCTCGGTGGCGGTGGCGTGGACGGGGCAATACACCGTGCAGCGGGTCCTGATCTGAAGGCGTTTTGCCGTACGCTGGGGGGATGCAAAACGGGAGAGGCTAAACACTCCCCGGGTTTTGCGTTGCCCGCTCGTTGGGTCATACATACCGTTGGGCCCATTTGGCAGGGCGGCGGCAGTGACGAGGCAAGGCTACTGGCCCATTGCTATGAGCACAGCCTGCAACTGGCTCAGGAGATCGGCGCGGAAAGCATCGCCTTTCCCTGCATCAGTACCGGCGTGTACGGTTATCCGGGAGACCGGGCAGCACGCATTGCTTTGGATGTGATGCAGCCGTGGACGTCCCGCCTGTCGATTGTTGTTTGCTGCTTTTCCGATGCGGATCTGGCTCACTACCAGGCCAGAATGGCTGACGGTTAGGTCGTCGGCTCGATTCTGAGCACAAAGCGTTGTTTAACTGGTCATTGTGACGGAGAACTGCGCAAACGGTTCATTTTGCGAAATTCTTGCCTTGACGCTTGATGGGTGGTTTCGTAAAGTACGCGTCGTCGAGAGGGGGGAGCCCCCCGCAAAGACAAAAGGCTGGCGCTCAGCGAGTGCTGCCAACAATATAAAGGTCAGGTGTCCGAGTGGCTGAAGGAGCACGCCTGGAAAGTGTGTATACGGCAACGTATCGAGAGTTCGAATCTCTCCCTGACCGCCATCTTCTCAAAACCCGCACAGTGTTGCGGGTTTTTGTCGTTTCTAAAGCCGTGCACCGGGTCAGGGAGAATGAGAAGCCACTCGCAAGAGCTGGCCAGAGTTCGAGGCCCGCGTGGCGGGCCAACGCCGCTTGCGGCGGCCCCGAAGGGGTTTAGCATCTCTCCCTGACCGCCATATTCAGAAGAGCCCGCACAGTGTTGCGGGTTTTGTTGTTTCTGAAGCCGGGTATCAAGCCCGGCGAGTGATGTGTCACTCGTCTGTATGGTGTTCTTATTGCGTCCCCGACAGCCATAAAAAAAGCCCCGCATTGCGGGGCTATTTGAACGGGAATGACCTCAGCCCAGTTGAGCAATAGAGGGCTTCAGCATCACTTCAGGGTCCAGCAGGCGATCCAGCTGTTCCTGGCTCAGCAATCCCTCTTCCAGCACCAGTTCAACGATGCCACGTCCGGTGGCCAGCGCCGTCTTGGCCAGACGGGTGGTGTTTTCATAGCCGATATAGGGGTTCAGCAGGGTGGCCAGGGCCAGGCTGTTATTCACCAGTTGCTGGCAGTGGTCTTTGTTGGCGGTAATGCCCACGATGCAACGGGTGGTCAGCATGGCCATGGCGTCGCTCAGCATCTTGGTGGAGTTGAGCAGGTTATAGGTGATCAGCGGCTCCATCGCGTTCAACTGCAATTGACCAGCTTCTGCGGCCATGGTGACGGCCAGGTCGTTACCGATCACCTGGAACGCGGTCTGGTTCACGGCTTCGGGGATAACCGGGTTCACCTTGCCGGGCATGATAGAGGAGCCCGGCTGCATGGGCGGCAGGTTGATCTCATTAAAACCACAACGGGGGCCACTGGAGAGCAGTCGCAGGTCGTTGCAGATCTTGGACAGCTTAACGGCGATGCGGCGCAGGATGCCGGAGTAGAGCACGAAGGCACCCATATCCACGGTGGCTTCCACCTTGTCGCTGGCGCTCTTCATCTCCACCTTGGCGATGTCGGTCAGGTGGCGGATTGCCGCGTCAGCGTAATCCGGGTGCGCATTGATGCCGGTGCCGATGGCGGTACCGCCCAGATTCACCTCAGCCAGCAATTTTGCGGCTTCACGCAGACGCTCGATGTCTTCGCCCAGAGTGTGGGCAAAGGCGCGAAACTCCTGACCCAGGGTCATGGGCACCGCATCCTGCATCTGGGTCCGGCCCATCTTCAGGACATCGTCAAATTCTTCGCCTTTGCGTTGCAGCGCTTCCACCAGATCGGTGATGGCATCGATCAGCGGCTGGCTGGCAAAAATCACCGACAGGCGCACCGCGGTGGGGTAGGCGTCGTTAGTGGATTGAGCCAGGTTGACGTGGTTATTGGGGTGGAGTTGGGCGTAGTTGCCTTTGGCGTAGCCCAGGATCTCCAGGCCGCGGTTGGCGATCACCTCGTTGGCGTTCATGTTGGTCGAGGTGCCTGCGCCCCCCTGGATCAGGTCAACAATAAACTGATCGTGCCATTGGCCATCGATGATCTCCTGACAGGCCGCGACAATAGCGTCGTGGTGGTGCTGGGTCAGGACGCCCACTTCCAGGTTGGCCTTGGCTGCGGCCATCTTGACCATGGCCAGCGCATTCACCAGTTGAGGAAAGTGGCTGATCGCCACGCCGGTGATATTGAAGTTCTCTTTGGCGCGCTGGGTTTGAATGCCGTAGTAGGCGGTGTGGGGTACCTGGGCATCGCCCAGCAGATCGTGCTCGATCCGAAAAGCAGAGTGATGAGTCATGATTCTTCGATTGATTGTTATTGGCTGGGGGGAGCCAGAAAAAAAGAAACCGCGTTCTGATGAGACGCGGATTCGGAATTAACGACGTTTATCCAGATCAACCATGGTCACCAACAATTCCTGATAACTCATGTCCAGATCTCTGGCCAGGTTAATCAGTTTGGCTTTATAGGTTTGAACTTGCTCTTTTTTCTTTGCCGCTTCCTGGCGGCGGTTGATCATTTCATCAACGGCTTCAGCAAAGGTCTCAAGTTGCTTCTCGGACCAGTTCAGGTTCTCGAGAAAAGCGATCATTTGAGACTTGGACCGGGTTGAAGCGTTCAATTCACCGGCTTTACTCTGCTTTTCCTGTTCCATTTCAACCAGGGCAGAGCGAAACGCGGCTTCCAGCTGGGCATTACTCATGGAGTCAAGGGCTCGCTTTAAATGAAAAGGGTATGGCCGTCCATGACTCAAAACAAAGACAGGCATCCTGCCTGAATATAGGTCAGGTATAATAAAGCAGTTAATTTGATGCGCAACGCTTAATTAACGCCAGCCCATGTGCCAGCGATCAGAATCTTCGAGGATTTCGCGCTCCAGCTCAAACTCTTTACCGCCGTGAATCCCCGTCAGAACCACTTTGGTAAGCTGCCCATGCGCATCGGTCAGTGTGCCGGTAACCACAAAGTGCGTTTCATCGTGAAAGGCGGCGTTACTGGTCCACTTTGAAAGCAAGATGTCTTTGGATGAAAACACGTTCATGACTTACCTCCCAGAGGGTTAGGCGCCAGAGCGCTGAACAGGGTACGACACAGCGGAAACAGGACGGCCCAGCACAGACCGATGATGGCCACACCTGCGGCGGTGGTCGGCGCCAGCTCCAGTGCACCGAAGCGCTCTCCCAGATAATAACCCAGGCTGCCCAGAGCGCCACCCAGCAGCGCCAAAGTGACCGGCGACTGCGGCATGCGTTTGCGACAGGCGGCCAGGGCAAGGCCAAAGCCGAGCCACAACAGGGCAAGATGAAGCGGCATGGCCGACGGGGTTCCGGCCATGGACAGGACGTTGTATTGAATCAATACCGCGTCCAGCGCCACTCCCGACACAGCAATGGCCAGTGCCAGTGTTCGCATCCCGGTGGCGAGCACGACCATCAGGGCGGTCAGCAACGCCTGCCACAGCACGGTGCTGTGCTGACCAAACACGGCCAGAGCCCAGACCACGTCGAACAGCACCAGAATGGCGATCTGCCGGCGGGTCATGGGGCTACCCGTTTTTTAAGCCACCGGGTTGCCGGACCGAGCAACGGCAGCTGCTCATACAGCATCTGTCCCAGGTCAAAGTAGTCCCGGTGATGGACAATCAACCCGTCGCGGCTGCGCAGCTCACTGATGCCTTCGACCACTACCGGTGCGCCACCGGATAACCTGGGGTGGCGCAGCGTCATGGTCCAGGGCTGCGCCCAGTGCGGCGGCGTGCCGATGGGTACGCCAAGCTCAAAGTGGCAGGATTCGACGTTTTCATAGAGTGCCGTCAAGTGGGCTTTAAATGCGTCGAGGCCGTGCAGTTCGCCGCTGGGATCGATAAACACCATCTGCGGGTGATACACGCTGTCGACGGGAGAGATGTGGCCCCGCTCCAGCGTTTGCCAGACTCGCGCAAACGCCTCCATCGGGCTCTCCTGGATTCGCTCAAGCATGCTCTGTCACCTCCTGTTGACGTTGAAACTGTTGGCTGTAGCGGGCGGCTTGCCGGGCATGGTCCACCAGCGGCGACGGATAATCGGGCGCCAGCAAAAACGGACCGCCTTTGTGCAGCTGCGCAGCCGGTACCTCGGCCAGTTCCGGGACCCATTGACGAATGTAGTCGCCATCAGGGTCAAAGCGCTGGCTCTGACGCAAGGGGTTGAAGTGGCGGAAATAGGGCGCGGCATCCGCCCCACAGCCGGCCGCCCACTGCCAGCCTCCGTTGTTGCTGGCCAAATCGCCATCCACCAACTGGGTCATAAAATAGGCCTCGCCCAATCGCCAATCGAGGTGCAGGTCTTTGACCAGGAAGCTGGCTGCCAGCATGCGAACCCGATTGTGCATCCAGCCCGTCGCGTTAAGCTGGCGCATGCCCGCATCCACCAGAGGGTAGCCGGTTTTTCCCTGTTGCCAGGCCTGCAGCCGTGACTCATCGTTGACCCAGTCGGCCTCCTTGTCCGGATGCATCGCCTGATGGCGGGACAGGCCCGGATGGTGGTGCATCAGGTATCGATAAAACTCTCTCCACAGTAACTCATTCAGCCAGCTCTGCGCGCCTTCGCTGTCCCCGTGGGGACGTATTGCTGCCAACGCCTGCCTGGGTGACAGCACGCCGGCAGCAAAATAGGGGGAGAGCGCGGAGGTGCCGGTGTGGTCGGGCCGGTCACGCCATTGTTGATAGCCACTCAAGCGTTGCTGGCAAAAGCGTCGAAGCGCTTTGTGCGCCGCGTCTTCACCGCAGGGCCAGAGCGACTTTGACGCTTCGTGCCAGGGGTCGTCCGGGATGTTCAGGCTGAGCGCCGCCTGGGGCGGGGGGGCCGGCAGCGGGGCGTCGGACAAGCCGAGCTGACGGCAACGTCGGGCAAATGGGGTGAACACCCGGTAGCGGGTGCCCTGTCCGGTCGCGGTGTTCTGGTAATCCACCAGATTGGCGTCCTCATAGCGAACCAGCGGCACGCTGAGGGTCTCCGCCAACTGATCTTCCAGGCGTCGTTCATTGTGTCCAAGGGCACTGTGACAATGCACTGCGGCCACCGGCATCCGCTGGCACAGCGCTGCCATACTTTCGGGAATCGACTGAAAGTGCTCGCAGTGTCGGATAATGAGCGGAATGCCCAGTTTGGCCAGAGCGTCTTTCAACGCCATCACGTTACCGTAGTGCCAGCCGCGCTTGCGCTCGCCATGGTCATGGCTGCGCCATTGCCCTGGTGAGGCGATGTAAAGCCCCACCAGCGGTGACCCTGACAGGCTGGCACCGTAAAGTGCCGGATGGTCGAGGGTTCGCAGGTCGTCACGAAACCAGACAAGTTGCATGCTGCCTCACAAGTGGTAGCGCAGAGCCAGGTGCTCCGGATGAGGAGAGAGGTAATGCTGCTCCTCGATATACGGTTTGGGATAGCGCTTGAGCAAGCTTTGCAGCAAAGTCAGTGGCGCCATCAGTGGTAACTTTCCGGCCCGGTAGGCCAGGATGGTCTGATGCAGGTTCTGGCGCTCAATGGTGTCCAGTTCCCGCTTAAAGTAACCGCCGATGTGTTGGAGAACGTTGGTGTGATTGCGACGACTGGCAGGCTTGGCCAGCGCCGTCATCAACATGGTGCTGTAGTCGTTCAGGCGCTCAGTCATCGGGGCGTGGCGACTTTCGGCCAGGTAACGCCCAAGTGCTCGATAGTGAGATTGATTGTGGGCCATGACCAGCAGCTTGTGGCGGCGGTGAAAGGTCAGCAGCGCGTTTTCATCCGGCGCGGACTGTTGCAGCGCTTGCAGGCCCTGATAGACAAAGACCCGGGTGATGAAGTTCTCCCGCAGCAGCGCATCGTTTAAACGGCCATCTTCCTCCACAGGAAGCAGTGGGTACGCCTTCATCAGGGCCGCAGTAAACAGTCCCCGGCCGTTGTGCCGGGCGCCGTTTTGCGCCTCATTCATGATGCGAACACGTTCCATGCCGCAACTTGGCGATTTGGCGCAAACGATGTATCCGCTCAAATGCTTCAGGCCAGGCAGGGTGCGTTGACTGAAAGCATTGATGGCATCGGTGTGATCGATGCGATTTTTGTCGTCCATCAGACGCACGGTTTCGCCGACTTCCCGCAAGCGAATGGTGGGGCGGGGCACACTCAGTCCCATGCCCACTTCCGGGCACACCGGGTGGAAGTCAAAAATCTGATGCAGCGGGCCATCGACATACCCTGACCGTTTGTGGCCACCATCGAATCGAACCTGCTGCCCTACAATACAGGCACTTACTCCAACTTTAGGCTTACGCATGAGTCATTTCCCCTTCCCGAGCGGTTCACGCATCACTCGTTACGGTTGCGGGTGGCGGGTGAGATCAGTCAGGATGGGCAATATCGTTGCTTTAACGGTAAATCAGTGATTTCAGGAGTGTTATCATGCTCGATCTGCTGCCGGACCTGTGTGACGCCTACCCCGATGAGGTCCGCTTGTTGCCGCCCCTGTTTCGCCAGTTCGGCGGTAAACGGATATTCCATGGGTCCGTGGTCACACTGCGTTGCCCGGAAGACAACTCTCTGGTGAGGGAAGCGGTGGCCGAACCGGGGGAGGGGCGGGTTCTTCTGGTCGATGGCGGAGGCCTGTCCCGACGGGCCCTGCTGGGGGATATGCTGGCGGAAAAAGCGGTCGCCAACGGCTGGAGTGGCATTGTTGTGTTTGGCTACGTCCGGGATGTGGCAACGTTACAGACCATGGACCTTGGCGTTCAGGCGCTGGGGGCGGTACCGATGAAAACGGAAAAGCGTGGGTTGGGTGAAAGAGATGTGGTGGTGGAAGTTCAAGGCGTGCGCATTGCACCGGGTGACCACCTCTATGCGGATGATAATGGCGTTCTGGTGGCGTCCCGCGCCCTTCCTTTGCCCTAACTGAATAGGAACTTTGACAGAATGAACGTGATCAAGTGGGTGCTGCTGACACTGCTCGCAATCGTGGTTGTGGTCGGGGGCTATTTGGCCTTTTTCTTCGACCTCAACAGCTTTAAGGGTCCGATTGCCGATAAGGTCAAACAGGTAACGGGGCGAGATCTGGTGATTGAGGGGGACATTGGTTGGTCGGTGTACCCCACGCTGGGACTGGAGCTGTCCAGGGTTCAGCTCGGAAACCTCCCCGGTGAACAACTGCCACCGCTACTGAGTGTCGAACAGGCCTCGGTTGGTGTGGCGTTATTGCCGCTAATTCGCCGTGAGCTTCAGGTTGAAGAGCTGGCGGTTTCCGGCGTACATCTTGAGCTGGTGACGCTGCCGGATGGCCGCTCAAGCCTGACCGGATTAGGCGGCAGTGAGGGCGCAGAATCGTCCGCGAAGCCGGCGTCTGACGCTCCGGCACCCAGTGCGGCACCCACCCACTGGGTGCTTGGCCACCTGGCGGTGACTGACCTGACCATCCACAACGACAATCGCGCAGCCGGCGCCGATCAGACCCTGGCGATTAAGCAGCTTGAGTTGGCCCGGATTGAACCGGAGCGTGCCGCGCCTTTGCGTCTCGAAGTGGCGGTGGGCGACGGTGATCTGGCGGTGAACACCAAGGCGGAAGCGATGTTGACGGTTTCCGGTGATTTCAGCCGGTTCCAGATTGATGACTGGCGCCAGCAGCTGACCGCCAAAGGCAGTGCGATCGGCGCGCAACCGTTGGAGTTGAGTCTGGCCTGGGACGCCGATTTAAACCTGGCGGATCAGCGGTTCCGGGTCAGCAACCTTGAGCTGAAACTGGCGGACTTTGTGTTGAATGGGGAAGCGGAAGCGGCCTTGGCGGGTGTGCGTCCCAGTTTCCGCCTGAACGCAAAGGGGAACGCGTTGAACCTCGATCCCTGGCTGCCGGCGGCGTCGGAAACCGAAGCCAGCGAGGAGGCTCCGGCACCGGAAGCGGGCCCGGAGCAAGAACCGGACCTCAGCGCCATGAAGTTGCTGGATCTGGACGCCGACCTGCAACTGGGCGCGCTGCGTGCCCGGGGCGTTGAAGCGAAAAATCTGGGGCTGAAGCTGAGCCTGAAAGATGGGGTGCTCACTCTGGAGCAGGCCCGTGGCGAAGCGTTTGGTGGCCAGCTGGTGGCCAGTGCCAGCCTCGATGGCACCGTGACCCCGGCTAAGTATCGGTTTGATAACCGCATTGACCAACTGTCCATCCAGCCGATGCTGAAGGTTCTGATCGAACAGGACCTGCTGGCCGGTACCGGGATGTTTTATCTGAAAGGGAAAGGTCAGGGCCTGACCAGCAAAGCGATCAATAACCTGACCGCAGCGGGTGAACTGGCGCTGGAAGATGGGGCCATCTACGGCGTTAACGTGGCTCAGTTGATTCGGGAAGCGGGCGCTAAGCTCAAAGGAGACTTTGACACTCAGGTTGCCGAGCAAAAGACCGACTTCGCGACCTTCCGCACGCAACTGGTGATGGAAAATGGCACCCTGGCAACCCCGGGGCTGGAAGTGGCCTCACCTCTGCTTCGCATCAACGGCGAGGGGAAAGTGGCCATTGAGCCGCAGACCATCGACTATGAGCTGGTCGTGGCGCTGGTCGGCAGCCTTGAAGGGCAGGGGGGCAAAGGCGTGGATGAACTTAAGGACATTCCGATCCCGCTGACCATTAAAGGGCCGGTGGCAGACCCAGAGTTTGGCCTGGATACCGATGCGCTGCTGAAGGGCAAGCTCGACCAGGAGAAAGAGAAACTGGAAGAGAAGCTCAAAGACAAACTTTTTGAAAAGCTGGGGAATTTCTAATGAAGCTGACGCGAAAGGCGACATCCTCCGTCCTGCTGCTGGCGGGCCTGAGTCTGGTCGGTTGTGCAGAGCCGGCGGCCACCACAACGACCGAGACGCCCGCGCAGGAGGCGTCCGCAGCCCCGCAACTGGTGGCGGGCCAGCCAAATCCTGGTTCTGCCACCGTCGTTAACGGTCAGAAGGAGCAGAGTGTGAAGGCGACGCTTGAAACCGGTTCCAGCTGGTCACGGGAGCTCGGTGGCCAGATAACCCTGACCCTCACTAACGTTGGTACGACCGCGGCCCGATACACCATCGCCTCCGGCATGTTGGCGGACTTTGTGCTGTCCCAGGGGGAGCGCGTGTACTGGCGTTATTCTCAGGAGATGATGTTCACTCAGGCGTTGACGGAGCTTGAACTGGCTCCGGGGGAAAGCCGCACAGTTAAAGCCCGCGTTACCGGGTCCAGCCTGAACCGGCTGGACCCGGGTAAATATACGGTTTCAGCGATGCTGAACACTCATCCGAAGAGTGCAGCACCAGTGATTGCGCCGGTCAGCATCATGCTGAAGTAACGGCGTCAGAACGACAGGAAAGCCGCCCAGCCCCCATACACCACTACCGCGGGCAGGGCGGCGATCAACAAGGCCTGATTGGCAGAGACCCGTGTCCAGGCGCGAATCCCAGCGTAATAGAGCGCGATCTTCCAGGGCAGCAGCAAGGAAAACGCTTCAGCGTAGTTGTACCAACCGTGGGTGACGGGCAGGTCCAGCAGGCGATTCAGGCTGACCGGTGCCATCACACCCGGCCCTGACGGCCCATCAGCCACCATCAACACCCCCAATGAAATCAGCATTGGCGGCACCATAACCAGGTTGCACCACCAGGTGAGTCCGAACCAATCCCCGAAACTCAGCACGTTTTCATCGTCGATCTGGGTGACTTTGCTCAGGTAGAACCCCATCAGTGCATTCGCCACCAATAAGCCGATGATGCCCATGCTGACCTGGGCAATCAGGACCCGGTTCGCGGTCATCTCTGCGAGCACCTTGGGGCGGTCTCTGGATGGAATGTCCTTCAGCATCGGTTCCAGAATTTCCGCCTGGTACCAGCTCCAGTCAACGCCGTGAAAGTAAAACCACTGCAGCAAACAGAAACTGACCACGATCAACAGGAACGGCCCCCAGGAGGTGCCTTTTCGGTTTTTGAGATCGGAATAGACTGGCATCGGGCGCCACAGACTGTGCCAGAGTGATTGAGGAAGGGCGGCTGAGCTCATAGTTACATCCTTGTTTTACATTGCTTTTGCCATGTTAATGCGCAAATTGCTCGGGGTGTATACTTTTTCTGTGGCTAAGCTGTTAGCTTCAAGGCCTGATTATTTTGGCCGAACAGGAAGATCGACCATGATAGAGATCCGTGGCTTGCGAAAACGCTTTGCCATTCACAACCCGAAAGCCGCTGCTGAGCAGCAAACTGAGCCGGACCCGCGTCAGCGAGGCCGGTTTTTTCACTCCGTTGAATCGGTACACCTGACCTGTGGTCCGGGCGAAGTGGTTGGCCTGGTGGGGCCCAATGGGGCCGGGAAAACCACCACCCTGAGACTGCTCTCCGGCGTGCTGAAGCCCGATGAAGGCACCATCCTTATCGACGGCGAGGACCTGCACGGAAGTGGCGAGCAGGTGCGCCGGAAAATCGGGTTTATCTCGGCCACCACCTCCTTGTACGAGCGGCTCTCCGTTGAGGAGAACCTGCTTTACTTTGCCCGTCTCTATGGGTTGGACAAACGGGACAGTCTGGCTCGGGTTGAGACCCTGTGTGAGCAGCTCGATTTAACCCAATTCCGGCACCGCCGCCTGATGGACCTCTCCTCCGGCATGAAACAGCGCGCCAATATTGCCCGCGCGGTGATTCATCGCCCCTCGGTAATTGTGTTTGATGAGCCCACTACCGGATTGGACATCATGTCCACGGAAACCGTGCTCAACTTTATTCAGGCCCAGCGGGACGAAGGGCGGCCGGTGATCTTCTCTACCCATCACCTGGAAGAAGTCAGTCTGCTGTGCGATCGCTTGTCCGTGATTGTGCAGGGACATACCCGCTATGACGGCCCACTGGAGGGGTTTGTCGGCAGCCGGGACACAACAGAGATTCGCCATCAGTTTATGGCGCTGTGCCGCTCCGGACAGGGAAACGTTGCCATGGAGGAAGCCAATGATTGCCCTGATCTGGCTTAAAGAGATGCGCGAGGTGTTGCGCGATAAGAAAACACTGTGGTTTGTGGTGCTGTTCCCAACGGTATTGTTGCCGGCGCTGATGGGCGCGGCCATCTACGTCGGCGCTTCGTCGGTCAAAGAGGTGTATGAGTCTGAACTGCGATTCCAGCTTCGCGCTCCGGAACTCTGGCGGGCCACCATCGGTGAAGCGCTGAGTGCGGGGGATAAGTTACTGTGGTTGCCGGACGAGCCGCCAGCGGAGGAAGCCGCGATTTACGACGTCATCAATGGCGAAGCGCTGGATTTCGTGCTGGTGGTGCCCGAACGCTTCGATGCCCGGGAAGCGGAAGTCAGCCAATGGCAGCTCTATTACAACCAGGCCGATGATGTGGGCCAGTTTGAGCGGATCCAGGACGCGTTGAACCCCCTGTTTGCTCAGTGGCGTGAGGATCACCGTAACGCATGGAATCTGACGCCATCCCAGATCCAGGTACTGAAAAAACCGGTGGAGCTGGAGCGCGTCGGCGTGGCAGACCACAGGGAGTTTATTGGTGAAAAAGCCGGGGGCTTCCTGCCTTATGCCTTGTTGTTGCTTTGTCTGATGGGGGCGCTGCTGCCGGCGCTTGACCTTGGCGCTGGCGAAAAGGAGCGGGGCACGCTGGAAACGCTGCTGATGGCGCCGGTCAGCAAGGCCACTCTGGTTCTGGCCAAGTTTGGGGTGATTGCGGTGTGCAGCCTGATGGTCGCGCTGTTGACCATGGCCAGTGGGGTGATCTGGTCACTGGTGTTGGGGCAGATGTTTGCCATCGATGTGCTGGTGCAGGCCATCAGCACCATTGGCTTCCGGGACCTGTTGCTTATCCTGCTGCTGTTGTTGCCCATCGCCATGCTGTTTGCGGCGCTGCTGTTGGCCGTATCGCTCTACGCCCGCACCTACAAAGAGGGGCAGAACTATGTGGCCCCGCTGAACATCGTTGCGGTGTTGCCGGCGATGGTGGCGCTGTTTCCGGGCATTGAGTTGACCCGGGGACTGGCCTGGACACCGCTGGTCAACGTCACCCTGGCCAGTAAAGAGCTGCTGAAAGGCACCTTTGATTACTGGCAACTGGTGCCGGTAATGACCTCGAACACCGTGCTGGCGTTGCTGTTACTGGCGTTCTGTGTTGTCTGGTGTTCCCGCGAACAGGTGTTGTTCCGCTGAGCCCACTGACGCACAAAAAAAGCCCCGTTTCCGGGGCTTTTTTGTGTCGCCGCTAGCGTTACTGGGTGCGGCGGAGAATGGCGTCTACGGTGTTCAGATCGACATCACGCTGGTGGCCGAGACGGGTCATCCCATGCCCTTCCAATGCGGTCATCACCTGCAGCAGAACGTCATCCTTGTCCAGTTGATAGTCGCCCAAACGGGTGCCCATGCCGACGCTGCGGTACAGGTTCTCAATGATGTCGATGGTGCGATGGCCCACGTTATCACCTTCAAGACCAAACACGTTGTGGCCCATCTGGTTCAGCTTGGCCTGTTTGCTCTCAAAGCAGACCCGCAGCAGCGCCGGTTGCACCAGGGCCAGGGTCTGAGCGTGGTCCAGGCCATACAGGGCGGTGAATTCATGCCCGATGGCGTGGGTGGCCCAGTCATGAGGCACGCCAGCACCAATCAGTCCGTTAAGCGCCTGGTTGGCGGTCCACATCAGGTTCTCCCGCCACTCCAGGGTATGGCGTTGTTCATACTGGCTGGCCAGCACAACCAGATTGCGCAGCAGCGCTTCGGCGAACCCTTCCTGCACCATGGCACCCGTGGGCACGGTCAGGTATTGCTCGCAGACGTGAACAAAGGCGTCGACCAGGCCATTCGCCAGTTGGCGGTCCGGCAACGAGGTCATGGTGTCCGGATCCAATACGGCAAAGGCCGGGTACACCGCCGGGGCCAGGAAGGAGCGCTTCTCTGCGGTTGCGGTGCGACTGATGACCGCCGCAGCGTTGGATTCTGAGCCGGTCGCGGGCAGGGTCAGAATGGCACCGACAGGCAGGGCTTCAGTGACCTTATGTTTGCCCGCGAGGATGTCCCAGCCATAACCCTCGTACAGCGAGGCGGCGGCAACATACTTAGTGCCATCTACAACGGAACCACCACCCACACCAAGCAGGAAGGTAAACCCTTCGGCCTTTACCCTGGCGACGGCCTTATCCAGCGTTTCGACGGTAGGGTTGGGTTCAATGCCGCCAAACGCTTCCCATTGATGGTCTTTCAGCGCCGCACTGACCTGGTCGTAGACGCCGTTGGACTTAATGGAACCGCCGCCATACAGCACCAGGACCTTAGCGTCCTGAGGGATCAGACGGCTGATGCTGGCAATCTGGCCGCGTCCAAACTGAATTTTAGTGGGGTTGTGAAAGGCAAACTGCATGGGGCACTCCGAAACGTCATAGGCACAGGCCTGACCTCTGATAAGAAATCGATTGTGCCTCTGAGTGCCGGCACTTTCCAGCACAGCGATCACTAAAGCCGCCCGATTGAGGCGGCTTTAATCGATGAGAGCGAGGCGTCAGGCCTGAGCGGCAGGGCGGTAGGGAATGCCCAGTTTCCGGTAGATAAAGCTCAGCAGCCAGATGGGGCCGATCAGCAAAAACTGAATGTCTTCAAAAAAGCTGGGTTTCTTGCCCTCGATTTTATGGCCGATGAACTGAAACACCCATGCCACAACAAACAGGGTCAGGGCACTTTGCCACAGGGGCAGGGCCAGGTTGGCCTGATGCCAGAGGATGATGGCCACCATGGCGGCGGTGACAAATACCATGCCGATGGCGAGATTGCGGGAGAGACGCCAGTAAAACAGCAGACTGATGACGATCAGCACCGCCGCAAGGTTCAACGCTGGCTGACCCGGGAGGTGGACTTCCCAGAGCAGGGCCAGCACCGTCCACATAATGATGGGGACGCAGATCCAGTGGATGGTTTTGTTGATGGGATTTTGATGGCTGACACCATAGGCATTCAGCCATTGCTGGATGTTTTTGTGGAGCATGGGGTTCTCCCGTTCAGGCGAACAACGAATGTGACTTGGATCACACCCTAATCCGCTTTAACCTAAGAATCCAATGACTGTTTTTCAGAGTAACCAATGACAGATATTCATGAGTTGGTGTCTCAGCGGTTGGACCTCAACCTGTTCCGCATCTTTATTGCGGTGTATGAGAGCGGATCAACCGGCGCTGCGGCCCGTCAGCTGCATCTGACCCAATCGGCGGTGTCGCACGCACTGGGGCGCCTGCGTCATCAACTGGGGGACCCGCTGTTCGTCAAACAGGGGCGAAATCTGGTGCTGACGCCTCATGGGCGGGCGATGCTCCCTAAGGTGCAGGAGGCGCTGGCAGTACTGGGTCAGTGTCGGGTGCTGCCGGGTGCTTTTGACCCCAAAACCGCCGGGCTGGAGTTTCATCTCGGGTTTCGGGACATTCTCGAAGCGATGCTATTGCCACCGCTCATGGCGCAGCTCAGTGAGCTGGATTCCGGTTTGCGCTTTACCAGTACCCGGGTCCGGGGCAGTGAATTGGAAGACAAACTGAAATCCGGTGAGCTGGATCTGGCGGTGGACATGGAGTTGCCGGTGGGGGACGCCATATCCAGCACCGCATTTCGGGCGGAGCCGCTGGCGGTGCTGATCGGCCCCAAACACCCGGCGTTTCAACAGGGAAGCCTGGATGAGCCGGCGTACGTGGCTTCTGAGCATGTTCTGGTGACGCTGGAGCCCAAAGAGCGGGCATTTGTCGAGCAGAGAATGCAGGGGGTGGGGAGTCGTCGCATCGTGCGCTTGCACTGCCACACCTACTTTGCCGCGGCGTCCGTGGTGGCACAAACCAACCTGATTCTGACCATGCCGGCCTCCTATGCCCGACAGTTGGCACCATTGATGGGGCTGAGACTGGTGCCCTTACCGTTTGAGTGCGAACCCTTACCGGTACGACTTTACTGGCGTCGGGCCAACTCCGATGAACCCTCCATCCGATGGTTGATCCATACTGTCAGCTCACTCGGGCAAAGACTGACCCCCTGATCCCTGTTTCAGCAATGGGTAAGGCACCGTGATGGAATTGTTCCTGTCGTGAGTGAAGTTTGTGATCCCGCTGGCAGAGGTGTGTCAGGGGATGGGGCAAGATGAAAGGGCCTTTTTAAGGCAAGTCCAAATGATGAACCGGCCTGAAATCAGGGCCGGAAGGCCGGAAGCCAGCGAGGCAAAACCGGCCCCAAACAAGAGCGGAGCAGCGCCAGAATATGAGTGAACGCACAGAACTGGATGCCCTGGTGGCGAGCGTAAAAGCGGCCCAGGAAACCTTTGCCAGTTACAGTCAGGAGCAGGTGGACGCCATTTTCCGCGCCGCTTCTCTGGCGGCAGCCGATGCGAGGATCCCCCTGGCGATGATGGCGGCAGAGGAAACCGGCATGGGCGTGGCCGAGGACAAAGTCATCAAAAACCACTTTGCCTCGGAGTACATCTACAACAAATACCGGGACGAAAAGACCTGCGGTGTGCTGAGCGAAGACGAGGCGTTTGGCACCATGACCATCGCCGAACCTGTCGGTATTGTCTGTGGCATCGTGCCCACCACCAACCCCACATCCACCGCCATCTTTAAAGCGCTTATCTGCCTTAAAACCCGCAATGGCATCATTTTCTCTCCCCACCCACGAGCCAAGAAATCCACCTGTGAAGCGGCACGAATCGTGCTGGAAGCCGCGGTGAAGGCTGGCGCGCCGGAAGGGATCATCGGCTGGGTGGCGGAGCCGTCCGTCGATGCCTCCAACGCGCTGATGCGCCATGACGACATCGCTCTGATCCTGGCGACCGGCGGTCCGGGTATGGTGAAAGCGGCCTACTCCTCCGGAAAGCCGGCCATTGGTGTCGGAGCCGGTAATACGCCGGTGGTGATCGACGATTCCGCCGACATCAAACAGGCGGTCGCCTCGATTCAGCTGTCCAAAACCTTCGACAACGGTGTCATTTGTGCGTCGGAGCAGGCGGTCGTTGTGGTGGACAGCGTCTACGATCAGGTGCGTGAACGTTTCGCCACAACCGGCTCGTACGTATTAAATCAGGATGAGTGTGAAAGCCTGAAGAGAGTGATCCTGATTGACGGGGGCCTGAACGCCAAAATCGTGGGTCAGCCTGCCTGGAAGATCGCCGAGATGGCGGGGATCACCGTGCCGAAAAGCACCAAGATCCTGATTGGGGAGGTGGCCAGTACCGGTATGGAAGAACCGTTTGCCCACGAGAAACTGTCCCCCATTCTGGGCCTGTACCGGGCCAGTGACTTTGAGGATGCGGTGACCCAGGCCGAAGCACTGGTGGCACTTGGCGGCATCGGCCACACCTCGGTGCTGTATTGCGATCAGGACCTGCAAAAGGCCCGTGTGCTGACCTTCGGCCAGCGCATGAAAACCGCCCGTATCCTGATCAACACCCCGGCCTCTCAGGGCGGCATTGGCGATCTGTACAACTTTAAGCTGGCGCCGTCACTGACTCTGGGCTGCGGCTCCTGGGGCGGCAACTCCATCTCGGAAAACGTGGGTCCGAAACACCTGATCAACACCAAAACCGTGGCGAAGCGGGCGGAAAACATGCTGTGGCACCGAATCCCTGAAAAGATCTACTTCCGACGCGGTGCACTGCCCATTGCGCTGGAAGAACTGAAAGGCAAATCCCGCGCGCTGATCGTGACCGACCACTTCCTGTTCAACAACGGCTACTGCGACCGGGTCATCGAAATCCTCAAAGGGATGGGGATGGAAACCGAGGTGTTCTTTGAAGTGGAAGCCGACCCGACCCTGGAAATCGTCCGCAAAGGCGCGGCGCTGTGCCAGAGTTTCGCCCCGGATGTGCTGATTGCACTGGGCGGCGGGTCGCCGATGGACGCCGCCAAGATCATGTGGGTGTTGTACGAATACCCGGACACCCAGTTTCATGATCTGGCGCTGCGCTTTATGGACATCCGAAAGCGCATCTTCCAGTTCCCCAAATTGGGCCAGAAAGCGGAGTTTGTTGCTATCCCTACCACCTCTGGCACCGGCTCAGAAGTCACCCCCTTTGCGGTGGTGACCGACGACGAAACCGGTCAGAAGTATCCGCTGGCGGATTACGAGCTCACCCCTAATATGGCGATTGTGGACCCGGACCTGGTGATGAACATGCCACCTTCGCTGACCGCTTTCGGTGGCATTGATGCGGTGACTCATGCACTGGAAGCGTACGTGTCGGTGCTGGCCAATGAGTACAGCGACGGCCAGGCGCTGCAGGCACTGAAGTTACTGTTTGCCTATCTGCCCGAAAGCTATGAGAAGGGCGCAGCGGCGCCTAAGGCCAAGGAGAAAGTGCACAACGCGGCCACCATTGCCGGCATCGCCTTTGCCAACGCCTTCCTGGGCATTTGTCACTCCATGGCTCACAAACTGGGCTCGGAGTTCCATCTGGCCCATGGCCTGGCCAATGCGCTGCTGATCAGCAACGTGATTCGCTATAACGCCACCGATGTGCCCACCAAGCAGGCCGCGTTCAGCCAGTACGACCGTCCGACCGCACTGTGTCGATACGGTGAAATTGCCGACCACCTGGGTCTGGGTGGGGCTGATAATGCCGAGAAGGTGGCCAACCTGGTGGCGGCCATCGACGCCCTGAAAGCCCGCTTGGGCATTCCGGCTTCGATTAAGGAAGCCGGTGTGGCAGAAGCGGATTTCCTTGCCAAACTGGATGAACTGGCGATCGAAGCCTTTGATGACCAATGCACCGGCGCGAACCCCCGCTTCCCCCTGATCAGCGAGTTGAAACAGCTGCTGCTGGACAGCTATTACGGCCGGGCCTATCAGGAAGGGGAGACTGACGCGTAAACTGTGGGGCAGATAACAGAGTCCGGCTTCCCGTGGTCTGGATCACAGACAGCGGGGAGTCCCTCTGGCATTATCCCGCCTCGTTTTTTCCCGGCCCGTGGTGGGCCGGGACAAATAAAAGGGTAACAACATGAGCGGCTTGCCAAACTGTCCTAAATGCAACTCCGAGTACACCTACGAAGACGGCACCATGTTCGTCTGCCCGGAGTGCGCCCACGAGTGGTCTCAGGATGCGGCGGCCGATGCCGATGACGAGGACGTCAAAGTGGTTCGCGATGCGGTGGGTAACCTGCTGCAGGACGGCGACACCGTTACTGTGATCAAGGACCTGAAAGTCAAAGGCTCCTCCACCGTGGTTAAGGTGGGCACCAAGGTGAAGAACATCCGCCTGGTGGATGGCGATCACGACATCGACTGCAAGGTTCCGGGCATTGGTCCGATGGGCCTGAAATCTCAGTTTGTGAAA
This sequence comes from Marinobacter nauticus, assembly GCF_019801015.1. GTDB lineage: Bacteria > Pseudomonadota > Gammaproteobacteria > Enterobacterales > Shewanellaceae > Ferrimonas. The sequence goes on from NZ_JAHVJZ010000001.1 coordinate 63,390, forward strand.
AAAGCGGACTGAGCCAGAAATCCCAGAAGAACCGCCTCATGAGGCGGTTTTTTTGTGCCTGAATCCCACCGCTTAACTTCCAATTAAGTGGCTTGGAAGAGGCGGAATCGACACACTGCACCCCGAATTGAATGCGGGGCCGGGTGGAGTTGGCCTTATTGCCAACTTCCCCTTAGGAGTGTTGATATGAACGCCCTGACCGTAACCCTGAGCGCTGCTGCCCTGCTGGTTCTGACCGGATGCAGCGATGACAGCCTCTCCCTTGTCCCTGAAAACCCAATCATGCCTGATCCGGTTCACCCCATTGAGCCGGAAAAATCCAACCCGGTTGAGGCGGTGCCGGAGCGCCCCATTGAGGATGTGGAAGGGGAGTCGATCGCTCCGGACCTGGCGATGCTTGGCCCCGCACTGATGATCCCGTCTGAAGATGGCACTGAATTCGTGCTGCGCTTTGTCGACGGACAGCACATTAAGGAAGAGGCCTTTGTCACTGAGTTACTGCCCAGCAACCTTAACCAGTCTGGCCAGGAAGCGGCCATCCAATACCTGACCAGCACCAGTTCAGCGGAGAGCTGGCCGCGTCTTCTGCGGGCTCAGTGGGGGCATATCGCGGAGTACAGTGTGAACAGCGACTTCTCCGGCACCTGGTTACGCGCCAAGCCGGAATATGAGCTGGTACTGCCTGCCTATACCCGCGGCGGTGAGCAATGGCTGGAGTTCGAACATCTCGGCGATCAGGACTACACCGTGATGGCCAGAATCCAGGGGCTGAGTGGGGCGGGCGATATTGCGTCTCCGGATTGCCACCTGATGGGCCAGCTGCACCGTCGCACCAATGAAGCGGGCTACATCGGAGAGCTGGTGGGTGCCAGCTGCGTTAACCTGAGCGAACGCCATCACGTGCAGGGCTATATTGTTGCCCGTACCGTGGAAGGGCAGGTCTCCATGCAATTGCACGCGGAGCTGCATCGTGGCGCGGATGAAGTGCGCCACTTTGGGGGGGACTTCCTGTCTCAATAAGCCCCCCATTTAAGAGAAACGCCCGGCCATTGGCCGGGCGTTTTTGCATATTGGATAAATTGTTTTGGGTGAAAGTATTTATCCCTTGTTATGCAGATACTCATTCCACCAGCGAATTAAATTTCATTCGTTCTTGCATAATTAAAAAATAAAAATATTCGAATTGCCGGAATGGGTAAGGTTTTGTCACATTTGCTGCTGGTCTGCTCAGTGAGCTGGATCACGTACGTATTTTCATTGTCTCAAGTTATGAATTTCGAGAAGCGAAAGTTAGGTGTTGCCTCAAAATTTTAAGGGAATGTTTATTTTCTCCCGGCAATAATGTGATCTGTGTTTCAGTGTGGTTTGACACCTTTGCGCATTATTCTGCTCAACCCCGATGAGGAAGCAGGATAATCCAATGAAGCTCGACCAACTCAGTTACAGCCAATTGAAAGTGTTGATGGCGGTATACAAGCATGGCCAGGGTCATCAGGCGGCGAATGAGCTGGGCATGACGGCCTCCTCGGTCAGCCGCACCCTCAAAGGGCTTCGCGATATCTTTAAGGACGCCCTTTTTGTCCGCCGAAGCTGCGGCCTTATCCCCACCGAAAAGACCGAACAACTTATCCCGCTGGTAAAGAAGCTGGTCGATCAGTACCAGCAAATAGAGCAGCATCACTCCGTATTCAGCCCGGAAGAGACCGGCGGCCAGTTCACTATTCTGGCGTACGACGAGTTCGTATACGCCGTCCAGAAAGTGGTCAACGAGATCATCCTGCCGGAAGCCCCCAATCTCAAGTTCGAGATCCGCACCCTGAGTCATGACTGCACCATGGAGGTGGCCAATGGCGACATCGACTTTATGGTGGTGTACGAAGGATTTGAAGGTAAGGGTTTGAATTGGGACATGTTCTCAGAGACAGGTGACCTGTATATCCTGGCCAACAGCCAACACCCGATCCTGGATGCGGATGTGGATTTGAGCACCCTGAGTCGCTACCCGTTGCTGGAGCTGGATAACTACAACGATCTGAGTTGCCCCCTGCTGGTGAACCTGTGCCGGGAGCTGGGCTTTGAGATGGAAGTGGCCGGTTACACCGACAGCGTCTCCACCGCCATGCGGCTGCTGGCTCAGTCCAATGCGGTGACGCTCAGCTGCAACCAGTTTACCCGCCAGTTTGTCGACATGATTCACGGGGTGGACTACGTCCGTCTGCCCGAAGCGCTGGCCGCCAAAATCCGCGAGTATCGCCGTACCGACCGCGATATCGGTAACTACATCCTGTACGGCGACATCAATAACTCCGCGTCATTTAACTGGGTCAAATCAAGATTGATCTACGGATTGGAAAAAGAGTGGAGGCTTGCTTCCCAGAAATAACCAGACACACCCTCTTCTAAATAAAAACTTAATTTTTGGCCCTGTTGTTTTTCAGGGCCATGGGAACCTTTTAACCAAATCGAGGTGATTGGTGGAATTCTTACTGTTTTGTATCGCAGCCTATGCGGCCTATCTTGTGCTGAAAAAGCCTGAGAAAGAGGCGCTGGCAGACCGCTTGCTCTTCGCCTGTATGGGTCTGAGCTTGTTTATTTGGATCATGATGTCCTGGGGCATTTTGATGCCCATCGGCAACTATTAACGGGGAACGGATATGCAAGCGCGTGACGCAATATTTAATAAGCTCGCTTCCTTTGCCTCAGTGGTCATTATGGCCCTGCCGGTGGGGATCGCCTGCTTTGTTTTCGGTTTCCTGATGAAGGACAACCCTTGTGCGTTCTGCTGGCAGGAACGCACCGCCATGATCCTGGTGGCGCTGACCGCCCTCTACATTGTCCGCTATGGCCTGAAGCCGAAGTACGTCGGTGCCCTGGTCTGGTTGGGCATCTACGGCGCCTGGATGGCCTCGGTGCACACCTCCATCAATTTGGGCAGTGACATCGGTCAGGGCTTCTCCGTGAAGATCATGGGAGCGCACACCTACACCTGGGCTCTGCTGGTCTTTGTTGTGGTGCTGGTGGTGGTGGCTGCCCTGATGATGTTCCTCGGCAACCGGTTCCCCGGCAAACCGGAATCGTCTCCCGGCAATCCGGCTCTGGTCAAAGTGGTGGCGTCCGTCTTCCTGTTCGTGATTTCCGGCAACATCGTGCAGGCCTTCACTCAGACCGGTCCGCCGCCGTTCGTCGGTCAGGACAGCCCGGGCCGCGTTTCCTTCAATCCCAAATTCATGAGCTGGGAGCTGGACCACTGGCCGACCTACTCTCCGGACGCCCGTGGCGCTTATGCCATCAGCGACCCGGATTTCGATCAAGTGGCTGCCACCAAGCCGATGTTCGACGGTACCGCACTGCCGGTCGCGGGTAAGCAGACTCTGCCTGCCGCCATCAGCAGCCGTGTCACCGGCATCGATTACGAGCCGATCAGTCAGCGCTATGCGGTCGTGACCTCCGACATGTGGGTTTACGTCCTCGACAGCAGCATGAGCCGCATCCTGAGCCGGGCCCACATTGATGGCATGTACATGCTGCACATCAGTCCGCTGGTTGGCGTGGCCTTCACCAGCAGCGACGAGCTGGTGGTACTGGGTGACAACAAAGCGTTCGCCAGGCTGGTTCTTCAAGCCGACCAGACCTGGGAAGTGAACTATCGCCGCTTTAACCAGAGCACCGATGGCATTGGTGAAACCGAGCGCGGCCAGTTCGCCACCGTTCGCGCCAAGCTGAGTTACGCCTCCGCCTTTGGCTACGACAAGAACGCAGAGCAACTGGTCAGCCTGACCGCCGCTAACGAGCGTGGCGACAACCTGGTGGCCTCCCGCTTTGCTCTGGAAGACATGACGCTGAGTGCCGAAGCGGCGCTGAACCTGGGCGCGAAGCAGGGTCGCTGGATGGACAGCCTGCCGATGATCACCGGCCTGGCCGTTGAGGGGCAGCACAGTTACCTGCTGAGTGGCTCCGCTGCGGAAGTGCTGATGATGAACACCGCAACCGGGTCGATTGAGAGCGGCGTACGGATTGCGGCACCCAAGAACCCTCAGGGCCTGGTCAAAGTGGGCAACGACCTGCTGACCCTGGGTTTCGATAACGGTGTGAACACGCTTTACCGCTACAACCTGTAAGCGGGAACCCTTATCCGAACCAGCGGGACGGGGCCTTGGAGCTCATCCCCCGAGCCCGACCCGCTGGTCCGGACCTTAAGAGCAATGTGATAACAACAAAACCGGTAGTGAGATGATGAAACTTAACAGACGCAACTTCCTGCAGGGGATTGGCGCTACCACGGTGTTTGCTGGTCTTTCAGGACTGGTACCCGGAGTCGCCAAGGCACAATCGGTGGGTGCTCACCCAGGCCTGCTGGCCAAACGCAATGGCACCATCAAATACCACAGCTGTCTGCGCAACTGCGCCGCCCGCTGTCTGCTGAAATTCCGGGTTCAGGATGGCCGAATGACTTACGTCACCGGCGCTGAAGAACAGGCGAAAACTGGCACAGCCCCTTGTCTGAAAGGGCAGAGCTATGTCCAGTACACCTATGCCCCGGACCGAATTCTTCACCCGATGGAACGGGCGGGCAAAAAAGGCGAGGGCAAGTGGCGCCGCATCAGCTGGGAAGACGCCTACGCCAAGATCGCCAGCCGCCTGGGCCAGGTGATTGAGGAGCATGGTTCCGAAGCGATCCTGCCCTACAGCTACTCCGGCAACTATGGCGCCATCGGCATGAGCGCCTCCGGAGAGCGATTCTGGAACCGTATTGGCTCCTCCATCCTTGAGCGTAAGGTCTGCACCTACGCCGCCTATGACGGCCTCGAATCCCTCTACGGCACCTTCCTGGGTCCGGACCCGGAAGACATCATGCTCTCCGACGTCTACGTCACCTGGGGCCACGATGAAGTGGTGTCCAACGCCATTGCCATCAAGCTCATCAACAAAGCCCGCGACCGCGGCACCAAACTGCTCGCCGTTAACCCCCAGCGCACCCCGCTGTGCTCCCAGGCCGACGTTTACCTCCAGCCCAATCCGAGCACCGACGTTCAGCTGGCCGCAGGCATCATCAAATATTTGGTCGAACATGACCTGGTCGATCACCAGTTTATTGCTGAACAGACCGTGGGCTACGAGGAGCTGCTCCAGCGCATCGGCGAGATCAGTTACGACGAGATTGAGCAGATCACTGGCGTGCCACGGGCCAAGATGTTCGAGTTTGCCCGGGTGCTTGGCGAAAACGAAAAGACCATGCTGCGCATGGGTTACGGCTTCCAGCGCAACTACAATGGTGCCCGCATGTCCCGCGCTGTGGCGATGCTGCTGGCGGTGACCGGCAACTTTGGCAAGCGCGGTAATGGCCTGATCTACGACAACGTGCAGGCCGGTGGTGGTCTGAACCAGTACGTGGCCAGCGGCAAGTACATGCGCAAGAACAAAGACGCGCAACGCATCAACATGACCGAGCTGGCCAAGGCCATTCATCCCACCCATCCCACCAGCCATGACAAGCCGTCCAAACCGATTCACGCCATGATCATCTATAACGGCAACCCGGTGGTGGTGGCCCCGGACACCAACGCGGTGATCGAAGGGCTGAAGCGGGAAGACCTGTTTGTGGTGGGTCACGACATGGTGATGACCGATACCCTGGATTACTGCGACATCATCGTGCCGGCCGCCACTCAGTTTGAAACCGACGACATCGTCGGCGATTACCACGGTTACTACACCCAGGTGTGTGAAAAGGTGATTGAGCCGCTGGGCGAGTCCAAGTGCAACTGGACCTTCTTCCGTGAGCTGGGTCAGGCGATGGGCTTTGAAGACGCCGCTTTCCAGGCCAGCAGCGATGACATCATTCGCGAGCTGCTGGACACCGATTCCCCGGATTACAAAGGGGTCACCTACGAGCGTCTGATGAAGGAAAAGTTCGTCAAGCTCGACATTCCTCAGCCGATTCTGGCGGACGGCAAATACGACACCCCCAGCGGCAAGATCGAGTTCAGCAGCCAGATGATGGCGGACGCCGGTTACCACCCGGTGCTGGACTGGGGCCTGCCGGAGCAGGAGATGGAGCAGAAAGAACGCGAACTGCCTTTCCGCCTGCTGTCCAGTGGTGTGCCTCAGCGGGTCAACAGCTCCTTCTACAACGTTCAGTACATCCGCAACATCCCGGCCTACTACGTCAAGATCAACCCCAACGATGCGGCCAAATACGGGGTCAAAGACAACGACCAGATCACCCTGTCCAACCATCGCGGTGAGGCCACCTTTGTGGCGATGGTGACCACCGGGGTGGGCGAGGGCACGCTGATGGCGCCCAAGTGCAACTGGATCCGACTCAATCCGAACGGCAAGAACGGCTGCACCAACTCGCTGACCACCGACAAGCTCACCGACATGGGCGGCTGCTCCGCCTACCACTCCACCCGCGTTGCCCTGGCTAAGGTCTGAGGAGAGACAACATGGAAAACCAACTTCAACGGGGCTTCGTGTTCCGCCAGGAAAACTGCGTTGGCTGTCAGGCTTGCACCATCGCCTGTCAGATCCACAACGAGCTGCCGGAAAACGTGCGCTTTCGTAAGGTGGATCGCTTCGAAGTGAAGCGCGAGGACGACGAGATCGACGTCTGGCTGACCCACTCCTGCATGCATTGCGGCAACCCGGCTTGCCTGATGGTGTGTCCGTCAGGCGCCTTCACCACCCGTTCCGATGGCCTGGTGGTGCTGGACCGCGAGCGCTGCACCAGCTGTGGACTGTGCGTGAGCGCCTGTCCCTATGACGCCATCGCCGTGGATCCCCGCGACGGCCGGGCCGCCAAGTGCAACATGTGCATCGAGTTGATTGATCAGGGCCAGCAACCGGCCTGCGTCACCGGCTGCACCGTGGGCTGCCTGACCACCGACAACGTCAGTCAGGTGCTGAAAAGCAATGTGCACGCCAGCAAATCCGGGGTGGGCTATCGCGACAACCTGACCAAGCCGAACATGGTGATCATCAAGGAGCGCGTCTGATGTCTCTGCCATTCGGGGCGCAGGCCGCCCACTACCAGGCGTTTAAAGGCATGGTGTTTCAGCCGGGACTGGCGGACAACCTGGACGCACTGATTCGGGTGCTGGAGCAGGGTGATCAGTACCCCGAATTGCTGGCAGAGGCCAGAAAGATGCGGGCGATGCCGGAGCGACTTGAGTTCGATTTTAACCGGATGTGCATCGGGCCTTACCGCCTGACCGTACCGCCTTATGAATCGGTCTACCGCAGCGGCAAATCGGTGCTCAACAGCCACCATACCGTCAACGTGCACGCGTTTTATCAACAGCTGGGGCTGACCATCGAGCCGCGCTTTAACGAGCCGGCGGATTACATCGGCAACGAGCTGGAGTTTCTCTACTGCGTGTCGGCACTGACGTCGGAGCATCGCCATGCCGGCAACGCCGATGTGGCCGGGGAACTGGAGGCGTTGGCCCAACAGTTTCTTACCGAGCACCTCGGTGCCTGGTGTGGTGACTTCACCGACAAGCTGATGGAGCACGCCCGCGAGCCTTTCTGGCGCCATTACGGCGCTGCGCTTAATCACTACGTTCAGTCACAGATGATCCATTGAGTGTCGGGGGCCGTGCCCCCGCCCGATGAACGTTCATAAAAGGACGAGTTATGAAAAACCGTTTTTGGATTGCCCCGGCGCTGCTGCTGGCCGGGATCGCTTTCGGGGCTGTTGCCCAGCAAGCGGAAACCCCCACGCCCCAGCTGTGGAGCCCGGTCACCCATGAGGTGGTTGAAGCCGACATCCCGGAGATCCGGGGCATTGCCGCTGACCACACGTTGCCGGCGTCCTCCTGGACCGTAAACCAGGCCGATCTGGGTTCACTGGATACGCTGGGTAACGCTCAGTTCAATGCCGACCTGCTGCTGTTCGGCGTGTTTGGTGTGGCCCTGCTGTTTGCCCTGTTTGTGATGGTGAACGGCAAAGCCCGTCTGACCCACGGCTTCTCCGGAAAAATGGTGCCGCGCTGGTCCAGGACCGACGTGGCGGTGCACTGGTTGGGTGGCATCGCCTGCATCGGCCTGATTCTCACCGGCCTGGTGATGGCCGCAGGACGCTTCTACCTGGACCCGATGATGATGGAGAGTCGCTGGCAGGGACTGATCAGTGCCATGGTGGCCTGGCATAACTTCCTGGCTTTCCCCTTTATCGTCGGTGCCCTGGTGATGATGGTGAAATGGGCGCCGAAGCAGATGCCGGAAGCGTGTGATCTGGCCTGGTTCAAGTCCTGTGGTGGCTACCTGAACTTCGGTTCATTCAAAGGCCAGCATCCGGACGCGGGCTTTGCCAATGCCGGTGAGAAGCTGTGGTTCTGGTGTTTCACTCTGTTTGGCCTGATCCTGATTGGCACCGGCCTGGTGCTGATGTTCCCGTCGCTGGTGGACAGCAAAGGCGCGGCCAATCTGGCACTGGTGCTTCACCTGCTGGGCGCCCTGATCGTTGGGGCGTTCTCGGTGGTGCACATCTTTATGGCGACCATCATGTCCGAGGGCGGCATGGAGTGCATGGTTTCCGGCCAGTGCGATGAGAACTGGGCCAAGCAACACCACAACCTGTGGTACGACAGTCTGCGCCGCTCCTGAGTCTCCCAGGATGGGCAAACCCCGCTTCGGCGGGGTTTTTTTGTTCCGATTTTTGCCAGTCACAGGGGAATTCTTGAAGGTGCAGGCAGTTTTGCGTATTCAGCCGGGCCAACCCCGATCGGATTTGGCACAGTGGCGGCATCATTATGATGCCGGGCCGAATGGCGCCGGTGATGGCAAAGGAACAGGAATATGTTGGCTGTAATTTTTGAAGTGACGCCCACGGAGGCCGGGAAATCCGCGTACCTGGCGCGGGCGGCAGAGTTAAAAGCGCGTCTGGCTCAATACGACGGATGCTTGTCCATTGAACGGTTTCAGAGCCTGGCAGACGACCGCAAGCTGTTGAGTCTCTCTTTCTGGCGGGATGAAACGGCGTTGTCAGCGTGGCGCAACGATTTGGACCATTGTCTGGCGCAGCAACAGGGCAAGGAGAAGTGGTTTGACTCCTATCGGATCCGGGTCGCTCAGGTGCAGCGGGATTACACTCAACAGGCGCGGGAGCAGGCCCCAGAAGACGCTCGCGTGCGACTTGGCTAAGCCGGGGACGCCGGCGAATGGAAATGCCGCTCGAAGAAGCGGACCCCAGCGGGGCCGTCAGCCAGCGCGACTTCAGTGAACCCGTTTTTCTCCAGCACCCGCGCGGACGCAGGGTGCGTTTCCAACACACCGGCACGTAAACAGGCCACCTGTTGATGCGTGTCGCACCAGTCCACCAGAGACCCCACCAACTCCGTCGCAAAGCCCTGGCGCCAGTACGGTTCGCCCAGCAAATAGCCGATATGCCAACTGGGGCCGATCTCCACCGTCACGCCGGGGTTGATCAGCAGAAACCCCACCAGACTGTGATCGGCGCGCAGCCGAACCGTTAACGGCCAGGCTTCTTCCAGACGATCTTCCAACCATTGGGCGGCGCTGCTTTCATCGGTGACGGCCGGCCAGTGGCCGGGGAGGGTGCGTTGCACTTCAGGCGTAAAAAGCGCCAGCGTCTGAATGACCAACTCCGGGTCAATCGTGGCGGTGGCGGACATTGGGCGGGCGTAAAGCCGCTCGGACAACAGGTGAGGACGCATAACCGATCCTTCTTAAGCGGACTGTCCCTCATTGTGAACCGGTTGAGCGCCAGCGCAAGGTTTCAGCCCTGATATCGATGAAGAGCTTTAAGCAAAGCGGGGAGGCGGGTCAGTCGGTTGATCTTTCCCCGCCAGCTGCCGTCAGAAATCGCGGCCTGACGATTGTCGCCATATTCGATGTGCAGCCACCCCCGGCTGTCCAGCGATAAGCGGCGAATGGCGCCAAAGTTGACGACCTTCTCCTTGCCATAAAACACGATGCCATCCTGGCTGACCAGCAGGCTGCCCCATTGCGGCACGGATTGCCCGTGAGACGGGCGAAACACCATCTGTTCGTACAGTGCAGTCATTGATTCATTCCCTGAATTTCATGCGTTGAGCGGGATCCATTCCAGTTTGCCGCGTCAGTTTACTGCCTGGGCCGTTCTGGTATTGCTCAATGGAGTGCATCGATCAAAAAACCGGCCAGGGGCCGGTTCTTAGTGTGTTGTGTCCGCTCAGCAAGCGATCATCGACTGCTGCTCATACTTACCGATCGCCTTGAGCACCTTCTCATAGCGCACCTCCTGATGGCCCGGTTGCCAATCCAGCGGCTGGGTGTAGGCCAGCAGGTTGTCGTACACCTCGTTCAGGCTGCGGGATATCTGGTTGCCCAGGGTCATCACGCTTTGCGGAATGATGACGCAGCCGCGCTGATAGGGATAAAGCGACGACATGACCGACTGTAACTGCTCGGGGGTGGCTTTCAGTGCCCCACGTTGTACCGGGCCCATCCACAGCTGCGTATTCACCTGACGCAGCTGATTGGTGATCGCCATCAGCTCATCCTGGCGCTCCTGGGTGGCAAACAGGTAGATACCGGGGTTGGCAGACAGAAACGCAGTGCCGAGCCGGTTTTTCTGCTCCATAGAGATGGAAACCGGTGCCAACAGGGCGGTAATCAGCTTTTCCTGGTCATTCAGACTGGCATCGTTCTGGATGTTGATCAGCATCTCGCGGGTGGTATTGGCGTCCTGAACAAACAGGCTGACCAGGACATCCTCCTTGCCGGAAAAATGCTTGTAGAGGGTGGCGCGGGAGATTTCAGCCCGTTTGGCGATCTCGACAAACTTAAAGGAGACCATCCCCTCTTCAAGAATCAGTTCGCGGGCCACTGCCAGCAGTTGGGTTTCCCGTTGAGAGGCCATAGTTTCTCCAAAATCCGGTTCAGGCTGTACATCTGTATCCGCGCATCTTGCCCGAGCGACTCTGGCGATGCAATTTACGACCTTTACAAAGTGTAAATTGCCTCAGGTTGCCCTTTCTTGATTTATGGCAACCAATAAACAGGTGTATTTTGTACTCCGATGAACTCCTCTTTGGCTTGCTGCTAACACGCCGTAAACTGCTGCGGTGTGCTTCGCCAAAGAGACGGATACTTAGTGGCAACACCCGGGTAAAGCCTGCATTTAACCGCGTCTTCGCTCGCGGTTCGATCCAATGTGAACGGAATGGAGTTGGGCGCGTTACTGAGCACCTGTAATCTCTCTATGGGCCTGAGGGTTGTTTGGTTCATCGATAGGTGGAGCTGGCCGCGCTGTTGGACCTGTTGCTGAAAGGCACTCCGACCATCTGAGCTAACTGCCGTGCTCCTCCACCAGCGGCTTCTTCTGGAGTTTTCTCTGCAGCGTCCGTCGGTGCATTCCCAGCGCTCTGGCGGTGGCAGAGACGTTGCCGTCGTGCTGGCGCAGCGCCTGTTGGATGTGCTCCCACTCCAGCCGCCTCGGGTTGATGGGCGTATCGTCCGGACACGCGCTCAGGGCCACCGGCGCGTTTTCCAGTGCGCTGAGCAGGGTGGCGGTGTCCACCGGTTTGGCCAGGTAGTGGTTGGCGCCCAATCGCATGGCGTCCACGGCAGTGGAGACGCTGGCGTAGCCGGTCAACAGCACCAGTTGGGCGTGGGGCAGTGAGGCCCGCAACGGGGCAATCAGGGCCAGTCCGTTGTCTTCGCCCAGGTTCATGTCCAGCACCAGATGGGTCGGGCGCCACTGGCGGGCCCGAAGCAGGGCATCGGTCTTATTGTCGACCCACAGTGTGTCATAGCCGTGGCGATCCAACCGCCGGGCCAGTACCGGACCGAGCTGGGCATCGTCCTCGATGATCAGCACCCGTTTGTCACTCATGCACGCACCTCTGGCAGCCAGACTCGCGCTTCCGCGCCACCATCGGCATGGTTGCTGAGTCGCAGCGAGCCACCCAGTCGCTCAAAGGTCGCGTGGCTGAGCAACAGGCCCACGCCGAGTGAACAACTCTGTACCCGTTCCCGTCCCAGCTTGTCCTGGATCGGGCCCAGTCCGGGCCCCCAATCCCTCAGGATCAAGGTGATGCCATCCGCCTCCCGCGCCACTTCCAGCGCCAGGCGTTCGCTGCCCTGTCGCAGGCTGGCCTGTGCGCCGTTATACGCCAGGGAAAGCAGGGCGGGCTGCAGTGCCGGGTCGCCACTGAGCAGAAGCGGGGAGGATTGCATCTCCAGGTCCAGTTCAACCTGGGGCAACAGCAGCTTTAACTGGGATTTTACGCCTTGCAGCAGTTGCTCCAGAGGCTGAGGCTCGGGTGTGTCATTACGCAGCCGCTCGCTGGTCTGACGCAGACCATTTAGGCTTTGCTGGCACAGTTGCAGAGGGCCGTTCATCTGAGGCAAATACGGGCTGTCCGGATGGTGCTCAAGCGCCTCTTCATGCAGCAGAGTCAGGGTAGAGAGCGGGGTGGCCAGCTGATGGGCCAGCTGCGCCGACGCCGTGCCCAGTGCCAGCAGATGTTCCTGCCGTAATTGCGCTTCGCGCAGGCGAGCCAGCTCCTGCTCCTGTTCACGGCGGCGATGCGCCATGACCGCGACAACGCTGAGTAATACTGCACAACTGAGCAGGAAGTTGAGCCACATGCCCAGGTAGTGCGCCGCCATCTGAGCCCCGTGCATATGCGCGTCGTGGGGCATGGTCAGCATCATCAGGCTGTAGGCAAGGCAGGTCAGTGCGGCTATCACTAACGCCTGCCGCAAAGGCAGCAGGACGGCGGCGATGGCTACGGGCATCAGCAGCAGAGTGACAAAGGCGTTGGTGGCCCCGCCGGAGAAGTGGAGCCAGGCGCCCCAGAACAGGGTATCGAGCAGCAACTGACTGAACAGCGGCAAGTGCCGCTGGCCCCAGGGCAATGTGGTCAGCCCGAGAAAAGCCGCTTCCAGCGCCATAATGGCGATCAGGGGAGGCAGTTCGAGGGTCAGCCCCAGCAGGGGGCCGGTGCCGGCCACGAGTCCGGCTTTCAGCAACAGGCCCAGGGCACGCAGCCACCAGAGCGTCCGGTGAGGGCGGTAGGCGATCATCCTTGTCACATCCATATCAAGTCGATTGCGGGCCACATTACCAGAGAGAGACGCGTAAAAATGCCAACTGACCGGCAACTTGCATGAGAAACGGCTGCCCGGTCTGCACCATTTTCCCATTGCGATGACCGGCCAGCTTGGTTACGTTGCGGTTACGTTACTGTCATGGAGTTGGACTATGTCGAGCAGGAGCCATCTGGTTACCGCACTTTGTCTGCTGGCGGGATTCAGCGCGTCCGTTCTGGGCTTTGATCGCGTCACCGGCGCCCCGTTTGCTTCCCGTTCTCCGGTGTATGCGGCGCAGGGGATGGCGGCCACCAGTCAGCCGTTGGCCACACAGGTGGCACTGGACATATTGAAAGAGGGAGGGAACGCCATCGACGCGGCCATTGCGGCCAATGCGGTGCTGGGGCTGGTGGAACCCACCGGATGCGGCATCGGCGGCGACCTGTTTGCCATCGTCTGGGACGCGGAAAGCGGCAAGCTGCATGGTCTCAATGCCTCGGGGCGCAGCCCCAAAAGTCTCACTCTGGAGGAGTTTGAGCGGCGCGGACTCAGTAGAATCCCGCCCTATGGCCCGCTGCCGGTGTCGGTACCCGGAGCGGTGGACGGCTGGTTTGAGCTGAGCGAAAAGTTTGGCAAGTTGCCGATGAGCCAGGTGTTGGCCCCGGCGATCGAATACGCGGAGCAGGGCTTTATTGTGTCCGACCTGATCGCCTATTACCTGGCGCGCAGTGCACCAAAGCTGGGCCAGTATCCTGGGTTCAAGGAAACCTTTATGCCTGACGGCGCCATGCCTGGTGTCGGTGAACGGTTCCGCAACCCCGGGTTGGCATACAGCTACAAACTGCTGGCCAAAGAGGGGCGTAAGGCGTTTTATCAGGGCGAGATCGCCCGCCGCATCGATCAGTACATGAAGGAGAACGGCGGCTTCCTGAGCTATGACGATCTGGCCAGCCACACCAGTGAATGGGTGGCGCCGGTGAGCGTTGACTATCGGGGGGTGACCCTGTGGGAGCTGCCGCCGCCGGGGCAGGGCATTGCCGCTCTGCAAATCCTGAAGATTCTGGAAGGGTACGACATTGCGGCGATGGGCCGAACCAGCCCGGAGTATGTGCACACCTTTGTGGAAGCCAAGAAGCTGGCGTTCGCGGACCGAGCCAAGTATTACGCTGATCCGGCGTTCGCCGATATTCCGGTGGCGGGGCTGATCTCGGCAGAGTATGCCAAAGCACGTCGTGCTGAGATTGGTGAGCGCGCTGCCAAAGCGGTCGAACATGGCAACCCGGCGTTGCTGCATGGCGACACCATCTATCTGACCACCGCAGACAGTGAAGGCAACATGGTGTCACTGATCCAGAGTAATTATCGCGGCATGGGCTCAGGCATGACGCCACCAGGGCTGGGGTTTGTGCTGCAGGACCGCGGCGAACTGTTCACGTTGCAACCGGGTGAAGCCAACACCTATGCGCCGGGCAAGCGTCCGTTCCATACCATCATTCCGGCGTTTGCCACCCGAAACGGTAAGCCCTGGCTCTCCTTTGGGGTGATGGGCGGCGCGACTCAACCCCAGGCCCACGCCCAAATCATCATTAATCTGGTGGATTTCGGTATGAATCTGCAGGAGGCGGGGGATGCGCCACGGATTCTGCATACCGGCTCCAGCCAGCCCACCGGCGAGGTGATGAGCGATGGTGGTGTAGTCAGTCTGGAGTCCGGGTTTCCCTATGAAACCCGCCGGGCCTTGATGAAGCGGGGCCACGTGATCCAGGAAAACCTGGGTGGATATGGCGGTTACCAGGCGATCGCCTTCGATGAAGCCACCAACAGCTATATTGGCGCCTCAGAAAGCCGAAAGGATGGCCAGGCCGCGGGTTACTGATTGTCGCCACACATTTCGGAGTAGGTCTGGGAGGGGTGGAACTCAATGGGGTCCGCCCCTCTGTCTTCCAGCCAGTCCCGGGCCTGTTTCAGGCACGGGCATTGGTGCTGCTCCAGCAGCTGCCCCTGGGCATCGTAGGCGCGGGCGATGTAGAGGTCGCCCTCCAGTGACCAGATGGCGCCGGCACTGGCGCGTTTTTTCATGCCAAACATACCTTTCCTCCTCTGACGCGGGATTGCGGTTACCAGGGGACCGTTTGACCGGTCCAATCCAGAAAACTCAATTCACCGTCCACCACGGCTTCATCCATCCAACGTTGCAACTGCCCGGCGCTCTGGGCCGGTGACAGTCTGGCGCGGCCAGCCGCAAAGGGCTCGGAGAGTGGGCTTTCCACCGTACCCGGGTGGTAAGCCATCAGCTTGATGCCGGGTGCCCGGCGACGATATTCAATCGCGGTGCAGGCCAGCAACATATTGAGTGCGGCTTTGGATGCCCGATAGCCGTACCAGCCTCCAAGCCGGTTGTCGCCGATGCTGCCGACCCGGGCAGAGAGTACCGCCACTTTGCAGTCCGCCTGCGGGGCCAGCAAAGGCAGCAGTTCGGCCAGGTAGCATTGCGGCAGCAGCGCATTAATCTGGTATAGCTGCTGCATCGCTTCCATATCAAGGTGCTCGAGCCGGCGCTCCGGTTTAACCCTGTCGCTGTGCAGCATCCCGAGGCAAATCACGACCCGATGCCAGCGTTTGCCTTGTTCGCTCAGCGCGTCGAGGCAGTGGCGCCGGTCCGATGGCTGGTGGTCGCAAGGCAACCAGAGAAAGTCGGGATGGTTGATGGCCGGTGCCTGACGGCTCAGTCCGACAACGTGCTCTCCCCGTGCCAGCGCCAACTCCGCCACGGCGCGTCCGATGGCGCTGCCGGCACCGATGACCAAAGTACTAGCGTTCACGAGAGCACACGTCACAGCCGTTGTTACCCGCGAACCACCGCCCCAGAGGCCGTCGATATCGGGCAAACAGGCGGTAAGCCAGGTCGGCAAAGGGCCGGACCGGGCGCCAACGCAGGGGGGCGGTCAGGTGGCCCAACCCGACCAGGCTCCAGGCCGCGTGGGTCACGTCCAGACCGGTTAACCAGCGACCGTCCTGAGTGAGACCGTGCAAAACGGCATGGGCTCGGGGCAGGTCGATATCGGGATATCGTTGTTGCAGATCAGTCGCGTGCAGGTCCTCAAAGCGCAGGCGATTCAGTGGGTCACGCTGCCTAAGTGCTTGGATTTCTTGGCGACAGAGGGGGCATTGGCTATCGTAGAAAAGCGTCAGTTGCATGACAGGTTCCAATTTGGAGGCGACACTAGAGGTACGGCAGGGTTGGCTGTGACGGATCACGCCAGAAAACCAAAAGGCTCACGGGGCCGTAAGCACAAGGAACGAGAAGAGAGGGGCGTGATGAATATGAACGAAGAAGCCAAATTGGTTCGCGAAACGTTGGTCGCCCGTGGACTGGAAACGCCACTGGTGGAGAGCGGGCTCAACAACGAACAGAAATACGCCCGCATCAAAGGCCTGATGTCGGAAGTGATGGGTACATTAGGCCTCGACCTGAGCGATGACAGTCTGTCCGAGACGCCACATCGCATCGCCAAAATGTACGTGGAAGAGATCTTTTCTGGCCTGGATTACCAGCAATTTCCCAAGCTGTGCGTCATCGACAACAAGATGGGTGTTGATGAGATGGTTAAGGTGAAAGAGATCAGTCTGGTCAGCACCTGTGAGCACCATTTTGTCACCATCGATGGCAAGGCAACGGTAGCCTACATTCCGGACAAGAAAGTGATCGGCCTGTCCAAAATCAATCGCATTGTGCAGTTCTTTGCCCGTCGTCCCCAGGTCCAGGAGCGGCTTACCCAACAGGTATTGGTCGCCTTGCAAACGTTGCTTGGCACCAATAATGTCGCCGTCTCGATTCAGGCCACTCACTACTGTGTGAAGGCGCGAGGCGTGGCGGACGCCAGCTCCTACACAGAAACCACTGCGCTGGGTGGCGTGTTTAAGACCAAAGCGGCCACCCGGGCGGAATTTTTGCGATGAGTGCCCCGGTCCTGATCACCGGCGTCGGTAAGCGCATAGGCTTGCATCTGGCCCTGTCATTGCTGGAGCAGGGGGTGCCGGTGATTGGTACCTACCGCAGTGAGCGACCGGCGCTGTCGGGCCTTCGGGCGGAAGGCGCTGAGCTCCATCAGTGTGACTTTTGTGCGCCAGGGAGTCTGGATTCACTGATCTCGGCGGTGCGGGACAGCCACCCGAAACTTCGGGCGGTGATCCACAACGCGTCAGACTGGCTGACTGAAGGCAGTGCGCCTGAGGACGAGGTGATGCAGCGAATGATGCAGGTGCACGTCGCCGCGCCCTACGCACTCAACCTGGCGCTGTCGGACGCGCTTCAACGGGGGGCAGAGCCGGTGTCCGATATCATTCACCTGACCGACTATGTGGCCGACACCGGCAGTGCCAAGCACATCGCGTATGCAGCCAGCAAAGCCGCTCTGGCCAACCTGACCCTCTCCTTTGCTAAACGGTTCGCGCCCACCATCAAAGTGAACGCCATTGCGCCGGCACTGATCCGGTTCAACCCGGACGATGACGACGCCTACCGGCATAAAGCACTGACCAAGGCGCTGATCCCCAAGGAGGGTGGCGAAGAGGAGGTGTGGCAGGCGGTGCAGTACCTGATGAGCAGCCAGTACGTGACCGGCAGAACCCTTCATCTGGACGGCGGCCGCCACCTGGCCTGACGGCTTACAGACCGTATCGTACGTCAACGAAGGTGACTGGCCCGGTCACATCGGCTTCGGTGACGCTGCGAACCTCAAATCGGTTCTCCCCTTTATCGAGCGGCCAGACAAAGCGGCTGCCCTCAAGGTCTTGCCATTTTTCCTGATTCTGGCGGATCTGAAAATGCGAAAAGCGGTCCATCGCCGTGTAGAACTCCATCAAAATCTCGCCCTTTGCCGCAATGCGCCATTGGTGTTCCAGGTACTGCTCGTTGGTTTCGATGCCATGCTGCTCCATCAGCGTCTGGAAGTCCGCCTGAGCATTCGGCAGGGCCGTCATTGCGATTGAGGTCTTATTGAGCACGGGGTAGGCGATATTGGCATCCCGGGTAAACAGCTTGGGATAATCGGACCCCATTCCCTGGAAAGTAAGGGGCGGCGTGGCGGCCTCCATCATCAGGAATACATTCTGTCGCTGGCCGTACAGGTGGCGCGAAGAGATGTGAAAGCCGAGATAATTGGAGAGGAAACCGGCGTAGTCGGACTTCATCTTCTCGACGTCCACCTGGTTTAGGCGGGCTAACTGCGCCGTCACCATAAACTGAATCTGGTCATACTGCTGCTGGCGCTTTAGCTGATAGATGTCGTGGATATTGAGGTATTCGCCATTGTGCAGGGCATAGATACTGTACTGCGGATCAAAGAACACCCACTTGCCCAACGTGTTGGACCACACCTCAGTGGCCACATGGCCCATGCCAAAGCCGCCGTAAGCCACCTCCGAGCTTTGCAAGCCAATCTGCCGGGTGTTATGCCCCATCGCAGAGAGGATATCGGCCATCACCTGGCCATATTCGACACAACGGTAGCGCTCCCCCTCATCATGCACCTTCTTCAGAATCTCCAGCGAGCTGGTGCCCGCTGGCGGTTGGTTCATGCCATCGTGTTGCCACTGGCTGGCCACCCAGTCCATCACTTCAATAAAGCGTTGGGGGTCCTTGTGGTTTTGAAAGCGGGCGCGCTCGAAAACGTAAGTGGTGAGCGCGACGTCATCCGTGGTTTTCAGCTCTTCAGGCTGCTCGACAATGACGCTCTGGTAATTATTTGTTGCGGTAATCTCAATCTTGTTCAGCGTTTCGCCGACAGCAGAAAACGGCAAACTGAACAGCGCCAACAAAGTTGTGGCCAACCGGTATCCAACACGCATTCGACACTCCATGTCATTGAATGATTTATAAACAACGCCGGGACGTTATCAGGTGCCCGTGGGAGTTTCAATCCGCAACCACTGAACGCGCCAGCGCACATTACCTGAACATTGGGCGCGTCATCCGGCCGGGCTGAGGCGTGGTTGTCGCCAGCCCAATCCTGGACTCAAGGCCAGCCGGTTCCGGGCTGCTCTGATGTCTCAGGCTCAGCCACCACCTCCCAGGCGTTTTCACGGTGCCGGGCGCCGTGATTGAGCAGGTAGCGGATGGAGGGCGCCAGTTTGATGCTGAGAAAGGCCACCGCTACCGCAGCGGCAACGAGAGAGAAAGGGTCATTCAGAAACGGCAGGCTGACGCTTGCTGGGTCAAAGTTGGCGATGCCGATGATGGTGGTAACCAGCCCCATGACAAACAGCAGATTGAGCAGCAAAAAAGACCCCTTAAAGCGGGCCTCGAGCTTGGCGATTCTGGGATTGTCGTTGCTGATCAGAACACGAACCGCTTTGCCCCGCGTGAGGCGGTGTTTTCTGGCGTCCACCTCCGCTTTAAACCGAAGTGTCACGTCAGCCTGGTATTCGATAATGGGCAGAACAACGGTGTGGCTTGTGTTGCCGGTCCGCTGTTTTTCCTCTTTGAGTGCCACCACGGTACCGTCTACGGCCGTGCAGTTGGCCAGAAACCCCTTTTCGACTCGCCGGCCAAATACGCTGCACGCGATAAACAGCGCGCCGCCGACAATAAATACCAGTGCCTTCATTCCTTCCTCCCTGATGTGGCGGTGTCGCCGTATGGCTTCCATGCCAACGTCTGCCCAGAGCTGAAGCTATCACTGCCGGGTGACTGAATCAAAAACGCCTTTTTATTCAAGGGAATCGCGTTTCTGGCAGGGGCATGGCGCCGGCAGTAATCGCTTGCGTGTACGGAGGCAATCGGTCACTGTGAGTGAGTCACAACCCCGACGCAGGAATCGCTCAGCGTGGCTCACGACCCCCTTTCTTCACAGCTTAAAGCCGGCGTGAAAGCCGGCATCATCTCCCGGCAGCAAGCGGAAGCACTGCAAACTTTGTGGCGTCCGGAACCCGGCCAGGGGCCGGCCCGATTTGATCTGACCCATCTGCTCTATTACCTCGGTGCGTTGCTGGCCATTGGGGCGATGACGGTGTTTATGGAGCGGGGCTTCGAGCAGTTCGGCGGCTTCGGCATGCTGGCCATCGCTTTGGTCTATGCGGCAGCCGGACTGGCACTGCAACGCCATTTTGAGGGGCGAGAGCTGTGGCTCCCGGCCGGATTGGCATTGGTCTTTGTCGTGTGTCTGACACCACTTGCCGTTTATGGATTGCAGCAAGGAATGGGATGGTGGCCCGAGGGAGAAGAGTATCCCGGATTGTATCGGCGACTGAGCGGCCATTTTGTTTCTCTGGAGTTGGCCACGCTGCTGGCGGCGACCCTGGCCCTGGTCTGGCGACGGGTGCCGTTTCTGGTATTTCCGCTGGCACTCAGTGTCTGGTTTCTCGCACTGGATGGTGCAGACCTGTTGATGGGTGAACGCCTCAACTGGGCGGTACGCGGCCAGATCAGCATGGCGGCGGGATTGGTGATGGTGGCGCTGGGCCTTTATGTGGATGGACGTCAGGCCCGGCCGTCAGCCAGGGGCGACTTTGCCTTCTGGTTGTATCTGTTTGGTGTGCTCGCGTTCTGGGGAGGATTGACGGCGCAGGAGTCAGACACCGAGTGGGACAGGGCGATCTACGGCGCCATCAACCTGATGATGATGCTGCTGGGAGTGTTACTTAACCGCCGGGTATTTACGGTGGTTGGTGCCATCGGCTTTTGCGGCTATTTGGGCCACCTCGCCTACGACTTGTTCCGGGACAGCCTGTGGTTCCCCATTGCCCTGACTCTGTTGGGACTAGCGGTTATTGCTCTTGGGATCGTCTGGCAACGGCACCGGTCTCGCTGGCGGTTGGCGCTGTTGTCTCGCTTGCCGGCGTCATTACGGGACTACCCACCGTTTAACTGAGCCCGTTTAGCTGGGCCCGTTTAAGATGAATCGTCGCACCTCTTCGGCATCGTCACTCAGTCGTGTGGTGCCTGAAGACGTGAAGCCCAGACTGCCCAGCAGCCCTGCTGAGGCATGATTGTCCGGCGCCGTGATCGCCAGGAGTGTGGCAATGGCCCATTGGCTCCGGGCCAACTCAAGCACCTTCTGGCAGGCCTCTTTGGCCAAACCCTGGTTCTGCCACTGCGGCAACAGAGCAAACCCCAGATCCGGGTGGGGCAGGGCATCCCGACACAGCAAGCCACACAGGCCGATGGGGGTATGCTCTGGTTTGCTGCACACCACATAGAGCCCATAGCCGTGGGTCTGATAGTGGCTTTGCAGTTGTGCTTCGATGTAGTCACAGGCTTGATCCAGGGTTCGGATCCCCCGGTCGCCAATGTAGCGAAGCCAGCCTTCACTGTTCACCAAAGCGAGAATAAAGCCAGCGTCAGCCCGGTGGGCCGGGCGGAGAATCAGTCGTTCAGTTTCGAACATCGGGTGTGACCCCCGAGGGCTCATGAGGAAAGGTCATGATGACACTCGCAACTTACACAGTCCATTCTGAAGAGTGTTGACCCGCCGAAAGATCTTCAATTAGATTAAAACGATAGGTCAATTTTTTGTCATGGAATCGATGCGACCTGTTATTTCTTTAGCGCTGTTTCTGATGTTGCTCTGGTTGTCGAACTCCGGCCACTATGGGCCGCTTATGCTCTGCCTGGGACTGGCCTCCACCGCACTTGTGCTGTGGTTGAGTCGTCGTATGGGCCTGCTTAGCGCGCCGCTTCCCATCAGGTTTTCCCGCCTGCCCCGTTACGCACTGTGGCTGATGGACCAAATTGTCCGCGCCAATATCGACGTGGTGCGCCATGTCTGGCGGGGCCCAGGCTCCCTCAATCCGGCCATCGGCCGGTTGCCTTTACCCCAATCCCATGAGCTCACCAAAGTGGTGTACGCCAACTCCATTACCCTGACCCCCGGCACCGTTTCTCTGAAACTTGACGGTGAAGTCGTTGAAGTCCACGCCCTGAATGCCGATGCCCTGAAAGCGCTGCAGGAAGGAGAAATGTGCCGGCGTGTGCTGGCTTTGGAGCCGTAATGTTAGCCGCAGCAGCATTGGGTTTGGCGACAGCAATGCTGCTGGCGCTGATTAGGGCGATTGCCGGCCCAACCCTCTATGACCGAATCCTGGCCGTAAACCTGTTTGGCACGAAAACGGTGCTGTTGATTGCCGTCATGGGCTTTCTGATGGGGCGGCCGGACTTTCTCGACATCGCTTTGGTCTACGCGCTGATCAACTTTATCGCCATCATCGGCGTACTGCGCTTTTTCGAACAGCGCAGAGAGGAGGAGCAATGATGGAGTGGCCAATCTGGATCGGCGGGGCTTTTCTTCTGGTCGGCACCTTTCTTTGTGTCAGCGGCACCCTCGGTGTGCTGCGATTTCCGGATATCTATACCCGGCTGCATGCGGCCAGTGTGACGGACACCATGGGCGGAGGCTGCATTCTGATGGGGCTGGCGTTCTGGGTTGAGGGCGAGTGGCTGGTGTTGGGCAAACTCGCCTGGATCTTTCTGTTCCTGCTGCTGACCAGTCCCACCTCAGGCCACGCCATTGCCAAGGCAGCACTGACCGGCGGGGTGAAACCCAAGCTTGGATCGGACTAGGAAGAGGGACCAGGGATGGAGTTTCTGCTTGATATTGTCCTGCTGAGCCTGTTGGTGCTGACAGCACTGGCACTGGTTCGTACCCGGGACCTGTTTGCCTCGGCGATGCTGACCGGCATCTACAGTCTGCTTTCTGCGGCGTTTTTTGTGCTGATGGACGCGGTGGACGTGGCCTTTACGGAAGCCTCGGTCGGCGCCGGTATTTCGACCTTGTTGATGCTGGCGGCCCTGACACTCACCGGCCGTTTCGAAAAGCCGCATACCCATCAGGTGCGCCGTACCGTCGGCGTTATCGCGCTGACCACCTTTCTGATGTTTTACGGTCTGATGGATATGCCACGATTTGGCGACCCCTTGGCACCGGCGCAGGTGCACGTGGCGTCTCATTACGTGGAGGACGGATTCAGCGAAGTCGGTGTCCCCAATCTGGTGACCTCGGTGCTGGCCAGTTACCGGGGCTTCGATACCTTTGGCGAAACCGTGGTGATCTTCACTGCGGGCATCGGCGTTCTGGCGCTGCTCAAGCGGCGGCGGGCGCGGGCGCCGAGTCGGGCATTGGACATGCACGACCACCCCATTCTTCGCGTGATCGGCTCCCTGCTTATCCCGCCGATTATGCTGTTTGCGCTGTATGTGCAGTTTCATGGTGATTTTGGGCCGGGAGGCGGATTTCAGGCCGGGGTGATATTTGCCGCAGCCCTGATCCTGTACGCCATGTTGTTTGGCCTGGATGCCGTTCGTGCCGTGATTCCGGAGTGGGTGATTCGGGTTTTGGCGGCGTGTGGGGTGCTGCTTTACGGCTGCGTGGGTCTGGTTGCCCTGCTGCAGGGCAAACCCTTCCTGGATTATCGCGTGTTGGCTGAGGACAGGCTGGCGGGGCAACACCTTGGCATATGGCTGGTTGAACTGGGCGTCGGCATTACGGTCGCGGCAGTGATGCTGTTGCTGTTTATCACTTTCTCTGCACGGGTCGACAGGGGAGCGTCCTGATGACATGGCTGTCGCAATATAACTACTACATCGTGGTGATCCTGATGATGATTGGCTTCTACATCGTGATTGCCCAGGCAAACCTGATTAAGAAACTGATGGGGTTGACCCTGTTTCAGACGTCGGTGTTTATTCTCTATATCAGCATGGGCAAGGTTGAGGGCGGAACGGCGCCGATTCTCGACCCGGAGTTTGCGGTGTTCTCCAATCCCTTGCCTCATGTTCTGATCCTGACCGCCATTGTCGTGGGCGTGGCCACCACGGCGCTGGGACTGGCGCTGGCGGTCCGGCTTCACGAAGCTTACGGCACCCTGGAAGAGGATGAGATTCAGCAACAGGATGATCCCTTATGCTGAGTCATTTACCGATTCTTCCCATTATTCTGCCGCTGTTGGCGGCCCCCAGTTGCGTATTACTGGGCCGGCCGAGGCTGATGGCCGGATTTACCCTGATGGTCAGTCTGCTGGCGCTGGGCTTCAGTGTTCTGCTGTGGCAGCAGGTGGTCCAGGCTGGCACATGGGTATACCCATTGGGCGGTTGGCAGGCGCCCTGGGGCATCGAGTATCGCATTGATGCCATGGGCGCGATGATGCTGGTGCTGGTCAATGCCATGGCGGTGGCGGTGTTGATCGCCTCACCACTGAGCGTCGCCAAGGAGCTTTCCGATGAGCGCCAGGGCTCGTTCTACATCCTGTTCCTGCTGGTGCTGGCGGGCTTGCTGGGCATCGTTGCCACCGGCGACGCGTTTAATCTGTTCGTTTTCCTCGAGATCAGCTCACTGGCGACCTATGCGCTGATTGCGCTGGGCCGGGACCGCCGGGCGTTGTGGGCCGCCTACCAATATCTGATCCTCGGCACGCTCGGGGCCACCTTTATTCTGATTGGGGTTGGCCTGCTCTACATGATGACCGGTACCCTCAATATGGCTGACCTGGCTCTTCGCCTGCCGGACGTGGAGGGCACCCGAACCGTCTACACCGCCTTTGCTTTTGTGCTGGTGGGCGTCTGTCTCAAGCTGGCGTTGTTTCCGCTGCACCTGTG
The DNA here is from genome assembly GCF_019801015.1 of Marinobacter nauticus. Taxonomy (GTDB): domain Bacteria; phylum Pseudomonadota; class Gammaproteobacteria; order Enterobacterales; family Shewanellaceae; genus Ferrimonas. The sequence goes on from NZ_JAHVJZ010000001.1 coordinate 88,021, forward strand.
GCTGCCCAGCGCTTACGCTTATGCGCCTTCCATGGTGTCCGCCTTTCTGGCGGCGACGGCCACCAAAGTCGCCGTTTATGTTCTGATCCGCTTTATCTACTCCGTCTTCGGCCCGGTCTTTACCTACTCCCACATGCCGTTTGAAGTGATCATGCTGGTATTGGGGCTGGTTGGGGTAGTAGCCGCGTCCATCGCGGCGATCTACCAGCAGAATGTGAAGCGACTCTTTGCCTACTCCAGCGTGGCCCAGGTGGGTTACCTGATTCTCGGGATCGCCACCGCCAGTGCAACGGGTCTGCTGGCGACCCTGCTGCATCTGATCAACCACGCCCTGATGAAGGGGGCGCTGTTCCTGGCACTGGCGGCGGTAACCTACCAGCTCGGCCACACTCAGCTGAATCAGTTTGCCGGCCTCGGCCGGCGGATGCCCTGGACCATGGCCGCGCTGGTGATCGGCGGCCTCAGCCTGGTGGGCGTGCCCGGTACCGTTGGTTTTGTCAGCAAGTGGTACCTGGTCATTGCATTGATTGAGCGCAGTTGGTGGCCGGCAGCAGCCGTGGTGCTGCTGGGTTCCCTGCTGGCGCTTATCTACCTGTGGAAGGTGGTAGAGGTGGCGTATTTCTCGGACAGCGATGGCCCTCGCTGTGAAGCACCGCCAATGCTGCTGGTGCCTACCTGGATACTGGTGCTGGCCAACATCTATCTGGGCATCGATACCCAGTGGACCCTGATGGCGGCTCAGAGTGCCGTTGAGGGACTGATGGGGGTGGCGCCATGATGACGGTTTTGCTCCTTCCCTGGCTGGTGGCGCTGGCCATTGTGCTGGCCGGGCGCTCACCCAATCTTCGTGAAGCGATTTCCGTTCTGGGCGGCGTTCTTCTGTTCACCCAGGTCTTTGAGCTTTACCAGTCTCCGCCTCAGGAGTGGGTGATCGCCGCCCCGTTCCCGGGACTGGAAGTGGGCTTTGCGGTTGAGCCATTGGGGGTGCTGTTTGCGCTGGTGGCCAGTGCGCTGTGGCCGGTCACGGCCCTTTATGCCATCGGCTATATGCGTGGCCATGGCGAAGCCAATCAAACCCGCTTCTTTGCCTGTTTTGCCCTGGCGATGGGCGCGGTGATGGGCATCGCCTTCTCCCGCGACATGCTGACGCTGTTCTTCTTCTATGAACTGCTGACGCTGGCGACCTATCCGCTGGTGACCCATTCCGGCACCGATGCCGCCCGCAAAGGGGGACGGGTGTATCTGGGGGTGCTGTTGTTTACCTCCATTGCCCTGTTGCTGCTGGCGCTGATTGGGATCCAGGTGGAGGCGGGCAGTCTGACGTTCACCCAGGGCGGCGTATTTGCGGGCGAGCACAATCCGCTGTTGCTGAGTGCCTTGTTGGTGCTGTTTGTACTCGGTGTCGGCAAAGCGGCGATGATGCCGTTTCATCGCTGGTTGCCGGCGGCGATGGTGGCGCCGACGCCGGTCAGTGCGCTGTTGCATGCCGTAGCAGTGGTGAAGGCCGGGGTGTTTACCGTGCTCAAGGGCGTGGTTTACCTGTTTGGTCTCAGCACCGTGGCTGAGTTGCCGGTTACCCCGATTTTGCTTGGGCTGGCCGCGCTGACCATCGTTTGGGCCTCGCTGGTGGCGATGCGGCAGGACAACCTGAAAAAACGCTTGGCTTACTCCACGGTGAGCCAGTTGGGCTATGTCACTGCGGCGGCGCTGTTGGCAACGCCGATGGGGGTGATGGCCGGAGGGATGCAGATTGCTGCCCACGCGCTGGGCAAAATCACGCTGTTTTTCTGTGCCGGCGCCATTCTGGTTGCCGCTCATAAGACCAACGTCAGCGAAATGGACGGCCTGGGCCGGCGCATGCCCTGGACCATGGCCGCGTTTCTGCTGGCCAGTCTGAGCATTATCGGCCTGCCGCCCACCGGAGGCGCCTGGGGTAAGTGGCTGCTGCTTAATGCCAGTCTTGATACCACTCAGTGGCTGCTGGTGTGGGTATTGGCGTTGAGTACATTGCTGAATGTGGCTTACCTGTTGCCCATCCCGATCCGAGCTTTTCTGGCCAAGCCTGACGATGGACAAGAGGCGCATGGCGGAGAGGCCCCTTGGCCGGCGCTGGTGGCACTGTTGATCACGGCGTTGGGCACGTTGGTGCTGTTCTGGACACCGGAGCCGTTAGTGGAACTGGGCCGGCTGGCCGGGGGAGGAGAGTGATGGACCACTGGGGCTTTAAGCTGTTCTATCTGATTTGTGCCCTGCTGGCGGTGCTGGACTTTGTGGTGCACCGCCACACAGAGCACCCCTGGGAAGGGTTACCCGGGTTTTACCCGCTTTATGGCTTTATCGGCTGTGTGGTGCTGGTGCTGCTGGCGAAGGTGATGCGCAAGCTGGTAATGCGCCCGGAAGACCACTACGAAAAGCTGGAAGGCCGTGGAGGTGAGCATGAGTGAGTTGCCTCCGTTTCTGATCTTCTTTATCGGCGCCCTGGTTGTGGCGCTGGCCCGTCCGAAGCTGCGTCCCTGGATCGCGTTAGCAACGCCGCTGCTGAGCTTGTTGCTGGTGTGGTTCCAGCCGTTGGGCAGCCACCTGTCCATCACCCTGATGGGGCAAACCCTGGAGCTATACCGGCTCGACGGACTCAGCCGGGTATTCGTGCTGATTTTTCATCTGGCGGCGTTTCTGGCGCTGCTGTTTGCCATGCACCTGAAATCCCCACTGGAGTGGGTGACCGGGCTGATCTACGCCGGCTCTGCACTGGGTGCGGTGCTGGCGGGGGATCTGCTCAGTCTGTTTCTGTTCTGGGAAGGGATGGCGCTCAGTTCCGTCTGGCTGGTGTGGGCGCGCGGCACGGAGCGGGCTTATACCGCCGGCATGCGCTACCTGACGATACAGGTGATCTCTGGGCTGCTGCTGTTGGTGGGTGGCCTGTTGCAGATGCAGGCCACCGGCAGCCTGCATTTTGACCTGATGAACATCGACACGCTGCCCGGCATGCTGATCTTCCTCGCCTTTGGCATCAAATGCGTGTTTCCGATGCTGCACAGCTGGCTGGTGGACGCCTATCCGGAAGCGACGCCGACCGGCACGGTATTCCTCAGTGCCTTTACCACCAAGGTGGCGGTGTATGCGTTGGCCCGGGGTTATCCCGGCACCGAGCTGCTGGTCTACATCGGCGCGGCCATGGCCTGTTTCCCGATTTTCTATGCGGTGATTGAGAATGATCTGCGTCGGGTGTTGGCCTACAGCCTGATTAACCAGGTGGGCTTTATGGTGGTGGGTGTCGGCCTGGGCAGTGAACTGGCGATGAACGGAGCACTGGCCCACGCGGTGAATGACATCCTGTTTAAAGGGCTGCTGTTCATGTCGATGGGGGCGGTGCTGATGATGACCGGCAAGATCGATGGCTCGCGGCTGGGCGGGCTCTATAAGACCATGCCAAAAACCACCATCCTCTGCATTGTCGGCGCGGCGTCCATCTCGGCGTTCCCGCTGTTCAGTGGTTTTGTCAGTAAGTCGATGGTGATGAGTGCCGCTCTGATTGAGGGACACCCGACGGTGTGGCTGCTGTTGCTGTTTGCCTCAGCGGGCGTGTTCCACCATGCCGGTATCAAGATCCCGTATTTTGCGTTTTTTGCTCACGACAGTGGTCTGAAAGCGGCGGATCCCCCCCGCAATATGCTGTTGGCGATGACGATAGCGGCCGCGTTCTGTATCGGTATTGGGGTGTTCCCGCAGTTCCTTTACGGACTGCTGCCTTACGACCCGGGCTACTGGCCTTATGACACCACCCACGTGCTGGCGCAGACTCAGCTGCTGTTCTTCTCGGCGCTGGCGTTTGTCTGGCTGAACCGAAAAGGGCTGTATCCGCCGGAATTGCCGTCGGTCAATCTGGATGCGGACTGGCTGTATCGGGATCTGGGTTACCGATGGGGCCTGGCGATCTGGCAACGGTTCTGGGCTGCAGAGGCGTGGTGCCGGGAAAAAGCGGCGGCCTTCGGTCGCGCGGCCCGACAGTACCTGGCCACTCATGTGCCTGAAGGCACCTTGGGGGGCACGCCGTTGTCCGGCGCGATGGTGATCTGGGTGGCGGTGATTCTGGCCGGCTATCTGCTCCTGAGCTTCCTGCCCGTTACCGGCTAAGCGCACCATTTCCGAGACAAACAAAAACCCCGGCAGTTCGCACTGCCGGGGTTTTTTAAGAATCAGCCGAAGTCAGATTACTTCTTAGCTTTCTTCTCTTTCTGCTCAGCGATAACGGCTTCTGCAACGTTGTTCGGGCAAGCAGAGTAGTGGCTGAACTCCATGGAGAACTGGCCACGACCGGAGGTCATGGTACGCAGGTGACCGATATAGCCGAACATTTCGGACAGCGGTACGTCAGCCTTGATGCGAACGCCGGTTACACCAGCTTCCTGGTCTTTGATCATGCCGCGACGACGGTTCAGGTCACCGATAACATCACCAACGTGATCTTCCGGAGTGAACACGTCAACCTTCATGATCGGCTCCAGCAGCTGCGGAGAAGCTTTCGGCATGGACTGACGGAAAGCGCCTTTAGCAGCGATTTCGAACGCGATAGCGGAGGAGTCAACGGCGTGGAAAGAACCGTCGAACAGCTCAACTTCTACGTCCAGAACCGGGAAGCCAGCCATGGTACCGGTGGCCATCATCTCGCGGAAGCCTTTCTCAACGGCAGGCCAGAATTCCTTCGGTACGTTACCGCCCACAACAGTGGACTCGAACTTGAAGCCGGAACCCTGCTCGCCAGGCTTGATGCGGTAGTCGATCTTACCGAACTGACCGGAACCACCAGACTGCTTCTTGTGAGTGAAGGAATCTTCAATCGGAGCAGTGATGGTTTCACGGTAGGCTACCTGCGGCTGGCCAACGACCAGTTCTACGCCGTAGGTACGCTTCAGGATGTCTACCTTGATGTCCAGGTGCAGTTCACCCATACCTTTCAGGATGGTCTGGCCGGACTCTTCGTCGGTTTCAACCTGGAAGGACGGATCTTCGGAAACCAGTTTACCGATGGCAACACCCATCTTCTCAACGGAACCTTTGTCCTTCGGCTCAACCGCGATGGAGATTACCGGATCCGGGAAGATCATCGGCTCCAGGGTGCACTCGTTCTTCGGATCACACAGGGTGTGACCGGTCTGTACGTTCTTCATGCCCACAACCGCGATGATGTCACCTGCCTGAGCGGTGGTGATTTCGGTACGGTCGTTCGCGTGCATTTCCACCATACGGCCGATACGCTCGGTCTTGCCAGTGTGGGAGTTCAGGATGGTGTCACCCTTCTTCATCACACCGGAGTAGATACGTACGAAGGTCAGGGCGCCGAAACGGTCATCCATGATCTTGAACGCCAGAGCGCGCAGCGGCTCGTCAGCGGATACCTTGGCAACTTCGCCAGTCGGCTCACCGGTTTCTTTGTCGGTCAGCGGCTGAGCGTTAACTTCAGTCGGGGACGGCAGGTAGTCAACTACCGCGTCCAGAACCAGCTGGATACCTTTGTTCTTGTACGCAGAACCACAGTAGGTCGGGAAGAACATCAGGTCACGGGTACCCTGACGGATACAACGCTTGATGTCGTCCAGCGACGGCTCGGTACCTTCTTCCAGGTACTCCATCAGCAGGTCTTCGTCAGCTTCCAGAGCGGTTTCGATCAGCTCTTCGCGGTACTGAGCGGCTTTCTCTTTCAGCTCTTCCGGGATCTCTACAACTTCGTAGTTTTCCGGCAGGCCGGAGTCGTCCCATACGTAAGCCTTCTGGCTCAGTACGTCTACAACACCGGTGAATTCGTCTTCGATACCGATCGGCAGGGTCATAACCAGCGGACGAGCAGCCAGTACGTTCTTCACCTGATCAACAACGCGGTAGAAGTCTGCACCCATACGGTCCAGCTTGTTCACGAAGATCAGACGAGCAACTTTGGACTCGTTAGCGTAGCGCCAGTTGGTTTCGGACTGAGGCTCAACACCGCCGGAACCACAGAATACACCTACACCACCATCCAGAACCTTCAGGGAGCGGTAAACTTCGATGGTGAAGTCAACGTGTCCAGGGGTGTCGATGATGTTCAGACGGTGGTCGTTCCAGAAACAGGTGGTCGCAGCAGACTGAATGGTAATACCACGCTCAGCTTCCTGCTCCATGAAGTCAGTAGTAGTGGAACCGTCGTGAGTGTCACCGATCTTGTGGATCTTACCGGTCAGCTTCAGAACCCGCTCGGTGGTGGTGGTTTTACCAGCATCAACGTGGGCGAAGATGCCGATATTTCTGTACTTGGAAAGGTCTGCCATTTTTGTACTCTATTGGTCAGGGTCAAACAAAATTGCGCGGTAGTATACAGGAATTCCCAGAGGTTTACGAAAATGTTCGTCCTCCGGGGGGGTATCCTGTAACAAACACTCCGCCACCTTGCCTTCCGGCGGGAAACCACGGCGTATTTGCCTGCGGTCAGGACCGGCGAAGGGTAAGTGTAGGCCGCGCTGAGTCTGATGCGAGTGCGGTCAGAACGGAATGAATTTTGGATGATGGATATCCTTAATCGCCGTGGCATTTTAGCGGCTTTTATGGCCATGACAAGACAAGGGCGACGGGATTTCGTTACGGTGGGATCCACCCGCCATCTTCATTTCCGTGATAGCTTTGCCTTTGCTGGCGGGATTTCTTCCCGGCCAGCCACGGATCACCGCCGTAAAATGGAGTCGAAATGATGAGCCACCGACACCGCAGCGAGTACCATCAGGGCCTTGAATGGGAGTTCATGAAGGAGCAGAGCGGCGCGCTCGGCCGGGCGGGTAAAGCGCTGAAGGCGGCCATCGCCCATTATCGCTCGCTGGCGGACAGTGACCCCGGCAAAGCCGACGCATTAGCCAAGGTCCGCGAAGCGCTCTGGCATCTGGAGATGCAACGTGAGTTTGTCGGCTTTGTCGACGCCAATATGGCGTCCATCGTCGAAGCCTTCGATGTGCCCCCGGAAGCGTTGGAGCAGCGTGGGCCTCAGCGCTCCTGAGCCGTCCCGGCTTCTCCCACGTCCAGCCTGACATTGATATAGCGGCAGTGGCCATCTTTGCCACTGCCAAACCGACTTTCCTGATCCAGCGTCCAGACCGCACCCATCGCTTTACCCTCGTGTCCAAACCGGCCCAGCGCCTGCCGCTGTGTGCTGCGGCAAAGCTCGTCGGTGATGGCGAGCACGCTGCTGTCATTCAGGTTTCGGATCAGTGGCGCATCCTGGCCGTCGTTTTGTGGCGTTCCGGCATCGTTAAGGGCAACGTGCGGCCCGGCATCCGACCAATTCAGAGTGTCACCTTGGCGGAGGTAGTGGCTGAGCCGTGTCGGGCGCTGATAAAGCCACAGTCCACCCCGGCCCGCCACGGCGCCGCTGCCCTCCGTCAGTGACCAGGCGGTGTCGGAATCCAGCGTCATTGTGATGGGAGCCGGTGTCAGCAACAGCTCCTCAGCCGGCGTATCGGTATGCAGCCTGATCCGGGCAAACCCTTCATCTTTTGCACCCAGTGCGGCGACCAGCGCCGAGGCAGCACGGCCTGTGGCCACCAGGGTCAGAGTGTTATCGGCCAGCCGGCGACGCAGCACCGCCATCTCTTTAGTGTCATTGCCGTCCGGGGTAAGCAGGGTGGCCAGGTAGCGCGCCTCGTCGCCGTCTGCGAGGTAGACCGCATCTGCCTGTTCAAGCAGAGTCAGGCCGCGTTCTGGCTGGAGGCAGAGCCGCTGCTGATCGGCCACCTTGCGGGGATAGATCCGGGCCCGTTCGGCGTTGCCCTGCACCCGTTGTCGATGCCGTTCCAGTTCACTGCACTGATGGGCGCGGCGGGCGGATTGCAGGCTCGCATCCAGCGGCAGCCAGGCCAGAGTCAGGTCCGTCTCGTCAAACAGGGCCAGGGCGCCATCGCTGGCCGCAAAGGGGTCCCGGTTGCCACTGGTCAGCACCACCATCAACGGTGTTTTCGCAGTCCCGGAAGACAGGCTGTCCGTCAGGGTACGTAACAGTGCGGCCGCGTGTGGGGTGCGTCCGGCCTCGGGCCAGCCCTGAGTGGTCAGGCGGGTGCCAAACCGATCGGTTTGCGGCTGCTCAAGCTGGTCCTGGATCAGCAGCCACTGAGCCGGGGAGAGTCGCGCCCCGACCTCTGGTCTGGCCGTTATCTCGTCCCACCACTCATCCGCCCGGATGTCAGTATCGCCGTGGGCCTGAGCGATCGATGTCAACGCGCCGACCAGCCAGGGCCTGGTGTCGGTATCCAGCCCCGATGTGGCGATGTCCAGTTGGTCCAATGTTTTGTCAGAAAGGGACAGCACCGGCCCACGGTAGGCGCTGCGCAGTTGCAACGGGTCCAGTCCGGCGCGTTGGCAGTGATTAAGGGCGTCGCTGCGGCAAGCCGACAGCGGCCCGGTCAGAAACAGGTTGTCGGCCCGGGCGGTGGCGGCCAGTTGCGGGGCCGACATCAGTAGGGCGATAAATAGGGGGTAAAGGCGAAACACCAAAGCGGGCATCCTGTCGCTGATTCGGTCCTGAGTCCGGGCATTTTGCCTTGCCCGGCCGGGCAGGTCCACGCTCGCTAAAGGCTCAGTAGAACACCCGTCCCCGTATCCCGTACATCACCACGCTGCTTTCATCCGGGTTCAGTGCCGGATTCTGAATCAACTGAATGTCCGGGGTTAACTCAAGATAGGGCAGGGGCTTAAACAGGTAGAACAGCTCCCAGGTCCACTGATCGTCACTGCCGGGCACGTCCGCCCAGTTCACCGCGGCCCCCAGGGTGCTGCCCTCCATCAGCCCGTAGTAGCCGCTGCCGATGCTGACCGATTTCTCCGCCAAGGTACCCGCATCGTCACTGAAACCGGCGCGCACGAAAGGCAACCAGGCGCCCAGTTGGGTGGAAGCGGACAGGTTCAAGCCCTGGCCGTCAGTGGTGCCTTGCTGTTCGCTCTCGTCCGCATGCCAGAGACTCAGGTGCACATTGTTGACGTAGATCTGTTCCTGATCTGAGGTCCAGCCCAGTTCCAGGCTGCTGAAATAGCGGTTGTCAGAGAAAAAGGTCTGAAACCCTCGCCACGGCTCGGTTGGGTCCGACTCCATGTCGGTCAGCCCCGCTATTACAAACCAGTTGTCGCCGAGCATGGTGGCGCCCGCCACACCGAGAGTGGCGTCCCCCGGCAGTGCCACCGTGGTGGTGCCGGTGCTGAAGGCGAAGTTCATAAAGCCGGTCCAGGGGCTGGCCAGTGCATAGACGTCGAAATAGTCGGTGGCGTCCAGGAAGCCCGCTACAAAGGTGGCCCGGCCCTCCGCCAGGCGCTGTTTCCAGTACAGGTTGGTGAGGCGGGTCTTTTCGTCGCTGAATGGCGGCGTGACCAGCCCCAATCCGCCGACGCCAAACTCAAAGCCTTTGACTGAGGTGTCGGTGTAGCTGTGCCGATGCTCCAGCTTCCAGACCAGTGAGCCGCTGTTGGCGCTGCCCCGGTTCAGCAAAGCCCAGCTGCCGTAGAATCTCAGCATGCCGCTGGCTGCAGAATCATCGGCACCAGGCAGGGCATCGTTCGCCCCCAACCAAACCGCCGAGTAGTCGATGCCCAGATTCAGTCCCCGCTTGGCCCACTGCTCTTTGAGTGGCATCGGGTGGCGGTTACGGTCCTCTTCGATTTGGTTGTCGACGGCATCCGGGCCGCCAAACTGCGCTGCCTGGGCGGTCCAGGGAAGCGCCAGCAATGCGGTCAGGCCGAGAACGGTATGGCGAGTCATGGCTGCGCCTCCTCATGATCATGAACGCACTGGAACAGGTGGCTGAGGCGAGGATCTTCGTGGGCAAAGAGATGGTATGGGTCCACCTTAGAGGCGCGCTGGGCCTGAGCATCGGGATTCAGGGCGCTGTCGTCCAGATCCAGCGTCGGAGGGTTGGTTTTGATGGTGTAGGTATCGAGCCAGACCTCGCGGGATATCGGGGTGAAGCGTCCTTCCTCTTCTCTCTCAAAGCGGATGGGCTGGCCCGGGAACACGTCCGCCCGAACCCGGCTGTTTTCCACCACCAGCACCCCATTGACCAGCACGAAAGGGATGCCGGATGAGGGCAGGCCGTTACTGCCGGTTTTGTAAGTGGCGTGCTCGCGGACGTTATCCGCATCAAAGATCACAATGTCCGCCACCATGCCCTCCTGCATCCGGCCTCGTTCCTGCATCGACTTCAGGCCGGTGTCGCCCAGGTGCTTGGCGGTCCAGTAGCTGAGCTGGCTCAGCGTGTGCATCAGCGGCACGCCGTTTTCTCTGGCGATGCGAAGTGTGGCAGCATGGGTGCCGGCGGCTCTGGGGTGCCCGGCGTAGGCTTCGTAAGGGGCTTCCCACTCAAGCCGGTTGCCATCCACGTCCAGTCCGGGCATGCCATCGCCGGCCACGACAAAATGGGCCACTTTGGTCCACATCGGCAGCCACTCTTTGCGCGGCGGGCTGTAGGCGATCAGGGTGCGCCCCGGCTCTTCTGCCTTGAACTTAAGGAACTCCTCCTTGCTGACAAAGCGGTCGAGTTGTGGGTCGTAGATGGTCTCTTCGTAGCGGTAACCCATCGCCTTTTCCCAGGTATCGGGGGCGACGATGCTGGCGCCATAGTTGCCGGAGCCGGCAATCCAGGGGTAATAGGTGGCCCAGACGTTGTGGCCCTGAGCCCGGGCCAGGGCCAGTTTCTCTTCGTTTTCCCACCAGCCGTAATCGTTGTCGTGATGGATCTGCAGGGGGGCGTTCAATACCATCGCGTTGACCAGCACCTCATTGACACCGGTGGGCGCTTCGGTGGGGGTGGCGGCACTGGGGTGAAAGCGATGATGGACCGCCGTAAGGCGCCCGTAGCGGGCAGCGGTGCGCTGCGCTTCCAGCATCTCGTAGGTGGTGATGCCGGTCTGTGCGTAGCCGATGGTGGAGCCGATGCCGATGGCGCCCTGACGCAGCCCCTCGTCCAGAATGGCATTGATGGCGTTCATCTGGTCGATGCTGGAGCGACTGGTGGACCAGCCATCCACGCCATCTTTCGCAGCCTCAGCACGAAGCTCAAAGAAATAGGGCATGGTGATATTGGGGCCTTCCAGTGCCAATCCGTCATGAACCCGCATACGGGCAAACTCCTGGCCCACCACGGTGCCGAAGTTGGCCTGGGTTTTCCCGGCCCGGTGCGCGTACCACTGGTCGATGTTAAGGGCACCCACTTCGAAATCCATCTGGGTGGTGACGCCGTCGCGCAGGTTTACCTTGATGCCCCAGGGGCCCAATCCGTGTTGCTCGGTATCAATAAAACCGGGGGCCACCACCAGACCCGGCGCATCCACTGTCTGCTTCCCTTCAATCGGGTCTGCCGTGATGACGGCAATGCGGCCCTGTCGGATGCCCACATTGCGAACCGCATCGAGACGGGTTTCCGGATCCATCACCCGCCCATTGAGGATAACGAGATCGTAACTGGGGTTGGCGAGTGACGGCGTACTGAGCAGGACCAGAAGCAGCAGGGCACAGTGACGAGCGGCGGGCATAGGGCATTTCCTTGTATTGGCAAGCCTTTCAAGGATAGACGGCGGACGCGGAACTGAAGGTGGCGACGCAACGGGAGGAGTTAGGACGCGAGCCGGCGAGGAACCGGTCTAGGCTTGGGATCCCTTTACCCAATGCAACAGGATGGCCCCATGACCGAATTTACCCTCCACAACGCTGACAGTGCCCCCGAGGGCAGCCGACCTTTGCTGGAGGCGTCGCAGCAAGCGTTTGGCATGATCCCCAACCTCCATGCGGTGATGGCGACCTCGCCGCAGTTGCTGGCGGCATATCAACAGGCGCACCAACAGTTTCTGCAAAGTACGCTGACTGACACCGAGAAAACCGTTGTCTGGCAAACCATCAACCAATTTCATCAGTGCCACTATTGCCTGCCCGCGCATACTGCCATTGCTCACAGCATGGGGGTGGATGATGCGGTTATTGAGGCACTGCGGGCCGGGACGGCGCTGCCGGATCCAAAACTTCAGATCCTCCACGACACCACACTGGCGTTGGTGCGGGATCGCGGGCGGCTCAGTGATGCCCAGCTGGCGGCGTTTTTTGCCGCTGGGTACGGAAACCAGAATGTGCTGGAGATCGTTTTGGCCATCGGTCAGAAAGTGATGAGTAACTTCACCAATCACCTGGCTCAGACACCGGTGGATGCGCCATTCAAGCCGTTTGTCTAGAAGTTCCAGCGCACCTGGCCAAACAGCTGGGTGGCGGGCGTCTGGCCGAACAGGCTGCCCCCGCTGCCATCGAAACGCTGAACCACGCCCAGCAGTTGCCAGTCGTCGGCCAGCGAATACTGGCCATTCAGGCCAACAAACCAAGAGCCATCATCGTAGACGGTGGTGGAGAGGGCGAGTCGGGTCAGGGCACTGAGGTCGCCGCTGAGTTCGCCGTAGCCGGTCCAACGGGTAAAGCTGAGGGTTCGGGCGGTCAGTGGCAGGTTCAGAAACGCCAGCGCGCTGTCCGGGTCCTGGGGCTTGCTGATGTAGAGCAGGGCGCCCCGGAGCATCCAGTTTCGACGACCGCCGAGGCTGTAGTCACTTTCCAGCGTGGCCACTGAGGTTGCTTCCAGGGGTACATCCTGCCACTCATCCCGGGTGGGCTCGAACCGGCTCAGTTCGCCGCGGACCCCGGCGCCGGCGATGTCGCCGGCAAAGCCGATGCCGATGACGGCATCCAGCCCGGATTTGCCGAGCAGCAACTGCCCGTCCCAGCCGCGGTGGTTGAACAGGTAACGCCCGGCGTAGCTGGTCAGTTCGCTGTCCTGTGCGGGGTTGTAGACCAGATCGACCTGACTGGCGAAGCCGAGCTTACGACTCACCAGCACCGCGTCACTGCCGGGGCGCTCTTCGTAGTCAAAATCGTAGATGGAGTAGCTGTTGAACAGATCATTGGGGTTCCACAGGGTGGCCATGCCCCAGTTGATGCGAAAACGGCCGCCACGGAGTTGCCAGTCGCCGTCCTGCCAGTCGAGGTAGAGGCGGTCAAAGGTGGTGGTGCCCACCACACCATGTTTCTCCAGCCAGTTGTGGGTGAGGTCAAGATAGCCATCATCCAGCCCCACCAAAGCGCCGAACCCCGGCAACTCGGCACTGTCACCGGCCAGCACCCGGTTGCGCATGCCGGCATTGAATCGCAGTGTGTCTGAGAAGCGGTACTCAAAGTTGAATCGCTGGTGCACCAGGTGGTCGAGGCCGTTGTCGCCGTCATCCACCAGGGTGCCGGTGGCCATGTACTTAACGTAGCCGCCCAGGTCCCAGTTTTTTTCCGGCGCCAGTCCGGGAATGCTGCCCAGCGCAGCGAACGGCAGCAGGGACAGCAGCATTGCCAACCCTCGCAGGGTCACTGCTCGCGATCCTCGGTGATCTGGCCATCTTCGATCACGATCACCCGACGGGCGCGGGTGATCACCCGGGGGTCATGGGTGGAAAAGATGAAGGTGGTGCCCTCTTTTTCATTCAGCTGCTGCATGATGTCCAGCAACTCAGACGTGCTTTGTGCGTCCAGATTGGCGGTGGGTTCATCGGCCATAACGAAGCGAGGCTGGGGCGCCAGCGCCCGTGCCACCGCCACCCGTTGCTGCTGGCCTCCGGAGAGCTTGGCGGGGATTTTATCCAGTTGGTCTTTCAGCCCCACTTGGGTGAGCAGGGCGGTTGCGCGGTGGCGGCACTCACGCTCGCTGTGGCCCTGAAGCTGCATCACAAACTCGACGTTTTCCAGTGCCGTCAGCACCGGCAGCAGGCTGTAGTCCTGAAAGATAAAGCCCACGTTGTCCCGTCGGAAGGCAATGGTCTGGTGCGGTGTCAGGTCGTTAAGCGCTTCGCCGTCAATCAGAATGCGCCCCTCTGAGGGCACATCGATGCCGCCGAGCATATTCAACAGGGTGGTTTTGCCGGAACCGGATGGCCCCATGATGGCGACGAACTCGCCCTGTTCGATGGTCAGGTTAACCTGGCGAACCGCATGAACCGGAAAGTCGGAGTCCGGATTGTAGATCTTACTGAGTCCGTGAATTTCGATGGTCATGAGCAACTCAATATCGTTGGGCCATGGCGTCCACCGGACGCTGTTTCAGTATCTGGCGGGCCGGATACAGGGCGGAGAGTAAGCTGGCGGCCAGCACGGTCAGCAACACCATCAGGTAGTCCGACGGCGCGACCTGCGGATAGAGCAGGCTGTCGGCACCGAAGGCGGACAGTCCGTCCGCCATGCTGCCCAGCGGGATCCCAACCCGACCCAGCCAGCCCATCAGTGCGTAGGCCAGTGTCACCCCCAGGGCGCCGCCACACAGGCCCAGTAAAGAGGCTTCCAGCAGGATCAGGGCGAAGATGCGCGGTTTGGTCATCCCCACTGCCATCAGCACGCCAAACTCGCGGGTGCGCTCAAACACCGACATCAGCATCACATTGACGATGCCGAAGCTCATGGCCAGGACGTAGATCCCGAGGATGATGGCGTTGCTGACCCCCATCTGACTGATGATGGCGGCCAGCATCGGCTGAACGGTTTGCCAGTCCCTTACCTGCGCGTCCGGGCCGGCGATGCCGCCCAGTTGTTGTTTGAGCGTATCGGTGAGCGGGTGGGGCAGCGCACCGCCGTCCCGGGTGAGAATCGCCAGCTCGTGGACCCCCTGCATATGGGCGAGCTGAGTCAGATCCGACTGACGCACAAACAGATTGGCGTCGTCAAAGGCGCTGATGGGGCTGCGGTAGATCCCCCGCACCCGGAAGGCCGCGCCGGTGACTTCGCCCTCGGGGTCGGTAAAGGTCAGCACCACTTTGGTGTTCACCTTGAGCCGCAATCGCTCGGCGGTTTTGGCGGACAGCACCACCGGATTGCGGCCCTGTTCATCCAGCCAGGCCCCTTCGATGATGTGGCTGGCCACCGGCGTGACCACCGCTTCCTGCGCCGGAATCACCCCGTTGATGCGGATCCCCCGGGTGCTGCGGGCAGAGGCAACCATACCGTCGGCAATAAAGCGCCCGGACCAGGCCGTGATGTCCGGTTGGCTGTCGAGCCATCGGGCCAGGGCGTCTGGCATGGCCAAAGTGTCCTGAATGTCCGGATGGGTCAGATATCGCGTGTTCTGCACCTGGAGGTGGCTGGTTTGCCAGGCAATGGCGTTCTGGATCATGTTGCCGTACAAGCCGGTGATAAAGCCGACCATCACAACGACGCCGACCAGCCCGAAGGTCATGGCCCCGAGCATAATGGCGGTGCGCACCTTGTTACGCCACAGATTGCGCCAGGCGAGTTTAACCAACATGGCCACCCCCTCTCAGGGCACTGACCAGCTCCAGCCGATAGATGCGCCACAGCGGATAGATCAGGCAAAGGGCCAGCATCAGCAGCACGATGGCGATCTGCTGACCAAACAGCCAGGGCTCAACCATCGCGGGCAGCAGCGGGTCCCACCCCATCTGGCGAATCATTTCGCCGGTGTCGCCGCCAAGGGTGATGGGATTGGCGTGCAGCCAGAGCAGGATGGGCAGGGCAATGAGCAAGCCCAGTGCCACCCCAATCACGGCGATAAAGGCGGATTCGATCATCACCAGCACCAGAAGTTTCTGGCGCACCATGCCGGTGGCCAGCATGACGCCAAACTCCCGTTGCCGCTCCAGCGTCATCATCAATAGCGTGGCAAACAGACCAAAGCCGACCACGCCATACAGAAGCCCGATCATAAAAACGCCTCCGGCACGGTCCAGCGCGATCTGCTGGGCCATCTCCGGAGCGAGATCGGCCCAGTCGCGGACCCGTTGTCCGGGATACTCTCCCACCAGTGCTTGAGCGGTATCCGGCAAGGCCGACAGTGGCGTTGCGTGCAGTACCCAGGCGGTGATCTGGTCGCCGGTGCTGTAGAGGGTCTGTGCCAGGGGCAGCGGCAGATAAACCAGCTGATTATCGATGCCGGGCATTGGGAACCGGAGCAGGCCAACAATGGGGTAGAGACCAGCAGCGGTCTGGCCACGGTAGCCCTGGCCGTAGAGCACAATCTTGTCCCCCACCTTCAACGCCAGAAACTGCGCCAGTGCTTCGCCCACCAGTACGCCTTGGTCGTCATCCCGAAGATAACGACCGGCCACCACGCGCTGGTCTACCTTGGCGTATTCCGCTTCCAAAGAGGGCACTACGCCCATCACCAGCGCCCCTTTTGACCGTTTCTCCCCGGCCGCGAGGGCAAAAGACTCCAGTCTGGGCAGGATGTGGGTGATCTGAGGATGGGCTTTGGCAGGCTGGATAAAGGCCGGATCGCCGGGCACCAAGTCATCGATGCTCTGGCTTTCGCCAAATTCCGGGTGCTGGATTTGCAGCAGTCCCGTGGCAAAACGGGCGGCATTGTCGATGTTGTTGCTGTAGCTGCCCTCCTGAAGGCTGCGGGTCAGCAGGGACAACAGTAGCGCCAGTGCCAGCGCGCCGGCGGTCAGCAGGGTCCGCCGTTTTTGTCGCCATAAGTTGCGCCAGGCCAGTTTCAGGAGCATGCCGCTTCCTCAGTCCCGCAGGGACTTCATCTGAGACTGAGAGAAAAAGCCGTCATCAATCTCAAAATTAAACTGGGCGGAGTGAGTGAGGATTTCGGTTTTCTGGCCCGGCTTATCGGCGGGCACCATCTCCATCCGGGTGGCAACGGCGCGTCCTCCCATCTGCTGGATGTCATAGGTTTTCAGGGTGTTGACCAGCTCGTCGAATTCGTCATAGAAGGCAACCTGACGTTGCAGGTGTGAGGCCTTACTGATCCAGAGCCGTACCTTGCTCCACACCACCGGAGCGTCCGGTTTGGCGATGGCATCGATCACCCAGGTGGCTTCGCCGTCATAGACGTCGCTGCCGACAAACTGGTGGGTGTAGTCCACCACGATGGAGGATTGGTTGATCAGATCATCATTGGTGAAATCCGAACCCATCCAGGATTGCCCCAACATGGAAGGGGCGATCTTGACCACCCGCTCAATGGAAGGGAGCCAGTTCCACATCTCCCGGTAGCGTTTCAGAGAGGCGCTGCCTTTGTCCCTGGCGGGGGCTGTGATCAGTACCAGCGAGAGCTCCTGACCCTTGGTCCAGCTTTTCATGCTCATCGAGCGGGTCCAGTCGGGCCGGATGATGTTCATGGTGGCTTCACTGTAGCTGGCGTCACCGCGCATCTGGGCATCGGACAGACGGACGATTTCGGTGGGGTCGGGTGTGTCGGCGTTGGCCGCAAGGGGAAACAGCAGTGTGAGTGTCAGAGCAACAACACGAAGTGAGTCCATGACGGCGTCCCTTTCTGAAATGGCGTTTCCCAGTCTGACAGAGTCCAGCGCTGGCGAATTATCGACCTTATCGTTAAGGGTGAACGAAAAAACGCCTTGCGCATAGGGGGTTGGTGACAATTTGTACGACAAAAGCCGGTGGGCAAATTGTCGCCATAGTGGGCGGGCGTCGCTGGGCGACGCTGTCGCAGTGAATCGCTTTTCCGGAGGTCAGAATAAAGCGTGAGCGCAGCGCTGAATTCGTTGGCTCAGCCGGGCGGGATCACCTTTCGGATCCCGCAATTTGTGCCAAATCTCAATGCCCTTATAAAACCCGGAGTTGGGCTGAAAAAACCGGATTCAAAACGAAACATCTTATCCACGCGCAAAGGGATGAATTGGGCGGGTTTTCGCATTTGCAATCAGTGGGGAATCGGGGCAGGGAAGGGTGTGAAGCACGTGACATTTTTTCGAATGGGCTATCGGTAATCTTCTTCGCCGAAGCGGTGGTGACGGAAACCCTGATGTGAGTCTGACTCGCCAGGACGTCCCGCCAAAACCTCGAACCGGCCCTCAGGGCCGATTTTTGGAGAATACCGTGGAGTTCTTACTCTTCTGTCTGGTGTTTGTCAGCGCCTTCCTGGTGGCTTTTAAGCCCGAAAAAGAGAAGCTGGCCTGTCGCCTGCTGGTGATCAGCATTCTGCTCAGCGTCTTTATCTGGTTCGTAATGACCGCATCCATGATCATTCCGGCGGGGAACCTGTAATGAATAAAGCAATTCTGAACGACGTGATGATGAATCGCATCGTGGCCCTGGCGTCCCTGGCCCTGATCGCGCTGCCGGTAGGCATTGCCTGTATCGTTCTGGGTTTCGGCATGGGCGATAACCCCTGTGCGCTGTGCTGGCAGGAACGTACCGCCATGGTACTGGTGTCACTGATTGCCCTGTTCATCACCCGCTACGGCCTGAAGCCCAAGTACATCGGCCTGCTGCTGCTGACCGCCGTCTACGGCCTGTTTGCCGGCTACCGCCACAGCTCTGCCCACATTCTGCGCGACATCGGTCAGGGCTTTGGCCCGGCGATCTTCGGCGTGCACACCTACGTCTGGGTAATGGTGGTGTTCCTGGTGGTGCTGCTGTTTGCTGGCGTCCTGCTGCTTCTGCAGGGTGACAAGCTGATTAAGTGGACTGAAAACACCCGTTGGGAAGGTCTGAACAAAACCGCTGCCAACGTGTTCCTGGTGGTGATCGCGTTCAACATCGTGCAAGCCTTCAGCCAGACCGGCCCGGCGCCGTTCCTGGGTCAGGGCGACCCGGTTCGCATGAGCTTCAACCCGCAGAACATCATCTGGTCTACCGGCAAGTGGGACGGCCTGTCCAAGGTTTCCCTGCGTGGTGCGTACTCCATCGCTAAGCCGGACTTCACCGACATGGCGGTTAACGATGCGACCCGCGTCGATGCCTCTGGTGAACTGAGCGCGGTGAAGAGCGTGACTCTGCCTGCGGAGATCGAAGGCGCCGTAACCGGCATCAGCTACAACGCCAACAGCGAACTGTTTGCGGTAGTGACCAACCAGAACTGGGTGGCCTTCCTGAACCGTGACCTGACCAAAGTGCTGGCCAAAGCCAAGATCGACCCGAACTTCTCCGTGGAGATCTCCAACCTGGCCGGCGTCGCGTTTGACACCGACACCAGCGTGCTGGTGACCGCGGATCACAAGAGCTTCGCTCGCGTCGCCTACGACCCGAACGCCAAGCTGGCGGACTACTACGCCAACTTCTTCGAAGGGACTGACGGCATCACCGAGTTCAAGCGTGGTCGCTTCGAAACCGCTCGTGCCAAGTACAACTACGTAGGCAGTGTGGCCTATGACGCCGCCACCAACGAGTACCTGATGGTGACTCTGCCGGACGCCAAGCGTAATAACTTCGTGCTGGTACGTCTGAGCGGTGCGGACTTCAAACTGAACAGCGAGCGCGTTCTGTCCATCGAAACCGATGCGCTGCCGATGGTAACCGGTAACGTGGTACAGGGTGACCGTCTGGTGATGCTGAGCCAGTCCGGCCAGCAGCTGCTGACTGTAGACGCTTCTGGCGCGGTTATTGCCGCCACCAACCTGGTGGAAGCCGGTAACCTGCAAGCGCTGACTGAGCAAGACGGTCAACTGCTGGTGGTGGACGCTGCTGAAGGCAACAACCAGGTGCGTTTCTACGCCCAGTAAGACACCAGTTGTCCTGATAGAAGGCCGGGGATTTCCCCGGCCTTTTTGCGTTTATGGGGATAAGCAAAATTTCATTTTGCGTTCCGCCGCTTCTGACGTAGATTTGCGCGGTTTTTCTGTCCCGTTGTCGGAGTCGTTGAAGTTGATGTCTGAATGGTTGTCCATTGCGCCGTTTGAGTGGTCCCGGGTTGGGGCGGCGCTGTTCTGTGGTTTTATCGTGGGTTTCGAGCGCCAGTTGCGGGGCAAGCCTGTGGGGATCCGCACCTCATCGTTGATCGTTCTGGGTACCCATCTCTTTATCGTTGCCTCCATCACCCTCAACAACGAGATGACCGATACCTCCCGGATCATTGGCCAGGTGGTCACCGGTGTGGGCTTCCTGGGGGCGGGGGTGATGCTGGCCCGGGATGGCATTGTGGTGGGGGTCACCTCTGCGGCCACCATCTGGGCGCTGGCTGGCATTGGCGTGTGTCTCTCCGTGCTCAGTCCGCTGCTGGCGATCAAGCTTTCGCTGATCGTGGTGGCGATTCTCTATGGCGTTGATGTGGTGGAGAACTGTTCGACCGCGCTGACCCGCGGGGTACACAGCCGCTATTACGATCTGAAGCGTCGCATCCGCGGGGGCGGCATCAAGGAGGAGTGAGCCATCAGGGCGTGTCGTAGAACTCCGCAGCGAAGTTCTGCACGCACAGATAGCCATACAGCGGGTGGGCGCCAAAGCCGATGCCCACCCGTCGGTAACGGGGCTCCATTATGGTCAGACGATGGCCCCGATCCGGCACGCCATCGTCAATGATCAACGCCATCACCACAAACCGCCCGATCATCCGGTCGGCGTCACCGTAGAACAGGTTTTCCCCCGCCAACTCCTGCCATCGGCCATAGCGACTGATGCGATCCGCCGGGGTGGACCCGTTGCGGCCGATATGGCCGACGCGGGCTTGCCTGGCCTGCTCTTCACGATAGTCCCGGGCCGCCTTGGTCAGGCCGTAGGAGGCGGACAAAGCCGGTGCGGGAGCCGCGCTCTTCATGGCCTCAATCGCTTCCTTCAGCGCGTCGATGCCCTCCTGAGTTTCCACCACCTGTATCAACCCCGGCCTGGGTGCCCGCCAGGGCGGCTCGATGATGTCGCCGTCCTGGTAGTAGCGCAGCATCGGCGCCAGCACCTCTTCGGCGTAGCGGCGCGGTTCGGTGCGGGCAAAGTTCAGCTCGTCCAGCACTTCGGACTCTACCGGCGACAGGGTCAGCGACCCGGCCACAGCCAGGGGAACCCAAAGCAGACACAGCAGTAACAGCGATCTCATGCCTTCATCTTAGACCCGTTTCGGGCCGCTACACTGATAAGCCTGATGCGCAATAACCCGAAAGGAGGCGCTATGACGCGCAGGTTGATTGCGGCGACGCTGGCGGTGCTGGTTTCCCCGTTTCTCCATGCCACCGAAGGCTGGCAGGGCCGATGGGTGGACCTGACTCACCCGTTCTCTGCTCAGGCGATTTACTGGCCCACTGCCGACAGTTTCGAGAAAACCACTGTGTTTGATGGCATCACCGATAAAGGGTTTTACTACTCCGCCTTTAACTTCCGCGCGGCGGAACATGGCGGCACCCATGTCGACGCTCCGGTTCACTTTGCCCGGGGACGCCGGGGCGTGGCGGACATTCCACTGGAGCAGCTGATTGGCCCCGGCGTGGTGATCCGGGTGGCGGATCGCCTTGGTGACAACCGCAACTACCAGATCACCGTGGCCGATCTGAAACGGTGGGAACAGCAACACGGCACCTTGCCGGAAGGGGCTATTGTGCTGTTTGACTCCGGCTCGTCGTCACTGTGGCCGGATAAACGGCGCTATATGGGCACCGCTGAGCGTGGCGAGGCCGCCGTGGCCAAGCTGAGTTTCCCGGGTATTCATCCGGAGCTGGCCCGCTTCCTGATAGAGCAGCGCAATATCCGTGCAGTGGGGATCGACACCCCAAGCATCGACTATGGTGCTTCGACTCTGTTTCAAACTCACCGCATCCTGTTTGAGCAGAATGTGCCGGGATTTGAGAACGTGGCCAACCTCGACCAACTGCCGGAGCGGGGATTCCAGGTGATTGCGCTGCCGATGAAAATTGCCGCAGGCAGCGGTGCGCCGCTGCGCATTATTGCCTTCCTGCCCAATGCGTCAGAGCGGTAGCCGGAAAGCGGGGGGTTTTGGTAGGATCCCCCGCTTATCAAAACCGGTCAGGATACCCCTTTGAGCAACACCAATCCCTTTGCCCCAGAACAGCTTGCCCTTTGTATGCAGGCGGACGCCGCCGCCATTCGCCGACGCTTGTCGGGGATGAAGAAGATCAAAGACAAGGGCAAGAAGGCGAAGATCACTGAGCAATTGCTGACGCGCATGGCTGAGAGCCAGGCCCGGGTGGCTCTGCGCGCGCAGAATGCGCCAAAGGTGCGTTATCCGGACCTGCCGGTGTCCGACAAACGGGACGAGATTGCCGAGGCCATCGCCAACCATCAGGTGGTGATCGTGGCGGGGGAAACCGGTTCCGGCAAAACCACTCAGTTGCCGAAAATCTGCATGGAGCTGGGACGCGGCCAGCGAGGCCTGATTGGCCATACTCAGCCCCGCCGTCTGGCGGCCCGGGCGGTGGCCTCCCGCGTTGCGGAGGAGCTGGAGTCGTCGCTGGGCCAGCATGTGGGCTTTAAAGTCCGTTTTGCTGACCAGACTTCGCCGGACAGCTACGTCAAGCTGATGACCGACGGCATCCTGCTGGCGGAGATCCAGCACGATCGCTGGCTGGATCAGTACGACACCATCATCATCGATGAGGCCCACGAACGCAGCCTCAATATCGATTTTATCCTCGGTTACCTCAAGCAGCTGCTGCCCAAGCGTCCTGACCTCAAGGTGGTGATCACCTCCGCCACCATCGATGTGGCGCGCTTCTCCCACCACTTTGATGCGGCACCGATCATCGAAGTGTCCGGCCGCACCTTCCCGGTGGAGCAGCGCTACCTGCCGCTGGTGCAGGAGCAGGGCCCGGACCTGGATCTGATGGAAGGGCTGTTTGCTGCCGTCGATGAACTGTGCGACGAAGGCCCGGGTGACATCCTGATCTTTATGAACGGTGAGCGTGAGATCCGCGACGCCGCAGATGCGCTCAACCGCCGTAACCTGCGGGACACCGAGATCCTGCCGCTTTACGCCCGCCTGTCTCACGCGGAGCAGGCGCGGATCTTCGCACCGCATCCGGGTCGACGTATCGTGCTGGCCACCAACGTGGCGGAAACCTCGCTGACTGTGCCGGGGATCAAATACGTGATCGACCCGGGCACCGCCCGAATCAGCCGCTACAGCTACCGTACCAAGGTCCAGCGTCTGCCGATTGAGCCGATCTCCCAGGCCAGTGCCAATCAGCGGGCAGGCCGATGCGGCCGGGTCAGCGAAGGGATCTGTATCCGCCTCTACAGTCAGGAAGATTTTGAGTCCCGGCCGGCGTTTACCGATCCGGAGATCCTGCGCACCAACCTGGGCTCGGTGATCCTGCAAATGCTGGCGCTGGGGCTGGGTGACATCGCCGCTTTCCCCTTTATCCAGCCGCCGGACAGCCGTCATATCAAAGACGGCGTGACCCTGCTGGAAGAGCTGGCGGCGATCACCGTCAGTAAAGGCTTGCCGAAGATGACCCAACTGGGCCGTCAGCTGGCCCGCCTGCCCATCGACCCGCGTCTGGCGCGGATGGTGATCGAAGCGCAGAAGCAGGGTTGTGTGCATGAAGTGATGGTGATTGCGGCGGCTCTGTCGATTCAGGACCCGCGCGAGCGTCCGATAGAGCGCCAACAGGCGGCGGACGAAAAGCACAACCGTTTTGCCGATAAGGGCTCCGATTTTATTGCCTTCCTGAACTTGTGGGACTACCTCAAGGAGCAGCAGAAAGCGCTGTCCGGCAACCAGTTCCGCCGTCAGTGCAAGGCGGAGTTCCTCAACTACCTGCGGGTGCGTGAATGGCAGGACCTCTACTCCCAGTTGCGTCAGAGCCTGAGCGATCTGGACATTCGCCTGACCATCGGTGAACGGGCGGGGGAGGAGCAGATCCACCGGGCGTTGCTGGCGGGTCTGCTGTCCCATATCGGCGTGAAAGAGGCCGAGGGCCATTTCAAAGGCGCCCGCAACACCAGGTTCTACGTGTTCCCCGGCTCTAAGCTGGCCAAAAAGCCGCCCAAATGGCTGATGGCGGCAGAGTTGACCGAAACCAGCCGCCTGTTTGCCCGAACTGTGGCCAAGTTCGATCCGGAGTGGGTGGAACCGCTGGCGGGCCATCTGATCAAACGCAGCCACAGTGAACCGCACTGGGAGAAGAAACCCGGCTCGGTCGTGGCGTTTGAGCAGGTCAGCCTGTATGGCGTCGTGGTGGTGCCTCGCCGCAAGGTGCAGTACGGCCCGGTCAATGCCGTGGAAGCCCGTGAAATCTTTATCCGTGAAGCCCTGGTGGGCGGCGAACTCGGCCTCAACGAAGGGTTCCTGAAAAAGAACCTGGCGCTGGTCAATGAGGTGCAGGAGCTGGAGCACAAATCCCGCCGCCGTGACATTCTGGTGGACGAGGAAACCCTGTTTGCCTTTTATGATGAACGGGTGCCGGAAGGGGTCTACACCCGTCAGCGTTTCCAGGGTTGGTGGAGCACCGCTCGCCGTGAACAGCCGGAACGGTTGGATTTCTCCAAATCCGACCTGCTGAAGCGCGATACCGACCACGTTGGTGAGCAGGACTACCCGGACTACTGGACGCAGGATGGCATTACCCTGCCGCTCTCCTACCAGTTTGAACCGGGCGCTGAAGACGACGGTGTCTCTCTGCATCTGCCCATCGCGCTGCTGAACCAGATGGCACCGGAAGGCTTTGATTACCTGGTGCCGGGGCTGCGTCATGACCTGCTGGTGGCGCTGATCAAAACCCTGCCCAAGCCGTTGCGTCGCAACTTTGTGCCGGCGCCAAACTACGCCACCGCCGCACTCAACGCCATTACGCCGTTTGAGATGCCACTGCTTGAGGCGCTGTGCAAACAGTTGCTGCGGATGACCGGCACCCGGATCACTCCGGAAGACTTTGACCTGACAGCGCTGGACCGCCATCTCACCTTCAACTTCAAGGTGGAGGATGAGAAGGGCAAGCTGATCGCGCAGGGCCGTGACCTGCTGGCACTGAAGGAGCAGCTCAAAGGCCAGATGAAGCAGGTGATTGCTAAGGTTGCGGACAGCGGCATTGAACAGTCCGGCCTGACCGACTGGACCCTGGGCGACCTGCCGAAAAGCTACGAGCAGAAGCGGGGCGCTTATGCGGTCAAAGCCTACCCGGCTCTGGTGGATGAGGGCGAAAGCGTTGCGGTTAAGCTGTTTGATGCCGAGGACAAGGCGGCTCAGGCGAACCGTGCTGGTTTGCGTAAGCTGTTGCTGATCAACGTGCCCAGCCCGGTGAAGTACCTGCAGCAGAAACTGCCCAACAAGTCCAAGCTGGCGATGTATTTCAATCCGTTTGGCCGGGTTGATCTGCTGATCAACGACTGCATTGATGCCGGTATCGATCGGATTCTGGCGGAGCACAAGCTGGAGGTGACCACCAAGGCCGGCTTTGACGCTGCGCGGGAGGTGGTGCGCGCTGAACTGAACGACACCGTGGTGGCCATTGCGGTGCAGGTGGAGAAAGTGCTGACCAGTTGGGGTGGCATCCGCAAAAAGCTCAAAGGCAAGATCAGTCTCGATATCGCCTTTGCCATGTCCGACATTCAGGCCCAGCTGGATCGCCTGGTTTACAAGGGTTTTGTGGCGGACACCGGTTGGGATCGGCTGGACGATCTGAGCCGCTACCTGAAAGGGGTGGAGCGCCGTCTTGAGAAGTTGCCGGTGGACCCGCACCGGGACAAACTGCACCTGCTGAAAGTGCAGAAAGTGGAACAGGCCTACCAGGCGGCGTTGAACAAGCTGCCCAAAGGCCAGTCAGTGCCGGAGTCGCTCAAGGCGATCCGCTGGTTGCTGGAGGAGTATCGCATCTCCTGTTTTGCCCAGGCTCTGGGCACCAAGGTGCCGATCTCCGACAAGCGGATCCTCAACGCCCTCGACGAACTGTAACCCACAACAAAAAAGCCGCGGTCAACACCGCGGCTTTTTTGTTACTGCAGGGGCGGTTACTTATCCCGGCCCATCACTGTGACGCCGGCGGTGGAACCGTCGGAGTTACCGAACACTTCGATATGGGTCACACAGCGACGGTAGGCAAATTTCTGCCACTTGGTCTCCGCGCCTTTTTTCATGTCCCGGTAGAAATGGAAAGTGCGGGTGTCGCCGTTCTGAAAAGTCACTTTGATGCGCTTGAGGTGCAAGCGGCGTTTGGCTTTCAGGCGGATGGCGTCGGTTTTGCGACAGCCAATCACTGGAATGTCGGCGCCACGATTGCCGTGTTCGAGCAGGATGGTGCGGCCCAGGGTGAAGTCATCCTTGGCCAGAGCCGTGGCCGGGGCCAGCAGCATGGAAAGGGCCAGAATGGCGCTTTGGAACAGGGGTTTAACTGCCATGAATTGGGTTCAATGGATTAGGGGTGGCGCAAGATACTTCCGGCTGCGGATTGAGGCCATCGGCATTGAGCGGAAACCGGACCCGGCGCACAGTTTTGATTTGGGTCCGAATCGGCGCTGAATGCGCCGGCAGAATAAAAAACGCGGGCCAGAGGCCCGCGTTTTACGAGGTACGTGCTGTGCTTAACCGTCAAAGCGGGGGTAATCGAAGTTGTGGCACTCCTGGCAAAGGGCCTTCTTCGGGGTGTGCTCACCATGACAGTCCATGCAGGGGGCGTCTTTACCGTAGTGCAGGCTGTCATGGGGGTTTTGTTTGGCTTCTTCGCCTTCCCGCGCGGTCTGTTCAGCCAGCGCTTCCGGGTCATGGCACTGCAGGCAGGCCTGATCGGACGGGTAGCGGTTGAGGCCCTGGTCGTGGCAGCTGTCACAGCCGGCCTCGTACAGCGGCGCGTGGTACTCACGCTTGTCCAGCGCTGCGGCGGGTTGGCTCAGCAGCACCAGCAGCGGGCCAGCGAGGATCATCAGGGTCTTGTTCATGTTCAGGCCTCCATCATGGAACGGGCAGCGATGATGCCAAACGCCAGGCATTCAGGGGTGGCGCAACCGCCGAGGCGACTGACGCCGTGGACACCACCGGTCACTTCACCGGCGGCGTAGAGGCCCGGGATGGGCTGGCCGGATGCGGCAGCAATCACTTCCGCTTTCGGGTTAATCTGCACACCGCCCTGGCAGTAGTGCACCTTCGGCCACAGACGCTGGACAATAAAGGGCGGGGTCAGTTTGATGCCACGACCGGCGTCCATGCGCTTGCCAAACTGCGGGTCTTTGCCGTCGGCCACATACTGGTTCCAGTCTTCAATCTGCTTCTTCAGCGGCTTCAGCGGCACATCAAAGTGCTTGGCCAGCGCTTCCACTGAGTCGAACTCCCAGGCCACGTTGTACTTGAGCACCTTCTCCATGGAGGGGTCATTCTTCGCTTCGTGCTTCGGCACGATCAGCAGGGCGGGATTTGGCTTGCCGTCTTTGTCACGACGCTGCAATTCGAGGTCGGCACGGGTTTTCCGGTCGGCAATCTCGTCCATAAAGCGCAGGCCGGTATTGCGGTCCACGGCGATGGCGTGGGGGAAGTTATAGAGCGCGAAGCCCGCGCCATAACCAAACCCACCTTCATCCGGTGATGCCCAGGGGCCGGACTGGATGTGGGATAGGTGCACCGGCGTGGCGCCGGCTGCCAGCATCTCAATCAGGCCATCACCGGTGGCGCCCTTGGCGTTGGTGCAGCCCACTTCCGAGGTGAGGGTGGGGTCCTGCGCCTGACGGAAGCTGATGTTGAAGCCGAAGCCACCGGTGGCCATCAGTACGCCGCGTCTGGCACGTACGCTGATCACTTCGCCGCTGTCCTCTTTGCCGAAGTGGTAGCCCCGGCGGATCTCCACGCCAATCACCCGGCCATCCTTATCGCGGATAAGGTGATCAAACTTGTGGCGGTTGTAGGTTTCCACGCCCATTTCACGGGCGGTTTTCAGCATCGGCTGGATAAAGCCGGCGCCGGAGCGTTCAACAACCTGGTGGCTGCGGGTGGCGCTGGTGCCGCCGGTGGTGATGATGTGGTCGCGGTAAACGGAGCCGCAATCCTTAGTGAGCTGGTAGACGTAGGGGCCCAGTTCCGCACTGGCACGAAGCAGGGCTTCGCTGGCCAGGCCGCGGCCCGCTTTAAGTTGGTCCTGCACCATCAGGTCGGCGCTGTCCTGGATGCCGAGTTTCTTTTGCAGGTCGGTGCCGGCAAAACAGGCCTGACCGGCGTTAAGGGTGCTGTTGCCGCCGTACACGCCCATCTTTTCAAACACCACAACGCGTTTGGCGCCCAGCTTTTTCGCCTCCACAGCGGCGGCCAGCCCGGCAAAGCCGGAACCGATGATCACCACATCGTATTCGCTGTGCCATTCCGGCTCCTGGCCACATTGTGCCGCGGCCAGAGGCAGGGTTGCCCCCATGGCGGCCACACCGGCGCCGAGTTTTAAAAAGTCGCGTCTTCCTTTCATCCTTTGTGCCTCAATGAGTGAATCTGGAACGCACTGTAAAGCCGCTGAACACGCCAATATTTGAATTGGCTCACAACAAGTTTTTCACCGAAAAGCTTTTCTTGATGGCACAGGAAAACTTCATGCGAAAGGGTTTTGTGAGCGGCGACGCAATAAAGTTTCGGTGGTTGTGGGAGAGTCGCCAAACGCACTTAAATGGATTGATTGATATGCCTTGCCCGAAAAGCAATATGGACATCCTTCACTGTGATGAACTATTAAATGTGGCGGAGTCACTGGTGGAGGAACACGGTGTCGTGTCATTCCGTTTTGCCCAGATTGCCAAGGACGCCAATTGCTCCAATCACACGTTGTACAAATACTTTCGCAGCCGGGAAGATGTGCTGGTGTGTTTGTTTTTGCGCAACTGCACCTCCAACTACCTGCCGCTGTTTTTGAGCCAGAATCCGGGCCTTAGCGCGTTGCAAAGAGCCGCACTGCCAGCGGTTTTCTCCAATGTGGCGGTGCAGCGTAACAGCACCTTTGACACCCTGAGGGTGGTGTCCATCAACAGCCTGTTCTGGCAACCGGCCAGCGATGAAAAGGGCCAGTTACTGCGTCAGCGGGTCAACCTGTTCTGGGACCGGGTGCGTTTCCATGTTCAGCAGGCAGCGGATGAAGGCGCATTGAAAGCGGAGGAGAATACGGTGCTGGAACTGACCCAAAGCCTCTATTTCTTTATGGCGGGCATTCTCTCTTCCTATGAAAGTCAGTTGATGAGTGATAAATACCTGACGGAGCGGGATCCCACTTTTTACGGTCATCTTTCGAAAGTTCTTGGTCAATATGAGTGGACCATTCCAATTTCTGTTAACCCCCTTGAGGAATTGGGTATTCTGGTTAATCAATTTTTCGATGACAATTACCTGGAAAACAAAAGCTGTCGACGCTGTCGAGAATTGAATGGATTTACGGATATCCCTTCCCTGAACGCGGCCAGTGCCTGAAACCTTTGTTCTGCCTGCGGCTTTGCGGCACCACCCATTGAACCTGACGGGATTTAGGCTCAAAATGCGTCGCCCTTAACGACGCAGAGCCCACCCCCTGACGGGTTTTGCGCCGGTATCAGCCCGACCGAGGAGAACAACAGAATGAAAGAGACGGTCAAGCTGATTGCGTTTGACGCCGATGACACCCTTTGGGTCAACGAGCCGTTCTATCGTGGTGCCGAGCAGGCGTATGTGGACATTCTGAGCCGCTACGTTGACCACCATGACCTGGCCCAGCGCCTCTATCAGACCGAGGTAAAAAACCTGAACCTGTTTGGTTATGGTGCCAAGGGTTACATGCTGTCCATGATTGAGACGGCCCTGGAGCTGACCCAGTATCAGATTGACGGCCGCGATATCGACCGCATCATTCAGCTCGGCAAAGAGGTACTGAGCTACCCCATTGAGATCCTGCCGGAAGTGCGGGAAACCCTCGGTGCGCTGCAGGAGCGTTACCCGCTGATGGTGATCACCAAAGGCGACCTGCTGGATCAGGAAAGCAAAATCGCCCGCAGTGGCCTGGCAGACTATTTTGGCCGCATCGAAGTGGTCTCCGAGAAAGACACCTCCACCTATGGCCGGGTGTTTAACCAGGTGGGTCGTGCCCCCGGTGAAGTGCTGATGGTGGGCAACTCTCTCAAGTCCGACATTCTGCCGGTGCTGGAGATTGGCGGCCATGCCTGCCACGTGGATCCGGGCTACGAGGGCTGGGTGCATGAGCAGGTGACCGAGGACTGTCTGGCACAGCATCGCTTCCACAGTTTCGATAACATCAGCAAGGTGCTGAGCCTGCTGTAATCCCGCACAAAATTCGGGGATCCAAACCGGCCCGAATCACGTATTATCGGGCTCGGTTGTTCCACTTTTAGCTGTCTTACCATGACCTTTGACATCCATACACAAACTCAACCGGCTGCTGCATCGCACTCACTGATGGACGCGCCCGGGGCCATTCGCCCCCGGGTTGGCGTGATCGGCGGCGGTGTGGCGGGCAGTACCGTGGCGTTGCGCCTGGCCCAGCAGGGCGATCTGGATGTGGTACTGGTGGAGCAGGGGGCCAGCCTGGTTAATGGGCCGCCGATGTGTCATCTGCACGCGGGCGGCAACCTGTATCGCGAAATCAGCGATGAGCAGTGTCTGAAGCTGCTCAAGCAGTCCATCGATACCCTCAAACTCTATCCTCACGTTGCCAATGTGCGGCCGACCGTGATTGCGGTGCCGGTTCGCGATGCCGGCCAGCCTACGGCCTTGCTGCCCCGTCTGGAAACGCTCAAGGCCGCCTACCAGCAGTTGGTCGATGCCGACCCATCCAATCAGCAGCTGGGCGCGCCGGAGGACTACTTCCGGGTGTTTCAGCGCCGAGAGCTGGAAGCGTTGCGAGAGTGTCCACTGCCGGCGCAGCCCCGGACACCGGAACAATGGATGGTTCCCCTGGCCAGGTCGCTGGACTTCGATGCAGTAAAGTGGCCACTGGTGCTGGTGCAGGAGTATGGCCTTAGCCTGTTCCGGCTGGCGGCCAGCGTCGAGCTGACCCTGAGCCAGTTCCCCCAGGTCGAACTGCTGTGCCAGACCCGTCTGCTGGACGTCAGCGCCCAGGGAGCCGGCTGGGACCTGCACATCGACCAGCAGGGCCAGCATCGCACCCTGACCGTGGATTACCTGGTGAATGCCTGTGGCTATCGCACCGGCACCCTGGATGATGCAGTCGGCGAGTCCCGTCAGCGTCTGGTGGAGTTCAAAGCCGCTTATCTGGCTTACTGGCCGGAGGCGCAGGGCCGTTGGCCCGAAGTGATTGTCCACGGTGAGCGCGGCACGCCGGATGGGATGGCCCAGTTGACGCCCTATGGCAACGGACTGTTTCAGCTGCACGGCATGACGGAGTCGATCACCCTGTTCAAATCCGGATTGGTGGCCAGTACCGAAACCAGCGCCCAGCCCAAACTGGCACCGGAGCTGGAAGCCAAGATCCAGCGGGGCTGGCCGGATGCGGTGGTGGAGGCGCGCAGCCGTGCGGCCATTGCCCATATGAGTCACTTCCTGCCCGGCTTTGCGTCGGCGCAACCCGGCGGCAAGCCGCTGTTTGGCGCCCAGCAGATCCCGGGAGCGGATCCCAGCCTGCGGGCGGCGGACGTCTCTTTTGGCCGTCATCGCTATGCCCGTACTGAAATCGTCAAAGCCTCATCGGCCCTGACCGCAGCGGACGCCATTCTCAGTGCGCTTAATCAGGAAGGTTGGCTCAATGGTGAGCCAAAGCCGTTGCCGGCACTGCCCCACAACGCGGTGGTGGAGCGGGCGATGGCGCTGGCGGAGGCCCGCGCCTATCCCATTCAACTGGCGGTACCGAGCGGCGCTTAACCACGGGGTTCTCCGGCTGATATCCGCGGCGCAGTGGCCATTCACTGCGCCGTTTTTTATGGGCTGGATCCCGTTCTCAGGCGAAGTGATGACCAACCCGTCTGTACTCCGCTAAAATGAGCGCCGAACAGCAACACAGAAAGGAGAGAGAAGATGATTGTGGTAAAGCGTAACCGGGCCGCGGAGTCTGCCCAACGCTGAATCCGCGCTGGCCCGGGCACGATGTGACGGCCATGCCGTCAACCTGTATCACATCGAGCGACGCGCAAAAGCGACGTCCGGGAAACGCCATGAATTCTGAAACCCAAACCCTGCCGCAGTTCACCCTTCAGGAACTGGGCTGGAAACCCTTTTTTCAACAACAACTGACCCTGGAACAGTGGGACAGCCTCGCGGCCAGAGTAACCGTGGTGCACCGCAACCGACTGGTACTGCAGAGTGAGCGAGGCCAGCTTGACCTGCCACTGCTGCCGGCCATGCCGGCATTTGCTGTGGGTGACTGGCTGCTGCTGGATGCCGAAGGCCAATACATCGAGCAGCTGGAACGACAGAGCCTGTTTCGTCGCCGGGCTGCCGGGCCGGGCGTGAATGAGCAGCTTATCGCCGCCAACGTCGATACCCTGTTTATTGTCACCTCCTGCAACGAGGACTTTAACCTCAACCGGCTGGAACGCTACCTGGCGCTGGCCCATGAGGCAGAAGTGGATCCGGTGGTGGTGCTGACCAAAATGGACCTGCACCCCGACCCCGACACGCTGTTGCGGGACGTACAGCGGCTGGACCCGATGCTGATGGTGCTGGCGGTCAATGCCCTGAACCACGACAGCGTCCAGGCTCTGGCACCCTGGTGTGGCCGGGGCAAAACCGTGGCATTGATGGGCTCATCCGGGGTGGGCAAATCCACCCTGATCAACACCCTGCTGGGTGAACAGGCTCAAAGCACCGGCGCCATCCGTGAGGATGACAGCAAAGGCCGCCACACCACCACCGGGCGTTCACTGCATCTGATGGTGCACGGTGGCTTGCTGCTGGACACCCCCGGCATGCGGGAGTTGCAGCTGACCGACTGCGAGCAGGGGGTCAATGAGGTGTTCGCGGAGATCACCCAACTGGCGGAACGTTGCCGCTTTGCCGATTGTCAGCACGACAGCGAGCCGGGCTGCGCCATTCAGGCCGCCATCGCCTCGGGTGAACTGAGCGAACGGCGGCTGAACAGCTACCAGAAGTTGATGCGCGAACAGGCCCACAACACCGCAACATTGGCGGAGAAACGCAGCCGCGATAAAGCGTTTGCGAAACACTGCCAGTCGGTGCAAAGCCACCATCGCAAGATGAAAGGCAACCGCTGAGGTTGAAATGCTTAAAGGCCCCGAAAGGGGCCTTTTTTGTGGTCTAGAGGCAATTTTTCGAGGTTGTGCGGCGGGGGATGGATACCGGAATATTGCCGCTTATCTGGGTAAGCAATGGCGACTGCCACCATAAAGCGAGCGCTCAGTTCTATGGTGGGTGTACGACTAAGTTTTATGTGTCATAATTGTCGCATATTCAACAGCTTAGAGTTATGTATGTACAAGGGAAATCATAAACGTGGTGAGATAGAAATAGAGTCTGAGCGTGTCGTTTTCGAGAACGAGTACGCCACACTATACAATGATGATGTAATTTTTCCGTCAGGAATGAAAGGTAAATACTTGAGGTTTTCTTGGAATGCTCCTTATGGAGTAATGATATTCCCCAAGGATAAAGTGGGCAGGTTGTTGCTTGTTAGAAACTTTAGGCATGAAAATAGATGTTGGTCT
The DNA here is from genome assembly GCF_019801015.1 of Marinobacter nauticus. Taxonomy (GTDB): domain Bacteria; phylum Pseudomonadota; class Gammaproteobacteria; order Enterobacterales; family Shewanellaceae; genus Ferrimonas. The sequence continues at coordinate 121,295 of NZ_JAHVJZ010000001.1, forward strand.
TGGGAGATCCCTAAAGGGTTTGGTGAAAAAAATTTAAGCCCTCTCGAGTGCAGTAAGAAAGAATTGTATGAAGAAACTGGATGTCGAGGAAAAGACTGGAAGCTTTACAAGTCTATCGTGGATAATCAGTCAAAGACTTATGTATTCTCTGTCACTGTTGATGAAGAAGCCTCAGTGCTAAATCAAGAGGACAAAGAGGCTATATCGGGTGTTCGTTTCTTCGATAAGAATGAGCTGAATGCGCTTCTTTTCAGTAATGATATTATTGATCCAATGACTATGTTCTTTATTTCACAGAACTTGTGATCGATGTGTAAATTGTTTCGCTAGCGTTTTGTTTCGGTATGCTCTCAGCCTTAATCTTATTATTGTTTTGACTTTTTTCTATTATCGATTGCAGCTTATGCTTCTCTCTGAGAATTTTACTTTGTGATAGATCGCTATTTTTGCTAATTACCTCGGATAAGAAAAAGTTTGCGATAGACAATGCTCCTCCAGAAAGTGTATCAGTCAATGCCAAACCTAAGGCAAAAACACTCCCTTCCTGCGCTACCTTCCTCATTGGCTCTATAAATCGTTTCCCTTTAAATTGCTTAGAAGTTTTTACTCCCAAGTGTCGCTTTATTATGTACTGGTCGATCAAATCTTGGTATGCGATAAGTGCATCCAGAGTATTGTCAAGGTTGCCTTCATTTGATATTCCAGAGTTAATTAATTTTTGATACTGTCGGAACTCATAGCTTTCTCTAAGAAAAATTATGTCATCAGACCTTAACTTAGATAACGCTGTTTCGTAGCTGCTCAAATTCAAATCTGTTGAAATCTCAACTGCCCGACTCTTTTCAACTATTTGAGATGGTTTTGGATAGGCTAGTTCAAAACTTTCTTTGTGCAAGGGAGAGTATATGGGATTCGTACTTAGTACTTTCGAAATCCCTGTAACATATGGGGCATCAGAAAGTTTAATTATATCTTCTCTATATCTTTCCCAAATGTCGTGTCTTCCAGATTTGTTTAAGTCGAGCTCGAAATTTTTATGCAGAAAAACTCTGCCTAGACCGTTATCTCTTTCTGATTCTATCAGTAGTCTTTCTATCAATATTGATTGAGTGTCTTGGCCGAATTTTTCTCTCGCCTTTTCACCACTAAATATGTCAATTATACTATTTGTGTAATTTTCTCTTAGAGAGGAGTAAGTATAGGGAATAATATCGCAACTTTCATTTAGAAAATCTAAGTCAGTGTCATTGCGAAACTTATCATCCGACATGTTTTGCTTGCTTTCTGCCTGGAAGGCATCTCTAACCTGCGTTAATCTATGGCACTTTGACTCTCCAGATGGATCTCGAACTGCGATTGAGAGCAAGTTTGGATTCATTAGCTGCTTGAAATCATTGTCGGTGTTGATTAACTCTCTAAGATTGACACAGTTAACCGCCTGGGCATCAGATATCATTAAGCTTTCGTTAAAAAGCAAAGCATGCTTGAAGTGAGCTTTGAATGAATCTTTTAACGATGGCTCTTTTGCTAAAGGTAATTCAGTGTCGGCTAACATCCAGTAGGCTCTGTTCATCCTTTATGCCCTTTAATGTTTCTCTATCTTTTCGATTAAGGTTAACCAGGATTAATAGTGCGGGCTTCGCCCAATGGATTTGAACGATTGGCTCTAAAAAACCCAGTTTAAGCTCAGTCAAGCTAACAACAAAGTCCTTTCAAATCAAGTGATTGGGTTGGTAAATTGGCTACCTATTGGAAAGGATTGAAGAGCCAGTCAGTGAAGTCGCTGTGAAGACATATACGGCTAAGATTAGATACCTTTCCTCGCCTTTTCCCTTGGGTGACTGAAAACACTGTGAAGTGCATCTGTGAGGATTCATCACGCTTAATGTCCAATGCTCGGATTAGGGTGAGATTGGAACCCTAATTTAGAGTTGTTTGTGTGGGAGAATTGTCGATTTTTGAATTAATCTCGTGACTTTTCCTTATCTCTAAGCAATTCGTCAGCGGATGATGACATAGGTTGATTATGGACTTTCCCTGTTTGGTATTGCAGCACGCGCTATGCGTGCACCCAACTAGAATTGATGCTCAATTTGGGCACCCAGCGTGGCATCGTTCGGAGAGTTTCAATTCTGATGAGCAGCGGCTATTTACCTGAAATTTTTGCGCAGTCAAAGTCGGATATGGAGCGGAGGCCAAAGTTCTAAAAGTGAGGGGGCACTTAAGGTTGTCGTGCCTTGCGATAACGCGCTGGCTCTACTAGACATTCTGAACAGCAATCGTAGGAGAAAGTCGCATGAGTCAGATGACAATCCGAATCGCTCGAAATCAAGCGCTTTTGTTCAGTGCGGTAAGCGCCTGCTCTTTGATTCTAAGCGCTTACAGCCAGGCAGCTCAGGGTCATGATCAGGGCTTTTATCTTGGCGTCGGGCTCGGGTATGCCAGCTACTCTGATGACATCTACTCAAGCGAGGTGCGCAACAACCTGTTGGTGCAAGAAGGTATCACGCCGGGGGAGACGTTCAGCAGCAGCTCAAATGGCGATGACAGCAGCTTTGCATACAAGCTGTTTGGCGGTTATCGATTCAATGCCTTTTTTGCTGTGGAAGCGTTTTATGCGGATTTTGGCGATGTCAGCGGCGGCCTGCAGTGGAGTGGGCAGGGGACGATAACTGACGCCACCGTACCTCAGCCTTGGGATGTGGATTTCCAGGCCGAAAATATGAAAGTTGAAGCTCAGGCGTTGGGCTTTTCTGCCGTGGGAAGCTATCCGGTTGCTGACAATGTCAGTCTCTACGCCAAGCTCGGGGCGTTCTGGTACAACACCGACTCCAGAGGAGGTTGGGTGGTCGATGCAACCAGTGACATTGGCGGCATCTATATGACTGAAGGTACCTGGGACAAATCAAACGATGACTACTCCTGGCTGGGCGCTATTGGTCTGACATACGCCTTTTCAGATCGCTTCGATATCAATCTTGAGTGGGAGACCTATCAGGATATTGAGTTCGAATATGGCAAGAGTGAGAAAGCTGACTTCGATGTTGGTTTGTTCAACGTCAGCCTCAGTTACGATTTCTGAAACCTCTGGAGCAGCACGGGCGCCGAAGCAGGCCTTGGGCCTTGCAGGCGCCTGTGAATGACTCAATCTGCCATGCAGGGACGGTGGATTCCTAAAGCGGATGTCCTGTTAGTCCCGGCGCGAAGCAGTGGGCCCGATAAAGGCGCACAAAAAAGCCCCTTGCGGGGCTTTTGAGTTAAGAGTGTCGGGCGATCACCAGATCCGCACGCGGTCCTCTTTGGGGATGTAGAGCTTATCCCCCGGCTGGACGTCAAAGGCTTCGTACCAGGCGTCGTGGTTACGGGGGGCCAGGGCACGGTAGCGACCCGGAGCGTGAGTACCGGCACGCAGCTGGTTTAGCATGCTCTGCTCGGTGCGCTTCTCCTTCCAGACCTGAGCCCAGGCCAGGAAGAAGCGTTGATCGCCGGTCAGGCCGTCAATCACCGGCGCTTCTTCACCATTCAGGCTGAGCTTGTAGGCGTGGTAGGCCATCGCCAGGCCACCGACGTCGCCAATGTTTTCGCCGAGGCTGTTGCTGCCGTTGACGAAGTTATTGGGGATCGGCTCGTACTTGTTGTACTGGGCCACCAGGTTGGCGGCGCGGGCCTCGAAGGCGGCACGGTCTTCGTCGGTCCACCAGTTACGCTGGATGCCGTTGGCGTCGGACTTGGAACCCTGATCGTCAAAGCCGTGGCCCATTTCGTGGCCAATCACCGCGCCGATGCCGCCATAGTTGACTGCCGGGTCGGCATTGGGGTCAAAGAACGGCGGCTGCAGGATGGCAGCAGGGAACACAATCTCGTTAAAGGAGCTGTTGTAGTAGGCGTTGACGCGCTGCGGGGTCATGCCCCAGCGGTTGCGGTCGGTTTTCTCCAGTTCCCGTTCAACACTCTGAGCATTGAAGAAACGGCGCAGGGCGTGAACGTTGCCCACCAGGTCATCGTCGGACAGCTCAAGGCCATCAAACGATTGCCACACATCCGGGTAACCGATCTTCGGGTTGAAGGCGGCCAGCTTGGCCCGCGCGTTCACCTTGGTTTCCTCGCCCATCCAGTCCAGCTCGTCAATGCGATGGCCCAGTGCGGTACGCAGGTTCTCAACCAGCTCGGACATCTGCTGCTTGGAGGACTCGGGGAAGTACTTGGCCACGTAAACCTTGCCAATGGCAAAGCCCAGAGACTCGGTGCCGGACATCTGCTCAACGGCGCGCTTCCAGCGTGGACGGGGTTCCGCCTGACCGCTCAGGGTGGTGCCGAAGAAGCGGAAGTTGGCGGCGTAGATCTCTTCGGACAGCAGGCTGGCGTTGTTGCTGATGGTGTGGAAGGTCAGGTAGTCCTGCCACACGTTCAGCGGCTCGTTGCCGATCAGTGCGATCATCGCTTTGGTCGGCTCCGGGTAGGCGATGTTCAGCTGCGGCAGCTGATAGCCGGACGGGGCGATAAAGCGGTCCCAGTCAAAGCCCGGGTACTCGGTGGCCAGATCGGCACGTTTGACCTGGTTGAGGGTCAAATCCCGGTTACGACGCTTCTCCCGCGGCCACTGCTGTTCCGCCATCTTGGTTTCCAGCGCCAGAATCGCTTTGGCTCGGGACTCGGCATCTTCAACGCCGGCAAAGCTCAGCACTTCGGCGATGTGAGCCTGGTAGGCTTCGCGGATTTTGACAAAGCGCTCGCCGTCTTCCAGGTAGAAGGAGCGGTCGGGCAGGCCCAGGCCAGTGGCGTACAGGGACATTTCGTATTGATTGGGGTCAAGACGGTTGAACCACATGCCGCCGGCCAGAGGGCTGGACGCGCCGGTCAGCCAGGCTTCACCAAACACGGTGGTCAGGTCTGCACGGGAGTCGATGGCCTGGATCTGGTCCAGTGTGCCCTGAATGGGCTTGAGGCCCGCTGCATTGATGGTTTCCACGTCCATATAGGCGCGGTAGAAGTCAGCAATCAGCTGCTCTTCTTCGTTCAAATCGTCACGGGACAGGATGTCATCGATGATCCCTTTTACCCGTTCTTCACTGCGCTCGCCCAGTTTGTTGAAGGCGCCATAGCGGGTTTTGTCCGCCGGCATCTCGTAGTTGTCGTACCAATTGCCGCTGGCGTAAGCGAAGAAATCGTCGCCGGGGCGAACGGACAGGTCACGGGCGCTCAGGTCGACACCAAAGGTGCCCAGTTCGGCTTTGCCTTGGGGCGCTTGTACCACGGAGGCTTCTTGGGTTTCGACGCCAGATGTGCCGCAACCGGTTACGAAGGCCGTCGCCAGGGCCACTGCCAGAAGTGATCGCTTCATTGCTGTTTGCTTCCTTGTTGAATCGTTATGGTTATCTGTCCGGAACGCTGAATCGCTCGCGCCAGCCGGTGGTGTTCTCGCCGATGACAGCGGACCAGAACGCCTCCCGGGGAGAGGCACCGAGTCTATTGGGACCAACCGTGTCTGTCCGACGTTTTTGCGCTGTTGTCCCTGTCCCGTTGTGCCATCTCGGCTCGAGGGACCGTCCGGCGAGTTTAAAACCTACCATTCAAAATGCCAACCAGCTCATAACGGTCTGTAACAAAGGGTTTTAGCCAGCGGCTTTGCCCGGAGAAAAGGGGCACCTCAACGTGGGGGCAGAGTGGCTCAGACTGCATGCCCCCGTGGCTGAATGGATGGTGGGGTTCGGCGGGACCCGCCGGATAAAGTACGCCAAAGCGCTGGTGCCGGTTCAGCTTGCTGCTCGGACGGCAACCAATGGGCTGTCGGGACCGTCGTCTTCCTGATGAAGGTATCGAGCGTGTCGGTTGTGTGCTCATTCGGCGCATATCGCCTGAAAAGGCGCTGAAAACAAGCGGTTTGATGAACGATAACCGATTGACGGGTTTGCTAAAAATTCCCTATTTTCCGTCGGTGCATGATAGTTGTAGACCAAAATGCCAGAGCGCCAATATACTGCGGGTCCTGTTTATAACTTAGGAACACTTTGTGGACCCCCACTCGGATCGAATGTGTAGACCCCTCTTGCCCTTTTTCTGCCAAGAGAGGCTGCTACGATGATTGAGCCCATCCTTACTCTGCTTTTCGGCCTTTTCATTATTCTGGCGATCATCGCCGCTAACGGTTACTTCGTTGCCCAGGAGTTCGCCTATATGGCGGTCGACCGTGCGCGATTGGCCTATCAGGCCGACGCGGGCGACAAAGCCGCCCAGCGTGCTCTGGCCGTCACCAAACGAACCAGTTTTATGCTGTCCGGAGCCCAGTTGGGGATCACCGTCACCGGCTTGGTACTGGGTTTCGTGGCCGAGCCTCTGGTGGGGCAGTCTATGGGGGTTTTGCTGCAAGGTTTCGGCCTGTCGCTCGAAGCGGGCACCACCATTGGCACCATAACTACCCTGGTGGTCGCGATGCTGGTGCAGATGGTGTTTGGTGAGCTTTATCCCAAAAACCTGGCCATTGCGAATCCCGAGCCAATGGCCCGTATGATGGCGCGGTCCACCCTAATCTACATGTCGGTGTTTGGCTGGTTTATCAGCTTCTTCGATAAATCTGCCAATGTCCTGTTGCGCGCGGTGCGGATTGAGCCGGTCCACGATCTGGACGTCAGCGCCTCGGAAGAGGATCTGCACCACATCATCGCCAACTCTCGCGACAGTGGTGATTTACCGGTTGAGCTGTCTCTGATCATGGACCGCATTCTGGACTTCCCCGAGCGCGACGTTGAACACGCCATGGTTCCTCGTTCTCAGGTGGACTGGGTTGAGCCGGAAACCAGCCTGAGCGAACTGTTGTCGATGATGGCGCAGGCGCACACCCGTTATCCGGTAGTGAACGATGACGACGCTCCGGTTGGCGTGGTTCATCTTGCCGATGTGCTGACCCATATGCAGTCTGGCCGGGCTGACGACACCGTCGAAGCGGTGATGCGTCCGGCGACCGTATTGCCAACCCTGATGCGACTGCCGGATGCGCTGAAACAGCTGGAAAGCTCTACCGATCAGCTGGCTTGTGTCATTGATGAGTACGGCGGCTTTGCCGGCATTCTGTCGATTGAAGACCTGGCGATGGAGATCGTCGGAGAAATCACCGACGAGCATGATGCGGAAAACGGCAGCGCTGTGATTTTTGAAGGTGACAACACCTGGTTGATGGAAGGGGACGTTCACCTCGATGAAGTGGAGCGTGCTATCGATTATGACCTGCCGCGAGGCGACATCGAAACCATTGCCGGCATGTTGATCGCCCAGCGCGGCGCCCTGCCGGCAGAAGGTGACATGGTCATTATTGATTTGCCCATCGATCCTTCAGAACTGGCGGCGGGAGAGCCGGTCATGCGACATCTTGAGGTCAACGTGTTGCGCATTGAGCGACATGTGCCCACAGAGGTGCGGGTCAAACTGGTGGAGAAGCAACCTGTGGAGGGTGAACAATGAACGACCCTTTGATTGTCACCCTGGTGACCCTGGCGCTTATCGTGCTGAGTGGCTTTTTCGTGATCATCGAATTTGCTTTGCTGGGCGCTCGCCGCCATCGTCTTGAAGAGATGGCGATTGAAAGCGCTTCTGCACGGGCGGCATTGCGAGGCATGAATGACCTCACCATGATGCTGGCTGGTGCCCAGCTGGGCATCACCTTCTGTACCTTCGCTTTGGGTGCGGTCACCAAACCCGCGGTTGACCAATGGCTGGGTCCGGTGTTTATCGCCACTGGGCTACCTGCATGGGCGGCGGACGGTGCTGCCTTTGGTTTTGCCCTGTTTATCGTCACCTTCCTGCACCTGGTTGTCGGTGAGATGGCACCCAAGTCCTGGGCCATCGCGCACCCTGAGCGCTCTGCGCTGGCCATCGGCATCGTCGCTCGGGCTTTTGTTTGGCCGCTGCGTCCGCTGTTGCGCTGCGTCAACCTGGTGGCCAACCGACTGGTGCGTGCCTCCGGTGTGGAACCGGTCGACAGTGCTGCGGTGGGGGGGCGTGATGTTGATACCATCCGCCAGCTGGTAGAGCATTCGGGCAAAGTGGGTACTCTGAACTCCGACACTCAGCATCAGCTGTCCGGCCTTATCGATCTTGGCTCGATGTCGGTTGAGGCTCTGGTCACCGAAGGACAGGTAATGGCCCATGTCGATCAGAGTGCGACCGTGGAAGACGTTCGTGCCGCTGCCATCGCATCGGGTCACCTGCGAATTCTGGTGTTCGGCAGTGATGGACTGAAACCGTTGGTGGTTCATGTCCGTGACACCTTGCTGGAACCGGCCGAACGTCCGGCCCAGGAGATTGCCCGAAAAGCCTTTGTGCTTGCTTCGACCACGCCGGTGTATGAGGCGATGGTGCGCATGCGTGAAGCCAGTGTGCAGTTGGCCGTGGTCCGAAAGGATGGGCAGATGATCGGCATTGTCACCCTCGCCGACATCCTTAAGCGGGTTCTGCCTGCCGGCGCAAAAAGCCAGGGCTGATAGCGCCCAAACCCTAAAGCCCGCCTTGAGCGGGCTTTTTTGTTATCCCTGAACCACCGCCTATGGAGGTGGTGATCGCTTGCTCTGGGCTTTGCCCGAAGAGTACTGCTAAGAGACGAGACGGATTGAAAGCCGGTGCACAAAAAAGGAGAGGCATGCACCAGACCTTCACGGCGAAAGCCGTCCACGTGCGCCGACTCGCAGCGCCGAGCGGGAACGACTGGGAATGAGGCCGAGAGCCAGGGAAGGCTCGAGCGGCCAGCCGAGCATGGAAGCGAGTCTGGGCGGTGCCGAAATGGGAAGGAGTGGGAGCGAGGGGCTTTCGCTGCGCCGGAGGCAAAGGGGAGTCCAGAGGTGCGAAGCCCTTCTGGCGGCCGCCGGGCCGTCCCGGCAAAGGAGGTGAGTGGAGCACTATCCGTTCATGCCTTTGGCAACCCCGAGAACTAAGCAGCCCCCTTAAAGGGGGTCGAGTCAAAGCCACCTGCTATGCAGGTGGATTTTTACTATCCCTGAACCACCGCCTGGGGCGGTGATAAAGTCGCGCTCTCGCGTTGTTTATCGGCGTGAAAAGGGGGCCTCCAGGCCTACCTTCGCGGCTGACTCGGCGGATTCATCCGTCCCTTTCCCAGTGGTAACGAAGCGGCCGATTTCGCTGCCAGCCAACAGCAGCACAGCCGGTATAATCCGGACTCTCGTCAGTACTTACCAGAGATGGGTATCCGGTTAATGTTGGTTAACGGCTCGGGGCTAACGGCTCGGGGTTAACAGAGGCGGCAGTTTTTGACCGGCTTAGCAATTTGGATTCTCCACGGTTTACCTGCTGATAACGATCCGCCTTAATGATGGCGTCCGATGACGCCCAGGAGGATGGAAATGATCACAGCACTGATGTTGCTGGCCGCAGCAGAGCTGGGGCAGGTGTCGGATTGCCAGCCTCTGATGATGAAGTGCGAGGAGATGGCGTATCGGGCGCACTCCCAGTGCCTCAAAACCGAAGTGAATCCCCATGTCGCCTGCAAAGGGCGACAAACGATGGTGTTCGACTACTGCCTGACCAGAGTAAAGGCATCGAACCCGGAGGCGGGGCACTGCTTTGATAAACCCCAAGAAGCCACTTCGCCTGCGGACGGTCGCCCCGGCCTGCACCCCTGATCGCTCTGTTTCCGGTCGGCCGGCGACAACTGCGCCACGGCAGGGTCCTGGCGGCAAACACCTACCCGATTTCCATCTACCCCTTTAGATATATTTTTCTACCCATTTGTGGGTAGTTCGGCGACGTTCGCCGCCTTTTGGTGAATGAGCAAAATTCACAAGCGTGATTGGCATCACAATCTGCGTCCAACTGACCGAAATTACATTTCCGCAACAAATGGGATTCTGTGTGAATCCTCGAAGTTATGGGCGGGTTATGGATGAGGATCCCGAGTTGTTAATGCAATGCTACTCATCGTGATCGTTACGGGTACACACTGCCGATGTCGGCCAGGGGAAGGTGGTTTACCGATGGCTTCCCCGGCCCCCGGACTCAGTGGATGTAGCTGAGAGGGAAAAGAATAACTCCGGTTCTAAGGATGCGATGATGAAACGACTCAGCCTGATCAGCCTGGCTTTGCTGACTGCCTTTCCCACCATGGCAAACGATAGCCTGATGGATGCCCTGCAAGGGGGTAAGGTCAACCTGGATATGCGCCTGCGTTACGAGAACGTGAGCCAGGACAATGCGCTAAAGGACGCCGATGGCCTGACTCTGCGCACCCGCCTCACATACACCACTGCCGACCTCAATGGCTTCTCCGCTCTGGTTGAGTTTGAGGACTCCCGCGTGGTGGCCGGCATCGACGATTACAACAACGCCATCGGTAAGAACCCGGATTATTCCGTGATTGCGGATCCGGAAACCACCGAACTGGACCAGGCGTTTTTGCAATATCTTGGCCACGGTGTAAAAGCCCGCGTGGGTCGCCAGGTGCTGACGTTCGATAATCACCGCTTTGTGGGCCATGTGGGTTGGCGTCAGGATCGCCAGACCTTCGATGCTGCCAGCATCGCCTATACCCCCATCGACAATCTGGCGCTGAATTACGCCTACATCAGCCAGCGCAACCGCATCTTCGCGGAAGCGAAAGACGTGGACTCCAAAGACCACCTGCTCAACGGCAGCTATAAGCTTGGTTTTGGTACCCTGAGTGCGTATGGCTACCTGCTGGAAGAGGATAAGGCGATCAGCAACGGCATCGACACTTACGGTGCACGCTTTGCCGGCAGCCAGGCGCTGGATGCACTCAAACTGATCTACGCCGCTGAGTACGCCACTCAGTCCTATGAAAATGGTGACGCGGATTTTGATGCAGATTACTACCTGCTGGAAGGGGGCGTGGGCTTCTCCGGGCTGACGGCCAAGGTGGGCTATGAAGTGCTGGGCTCTGACGATGGTCAGTACGGTTTTGCCACGCCGCTGGCGACCCTGCACAAGTTTAATGGTTGGGCCGACCAGTTCCTGACTACGCCGAAGCAAGGTCTGGTGGATCTCTATGCCAGCCTTGGCGGTTCGCTGCTGGGCGGTAAGTGGGCAGTGGTGTACCACACCTATGAAGCGGACCAGTCCAGTGCCACCGTGGATGATCTGGGCGACGAATGGAACGTCAGCTATGGCCGTAAGTTTATGAAGCACTACAACGCGGGCATCAAGTACGCGGCATACAGTGCCGGCGATGTGGACGCGGGTAAGGTCGACACCGATAAGGTCTGGGTCTGGGCCGGTGTGGCCTTCTGATCCGAAACCGGATATGAAAAAGGACGGCGAAAGCCGTCCTTTTTTTGATTCAGTATTGCTTACTTGCGGTAAGCGATCGCTTCCACTTCAACCAGCGCGTCTTTCGGCAGACGGGCGGCTTGTACGCAGGAGCGGGCCGGGGCGGCTTCGGTGCCGAACACTTCGGTGTAGACCTCGTTAAAGGCAACAAAGTCGTTCATGTCGGCCAGGAAGCAGGTGGTTTTCACCACGGTGTTGGTGCAGGCACCGGCTTGTTCCAGTACGGCTTTCAGGTTGGCCAGAGACTGACGGGCCTGCTCTTTGATGCCGCCTTCCACCATCACCATGGTTTCCGGAACCAGCGGCAGCTGGCCAGAGGTGAACACCAGACGATCCAGAGCGATGCCCTGAGAGTAGGGACCAATGGCTTCCGGAGCGTGAGCGGTGTGGATTACGTTTTTCATTCTCTACCTCGAGTTTGAATGCGGTGATTGGGGGCAACACCGCGTGACTGAATTCAAGCCTTGGCCTGGGCCAGGTATTTTGCCATCTCTTGAGCCGGAACCATACCACCACCGGTGGCCCACACCAGATGGGTGGCGTTGGCCATTTTCTCCGGGGGCAGGGCCATCCGCTCAAGATAGGCGGTGTCAGCGCAAACCCGGACCGGGCCGGGCATGCCTGCCAGCGCTGAGGGTTCCAGTTGAATGCCCTCGGCGTGGTTCAGCAACCCCAGAAGATCGTACATCTGCTGATCATCCAGGGTCAGGTAACCATCAATCAGCCGCTCCATGGCGCGTCCGACAAAGCCGGAGGGACGGCCTACGGCCAAACCGTCGGCCGCGGTGAGATTATCAATACCCAGATCCTGAACTGCAATACCCTCGTGCAATCCGGTGTGCACGCCCAGCACCATGCACGGGGAGTGAGTGGGCTCCGCGAACAGGATATGGACGTGGTCTCCAAACGCCAGTTTCAGGCCGAAGGCCACGCCTCCGGGGCCACCACCCACGCCACAGGGCAGGTAGACAAACAGGGGATGCTCAGCATCGACAACCACGCCCATCCGGGCAAACTGGGCTTTGACCCGCTCGCCCGCGACGGCGTAGCCCAGAAACAGCGTGCGGCTGTTCTCATCGTCGATAAAAAAGCAATCCGGGTCAGCTTCAGCGGCTTGGCGGCCCTGTTCGACCGCCACGCCGTAATCCTGCTCGTACTCCACGACGGTAACGCCATGCTGCCGCAGTTTGGCCTTCTTCCATTCCCGGGCGTCGGCGGACATGTGCACCGTCACGTCAAACCCCAGCCGGGCGCTGATGATGCCAATGGACAGCCCCAGGTTGCCGGTAGAACCGACGGCGATGCGTTTGCCGGCGAAGAAGGCGCGGCATTCGTCGCTGAGCAAATTGGCGTAGTCATCCTGTTCGGTGATCAGGCCCGCGTCCAGCGCGAGCGCATCGGCGTGAGTCAGTACTTCATAAATGCCGCCCCGGGCTTTGATGGAGCCGGAGATGGGCAGGTGGCTGTCCAGCTTAAGCAGCAGCTGGCCAGCGATGGGCTGGCCAAAGCGTTCGGCCAGTGCAGCCTGCATCTGCGGAATCGACGTAATTGGCGATTCAATGATGCCACCAGCATCCAGGGTTTCCGGAAACGCTTTGGCCAGGTAAGGGGCGAATCGGGTAAGCCGGGCGCTGGCATCCGCCACGTCGGCTTGGCTCAGTCCCACGTAGGGCAGGGCGTCGCTCAGTGAGGTGACGTTGGGATTAAACCAGGTGATCGGCTCCAGCTTGATCAGCTGTTGGACCAGCGGAAAGCGCTCGGTCAGGGCGTGAATGTTCATTGGGATCGTCAGTCAGGCGCTGCATCAGAGCAGCGGGGCAAACATGTAGAAAAACTGCTCAGCCAGTTTGTGGCGCAGCGGGCGCTCGTGCCACTCGTCCAGCTTGAGCGGGTAGGATTGCGACAGGTAATCGTCGTGCACCGATTTCAGGTGCACACACAAGTCCTCATCGTCCACCGCCAGGGTGATCTCGCCGTTCAGTTTCAGGCTGCGAATGTCCATATTAACGGTGCCGATCAGGCAATGATCTTCATCGATAAGCAGGGACTTGGTGTGCAACAGTCCGCCTTTAAAGCGGCAAATGTTGACGCCGGAACGCAGCAGCTCACTGAAAAAGGAACGACTGGCCCACTCCACCATCATGGAGTCGTTTTTGTCGGGCACAATCAGCGTCACTTCAACCCCACTTTGGGCGGCGGTCTTGAGCGCTTCCATCAGGTGCTCGCTGGGCACAAAGTAGGGCGAACAGAGAGTGAGGCTTTTGCGGGCGTGGTAGATCGAAAGCAGCAACACTTTCTGAATCACGTTGTCCGGCAGACCGGGTCCGGAAGGGATGACCTGCAGCGCGTCCTCACCGTGAGGTTCGTGGGCCAGGGTATCGAATTTGGGCACTTCCGGAAGGTGTCGCTCGCCGGTTTCCACTTCCCAGTCCCAGGATTGAATGGCACCCAGTACCGGCACTGCCGGACCGGTGATGCGCACCAGTACGTCCACCCACTCGCCGACACCGGCGTCCTGTTTAAACACCCGGCTGTCCGCCAGGTTCATGGAACCGGTGTAGCCGATGGCGTTGTCGATAACGACGATTTTGCGGTGTTGCCGCAGATCCAGACGGCGGAAGAACATCCGAAGCGGGCTGACCGCAAGGGCCTCCACCACATCAATGCCTGCTTCGGTCAGGGTGCGCGGCCATTGGCTGTTAAAGAAACTGCGGCTGCCGGCGGCGTCCAGCAGCAGCTTAATGCTGACCCCCCGCCCGGCGGCCCGGATCAGTGCCAGAGCCACGTCGTCGGCCCGACCACCGGGACTCCAGATGTAGAACTCCAGCGCAATGCTGTGTTGAGCGCCGTCAATGTCGTCAATCAGCTGGCGGAAAATGCTGTCGCCATCGGGCAGCAGTTCCATATGGTTGCCCACCAGGGAGGGAATGCCGGTACGGTTGATGCACAAGCCGTGGATGGGGCGGGCATGCTGGCCCATTTGGGGGACAGAGCGACGGTGCTGATCCGCCAGTTCACTGAACCAGTCGGCATAGGGTTCAAACATCGCCTCTGCACGGCTGGTCCGTTTTTTGCCGATGTTGAGCTCACCAAACAACAGGTAACAGACCACACCAAACAACGGAATGATGTAGATCAGCAGCAGCCAGGCCAGAGAGACGCCGAAGGGGCGGCGCTTCAGGGCGATGCGCAGGGAGACACCAGCAACCAACACCCAATAGCCTGCCAGGGACAGCAGGGTGGCCGCCTGATAGAGGTTATCCATCTAAGAGTTTGTCACTCAACGGTTTGTATCGTTCTGTCGTCTAGCTTACTGCCATTTGTGGCGTCCGCATAGTCTGACCCGACGTAGCGGAAGCCCACCAACATAGGCTGATGGTCAGAACTTTGCGTCTGCTCAAATACCCGGGCGGAACCGGGTTGTACGACCAAATCTCGGCTGTGGAATATGTGGTCCAGCGGGCTGCCGAAAAAACGGGTACGTTCATCGTCGCTGAAGCTGACCGGCTGAAGGCCAAGCCGGGCGGTGGCCTGGGCAAGCAGTTTCAGGCGAGCCGGACTCCAGGTGTTGAAGTCACCGGACAGAATCATCGGCCCCCGGTGGCGGGCCAATCGCGTTTCCAACCCTTGTACCTGAGTGGCAAAGTCGCGGTTGCTGACAAAGTTAATGGCGTGGATGTTGGCCACCAGCAGGGTCTGGTTGGAGGGCGTCAGTTGGTACTCGGTGATCAGCGCGACCTTGGGGGTGTTACTGATCGGCTCTTTCACGTCGGAGAGCAGGGAGAGTTGCTCGGTTGGGGTGATGGTGGCGGCGGTCATCACCCCGGACAGGGTGTTGTCATTCAGCACCAGGTTGGGGGCAAAGACGTAGCCGTGCTCTGAGGTGAGCGGCGGCAACAACACCGAAGGCAGGTTGGTTTCCTGCAACGTGATCAGCTGGGGTCGGAAATCGTTAATCAGGCCACCAAATTCGTGCTGCCACTCGGCGGTATCCAGCTTCTTGTAGATGTTCCAGTTGAGCAGGCGCAGGTCATCATCCGGCAGGGCCTGAGCAATCGGCGCCGGGTGGTCCAGAGTGACGGCGTGTTCCGGCGGCATTGGGCAGCCCGACAGGCTGAGCACCAACAGCAGCGACGCCAGTAGTGGAAGCAAACGCATTGGCCGATTGTACGCTGGAGAGCCGGGGCTGGCCAGTTATTGCCCGTTGCGCTGCCCGCGGGCGAGGTAGCCGGTGTCCACGCCGAACCAGAACGCGTCGGATTTCTCGTCGTACATCATATGCCTGACTGTGCCGCCGCCAGGCACCTCCGATCCGCTGATAAAACGCCGGGCGCCGGTATCAAAGCCGACAATACGGTTGGGCATCATGCCGGTTTGAGCCACCCATAGGATGCCGTCGTCGTCCAGCGCGGTACCGTACGGCTGGCTTTGGGGCCCTCCGGGCAGGGGAAAGTCGACAAACCGGTTGCTGTCGCGGTCGTAACTGCCCAACACGCCGCGACTGTAGTCCGCGTACCAGATGATGCCGTCCGGGGTGATCTCCAGCCGGCGCGGACGGGACTGAGGAGAGGGCAGGGAGACTTCTGTCAGTGCCAGGCTGTCCGGTTCCACCAGTGCCAGCTTGTTGCTGCCGAGCAGTACGGCCACCACCATGCCGTCCGGCGCAATTTTGATGCCGTAGGGGCGAGCGTCGTGAGTGGGAATCGACGCCAGCTTCACCGCACCGGTTGTCGGGTCCAGACGGCCAATGATGTTGCTCCATTGGGCGGTAAACCAGATGTGCCCATCGGGATGACGGACCAGCGTATGCGGGTCTGTTACGCCCGACGGCATCGGGTAGCGGGTCACCTTGCCTGTATTGGGGGCAATGGCACCGATCAGGGCGTTCTTATTGCCGGCGTACCAGACCGTGCCTTCATTATCGACAATCAGATTATGGGGATGGGTGCCCTCATCAATGTCCACTTTGCTGAACGTTCCGGTGTCGGGATTAAACCGGGCCAGGTAGTTGCCGGTCTGCCCGCAGAACCAGACCTCACCATCCGGCGCAACGTAGGGGTCTCTGGGGCGGCCACCCCAACTGACCGGCCACTCGGTAATCATAAGCTGGTTGGGTAACGCGTCATCGGCGCAGACCGGTGCCGATCCGAGGCCGAACAGCAGTACCAGAGGCGCAAGGCGATTGCAGAGAGACATGGTGTTTCCCTTCCGACAAGAGTTGAGCCAAGTGAAGCTGAAAGCGCTGGATTTGCAAGGGAAGGGAGAGCAAACAAAAAAGCCGGAGTGCAGAGCACTCCGGCAAACATTGCAGTGGACGAGGGATCGTGCGACTTACTCTGTCCAGGCCGGGTCAGTAGTGACCTGGGCACCCTGGATGGAGAGGGCTGCGCGATAGGTTTCGACGTCATCCCGCCAGTTCAGGCCGCTGGCCAGCACCTGGTAGACGCCCGGGTCGGACTCGGTCAGTACGGCGTCGCAATGGCCGGTCGGGTCGGTGCAGTCCAGCACAGAGGCTTCGTGCCAGGTGAGCCCGAACTTCACAGAGGTGGGCCCGGCGGCGGGATACCCCATATAGAGCACCTGGAACTGACTGGCTCCGGTGACCGGGAGCTGTCCGTCCCCTGTCAGTTTGAAGCTGACTGCGCCGCCGGGGCCGTCGAACTCGGTAATGGTGAGATCCAGCGTGGTGGTCTCATCGATGCTGATGGTTTCCTCCTCCGGTGGTGGCGGCGGAGGGGTATCGTCGTTACTGTCGCTGCCGCAGGCGGCGAGGCCGAGGGCGGCCAGCAGCACAATGGTGCTACGGGTATCAATGATCCGTTTCATGACTCGCTCCTTAGTTACCGACGTAGTGACCGCCGTGGCAGGTATCGCACTCCATATTGGTCATGACGCTCGGACCGAAGCTGTCGGCTTTGCTGTGGCAGGTTTTGCAGCTGCCGACGGTGTCAGTCATTTCGCCGATGCCGGTCAGGTCTTCACCGTCCATGGCTTTATTGAGGATGACCACAATCTGGTAAGCGATGGAGGCGGACAGTTCGGAGCAGCGCTCGCCCTTGTCCTTGGCGTTTTTACCGTTGGTGCGGGCCCAGTTGGTGATGGAGGAGTGGCACAACAGGCTACCGGCGACAGTGGGCTGGCCCACTTTGGCTTTCAGCTCTTCGGTGTTGGCGCCGATGGCATCCAGGAAAGCGTCGTCACGCAGCGGCAGGGATTCCTGCTCGTAGTAGCGCAGTACGCGGGTCAGATAGGCGTTGGCCGCTTCACCGTTGATGGAAAGCAGGTTAAACAGCATACCGCTGGCATTCACGTTACCGCAGACGGAGCCTTCACCCAGAATACCGGCGTAGCCGTAGTGAGCCAGCGCAGTGGGAACCTGAGCAAACTTGGCGGCGTCCGGAGAGTCGGATTGAGCCAGGCTGGAGATGATGCCGTGGAACACCTGGTACATACAGCCATTACCCGCTTCATAAGCGGCCTTGGCAACCGCATAGGGGTCCAGTTTGGCGTAAGCCAGACGCTCGCCCACAGTGAGAGACCAGCCTTCGGCAGTTTGTGTTGCGGCCAGTACGGGATTTGCCATCAGTACGGAACCTGCAGCGGCGCCGGAGATACCGATGATGTGTGTCAGTGCTTGTCGTCTGTCCATGGTCATGATGGTCACCTTATCGTTCGTTCTTGGGTATTCGCGCTGTTCGGCGCTTGAATCCAGTGTTGGGCAGAGCGAATTCCGGTGACATGAACAGGATCACAGTAATCGGGGGGACGCTTTGGGGCGGATTTTTGACTCGGCAGAGCAAGAAGCTCACTGCCTCAATGAAGTCATTTTCGAGTTATCCACTGCATATTTGCGAATATTCCTTCTTTAGTGTCGAAATAATCGCGATTACTCAAAATTATTCGCCGACATTACGGTTTGGCGGGTTTGATCCAGAACAAGTTTCCATTCGATTGACCTAATAAAGGCCCTTATTAAGCACGGCGGTTTGCAGGAATGTGACCGGGTTGGGGGAAATTTCGTGCCAGGATTTTACACTTGAGATCATCCGTAGTTACCCAGTGAACAGGCCATGCCAGGGATAGAATTGGGGAGTGTGATCTTCCATCGACAACAAGCTCAGCTTGAACGTATTGAGGACGGTGAGCGCTGGACCTTGCCGCGGGCGGAGTTTCTGGTGCTGACGCAGCTTCTGGACCACCCGGGCATCAGCCTGAGTAAAGAACGGTTGCGCTGTGGCGGCGAAGCCGAACCGGTGATGAGCGGTTCCGCCGTGGTGAAAGCGGTGTTTACCTTGCGCCACTTTGTTGGCGAACAGGGCACGCAACTGATTCAGACGGTACCCGGAAAGGGCTACAAGCTGGGCCAGAGTGTGGCTGAGGAAGCGGAACCGACACCGAAGCGTCAGGTGATTCCGCTCGGACGGATCAGCCAACCGGTGGCGGTGGGCGTGATTGCGGTCATGGCCTTGCTGGCGGCGCTGCTGTGGTGGTGGCCGGTACCGCCCGCCATTACGCCCATCGAACCCAACCAGGATGCGCTTGCCATCGTCAGTGGCGAAGATAAGGCTGTGTCGCTGATCCGGGTCAGCGCGGTGGATCTGAACCAGGACCTGCTGGAATCCATTCGCCACCAATTGGCGGACAAACTGCGTGATTGCCCGAGTACCGGCTGGCAGCGCCTGTTTCTGGCGCGCTCCAACGACGGGCAGGTGCTTAACCTGACGTTCCAGGGTGAAGCGGACGGGCGCACCCGTTTGCGAAACATCAAGATCAGCGACTTTCGATCAGAGCCGACGTTTGTGTCTCCGCGCTGGCTGGAGGAGGTGAATCTCTGTGAATAAGCCAATCATCACGCTATTGCTGGCACTGATTACGGTGCCTCTGTTGGGCGGCTGGAGCTGGCCGGCCTCCTCCGACAGCACCAATCTGGTGCTCTCCTGTCGCAATGAACTGGTGGAAAACCGGCTGGTGGGGGAGAGTCACGATCAGTTTTATATGATTGCCGACTTTATGCTGCAGGGTAACCGGGCCAGCATTAACTACCGCTATTTTCGTCAGGATGGCCTTCCGGTAGGCACCATCAGCATGCGGGGTAAGGTGCTGGACGCGGATGTGGGCGAGGATGTGTACGCCCTCAGTCTTAATGAGAGCCGGGTACTGGTGGAAGATGAGGCACAGCCCTTGCCGCAGCATATGGCCTATCTGAAGTCGTTCAGCCAGCGCAATCTGGCCGAGCAGGGGGTGCATAATCTGACGCTGCGTTTGCTGCACCGGGATAACGAGGCGGATTACGCCATCGTGTTCTTCCTGCCCAGTACGGCCATTTGTGGGTGCAGCCTGCTGGATAACACCGGCTGACGTCGTTGCCGAAATGACTGGTGCTCAGCACAGGGGCTGACGCCGGTGAGCGACCGCGTTTCAGTGAGTCAGAAGTTCTGCCTTCGAAGCCCGCGCTGGCGCCAATAAAAAACGCCCCCATTAGGGGGCGTTGTCTTACGGTATCTGGTGTTTACCAGATCTTCACCCGATCTTCCGGCGCGATGTACATGGCGTCGGTCGGTTTCACGTCGTAGGTCTCGTAGAACTCCGGCATGTTGGCCAGCGGGCCGTTCGCGCGGAACTGAGACGGGGAGTGCGGGTCGGTGGCAACACGGTTACGCAGTGCCTCTTCCTTGTATTTGGCTCGCCAGATCTGGGTAAAGCCAATAAAGAAGCGCTGGTCACCGGTCAGGCCATCAATCACCGGCGCTTCCTGGCCATCCAGGGCCATCTGGTAGGCGCGGTAGGCGATGGTGGCACCGGACAGGTCGCCGATGTTTTCACCCAGGGTCAGTTTGCCGTTCACATTCAGGTCATCAAACACCTGGTAGGCAGCGTATTGTTTAACCAGCTTGCTGCCACGCTCCTGGAACGCCTTGAGATCCGCTTCGGTCCACCAGTTTTTCAGGTTGCCGTCGCCATCGTAGCGGGAGCCCTGATCGTCAAAGCCGTGGCCCATTTCGTGACCGATTACGGCACCGATGCCGCCGTAGTTCACGGCGTCTTCCGCTTCCATGTTAAAGAACGGGGGCTGCAGGATGGCGGCCGGGAATACGATCTCGTTCATGGTCGGGTTGTAGTAGGCGTTAACGGTCTGGGGCGTCATGTGCCACTCCCACTTCTGGATGGGGCCACCCAGCTTCGCCACGTCCTGCTCGTGCTTCCATTGCGCCGCGCGCATGGAGTTACCCACCAGATCATCCGCTTTCACTTCCAGGGTGGAGTAGTCCTGCCACTGGTCCGGGTAGCCGATTTTCGGTGTGAAGGCCGCCAGTTTTTCCTTGGCCTTAACCTTGGTTTCCGGGCTCATCCACTCCAGGTCGTCGATGCTTTCGCCGTAGGCGCGACGGAGGTTTTCTACCAGCTCACTCATGCGAGCCTTGGCTTCAGGGGTAAAGTGACGCTTCACGTACACCTTGCCCACAACTTCGCCCAGATCGCCATTCACTTTGTCCACGCCACGCTTCCAGCGGGCTTTCTGCTCTGCCTGGCCATTCAGCTGGCGGGCAAAGAAGTCGAAATTCTCCTGGTCCAGCTCAGCGCTAAGCTGGCCGGCATAGTGGGTCAGCATCTGCCAGGTGGCGTAGGCCTTCCACTCGTCCAGAGAGGTCTCTTTGAACAGGGTGTTGAAGCCTTCAACGTAGCTCGGCTGGTTGATGATGATGTCGGACTGCTCACCCACACCCAGCTCACCCAGGTATCGGTCCCAGTTAAAGCCATCAGCCAGCTTGGCCAGGTCGGCAACGGCGTACTTGTTGTAACGCTTCTCGCTGTCGCGGCTCTGAACGCGGGTCCAGTGATGCTCGGCCATGGCGGTTTCGATGGCCAGTACGGTCTTGGCACTTTGCTGCGGGTTGGGCAGGCCAGCCAGCTCAAACATCCTGGCAATGTGGGCCACGTAAGCGTCGCGGATCTTGACGAAACGCTCGGCTTCATTGAAGTAGTAGTCGCGGTCCGGCAGGGAGAGGCCGTACTGCCAGATGTGCGTGGCGTAACGGCTGGAATCTTTGGCGTCCACGCTGACGTAGAAGGCGAACGGGGTGCCGCCGCCCACGATCTGGCTGTGGGCGAAGTAGGCCGCCAGGTCGTCTTTGCTGCTCAGGGCGGCAATGGCATCAAACTCAGCCTGCAACGGCGTCACACCCAGCTTCTCGATGGTATCGGTGTCCATCATGGAGCGGTACAGGTCGGCCACTTTCTGCTCGTCGCTGCCGGCCTTCAGGCCTTCGGTAGCGGCCAGCTCTTCGATGATCGCTTTTACGTCAGCCTGGGCTTTTTCACGGAGGTCGTAGAAGGCGCCGGTGGTCGTGCGGTCGGCCGGGATTTCAGCGGTCTTCAGCCAGCCGCCATTGACGTAACCGTAGAAGTCATCCTGGGGACGGATGCTGTTGTCGAAGTTTTGCAGTTCGATGCCGGAACCCAGCGCTTTCTGCACCGCTTCAGCGGTCGGGGTCGGGGCCGTATCGGTTTGACTGCAGGCGGCGAGAACCAGTGCGGAGGCGCACAGGCCACCCATGATCAGCTTTTTCATCCACGTTTCCTTATGGAGAAGAGACAATTTTGACACTGGGATACTAACCAGCGATCCGGAAACGGTCAAAGGCTCTGCAAAAACAAGGTGTAAACGGATTTGTCACGGTTGGGTCATGAGGCGGCAACGCCAGGCACGGGTCCCGGCGCTGCGTTGAGCGAGGTGGGAGCACTATTCAGGTTTGCCTTGTTTCTCCATATGACACATCAACTTACCTGAGGGTTGTTCAATGCATTGTCCGGCCATTTCATTGCCGCCCTGACCGGAAATGACGCAGCGGTCACCGGCTGACTTGTTATCGCAGGCGAGCATCAGTTGCTTGGCGGCTTTCTCCCGGCCCTGGCCCTCCGGGTGACAAAACAGGGTGTCATTGGCCAGTGCGCAGCGGCCGTTGATCTCGTCGCCATTCTGCCGGGTGAACTGACAGGCATCGCCTTCGGCTTTTGCTTTACAGGGGTGAATCATTTCCGGTGGCATCTTGTGATGGGCAGCCAGTGCCGGGCCGGTAAGCAAAAGCGGGAGAATCATCAGGGCGAGTCGGGTTGGGATTTTCATGGCAGAGCTCCTTGAAGGTGACGCTCTTAGCCTAGTCGAGGGTGGCGATGCCTGCGCAACCTGCGGTGTTGCTCTGGGGGAGGAGGGAGAAATGATTCGGTAAGGATCAGAATTCGTAGATCAGCATCACGGCCGGGCCACGGTAATCAAACTTCACGTCCACATTGCTGAACCGCCGCTCTTCATCCACTTTGACGCCGTAATCCTGCCAGGCCACGCCCAGCGCCAGCTGTTTGGTGAAGTAGTAGCTGGCCTGAATACGCAGGTCGAGCAGCCGGCCTTTGTAGTCATCGAAACTGACGCGGAGGTATTGCGCATTGGCGATCAGGAGGAGCCGGTCGGCGGCCTGCCAGGCGAAGGTCAGGCCAACGTTGGGCAGGGGAGCCGTCAGTCGACCAATGGCGCTGGTTTCGGTAATGGCGGTGGTTTCGTCATCGGAGACGATTTCGAGCTGGCCACCGATGCGGGCATCGATGTCCATCACATGGGCGCCTACCGTGCCTAAAACGGCATAGGTCTCGCTCTGAACAAAGCTGTATCCATAGACGATTTGGTAGATGTCGATGTCCAGCTGGGAGTTGACGAAGGCCCCGGATTTAACCTGATAGGTTTCGCCCTCCCAGGTAAATTCATAGCTCTTTTCGCTGCGGACGGTTTCGGCGTTGCGGTGCAGGGTCAGGTAATTCAGCCCCAGCATATGGCGCTCATTGAACCGATAAGTGAGTTCAATGAAGGGGCTGAACTTGGACTCTTCCAGGGCGAGATCAGACTCGAAGTCGATGCGGATGGGGTCGCCGTTTCCGGTCAATACTGCACCAAAGCTGGAGTCGACATCGGCCCAGAAACCTCCGGCCTTGATAGCAAAGCCGGGGTCGTAAGGGCGGGCAATTACCGCGCCACAAAATGCCCAAAGCAGAACCAACAGTAGTCGCATGTCGCCATTGTTGTTAACCGATACTTAACAACAGTTTATGCCGGTTCCGGTGTCCGTGCCCACAAAGTTTTTTTCAGCTTCTGAGAAAGCCATACGCCGGCCAGTGCCAGACCACCGCCAAGCAGGTGATAGCCGTGCACGGTTTCGCCCAGCAGCGGGATGGCGCTGGCCGTGGTCAGCACCGGCACCAGGTTCATAAAGTTGGCGTTGCGACTGGCGCCGAGTTTGGCAATGCCCTGCATCCAACAGAAGGGGGCCAGTACCGAGGCGGCGATGCCGGCATAGAGCACCAGAGGCAGAGCATCGGCAGTGAGCGCCATGGAGGGGCTCAGAATCGCTGCCGGAGAGAGCCAGATCAGACCCAGCAGGATCTGCACGTACAGGCTTTGCCAGGTGGTCAGGGGCAGTACCCAGCGCTTGAGCAGAACGCCATAGAGGGCGTAGGCCGTGGCTCCGGCCAGCAGCATGATGTCACCAGGGTTGATGCCCTGATCCAGGATTTGGGTCGGATGGCCGTGGCCCAGCAGGATCACCAGACCAATAAAGGACACGGCACCACCAACGACGGCGCCCACGGTCGGAGAGTCTCGCAGCACGATCACACTCAACAGCAGGGTAATCAGCGGCACCAGCGCACCAATCAGGCCCATGTTGGTCGCAGTGGTCGTGGCAGCCGCCAGGTATGCCAGGCTTTGAAACGCGACAATGCCCAGAGCGGCCAGAAGCGTAAGGCGGCCCAGGTTTTTAAAGATCACGCGGCGCACCCGCCACACTGAGGGCAGGACAAACGGTGTCAGCAGCAGGGCAGCCAGGGCCCAGCGGTAGAACGCGATCGCAGCGGGAGAGATCACGTCCACCGACATCTTGCCCACCAGGTTATTCCCGGCCCAAAACAGTACGGCAGCAAGGGGATAAAGGTAAGCTCGGTTAAACACGCAACGACTCCGCGAAAAAGTGGTAAAGGGAAGGAAAAGACGCGCGCATTGTATAGTGACTTTTTCGCATGATATAACGCGAATCGGACATGATGTGCCGGAACACGGACAAGATGCGAGACCAATACTTTTACCCCCTGCCATTGGACCCGTCCGATGGCACCATTTACATCCACAGCGAAGAGATTGCGCCGGAGACGACGTTCTTGTCTCACAGTCACCCCTGGGGCCAGTTAAATATGGTGGACGCCGGGGTGGTGGAGTTGTCGGTCGGCGGTGAACTGTTTTTGTCGCCGCCTCAGTACGCCATCTGGATCCCACCGAATGTGGAACACAGCAGCTACAGCCGACAACGAGTGGCATACCGGGCGGTGTACGTAAACCATGACTGGGCCAGAGCGCTGCCCAGCGCCCCCTGCATGTTGATGGTGTCCCCGTTGATTCGCGCCATTATGGCGGATTTCAGCGGGCGCAAGGTGGACCACCCCAAATCGCCGGAAGACCGCCGCCTGGCCCGCGTGCTGGTCGACCAATTAGCACTGGCGGAACCCCTGGCGGCCTACCTGCCCAGCACCAACGATTCGATGTTGTTGCCCATACTGGAGGCGCTGCAGGCCGACCCGTCCAACAATGACACGCTGGCACAATGGGCAAAACGGCGGCACACCACTGAGCGCACTCTGGCGCGCCGGTGCCAGCGCGAATTGGCGATGAGCTTCAGCGACTGGCGCTCTCGGCTGCGCTTTCTTGCGTCTCTGGGAATGCTGAAAAAAGGGCTGTCGGTCAAAGAGGTGGCGCTGGAACTGGGGTACAGTTCCTCTTCGGCGTTCATCACCCTGTTTCGGCGTCATGCTGGCACGTCTCCGGAGCAATACCGACGGGCAAGGGGGCTGAAAGAGGGGCGGACGCTGGAGTAGAATGATCCGTCAGTTAACACGAAGGAGGTGTGTCCGGTGAGCGATCTCAGCGACATCCGTCGGGAGTATTTGAAAGGCGGCTTGCGCCGTAAGGACCTGCCTCAGCAGCCAATGGCCCTGTTTGAGAAGTGGCTGGAACAGGCAAAAGAGGCTGGGGTGCTTGACCCCACCGCCATGAGTCTGGCGACGGTGGATGAAAAAGGCTGCCCCTATCAGCGCATCGTGCTGCTGAAGCAGTTTGATGAAAAGGGGTTTGTGTTTTACACCAACCTGGGCAGCCGCAAGTCTCAGCACATTGCCCACAATAACCAGGTCAGCCTGCTGTTCCCCTGGCAATCCCTGGAGCGGCAAATCCACATTACCGGGACGGCGGAGAAGCTCAGCGCCAAAGAAGCGCTGAAGTACTTTATGACCCGCCCCCGCGACAGCCAGCTGGGCGCCTGGGTGTCAGACCAGAGCGCGCCGATTTCGGCCCGTGGTGTGCTGGAATCCAAGTTTCTTGAGCTCAAGCAGAAGTTTGCCAAAGGCGAAGTGCCGCTGCCGGACTTCTGGGGTGGTTACCGGGTGAAAGCCGACAGTTTTGAGTTCTGGCAGGGGGGCGCAAAACGCCTGCATGATCGCTTCCTGTATACGCTGGAAGATGGACAGTGGGACGTTGAGCGACTCGCGCCTTAAGGCAGAGCGCGACGGCTGATAGAGGGGCGGGGCAGTATCAAACTGACCTGCCCCTCGTCATATTGGTCCCGGACCTGCCAGCCAAGGTGGCGATAAAACCCCAGTGCCGGCGTATGGAGATCGGTGATCAACTGAACGTTTCTGGCACCGCGCCAGAACAGGTAACGACAACCTTGCTGCAGCAATATGCGGCCTAATCCACCTCCCTGAGCTTCAGGGTCCACATACAGCGCCCAGATCGCACAATCGCTGAGACTGACGATGACAAACCCTTTATCGCCACGGGCGTCGCATCCCATCCAGCCACGGCCGGTCCGGGACAGGTATCGCGCGTAAAGCGTATCGGGGCGGTCACGATCCGCCGGATACTCCATCACCCGGTGGCGAATAGCTTGTATGCTGGCGATGTCGCCTAAGCCCGCCCGACGCAAATGCCACATTTCCGTTCTCCGAAAAGGGATTCATCCCAGTTCTAGACCGTGACCAGCGAAGTCGCCAATTTTGCCGAGTGAACCGTGTTTAGCCTTGTGACTGGAATGTTAGGGATTATAGTGTAGCGTTATACTCGGATATTCATGGACAAGGATAAGGTCATGGGCAATAAGGGGCTGGTTCCCTATCGTATCCTGGCCGGTCGATTTATAACTGCAACGGTTCTCGGACTGTTGGGTTACCTGATCAACTGCTACCCGGTGCCGCTGTTCTCAAACATCGAATTGGTGCTGGGCAATACCGTCATTTTGCTGTGCGCCAGTCGCTTTGGCCCGGTCTATACGCTTTGGTGTGCTGCGCTGACCATCACCGGGCTGGCTCAGACCTGGGGCCATCCCTACGTGTACCTCACCTATGGCCTGGAAGCGCTGTTGGTCTGCCTGCTTCGTAAGCGGGGGTGGTACCTGCTTTACGCCGACTTCTTTTACTGGTGTTTTATCGGGATGCCGTTGACCGCGCTGGTGGTGCATCAGTTCTTCACCATTCCGCAGGACTACCAGTTTTTCACGGTCATTAAGCAGGGCTTCAATGGCTTGCTGTACACGGCATTGGCATCGCTGGTGAGTCTGTTGATCCCCAGCGGCTGGTTCCGCGCCATCCGGCAACAGCCCAATGTGCTCCGAACCTTCCGGCAGAAACTGGTGCACGCGGTTTTGGTGATGCTCAGCCTGGTGTTTATGATCTCCATGCTGGTGGCCAGCCGGAACCTGGTGGTGACGCAACAGCAACTGTTGGCGTCCAATCTGCGCGAGCGCAGTGCTCACCTGGTTCACGAGTATCATCGTTATCTGGAATACCATCAGCGCGCCATTTTCCTGGCCAGCCAGTGGCTCAGTGACGGCGTGCCGGAAGCCCAGTGGCAAGCGAGGCTTGGTCAGTTGCATCGCCAGTACTCGGGCTTTCTCACAATGTTGATGGCCGACCGAAATGGCCTGGTCACTCAAGCCAGTCCGGGCCATCTTATCGACGCCGGCCAGTCTCACAGCGTGTCCGATCGGGACTACTTCAAGGTGCCGCTGGCGGAAAATCGCCCCTTTGTGTCCGACTTGCTGCAAGGGCGGGGGTTTGGCCGGGACCCTATCATTGCCCTGAGTGCCCCGATCCTGAACGAGCGCCATCAGCCGGTGGGCATCGTCGAGGGCTCGCTGGACCTGACGCAGATAGCCTCGGAGGCAGATCAAAGCCATTGGGGTGACGTAGCGACCGTGCTGACCGACGGGACCGGCAGGGTGATTTTTGCCAGTGAAGGCCTCAAGGTGAACCCGTTAACCCCCTTTGAGTTCAATCAGCTCAAAGAGATTCAGGGCTTTGACCTGTCGCTGATGAACATCCACAGCACCAGCAACGTAGTGGGGGAGTATTTCTATAACCAGGTTGCGCTGGAAAACGGTTGGCAGCTCTATGTGTTGCTGCCTTACCGGCCATTGGCCGAGCGTCTCGAAGCGTATTTCACTCTGGGCATCGGGCTGCTGGTGCTGGGAATGGGCCTGACCATTCTGCTGGCGCGACAGATCAGCGCCTACCTGACCGCACCGCTGGAGTTCCTGGTGCGTAAGCTGGTGCAGAGTCAGCAGTCGGATGATCCTCTGGGCCGACTCCCGGCTCTGCCCCGGGGCTCAGCGCTCGAAGTCCGTACGCTGTACGATGAACTGGAAACCAATCGCATAGCGCTGAGTGAGTATCAGCATTCGCTGGAAGATCTGGTAACCACCCGAACGGCCCAGTTGGAGGCTGCCAACCATAAGCTGGCGCAGCTGGCACATCGGGATGGCCTGACGGGGGCTTACAATCGTCGGTATTTTGATATGCAGTTTGAAGTGGCTCGACAACACTGCGTTCGCAGCAACAGTCATCTGGCTCTGGTTCTCATCGACATCGACCACTTTAAGAGCGTGAATGATACCCATGGCCACCTGGTGGGGGATGATTGCCTGAAATCTCTGGTGATGCTGATCCATCAACACTTCAGCCGAAAGCTGGACCTGTTGGCCCGCTATGGTGGGGAGGAGTTTGTTTTGTTATTGCCGCAAAGCGAACCCGAGGAAGTGCTGCGGCGGCTGGAATCGCTTCGACAAAAGGTGTCGGAAACGGCATTGAGTGAAACGGCGGATGGCCAACCGCTGCATGTAACCGTCAGCATGGGTGTTTTGGTGGAGCAGGCAGAGTACAGTACCCTGCAATCGGATTGGGTGATGGCGGCAGATGGCGCCTTGTATAAAGCCAAGCAGTCCGGCAGGAACCGGATCTGCAAGGCTTTTTCCAACAAAGACGCGCCAGTTTCGGCGGATTCTGCCTAACCATTAAGCGATTGAATGCTGCTTCGACCACTCCCCGCCAACAATGGGGTTATATTGGTCCGGTTTGACAAAAGATTGAGGGAAGCATGGCGAGTTTAGAGCACCTGTTTGAGCGCAATCGCGTTTGGGCTGAAGAGATTGAAGCGCAACATCCGGACTTTTTCTCCGAGTTGGAGCATCAGCAGTCACCGGAATACTTGTGGATCGGTTGCTCCGACAGCCGGGTGCCCGCGAACCAGATTATCGACCTTGCGCCCGGCGAAATCTTTGTTCACCGCAACATCGCCAATGTGGTTGTCCATTCCGACCTGAACGCGCTCTCCGTCATCCAGTACGCCGTCGATGTGCTGAAGGTGAAGCACATCATGGTGGTGGGCCATTACGGCTGCGGCGGCGTGATGGCGGCATTGCAGGACAGTCGCCTGGGACTGGCCACCAACTGGTTGCGCCATGTTCGCGATGTCTACGAAGACCATCGCGACCAGGTGGACGCCCTGAACCCCGAACTGCAGCACCGCAGGCTGTGCGAACTGAATGTGATCGCCCAGGTGATCAACACCTGTCAGACCACCATTGTGAAAGACGCCTGGGCGCGCGATCAGGGTCTGACCGTACACGGTTGGGTCTATGACCTGGCCGATGGCCTGCTGCGGGACCTCAACGTGTCCGTCTCGGACACCGGTGAGTTGATCCCGAAAAGTCAGGCGGCCGTGTTGGCGCTGGCCAAGCAGGAAGGCTGAATCCCGAATGATGCTGGCGTAAGCGGTGCCGGCTTATCCTGAATCCATAGGAGAGCACCCATGCGCACGCTGATTGCCTTTTGCCTGACCCTGTTTTGTGCCAGTGCACTGGCCGAACTGGACCCCCACCTGCAACGCTTTGCCCCCTACCTGGATAAAACCTGGCAGGGGGTCTTTGAAAACAGCACCGCTGAACGGCCGATGGTGGACGTGTCCCGCTGGGAGTCTGCCCTGCAGGGCAAGGCCATCCGCATCCGCCACTCCCTGAACGACGGCGAGTACGAAGGCGAAACCCTGATAGTGTGGAACCGGGCCATTGAGCAGCTGGAGTTTTTCTACTTCACCACCGGCGGCTTCTACACCCGGGGAACGGCCCACTTTAATGACACCGGCTTTGTTGCTACTGAGCAGGTAACCGGCTCCGATGACGGCATTACTGAAGTGGAGTCGGAAGTGACCCTCAATGAGGATGGCACCATGAGTCAGCGCTCCCGCTATCTCAAGCAGGGAGAGTGGGTGCCGGGCCACAGTGTGGTGTATCGGCCGATAGAGTGAGTGGACGCTAGCCAGAACCTAAAAGACCGGCGGAATGCCGGTCTTTTTGTCTTTGCATTAAGGTGCAGGGGGACGACTCAGGACGCTTGTTGCTCGTCGTCGCTTTCGTCTGCGGGGCCGACAAATCGGGAGAGCTCGTTGGCAAACACCGAATGCAGCTCCTCTTCAACATCCCGCAGTCGTTCACGCAAATCGGCGATGGACTGCGCGCCTTCAAAACGCTGATGGAGCAGGCGCTCGAGCTTGGGATCGGTTCCGGGCATCTAGATACCTCCTTTACCCTCTCGGGACTCGGCAATCAGGGCCCACCCTGCCGGGTGGCATGGGTTGAGCCGGTTCAGCCTTAACAGGTTACAACCACAGCGATTTGTCACCGCCATCAATCGGGCTCAGGACTACAGTATCCATGGGCGCTGCACGCAGTTCAAGGGTGCCTGACATCAATTCATCGCGGCGGAACCAATGAAGCGCCAGAGTGGCGCCTTCACCGTAGCGTTCCAGCTGACTGTCGAGGCTGCCGTTGACCTCAAGGCGATCCACGGCGATCAGCCGGTCACCGGCGGCCAGGCCGGCGCGATGGGCATTGCCGCCTTCGCTGACCGCTTCGATACGAACCCCGAAATGCTCAGCACGGAAGCGGGCTCCGAGGTGGGCTTTCAGGGCCGGCTTGCCTTTACCGCC
The DNA here is from genome assembly GCF_019801015.1 of Marinobacter nauticus. Classification (GTDB taxonomy): domain Bacteria; phylum Pseudomonadota; class Gammaproteobacteria; order Enterobacterales; family Shewanellaceae; genus Ferrimonas. Next base: position 151,932 of record NZ_JAHVJZ010000001.1, read on the forward strand.
CTTGTCGCCGGCGCCGTTGGCCGCACGCATTCTCATTTCAATGCCCACTTGCTCCAACAGGGCCTCAAGCGGGAGGTCGTCGGTGTTGTCCAGGTAGGCGAACAGGTCGGAAACGTCGCGGTTGAGCAGCTCCGCCACCAAGCCCTGATGGGTGTCTTCATCCGTACCAATGCCGGTTTGGCCGTGGCGCTGCCACAACAGCCGCATCACGTCGTCCAGTGAACGCTGCCCTTTGGTTTCCAGGCGCAGGGTCAGATCCAGCATCAGGGCAAACAACGCCCCTTTGGTGTAGTAGCTGACAATGGCATTCTGAGCGTTTTCATCCTGCTTATAGAACTTGGTCCAGGCATTAAAGCTGGAATCCCGCAGGCTCTGCTTAAAGCGGCCGACACCTCGGGTTACCCGGGTCATGCCTTCGGCCAGCATCTGCAGATAGGTGTCTTTGTCCACGCAGCCGGAGCGGTAAACCAGGAAATCGTCGTAGTAGGAGGTGATCCCTTCGTAGGCCCACAGCTGGCGGGTGTAACTTTCCTGGCTCAGATCAAACGGGGTGAAGGTCGCCGGTTTGATGCGCTTGACGTTCCAGTTGTGGAAGTACTCGTGGGAGCAAAGCGACAGGAAGGTGCGGTATCCCTCGGACATGCCCGGCTCATTGGCACTGGGCAGGTCGCCACGGCCGCACATCAGTGCCGTGGAAGCGCGGTGCTCAAGCCCGCCGAAGCCGTTACCGACCACCTGGGTCAGAAACAGGTAGCGGGAGTAGGGGGCTTTGCCGCCAAACAGTTCGATCTGGTACTCGCAGATCTTGCGCAGGTCGTCGCAGATCCGGTCGGTATCGGCCAGGTGACGTCCGGTCAGCACCAGATCGTGAGGCACGCCGCCGGCTTCAAAGGTGGCCAGGGTGAATTCCCCCATCTCTACCGGATGGTCGATCAGCTCATCGTAATTGTCAGCGGCATAGTCACCGAAACCGTAGCGTTCTGCGCCCGCTTCACGCATGGCCGTAGCCACACGCCAGTTGCGGTAGGGTTCGCCTTCCGGCGCCAGCAGGGTGACGGAAACCGGTTGCTGCTCCTGACCAACCACCGCCAGAAAGGTGCTGCTGCCATTAAAGAAGCCGTGGGTCTGGTCCAGGTGAGCGCCCCGTACGGACAGGTCCCAGGCATACACCTGGTAGTGCAGTTCCACTTCGCCCCCGGCGCCTTGCAGCTGCCAGGTTTGCTTATCCAGCTGGGCGAGGGGCAGCGGGTCGCCGCCGGGACGTTGCGCGCGTACGCCGATAAGGTGACGGGCAAAGTCGCGGATCATGTAGCTGCCGGGCAACCAGGCAGGCAGAGTGAATTGCTGATTTTCGCTGGCCTGGGAGACCCGCAGGGTGACGGCAAAGAGATGCGCGAGGGGATCGATCGGCTGGATCTGGTAGTGGATCATCAGGGACTGCTTCCTTCCTGGTCGTTTTCCTGCTGCCGATTGTAACGGGGCCTTGGCAAAATTGGCAGTACCTCACTGAAGCGGAGCGAATGTGACTGAGATCCCGCCATTTTCCGGTTCGGCGGCGTATTCTGAGCACTTCGCCTCACCGGGGAGCGGCCCATGTTGTCCTTTTATCGCCCATTTTTGTTGCTGATCGCGTTGTACGGACTGTTTTGCCTGTTTGGCTTGTGGCGTGGCTGGAAGGAGCAAAGGCGGGGGGCCCGTCGGATCGCGGGGCGTTAATGCTGTAAAGCTGACGACACCGTTGCCACAACTGGATGACTCAAAGGCTAATTTTCCTCTTTCCCTGAGGCTCGTATAATAACAGCTGACACTCTACAGCCTGATTTTGGAGCCCTTCATGGCCGAAGAAACCCTATTTTCCAAGATTGTCCGTCGCGAAATCCCTGCGGAGATCGTGTATCAGGACGATCTGGTCACCGCGTTTAAGGATATCCAGCCCAAGGCGCCGCACCACATTCTGATCATCCCCAATCACCTTATCCCCACCGTCAACGACGTCACCGCTGAAGATGAGCAGGCATTGGGTCGTCTGTTTACCGTTGCGGCCAAGCTGGCCAAGCAGCTCGGTATTGATGAAGACGGCTACCGTCTGATCATGAACTGCAACCGCGACGGGGGTCAGGAGGTGTACCACGTTCATATGCACCTGCTGGGCGGCCGTCCCCTCGGACCGATGCTGGCCTCATGATGCGACCGGATAACAGCGAATTTTTTCCTCTGACCGGGCTGGCCAGCCGCTTTGTCGAGCAGCTGGCTCAGTGTCGGGCGCTGGGCGTTAAAACCCTGGAAGCCAGTGAACACCACGTGCTGCTGGAGTTGCCTTATAACGAGCAACTGGTGGGCTATCCCGATACCGGCGTACTGCACGGCGGTGTGATCACCACGCTGATGGACACCGCCTCCGGTGCCGCCGTGGTGTGTGCGGTGACCCAGGCATCCGGTGAGATTGAGCTCTGCCCGACACTCGACCTGCGAGTGGACTACATGAAAGCGGCCGAGCCGGGCAAACCGGTTTACGGTTTTGCCGAGTGCTTCAAGCTCACCAGTGCCGTCGCCTTCACCCGAGGCATCGCCTACCAGGATTCGATGGACGACCCCATCGCCCAGGCCGTGGGCTCCTTTATGCGGATTGGCCCGGAGCTGATGACCGACAGCTTCCGTCAGGCGTTGAAGGGAGAGGCGTAATGGACTTAAAGCAGCTTCTCAAGGAAGCCAACGCCGATAACGACTACAGCCGCCTGCTCGATCTGGTGCCCTATGCTCGATTTATCGGGATGGAGTGCGAGCGCTTTGGTGATGAGATGGTGTTCCGTCTGCCACCGAAGGAACAAAACCTGGGCAACCCGATGCTGCCGGCACTGCACGGTGGCGTGATTGCCGGGTTTATGGAGATGTCCGCGATTTTGCAGCTGATGGTGCTGATGCAGACCACCCGGGTGCCGAAAATTGTTGATTTTTCCATCGACTATTTGCGTGCGGGCTATGCCCGTGAGACCTATTGTGAGTGTAAGATCACTCGTCAGGGACGCCGGGTGGCGAACGTCAGCGTCAGTTGCTGGCAGACCAACCGGAAGCAGCCCATCGCCACGGCGAGGGCGCACTTCTTGATCGACTAGGAGGCAGGATGAAAGCGTGGTTTGGGGTGTTACTGTTGTGTCTGGCCGGATGCAGCTCAATAACCGCGGGCGTGGCGGCCCGTTCCGATAGACCTGAGCTGCGCATTGATTCCAGCAGCGTTGCACGGGAAGTGAGCATTGAGCAGGTGCAGAAGCGTTACCAGGGTGACCGTCTGCAAGCCTCTGCTGTGCTCATTTCCCGGGTCAGTACTGACCGCTATCTCCAGTACAAGGTCACCTTCTTTGACGCCACTGGCGTGCCCGTGGAGCCAGACACGGCAAGCTGGCGACCGGTGAACCTGCACGGTGGCGAGCGCCGGCCGGTTACCGCGGTTGCCCCTACCACTGCGGCGACAGAATTCGAGATTTACGTGCGCCGGGCGACCGACGAATAGCACTGGAAAAACTCCTTTACAAATCACCACATAAAACCGGTACCGACTGTGATGGGTATCGGTTTTTTTGTCGGCGTTTTCGGTAGAATGGCAGCCAAATCAACCGCCCTCACGGACGATTGCACGGCATTGGGCCGCCCCATCTGCTGTTTTTTGGAGAAATACCATGACCGACATGTTCCTCGATATCTCCCCCGTGATGTTTTCCACTCCGCTGCTGTCCGGCGTGATCAGCGCGTTCCTGACGCTGGGGATTGGTTACTGGGCCTATCTGGCCTATGACTACAACCGCACCGAAACCGAGCCGAAGCTCTGGAACAAATAATACCGAATTCCTGAGGCCCGCCATTTGGCGGGCTTTTTTGTGTCTTGAGTCCCAAATCTCCTCACTTTTGGATATACTCCGCTGCGCCACGGGGTGTGCTAGGCACTGAGATCCTTTCAGAGGGAACCCGTCGAACCTGATCCGGTTAATACCGGCGTAGGAATGGCCCCTCCAGCGCTACGTCTACTGCCGTCCGGATCCCGTCCCGAACACGTGATTAAGAGATAAGATACGGACATGAGACGCTCCTTGCTCTCCCTGGCCATGCTGGCCGCTCTTCCCGCCGCCGCCGAAGAGGCGATGGAAACCCTGACCGTTGTGGCCGATTTCCGTGGCCAGTCCCTGGCGGAACTGCCAGCCTCTGCAACCGTTGTTGATGCGCAACAGCTGGCGGACGAAGGGGGGGAACATTTTGAGGATGCTCTGCACCGTATACCTAACCTGAACTGGTCCGGCGGCAGCTCCCGTCCGCGCTATTTCCAGATCCGAGGTGTCGGCGAGCAGGAGGAGTACCAGGGGGCTCCCAACAGCTCTGTTGGTTTTATCGTGGATGACATCGACCTGTCCGGCATCGGCATGGCGGCCAGCCTGTTTGACCTGTCCCAGGTCGAAGTGCTGCGCGGCCCTCAGGGCACCCGATATGGTGCCAATGCACTGGCCGGTCTTATCTACCTGAAGAGCAACGACCCCACCGAACTGTTTGAAACCGGCACCGAAGTCATCGTGGCGGAAGACAATCAACTGACCGTTGGCGCGTACGCCTCCGGCGCGGCAGATGAGAACGGCGAGCTGCTCTACCGGGTGGCAGTGCAAAGCCACCAGCAGGACGGTTTCCGCCATAACGCCTACCTCGATAAAGACGACACCAACGGTCGTGATGAGCTGACAGTGCGCGCCAAACTGCGCTGGTTGCCGGTGGACAACTTCCAGGCGGATCTGACCTTCCTTCATGCCAATCTGGATAACGGCTACGACGCCTGGACCCTGGACAACAACGGCTTCACCACCATCACCGATGAACCTGGGATTGACAGCCAACGCACCAATGGGGCGGCGCTGAAGCTGAACTGGGGGATCTCTGAAGCGGTTAACCTGACGTCCATCACCAGCTACGCCAACAGCCATACTCAGCACGCCTACGACGGCGACTGGGCCAACGGCGATTACTGGGCCGGGCTGGAATGCCCGATCTACGATGACGCCTGGAATGTGATTGGCACAGAGCCCTGTGTCTATGACTACTACTGGGATAAGCGTGCCAAGCGGGACACCCTCAGTCAGGAGATGCGCTTTGCGTCCGGCGAGGCGGGTCGCATCTTTGGCGGCACCACCGACTGGTTGATTGGTATCTACTACAGCAAGCTGGAAGAGCACAATGACCTGGAAAGCTACTACAACGGCTATCCGGATCAGTTCCTGATCAGCGATTACAAAGCCGCCAGTACCGCGTTGTTTGGTCAGTTGGACAGTACGCTTGGGGCCTGGGAGCTCTCTGCGGGCATTCGGGTGGAATACCGCCAGAGTGATTACGTCGACGACGCCGGTGAAAGTTTTGACCCCAAAGAAACCATGTGGGGCGGCCACCTCTCTGCCAGCCGTGCTTTGGGTGAGGGCCACCGGGGTTACGTCCGGATTGCACGGGGCTACAAGGCCGGCGGCTTTAACATGGGCCTGCCGCCGGTGCTGGATGCGCAAACCGAGTTTGAGTCCGAAACCCTCTATAACTACGAGCTGGGCCTGAAGAGTCAGATGTTCAATGGCACGGTCAGCTCCAACCTGGCGGTGTTCTACATGGACCGCCAGGATCAGCAGGTGGAAGCCTCTTTGCAGGATCCGGAAAACCCGCAGCGCTTTTTCCTCTACACCAACAACGCCGGTGCTTCCGAAAACTACGGTCTGGAGTGGGAGCTGAACTGGCAGGCCACCAATCAGCTTGAGCTATACAGCACCCTGGGTCTGCTGAAAGCCCGCTATAAGACCTATATGCTGCCTCAGGCGGATGGCAGTGAAGTGGACCTGTCCGGTCGGGAATTGGCTCATGCCCCGAGTTACCAATACACCCTGGGTGGCACCTACCGCGCGGACAATGGCTGGTTCACCAACCTGAACATGAACGGCTCTGACGCCTTCTACTATTCAGACAGTCACGATGCGCAGTCTGAGTCATACACCCTGTTTAATGCCAAGGTGGGTTACGAGGCGCAAAACTGGGCGCTGTACCTGTGGGGACGCAACCTGACCGATGAACAGTACGGTGTGCGTGGTTTCTACTTCGGCAACGAGCCGAATGAAGACTGGGCGCCGAAGCTGTATGTGCGTTACGGCGACCCCCGCCAGTTTGGCCTGACTTTCCGTTACGATTACCTCTAAGGAGAACGCCATGCAATTGGCCGTAGAGATCAGCATGTACCCGCTTAAAGATGATTACCTGAGTGTCATCAAGTGGTTCATTCAAAGGCTGGATCAGTACCCCGAGGTGCGCCGTCTGACCAACGGCATGAGCACCCAGTTGATGGGGGATTACGACACCGTTATGGCACTGCTGGCCACAGAGATGAAGGCCGCTCATGAGCAGTGGGGTAAAGGGGTGTTTGTGTGCAAGTTTATTCCTGGTGGTGTGAACCTTGACCACAGTGAGTAACTGGCTCGGGCAAGCGATGGACGAGGCACACGCCTTGTCCGGCTGGGAAGCGGTGGCGGTGATACTCGCTGTCGCTTACCTGCTGTTTGCCATGCGCCGCAGTCTTTGGTGCTGGCCTGCAGCGGCGGCCAGTACCCTGATCTACACCGTGTTGTTCTGGCAGGTGGCGCTGCTGATGGAGTCGGTGCTCAACGTCTATTACCTGGCGATGGCGGTATACGGCTTCTGGCAATGGCGTTATGGCGGCCAGACGGGAGAGGGCCTGCCGCTGGTTCGCTGGTCCGGCACCACCCATCTGGCCATCATTGTCGGCACCGCTCTGGTGGCACTGGCACTGGGTTACCTGATGGATACGCATACCCATGCTGACATGGCCTACCTGGATGCGATGACCACCTGCTTTGCCGTGGTGACCACGGTCATGGTGGCCCGCAAAGTGGTGGAAAACTGGTTGTACTGGGTGGTGATCGACCTGGCCTCCATCTACCTCTATCTGGAGAAGGGGTTCTACCTGACGGCGGCGCTGTTTGTGTTCTATGTCGGCATGGCCACCGTGGCCTATTTCCAGTGGCGCGCTCAATACCAGAAAGACAACGAGGAACATTGGGGGCTGCAGGGTGCGTGAGCGCCTGAACCTGGCCCTGAGCACCCTCAGGGAAGCGGGCTTTGAGTGGCACGGCATGACGCCACTGACTGGCGGATTGGGCAATCGCCTCTGGCGGCTTTCCGGTCATCAGGAGTGGGTGCTGCGCCTGCACAATGCCGACCTTGATTTCTGCGTCGACCGGCAGGTGGAGGCCCGGGCCTGGGATGCCTGCGCTGCCATCGACCGCGCCCCCCGGCGGCTGTTCTGGACCGCCGGTTTCAGTCTGGCCCAGTGGGGTGGAGCGGCGCCCAGTCCCATCGACGAGGCGGCGCTGCTTGACCTGATGGTCGATCTGCACCACATCAACGGCGACTGGCCTGAGGTGGACCCCGCCAGCCGGATTGTGGCGTATCTGGATGAGGGGGCCAGTGTGCTGGCGCCTTATCTCCACCGCCTGAACGAACTGACGGAGCGTCTGAACCGCAGCGCCTTACCCAAAGGCTTTTGCCACGGTGATCTGCACGCCGGAAATCTGGTGGTGGATGAAGCTGGCCGTTGGCGGGCGTTGGATTTTGAGTACGCCGGTCGCGCCTCTCCGCTGATGGACCTGGCCCACTGGCTGTCGGAGGCGGCCAACCCTGAGGCATTATGGCGGCACTATCTGTCGCAACGTCAGGTTTCGCCTGGCCCCGAAGAGTGGTCTGCGGCACAGGCTGCGGTATCGCTCTACCTGATGATGTGCGTGGCCTGGTGCGAACGAATGATCCGCTCCGGGGGCGATCCCATTTACTCTCAATGGCGTAACCACTACTTTGAACAGATGGGGGCATGGTTGCCCTGAATCGGATCAGGGAGTGGAAATGACGCTGGATCGCCTGTTGTTTACTGATGTCGGAGCTGCGGTATGAAGCGCTGGCTCTGGGTTTTGCTTCTGCTGGGTTTTCTGGCCGGGTGTTCGCCGCGATTCGTTTACGGCTGGCTCGATTGGATCATCCCCTGGGAGGTGGACGATTACGTCAGCCTGTCCCGCAGCCAGGAGGGGGCGCTGGACCGCATCATCGAGCGGCAGCTCCGTTGGCACCGGCATAACGAACTTCCTCTCTACCTTTCCCACCTTGAACGCCTGCAAAGCGACATCAGCAAACCGCTGGATGAAGCCACGGTGCTGGCTCACATGTCGGAAGCGTCCGACCACTGGTATCGCCTGTTTGAACACCTGCTTCCTGATCTGGTGGGCCTGATTCAGTCGTTCAGCGATGAGCAGGTTGCTGAGATGCTGGCTCAGATTGAAAAGGACAATGCGGAGCTGCGCGAGCGTTATGAGGATATGACGCTGGAAAAGCGGGTTAAGCGGGCCAACAAGCAGATGGAAAAGTCCCTGAAAAAGTGGCTTGGCCGCCTGACCCCGGCGCAGCGCGCCGAAATCGATGACTACAACCGCAACCGTCACAACACACTGGCGCTGTGGCTGGCGTACCGGCGGGACTGGATTGAGCACTTTTCCCACGCGCTGAGACAACGTGCCGATGGCGACCTGCTGAAGCGAGAGCTGACTTTATTGCTGGTGACGCCGGATGAACTCAAAGGGCAACAGTATCTTAGCCAAATCCAGGATAACCGCCGGCGTCTGGCTCAGGGGCTCATCACCATTCATGCCGAGATGACCTCAAGACAAACCCGCAAACTCAATAAGGAACTTGATGATTTGCAGGAGGATCTTGAGTACCTGATCCACAGAGATTGAACCACACTGTTGAAAGTAAAGGGGGCGGCTGCCGGTCCGCTCCCTTAACAACACATAACAGGGGTTTCTCTATGCAGCCACTCATTCAACTCTGGCAGCGCTTCTTTACTGCAACCACTGCGCTGGAAGGCTTGGCGCCATTGGCCATTCGCCTTTATCTGGCCCCCATTTTTATTCAGGCCGGCTGGAATAAACTGTCCCATTTTTCCGACACCGCCGCCTGGTTTGGTAATCCGGACTGGGGGTTGGGGCTGCCGTTCCCTGAACTGATGGCCGCGCTGGCGATCGGTGCTGAGCTGGTGGGGGGGATTTTGCTGGTTGTGGGCCTGTTTACTCGCCTGGTGTCATTGCCGCTGATGGTCACCATGCTGGTGGCGGCCTTTGCAGTACATTGGCCAAACGGCTGGCTGGCGATTGCGGATAGCGGTTCCTGGCTGGCCAATGAGCAGGTGCTGGCATCAGCGGAAAAGCTGGATCGGGCCAAGTCGATTCTGCAGGAGCACGGCAATTACGAGTGGCTGACCAGCTCCGGCAACTTCGTCATCCTCAATAACGGCATCGAGTTTTCCATCACCTATTTCATTATGCTGCTGGCCCTCTATTTTCTTGGTGGTGGCCGCTACACCAGCCTGGATCACTACCTGACCCGGCAATAACCCTGCATTCAATCCGTTGATTTTCCATGGGGGCTGGGTCAGCATGGCGGCCATAACAGGAAGAACATTGAGGTAAGCCATGGACGCCAAAGCGTTACTGTTGAATCGCCACTCTCAGCCCCGGCTGACCTATCCCGGTCCCACGGATTCCCAACTGGATGCGATCCTGGCTGCCGGGAGCCGGGCTCCGGACCACGCTGGCCTGACCCCATGGGAGTTTGTGGTGGCTCAGGACGAGGGGTTGGAGCGCCTTGGAGAGATCTACTTCCAGGCCGCTCAGGCGGATGGGGCAGAAGGGGAAGCGCTGGCCCGGGCCCGGTTGCTGCCCACCCGCGCCCCTATGGTGATCACCGTGATCGCCAAAGTCACTTCTCACCCCAAGGTGCCGACGGTGGAGCAGCACCTGAGTGCGGGCTGTGCCGTTATGGCGATGCAGATGATGGCACTGACTCAGGGGTTAGGTGGCATCTGGCGCACCGGCTCTTACGCCCGTCACCCAATCGTCCGTGAAGCGCTGGGGGCCACCGGTGAGGATGAAATCGTGGGCTTTTTGTACCTCGGCACCGCGGTTAAGGAAACCCAGCCTCGCACGGCACCGGCACTGAACGGTCGTGTCCGCCACCTTTGAGTCCACGTCAGGGCAGCGGCAGTGCGGCGATCGCCGGCTCTTTCAGGCTGGTTAAATATATCCGGCCCGGGGTGGCCAGGGCCCCGGTGATAAAGGCGAACCGGCCATTAGCGTCATCATAGCGCTGGCGGATCTGCCCCGTTTTATCCAGCTCCAGTAGCTGCCCGTGACGTTTGGCTTCAGGCCGCAACTGAGCGGGCAAGCGGCGGATAAGGTCCCGCATGGCGGGGTAGGGCCCCAGGGCATCAAGCAGGGCGTCTCTCGGCGCGACCAGACCCACCCAGTAACCCCCATCCGCAGAACGGCTGATGTTGTCCGGGAATCCGGGCAGATGCTCAATCATTACCTCCTGCTCACCCGCCTTGGGGCCTTTCAGATGGTAGCGCCAAATCCGATATCGGCCGGTTTCACTGACCAGCACGCTGTTCCCATCGTGACTTAGGGTGACGCCATTGGCGAAGCTGAGGCCATCCATCAGCAGTGTGAGGGAGTGGTCAGCGGGGTCAAACCGGAACAATCGGCCACTGGCGCTGTGGGCCAGCAAATCCCGTAGGCTGGCTTCTTCAACGCCGAATACGCTGGCCGGAAAGGCGGCGGACGCATCGGTAAAGTAGATGCGGCCATCGCTGTCCAGCTCCACATCATCGACAAACCCCAGCGGAACCCCCATAAACTCAGACACCAGTTGGGTGATGTTGCCATCTGGCGAACGCGCCAGAAGCCCTTTCAATGCATCGGCGATGTAAAGCGTGCCATCGGCACCAAACTCCAGCCCCAGCGGGCGTCCGCCGGTATCATCCAGCTGTCGCCAGCCAGCGTCGCTGTGGTACTCCCACAGGGTGCCGTTTTCCAGCCCGGTAACCAGATTGCCCTGCGGCGAGAGTGCCAGATCTTCAGGCCCCAGACCTTCGGGTAATGGGAGAAGATGCAGAGAACCGGCGGAGAGTGAAGGGGAGGGCAATGCCTCCGGCTCAATCGCCGCAGAGGGCTGCCATTGCCGGGCGGGCGGCGAGACGGGCCACAAACTAAGATAGGCTAGAGCGGAAGCCAGCACAGAGAATAACCAAACACGCCTTTTCATTGCCTCTCCTTGGCAAAAAAGATCATAATTTCGATAACATAGAGCATCATTTGGCATGTGGCGATCCCCTGTCCGCTCATTTCGTTGGGCGCCCAAGGTGGCACTACACTGTAGGAATAGAGCGAGTCGAGGTGGCTGTGAACTTGGCATCCTGGTGGCAGAGGCGTCCGGTGCGTCTTGGTGTGTATGGTCTGATTGCGCTGGGTATCTATCTGGCGGCAATGGGCTGGGGTTTACCTGCTCTGGTGGAGCGTCAGGCACCCAAATGGGTGGCGCAAAACCTGGATGCAGAACTGACCCTGGGGGAAGTGCGCTTTCACCCGCTGGAGTGGCGACTCGCCATTCAGGATCTGCAACTGACCGGAAATGACGGAAAGCCGCTGACCGGATTTTCTCAGCTGGTGGTGGATCTGGAGCCCTGGGGCTCGCTGTTTAACCGTCAATGGCAAATTGGCAGCCTGACTCTGGATGAACCCCATCTGGATTACCGGCAACTGGGGCCGGACGACAACAACTGGACTGTGGCTCTGGCACCGCTGCTGGACGCTCCGGAGCCGAAACCGCAGGCGGAACCGGACGAAAGCCAGCTGCCCAAACTTGCGGTGGGGGCCCTGGTCATCAATCAGGGAGCCTTAACCTACGAGCAGGACCAGGCCCACGCGACGCAGCTGACCGACCTGAACCTGAACGCCAACGACTTCCACCTGTCCCAAGGCAATAACCGGCTTGATATCAGTGTCAGTGGGCCCGGTGGCGGTCGCGCCCAAATCGGACTCAGTGCCACATTCCTGCCGCTGGACATGACCGTTGAACTGGACGTTACGAATGCGGACCTGACCCGCTATTGGCCCTATATGGCCAAGGATTTCCGGTTTGATCTGGACCAGGCCAAAGCCGATCTCCAGATGAATGCGCATTTGTCCCTGGCCCCAGAGCTGGAGCTGACCGTTTCTCAGGGCCAGGCAACGATAAGAAGCCTCCGTATCACCCACCAGAAACAACCACTGCTGGCGTTGCAGCAGTTGGACCTTTCGCCCGTTGATTTCGATCTGGCCAAGCGCAATGTGACCCTTGGAACCCTGCGCCTCAGAGGGTTGGATCTGGTCGCCAATCTCACCGATGAAGGGGTCGACCTGGCCACTCTGCTCAGCCCCATCGCCGGGGAAAGCGCTGCGGCCCCCGCCGAAGAGAGTCAGCAGGACGCGCCCTGGACGGTGGCCCTGACTACCGTATCGCTGAACGAGTCGCTGGTGCAGTTTACGGACCACACTCAAATCGAGCCGGTGGCCTGGAACCTGTCCATTGACCCGCTGGAAGCCGGCCCCTTGGGCACGGATTTCAGTCAACCCATTACTATTGATCTGGATGCCCACGTCAATGACGGGACTGAGCTGTTTGTCGATGGGACGTGGCAACTGGAGCAGGGCGCGGGACAGTTTGAAATCGCCGTCAGTGATTTTGACCTGCTCAACACCATTCCCTATTGGCAGCCTTACGTAGACCTGTCACTGACCAGCGGTGCCTTCAGCACCCAGGGCAATCTGGATGTGGCGATGGGTGAGCCGCTGACGCTGTCCTACAGCGGCCAGTTGGGCGTACACCAACTGATCACCAAGGACACTGTGGCCGAACGGGACTTTGTTAAGTGGGGCCAGCTGGACGTAAACCATCTGACGTTCAATCTGGCGCAAAAGCAGCTGATCATCGATCAACTGGCGTTCAATGAGCCTTACGCCCGAATCATTATTGATGAAGATGGCAGCACCAACTTCGACGGGCTGGTGGTCAGTACCGAACAGGATGCCACCCTGGCTGCGGCGGAAAGTGGCGACAGCCAAACCACTGAAGCTCCCGCTCAGCCGGACGCTGCGACGGACGGGGATGAACAGGAAACCGGCTTTGATATTCAGATTGGCCGGGTGCTGTTCACCAACGGCTCGGCCTTTTTTGCTGACAATACGCTGACCCCCAAGTTTGCCACTGGCATTGAAACCCTGACCGGCGAGATTGCCGGGCTGGATGCCCAGCAGGAGAGTCGTGCCACGGTGGACATCTCCGGCCAGGTGGATCGCTATGCGCCGGTGTCGCTGAAGGGCACGGTGCAGCCATTGGCCGAAGAGCCGTTTATGGATCTGGCGCTGAATTTCGACAACATCGAACTGACCTCACTGAACCCCTATTCAGGCACTTATGCGGGTTACTTTATTGATCAGGGCCAACTGGATCTGGCACTGAAGTACGCGCTGGATGGCAATCAACTTCAGGGCAGCAATCAGGTGGTCATCAGTCAGCTTAAGCTGGGTCAGCGTTCGGAGTCGGATAAGGCCACGACCTTGCCGGTGGCGCTGGCATTGGCGCTGCTGGAGGACAGCAACGGCGTGATTGATCTGGGCCTTGAGGTTTCCGGTAATCTGGACGACCCGGAGTTTGCCATCGGCCCGCTGATCTTTAAGGCGTTGGGCAATGCGATCACCAAGATCGTGACCTCTCCGTTTACCCTCCTCGGCAGTTTGCTCGGTGGTGAAGATCCGCCGGATTCCGTGTTGTTTGCCGCCGGCGAGCACGCCATCTCAGCGGACAGCCAGTCTCAGTTGAAACGCCTGGTGGAGGCCCTGGAGCAGCGACCCAATCTGGTGCTGTCTGCACACGGTGCCGTGGATCCGACGGAAGACAGCAAGGCACTGGCCAAAGAGCGGGTGGATGCGCGACTGATGCCGGAAGGCAGCGGTTTAACCGAGCCGCCTGAACTGGTGTTGGCTGCGGCCTACGATGCCGCGATGGGGATGGGCAAAGCTCAGTCCGAGCAGGACGCGCTGGCGGCCCGCCTGCCGGATCTGGATCCGGAAGAGCGAAACCGGCGGTGGCGCAAAGGGCTGTATGAGCAGCTGCTGACGGCAGAGCCGGTGGACGAGTTAGCACTTAAAAACCTGGCTTCAGCGCGTGGCGAAGCGGTGAAGGCCGCGTTGGTGGACGCCGGGTTGTCGGCGGAGCGGGTGTTCCTGCGGGAAAGCCGAATCAATCTGGATCAGAGCGGCGCCAAGGTCATTCTGGAACTTGACGCCGCGGGCTGATTACTCGGTATCGGCGGGAACCACCAACATATGACAATGCAGGGTGCTGATGAGGCGCTCTGCATTGCTCTTCCATAACTGGCTGAGCACGCCTTTACGCTTGAAGTAGCCCAACACCAGAGTATCCACCTTCAGTTTGCAGCTTTTGTCACGGATAACCTGGCCGGTTTCTCCCGGTTTAATGTGAATGTTCTCCGGGTCGACCCCTTCCGCTTCCAGCCACGCCCGGGCTTCGGCGCAATTGGCTGTGGCTTCCTTCTCCACCGCGTGGGGGCTGACCAGATCCAGCTCATGCAGAAAGCGGGACAGGTGTGGCGCGTAGATAACGTGCAGTTCGCACGCTTTTGCCTGCGCCATCAGCTTGGCGTATTCCAGCACCTTGAGATTCAGCTTTTGCACCTGGGGATCCCGGTGATCCAGATCCATCGCAACCAGAATTCGGGGTTGGGTGGCATGGGGCTCCGGATGCAGGAGATACAGCGGGGCGCGAATCGCCCGCAGCATGTGCCAGTCCGTGGTGTGACGCTGAGAGCGGTGGTGCATCACTTTCATGATCAGGTCATAGGGCACCAGCTTTTGCATGGCGTCGACCACTTCACTGAGTTGCTCCCAGTTGTCGCCCTGCAGTTCTACGCCGGGGATACCGGTTTGAGCCAGTTGCTCGGCCTGCTCTCTGAGATGCTCAACGTCATGAGGGCGCTGATCGTGATAGAGCAGGGTCAGCTTCGCTTTCCATAACCGGGCCAGTGCTGCCGCGGGATCGATGCTGTCACCCAGGCACTCCGGTGGGGGGGTGATGGCCAGGACCTCTTCGATCTTCATGGTATCCGCCTCCTTCTTGGCTCTTTCGGGCTAAAACTCCTTTGTTTAGCTAACGTTAAAGCAGCATAGGAAGTCAATGGCTGGGGCACAAAACCTGCCCGCAGAGAACAAGCATGAGGCCGCAAATGAGCAAGGGACTCAGCGAACATCAGGCGCAGCAGCGTCTGGCCCAATATGGCCCAAACCGGCTGCCTCAGGTGCCTGGTAAAGGCTGGTGGCTGCTGCTTTTCAGCCAGTTTCGCTCGCCCTTTGTGTATGTGCTGCTGGTGGCGGCCATCGTGGCTTTCGTGCTCGACCAGAGACTTAACACGGTGTTTATCCTGCTGGTGCTGGCGATCAACGCCGCCATTGGCACCATTCAGGAACACTCCGCCCAGCGGGCGGCCAACGCCCTGCAAAAGATGGTGCCCCGGAGAGCGAGGGTCTATCGCGATGGGCGGGTGCAGGAGAGGGACGCGGCGGAATTGGTCCCGGGAGATTGTGTGGTGCTGGCCAGCGGTGACCGAATCAGTGCTGACATTCGCCTGACCTTCGCCACCGGGGCGATCGTCGATGAGTCGGTGCTGACCGGCGAGTCGGAGCCGGTTGCCAAACAGGTCAGTGCGACCCCAATCACCGGCAGTGTGACCGAGCGACACGATTGTCTGTTTGCGGGCAGTATGTTGCTGCACGGGCGCGCAGAAGGCACCGTTGAAGCCACCGGATTGCACAGTGAAATTGGCCGGATTGCCGATGCGGTGAAGTCACAACCGGTGGCCAAAGCTCCGTTGTTGGCCCGGATTGAGCGTTTCACCCTGGTGGTGGCGGTGAGCGTGCTGCTGGTCATTGCCCTGTTGTTTGTGATTGTGCTGCTTCAGGGGGCCGATCTGGCCACGGTATTCCTGCTCGGCATCGCCCTGGCGGTTTCCGCGATCCCCGAAGGCCTGCCCGCCGCGATAACTGTGGCTCTGGCCATTGGCATGCGCAGAATGGCCAAGGTTCAGGTGATTGTAAGGCGCCTGGTTGCGGTGGAGGCGCTCGGCTCCAGCACCTTAATCTGCTCAGACAAAACCGGCACTTTGACCGTCAACGAGATGACCGTGCGGCAGCTCTGGCTGCCCTCAGGAGATCGCATTCCCGTCAGTGGTGAAGGGATGCAACGGGCCGGAAAGATCGATGCACTGCCGTCTCAGCAGGCGTCGGTTACGGCGCTGGCCAGGGCCGCAAGAGTGTGTAACGAGGCTTCTGTGGTTGAGCAGGGGGCGCGCTGGTCCGGACATGGGGATGGCGTCGATCTGGCCTTACTGGTGCTGGCGGGTAAAGCCAACCAGGCCCCACACCGGCCATTGACGGAGCCGGAGCTGGGCCGGATACCTTATGAACCTGAGCTGGCTTATGCCGCTGTCGTGCTGGAAGAAGCCACGGGCCCGAGACTGTTTCTCAAGGGGGCACTGGAGCGGGTGCTGCCAATGTGCGATAGGGCATTGGACAGCGACTGGGCACCGGAGCAGTTCAAAGCGCAGTTGTCGGAGCTGGCCGGGCAGGGGTATCGGGTTCTGGCGCTGGCGGACGGGGAGTGGGCGGGCGAGTTGTCCGCTGAAACGCCACCCACCGGGCTGCGCTTCCTTGGTGCGGTGGCGATGGTGGACCCGCTCCGGCCCGATGCCGTAGAGGCCGTGTCACGATGTCGTGAAGCGCAGATTGGGGTCGCCATGATCACCGGTGATCATCCGGATACGGCGCGTTCCCTGGCACTGGAGCTGGGACTTTGTACGCCTCAGGAGCCGGTTGTGACAGGCTCCGCGCTGGCTAAAGCCGAACAGGCCGGTCCGCAGGCGCTCTCTTCCCTGGTCCAGCACTGCCGGGTGTTTGCGCGCATCGAGCCGATGCAGAAATTGCTGATCACTCAGGAACTGATGTCTTCCGGACATAACGTGGCCATGACCGGCGACGGCGTTAACGACGCACCAGCATTGCATGCGGCGCACGTGGGCATCGCAATGGGCCAGCGTGGCACCGATGTTGCCCGTGAAAATGCCGACCTGATCCTGACTGACGATCATTTTTCCTCGATTGTTGATGGCGTCCGGGAAGGTCGGGTGGTCTACAGCAACATTCGCAAAGTGATCTATCTGCTGATTGCCACCGGTGCGGCGGAAATTGTGCTGTTTATTCTCAGTGTCCTGTTTGGTTTGCCGTTGCCGTTGTTGCCCCTGCAAATCCTTTGGCTGAACCTGGTCACCAATGGCATTCAGGATGTGGCGCTGGCGTTTGAGCCCGCCGAAGGCGATGAGTTGCGGCAGCCGCCGAGGCCACCTCAGGAACGAATTTTTAATGGCCTGATGCTGGAGCGGGTGATCAGCAGTGCCATTTACATGGGGATCGTGGCGTTTTGCGTATTCTCCTTTGCGCTTAACACCGGGCTAAATGACGCCGAAGCCCGCAACCTGACTCTGCTGATGATGGTCTTGTTTGAGAACGTTCATGCGCTGAACAGCCGGTCTGAGCGTCGCTCGCTCTGGCAGCTGGATTTCTGCTCAAATCCACTGCTGCTCTTTGGCATCGTTGCGGCTCAGGCGATCCATTTGACTGCCATGTACCTGCCTTCATTAGCCGGCGTGTTGGAGCTGACACCGGTAACACTGACCACCTGGGGAATGTTGTTTGGGCTGGCGCTTTCTCTGTTTGTTGTGGACGAAGCGCACAAATGGTGGAGCGCTCATCGGCGTCTTCAGCAGGATTAACAGGCGGCAGACTGTCCGGTGTTTCTGCTCGCGGGTCTGGCGCGGCAATCTCTCATCGTGCGTGACCCTGAATTCTGAGTCCGCACGATATTTTCAATCCCTAATCGAGCCAATCGCTCTGAGCAAATGTTAACAGTCAAATACGACTGGCTTATGTGCAAGAAAACCAACATTCAGCATACAACTGTTAATCTATCTGAGCAGGCAGGGAAACGTCCTTTATTAAGGCAGTAATAAACACCTTATTAGGGCGAAACATAAGATGGCCATAAAATATTAGAATAAATAGTGGCTTGATGTGCATCTTGTTGTAGGGGTTAGGCACCTGCTCTTGCCTGAAGTCGCTGAGAATAAGCCTTACAGCGACGATCTGGTCTGATCTGTTTGGCGTCAAGTTAATTAAAGGCGCTTATCAATGGTTTCTTCTTAGGCGAGGTATGGGCATGAAACGGGGCATATTTTGCAACGCAGTTCATTGTGCGTTATGTGAAAAGTACGGGCGTGGTAAGTCGAGACCAAAAGACTTGGAATATCGATTCAACGCAGGGGAGGATGTCACGAATCACCATGCCATTCTTCGACTTCCCGGGACAGATAAAAAGGTAAGTGCAGCAATTATGTGGTTCGGGCGCTTTGCATATTAATGACCAATCTGGGTAAGCCTATGACCAAGTGGGAATTGGCAAACTATGTCTGGCCGGGGCGGACCATTGGCCGAAACAGTCTGCCAGTGCTGATCAACGACCTGCGTAAGGTGTTAAGGGTGGCCCCTTACCGGGTAGTAACGCTGCGTGGCGTCGGGTATATGCTGGTGCCAAAGGGGGAGTGAGAAGGCGGGTGCGCCGTGATGATGGATAAGCCTCATCAGTTCATTCATCTGACCGGCGCTGAGCGTGCCGCGCCTGTAGCCAAAGCCCGGACCGCTTCATCATAAATCCGAACCCCCCTCCCACCATCAGCGACGGGACAACCACTGCCCATGACCCGTCAGAGGCAAACGTGGCACAGGCTCCGATAAACGTACCAGGAATGTAAGCGAGCCAACTCAATCGGGCCTGAACGCACATCATAAACGCCACCAAACCGGTGATCAGGTGCCCAAAGACCGGGCTTGGCATCATCGGACTGAGGGCCAAAATGCTCAAGGCCCAAAATACGCCGGAGAGATTGGTCATCAGGCTGACCATCAGCCCCCTAAACGTACCATCTGGCGAGGCGAAGTAACTGGTGCAGCCGAGAAAGCCGGCCCAGGTGAACAGCCCTATGGAAACGGAAAGACCGCTCCACACGGCGGACAGCACCGCTGTGGTAAAGGCGATGGCGAGCAGGTTATACATTGCGAGCCCCAAGCCGGAATGGTGTTCAGTGTTCAGGATAAACCCGATTCGGCAGGGCGGGGGAAAGATGCGCGCATTGCCGCCATCCAGACAAGCTGGCGGAACAACAGTGCCGGGGTGTCGTCAGAGCCGGGTGTGGTCCAGTCCCTGGCTCATCCAATAGGCATGATTGTAGGACTGCTGGGCGTCCAGCTGCTTCTGTCCCGCTTGCGCACACTCATCATTATTCAGAGTCATGGTGCCAATGGATTGGCGACGGGCAATCTCTTCGCCGGAATAGGCATGCACCGATGCGTGTTGAGAAAAGTAGGAATGAAACTCGCACAGCTTACGGTCGCTCCAGCTGTGGATGCTTTCCAGACTCCATTGGGATAGGGAGCAGCCACTGAGAAGCAGTGTACTGACCAGAAATATCCGAACCATGGCTTCACCTCCAATTCCAGATGGCGACCGTTGCGCAACGATACTTAAGCAATATCGTTACCGTGAATCAACTTCTGTGTTCGGGATCCGGTTTTACCAAAAAGGTTGCCGGCAGAGAGGAAGAGTGTGAGCTGGGCCATCATTCCCTGGCGGGACACCGATCCCTGGTGCGCCTTTCATTGCCTGAGATCTAAGCATAGGCCCGGAAAATGGCGCTGCTGAAAAAATGCACAATCATCAGTGGGAAAGCGGTCCGGCCCCAAACGCCAACGGCGTTTTAGGGGGGAGGACGAAAGCAAAAAGCCCACCTCTTTCGAGATGGGCTTTTCAGGGTTATTTGGTCGGCCAGAGAGGATTTAACCCGGTCCGACGCTCGGTCCGGCCCCAAACGCCAACGGCGTTTTAGGGGGAGGCCAATACGAAAAAAGCCCCAACCTTGCGGTTAGGGCTTCTTAGGATGATTTGGTCGGCCAGAGAGGATTTGAACCTCCGACCCCCGACACCCCATGACGGTGCGCTACCAGGCTGCGCTACTGGCCGAAAACGAGGCTTAGTTTATGCCCTTGCAGCAGGGATGCAAGGGCTTTTTTCTTTAACGAAATCGTTTGCTTAGTGATTGCCCAAATCGGTTATTCAATCGGCTCAAGCGGTCTTCTTCATGCGCTTCAATGCGCACTTGCAAGCACGACCGGCAAGCGCAGGGCACCCTTTACAGGGGCGGCGCTTAAGTGGCGTCATCGGGTCGAGACTGCCAGGGAACAGGGTGAACACCGGCGCTTTGCCTTCCTCCAGAATGGATTTCACCCAGGAGTCGGCCAGCTTTTGCCGTTGCTGTTTGTCGAGGTCGGGAAGGGCCCCTTGGTGCTTCAGGGCTTTTTTCAGCGATTTCACCAATGCTTTGGTGGTTTTCTTGTCACGCTTTTTCTGGGCTTTGGCTTCTTTACCCATCTTTCGCTCCGCATCACCAACAACTATCAACGCCCCCTATTGTAAATAGGAGGCGTTCTCATTCAAATGAATTTTATTGTGGGTGAAACGTCAGGTGGGGTCTGCCACTGAACGGCGCCAACGTGGTGCTGCGGTATTGGCCCCTGGCGTAGGCTTCTGCCTGGTCTGCAAAGTGGGGAGAAAAAGGCACACCACTTTGCCCCAGTGGCGAAATGGCCTGGCCGCGGTGTGGCTCGGATAAATCCACCAGACGTCGCGTGGAGGGCCCAAAAGTCGCGATGGGGGTTTCGGTGCCATAGCGATACGCCATATTGTTGATGGCGCGCTTGGAGCCGGTAATGGCCAGTCCGGGGCCTTCCACCAGCGCGGCCAGGCCAGGAACCTGGCCCAATGGATGGCGGTGGCGCATTTGGCCTTTCTCGTCCCAAAGCGGTATTGGCGTCGGCAGGGCACTGAGGGTTTGGGTCCAGACGGCTTTAAGAATCGCGGCCTGATCTTCCGTTTCTTCTGTGCCTTTGTGGTCCCACCAGGGCGAATCGGGGTCGGCCAGGAGGACCGCCATCATTTTATCGATCAGCGCCTGTCCCAACAGCGCCTGATAAAGTCCCTCATCCAACTCGTCCGCCAGGGTAGATTCGAGCAGTGTCTGGTAAGCGGCCTCGATCAGAGTCGGCGCTGCCGTGTCCGGGCTGTAGCGGCCGTCCCAACGGGCCAGTAACTCGCGCTCCGGGCCCGAAGGGGCCACCTCAAGCAGCAGAGATTTCAGAGCGATCGCGCGGCCATTCCTGGAATCGGTCTGCACGCTCTTGAGCTGCTCCAGATCCCAGACTTGCTGCGCGGCCAGTGCCTGCTCCAAAGTTTCAGGGCGGAAGGTCGGCGCGTAGTAGCCGGCGCGCTCAAGATCTTCCCAGGGAGCGCCATAGGGGTGGTTCGCTGAGAACACGACACCGGACTCGGGATTGATAAAACGTGGGTTAACGTCAAAGGGGTGGTAGCCCTTGGGCAGCGTGGTGCTGATGGAACCGTCGATCACCAACGCGCCACTGACCCCGTCAGCACGGTCCAGATAGCGGGCGACGGCCCATTTGGCGATGTTGCCGTCGGTGTCTCCGTACAGCACATTCACGCCGGGAGACCAGATGGTCTCGAGCGCGGCTTCGAAACTTTCCATATCGGCGCTTTGCAGCAGTTGGTAAAGGCCGGTCAGAGGACGGTTGCGGGGTTCCGTAAAGGTCCAGTGCAGTGCGGTGGGCTCAGGCAGGCTGAATATGCCATCCACAAGCGGGCCGTGTACGCTTTGACGGACAGTGAGCGTCTGCTCTGGCGCATCTTTGACCTCAATGGTCTCGGTTCGGGACGTGTAAGGGGTTGCTTCGCCATCGAACTGATAGCCCTCGCCAGCGCCGACTAATTGAAACAGATCGGCGTCGTCATTGAGCAGCATGGTCAGGCCCCAGGCCCGCTCGGGGGTTCGGCCAAGAAGGGGAATCGGCAATCCGGGCAGATAAAACCCGTAGAGCGCACGCTCAGGGGTGTGCAACTGGGCCTCATACCAGACTTGTGGCGTCGAGAAGGAGATGTGCGGGTCGTTGGCGAACAGTGGCGCACCGCTGACGCTGCGTTCGGGGCTTAATACCCAGCCATTGGAGCCTTGCAACGTGCCTAAGGGTAACAACTGGTCAAGCTGGTCAGTGTGTTTTTGCCATGCGGTAAACTGGGCTTTTGAGGGAGCGGCAGCGTAATGATCGGGCCATCCGCTGACCAACGCATGGTGATAGATGGGGTCCAGTTCTGCCATCAGTGCAGTCAGCAGGGGGTCCTGCTTAAACGCGCTGGTAAAGCTGTGCGCCATATAGCTGAGCGTGGCAAAGACATCGACCCGGCTGAACGGCTCAGGAGCCGCGCCGATAAGTCGGTACTCCAGCGGCGTTGGCAATGCCTTGATAGCCTGGTTGACGCCCTGATGATACGCGTCAACCCACCGGCTCAGTTCGGGCTCGCTGGTTTCCATTTGGCTCGCCTGAACTTTCGACCACTCGCGGGTGCCAAGAGTGCGAAACAGTTCATCGGTCTTAATGGCTGGCTCACCCAGTAAGGCCGCCAGTTCGCCTTTCCCCACCCGGCGCAGCACGTCCATCTGAAACAGCCGCTCCTGGGCGTGCATCCAGCCGAGCGCTCTGAGCGCGTCTTCATCCGACTGTGCCTTAATGACCGGAACCCCGTAGTCATCAAAGCGCACTGAAGTGGTGTGCTCCAGACCGGGCAGAACATTGGTGCCATCGTATTGTGGCTGATGATGGGCAATCCCGGCCCAGGTCGCAGCGGCAACAATCCCTGCAAGGGCCAAGGTGCCCCCAATCCATCGGTTCATGAGTCCTCCTTTCCATGATGCCTTTAGAGTACCCATTGGCATCGGCAGATCACAGCCCGGCCAGGTGGTTACATTTCGAAACGATTCACTCGGGGGAAAAATTGACCAAAAAAGAGTGGCCAACTAGTTTGTAGGTACGGGACAGGTATCCCAACCACCCGTTGGCAACCAGTGCCCCCGCCTTGCGGGGGATTTTTTTTGCCGGTTAAAAATGGCCGCTGTTTAACTTGAGCCGCCCCAACTGCGCGAGGCGTTTGCATGGGGGAGGCCAATACGAAAAAAGCCCCAACCTTTCGGTTAGCGCTTTTCTCTTAAAAATGGTCGGCCAGAGAGGATTTAACCCGGTCCGACGCTCGGTCCGGCCCCCAAACGCCAGCGGCGTTTTTCGGGGGGCTGGACAGCAAAAAAGCCTGACTCTTTCAAATCAGGCTTTTTCTTAAAAATGGTCGGCCAGAGAGGATTTAACCCGGTCCGACGCTCGGTCCGACCCCCAAACGCCAGTGGCGTTTGCATGGGGGAGGCTAATACGAAAAAAGCCCCAACCTTTCGGTTAGAGCTTTTCTCTTAAAAATGGTCGGCCAGAGAGGATTTGAACCTCCGACCCCCGACACCCCATGACGGTGCGCTACCAGGCTGCGCTACTGGCCGACAACGGAGGCCATAATACGTTTCCTGAGGGCAATTGCAAGCACGCCGGGAGTCAAGTGCTTTATCTTTGCGCAATCATCGTGCTATCGCGCAAGGAATCGGCGGCCTTCCTCCATCACACCAAGCAACGTCTGCACATCCAGCTTGGCGTCACGACGTCGTTTGTACTCGGGTGAGTAGACGCGATACTCGCCGTGCTTATCGATCATGGTAATGGACTTGGCCGTGCGGATCGCAAAGTAACGGTCATTACCGATCACCAGAAACGGGTGAACGGGCGGCTGATACAGGGTGTCGCCCAGGCTGTAATCGGTGGTTGGATTTTCACAGCCCAGAACCCGGGTCATCAGGCTGCCAGCCAGCCCATAGTGGCTGGTTTGGTGTGGCGCACGCCAGGCCTGGTCTCCCGGGATTCGGGTCAGCATGGGAACCTGCGTCGTGCCCGGAGAGAAGTTGCGCTGCGCATTGGTGTTGGGGTCTGTCGTGAACATCTGGCCGTGGGTGCCGGTCAGGATCACCACGGTGTCATCGCTCACTCCCGCCATCAGACGGTCCAGCTCACTGTCCAGGAAGTGAAGCGACTGACGGTACTGGTTGTAAAGCACCCGCTCGGCGTAGTTCAGCCTGGGGTCGGCCTGGACGCTCGGGATCCCGATGGAGCCCACCGGAGTGCTGTAGTAGGCCGGCGCGTGATAGGTCACCAGGGCGAACTTTGGTGCCTGGCCCTCACCGAGGTAGCGAAGAACCTGGTCGGTGGTGCGAATGTCCCGTTCCGCCAGGTTGTCCATTGCCTCTTCAGGCTGGTCGTTAAAGGCGGCGAACATGGCACTGAGGCTGCGGCTGTTCTGCAGCTGATCGTCGCCAAACAGGGTGAATTCATAGCCGGCATCGGCCAGTTGGTCCATCAGCACCGGCGTCTTCTTGTCCGCGTTGAGAGAAGCCTCGTACGCAGGCAGCATGCCATAAAGCAGGCTGTAGAGGCCGTTCTGATATCGATTGCCGCCACTGAAATGGCGGGGGAACCAATGGCTCTTTTCGGCAATGTCCAGCAGTTTGGGCATGGTTTGCTCATCCACCATGTCCGCCCGCCAGGCGTCCACGGCCACCAGCAGAATGTTGGGGGTGGAGTGAGGGTGACACTGAAGCGGAGAAAGCGGGTAGGTCAGCTGCTTGGTTGGTGCAGCGCGGCGCTCTGCCTCTGCCAGGCTGTCTTCGTCGACGAGCCCCTGGCGGGTCATAAAGCTCTTGGCGGTGGCGGGGTAGTGCAGCGGGAACATGTCGTCCTGCTGGGTGATGGGACGGTACACCGCCGCGTCAGCCCAGATATGGACGAAGTGTGTGGCAAAGAAGCAGACCACCAGCGTGCCCACCACTTTGCTGCCCAGCTTGCGTCGACGAACACGGTGGAGACGCTTCCACAGGCCGTTGGCCAGAACCAGTTGGAGCGCCAGCAGCAACAGTGGCCCAGCCACCAGCATGGGCGTATTGAGCAGGGCCAGCAGATCCGTTGCCGCCACATCCAGCACAAAGGGATTCATGTGCAGGCGGTAGTGGTCAAACACCAGGGTATCGAACCAGAGGGCAGTCAGGACCAGAGTGGCGACCACCGCAGCGTAACCCCTGAGTATCCGGGAGAAGGGCAGAAGCAAGGTGACCGGGAACAGGGTCAACAGATACACCGCAAACCCGAGGAAGGCGAAATGGCCCACCAGGTTACTGAGGAAATAGGCCTGTCCCAGCAGGGTTTCAGGCCAGCCTTCAGTGGCGGCGTAACGAGTGGCGATGAGCATCGCCAGTATCATGTTGAAAAAGGTGTACCAGTGTCCCCACAGCACCAGCTGCGACACTTTGTCCTTCTTGAGATCTTGTTCGTGCATGCGGTGGCTCGGCGCCTGAACGTGCTGTTTATCCTACGGTGAAAGAAGCGACAATTCCAGCCAATAATTTCAGCTGCTTAGCCGTCAGATCGACCGTCTACAGAGGCTTTCAGCGCCGCAGCGAACTGCTCAGCCAAGGGAGCACGCATGGCTGGGCTGACTTTACTGTTGATCAGTACGGTGGCCGCGTTGCCGAGCGCCATCAGGGCCAGATCGGTCGGCGTCTTATGCTTTTCCAGCACCAGCAGCAGTTCGTGCAGCAGCTCTTCGACCTGTTCATTGCTGTATTTGGAAACGATAGCCATGGGGGAATCCTGTTACTCGATAATGGTAGGGGGCCCGGATAGTTACCCGGAGCCGGACAGGCGCGGGATTGTACCCGAATCATAAACGGCCGTCGCCACTGCCGTGCGAAAAAAGGGGGGTGTCCTTTGCGCTCCCCCACTTATAATAGGTGGCTTTGTGCCCCATTCATCTGTGGTGTCTATGAGCCTTAAGATCGATCAAGCCATTATGCACGCGGTAATCCGCGCTGAAGATGGCCAGCTGCAGTGCAAACTGCGCCCTCAACCGCTGAGTCACTCCAACGCACTCGACGACCTCGTCAGCGAGCTGCACCGCCTCTATACCGCCAAGGCGGGTAAGGGTTACGGCCACTTTGGTGTGCCGGAAGGGGACGATGGTGAACCGATGGGTGAGGCCAATGATGCGTTTCGTGAAGCGCTGACGGCCTGGCGTACCGGTAACAAGGGCTTTGTCGAGTTCTCCGCGGAAGCGGGCCAGCTGCTGGGTCAGGAACTAGGCAAATACGACTTTGCCACCGGTGGCTATCTGTTGATGGCGGCCTATAGCCATATGGCTTCTGAATACCTGTTTGTGGCGCTGCTGTCTCCGAAGCCTTCGGTATCGGTTTCCGATGAGATGGAGGTGCAGGGCAGTGAGCATCTGGATCTTTCCAACCTTCAGCTGGCCGCACGTATCGATCTGACCGAATGGCAGGCCGACCCGACTTCCCGCAAATACCTGACCTTTGTTAAGGGCCGCGCCGGCCGAAAAGTCGCCGACTTCTTCCTCGACTTTATGGGGTGCGTTGAGGGCGTAAACGCCAAAGCGCAGAACCAGCAGTTGATGAAAGCGGTGGAGGACTTTGTATCCGACACCGAACTGGACAAAGGCGAACGTCAGCAAGCTCGTGATGCGGTGTTTGACTACTGCAAGAGTCAGGTTGCCGTCGGCGAGCCTATCCAGCTGAAAGATCTCTCCGATGAGCTGGCGGATCAGGGTCTGGATGCGTTTTATCAGTTCACCTCCAATGGTACTTACGAGCTGGAAGAAACCTTCCCGGCGGATCAATCCACCCTGCGTGCACTGAAAAAATTCAGTGGCACCGGTGGCGGCGTCTCAGTGAGTTTTGATGCACAGCACCTCGGAGAACGCGTTCAGTGGGACCCGATCCGGGATACCCTGACCATTCATGGTGTACCGCCGAACCTGCTGGATCAGCTCAAACGCCGCCTGGCGGGCGAAGGGCAGGAATAAGTTCTGTTCAAATTCACTGTTAGTGAATAGCTACCCGGTCTGTGTGAATAAATATATGTGACCTGCGTCGCACTTTGGAAGCGGTTAGGGGGTTTCCAATCCCCGTGGTTACGGGTACTCTGTGCCCCGTCAACCACCCAATATGAATATTCATTCATGTGGGTGAGGCGAACCCCCAAACCCAGAAGTATGATAAGAGGGTCGAGGCCGTGAATAACGAGCAGACTTTGCAACTGAAGGACGTTAAGTCCACCCGGAACATGCTGATGTTCCTGCTGCCATCTTTGATTGGCGTATTCCTGTTTATGACGCCGGTCTCCGTGAACGGCTCCTTCACCATTCCTGTGGCCGTACTGGCCAAAGGTCTGCTCGGTCAACTGGACAGTTTCGGTGTGACTCTGGTGACCACCGTTATCGTATTTTCTGCGGTAATGACGCTGGTGACCAAGCTGGTTAAGCCGGGTCCGATCGTAAACCACCCCTTTATGAACAGCCTGTTCAACGTGACACCGGCCTGGGCCGTTACCCGCGTTGTTGGTGCCGCGTTTGTGCTGCTGACCTTCTTCAGTGTGGGTCCGGAAGCGATTCACTCCGGCAACACCGGTGGCCTGGTGCTGAATGATCTGGCTCCGCTGCTGCTGTGTGTGTTCCTGTTCGCGGGTCTGTTTCTGCCGCTGCTGGTGAACTTCGGTCTGCTGGAGATGGTGGGCACCACCATGACCAAGCTGATGCGGCCGGTATTCAACCTGCCGGGCCGTTCCGCCGTAGACTGTTTTGCCTCCTGGGTGGGCGACGGCTCCGTGGGCGTGCTGATGACCTCCAAGCAGTATGAGCAGGGCCACTACACTGAGCGGGAAGCCGCCGTGATCGGCACCACCTTCTCCATCGTGTCCATCACCTTCTCTCTGGTTGTGATCGGCACTGTGGGTCTGGAAGACTACTTTATCCCCTTCTTCGGTACCGTGTGTCTGGCCGGTATTGCAGTGGCCATTGTGGTGCCGCGTCTGCCGCCGCTGTCCAACAAGAAGGACCTGTTCGTCAACGGCAAAGCCCGTACCGGTGATGAAGAGGTGATCCCTGCCGGTGAAACCACCCTGAGCTACGGCTACAAGCTGGCTCTGGCACGGGCCAGCCGGGTGAAGAGCGCCGGTGATGTGGTGCGCGAAGGCGTACACAATGCCGCCGATATGATTCTGGGTGTGCTGCCGGTGGTGATGGCCATTGGTACCGCTGGCCTGATGGTGGCGGAATACACCCCGCTGTTCGCTATCCTTGGCAAGCCGTTCGTGCCGCTGCTGGAGCTGCTGCAGATCCCCGACGCGGCTGCAGCCAGCCAGACCATGGTTGTCGGTTTTGCGGATATGTTCCTGCCGGCGATTCTGGCGGAAGGCATTAACAGTGAGATGACCCGCTTCGTGATCGCCGCGCTGTCCGTAACTCAGCTGATTTACATGTCTGAAATCGGTGCTCTGCTGCTGGGTTCCAAGGTGCCGGTAAAGCTGTGGGAACTGTTCGTTATCTTCCTGCTGCGCACCCTCGTTGCACTGCCAGTGATTGCCGGTATGGCGCACCTGATTTTCTGAGTTGGCCAGTGACACCGAAAAGCCGGGCTTAATGCCCGGCTTTTTTGTGCCTTTTTCCCGGCATGACGCTTTGCTATGGTGGTTTTTTTCTTGTGTTTTCAAAGGACGAAGCTGTGGATCTGATTGTCACCAATATTGAAACCATTCCCGGAAAAGCGATCGTGCAGCACCTGGGGCTGGTGCAGGGCAATACCGTACGGGCCAAGCACGTGGGGCGTGACCTGATGGCCGGACTGAAAAACATTGTCGGCGGTGAACTGAAGGGCTACACCGAGTTGCTGAACGAAGCCCGCGAAGAAGCGGTGGCCCGGATGAAGGAGCAGGCGGTGTCCATCGGGGCCAATGCGGTGATCAACGTGCGTTTCTCCACCTCTTCGGTCACCTCCGGCGCCGCGGAGCTCTTCGCTTACGGCACTGCCGTGGTTGTGGAGTAATGCCATGTGGGTACTTCTGAGCACTCTGGGCCTGCTCATCATCGGCTATCTGTTTGGCCGGTATGCGGAGCGGACCCACTTTCGCCGATTGCGGGAAGGGGAGGCCGAACTGCAGCCACTGCTGGTCTTCTCCGATAAAACCATTCCCGAGGCATTCCAGCCATGCCAGGTGCAACTGGTGGGCGGTAACACGGTGGTGGCGGTGGATTACTTCAAGATGATGGCTGCCTCGCTGAAAAAGCTGTTCGGTGGTCGGGTGACCGCCTACGAGTCCCTTATTGAACGGGCCCGCAGAGAGTCGTTGCTGCGGATGAAGCGCGAAGCCCGGACGCTGGGGGCCACCGCAGTATTCAATGTGCGACTGGAGACCGCCTCGATCACCAAAGGCGCCCGTGACCAGCAGGTCTCCGTCGAGGTGTACGCTTATGGTACGGCGGTGATCCCAGCGTCATGAGTCGTTATGAAAACCGCCCCACGCCAGAGAACAATGTCTCCGACACCCACCCCCTTTCGGAGTTTCTCTGGCTGGGCCTGGCGGCACTGCTGCTGGTCTCGGCAGTGACGGCGGCGCTGGTGTTCGCCGGGCACCACCTGGCCCGTTACGTGCCCTTCACGTGGGAGCAGGCCATCGCCTTTGACTGGCCAGAAAAACCCGCGTCCGGGCCTGACGAGGCGCGGGCTCAGCAGCTGCTGGCGGCTCTGCTGGAAACCGACCCCCTCAAGCCGCCGCTTGCGGTGAACCTGACCGTCGCCGAGGGCACCACGCTGAATGCGATGGCGGGGCCGGGCGGGGAGTTGCTGATCTTTGACGGTCTGCTTCAGCGCCTGGACAACGACGTGGCCATCAGCTTTGTTCTGGCCCATGAGATGGCTCATGTGCGACACCGGGATGTGATGGAAGGGATGCTGAGTCAGGGCATCCTGCTGTTTGCCGGAGCGCTGCTGACCGGCAATGACAGTCAGATGGTTGAGCTGGCGCTGTTGGCGACAGGACTGAGCTTCAGCCGCCAACAAGAGCTGGAAGCGGACTGGCGTGCCATGGAGAGTGTTATGCGGCGCTACGGCCACCTCGACGGTGTTGAGGAGGTGTTCCTGGCCCTTTCCCAGCAAAGCCTGATGGGCGATTGGCTGAGTACCCACCCTGATACGGAGGATCGCCTGGCGCAACTGGCCAGATTCCGGCAATCCCACTGACCCCTGCCAACGAGTCACTCGATTTCCGTTGCAAGATACATTTGCCTTACCAAGCCAGCACTGCCTTCGCGGCGGTGCTTTGTTTTAATGGTGTTGCCGTGGCGCCTCTAGGGGAATCCGTTGCGGCAACCCAACAACGAGCAGAATGGATATCAATCTGCTATGTTGCGGATTCATGGGCGAAAAAACTTAAACAGACGGCAATCTCAATAATAAAAGGTGCCGGATTCGACTCGGACGATACGCTGCGCAGAACGTGGCAGTCGGTCGAATCATCCTGGCAGTGACGCCGGGTTTCGATCTGGAGGGGATCTCTCTTTATGACCATATTGGCACACAATCTGGCTGATGCACCGAGCTTCTGGCAATGGCCAAGAAGCGCGTACCGGCCGGCACCCATCACCATTTGGCTGGTGGGGGCATCCACCGACCTTTTCGGCACAGAGCTGCAATGGCCGGTGGTTTCTATCCCGGATCTGCCCACGCTCAGAGAGCGTGTCATGAACTCGGACATGAACGAAGTGCTCATCATCCTGGCTCAGCCCCAGGACAAAGGCTTCATCGCCCAGCTGGACGATTGGGTCGCCAAAAAGCGACTGGTGGCCAACCAGTGGATCACCTTGCCGCACCCACCCCAAGCCGGGGAATCCTCGTTGCTGTGGACGTTGATCACTCAGGCCATTGAGCGCCGCTTTGAGCTGGAAATGAGTGCTCTGGAAGCGCAGCTTATCCGGTCTCACCAACCTGCTGAACAGGCCCGTCTCTGTGCGGAATTTGTCAGCCGCTGGTTGCATGTCGCCCGGATCGAGTTTGACCTGCCCGGCCAGCCGGGCAATCCGAAGAAAGCGCCACCAGACGCCATGGTGTTCTGTTGGCAGACGGTGCCCCATTGCGCACTGAGCGTCTACCTTGCATCGGAGCAGCCTCAGGCGGCGTGGATTCAGTCCCGGTTTGAGGCGCTGAAGCAGACTCAGGTTGCGTGTCGGCAGTCCTTTCCGAACATTCAGCAGGCTGGCTATCTGGGCCGGCTGCACGAGCAGAGCCATCGAATCCTCTATCTGGTCGGGGCCAATCAGTACTGCGAAGTGGTGTGGGCGGATACCGCAAGGACGGAGCTGTTCTCCATGCCGTTGAAGATGGTGCATCGCTATATGCACAAGGAGCTGGTTCAGGTGCATCGCTCCTATCTGGTTAACCCTGACCGGGTTCAGGGGGCGCGTCGTAAGCGCAATGGCCGGGTAGAGTTGTTTCTCCACCTGACCCGGATCCCGGTCGGCGACACCTACAAGCAGGCCTTGGAAGACTCTCATTTCCATTGGTTTGAACGAGCCGAATCATCAATAAAAAAGGCGCCCTGAGGGGCGCCTTTCCTTTTGCCTGTACCGATTAACGGTTGAAGGCCATACGCTGGCCCAGCACCTCGCTGGTGGCGTTGATGCCGTCAAAGGCATGGTGGCCGTTCACCCAGGTTCCGGCGATGGTGGAGCGCAGGGTGTTGCCTTCAAACGGAGACCACTGGCATTTGTACAGCAGGTTGTCCTTGGTCACGGTGTAGGGCTTGTTCAGGTCTACAAGAACCAGGTCGGCGAAGTAGCCTTCGCGCAGGTAACCGCGGTCTTTCAGGTTGAAGCGCTCGGCAACGGCGTGGCTGGTTTTCTGAACGATGGTGTCCAGTGTCAGGTCGCCATTGTGGTAATGCTCGAACAGGGAGAGCAGGGCGTGCTGAACCAGCGGCACACCGGACGGTGCTTTGAAGTAAGTGCCTTGCTTCTCTTCCCAGGTGTGAGGCGCATGGTCGGTGGCGATGATGTCAATCACGTCACGACGCACCGCGTCCAGAATGGCCAGGCGATCGCGCTCGGTCTTGATGGACGGGTTGCACTTAATCTGGGAGCCGAGAGTGTCGTAGTCCGCGTCAGAGTAGTACATGTGGTGAACACAGGCTTCGGCGGTGATGTTGGCCCGGCCCAGGCTGTCCAGGGTTTTGCCCGCTTCAAACAGCGCCAGTTCGTCGGCAGTGGAGATATGCAGTACGTGCAGACGGCTGCCGTGTTTCTTGGCCAGGGCGATCGCCATCTTAGTGGACTTGATGCAGGCTTCACGGGAGCGGATCTCACCGTGCAGCTTCATCGGCACCGCTTCACCGTACTTGGCTCGCGCCGCTTCTTCCAGACCGGCAATGGTCGGGGTGTCTTCGCAGTGCGTCGCGATGGGGGTCGGTGCGTTGGCGAAGATGCCATCAAGGATCTCTTCGCGATCCACCAGCATGTTGCCGGTGGAGGCACCCATAAACACCTTTACACCACAGGCGGCGTTGGGGTTCAGCGCCTTGATGTCTTCCAGGTTGTCGTTGGTGGCACCCAGGTAAAAGCTGTAGTTGGCGACGGACACTTCGGCGGCGCGGCGGTATTTGGCCTCCAGTGCGTCCACGTTGGTGGTTTGCGGATTCACGTTGGGCATCTCCATAAAGCTGGTGATGCCGCCCGCTACCGCAGCACGGGACTCAGTGGCCATGCTGCCTTTCTGGGTCAGGCCCGGCTCACGGAAGTGGACCTGATCGTCAATCATGCCAGGCATCAGCAGCTTACCTGCGGCGTCCACCACCTTGGCGTCGGCCGGTGCGCTGATCTGGCCTCCGATCTGCTCAATCCGTCCGTTACGGATCAAGAGGTCGCCCTGTTGACGGATCCCTTCGTTCAAAATCTCGGCATTAGTGATCAGAGTGCTAGTCATGGGTACTTCTGTCTTATTGTGAGGAGGATGTCGCGCTCTATAATAGCCTCAAAAGCGCCTAAATCCCATCGGAGAGGGGACATTCATGAAACGCCGCCATTGGCTGAGCACGCTGTTTTTCATTGGTTTTTCGCTGGCTGCCAGCGAAGCAGAACGCTTCGAGTTGGATGGGGAGTTAACCCAGGGCAGCCTTATTCGGGGGCAAAGCGAGCCGGGCACCCAGGTCTGGCTGAATGGTCAGCCCCTGCCGGTTACGGAAGCCGGAGAGTTTGTGATGGGGTTTGGCCGGGACGCGGAGCTGACCCAGACCCTGACCCTGCACTACGCGGATGGCACCCGTCAGGAACATCCGGTCATCCTCGCCAAACGGGAGTACAGAATCCAGCGGATCGAGGGGATCGCCCGCCGCATTATGGAGCCGGATCCGAAGGATGTGGCCCGGGCACAGGAAGACGCCCGTCAGACCCGCGAAGCCCGCGAGCACTTTGATACCCGCACCGACTGGCAGCAGGCGTTTATCTGGCCGCTGCACGGACCGATTACCGGGGTATATGGCAGCCAGCGTTTCTACAACGGTGAACCCCGTAATCCCCACTTTGGCGTGGATGTCGCCGCCCCAACCGGTACCCCGGTAGTGGCGCCGGCCGATGGCGTGATCACCCTGGCGGTGCCGGACATGTTCTACTCCGGCGGCACACTCATCATTGACCACGGCTATGGGGTCAGCTCGACCTTTATTCACCTGCACAAGCTGCTGGTGAAGCCGGGTACGGTGGTGAAACAGGGGGAAGTGGTGGCAGAGGTCGGGGCCACAGGTCGGGTAACCGGTCCCCATCTGGACTGGCGCCTGAACTGGCACCAGGAACGGCTGGACCCCGCGCTGCTGGTGGGGCCCATGCCTAAAAACTGATTTACTGCTCCGGTTGGGCGGATTTGGTCCAAAACATCCAGGCGATGTAACCAACCACGCCGCAGGTGGCCAGAATCACCAGCATCGACATCCAACCAATCGGGCTTTCCATGATCAGGTTCATCCAGTGAGACATAACGTAACTCCTCATTGTTAATGCACTGTTGCAACCCTATCTCAGAGTGGATCGGGGGCGTATGATCCGGATCAAAGATGAATACGCTAAGGCATTAAATGCGCCTGTGGGCGCGGCGCTTTAAGGAAATAGCAATGGAATGGGATTTCGACCGCGTCATCGACCGGCGCGACAGCGATTCGATTAAGTGGGGACGCTACCGGGACAGGGATGTGTTGCCGCTGTGGGTGGCGGACATGGACTTCGCCGTTGCCGCGCCCATCCAGCAGGCGATAGAGGCGCGGGCCCGGCATGGCGTATTCGGTTATGCCGCCGTACCGCAAAGCCTGCTGGATGCCGCGATTGCATGGCTGGCAGCGCGATGGGACTGGCAGGTCAGTCGGGCAGAACTGGTGGCATTGCCTGCGGTGGTTCCCGGCGCCAACATTGCCACCCGGGTGTTGTCGACACTGCGTCCGGTCCATCTGACCTGGCCGATACCGCTCTACCACCCTCTGGCTCAGGTCGCTGAAAACCTCTCCCTTCCCGCTACCCCCTTTACGCTGACTGCCAGCGGACAATGGGACATGGCCTCACTGGACCGGGCCATCGCAGCGGGCGCCAACACCGTGCTGCTCAGCAATCCGCATAATCCCATAGGCAGTCGGTTTGACTCTGCCGCTTGCGAGGCGTTGGCGGAGCGGGTTAAACGCCACGATTTGCGGGTGATCAGCGACGACATTCACGGCGACATTCTGTTACAGCCGGGGGCACGGCACCGGCCTCTGTCCCGGCTGTGCCCCGAGATCGCCGAACAGGTGATAACGCTGATTGCGCCAGGTAAGGCGTTCAATCTGGCGGGCCTGCCATTTGCGCTGGCGGTGGTGCCCTGTGCTCAAACCCGACGCGCCCTTAAGGAAGGCCTGAGAGGGCAGGTGCCGGCGGGCAATGTGCTGGCGATGGCAGCGGCGGAGGCGGCTTACCGTCATGGTGCGCCCTGGCTGGACGCGATGCTGGACTATCTGAGGGGCAATCTGGCCATGCTGGAAGCGCGGGTGGCCCGGATGCCGGGCGTTCGGCTTATTCGGCCCGAGGCCACTTACCTGGCCTGGCTGGATTGTCGGGAAGCGGGGTGGGAAAAGCCCGCCAAGGTGCTCGAAGCGTTTGGTCTTGGATTGTCGGACGGCAGTGAGTTCAGTGCCGGGCCCGGCTTTGCCCGGCTCAACTTCGGCTGCCCCAGGGCCACTCTTGAGGCGGCCCTGGACAGGTTGGATCAGGCGCTGGCTTCGACCTGACGAAGGCCCAGCACATCCCGCATATCGTAGGGATGAACCTTTACCGTAATGCCTTCATGGCGGAACGCCACGGTAGGGTTGGCCAGGGGTTCATCCTCGCCTTTGGGACAGCTGGTCTTGATCTCGATGCCGAGAGTGCCATCTTTCAGCACCGGCCATTTGGCCACGATGGCGGGGATCTGCTTCACCGCGTCGAGCATCTGCTGTTTGTCTGTGGCACCGCAGGGCAGCACCAACTCAACATGCTCCCAGCCGTCACGACGCTTTTTGCCGTCAGGGAAGGGCAGTTCCACCAGATCGATGGCCCAGGGGCCGACCTGAATCGGCGTATCCAGCTGAATAAGCAGGATAGGCCGGCCATTGATCTGCTTATCCGACAGAAGGGTGCCCCGCGCCAGCAGCGCGTCCCGTAATGCTTCCGCGTCGGGTTTTTCGGTGATCCGCAGGGCGATGTGGTCGGCAAGCAATCCGGCCCGAAGCAAGCCAAGGCGGTCTGCAAGTTTGCTGGCTTTCTCTCCGAACGCGGGCAGCTCAGCCATTAAAGTGTCGAGTGTCATTGTGGCTTCCATGTCGTGCTGGCCAGCTCCTGGCCGTTGAGATCCAATACCCGGAAGTGTTCGCCATCAAAATGGCCAAGGCTTTCGGTGTGCCCGCCTTTGCCCAGTGTTACTGAGCCGGGGTTAAAGTGCAGCAACCCATCCTGCCATTTTGCCACCGGTACGTGGGTGTGGCCGTAAGCGATGCCTTCCCCTTGCTTCAGAGGCGGCATCTTATCCGGGTTCATCAGGTGGCCGTGAGTCAGGCACAGGCGTCGGCCGTCGAGGATAAGCCAATTGTATTCTGCCATTAATGGAAACTGGCACAGCATCTGGTCCACTTCGCTGTCACAGTTGCCTCTGACGGCCACGATGCGATCGGCGAACTCGTTGAGCCGCTCAGCGACATCGGTCGGGGCATAGCCCGGCAAAATGGGGTTGCGCGGCCCGTGATTAAGTACATCACCCAGCAGGATAATTTGTTGGTAACCGAGGCGTTCGCCAAGATCCAGCGCACGGTCCAGGGCGGGCAATACACCGTGGATGTCGGAGATGAACAGCATAATATCGAGATCGACAGAAAGGGTGGCGCTAAGTCTACTGCGTGGCGGGGAAGGGTGCCACTCCCGCTCCCAGATGCATCCGGAAGTGGGGATAAAATGCACTATCTTTGGCCTGGGCGCTGGTGTAGGGTGAAAGAGCACCACAAAGAGATAACACCAAAACAACAAGTGTGCGCCGGTATCCAAACCAGGATAGGGAGGTTCTATGAAAGACAGTATGGAAACCAAGTTGGCGGTTGGGCCGTTTGACGGATCAAAGGAAGAGCCCGAGGAAAACCTGCCCAGCCACCTGGTAGCGACCATGTGGTTGTGCATGCTCACCAGTCTGGACACTGACAGTCTGGAAGCGCTGGGAGACTGCAATATGGCAGTGGCGTTTGATCTCGGCATCGCGGTGCAGGTGTCGGATGAGGAAGACGTCCCGCTGCCAGAGCTGATGGCCGAAGTCTTTGAGTTCTACAACGAGAAGATGGACCTGACCCTGCCAAGCATGAAGCTAGGCACGGCGATGGCCGGGAGCTACAGGAAAGCGCAGTCGGTTCAGCACCGAATGCACTAAAAGGAAAACCAGCTTCGGCTGGTTTTCCCGCATTATGGACTGCCCATTCGCTTTCCGTACAGCCAGTTACGCTATCATTGGCCCGAGTTCATAGTTCAAAAGAGGACACCAGAGTTATGGTGAAACGTTACTGGTATGCCGTTGTGTTGATGGTCATGTTGCCGATTTCCGGTGCGCTGCAAGCGGCAGAAAAGGCGGTTATCGGGCCGGTTGCCCGTTTGTCAGTGGTTGAGGCCGAGATGACGTTCCTGGCCCGCATTGATACTGGCGCGTCCAAAACCTCCATTCACGCAGAAAACATGAAGGTGGTGGGCGGCAAACTGGATGACTGGGACGACAACATCGGCAAGCCGATCCGCTTTGATACCGCCAATGAGGCGGGCACCAAGGTCACCATCGAAGCGGAGATCGCCGATGTGCTGCATATCCGCAACTCACAGGGCAGTGAAGACCGCTATGTGGTGTGGCTGCATGTTGGGGAGCCGGGCAAGGAGCGGCGAGTGTTGGTGACGCTGAAGGAGCGCGGCCCGATGACCTACAAACTGCTGATTGGCCGTAACTGGCTGGCGGGAGAGTATTTGGTGGACGTGGAGCTGCCGGACGAGAAGTGAAAATCGGGCAAAGAAAAAGGGCGCCATAAGGCGCCCTTTTTAGCGGGTAGCAACCAATTAGATCTTGGTTACGTTAGCCGCTTGCGGGCCTTTCGGGCCTTGCTCGATATCGAAAGATACCTGTTGGCCTTCAGCCAGGGACTTGAAACCGTCGCCTTGAATGGCACGGAAGTGAACGAAAACGTCAGCGCCGCCGTTGTCCTGGGTGATAAAACCGAAACCCTTGTCGTCGTTAAACCACTTCACGGTACCAGTTGCTTTAGACATGTTGTCTCCTGAATAAACAAAAATTAAAACACGCAATTTGTGCCCGACTAAAAGAGCTTAGCAGCCGGATCGAGCATTGAGCGCTTCGGACAACACGACTTAGCAATAAAGCAATGGAGCGAAGTGATCAGTATCAAATTGTTGCGCACGCCCAGCCTGACGGCTGAACACACGCCACTATAGCACCCCGTGCACTTGGGTACACCCATTATTGGTGTCTTAAAGCGAAAAAGCGCCCTTTCGGGCGCTATTCGCTTACCAAACCCGCAATGCGAGCCCTTTCAGGTAGAAACCTTCGGGGTATGCTGAGCCAATCGGGTGATCCGCAGACTGGGTCAGTTTCTCAATAATTTGCGCGTCACGGCCTGCATCCAGGGCGGCGTCCGCGACGATTTTCTGGAACAGCGCCGCATCCATCAGGCCGGAACAGGAGTAGGTGAGCAAAATGCCGCCAGGCTTGAGGCACTGCATCGCCACCAGGTTGATGTCCTTGTAGCCCCGGCATGCGCCGGGCAGCTGTGCCTTGTTGTCGGCAAACTTGGGCGGATCCAGAATGATCACATCGAACTGCTCGCCATTGTCCCGGTACTGGCGCAGCAGTTTGAATACGTCGGCTTCCACGTTGTTCAGGCGGGACAGGTCCAGTTCGTTGATCTCTGCACCCTGTTGGGCCAGTGCCAGAGCGGGCTTGGACACATCCACGTTAACCACTTCCGCCGCGCCGGCCTTCAGGGCGTAGGTGCCAAAGCCACCGGAGTAGCTGAAGCAGTTCAGTACGCGCTGATCTTTGACATAGCGGCTGGCGGCCAGTCGGTTGTCCCGCTGATCCAGGTAGGCACCGGTTTTATGGCCGTGCTCGACGTCCACCAACAGCTTGATGCCATTCTCCTCAAACACCATCGGCTGCGCCGGCAGTTCGCCGTGCAGCAGGCCGGCTACCGGCTTCAGGCCCTCTTTCTTACGCACGTCCACATCGGAGCGCTCGTAGATGGCGCACTGCGGGTACTGCGCTTTCAGCACTTCAACCAGCGTGTCGCGGTGCGTTTCGGCACCGGCGCTGAGCAGCTGACACACCAGCACATCGGCAAAGCGGTCGATGGTGATCCCCGGCAGACCATCCGACTCACCGGCAATCAGGCGGTAACCGGTCAGGCCGTCACGCTCAATCAGGAAATCCCGGCCCAGCTGAGCGCGCGCAATACGGCGGGCAAAAAACGCGCTGTCTACCGCTTCGTTTTTGTCGAAGGTCCAGATGCGAACGCGGATCTGACTCTGGGGAGAGTAGGCACCGCGGCCCAGCCAGCGGCCATCTTTGGCGTACACCTCGACGGTGTCGCCCAGTTCGGCGTGGCCCTCAATCCGTTCGACGCCGTTTGAAAACACCCAGGGGTGTCGACGCAGCAGGGATTTTTCTCGGGATTTTTTCAGAATGACTTTGGCGACCATGGTGCTCGGGTCCGGGAAGGGAAAGAGGCCGGATTTTAGGCCCACCCCGCCCGACAGGCAAGGGGGCGGCGGAGTTTTCGTCGTTTGTGCAGGCGCTTGAGCGGTTTTCCCTGCGCTTATGCGACAATACCGCTTCAGAGTGAGGAACCTTGATTGAACGACACCAATTTTGACGGCCGCGCCCGTAAATTCGCGGACAACATCTACGGCACCAGCAAAGGCCAGGTGCGGGAAGCGGTGCTCTGGCACCAGCTTCAACAGCGTTTTTTACCTCGGCTTAAGGCGGGTACGCCGGTTCTCGATGCCGGCGGTGGTCAGGGCCAGATGGCAAGACGGATTGCCGCTCAGGGGCACCCGGTGCTGCTGAACGATCTGTCAGAGGAAATGCTGGCGATGGCGCAAAGCCGGGCGGAACAGGCGGGGCTGGCACAATGCTTTGACTATCAGCAGGGGGCGATTCAGTCTCTGCCGGAACAGATTGCTGCGCCCTATGCCGGCGTGGTGTGCCATGCCGTGCTGGAGTGGTCCAGCGAGCCGCAGGCGGTGGTGAAGGCACTGTCTGAGTGTCTGGCACCGGGTGGTGTGCTCTCGTTGGCGTTCTTTAATCATCTGGGGGCGGAATTTCACAACCTGGTGGCGGGCAATTTCGACAACCTCGGCGACGCGATGACCAGCAAGAAAACCCGCCGGGTTCGGATGGTGCCACATACGCCGCTTAAGAATGAGCAGGTGATTGGCTGGCTGGAGGCGCTGGGCCTGACCGTGGAGCACCAGTGCGGGGTGCGGGTGATTCACGATTACCTGCGGGATAAATCGCAGCAACACACTCATCTGGACCGACTGATTGAGCTGGAGCTGGAATACTGCGATCGACACCCCTACCGGGAGATGGGGCGTTACACCCACCTGCTGGTGAGCCGGCCCGCTTAGCCAGCCGGGGCCGGTTCATCGCCCTGCTGCGCTTCGGCATTCTTTACCGCCATTCAGTGCATTCGGGCCAAACCAGAACTGAACAACATGGTGAAATATCGCGCTTTATCCTTAAGAATGGCGCGTTCTTGAGTTAGGCCAAGGAAGTCTCAGAAGCGGTGGGGTAGAGTGGCTCTGGTTGGGGTGACGCTCCCCCGGCCACCTTCACGCCAGAGCGTTGCTGTTGTGAGGAGGTGTGATGACGAACCGGATGACCCGCTGTTACTCCTGTCGTGAGTTAGTCCTGCTGGCGCAACGTCAGTGTCCTGTCTGCTTTTCCCTGTTGACCCCCTGGAGCCGCAAAGGCGTGCTCGCCACGGCATTGGTGTTTGTCGCACTGTCGGGCGCACTGCTGCTGAGTTCGGAACGGACCGAACGACTGGATGCGCAACGGGCGTTGCAACAGCCTCAGCATTGGGGGGCGATGGAGTTGTTGGCCAACCGGGTAGAGGGCGTATTGGAACAGTTGGCGATGGCCACCGATGCCAGCCCGGCACAAGTCGCCGGGGCGCTGTTTGCGACTCAACAGCAGCTCGAGCAGGTATCCGGCACGCCCGTGCCCCTGGGCCGGCTTACCCACCGTGCTTTGCAGGTGGCGCAGGCGGACAATGATGCCCATACACTGGGTCAGGTGATGGCGCAGGTGGCGAAAGAACAGCAGGCCGATCCCACCAGTTTCTTCCGGCCTCGTGCCTGATTCCAAACGCAGCTGCCAGCTGGCCAGACTAACGCGATGCGCGATGGACCACAGAATTGGCACACAAAAAAAGCCGGCTCGATGCCGGCGCTTTTTGTGTCATCCCTGGGCCACCCCCACAAGGGGGCGGTTTACTATCGCAGGGCGACCCGGACGTCCTGAATGTACTTGTTGCCACTGAACACCGGGTGGTCCACCAGGTTGGGGTCCAGCGCGAAGCAATCCTGCTGCTCCTTAGGCAGACTGTCGAACGCACCAATCACCTGATAGAGCCAGGATTCCTCCGGCCACTCCAACTGATGATGTTGCAGATACTCCAGCGCGGACAGCGGCTCGGCCCGGTCGATGGCGGCACAATAGAAACGATCCACATCCTGTTTCAGACCGTCGTCGCTGAGGGTGTAGTCTTCCGCCTGAGTCAGGGCAAAGGCCTCGCCATGAGCCAGCTTGGCGGCCGCGGCTTCCCGCTCCGGGCGGCGGATCTGCGCCACCAGCTCAAGCAGCGTCTGCTCCTCATCGGCCTGATTAATGTCGACGGAGGCCGGTTGTAGCAGGGCGTCGGCCTGGTTGAACAGTGCCGGCACCTGAACCCGCTCAATGTGCGGGCCAATCTTGTAATCCGGGTGCTGTTCGCAGTGCAGCAAAAAGCCTTTGAGCAACCGGGTGCGGCCCTGAATTTCACGGAACCGTCCCAGCAACGCCAGCAGGCGGCTTTGCACCACCGCCATCTCCTGGGTGCAATCCACCAGAGTATGTTGCAGGCCAACGACCAGCAGACGGCGCAGCTCCCTGGCATCACCGGCCAGCTCTGCCAGTTCGTCGAAGCGGAACAGCTCCAGACTGGCCAGCAGTTCGCCAACCTGATCCTGGGCCAGCTGGTTCTCCCGGATCTTGGCTTCGATGGTGCCGACGTAACCAAACTCGTTGTTGATCCGCGACCACAGGCTGCGGGTGGAGTAGCGCAGGCTCTCTTTCAGGCCAAATACCAGCTCCTGAAGCTCCTGCAAATGGACTTCGGATGCCGGGTAGTCATGCAGGTGCAGCGCTTCCTTGTAGTGGCCCGCCAGGGTTTTCAGGGTGGCAAGGGCCGAGCCGATATTGGCGTCCACCTGACGGTTACGCTCATCGCGCAAGGCTTCTTCCAGCATCTGTCGGACGGGGCGGGCGAGGCGCAAAGGCTCATCCGGCTCACCCCGCTTCAGGATGCCGTTCTGCACCAGCTTGTCGATCGCCTTGCTGTTCTCCTCGTTCACCTCGGCGGTGCCCGCCAGATAGGTGTCCATCACCAGCGAAGAGTGACGGTTAAGGAGGCTCAGAAAGCGTTTGCCGGCGTCGTGCAGGTGATCGCTCACAACAGGTTCTCCTGCTTCATCACCTCCGCCTTCTGCTCAAGCGCCAGCGATTCGGTTTCGTCGATAAAGCGGATCACCTCATAGAGGTACTCAATTTTGCCGGTGGCCAGGTAGATCTGTTTTTCCACATTGGGGCGCACCAGGTAGCCCAGCTCACACAGTCGCTTAAAGATCTGCTTCAGCTGGCCATCCACGCTGGTGGAGGTGGAGTTAAACAGGCGGAAACGGGCGATTTTCGCCAGCTGCTCCGACAGGGCAGGCACATCTTCAATGGTGGTTTGCAGTTCGTTCAGGCGCACCCGCACGCCCTGAGCCAACGGTTCATCGCCGGCGCCGGCTTCCTGTACCAGCACCATCCACTGCACCAGCGGCTGCAGCGACTGAGCCACTTCCTGGAACTGTTGGCCAAGGTGCTCGCGCTCCTCTTCGCCAAGGTCCTGGTAGCTGACAAAAAACACGCTGTCGCCGGCGGCGCTGCTGACGCAGCGGTTCAAAATGGCCAGATGGTCATTAACCAACTGACGCTTGGCCTCGTTGGCCAGCAGTTCCCAACCCGCTTCATCGCTGATTTTACAAATGAACTCGCCGCGCAACAGGCTTTCAATAACGCGTCCGGTTTCGGTTCTCATGCGGTGAGCTCCTCCTGCATGGCTCGGGCTTTCAGGCGCTCCGCGATGGGGCTGACTTTCGGCTGCACCACCTGAAGCTGGCGGGTGTTCTTATTGA
The DNA here is from genome assembly GCF_019801015.1 of Marinobacter nauticus. Classification (GTDB taxonomy): domain Bacteria; phylum Pseudomonadota; class Gammaproteobacteria; order Enterobacterales; family Shewanellaceae; genus Ferrimonas. Next base: position 194,850 of record NZ_JAHVJZ010000001.1, read on the forward strand.
TAATGTAGCGGTTCTGGAACAAAGCCAGCACTTCAGATTCCGGATTAGGGAACGCACCCAGCACCGCAATGCGGTTGTTTTCGCAGGCGTCGAAGATTTTCTTCACGTTGCCGTGGTGCAGGGTGCCCAGTTCATCAATCGGCCAGTGGATCACGGTTCCGGCGTTGCCCCGCAGCAGACGGGTAAAGGCCAGCAGGAATTTACAGAGGATCAGGTAAGCCATGCCGTGACTGGAGGACTCGTTGAGCTGACGGTCGGTGCGGATCACCAGATCGGAGTTGCCCTCGCGCAGGCGCAGCTCAATCTCAAGCAGCTTAGCGATGCTGCCGGACAGCGCAGCGCGGCCAATCACTTCCAGTGCGCGGCGCAGACGCTGAGCGTACTCGTCACCCGGCAAGCCAACAAAGCCCTGAGCCTGCCACTTCTGGTGGCTTTGGATAAACAGCGTCAGTTCGTCCCAGAATTCCAACTCGCTGATGCGCGAGCGGATCTTCACCTCGGAGCCGGACACGCCATCCAGGAACAGCTCTTCACCCACTTCCCGGGTGATGCGGGCTGATTGGGTGCCGATGCGCTTATCGATGTCGGCAAGAACGTGGTAGTAGGTTTCCAGCTCTTTTCCGAAGGTTTGGCCGGTGGTGCGCAGCACCTCCATCCGCTGAGGCAACAGGTGGTTCATCATGTATTGCAGATGAGGCACCAGTTTCATGTGGTCAAGCTTGGCCACGCCCAGTTCGTTGTCCGGATTGCTGACGCAGTCACTGCGCCACTGCTCCCAGTTGGCGGCCAGTTCCGGGCCGGCCTTCTGGCCAATCAGACTGTCGAAGTGCTCCACCTGCTGTTTGATGACGGACAGGTGTTGATCGCGCTGCTGCAGTTTCTCCTGAGCTTCGCGCAGGCGTTCGTCCAACGGCGCGGTGGCGTAATCCTCGGCTTTGGCCTGCGCCGGCAGGGCGAGTTTGGTCAACGCGGTCAGCAGTTGCTTGAGTTGCTCCAGTTGCTCGTTGGCTCGGGTCAGCGCCTGTTCGGCGGTCTTCTGGCCCGCTTTGAGCTCGTCGCCCAGCGCTTTGTGTTCGCGCTGCAGCTTGGCCAGCATCTGGTCCAGCTCCAGCAGTTCTCGCTGGGCAATCGCCAGCTTATCCTGCAGTTGTGGCTGCTCCAGGGTGAACGGACCTTTAAACCAGATCTGGTAGTCCGCCACCTTGTCGCGCATGGATTCGGTGCGGCCGATTTTCTGGTCCAGCGCGTGGATCTGCTCCTTCAGCGCCAGAATTTGGCTGTCGTCCACGCCGCGCTCTTTCAGCTCAGCCTGATACCAGCGCTCGCACTCCGCCAGCTCTTCGTTTTTCTGGGCGCGACGGTTGGACAACTCACCGGACAACTGGGTCAGTTGCTCCTCAACGTTGCCCAGACGCTCCTGCCAGAACGCCTCTTTGTCCATGCGGGCTTCCAGCTGTTGCGCTTTCAGCTCCTCGACAAAACTGTCGTACTCGCTGACCAGCTTTTTCAGTTCGGCCTGAACCGCTTTGAGTTGCTTCTCCGCCGCCAGTTTGCGCTCGGCAACGGCAGCGCGGAGGGTTTGTGACAGCTGCTTCTTCTCGTCCAGCAGGCGGGCGTGCTGACTTTTGGCACTCTGGTACTGGGTTTGCGCCCGGATCACCGCCTCGCTGGCACTCTGCATCTCCGCTTGCTGGGCTTCGATGCGGCTTTCCATCTGGCTTTGTTCAGCGCGGCACTGTTCCAGCACTTTGCGGGCCTGTTCGGCGCGCTGTTCGAGCTGCTGTTCGTTCTGAGCGTATTCGGGGGTGTCCAGGTTGCCCAGATCCAACGCCACGCCGAACAGGGTGTGTTCGCCATCGCCCAGTGCGGGCTTCAGATCGCCTCGCTTAAGCAGTTCGGGGCGGATCACCTTACCGATGGAGTGAATCCACTCCGGCCTTTCCTGACGCAGGAATTTGAGCAGTGAGTGGTCTTTCGGGAAGCGCAGGGCATCAATGGCGTCGTAGTCGGACTGACATTGGGTCATCTGCTGGCGCAGTTGGCTGAGTTGGTCCTGCAGCGCCTGACGGGCCTGACGTTGGCGTTGTTCCTCTTCGCGATGCTGTTCGAACACCTGCTCTGCGGATTGCTGTTGCTGATAGGCTTCGTCGATGCGCGCTTCCAGCAGATCCAGCTGGCGGCGTTCATCGCTGTTGAAACCGGCGCTGTCACAAGCCATCTGCAGACGCTGCTGCTCCAGCTCAAGGGTTTTCTGTTCGCTGTGATGGCGCTGTTCGGCCGCCTGACTCTGGTGCCGGAAGCCGTCTTCCAGCGTGCGGATCTCATTTTGCTGCTGACGCTGCAGATCGGACTGCTGGCCGCGCACCTGGTCCTGGCGTTCACGCAGGGATTCGATGGCGGCGTTGTTGCGCACCTCGATCTGACCGCGGTGCTGGGTGTAGGTGGCTTCGATGTCGGAGTGTTTTTCCGTCAGCAGGGTATGGCGCTCACGCAGGTCCTGCAGATCGGCACGCCACTGGCCAAGACGCTCCAGGTCCCGGGCGGCGGTTTCGATCTCCATCTCCAGCCAGGCCTGGTGCTCGTCCTCGATGCGCTCCAGTCGCTTCTCGTAGTTCTCGGCATCACTACGGGCGTAGGAGCGTTTGCCTATCAGCTCGCCGCTCTGGGCTTCGTACTCCCGCACGGCCTCTTCCAGCTGCGCCAGACATTCGCGGCGCTCGCGCTGATGTTGCTCAATGGCTTCTTCCAGCAGGATTTTGTCGTTGCTGAATCCGGCTTTTAGGCCCGCCAGTTCCTGCTCGACCAACTGGAAGGCGTCGTAACGCTGCTCCAGCTTGGCGAACTGAGGGCGGGTTTGCTCAAAGTGCTGAACCAACTGGCTTTCGCGGATCCACTCATCCACGCGGTTGGCATTCAGGCGGGTTTGTGGGGTTTCAACGCCGTCCTCTTCCAGAATGGCGGCCACCATCTGGCGAATGGTCTCCATCTTGCCTTCTTTGGAGTGCACGGCGCGCACCAGCTTCTCCATATGGCGGAGCGTGGCATTGGCTTCACACAGCGCAAAGCGAGCGGCACAGTCGCGCAGTTCGCGGCTGTTGCTGGCGGCGTTCATCAGGCCACGGTCATTCTGGATGATGGCGCGATAATCTTTGACCGAAGTGATCTGATTGGAGATCACCACACCCTGGGCCCGGAACACCTTCTTCATCTCGCCGCTGGTAAAGCAGATGACCTGGTCATCCTGGCGCGACTTGATGTAGTCCTCCATATCAAAGCCTTTGTCGACAAAGCGGTACTGCACGCCTTTGCCATCACCGGCGGAGGAGAGCACCGCCTGAGCCAGTTCGCCATTGGGGCGTTCGTACTCATAGATGATGTAACTGGCGTCAGTAGGCAGGTACCAGCGCTCAAAACTGTCACGGGTGGCCGGTACGACGCGGCTTGGGTATTCACCATAGAACACTGGAACAAGACGTTGCAGTGTGGTTTTACCGGACGCGTTGGTGCCACAGATATTGGTGTGGCCATCCAGTTTGAGTTCGACCTCACCGGGCAGGTGGGTCGCGATCAGAATGATGCGCTTAAGGGTCGACATAGCGTATATGCAAAGCCTGATAGCTGTGGCGGGATGCCCGCTGGCCCGAAACGACAAGGAGGGGGGCCGGGACCACCAGAAGGCGGGTCCGCCAGGGTTTCAAAAAAGCCATCTTATCACCCGAACTGGCGGGAAAATCAATGTCGGCAGCTGTTTGGTGCATCCTTGAACGGTAATGGCGGCTTTGTGAGCAGTGAACTGGATTTTGTGAATCGTTATTGTCGGACAGATCCAACTCCCTGTGCTGTCGGTTGACATCGGCTTACTAAAACCGCATGTTGAACGCCGTTTTATGTAGTGAGGAAGTGGTGTGTTTCGATCTTGGGGCAAAGGGTCGGGGGCGGATGCCATGCGGCAGCGTCAACGGCGGTTGCAAAATCAGCTGAAAAAGCGTCAGGCCAATGCACCGACGCGTCAGGCTCGCCCCTTCGGACAGCCACATCCTCTGGCTCGCGCCCTGCGGGCCATTTTGCCCTCTGCCCGCACCCAGGTGATGGTGTGCAGCGCGGCGGCGGTCATCAGCGCCAGCGTGTTGCTGTGGCCGGAGGCCAAACCCACTTCTCCCTCGTCGCAACAAGCCTCTTCTGAGCGTGTCGAACTGGACTGGCAGAGCAACGTTGCTGCTGCGGATGCTCCCGTTGCTTCCGTCACTCCTGCACCCGAAAAGCCGAACTCCCGTGAGTCGACGGTTGTCGAAGTGGCTCAGGATGCCACCGACGACGTGACCGATGTGGCGAAGCTTATTGGCGACGAGGACACCGCCACTAAGCTGGAGCAGAGCGCAGATACGCAACTGCATGGCGAAGAGAAACTGGCGCACGTCCCCGAACCGGAAGTGAACGCCAAGCCCGGCTGGCTGGCGCGTCTGTTTGGCCGCGATAAGCAAGCCTCTGTTGCTATGGTCACCCCGGACCAGGCGGACGAAGTGATTCACCCGCCGCTGTCGGAGACCCCCGCAGAGCTGGTTCCGGTTGGTCCGGAAGTGCATCACTACACCATCGCCTCCGGCGACACCCTCAGTGGCCTGTTCAGCCGCTTTGGCATTGGCCAGGCTGAAATGTACCGGGTGCTCGAAGCCGACTACGCGGTGCTGGCGCTGGATACCCTGATGCCGGGGAATGATCTGATCCTGGAGCAGGAGCGCGAGACCCACGCGCTGAACCGACTCGAAGTGGTGTTTAATGCCGCGCACCGGGTGGTGTATGAGCGCCAGAGCGACGACAGCTTCGTGGTAGAAGAGATCCGCCTGGATGGTGACTGGATCGCCTCTGCGGTGGACACCGACATTCAGGGCAGCTTCTATCTCTCTGCCGAGCGGGCCGGGCTGACGCCCGCAGAGATCACCCGCATCAGCACCCTGTTTAAAGACAAACTCGATTTCCGTCGCCAGCTGCGTGCCGGCGATACCGTGCGGGTTTTGCGTGAAGCCCAGTACATCGAAGGCGAGCCCACCGGTCAGGACCGTCTGCTGGCGGTGATCTTTGCCGGTCGCAACTGGGAACAGAGCGCCTACCTGCACGATGATGGTGCGTACTACGACAGTGACGGCAACAGCCTGTCCCGCGCCTTTATGCGCGTGCCAGTGAAAGGCAAGTATCGCCTCAGCTCACACTTTAACGGCAACCGCCGTCACCCGGTGACCGGTCGCATCGCGCCGCACAACGGCACCGACTTTGCCGCCCCCACCGGTACGCCGATTCTGGCGGCGGGGGATGGCCGGATTACCCGCGTTGAGAATCACCCCATCGCCGGTAAATACGTGGTGATTGAGCACGGCGGCCAGTACCGCACCCGTTATCTGCACATGTCCCGCATCGATGTGAAGCGCGGCCAGACCGTCACCCGAGGCCAGCAGATTGGTGCTGTAGGTGCCACCGGGCGGGTAACCGGGCCGCACCTCCACTACGAGTTCCACATTAAAGGCCGCCCGGTGAACGCCATGACCGCCAACATCCCGATGGCCACCTCAGTGGGCAAAGAGGACAAACAGGCGTTTTTGGCCAAGGTGTACCAGTACCAGGCTCAGATGGCCCAATTGGCCAAAGCCAACCAGAACGAAGAGGACACCGGCCCGGCAGGGGCGGCAGACTGAACAGAGAAAAGGCGCCGGAAGGCGCCTTTTTTGTTGGTGTGACGAGCGTGGCAGCCGATCAGTCGTTTACCGTCTCATGCCACTGACTCAGCAGCGCCATAATCCGGGCGGAGTCATCCAGGCCGGCAGCGGGGTGGGGCAGCTCAGCGTGGCCTTGTGTAATGGCGTCCAGCACGTGCCGCACCTGATAAAGGAAGGCGTCACCTTCGGCGCTGACTTCAATGGTTTGTTCCGGCTGTTCGTACTGCGCCATCACCAGCTGGTTGGACTGGCCCGGCAGCCAGGGGTTGCTGGCGCAGCGCAGATAGCCTTTGCTTCCCAGCAACTCAAATTGATGTCTGAGGCCATAGTCTTCGGCGCTGTGCAGCTGCACATGAAGGCCGCTGGCAAAGCGCATGGCGACGTTGGACTCCACCACGTTGCCATCGCTGCCAATGCGCTTGAAGCCGGTCATTTCCGGTGCTTGCTGGCTGAGCAGGCCCCGATGCTGCATCACCCGGTGCAACAGGGACACCGGGTAGCAGCCCAGGTTAAACAGCGTGCCTTTGCTGCCGGGATTGGTGAACTCGGAAATGGCCGCGCAGTAACTGGCCTGGACACCTTTCAGCTCGCCAATCACGCCGCTGTCCAGTTGACGCAGCAGCTCTGCCACCAGTGGGTGATTCAGGTACATCAACCCTTCGGCAAAAAACACCCCCGCCTCGCGTACGGCTTCCAATGCAGCGGTGGTGGAAGGCAGGTCTACAGAGAGGGACTTTTCACACAAAATCGCTTTGCCGGCGCGGGCCGCTCTGATGATGTAGTCGGTGTGCAGGTGATTAGGGAGACCGATGTAGACGATATCGACGTTGGGATCCTGAATCAGCGCGTCGTAATCGGTGTAGGTGGTGGCGACCCGGTATTGAGTTGCAAAATCATTCAGGCGTCCGATATCCCGGCCGGCCACAGCAACGGCTTCACTTCGGCCTTCCTGACGGATGGCATCCACCATCACGCCGGAGATAAAACTGGTGCCGAGCAGGCCCCATCCCAGTGGTTTTGTCATTCTTGTGTTCCCAGGTAGTCAGTGCTGATAAGTACACCTTCGGAAACCGACACCAGTTCGGCGATGCCCGAGGCGATAAAGGCTTGGGTATGGGGGGCCTGAAAGTGCGCCTCCTGGGCCTCCTGGTCCCGGTATTGTTCCCACAGGATAAAGCTGCGTGGGTCGTCGCTTACCTGCATGGCGTGAGCAAAGCCGCATCCCGGTTCGCTGCGCATATCGGCACAGAATGCGGCCAAGGCTTCGATGGCTTGCGGCAGGTCGATATCGGGTTGAATGCGTAACTTTGCAGTCAGGCTGATGGGGGCAGACATGAATTACCTCTGGCGTCCGTTTCAATCACGCCACATTAGTTGACTCCCGCCACCGGAAAAACCACCATCGGTTACCAACTTTATAAACCCAGAGTGGTTAATCGTGGATCAGATTACCAGCATCAAAGTCTTTGTGGCCGTGGCCCAGCAGCGCAACTTTGCCAGGGTGGCTGAACAGTTCAACCTGAGTGCGACCATGGTGGGCAAACACATCCGCAGCCTGGAGCAACGGCTTGGAACGCCTCTGATTGCGCGTACAACCCGCCGTCAGACCCTGACCGAAGCCGGGCGTTTCTACCTGACTGAATGTATCCAGATGCTGGAGAAGATGAAGCAGGTGGAGGACGAGATTCAGCTGATCACCAAACACCCTCGCGGGCTGGTGCGGATGAATGTGCCGGTGAGCTACGGCAATCTGGTGATCGCGCCCTTGATGGCCGAACTGCTCGGCCGTCACCCGGAGATCGACATCGAGCTGCAGCTGGACAACGCCCGCATTCCCGTGGATGAGCAAGTGGATATGCTCATCCGTATTGGCGAACTGGCCGAAACCACACTGGTGGCGCGCCATGTCGGTGATTACCCCCTTTGCTACTGCGCGTCGCCTGACTATCTGGCGCAACACGGCACGCCGCTAAGTACCAAAGAGCTGAAGAAACACCACTGCCTCGGCTTTGACGGCGGCAGTGGCCAGCGCCTGCTGCCAAGGCCGCGGCTGACCACCAACAGCGGCAATGTGCTGATGCAGGCCGCGCTGGATAACGGTGGCATCATTTTACAGCCGAAGTTGCTGTTGCAGGCGCATCTGGATAACGGCCGACTGGTGGAAATTCTCGCCGACTTCGCCCCGACGCCAATGCCCATCAATCTGCTTTATCAAGCAGGCCAGCAACCGCTGAAAAACCGCGCAGTGATCGAGTTTTTGATTGAGAGGCTGAGGAAGGGGTAGGGGGTATGGAGAGTGAAAGCGAGGGGGGTGTTCAGTCAGGCATTATGCCTGGCTGGTGTCTATTGACCAGTAAATATGCGATGTTGCTGGTCGGATGGTGTCCTTTGGCCTGGTACCTGAATTAGTCGGGTGGGCGAGAGGGCGGGAAAATGCGGAGACTGGCGCTTATGAGTAAAGAGGGTAAAGATGGGTGTCCAATTAAGGTAAAGATGGGTGTCCAATTAACAATTTAAACTACCCAGCGTCCCCGATATAAAAACATTTAACGGGAAAAGAATTCCATTTAGTAATATTAACGTCATCATCGAGTGGACTAGAGAACTAAGGCAGCAAAAAGGGGATAGTCAATGAAGAAGTTTTTTATACCTGTCATTGCTTTAGCAGTGGCTTTGGTGGCTATAGGAGTATTTAATAGCGTGAAACCACTTAATGACGTATTGGGGTGCTACAAATCCTCCGTTGATAAAATTTGCATACTTGATGGCGGCATCTATCAACAATTACTAGTTGATGGGAAGCAAAGCAGTAGCGGAAACTGGCGTAGCTTTAAATATAATGCGCCAGAAGGGGAATACACAGCGCTAGTCTTCTACGGGTATTTAACGAAGTCAAATGCAAGAATAAAGGAAGTAGAAGCCCAGCCAGAGTCAACGCTACTAGAAGAAGGGTATTTCTACCTTCCTGAGTCAACAAGCACAGACTCACCGCTAATGCGATACACAAAGTGAGCTAATTGAGCTAATTGGAAATGAGCTAATTGGAGAGCTAATTGGACACCCATCCTTTGGCTCATTTTTAGGGAGATTAATATTTTCCGGGTCTATGAGCTAATTGGACACCCATCCTTTGGCTCATTTTTAGGGAGATTAATATTTTCCGGGTCTAGGTTCATTGGTATCAGCCACAGCCTCTCAAGGTGTGCATATGCCCCAGGCCCGTCGAAACCAGGTGAACCTTCAGGATACCTGTTACTACCACTGCATCAGTCGCTGTGTGCGAAGAAGCTTCTGGGACTAATTGGATAGGGACTAATTGGACACCCATCCTTTGGCTCATTTTTAGGGAGATTAATATTTTCCGGGTCTAGGTTCATTGGTATCAACCACAGCCTCTCAAGGTGCGCTTATGCCTCAGGCCCGTCGAAACCAGGTGAACCTTCAGGATACCTGTTACTACCACTGCATCAGTCGCTGTGTGCGGCGAAGCTACTTGTGTGGGGAAGACCCCTATACGGGTAAGAGCTACGAGCACCGGCGCCAATGGGTTGAAGACCGACTGCTGAGCCTGACGGACATCTTCGCCATCAGCGTGTGCGCCTTTGCGGTAATGAGCAACCACACCCATGTGGTGCTGTGTGCAGAGCCAGAGCGGGCAGAAAGCTGGGACGCCCAAACGGTGCTGATGCGATGGCATCAACTCTACGAGGGCACGCCGTTAACCCGGCGATACTGCCGTCCAGAAGAGTATGACCTGATGACCAAAGCCGAGCGACTGGCGGTTGAACTGCTGGTGGAAACCTACCGGCAAAGGCTGACCGACATCAGCTGGTTTATGCGGGCCCTAAACGAACCCATCGCCCGAATGGCCAACCGGGAAGACGGCTGCACAGGACGCTTCTGGGAAGGGCGCTTTAAGTCTCAGGCCTTGCTGGATGAACAAGCCCTGTTAACCTGCATGGCCTATGTTGACCTCAATCCCATCCGGGCCAACATTGCCAGAACGCCAGAGGCTTCAGACCACACCAGCATTCAGCTGCGTATCCGAGCAGCGCTAAAGGGCGAACAGCCAACCACGTTAAAGCGCTTCCAAACCGACAGCGGCAACAATGACAACGCGTTGCCCTGCCACCTGAACGACTACCTGGAGGTGGTGGAATTCACCGGACGAGCTCAGAGAGCCGATAAGCCAGGACATGTCCCGGAGAGTGCACCCTCTTTAACCCACCGCCTTGGCATATCCATCCCCAACTGGCTGACCCTGACCAAAGGATTTGAGTACCAGTTCGGCTGCCGTGCTGGCACATTGTCCAGCCTGCAACGGTGCCATTGCCACGAAGAAACCGTTCGCATTCGAGGTTCAGGCAACGCTCGTCGTCTGTTTGCAGCGTAGTCCTATCACTTCACTCCAAATCTCTAAGCGATGCACCCTGTGCAGGGTAACCGGTGTCTATTGCCGGACAAATGTGCGATGTTGCCTGTCGGATGGTGTCCTTTGGCCTGGTTGGGTGGGCGAGAGGGCGGGAAAATGCGGAGACTGGCGCTTACGGCAGGGTAGTGAGTAAAGATTGAGTAAAGATGGGTGTCCAATTAGAGAGAATGGGTGTCCAATTAAACAGGGTAGTAAGTAAAGATGGGTGTCCAATTAGAGCCAATTAGAGTCCAGTAATCAATTGGTAAAGATGGGTGTCCAATTAGAGCCAATTAGAGTCCAGTAATCAATTGGTAAAGATGGGTGTCCAATTAGCTGTAATCAATTGGTAAAAATGGGTGTCCAATTAGCTCAATTTGAGGGCGGAAAAATGCGGAGATTGGCGCTTATGCCAGGGTAGTGAGTAAAGATGGGTGTCCAATTAGTCAGGTGATTAGTCAATGGAAGAGCGTTGTTTACAGGTGAATCAAATGGAAACTTTGCCAAAGCTTGGAAATGGTCATTATCTTGGGCTTACTGTGGCCTAAGTTGCGATAGTAATTAGAGGAGATTCGCATGAGAAGTATACTGTTGGCATTGTTTATTCTTGCTGTATCAGCCTGTAGCAAGGAAATAACAGATTTGAACTGGAATGGCTACAAAATCCCTGCGAATAGTAGACTGGGCGGTGCTAGTCTTTGGGGTGAGGGTGAGGGTGAGGGTGAGGGTGAGGGTGATGGAGTTGATGACGTTGCTGTTAGGGTCCCTGTTAAAGGCTTGTCGCAAAATGAAATATTTGTCACATTAAGAAGCTTAGGAAAAGAAAGCATTTCCCGAGCCAAAAAACTATCATGGGAAGACTACCTTTCTGAGGGAAAACCAGATTTTATTGAACTTGAAAATGGTTACTTCATATTTGAAAATCGACGGGAGTCAAGTTCGTGGGCGGTGTATAGCTTAGAGTGCAGTGAAAATACCGTAACGTCACTTACTCCCGTCGCAGAGTGCTCAAAGATTAGTGAGGAGAAGCAATCTTGCCTTTTCTCTTCCAGTTTTGAGGAGATAACTTTTAACTTCTCACTATCAGGAAATGATATTAACTTTGTGAAGGACGCTGAGTCGCAAGTTGTTCATTTGCTGAAAACTTGGACGAATTAACAAGACACCCATAAGAGTGGCAATAAGAGTGGCAGCGGCTCAGCGCCTTATCTACGCTTGAGTGAGGTTGTAGTGGTCAACTAAATCCGGACACCTGTTTAGACCGATTCTCGGCTTCTGCAGGCGGCACCCCATCATTGAGCTATTGAGCTAATTGGACACCCATCCTTTGGCTCATTTTTAGGGAGATTAATATTTTCCGGGTCTAGGTTCATTGGTATCAGCCACAGCCTCTCAAGGTGCGCTTATGCCCCATGCTAATCGGACACCCATCCTTTGGCTCATTTTCAGAGAGAGTAATCTTTTCTTGGGCGGGGTTCATTGGTATCAGCCACTGCATCGGTCGCTGTATACGACGACGCTCCTTGTGTGGAGGTGAGCGGGATAACGGCAGCGTGACAAGTCACGGCGGCGGTTCGGTGTCACTTATCCATCATGGATTTAAGCTGCAGCAAAGTACTCAGCCAGTTTTGACAGCTTCGGGCGGTGCGCCGGGTAGCGGTCCCAGAAGTGGGTCAGGGCATCCGCACAGGTGATCTGGTGCAGGTTGTGGGTTCGTCCATGAATCAATCCCTCAATCCGTTGCTGAAACCGGGCTTCAGAGTCTGTGTCGGCGATGGCCTCCAGCCGCGCGCTGTCAATGTAATCGTCCTTGTCCTCAAACTGCCAGTGGCTCTGTTGGTGAATATGGCGCAGGGCTGTGGTGTAAAACGCCGCGCTGACGGTCGGTTTTGCGCGGTTGACCCAGGAAAGCGCGATCAGGTTATGGGCAAAAAAGCCGGGCTGCTCAAGTGCGGCCAGAAAGACCTGATCTTCGGTTAGTGCGGGTGCCGTGGTTTCAGCCGGCGTGTCGGCGCGTAAAGGCGAGAACGTCGCAACGACGTATTCAGTCAATCGTTCGAGGTAAGGCGGGATCTGGTTTTCGGACAGTCTGGGGACGATGGCTTTCATCGCCAGCAGAATCGACAGGTTATGAGACAAGTATTCGTTGTGCAGGGTAGCCAGGTGCTCAAAGTGGCGAAAGATGGCCTCCAGCCCTTCGCGCTCGTGCCATTGTTTCATCGCCAGATAGGAAACCGGCATTACACCGTGTTCGAGCGCCCAATTTATCCGTCGGGTGGACAGCTCAATTGCTTCAATCCGGGGCAGAAACCCGCCATGGATCTTTACCTCACTTTTGGCGTTCAGGGCCAGACACTGCGCCCATTCCCTAGCTCCAAAGCTTTTAAATCGGGTGGTCAGGTTCTCCATAGCAAGATACGACTTCAGGCTGTGTGGCTGGTGGATCACTGCGCTGCGAAACAGCGCGTCCTCTAAAACGTCTTCTGGTGTCATCCCTGTACCCCGCAATCGGTTTTATGATTAGGTAAGCTAGCATGTTTGCTGTGGCCTTTCTAAGGGGCAGCGAGCCCAGGCCATAGGACAAGGAAAATCGTGGGCACTCTTCATTTTTGGTGCGCCGTAATGGCGCTGTCAGTTGGCCCCTGGCTGCTGTGGCGGCGCAAGGGCACGACAGAGCATCGCTGGATAGGTCGCGCTTGGGTGGCCTGCATGGTGGTGGGTAATCTGAGTGCATTGGCGCTGGTCGGCAAGCACGGCTTTACCCTGTTTACGATTCTGGCGGCATACAGTCTGGTGTCGGTATTGGCGGCGTTTGTGATGGTGTGGCGTAAACCCACGCCGGCCTGGCGGGTGTGGCACTATTACCTGATGAGCTACGGCTATCTGGGGGTACTGGCGGCCGGGCTGGCCCGGGTGCCCATCCTGTTGGGCAGCGAGTTTTGGTTTGGCGTGTTCGGAACCATGGCCGTTGTGTTTGGCCTGGGTGGATGGTGGACCGAGCAGATCGCCCGTCAGCGGGTGATTCCCCGTCGCTAGTCCTCGCTGTGCTGACGCCACTGTCTGCACCGCCGTGGTTAAGAGGGCAGCCTTTGCTTACCCAGTATCACCACCCAAATTCCGCCCAAAATCAGTAGTGAAGACACCATCAGCCGAACAGAAAGTGCTTCTTCCGCAAAGAGGATGCCGCCCGCTGCGGCGAGCACCGGCACCAACAGTTGCAGCGTCGCGGCTTTGATGGCGGAAAGTTCTGACAAGGCCAGGTACCAGAGGGCGTAGCCAATGCCAGACGTTACTCCGCCGGATAACACCGCCAGAAGCACGCCGTGAAGAGTCAGGTGCTGGGTATCAAAGGTGACGGCAAGCAGGATAAGCACAAAGGGCAGGGTGCGCAGGAAGTTGTCACAGGTGTCACTGAGCGGGCTGTCTGAGCCCTTTCCTGAAAGGGTATATGCGCCCCAGGCCGCACCAGCCACTGACATCAGGATAAAGCCGGTCAGTGACGGTGTGCTTACTCCGGGCAGCATCAGGTACACGAACCCGGCAAAGGCGACGGCCAGGCCCAGCCACTCGATGGGGTGGAACCGGTCGCCGGACAGGAAGCTGATGACCATCATCGAGATCTGGACCGCACCAAACAGGATCAGCGCCCCGGTGCCCGTATCCAGCGTGACGTAGGCGTAAGAAAAAGTGATGGCGTACAGGAACAGGAAGGTGGCCGCTTTCCAGCTGCCTTTGCCGGCCGGGCGCACTGCTTTAGGTCTGACAGAGACGATCAGCAGCAGTACCGCGATGCCGGACAGCAGCCGGATGGTGGTGAAGTTGGCGGCATCAATCTTCTCTGCGCCCAGCGCCAGGCGGCAAAGTACCGAGTTACCAGCGAAGGCGATAAGGGCCAGTGTGGTCGACAGGATGATGTTCATTAATGGTGGGCAGAGTTGGCGATTCGTCAGGGGCTTCAGTAACCATAGCGTTTCCGGAACCGGCTGTATTCCCGCGAGAATGAGACCACCTGGTAAGCTGGGTCAGAACAAGACGATTCTGATGGACCCCTCTGGCCTGAGCTGAGTCAGGGTAGTGCCCACTTGGTAGGCTGCGGTCTCCAGCAAGGCTTGTTTTTTGTCCGGGAGCAGAATAACGCCCATGATGAGCGGGCCGATGATCACCTCACCGGAATCGTCTGTCAGCGTCACTTCTTTGGTCAGATTGCCAGTGGCCATATCCACAATCCTGACACTCACGCCGGCTTCCTGGCTGCAGGGATAAGCGAGCACGTAATTATCGCAATCGGCGTTGTAGCCGAAGTAATGGTCGACATGCAGCAGATAGTCAATGGGCAATACCGCCCCGGGTTGGGCCGCATGATAACGCTGCCAGACGTCGATAAAGCGGCCATGTTTTTCCTCGATTACGGCGTGCAGAAACAGGGAACTGTCCTGGATCCGGATCCGGGGAAATTGCTTCATCAGCAGGTTGGCCAGACGAAGGTGAAAATCGGATTCGGGCGCGGAAAGGTAGTAGTCGTGCCGTTCTGGCGTACTCGGGGTATTAACGGTGGATTCCGGTTCGGGTGAATAGACGATCGGGACGCAACAGCACAGAAGGACGAGGAGTCCCGAAGCCCCCGCTATGAACGGCAGGCCTGCCAATGATTTTCGCAGGCGCTTACCAATGATGCCCAACACCTTGCCACCAATGGATGACTGGCCCATACATTGAGCCTAGCTGCGGCAATGGGAGCGATCCTTCGACTGCCATCGCGAGATTTGTCCGGCATCAACTTCTGGGCGGGAAATCCAGCGCAGGCGTTGGCGATTAAGCCTCAATCCCCTGGTGCATCGCTCCGACGGTGGCGTGGTTAACGTCATTGTCGTCGCTGGGGGGCTGGTGGGTTTCCATCGTCACCGTAAATTCGCCCTCGTCGTACATCAGTTCGGTAGGGTAGCCCTGGCTTTTAAGGAGTTTGAGCATCGGGTGGTTTTCGGCGTGGACCAATGCAATCACGCGGTTTACGCCCCAATCCCGGCCGGTTTCCAGAAGTCGGCGTACCAGTACCCGGCCAATCCCCTTGTGCTGCATCTCATCGATCACCAGACAGGACAGCTCCGCCACGTCAGAGTCGGCGGTGGCGCGGATCAGCCGCCCCGCAGCCACCATGCGCTGCTCTGGCCCCCACAGCGCCACCAGCGCCAGATGGGTGCCAAAGTCCACGTCGGTATAACGGGCGATGGCTTCCAGACTGGGGCTGCTGATCACCCGGAAGAAACGCATGTAGAGGGTGCGCTCTGACAGGGTGGGGTAGAGGTCCCGCATCTCGTACTTGTCGTCGGCCGTAATGGCACGGATAACCAGAGGCGAGCCGTCACGGGTGTGTTCGGTAATGAACAACCGGGCGGCATCCTCGGCGGACAGCGTAGCGGTGTGAGCGGGTGCTATTTCCATGGGCATCAGACGATAAAAAGTTTCACCTGGACGATTTTAGCAGGGCAAAAAGCCACCACGGGTTGATGGTGATCGCAAAACGTCAGCAACGCAAGTGGCTTTACAGGGAGAAAAAAGGCCCACGGAAGTGGGCCTAAAAGGTTGGGAGTGCGATTGGGGGTCGCGTCAGTCCGCCTGGCGATTCAGACGGGTACCGATCAGGTGATCCAGTACCGTCGGGTCGGCCAGGGTGCTGTTGTCGCCCAGACTGCCAACCTCGTCCGCGGCAATCTTGCGCAGGAAGCGGCGCATGATTTTGCCGGAGCGGGTCTTGGGCAAGCCCGGTGCCCACTGGATAAGGTCCGGTGAGGCCAGGGCGCCAATTTCACTGCGTACCCACTGACGCAGGGCCTGACGGAGCTCTTCGCTCTCCTCCACACCCTGGTTAAGGGTGACGTAGGCGTAGATGCCCTGACCCTTGATGTCATGGGGGTAGCCTACCACCGCCGCTTCAGCGACTTCCGGGTGGGATACCAACGCAGATTCAATCTCGGCGGTACCCAGGCGGTGGCCGGATACGTTAATCACGTCGTCAACACGGCCGGTGATCCAGAAGTAGCCATCTTCGTCACGCTTGGCACCGTCGCCGGTGAAATACATGCCGCGGAAGGTCTTGAAGTAGGTCAGCACAAAGCGCTCGTGGTCGCCATAGACGCTGCGCATCTGACCGGGCCAGGAGTCCAGCAGCACCAGATTGCCTTCGCCCGGCCCTTCAATCAGGTTGCCAAGGTTGTCGACCAGAGCCGGCTGTACGCCGAAGAACGGGCGGGTGGCACTGCCGGGTTTCAGGTCGGTGGACCCCGGCAGCGGGGTGATCAGGCAGCCGCCGGTTTCGGTTTGCCACCAAGTATCCACGATGGGGCAGTTACCGCGGCCAATCACCTGGTGGTACCAGCGCCAGGCTTCCGGGTTAATCGGCTCACCCACGGAGCCCATGATGCGCAGGCTGGAGCCGTCCATACCATCAAAGTGTTCGGTACCCTGCGCCATCAGAGCGCGGATCAGGGTTGGGGCGGTGTAGAGGATGTTGACCTTGTGGCGGTCGATCATCTCACCCAGGCGACCGGCAGTGGGCCAGTTCGGCACGCCCTCGTGCATCAGGATGGTGGCACCATTGGCCAGCGGGCCATACACCATGTAGGAGTGGCCGGTGATCCAGCCCACATCGGCGGTACACCAGTAGATTTCGCCTTCGCGATAATCGAACACGTACTCGTGGGTCATGGAGGCGTACACCATGTAGCCGCCGGTGGTGTGCAGCACCCCTTTGGGCTTACCGGTGGAGCCGGAGGTGTAGAGGATAAAAAGGGGATCTTCCGCGTTCATCTCGCGGGCTTCGCAATGCTCAGAAGCCACGCTCATCACGTCGTGCCACCAGATATCGCGACCAGCGACAAAATTGACGTCGGCGTTGCCGGTGCGCTTGAGCATAATGACGCGCTCAACGGTGGTGACGTCCGGGTGCTCCAGGGCGGCATCGACGTTGGCTTTCAGCGGCACAACCCGGCCCGCACGGATGCCCTCGTCGGAGGTGATCACCACCTTGGACTGGCCGTCGTTGATGCGGCTGGCGATGGAGTCGGGAGAGAAGCCGCCGAAGATGACGGAATGGACCGCGCCAATGCGGGCACAAGCCAGCATCGCCACCGCCGCTTCCGGCACCATTGGCATGTAGATGGTTACCACGTCACCGCGGCGGACTCCCTGGCTGCGCAGGGCGTTGGCAAATTTGCTGACCTCGGTATGCAGCTCGGCGTAGGTCAGGGTGCGCTGCTCGGACGCGTCGTCCCCTTCCCAGATGATGGCCGTCTGATCGCCACGGCTTTCCAGATGGCGGTCCAGGCAGTTGTATGAGGCGTTGAGGGTACCGTCGTAAAACCACTTGATGTAGAGGTTGTGATCGTCAAAAGAGACGTCACGGATTTTGGTGTAATCCTTGAACCAGCTAATGCGCTGGCCATGCTCGCGCCAGAAACCTTCCGGGTTAACCACGGACTCCTGGTACATCTTGCGGTACAGCTCTTCGTTGATTTTGCTGCTCTCCGCCAGCTCGGGGCTGACGGGATAGAGAGACTGCGTACTCATCGGGTTTCCCTCTCCTGAAATGGGCGTGTTCAAAGTGTTCCAGCCACATAGGGGGTGTGCCATTCGACCATCGTCTAGTCGGTGTGTGGACTGACGACTTTTCAAACGCTTTTGAGACCAAAGGTTTACTGGCACACTGTGGGCAAATACATAAAGGCAACCGGACGCCATGCTTTCATCACTGACGGTTATCACCGTCTCTCTGGGATACGTCACTCTGCTTTTCCTGATCGCCTGGCTGGGCGAACGGTGGGTGGGTAAGCGCAAAGCGCAGCTGGGGCCGTGGGTCTATGGCTTGTCGTTGGCGGTGTACTGCTCTTCGTGGAGCTTTCTGGGCACCGTGGGGCAGGCCAGCACCTCGCCCTGGGCGTTTCTGCCCATCTACATCGGGCCGATTCTGCTGTTCACTCTGGGCTTCGGTTTTATCCGTAAGCTGGTGATGGTGGCCAAAGCCCAGAACATCACTTCGGTGGCGGATTTTATTGCGGCACGTTACGGCAAATCCCAGTTGCTGGCGGTGCTGGTGACCTTTATCGCCACCCTTGGGATCATGCCCTACGTCGCGTTGCAGCTGAAAGCGATGGTGTTTTCCCTGGGCCTGTTTGCCAGCGATGAGTTTCTGGAAACCGACACACTGGCGCTGCTGATTGCGCTGACGCTGGCGCTATTCGCCATTCTTTTCGGTACCCGAAAACTGGATGCCACCGAGCACAACCCCGGCATGATCCTGGCGGTGGCTTTTGAGTCATTCGTGAAGCTCTTCGCGTTTGTGCTGGTGGGTCTGGTGGTCACCTTCGGTCTGTTTGACGGGCCGTTCGACATTCTGAATCAGGCCCGGGAGATGGAAGTGGCGCCGTCGATGGTGCTGGATCTGGCGGACATCGGCCCGGAAGTGTTGATCTCGATGGCGGCGTTTGTCTGTCTGCCGCGCATCTTCCACGTGATGGTGGTGGAGGTGGAACAGACCGAACACGTGGACCGCGCCCGCTGGGTGCTGCCGCTGTACCTGGTGCTGTTCTCCTGCTTTGTGATTCCGCTGGCGCTGGCTGGCCGTGTGTTGCTTGGCGATGCTGTGGCGGCGGACACCTATGTGATTAATCTGCCGCTGGCCATCGGTGCGGATGCGTTGGCGGTGATCGCGCTGCTGGGCACCATCTCTGCGGCCAGTTCCATGGTGATTGTGGCGGTGGTGACCATCGCCATTATGATCTCCAACGAGTGGCTGGTGCCGCTGCTGCTGCGCTCCGGTCGCATCCGGGGTAAGAGCTTTGATCAGTTTTCTATCGGCCTGCTCAACGCCCGCCGTCTGGTGATTCTGGTGCTGCTGCTGGCGGGCTTTCTGGCGTACCGTCTGCTCGACAATACCGACACTCTGGCGCGCATCGGGATGCTGGCCTTCGGGGCCTTTGCCCAACTGGCCCCGGCATTGGTGGGGGGCTTGTACTGGAAGAAGGGCCACCGAAACGGCGTGCTGCTGGGCCTGCTGCTGGGCTTCGGCGGCTGGTGTTACGTGATGGCGCGTCCGATGCTGGGGCTGGAGTTCGAAGAGCTGCGTTTGCTGGGCAACCTCAGCGATGACATGAACCACATCCTGCTGGCGCTGGTGGCCAACTGCGGCGGATACGTGGTGGGCTCCTGGCTGTCCCGCCCGTCGGTAACCGAGCGGATCCAATCTGGCGCCTTTGTGCAGTTGCCGGGGATGCCCCGGACCAACCATGGCCGGGTGGGCTCCATCAGTCAGCAGGACCTGCTGCTGTTGGCCAGTCGCTTTGTCGGCCCGGCCCGCGCGTACGCTTCCTTCTCCCAGTTCTTCCCGGACGCCATTGCCCGGGAAAGCTGGAATAAGCCCGCCAGTGAAGCCCTGATTGAGCACACGGAGCGTTTGATCGCCTCAGTACTGGGAGCGTCGTCGGCGTCCGTGGTGATGGACAGCGTCATGCGGGGCCGCGATTTGGCACTGGATGAGGTGTTCTCTCTGGTGGATGAGGCCAGCGCCAAGATCCTGATGAGTCAGGACCAGCTGCGTGGTGCCATTGAGCACGCCTTCGAGGGGATGAGCGTGGTGGATGGCGACCTGAACCTGGTGGCCTGGAACCAGCGCTACGAAACCCTGTTCGACTTCCCCCACGGCTTCCTGAAAGCGGGTATGCCGGTGGCGGAGATCATCCGTTACAACGCTGAGCTGGGGCGATGCGGCCCGGGCGATGTGGCCACCCATATCGAGAAGCGCGTGGCCTATATGCGCGCCGGTTCCGCCCACACCTCCGAACGTCGCCAGAGCGATGGTCGGGTTATCCGTATACGGGGCAACCCGATGCCGGATGGCGGCTTTGTGATGACCTTCAGTGACATTACCGACTTCCGCGCGCAGGAAGCGGCCCTCAAGGAAGCCAACGAAAACCTGGAAGCCCGGGTGGAGGAGCGCACCGCCGAGCTGGCGGAACTGAACGCCCGGCTGCTGGAAACCAAGGCAGCTGAGGAGCAGGCCAACCAGTCCAAATCCCGTTTCCTGGCGGCGGTGGGCCATGATCTGATGCAGCCGCTGAATGCGGCACGGCTGTTTACCGCTTCGCTGATGCAGGAAACGCGGATGCACCCCAAGGACCACGAAACCGTGGTGCACATTGCCGGATCGCTGAAAGCGGCCGGTGAGATGCTGTCGGATCTGCTGGACATCTCCAAGCTGGACTCCGGCACCATGACGGTGGAGCGTCGTGGCGTCAATCTGGCCACCGTGCTGGAGCCCCTGACGGTTGAGTTTGCAGCGATGGCGGCCAACAAGGGGCTGACTTTCCGCCATCGGCTGCGGGATCTGACCCTGGACACCGACCCCAACCTGCTGCGCCGTCTGGTGCAGAATTTCCTGACCAACGCCCTGCGCTATACCGACTCCGGCACCGTGTTGCTGGGCTGCCGGCGTCGGGGCCAGTCGGTGGAGATCCAGGTGTTCGATACCGGTTGCGGCATCGCCGAAGATCAGGTGGAAGAGATCTTCAAGGAGTTCCGGCAGGTGGAGGGGCAGGGTGAGCGGGCCGGCCTGGGTCTTGGGCTGGCGATTGCCGACCGCATCGGTAAGGTGCTGGACACCCCACTGAAGGTGCGCTCCGAACTGGGGCGCGGCTCGCTGTTTTCGGTGACGGTACCCTTGGCCCGCTACAAGGTGCAGGCGCCGGTGGTGGCGGCGGTGCGCACCGCGCCGTTGAAAGGGGTGAAAGTCCTTTGCATCGACAACGAGGAAGCGATTCTGGCTGGTCTGGAAAGCCTGCTCAAACGCTGGCAGTGCGAAGTGGTCACCGCGAAGGATTTGGCGGACGCGCGGATCCGTTTGGGCCTGAAAGGGTTTGCACCGGACATTGTGCTGGCGGATTATCATCTCGATAACGGCCAGAGCGGCCTGGAAGCGATGGACGGCATCCGCAAACTCTATGGCGCTGAGCTGCCCGGTGTGCTGATTACCGCGGACACCCGCAAAGAGCTGGTGGAAGAGGTGGAGAGCCGGGGGTATCGCTATATGGCGAAGATGGTGAGACCCGCCGCGTTAAGGGCGATCATCTCTGCGTCAGTCAAGTGACAAGGCAAAGCGAAAAGGCCCCGGAAGGGGCCTTTTTAGTGAATCCGCTGGCACAGAGCATTCACGGTTCCGATACGGTCACAATGGCTTCGCCCTGATGGCTGACCCCCGCCAGATTGAACCGGGCGGTAACGGTACTTTGTCCGGCCTTCAGGCCATGGATCTCACCGCTGTCGGGATTGATGGCGACGACACCATGATCACTGCTGCCCCAGACCACCTGCCGGGTCACCGTCACCTCGCTGCCGTCACTTAATTCGGCCAGGGCGCTCAGCGACGCGCTGCCATTGAGGGGGAGCGCCAGGGTGGCCGGCTCGATGCGGATCCGCTGGATGGTGACCGCGTCGTGCTTGACGGAGACGTCGACAAATCCTGCATGGGTGGTGTTGCCGACCTGGTATCCCCCGCGAAAAGCGGCTTCGCCTTCAGCCAGTGCCCGGATTTGCCCCGGCACGTCCGTCAGTACCGCCACCTCGGGGTTCAGCGCTTCCCAACTGGCGTCTTCCGTGACATCCACTTCGCTGCCGTCCACCCAGATGGCGGTGGCGGTCAGTTGCAGTAAGCCACCTTCGATTAATGTCGCGCCATCGGGGGCGTAGCGCACCGTGCTGACGGTGTTGTTCGGATTGGTGATGGTGGCGCTGACCGATTTATTGACCCAGCTGCCCACATTGACTGCACCGTTGATTGGCGTATGGCCAGTCTGATTACCGGTTACCCAGCCGTGGCTGTCAACCTGTGCGATCTCCGGGTCGCCGGGGTGCCAGGTGGCGCTGTCGGTTACATCGACCACCGAGCCATCGTCAAACAGGGCGGTAGCGGTTAACTGGCGCCCGCTGCCCACCGGCATTTTGACGGTGGCTGGCTCAATGGCCACAGACACCACGCTGACCGAAGACCCCAACACCTTCAGATGGCTGGTGGCCAGGAGGCTCTGGTTGGCGTATCGATAGCGTGCCGTGACGGTGGCGAGGCCTTCGGCCAACCCAACCCATTGGCCTTGTTGGTTTACCGGTATAGCGACAGTGGGGCTGTCCGACAGCCATTGCACCTGGTCGGAAACGTCCACCCGGCTGTTGTCACTCATCAATGCCGTCACCTGATAGTGGGTGGTGTCGTTGATGCGGATGGTGTGTTGCAACGGGCTGATGGCCAGCGCAACGGGCGTCACCGCCGGGGGGATAACGCGAACCCATGCATCCCCCTGATACAGCTTGCCCTGGTAGATTCGGCGAGCGGTAATGCGGGTTTCTCCGGTGCTGTTTCCGATCACTTGCCCCTCGGCGTTTACGCTGGCGATATTGGGGTCCACCGATTGCCAGCTGACCTCACCGCTGACCGGCCATTGCGTGCCATCCTCGGTGTGAGCCACCGCCTTCAGCGAAAGCTGGCTGCCCAGAAGCAGATCGGACTGGCCGGGCAGGAGGGAGAGTGAAGTGATGTTACCCGGCGGTTCGCTGACCCACAGCCTGGCCTCGGCCTGATGATGGCGCTCGTTAATCACCAGTCGGGCCGTGATGTTGGTGTGGCCGGCCTGGTGGCCGGTGGCCAGGCCTGTGGCGCTGACCGTAGCGGTTTCTGCCGTGTCGCTGTCCCAGCTGGTCTGGTCTGTCACATCCAGCCTGGTGCCGTCTTCCAGGGTCAGGGTCGCCTGATAGGGCTGCTGCCCGCCAATCAGCACGTCGGCGCGATAGGGGCGGATGGCAAAATCCCGAACGCCAACGGAGGGCGGCACAACAAACAGTGATGCGCTGGCCTGATAAAGCTGTCCCTGATGGCCTATTGAAGCTTCGATGGTGGCTTTGCCCTCATTGAGTCCGGTAGCGGTGCCACTGGCGTCGATATCGGCCAGTTGTGGGGTGAGGCTGCGCCAGACGACCCAGGAAGACACATCCAGCTGGCTGCCATCGCTCATCTGTGCCCTGGCGGAGTAGGTTATGCGGCCTCCGGGCAGCACGGTGTCGCGGTAGGGGGCCAGATGGAGCGATTCAATCGTCACTGCCGCAGACAGCACGGACACTTTGCCGCTGGCCGACAGCAAGGTTCCGGGCAAGCTCGCGGTGATGTCGGTGGTGCCGGTATGGTGTCCGGTGGCGAGGCCTGAGGCGTCAACACTGGCGGTGGCGGGGGCCAGGCTGTGCCAGACGGCATCGCCACTGACGTCGTGTTGGCTGCCATCGGTGTAGTGCGCCAGCGCGACGTATTGCTGTTGGGTGCCAGGCAAAAGCGCTGTGCGGTAGGGCACCAGCATCAGATGCTCGGGCTCGGCTTTGGTGACGGTGAGCACCGCCTTGGCTGTTAATCCCTGGTAATGGCTCTGAATCGCTGCCTGACCGGTCCGATGGGCGGAAACCCTTCCTGCGGCCCCGCCCTGACTGGCAACCGTGGCGACGCCTGGCTGGTCGGTTTGCCACTGACTGAATCGGGTCACATCCCGACGTGAGCCGTCGGAGTAGCTGAGCCACGCTGTCAGCGGCATGGTGCGACCCACCGCCAGGCTGGTTTGAGCTGGGGCAACAGTAAGGCGGGTTGGCGTGGCGTCCGTTACGGTCACCGCAGCGCCGGCACTCAATCCACCGAACCCCGCCCTGACCTCCGCGCTGCCCGGGGAGCGGGCGATAACGGTACCGACATCCGGGCCGATGGCGGCAACGTTTACCGTTTCTGGTGCCGCTGATCTCCAGGACGCCCGTTGCGTGACATCGCTTTGGTGGCCATCGGTGTAGTGCGCCACAGCCTGAAGTTTGCCCTGGGTGCCTGCGGGCAGTGTGAGCGTTTCGGGGCGGAGCGTTAAGGCGGTCAGTTGTGCGTCGGTGACCGTCAGTAGGGCTGTGCTCTGAATTGCGCCAAACCGGGCGGTGATGGTGGTTTCTCCCGATGTCCGGGTCAACGCCTGGTTGGCCAGGGCACCGGTGCCGATAAACGCCGCCACGGAGGGGGCCTCGGATTGCCAGCGGACCTGGTCAGTGAGATCCATCCGATGGCCGTTGTTCAGCACGCCGATGGCCTGAAAAGGTTTGCGAAGGCCCGCGGGCAAGGAGGTAAGCGATGGTTGGATCTGAAGCCGCTGCACGACCGCTGGCGTTATCGTCACTCCCGTCTCGCCGGTCACGCCCCGGTAGCTGGCGCTGACCTGACTTTGGCCGGGGGATAAGGCCATAGCCCGACCGGCGTCATTGCCACCATTGTCGAGGGTGATCACGTCGCTATAACGGCTGCCCCACAGTGCTTGCCGGGTCACATCCAGAGTCTGCCCATCGCTGTAGAAAGCCAGGGCGCGGTATCGGCCTTCGGTACCGATGGGAAATACCCCATTGGCCGGCGTGACCTGCAGGCGAACCAACTCAGCAGGCGTTACGGTAACCGGCACCTGAGCGACCAGCGTTGCGCCCGGTAAGGTCAAAGTGGCTTGGGCGTTGCCGCGGCCAACGAGAATACCTCTGATTTGCCCCGGTTGTTGAATGGGGTCGACCGGTTGCAGGTGTTCATCAACCTGCCAGTTCACTAACCCGGTTACGTCGATGGATTGCTTGTCTGCCAGTATCAAAGCGCTGTGCAGTTGCTGCTCTGCTCCCAGGGGCAGGCTGGCAGCTGTCGGGGCGATGGTCAGGCTCAGCGGCGGGCTGTCCAGCACCACCATGGGGCTTTGCTGCTCCATGTCTCTCCACCGGGCGATGACCGTTGTGCGCCCCACGGCTGTGGCGGTTACCCGGCCGCCATCGTCGATCTGGGCCACTTCTGGGTCCTCCGTGGACCAGGTTACCACCGAAGTAACGGACTGCTCAGACCCATCCTGATAGAGCGCCGTTGCTTCAAATGCGGTGCTCAGGCCCACCAAAGTCAGCTGCTCCGGAGGCGTGAGGCGCAATGCCGTCAGGGTTTTTCGGCTGATGCTCAGTGTTGCTGTAGCGGATACGCCGGCAAAGGACCCCTGTACCTGGGTTTCACCGGTCGTGATGGCGGTGAGGGTGCCGTCCGGAGTGATGTTGGCCAATTGAGGGTTGGCGACCTGCCACATTGTCTCGGCAGTCACGTCGGCTTTTTCATCATTGCCGTAGATGGCGGTAGCGATATAGGCCCGTTGGGTGCCCACATCCAGACTGGACGACGAAGGGGAGATTTCGAGCCGGACCACCTGATCCGGACAAGGCATTTCAGGTTGGCCACATTCGGCGGAGGGAAAGCCGCTGTGCGGTCCTCCACAGCCGAAGATCATCAGCATCAGGCCGAGTCCGCCAAGTAAGCGCAGGTGAGCGGTGAGGGCAATCATTGTGATACCTCCATTCCGGGGACATAAAGGTGGACGCGGCGGTTCTGAGCCCGGTGTTGCGGCGTGGCGTTGTCGATCACCGGTTGACGTTCACCGAAATCCTCAATGGTGATCCGGTGGGACTCAATGCCCCGGGATGTCAGGTAGTCGGCCACGGCCTGAGCGCGCCGGTCTGACAATGACAAGTTGTATTCCTGATCACCGGTGGCGTCGGAAAAGCCTTGCACAATCACCCGGGAGCCGGGGTGGCGCTGCAGTCGGGACACAATGTCGGCGAGGGGCGCGGGATCATTGAATACGGCGCTGTCGAAATCGAAATGCACATCGCGGTGCAGGGCGGGAAGCAGGATTTTGGCCGGGGCCGGGGCCGATGGCGTGGGGGAAGCCCCGAAGTGGTATTGCAGGCCCACTGAGCTGAGCCAAAGGTTGGTGCCCCCGAGAGCCGGGCTGCCTGCTCCGTCGGCGTAGGAGGTTGTGATGGAAAGCGCCCAGCGTTGATTGAGTTGGACGCCCAGGCCCGCGCTGACGACGGGCACCCAGCCCTGATCGCGCCGTTGCCCCGAAGGGCTTTTTACCTGACCGTTCCATCGTAAAGTGCCCACTTTTCCGAGCAGGTTCACCCGGGGACTCAGTGGAAGCTGGCCGACGGCTGACAGGCTCCAGCCCCTCATCATGCCCTGGTGAGGGGAGCCGTTGCTGGTTGGGTACGATGCGCTGGCCTGGCCGAAGTCCAGATAGGACAATTCTGCGCCCCATTTGTGAGTAAATCGGTGGCCCAGCATGGCTCCGATGCCAATATCGTCCTTGTCGCAGGCGCTGGCGTCCGGTTCACAGCCATTATGGAAACGGGTCCAGCCTATGCTGGCTCCGGCATACCAGGGCGACGGCGTGTGGCTGTCCTTACTTTCGACAGCGTAAGAGAGTGTGGGCAGAGCTAAGAAGATTGCCGCGC
The DNA here is from genome assembly GCF_019801015.1 of Marinobacter nauticus. Taxonomy (GTDB): domain Bacteria; phylum Pseudomonadota; class Gammaproteobacteria; order Enterobacterales; family Shewanellaceae; genus Ferrimonas. Next base: position 221,325 of record NZ_JAHVJZ010000001.1, read on the forward strand.
TGAAACGGCAAAGTGTTGAGGCATGGACGACCATGTCAGCGACCTCTGAGAACGTACAGGTGATTGGGGAGTCGATGCTGGAAAACGACGTCGGACAGGTCGCGACCAGAAAGCGCGGTGGGGGAGCACTGCCGGGGCTACGTTTTCAGCATCGGAACGGCAGTGGAATATCGTGCAGGAGCCAGGACAGAGGAATCAAAGTGGTATGAGCGGACAGTTTCAGACGGCCTGCGGATCAGCGGTTGCGGGAGCCAAAGAGTTCACCGGGGGTGAACAACAGGGTCAGCCAGACCAGGAACTGAAAGCCGTTGCCAGCCTGTGCTGACCAGCCATACGAGATGGCGGCGACCAACAAGGCCAGAGCAATGGTGGTGGGCCAGCCCGGCAGGCCCATATGGCGAAGCCGCTTGGCCGTCAGGTTGAGCCCGGCGAAGCTCAGCAGAACGGATGCGGCGATCAGCAACAACAACATCGGCAGTGAAAGAGCGTTTTCAAATTGCTCCTGAGTCAGTTCGCCGTTGCTGCCCGGGTCGTCAATGCCCAGTGACATGGCCACCACAATCCCCAGCGCCATCCCCAGGGCAACCAACAGAATGGAGTAGCTGAAGTAGGGCACTCGGGCCAGACTGCCTTGCTGAATATCGCCCCACAGTGTGGTGAACACCTTCATCGGGTTTCCTGTTATTGAAGCCGTTGATTTACTGAGCCTAGAACAGTTTGAGCGGGAGGGCTTCACCGCAACGGGGTTGTGACGGTTTATGTCTGCACTGGCACGCTTTTCTGCCACAAGCTGGTGCTAAAGGGTGTTGATATAACGTTGAAAATGGCAGGGCTTGGTTGATAAAGTGTTACGCCCTGGCGCTGGGGCCGGAGAGGGATTAGGGAGAGGCTTGGTTGTACCACCTGCGATGGATGCAAACCAGAATGATTCGAAGCATGGCACTGGCTCTGATGTCGGTGTTGTGTCTGATGCAGGTGTTTGCCAATTGTTTGTCCCAGCCGGTGCATCTGGATGATCTCAGCCACCCTATGGGTGAGCAGGTTGCCCACGCTCACAACAGTAACCACGGGCTCTGGGCCTCCGCCGTTCCCCAGATGGAGCCAACTGCGGTGGGTGAACATGAGCACTCGCTGCACTCCCATCTGCCTTGTCACCCCCCGATGGAATATCACCTTCCGGTGTCCCCATCGGATTCCGGGCATATCCTGGCCTTGGTTCAGAACCGGCCTGAACGCCGCATGGCGCCGCCACTTCCCCCTCCGAACGCCTGACTTCACACCCCATCAATGACCTTTTTTACCGGTGCGGCACTGCTGTACCGGCGTGTGGAGTACCCATGAAAACAAGATACCTTTTGCGCTTCGGTTGGCGAGGCGCATGCCAACGGGCGTGTTCGTCGCTGTTTGCCGCGGCAGCACTGGCCCTGATGCCGGCTGGTGCCGGGTGGGCAGAGCCTCTGAAGCTGTCGACGGCACTGGAAAAAACCTTGCTGTCTCATCCGCAGTTACAGCGCTTTCCCTACCAGCAACGTCAGGCTGAGGCGTTGGCACTGCAAGCGGGGCTGCGGCCCAATCCGGCGCTGTCCCTGTCGCTGGAAAATGTGCTCGGTACCGGGGCCTACAACGGCTTTGACGGTGCTGAAGCGACGCTGGCGTTCAGCCAGTTGATTGAGCTGGGTGATAAACGTCAGCGCCGGGTCGATCTTGCCCTGGCGCAACAACGTCAGCAGGTGGCGGATTATGAAGTGGCCCGCATCGAAGTGCTGGCGGAGACCACCCGACGTTATTACGCCCTGCTGCGATTGCAGGCATTACAGAGCTGGAACAACCAACGGATGACGGTGGAACAGCAGGCGGTGGCGCAAGTGGAGGCCCGGGCTCAGGCTGGCAGTGTGCTGCAGGCTGACGTGACCCGGCTGAAGCTGCAATTGGCTGAATCCCGGGCAGAACAACGGCGGCTCGGGGGCGAACAGGCGCTGGCGCGACGCCAGCTGGCCGCAATGTGGGCAGAGGAGCCCGGCTTTGAAACTGCACAGGGCAACCTCAGCGGTTTAACTCGGGCACCGCAGGTGGCCCGGGTCCTGGATGCGGCAAACGCCTCTCCCCACTATCTGCAACTGGCCAGCCAGGCCCGGTTGTTGGAGGCAAAGCGTCGGCTGGAACAGGCCAGAAATGCTCTGGATCTGACGTTGGGGGCGGGCGTTAAACACGCCCTTGAGAGTAACGACACCGGCCTGGTGTTCAACCTGTCTGTGCCGCTGCAACTGAGTGACCCCAACCAGGGCAATCTGTTGGCGGCATCCCTCGCCGAAGAACAGCAACTGGCGGAGCAGCAGTGGCTGCGCAGTGAGATGCGGCTGACCCTGCTCGGGCTGCATCAGGCTGTGGTTCAGAGGCTGGAGCAGGTGGACCAAATCGAAACAGTACTGCTGCCTCTGGCGCAGCAATGGCTGAAAGAGATGGGTCAGGCCTATCGGGTAGGGCAGGCCGATGTGCGCGCACTACTCGATGCCCAAAGACGTCAATTTGAGCTTGAGCGCCAGCGCATTGAACTGCAGGCCGATGCCTGGCTGCAACTGCTGGAGCTGGAACGACTGACCGGCCAACCTCTGAACAACTCCTATCCCACGCCTTCTTTATCGACCCCGCTGGAGACGCAATCATGACTTTTACTGTTAACCGACTGGCGGCGTCGATGCTTCTGGCTGCCCTGACCCTGACCGCTAACCCCGCTGTCGCGGGTGGCGGCCATGGCCATGACGATCATCACGACGAGGAGCCCAAAGGCCCGAACGGCGGCAACCTGCTGAGCGAAGGGCATTTTGAACTCGAAGTCACGGTGTTCGAGGACGGCGTCCCGCCCGAGATGCGGGTTTACCTCTATCAGGACGGGCAACCGGTGTCGCCGGCTGATGTGGACCTGAGCGTGGCACTGAACCGTCTCGGGGGCGTGGTGGATGACCTCAGTTTTGTGCCGGAACGGGACTACCTGGTGTCTGAGCAGGTGGTGGCGGAGCCTCACTCTTTTGACGTCAGCATCCGTGCGCAATACGGCGATGAGCAATACCAATGGGATTACGAGTCGCACGAAGGGCGAACCGAAATCCCGCAACGTTTGCTCAAGCTGGCGGGCGTCGAAACGGCGTTGGCTGAAGCGCAAACCCTGACCCTGACCGAGACCCTGTTTGGGGTGATTCAAACGATGCAGGATCGGATTTACAGCGTCAGCGCGCCCTACGACGGGGTGGTGCAGCGGATGCTGGTATCCATCGGTGACTCGGTGAAAAAGGGCCAGGTCATCGCCGAGGTGCGAAACGTACAGACGTTACAAAGCTACCCGATTACCGCGCCTTCAGATGGCGAAGTGACGCGGCAGTGGCTGAATGTCGGGGACCAAACCCGCGGCCGTGCCCTGTTGGAGGTCGCCGATCTGTCCAAGGTCTGGGTCGATCTCTCCGCCTTTCCCGATGCGCTGGAGAAGATCGCCGTGGGGATGCCCGTCGAAGTGCACACCATGCACGATGCGGGCGAGGGTGAAGCCGGTATGATGACCCGGTTGAGCTACATCGCGCCCACCATGACCGGTGGCCACATTGCCCGGGCCCGTGCGGAACTGGAAAACACAGAGGGCCTCTGGCGGCCCGGTATGCACGTGCAGGCCAACGTCACCACGGAGAAACGGACGGTGCCACTGGCGGTGCACGTGGATGCGTTGCAGAAGTTCCGGGAGATGGACGTGGTGTTTGGCCGTTACGGCAACACCTTCGAGGTGCGGATGCTGGCATTGGGTGCCACCGATGGCCAATACGTCGAGGTTCTGAGTGGCCTGGCGCCGGGGACCGAGTACGTCACAGCCAACAGCTACATGCTGATTGCCGATGTGATGAAAGATTCGGCCAAGCACGCTCACTAGGAGTTCAGCCATGATTGACAGCATTATCGCTTTCGCGCTGCGTCGGCGTGCCCTGGTATTGGCGCTGTGCCTGCTGATTGCCGGGCTTGGAATCTATAACGCACTGAAACTGCCCATTGATGCCGTACCAGACATCACCAACGTGCAGGTGCAGATCAACACGCCGGCCCCGGGCTACTCGCCGCTGGAGTCGGAGCAGCGCATCACCTACATCGTCGAAAACGCGATGGCGGGGATTCCGGCGCTGGATTACACACGCTCCATCTCCCGCTATGGCTTGTCTCAGGTCACGGTGGTGTTTGATGAGGGCACTGACATCTACTGGGCGCGCCAGCAGATCAGCGAACGGTTGCAGACTGTCCGTGGTGACCTGCCGGCGGGACTGGAGCCGATGTTGGGCCCCATCGCCAGTGGTCTGGGCGAGGTATTTACCTACGCCGTCCGGGCGTTACCCGGTGCGTCAAAGCCGGACGGCTCGCCTTATCACGCCGAAGATCTCCGGACCATTCAGGACTGGATCATCCGTCCACAACTGGTGCAGGTGCCCGGCGTCACCGAGATCAACAGCATTGGGGGCTATGAGCGCCAATATCAGGTGGCCCCCATTCCGGGCAAACTGCTGGCGTTCAAGGTGACGGTTCAGGACGTCATCACCGCTCTGGAGCGCAACAACCTCAATGCCGGAGCGGGCTACATCGAACGCAATGGTGCGCAGTGGCTGGTGCGCTCGCCGGGCCAGCTACAGTCGCTTGAGGACATCGCCAATGTGGTGGTGGCCAAGCGGGATGATGCACCGGTACGCGTTGGGGACGTAGCGCGGGTGTTGTTTGGCCGGGAGTTGCGCACCGGTGCGGCAACACAGGCCGGGGAAGAAACGGTATTGGGCACCGCCTTTATGCTGCTTGGTGAGAACAGCCGGGTGGTGGCCAAAGCGGTGGGAGAGAAGCTGGCCGAGGTGAACCGCAGCCTGCCCAAAGGGGTGGTGGCTGAGGCGGTGTATGACCGGACCACGCTGGTGGATAAGACCATCGCGACCGTGCAAACCAACCTGTTCGAAGGGGCAGTGCTGGTGATCGCGGTGCTGTTTCTGTTCCTGGGCAACATCCGTGCGGCACTGATCACCGCGCTGGTGATTCCCCTGAGCATGCTGTTTGCGTTTACGGGCATGGCAGCCAACCGGGTGTCCGGCAACCTGATGAGCCTGGGTGCCATCGACTTCGGGCTGATCGTGGATGGTGCCGTCATTGTGGTGGAAAACTGCCTGCGGCGCCTCGGCATGGCCCAGCACGCTCATGGCCGCCTGTTGACGCTGGAGGAGCGGCTTGGGGTGGTGTTTGATGCCACCAAAGAGGTGTTCCGTCCCGCCGTGTTCGGAGTGATGATCATCATGCTGGTGTATCTGCCCCTGTTCGCGCTTTCCGGCGTGGAAGGGAAGATGTTCCAGCCCATGGCCTTTACCGTCGTGGCCGCGCTGCTGGGGGCTCTGATCTTCGCCATCACCTTTGTGCCTGCTGCCATTGCGATCTTTATCCGCGGGCGGGTCGACGAAAAGGAGAACCGGGTAATGGCCGGAGCACGTCGGCTCTATCAACCGGTGCTCAATGGGGCGTTGAAGTGGCCGCTGGTGCCGGTGGCACTGGCGCTGGCGTTGTTGGCTTTGTCGGTTCAGCAGTTTCGCCAGATGGGCAGTGAATTTTTGCCACAGCTGGATGAAGGCGACCTGGCGGTGCACGCGCTCCGTGTCACCGGCACCGGATTGGAACAGTCTGTGTTGATGCAGCGCAAACTGGAGCGGGTCCTGGGTGAGATGCCGGAAGTGGAGCGCGTGTTCTCCAAGATTGGCACGCCGGAAGTGGCCACCGACCCGATGCCCCCCAGCGTGGCGGACACCTTTTTGATTCTGAAGCCTCAGGATGCCTGGCCCGACCCCGCTAAGAGTAAGGCCCGGTTGCTTGAAGAGCTGCGTGAGCTGGCGGAGTCGGTACCGGGCAATCAGTATGAGTTCACTCAGCCAATTGAGATGCGCTTTAACGAACTGATTGCCGGGGTTCGTACCGATGTGGCGTTACGCATTTACGGTGACGACCTCGACACTCTGCTGGCGGCCGGAAATCGGGCGGAGGCCATTCTGAATCGCATTGCAGGCTCTGAAGATGTCCGGGTGGAAGCGATGGACGGACTGCCGATGATTTCGGTCGAGCCGGACCGCAACCATCTGGCTCTGCTGGGGCTGACGGTGGCGGATGTGCAGTCGGCGGTACAGACTGCCATTTCGGGGGTGCAGACCGGGCTTATCTTTGAAGGCGACCGGCGCTTCCCACTGGTGGTTCGCCTGGATGAGACGCTGGGCTATGACCTCAAAGGCCTCACCAGTCTGCCTATCGCTTTGCCCGCCGAGCTGAACCCGGACCTGAGCTATGTGCCTTTGGGGGAAGTGGCTGAGCTAAAGCTGATCCAGGGTCCCAACCAGATCAGCCGTCAGAATGGTAAGCGCCATATTGTGGTCACGGCCAACGTTGAGGGGCGGGATCTCGGTGGTTACATCGCCGAAGCCAAGACCGCGATTGCTGACCAGCTCAATCTCGAGCCCGGCTATTGGGTGTCCTATGGCGGTACCTTTGAGCAACTGGAATCGGCCAGCCAGCGCCTCGCGGTGGTGGTGCCGCTCACCTTGCTGCTGATCTTTGGCCTGCTTTACAGCGCCTTTGGGTCTTTGCGCGACGCGATGATCATCTTTACCGGCGTTCCCCTGGCTTTGACCGGAGGCGTGCTGGCGCTGGTGCTGCGGGATATGCCATTGTCGATTTCAGCGGCCGTGGGCTTTATTGCGTTGTCTGGTATTGCGGTGCTTAACGGCGTGGTGATGCTGACCTTTATCCGTGAGCTGAAACAGCAGGGCCTGGCGCTGTTGCAGGCGGTCAGTCAGGGGGCACAAGCCCGATTGCGACCGGTTCTGATGACGGCGCTGGTGGCCAGCCTGGGCTTTGTGCCCATGGCATTGAACACCGGAACCGGCGCCGAGGTGCAAAGGCCGCTGGCGACGGTGGTGATTGGGGGGATCCTTTCCTCGACCCTGCTGACTCTGGTGGTACTGCCTGTGCTGTATCTGATGGTGTATCGGGTGACGGGGATCCGCCGGGTGCCAGAACCTGAGCCAGTCAATGCCTGATCCAAAAAAAGCCCCGCACTGCGGGGCTTTTTTGTTGTCATCCCTAAACCACCTCCTATGGAGGTGGTGATCGCTTGCTCTGGGCTTTGCCCGAAGAGTACTGCTAAGAGACGAGACGGATTGAAAGCCGGTGCACAAAAAAGGAGAGGCATGCACCAGACCCTCACGGCGTAAGCCGTCCACATGCGCCGACTCGCAGCGCCGAGCGGGAAGGACTGGGAATGAGGCCGAGAGCCAGGGAAGGCTCGAGCGGCCAGCCGAGCATGGGTGAACGCCGACAGGCGTGAACGCGAAGTCATGGATGGCGTAGCCGGGCTTTTGGAAAGGGCATGGAAAGCCCTTTTCACAAAGCGAGTCTGGCCGGTGCCGAAATGGGAAGGAGTGGGAGCGAGGGGCTTTCGCTGCGCCGGAGGCAAAGGGGAGTCCAGAGGGGCGGAGCCCTTCTGGCGGCCGCCGGGCCGTCCCGGCAAAGGAGGTGAGTGGAGCACTATCCGTTCATGCCTTTGGCAACCCCGAGAACTAAGCAGCCCCCTTAAAGGGGGCCAAGTCAAAGCCACCTGCTATGCAGGTGGATTTTTACTCTTACTCGCTGACCCGGTTAAGCGCTTTGAGCAACTCTTTCTCCTTGAAGGGCTTGGTCAGAAAGCCCCGGAAGCCGACGTCCCGGCACATCTCCCGCATCTCACGGGTGATGTTGGCCGTTAAAGCAATAACCGGCAGCGAGGGGGCAAGGGCGCGAATCGCACAAGTGGCTTCAATGCCATCCATCACGGGCATGTGGATGTCCATCAGTACGGCGTCGTACCTATGGCCGTTCGCTGCCGCGCGCTCCAGGGCTTCCTGGCCGTTGTGTGCCAGGTCAACGGTGGCGCCAACCTTTTCCAACAGGCGCTTCATGACCAGACGATTGATGTGCACATCTTCCGCCAACAGGATGTGGATGCCCTGAAGGAGGTATTCGGTTTCTGCGGGGTTGGGGCCACTTTCCAGATCACGCAGGTAGTAATAAGGGTGCGGCAGAAAGTCGGTGAGCACCTCAGCATTAGCGTCACTGCAACAACCGATGGTCAGGTTGGTGCTGCCGTCGTCACTGATGGATGGCAACAGATAGATTCGTTTCGCTCCTTCGGCATTCAGGCGGGCTTTTTCACGGTGGTAGTAAGCTTCAGAGCACAACACGATGGCTTGACTCTGTGGATTGACCGCCGCACGCATCGCCTCGAGGCTGAAGTGGCAACCGCCCATCTCCAGGGGACGGAACTGACTGGCGCATTGTTCTATTACAGCCTGGTCTTCATGCAGGATCAGCACATGAGTGTTTCGATATGAGCGTCCTGAAAAGGTTTGGGTCCCGGTCACCGGGGTGATTTGGGCGGAGACCTGGCAGCGGGTTCCGACGCCCGGCTCGCTCTCAATGATCAACTCTCCCCCCATTCGGCGGGCAATGCGTTCGACGATGGGAATGCCGAGGCCGGTTCCGCCAAACTGCTTCTTGATGGAAAGGTCGGCCTGCTCAAACGGCTTTTTGATGCTGGCCAGCTTGGAGGGACACATGCCGATGCCGGTATCCTGAACCGTGATGATCAATGAGGACGGGGTATCGAGCGCAACCGTAAGGGAGATGGTGCCGCCTGAAGTGAACTTGATGGCGTTGGACAGCAGGTTAACCAGCACCTGCTTAAGGCGGACTTCGTCACCAATCAACTGCTGAGGGGCTTGATGGATGTCGAACTGGATCGCGTTCGCTCTTTCTAGGTTCTGGTTGCTGACCATAAAGTACACATCATTGATGAGCTGAAGCAGGTCTATCGGCGCCGTTTCGAGGGCAAACTCCCCGGACTCGATCTTGGAGAAATCCAGGATGTCACCAATGATGGTGGTGAGGTCAGACACCACCGAGGAACAATGGTTAACGTACTCCTGCTGCTCCGAGTTAAGCGGGGTGCGATCGAGCAGTGAGATGAAGCCACTGATGCCATTCAGGGGCGTGCGGATCTCGTGGCTCATATTGGCCAGGAACAGGGACTTGGCTTTGTTGGCGTTGTTCGCTTTTTCTGACAGGCGTTCGTTTTTGTCCCGCTGCTCTTTGATGCTGTTGATCAGGCTTTCATTGGCAATCAGGCCATACATTACTGATGAACAAAGATAATTTACCTCGATGAAGTCGCTCTTGATTTGCTTGATGCGGCTCATCTTCTCTCTGGTGTTGGTGATTTTTATGACTTTGGATAGCGAAGAGATGGGCTTGCTGAGATTGCGCACGATCAGATAACCCCCGAGCCAAAATACAAAGCTCGAAAAGATCACGATGGTGAGAAACACCACGTTGACCACTTTTGAAATGTATTGTTGCTCCTCCAGTTGGGACTCCACCCGGGCGGTTGCACTGGTATCAAACTCAAGGATGGTGCTATCCAGCTGCGTTTTGAGCTTTCGGTGGGCTGGCGAGGAGTAGAGCAGGAGATGGTCAGTGGAAGTGCTGTCCGCTTGCTCCTTCTGATTGATCGCCGCCAACTCCAGGTCTATCAACTTGCTTTCGATCTCTACTATCTCATTGAGCAACGTCAGCTCGTTGTCTGAGAAGTGGTTCATGTGGATCAGGTCGAGATCGGTAAAGTACCCGTAACTCAGGTTATTGATCTTGGACTCTTCATCATGGACGAGAAACGGCGTTATCTGATTTGAGCGCCGAACTGCCTGTCCCATCTTCACGTTATGGATCGCCTCAAACCGTTGCTTATGTTCCAACGACGAGGTCGCGAGGTAGAGAAAGGAGTACTTGGTTAACTTTGTTGAGTCGGAGCGCAGCTTTTCGGTCAGATAGGGGATTTCAATCCGTTCTTCAACCAGGGTGGAGATCCGGTTGGAGACCTTCACTTCCACAAGGTAGATGATCACCAGCGCATATATCAGGAAGATGGACGTCGCGAACACCGTTAAGGTGAACTTTTCGATGCGCATTCTTTTCATTGAGGCGGCTTCTCGACCAGATCACAACTTTCCTTCAGTTGGTAACCCATAGACTGGACGGTGACGATCAGCTCTTCGGTCAGGCCTAGTGACCTGATTTTGTTGCGAATTTTGCTGACGGTCAGATCGACGCTACGGCTGATGCCATCAAATTCGCGGCCGGTTGTATTTTTGGTCAGCATGTCGCGGCTAAGCGTTGTGTTTGCTCTGGAAGTTAAAACGGACAGCGTTCGAGCTTCAATTCTTGTCAGGCTGACAACATTACCTTGGTATTCAATGAGTCGGTTTACAAAGTCAAAAGTCATTCCACAGCTGTAAAGCCAGGTTTTATTACTCGATGATATATTGTTGTTTTCTCGCCCATTGGATATTTGGTTGACGGTATGAATAAGTGGGATGAGCCCGCGATCTTTGGATATGTACTGGTCACAACCCTGCTCATAAGCTTGCGTCTCAATGTCAAATCTTCTGAATGATGAATAGACAATAAGATAGGAAGATGAAAGCAGTCGTATTTTTGAAATGTTTTTTATTGGTGTTTCGTAGTCAAGGTCGAGATCCAGAATAATGCAGCGAGGTTGAAGGTTGTTGAGTCTAAGCATGGCGGAGTCAATATCCGTAAAGCAGCTTACTTTATAACCATGCCTATTAAAAAACCGACTGATGAGTCTGGATGACATGATGTCATCTTCGATAAGAAAAACGTCCTTTTCCATGATGTTATCTCTTTATTAACTGGCTTTTTATTCTTGATGCCATCTCTATGCTTTCTGGCTTTTGATAAAAGAAGCCCTGAACCTTGTCCGCAGACAACTTTAGTGCCAAGGCTTCATCTCGCTTTGTTTCTACACCTTCCACCAAAACCGCGATATCCATCCTTTTGCACATTTGACTTATGCTGAGCATGAGTTCAAAGAGTTTGGCGTCTGAGTGCGCGCGCTTTACCATCGCTTTATCGAACTTTATTTCACCAAAAGGAAATTCAAGCAGTTCATCAACGGTGGCTTGAGTCATATCGAAATCGTCAATGGACAAGCGGGCGCCGGCAAGGCGGAGACGAATCAGATTTTGGTAAGTGTAATCAGAACGGCTGAATCCACTTTCCGTTAATTCGAGGGTAATCAGGCTGATAGGATAGCGTTGTTGTTTGATGGTATTAAGCAGCTGCGATGAGAAGTCAGGTTCTTCCAGGCTGGCGTAATCGATATTGAATGAGAGCGGTACCGGCCGACCAAAAGTGTGCAGTACCTCCGTCAGGGTTCGGTTGATCAGGTCGAAGGTGTATTCGGAGATTTGGCCGGTGTCGACGAAATAGTCAATGAATTCTGATGGGTTAATGATGGTGCCGCGCCGATCGACTAACCGGCCAAGCACTTCGAGGCTTTGAATGGCGCCACTGTCTGGTATGGCCTGAGCCTGATAAAAGGGTTTGATCTCCAGCTCTTCGAATTGGGTCTTCAGCATGGAATCAACCTCGTTAGCACCCGAGTTCAGCCCGGAATCACTCAAGGCGCCGATTTCGTCGAGCAGTCTGCTGAATGGCTCTGACTTGCTGATGGAACGTACACTACTAATGCCGGCGGAAATCAGCAGGTTGTGTACGGACTGCCGAATATCTTCCGGATAGGCGCTATGAATAATAACGGAATGGATGGCACCAGAAGTGAGCAGTTGATGGTAGTTCTCGTAGCTGTTGCCGTGCAGCCCAAGATCAACATCCAAAATGCAGATGTAGCTTTTGCTCTGATCGACTGAATTAATATTGTCTACCGCATTGATACAGATGCAGGAAAGAATTCCATGATTAATGAGTCGTTTACTTATCGTATTTTGCTGGAACGGGTCATCATTAATGATCAGTATGTTGGGCCATCTTTCATCATTCACACTTATCTCTTTCCCTGTCTGATAATGGCGAGATACTCATCGAGCCTCCCATTGATCTCTCTAATCATTTTACAGACTTCATTGTGTCGAGTTTCATCATAATCGTATTCCCCCTCCCTGAGTCTGTTCTCAATCTGGGTTAATACGTTGGCCTGCTCGGTAAAGCCCAGTAGACCTATACTGCCGCAAAACATATGGATAAGGCGTATTGCTCCTGTATTGTCACGCGTAGTAGAAGAACACTCAGACTTCTCCCTCAATGATGAAAGTATTTTGAAGGAGTACTCTTCAAAGGCATTGATGGTCTGAAGCATAAACTCGTAATCGGAGTCACACACTTCCTGGTAGAAGTAATCAACATTGATGGATGAGAACATGAAACCCACATGCAACGTAAAGGAAACATGGTCGCAACACTAGATACTTTTTAAATACGGTTCAATGCGGCTCAAGCGTCAAATTCGATCAAATTGTAACTGGTGTGTAAGTTTTGGCTGGGGCGATTTGAGCGAGTGGAAAACACGGTAATTGTATCGGCTCCAATACTTTACTGTTTTAGTCGGAGCTTTTCGGTGAGGCTGGATAGGGATTTATGCTGGAACGACGCCACTTCCTGAACAGTTAGGTTATTAATTAAGGATAATCTGGCTTATGTGGCGAATAATATTTGCGCATATTGTGTTCAATAATCGAGCTGTGGCGTGGCCGCCGATTCGGGAACCCATTGAGGCCGTCTGAGGGAGCTGAAATCGTGAAGGGGGTCAGTGTTCGGCAAGAAAGGTCAACAGGGCCTGATTTACCTGCTCAGAGTGTTCGTAATGCAGACCGTGCCCAGCATGCTCCAACTGAATATAGTGGTGTCCATTCCCCAGTTTTTCCCGCACTGACACTGCCTGATCAATGGGGAAAACGGTGTCCAGGGTGCCCCAGATAAGCAGCACAGGAATGTGTCGGGTTGACAGGGCCTCAAGATCTGGCCCCGGGTCGTCCTGCAGGAAGGTCTGTGCGGTACTGATTAAGGCGTTTTCAAAGCCGTCATAGCGCATCTGCTGTCGATAGCGTTCAACCCAGTCATCGTGTTCACGGCGGTCGACAAAATCGCCCAACTGTCGTTCCGGCATGGAGGGTATATAGGCAACCCGGGCCAGGTAGTCGCCAATCAGTGGCCACCTCAGCGGGCCGACATCGAGAGGGCGATTTAACGGGGCGAGAAGAGAGACGCTCCTAACCTGATTCGGATTCTCAGCGGCAAAAGCGGCAACGATCGCCCCTCCCATCGACAGACCCACCAGATGAACCGGGCCTTGCAGGGCGAGGCCATCCATCAACTCCCGCAACTGTAGGATAAATCGTTGCCGATGGTAAGGGCCCTGCGGGCGGTCGGAGAAGCCGCGCCCGAAGGTATCGTAAGTCAGCACACGATAGCCGCTGGCGGCCAGAACCGGCGCATTACGGGTCCAGGTGTAGGAAGGGACGGAAAAGCCGTTAACCAGAACCACCACGTCACCCTCCTCGGGCCCGCGCAATTGGTAATGGGTCAAGCCGTCAGAAAGCCGGATGAACTGACCAGGTGCGGCTGCCCGGGCGCGATCATCGAGGGGCCCACGCTCCTGAGTCAGCAGCGCAGGCAGTGCCAATGCCGCAGCCAGCAGAAAAAGCAGGGGCAGCAAGGCTCTCATATTGAGTCGGTTTTAAGGTTGTGTGGAGACATTCAACGGGTATAGCAAAGTGCTTACTCTGACGCCACTACGACCCGGGAAACCGGCACAGCGGGGACGATGGGCAACGACAGTCAGCCAGGCCGATAGGCGTTGAGAATGATTGTGCTATCGGGGCTGGGGGTATCCAGGGGCGATGGTCAACGAGAGGAGGTCCGGCTGCTTAACGCTGCACTACGATCAGCGGTACGGAGCGGAGTGGTGCAGATGGTTCTTAATATTCGAACGGTTAGGGCGATATTTCGCAATTAACATCCATATTAATCGTTCGTAATCTGTCTCCAACGCTAAGGAGGCGAAAATGAAAACCCGTGAATTGATCGCAGTGCAACCCTCTCGTCCCACCAGTGATGGAGACGGTGTGAAAATCCGCCGTGTAGCCGGTTTCCAGGATGGCAGAATGGACCCGTTCCTGATGCTGGATGAACTGAAAGCGGATGAGAGCAAGGACTACATTGGTGGCTTTCCCCCGCACCCGCACCGCGGTATCGAAACGCTGACCTATATGATTAACGGGCACTTCCGTCATCAGGACCACCTTGGCAATCAGGGGGAGTTGCGAGATGGCGGGGCACAATGGATGAGTGCCGGGCGCGGCGTAATTCATTCCGAAATGCCGATCATGACTGACGGCCAGTTGCACGGATTCCAGCTCTGGATCAATCTGCCCCGGGCCAAGAAGATGCAACTGGCAGACTACCGGGACTTCCAGCCGGAAACCATTCCACAGGTCTCTCTTGGCGAAAGCAGTACGCTGCGTTTGATCAGTGGCGACCTGAACGGTAAGTCCGGCCCCTTAACACGACCGGCAGTGCCCATGCTGGTGGGGGATCTGCACGCCCAGGGCCGGGTATCCCTGCCGGTATCCGGGCGTTTCAATGCGGTAGCCTATCTGTACCGGGGCGCCATCACCCTACAGGGTCAGCGGGTCGAGGCGGGTCATATGCTCTATTTCGGCCCAGGCGATGCCATTGACCTGACCGCAGCAGACTCAGCGGGCCTGCTGCTCCTGGCCGGGGAACCGATTCAGGAGCCCGTCGTACACTGGGGCCCGTTTGTGATGAACTCAATGGCGGAGATTGATCAGGCGATCGCCGATTATCAGAGTGGTCAGCTGACCGACTGAAGCAACGCTGACATGGTGTCAGTAATGCGGTTAAAACGCCGGGGCAGGGTGTGATGGCGGCGTTGCACCCGATAGACCGTTTCGCTGACCGGGCGCGCCAGAGAGTGCGCCCGGATGGCGTCCGGACGGGAGAAGGCGGCGACGGCATTGGCGGGCAGGACCGTAAAACCCAGCCCAAGTGCCACCGGCTCCAGAATCAGACCAATCTGATTGGAGAATCCCCGCTTCGGCAATTGCCCCAGCTGTTCAAACTCGCCAAAGTTGGCGCTCAGCAGCAGTCCGGCATGATGCGCACCATCCGGGTGGTCGATGTAGCCCAGTGTCTCAAGGGTGCGCCAGTCCGGTTCGCTGACGTTTGCGGGCGTCACCAGGTACAGTGGCTCCTCCGCGAACGCCTGGCTGGAGAGTTCCGGCAGGCGGGCGGGGCGGGTTATCAGGCCTAAATCCAGCTGACGGGCAGCCAGCTGTTTCTCGATGCTGTCGTTGGGGGCAAACGCGTATTCGATCTGCAACCCCGGATACTGGCTTTGCAGTGCCAGCAACCCCGGATAAAGCCGCAGCCCAATGCTGCCGGGGCTGGCCAGGCGACAGCGCCCCGCCTCGTCGCTGTCTTCCTGTAGGCTGCGCTCCAGTTTCTCCAGTTGCGACAGGGTACGTTGAGCCTGCTGATACACCCGCTCTCCGGACTCGGTCAGGGTGAAAGACTTCCCTTCCCGGCGCAGCAGAGGCTGGCCAAAGTGACGCTCCAGTTTTTGCACCTGCTGGCTGACCCCAGGCTGAGTCATCGCCAGCTTTTCGGCTGTGCGGGTGAAGTGGCCGGTTTCCACCAGGGTGCAGAAGGTTTGGAGCCAGTCGAGATTTATCATAATCAGCAGCAATCAAAAACGTGCACTTGAATAACAGGATTCTCAGATTATCCGCTGCTGGCCCTGGCTCGGCAAGGCGAGTGATCTCCCTGAGGAAGGCGTGGTGGTATCAAAATTCTAGTGGCTGATAATTGCAGCTTTTGGTGGGCCAGCCATAGGAAGCGCCTCCTTAAGTCCAGCCTCACTGAGCTCTGAAGCCACAGCCATGAGCTGTCCTCCAATGCCGGGGGGGACTGAGAAAAGGCCTCATGGCGCAGGCCTGTTTTGCCTGTTGTTAGCTCAGGTGTCCGACACCCCATAACGATTAAACACGTTCAATGCTTTCAGGCTGGGGCCGGCATCGCGCAGTCCCAGTCTGTCCGCCAGACAGAGCAACGCCACCTGCCTTCCCTGTACCAGGTTATGCCGCTGTCCCTGCCAGAACGCCCGGATCATCTGACCCCGCTGGTGACGGCTGCGTTGGCCGGCAAATGTCCATTGGTCGAGACCGGGCAACGGCAGCGGACAGGGCAGGTGGCCCGGATAGGTTTGCCACGGCGTGCAGAGCATCTGTGGAAAGCAGCGTTCAATCCACGACATGTAAAGCTGGTGCCGACAGACGGCTTCCGGCGGTGCGCTCAGTACCGCCGCCAATACACCGGCAGAGTAAAACGGCAGGTGAAACTCCAGTCGGTAGTCCCCGTAATCCTCGAATGGTGCGGCCAGGTGGCGGTGCTGATCGTTGTGCCAGAGAAAGAGTTGCAGCCGCCGGGCGAGCGGGCGGTGCTCATCCCTGGCCAGTTCGCTGATCACGGTGGCTTTTAAATCCTGCTGTAAGGCCTGACCGTGAGCCAGCAACCGGGTTGGAAGGTAGGCTTGTTGCTGGGCAAGAAAGGCGTCTGCCGTGGCTTCGACATCGCCACTTTGGGCCGCTTTCTCGATCTCCCGTCCGAAGTAAACCCCACCGACACAGACACTGCCCCCGTTACCGGACCACACCATTCTCGGGCGGGGTATTTGTCGGATCGGTGGAAAACGACCCGGCTGCAAATGCGCGCCCAGCCGCTGCTCAACGGTTTGGCTCTGAGTGTCGTCCACCGCAATGCGACTCAGGGGGATGCCGCTTTGCTCGGCCCAAAGTTGCGCGCATACGCTGTCCTGGCTGTCGGGCCGGGAGAAATTGAGGCATTTGACTTTTACCCCCCTGCGCATGAGGGCGGCGGCGATCAGACGTGAATCCAGCCCCCCGGAAAGGGTCGAGACCGTGGTGCAATCCCGGCCCAGGCTGCGGGTCAGGGCAACGTCAAATGCAGCATCAAGTTGCTCGGCGGCCTCAGCCAGCGTCAGGTAGGTCGAGGGCTCTGCCACCCAATCCAGGTGACGATGACGACTGACTTCCTGGCCATCGAACTGCAGGCACTCACCGGGGCGGGCACAGCGGATCTCGCGGTATGGCGTGTCTTCCCCCAGGGGATAGCCCAGGGTCGCCATGGCGGCCAGGCCTACCGGATGGTTGGAAAGGGGCAAAGGCAGCGCGCTCAGGGTAGACAGTTGATTAGAGAAAACGGTGCCGTCATACGCATTTCGCCAATAGGTGGGCTTCAGCGCGAGGCGATCATGAAACAGCGAAAACACCTGCGTGCGTTTGTGGAAGTGGAGCAGCGTAAACACGCCTTGTGCATCGGCCAGCTTAGCGGCGGGGTTATCGCGCAACTGGCTCAAATCCGCAGCCAGGGAGTCGGATAACAACGGTGCGCCGACGCAGGTTGCAAAATGCACTTCAGATTGCGTGGTTTCGTTTTCGCCAAAACAGCGGTCACTGTGGCGCACGAGCCACAGCGGCCCCAACTCTGTTACGGTTGGTGCACTGTCCGCTAATGTCAGGGCTGACAGCAGTTTCTGCTTGATAGCCTGGTAGCGGGGATGGCTGATATCCCGGGCGTAGATTCCGGCAAAGAGGCTCATTGATGGCGTCCTCAAAAAGCGGGGTTTCACATCACCAAGCAGAGAGCGGGCCAGAATGCGGAGTGTTCAGATTTTGAGGGGCTGTACGTTTGTACAGTTGTTTGTTGCCTGGGTCAGGAAACCTGAGATACCCTAGCGTCTGTATCCACCTGTCAGACTCTCTATGCGCCTCTATATTGCTGAAAAACCAAGCCTTGGCCGTGCCATTGCCGCCGTGCTGCCCAAACCCCACAAGTCCGGTGACGGCCATATCGTGGTGGGGAACGGCGATGTCGTCACCTGGTGCATCGGTCATCTGCTGGAGCTGGTTGAGCCCGAGGCCTATGACGAACGCTATAAGCGTTGGGATTTGGCGCAGTTGCCGATTCAGGTGGAGAACTGGAAGCTTCGCCCGCGTAAAGGGGGCGCCAAACAGTTGCAGGTGATCCGCAAGTTGCTGAAGTCCGCCTCGGAAGTGGTGCACGCGGGTGACCCGGACCGGGAAGGCCAGTTGCTGGTGGATGAAGTGTTGGATCACCTTAAGCTGGATGCCGCCCGGAAGCAGTCCGCCAAACGGTTGCTGATCAGCGACCTCAACCCGCAAGCGGTAAAGCGGGCCCTGGCCAACATGGCTTCCAACCAGGCGTTTGTGCCGTTGTCCGTCTCGGCGCTGGCCCGATCACGCGCCGACTGGCTGTATGGCATGAACCTCTCCAGGGCGTACACCTTACTGGGCCAGAAGGCGGGCTACAGTGGAGTACTGTCGGTTGGTCGGGTGCAAACCCCGGTATTGGGCCTTGTGGTACGGCGGGATGAAGCGATCGAGGCGTTTGTGCCCAAACCCTTTTACCAGTTGGATGCGCTGATCCAGCACGACAGCGGCCTGATCAAAGCCCGTTGGCAGCCCAGTGACGCCTGCGCCCGCTGGCTCGATGAAGAGGGGCGGTTGCTGAGTCGCGGGCTGGCGGAGAATGTGGCCAGCCGGATTGAGGGGCAGCCGGCCACCGTTCTGGTGTCGGAGCACAAGGTGAAACCTCAGGGCGCGCCGCTGCCTTATTCATTGTCGGCGCTGCAGATTGACGCCAACAAAGCCTTTGGAATGAATGCTCAGGAGGTGCTGACGGTCGCCCAGTCTCTCTATGAAAAGCATAAGGTGATCACCTATCCCCGTTCCGACTGCCGCTACCTCCCTGATGACCATCACCGCGAGGCCTCTGCGGTGTGTCAGGCTATCGGGCAGAGTCAGCCGGAATTGGCCAGCGCGATCCAACATGCTGACCTTTCCCGTCGCTCCCGGGCGTGGAACAGCAGTAAGGTCACCGCTCACCACGCCATCATTCCGACCCCTAAAGCGGTGGCGCCCCAGAGTTTGTCGGCCAAAGAGAGCAAAGTCTACGGACTGGTGGCGCGTCAGTATCTGATGCAGTTTTATCCTGCCGCGCGGTTTGCCGAATCTTTGCTGCGGTTTCAGATCGGCACCGGTGAGTTTGTCGCCAAGGGCAAAGTGCTGCGGGAAGCGGGCTGGCGGGCGTTATTGCCCAAAACCCAGGAAGCGGACGAGGCTCTGGCTCTGCCGGAACTGGTGGTGGGCAGTCAGTGGCCCTGCTCGGGAGGGGCAATCAAAGACTGCATGACCGAGCCACCCAAAGCGTTTACGGAAGCGACCCTGCTTCAGGCGATGACCGGCATTGCCCGATTCGTGCTGGATGACTCGCTTAAAGCGATCCTGCGGGAGACGGACGGGCTGGGAACCGAAGCCACACGAGCGGGCATTCTGGAATTACTGTGCAAACGTGGCTTACTCAAGCGGGAGGGAAAAGCGTTGCGTTCGACCCCTTCCGGCCGGGGCTTGATCCATGCCTTGCCGGATGAAGCCAGCTACCCGGACATGACCGCGCATTGGGAGCGTAAGCTGCAGGATATTGCCGAGCGGGAGTATGGTTATTCGCCTTTTATGAGCGACCTGGATCAGCGGGTAACCGGTTTGATTGAACAGGCGCGCGGCGGTGGCGTTCCGGCATCATTACGTGGATTGCCGGCACCCGCCCGGCGGAAGCCGGTACGGCGGCGTCGCAGTGGGGGCAGGACTGGGGCAAAAAAAACGCCATCTCAGTGAGATGGCGGGAATAAGAATTCAATAATTGCAGGGAGATGATGATTTCCTTGCTTAGTCAGACTGGCGCTGTCCGGATTGGTTCCCACCATCGGCAAAAATTTTTGAGTTTTTTCCTGATGCTGCGCCAGAAACGCGGGAGTTGAACGTAACGCCTTGTGTTCGTAACGATTTTTGCTGCTTCCGGGAAAACGTCGGAGAAAGGGCAAAAAAAAAGCCACTCAGGGAAGGAGTGGCTGGCGAATTCGTCAAAATTTGCAGGGAGATGATGATTCACTTATTGCTTAGGACTGGTCTCATCCCGGGAAGTTCAATGGGCCGGGAAAAAAATCCCACTTTTTTCAGAGCGCCTGCGGGCGTGGGGAGGTCCCATCAAACAGTTGCTGCTTATCCGACATGCGAAATCCAGCTGGCGCATCGATGATCTGGCTGACCAGTATCGCCCGCTGTCTGCCCGGGGATACCGGGAAGCACCAAAGATATGGGACCGCCTGCCGTTTGAACCCGAACTCTGGCTGTGCTCACCGGCGATCAGGGCCTACAGCACCGCGCGCCTGATCCAGGCCGCGCCGCTTCAGATGGTGGAACGGCTGTATCCGGGCTCTCCTGAGGGACTGCTGGCGGAGGTGGCGCTGTTGCCAGAATCCCTATCTTCAGTGGCTCTGGTGGGCCACAACCCGGCGCTGGAACAGCTGGCTTCCGCGTTGTCCGGTGAACCTGTCATGCTGAAAACCAGCGCGATGGCCTGGCTTCGCTGGGAGGGGACGTGGGGAGAGATGGCGAAGGGGGCCGACGTGACCCCCATTGCCAGGGACGATTAAACCGCGACCGCTTCGAATCGGTGCTCCGGGGCGACCAACTGGTCCTGCACCGCCACCAGCAGCAGCTCACGGCTCTGTTTTTGGTGGGTCTCGTTAAACAACGCAAACATGGCGCCGGCCACGTGCTCCAGTGCCGCTTTTACGTCACGGCTTTGCAGGTACTTGGCCAGGAACAGCGCAGTGGTGGCGTCGCCAGAGCCGTTCATTGGGGTGGGGAAGGTGAGATGTGGGGTACGAACCAGGTACGCCGCGTCGTTGGTGACCGCCAGCATCTCAATGCTGTCTTGCGGCGCGTCTTCCCGCAGCAACGAGGTAATCAGCACCACTTTCGGGCCACGGGCCAACAGGCTGCGGGCGGCCGTCAGGGCGTCGTCCAGCGTGCGCAGGGTCTGGCCGGTCAAAAACTCCGTTTCAAAGTGGTTGGGGGTCAGAATGTCCGCATGCTGGATCACCACATCCCGGAAATGTTCGGGCACACCGGGCCGAACAAAAATGCCCCGATCCACATCGCCAATGACCGGGTCACAGCAGTAGATCGCATCCGGGTTGGCGTCCCGGACCCGTGCGACCGCGTTCAGAATCACCTCCGCCATTTTCGGATCGCCCAGATAACCGGACAGAACCGCCGAACAGTTGGGTAACACGCCACGCTCCTCAATGCCCTGAATCACCTCTGAGACGGTTTCCGGCGCAAACACTGGCCCGCGCCACTGGCCGTGTCCGGTGTGATTGGAAAACATCACGGTATAGACCGGCCAGACATTGAGCCCCATGCGCTGAAGCGGGAAAACGGCGGACGCATTACCGGCATGGCCGTAAGCGACGTGGGACTGAATGGAGAGGATGTTCATGGTACTGCCTGATCGTTAACGACGGAGAAAACGCTGTTTTTACCACGATTGGCGGGACGAGGGTATGGTGGCAATGCCACAGGGTTAACTGGCTGACAAAGATTCATCATTTGCCCGGAGTACGCAGGGTAAAGCGACGCGCCACATCTGGCGATTAAAGGGCGAAGTGGGTAGGCTCAACAGGGTATCGCGGTTTTGCCCAGGAGCCTCTCTCGCCCATGAACCCCGCCTTTTCGGTTGCCACCTTCAACCTGTTTAACTTTGCCGAACCGCCACTGGCCTATTATGACGCGGAGAACATCTACGATGCGGCGCAATGGCAGGCGAAGTGCGAGTGGACAGGGGCGCGGCTGGCGGAGATGGACGCCGACATCGTCGGTTTTCAGGAGGTGTTCAGCCCGCAACCGCTTGCGGCACTGGCCCGGGAAAAGGCGCTGCCCTATTTTGCTCTGGCACCGGGTAAGGCGGAGTGCGATTACATCCGCCGAAAACCCCGGGTGGCACTGGCCAGTCGCTATCCCATCATTCAGACCGATACCATCACACCCTGCCCGGAACTGAAAAGGGCGATGGGCCTGACCGAGGCGTTTCAGTTTTCCCGCTCGCCGCTGAAAGTCCGTCTGCACATCCCCGGCTTTTCGGACGTGAGGGTGGTGGTGGTGCATCTTAAAAGCCCGCGTCCGGCCTGGGAACCGTCAGACGTCGCATTGATGGCCGATGCTGGCATTAATGCCAACACCGCCCAACCGGTGCTGGGCCGTTGGGGCTCCGCATTGCAACGCAGTGCCGAAGCGGCCATGTTGTACCTGGATTTTCTGCGTGACCAACAGACCGAGCCGTTACCGACCATCTTGATGGGCGACCTGAACGGCGATCTCGGCAGTGACCTGTTGGCACCGGTGTTGGGCGGTGAAGAGGCCGGGCTGAGATTGAGCGATGCGCACGATCTGGCGCTGTATCAGGGCGACCGCGACCCCACCCACTACTGGGGCGGGCAGGGCAACGTGCTGGACCATCTGCTGCTGTCAGCCCAGTTCAACGCCGGTTATGGGCAGAGCATGGCGCAGGTGGATGAAGTGGTGGTGTGGGACCGGCATCTGCGCTTTAACGACGCCAATGTCGACCGAATGGCGTCTGATCACGCCCCGGTGCAGGCTCGGATATCGGTGCGAAGCTGAACCAATCGAAACTCTTTACCCGCCTTTGTGTCAATCTGTTAAGCCCACACCAGTGGCTCTCCGGCGCACTGAGAGAGGGGTCACAAGGCCACTCTGAGCTTGTTGTTAAACTGGCTCCGCGGGACATTCCCCCAGCGCGATCACAGACCGATAACAAGAACTGCCGCTATGGTGAACCTCAGTAAGTCGCTTGACTTTGATACACAAGCCGGAAGCCTCATTGATAAGCGTACCGGTGACAGCATTGCTCTGACCTTTTCAGAAGCGGCCGTGTTAGCGGCTCTTATTGAAAAAAGAGACGACATCTGCTCAAAAGAAGCGCTGATTGAAGCGGGCTGGCCAGATCGGGTAGTGGCGGCATCCTCGCTGCTTCAGTGCATCAGCCTGCTGCGCAAAAAGCTGCAGCCCTTTCCCGAGATCGAACTCAAGACCCTGGCCCGACGGGGTTACCAGCTGACCATCCGCGAGATCGACAGCGAAGAGGCGGATGAAGAGAAGGCCAGCCGTAACTGGCGTCCTTTGGCGGCGGCCTTGGTCATCATGATCGCCATTTCCGGCTTGTTGGGCTGGTACGTGGGCGATTATCACAAGATGCTGCAGAACAGCCAGGCCTGGACCGGCAGCATCACCAAGAGCCTGACCATTGGCAGTGCCCGTGGTGCGCTTCAGATCCTGACCCGTGCCGACCAGGATTCGCCCCGGTCCACCAGCTGGCAGCGCCACTTTATCGAAACGGCGGTGCCCCACCAGCACTTCAACCAGTTTAAAGCGTTTGGGCTGACCAGCGAATACGGCCACTCTCTGGCCCTGTGCCCGGAGTTTCATCAGGGCCACTGTTCAGGCAAAGGGTTGCTGAACATCGCCTTCCCGGCCAATGAGCGGGTGAATCTGGACCTGCCTCAGTTCCTCAAACAGGCGGAGATGATGGAAACCCGGATCCGCTATAACCGGATCCAGTTGCCTCAGGCACCGGAGTTCCAAGGGGAGATGGTTGAGCAGATCTATCAGGGGGACATCTACTTCCCTTCCAATGGCCGGCTGCTGATCCGCACCGACCATGCGCTCTCCCTGGTTTATCAGGACGCCAACAGCGGCGTTTTGTCCGCCAGCTACTGCGTCACCGACGAAGACTGCATCACCTCGCCCATCAAGTACCGCATCGAAGGCCGGTTCAAGCGTTACGACCGCACATTTGGCGGTGACAAGGTGGAAGTGTTTCAGGTAGAAGTCACCCGTAAAAACCTGTTCACACCGGAAAACGTCAGCCCTTCAGCGCTGGTATTCTACCGGGAGTTGCGCCGCCAGAGCCTGAGCAAAGAAACGCTCTACTTCTATCGTCTGCACAGCGATGAAAAGTCCGGACTGTGGATCCTGCCTTATATGGGCAACGCACTGGCCTGGATGCCCCGCAGCGAGCTGAAAATGTAACCTGCAGGGGGTCAACGACTCCGCAAACGCCGCCCACTGGGCGGCGTTTTTTGTTGTCATCCCTAAACCACCTCCTCTGGAGGTGGTGATCGCTTGCTCTGGGCTTTGCCCGAAGAGTACTGCTAAGAGACGAAACGGATTGAAAGCCGGTGCACAAAAAAGGAGAGGCATGCACCAGACCCTCACGGCGTAAGCCGTCCACATGCGCCGACTCGCAGCGCCGGAGGCAAAGGGGAGTCCAGAGGGGCGAAGCCCTTCTGGCGGCCGCCGGGCCGTCCCGGCAAAGGAGGTGAGTGGAGCACTATCCGTTCATGCCTTTGGCAACCCCGAGAACTAAGCAGCCCCCTTAAAGGGGGCCGAGTCAAAGCCACCTGCTATGCCGGTGGTTTTTTACTGGCGTGATTGCTAACGGGCACCGCAGTGTGAAAACGGCTGAGTGTGTGGCTTTGACGCACAACATCGTGCGAGCCCCGGATTGCTGGCAATGCGCCGGGGAAAAACGCGGGGTGCCCTAAAGCGGGCATAAAAAACGCCCCCAATCGGGGGCGTCGATGTCGCGGCCTGTGCTCAGCCTTTTTGCGGCACCTGGTACTTGTCGATGAACTTCTCCAGGTAGGGGATGACGCCTTTGGCTTCCCAGTCGAGGTAGCCCCGGACAAAGCCCACCAGGTGGCCTTCACCGTCAAACAGGTAAGTGGCCGGCACTACGTTGACCGGCACCGTATTGCTGATGGTGTGCTCCGGGTCGTAGAGGGTGTTGAGCTCAGGCAGCTCCAGCTTGGCCAACAGGGCTTGCACATCGGCGGGGAGGTCGCCCTCCTGGTCGATATTGAGCGGCACTACGGTCAGTCCCTTACCGGCAAAGTGCTGGCGCAGCCCTTCCATTTCGGGCAGCTCTTTCCGACAGGGGCCGCACCAGGTGGCCCACAGATTTAACAGCACCACCTGGCCACGATATTGAGACAGGCTGACCGGCTCACCGGCACTGTTGTTGAAGCTCAGCTCCGGCACGCTGCGCGCCTGGGTGAACTCGATAAGGCGAGACAGCACCATCGGCTTCTGGATCGACTCACCGGTGTTGTAGGCCTTCTCCAGGTGAGAGGTGGCGTGGGCGGGCAGACTCAGAGTCAAAGCCAGTCCCAGTGCAAGGGCAGAAAAGCGCATGGTTTACTCCGATTTTGATGGGCGGCGGGCGTGGATAAGCAGCCCGGCCGCAAGCAGACAAAACAGCCCCACCGGGCCAAACCAAAGCAACCAGGTGTTGGCTTCGAGGGCAGGGCGGTAGCGGATCTGGGGACCATAGCGGGATTCCAGTTCCGCGATGATGGTGGCCTTATCCGCGCCTTCCAGTACCCGCTCAGCGATGCGGGCTTTCAGCTCAAAGGCGATGGGGGCCTGCGATTCCTGAACCGTCAGGTTGACGGACGCCGGGCAGCGCAACTCAGAGGCGATCGCCTCGTAAAGATGGCGCTGGTTTGAGTTCAGCGGGCTGGCTGACAGCACCGAGCTGCACAGCGTCAGAATCAGCAACAGAACAATCCGCATGGCTAGGCCTCCTCACGGCGGGCGGGCCACAGGCACAGCAGGCCGCCCAGCATCATCAGCGTTGCGCTCAGCCACAGGCCGTTGATGCCCGGTTTGTAGCTGATCCGCATCAGGTATTCACCCTGTTCCAGCTCTGGCCCCATCGACAGGTACAGGTCACCCAGCGGGCGACGGTACAGAGCGGATTCGGTCAGTTCGGTCATGTCGTCCATATAGGTGCGACGCTGAGGCAGCAGCGTGGTGAGTTTGTTGCCTTCGCGGTCTTCAACCCGCATCCGCGCCTGAGTGGCAATAAAGCCGCGACCCTTGACCGACTCCGTGGCTTCATACACCACGGCGTGGTCCGCCACGATGCGGCCGGTGCCCGGACCCATACGAACCATGGCGTTGCTCTCGTAGTTGGAGACCGCGGTGGCTCCCAGCATGGCGATCACCAGGCCAAAGTGGGCCAGCCACATGCCAGCCTGACGTGGCTCGAGCAGGCGGGCAGGGGCCTGAATGGCCCGCACCAGCAGCGTGAACAGCAGCGCCAGCGCGGTATAGAGCGCTGGGCCAACCCAGTGCCATTGGTCGGTGGGCCAGACGTACAGGACCAGGCCGGTTGCCACGCCACTGCTGACCAGTACCGCCGCCGGCAGCCATGCGCCTTTACCGTGCAACAGCGCCATTGCGGCCAGCAATGCGCAGAGACAGGTTATGGGAACGAAAAGGCTGTTGAAGTAGGGCGGGCCTACGGAGATGGCACCCAGATCCAGCATTTTGAACAGAATCGGATAACAGGTGCCCAGCAGCACGGCAAACGACGCGACCAGGGTCAACAAGGCGCCCAGAAGGGTCAGGCCACAGCGGCCGGATACCGGCGCTTTGCGGCTGTCAGGCACCCCCCGCCAGGCGAGAACCGCCAGTGCCGGGCCTACCGTCACCAGAATAAGGCTGAGAATGGCAAAGCCCCGGCTGGGATCGGAGGCAAAGGCGTGGACGGAGTCGATGACGCCGGACCGCACCAAAAAGGTCCCCACCAAAGCCAGGGCATAGCCCAGAATGCAGAGCACCAGGCAACTGGCTGTCAGCGCCTGATGGCGGCGATTCAGATAGAGCAAGTGAAGCAGGGCGGTGGCCACCAGCCAGGGGATAAAGGAGGCGTTCTCCACCGGGTCCCAGAACCACCACCCGCCCCAGCCCAGTTCGTGATAGGCCCACCATGAGCCAAAGGCGTTGCCCCCGGTCAGCACCACCCAGGTCAGTAGGGTCCAGTGGCGCAGCCATCGGGCCAGCTGCGGGCTGAACTGGCGCCGCCACAGGGCGGCCATGGCGCCGGCAAACAGCACCGTGAAGCCGATGTAACCCAGAAAGATCATCGGGGGGTGAAGAATCAGGCCAATGTCCTGCAACAGCGGGTTGAGATCACGGCCCTCGGCAGGCACATCGGGCAGGAAGCGGGCAAAGGGGTTGGAGGTCAGCAGAATCACCAGGTTGAAGCCGGCGTTGACGCCCGCCAACAGTGTGACCACTGTGCGCTGAAACGCGGGCTCCAGTCCATTGCGAAAGGTGACGCAGGCCAGCGCCACCGTGATCCCCGCTGCCCAGAACAGGAACGACCCTTCATGGCCTCCCCACAGCGCGGCAATTTTATAGGGCCAGGCCAGAGAGCTGTTGGAGTTGTTGGCCACATACGCGACGGAGAAGTCGTTGGTGAGAAAGCTGATGGCTAAAGTCAGGACCGCCAACAGCGTCAGACTGAGCATTAATGCCACGCTGGTGCGTTGCATCTGCCATCGATAGAGCGAATAGCGTTGAAGCAATGGCAGACACAATATAAGCAGTGACAAAACCGTTGCGACAATAAAAGCAAAGTGACCAATTTCCGGGATCACAATTCACCTCATTACGTCTGGGTGAGCATGAAGGAATAATGAAAGACAAATCGACTTGCCCTCATTAGCTCGACGTACTTTATCACTGCTGCGAACTCTCAAAACCTGCTCGCTTATTAAAGTGTGAGCCGACTCGACATAAATAAACGGCGCAAAACGTCGCCAAAAAGAGAAAGATTTTCTCTGTCGGTGTATATCGTCATTTGACAACAGGGTGGGGAGACAAAACTGGCAACAATCATACTTTTTCAGATCTCAAAGCGGCGATGTTTTGTGCTAAAAAGATCTCACTGATAGGTATTTAACGTGTTGTTTTTAAAGGCTAATGGTTCGGATTTGGGGAGGCGGGGCGCTATCAGCGCTCAATGGAAAATAAAATGTGAACTCACCCGGTTTTTAACAACCTTTCCAGTGCTTCAATGCAGTCACCTTCTCGAGGCGAGCCATGGGAACCGTAGAACTAATACGGGGCAACGCCCGGGAGGGATAAAAGAAATTAGGAGATGTTGATGAAAACCTGGAAACTCCGGGCGACAGTTGTAGCCATGATTGCTGGCACCAGCGTAGCTGCCTACGCTGCTGATGCTGCAAAAGGCCCCAACCCGAAAATGTCGCCGCAAGCTCAAATGATTATGGGCAACCCTGACGGCACCCTTGAAGAAAAAGGTGTTCGTACTCTGCACGATTATATCGTTCAGGAGAAAGAGTTGTTTGAGTTCCTGTTTGAGAATCACCCGATTTTCAAAACCTACGGTCCGGAAGGCCGTATGCTGGGTACTCCGCACATCAGTGACCGTGGTGAAGAATACCTGCACACCGGTAACTCCGAGAAATACTCCGCCGAGAAAGGCCGTCCGACCGCGGTTCAGTACCGCCTGGGTTCCAAATCCATCCTGGACTACCCGAACAAGTTTGTCGGTCCTGAGAAATGTGGTGAGTGTCACGCGGTTCAGTACGAGAAGTGGAAGCGCTCTCGTCACGCCAACACCATCCGTTTCCCGGATGAAGTGGTAGAAGCGCCGAACGGTGACTTCCACGCGGGCATGTACGGCTCCAAGGCCTCCATTCTGCCGATGGGGATCACGCCGGACGCCATCTACGGTGTTATCGGTACTCCGCGTACCAAGTACGGCTTTATCGACTCCTACCTGGTTCGTGGTACCTACCACGTTAAAGACGGTCTGTTGAAAGACGGCACCGGTACCCTGATCGCTGGTGGTAACCAGTTCTCCCGTAACTGGGCTGAGTTCCTCACCCCGGAAATGGTGAAGAAGATCAACAAAGCCATCCCGGAATTCCCGGTGGTGATGGACGATTACGGCAAGATGGGCTCCGAAGTTTGGGGTGTGAACTCTTACGGTTCTACCTACAAACAGAAGCTGCTGTTCCAGCCGGCTTCCTCCTACTGTGAGGTTTGCCACACCTTTAAGTTCGACTTCCAGAACGAAGACGAATTCTTTGCTGCCCTGGGTAACCCGGAAGAGCTGCGCAAGCACACCATCTCCAAGGGTGTGGCCTGTGAAGAGTGTCACGGCGCCGGTGCTCACCTCGACGGCGGTGTGGGCAACATGCAGTCCAACTGTGAACGCTGCCACCAGCGCTTCGACTACACCCCGCAAATCGCGACTGGTCCGGATGCCAAGCCGGAAGACGCGTTCGGCGTGAAGATGAAGGGTGCGTGCCCGTCCTGTGGTACCGAAGGCTCCCAGATGTTCGGCTCTGCGCACTACGACGCGGGCATGCGTTGTACCACCTGTCACGATCCGCACGAAGTGACCGATGGCAACTACCTGTCTGGCTTCACCAAGACCAAGCAGAAAGTGGACTGTGCGTCCTGCCACGAAGCTCAGGCTGAGATCCACGCCAAGTCCAAGCCGCACGGCGACAAGGAATGTTCTTCTTGCCACATGCCCAACATGGGCTCCTGTGAGAAGTTCACCTCCATTCAGTTCTCTGACCACGCGGGCTTCGACAACGTACGTGCTTCCCACGTATGGAACATCGATATCCACCCGACCCGTAAGACGCTGAACCCGGCTGAAGGCCAGCCGCGTGACGGTACTGGTAAAGACTGGACCATGGCCAAGGACGAAGAGGGTTACACCTACCTCGACCTGATGTGGTCTTGTGCCCGTACTTCTGCCTCTGACCGCAACGTTGTGAACGGCAAAGGCTGTCACAGCCAGTTCCAGTCTGAACTGGACGAAGGTCTGCACTTCCAGGATCAGATGGAAATCTACGGCGAAGTGACCAAGTGGCAGGAGCCGATCAAAGAGACTCACGCCAAGGTGCTGAAGTCCCTGGATCGCATCGAGCAGCTGCTGAATGTGACCCGCCTGTCTAACTCTGATAAGGCTCAGATCCTGTTGATGGTCGACAAGGCCCGCGACGCGGTCGCCAAGATCGAGAAAGACGGTTCCTGGGGTGTTCACGGCTTCGAGTACTCCAAGCGCATCATCGATGACGCGTGGATCTACGTCCAGGAAGCTCAGGCCATGCTCGACAACGGCGACTACGTCGGCGAGTAAGGCACCATGCAGCCCCGGCGCAAGCCGGGGCTGATTTGAGGGACAGAGATGAACAACTTCGTTAAAGCCCTGGCGGTAATCGCTTGTCTGCTTAGTCCGTCAGTTCTGGCGGGAGCGGGCGGTGAGATGCGCCCGGCGCCGGTCTATGACACCGAAATCAACTACATGAGCCTGGCGCAAGCCGAGCAACGGTTGGGTCAACCCGGTGTGCTGTTCTACGACGTTAACGTGCTGGAAATCTGGGCTGATGGATACATCCCGGGTGCCATCCACTTCTTCGTAGACAACTGGAAGGACCTGCTGCCCAAGGACAAGGATGCCGAGATGATTTTCTACTGCGCCAATCGCCTCTGTAACGCCAGTGAGATTGCCGCACACGCCGTTAAGGCCATGGGCTACACCAATGTCAGCCAGATGCCCGACGGTATTTTTGGCTGGAAGATGTCCGGCCGCGTGACTGAGAAACCCTGATAACTCGCTCAAACCAAGAGATAAGATTATGAAATCCTTCTGCAAACGTTCCTTGGCCGCTCTGGCTGTCAGCTCCGCTCTGTTCACCCTGCCTGCACTGGGCGCGGACCTGGAAAACGAGTCCTACAGCATCGGTGCCTCTTTCGGTAAGTACCTGTCCGGCCAGTTGGAAGGTCAGAAAGATCTGGGTCAGGAGATCGACATCACTGCACTGATGGACGGCGTGGAAGACGCGCTGAAGGGCGAAACCAGACTGAAGCCGGAAGAGATGCTGGACTTCCTGAACGCCCGTGCCGAGCGTCTGAACGACGAACTGAAGCAGAAGCAACAAGCTGAGATGGACGCTGCTAAAGCGGCCAATGACACCTACCTGGCCGACAACGCCAAGAAAGAGGGTGTTATCACCACCGAATCCGGCCTGCAGTACCAGGTTCTGACCGAAGGCAAAGGCGACAAGCCTTCCGCCGAAGATGTGGTGACCGTGCATTTCAAAGGCTGGACCATCGACGGCTCCCAGTTTGAAAACACCTACACCAAGGGCGAGCCCGCTCAGATGAGCCTGATCCACACCATCCCCGGCTGGGAAGAGGGTGTGCAACTGATGGCCCCGGGCGCCAAGTACCGCTTTGTGATGCCTTCCAGCCTGGCCTACGACATCCAGGACCCGAAAGCCGCGATGGCGCCGCACTCCGCGCTGATCTTCGAAATCGAACTGATCGCCTTCGAAGAGCCTAAGTCCGGCAACTTCGGCCACGGTGCTTCCATGGGCGGCGGTGCCTCCATGGACGAGATGCTTCAGGGCGAATAAGCCAGTTTCAGCCAACCCGATCGAACGATGACGTACGAGGTTTCGATGACCCCACTAGCCCTTCCTCTGACGGTTCTCCTGTTATGCGTCTGCGGGATTTTCCTGCTGCAACACCAGCGGTGTGCAGTGCGAATGCCGTCGCCGGGGAAGGTGTTCCCAGTGGTCCTGATGTCTACTCTCATCCTCCCTGCAATGACCCTCTATGGACAGCTGGGACGCTTTGGGGATTGGGACCAGGTCGTTGTCGATCATCGGGTTGGCTACCTGCTTCAAAAAACCATCAACGAAGACCGCTTGGCGTTGGATGACAACCCGCAAAGCCCCGAGCGTTACCTGAAACTGGCCCGCAGCCACGCTGCCGGTGGTCAGTATGAACAGGCGGTCACCGTGATGGATCAACTGCTGGCTCTGACCACGCCCCAGCCAGCCTGGCTGGGACTCAAAGCCAGCTACCTCTACTACCTGAATGGTCGAGTGTTCGGCGAGGACGCTCGGTCATTGGTAGAGCAGGCCCTGACGCTGGACAGCGCAGACGTCACCACACGGATGCTGCTGGCCAACCAGGCCTACTTAAGTGGCCGCTATGAGGAGGCCATCGGGCATTGGCAGGTGCTTCTGGCCAGCAACAAGGATGACGTCAACCGTACTGCCATCGGTAACGCCATCTCCAAGGCTCAGGCCCGGCTGGCCGAAGCGCCCTGACAGCCCGACCCCATCAATAACAACGAGGATGATGATGTGAACCAACTGAAGCTACACCGGCGCCAGTTCCTGCAGGGGATCGGTGTTGGTACTGCGGCGGTGACCCTGGCGGCGTGCAGCACCACCGAGGAGGGCGCCGATGGCGAGAAGCGCCCCCATTACGTGATGATGTTCGATCAGACCAAGTGCACCGGTTGTGGCCGCTGTAAAGATGCCTGCAATGAAGCCAACGATCTGCCGGAAGGGATGGCCCGTCTGACTCTGGAGCGTCAGAGTGACCGGGTGGAAGGCGACGTGTGTCCGACCTGTGGCAAAACCGAATGTCACTGCGATCGCAAATACGTTCGTGTGTCCTGTCAGCAGTGTCAGAAAGCGCCTTGCGTGATGGTGTGTCCGACCGGCGCGGCCTACCGCGACGAGAAAACCGGCATTGTGACCATGGATGGCAGTAAGTGTGCAGGCTGTAAGTACTGCATCGGCGCGTGCCCTTACAACGCCCGTCAGATCAACGAAAACACCGACGTGGCGGACAACTGCGATTTCTGTCTGCACTCCAAGCTGGCAAAAGGCGAGTTGCCGGCCTGCGTTCAGGCCTGTCGTTACGAGGCTCTGGTGTTTGGCGATGCCAACGATCCGAAGAGCTACGTCAGCCGCCTGCTGGCGGTGAAAAACACCCAACGGATCCGTCCGCACCTGGGCACTGAGCCCAGCCTGCGTTACGTCGCCAAACTGAAGCCGGAGGTCTGAGCATGAGCGGCATCGACTTTACCACTGGCCTGGGCGGCACCATCGCCTGGCCCTGGCCCATCGCGGTCTACCTGTTCTTCGCTGGCATCTCCGGTGGCGCGTTGACCGTTGCCATGCTGATGCGGATCTACAAACAGCAAACTGAGAACACCCCGTTGCTTAAATCTGCGGGTGTGGTCTCAGTAGTGGCCATCATGCTGGGTATGCTGTGTCTGGTACTCGACCTGACTAACCCGCTGTTCTTCTGGAAGATTCTGGTTTACTACAACTTCAACTCCGTGATGTCACTGGGTGTGATTGTACTGTGTCTGTACATTCCGCTGACCATGGTAATTGCGGCGTTCGCGTTGCGTGATGAGTTGGCCAAAATCCCGCAGATCGGCTTCCTGATCCCCTGGATCGACCGGTTTGTGGGTCTGCGTCGTCCCTGTGAGTGGATCGCGCTGATCAGTGCAGTGGCGGTGTGTGCCTACACCGGCTTCCTGATCTCCGCGCTGGTGCGCTTCCCGATCATCAACTCCTCCATCCTGCCGGCGCTGTTCGTGGTGTCTGGCCTGTCCGCCGGTACTGCGGTGGCCAAAGCGGTGGCGGTGAAGTTCTTCGGCGAAGATCTCCACAGCAAAGAGATGCACCTGCTGCACGGCGCTGAGTGGCCAATCATGGCCGTCGAAGCGATGTTCATCTTCATGCTGTTCTCCGGCCTGATCTTTGGCGATGCCGCTGGCAACGCCGCGATGGCTGCCTTCTCTGAAGGGGTGTGGGGTGCGCTGTTCTGGGGCGGCGTTGTGGGCCTGGGCTTTATCCTGCCGCTGGCGTTCAACTTCGCCTTCGGTCACAAGTTCGCTCACTCCGGCCGTGCCTTCTACATGACCTGTTTCTCCGTGGTCAGCGGCATGATGTGTCTGCGTCTGTTCCTGCTGATGGGCGGTCAGATCTACGGCATGTAAGCCTCACCCTGCCGGGGGCGCTGGCCCCCGGCTTTGTTGTTCTGGAGTTTTGTGATGCGCAACGTTCTGATTCTTTCTGCTGGCCTGTTGCTGGCAGCCTGTTCTCAGCCTCAGGCACAAGTGGCTGACGTCTCCGCTCATGTTGAGCAACAGGACCGCTGTCACCTGTGTGGCATGGTTCTGGTGCGTTACCCCGGCCCGAAAGGGGTCGCCAACCTGACCAGTGAACAGCAGCTGAAGTTTTGCTCCACCCGTGACCTGTTTGAGTTTGTTCTGCAGCCCGACAAAGGCCGGCAGGTGACGCAAGCGCTGGTGCACGATATGGGCGGCAACAACTGGGAACACCCCAACGACCAGTTTGTGACGGCGCAGGACGCCTGGTTTGTTTACGGTTCTGACCGTCCGGCGGCCATGGGGCCGGCACTGGCCAGTTTTGCACAAGAACAGGCCGCTCAGGCGTTTGCCGACGAGTTTGGTGGCCGTCTGTTCCGTTTTGATGAGATCACCCTGGAACTGCTCAACGCCCACAAAAGTGGCCATCAGGGTGGTCATAAGGGCCACTGATGATGCGCAACCTGGTCGTGCGTCTGGCAGTCGTCTGGCTGCTGGGCGCCCTGTTTCCGGCCCGGGCCGACGTGGTGGCCGTGGACAGTGCTGAATCACTGACTGCGGCCCTCGCCAGCGCCAGTGCCGGCGATACCATTGAACTGGCGCCGGGGGACTATCCCGGCCAGTTCACCATTACTTCTCCCATCACGCTGCAAGGTCAAAGCGGAGCCCATTTAGTTGGCCAGGGCAGTTCTGTGCTGTTGGTCGACGCGTCAGACGTCACGGTACGTGGCCTCTACATCACCGGATACGGTCAGGCGCTGTTTGGCAAAACCGCCGGAATTCAGCTGATGCCCGGTCATAAAAACCTGGTGGTCGAACACAATCGTTTGTCTGGTCAGGGTTTTGGTGTCCGTGCGGATAACGTCCGCCATATTACTGTCCGGCACAATCGCATCGAGGGCGATCCGGCGCTGTCGCTGGTGCTCCGGGGCGACGGCGTTCACTTCCATCAGGTGGAAGAGGGCTCCGTGTCCGACAACCACATTACCCAGGTTCGCGATGGGGTGTATCTGGAATCCAGCAAGTCCATCCGGGTTTGGAACAACATCATGGGGGATCAGCAGTACCCGCTGCACCTGATGTACGCCGAACAGATCACCGCCTGGCAGAACGAGGCCCGCGACGTGTTGGGAGGTTGGGCTCTGATGGACTCCAAGAACGTCGAACTGCACGACAACTGGGTGGAAGACGCCCGCGAGTTCGGCATTTTGCTCAACATGACCTTTGGCGCCCGGATCTGGGGCAACTGGGTTGCCAATGTCCGCAATCCGGACAGCCGGGATCTGTTTGATGGCGAAGGCAAGGGTCTGTTTATCTATGGTGCCTCAGGCAACAGCATCTTCCGTAACCACTTCAAGGGCAGCGAAATCGGCATCATGATGGCCCTCGGTGGTGAAGAGAATCAGCTTTACAGCAACGCGTTTGTCAGCAACCAGGTCCAGGTGAAATACGTCGGTGACAAAACCGTGATGTGGAACCACTGCGGTATGGGCAATTACTGGAGCGGTTATAACGGTTGGGACCTGGACAACAACGGCATCGGCGACCTGCCTTTTGTGCCCAATGACGACCTGGACCGCCTTTTCTGGGTGTACCCGGAAGCCCGCTTCCTGCTGGACAGCCCGGTGGTGCAGGTTATCCGCTATCTGATCCGGCAGAGTGGTGAACGCCCCGGCGGGGTGGTGGACCTCCACCCCATGATGACACCGCCTACCGGTGACCTGATTGAACAATTCGAGAAGACGCTATGACAGACGCTGCCATCTGCGCCCGCGATCTGCGCAAATCCTACCGCAACCATCAGGCCCTGAAAGGGGTCAGCTTTGAACTGGCTCCGGGCCGGATGATGGCCCTGCTGGGCCACAACGGGGCGGGAAAGACCACCCTGATGAAACTGATCCTCGGCCTGATCAAGCCCGATTCCGGCACCCTCAACGTATTGGGTTTTACGCCGTCTGACCCGCAGGAGCGCCAGAAGATGGCCATCGGCTATCTGCCGGAGCAGGTCAGCCTCTATCCGCAACTGACCGGCGAGGAGCTGCTGACCTACTTTGCCGACCTGCGTGGCGTCGACCGCCGCCGGGTTGGCGAACTGTTGGCGGAGCTCAACCTGGCACCGTTTGCCTGCCGTCCGGTCGGCCAGTACTCCAAAGGGATGCGTCAACGCCTCGGGCTGGCTCAGGCGTTGTTGGGCGAGCCGCGCCTGCTGTTGATGGATGAACCGACCGTGGGGCTGGACCCCAACTCCTCCGCCT
This sequence comes from Marinobacter nauticus, assembly GCF_019801015.1. Taxonomy (GTDB): domain Bacteria; phylum Pseudomonadota; class Gammaproteobacteria; order Enterobacterales; family Shewanellaceae; genus Ferrimonas. Next base: position 257,276 of record NZ_JAHVJZ010000001.1, read on the forward strand.
ACCTTTACCACTGCCTCAATCAGCAGGTGGCGAGGGGGTGTGCGGTGGTGGTGTGTACCCATGAGCTGACGCTGATTGAGCCGCACTTCCATCAGGCGTTGATCATGGCGCAAGGGCAGGTGATGGCCTCCGGCGACCTGGCCACCCTGCGCAAAGCCGCCGGCCTGAAAACCCGGATTGCCGTGGCCGATGTCAACGAGCGGATCTTCCGTGACGACCAGCTTGCGCCGCACTGGGATGACGCCAGTCAGAGTCTGTGGGTGACCCCTGACCAGAAAACCGGCACCATCGCCCGTCTCACCGGCGTCCATGGGATGCTCGACTTCACCGTCAGTGCACCCAGCCTGACCGAGGTCTACCACCATCATCAATCCCGATTGGGGGCACTACTATGAACCCGACACTGGTGATCGCCCGTAAGGCGTTTCTGGATGGTCTGCGCAATCGCTGGCTGCTGAGTCTGAGCACCAGCTTCTTTGCTTTGTCACTGGTGCTGGCGCTGTTTGGCTCAGCCGCCAGTGGCACGCTGGCACTCGGCCCCTGGCAGGACAGCCTGTCGGCGTTGGCAACGCTGGCTGCGGTGCTGATTCCGCTGATCGCCATTCAGCTCTCCTACGACAGTTTTGTTGGTGAACGGGAGGACGGCACGCTGCTGCTGATGCTGTCTTATCCGCTTGGACGCAAACATATTCTGTTGGGTAAATTTCTGGGGCAGGGCGGGATCCTGGCGCTGACGGCGCTGTTGGGTTTCGGACTGACCGGCCTTATCGTGTTTGCCTTCTCCAGTGAGCGGGAAGGGTTGCTGTTGGGCTACCTGGGCTTTATCGCTACCGCGGTACTGCTGGGGTGGATCTTTATCGCGCTGGGTTACTGCGTCAGCCTGACGGCTGCCAGTAAAGGCCGTGCCGCGGCCAAGCTGTTTGCGCTCTGGTTCTTCTTCGTGCTGCTCTACGATTTGGTGCTTCTGGGGCTGTTGGTGGGCCAGTGGGGTGGCATCTGGGTGCGGGGCCTGATTCTGATGAACCCGGTGGATCTGTTCCGTCTGACCAACCTGATGGCGATAGGCCACGACTCCGTTTCTGGTGTGATGTCGTTGTTCCGGGAAGCCGCTCTGGGGCCCGGCCTGATGGTGCTTGTGATGCTGGTCTGGCTGGGTTTGCTGCTGTGGCGTTGTCACCGTCGTCTTGCGCGTTTAACGCTCTAAAGTGACGGTGATCCCGAAACGTGCCACAGAACCGGTTTTGGCCTGAACTTTAACAAGGTGAGCTGGGTCATATTCGACGAAAGCGCACTGCTCTAAGATAAGTACCAATTTGAAATGGAAGTGAGGTGGCCTTTGAGCAAAACCCTGCTGATTTACGCCAGCCAGTTTGGCCAAACCCACAAGATTTGCCAGCGCATTGCCGAGCATCTGCAAAGCGAAGGGGAGAGTGTGGAGATGAGGCCCCTGGCCGAGGCGCCTCAAGCCCTGGATGGGTACGACAAAGTGCTGCTGGCCTGCAGCATCTACCACGGTAAGTACCGCCCGGAGCTGTACCAGTGGATCGCGGCTCACCAAAGCGAGCTGGACGCCATGCCGAACGCGTTTTTCTCGGTTAACCTGGTGGCGCGCAAGCCTCATAAGAACACACCGGACACCAACCCCTACGTCCGTCAGTTCCTGCAGAAAACGCCCTGGCAACCCAAACTGCTTGGCGTGTTTGGCGGGGTAATCAATTACCAGCGTTACAACTGGTTTGATCGCAACATCATCCGCTTCATCATGTGGCTGACCAAAGGACCGACCGATCCGAACAGCCACATTGAGTACACTCAGTGGGATCGGGTGGACCAGTTCGCCACTGAGTTTGCCGGACTGCGCCCATGAACCGAATCGAGCCCTGGTTACACCGCCTGGTGATTGTCGGCGTGATTTGGCTGTTTGCCACTGCCGGTTGGGTCAGGATGGCAAATCGAATCCCGCCGTCAGCCTCGGCGTGGGATTGGGCTCATATTGTGGTGGGGGCGCTCACCACCGTACTGGGGATCTGGTTTCTGCGTCACTGCTGCCGTCATGGCCAGTGGCGCCAGTATTTTCCCTATCTGGTTGGCGATCTGAAGCCTACCCTGAACGACCTCACCGGTCTGTTTAAAGGGCGATTGCCCCGGGCCGGCGGCAGCGGTTTACTGCCCCTGATTGAAGGCGTCGGTTTACTGCTGCTGTTGGCGGTCGGCGTGACCGGCATTGGCTGGCTGGTGACCGAAGGCAGCAGCGATGCCTTGTTTTGGCGCAAGCAGCACCTGATGTTTGCCAGCGGGCTGTTTGGATTCCTGGTGGTGCACGCCATCGCCGCGCTGATCTCCGTTGTCGACCTGATCCGGGACGCCTGAGCCCGTCATTTTGCGCAACCGTTAACGCCGGGCACTGTCCCGGCGTTGTTGTTGTAAAACTCTGTAAAAATTCAACGAAACCTGTTGAGACCGCTTTTCATTCCGCTCTAGACTCGCCGTGATCCAAGTCAAATGAGAGGGACATTATGCGAATTCAGGCTCTGTTGTTAACCGCTGCTCTTGGCCTGAGCGGCTGTTTTGGAGCGTCCGAACCGGTCAACCAAGGTGTGGTGGATCTGCAACGCACCATGAAGGCCATGGGCAAGGAGTGGAAAGCCATTAACGGCTCCGACGATCCTGCGGTGATCGCCACTCACCTGGCCAACCTGCACCAACTGTCATCCGACGCCAGCCGTGCCATGGTACGCAAAGGGGCTCAGCCCGACTATGAAGCGGCCATGTGGGAGTTTCTGGTTATGGTGGAAGGGATCCAGGCCACCATCGCTGCAGGCGATGCGGATAACCTGCCGGCTCAAATCAAGGCACTGGACGATCTGCGTAAGACCCATCACAACGCGTTCAAGCCCTGAAACCGAAGCAAAGTTGGCCATTCGACTTCCGCATAGATCACCCGAGGTGGGTCAATATGTTAGAGTCTGAACCATCGACCTAAAGGGGATTACAACCGTGTCTAAAATTGTTCTGATTGTCGTCGTGCTGGCGCTGGTGGGCCTGTTCCTGCAACGCTCTTACTCCAATAAGAAAGTGGCGTCAGAGAACGTCGGAATTGGCGAAACCTTCCTGGCGGAAAACGCCAAGGCTGAGGGCGTTGAAACCACCGCATCCGGCCTGCAGTACCTGGTGCTGGAGAAGGGCGAAGGCACGGTGCACCCGGGCCCGACCGATAAGGTAAAAGTGCATTATCACGGTACCCTGATCAACGGTAACGTGTTTGACAGTTCAGTCGAGCGTGGTGAGCCGATCAGCTTTGGTCTGAACCAGGTGGTCAAGGGCTGGACCGAGGGTCTGCAACTGATGACCGTCGGCGATAAGTTCCGACTGTTTATTCCGGCCAACCTGGCCTACGGTAACCGCGGTGTGGGCAGTATCCCTGCCGGCTCGGTTCTGATTTTTGATGTTGAGCTGCTGGGCATTAACCAGTAACGCCGATCTATTTTAGAAAAGGGGCCCTTGGGCCTCTTTTTTTTGGGGCTTAATCGGCCGGAGAGCATGGTGGGCGGTTATTGTGCGTCCATTTTCCCTTTTGGATACATTGCACTTACAAGAAACGCCGCTCAGTCACTTGGCCAAACGAATTGAGTGGCTACAATGAAATTGACTCTCCCAATGAGTCTTGTTGTAAGAACGTTGTACCAAACCATGCAGTCAATAACTTGTGAAGTTTATTTTGATTAAGCCGTATCGAAGTCAAGTTATACAATAACCCATGTCATTGTTGCTCCTGACAACAATTCGTCGTAACAAACTGCAAGTCAATATGCGGTGTGTGGTTGAAAGTGGGTAGGGTGGTTAACCGGTGTCCCCCAGCACCCAACTGAAGCCCAACCCTCCTGGTCCAAGAGTCCTCTGGCACCGAAAGGTGCCTTTTTTTTGCCCTGACTTTGGCATTTTCCCTGTGCCCGTACCTAAGCCAACCATAAAAGCCATCCCTGTTCTGGTGGTGCTGGCGCACGTGTCGCCGGGCTCCGCTGTCCGGTTATCCCCGGTGTTTTCGCTGCTCAGGCGAGGGGGCACGTGATGTGGGCTTTCCGACAGCGGGGTGGTCTGCGAATCCACGGGCGTCATCGCATTACGGCGGCCGTTATTTTCTTCAGCCCAACAGAACTTCACATCGGGCTGGGATATAAATCGGTGCCCGGTATAAAGATTTAATGATCATGTCGAGCCACATTTTTGTGCCAGCCAATCAGAGTTGGTAATACCTGACGTACTGATTAAAGAACAAGAAAAAAGAAATGTGGCGCGCTTTGTTGGATTTTCTGGCAATCTGGATTTCTGTGAGCATCAGATTTTATCACTGAACCTCTGTCAAACCTTAGGTTATTTTGGAGCCATGTTATGTATCGGGTCACCTTTTATGTTGAAGGCCGCAATCGCCGTACCAATTATCAGTCGGAAAAAGCCGCCAGACGAGGCATTGTGCGATGGCTGAATAAGCACCACCAGGCTACCGATGTGCACGCGATTCTGTATGGCCCGGATGGTACGCCAGAGATGTTTCGCGATGTCGCGGAGCTGGGCCATATCGACACGCCCAAAGCGCCGGACTTCTACCAGAGCCAGGCGTGGCTGAGAGTGCGTGTTGATGCATTGGCAAACGCCAAAGGGTGCTGCGTCCTGTGCGGTGCCCGGGCTTCCGAAGGCGTTGCACTTCATGTGGACCACATCAAACCACGCTCAACCCATCCGGAGTTGGAGCTCGACCCGGACAACCTGCAGGTGTTGTGCGGTCCGTGTAACCTGGGTAAGTCGAACCGTTACAGTGAACGGTGGTAGTCCGTCACGATCAGGGCAAAAATGCCACTGTCACATGAGACAGTCACCGGTATTACCCGCTGGTTTTTCCGTGCGACCGGCTTTAGAGCGTGAAAAGGGAGGCCTGAGGCCTCCTTTGCGGTTTACCGCACTGAGCTTTCGGTGCTGCTGCAAGCACTTTGCGGCAAGGCTCTGGAAGTTTGCCGCTCCTGAATCGCCAGCTTCAGGATCTGCCAGGAGGAGGAGAGGAACAGCGCCGACAGCACAAAGGCCACGGCCAGGTCCGGCCAGGCTGAACTGCTGGCCCACACCCCGGAGGCGGCAGCCACCACCACCAGATTCCCAATGGCGTCATTGCGACTGCAGAGCCAGACCGATCGGACATTGGCATCACCATCCTTGTAGCGGGCCAGCAACAGCACACTGGCCAGATTGGCGATGAAGGCGGCGATGGCGATGCTGCCCATGGTGTAGGGATCCGGTGCATTCAGCACAAACACCCTGTAGAGGGTGGAGCCCATGACCCAAAGTGACATCAGCAGCAGACTCACCCCTTTAAACATCGCCACATTGGCCCTCACACTCAGTGCCTTGCCGATGGCCCAGAGGCTGATGCCATAGGTGAGGGTATCGCCGAGAAAATCCAGAGCATCGGCTTGCAGGGCCTGGGATTGGGCACCGATGCCGGCAACCATCTCCACCAGAAACATCACGCCGTTGATGGCGATGATCAGCCAGAGGATCCGTCGGTATTGGGCACTGGCCCCGTCAAATTGCGCGTTGTGATTGCAGCATCCAGCCATAACTTGGCACTCCCATTCTTTAGCGGATGGGGGTACTGTAAAAGCTCTAGTAACTAGAGCTTCAAGTGCTTTTTCACAACAAGGAGTCGGGAATGGCGTTCAGCTATGGCATTGGCAAACTGGCAAAACTGACGGACACCAAGGTGCCGACGATTCGCTATTACGAGCAGATTGGCCTGCTGCCGGAACCGCCCCGTAACGCGGGTAATCAACGCCGTTATCTGCCGGCTCATCTGCAGCGGCTCCGTTTTATCCGCCACTGCCGCCAGTTGGGGTTTCACCTTGAAGACATCACCAGTTTGCTGGCGTTGCAGGAACGACAGGCCGATCACGATGTGCAGCAGATTGCCCGCGCCCACCTTGAAGCGGTGAGAGAAAAACGTGTGCGGCTTGAGAAGCTGGAGCAGGCGCTGGGTGACCTGGTTTCCTGCTGCCAGAGCGGTGAGCCACATCAATGCCGAATTCTGGAGGTGTTGGGCGATCACCACCTCTGCGGGCACGACCATGAGCCGGTATGAGCCATGCCGGTTCTAGCCATAAAAAAACCACCGCACTGGCGGTGGTTTTTTGTTAAGGAGGCCGGGAATCACTTCAGATCGAAGCGGTCCGCGTTCATCACCTTGACCCAGGCGGCCACGAAGTCGCGCACAAACTTCTCCTGATTGTCGTCCTGAGCGTACATCTCGGCGTAAGCGCGAAGAATGGAGTTGGAGCCAAACACCAGGTCGACCCGGGTGGCAGTCCACTTCATCTCGCCACTTTGGCGATCGCAAAGGTGGTAGAGGTTTTTGCCCATCGGCTTCCAACTGTTGGCCATGTCGGTCAGGTTGACGAAGAAGTCGTTGCTGAGGGTGCCCACCCGGTCGGTGAATACGCCGTGAGCGCTGCCACCGTGGTTGGTGCCCAGTACCCGCATGCCACCAATCAGCACGGTCATCTCCGGTGCGGTGAGACGCATCAGTTGAGCGCGATCCAGCAGCATCTCTTCCGGGCTGACCACGTAATCGCGCTTCACCCAGTTACGGAAACCGTCGTGCAGCGGCTCCAGCACATCAAACGAGGGGCCATCGGTCATCGCTTCGGTGGCGTCGCCACGTCCCGGGGCGAATGGCACGGTAATGGCGACACCGGCGTTCTGTGCGGCCTGCTCAACGGCGGCACTGCCGCCCAGTACAATCAGATCTGCAAGGCTGACCGGCTTGGCCAGACCCGCCTGGATCCGCTCCAGTACCGCCAGCACCTTGTGCAGGCGCTCGGGCTCGTTGCCGTCCCAGCCGTTTTGCGGTGCCAGACGGATGCGGGCCCCGTTGGCACCGCCGCGGCAGTCAGAACCCCGGAAGGTGCGCGCGCTGTCCCAGGCGGTGGCGATCAGTTCGGCGCTGCTCAGGCCACTGGCCAGGATTTGCGCTTTCAGGTCCGCGACCTCTGCGTCGCTCAGGGTGTAGTCGACTGCGGGAACGGGATCCTGCCAGATCAGGTCTTCCGCTGGCACATCGTTGCCCAGATAACGGCTCTTCGGCCCCATGTCCCGGTGCGTCAGTTTGAACCAGGCCCGAGCAAAGGTTTCGGAGAACAGGGCCGGGTCGTTGTAGAACTTCTCGGCGATCTTACGGTAATCCGGGTCCATCTTCAGGGCCATGTCGGCGTCGGTCATGATCGGGTTGTGACGGATGGAGGGGTCTTCCACGTCTGCTGGCTTGTCCTCTTCCTTAATGTCCACCGGTTCCCACTGCCAGGCGCCGGCGGGGCTCTTCTGTAGCGCCCACTCGTGGTTGAGCAGCAGTTGGAAGTAACCGTTGTCCCATTGGGTCGGATGGGTGGTCCAGGCGCCTTCCAGGCCACTGGTGACGGTGTCACGGCCAATGCCGCGGCCGGTTTTGTTGTTCCAGCCCAGTCCCTGCTCTTCCATTTCCGCCGCTTCCGGCTCGGCACCGAGGTTTTCGGCGCGACCGTTGCCGTGACATTTACCGACGGTGTGGCCACCGGCGGTCAGGGCCACGGTTTCTTCGTCGTTCATCGCCATGCGGGCGAAGGTGACGCGCATGTCCTGGGCGGTTTTCAGCGGGTCCGGATTGCCATCGACGCCCTCTGGGTTCACATAGATCAGGCCCATCATGACGGCAGCCAGTGGGTTGTCGAGATCCCGCTCGCCGGAGTAACGGCTGTTGGGGTTGTCGGTCGGCGCCAGCCATTCCCGCTCATCGCCCCAGAAGATGTCTTTCTCCGGATGCCAGATGTCTTCGCGACCGCCGCCAAAACCAAACATTTTCAGCCCCATGGACTCATAGGCCATATTTCCGGCCAGAATCATCAGGTCGGCCCAGGACAGAGCGTTGCCGTACTTGCGTTTGATCGGCCATAGCAGGCGGCGGGCTTTGTCCAGATTGGCGTTGTCCGGCCAGGAGTTGAGCGGGGCGAAGCGTTGGTTGCCGGTTGCGGCACCGCCACGGCCATCGGCGGTACGATAGGTGCCCGCCGAGTGCCACGCCATACGGATCATCAGGCCGCCGTAATGGCCCCAGTCCGCCGGCCACCAAGGCTGGCTGTCGGTCATCAGCGCTTTCAGGTCGGTCTTGACCGCTTCCAGATCCAGCTTGCTGAACGCCTCGGCGTAGTTGAAGTCTGCTCCCAGCGGATTGGTTTTGCTGTCCTGCTGGTGGAGGATGTCGAGGTTCAGTGCTTTGGGCCACCAGGCCATGGTGTTTTGGTCGCTGTGAGTGTTGGCACCGTGCATGACCGGACAACCGCCACTTTTGTTTTCCTGGCTCATAAATACTCCTTCATAACAAAAATCGCGTTCATGCCATTCAGAGGATTCTGTTGAATGGTGGTTCGAACGCGGCATATTCCTGGATTGGCAGTAAACGTAGCAGAGGGAAATTTTTAACAAGCCTGTTCGGGATCAAAAAAGAAGAGGATTTGTGATGGCGTGCGTCTGTACGGCTGCGGTGTGAGCCAGAACCGGCTTTTTTGTCGCCAGGGGAGGGGGACGAGCGAAAACGCCTGCTGCGATCTCTGAGAAACGGGGGCCGAAGCCCCCGTTTTGCCGTTATTCACTATCCCCCGGAAGTGTCTGCAGGCTCTGGCTGGGCCAGCGTAGGCTCGGCTTTCGGTGTGTCGGTGGTTTTGGTGCCGGGCATCATCTCAAAGTCCGGAGTAAAGCTGGCCAACATGCTGCGAAGTTCCGCCACCAGCTTGTCGTTGCCCTTTATCTTCGCTTTGCCGGAGGCAATCTGGTCCTCCATTGAGACGGTTCCCATCATCACCGGTTCGAGATCGCTGCGGTTGATGGTGATGGTGAGGTCGGCGTTATCGGCGGTAAAGCCCTCAATATTGGTGAGGGTCGCATTGGACAGTTCCACCACATACTTTTCATCGTTGTCCGGAGTGATCAGGTTGATGATAAAAGCTTTACCCTCAGCCATTTCACTGTTGAGCCGGATGGCGAGGAAATCCAGCCACAGATCGGTGGCCATGGCCCGAATCATGTCCGGCCCGGAGGTTTTCGGTGTGGCGCCGGTGGGAATGCCGTTCCTCAGCTCGAACGCGGCGGCCAGGAAGCTGTTGCGGACGCTGGGGCTCTCCTGCTGATAGCCTATCTGCTCAAACACATCCCCGAGCAGATCCTTGGCGGCCTGGTTGCCGGGTTCGGCGTAAACCAGTTTATTCAGAATTTCGGCCGCCAACAGGTAGTCGCCGCTGTCGTACAGCGACTGTCCCTTGCTGATGATCTTCTCGGCACCGCCCATCATCTCGACGTAAAGCGGGGCACTGTCGCCGGGTGACAAGGGAATAAGGGTGGCCGGATTGCCATCCCAGTAGCCGAGGTAGCGGTTGATGACCGCACGGCTGTTGTGCGCTTCGGAGCCATGATAGCTGTGAGCGGACCACTGCTGTTGCAGGCTTTGCGGCGGTTTGTAGTGGTTGTGCACTTCGTTGATGGTGACCCCTTCGTTGGCCAGATGCAGCACTTCGTTATTGAGGTTGGCGTAGATGTCACGCTGTGAGCGCATCACTTCCTGGATGCGGTCGTTGCCCCAACGTGGCCAACTGTGGGAAGCGAACATCACTTCCGCTTCGCCACCGAAGCGATACAGCGCCTGGTTGATCTGCTTTGACCACTCCAGCGCATCCCGGACCAGTGCGCCGCGCAGGGTATAGATGTTGTGGACAGTACCGGTGATGTTCTCGGCGGCCCAGAACGCTTTCCACTGAGGGAAATAGGTGTTCATCTCCGCCGGGGCTTCGGTGCCGGGCGTGTTCTGGAACACCATCTCAACGCCGTCAACGGTGAGGGTTTCGAAGTCCTCCTTTATCAGGCGCGTGGGAGGCACCAGTCCTGTGGTGCCGGCGGCGGTGTTCTTGCCGATGGACTGGTCCACATGGCCAAAGGGGCTGCGGGGCAACAGCACGCCGTACTGAAAGAACAGTCTGCGGTTCATGGCGTTACCGGCGTACACATTCTCAGACACGGCGTGGACCATAAAGCCATCCGGGGCGATCACCTGGATTTTGCCCGCCGCCAACTCCGCTTCGTCGATCACCCCGCGTGCACCGCCAAAGTGGTCGGCGTGGGAGTGAGAGTAGATCACCGCTTTGACCGGACGTTGCCCCAGCTGCTCGTTGGCCAGTTTCAAGGCTGCAGCGGCCGTTTCCTTGGCGGTCAGGGGGTCGATGATGATCCAGCCGGTGTCGCCTTTAATAAAGGTGATGTTGGCCAGGTCGAAACCGCGCACCTGATAGATTTTGTCCGGCAACACTTCGTACAGCCCATAGGCCATATTGAGTACGGCCTGACGCCGCAGAGAGGGGTGGATACTGTCGAAGGTTTTGTCCAGCAGCAGCCACTCATAGCTGCCCATGTCCCAGGCCACGTTACCGGATTCGGACAGGATCTGCTTATAGTCCGGGGCGGCAATGAAACCCCGTTTGGCCTCTTCAAAGTCCCGTGCATCATCAAAAGGTAACGCCTGCTTCATCGCTTCCTGGGCGTCCACCGTGAAGCGGGAAGGCTGCTTACCTTTGGGATCGAAGTGTTTGCCTTCGGCGGCACCAGGGTCAGTCAGTACCTGGCCGCCGCCGGAAGCCTGCAACGGTGCAGGCGTCACGAACAAGGCCAGAATCAGAGCGGAAAACAGTGTCCTTTTCATGCAGGGCTCCTTTGCGATGAGGGCGGGTGCGCAATGAGTATAGAAGTCTCTGCAGGTCACGACGGTTCCGGGAGTGAGGCGAAGCAAAACGGGGGAGAGCAGGAAGGGAAATTGAACAAGGTAAAGCGATGGGCTAAGGTGAGCGCTGACGGCTTCTGAGAATGGGTAAATGATGGAAAACGCAGAAAAAGTGCTCGCGTTCTTGTTGGATCATAAGCTTCTGCTGAGCGCCATTCTGGTGTTTTTTATTCTGTTGTTCCGACGCCTGGTGCTGGCGGGGATCCGGGGTGATGCGATGTTCCTGTCAGAGGACCAGCGCAAGTGGATCTCCCTGACCAAAAACGGTGCGTTTTCGGTGCTGGTGCTGTCGATGTTCCTGCTGTGGAAGTCCGAGATCAGCGAATTCGCGCTGTCGGTAACCGCCATTGCTGTTGCGGTGGTGGTGGCGTCGAAGGAGATCATTCTCTGTTTCACCGGCTCCATTCAGCGGGCCAGCTCACGCTCCTTTCGGATTGGCGACTGGATTGAGGTGGGCAAAATCAGCGGTGAGGTGATTGAGCACAACCTGATGGCCACGGTGATCCAGGAGATCGACCTCTATCACGGCCAGTACCACTTCACCGGAAAAACCATCACGCTGCCCAACAGCATGTTTTTTACCTACCCGGTGAAGAACCTTAATTTTATGAAGCGGTACGTCTACCACAGCTTCTCCATCATTGTGCCGGGCTTTAATAACCTGTTTCCGCTGTTGCCGGATCTGATCAGTAAAATTGAGCACCACAGCGAAGACTTTATTGATGTGGCGCGGCGCTACAACGGTGTCATCGAAAAGCACGCTGGCGTCGATCTGCCGGGGCCGGATCCGCACATTCACATCACCAGCGGCAGCACCGGAGAGCAGATTGTGCACGTCATGCTGTTCTGTCCAACAGAGCAGGCCACCCACCTGGAACAGCACATCCGCTCCGATTTTATGGCCGCCTACCATCAGGCGTACCCCGATCCCGCTCCGGCGGCCTGAGCAAAAAAAGCCCCGCCGGAGCGGGGTGGAGAGGACCATTATGGCCCTGGGGGGGAAGAAGATCAGAGCGCGGTCCGGTAGCGGTTCACCTGTTGGTTCAGACCGGACAACGCCAGTTGCATGGTCTTCACCAGCGCCTGGGTTTCGCCGACCTGGCTCATGGTGCCATCAGACAATTCCGTTACGGCCAGAACGTTGCCGTTGATTTGGTTGGCGACGACGGATTGTTGTTCGGAGGCGGTGGCGGTCTGGGCAATCAGGGTATTTAAGCGCGTCACACCACAGAACAACTCATTCAGCACCACGCCATTTTCCCGCACCCGGCCGGTGGCTTCCCGGGTCAAAGTGCGACTGCTGTCCATCGCGGTATGAGCCTGTTCGCCACCATCGATAAGCGTTGAAATTAACTGGTTGATTTCGCAGGTGGCTTCCGAGGTGCGCTGTGCCAGGCTTCTCACTTCGTCGGCCACCACGGCAAATCCGCGGCCCTGCTCCCCGGCGCGGGCCGCTTCAATCGCGGCATTGAGGGCCAAAAGGTTGGTTTGCTCGGCAATCCCTTCGATGGTGCCAAGGATGCCCTGGATCTGCTCGGTACTCTCGACCAGCACCTGTACCCGCTCAAAGCTGTGTTGCAGCTCCTGCTCCATATTGCTCATCGCGGATTCGATTCGGGTCAGTTGCTCCTGACTCACGTTGCATTGCTGCTCCACCTGACCGGTCTCGCGGGCGGCCTCCTGCATGGTGCTGGCGATCGATTCGCTGGTCTGGCTCATCTCGGTCATCGCGGTGGCGATCTGGTCGGTTTGCTGGTGTTGCTGCAAGGCCTGGTTTTGCGCGCGTTCCGAAGCCTGGGTGATGGCGGTCAGATGGCTAAGACTGTCGTCCATCTGCATCTGGGTATGGGCGAACTGCTGCTGGATCTGGTCAAGGTGATGGTCCAGCGCTTCAGCGATGCGACCCAGCTCATTGTTCGCTGCGTCTCCGGTGCGTTGGGTCAGATCATGCGCCTGGCTGACCGTGGTGAGCACCCGCTGTATCCTCTCAACCCGGAAAACAATTTGACGGCTCAGCAGCCATAACAAGCCGATGAGCGCAAACAGCACCAGAGCCATTGCACTCGCCCCCAGATAGAGGTGCAAGGTGGCGGTCTGCATCTGCCGCCGGGCCAGTGCCGAACTTTCCCCGGACAACCCTTGCGCCAGAGTCTGAATGTCATTGATGCGCTCAGTGGCGAGGGTGAACCAGTCCAGAGGGCCGGACACCGAGTCGAGGTTTGGCGTGGTGAAAAAAGCCCGCGCAGTGGCGCTCACCTGTCGCCAAACCGGGTCACGACTTTCCCCCTCCAGCGCGACTTGCCAGTGCTCCGGGGCCACCAGCCGGAACGCTTCCAGTGCCCGCTGTTCGGCCAGCAGGTATTGCTGGATGGAAAAGTACTGCTCCTCAGTGGCATAACCGCGGGCAAACACGCCGTTCAACATCCCCCGGGACTGGCCTGCACGCTCCTTGGCCTGAAGCAGGTACCAGCCGGATTGAAGGCGGAGGCGCAGGCTGGCGTTGTCGATGGCTAAAATCTGGCGCTCAATGCTGGTCAGGACCACTTCATTAAGCCGGGAGTAGTAGTCGAATGCCTCTCCACTCTTGCCGGTATCTACTTCCTGTCGAATGGCGGCTTTACCGAGCAGGACGGCTCTGATGTCCGCCTGAGATTGCCGGATGTTTTCGGCGACGGCGGGGCTGTGTTGGTTCGGGTCCACGGCCATCATAACCTGTACGGCCTTATCGGCTCTGACCCGCTGCTGGACCAACCGGTTAAACCCGTCGGCGTTGGGCTGGCCCAGGTAGCCCGCTGACAAACCCCGTTCGACCGCGTGCTGATGCGCCACATCATCCAGTACACGGATCAGGGCGAACTCCTCCATGCCCATGTGCGCCTGTTGCTGATCCTCAAGCAACCGTGCGCTCCAAAGGGCGCTGGCCGCCAACGCGGCGAGCAGGGGAAACAGAGCAATCAGACGCAGGGCCCGGATCAGAGTGAGGGCATGGAGGCGGTTCATAAGACAATCCTTTGTCATTGATGAAGCGGTGTGGGATCGACTTTCTCAAAGTAGACAAAGAACCGTCCTTTTGCCCGGCGGTTTAATGGATGGCAAAAGAAACGGCCCATATAGGGCCGATTCGGTCAGTGGTGAATGTCCGGGTCCGACGCGATGTCGTCGGTATAGCCTTTCGGGGGTGGGTTCCAGGCCCGGTCGGTGCCGTCGTGGCCATCCTGGCGGTTGCGCCTGACCCGGGTACTCGCTTCCTGGACCATGGCAATAAAATTGGCGCGGTAGGCCGCATTGGAAAAGAAGTCGTTGTCTTCCTGCCAATGGGGATAGAGCTCGTCAAGCGTGGCCTTTTCGTAGTGGCGGAAATGCCGGATTCGATGTTCTGCCGTAAAAGGGTGCTCTCCGAGACTGATCAGCGCTTCCCGGGCCAGCAACAGGGCACCCTCGAAGTACTCCCGGGTGACAAAGTCCGCACCGGCCTGGCGAAGCTTGTAGAAATGGCCCCGGTCGAAAGCGCGGGCAAGCACCGCCACACCGGGGAAATGGCGTTTGACCAGCTCCACCAACTCCAGTGCCTGATCCGGGTTATCGATGGCCACGATCAGCAGATTGGCCTCGCTGATGCCGGCGCTGAGCAGCAGGTCGACCCGGGTGGCGTCACCGTAGTAGGCGCGGATCTTAACTTGTCGCATCGCTTCAATCTGAGTGGGAGACAGATCCAGCACCACGGGGTGGATCTCATTGGCCACCAGCGTCCGGCTGACCACCTGACCAAAGCGACCCATGCCGGCGATGATCACCTTACCGGGGGTGTCGATCTCATCCGCCTCGCGGCTTTCGGTTTCTGAAAATCGCGGCTGTATCACCCGCTCGTAGAGGATAAACAGCAGTGGCGTCAGCAGCATCGACAACGCCACCACCAGCGAAAGTATCGGCACCAGGTCCGGCGGCAGCACCGCGTTTTGAGTGGAGAACGCCAGCAAAACAAAGCCGAACTCACCGGCCTGCGCCAGCGACAGACTGAACAGCCAGCGGTCGCCCAGACGGATTTTGAACATAAAGCTCAAAGCCAGCAGCACCAGCGCCTTCAGCGCCATCACGCCCAGTGTCAGTCCCATCACCAGGCCGAAATCGGCGAACAGCACGCCGAAGTCGATACCGGCACCGACGGTGATAAAGAATAGACCCAGCAGCAGCCCTTTGAAGGGCTCAATGTCCGATTCCAGCTCATGGCGGAACTCGCTGGTGGCCAGCACCACACCGGCCAGAAAGGTACCCAGAGCGGGAGAAAGACCAACCATCGACATCAGCGCCGCAATGCCAATAACCAGCATCAGAGCGGCAGCAGTGAAAATCTCCCTGAGGCGTGCTTCGGCGATCATCCGAAACAGCGGGCGGGTCAGATAATGGCCGCCGAATACCACGGCAGCAATGGCGCCTGCCACCACCAGGGCATGGCCCCAACCCGGCAGTCCGGCCACCAGACTGATCTCTTCATGATGTTCCGCAGCGGTGGAGCCAACCTCTTTGAGTTCCGGCAATGCCAACAGCGGGATCAACGCCAGCATCGGGATAACGGCGATGTCCTGAAACAGCAGCACCGAGAAGCCCGCGCGGCCGCCTTCGGTTTTGGTCAGCCCTTTTTCGTTCAGGGTCTGAAGCACAATGGCGGTGGAGGAGAGGGCGAAGATCAGGCCAATGGTCAGTGCCACCGACCAGTAGAGGCCAAACAGCAGGCCCAGGCCAAAAATGATGGCGGTGGTGATGCCCACCTGCAGGCCGCCCAGTCCCAGCAGTTTGCCCCGCATCTTCCAGAGCATTTTGGGCTCCAGCTCCAGCCCCACCAGGAACAGCATCATCACCACGCCAAATTCGGCAAAGTGCTGAAGTGTTGCGGCTTCGGAGCCGACCAGCCCCATCAGCGGACCCAGCACCACACCGGCAATCAGGTAGCCCAGTACCGAGCCCAGGCCAAAGCGGTTGGCCAGCGGCACGGCAATCACGGCGGCGACCAGGTAGATAAACGCGTAGAGCAGGATCCCGGTCATAACTGTGCCTCCAGTGCGTCGTTCAGTGTGTCGGCCCCGGCCGCGGACGCCAAATCCAGCCGATGCTCCGATATGGCGCGAAGCAGTTGGAGAAACTGCTGTTTATGCGGTTCAAGGCGTTGGTCCTCCACCGCCGTGCGGGCCCCGAACAGCGCAAACGGGGGCAGGTAGTGCATATGACATAAGTTGGCGGTCATCTCCAGCGGCCGCATCAGCTCTCTCAATGGGTAACGGTTATAACCGTTGGGCTGATAGGCGCCTTGCTGGCCCCCGGCGCTGGTGGCACTGAAGAAGATTTTGTCTTTAAGGGCCAGCCCTTTGTGGCCATAGGCAAAGTTGTATTCCAGCACCAGATCCTGCCACTCCTTCAGAATGGCGGGGGTGGAGTACCAGTACAGCGGGTGGAGAAACACGATCACATCGTGTTCCCGCAGGCGTTGCTGCTCAACCGCAATGTCGATATCCAGGGTTGGGTATTCGGCGTAAAGGTCCACCAGCGTAACGAAGGGGAGGTCCATCACGGCACGGGCCAGGGGCAGGGAAATCTCTGAATGTTGCGGTGCCGGGTGGGCGAACAGAACCAGAATACGGCGGGGTTCGGGACTCTCCATAGTGCTCTCTACTGTGTTGAGGGGCAGGAATGGTTGGTAAATCTCAAAGGCTAATTCATTAAAAATTAGCCGGTTTGCCGTGAATTTCCTGTGAGGTGGATTATAAAAACAGGCCGGACTGTGCCGGCCAGTATCTTTAACCTGCCTGTTGCTCCCAGTACGCCATTCGCGCGTCAGGGTCACTCATTAACGATTGGCAGGGCCCTTTGTATTGGGTCATCAGCGGGCCCAGAGACTGGGCGTTGGGCATGGCTGCGCGCATCTCCGACTGGGCCGCCAGAATGCGCTGCTCCACTTCTGAAGTGTCGGCTTTGGCTTGTGCCAGGGCACGGGCCTGTTGCGCCGAGCCGGCGAGACGCCCGGCGACCGCGGCCATCTGAGGCACGTCCATACCAGAGAGGATTTGGGCACTGAGGTCGTAATAGGCCGCGCATTGAATCGTTTCCTGCAGCCACCGGCCTTCTGCCGAAGCATCAGCTGCGGTGTTCTGGGGTGTGCTCATTGAGCGCATCACCACAAAGCTGATGGCCAGCAGGGCAAGGATGGATACAACAGTGAGCAGGGTCGTTTTAGACATTAGGGGATTCCATTCGTGATCTTAATCACAAAGGTAATCAAGCCAAAGGTTGAGATCAATCACTGGGCTTTCATCGGCGTTGCCGCCTAAACTGGAGCCAGACAGGTACGCCGGCGAGGGAGCCAGTGATGCGCACTACTGCATTGTTGTTCATCTTCTTTTTAACGTTTTCGATCGGGGCAGAAGAGGCCCCTCCGGCCGTGCCGACGCTGGTTGAACTGCAAGCGGACGGGCACGCGGTGAAAGCCGATATTGATGCCACCAGCAAGCGGGTGGATCGCTTCGAGGCCAACTGGCAGAAAACCGAGTCCGAGATGAGCCGTGACCTGCTGCAACAGCAGGCGGTCGCCAGTACGCTGACCATGACCCAGCGGGTCGATGCCTTTTTGCGGCAAGTCGAGCAGGTCGCCACGACAGAGGCCCAAGCGGTGGGGGCGGAAGTGATTCGCGCCGAAAACCAGTTTTTCCAGACCCGTCTGGATCTGGCGTCCGGTGGACTGCGCAACCTGTTCGAACAGTACGAAAAGGCGGAGCCGGATAAACAACTGCTGGTGCTGCTGAACATCGACGATTTTTACTCCTACGTAAACTGGCTGCTGGGTGAGCGACAGACCAACCTGAAGACCCTGGAAGGGTGGGGTGTCGACATCCGCAAGGAGCAGCGTTCACTGAATCGTGAGATTGTTCAGTACGCCGAGTTTATGGCCGCGTATCTGCGCTCCAGCACCCGCCAGAGAGAGTTACTGCAGGGTGAACTGAAATCCCTGCCTGCCGATGCCAGAAGCGCCTTTGAGGGAAAGTTGGCCACGCAGGATCGCCTGGTCCGCAGTGCGGTAAACAACCTCAAGCAGGTTCTGGTGCTGATGGAGGAGCAGAACCTGCCGGTGGACCAGTACAACGAACTGATCTTCAAAAGCACCGGCAATCTGGCGGAGGCGGTGGTCAGCATCGGCGCGATGCGTACGGTACTGACCGGCTTGTGGGAAGACATTCAGAACTGGCTGAAGGCCAACGTGGGCGGGATTCTGTCCCGGGTTGTGTTGTTTGTGGCCCTGATGGGCGGTGCTGTTTTGCTGGGCCGGCTGGTTCGACGAGGCATCTCCCGGGCCGTGACCCATAAAAAGGCCCGCTTCAGCACCCTGGTGCAGGAGTTCTTTATCACCATAGGCGGTAACCTGGTGGTGATCTTTGGTTTCCTCTTTGCGCTGGCCCAGGTGGGATGGGATTTGACCCCGGTGCTCACCGGTCTGGGGGTTGCGGGCATCGTGATCGGCTTTGCGCTGCAGGATACCCTGTCCAATTTTGCGTCCGGCATGATGATTCTTATCTATCGCCCTTACGATGTCGGCGACTACATTGAGGCCGGCGGTGTGGCGGGAAAAGTGGGCAAAATGAGCCTGGTGAACACCACCATCCGCACCTTCGATAACCAGGTGTTTATGGTGCCCAACGCCAAAATCTGGGGCGAAACCATCAAGAACATCACTTCAGAGCGGATTCGCCGGGTCGATATGGTGTTTGGCGTGGCCTACACCGACAACATCGAGTCGGTGGAAGCGATCCTGGAGGAGATCGTCACGTCGCATCCAAAGGTGTTGAAGACCCCGGAGCATATGATTCGGCTCCACCTTCTGAACGAATCGTCGGTGGACTTTGTTGTCCGCCCCTGGGTAAAAACCGACGACTACTGGGACGTCTACTGGGATGTCACCCGGGAAGTGAAGGTGCGCTTTGATCAGGAGGGCATCACCATCCCATTCCCACAGCGGGAACTGCACATGCACACCATCCAGCCTCCGGTGGAACTGTCCGACGAGCCCATCTCTTTGCAACGTTCGGATACCGGCTTGCGGGCAGCGGGTGAGGGTGAGGACGGGCTGGTTTAGCGAGAGTATTGATCGATAAGACGGCGCCATTGGCGCCGTCTTTCGTTGCTCAGGGATGGCGATAGGCCCGGGAGATCCGGGCAATCTCTACCGAGTAATGTTGATACCAGGCGGCCCGTCCCAGCTGTTGTGCAACCTGGTGCTGGCTGTCCTTGCGCCACGCCAGGATCGCCGCTTCACTGTCCCAGTAGGAGAGGGCGATCTCGTCCTGGCCTTCCGTCAGCGCCACAAACTCTCTGCAACCGAACTCATTGAGCGCGCGATCTCGCATCTTGTTGGCCATCTCGCTGTATTGAGCATCCAATTGGGCCACCCTGGCCCGAAAAATCACGACGTACATCCTTGTTCCTTGTATGCGGCGCGGGTTCAGGGCACCAGTCGGTTGATCCAGGGCAGCTTAGCCAGCGCAGCGGTCAGACCCCATGCGATAAGGAGTGTGACCAGCGTGATCGCCGGAATGGCTATCAGGGTGTGGCCAAACCACTGGTAGAAGCCGTTACCGAGTTCCCGAACCGGGATCAGCAGCAGCGGGTGAATCAGGTAGATCCCCAGGCTGTAGGTGGAGATGGAGGTGATGACGGTTTTCGCGGTGCCGGTGATGCGGTCGGCGTAACACTGGGCCAGGACAAAGAGCATGGCGCCGATCAAAACGGTGTTGAGGGATTTGTATCCCATAAACAGCGAGCTGTAGGCGCCCTTGGCTTCAGCGGCATACCAGCTTCCCACCAGGTTCAACAGCGCCGAGCCCAACCCCACCACCAACCAGATTTTCAGCTGCGGGCGGTTATCCCGGTTGAACAGGAACCAGCCCAGAACCAGATAGCCGGAGTAGAGCAGGATGTTCTGACGCAGTGGGGTCTCCACTTTCAGCAGGTGCATCAGGGTGAGCACCATCCACGCGGCAATCAGCAGCTTTACCCGCTCGGGCTCCATCCGATGCAGAAGCGGCGCCAGCAGGGGGATCACAAAGTAGAGCGGAATGAAATCATAGAAGAACCAGAGGTGGTACCACACCGGCTGGTTGGGGGACGCTTCGATGATGCTCAGGGTTTCCGCCGGATGCCACTGGCCACCGCTGAAACCACCGACGGCGGCATAGATCAGGGTCCAGCCGAAAAAGGGCACCACCACTTTGCCCAGCCGGCGTTGCAGATAGTGGCGATTGTCGAAGGGGCGGGTGTCAGACAGCAGCAGGGCGCCACTGATCATCATAAACACCGGCACCGCCCACCGGGTCAGGGCGTTGATGCTAACGGCACCGAACCATTGATGGTCCGGGATCTGTCCGTACAGATCACGAAGCGGGCCGAGCACATGGATGGCGATCACCGCGATGGCGGCGATAAAGCGAAGCAGATGGATGTAAAAAATGTCCGGGCGACGAGCGCTCATGCTGGCTTCCTTGAGCGGTGGTGAGCTCATTATCCTACTGGGTGATAAGCAAAAAGGCGACCGGGACGAGCCCATAAAAAAACGCCACCCAGGGGAAGGTGGCGTAAATGAGAATGATGACTCAAGGATAAATCGATTGCAGGGAAGTGACTTATCTGTTCGTTATGACCGGGCCCGCGCCCAAAAAGTTCAGGGGTTCAGAGAAAAAACTCGAACGGGATATCTGAGTGCCCAAAAAACCACCGGCACTGGTGAAGAGGCAAAAAAAAGCCGCCCATCAAGGGCGGCAAACAAGAACGATGATTGGTTTCCAAGCACGCATAGCTGCAAGCGTGTGTACCGGTGTGACCCGGCAAATCCGGCTTGGTTCACGCCACCGATTGGCCTCGTTGATAAAGTGTGATCCCGATCGCAAAGGCTCAGATCTTCAGGTCCATCAACTGCTGCTGCATACCATTGGCGGTGGTGAGCACGGTCTGGCTGGCTTGTACCGACTCCACTGCGGATTGCTCCAGTTCGTGTGACTGGTTGCGGATCTGCATCAGGTTACCGGCAATCTCGTTAGCCACGCTGCTTTGCTGCTCTGCCGCGGTGGCGATCTGGCTGCTCATGGCAAACACCTTGTCGGAGTGCTGGGCAATCTGCATCAGGTCTTCGCCGGCGCGACTGACCAGGCCCTGGCCCTGTTCCGCTCTCTCAACGGTTCGCGCCATCAGCTCTTCCAGATTGCGGGTGCCCAGTTGCAACTCCTCAATCATCTGCTGGATCTCCACCGTTGCCGCCTGGGTACGACCGGCCAGTGAGCGTACCTCGTCCGCAACCACCGCGAAGCCTCGGCCCTGATGGCCGGCGCGGGCGGCTTCGATCGCGGCGTTCAGTGCCAGCAGATTGGTCTGTTCGGAGATGGCATTGATGGTGGTGACCACTGCATCAATGCGGTCGGCATTGGTGTTCACCTGGGAGACCGCACTGGAGGCGCTGTGCACCTCGGACACCAGCTGTTCAATGGTGGAGATGGTGGTCTGGATCTGGCTATGGCCATTTTCCGCATCCTGGCTGGCCTGACGGGTTTCGACCGAGGTCTGCTCAGCGTGGTTGGCCACTTCCCGTACCGTGGCCGTCATCTCCTCCATGGCCGAGGCCAGGGTGTCCAGATGCAGGCGCTGGTCCATTGCCAGCTCCTTACTGGTGCTGGCCTGGTTCTCCAACGCGTGAGAGGCGGCTTGCATCTGCTCGGAGACGCCGCGAAGGTCTCTGACCACCCGCTGACGCGTGGCGATAAGTTCATCAATGTGATTGGCCAACGGGCGCAGGTCATCGCGGCCCGGATCGAAATTCATCCTGACGGTCAGGTCGTTGTTGGCGGCCTGCTGCATCACAAACTGCATAAAATGCAGGCTGCCGGTGATAAAGCGACGTACGGTGTAGGAAACCAGCAGGGTCAGAATCACCACCGCCAGAATGGCACCAAGCAGTCCGCGATGTTCTGCTAAGACCTGCTCGACGTCCGGTTGCGGCTGTTGATACTGGAGATAGAGGCCGGGCTGAATCTCCGCGCTGTAATACTGAGTGGTCCCGCGGGTGGTGAGCCGGCCCGCCGGCACCAGTGCCGGGTCACCCTGGCTCAGGATCTGGCCATTACGGAGGCTGGCCGCCAGTCGGCTGCGGTTCGTGTCGTCCAGATGGCCGAACAGCGCGGCCTGATCCCGGGTTTTACCGATGAGTCCCTGCTCCTGTGCGGCCCGGGTTGCGTCGATGTCTGCCTGGATAAACAGCGCGGTAAAAACCAGCAGTGCGATGATGGGAGTGACCGAGATCAGCAGCAGCTTCTCTTTGATGGTCAGGCGGATAAGATAGGAGTCCCAGAATCCGGGTTTACTTTCAGTCATGCCGTTATGGTCGCCAGAGTTTCGGTTCAGCGACCTAAGTCGGCGCCGAGCTCCGCAACTTTAAGACGTTATCGGACGTGGCTGGAAAACTGAGGAGAGCATCACAATGGCTGAGCAAATTGCGACAGCAGAAACCATGGCGCTGTGGCGGGCCGAACAGGGTAAAGCCGTGCCAGGCCGGGGGCCGATCCCCACGCCAGGCGCTGAGCAGGTGCTGATTCGGGTGGCTGCTTGTGGCGTCAACCGGGCTGACCTGTTGCAGGTTGCCGGCCACTACCCGCCACCCGCCGGTGCCCCGGACCATTTGGGACTGGAGGTGTCTGGCATCGTCGAAGTGGCCGCGGGGCCGTTTCAGAAAGGGGACCGGGTGATGGCATTGCTGGCTGGCGGAGGCTACGCCGAATACGTTGCGGTGCATGTCGGCTCGGTGCTGCCGGTTCCGGCGACGATGTCGATGAGCACCGCGGCGGCGTTACCGGAAGCCTTTGTTACCGCCTACCAGTGCCTGTTTGCTCTCGGCGGACTGAAAGCCGGTGAGCGGGTGTTGATTCACGCCGGCGCTTCCGGGGTGGGCACCGCGGCTATCCAGTTGGCTCGCGCCGCGGGCGCTGAGGTGACGGTGACCTGCGGCAGCCAGGAAAAGGCCAGCCGATGTGTCAGCCTGGGCGCAGACCAGGCGATCAACCGTCGAACTCAGGACTTTGCCGACCACCTGACCGGGGTTGATGTGGTTCTCGATCCGGTTGGCGGCGACTACCTCGCCCGTAATCTGCGAATCATGGCGCCCCAGGGGCGGCTGATTCAGATTGCCATGATGGGCGGCCGTCGGGCCGAAGTGGACCTGGCCCAACTGCTGGCCAAGCGTCTGACCCTTATTGGCTCAACACTGCGAAGCCAGCCACAGGCGGTGAAAACCGAGTTGGTACAGGGGTTGTGGAGTGACTTCGGTGAGGCGTTCCACGACGGTCGGATCGCGCCTTTGGTGGACAGCCGCTATGATTTTGAGTCGGTGCCGGAGGCGCACCGGCGGATGGCTGAAAACGGCAACATCGGCAAGCTGGTGCTTGAATTAAATTCAGTTTGTCCGTGAGAGGGCGCGCAAACTTTGTTCAGTTACACAATTGACCCGACAGACGGGTTTTTATAACGCGCCCAATGGAGTAAAATTTCCCCCCTTTATCAGTCGATTGATTTTCGAACGGATCGGACCCGAGAAGAGAAAGATGCAGCAACTAGCAGAGATTGTCGCTCAGGCGTTGGCCGCCATCGAGGCGACCGACGATCTGAAAGCGCTCGATGAGATCCGGGTGAACTACCTGGGCAAGAAGGGCGAAATCACCGCCCTGATGAAATCCTTGGGGCAGCTGTCCGCCGAGGAACGTCCCGCAGCGGGCCAACAGATCAACGCCGGCAAACAGCAGGTACAGCAGGCACTCAATGCCCGCATCGAAGCCCTGCAGAGCGCCGCGCTGAACGCCAAACTGGCTGAAGAAGCCGTGGACGTGACCCTGCCGGGCCGCAAACTGGCCACCGGTGGCCTGCACCCGGTTAACCGCACCATCGAACGCATCGAAGCTTTCTTTGCCGATCTGGGCTTTGATGTGGCGAACGGTCCGGAAGTGGAAGACGGTTTCCACAACTTTGATGCGCTGAACATTCCGCCTCATCACCCGGCGCGAACCGATCACGACACCTTCTTCTTTAATCCGGATTTGATGCTGCGTACCCACACCAGTGGTGTGCAGATCCGGACCATGGAAAACACCAAGCCGCCGATCCGCGTGATCTGCCCGGGCCGTGTTTACCGCAACGACTACGATCAGACCCACACCCCGATGTTCCATCAGGTGGAAGGTCTGCTGGTCGCTGAAACCGTTTCCTTTGCTGAGCTGAAGGGCGTGCTGTACGACTTCCTGCGCAACTTCTTTGAAGAAGACCTGGATGTGCGTTTCCGCCCGTCTTACTTCCCCTTCACTGAGCCGTCCGCGGAAGTGGACGTGCGCCGTAAAGACGGCAAGTGGCTGGAAGTGCTGGGCTGCGGCATGGTGCACCCGAAAGTTCTGGAATCCGTTGGGATCGACCCGGAGAAATACTCCGGTTTCGCCTTCGGCATGGGCGTTGAACGTCTGACCATGCTGCGTTACGGCGTAAACGATCTGCGTGCGTTCTTCGAGAACGATCTGCGTTTCCTGAAACAGTTCCAGTAAGGGGAAAACGATGAAATTTAGTGAATCCTGGCTGCGGGAGTGGGTTAACCCTGCCATCTCCACCGAGGAACTGTCTGAGCAGATCTCCATGGCCGGTCTGGAAGTGGACGGCGTAGAGCCGGTTGCTGCGGCGTTCCATGGTGTGGTTGTGGGTGAGGTTGTGGAGTGCGGTCAGCACCCCGACGCCGACAAACTGCGCGTCACCAAAGTGAATGTTGGCGCTGAAGAACTGCTGGACATCGTTTGTGGTGCCTCCAACTGCCGTCTGGGCCTGAAAGTGGCCGTTGCCACTGTGGGTGCCGAGCTCCCCGGTGGTTTCAAGATTAAGAAAGCGAAGCTGCGTGGCCAGCCGTCTCACGGCATGCTGTGCTCCTTCACTGAGCTGGGCATCGACGTGGAATCCGACGGCATCATCGAGCTGCCGGCGGACGCGCCTGTTGGTACCGACATCCGCGAATACCTGGCGCTGAACGATAACGCCATTGAAGTGGACCTGACCCCGAACCGCGCTGATTGCCTCGGCCTGGCGGGTCTGGCCCGCGAAGTGGGCGTGCTGAACCGTGTCGCGGTGACGGAGCCGGAAGTGGCGGCCGTTCAACCGAGCATTGATGCGGTGCACGGCATTCGTGTCGACGCCCCTGAGCACTGCCCGCGCTACCTGGGCCGTGTGGTTAAGAACATCAACGTCAAGGCGGACACCCCGCTGTGGATGCAGGAAAAGCTGCGTCGTGGCGGCATTCGCAGCATTGACGCGGTGGTCGACATCACCAACTTCCTGCTGCTGGAATACGGCCAGCCGATGCACGCTTTCGACCTGGCCAAACTGAATGGCGACATTCAGGTGCGTCTGGCCCGCGCCGGCGACAAGCTGACTCTGCTGGATGGCAACGAGGTTGAGCCGCGTGCTGACACCCTGTTGATCGCGGATGATCAGGGCCCGCTGGCTCTGGCAGGCATCTTCGGTGGCGAGCACTCCGGTGTGACCACCGACACCACTGATGTCCTGCTGGAGTGTGCGTTCTTCAACCCGCTCTCCATCATCGGCAAAGCCCGCTCCTACGGCCTTCACACGGACTCCTCCCACCGCTTTGAGCGTGGCGTGGACCCGCAACTGCAGGCCAAGGTGATGGAGCGCGCTACCGCGCTGCTGACCACCATCTGTGGCGGTGAAGCCGGTCCGGTTGTGGAAGTGAAGTCCGACGAGCACCTGCCGAAAGCGGCCACCATCACCCTGCGTCGCGCCAAGCTGGATGCGCTGCTGGGCCACGTTATCTCTGACGAAGACGTTACCCAAATCCTGACTCGCCTGGGCTGTGAAGTGACCGTTGTTGACGGTGGCTGGCAGGCCAAGGCGCCGAGCTGGCGCTTTGATATGGCGATCGAGCAGGACCTGATTGAGGAAGTGGCCCGCATCTACGGCTACAACAACATCCCCAATCTGGCGCCGGTGGCCGAACTGACCATGACCGACCACACTGAAGCCAAGCTGCCGCTGAAGCGTCTGCGCAGCCTGCTGGTGGACCGCGGTTATCAGGAAGCGATCACCTACAGCTTTGTTGACCCGAAACAGCAGGTCCGCCTGCACCCGGGTATTGAACCGATGATGCTGCCGAACCCCATCTCCTCTGAGATGTCTGCCATGCGTCTGTCCCTGTGGACTGGCCTGCTGGCAGCGGTTGCTCACAACCAGGCGCGTCAGCAAAGCCGTGTTCGCTTGTTTGAAAGCGGCCTGCGCTTTATTCCGGACGCTGCTGTGGATATGGGCGTGCGTCAGGAACCGGTTCTGGCTGCGGTTATTGCCGGTACTCAGAGCGATGAGCACTGGGACATGGAAGCGAAAACGGTCGACTTCTTCGATCTGAAGGGCGACCTGGAAGCGGTGCTGGCCCTGACCAATAACCCGCACCAGTTTGGTTTCCGTGCGGCTCAGCATCCGGCACTGCACCCCGGTCAGTGCGCGGAGATCCTCAAGGGCGAGGAAGTGGTGGGCCTGATCGGTGCCATCCATCCGCAGCATGAGAAGAAGCTGGGTCTGAACGGCCGCACCATTGTGTTTGAGATTGCTCAGTCTGCGATCGTTGAGCGTGTGCTGCCTGAAGCTCAGCCGGTTTCCCGCTTCCCGGCAAACCGTCGTGACATCGCCATCGTGGTTGATGAGCAGATTGGTGCGGGTGACGTTGAAAAAGTGATACGAAAAGTTGGCGGAAATCAGTTGGTTGCCGTAAACTTGTTTGACGTATATCGTGGGAAAGGTGTCAACGAGGGGCAGAAGAGCCTTGCGATTGCGCTGACTCTGCAGGATGTGGAACGCACCCTGGAAGAAAAAGAGATTGCGCAAGCAGTAGACAACATCGTTGCCACTTTGAAGTCAGAGTTCAACGCACAGTTGAGGGACTGAAACACATGGCGCTGACCAAAGCCGATATGGCAGAACACCTCATCGAGACCCTCGGCGTTCACAAGCGTGACGCCAAGGATATGGTTGAAGCGTTCTTCGAAGAGATCCGCCTGGCCCTGGAAGCAGGGGAGCAGGTTAAGCTGTCGGGTTTTGGGAACTTCGAACTCAGGGATAAGAATGAACGTCCGGGACGGAACCCCAAGACCGGCGAAGACATCCCAATCACTGCCCGTAGGGTGGTGACTTTCCGGCCCGGCCAAAAGCTGAAAACCCGGATTGAAGAATCTGATGACCTGGGTGACGAAGGCTAAGCGTCACGTCACGTCCGAATGAAAAACGCCGTCCATCTGGACGGCGTTTTTTTTCACTGTTTGATCAGCGAGAGATCCGTTCTCAGGCGATAAAGCTGATACTCGGTGCCGGAGAAATGTTCGCTCCAGTTTTCCAGCAGCTCTTTGGCTTTTTCCTCATCACCCAGGTGCTTGGCCAAGGCTGCCGCAAAGCCGGGATCCGGGTCTTCCATGCCGGCGTAGTTGGTGTAGGGAATCACCAGATTCAGGGTAGGTTTGCCTCCTACACTCCAGCTCCAGGACCAGTTGTAGGGCCACTGCATCGCTTTGGCATTGTCACTCAGGGCTTTTTTGTCCGCTTCCGTTCCGGCGCCTTCTCCCGGTTTCACCTGGTAACGGGTTACGCCAAAGTAGACAAAGCCGGGATCCTGTTCCGGCCAGTTGCTGTTGGCCATATCCACTTCAGCGAAATTGTGGCCAACCTGCTGCACCAGTTGCGCCACATTGTCGCGCCAGTGCTCACCGGTTTTGTGTTCGCCCTGCCAGGCGATGTAGGTATCGACTTCTGCCCAGTTGGAGCAACAACTGCGGATCACGTACTGGTTCAGGCTGGGGCCGAGCGTGGGCACATAGACACGCCATTCGCGGGTGTCGCCCTTCTCCCGGCGGTAGGCCACATGGCGTTTGAGGGCTTCCTCAAATTTTGCCGCTTCACCGGCTTTCGGGGTGATCACCCACATTTCTGCCAGATTATCGGGCTTGTCAGCCGCCATCAGTGAAAGTGGAAGCAGAAGGAACGGAAGGATAAAACGACGCCAATGCAACTTCATGGAGTTCTCCTTTTGTTCAGGACGCGTCGGGGGCTAACCATAGCAGAGGGCCGCTCAAACTGCCGGTTGTGACCGGCTAAAACGGGGGGCGGAACCGGAATGAGCTTGATGTTTTGCTAGAGTTAGCGGAACGCGTAAGGAGATCTGGCCATGTTTGCTCGCTTTGCCATAGTGCTGGTTCTGTTGGTTGGCAGTGCCGTTGCCACCGATGTTCATGCTGACACCATGTTGATGGATACCTACATCGTCACGCCGCTGCCGGGACAGCGGGGGCCACTGGAACAGGCGATACATGACCATCTGAACTTCCGTCTGAGCAAAGGCGACAGCCGCACCTGGCTGCTCTATACGCCAACGCTGGGCCGTGGCATCGGTCGGTTGATGCTGTTTCACTGCTGTGCCAGTTGGGAGGAGCTGGAGCGCTATCAGTCCTGGGAAACGGAAGCCGAAACCACGCCCCACTGGATGAACTTTGTCGAACCCTTCGTTGACAGCGTGGATCACTTTATCAGCGAAGTGGATCTGAACAGCAGCAACTGGGAGGGGGTTGAGAAACCGAGTCCCTACCTGAATGTGAATGAGCTGCATATCCGCGCCGGCCACTCCGATCAGGCGCGCATCGACGTGCTGGCAATCAGCAACTACGCCAAAGCCATGGATTGGTTGCCACGCTGGATGTGGAGCTGGCAGCTTGGTGGCGATCCGGTGCTGAATCTGGTCATCCCTCAGGACCGGCTTTCCGATATGTCCTTCCAGACCAATGGATTTGAAAAGGCCCTCGGTGATCACATGGGCGATAAGGTGAAGGCCCGGGAGTTGATTCAGAGCTGGAACGGTCACTTTGAGTACAACAGTTTCCAGCTGTTTAAGCTGCTGAGGGTGGCAGAACCCGGACAGAAACCGGATGAGGACCGCTAAAACTTGATCCGGCTCGGAACTTGGCCCGGTTGTTTTGAATCGCTTTAGAATCTTCGTCTAAGGTGGGGCTCTTCTGTTGAGTCATCTGATGTCACCGGTCTCAGCCGGTGTGAGAGCCCTTATGTCCCGAATTCAATCCGAGCGTCTGATCCAGCACTTTATCGAGCTGGTGAAAATCGACAGCGAATCCCGAAACGAAAAAGCGATCAGCGAAGCCCTTGCGGAGCAACTGGGCACGCTGGGTTTTGAAGTGCACAAGCAGAGCGTTGATGCAGCCATCTCCAACGGCCATAACCTCTATGCCTGTCTGCCGGGCACTCTGGAAGGCACCATTCTGCTGAGCTGCCACATGGACACCGTAACGCCGGGCAACGGCATTGACCCGGTGATTGAAGAGGGGATCATTCGTTCCCGGGGCGACACCATTCTGGGTGGCGACGACAAGTCCGGCATTGCCGCCATTATGGAAGCGGTTCGCTCGATTCAGGAGCAGGGCCTGGCTCACCAGACCATCGAACTGGCCTTTACCGTGAACGAAGAGTGCGGTCTGCACGGTTCCAAGCTGTTTGATATGAGCCGGGTTAAGGCCACTCAGGGCATCGTACTGGATTCCGGGGGCCCGATTGGCACCATCATCACCATTGCCCCGGGCGCGGAAACCATGAAGGTCACCATTACCGGTAAACCGGCGCACGCCGGGCTGGCACCGGAAACCGGCATCAATGCCCTGACCGTTGCGGCGGATGCCATCAGCACCATGAAACTGTCCCGCATCGACGAAGAAACCACCGCCAACATCGGTACGGTCCACGGCGGCAGCGCCACCAACATCGTGATGCCGACTCTGGTGATGGAGGCGGAGGCCCGCTCTCTGGATGACGACAAGCTGGCGGCCCAGGTGGCCCATATGGTCGACGCTTTCGAAGGGGCTGCCGAACGTCACGGCGCTCAGGTCAGCATTGAGCGCAGCCGTGAGTACGACGCGTACCGACTGAGTGACGATGAGCCGCTGGTGCAGGGCATTATGGCGGCGTTTGCGGCCAACGGTGTCGAGCCGATGACCAAGCCCACTGGCGGTGGCTCCGATGCCAACGTGTTCAACGCCAAGGGGATGAAGGTGGTGAACCTCTCTACCGGTATGGCCAAGGTCCACACCTGTGACGAGGAGATTGCGGTGGCCGATTTGGTGGCGATCAGCGACTTCCTCTTTACCTACCTGAGCCGTTAACGGGTATCCCAGTCACAAAAAACGCCGCAGCTGCGGCGTTTTTTTATGGCTGAAATTCAGCGATGACGCTGTGCCAGCCGGGCTACGACCTCGGTCATCGGCACCTGCTGCTGCTCGAGCAGTACCGTCAGGTGGTAGAGCAGGTCGGCGCTCTCGTCGATCAGGTTTTCCCGGTCATTGGTGGCGGCGGCCAGCGCCACCTCCACGCCTTCCTCCCCCACTTTCTGTGCCACCCGACGCGGCGGGCCTTGCAGCAGGCTGGCGGTGTAGCTGCTGTCCGGGTCCGCATCCGCCCGCTCGGCCACCAGTGCGGCAAGCTTGTTGAGGAAGGGTTGGTTGGTGGTATCGTCAAAACAGCTTTCCACGCCGAGGTGGCAGGTTGGGCCTTTTGGCAGTGCCTGTACCAGCAGGGCATCGTTATCGCAGTCGGTGCCCAGCGTAACCAGTTCCAGCACATTACCGGAGCTTTCGCCTTTGGTCCAAAGCCGGTTCTTTGAGCGGCTGTAGAAGGTAACGTTGCCGGTCTCAAGGGTGGTGGCCAGCGCGTCAGGGTTCATATAGCCCAGCATCAATACGCGTCCGCTCAGGTGGTGTTGCACCACCGCTGGCACCAGGTTGTCCATTTTTTCCCAGTCGATGTCAGGGGCGTTCACTCGGTTCATGGGCGTACCACCACGTTTTGGTTTAACAGGAATTGCTTGAGTTCGGGGATCGGGATGATCCCTTTATGGAACACCGAGGCGGCGAGGGCGCCATCCACCCGGGCCTGCTTAAACACCTCGGCGAAGTGCTCCGGAGCGCCGGCCCCGCCAGAGGCGATCAGCGGCACTGAGCACACCTTGCGCACCGCCGCCAGTTGGGTGATGTCGTAACCCTGGCGGACGCCATCCTGGTTCATCACGTTCAGCACGATTTCTCCGGCACCACGGCGGATCACCTCCTGCACCCAATCCAGCGTATCCCATGCGGTTTCCCGGGTGGCCGCTTCAGAGCCGGTAAACTGTTTCACCCGGTAGCGCCCGCTGTCCGCATCAAACCAGGAGTCGATGCCCACCACCACGCACTGGCGGCCAAAGCGATCGTTCAGACGGTTGATCAGGTCCGGATCGGACAGGGCCGGGCTGTTAACGGAGATCTTATCGGCACCGTCCGCCAGAATCGCCTGAGCGTCCTCAATGGTTTTGATGCCACCGGCCACGCAGAAGGGGATGTCCAGCTGCTCGGCCACCCGGGCTACCCAGCTTTTGTCCACGGTGCGGCCATCGGCACTGGCGGTGATGTCGTAAAACACCAGCTCATCAGCGCCCTCAGCCGCGTAGCGGGCGGCCAGCGGGACAATGTCACCCACGATCTCGTGGTTGCGAAACTGCACCCCTTTGACCACTTGACCGTCTTTAACGTCGAGGCAGGGAATTATCCGTTTTGCCAGCATGCCAGTGCCTCCTCAATGGTGAATCGTCCGGCCAGTAACGCTTTGCCGATGATGATACCGCCAATGTTGATGGCTTTCAGGGCGCTCAGGTCGGCCAGCTCGGCGATGCCGCCGGAGGCCTGCCAGCGTACGGTGGGGTAGGTGGTAACCAGGTTCCGATACAGCGCCACGTTGGGGCCGGTGAGCATGCCGTCCCGGTCGACGTCGGTGCAGAGCACGTCGGTGAGGCCCGCTTCGAGCAGTGGCGCGATCACTTCCGACAGCGCCTTGCCGGAGCCTTTTTGCCAGCCGTGGGTCAGCACCTCCGGCTCACCGCGCTCATCCAATCGCACATCCAGCGCTACGGTGATGCGATCTGCGCCATATTGGCGCAGCCAGCCGGCCACCCGTTGCGGCTGACTGACGGAGAGAGAGCCGATCACCACCCGGGCCACACCGATCGCCAGCAGCGAGGTCAGGTCCGCTTCTGATCGGACACCGCCGCCAACCTGAATGGGGGCGTTCAGGTTTTTCACCAGGGCTTCGATGGTGGCCAGCTGACGATTGGCCGGATCTTTGGCGCCATCCAGGTCCACCAGGTGAAGCAGAGCGCTGCCGGCATTCTGGTAGGCGGTAAGTTGGGCCAGTGGGTCGTAAGCAAATTCGGTGACGGCGTTAAAGTCGCCTTTTTCAAGGCGAACCACTTTGCCGTCGATAAGGTCAATGGCCGGAATGATCATGCCGGGAACTCCAGAAAATTCTTCAGAATGCGGGCGCCGACGGCACCGCTGCGCTCGGGGTGAAACTGCACGCCCATCACGTTGCCACGGCCCACGGCGGCACTGAAACGCTGGCCATACTCCGTGGTGGCCAGGGTCAGGTTGCCTTCCGCCACGCCGTAGCTGTGAACGAAGTAGACGTAATCGCCTTTGTTGATGCCGGCAAACAGTGGGTGGTCGACCGGTTCAAGGGTGTTCCAGCCCATATGAGGCAGCGGGCGCTGACCCACTTCAAGGCGCTCTGTGGTAAAGGGCAACAGGCCCGGCAGGCGGGTATTGCCCTCCTGCGAAGACTCCCCAAGCAGTTGCATGCCGAGACAGATCCCCAGCATTGGCTGTTCAATTTTCGGCAACACCGAAAGCAGATTTCGCTCTGCCAGCTGAACCATGGCAGCCTGAGCGGAGCCGACGCCGGGCAGAATCACCCGCTCGGCGCTGAGGATGGTGGTGGCATCGGCACTGACCAAGGCGGGCGCGCCGAGACGCTCAAAGGCAAAACGGACGGAAGCCAGATTAGCGCAACCGGTATCGATAATGACGGTCATGGTGTCGAGGCTCCTTACAGCGTGCCTTTGGAGGAGGGCAGGGTGTTACCCTCTTTTCGCAGTGCCTGACGCAGGGTGCGGCCCAGTGCCTTAAACAGGGCTTCCACCTTGTGGTGCTCATTGTCACCTGCCACTTTCAGATTCAGGGTGCAGGCCAGGCCGTCGGCAAAGCTGCGGAAAAAGTGGGGGACCATCTCGGTGGAAAGACCGCCCACGGCGTCCCGTCGAAACTCGGCGTCAAACACCAGAAAGGCGCGACCGGAGAGATCCAGCAGGCAATGGGCTTCGGTTTCGTCCATCGGCAGAGAGAATCCGAAACGGCCGATGCCCCGCTTGTCACCCAGCGCCTGGCGAATGGCGGCCCCCAGTGCCAGCGCCGCGTCTTCAATGCTGTGGTGGTCGTCGATGTCCAGATCCCCGGTCATGGTCAGCTCCAGGGCAAAGCCGCCGTGCGTGGCAATCTGATCCAGCATGTGGTCGAAAAAGCCGATGCCGGTATTGATGGACACCGGGCCGGTGCCGTCCAGATCCACCTTTACCCGGATGTCGGTTTCTGAGGTGGTGCGACGCAAGGAAGCGACCCGGCTCTGTCCGGTCAGCTGGCGGGCAATCGCTTCCCAGCCGTTGTCGACCGGATCGTATTGGATGCCACGAATGCCCATGCCCTGAGCCAGCTGAATATCGGTTTCCCGATCACCAATAACATAAGAGCGCTCGAAATCCACTTTACCCTCCACCAGATAGGGCTGAACCAGCCCCAGGCGAGGTTTGCGGCAGGCGCAGTTCTGTTGGTCAAAGTGGGGACAGATAAGCACCTCGTCAAAGCGGATCCCCTGGCTATCAAAGATCGCCATCATGGCGTTGTGGGGCGCGTCAAAGTCCGCTTGCGGGAAGCTGTCGGTCCCCAGACCATCCTGGTTGGACACCATCACCAGACGGTAACCAGCGTCCTGCAGCTGGCGCAGAACCGGGATAACCATCGGTTCAAGTTTCAGTTTGTCCAGCCGGTCCAGCTGCTTGTCGATGGGCGGCTCTTCCACCAGCGTGCCATCACGGTCGATAAAGAGAATCGGTTGCTTCATTACACGGCATCCTTGTTGATTACAGCTGACTGGCCCAGCGCGGCAATCAGTGCCCGCTCAACCTGTTCAATTTCACTGTCGGCACCAATGCTGATGCGCAGCCAGTCATCCAGCGCCGGATTCTTGTAGGCGCGGACAAACAGCCCCTGCTGCGCCAGAGCGTCGTAGCAGCGACGGGCGTCTTTCAGCTCGAACAGCAGAAAGTTGGCCTCGGATGGCAGCACCTGGCGCACGGCACTCAATTGACTCAGGCGCTGAGCCAGTTGTTGCCGACGCGCGTTCAGTTGGGCCACCTGGGTCTGCATCCGTTTCAGCCCTTCTGGCGACAGCGCTTCGGCGGCAAGCTGAGCCACCGGCTCCGGCACCGGATAGGGGGCGATCACTTTTTCCAGCACCCGAATGATGGCCGGGTCGGCCAGGGTAAAGCCACAGCGGGCGCCGGCCAGGGCAAACGCCTTGGACAGAGTACGCAGCACCACAATATTGGGACTTTGTGACAGCGCGTCCGCGACGCTCAGTTCAGGGCAAAACTCGATGTAGGCTTCATCCACAACCAGCAGGCTGTCCGGCAGCTCTGCGGCCAGTCGCACCAGCGAATCCGGTGCAATGACGGTACCGCTGGGGTTGTTGGGGTTGCAGACAAACACCAGCTTGCAGCCCTGCACCTGGGCGATAATGTCCTGCGGTAGCTGGTAGCCTTCCGCCCATTGCAGGGTACGGCAGGTGACGGCATTGGTGGCGGCGCTGATGGCGTACATGCCGTAGCTCGGCCCGCAGGTGGCGACGGCGTCAATGCCGGGGCGGCAGAAGGCGCGGATAAGAAGATCGATCCCCTCATCCGCGCCCCGGGTGATCAGCACCTGTTCCGGACCCACCCCGGCGTAGCTGGCGTAGGCATTGCGGACGCCGCCGGGCTGGCAGTCGGGGTAACGGTTTACCCCCACTACCGCGGTGTTGTTCCAGGGTGACTCGTTGGCATTGAGCCAGACGGTGCCACCTGAGGCTTCCCGACGGGCGGAGGCGTAGGGGGTCAGTGCGGCGATCTCCGGTCGCACCAGGCGGTCAATCCAAGGTTGTGCGTTACTCATGGCTGAGCCTCCATGCGCAGGGTGACGGCATTGGCGTGGGCGCGCAGGCCTTCGGCTTCTGCCAGAGTGGTGACGGCATTGCTCAGACCCGCAAGCCCTTCGCGGGTGAGTTCCTGAACGGTAAAGCGGCGCTGAAAGTCGGCCAGTGAGAGGCTGGATGCGGTACGGGCCGCACCGTAGGTGGGCAATACGTGGTTGGTGCCGCTGACGTAATCACCGACGGACTCCGGCGTCCACGGGCCAAGAAAAATGGAACCGGCGGCGCGCAGCAGCGGCAGCAGTTCGCGGGGCGCACGGGTTTGCACAATCAGGTGCTCGGGCGCATAGGCGTTGCTGATGTCGCAGGCCTGCTGGAGAGAATCCGCCAGGATGACACGACTTTGAGCCAGCGCCGCGCCAGCCATGTCGGCACGGGGCAGGGCCGCGAGTTGACGCGCCACTTCAGCGGCCACTTCATCCGCCAGAGAGGCGCTGTTGGTCACCAGCATCACCTGAGAGTCGGCGCCGTGCTCAGCCTGAGAGAGCAGGTCAGCGGCGACAAACGCGGGGTTGGCGCTGTCGTCCGCGATCACCAGCACTTCAGAGGGGCCCGCCGGCATATCAATCGCGGTGCCCTGTTGACTGACCTGGGCTTTGGCTTCGGTGACAAACCGGTTACCCGGACCAAAAATCTTGTCCACTTTGGGTACGGTTTCGGTGCCGTAGGCCAGGGCAGCAACCGCCTGCGCGCCACCGATGGTGTACAGGGCATCCACGCCACAGCGGGAGGCGGCATAGAGTATGGCGTCATTCACCGGCGGCGGCGTCACCATCACCTTCAGCGCACAGCCCGCGATGCGGGCGGGCAGCGCCAGCATCAGCACGGTGCTGATCAAGGGGGCGGTGCCACCGGGCACGTACAGCCCAACCCGTTCGATCGCTTCGCTACGCAACTCGCAGCGCACCCCGCTGGCCACGTTCAGTGACAGGGTTTGCGGTTGTTGGGCGCTGTGGAAGCGACCGATGTTGTCGATCGCCTGATCGACAGCGGCTTTTAAGGACCGGTTGAGGCGGTTGCCGGCTGCGGCCATTTCGTCCGGTTCGATAACCCAGTCAGCGGGCATGGCGCCGTCAAACTGCTCGGTCAGCGCCTTAACTCCGGCATCTCCGTCGGATTTTACCCTGTTCAGAATGGCGCTGACCGTGTCCGCCACCTGAGTGTCCTGCACCAGATCGGAGCGACGCAGGGCGCGCTCTTGGCCTTCTTTGTCCAGTTGTTGCCAGATTACCCGTTCCATGGTTTACCCCAGCATCTTTTCAATAGGCAGAACCAGAATGGAGCTGGCGCCCAGGGATTTCAGCTCCTCCATGGTGTCCCAGAACAGCGTTTCGGAACTGACCGCGTGCAGGGCAACCCGGCTGTCGTCTTCCGCCAGGGGCAAAACGGTAGGATTCTCCGCGCCGGGCAGCAGGGCGATGATCCGCTCCAGCTCCGCTTTGGGGGCGTGCAGCATGATGTACTTGCTCTCTTTGGCCTGAATCACCCCGTTAACGCGCACCAGCAGCTTATCCACCAATGCCTGACGAGCCGGGTCCAGCGCCTGCGGGGTCTGAATCAGCGTCGCCATGGAGCGGAACACCACCTCCACCTCTTTCAGGCCGTTTGCCTCAAGAGTGGCGCCGGTCGACACCAGATCACAGATGGCATCGGCGAGGCCAGCCCGGGGCGCCACTTCGACCGAGCCTTTCAGCATGCAGCTTTTGAAGGGCACCGCTTTCTCGTTGAGGTAGCGGCGCAGCAGGTTGGGGTAGGAGGTGGCGATACGGCATTGGGCGAGGGAGTCCGCGGCGGCGTAGTCAAAGTCTTCCGGCACCGCCAGAGAGAGACGACAACCACCGAAATCCAGTCGACGCAGGGGTTGGTAGGCGGCTTCCTGTCCGCGCGCTTCCCGCTCCAGACGCTCCTCTTCCAGTACGTTTTCGCCGACAAAGCCGAGGTCGACCACGCCATCCATCACCAGGCCAGGGATGTCATCGTCGCGCACCCGCAGAATGTCGATGGGGAGATTTTCTACGTGGCTCATCAGACGCTGATCCCGCAGATTCAGCTTCAGGCCGCAGCGCTTGAGCAGGGCCTGACTCTCATCGGAGAGGCGGCCGGATTTTTGGATGGCGATGCGCAGTCGCCCGGTGTTTGCAGTTTGTGTGGTGCTCGGTGTCATGATCTCAGTCCTTTTAAAACGAAAAACCCCTGGCGCTCTGCCAGGGGTTTCGTCTGTTTGGACTGTCACCACCGGAGGCGCCGTAACGGCAGCCCCCAGCGATGTCGCCTTCGGCTACCGCTGAGTGTGATGATGATGGTGGATAGCGTTCAGGCTAAAACGGTTCATTGATGTCCAAATCCGATGAATATGTGCTTGCTATTTACGCTAATGCACCGGTTTTTCTTTTGCAAGGGCCATTTTTGCTTTTTGCCGTTATGGCTTATGACGTATGGTGACGCCTGTTATCAGGGCCGGTGAGCCGCACCACATCCAACGACAGCGCCAGGAGTTTCAGTGGCATCAAGCCGTTTGCACAAAGAGGTGGCCCTCGCGCTGGGTGATCAGGGGATGCTCAGTCAGGGCATCGCCGGTTTCCGGTCACGGCAAGTGCAGCACACCCTGGCTCAGGCGCTGGTGGACGCGTTGCAGTCTCACAAAACGCTGGTGGCCGAGGCCGGCACCGGCATTGGAAAAACCTTTGCCTACCTGGTGCCAGCGTTGCTCAGCGGTAAACGCACCCTGGTCAGCACCGGCAGTAAAAACCTGCAGGATCAGTTGTTCCTGAAGGACCTGCCTGCGTTGCTGGCACTGCTGGAGCGGCCGCCCAAAGTGGCGTTGCTGAAAGGGCGCAGTAACTACCTCTGTCACTACCATCTGAACCGTCGCCTGGCGGACCTGCCTGATGACACCACGCTGGTGGATGAACTGATGCGGATACGTCACTGGGCCAACGGCACGGTGTCCGGCGACTTTGCCGAGATCACGTCGGTGCCGGAAGACTCGCTGGCGCTGGTGATGGCCGGGTCCACCAACGACAACTGCCTGGGTCGCAAGTGCCCGGAGTTTGATCGCTGCTGCTTGCGTAAGGCTCGGGAAAAGGCGCTGGATGCGGATTTAGTGGTGGTCAATCATCACCTCTTCTTCGCCGATATGGCGCTAAAGGAGACGGGATTTGCGGAGATCCTGCCGAGCTGTGAGCTGTTTATTTTTGATGAGGCCCATCAACTTCCGGACATTGCCCTGAACCACTTTGCCACCTCGGTGAGCAGCCGACAGCTGTTGGATGTTGCCCGGGAGATGCTGCGGGCGTATGCCACCGCACTGCGGGATTGCCGACAGATTCAATCGGCCGCCTCGCGATTGCAGGCGGTGGTGGCGGACCTCCACGACGCACTGGTTTCGGCGCACTCCACCGACTGGCGTCAGATCCGGGAACAGGCGTCCATCGCGGACTCGGTACGCAATCTGGCGGAAGCCTTGGGCTTTGCCCGTCGTATTCTGGAAACCCAATTAAGTCGGGATGAAGGGGCGGACCACGCCTTTGAGCGTGCCTGTCTGCTGGAAGGCCGATTATCCGCGTTTCTGGCCCCCGGGCAGGCGTCGCTGACGGTGGAGTGTCACCGCGGCCACTTCACCCTACGCTCCAGCCCCCTGTCCGTCGCCAAAGAGTGCCAGGGATACTACCAACAGTTTAAGGCGGGTTGGGTGTTCACCTCAGCCACTCTGACGGTGGCCGACCGCTTTGACCATTTTATCGATGCGCTGGGTTTGAAGGAGCCGGTTGAGCTGATCCTCGACAGCCCCTTTGATTACCCCAATCAGGCGCTGCTGTGCGTTCCCAGATACCTGCCGGAACCGGGCAGGGCAGAAGTGGCGGACAGGCTGACCGAAGTGGCGCTTGAGTTGTGTCGTGCGGCCCGGGGCCGCACGTTCTTGCTGTTCACCAGTTACCAGATGATGCACCAGGTGGGAGAACGGCTGGCACGGCGACTGGATTTGCCGATTCTGGTGCAGGGGATGGGGTCCAAACGGACACTGCTCAGCCGCTTTACTCAGTTGGGCAACGCAGTATTGCTGGGCACCGC
The DNA here is from genome assembly GCF_019801015.1 of Marinobacter nauticus. Classification (GTDB taxonomy): domain Bacteria; phylum Pseudomonadota; class Gammaproteobacteria; order Enterobacterales; family Shewanellaceae; genus Ferrimonas. The sequence goes on from NZ_JAHVJZ010000001.1 coordinate 296,394, forward strand.
CAGCTTCTGGGAAGGGGTGGACGTTCGTGGCAAGGCGCTGAGTTGCGTCATGATCGACAAATTGCCTTTTGCCTCGCCGGACGACCCACTGGTCAAGGCCCGCTCCGATGCGGTTAAGCTGCGTAATGGTGATCCCTTTACCGAAGTGCTGGTACCTGGTGCGGTGATTGCGCTGAAGCAGGGAGTCGGGCGGCTAATCCGTGGAGAAAGCGACCGGGGTGTACTGGTGATCGCCGACCCTCGTCTGGTGAGTCGCCCCTACGGTGCGCTGTTTCTCTCCAGCCTGCCGCCCATGGCCCGCACCCGCGATTTGGAGCGGGCCGTAGCGATGCTGGAAGAACTGTAGCTCGCTTACCAGGGGGCCGGTCGCATGAGCCAACCATTGGGGCAGCGGCGAGCACTCTGGTGCCCCATCTCCGTCAGTCAAGCGGTTAGAGCAGGGGCTGTGGCCGTGCTATCATCCCGCGATTGCTGTTTTAAGTCCGTCTCCGACTATGATTTTTGAGCCGGGCAGGGACTGTCTTCGCACGGCGTTGATGGCCCGATAAAGGTAGAAGAGACCGTTAATGAAGATCCTGATTATCGACACCGCCACCGAGAACTGTTCCGCTGCGCTGTATCTGGATGGCCAGATCAGCGAGCAGGAGCAGGAATCTCCCCGCGAGCACAGCCAGCGTCTGCTGCCGATGGTGGACGCGCTGATGGCCGATGCCGGCCTGACCCTGAGTGAACTGGACGCCATCGCCTTTGGCCGCGGCCCGGGCAGTTTTACCGGTATCCGCATTGGCACCGCCATGATGCAGGGACTGGCGTTGGGTGCCGATTTGCCGGTATTGCCGATCTCCAACCTGGCGGCCATGGCGCAGGGGGCCATTGACCAGGGCGCAACCGAAGTGGTGGCCGCGATCGATGCCCGGATGGCGGAAGTGTATTTCGGCCATTATCGCGCAGAGAACGGACTGGCTGTGCTGGTCGGTGAGGAGCAGGTGATTGCGCCGGAGCAACTCAAAGCGCAGTGGCAACTGGGTGACAACGTGGTGGCTGTGGGTACCGGATTCGAAACCTACCCTGAACTGGCAGAGGGTGAACACATCACCATCGCGTCGCATCTGCGCCTGCCCAGTGCTAAGCTCATGATCCCCCTTGCGATCGACGCCTTTAAGCAGGGGAAAGCGATGCCGGTGGATGACGTTGAGCCGGTGTATCTTCGCAACAACGTGGCCTGGAAAAAGACACCGGGTCGCGCGTAATAACGAGGGTAGGGCATGCGTCCTGTCGGAATTGGACTTCCGGGTCCCCATCAACCCATCAAGCCGCCGGCTAAGCCGGAGTCTCCGGCGTTGCAACAGAACGCGGTGCCGCTTGCCGGCCCGGTATTGGTGCAACCGTCAGATGCGGCGGGCTGGGCGGATTGGCAGGCGGGACGGACGCAGCTGCATCACGACGGGGCGGACCATCCCGCCCTCTCCCTTTACCGCGATATCGCACAAGGCGACCTTCGTCAGCAGTTGCAGGCCATGGTTGGGGTGGACCTTTATGTGTAGCCCCTGTCTAGTGACCTGCTGCGTAACCTGCTAATGTCTTTCCTGATTTTTCTAAGGAAAGGAAAACATCATGTTCAAACCCCTTATCCCCGTTGCCCTTCTCGCCGCCTCTTTCGGTAGCTTGGCAGCAGAGCCTGCGCCGGAGCTGGCGCAGCTGGCTGAAGGCGCGCACCGGAGCGAAGCCAATGTGGCTCGCAACCTCTACCGTCATCCGGTGGAAACCCTCGAGTTCTTTGGTCTTCATCCCCATATGCGGGTGATTGAGCTGTGGCCTGGCAGCGGCTGGTACACCGAAATTCTGGCTCCGTACCTGAAAGATCAGGGGCGATTTGTCGCCGCGTCTTTCGACCTTAATCCACCGGAAGAAGCCAACGCCCCCGCCTACCGGGCCCGCATCGGCAAGGCTTATCAGGCCAAACTCGATGGCGATGCCGCCCACTATGGTGCAGTGGAAGTGATCCCCTTTGACCCGCCGCACAAATCCAGCCTGGGGATTGAAGCCACTGCGGATATGGTGCTGACTTTCCGTAACCTGCATAACTGGGCGAAGGATGACCAACTGGAAACCGTTTTTCGCAGCGCCTGGGATGTGCTGACCCCCGGTGGCGTTTTTGGTGTGGTTGAGCATCGGGGTTACCCGGGTATTGACCTGAAAACCGGCTATATGGACGAAGCGGAGATCATTGCTCTGGCCGAAAAAGTGGGATTCCGCCTGGCCGCAAAGAGTGAAGTTAACGCCAATGCCAAGGACAGCAAAGATCACCCCCGCGGGGTCTGGACTCTGCCGCCATCCTTGCGGTTGGGCGAGCAGGACCGCGCGAAGTATCTGGCGATTGGCGAGTCCGATCGTATGACCCTTAAGTTCTACAAGCCTGAAATTTAAGCAGGTTTAACATGGCTGCAACTGATCCAACCAGAGCCGCACCCCAACGGATTTGTGAACTGGATCAGGACAGCGCAGGAGAGCTATGGCAACCTTGCCCGCCGCCGAGGCGATGACCTTTAAACTGGACGACCTGACCCTGGCGGCGCAGCGCTGGGGGGAGACTGGTGCTCCCCTGATACTGGCGCTGCATGGCTGGCTGGATAACAGCGAAAGCTTTGCGCCGCTGGCACCCGCGCTTGCAGCCCGAGGCTATCAGGTGATCGCACTGGACTGGGCCGGACACGGTTTGTCTGAGCATCGTCCAGCCGGCAATCATTACCCGTTTCTGGAGTACCTGTACGACCTGCACCGGGTGATGGCGTTATTGCCGTCGCAGCCCTGCTGCCTGCTTGGCCACTCCATGGGCGGCATTCTGGCGCAACTCTATGCGGGGCTTTACCCGGATGAGGTGCCGTCGCTGGTGGCCATTGAAGCGGTCGGGCCGCTGGTGTCGGAAACGGGCAAAGCCGCAGAGCGGTTGCGTCATGGTTTCCTCAGCCGGCAGAAGCCTCAGGGCCCGCTGCAGGGCTACGACAAACTGGCGCCGCTGGTGGCGGCCCGGGCACGAAGTGGCGACTTTGACGAACGTTTTGCCCGGATGCTGCTGTCGCGCAATCTCGAGTTTCGCGGTCGGCGCTGGTATTGGCGCTCCGATCCCAGACTGCGGGAACGCTCGGCCTGGATGATGACCGAATCCCAGGCCAGAGATTACCTGGATGGCTATCGTCGCCCTTCATTAGTGGTGTTGGGCGAGCAGGGCTACCCGCAGCTAAAAACCGCATGGGAGACGCGACAGGACTGGTTTCATCAGGTCCGTCAGGTGCGGATCCCGGGTGGCCACCACTGCCACATGGAGTCCGTACCGCAAATGGTCCAGACTCTGATCAATCATTTGTCGGGAGACCCGTCGGTTTCCTGACCCTTTTGGCTTTTTAGGGGCAATGTGCCCCCAGTACCCGCTTGCAGTACTGTTCTAATAAGGAGAACAGCGTGGACAAACCCTGGCTCAATAACTACCCCGCCGGTGCACCGGCTGAGATCAACCCCGACCAATACGGCAGCCTGCTCGACCTCTTTGAAGAGAGCTGCAGCAAGTTCCCGGACCAGGTGGCGTTCATCAATATGGGGGCAGTGCTGACCTATCGCCGTTTGGAAGAGCAGAGCCGAATTTTTGCGGCCTACCTGCAAAACGAGCTGAAACTGGCCCAGGGCGACCGCGTTGCCATCATGATGCCAAACCTGCTGCAGTACCCCATCGCTTTGCTGGGTGTGTTGCGCGCGGGGATGGTGGCGGTCAACGTGAACCCGCTTTATACCCCTCGTGAGCTTAAGCATCAGCTCTGTGACTCCGGTGCCAAGGCGATCATCGCCGTGACCAACTTCGGCTCCAGCCTCCAGAAAGTGGTCAATGAGACGCCGGTAGAGCACGTTATCCTGACCAAAATCGGCGACCAACTCTCTGCGCCAAAGCGCACCATCGTCAACTTCGTCGTGAAGTACGTGAAGAAGATGGTGCCGGCTTATCACCTGCCCGGTGCCGTGTCGATGCGTCGTGTTCTGGCTAAGGGCCGGATGATGCAGTACGTGAAACCCAAAGTGGTGGCCGACGACATTGCGTTCCTGCAGTACACCGGTGGCACCACCGGTGTGGCTAAGGGCGCCATGCTGACCCACCGTTCCGTGGTGTCCAACATGCTGCAGTGCGATGCCTACTACGGCCCGCTGCTGGCGGATGGCAAAGAGATGGTGGTGACGCCGCTGCCGCTCTACCACGTGTTTGCCAACACCGTGAACCTGCTGCTGTTCATCAAAAAGGGTGGCCAGAACCTGCTGATCACCAACCCGCGGGACCTGGATGCCTTTATCGGCGATCTGAAAAAGTACCCCTTTACCGCGCTGACCGGGGTCAACACCCTGTTTAACGCCATGCTGAACCATCCCGAGTTCGGCAACATCGACTTCAGCCAGTTTAAGCTGACCATCGGTGGTGGCATGGCGGTACAGCGTGCCGTAGCCGAGAAGTGGAAAGCCGCGACCGGCGTACCGCTGATCGAGGGCTATGGTTTGACCGAGTGCTCCCCTGTGGTGGCTGCGGGCCGCTATGATCAGTCGGAATACAGTGGCGCCATCGGTTTGCCGCTGCCCTCCACCGAGATCCGTGTGGTGGATGAGGAGGGCAACGTACTGCCCCAGGGCGAAGTGGGCGAGCTGCAGGTGTTTGGCCCTCAGGTGATGAAAGGCTACTGGCAGCGCCCGGAAGAGACCGCCAAGGTGATGGATGGCGACTGGTTGCTCACCGGTGACATTGGCCGGATGGATGAAGAGGGTAACTTCTTCATTGTCGACCGTAAGAAAGATATGATTCTGGTTTCCGGTTTTAACGTCTTCCCGAATGAAGTGGAAGATGTGGTGGCCCTGCACCCGAAGGTGCTGGAAGTGGCAGCAGTGGGTGTGCCCCACGAGGTGTCCGGCGAGCTGGTTAAGATCTTCGTGGTTGCGAAAGATCCCAGCCTGAAGGAGCAGGACCTGATCGCCCATTGCCGCAAACACCTGACCGGCTACAAGGTGCCCAAGTTGGTGGAGTTCCGTGAGGAACTGCCGAAGACCAACGTGGGCAAGATTTTGCGTCGCGAACTGCGCGACGAGGTGAAGGAGTCCAGTTGATGCAACCCATGCCCGAGTGGCAGTGGATCGACAACGACGACGATCTGGCGGCCTTGTGCCGCCAGTGTCGTCAGAAAGATGCGGTGGCCTTGGACACCGAGTTTGTCCGCACCCGTACCCTGCATGCGCAGCTGGGCCTTATCCAGCTGTATGACGGCGAAACCCTGGCGCTGATCGACCCCCTCGAAATCCGCGACCTTGGCCCGCTGTGGCAGCTTATTGCGGATCCCAAAGTGGTTAAGGTGCTCCACTCCGCCAGTGAAGACCTTGAGATCTTCGCCCACCGCGGCGGTGTGATCCCTCAGCCCCTGTTTGATACCCAGGTCGCCGGTGTACTGCTCAACCTGGGCGGTGCCATGGGGTATGGCAAACTGATTAACCACTACCTGGATCTGGAGCTGGACAAAGGCGAGGCGAGAACCGATTGGCTGAAGCGACCACTGAGTGACAAGCAACTCAGCTATGCCGCTGCCGACGTATTCTATCTGCTTAAGGTGTACCGGATGATGCGTCCGGCCATCGAAGAGATGGGGCGCCTTGACTGGCTTTGGCAGGAAGGCGAGCGGGCGTGCCGTGGTCGACTCAAGCCGGACGATCCGAACAAAGCCTACCTCAAGGTAAAAAACGCCTGGCAACTGAAGCCGATGCAGCTGGCGGTATTGAAAACCCTGGCGGCCTGGCGGCTTGGCGTGGCGGAGCAGAAAGACCTGGCGCTGAGCTTTGTGGTCAAAGACGCCGCATTGCTGAACCTGGCACGCCGCGCACCGCGCTCTATGGCCTATCTGACCAAGATGGATTGCCTGCACGAGCGGGAGATACATCGTTACGGTAAGACCCTGCTGCGTGTGATTGCCGCTGCGGACATTGATAATCCGCCAGAAGCGATCGATCCGCTGGGGACAGACCCGGTGTTCCGGGATGCCCTGGCCGATGCCCGCAAAGCGGTTCAGGCGGTGGCGGAGCGGGAGCAGGTGGCACTGGAACTGCTTGGTTCCAAGAAGCTGGTGCAACAATACGTAGAGTGGGTGTGGCGCGAGCGCTTTGGTGCCGAACCTGATCTGCTGCAGGGCTGGCGCGGTGACCTCGCCAAAGCGGACCTGGAGCAGCTTGACCTGCTTCCCTGAGCTCAGGCTCCTGAAAAAGCCCGGTGTTTACCGGGCTTTTTTTTCGTCCAATGAGTCGCTTGCAGCGACTGCGCCATAACAGGGCAGTGATGCACCGAATGAAATATCTTACTGGCGGCAGGCTGGAAACGAGAGATTAAACGTGACATATTGTGGTGCAATTTAATTAAACGATTGTTTAAACCATACCAATAAAAAGTGGCGAAACACGTCACGGAGCAAGGAGGCTTTGATGGAAAAGTTATGGCTGGGCAGTTATCCCAAGGATGTGCCGGAGGAGATCAATCCTGAGCACTTTACCTCTTTGGTGTCGCTGCTTGAGGAAAGCGTGGCCAAGTTCGGTGACCGCGCCGCCTTCGTCAATATGGGCCAGTCCCTGACTTACCGTCGTCTCGATGAACTCAGTCGCGCCTTTGCCGCTTACCTTCAGCAGGACCTTGGGCTGAAGCAGGGCGACCGTGTGGCGCTGATGATGCCCAATCTGCTGCAATACCCCGTCGCCCTGTTTGGCGTATTGCGAGCCGGTATGGTGGTGGTCAACGTTAACCCCCTTTACACCGCGCGTGAGCTGAAACATCAACTGAATGACTCCGGCGCTGAAGCGATAGTAATCGTCTCCAACTTTGCGCACACTCTTGAGCAAATCGTGGACGAGACGCCGGTTAAGCACGTCATTCTGACCAGCCTGGGGGATCAGCTTTCCCTGCCGAAGCGCACGCTGGTGAACTTTGTGGTGAAGCACATCAAGAAGATGGTGCCGAAATACCACTTGCCCCATGCCCGCTCCATGCGCAGTGCGCTGGCTAAGGGGCGTCATCTGCAGTATGTCCGTCCGAAGGTGGGCTCTGACGACCTCGCGTTTCTCCAGTACACCGGTGGCACTACCGGCGTCGCCAAGGGCGCGATGCTGACCCACCGCAATCTGGTGGCCAATCTGGAGCAGGTTGGCGCCTTTATCGGCCCGCTGCTGAAGGAGGGCGAGGAGACGGTGGTGACGGCACTGCCGCTCTATCACATCTTCGCGCTGACGGCGAACTGCCTGCTGTTTATGAAACTGGGCGGCACCAACCTGTTGATCACCAACCCCCGTGATATGCCGCTGTTTGTCAAAACCCTCAAGAGCCAGCCGTTTACCGCCATTACCGGTGTAAACACTCTGTTTAACGGCTTGCTGAACACCGAAGGCTTTGATGAGATCGATTTCTCCGGACTGAAGGTCAGCCTGGGCGGCGGCATGGCGGTGCAACGTGCCGTGGCAGAGCGCTGGCAGGCGGTGACCGGCACGCGTCTGCTGGAGGGCTATGGCCTGACTGAGTGTGCTCCGGTGGCCAGCGTGGCGCCGTATACCGCCACCGGTTATGACGGCACCATTGGCCTGCCTGTGCCCTCCACTTCAATGCGACTGGTGGACGAAGAGGGCTTTGAGGTAGCGCTGGGCGAGCGGGGTGAACTGCAGGTGAATGGCCCGCAGGTTATGAAAGGCTACTGGCAGCGACCGGAAGCCAGCGCCGAGGTGTTGAAAGAGGGCTGGCTCTCTACCGGCGACATTGCGGTGTCCGATGAGCGCGGCTATTTCACCATTGTGGATCGCAAGAAAGACATGATCCTGGTGTCCGGCTTTAACGTGTTCCCCAACGAGATTGAAGACGTTGTGGCCATGCACGATAAAGTGGAAGAGGTGGCCGCGGTCGGCGTGCCCAATGAGGTGTCCGGTGAAGTGGTTAAGATCTTTGTGGTGCGCAAAGATGCCCGTCTGTCGGAAGAGGCGCTGATGGCGCACTGCCGTCAGCATCTGACCGGCTATAAGGTGCCGAAACTGATCGAATTCCGCGATGAATTGCCGAAAACCAATGTGGGTAAAATCCTCCGCAGGGCCCTGCGCGACGAGCAGGCCGCCTGATTCGGCACCAACAGAAAGGCCCGCAACAGCGGGCCTTTTGTTCACTTGGGGGGCAGTGGAACGTTCAGCTCCAGCACCGCCAGGTCGTCATCGTGGTCGAGGGCAATGACAATGTCTTCGGTGGGCACGTAACGCCCCAGCACTGCCATCAGCTCCCGCTGCAGCTCAGGCAGGTAGTCGGGACCATCCCGGTGCAGGCGCTGATGGGCCACAATCACTTTCAGGCGATCTTTGGCGGTACCGGCGCTGACCGTTTCCTTATCCTTGCGGAAGTACTCCAGAAATCCCATCTCAACCTCCGAACAGCTTCTTAAACCAGCCTTTTTTCTCTTCGGTGAAGCGCAGCGGGCGCTCCTCACCAAGCAGACGGGCAACGGTGTCCTGGTAGGCCTGCCCGGCGTCCGATTCGTCGTCCAGAATCACCGGGTTACCGGAGTTGGAGGCTTTCAGTACGGCGGGAGACTCCGGAATGACGCCCAGCACCGGGATGGCCAGGATCTCTTCAACGTCAGCCAGGCTCAGCATCTCTCCGCTGTCGACCCGGCTGGGGTTATAACGGCATACCAACAGATGCTCTTTCACCGGTTCCAATGCCTGCTCCGCGCGTAAAGAACGGCTTTGCAGCATGCCCAGAATGCGGTCGGAATCGCGGACTGAGGAGATCTCCGGGTTGGTGGTAACGATCGCTTCATCGGCGAAGTAGAGCGCCATCATGGCACCGTGCTCAATGCCGGCCGGGCTGTCACACAGCACAAACTCAAAACGGGTTTTGAGCTGCTCGAGAATCTCTGCCACGCCGTTCTTATCCAGCGCATCTTTATCGCGGGTCTGTGAGGCTGGCAGGATGTAAAGGTTGTCGCAGCGTTTGTCCTTAATCAGGGCCTGATTGAGGGTGGCTTCACCGTTGATGACGTTAACAAAGTCGTACACCACACGACGCTCACAGCCCATCACCAGGTCCAGGTTGCGCAGACCAATATCGAAATCGATGATGACGGTGGGGTGCCCGGCCATGGCCAGGCCCATGCCGATAGCGGCAGAAGAGGTGGTTTTGCCCACTCCGCCTTTACCGGAAGTAACGACGATAACTCGTGACATGGGATCTCCTAGGATCGAGACAGGGGTTCGCAGTTCAGTGCGTTGCCCTGCAGCTGAATCAGCACCGGCTGGCCCCAGTGGGGATGGCTGGGTTCGACGGTCTGGTAGTGGCCGGCAAGGGCAACCAGCTCGGGCTGATAGTTGTGACTGATGAGGTAAGCGCTGGGGTCACCGGCGGCGCCAGCGAAGACCCGTCCGCGCAGCGGCCCGAACACCTGGATGTGTCCGTCTGCCATCAACTCAGCGCCGGCACTGACGGCGCTGAGGACAATCAGGTCCCGTTCGCGGGCGTAGATTTGCTGGCCAGAACGCACCGGCTTGTCGACAATCATCGGCGGCAGTCGGTGGTGGGCTTTTTGCGCCTTGTGCTCAAGGCAGGGTATGGCGAGCTCAGTCAGTGCCGCTTTATGGGTGGGCTGAGCGCGGCTGACGGCCATTGGCAGCAGCTGATGCTGACGCACCAGCGCGATCACGTCGCTTATTGGCAGTGCCGGGTCCAGCCCTTCAATATCGAGGATGACAGGCATCCGCGCGAACAGGCCGGGAGCGCGCTCAATATGCTGTGCTAAAGCGGCGTCAAGCTGGACCAGGGTGCGGCCACAGAGGCGGAGCGTGGACAGCGTGTAACTGCCACCTTTGAACTCAATGACGGGGGCGTGCATACTCGCCTCAAACAGCTGGGCGGACTGGCGATTCGTTCGCCAGTGGCGGATTCTTTTCTTGGGGCCGCATGGTATAGTGACCGCCGCGAATTTAGCAACACGCAACAGAGTGAATTGCCTAAAAATATGATGATTTGTGCCATTTACAAGAGCAGTCGAAAGGCCGATACCTATTTGTACCTGCCCAAGCGGGATGACTTCTCCAAAGTGCCGAAGGCGCTAATGGAGGTGTTTGGCACGCCGCTGTTTGTCATGATGCTGCCTATGATCAAGGTGAAACAGCTGGCCAATGCGGATCTGCAGAAGGTCACTGATGAAATGAGAGAAAAGGGATACTATCTGCAGTTGCCACCTCCGACGGAAGATTTGCTCAAGGTGCATCGTCGTGATCTGGGGTTAGAAGACCAATAACAAGGAGGACCCTTCTTTATGTTGAAGCGGGCAATTGTAGCGGCGTTGATGACCGTCAGCGCCAATGCCATGGCAGTGGACGCTAGTGGCTTCAGTGAATACGTCAGTCAGTTGAGACTGGAAGCGCAGGAGAAGGGCTACAGCGCCGCGACGCTGGATGCGGCTTTTGCTGACGTTAAGCTTTTTAAACGGGCGATCTCGGCGGATCGCAACCAGCCCGAGTTCAAGAAAACGCTCGACACCTATCTGCCTCAGGCGGTGCCGCAGTGGAAGGTGGATAAGGCCCGAAAACTCTATAAAGAGCATCGAGAGTTGCTGGAAGAGATTGGCGAAGCCTATGGCGTGCAACCGCGCTTTATCGTGGCGCTGTGGGGCATTGAAACCAATTTCGGCAGCTACACCGGCAATTACCCGGTAGTAAGCACAACCGCATCCCTGGCCTACGAAGGGCGTCGCGAGGCCTTCTTTAAAGAACAGTTCTTTGCCGCTCTGGATATTCTGGAACAAGGCCACATCAGCGCCGATGCCATGCGCGGCTCCTGGGCCGGTGCCATGGGCCAGACCCAGTTTATGCCCACCTCCTTCCTCAGCTATGCCGTGGATTATGATCAGGATGGCCGCAAAGACATCTGGGGCACGCTGCCGGATGTGTTTGCCTCCGCCGCCAACTACCTGAAGAACGTCGGCTGGCAGTATGACCAGACCTGGGCTCGGCAGGTGACACTGTCCCAACCCATTGCCGAGGAGTTGCAGGGCCTGAAGGTGAAAAAGACCCTGGCAGAGTGGCAGGAGCTGGGCGTTCGTCGCTTTGACGGGTCCAACTTGCCAGCCCGGGAGCTCGAAGCCTCGCTGGTGTTCCCTGATGATGCCGATGGCCGTGTTTACCTGGCGTACGCCAACTACGATGCGCTGATGCGCTGGAATCGCAGCCACTACTTTGCGGTGGCGGTGGGTTACCTCTCGGATCGCATCAAGTTCCCTGCCATCGACTGAGCTTTTTTGCTATGATGCGCGCCCCCGAAAACTCGGGGGCGCTGTTGTATTAGGGGAACGTGCATGTCTGAGCAAACGCCGTTTTGGCAGAAACCACTGGAACAGATGACCGAACAGGAGTGGGAATCCCTCTGCGACGGTTGTGGCAAGTGCTGCCTGAATAAGCTGATTGATGACGACACCGACGAGGTGTATTTCACCAATGTGGCCTGCCAGCTGCTGAATCACAAAAGCTGCCAGTGCAACAAGTATCCCACCCGATTCGACTACGTTCCGGACTGCTACAAGATCACCCCGGAAAACGTGGGTGAGCTGGACTGGCTGCCGCCGAGTTGTGCCTACAAGCGCCTCTACGAAGGCCGCGGGCTGCCCAGCTGGCATCCGCTGCTGACCGGCAGTGCGTCTGCCATGCACGCTGCCGGTATGTCCATCCGCAACAAAGTGCTGGATGAACGGGATGTGGGGACTGAAACTCAGATCCTGCTGGGCTGCATCGTGCATTGGCCAGCCAACGAGATCGATTAAGAGAAGGCGCCGCCAGGCGCCTTTTTTGTGCCCGTTACTCAGTGATTTCCCGGTAAACTTGCCAGGTTCCGGCCAGTTGTGACAGTGTCGTTATGTGGTGATCAACGGAGATGAACCCATGACCCGGACAAAAACCTATGAGCACGATGAAGCGGGCAACTGCATCCTGACCGTCAGCGCCGCCAGCCAGAATGGCGGTATGGCTCAGGTAGTGGGTGGCCACCTGTTCCGGCGCTACCTGGAAGGCGACCGCCACTTTATCATCCGGTTGCCCGGCAACATCGGCCAGACCACCATGGAGGTGATCAGTGGCGCGCTGCTGGGCCTGAACGCCAATATCCGACTGGAAGGGGATGGGGCAGTGCGGGTCGAGGAGTACCTGCGCGAGGAGCATGGACATCAGCTTTAACCGGAAGATGAGGTGATAGCTGGCCTGACTCAGGCCGCGCACTGGCTTAATGGAATACGATCCCTTGCGCAGGTGAACACGATGAAGAGAGCGTTAAAACACGACATTCTGCTGATACCGTTGCTCTTCTTTATCGCTGTGCTTCTGCCAGTGTTCGCGTGGCATGGGGTGGGATCGCTGGACAGCGACATCGGTGAATGGTTTCAAAGAAGCGGCTCGCTGGTGGTGCTGTGCGCGGCAGTGCTGGAATACCTGCTGTTTAAAATCACACTTTCTGCAACGCCGGCCAGCGGTGAACCCACTGGGCGCCGGCCTCATTACCGGGTGTCATCCACCTACCTCAAGTACATTCAGGCGCTGAAGTACGTGACCGCAATGGTTGCCATTATCGGCACGGTGATTTGGGGTTATGGTGACCTGATTTACCAGCACGCGCGTTAACGTCCAGCGACAACTCCCAGAGCGGGAAGCCAAAAGAAACGGCGCCATCAGGCGCCGTTTTCAATTCCAGCAACGCTTATCGACGCTGGGTTACGCCCGCCAATAACACCAGTGCCGCGGCCGCGAGGTAGAGCGCAAAAGAGACCAGCGTCCATTGCGCCATGGTGACGCCCAGCCACTCCCAGGCTTTGTCGGTGCAGTCACCGGTAGGCTCAAACAGGGCCGGCATCCAGTGGTGAAGCGGTGCCCAGCTGGGGAAGTCCGGGATAAAGTCACAACTGGCGCCGAACAGACCAAAGCCCTCGGGCGGGGTGGACTGCTTGTCGATCAGTTGCCAGGCGATCTTCGCGCCCCAACCCGCGCCAACCAGCCAGCCTGCCCAGCCAACCAGACGGAACAGCGCGTTATTGGGTGCCACCGCAGCAACCAGGGCGCCCAGAGCAATGGCGCAAACCGCGACACGGATGTAGATGCACATAACGCAGGGGCCCAGATCCATCACGTACTGGAACGCCAGCGCGGCGATCATCAGACCAAATGCGGTGAGGGAGAGCAGCGCCCAGGCGAATCGTTGACGGGGAAGTTGGGCGAGGGTTTTCAACATATCCATTCCTTAGAAATAAAAAACGGCGCCATCAGGCGCCGTTTTCAGTGAAGGGGGGGTATCAGTGGCCGGAGACCGCTGCGCCCGCTTCAGCAGAGTGATGCGTGATCCACTGCAGGTTATACATCGCCTCGGTGGCATCAGACAAGACACCGAACTGAATCATGGCCAGACCCACCAGGGTCAGAACGATGGTGTAGGGCAGAGCCAGAATCACCATGCGGCCATAGGACAGGCGGATAAGCGGTGCCAGGGCAGAAGTCAGCAGGAACAGGAACGCGGCCTGGCCGTTCGGGGTGGCAACGGACGGCAGGTTGGTACCGGTGTTGATGGCCACGGCCAGCATGTCGAACTGGTCGCGGGTGATCTGACCCTGCAGCAGCGCGGCTTTCACTTCGTTGATGTACACGGTGCCCACAAACACGTTGTCAGACACCATGGAAAGCGCCCCGTTTGCCAGGTAGAACATCACCGACTGGGTATTGCCCTCGAACTGCAGCACCCAGTGAATCACCGGATAGAACAGCTTCTGGTCGATGATCACACCGACAATGGCAAAGAAAACGGCCAGCAGCGCGGTAAAGGGCAGGGCCTCTTCAAACGCTTTGCCCAGGCTGTGTTCGTCGATGACACCGTTAAACGCTGTACAGAGGATGATGACGGACAGACCGATCAGACCCACCGCCGCGAGGTGCAGCGCCAGACCCACGATCAGCCAAAGACCGACCAGCGCCTGAACGATCAGCTGCATCTTCTCTTTGTTGGTACGGTTTTCGTCTTCGTGGTTGGCGAAGTCCACCAGGATTTGGCGTACCGGCTCCGGCAGCGGTGCGCCGTAACCAAACCACTTCATCTTTTCCACCACGACACAGGTCAGCAGGCCAGCCACCAGAACCGGCAGGCTCACCGGCGCCATGCGCAGGAAGAATTCACCGAAATCCCATCCGGCCTGAGCTGCGATGATCAGGTTCTGAGGTTCGCCCACCATGGTGCATACGCCACCCAGGGCAGTACCCACACCGGCGTGCATCATCAGGTTACGCAGGAACGCGCGGAAGTCTTCCAGGTCGTCTTTGGACAGCTGAATGCTTTCGTCGTCGTTGTGGTCGTGGCTTTGCTGGAAGTTCTTGCCGGAAGCCACTTTGTGGTAGATGGCGTAGAAACCGACGGCCACACTGATGACCACGGCGATGACGGTCAGCGCGTCAAGGAACGCGGACAGGAACGCCGCCGCCATACAGAACGCCACGGACACGACCGCTTTCGACTTAATCCGGGTGATCAGTTTGGTAAAGATGAAGAGCAACAGCTGCTTCATAAAATAGATGCCCGCGACCATGAAGATCAGCAGCAGGATGACTTCCAGGTTGGCTTCAATTTCATGCAGCACCTGGTTGGGCGAGGTCATGCCGATGGCGACGGCCTCAATGGCCAGCAGACCGCCTGGTTGCAGGGGGTAGCATTTGAGGGCCATGGCCAGGGTAAAGATAAACTCGACCACCAGCAGCCAGCCGGCGACGAAGGGGTCAAGCATAAAGACCAGGGGGTTAATCAACAAGAAGGCCAGGATGGCCGCCTTATACCACTTAGGGGCGCTGCCCAGAAAATTCTGGAAGAATGCCTGTTGTAATGATACCGCCATGATTTCCTCAGGGGCTGGGAGAGACTCACGAAGAGTCGATGTTATGATTTTAACGGCGGATTTTAATGCGAATGCAGTCACAAAGTCACTGCATAAGAACATTTCCTCACCAGTGAATAACGCTATGTGACGAATTCGTGTGCAGTTGTTGTGGGTGCAGATTGTAGATGGGATACCATTTGGGGCGGCACTGACTTCCTATTTCACCCCCCTCTGGTATGATCACCCGACAACTAGAAGCGATAACACGATTAACAGGCTGCCGTATCCATGATTATTAAAGCTCAAAGCCCGGCTGGGTTTGCCGAAGAGTACATCGTCAAGTCCATATGGAATAACAAGTTCCCTCCGGGGTCCATCCTCCCAGCTGAGCGCGAACTGTCTGAGCTCATCGGCGTAACCCGCACCACGCTGCGGGAGGTGCTGCAACGTTTGGCTCGTGACGGTTGGCTGAGCATTCAGCACGGTAAGCCGACCCGGGTCAACAACTTCTGGGAGACCTCTGGTCTGAACATCCTGGAAACCATTGCCCGTCTGGATCAGGATGGGGTGCCTGAGCTGATGGACCAACTGTTGGCTGCCCGCACCAACATCAGCAGCATCTATCTGCGTTCTGCGGTACGTCATTGCCCTGACAAGGTTCTGGAGCTGGTGAAAGAAGCCGCTGAACTGCCGGAAGATGGCGCGGCCTTTGCGGACTTTGACTACCACTTCAACCACTCGGTGGCGTTCGCCTCCGGTAACCCGATCTATTCCCTGATTCTGAACGGCTTTAAAGGCCTGTACAGCCGGGTAGGGCGCTACTACTTCACCAGCGAAGAGGGCCGTGAACTGGCTCGCGCCTACTATCGGGAACTGGGTGAACTGGCGGCCAAGCGAGACCACGAAGCGGTGATGCCGCTGGTCCGCCGTTACGGTATGGGTTCCGGCAAGATCTGGCAGAAGATCCGCGGCGATATGCCGAAGGACATCGCTGAAACCAAGATCTGATCACTCTCTTGGTTTATCCGGGCAGCGTGCGATCAATTCCACGCTGCCGTTGTCCTGCTCCTGCTCCAACAGCACATCAAATCCCCACAAGCGATGCAGGTGTCGCATCACTTCTTCCTTACTGTCCGCCAATGGGATGCGATCCTGAGGCGTATAGCGCAACACCAGGCTGCGGTCCCCGCGCACTTTCACATTCCAGATCTGAATGTTCGGCTCCAGGTTGCTCAGGTTGTACTGACGCGCCATTGCCGCACGCAACTCCCGGTATCCCTGTTCATCATGAATGGCTGACACCTCAAGGTAATTCTTGCGGTCGTCGTCGCGCACGCCAAACAGCTTGAACTGACGCATCAGTCGCGGGGAGAGGTACTGGGCGATAAAGCTCTCATCCTTAAAGTTGGCCATGGCGAAATGCAGGGCATCAAGCCAGTTGGTGTCGACGAGGTCGGGGAACCACTCACGGTCTTCCGGATCCGGCTCTTCACAGATCCGGCGGATGTCCTGAAACATGGCAAAGCCAAGAGCATAGGGGTTGATGCCGTTGTAATAGGGACTGTTGTAGGCCGGTTGGGCGACCACATTGGTGTGATTGTGGAGGAATTCCAGCATAAAGCGGTCGGTGACTTTGCCTTCGTCGTACAGGTGATTGAGGATGGTGTAGTGCCAGAACGTGGCCCAGCCTTCGTTCATCACCTGAGTTTGCTTCTGAGGGTAAAAGTACTGGGAAATCTTACGCACAATGCGGACCAGTTCCCGTTGCCAGGACTCCAGAAGCGGGGCGTTTTTCTCAATAAAGTAGAGCAGGTTTTCCTGCGGGTCAGGCGGGAAGCGGACTTCGTCCTGCTCCTGAGCTTCTGACTTGGTCTGGGGCAGGGTGCGCCACAGGTCGTTGACCTGAGTTTGCAGGTATTCTTCCCGCTCCTTCTGCCGCTGCTTCTCTTCCCGCAGGGAGATCTCGGCGGGGCGTTTGTAGCGGTCCACGCCGTAATTCATCAGGGCATGGCAGGAGTCCAGCAACTCCTCTACCGCGTCGATGCCATGGGCCTGCTCGCAATCTGCAATGTACTTCTTGGCAAACAGCAGGTAGTCGATGATGGAGTCGGCGTCGGTCCAGGTGCGGAACAGGTAGTTGCCCTTAAAAAAGCTGTTGTGGCCGAAGCTGGCGTGCGCCATCACCAGCGCCTGCATGGTAATGGTGTTTTCCTCCATCAGGTAAGCGATGCAGGGATTGGAGTTAATGACGATCTCGTAGGCCAGCCCCATCTGGCCCCGTTTGTAGTGCTGCTCGGTTTCAATGAACTTCTTCCCAAAGGACCAGTGGGCGTAGCCAATGGGCATGCCTACGCTGGCGTAGGCGTCCATCATCTGTTCGGCGGTGATCACCTCAATCTGGTTGGGGTAGGTATCCAGCCGATAATGATCCGCCACCCGGGCAATTTCGCTCTGATAGCGTTCCAGCAGATCGAAGGTCCAATCCGGACCGTCCGGCAACGGTTTATGCTCTGCCATAGTCACTCCCCCCTGGAAAAGTCACGCGGCCTGCTTTTTGAACAGCTCGCGGAAAACCGGGTAGATGTCCTCCACCGAGCGAATATGTTGCATGGCAAAGTGGGGATTCACCTTGGCCAGGGTTTCATACTCGCGCCACAGTGTCTGGTGGGCCCGGTTGGTGATTTCGATGTAGGTGTAGTAGCGACAGACCGGAAGAATCTTCTTCTCCATCCATTCCCGGCACTGCGGTGAATCGTCTGCCCAGTTGTCGCCATCAGAGGCCTGGGCCACGTAGATGTTCCATTCGTTGGCCGGATAACGCTCGGCCTGGATCTCATGCATCATCTTCAGCGCACTGGAGACGATGGTGCCCCCGGTTTCCTGGCTGTAGAAAAACTCGTGCTCATCCACCTCTTTGGCTTGGGTGTGGTGACGGATAAACACCACGTCCAGCGCCTTGTAGGTACGGGTCAGGAACAGGTAAAGCAGGATATAGAAGCGTTTGGCCATGTCCTTGGTGGCCTGGTCCATTGAGCCGGACACATCCATCAGGCAGAACATCACCGCTTTGGAGGTGGGCACCGGCCGCTGGGTAAACGCGTTGTAGCGCAGGTCGAAGGTGTCGATGAAGGGCACCGCATCAATCCGGCGCTTCAGCTCCGCAATCTCCTCCCGCAACGCCTGAATTCGCTCCGCACTGGAACCAGGCGTATCCAGCATGGTTTTTAATGCGGTCTCCAGCTCGGCAAGCTGCTTTTTCTTGCCGGAGGTGAGGGCGGTACGACGGGCCAGAGACTGCCGCAGTGAACGGACAATATGGATGTTGGCGGGCACCCCGTCGGTGGTAACACCGGCGCGGAAGGTTTTGAACTCCACCAGTTTGTCCAGGCTGTTGCGCTGGAGGTTGGGCAGTGCCAGGTCATCAAACAACAGGTCGAGATACTCGTCCTTGGAGATGGTGAAGACAAAGTCGTCTTCACCTTCGCCGCTGTTCGACGCCTGACCCTTACCGGCGCCACCGGCGCCGCCGGCAGGCGGGCGCTCAATGCGGTCACCGCGGGTAAACTGGTCGTTACCCGGGTGGACGCGCTCCCGATCGCCGCCAGCGCCATGATGAAAGACCGGCTCCGTGATGTTTTTACTCGGAATGCTGATCTGTTCACCACTGTCGACGTCGGTGACGCTGCGGTTGGTCACCGCATCGGAAACCGCCTTCTTTATCTGCTGTTTATAACGGCGCAGAAATCGTTGGCGGTTTACCGTGCTCTTGCCCTTGGCGTTAAGACGCCGGTCAATAAAGTGGGCCATAGGCAACCTCCCATCAGCTGGACTTCCGGACGCGGAGGTACCACTCGGAGAGCAGACGCACCTGTTTGCGGGTGTAGCCCTTCTCCATCATGCGGTCCACAAAGTCGTCGTGCTTCTTCTGCTCGTCCGCCGACGTCTTGGTGTTGAAGGAGATCACCGGCAGCAGGTCCTCAGTATTGGAGAACATCTTCTTCTCAATCACCGAGCGCAGCTTCTCGTAACTGGTCCAGTTCGGGTTCTTGCCGTTGTGGTTGGCACGCGCCCGAAGCACGAAGTTGACGATTTCGTTACGGAAGTCCTTGGGATTGCTGATACCAGCCGGCTTTTCGATCTTTTCCAGCTCCGCGTTCAGGGCGGCGCGGTCAAACAGCTGGCCGGTCTCCGGGTCCCGGTACTCCTGATCCTGGATCCAGAAGTCCGCATAGGTCACGTAGCGATCAAAGATGTTCTGACCGTACTCGCTGTAGGATTCCAGGTAGGCGGTCTGAATCTCTTTGCCGATAAACTCAACGTATTTCGGGATCAGGTAACCCTTCAGATGCTCAAGGTACTTGTCACCGGCTTCCTGCGGGAACTGTTCGCGCTCAATCTGCTTTTCGAGCACGTAGAACAGGTGCACCGGATTGGCAGCCACTTCGGAGTGGTCGAAGTTGAATACCCGGGACAGGATCTTAAAGGCGAATCGGGTAGAGAGCCCGCTCATCCCTTCATCCACACCCGCAAAGTCGCGGTATTCCTGATGGGACTTGGCTTTCGGATCGGTGTCCTTAAGGGTCTCACCGTCGTACACCCGCATCTTCGAGTAAATGGAGGAGTTTTCCGGATCCTTCAGCCGTGACAGAACACTGAACTGGCTGAGTATCGCCAGCGTGCCAGGTGCGCACTGGGCATCCACCAACTCGGAATTTGCCAACAGCTTTTCGTAGATCTTCTGCTCTTCGGAAACCCGCAGGCAATAAGGCACTTTGACGATGTAAACCCGATCGAGGAACGCTTCATTATTTTTGTTGTTGCGGAAGCTCTGCCATTCCGATTCGTTGGAGTGGGCCAGAATGATGCCGCCAAACGGCAGGGCGGAAAGCCCTTCGGTACCGTTGTAGTTGCCTTCCTGAGTGGCGGTCAGCAGCGGGTGCAGCACCTTGATCGGCGCCTTGAACATCTCCACAAACTCCATCACACCCTGGTTGGCTTTACACAGTGCACCGGAATAGGCGTAGGCGTCGGCGTCATCCTGGGCAAAATGCTCAAGTTGGCGAATGTCGACTTTACCCACCAGAGAGGAGATGTCCTGGTTGTTCTCGTCACCCGGCTCGGTTTTGGCCACCGCGATCTGATCCAGTACCGAGGGGTAGACTTTGGCGACGCGGAACTGGCTGATGTCGCCACCGAACTCATGGAGGCGTTTGGCGGCCCAGGGTGAGGTTACGCTGCGCAGGTAGCGTTTGGGCACGCCGTACTCTTTCTCAAGGATTTCGCCATCCTCATCCATGTCGAACAGGGACAGCGGGCTGTCGTTAACCGGGCTGCGTACGCCGTTGGCGGTCAGTACGTAGATCGGAATGCGGGTCATCAGCCGCTTCAGTTTCTCGGCCAGGGAGGACTTACCGCCACCCACCGGGCCAAGCAGATACAGAATCTGTTTTGACTCTTCCAGCCCTTGGGCCGCGTGCTTGAGGTACGCCACGATCTGCTCAATCGCCTCTTCCATGCCATAAAATTCGGCAAAGGCGGGGTAACGGGCGATCACCCGATTGGAGAAGATGCGGGACAGGCGAGGGTCGAGCGCCGTGTCGATCATTTCCGGTTCGCCGATGGCCATCAGAAGGCGCTCGGCGGCGCTGGCATAGGCCCCGCGATCGGATTTACACAGCTCCAGATACTCCTGGAGGCTGTACTCCTCATCACGGGTTTGTTCATAGCGATGCTGGTAATGCTCAAAGATGCTCATGTGTCACCCCCCAAAGTCGCGAATGCCACAGAATGCGGCCGCGGTGAAAGAACGTAACCTCCCGGTAAGCGTAGACCGATTCTCCCTAACCTGTTCACTGTGCAAGTAAAAACCGACAGATCTTCTTCGCTTTTCCTGAGCTTAGAGCGGTGAAACTGCCGGGCTTGCTTCCCCTAGTAGACCCTCTTGTACGGACTGGTATTGCATCCAGATTACCCTGTTTCGGCGTGTGGGTGGTGAAAAAGTGACCAGTGTTTGCGGTTGCTGAGACAAAAAAAGAGGGCCGAAGCCCTCTTAGTTATGAATGAACGGGGAATGCCAATCAGGCAAAGTTTTCGTTAACGAAGTCCCAGTTCACCAGGTTCCAGAACGCGTCCATGTAAGTCGGACGGGCGTTACGGTAGTCGATGTAGTAAGCGTGTTCCCACAGGTCCACAGTCAGCAGCGGGGTGACACCCTCTTCGGTCAGCGGGGTAGCAGCGTTGCTGGTGTTGACGATGGCCAGGCTGCCGTCGGCGTTTTTAACCAGCCAGGTCCAGGAGGAGCCGAAATTGTTCACGGCAGAGTCGGTGAACTTGGCTTTGAAAGCGTCGAAAGAACCAAAAGCGGCGTTGATCGCGTCAGCGATGGCGCCCTTGGCTTCGCCACCGCCGTTCGGGGACAGGCAGTGCCAGTAGAAAGTGTGATTCCAAATCTGGGCTGCGTTGTTGAATACGCCACCGGTGGAGGTTTTCACAATCTCTTCCAGAGATTTGTCCGCCATCTCGGTGCCTTCAACCAGGCCGTTCAGCTTGGTGACGTAAGTCGCGTGGTGCTTGCCGTGGTGAAACTCCAGAGTCTCAGCAGAGATGTGGGGCTCCAGTGCATCTTTTGCGTACGGCAGGGCCGGAAGTTCAAACGCCATTGCTCTTCTCCATTTGATATTAGAGGTGTGTTATCCGTGTGCTGGTCGTCATTCTAACGGAGGAAAAGGTGAGGCGCATCAACTTATGGCTGGAACAAAATTCGGTTGGTGAAATTTTTAGCCACAGAAATAATGGTGTTTTGTCCGCCTGTCACATTGGCTTAGAATGGGAGCAGGTTCACAACCATAGAGACAGACGTATTCATGGATACCGTAGAAAAGATCAAAAGTCAGATCGCTGAAAACCCTATCATCCTGTACATGAAAGGGTCCCCCAAGCTGCCCAGCTGTGGCTTCTCTGCTCAGGCAGCCCAGGCGCTGATGAACTGCGGTGAGCAGTTTGCCTACGTGGATATCCTGCAAAACCCCGACATTCGTGCCGAACTGCCGGCTTACGCCAACTGGCCGACCTTCCCGCAACTGTGGGTTGAAGGTGAGCTGATCGGTGGCTGTGACATCATCATGGAGATGTTCCAGAAGGGTGAGCTGCAGGAACTGATCAAAGAGAGCGCGGCCAAGCGCGCTGCCGCAGAGTAACGTCTTCGGGTAAGAAAAAACGGCGCCTTTCGGCGCCGTTTTTTATTTGGTTCCTTTCAGGCGAACCGCCTGAAGGTGGAGCATCTCGGTGGCGAGCGTGGCGCCAGCCAGCGCGGTCAGGTCGGCGTGGTCGTAGGCCGGGGCCACTTCCACCACGTCCATACCGACGATGTTCAGCCCTTTCAGGCCGCGGATGATCTTCATCGCTTTGTCGGTGGTGATGCCGCCACAAACCGGGGTGCCGGTACCCGGGGCAAACGCCGGGTCGAGGCAATCAATGTCAAAGGTCAGGTAGATCGGCAGGTCGCCCACCCGGGCACGGATCGCTTCGACAATGGCCTCGGCACTCATGTCGTTGGCGCGGTCCGCTTCCACCACTTCATAACCGTGATTGTCACGAGTGTACTCAGTGCGAATGCCAATCTGGATGGAGTGCGCCGGATCCACCAGGCCCTCATTGGGGGCGTGGTAGAACATGGTGCCATGATCGTACCGGCCACCAGCGTGGTAGGTGTCGGTATGGGCATCAAAGTGCACCAGTGCCATCTTCCCGTAGTGCTTGGCGTGGGCCCGCAGCAGCGGCAGCGTAATAAAGTGGTCGCCGCCGAAGGTCAGCATGACTTTCCCGGCGTTGATCATCTGGTCGGCATGAGCGGTCAGACGGGTCATCATCTGCTCGCTGTCGCCGCAGTCAAACACCAGGTCGCCGCAGTCCACCATCTTCAGTTGTTCACGCAGGTCAAAATCCCAGGGCCAGCGGCAGCCTTCCCAGGCGAGATTAACGGACGCTTTGCGCAACGCTTCAGGGCCCTGACGGGCACCGGAACGGCCGGTAGTGGCCAGGTCGAAGGGAACGCCGGTGATCACCAGATCAGCGTCAGATTCGGCCGGTCGGAAGTCCAGCGGTTGGCGAAGAAAGCCAAAAGCGTTGCTGTACAGTGAGTAATCAGGATGGTTGGCGAGAGTAGCCATAGTGCTCCAATAAACCGTGTCGGACTGAATTAGCCCAAAACAAATCGCTGTTCATTTTCCTTCAGCCGCACGAAGTTGTCACCTAGGACCGTTATGAATTGCTAAAAAACCTGACAGCGTGGCTTGGCACGGACCATTGGACAGCTTTGCGATCCAGTCATAAGGTCAAAGAAAGCCAATGATCTGTGAGGGTCTATGCGTGGTCTTCTGCTTCTGGCGTTTCTGACCGGCTGCTCGTCGTCGGTGCCTCAGCCTCCGGACGTCAGTCTGGCACCGTTACCTGCGCCGGAAAATCATCAGTATCTGGTAGAGCGTCTTTCCGCCGCACTGAACCTGGGTGATCAGGGCGATCTGCGGGGCATGATTCAGCCGCCACATCCTCTGGCGCAATGGGAGCCGGAGTTACGCGATGATCCGGCCTGGCAGACATTAGTGGACCAATGGGTTGAAGAGCTGGTGCTGCATGCCGGTGCCGGGGAGTGGCAGCTGCGTGAAGTGACGCCGCTGGGGATGGGCTGGCGGGCTGAGTATCGGCTGGTGCACGAAAACTTTGCGGTGGAGTACTTCTACTTCGACATTGGTGATGGGCCGCTGGGCTCAACGGTTGAGGACATGGGGAACCACCTGTTTCAGATGAGCCAGGTGCAGCTGATGGACCACCTCTACCATCAGCTGATGACGGAGTATGGTGAGCCGGAACAACCCTTTGCCGAGTTCTTCGCATTCCTCCAACCCTATGGCGATGGTTCCGTCGATAAGTCGCTATTTGTTAAAGCCTACGATTCTCTGCCCACTGCGCTGCAACGCAAGTCCCTGACCCGTGAGCTGGTGCTGCGCACTCTGACCGGCAACGAAAGTGAGTGGTATGTTGGCTTGCCGGGCACACTGGTGCACAAGCTCTATGGTGATGAATATCGGTTGATGCAGACCAACAGTTGCCTGTCCGATTTGGAAGCGGACTGTCGCGGGATATTCCAGCGGCTTCCCCCGGAGATCAAAAACGACGTAGCGATGCAGACTGAAATGGGGATCCGCGCTTTGCAGCGGGGCGAGTTGGATGCCGCCCGAATTCACTCCCAGGCGGCACTGTCTGACAGCGAGGCCTACCTTCCCGCCTACTGGCTGAGCCTTCAGGTGGCGTTGGGGGATGACGATCATCAGGGCGCCATCGCCAGTCTGGACCGGCTTTCTCGCCAGTTTGACATGCCGCTGGACAAGAAAATCCTGTTTGAGGTGTACCCCGCAGCCGGCGAACGCTTGCTGGCGTCTGCCGATTTTTACCAGTGGGCCAAGAGTCTGCAGGACGAGTGAGTGATGTCGCCCGCAGTGTGACCCTGTTCACGGCTGAGGCCCTGGCCGTTAAAGGGCTTCGACAATGACGTCGTGCCGGATTACTGTTTTTACCAGCAGTTCAACAGGATGGAGAGGGTTATGAAAGGTGAAACACGCACCGGTCTGCTGCTGGCGCTGGTGGCATCCTTGCTGACCGGCTGTGCCGGTCCGGGCGGTTCGGTCGAGATGGCGCCGGCTCCAATTGAGCCGAAGTCAGAGCCGGTTACGCTGGTGATGGCGTGTGACCACACCACGGTGCCCACCCGCATTGAGGGTGATACCGCCTGGCTGTTCCTGCCGGGGAACACGGTCCGGGCAGAACGGGTTGTCTCCGCTTCTGGCGCTAAGTACACGGCAAAGGACGTGACGCTGTGGCTGAAGGGGCAGGAGGGGATACTGATGGTGCCGGGTCAGCCGGATCAGAACTGCCGCAATGATCGCCGTGCCGCCATATGGGAAGGGGCAAAGCTGGATGGCATGGACTTCCGCGCCATCGGTAATGAGCCCCCCTGGATTCTGGAGCTGTGGCCGGAACGCATCGTACTGAAAACCGGTTATGAGCAGCAGCGTCGTGAGTGGCCCCGCCCTGAACCGGCGAATCTGGAGCGGGCTAGCCGCTTTGATGTGGCCGACGGGGTTTCGGTGTTGCTGGAGGGTAAGCCCTGCTCTGACACCATGAGCGGCGAAGGTTTTGAAACCACGGTGACGGTCACTGACGGTGAACGTCTCTACCGCGGCTGTGGTCGTGCTTTGCACTGACCGCAATGGCTCAGACACAAAAAAAGCGCGCCAATCGGCGCGCTTTTTTCTGCGACGGGCCGCTTAGAACGCGGCGTTGCGCGGAGAGCGGGGGAAGGGGATCACGTCACGGATGTTCTGAACACCGGTAACGTAGCTCACCAGACGCTCGAAGCCCAGACCGAAGCCGGCGTGCGGGATGGTGCCGTAACGACGCAGATCGCGGTACCAGTACATCTCTTCCTTCGGCAGGCCCATCTCTTCCATACGCTGGTCGAGGATCTCCAGGCGCTCTTCACGCTGGGAGCCACCGATGATCTCACCGATGCCCGGGGCCAGTACGTCCATCGCGGCAACGGTTTTGCCGTCGTCGTTCAGGCGCATGTAGAAGGCCTTGATGTCTTTCGGGTAGTTCTTCACCACCACCGGTGCCTTGAAGTGCTCCTCCGCCAGGAAGCGCTCATGCTCGGAGGCCAGATCGATGCCCCACTCAACCGGGAACTCGAAGGTCTTGCCGCAGTTTTGCAGGATTTCGATGGCGTCGGTGTAGTCCACCTGAGCAAAGTCGGCTTCCACAAACGCCTTAAGACGGGTGATCACCTCTTTGTTCACACGCTGCTCGAAGAACTGCAGGTCATCCATGCGCTCTTCCAGAACGGCACGGAAGCAGTACTTCAGCATCGCTTCGGCCAGCTTGGCGTTGTCTTCCAGATCGGCAAAGGCCACTTCCGGCTCCACCATCCAAAACTCCGCCAGGTGACGGGAGGTGTTGGAGTTTTCAGCGCGGAAGGTCGGGCCGAAGGTGTACACCTTGCTCATGGCACAAGCATAGGTTTCGGCGTTCAGCTGGCCGGATACGGTCAGGAAGGTCTCCTTGCCGAAGAAGTCCTGGTCATAATCCACTTCGCCGTTTTCCAGGCGGGGCAGGTTGTTCATGTCCAGGGTGGAGACACGGAACATCTCACCAGCGCCTTCACAGTCAGAGGCGGTCAGAATCGGGGTGGATACCCAGATAAAGCCCTGCTCGTGATAGAAGCGGTGGATCGCCTGGGACAGACAGTTACGCACACGCATCACCGCACCGGTGATGTTGGTGCGAGGACGCAGGTGAGCCACTTCACGCAGGTATTCGATGGAGTGGCGCTTGGCCGCCATCGGGTAGGTATCCGGATCTTCAACCCAGCCCACCACCTTCACGCCGGTGACTTTCAGTTCGAACTGCTGGCCCTGGCCGGGTGATTCCACCACTTCGCCGGTCATCTCAACAGCGCAACCAGCGGTCAGGCGGAGGATCTCATTCTCGTAATTCGGCAGATTATTGGGCGCCACGCCCTGAATCGGGTCAAAACAGGAGCCGTCATACACAGCCAGGAAAGAGATGCCTGCTTTGGAGTCACGACGGGTGCGGATCCAACCGCGCACCGTGACTTCGCTGCCGACAGCGTGATCGCCTTTGAGGACGTCCGCAATGCTTGCCAGGGTCATACTCGAAAAGTTCTCCAACGAGTCGTTTACTAAAGGGTTTCCCGGCTTGGCGCCGGACAGGACATCTTACCTCGAAATGGCAGTTTCTCAAGGCCCAATTCCTACGGTCCGAACGGGGATTCGGCGTAACCCAGATGGCGGACTAACTGTTCAATCATAGCCGCTGTCGCCCCCCAGACCTGATGGGGCATAAAGTAGACACCCTGAATGCCGTTGGGGCGCCGCACCGGCAGCTTCCAGCGCTCATCGGGAGTCAGGAAATCGGCCAGCGGTGCGCGAAACAGCCTGGCCACTTCCCGCTCCGACAAAATTGGGTCAAATGGCCGGGTGATCAGGGCCACCTGGGGAAACACCCGGAACCGGCTGATGGTATGGAAAACCGGCAGTTCACCGACCCGGTGAACGTGCTCCGGCGGCAGGCCGATCTCCTCCCAGGATTCCCGTAGTGCGGTGTCCCACGGAGTGGCATCGCCGGCGTCCATTTTGCCGCCGGGAAACGCGATCTGACCGGCGTGAGTGGGCATTTGGGAGGTGCGCTCGGTGAGTAACACCTGCAGTTGCCCGTCGATCTCCTCCAGAGCAATCAGCACCGCCGCATCCCGCAACTTGGGGTGGGACGACATGATGCTCTTCAGGGGGTCCTCCCCATCGCTGCCAGGGTGAAGCTGAAAGCGCAGCAAAAATTCCGTTGTATTCATGGCGTGTCTGTTGGCTGGTAACCGCTTCAGCATGCCAGAACGCCGTCAACAGGGCCACACGCCCGAGGCCACAGCGGTGCACGGCGCTTCAGGGCGGACAGCAACGGCAGCATCACTCGGCCGCGTTTTTCCGGTACTGGCTGAGGGCGTCCAATAGCCATTGTGCGCTGGGTTGGGCGGCTTCGCCGGGGCATTGGATCTGGTAGGCGCGGCCACTGAAGCTGCTTTGGGTCGCTGCGTGTTCAATGAACTGCTCGGCGGTGGGGTGGTGTCCTTTACCGAGGATGTAGTTGTACTTGCGTTCGATGTGGGATCGGGCGTCGGCACTGTCGTAGGATTTGCCATTGCGGATAAAGGTGCAGGGCGCCTGCTCAATGGTCGCCAGTAGGTATTGAATCTCCTGTTCCGACTCCGTCAGGGCGTGGGCGGGCAGGGCAGCCAGTAACATCAGAACAGCAACAATTCGGTTCATCGTGGCACTCCTAAGCGGGCAGCATCGGTGCCCATCATCGCTTTGATGAATCCTTCGGTCCAGCCTTTTGGCGGGATCCTATACTCCCCCTTTGAAGGCAGCAGCATCAGGAGCACCAGATGGAAAACGTGGATAAGAATGCCATTGTCGACAGTGACGATGGCCATGTGGAAGTGGATTCGGTGATCAGCGAGGCGGACGCTACGCTGACGCTGGCGATTGAAGCCCCTAATGAAACGGTTGCCCAGGAGCAGCTGCGGTTGATTCTGGCGCAGGCCCAGAGTCAAAGCCCCGGTGTGACCAGTACCAGTCACTGGCACAAGGGACGTCTTGATGCGTCACTGGTGTTTCCGACGGCCGCCGAGCGCCTGACCTTTGAGATGGGGCTGCGTTAAGGGGTCAGCCAGTACGGCACGTTCTGCGCCTGGATGTACGCTTCGGCGTCGCTGCCGTGCAGCAGTGAAAGGGTGCTGAGCAGCCCCGCCTGCAGGCAACTGCCGCCTGCCACCGTCAACTGGCTGGGGCCTCCGGCTGTGGCCCAGCCGGTTTTGGGGTTGAGCAGGTGACTGTAACGACGCCCCTGATGGTCGATAAACCGCTCTGTGTCGCCGCTGGTCGCCAATGCCCCCTGATACACCTCAATGACGTGCACTGGCCCGTTGCACCTTCTGCCCTGGCTCAGGCCGATGCGCCAGGGGCTGGAAACCGGGCGGGACAGCGCCAGATCCCCGCCAAAGTTCACCAGGGTTGGCTGCGATGTCAGTTCGGCCATCAGTGCCGCAACGCAATCCACCGCGTACTCCTTGCCGATGCCACCGAAGTCCAGTTCCATGCCCGGTGGCAGGACAACCCAATCCCGATTCCATTGCAGCTTTTCCCAGCCAATGCGGGGGAGCAGGGCGTCGATCTCGGTTTGTTGCGGGACCCGGCCGGTGCCATCAAAGTGCCAGAGTTGCCTCAACACACCTGAAGTCAGGTCAAACAGGCCGCCACTGAGGCGGTAACAGGTGTCGGCAAAGCTCAGCAGTCGACAGGTTTCGTCATCGATGGGGACAGGGGCGCCGCGGCTGTGGTTGATGCGGGCGCACAGGTTGTCCGGCAGGTAGCGGCTGTACTTCGCTTCAATGGCCCGGGTGCGCAGTGCGGCAGCGTCGAGCAAGCGGCTGGCCAGTGAAGCATCCGCGGTGCGCACCAGAATCTGACACTCGCAGGCCATGGCCTCAAAGCGACCGACAAAATGATCGTGCTGGCGGGAGAGGCGGGGCGTGTTCATCAGAACCGATAACCCAACTGCAGCATCAGGGCACGCACTTCGGGATAAAGCTCCAGGCCCGCCAACTCGCCCGGCCCTGGCGGGCCTTCCGGTTGCTGCAGATAGTACTCCAGCCGGGCGGATATCTGGTGCTGATCCATGGGCCAGACGTACTTGAGCCCGACGGTGTAGGTGTCCATATCGGCGAGTCGGTAATCGGCACTGGCAAACTCTGGTACGGGTTGGCCCTCCATCAGAAATGGCCGGTAAAATCCGGCGGCACTCTGCTGGTAGTAGCGAAGGTGAGGCTCCAGCGTATGGCCGTTTTCAAAACGCCAGTTCAGGCGCAGGTCGACAGTGTGGGAGTCGATGTCCCAGTCGTCGGACATAAAGCGGTAACTCATGTCCAGCATCGGCGCGCCCAGGTGGATCTTGGTGTGCCAGAACAGCGCGTGCCTGAGACGCTCTTCAGGCCGGGATTCGTACAGCTGTCGCAACGACACACCGTCGTGGTTAACCACAGAAACCAGCTTAAAGGCGTCGGTCTGGTAACCGTCAACGCTGGCCAGGCTGTAATTAAGCTGCATCACCATACTGCGATTGATCACTTGCGACAGACCCAGTGTCAGCTCCGCCGTGGTCTTGTGCGCTTTGGCGTTACCCCGGGTGGCCTGAAACGCCGCGGCAAAGGCGGCGTCATCAGGGAAGTCCTGACGCAGAGGCATAATGCTCAGAGGCAGCGGGATCCGCCCTTCGGGCTCGATGGTGTCGAAAAAGAGGGCGGTGCCAAAGCGAAGCGAGGTATTTTTACGATCGAAATGGCGGGTGGCTCCGCCGCTGATGCCGAATGAGGTGTAGTCGTACTCGCGGGAGAGGTGTCCGGCCAGATCGTAATCCCAGTCAGGATTGAGCGTGGCCGCCCAACCGGCATTCAACTGTACCCGGGTGTCCCGGAAGGTGTCGTCAAGGGGCGTCTGGCCTGCTGCGGTGGTGTACGCTCCGCGGCCGGATGGGCGGGTAAAGGTTTGGGCTCGGTTTTGCGGCACGGCACCGGTCGGGGTAGCCCCGGTGAGGCTGTCGATGGTGGCCGCCAGACTGAGGGTCTGGCCATCGGCGTCGGTGCGGACCGCTTTCAGCGCGCCTTCGACTGCAGTAACGCGGTCGTTGTCTTCGCCGTAATAAAGCAGTGCGGCATCGGTCTGCCACTGCTGTTCCGGACTGTTCCAGTTGGCCTGGGCCGGTGCCATCAAGGTCTGGCTGGCGATCATCAGACTGCCGGAGATGCAGGCGAAGCGCTGCTCTTTCAGTTGCACCCGCAGCCTCCGCCTGCCGTTCCCCGGCCGCCGCTGCTGGCTTCTTTGGAGAAGTAGATGTGGTCATCAAATCCCTTGTCCAGCGCATCCGCCTCCAGTGCCATACGGGGCTCCGCCAGTTTGTCCCGCTCCCAGGGGTTGACGCCAAGGCTGCTGCAACCACCCAGGAGCAGTGCGCCGAAAACGCCCATCAGCACGGCTTTCACAGGCATTTACTCCAGGTAACCGGCGATTTCCGCCATCAGGGCCCCGGACTGGCTCTTTCGAAAGCCGATGTGGTGAGTCAGAATTTCACCGTTTTTGATCAGGTAACTGGTGGGCATACCCGGCACCTGGTAAGCCTCAGCGACGGTGCCTTCCGGATCGTAATGGATGGCAAAGTCGGCGGGGTACTTTTGCAGGAACGGCTTGGCGTCATCAGGATCGACGTCGACGTTGACGGCAATGATGGTCAGGCCCTTTGGGCCGAGCTCCGACTGCAACTGATTCATAAAGGGGAAACTGTAGCGGCAGGGGCCGCACCAGCTGGCCCAGAAGTCCAGATAGACAACCCGTTCCTGTGAGAGGGCATTCAGTGTGGTGTTCTGCCCCCCGAGCGTCAGCGCAAAATCCGGTGCCGGTGTGGCTGTGGCCGGCAGGCAGAGCAGAGCCGCCGAAAACATCAAACAACGCAGAAGCGGTTGGTGCACGAGATCACCTCCTTGGATTCGTGGTCCGGTTTAAAACGCCAGTGGTTTTAATCTACTCCGGTTCGTCCACGAAGAACAGGCGGCGGTTTACCCTTGGTCCTCCCCGCTGGCGGAAAGCAAGGGGAGGATGCGGCTGACTTTGTCGAAGCTTTCCTGGTATTCGCTGCCCCATTCGGAGTCCGCCACGATGCCGCCCCCGGCCCAGCAATGAAGGCGGCCATCTTTGGCCACCAGCGAACGGATCGTAATGCTGGTGTCCATTCGGCCGTGTTGGCTCAGATAGCCGATGCTGCCGCAGTACAGGCTGCGACGATGGGGCTCCAGCTCCTCAATGATCTCCATGGCGCGGATTTTGGGGGCACCGGTAATGGAGCCGCCAGGAAACGCGCTGCGGAGCAGGTCCAGCGGCCCGGCGTTGTCGGCCAGGGTCGCGGTGACGGTGCTGACCAGATGATGCACCGCAGGAAAGCTTTCTATCGCAAACAAGCTGGGCACGCGGACACTGCCGGGCGCGGCAATGCGACCCAAATCGTTGCGCAGCAGGTCGACGATCATCAGGTTTTCTGCCCGGTCTTTGCTGGCCTGTTGCAGTTCCAGTGCGCTCTGGGCGTCCTGCGCCGGGTCCGGATAACGGGGTCTCGTGCCCTTGATCGGCTTGGTCTGAACCTGCTTGTTGTTCACCAACAGGAAGCGCTCCGGCGAGACCGACAGCAACACCGCATCCGGCAAACGGATAAAGGCGGAGAAGGGGGCACCGTTCTGACTGCGAAGGCGTTTGTATGCCTGCCATTCGTCGCCACCGTAATCGGCGCTGAACCGCTGGGTAAGATTGATCTGGTAACAATCTCCACTGGCCAGGTAGGCCTGCACTTTTTCAAATCGCTGCTGATACTGAGCCGGGGTTAACTGATGTTGCCAGTCGCCTTTCAGCGCAAAGCTGGATTGTCGGGAGCGGTGAGACAGTGCCTCCACCAGCCATTGCTGACGCTCCAGCCACTGTGCTTCGTCACCAAGCACCACCAGTTCGACACGCTGACTCGCCTGCTCAATCAGCAGTGCCCAGTCGTACAGTCCGACTGCCATCTCCGGCAGGCCGATGTCGTCCTCGGCCTCAACGGGAAGGCGCTCAAAACGACGGCCCAGGTCGTAGCTGAAATGGCCGAGGGCGCCGCCAATAAAGGGGAGGTCGTCCGGGCCCGTCAGTGTGGGACCGAGCACAGCGTTCTGGGTGATTTCCAGCACTTCGAACGGGTCATCCTGGTGCTGGCTGACGCTGTTGCCCTGGCGCACTTCGGTGGTGTTGCCGCGGGTGATCAGCGTGGCCACCGGGTCCGCCACCAGAATGTCGAAACGCGCGTCCTGATGCGCGGAAGCGGGATCGGAGATCGCCGAATCCAGCATCATGGCCCAGCTTTGTGCGGCCAGATGTTCAAACAGGTGGATGGGGTCAGCGGGCAGAGACAGCGGGCGGCGAAAATAGTGAGTCATGACGTTGAACTGAGACGGCAAGTGGCCGGGAGACTACCACAAAACGGGTCCCCCGGCCCAGTGACTCAGGGCTGAAGCAGCTCCAGCTCCATCCACACCAGCCGATGGTCGGAAGACGCGGCGCGGCCATCGACCAGACGGGCCAGCTCCAGGCCGGCGACTGGCCAGAACACCGCTCCCCGAACGGGTCTTAAGCCATAGTGAGAAGGCAGCACATAATCCACCTGAGCACGCCACGCGGCGGTGTGGTAGCGCGCGTTCTGATTGTCCGGGGTGTGCAACTCGCCGCCGGTGCTCCAGGGGCGCAGTGTGGCGTTTACCCTTGGGTGCGTCAGCAGCTGGTCGATGGCACCCGGTCGGCTGTTTCCTTCTGTGGGTGACGCGTTGTAGTCACCCACAATCACAAAACGACGCGCCTCCGGTAACCCGCCACGCTGACCGGTGTCATCCTCAAGGTAATCGGCATTGTTCAGGTAGTCCGCCCACAATCGAATCTCATCGAAGTTGCGTGCTCCGTTGCGATTTTCCGGTCCGTCGAAGACCGGCGGTGTCGGGTGGGCCGCCAGAAGATGCACGGTGTCATTGCCGATCAGTATCGGCACGTCCCAGTGCGATTTGGAGGAGAGCCTCAGTCCCTGCCAGGTGGCTGCGTCGTAAAACGGGCTGCCATCGGGATTCCGTATCGGCTGAGCATCGGGCATCCGGTGCCAGGGGAAAAGCCGGAAGGTGCGAACCTTGTCGCGCGCAATCGGATAGCGGGACAGAACAACCATCCCGTACTGTCCCGGGTAGGCGCCGTATCCCCAGGCATCACCGTCTCTGCCTGAAGCGACGCCGTCACCGTCGATGTCATAGGGGCTGGGGACACCGGTATTGACGGGGGCGAGGTAGTAATAGGGATAATCCAGGGGCTGGCGACCGTTCTGGCTGACATTCAGATAGTTCTGAATGAAGGCTTCGACCCCCTGTGCCAGGTTCTCGATGTAGTCGAACTCGTTAAGCAGTACAACATCGGGGCGCACCCGCTGCAGGATTTCAGCGATATTACGGATCTGGGAGTGATCACCGCTGGCCAGCAACTGACGCAGCCGGTCAGGGTCGGGCTGTTCTCCCCGCGGGGTGTAGTTACCGGCCTCCATACTGACGTTAAAGGTGGCGACCTTCAGCGTAGTCGGCTGAGCCGGTGGATTTGATGAGTTGTCGGGCATCTGGGACTGGCATCCAATCAGGCTGGCGAACAGGACGCCAATAACGAGTCGGAGAAACACAAAGGGCTCCCGTTGTTTTGGCTCAGTGTACCCCAGAAAAAAGGCAGCCCTAAGGCTGCCTTTTCAATGATTACGATATCAGAAGGAGGTGCGACGGTAGTGGCGGTATTCTGCGGTCCAGAATGCCGCTTCAATGGCGTCACGCAGGTCGCTGTTCTTCACCTTGATGGCGACACCATCGGCCATGGCGGCCTTGGCAACCGCAAAGGCGATCTGTTTGCTCACTTCCTGGATCTCCTCCAGCGGCGGCAGCAGTTCTCCCTGGCCCTTCTGGCCCAGCGGTGAGCACTCCGCCAGGGCACGGCTGGAGGCCATCATCATGTTGTCAGTGACGCGATTGGCGCCGCTGGCAATCACACCCAGGCCGATGCCGGGGAAGATGTAGCTGTTGTTGCACTGGGCGATGGCGTAGGTTTCCTCGCCGATCACCACATCCTGGAAGGGGCTGCCGGTGGCCACCAGCGCTTTGCCGTCGGTCCAGCGCAGAATGTCTTCCGGCACCGCTTCGATGCGGCTGGTGGGGTTGGACAGCGGGAACACAATGGGGCGCTCGTGATGGGCGGCCATGGCGGTGATCACCTCCTCGGTGAACAGCCCCGGTGCGCCGGATACACCAATAAGAATGCCCGGCTTGGCGTTGTTCATCACGTCCAGCAGGGAGACGTTTTCGTGTTCAAGGGTCCAGTTTTCGACCACTTTCGGGTCCTGCACCAATCTCTGCTGAAAATCGAGCAGGTTGACCATGCCGTCCTGCAGCAGGCCCCAGCGGTCGACCATAAAGATCTGGCTGCGGGCTTTCTTTTCCGACAGGCCCTGAGCCACCATTTCCGCGATGATCGCTTCGGCGATACCGCAACCGGCGGAACCGGCACCCAGGAAGGTGATGCGCTGGTCTTTCAGCTCCTTGCCCTGAGCCTTACAGGCCGCAAGAAGGGAGCCAACGGTAACCGCGGCGGTGCCCTGAATGTCATCGTTAAAGCAGCAGATTTCGTCTTTGTAGCGCTCCAGCAACGGCATGGCGTTTTTCTGGGCGAAGTCCTCGAACTGCAGCAGCGCGTCCGGCCAGCGCACCTTGATGGCCTGAATCACGTCATCCACAAACTGGGCGTACTCTTCGCCGCCGATGCGCGGGTTGCGCCAGCCCATGTACATCGGGTCATTCAGGCGCTGCTGGTTGTCCGTGCCCACATCCAGCACGATGGGCAGACAGTAAGCGGGACTGATGCCACCACAGGCGGTGTAGAGGGAGAGCTTTCCGATCGGAATGCCCATTCCACCAATGCCCTGATCGCCCAGACCGAGGATCCGCTCACCGTCGGTGATCACAATCACCTTCACATTGTGGCGGGTGGCGTTGTTGAGGACATCCTCAATCTTGTCCCGGTTGGGGTAGGAGATAAACAGGCCACGGGAGCGGCGATAGATATTGGAGAACTCTTCACAGGCCGCACCCACGGTCGGGGTGTAGATGATTGGCATCATCTCGGTGATGTGGTCCTGAACCAGGCGATAGAACAGCGTCTCGTTGGTGTCCTGGATATTGCGCAGGTACACGTGCTTATCCATGTCGTTGGTGAACGCCAGGAACTGTTTATAGGCGCGGGAGGCCTGCTCTTCGATGGTTTCTACCGCATCCGGCACCAGGCCGGTGAGGTTGAATTCACTGCGCTCCGCTTCGGAAAAGGCGGACCCCTTGTTCAGCAGTGGGGTTTCCAGCAGTACCGGGCCAGCGTAGTGGATGTAAAGGGGGCGTTTGTTGTCGTCCATTGAGAAGGGCCTTTTGCAGCAAGGTCTTGGATCTTGGTTTTCGGGCGTGAAGTGTATCACGTTTATGCCTATGGTGGACCAGGATTCGGGATCCGACCAGAGTCGGTCGGCAGTATTAAAATGGTGCATGGTTCGGGCGCCTCCTTGCCAGGGAACTGCGCCAATCCTAGGCGTCCAGCACGTTTAAAAAGTTAACCTTTGATTAACCTTTTCCGTCAGTTGTCTTACTCACGGTGTTTTATTGTCGGTGGGATTAAATCAGCAGCCGAGCCCGGACAGTGCGGTTTTTCACCTGGCCGCCGTCCAGCGCTTTCAGGGCCGTCGGTATGTGGGCCTTGCTCAGCGTGAGGTAACTGCAGTCGTTGTAAAGGTCGATGGCGACGATGGCGTCGGCGGGAATGCCGGCGCCTTTGATCAGCGCGCCCATCAGGTCCCCTTTGCGCAGGCGGGCACGCCGCCCGGCATCCACCATCAGAGTGGCGCAGGGGGCCAACTGCGCCTTTACCGGCTGCGGCCAGTCAGCGCTCGTGCTGATCTCCCCAACCCGTGCTTTGAGGACGTCAGCCTGTTCCGGCCGATACAGTGTGATG
The DNA here is from genome assembly GCF_019801015.1 of Marinobacter nauticus. GTDB lineage: Bacteria > Pseudomonadota > Gammaproteobacteria > Enterobacterales > Shewanellaceae > Ferrimonas. The sequence continues at coordinate 332,578 of NZ_JAHVJZ010000001.1, forward strand.
GCCCGTCCCTCTGATCCTGCCCGGGCGGTTCGGCCAATACGCTGAAGGTGGGTATCGGCGTCCGGAGCCAGTTCGGCGTTAATGACCCGCTCAATATCACTGACGTCGAGACCCCGCGCCGCGAGGTCGGTTGCTACCAGCACCCGGGCGCTGCCATGGCGGAAGCGCACCAGGGTTTGTTCACGCTGTTGCTGATTCAGATCACCATGCAGGGCCAGCGCCGGACAGCGTTGGCGAACCAGGCCCTGAGCCAGAGCGCGGCACTGCGCTTTGGTGTTGACGAACACCAGAGTGCGACCGGTTCCCGTCAGGCCTGGCAGGACCGTTTCGAGAGGGGCGTCCGGCAGCGTCAGAGCCTGTTGGCGAACCCGTGGCTGCTGCGCCGCGATAACAATCGACTGCTCCGGGGCCAGAGCCAACAATGGCGCCGGATAGGTGGCGGAGAACCACAACCGCTGAACGTCATTGGGCAGGGCGTCGGTCAGTGTGGTCAGGTCAGGGATAAAGCCTTCGCAATGAAGGCGGTCTGCTTCGTCCAGCACCAGGGTTCGCACCTGCGCCAGTTTCAGTGTGCCGTCCTTCAATAACGCGCACAGCCGACCCGGCGTTCCCACGACCAGATGGGCGCCGTGGGCCAGTGCCCGGGCTTGCGACAGAGGATCGGTGCCGCCGTATACCGCCGCCACATGGAGGTTGGGGTAGGGCCGGCCCAGTTCACGTAGGGTTTGGGCGGTCTGTTCAGCCAACTCCCTTGAGGGCGCCAGAACCAACCCCTGAGGCACTCGCCGGGACAGATCGAGCCGACTTAACAGCGCCAGGGCAAACGCGGCGGTTTTGCCGCTTCCCGTGGGGGCTTGAACGCGCAGGTCATCACCGGCCAGGATGGCTGGCAGGCTGTCGGATTGCGTTTGGGTCAGAGGCACCAGTCTGAGGGACGCCAGATGGCGTTGCAGGGTGTCGGGCAGCAGGTTGAGGGCGTTGGTGGTCAAGGCGCGTTGGGGCTGGGATCAAAAAGGGAGGGATAGGTTACCAGAGAATGCCGTGCTACGGGGAGGCCGGTGCCTCGTCATCTTCGACCCGTTTCACGGTCAGGGTCTGGCGGGTCAGCCAGTGCTGGCCTTTGTCGTCCTGATAGTCCACCTCCTCAGTGCGGGTCAGGGTGTCAGGAAGACGGCGCCAGAACTGTTGCACGCGAACCGGTCGCTCCTGTCTGCTGGCGGTAAACTCAAAACGCAGAGTCCAGACGTCATCACTGACGTAGTGGAAACCGGTCAGCAGCCGGTCCTGTTCGTAATCCGACTCCACGAACTGCTGAATCACCCGGTAGGGCGGCTGAGTCTCAATGTTTTGCGAAAACTGGGCTTCCGGAGTGGTGATGCGCTCTATCAGCCAGTCTCCCTCCTCGCTGACCTCCACCGTAAGCAGTACCGGGGTGCGCCGCGTTTCGCCGTTGTCGATGTTCTGGCCGCGCCACTCTCCCCGCCATTTGCCTTCGAGGCTGAGCAATGCGGCCCGCTCCGGTTCCACCGCAAACGTCGGCAGCGCCAGAAGCAGGCCCAACAGACAGCCGGTAAACCGGCCCTTCAGTGATGGCGCGTGGCGTCGAGACATGCGTTCAGGGCCTCAGCTTGCTGAAGGTTCAGGGTGCTGTTGATCGTCAGGGCAGGGTGATTGCAGCCAAAACGCACTGGTGCGCCCTGACGCAGAGCGGCAATCATATTGTCGGTCAGTTCCCAGCGCAGAAAGTGGACGCTGCTGGTTTTGTTTTGGTCACTGCGCTCCAGATCTTCATCGGCAAAGGCGTACACTTTGTCGCTGTCACCCACCTGCACCCACATCTGATGCTCAACACCAATCAGCTCTGACAGTGCCCGGCGCCGCTCGGCCACGTCGGAATACTCCAGCAACATGGTGGCTTTCCAGTTGCGCCCGTCGGGGATAAGGGGGTTGTAGGCGTCCAGTTCCTCCTGAATCGCCTCCGGCTCAAACACCCGCTCGATTCGAAGCATCTCCTGGATCTGGTACTGAATGGTCAGCCGGTCTTCGAACAGAAGACGGAGATTGGCGCCCAGTCCCAGTTGCAGATCCCGCTTATGGGCCAGCACCTGCTGGCGGAACAACGCCCGGTTTTGTGCGTAATCTTCCAGTGACCAGAGGTCGTCTCGTGTCAGTTTTTCCATCAGCCTTGTCCTACAGTCCGTACGCTTGTCGCAGCAGTGTTATGGGGTGGGGCGCGTGGCCCGGCTTGTCGCCAAGTTCGGTTCGCTGCTGTCCGATGTGGCTGGCGGCCATCGGGCAATCACTGACGTGATGATCCGGTTTAAACCGCTCGACATGGCGCACCACCGGACGGGCGATCTTCAGCGAATGGGCATGGGTTTCCACTTTGACCGCGTAAGTGCCGTTATGGCCGGAGCAGCGTTCAATGGTGTGCACCTCGCTGTTTGGCACCAGGGCCAGTATGTCCCGGGTTCGGGGGCCGAAATTCTGCACCCGTTGGTGACAGGCGGGCTGGTAGGTGATGCTGCCCAGCGGTTGTACGAAGTCGGTGTTGAACTGGCCGCTCTTGTGGCGCAGCCACAGGTACTCGAAGGGGTCAAAGAACGCCCGTTGCACCAGGGCCACGTCTTCGTCGTCCGGGTACATCAAAGGCAACTCCTGCTTAAACATCAGCACGCAGGAGGGGATCGGTGCGATCAGGTCAAACCCCTGACGTGCCAGATCGGCCAGCAGCGGAATGTTGTGCGCTTTGAGAGCCGCGACGGTGTCCATGTCGCCCAGTTCCAGCTTGGGCATGCCGCAGCAGAGCAGCCCTTCGGCGGGCTCAATGTGGATGCCGTTGTGTTGAAACACCGCCATAAAGTCATCGGCCAGTTCGGCCTGGGTGTAGTTGGCAAAACAGGTGGCAAACAGGGCCACTTTGCCTGTGGTGTCACCCACCGGGGTCGGCACAATGGCCGCCACCTGCTCTCTTGCACGCTGCTCCAGGGTCGGGCGTTGATAGTGCGGCAGTGGCGCGTCCCGATGCACCCCAAGGGTTTTCTCCAGCGACACCCGGAAGATCTCGGTACTGCCCAGCCCGGCCATCATCTTTGAGACCCCGGGTGAGGAGGCGAACTTGCCCATGGCATCGGTGTTGGTCAGGACCCGGTCACGCAGGCGGGCACCGGACTTTTTGAACTTCTGCGCTTTGGCCTGAAGCATCAGGTGAGGAAAATCCACGGCCCATTCGTGGGGCGGGACATAGGGGCACTTGGTCATAAAGCAGAGATCACAGAGGTAGCAGTGGTCCACCACCTGGTAATACTCGCCTTTGTCGACCCCATCCACCTCCATGGTTTCCGATTCGTCCACCAGGTCAAACAGAGTCGGGAAGGACTGACACAGACTGACGCAGCGGCGGCAGCCATGACAGATGTCGTAAACCCGCTCCAGTTCCGCCATCAATTTGGCTTCGTCATAGTAGTCCGCGCCCTGCCAGTCGATGGGGTGGCGGGTGGGCGCTTCGAGACTGCCTTCTTTTCGGCTCATGTTTCCGCCTTAGCCAAGACAAAGGCGGTGCCCGGACAGCACCGCCTTAATCCATCAGCCGTCGAGGTTATCCAGGGCTTTCTGGAAACGGTTGGCGTGAGAGCGCTCCGCTTTGGCCAGAGTTTCAAACCAGTCGGCAATTTCGTCAAACCCTTCGTCCCGGGCGGTTTTGGCCATACCCGGATACATGTCTGTGTACTCGTGGGTTTCGCCGGCGATGGACGCTTTCAGATTGGCTTCGGTGCCACCAATGGGCAGGCCAGTGGCCGGGTCTCCCACCTCTTCAAGGTACTCCAGGTGGCCATGGGCGTGGCCGGTTTCCCCTTCCGCGGTGGAGCGGAATACCGCAGCCACGTCGTTGTAGCCTTCGACATCGGCTTTGGCGGCAAAGTAGAGATAGCGGCGGTTGGCCTGGGATTCACCGGAAAACGCGTCTTTCAGATTCTGTTCGGTTTTGGATCCTTTCAATGACATGGGGGTCTCCTGTGGCGATCGAAGCCGGTTTAGCTCACACAGGATCAAGCGTAGTCAGCGATTTGCGCTTTATAGACAGGATTTTCTCAGCGACCCAATCGTCAACGTCGATTGAACCGGGTCAGACTGACAAGCTTTTGCGGAGGGGATGCAGTGGAACAGAACGTAATGGTTTGAGCCAGAAGAAAAAAAGCCCCGTTCTGAAACGGGGCCTTGGTGTTGATAGGGCTCAGACGTCGTCGAGCGTTCCGCCAAACCCGATCAGGTTTTCCAGCGCCTGCGGTGTGTCGACCGCTTTCGGGTGCTCAAGGTTGAACTTGCCGATTTTGATGGCATTACGCACGGACCAGCGGGTATTCATGCCCATAATCCGCAAAAATCCTAAAGCCGGACCGCGGGCACGCATGGTACCCCGTTGCCACCGGCGAATGGTTTCCGGAGTGGTACAGAAAAAAGCGGCCAACTGAGCCGTATCCATACCGGTGTTATCTCGAATGTGCTTGAGGATCTGCGCTTCCTCAGTGTCAGCAAAACCGGGGTTTCTGGACATTACGTTTTCCTTAAGGTGGCGTATAGGGGCAATAATACAACGTTACGCCGACTCAGCGTTAGTCCGAATTCTGGATGCCAAACAACAGCTTCAGGACATCCGGTGTGTCCACGGCCTTAGGGTGACGGTCATTGAACTTTCCGATCTGAATCGCTTCCCGGACCGACCAACTGTTGTTCATTGCCAGAAGTCGCAACAATCCCAAAGCCGGTCCCCGTGCGCGCATCGTTCCCCGTTGCCAGCGGCGGATGGTTTCCGGCGAGGTGCAGAGGAAAGAGGCCAGTTGTCCGGTGTTCATGCCGGTCGCCTCTTTGATGTAGCCCAGAATCTGGGCTTCCTCAGTCTTATGAAATTTGGGATTGCTTGTCATTGTTGGCTCCGGAAAATGGCCGGGGGACGCCGTGCGGCGTCGCCCCTTTCAAGGTCAGGCCGGGTTTTTGACCCGAAAAATCATGCTGTAATAGAGCGGAATCACCACCAGCGTCAGAACGGTTGCGACCAGCAAGCCCACCATGATGACAGCGGACATCGACTTGAAGAACGCGTCCCCAATCAGCGGCGCAACCCCCAGAATGGTGGTGGTGGCACCCAGTACCACCGGACGGGCCCGGCTTAACGCTGCACCGATGATGGCGTCGTAGGGCGTGACCCCGGCTTTGACATCCTGGTCCGCCTGGTCGACCAGCACGATCGCGTTTTTCACCATCATGCCCACCAGAGACAAGGTGCCCAGGATGGCCATAAATTCGAACGGTGTCTGGAAGGCGATCAGACCCGCAGAGACCCCAACCAGCGCGAGCGGGACGGTCAGCCAGATAACCAGCGCCTGACGGACGCCGTTAAACATGAATACCACCGCCAGAATCATGGCTGCGAAACCATAGGGCGCGCTGATCGCCAGGCCTTCATTGCCCTCTTTGGCGTCCTTGTATTCGCCATGCCATTCCAGCGAGTAGCCGTGTGGCAGGGTCATCTCTGCTTCCAGTTGAGCGCGGACAGACTCAAATGCCTCAAAGGAAAGCACGCCGGGGGCGGGGTCCGCCTGAGCCTTGATGGTCGGCACCCGGTCGATGCGCTTCAGCAAACCGTCCTCAAAGGTCATGTCGATGGATTGGACCAGCTGGCTGACCTGAACGTGAGCACCCTGAGTGGGGCTGAACACTTCGGTGTTCTCCACCGCACGCTGATGGGTGCGCTCGGATTTCGGTGCCCGGGCAACAATGGGGATCAGGTCATTGCCTTCGCGGTACACACCCACGTCACGACCATGCAGGGTCTGAGCAATGGCGCTGTTGATCTCCTGAGTGGTCAGCCCCAGTCGGCGGGCAACCTGGTCGTCGTAATTCGGCCGCAGCGTCGGCACCTGATTGCGCCAATCGTCCTGGATCGCCATCAGATTCGGGTTGCTGGCCATGATCGACTTGGCCTGCTCGGACAGTTGACGCAGCACCGCCGCATCGGGACCGGAGAATGCCGCTTCGATCTTCTTACCCCCACCGGGGCCAAGCATGAACTTCCAGGCCATGATGGCGGCATCGCTGTAGCGGGCGGACAGTTCCTCGTTCAGTTCCTCGATCAGCGGCGCAATGTCGCTGAAGTCTGCCACGTCGACCAACAGCTGGGCGTACGCGGTATTGGCCGGTTCCGGGCTGTAGATCAGCATAAAGCGCAGGCCACCGGCACCGATAAAGCTGGTCACACCGGTTACGCCGGGCTTCGCCAAGACGTCCTGTTCAATCTCTGCCACCAAATCAGCGGTGCGCTGGAAATCGGAACCCTGGGGCAGATTGATGTCCACCACAAACTGCGGTCGCTCGGACTCCGGCATAAAGCCCGGAGGAACGAACTGAAGCGACAGGACGCCCAGCACCATCACGGTAAGAATGGTGGCCAGTGACTTTTTGCGGTTGTGAAGTACCCACACCAGGAAGGCGCGATAGGCGCGAACCACGCGGCCCTCTTGCTGTGTTTTGCCTGCCTGTACGTTCAGGAAGTCATGACACAGCATCGGTACCACGGTAATGGCAAACACCCAGGACAGCATCATGGAGTAGAGAATTACCCAGAACAGCGACCCGGCATACTCGCCCATGTTAGAGGGAGAAAGGCCGATGGCGCTGAACGCCAGAATGCCCACAATGGTGCCGCCCAGCAGGGGCCATTGGGTGGCTTTCACCACCTCGCCAATCACCTGTTTGCGGTCGGCATCCGGGTCTTTTTGCAGGCGAGTCAATACGCCATCGGTGACGACGATGGCATTGTCCACCAACATACCGAGGGCGATGATCAGTGCCCCCAGTGAAATGCGCTGCATGGCGATGTCATCAATGAGCATCACGATCAGGGTGCCTGCCACGGTCAGCACCAGCACGCCGCCGATGATCAGGCTGGAGCGCAGGCCCAGGAAGAAAAACAGAACCGTGAACACGATGACGACGGCGGCAATCAGGTTCAGCACGAAGTTGTCGACTGCTTCAGCCACGCTGACGGATTGCAGGGAGATCGGGTTCAGTTCAATGCCGTGAGGGCGACGGTCATCCAGTTCTGCCAGTCGTGCCTGTACGGCATCGCCCATCACCACGACATTACCGCCGGAGACGTTGGATACGCCGAGGCCAATAGCGGCCTGGCCGTTGTATCGCACCAGTTCGGTCTGGTCGGCATAGCCCCGCTTGACCTGTGCGATGTCACCCAGGCGGACCAGTGTGTCACCCAGCGCGATCTGAATGCTGCTGATGTCCTCAATACTGGTAACGTTGCCCACCGGGATAACGTTGACGTTCATTGAGCCGGTGTGCAGCGTCCCGGCCATGGTGACCGCATTCTGCTTGGACAGCACGTCGTACACCTGGTCCATGGATACGCCAAAGGCACGGGCGCGGGCTGCATCCACCTCGACGAAGATGCGCTCCTCCTGCTCGGATTGCGTGGCGACGTTGGCAACGCCGGGCACCAGGGACAGCTCACGGGCCAGCATATCCACGTAGTCCTGGATCTGCTTAAAGCTGTAGCCTTCACCGGTTACCGCATAGTACATCGCGTACACGTCACCGAAGTCATCATTGACGTAGGGTTGGCTGGTGCCGGGGGGCAACGCCATTGCCGCGTCAGCGACCTTGCGGCGCAACTTGTCCCACACCTGCTGGATCTCGGCTTCACCTGCGGTAAAGGCCCGGTCCATTTCGATGATCACTTCCGATACACCGGGTTTGGAGGTGGAGGTGATTTCATACACCTCCTGCATGCCCATCAGACTTCCGACGATCACATCGGTGACTTCGTTATCCACCTCCTGTGCGGTGGCGCCGGGGTATTGGGTCACCACCACGGCCTGACGAATCACGAACTCAGGGTCTTCAAAGCGTCCCAGTTTCTGATAGCTCATCCAGCCACCGAGCAGTACCAGAAGTACCAGAACCCATGTGGTGGTGCGTTTTGCGATTGCGGATTGCGCGATGTTCATTTACTTCACCTCGGCGACGGGGAGAACCTGAGTGCCTTCGACCAGGGCAGAGAGGCCAGCAACCACGACGCGTTCGCCGTCAGAGAGGTTGTGAATGACCACCCGGTCATTGCTGATCTCACCCAGAGTGACGTTGCGGCGGCTGAGCGTGTCTTGCTGGTCAACCAGCCAGACCGACTGCTGCCCGAGGTTATCGGGGACGACCGCAGTCAGCGGCACAGTGGCGTACTTTTGAGAGCCGTCGGCAAACGGGGTGACGCTGGCGGCCATACCGGGCAAAACCACGGCGCCATTCAGGTCGATAAAGCGAAAAGTCACTTCGTAGGTTTGGGTGGCCGGGTCCGCTTCGGTGGCAAAGCTGTTCATCACGACATCAAAGTGCTGGCCGGGCAGGGCTGACAGAGACGCCAGGCCCGCGACCTCATAACCACCACTGGCGACCACCCGGTCCGGCACCTGGATTGCCACTTCGAGCTGGTCCAGATTGTGAAGCACGAAGGCCGTGGTATTGGCGGCGACCTGAGTGTGGTTGTCCACCAGACGTTGGCCAATGATCCCATCAAAGGGGGCGGTCAGAATGGTTTCTTCCAGATTACGCTGGGCTTCCTTTACCCGAAGGTGAGCCAGCTCAACGCTGGTGGTGATCTCTTCCATATCCGAAACGGAGATCGCCTGGCTCTTTTCGAAGATAACCAGCGCTCTTCGGTGTTCGGCTCGGATGTTGTTCAGCTCCGCGACGGCGGTGCTCAGGCGCAACTCCGCTTCCCGGGCATCGAGCTTGGCCAGTACCTGGCCAGCGGTGACTCTGTCCCCTTTCTCAACAAACAGCTGAGCCAGTCGACCGGAAGTGCGGAACGACAGGTCGGCTCGGTCAGCGGCGCGAACAGAACCATAGAACTGATGGCTGCTCGCCACCTGACGGCTGACGGTTTCAACCAGAGCCGGACGCACAACCTCTGCAGTTTCCTGTGTTGGCAACTCGGCATTGCATCCCACCAGCCAGGCCGGAGCGGTCAATGCGAAAGCGATTGCGGTCTTTTTCATCTGTGTGTCTCTCTTATCGGTCAAGGTGAAACCCGGCTAACGGGACGGCCAACGGGCTTGTGCCAACACCAGGTTGCTCTGTTTCGGAAATTTGCTGTCTGGCCACCATCAATATTGACTGAATGGCCAACGATGGGGCGCATCATAACTACGAATAGGCGTCTAAACAAGTCGAGAGGCCAACATTTGACCTCGCTGGGGTGTGTCTGTGATCGGCGTCACAATGCTGCTGCACGCCCGAGGGGACGAAGCGGGCGCCGTGATGAGCCAGCAAAAGGGAGTCCGATGGCAGGTTTAGCCAGGGGCCGGAGTCAGAATGGTTGGTTTACGGTGAAGTGGAACAGGCTGTTTTCATTACTGAAACCAAAATCCGCCCGGGCAATCATTCGTTCGATGTAGAAACGCAAACCAAAGCCCGCACTCCACTCCATAGAACGGTGAAGTTCACTGAAGTCGAATCGGTTCGCTGTCTTACCGACTTCGGCAAACAGTGCAATCTGCCACCAGGGAAAGTCATAGCGGTTGAAAAAGGGGATGCGATTCTGCGGCTGCCAGTTCGGGATGGCGCGATACTCTGCGCCGTAATAAAGCGCGCTGCGGTCAGTAAAGCGATCATCGCCATAACCTCTCAACCGTTCGGAGCCGCCAAGTACCGATTGCGCAAACCAGTCAGGCTGCCTGTTGGCATCGTCGGTTCGCCAGGTGGGAATGTCCGAGAGATAGCCGGTAAGGGCGAGAGTCTGCTGCCGACTCCAGCTTTGGCCGCCCAGATCCAGGTAGTGGGTATACTGGGCTTCCCACCGACTGTAGGCCGCGCGTTCCTGATTGCCCCAGTCCCTGTCCAGCTTGCTGTATGCGTGGTAGCCGCGACTGGGAGATGGCCAGAAGTCCCGGGTATCCCGGTCCAGAATGAGACTCACACCGTAGGTTTTCCCCTCAATGTTTGCTGCCTGGTGTGCCCGCACCTCCCGGGCGCGATAAAAGGGTTCGATCTCAACGGTGGTTTTGGCGATGGATTGCGGCTGGATGGGCAAGCCGTTCAGATACTGCTGGCGGGATGCCGCATCCTCATCGAATGAAATCGGGTAACGCAGGGTGAGGTAGGCATCCTGTTGCAGGTAAGACGCCTCCAACGGTTCGCCCAGTGACGAGCTCAGCCCACCGGCAGCGAGCGAATCCGGGTAAAAGGTGCTGTCCATGAACTCGGCCTGAAGGCCACTGATGTCCAGGGTCCACCGACCAAATATGGAGAGGTTGTAATAGCCCATAAAGGCGATGTAGCTGTCGTTAACCGAGTAAGCCCCAAACCCGACCAACTGGGCACCAGGCTGGCCGACACCCGTGATGGCAGCGACGGTGCCACCGATCAATCCGGTGCTCTCCATCGCACCAACGATTGGGATGACGACGGTGTCACTGGCGGGGCTTTCGCTGCCGGATTCAAAGATCTCCGGGCCAACGTCATCGGCAACAGCGCCTACGGAGATCAGAAGTGCCGCCATAACTGAGGCAGAGGAGGGACGAAACATGATGTCTCCGGAAAGTCAGGCACTGAAATCAGACTGGAAAGGATTCCAGGGCCGGAAATATGATCTCAGGCCCTGAAAATCACTTTTGGCTATTCAGAACAATTTCGAAAGATAGGATTAATTAACTCGTCGTTAAAACGGTACTCAGGAAACGCTCTGTTGCGAATGGCTCAATACTTACTTCCTGTGTCGGTTAAAACTTGTAGTTCAAGCCAATGGATGCGAGGTACTCGTCACTTTCGTAGAAGTTGATATTTGAACTGGTGATTTTCGCTCCGGTAAATGACACCAGGCTCCAATTATCCCAACCCATAAAGTTTGACTTTTCATAGGCAAGGAAAAGTTTATAGGAATCGTCCTGACGCTCTTTATTGAAAATCGGGTTGATGGCGTCGTATTCGCGGTAGGCGTAACTGCCGGTCAGCGCCAGGGAGTGCGCATTACTTTGCATAAAGTACGTCACCTCAGCCTTGTACTGGTCGTAGGTGGCGGCCTTACCTTCAGCATCATGGTGGGTATAGGCAATGGCGGTCACCAGGCCAGACGCCGGTGTCAACATCGAGCGGTAGCTCGCCTTCATGTAGTAGGTGTCGCTGTCACGGTGCAGGCTCTGGTGCTCGATGCGTTCGTTGTCCACTTCGCTGGTGGCGTAGGCCATATCCAGAGAGAAGCCGGTATTCATCAGGTTATTGAGCTTTACGCGGTAGGCGTAGCCCTCAATGTCCTCTTTGGTACGGGCGTTGGTGGTGTCATAGGGGTTGGCCCACACTTCACCGGACATCACGGTCGGCAGAAAGGCAATATCAAGCTGTGTGCCGTTGGCAAAGTCATACTGGTAGCCAATTTCAAAGGCCAGATCACCCACGGCGAGGTCATCCCGGGAGGTGCCCAGGTAAACACGATGGTTGCGCTGCTGACCCAGGTCGTAGCTGACGCTGCCCAGAGGCATCACCATCACTTCGTCGTTGCTGGAACCTTTGCGGTTCAGGTCCGTCAATCGGGCGTCGGATTCGGTACTCAAATTGGAGTTTGTGGAGAAGTAACCGGTACCAATAAACAACTCGCCACTCAAACGGGAAGCGTCAAAAGCAAAGGCAGTGGTGGACAGCGTAGATGCAACAGCCAGGGTGATAACATTGAACTTTTTCATCGTAAAACCTCTTGGTAATCTAAATTAAAAACGGGTGGATGTTATTTGAAACGTAAAATTTTGGCGCGTTTGTTCCTTCCGGAGTAATGCCTTATCACTCCGGGCTTCATTTCATTGTTTTGTTATTTGTCCCTATGGAACCTGTATTTTAATTAGGCTGCATGGAGTAAAATCGTAATTGGTCGATATATCTCACCGGAGTGAATATTGGGTCTGCTCGATATACCTGAGTTTTCCTTCATGGGCACCATAAACCGCAATGTGCTCCTCCAGCGTTTCAATGGCCGGCAAAGGCTTGGATGATTCGTTGCCTGCGGATGCCAACCTGGCACTAAAAATAAAGAGCAGCAGCAGGCACATCAAAGTGGCCAAAATAGCGGCGGTCAGCATCGGCAAGTTTTGTTGGGCCAGTCTGGTCATCTTCATTCCTCAAAGGTCGTGGCGATCAGCGATTCATCAGGGAGCGAGTGCAGGCTGCTGCCCGCTCTCTTTACTGCTTACTCTTCGTTATCGTTGCTTGCTGGTTTGCTGCTCAGCCAGGCGACGACGCAAGCCAGGCACAGCACAAATATCAATTGACTCATCGGTTTCTCTCAAAGCGTTGCCTTACCGTTTGGGTGTATAATACGGACGAATAGGCGCCTAAGAAAGTATAATGGGGCTTAAATGGGGTGTTTTTTGCTCGCGCCGTGATCGGGGTCACGGATTGGGGGCGTCGATTACGGTGAGTGGAGCAAGAAAAACGGACTGCTGGTGGAGGACTTTCCCCAGTACCCGGCAGGGCCTGAGACGCGCAGAGATAGTCACAATTTTGACCCTGACCTGGTGTAACCTTATTGTTTTAGCAACTCTTTTCGGAATCCACCGTATGCCGCAGAGCGCTTCCGTACCGGTGACAAAGCGTGAAATCTTTGGCTGGGCCATGTTCGACGTGGCAAATTCTGCCTACACAACCGTCGTCATCACCATCGTCTACAGTGCTTTCTTCGTGCACCACCTGGTGCCGGAGACGTCAGAGTGGGGCAACACCTACTGGGGGGCGGCGATGGTGGTTTCCAATCTGCTGACCATGGCTCTGGCGCCGCTGATGGGCACACTGTGTGATTTGCGCGGGGGCAAGAAGCGCTTTTTGCTGGGCAATATGCTGATTTGTGCGCTGGCCACGTCGGCGCTCTATTTCGTTGGGCCGGGCGCCATTGGCTGGGCAATCCTGCTCATCACTATCAGTAATGTGGCCTGGATGCTGTCTGAGGTGTTCTGTGCCAGCTTTCTGACCGATCTCTCAACGCCAGCCAATATGGGGCTGATCTCCGGCATCGGCTGGGGGGTGGGCTACATCGGAGGTTTGCTCAGTCTGGTGATGGTGCTGTTTGGAGTGATCACCACCACCGCAGAGACGGACCTGCCGGCCTACGTCCACCAGAATCAGCTGGCGATGCTGGCCGTTGGGGCCTTTTTCGTGGTGGTCTCTGTTCCAACCCTACTGTGGCTGAAAGAGCGAGACCCGGTGCGGCAGGGAGTCAGCTTCCGCCAGGTCTGGCAGCAAACCTGGCAGCGTTTGACCCACTGCTGGCAACTGGCGCGCACCTTGCCAGCGCTGTGGCGGTTCTTTCTGGTGTTTACCCTGTATTCCGCCGGCATGGCGATCGTCATCAAATTTTTTGGCATCTTTGTCGATGCCCGGTTGACGCTCACCGCCGGTGAGAAAACCACCATCTTTCTGGCGTTGCAGGTGTCGGCCTTTATTGGCGCGGTTGCCTTTGGTTTCCTTGAAACCCGAATTGGCCCCAAGGCCACCATCTTTTTGACCCTGCTTTGGTGGATTCTGGGGGTGTTGTCTATCTATGGGCTGACGCCTCTGGCGCAATGGCTGGGTATGGAAGAGAACCGTCTGTTTACGGTCTGTGCGCTGCTGGCGGGCTCGGGGCTGGGTTCAACCCAGAGTGCCAGCCGCACCATTGTGGGCTTGCTGACGCCAACACAGTACAGCGCCATGATGTTCGGGTTCTGGGGTCTGTTTGGTCGTCTGGCCACCATTCTGGGTAGTCTCTCTTTTGCCGTGGTGGCGGATCTCCTCAGCCTGCAGGAAGGGCTGTTGGTGATTTTGGGCTTCTTTGTGCTCGGTGCCGTGCTGGTGCTGCGTGTGCCCATCAATGAAGGGATGGTTCAGGCCGGTCATGGGCCGGTAAATTCACCCCGCTAAAACGCAAAACCCCGGTTGCTCTGCTAATTTTTCCACTGATTCGACACATTTGAACGATGGAGCAGGGCATGAACGCTAGGCGTTTCCTTCTGGTTGGCCTGACGGCCGCCTTACTGGCAGCTTGCGGTAAAGACGCCCCGACGCAGGGACCGCCTCCGGCGGCAGAAGTGGGGGTGATCACCCTGAAGCCACAGCCTGTCACGCTCTCGGTTCAGTTGGCGGGGCGCACCAAAGCGTCGCTGGATGCGGAGGTGCGTCCGCAAATCTCCGGCATCGTCTTGCAACAGAGCTTTGTTGAAGGCGGCATGGTGGAAGAGGGACAGCAGCTTTATCAGATCGACCCCGCCCCGTTTATTGCGGATCTTGACCGCGCGAAAGCGGATCTGGCCAAAGCGCGGGCCAACATGAAAACCGCCCGGAATCGTGCGGACCGCTACGAAAATCTGGTGGCCGCCCGTGCAGTGTCGCAACAGGATTACGATGACGCGCTGGCCAACTTTCAACAGGCCCAGGCCGATGTCGCCACCGCCCAGGCAGCCGTTACTTCCGCCTCCATCAATCTCGATTACACCAAGGTATATGCACCAATAACCGGTCTGGCCGGGCGCTCCACCGTGACGGTTGGGGCGTTGGTTACGGCCAATCAGGGCGAGCCGCTGGTGACCGTGCAGCAGTTTGACCCGATGTTCGTGGATGTAAGCGAATCCAGCCGGGCGCTGAACCGACTGCGCCGGGAGTGGGCTTCAGGTGAGCTGGTGCGTCAGGATGGTGCCAAGGTCAAACTCTATTTTGACGACAACGACCTCTACGATCAGGAGGGCGTCTTCAAGTTTGCCGACATCAATGTCGATACCGGCACCGGTACTTTTACCATTCGGACCACCTTCCCCAATCCGGATAACGTCCTGCTTCCCGGCATGTTTGTTCGTGCTGAGCTGGTCAAAGGGGTGGTCCCTGACGGCCTTCTGGTGCCCGCCCGGGGGGTGACCCGAAATGCCAAAGGCGAAGCCACCGTTATGGTGGTGGCCAACAATACCGTCGAACAACGGGTGGTGGAGGCTGAACAGATGGTGGGCCAGTCCTGGCTGATCAGCGAAGGCCTGTCGCCCGGTGACAAGGTGATTCTGGAAGGCCTGCAATTTGTGCGCCCCGGAGTGCCGGTTGGCACCATTCGGGAACTGGATCAGAACCCGAACCAGAAAGGCTAAGGGGGCGTCATGGCCAACTTCTTTATCGACCGCCCCGTTTTTGCCTGGGTGCTTTCCATCCTGGCGATGTTGGCCGGGGTGTTGTCGCTGCTGCAACTTCCTGTGGCGCAGTACCCCAATATTGCCCCTCCGGCGATTCAGGTTTCCGCGTTTTATCCCGGTGCTTCCGCCAAAACCGCGGAAGAAACCGTGACCCAGGTGATCGAGCAGGAACTGACTGGTCTGGACGGCCTGCGCTACATCTCCGCGGAATCGGACTCCTTCGGTAACAGCATCATCACCCTGACCTTTGAAGCGGGAACCGACCCGGACATCGCCCAGGTGCAGGTGCAGAACAAGGTTTCCGGTGCCACCGCCAAGCTGCCGGAAGTGGTGCAGCGACAGGGCGTTGTGGTGGAGAAATCCAGTGACACCTTCCTGATGGTGATCGCGTTTTTCTCCACTGACGGCAGCATGACCGACACCGACCTGTCGGACTTTGTTGCCAGTAACCTTCAGGACCCCATAAGCCGGGTTCCGGGGGTGGGCTCGGTGCAACTCTTTGGCGCCGAATACGCGATGCGGATCTGGCTCGACCCCAATCGGCTGGAAAGCTATGGCCTCAACCCCAGTGATGTCACTGCCGCCATTTCGGAGCAAAACACCCAGGTCTCCGCCGGACAATTGGGCGCGACTCCGGTGGTGGAAGGGCAGCAACTGAATGCCACCATCACCGCTCGTTCGCTGCTGCGTACCCCGCAGGAGTTTGAGCAGATCCTGCTGAAAGTGCAGGAAGACGGCTCCGAGGTGCGGATCCGCGACGTCGCCCGGGTAGAGCTGGGGGCTGCGGATTACAGCACGATTGCCCGCTACAACGGCAATCCTGCCAGTGGCATGGGGATCGCGCTGGCCACTGGTGCCAATGCGCTGGACACCATGAACGCGGTGAACGAGCGCATCGATGAACTGCGTAACCTGTTTCCACAGGGCGTGGAGATGCAGGTGCCTTATGACACCACCCCCTTTGTAAAGCTCTCCATCGAAAACGTGGTGCACACCCTGATTGAAGCCGTGGTGTTGGTGTTCCTGGTGATGTTCCTGTTCCTGCAGAGCTTCCGGGCAACGCTGATCCCCACCATCGCCATTCCGGTGGTGGTGTTGGGCACCATGGCGGTACTGGCCGCACTGGGTTACTCCATCAATACCCTCACCATGTTTGCGATGGTGCTGGCCATCGGCCTGTTGGTGGATGATGCCATCGTGGTGGTGGAAGGGGTTGAACGGGTGATGGAGGAGGAGGGATTGCCGCCTCTGGAAGCCACCCGCAAGTCGATGAAACAGTTGTCCGGTGCCCTGGTGGGGATCGGCATGGTGCTGTCGGCGGTGTTTGTGCCTATGGCGTTTTTTGGTGGCACCACCGGCATCATCTATCGCCAGTTCTCCATCACCATCGTCACAGCAGTGGCGCTGTCGGTGCTGGTGGCGCTGATCCTGACACCCACGCTGTGTGTTCAGCTGATGAAGCCGGGCCATGGCGGGGGATCGGATAAGGGCTTCTTTGGCTGGTTTAACCGCACCTTCGACCGCGCCACCAACGGCTACGTGGGCCATGTGGAAGGCTTTATCAAACGCTCCGGCCGGTTGATGCTGATTTTCCTGGCGTTGGCCGCGGTAGCGGGCTATCTGATGACGCGTCTGCCCACCAGTTTCCTGCCGGATGAGGACCAGGGGGTGATGATTGGCATGGTGATGCTGCCCACCGGGTCCACCCAGGGTCAGACCGTCGAAGTGCTGAAAAAGGCGGAAGACTACTTCCTGGAAAATGAGACGGAAGCGGTGGCGTCGGTGTTCTCGGTGGCGGGCTTCAGTTTCGCGGGGCGGGGGGCCAACGCCGGTATCCTGTTTATGAACCTGGTGCCCTTTGAGGAGCGCACCACCAAAGCCACCTCAGTCTGGGCGGTGATGGGCAGGGCACAGGCCGCGTTCTCGCGCATCAAAGAAGCGATGGTGTTTGTGTTTGCGCCACCGGCCATCATCGAACTGGGTACCGCGACCGGCTTTGATATGTACCTGCAGGACCGCACCGGTCAGGGCCACGCCACTCTGATGCAGGGACGTAACCAGTTGCTCGGTATGGCGATGCAAAACCCCAATCTGGCGAACGTCCGGCCCAATGGTCTGGATGACACCCCGCAGTTTGTGATTGAGATTGATCAGCTCAAAGCGGAAGCGCTGGGGGTCAGCATCAACGACATCAACAACACCCTTTCTACCGCCTTTGGCAGTACCTACGTCAACGACTTTATCGACCGGGGCAGGGTAAAGCAGGTGTACGTGCAGTCTGATGCCGGGTACCGGATGGTGCCCGGGGACATTGACTATTGGTACGTCCGCAATGGTCAGGGCGAGATGGTGCCGCTGAAGGCGATCACCACCACCCGCTGGGAGTTTGGCTCACCGCGGCTGGAGCGCTTTAACGGCGTATCGGCGATGCAGATCCAGGGGGAGCCCCGGCCCGGCATCAGTACCGGCGTGGCGATGAGCACCATGGAGCAGTTGGTCAGCCAGTTGCCCAATAACCTCAATGTGGCCTGGACCGGCCTGTCCTACGAGGAGCGGGAAGCGGGCGGACAGGCGGGGGCACTGTATGTGCTCTCCATTCTGATCGTGTTCCTGTGTCTGGCGGCCTTGTACGAGAGCTGGAGCGTGCCCTTTGCGGTGGTTCTGGTGGTGCCTCTGGGGGTACTGGGCGCGGTGATTGCCACCGGATTGCGCGGGCTGGATAACGACGTGTACTTCCAGGTAGGCCTGCTGACCACCGTCGGCCTATCGGCCAAGAACGCCATTATGATCGTCGAGTTTGCCAAACAGTATTTTGAAGAGGGGGCGGACATGGTCCATGCGGCGCTGCACGCCGCGCGGGTGCGTCTGCGCCCGATCCTGATGACTTCACTGGCGTTTGGCTTTGGCGTACTGCCGTTGGCGCTTTCCGCCGGGGCCGGCTCCGGTGCTCAGAACGCGGTGGGTACCGGCGTCATTGGCGGAGTGATCACAGCCACCTTCCTCGGGGTGTTCTTTGTGCCCCTGTTCTTTGTGGTGGTCAGTCGCATTGCCCATCGTAAGAACACTCAGAAACCGGTGGAGGAGGGCGCATGAAGCAGCATTGGATTGCGGCGACCGTCGCCGCCGGGCTCATCAGCGGTTGCAGCATGGCACCGGACTACGAAACGCCGCCGGCACCGGTGGAGGAGCTCTGGCCCCTCAGCGCTGGCGAGTCGGACCTTGGCAACAGCGCCATCGAAGATTGGCGTACCTTTGTGCTGGATCCCCGTCTTCAGGTTCTGATCGAGCGTTCCCTTGAGCACAACCGGGACCTGCGGGTTGCGATTCAGACGTTGCGCCGGGCGGAAGCCCTGTATGGCGTGCAGCGTTCCGAGAAGTTTCCCAATATTGACCTTGGCGTCGGAGCCAGCAATCAGCGGGTAGGCGAAGCGGTGACCGGCGGTGCCAGCCGGGTGGACCGTCAGTACAGTGTCGACATCGGCATGACCGGTTTTGAGATCGATTTCTGGGGCCGGTTGGCGAGTCTGGAAGAGCAGGCTTTGCAGAACTACCTGGCCACGGAAGAAGCGCGGCGCAACACCCACATCGCCGTGGTCAGCCAGGTGATCACCGCCTATCTGACTCTGGCGGCAGACCGGGCGCTGCTCAACCTGGCCCGGGAAACCCTGAACACCCAGAGCGCGTCACTGGAACTGACTCAGCGCAGTTTTGACAACGGCGTGGCCACCGGGCTGGATGTGGCCCAGGCACAGGTCACCGTGGCGATAGCGCAGGTGGATGTGGCCAACTTCTCCAACCGGGTTGCGGCGGACATCAACGCCCTGGCGGTGCTGGTGGGCACCGGTTATGACCCGATCCTGCTGCCGGATGGCAGCCGCGAGATTGAACTGGGCCTGGTGCAGGTGGGGATGCCCTCCGCCATGCTGATGCAACGTCCGGACATTCGTTCTGCCGAACACAGCCTCAGAGCGGCCAACGCCAATATTGGTGCGGCCCGCGCGGCGTTCTTCCCCAACATCTCGCTGACGGCGACGGCGGGATTTCTCAGCGGCGATCTGGATGACCTGTTTGACGGCGATGCCCGCGCCTGGAACTTCACCCCGACCCTGACACAGCCGATTTTTCACTGGGGCGAACTGACCAACAATCTGGAAGCCACCCGTGCTGAGCGCGAGATCGCGCTGGCTCAGTACGAGCAGACAATTCAACTGGCGTTTCAGGAAGTGGCGGATGCGCTGGCGGCCCGCCGTAATCTGGCCGACCAGTTCGTCGCCCAGCAGCAACTGGTGGCGGCGTACCAGGACAGTTATGAGCTGTCGGACTTACGGTTCCGACAGGGCGTGGACAACTTCTTCTCTGTGCTGGATTCCCAGCGTAACTTCTACCAGGCGGAGCAGGACCTGATCAGCCTGCGGCTTAGCCAGCAGGCCAATCTGGTGGCCCTGTTCAAGGCCATGGGAGGCGGCTGGGTCGGCAGCCTCCAGGCTGCGCCTCCTGCGGAAGCGGGTGCCGACGAAGAAGGCTCTGAGACACCTTGACTACACTTAAATCGACAGCGATTTATGGGAGACGATGTATGCTTTTGCGTGACACCCAATCTGGCGATCTGGTTGAAGTGATGGACACTTCGGCACTGGTAAATCCCTTTGCTGAAAAGGTAATGGTGCAGTTCCAATGCGGGCAGGACCTGCCCGATCCGGAGATTTGCACCAAGGACCACCTGGTGTTCCCCTCCGGAGAAACCCTGCCTGAGTGCTGGCGGAACGGACATTACCGTACCGGATAAAAAAGTAAGCCCCCGAAGTCGGGGGCTTTTTTGTGGCGGTTACACCTCAATCATATTGAGCCACACATCGTGCTTATTGCACATGCTGAGGGCATAGAGCGGCCCGCTGTACCCGGCCAGCGCGTACTCGGAGATCGGGGCCGCGTCTTTCATCGGATCGAACATCCGCTCATCGATGTAGTTGAAGTCGGCATCCAGCAGCGTGTGTTTAACGATGTAGTGCTCATAGCCCTTCATCTCATGGCCGGTGATCACCTTGATCTTACCGGCGTCCTTGTCCACTTCGATCACCGGCAGATGACCGGCCACCTTTTTACTCCAGCGTCCGGGCGCGTCCTTGGTGTAATACACACCGCCGGCCATCGGCGAGCCCTGAACCCCTGCCAGAACCTGCCTTGGTGCCACCAGCGTTGCGGCTGCGCCTACCAGCCCAAGCCGAATCAGTTCACGTCTTTGCATCGTTGATCTCCCATTGCTCACATAGGCAGGCATCCCCGCCTGACATTTTTGCTCTTCTAGTGGTGGCACATGGATTCAGGGTTGTCCATTTAATGAACAGCTTGAGGCCTGGAGAGGTCTCTATAAGAGGGAGGCGGTGCTGTGATAACGGATAAGGCTGAGCCGAGCGTGACCCGGATCAAACTCTGGCCCCATGCAGTCTGGGGCGTTATCATAGGCGCCACTTCCAAATACCTATAAAAACACTGGCATAGCAAAAGGGCGGGACGCCCGTGGAGTACAGAATGGCCGTGATCCAGAAAGAGCACTTTGTGAGCTCAGTAGCGGATGCCTTGCAATACATCTCCTACTACCACCCCAAAGACTTCATCGACGCCTTGACCGAGGCGCACGCCAGGGAGATCAATCCGGCGGCGAAAGACGCCATGGCGCAGATCCTGATCAACAGTCGCATGAGCGCCCAGGGCCATCGTCCGCTGTGCCAGGACACCGGCATCGTCACCTGTTTTGTGAAGATCGGCATGCAGGTTCAGTGGGACAGTGACCTGACCGTCCAGGAGATGGTGGACGAAGGCGTTCGCCGTGCCTACTCCAACCCGGATAACCCGTTGCGTGCCTCCATCGTGGCTGACCCAGCCGGCGCCCGTAAAAACACCAAAGATAACGCCCCTGCGGTGGTCCACATCGACATGGTGCCCGGCGATACCGTTGAGGTGATGATCGCGGCCAAGGGCGGCGGCTCCGAAAACAAATCCAAGATGGTGATGCTCAACCCCTCCGACGACATCGCCGAGTGGGTAGAGAAAACCCTGCCCACCATGGGCGCTGGCTGGTGCCCGCCGGGCATGCTGGGTATCGGCATTGGTGGCACCGCTGAAAAAGCCGCGGTGATGGCCAAAGAAGCGCTGATGGAGCACATCGACATCCACGAACTGCAGGCTCGTGGTGCCGAAACCACCGAAGAGAAACTGCGTCTGGAGATCTTTGATCGTGCCAATAAGCTGGGCATCGGCGCCCAGGGCCTCGGCGGCCTGACCACGGTGCTGGATGTGAAGATCAAATCCGCACCGACCCACGCGGCCTCCAAGCCGGTGGTGATGATCCCCAACTGCGCCGCCACCCGCCACGTGCACTTCCATCTGGATGGTACCGGCGTTGCAGAGTTGCCGGTGCCCAAACTGGAAGATTGGCCGGAAGTGACTCAGGAAGCGGGCGACAACGTCAAGCGCGTGTTCCTGGACAACATCAGCAAAGAGGAGCAGCAAAGCTGGAAAGCCGGCGATGTGCTGCTGCTGAACGGCAAGATCCTGACCGGTCGTGACGCGGCCCACAAGCGCATCAAGGACCTGCTGGATTCCGGTGAAGGCCTGCCGGAAGGCGTGGACTTTAAAGGCCGCTTTATCTACTACGTCGGCCCGGTGGATGCGGTGGGCGATGAAGTGGTGGGCCCGGCCGGCCCGACCACGGCGACCCGCATGGACAAGTTTACCGAGCAGATGCTGTCCGAAACCGGCCTGATGGGCATGATCGGCAAAGCCGAGCGTGGCCCGGCCACCGTGCAAAGCATCGCCAACCACAAATCGGTGTACCTGATGGCCGTTGGCGGTGCCGCTTATCTGGTGGCCAAGGCGATCAAGAAGTCCCGCGTGGTGGCCTTCGAAGAGCTTGGCATGGAAGCGATCTACGAGTTTGAAGTGGAAGACATGCCGGTCACCGTAGCGGTGGATTCCACCGGCAACAACGTTCACGAAACCGGGCCCGCTTTCTGGCGTGGCCAGATAGCTGAACTGGCAGAGTAATCCCAAGGCCCCGATTAACGGGGCCTTTTTTGTGGGCTGAGCAATACTGTATTGATTCCGTTTGCGCCAGGAGCCGACATGGACACACTTACGCTGCTAGGTCAGGTGCTTGCTTTTGTCACCATGGTGATGGCCGGCGCTCTTCTGAACCGGCTGACCGGCCTTGAGATCACGCTGGCCTGTCTGGCCAGTGGCGTCGGTGCGGGTTTGCTGATCACCGGCCTTGGCCTGGATGTAGGGCTGCGGGCGGAATACGTGCAGGACCAGGTGTTTTACCTGTTTCTGCCGATCCTGATCTTCCACGCGGCCTGGTCGCTGCCGCCGTCGATGTTGCGGCTCTGGGCGGGTAAGGCGCTGTTTCTCGCCACCGTAGGTGTGCTGTTGACCGGTGCTATCTGCGCTTTTGTGATCTGGTGGGCGATTGGCCATCCCACTGGCCTGCCACTGATGATGGCGGCGTTGACCGGGGCGATTCTGGCGGCGACCGACCCGGTCGCGGTGGTGGCGACGCTGAACCGGCTGCACGCGCCCAAGGATCTGGCCACTCTGTTCGAAGCCGAGAGTCTGCTCAACGACGCCACTGCGGTGGTGCTGTTTGCCCTGGTGATGGGGATCGTTCAGCAGGAGATGGACGACCCATCGGTACTGGGCGTCATCATCGAGTTTTGCGTGGTGTTCTTTGGGGGCATCGCCGTGGGTGCCGCACTGGGCTGGCTGGGGCAGGGGATGGTGCGGCTGCTGGCGCGGGAAGACCTGGGGATGATCACCCTGCTGCTGCTCGCCTTTGGCAGTTTTTTTGTGGCGGAGCACTGGTTCCATGTTTCCGGCATCATGGCGTCCGCCAGTGCAGCACTGGTGTGCCGGGCCGGCCTGGCCCGGGCAGAGTCCGCCGCCATACCCAAACTGAGCAACGGACTGGAGTGGTTCGGGCTGTTGTTCAATCTGCTGATCTTCTGCCTGATGGGGCTGGTCATCACCTTCGATATGTTCCTCGAGCGCTACTGGGCGATGGCCATCGCCATTGCCGCGGCACTGATTGGCCGTTTTGCTTCGGTCTATCTTTGCCAGGGCATTCTGACCCTGTGCGGGCGGCCATTACCCGGTGGCTGGCCGCTGCTGCTCAGCTGGGGCGGCCTGCGCGGCGCCATCGCCATTGCCCTGGTGCTGTCATTGCCGGTGGCCCTGCCGGGCTGGTGGACGGTGCAGTCGATGGTGTTCGCCGTGGTGCTGTTTTCCCTGCTGGTTCAGGGCACCACTTTTGCGCCGTTGCTGCGGCGTCATCTGGATTCGGTATAAATCCCTGACAGTTGCGCTGGCACCGCCTGTAGTCACAAGGTTGCACATGGGTTGCAAGCGTGGAAAAGTATGGGGTCAGGAACCCGACGGGTCTGAGTAGGGCGGGGCGCTCCCGCCCGCCGTGAAATAGTGGGAACAATAACAATGAAACAATGGATTGCGGCGCTGACTGTGGCGCTACCGCTGGGCAGCGCCATGGCTGCCGAACCCTTTAATGTCCACCACCTCAACAGCTTTAACAAAGTCCACTCTGCGGCTCTGTCCCCGGATGGCAGCACCGTGGTGTATGGCCTGAAAACCGTGGACGGCGACAACAGCCAGTCCGATCTTTACCGCCAGATTGCCGGTGGCGAAGCGGAACGACTGACCTTCGATAAAGGCACTGAGCACTCCGTGGCGTTCAGCCCGGATGGAAAGGGCATCTACTTCCTCTCTGCCCGCTCCGGCAGCTCGCAGCTCTGGTACCTGCCGCTGAGCGGCGGCGAAGCCCGTCAGATCTCCGATCTGCCACTCAGCCTGGACGGCTTTAAGCTGGACAACACCGGTCAACAGGTAGTGTTGCAGGTGCGCATCGACCCGGCCTGTGAAACCCTGGCGTGCAGCGCGGAAAAGGCGGAAGCCCGCGATGCGGTGAAAACCACCGGCCAGCACTATACCGAGCTGATGTACCGTCATTGGGACACCTGGACCGATGGCCTGCGTAACCACCTGTTTGTGGCGCAATTTAACGACGGTGGCCTGAGTGAGCCGGTTGATGTGACCGCTGGCCTCGACACTGAAGTGCCACCGCTGCCGTTCTCCGGCCTGGAAGAGGTGAGCTTTACCCCGGACGGCAAGCACATCGTTTATGCCGCCAAAGCCCCGGGCCGTGACCAGTCCTGGCACACCAACTATGACCTGTGGCAGGTACCCGTAGCCGGTGGCAAAGCGGTTAACCTGACCGAAGACAACCCGGCCTGGGACAGCCACCCCACCTTCTCCGCGGACGGCAACTACATGGCCTGGATGGCGATGTCCATTCCCGGTTACGAGGCGGACCGCTTCCGCGTAATGCTGAAAGACCTGCGCTCCGGCGAAGTGAAAGAGCTGGCGCCGGGCTGGGATCGCAGTGCGGGTTCCATCGCCTTTGGTGATGACAGCAACACCCTGTTTGTGACCACCCAGGACCTGGGTCAGGTGTCGATCTACGCCATCGATACCCGCTTTGGTGACCGCATCACCCTGGTCAATGAGGGCAGCAACAGCCTGCAGGCCGCGGCCGGTGGCAAGGTGCTTTACACCCGTAACACCCTGCATGAGCCGACCGATCTCTACCTGATGGACGAGGGCGGCCGCAATCAGACCCGTCTGACCAACGCCAACGAAGCCAAGCTGAAAGACGTGAGCTTTGGTGACTACGAGCAGTTCACCTTCAAGGGCTGGAACAACGAAACCGTCCATGGCTACTGGATCAAGCCGGTGGGCTACCAGGAGGGTGAGAAGTACCCGGTGGCCTTCCTGGTACACGGTGGCCCGCAGGGCAGCTTCGGCAACCGCTGGCACGGCCGCTGGAACGCTCAGTTGTGGGCCGGCGCTGGCTTTGGCGTGGTGATGATCGACTTCCACGGCTCCACCGGTTACGGCACCGAGTTCACCCACTCCATCTCCAAGGATTGGGGCGGCAAGCCGCTGGAAGACCTGCAAAAAGGTCTGGCCGCGGTGGGCAAACAGCAGCCCTGGCTGGATGTGGACAACGCCTGTGCGGCCGGTGGCTCCTACGGCGGCTACATGATGAACTGGATTGCCGGTAACTGGAACGATGGTTTTAAGTGCCTGGTAAACCACGCCGGTCTGTTCGATATGCGCAGCTTCTACATGGTGACCGAAGAACTGTGGTTCCCGGAGTACGAATTTGGTGGCACCTACTGGGACAGCACCGAACTGTACGAGAAGTTCAACCCGGTCAACCACATCGACAAGTGGCAAACGCCGATGCTGGTGATCCACGGCGCCACCGATTACCGGGTGCCGCTGGAGCAGGGCCTGGCGGCCTTCACCGTGCTGCAGCGCAAGGGCATCGAGTCCGAATTGCTGATGTTCCCCGATGAAAACCACTGGATCCTCAACCCGGACAACCTGGTGCAGTGGTATGAGCACACCCTCGGCTGGATGAAGAAGCACACCGATAAGTGATGCCAAGAGATGATGAAAAACGGCGCCTGAGGGCGCCGTTTTTGTGTCTGATGCGGGAGTGGTAAAAAAATCTGGGTGCTGTAAGTTGGGTAACCAATTGATTGGGCTCGGGGAATGAGCCGCACCGCCACAAAGGGAAAGGGAAATGGTGAAATCACTGGTATCGGCAATGCTGTTGTTGGCCTCCTCATCGGCACTGGCCGGGAACACGGACCTGAACCGGTTTGCTGAGCGCTACTTTCAGGCCATGAATGCCACACAGGCCCCAGAGGCCGACAGCAAGGATCTGGAAGCCTACCTGGCGTTACTGGTGGACGATGTGGGCCACACCCATCTGCCCTGGGAAACCGATGATGCCCGTCTGCCGGACGGCAAAACGGCCATGCGGGAGGGGATGACCTTCTATCTTGGCGCCCATACGGAGTACAACGCCGAACTGCTGGATGTGTTTGTGTTTAACGATTCCGCCATCGCCATTCGCTACCGCAAACACGCCAAAGGCATCCACCCTCAGAATCAACAACCCATCGAGTACACCAGCACCATGATGGAGGTGCTGGAGATGGAGAACGGCAAAGTGGCGGTGATCCGCAAATACCACGAATAACCGCCGCCCGCCCAAACACGCGTGATTAACACCTATCCAGGGCCAGGGAAGTGGCGCCTGGCCAACGCACCAACAACAAGGATGTGATGTGAGACGACTCGCTATGCTGGCCCTGCTCTGGGCTATTGTTGCCCCCGCGCAAGCCGGAGAGGTGGTACTGAACCTCACCTCCGAATTCCTCGACAGGGCGATGACGGCCACAATCCATCTGCCTGAGGCCTACCAGACAGACAGCGACGCCACCTATCCGGTGCTGTACCTGCTGGATGGCGCCCAACATGCGGACCATACCGTCGCCAGTGCGGCGTTTCTCAACAGCACCAATGTGATGCCTCAGATCATTGTGGTGGCGCTGTCCGGGGTGAACCGCTTCGCCTATTTCACCCCCACCGAGGATCCAGGTGGTGGCCGGGAATCCGGTAAGGCGGATCGGTATCTGGACTTTTTACAGCAAGAGCTGATGCCGAAGATTGATAAGGGTTACCGGGCCTCGGGCTACGACATGATTGCGGGCCATTCGTTGGGTGGACTGTTGGCGGCTCACGCACTTCATACCCGCACAACCCTGTTTGATGCGTACTACCTGTTCAGTCCGTCGTTGTGGTGGGACGAGGAGGTGATGGTGGCGCAGCTTTCGGCCACAGAGTTCGCCACTCAGCCCTTTATCTACCTCAGTCTGGCGGATGAAAAAGGCCGGCAGGAAGCCGCATATCACAACTACCTGAAACAACTGAAAGCGCAGCAAGCCAATCTGGTGGCGCAGTCGTTCCCCAATGAAGACCATATGACCACGCCGCTGGTGTCGCAGATCGGGGCTTTTCGTGCCCAGTTTTCAGACTGGCTGCTGAGCTTCGACGCGGTGGTGGAGGACCCCACCCGTTTTGTTACCCACTATGAAGACCTGAACCGGCGCTTTGGTACCCGGGTCAGCGGAGCGGAGTGGCAGATTGGTCAACCGGTTCAGCACCTGGTGAACGAACTTGGCGATGGCAAACGGGCCATAGTGGCGGCAACCCTCCATCTGGACGCTTTCCCCGAATCCCAGTGGGCCTATCGCTCCATGTCCGATGCGCTGGCCCTGAACGGCGACCTTACCGCCGCCATCGCCCACATGGAGAAGGCGGTGGCGATAGCCCGAAGCCGGAATGACGGTTATCTGTCGATGCTGGAGTCGGAATTGGCCGCGTTAACCTCGGCCGGAGAGTAAGCGGAGCCAACCTTGGGCTTTGCATGAGTGTTCAGCCTGACAGGGCACTAGACATCGGATTGACACGCGAAAGGGTGGATATGAAAAAGCTCAAAGCTTTGCTGGAAAACCAAGACCTGGACGACAGCCCTCACTACCTGTTAAGCCAGGAGCTCGAGTTTGAGTACGCCAAGTCGATCGTGACCTATTCGGTGGCGTTTATTGGGGGAGTGGTGACCCTGAAATCGGCGTTGTCGATCGAAACGCCCATTGATGAGGGTTTGTCCGTTGCGATTACCGCGGCCGTACTGTCCGCGGTGATATCGTTTGAAAACCAGCAGGGGATCATCCGCGATCTTCGCCTGAAGAGAACGCCCAGCTACTTTCGGACCTTGTACCGCAAGTTTGCGGCGCCCATGTGTCTGGGGGTCGCCATCGGCTATGCGCTGATCTATTTCGGCGTGTTGGTGTAATCCTGTCTGCAGAAAGGGGCCGTTCGTTGACCCACCGAAATCGGCATTGAGGCAGCGGGGCGACTGTGGTTGCCCTTTGGCTCTGTCTACCCGCCGCCTATAACCCATGCTCTTTGGCATAGGCTTTGAGATCTGCGACACCGCCGCTGACCAGCAATGGTATCGCCGCTTCCAGATGATGCTCTGGCCAGTCCCACCAAGCTAACGTTTCCAACGTGGCTTGTTGCTTGTCGCTAAAACGGGTTTTCACCACCCTGGCAGGGTTGCCTGCGGCGACGGCGTAGGCAGGGATGTCAGAGGCGACCACCGATTTACTGGCAATGATGGCGCCGTTACCAATGGCCACACCGGGCATCACGGTCACGTCGTAGCCCAGCCAGACATCGTTTCCTATCACCGTGTCCTTTACCCGCTTGAAGGGGTATTCGGTTAACGGCATCGCTTCCGCCCACTTGCCACCAAACACCGCAAAAGGGAAGGTGGTGACACCGGTCATGGCGTGGTTGGCGTCGGGCATGATGAACTTGACGCCGTGCGCAAAGGCGCAGAATTTTCCGATATGAAGAGACGCCCCGGAGAAACCGAAGTTGTAGAGCACATTGTTCTCAAGGAATCCGGTGGGGTCCTCAAAGTCACTGTAGTAGCTGTAATCACCGGCAAACACGTTGGTGGCACCGCTTTGGGCAATCAGCGGTTTCAACAACACCGTATTGTCGAAGTTTTCGATGGGGTACAAGCGATTCGGGTTCATCCGGCTACCGGTTTAAGGGGTTTGCCAAAGGCTAACCAACCGGCGACGAAATGGCCACGGTTAAGCCCGGCTTTGCGATTCAAAGCCTTATTCGCAGAATGAGAGATCAGCCCGACGGGTCTTCTCGGTGTTTACCGGCCCGGTCAGCCATTGGCATTCGTTACTGCCGCAGACATAACCCAGTCCCCCGGTGACTTCGCCATATTCCGTGACCGCGGCTACCGATTGCCCATCAATAAAGTAGAAACGGTTCTCATCGTGACCGCTGGGCACCACCAATGGAATGGGCACCACCGCAACAAAGGCACCGATGCCGGACCAGTTGTAGCCATCGTAGTAGGAAAGCACCTCGCACCGGCCTTCAGAGCGGGTGGCGTCAGGCTCCCCCCATGCCGCAATCAGTGCGGATTTGGTCAGTGGCTGGTCCGGCTGGCCAAACCCGAACTCGTTCTTTTCAGCGGTGATGGCGGGATTGGGTTTAAGGCTTTCATAGGTACCGAAAGTGCCTACGGCCAGGCCAACGCAGCCGCTTAAACCAAAGCTGAGTCCTGCGGCAATCAGAATCCTTTTCATGTGTGACCCATTCTTCCTTGTTGGTATCGGTTTACATCAGCAGGTTACGGAATTAGCGGATGCGGTGCCAACAAAAAACGGCGCCTTGCGGCGCCGTTTTGAGGTCTCTTACTCCCGCACCATATGCAGGAAGTAGAGGTGTTTTTCGTACTGGTCGAGGATGTCGCCGACAATCTGGTCGCGACTCCAGCCCATCACGTCGTAGTCCTGGCCACCTTCACGAAGGTGAACTTCGGCGCGGAAGTATTTGCTTTCTTCCTCTTCTTCGTTGCCGGCGCTACTCATGCTGCCGTAGAAGGCCGGGCGCAGATAAGCGCGGGGACGCACTTCATATTCGAAGTCGATCTCGCTGCCCATGCGCGCTTCCAGGCGGATGCGGTGAGTCTCCTCATCCAGGATGACGTCGGCTTCCACACCCTGCTTCTGGATCTCCAGCTGAAAGTCCTCCATCGCCGGCGCCACCACTTCATCGATAAAGCGGTTGACGTGGCCACGACGGGGGAACTGCATGGTGTTGCGCAGGCGGCGCTGCCAGTCGTTGGTTTTGCCACCGGTGACCGGAGCCAGATAAGCCTGGCGGCTGCGGCGTTTGTGGAGGTCCACCTGCAGGGCCTGCAGCAAGCCGTAGCTGGCGATCATCAGCACCACCGCAAAGGGCAGGGCACTGGCAATCACTGCGGTCTGCAGGGCAGAAAGGCCGCCGGCAAGCAGCAGTACGATAGCCACAATGCCGATGGACGCCGCCCAGAAAATGCGCTGCCATACCGGGGTTTTGTCGTTGCCGCCGGAGGCCAGCATATCGACCACCAGAGAGCCGGAGTCGGCGGAGGTGACAAAGAACACCACCACCATCAGCATCGCAATCGCCGACAGGATGGAGGAGAACGGGTACTGCTCCAGGAATACAAACAGCGCCAGTGAGGAGTCTTTGCTGATGATGTCGCCCAGTTCGGTCAGGCCCTGATTAAAGATCAGGTCAATCGCGGAGTTGCCGAACACGGTCATCCACGCCAGGGTGAAACCCGCAGGCACAAACAGTACGCCAGTGACGAACTGACGGATGGTGCGGCCCCGGGAGATGCGGGCGATGAACAGGCCGACAAACGGCGACCAGGACAGCCACCAGCCCCAGTACAGCAGGGTCCAGCCACCGAGCCAGTCGGTCGGGTCGTAGGCGTACAGGTTAAAGGTTTTGCTGACGATCTCGGACAGGTAGGCACCGGTGTTCTGCACAAAGGTTTGCAGCAGCATAACGGTGGGACCGAGGATCAGTACCAGCACCAGCAAACCAAAGGCCAGACCCAGGTTCAGCTCCGACAGAATACGAATGCCCTTATCCAGACCGGACACCACCGAAATGGTGGCCAGCGCCGTCACGCCGATGATCAGAAACACCTGAGTGGTGGTGTTGACGTCGATGCCGAACAGGTGGTTCAGGCCGGCATTCAACTGCAGCACACCGAAGCCCAGTGACGTGGCAACGCCACAGACGGTACCGATGATGGCGAAGATGTCCACGGCGTTACCAATGGGGCCATAGATCTTGTCGCCAATCAGCGGATAGAGGGCGGAGCGCAGGGTCAGTGGCAGGCCATGACGGTAGGCAAAGAACGCCAGGATCAGAGCCACAATGGCGTAGATGGACCAGGCGTGCAGACCCCAGTGGAAGAAGGTCAGCTTCATCGCTTCCTTAGCGGCTTCCACGGTGCCGGATTCCCCCAGCGGCGGGCTCATAAAGTGCATCACCGGTTCGGCCACACCGAAGAACATCAGGCCGATACCCATCCCGGCGGAGAACAGCATGGCGAACCAGGAGGTGTTTTGGTAGGCGGGCTCGGCGTGGTCCGGACCCAGCTTAATGTCGCCATAGCGGGACAATCCGAGGAAAGCCACAAACAGCAGAATCATGGCCACAGTGAGGACATAGAACCAGCCAGCGTTGGTGACCACGCTGGTTTGCAGCCTGGCGAACTGCTCAGCTGCGGCTTCTGGCCATACTGAGGCGTACACCACCAATGCCAACAGAATCAGGGCGGAGCCCCAGAACACTTGCTTGTTTAACGTGCCCGGACTCGATACTTCATCGGTTCCGGCGACTTCCTGATTAACAGACATGAATGCCTCTCTAGCCTGCATAATTGCTATTGTTGTTGCGTGAGTCACGGTGCCTCCAGGTGGAGTGAAACCGGGATCACGATTTTTTGGACGGCGGATTATCGGTTGCATTGGCGATTTTAAGCAACAGAAATGTTTAACCGGGTTGTGGGTGTTGAATTGCTGTTGCTGGCCTGTGTGTTTTGTGGGGGTGTTTTTACGTGTGAGAAGTCGTTAAGGATGATCAGGGAGCGGCTTTCTTGTATGCAAAGAAAACGGGAAGTACTCATTGCCTATGGAGAGGAAAAGTTGATTCAGTGGCTGGCGTATCGATAACGCTTAAAGAAAATGTCGACGATTACCACAATCAGGACATGGGTATATCGAGTAGAGGTTTGGCGTCGTTGATAGCTGCGAGTTCCGCTCGACCTGTTATGGAAACAGTGCAACCGCATTTTGGGGCGAATTGTTGGGACAGTAAATACGGAGCCGTTCGAATCAGGAAAAAATAAAAGGGCCCGGATGGGCCCTTCTGTTTTCCTCAATGCAGGCATCACAAAGAGAGGTACCAGGTCATTGCGGAAACCAGCGCTATCAGTACAACCAGATGCATTGCAATTGAAAGACGCGTCTTTCTGCTGTCTGCTGATATCAGGCTTTTGAACAGTGCAGGATAGTTTGCCTTTTCGGGCGCTTCTCGCACTTCATGGCCATTGTCATAAGCCAGCTCTTTAGCGGAAAAACTGAAGAACAAAAAGCCGATACACAAAAAGCCAAAGCCTAAGTAGTAGAGCACTTCTATATAGATTTCTGGTTTCATTGGTCTCGATCCATTCCAGTGAAAAGAAAGGATAGGTGCACCGCATTTAAGAAACAGTCTCAGTGCCAGACGATATGAAGCTAGCAAGCAAAATATAACAAATCAACAACAATGTTAATAAATTGACGGCTATATCAGAAACCAAAGAAATAAAATATCTGATTTACAGAGTTAGATCTGGAACGGATCGCGGATCGGAAGCTTTCCGATCCGCGATCGATTATTTGATCCGGACGAGGAATATCAATAAGCAACAGGTGTCTGAAGCCGTTAAATTACGGGCGTTCGGGTGCGATCGTTAATTTGGATCCAAAATAATAACGGCACCGCTTGGGTGCCGTTATTTGGATCGAAACAAGGGATCAGATCCCTACCTGCCAGCGTTTCAGTGGCGCCTCGGGATCGATGCCCCGGCCCCAGCGGTCCAGGCTGTCGAGTTTGATAACGGAAACATTATCGATGCCTTCCGTTATCGTAGCCGGTACATCACCGGCACTGAGCAGCACCAGGCCGCCTTCCTCTTTGGCCAGGGCCTTCAGATCCGCTCTGTCTTGCTCGGTCCAGGTCAGAGCGGGTTTGGTCTGGCGCTCAAGCACAAAGAGTCCGTTGCCACTGACAAAGTCTTCCAGCCGGTCGTCCAGCAGCACCACTGCATCAATGCCAGCAGAGAGCAGGGCATTCTGCTGCTGTTGCTGCATCTGAGCGATGGCCTGCTTCAGTGTCGACTGGTTGTTGGCGATGCGGGCGGAATGGGCCGGGTAGAGGGCTTTCAGGTCCGCTGCCAGGATGTCAGCCATGCGGGCCAGGTTGGCTGGATTCAGCCAGATGTAGGGCGATACCTCGCCACTCTCCAGCTGACGAGTGACCACCGCGCTGCCCTTTGGGGTCAGAGCACGGCTGGCGTCCAGCTCCACCACGCGGATGTTGTGAGCCCGCACATGAGGGTAGAGCGGGTCGCCGGGCCAGACGGAACCGATGGTGATCACCGCTTCGGCGTGTTTGGCCGCACTGGTAACGGCCGCTTTGCCCTGGCCGTCAAACCAGGCCGGAAGGCGATTAAGGCCATAACGGCGCGGCGGCAGATATTCGACGGCAACATCGGTGCCGTCGGTGAGCTCCGTTGCCAACATATAGGTGGCGGGCAGGTGGGTCAGCAATGCCGCCTGGGTGGGCAGCGTCAGCATCAGCGCAGCGGAGGCGATCAGGGAACGCAACATGGCGATTTATCCTTTTACAACAATGCGGTAGCCCGTGGCCGCCAGGAAGGCGGTCGCAGACAGCAGAATGATGGCGGCGCCGGACGGGATGGGCATGCCCAGTTCCATTGGCAGCAGCGTACCCAACACACAGGCGAGGGTGGCGAGCAGGGCCGACAGACGCACGAATGAACCCATATCCCGTGTCAGCAAGCGGGCTGTCGCGCCGGGGATCAGCAACAACGCGCCCACCAGCACCGCGCCGATGATCTTCACAGCGGCAATGGTTATCAGGGTGATCATCACCACAAACAGGTAGTCATAGACGGCCGTCTGCCAACCCCGTACCCGGGCCAGGTC
The DNA here is from genome assembly GCF_019801015.1 of Marinobacter nauticus. GTDB lineage: Bacteria > Pseudomonadota > Gammaproteobacteria > Enterobacterales > Shewanellaceae > Ferrimonas. Next base: position 366,344 of record NZ_JAHVJZ010000001.1, read on the forward strand.
CGGGCTGATGCAGGTCAGCAGCATGCGGTTGAAGGTCGGCACAAAAAACAGGCCGATCAGCAGTGTACTGACGACCAACAAAAGAATGTCGGCGTCGGTGACCGTCAGGATGGAGCCAAACAGCACGTTTTCCAGCAGATGGATGTTGATCTTGCGGGCCACAAACATCAGCAGCGCTGCGCCGCCCGCCAGTGCCACCGCCAGAAACACCCCCACCAGGGTGTCGTAGGGCACATTGGTGCGGTTGCGGATGTAGTGAAGCAGCAGCGCGAAGATCATGCAGAAACTGAACAGCCCGATCACCGGGTTGTCTGTTGGCTCTCCGAGCAGAATGCCGATGGCCACTCCGGTCAGGGCACCGTGGCCAACCGCTTCGGAGAAGAATGCCAGCCGTTTGGCGATCACCAGTGTGCCCAAAGCACCCAGAATCGGCCCGATAAACAGCGCAGCGACCAGGGCGTTCACCAGAAAGCCGTAGCCAAAGCTTTCCGGCAGGTAGCCCGCAGCCGCGCCATCCGCGGCCAGTTGACGCAGCCATTCCATCAGGCCACCTCCCGGTTGGTGTGATGCTGGAACAGATTGGCCAGTTTGTGCGGGGCCAATACGGTGTCCACGTCACCGGATTCGACGATTTCACGGTTCACCACGTGGATGATGGGGTCGGGCAGACGGCGTACCGCGCCCACATCGTGGTGGACGCACATCAGAGTGCAGCCGCGTTGAGAGAGCTCACCGATCAGTTCGTCCAGGTAGCGGACGCCGGTCTCATCCATGCCGGTGGTGGGCTCGTCCAGGATCAGCAGTTGGGGGTCATCCAGCAGGGCCTGGGCGAACAGCACACGTTGTTGTTCACCGCCGGAGAGTTGGCCCATTCGGCGGTCCGCCCGCTCAGCCATCCCTACCCGGGCAAGTTGCTCCAGCACACGCTGGCGCTCTTTGCTGGCGCGTCGCCAGAACAGCGGACGTCGGGTGAGGTTCAGCAGTACGAAGTCCATGACGGTAAACGGCAGGCTGGACTCAAAAGCGGCAGACTGGGGCACATAACCGATGGCGCCGGCGTGTTGTGGCCACTGAATGGCAATCTCTCCGGTAAAGGGCGTCAGGCCCAGTACCGAGCGCAGCAGCGAGGTTTTGCCACCGCCATTGGGGCCCATCAGCACATGGCAGCGGCCCGCTTCAAAGTGGTGGTCGATGTCGGACAAAACCCGTTCCGGCCCGTACTGCAACGACAGACCGGTCAGCGAGATCGCGGGGCCGTTCATGCTTTGCCATCCTGTGCGGCATAGCGGATCGCTTCCACCAGAGTGTCCAGATTGCTCTGCATCTCACGCTCCACCTTGTCCGCTTCAAACGGGCCATGGGTCATATGGGAAAACTGGTAAAGCTGAACGCCAGTGGCCGCTTCGATGGTGTCGACAAAACGGTTGGGCATGTCCAATTCGTAGAACAGCACGTTGATGCCGGACGCCTTAATGCGATCGATGGTGCCCTGCAATTGGCTGGCAGAGGGCTCAACACCGTGAGCCGGTTCAATCACGGCGTCCACGCCAATGCCAAACTCCTGCAGCAGGTAGCCGTAGGCGTTGTGGGTTGTGGCCACTTTGATGCCGGAGGTGTCCAGTTCGGCAATGTCGGTCAGCGCCTTCTGTTTCATGGCGCGCAGCTTACCGGCAAAGGTGCGGGCGTTTTTGCGGTAGGTGCGGGCGTTTTCCGGGTCCAGTTCGCCCAACTCCCGTGCGATGGTGTACAGCTTCTGGATGGTGGTGTTGATGCCGACAAACGTGTGCGCGTTAACCGCGCTATCACCCACCGCAGAACCCATCGCCGGCAGCACGGCCACTTCGGCATTGGCGTAGATCACTTTCAGGTCCGGTCGGTTGGCGGCCTGAATCACCTGCATGGCAAAGTCGTCATGGCCAACGCCATTAACGACAAAAGCGTCCATCTCAGCCAGGCGACGCATGTCCTGAGGCTGAGCCTGGTAGTTATGGGGATTAAAGCCCGCGTCCACCAGCGGCAGGATGGTGGCTTTCTCGCCGGCCACTTGTGCCACGTAGCTGTAATAGGGGTGCAGGGCGATGCCTACGGTGAGCTTGGCCTGGACGGGCAAGGCGAACGCCAGGCCGGCAAGCAGAGTAACAAGCGCTCGCATCAGTGATCCTTATGATTTTGGGCACCGGGCGCCACCACCTGTTGGCAGCCGGTGTGTTTCAGAGTTTCCGCATCGGTATGAGCAGGGATGGCATCGCAAAGCCAGAGTTGGGCGTCGGGCAGGGTACTGTCCAGCAGCAGAAGATGTTCCTGAAGCTGTCCCAGATAGAGGCCTTCACCCGGCTGCTGCCATCGCCCTTCGCTGAAGGGCGGTATGTAGCTGTCGCTCAATTCTGCGATGCCGGGCCAGGAGGCGATGCCAATGAGGCCGTCATCCAGATTGTCCTGATGCCAGTCCCGGATCTCTTCATGGGCCAGCTTCAGGTCAGTAAAAGGCACCTGGATGCCGGCGGGCAGTTCGTTATGGGCGATCTGGTGAGCGGCCAGCATGGCGTGGTGGCTGCCCGCCTGATGATGGGGCAGCAGCAGGGTACCGATGCCGAGAATGGCCACGATGGCGAGTGCCACATAACGGCCTTCAGCCACCCCGTTATCCGGCGCCACTTTCTGGGTGAAAGCCATCAGCGATCCTTCATCTCGACAACGTCCACCTCGACGGGAGACTCGTGGCCGGGGTCGAACACCAGGTAGAAGTCACCGGCCGGTGTCGGGAACTGCACCCGGGATTGCGCGTCGGTGCGTTCGATGGCGAGCAGGTTGTCGTCGTAGTCGAACAATTTGATGTCGTAGTTGCTGGCGTGGCCGCCATCGGTCCAGCCGGTTTTGCAGTGGACTTCGCTGCGATCCTGCTCAAACCAGCACTCCATCAGGCCGAAATGGGCGAAGCTGGAGGTGCTGAACAGCGCCAGGGAAAGGGACAGAGCGGTATGAAGGGGTGTACGGTTCATCGGGACTCACAAAGGGGGCCGAAGCCCCCGGATACAACGGTTTAGTCCAGCTGGACTTCAAAGGTGATGTTCAGCATGGTGCGATGGGCATCGGCCATCGGGTCGTTTTCCAATACCTGGGTGTGGCTGGCGGCGGCGATGTATCGGCCTGCCTGTGCCGGGGTAAAGGTGACATTGCCGTTGGCATCGGTTTCCACCGAGATCGCTTCCTGAGAGGCCCGGTACAGCGTGCCTTCGCGGGTCACTTCCACTTTCAGACCTTCAATGGGCGTGCCGTTGTACAGGTACTGGAAAGTCACTTCGTCGTTTTCAACGATGTCAGCCGGATGGGTGACCGGCACCATTTCAAACCCTTTGTTGGTCGGGTTCAGGGCGGTGCGGTTGGGGGCCATAACGGTCACGTAGCTTTCACCACGGGGCTCAAACTTGATGGTTTTCACCTCACGGGCACCCTCCGGCACGATCTGCTGACGCTCGGCCTTGTTGGCCGGCACGCGACGTTCGCTGTCACGACGACCCACCTGATAAGTGGTCATGTAAAACGGCGCGCGGCTGTTGACCAGCTTGTGGGTGCCCGGTTCAACAAAGAAAAAGTCGAATACGCTACGGCGCTTGCCCTTAAACAGCGCGTCGGGACGCTCTGAACGGCCGTCCGGCATGATGATGTGGGCCGGGTCAGCACTGGTGGGCTTATCAAAAGCAAAGGTCGCGTGCGCCGCAGTGGCGTCCACGGTGACCCACTCACCTTCCGCTTTGGAGATGGTGAAGTGAGAGGGCAGGATCCAGAGCGGGTGCGCCTGTGCAGTGGCCACCAGGCCCAGTACCAGTCCAGCGCCGAGGAGCGTCTTTTTCATCATGTTGTCCTTAATCATTACGGGGTATAGGTCAGTTCGATGGCGCCCACTTCGGCCATCGGTTTGGTGGTCAGGTTGAAGGCGCTGTCGCCCAGAGTGATGCGCTGGCGAACCAGGTCGCGTCCGCCGTGCTCTCGCACCACTTCCACGTAAAGGGTGTACTCGCCTTGTGGCAGGCGCTGTCCGTCGATGCCGCTGCCGTCCCATTTCAGGCTGTGGATGCCGGCGGTGCGGGTCGCTGAGGAGTAGCCGTCAATGTTGTCAGCCTGATAGCGGCCGAACTGGCGCCACCAGCGGCGAATGTCTTTGAGCCAGTCGGTTTGGTTACCGGTCCATAACGCCAGATTGGCCACGGTTTTGCGTTCCCCGTTTTCCAGCCAGATCGCCACATAGGGGCGGGCGTAATTGGCCACATTGAGGACCGGCAGTTCCAGTTGCAGGTCCAGAGAGGCGGAGTCCGGCAGGGGCGTGGCCCAGGCCGGGGTCAGGCTTAATGCGGAGGCCAGTGTCAGGGCGGCAAGGCGCATAAGGGTTCCTTTACAAGCTCATCAGGTAGAGAGAAACGGTGATGCCGCTGCCTACCAGGGTCCAGCCCATGGCGGTACGCAGCGTGCGTTTTTTCGGCACCAGCAGTACTACACCGGTCAATACAAACAGCACCATCAGCAGGGCACTGAGGTCGATAAACCAGTGCCAGGCTGGGCCGGTATTGCGGCCTTTGTGCAGGTCGTTCAGCCAGGCCACGGTGCCGTAGTCGGTCACGCTCAGCTCGGCGACCGGATTCAACAGGTCGATGTAGACCGAGGCGTCATAGCCCGGGCCTTTGAAGTCCAGGGTGACTTCCCCTTCCACCAGTTCCCCGTCTTCCACTTCGGAATAGATCTGCAGCGGCGACGCCAGGCCTTTCAGGCCACCTTGCTCCCGCAGGGCACGGATCAGGGCGGCTTCGCCGTTGGCTTTACGCAGGGCATCAGGATTCAGCAGGGCAGGGGAGAGGCTCAGCTCGGAATCAACGCGTTGGGGTTCACCCACAAACCAATCGGGACGGTTCAACGTGATGCCGGTAACGGCAAAGAACAGCACCACCAAAAGGAGGCTCATTGAAACGTAAATGTGCAGGGTGCGAGACCACTGCTGGACCGGTTTGGAACGCAACATGTTCAGTGTCTTTGGGAGAGAGTTGCGGCGAACGATATCAGCAGTGAAAGAAAATGGGAACTGTTATCATCCGCATTTAAAGAAATTTACGTTCCACAGTGATCCGGCTCTCGCTGGCGCCCGAATTGCAACAATATTTCAACAAATACAGTCGGGTAGCCTTTGTTCTGGTAACGGGTGTGAGCAACATCACGCCGTGAACAAAAAAAGTCCAAACAGGAAATTTACGTTAAATAGTTATTGAAATGATAAACATTCCCATTTAGATTTGGCGCCAACTTAAACCCGGAAACGGGAACCCTTCCGGTTCCTTTCATGGAGTACCCGATGATGAAACTCTCTCCTCTGTTCAGCGCCATGCTGATGGCTGGCCTGTGCGCTCCGGCCACTGCACTGGCCGCAGACAGTACCGAACAGTCTGTTGACGAAACCCTGATCGTTCGTGGCAACAGCTTCGACGATTACAAAGTGGATAACGCCAGTGGCGCCATGCGTGGCGACATTCCGTTGCTGAACACCCCACAGTCCGTCACGGTGATCCCGGAGATTGTTATCGATGAGCAGCTGGCCACCAGCCTGAGTCGGGTGCTGGTCAATGACGCGTCCGTTACCGGCGGCTCTCAGAAGTGGAACCGTGAAGTGTTCTCCCTGCGGGGTTTTGAGCTGGATTCCGGCAGTGGCTATCTGCGGGATGGCATGCAGCACTGGTCTCACTACGTGCAGCCGATTGAGATCCTGGAGCGTGTCGAAGTGCTGAAAGGCCCGTCCAGCATGCTGTACGGTCAGTCCAACCCGGGCGGCCTGATTAACATGGTCACGAAAAAGCCCACCATGGAGCGCATTTTTGATCTGGGCTTCGACGTGGATGAGCACGGCTCCACCCGTTATCAGGTCGACGCGGGCGGTGCCCTGGTTGAATCCGGCGCGCTGCGTTATCGTGCCGTGGGCGTGAAGCAGGACACCAAAGAGTGGCGTGAATACACCAACGGCGAAGAGCGCGAACGTGACCGCTGGCTGGGCTCCCTGATCGTCGAAGGTGACATCGGCCAGTGGGGTACGCTGTCTGTGCACTACGACAAAACCAGCGATAAAGCCGGTATCGACCGCGGTGCCATTCTGGATGCCAACGGCAACGTGGTGGGCGATCGTGACACCATCTGGGATATGCCCTGGGCCTTTATCGATAACAACATCGAAAACTACGGCGCTGACCTGACCCTTTACCTGAGCAGCAACTGGGAAGCCAAACTGGGCTTTAACCAGCAAAACTACGACCGACAGCGTCTCGACTCCCTGCCGGGGGATCACAATGTGGCCGAAGGCACCTACGTGGTGCAGGAATACGATCGCCACGATGACTGGGAGTTCCAGACCGCCTATATCGACTTCACCGGCTTGGTGCAGGCGGCCGGTATGGACCACCAGATCCTGTTCGGTGCGAACCGTCTGGATTACTCCTACCAGCGCGTTCTGGCCCGTGGCGATAAGATCACCGTATCCAACGACGGCACCAACCTGCCCAGCGCGCCGGTGTTTGGTGCGGATGACTACAAGGTGTACGACCCGTCCACCTACGACTACTACGGCGTCTACCTGCAGGATCTGGTCACTGTGAACGAGCACTGGCAGGTGTTGGTGGGCGTTCGTTACGACAAACTGAATGATCCTGCCAAGGGTGACTCCGACTCGCTGTTGCCGAAGGTGGGCCTGATCTACCACCCGGTGGACAACGCGTCGATCTACCTGAACTACAGCGAGAGCTTCGTGCCCCAGGGCACCGTGATCAACGAAGGTCCGAACGGCGATGAAGAGCTGAACCTGGACCCGGAGATGGGCACGCAGTGGGAGTTGGGCTACAAGTGGGAACTGTTTGATCAGCGCCTGATGCTGTCCGGTGCGGTGTTCGACATCCTTAAGGACAACATCACAATCACCGAGAACGTAAACGGCTATGACATCACCACCCAGGGCGGCGAGCAGCGCCACCGTGGTGTGGAGATGGCGGCACAGGGCCAGATCAGTGATGACCTGTTCCTGATGGCGTCCATGATGTACCTGGATGCCAACTACGAAACCCACGACAAGTACGAAGACAATACCCCGGTTGATGCGCCTGAGTGGACTGCCAGCCTGTGGTCTCGTTACATGATGACGGAGAGCCTGGCACTGAACGCTGGCCTGTTCTACGAAGGTGACCGTTTTGCTGACGCCGACAACACCATCGTTAAAGATGGCTACGTGCGGGTAGATGCGGGCCTGTCTTACGGCATGACCTTCGCCAACACCGACCTGGATTTCCGTCTGAACGTGGAAAACCTGTTCGATAAGGAGTACCTGGGCGGCGGCACCAGCACCATCAACGACGGCATCTACAACGGCGATGTCGCCATTGGCACCGGCCGCACCTTCCGCGCCTCCGTTCAGGTAGCATTCTGAGCCAGCGCGCGGTTAAACGATTAACCAACAAGCAAAGCAAAGCGGGCCTTCGGGCCCGCTTTTTTTGGCTGATGTTGCCGCTGAATGAGGAGGGCGGACGATTACTCCCAGGGGTTCACATTGTGGACAAAGGTCTCGAGGTAGAGCGCTTCCACTTTGTCCCGGGCCCATTGGGTTTTGCGCAGGAACTTCAGCGAGGATTTGATCGAGGGGTTGCTGGCAAAGCAGTTGATTCGGATTAGGCCATGCAGTTCGTCCCAGCCGTAGTACTCCACCAGGCGGGTGACGATCGCTTCCAGGGTCAGGCCGTGGAGCGGGTTATTGGGTTGTTCCTGGCTCATTGAGCGAATGTCCTGTGCAGTTAGCGCGATGACCGCGCCGGGGTGATTCGGCGCAGTCTACCAGAAGCGGGCCAACGGCACCCGCTACACCGGCCTGGTGCACTCCTCCATCAGGTAGGCCAGGTGGCGGTAGCTGATGCCGCTGTGGCGGGTGAGTCCCACTTCGCACATCCGGTTGGCGTAGTAGCCTTCGCGGATCTGCTCCGGCAGGCGGGCTTTGAGATGACGCAGGGCGTCGGCGTTGATCTCCGGTTTGAACAAGCCTTTCTCACCGGCAAACCCACAGCAGTAGATCCCCTCCGGGCGGACCACCTCGTCGGCAAAGTGGCGGGCAATGGTTTCCATTTTTCCGCCCACGTTCATATGGCTGGCGGTGCAGCCTACGTGCAGGGCGACCGAGGGCTTCTTGCGGATGACCGTGAGCTTTCCGAGCAGTTCTGACGCCATAAAGTCGACCATGTCCACCAGAGTGAAATCGACCTCCGCATCCTGCAGGGTCCGTTTGGTGCAGGAGAGCGCGTCGATCAGCACCGGGTACTCGCCATTGTTGGTCAGGGCTTTCAGTGCCGTGATCATCTCCGACCGCTTGCCGTCGGCGTTCTTATAATCCCCCTTGGATTCCCACATCTGGCCACAGCACAGCGCGCGGGTGTTGTCCGGCACCCGCACTTCGTAACCTGCCCGTTCCAGCAGCGTTACCATCACCTCGGGCAGGGTGGTGCTGTCCGGATCTTTCGGGGTCGGGCCGAACGTCCGCCCGCCGCAAGCGGCAAAATAGACCACCACGGGTCGGTCATTACCACTCAGTGTGGGCTCCGGCAGTTTGCCGCCCCGTGGAAAGTCCGGGTCCCAGTGGGGCACTTCGCTGCTGATTTTGCGGCCCAGTGCCATGATCTTTCCGGTCACCGTATCGCCGGTCAGTTTATGGAGGCCGTGCAGCGCATCGAACCCGGTGCTGAGCACTGTATTGACGCCACCATAATGGCGGGCCTGGAAATCCAGCACCTTCTGAGCGGTGCTGGTGAGTTGTTTGCCACGCAGTTCCCGCACCAGCATCCCCATGTTGTTGTCGACCGGGCAGGCGATGGTACACAGCTGGCAGGCGGTGCAGGTGTCGATCACATCATACTGCGCGTCGGCCCGCATTTGGTCGGCCTGAGCGCGCTCTCCGGCCTGGTCCAGACGGGCGATCTCCCGCAGTGTGGTGATGCGGTGGCGCGGTGACATATTGAGGGAGGAGGTGGGGCAGGTCTTTTCGCAGAAACCGCACTCGATGCAGCGATCGACCCAGTCGTCCACCACGGCCGCCTGTTTGATCTGCTTGATATGAACTTCGGCATCGTCGTTCAGGATAACGCCGGGATTGAGCAGACCGTCGGGGTCAAAGGCGGCTTTGATCGCCTTCATCAGCTGGTATGCCTGTGGCCCCCACTCCAGCTCGACAAAGGGGGCAACGGCGCGGCCGGTGCCATGCTCCGCTTTCATCGAGCCGTCGTACTTATTGACCACCAAATCCGCGACCGCCTGCATAAAGCGGTCGAACTGGCTGATGTCGGACTGACGGCGGAACTGAGGCGTAATGATAAAGTGGAAGTTGCCGTCCAGCGCGTGGCCGTAGATGACGCCCTCCGGATAGCCGTGGACCTGAAACAGATGGGACAGATCCGCCGCGGCTGCTGCCAGATCCTCCACCCGGAACGCCACATCCTCAATGATCACCGAGGTGCCCTTAGGGCGCTCGCCGCCAATGATGGGGAACAGCCCGGAGCGCATCGCCCAGTACTGGCCAAACACCGCGGGATCGGCACTGAACTCAATCGGCCTGAGGGTGTGAATGTGGGCGATGGCGTCGGTAGCGGCGCGGGTGTGCTCGTTGAGCGTGACTTCGTCATTGGCCCGGCATTCGATCAGCAGAATCGCCGTGCCGTCCGGCAGCCCTGAGAGCCAATCCGGCATCCCTTTTTTGCCGGTGACGGCTTTGATGGATGCCCAATCCAGCAGTTCAGCCGCTGCCACCGCGTCGGTTTTCAATGGTGGAATGGCCGACGCGGCGTCCACCATATTGCTGAACACCGCCATGGCAGAGGCTTTAAAGCGCGCTTCCTCAACGGTGCGGTAGGTGACGGATTCGACAAAGGCCAGTGTGCCTTCGGACCCGACAACCAGGTGGTTAATCAGGTCAAAGGGGTCGGTGAAGTCCACCAGCGCGTTCAGGCTGTAACCGGTGGTGTTCTTAATGGCGAATTTGTGGCGGATGCGGTCGGCCAGTGCAGTATTGGTCTGAGTCTCCACCGCCAGTTGCTTCAGGGTGTTCAGCAACTCCGGTCGCGACGTTGCAAACGCCGCTTTTGAAGCCGGGTCGCCGGTATCCAGCCGGGTGCCGTCGGCCAACTGGAGTCTGGCGCTTTCAATGGTCTGGTAGCTGTTCTGAGCGGTACCGCAACACATCCCTGACGCGTTGTTATTGACGATGCCACCAACCATGCAGGAGGCGAGGGTGGCCGGATCCGGGCCGATCTTCTTATCAAAGGGTTTCAGCTTTGCATTGGCATCGGCGCCAATGACTGCGGCCCCCAAGGTGACGGTTTCGCGGTCTTCGCTGATCTCAATCTGGCGAAACCCGTCATAGCCCAGCATCACCAGTATCCCTTCCCCCACCGCCTGCCCGGACAAGCTGGTGCCTGCGGCCCGGAAAGTGATTGGGGCACCATGCCGGCGGGCAATGGCCAGCACTTCGGCGACCTCGTCGGGATGATTAACCCGAACCACCAGCTCAGGAACGATACGGAAATAGCTGCCATCGGTGGACCAGGCGAAGCGTCGGACCGGATCATCGGTGACCGCGTTATCGCCGAGCGCGGCACGGAGTTCGGACAGTACGGTTGGGTAGTGGATGGCCATCCCGGATCCCTTTTTCGAAGAAGCGCTCGTTCGACATTAGGAAACGGGAGGGGAGTCGTCCAGTCCGGTCAGTGTCCCAGGGCCAGCTCCGGACGGGAGGGAAAATGCTTATCCAGCACAAATTCATCGTAAGCGGCCAGCGAGCGGCTCATTTTGTTCAGGTAGCGCTTGGCCGCAGCGCGGCTGCGGATGGGTTTGCGCACCAGGTTGCCCGGCCCCACGTTGTAGTGGGAGAGCGCGCAGGCGTACGGCGCAAAACGTCCTTCGCAGAAACGGGTCTTGTAGTGGGACAACACCACACCGGCGCACAGCACATTGGTGCGCGGTTCGGACACGTCGCCACAGGCCGGCTCCCATACGCCGGGCATGATCTGGGCCGGGCCGATGGCACCGACAACCGACACCGCCTGGTCACGGAAATGGCTTTCGGTCTGGATCAGCGCCGCGATCAGCTCTTTCGGCACGCCGGAATACGCCGAGGACTCCAGAATGTAACCGGCGTAGCGTTGGGCTTTGGCCGGGTCCAGCTGGTAGGCGTCAACCAATCGGCGCGCATAGGCTTCCATCTCCGCATGGGGGGAGACGGAATCAGCATGAAATTCGGGAAGGGAGAGTGCCTGTCGACGGACGGGTTCGGTCACGGTATCGCCGAACACAACATCACTGATCAGAATGGAAGCGCTCAGAATTGCGCCTCCACAGGCCACCTTGAGGGTCATTTTCATGGCGCGCATTATGCCAGAAAACTGACGGTTGTGTTCTAACGCATTGTAAAATCTGGGTAATAATTCGTTGCGCTGGTGCGGCTAATTGTCGTCATCCTGAATGGAGATGGCGGCTTCGCACATGGCAAGCCAGTAAGGAGGGCGCTGCGGGTGTCGCTTTATCAGGTGCTCCGCCCGGGTGTGATGATGGCGAACCCATTCACACAGTCCCTGAAATGCCGGGCTTTTCCAGAATCCGGTGTCGGGAACCGGCGACAGCGGATTGGGGCGTACCGGCAAACCAAAGGCGTCGATGACGGTCTGGATGCCATTGGGACTCAGGCTGGTGAGGGCAAGTTGGTGCCTGTGATCAAACGCCCACCAGCCAGCGTGTCCGGGAAAGTCGAGGCCGAGGTAGGTCTCTCCCACCGCCAGGCTTTCGCCGATCGGGGATTTCAGGTGGGGGCCATCTGAGGTCACCATGCCTTCAAACGACTCGCCGTCAGTGTCGAGCAGGAAAAACCGGTTGGACACGGCATTCTCCTTTGACTGCCCTCTATTGCACAGTGTAGGCAGGCTGGCGCCACTTGAGAGCCGGAAGCAACTGACGCACCAATAGCGCGATGGTGACGCTTTGGTACAGCATGCCGGACCAGGACCACAGGGAAACAGACAGCGTGAGATTCAGAAGGCAGCACACCAGCAGGCCGATGCGCAGCGGTGTCCCGCGGGTTTGGAACACCAGGACGCTGCTGAGCATCGCTGCGGCCACCACACACCACTCGCTCCAATGCTGGGCCAGCAGGGCGCCCTGAGCCATCGCCAGCAGCGCGAATGCCGCTGCCAGCCAAGGTGCCGGACCGCGCCGGGCGAGGGCAAAGCGGGCGGCACCCAGCAACTGGGCCGCCATACCCAGCGGGCTGCCAAGCAGCGCCAGGTGCAGAGCGGTTAAACCGGCGGCCGCCATATTCCCCGCCAACAGTCGCTGGTCCTGCGTTTGGGCATTGGCCCACCATCCCAGCAACATCGCAAACCCGCCCAGGATCTGCGCCGCCCAATTTACCTCTGACACCCTTGTACGCCCTTTGAACAAAAGGGCGTCATTGTGACGATTTCACCACGTTCTTCCGTGATCGCTGTTGGAAAAATCGACAGCAAACGAATGTTTGGCATCCAAACCCGGTGTCAGGTGGAAAGGGCGTTCGTGATCGCAGGCAAATATTGGGGTAATGACAGAGAGCAACTTTGTGATGTCCGGATCCTCAGAACTCAGTCCTGCTCACACCTCCTGCACGAGACGCTTGGCGTTTTGCCTGCTTAGCGTATAGTTGCACGACCTAAGACCTTGAGAATAAGCATGTTTTTCAACAATAAGAAAAAGCTTGAGGCAATGGACGCCCGATGTGCCGAGCTGGAGAAGCGGGAAGCTGATCTGGTTTTGCGGTTGGAAGCCGCAGAAAAAGCGCTGCGTGAGCGGGAAGCGGAGTTGCAGGCCCGGGACCAACAACACCAAACCGATATGCAATCGGTGTCGCTGTTGTTGCGCAGCTACTTTGGTGTGGCGGACGTGCGCCAGACCGTGGCCGACCTGTCAGGTGCGATGCTGGCCCAGCGTGAGCAGATGGCCGTCTCAGCGGCTCTGTACGATCAATCGCTTCAGGCCGTGAACCAGATCAGTCAGCTGATACATCGAATTGACAACAATGCGGATAAGTCTGACCGCTGCCTTATGGATATTCCGGCCCTGGTTGAAGAAGCCGACAAAGGGCTGCGGACGGTGCTTGAGGCTCTGGCAGCGAGCAACGCGATGCACGGGGCCATTGAGCGCAATGCGGAACGGGGCTTTATCGAAACCGTGAAGATGGACCACCTGAGCTGGAAGGCGACGATCTATCGGGCCGCGGTATCCGGTGAGGCGGTTGGCGAGCTGGGAGATCACACCACCTGTCGCCTGGGACAGTGGTACTACCGTGGCGATGGCCAGAAGTACCACGCCGGTAAACTTGCTTTCTATGAACTGGAAGCCCCGCATCAGGCGGTGCACCAGTTCGGCGTGGCAGCACTGCAAGCGGTCCATGAGGGGCATCCGGCCGGTGACCTGCTGCTGGCGATGGAAGAAGCCAGCGATGCCCTGATGCAGGGCCTGGACCGGCTGATACATTCCTGAACCACAATAAAAAACAGGACGCACTGGCGTCCTGTTTTTTTGTCCGGCCCCGTTACTCAAACATTAACGCCGCGACCTGTTCGTAACGCTCGGCGAAGTGTACGGTGATGCCGTCCTTCACGTAGTCCGGCAACTCATCAAAGTCGCTGCGGTTGGCTTCCGGCAGAATCACCGTGGTGATCTTCTGCCGTTTGGCGGAGATCACCTTCTCGCGGATGCCGCCAACGGCCATCACCTGGCCGGTCAGGCTCAGTTCACCGGTCATGGCGACGCCTTTGCGCGGTGCGCGGCCCAGGGCCAGTGACAGCAGTGCGGTGGACATGGTGATGCCCGCACTGGGGCCGTCTTTCGGAGTGGCGCCGTCCGGCACGTGCAGATGGATGTGGGCATTGTCGAAGTAGTGTGGTGCCGCGCCAAGGTGGCTCAGACTGCCCCCTTCACCGATACCGGCACTGACGTAGCTGTGGGCAATGGAGGCGGACTCTTTCATCACGTCGCCCAGTTGGCCGGACAGGTGCAGACCGCGACGCTGCTCGTGAATACAGCGCGCTTCCACCGGCAGGGTGGCGCCGCCCATTGAGGTCCAGGCCAGGCCGGTGACAATGCCGACGCCACACAGCAGCTCTTCCGCCTTAAAGCGGGGAAGGCCAAGCATCGGCTCAATGTCCTTGATGCCGATGGTGGCTTTCTCAGTGCCGGACTCCATCAGTCTTACCACCGATTTGCGCACCAGTTTGGCCAGTTGCTTTTCCAGTGCCCGGACACCGGACTCACGGGCGTAACCATCGATAACGGTGCGCAGGGCAGGGTCGGAGATCCGAAGCTGGCTGCGCTTCAGTCCGGCACGCTCCAGCTGGCGCGGCCACAGGTGGTGTTTGGCGATGGCCAGCTTCTCTTCCGCCAGGTAGCCGGACAGGCGGATGACGTCCATCCGGTCCAGCAGCGGGCCAGGAATGCTGTCCAGCGTGTTGGCGGTGCAGACAAACAGGGCCTTGGACAGGTCCAGACGCTGATCCAGGTAGTGGTCGAGAAACGCCACGTTCTGCTCCGGGTCGAGAGTCTCAAGCAAGGCTGAGGCCGGATCGCCCTGGTAGCTCTTACCCATCTTGTCGATCTCATCCAGCATGATCACCGGGTTCATCACTTCCGCTTCTTTCAGCGCCTGTACCAGCTTGCCGGGCATGGCACCGATGTAGGTGCGGCGGTGACCCTTAATCTCGGCTTCGTCGCGCATGCCGCCCACACTGAAGCGGTAGAACGGACGGCCCAGACATTCGGCGATGGACTTACCGATGGAGGTTTTGCCGACCCCCGGCGGGCCCACCAGCAGGATGATGGAACCGCTGATTTCGCCCTTAAAGGCGCCAACGGCGAGAAATTCAAGAATGCGATCTTTCACATCGGCCAGGCCGTCATGGTGCTTATCCAGCACCTTGCGGGCTTTGGTCAGGTCGATGTTGTCGGCAGCCAGCACGCCCCAGGGCACCTGGGTCAGCCAATCGAGGTAGTTGCGGGTGACCGCGTACTCAGGAGAGCCGGTTTCCAGTACGGACAGCTTTTGCAGCTCTTCATTCAGGCGCTTCTCCACCGTTTCCGGCAGGGATTTGCCTTTCAGGCGCTGACGGAACTCTTCGGCGTCGGCGGTTTTGTCGTCTTTGGAGACGCCCAGCTCCCGCTGGATGACCTTAAGTTGCTCGCGCAGGAAAAACTCGCGCTCGCGCTTCTCCAGCTTTTGATTGACCTGCTCGCTGATCTCGCTGTGCAACTTGGCCGCGTCCAGCTCGTTCTTGAGCAGTGCCAGAGTCTTCTCCATCCGCGGCAGCAGACTGACGGTGTCCAGCACCGATTGCAACGCTTCCGGCTTGGCGGTGGTGATGGCCGCCGCGAAGTCGGTCAACGGGGACGGCTCATGGGGCCCAAAGCGCTCAAGGTACTGCTTCAGCTCTTCGGAGTAGAGCGGGTTCAGCGGGATCAGCTCTTTGATCGCCGCGATCAGCGCGATGGCGTACGCCTTAATCTCTTTGCTGTCCGGGTGCTCTTCGATGGGGTAGGAGAGTTCTGCCCGGTAGGGCTGTTCGTCACTGACCCAGCGCAACAGGTTGGCCCGCTCCATGCCCTCGGCAACGAAGTGGATATGGCCGTCCTCGTTTTCACGAACCTCATGAATGCGCACGACGCAGCCGGTTTTGGCCAACGCCTCCTTGTCCAGCACCCCTTCGGCGGCATTGGATTGGCGGGTGTAGAACAGCACCATCAGCTTGTGGTCGCTCTCTTCCACCGCTTTGAGGGTGGCTTCCCAATGGCCGCCTTTCACCGCGACCGGCATGATTTGGGCAGGGAAGAACGGCCGGTTCTGCACCGGCATCACAGGGAGGGTATCCGGCCGGTTGGGCTGGGCCGGGATCAGCTCAGTGCCGCTTTCTTTGGGCTCTTCCATATCCAGGTGCCACTCAGCGTTGAATTCGATGGTTTGGGTCATGTTGCACAACACGTTGCCAATGATAGGGCGGATCTGGGGACGACAGCCGGCATTTGCAAGGTGGCGGGGCGGCAACTGGTCATCAATTCACCACTCAGCTGAGGCGATTCGCGATTTTTGGTCATACCAGCGAACCAAAGCGCGAGCTTCGTCACGCTTAGGCTCTCGGACTCTGTGGGTCGGGGAACCCGGTGATAGCCTTAGCGTCAGAAAAAACCGGGTCTTGTGCCCGTAACCACATTTTCGACAGGTGGCGCACCGCGCTGCCGGCATGATGGACTGTGATGATCGAGATTACCCTGGATAGCAAGGTGGTGGCCGCCGAGAAAGGCGTTCGCCTGTTGGATTTTGCTCAGGCACAGGGGGTAGCCATTCCCTCTCTGTGTGGCCGTAACACCGACGGCCCCAAAGTGCCCTGTGATCTGTGCGTGGTGGAAGTGAACGGGGAGCTGCAGCGCAGCTGTGAGATCACCCTCGCTGAACCGATCACCGTGGTCACCCATTCTGAGGCGATCACGGCCCGCCGCCAGGCCGCACTAAAGCGGATCCTCTCCGACCATCACGCCGATTGCGAAGCCCCGTGCAAGACCGCCTGTCCGGCCGCAGTCGACGTGCAAAGCTACCTCTACCATATCGCCCAGGGCGATGCGGTGGCCGCCACAGCGGTGGTCAAAGAGAGCCTGCCGATGCCCCTGTCCATTGGCCGGGTTTGCCCCGCATTCTGTGAATCGGAATGCCGTCGCACCCTCGTGGATGAGCCGCTGGCGATCCGTCAGCTGAAGCGCCATGCCGCGGACATCGACCTGAACGGTGAGCCCCATCTGGCCCCGATTCAGCCGTCCATTGGTAAACGGGTTGCCATTATTGGTGCCGGCCCGGCCGGTCTGGCCGCCGGTTACTACCTGACCCACGAAGGGGTGGAGGTTGATGTCTTTGAGGCGATGCCGGAAGCGGGCGGCTGGCTTCGCTACGGCATCCCGGAGTACCGCCTGCCCAAGGCGACCCTGCGTAAAGAGATTGCGCTGATGTGCCGCGCCGGCATGCGCATTCACACCAATACCGCACTGGGTCGGGAGATCAGCCTGGACCAGCTGAAACAGGACTACGACGCAGTGTGTCTGGCCATCGGCGCGCAGAAGGCGGTGCGCATGGATTATCCCGGTTCCAACCTGGATGGGGTGATCCTCGGGGTGGACTACCTCAAGGCCTTCTCGTCCGGTTTGCCGGTGTCCACCGGCCGTAAGGTGGCGGTGGTTGGCGGCGGTAATACCGCCATCGACTGTGCCCGCACCGCGCTGCGCCAGGGCGCCGAAGTGACCCTGATCTACCGCCGCACCAAGGCGGACATGCCGGCGGAGGATTACGAGATCCATGAAGCCGAAGTGGAAGGGGTGAACTTCCGCTTTATGTCCGTACCGGTTGAGAACGAAGCCGACGAGCATGGCCGGGTATGCCGGGTCAAAGTGGAGCGACTGGAGCTGGGCGAACCGGACGCGTCGGGTCGTCGCAGCCCGCAGCCCACCGGTGAATTTGAGTGGATGGCGTTTGATACGGTGATTCCCGCAGTGAGCCAGAAGCCGGACACCAGCTTTATCCCCGATGGTGCGATTCCGCTGACCCGCTGGAACACCGCCGATGCCTGCCCGGACAATCTCCACACCGGCATCGACAACATCTTTGCCATCGGCGACTTCCGCCTGGGCCCGGCCACTGCGGTTGAGGCGATTGGCGAAGGGCGTCGCAGTGCCGAAGCGATGCTGCGCTTCTTTAAAGAGGGCCAGTTCCGTCAGGACCCCGTTCAGTTCAACGCCAAAAAAGCGGCCAGCCTGAAAGAGGTGGAAGCCCGCTTCTATGACGAAATCCCTTTCAAGGCCCGGTTGAAGATGCCGGAGCTGCTGGGAGAGCGTCGCACCGGCTCGTTTGACGAGGTGGAGCTGGGCTTTGGCGTCGACGAAGCGATCGCCGAAGCCGCCCGCTGTCTGGCCTGCGGCTGTCAGAAGAGCCAGAGCTGTGACCTGCGTGACTACGCCACGGAGTACCGCATCCGTGACGAAGACCTGCTGAATCCGGCACCGCAGAAGTTCGCGCTGGATGAAAGCTCGCCCTTTATCCGGCTCGACCGCAACCGCTGCATCAGCTGCGGCCAGTGTGTGGTGGCCTGCCGCGAGCAGGGGGTACACAATGTGCTGAACTTCCCCGATGGTGAACCGCTGTGCCGGGTCCGGGTGGCCGACGGCGAACTGATGGCCCACTCCGATTGCGCTCAGTGTGGCATGTGCATTCAGGCCTGCCCGGTCGGTGCCATTACCGCCAAAACCCAGCATGAGCATGGCCAGAAGGCGCAGTACAAGCAGGTCAACACCATCTGTACCTACTGCGGCGTCGGCTGTGGCCTTACCCTGCACGTGGACGAAGCCCACAACAAAGTGGTGAAGGTGACCGGCGTGGAAGGGTCGCCGGTCAACGACGGCATGTTGTGCGTGAAAGGACGATTTGGTTTTGACTTTCTCGCCTCGCCGGAGCGACTGACCCAACCGCTTATCCGTCGTGACGGCGAGTTGCAGCCGGCCAGCTGGCACGACGCGATAGCTTACGTTGCTGCCCGCCTGGGGCAGATCAAAGCGGAGTACGGCAGCAACGCGCTGGCCGGATTCTCCTCGGCCAAGGCCACCAACGAAGACAACTACCTGTTCCAGAAGTTTGTCCGTACGGCCCTGGGCACCAATAACGTGGACCACTGCGCCCGCCTGTGTCACGCCACCACGGTGACCGGTCTTGAGCCGGCGGTAGGCAGCGGCGCGATGACCAACGACATCCCCAGCATCGCCCATTCCGATCTGATCCTGATCATCGGTTCTGACACCAGTAATGCGCACCCGATCATTGCGTCTCACCTGAAGCAGGCGGTAAAGCAGGGTGCCCGACTGGTGGTGATTGACCCCCGTAAGATCGACATGGCGTTCCATGCCGACCTCTACCTGAGTCAGCGCCCTGGTACGGACGTGATGCTGCTGAATGCCGTGATGCAGGAGATCATCCGTCAGGGCTGGCAGGATAACGCTTACCTGGCTGAGCGCACCAATGGTCTGGATGAATTGCAAACCGAGGTGATGCGTCCGGAATACAGCCTGGCCAACGCCGCGGCCGTTACCGGTATTGCGGCTGAGCAGATTGCGGAACTGGCGCGAATGATCGGTACCGCCGAACGCACGGCGGTGTACTACGCCATGGGCATCACCCAACACACCACCGGCACCGATAACGTCCGTTCGCTGGCCAACCTTCAGCTGCTGTGTGGCAACATCGGCATCGAAGGCGGCGGCATCAACCCGCTGCGTGGCCAGAGCAACGTACAGGGTGCCTGTGATATGGGGGCGTTGCCCAACTATCTGCCGGGTTATCAGAAGTTGCCGGATGATGGCTTGATTGACCGTTTCCAGCAGCACTGGGGCACCGTATTGCCCCGGGACCCGGGCCTGAAGTTGACCGAAATCGTCGACGCCATGGCGGACGGTGAGGTGAAGGGACTCTATGTGATGGGGGAAAACCCCGTGCTGTCCGATCCGGATCAGCACCATGTTCTGGAAGCCCTGAACGCCCTCGACTTCCTGGTGGTGCAGGACATCTTCCTGACCGAAACCGCGCAGCTGGCCGATGTGGTGCTGCCGGCTTACGCGTTCGCAGAAAAGTCGGGTCACTTCACCAATACCGAACGTCGCGTTCAGCGCCTCAATGCGGCGGTGGCAGCGCCGGGTGAAGCCCGGGAGGACTGGGCCATTCTGCAATCCGTGGCCAATGCCATGGGGCTGGATTGGCGCTACCCGGACGTGAAGGCGATCTGCGATGAGATCAACGCGGTGACGCCAAGCTACCGAGGCATCACCTGGGCCCGGACCGAAAACGAATCGCTGCAGTGGCCCTGTCCGGATGAGACCCACCCGGGCACCGCCATCATGCACACCGAACGCTTCCTGTTGAGCGAAAAGGCCCAGCTGGCACCGGTGCCGTTCCGGGTCGCGGCGGAGCTGCCTTGTGACGAGTACCCGCTGGTTCTGACCACCGGACGTCAGCTGGCCCAGTTCCATACTGGCACCATGACCCGCAAAACGCCGGGTCTGGATGCCATGGCGGGCCCGGTGGCGATGATCGCCGTAGCCGATGCTGAGCGCCTGGGGCTGACGAATGGCCAGCGCATTAAGGTGGCCACCCGTCGGGGTGAACTGGAGGTTCCGGCCTTTATCACCCGCCGGATGCAGCCGGGTGTGGTCTTTGTGCCGTTCCACTTTGCCGAGGCGGCCGCCAATGTGCTGACCAACCCGGCGCTGGACCCGGAGGCCAAGATCCCGGAATTCAAGGTGTGCGCCGCTCGCGTTGTTGCCGCCTGACCCCGGTGGTTTTATAGAAAAGCCCGCAGTGATGCGGGCTTTTTTGTGTCTGGCTGTCTGGCCAGGCGGCGTGCTCCCATCAGTCCCAGTCTGGAGCAAAGTCGGGGTTGGCCAGCCTTTCTCCCCGGTCCAGGGCGTCAAAGGCGGCCATCTGTTGGGGACTGAGCGTCACGGCCATCGAGTCCAGATTGGCCTGCAGATGGGCCGGGTTGGTGGAAGAGGGGATGGTGGCCATGCCGAGCTGGCGGATCCAGGCCAGAGTCGCCTGCGCAGGGGTACAGCCTGCCTGTCGGGCTGTCTCCACGATAACTGGCTCTTCAAGCACCTTGCCGACCGCCAATGGCATATAGGCGGTGACCAAAAGGCCATTGGCGTCGCAGTGCTCCACCACTTTATGGTTCTGCAGTAAGGGATGCACCTCAATCTGATTGGTGTACAGGCGGCCGGGACCCAGAATCTCAATGGCGTCATCCAACTGCTGGCAGGTGAAGTTGGACACGCCGATATGGCGGGCCAGCCCCTGTTGTTGAGCAACATACAGCTGGGTCAGGTAACGCTCCATAGCGACCCCGTCATCCGGCAAAGGCCAGTGAATCAACAGCAGGTCGACGTAGTCGGTTTTCAGCTTCGCCAGGCTTTCGTTAACGCTGGGCAGGAATTTGTCCTCCTCCAGCTTGTCCATCCACACTTTGGTGGTGATGAATAACGCGTCTCGCGCAATGCCACTGTCAGCGATGGCCTGACCCACCTCCGCCTCATTGCCGTATATCTGGGCAGTATCAATATGGCGATAGCCCTGCTTCAGGGACGTGGCAACAGAGTGGTATGCGGCGTCACCTTTCAGGCGAAAGGTGCCGGCGCCAAGTGGCGGCATAGAGAGACTCATAATGCGGGCTTCCTTTGCATTGAAGCGAAATGGGAAATCCCAGTGTTACCGACGCGGTCAGAGAGGTAAAGCGCTGGCTGGCCGGTCCTTCAATATCGGGGTGCCTTGAAAAGCCAACCCGGCCGCCCCATAGCTAAGTAACAGCAGGCAAAACTGGAGAGAGAATGGCAACAGTCAAGCGGGATGAGCGATTGCAGCAGGGCTTGATAGCCGCCGGGCTGTTTCTGCTGCTGATTTGGCTCATCAAAGCGGTGGAGGTGCTCAGCGGTGCTGATTTGTCGGTGCTGGGGGTGCGTCCCAATGAGCTGAGTGGTTTATGGGGCGTGGCGTTTGCACCTTTGATTCATGGCTCCCTGTCTCATCTTGCTGCCAACAGTGTTGGCGTTCTGGTGCTGGTCGCCGCGTTGTTTTATGGCTACCCAAACAGCCGCTGGCGGGTATTGTTGCTGGTCTGGGCTGGAGCGGGTCTCGGCGTGTGGTTGTTTGGCCGGGACAGTCTGCACTTTGGGGCCAGCGGCCTGACCCATGGGCTGTTTTTCTTTCTGTTTCTGGTCAGCCTCCTTCGACGGGATAAGCGTTCCATTGCGCTGATGATGATCGCGTTCTTTTTGTTTGGAGGGATGATCTACTCCATCTTTCCCCGGGAGCCAGGCATCTCCTACGAATCGCACTTTTCTGGTGCGGTCGCCGGCGTGATTGCGGCGTTGTTGTGGTGGCGTGCCGATCCCAAGCCCCCGGTAAAACGCTACGACTGGGAGGACAATGATGAAGAAGATGAGGCCATTGGCGATCTGTGGCAATCCAGCGTGCCGCCTCAGACTCCCGGGCATTCAGATCATCACGATGACGCTTCCCGGGGCCAGTAACCATTCCGGGGCGGCATATCAAGACAATTGCCGATGACCTCAGTCGTCACTTGTCTGCAATCAAGTGTTGCCAGTATGTTGCCGAAAACTGGCCATGCCCCCAAGGAATCGAGTTATGCAAAAGGGACTTTCACGTCGTCACTTTCTCAAAATGTCGGCCATCGGTGCCGGCAGTACGGTGCTTTCCGTTGGCCTGAACGGCTGCGGAAGCGATAACGACAATGCCGAACAGGCCGCCGCGGTGCGCTTTGACCACGGTGTGGCCAGTGGCGACCCCACCACCAACGCACTGATCCTCTGGACCCGGGTGACGCCGGACGAAGCGGGTGAGGTGACGGTTTACTGGGAAGTCGCCACGGACTCCGGGTTCAGTGAGTTGGTCAACACCGGAGAAACCGTCACTGACGCGTCCCGGGATTACACCGTTAAGGTGGATGCCGCCGGACTGGAGTCCGGACAACATTACTACTATCGCTTCGGTGTGGGAGAGACACTATCGCCTGTCGGCCATGCCAAAACCTTGCCCGTTGGGGCGGTGGCGTCGGTAAAACTGGCGGTGGTCAGCTGCGCCAACTATCCGGCAGGCCATTTCCATGCATATCAGGGCGTCGCGGAAGAAACCGTGGACGCGGTTCTGCACCTTGGTGACTATCTCTATGAGTATGGCCAGGGCGGTTACGCCAGTGAAGATGCGGCTGAAATGGGTCGCCAAGTGCTGCCCGCCAATGAGCTGCTTTCCCTGGACGACTATCGTATCCGCTACGCCCAATACCGCACCGATACCCAGCTGCAGGCTGCCCATGCCGCTCACGCCTTTATCGCGGTGTGGGACGATCATGAGATCGCCAATGACGCCTGGCGGGAAGGGGCGGAAAACCACAACGAAGGGGAGGGGGAATACGATGCCCGCCAATTGGCCGCACTGCAGGCCTACTTCGAGTGGATGCCAATCCGGCCGCCGGGCAGCAGTGAAACCAGTGACACCATCTACCGGAGTTTTGCTTTTGGTGAACTCGTCGCACTGCATATGCTGGACACCCGGGTGATTGGTCGTGACCAGCAGTTGGACTACGCCACTTACATGGACCCGGCGACCGGCGGCTTTGATGCTGAACGATTTGTGGCGGAGGTCAGCGACCCCAACCGCACCTTGCTGGGCGCAGAGCAGCTCACCTGGTTGCAGGGCACTCTGCTCAGTAACAGCGCCACCTGGCAGGTACTGGGGCAGCAGGTGCTGATGGGCCGGATGGTGTTGCCCGCGGCGATCGCCACCCAGCAGATCAGCATCCAGGAGTTTGCGGACCTGGCCTACATCGCCCAGCTGGCACAGCGTGCTCAGGCTGGAGACACGCTGACTCAGGAGGAGCAGGCGTATCTGTTGGCCAATGCGCACCGGCTGACGCCGGAGGTGATTGCTATGCTGCAGCTGCCCAGCATTCCGTACAACCTGGATGCCTGGGATGGCTACGCGTACGAGCGTGAAGTGGTACTGGGCACCGCCTTAGCGGCCAACAGCAATCTGGTGGTGTTGGCGGGCGATACCCACAACGCCTGGGCCAACAATCTGTCCGATGCCAGCGGAAATCCGGTCGGGGTTGAGTTCGCTACCGCATCAGTCAGTTCTCCCGGTCTGGAGGAATACCTCAATATCGCGCCGGAAGATGTGGTGGCAACCGAAGCGGGCATTGCCTCCCTGGTTGAAGGGCTGGAATACCTCAATGCCGCAGACCGGGGCTATATGACCGTCACCTTTACGGCCGACAAGGCCGTGGCGCAGTGGCGTTTTGTGGCGGACATCAAGTCCGACATCTATCAGCTGAATGGCGAACGCAGCCACGGTGCGGTGGTTAAGGCGGGGCAGAAGCGCATCGCTGAACTCTGAAGCCCCGCCAGAACGGTATCGAAGATAAACGGCCCGCTGCCTTGGCAGCGGGCCGTTTGCTTTGATTGGCGATGAGTGAAATCGATGATGATTTCCTTAGGTTCTCCCGGTTCCTTGTACATGGGTCTGATAAAGCTCGGGAACCCAAATGGTCGAAAGGGATGACAACCATAGGCATCGTTAGACGCCCATTAAGCAGTGCTAATACTGAATTAACGTTTCTTCACGGTTGACCCGAAAGCGAACAAGACAGCCAGCGGTTTCGTGAAACTGTGCCATCGAAGAACTGTGTGGAGTGTAAGGCACTTGTAAGATCGCAAGAAAAGGAATTATCGAAGGATTTTGGTCGTGGTACCTTGCGCCTCGCCAAACTTCAGAGGGCCGGCTCGGGCTTTGAGAATACAAGGATGGAATCAGGCCATTTTTCTGTAGCCTCTCGGGAGCTTATTTTTTGTATTGCCTTTGATTCTTTGCTCGCAGACCCAAACCAGTCCCGCCAAATATCCGGCAATCGGTGTTTTGAGCATTTTTGCAACAAGTTTTAAGACCAGACTGAAATTAACAAGTTCATGCACAGCAAAAGTGTCTAAACTGCAGAAGCAGCGACGGGTTCTGTCGTTAGTTCTGGCACGGTCTTTTCATGTGTATGCACGCAAGGAGGAGAGTTATGCCTAAACCATTCAAAGGTGCAATCATTGCCAGTATGCTCACTGGTACACTGACATTTGCTCTTATAAAAATGTGGCCTCTGGCGCTGTTGACAGTGCTGTTGGCCGAAAGGCTTTCACGAGTCGAGGCGGAATAACGAAAAGCAAGGTTTTGGGCAGCTGGTTGTTTGGATGTCGCAGGAACGTCAACGGATATCCCAAGTAGCAAGGAAAGCCCACCACTTTTCATGGCCGACTCCTAACGTCGACAGCCTGTGAATGTAAGACGACTTCAGGCCTTGCCTGCGTCAGCCAAGAGTGAATCAAGCGTTGCAATCTTTCCATGGTCCGGATACCGCTGTTTGCATCTGTTTTCTACGTTTTTCGGATGTCTCCAATCCGCTCGCCAAACTTCTGCAAGAAAATGGGACCAATGGTTTTAGTGGGAGTGCTGTTGTGGCTATGGTGAAAGCTAGGCTGGCAAGAGAAAACTGAAGATTGATAAACGCGATGATGAAAAAACCCGGGACTGAGCCCGGGTTTGTCCGTTATTTGCAGGGAACGGAAGCCGGCACACTGTGTGAGGGGAGGTGTCCCGGCGTAACGAGTACAATACGTCGATTCAGATGGACTCGACAGCGACTCGATCACATTTCCTTACATTCTCACCGTTTATCAGTGCCTTGCAGGTTCCAAAGCACCTCTTCCAGCGTCGGGAAAAAGCGCAACACGCCATCAATGGGCGTGACGCCCGCCTTAGCCAGGGTTTTCAGCGGCTGAAACTGCAGTTCGCACACCATCAGCTGGGTACGATTCTCCCGGCACTGCTCAATCAGTTTGTTCAACGCTGAAAGGCCACCGGCATCCAGCAACGCCACGCTGTACATCTGCAGCACGATGGTATGGCAGTCCTTACTGAGCAGGCTGATTTCACCAAACACGTTGTCGGCAGCGGCAAAGAACAGCGGGCCTTCCACCTTGAGCACGGCGGTACCCGCTGGCAGGGACTGGCGGACGAAACGCTGATCCTCGCTGATGTCCCGGACCCGGGTCATCTCGGCCACCTCTTTCATAAACAGCAGGGCCGCCAGCGCGATGCCCACACTGATGGCGATCACCATGTCGAAGATCACCGTCAGGCCAAAGCAGATCAGGAACACCGCAATGTCACTGCGCGGCGCGGTTTTCAGCAGGTGCACCGCTTTGGGGGCTTCACTCATGTTCCACGCCACCATCAGTAGCAGGGCAGCCATGGCGGACATCGGGATGTAGGCCAGAACCCCGGTCAGGGCCACCAGGGCCAGCAACACCACCAGTGAGTGGATCATGCCGGACACCGGACTCTGGCCCCCGGCTTTGACGTTGGCGGCGGAGCGGGCGATGGCAGCGGTGGCCGGAATGCCGCCAAAGAACGGGGCGATGATGTTGCCCAGCCCCTGGCCCAGCAACTCACTGTTGGCGCTGTGCCGGGTACGGGTCATGCCATCCAGCACCACCGCACAAAGCAGCGATTCAATGGCGCCCAGCATGGCGATAGCGAAGGCGGAGGGGAGCAGTGCCTGAATCAGGCTCCAGGACAGGGCCAGTGGGGCGCCATCCGGACCGGGTTGCTGCCAGGGCCAGGCGAGCTCCGGCAACACCGGGGGAATGCCAAAGCCGCTGGTGCCATCTGGCAGGGTGTAGCTGAACCGGCTGCCGATGGTGTCGACGCCAAGGCCCTGTTGATTAAGGTAGAGGCCAAGCAGGCTGCCAATCACCACCGCAGGGAGGTGCGCGGGGATCGGCAGTTTGAGCCGCGGCCAGAGCAGCATGGTGGCAAGCGTCACGGCGGCCACCAGCAGGCTGGGCCAATGCAGGGTGGGGGCGGCGTGGATCAGTGCGGCAACCTTCTGCCAGTAATGCTCTGGCATGGCATCAATAGTGAGACCAAAGAAATCTTTGAACTGCAACGTGGCGATCACCACACCGATACCCGCGGTAAAGCCCAGGGTGATCGATTCGGGGATGTACTGAATCAGTCGGCCCAGGCGCAGCAGCGCCATAGCAATCAGGATCATCCCGGACATGACGGTGGCCAGCAGCAACCCGGCCAGTCCGTATTGCTGGGCGATGGGGTAGAGCAGCACCACAAAGGCGGCGGTGGGGCCGGAGATGCTGAAGCGTGAGCCACCGGTCAAGGCGATAATAAAACCACCGATGATGGCGGTGTAAAGCCCGTACTGGGGCGGTACGCCGCTGGCGATGGCCAGCGCCATGGCCAGGGGAATGGCGATGATGCCAACGGTAATGCCCGCCAGCAGGTCCTGACCGAATCGGCGGCCATTGTAAGGCGTGGCAACGCAGGACTGAGACAGTGCGTCGCCGATCTTCAATGAGAACAGATGAGCTCTATGTGGCACGATGAAAACCCGCAAAGAAAGAGGAGGGTTGGCAAGAGGCCGTTATAGTAGTGCCTCAAAATTCGCGCCAGTGTGACCGGTGTCGCATTTGTATGCACTGTCACTTTTCTTTGCGGGTGCGCTGTGATTGCGGGCGCCCTGGCCATCTCCCCGGGTTGCGCCAGATCACAGTTTTATCGCTGGGGCTATTCCGCTTTGCTTTTGGCCAGTCGTCGGCTCAGGGCGGGCTGGCTTAAGCCCAGCAGGGCGGCAGCGGCGCTTTGATTGCCTGCCGTTCGGCTCATCGCTTCGGCAATCAGCAAGTCGCTGACCTGAGCCAACGTGGGTAATTCGGCAGGAAACACCAGACGATCGGGGGTGGAGATCGGCGGGGCGGCCTTAACCAGGGCACTGAATGGGTCCAGACACAGGTTGGCACCGGTGCTGCGACTGACCGCGTCGTAAGCCAGCGCCTCCAGTTCCCGCACATTTCCGGGGAAGGGGTAGGCTTTCAGAATGGGGAATATCGCTTCGTCGATCTGCAGCGGCGCTTTGTCCAGATCCTCACAGGCCTGATGTACGAAGTGGCTGAGCAGCAAAGGCAGATCTGCCGGGCGCATTCGCAGCGGCGGTACTTTGATCTGATGGGCCCGCAGGCGGTAGTACAGGTCCTCTTTCAGTCGACCGGCTTCAAACAGGCTGTCCAGCGGCGCGGTGGCGCTGCAGACGATACGGCACTGGCATTGCAGGCTGCGATCCGAGCCGATGGGGTAGTATTCGCCGGTTTGCAGCAGGGTCACCAGTTTGTTTTGGATCTCCGGCGCCAGTTGATCCACGCCATCGAGGAACAGCACGCCGTTCCCGGCGCTGCGGACCATGCCGGCCCGGTGGCTGTCGGCGCCGGCAAAGGCACCTTTGACGTGACCGAACAGGGTGTCATCCAGACTGGTGGCATCCAGGCTGGCCAGCTTCACTGAAACAAAGGGTTCGTCGGGGCTGCTGGTTTGGTGGATGGCCCGGGCCAGCAGCGATTTGCCGCTGCCGGTTTCGCCACATATCGCCATCGGCTGCCGGCTGACTGAGAGCGCTTCGATGTATCGGAAGATGTCGAGCATCGACTCACTGCTGGTGAGGATGGCGGAGAAGGCCTGGGGGGTTTTCAGCAGCTTGTCGAGAAACCGGCTGCTCAGGGTCAGGTAGGCCTGTTCCAGATTGGCGATCTCCAGCGCTCGTTTTACGCTGGCGGCCATCGCTGCCACTTCGCCGGTTTTGACGAAGAAGTCGTAGGCACCTTTGCGCATGCAGCGTACGGCGGTGTCCACTTCATTGACGCCGGTAATGATGATCACCCGAATCTGTGGGTGCTGCTGTCGGATCTGTTCAAGCAGCATCTCGCCACTGACGTAGGGCATGGTCAGATCCAGCAGCACCAATGAGAAGGGGCTCTGGCTGAGACGGTCCATCACTTTGCGGCTGTCCAGGCAGGTCTCCAGCATGGCGTCGGGCACCAGCCGGTTCAGGGTCATTGTCATGCTGCGCAGCCAGCTGGCTTCGTCGTCAACGATCAGAATCGATTTGGTGTGGCTCATGCCAGGGCCTCCTGGGCAAACAGAATGCGGATCCGGGTGCCTTGGCCCGGCGCGGAGTCGATGGTCATCCTGGCGTGGTGTTCGGTCAGAATGCGGGCGCAGACGGCCATACCCAGTCCGGTGCCGCCTTCAGCGCGGCGGGTGGTGAAGAAGGGCTCGGTCAGGCGCTCCTGAACTTCGGCGGTCATGCCGTGGCCGTTGTCTTCCACCTCCAGGTAGGCTTGGCCATCCGTAATGCCAGTGCGGATACAAAGTTGCCCTCCCGCAGTGGGCAGGGCCAGACAGGCGTTCTGAATCAGGTTGATCAACACCTGCTCCATCGCCTGCTGCTGCGCCGCGATCATCGGCAGAGGTTCATGCAACTCGGTGGTCAGCTCAAACGCCTTGTGTTGATTGGTGGTGAGGCGCAAGGCGGTGGCCACCACACGATTCAGGCTGATGGGCTGGGTCAGGTGTTCATCGTCGCCCTGAGCGTAGCGCTTCAGGTCACTGACGATGGTGCTGATCCGCCTGGCACTGTCGTGGATGCTGTCCTGGCAATGGTTCAGCTCTTCCAGAGCGCGCTGTGGTGGCAGTCCGGCGATCTGCCAGAACGGATCTTCCTGCTCATAGGCGTCACACGCCAGGGCGATGTCCGGCAGAGCATCGGCCAGCAGCGCCACCTGTTGGAGGATCAGGCCGGTGGGGTTGTTGATCTCGTGGGCCACGCCCGCAGAGAGTTCACCCAGGCTGGCCAGCCGGCTGGCCTTTTCGTTTTCATGGCGCAACTGCACCTGCTCGGTAATGTCCAGGCCCATTACCACCACCTGTTTCTGCAACAATGGGTGGCAGCGGATCTCCCAGTGACGGCCCTGGCCATCCTGATACTGCTCCACCGATGGGGTGCCGTGTTTGAGCACGTCGATAATAGCAGCGTCCAGATCCAACGGGCCGCGGGCGTTGCTCAACTGATGTTTGACCGACAGGAACGCTTTGGCCCTGTCGTTACCCCAGAGCCGGTTGCGTTGGGCGTCATAGAGACCAATCCCATGGGGCAGGCCATCCAATACCGACTGAAACTGACGCGACAGCATGGCATAGCCGTTCTCCGCCTTACGGCGTTGTACCAGCTCGTTGCGCAATTCCGAGTCACGGGCTTTCAGGCCGCGACTCATCCGCCATGTGACGATCATCCCCAGCAGTGAAATGATGGCCACGGCGTAGGCCGCTTGGGTGTAGCGATCCTGGGTGGCTTCCAGATCCACTTTTTCCCGGCCAATGCCCAGCCACTGGTTGAGCAGGCGGTCGTATTCACCGCTGATCTTCATCTGACGCAACTGCTGGTTGATGTCGGCAATCAGGGCCTCATTTCCGGCGTAACTGATGAAGTTAAAGGAGCCATAGATCAGCGGGTCCGACGCGGAGTGAACCCGATCGTATTTGGGTTGCAGGCGCCTCGCCACGTATTGCTCGGCGATCACCAGGTCAACCTGGCCCGCCTGCAAACGGCGGAAGCCGGTTTCGTACAGGTCGACCGGCACCACTTCGAACGGCCAGTCCTTATCTTTGAGGAACACATCCACAAAGCTGCCCACCTTAACCGCAATGCGCATACCAGCCAGCTGAGCCCAGTCGGTGATGTAGGGCTGAGACGGCAGCGAATACGCCTTGGCAAAAGTGGTAAAGATGGGGTCGGACTGAGGATGGGAGCGACGACGGTCCACCGGACTGACGGCCACCATCAGGTCGATTTCGTGCTGGTCCAGCTTGTCCAGCAGCGTCTGGAAATTGTGCCGGCGGATCTGCACATCCTCGCCCAGGCGGCGGCCCAGGCGTAACGCCAGGTCAACGTGCAGACCGGTGTCGATGCCGTTCTGACGCCATTCAAACGGCGGTGTGTGGCTGTGAACACCAACAATAATGGGTTTGGCCAGTGCCAGGCCCGGCAACAGGGCCAGAAGCAAAAAGAGAAGACGATTCATCGGGAGACATGATACCGACCGGGCTGTTAGAACGATGTTGCCCTGATCGCAAAAAGCCCGACTCAGCCAAAGGCCGGGTCGGGCGGGCGCCAGCTAACCGAAGTTAGAACTTGAAGTGCATGCCGACGGTGAACAGGTTGTCGGTGTCGTCATACAGAGTGGCAGAAGCGGTTTTCACTTCTGCATCAAATACGCTGTAGTGGGCAAACAGCTTGGTTTGCTTGGACAGGGCGTAGTCCGCACCCACGGCGTAGTTGGTTACCTTGGTGCTGTCCACAGTGGTCTTATCCAGACCGTCCAGGCTGCCCATCACTTTACCGATGTAGCCGCCGTTGCCGGAGTCATCCTGGCCGAAGCGGGCCTTCAGGCTCAGTTTGTCGGTCAGGCCGTAAGCCAGGTCGACAATAAAGCCGTTGCCATCCAGGTTGTCGAACTCAACGTCCTGAGTGTTCTGGTAGACGGCGCCCATTTTGAACTTGCCGATTTTGTACTGACCAGTAGCACGAATCGCTTCATCACCACCGATGCCGGCGTTGTAGGCAACAGCGAAGAAGTACGGTTGGTTCTTCATCATCTTGTCGCCGTAGCTGACGGTCATGGAGTAGGGGTCAGCGTCTTTCGGGGCTTTACCGTCTTTGTAGTAGTCGTCTTCCAGCAGGTAGGAGCCGATGAACTGGAAGCCCGCCATGTTGGGGCTGAAGTACATCACCTGGTCGCCGTGGCGGTTGTTACCGGCCAGCAGACGGTTCATGTCGGTATTGGTCAGGTTGAACTGGTCAACTTTTCCTTCTGCCAGCATAAAGGCCTGGTCATGGCGACCGAAAATCAGTCGGCCCAATTGATCGGACTGCAGGCCCAGGAAGGTGTTACGGGAGGAGAACGGGTCTTTGCCGTTGTCCTGATCCATGCCGTTAACCTGAACTTCGGCCTGGTACACCACCTTCAGGGTTTCGCTGACGGCGTGGCTGCCGCGGATCCCGATCATGGAGAAGTCGTTTTCAAGCTGAGTGCCTTCGCCGCCGCCCGGGTTAGAGGCAAAGCCGGTATCCGCGTGAGTTACGCTGGCGCGCAGTGCACCGTAGAATTGCGGCGCTTCGGCCTGTGCCATCAGGCTGGTGGCAGACAAGGCAATAGCCAGAGTAGACAGCGCAAATTTGTTCATCATATCCCTCAATCATTTCAATTAGCTGTGTTGAGACAGCGCCAGAGTAGGCACAGCAGGGGGCGGGAAATGTGATGTAAAGCGCAATTCAAATCGCGCTGTTGAGCAGGGCTCAATAGTGTTAACTGGCTGACAACAACGGCACAAAAAAACAAAAAGGTTCCACCGGGATATGCAAGTTTGCATAGTGGTGCGTTTCGGGCAATGCGCTTTTGCATAGTGTGAAATTCCTTTTGTGACGGTCTCTTAGGATTTTGCACTGCCGTGTTTTTCTGAATTCTCAAATCCCCAATAGTGACAAGGCATTGTTACGCCCTGTCCGGTACCCAAGCCCGAGGCAGGGGGAACCCTCAGTGGAGAGAGATGATGAAAACACGCTTTACCCTGACCCTGGCCGCTGGCCTTGTGGCTGGTGTATTGGCTGCCCCGACTCTGGCAGCGGACAACCTGGCTTCCTTCCATAGCGATATGGGCGGCTGCCAAAACTGCCACAGCGACGCCAACCACCCGACCGATGACAACCTGAGCTACGAGAATGAGCAGTGTCAGAGCTGTCACGGTACCCTGGCGGATGTGGCCGCGGCAGAAGAAAACGTGGAACACAGCCCCCACCTGTCTCACCTGCCTGGTGAGCCGGCTTGTACTTCTTGTCACATGGGCCACGAAAAATCCGTGGTGTACTGCGACTCCTGCCACAGCTTTGACTTCAACATGCCCTTCCAGGGCAAGTGGGAGCGCAAGGAAACCGGCATTAACGATCTGCTGAAAGCCAACACCGACATTGAGAAGGCGCTGAAAGCCGCGCCGCGCGATACCACCGATATCGTGATCATCGGTTCCGGCGGTGCGGGCCTGTCCGCAGCGGTTGCTGCCCATGACAAAGGCGCCAACGTCATTGTTCTGGAAAAAGAGCCGCTGGTGGGTGGTAACACCAAGCTGGCTGCGGGTGGCATGAACGCCGCCATGACCAAGCAGCAGAAAGCCAAAGGCATCGAAGACAGCCTGGAGCTGATGACCTCCGACACCATGAAAGGTGGCCGCAACATCAATGACCCGGCGCTGGTTGAGGTGCTGGTGTCTCACTCCTCCGGTTCCGTTGACTGGCTGACCGGTCTGGGTGCAGACCTGAACGATGTGGGCCGTATGGGTGGCGCATCCGTTAACCGTACCCACCGTCCGACTGGCGGTGCTGGTGTCGGTGCTCACGTGGTACAGGTGCTGTACGACAATGCCGAGAAGCGTGAAATCGACATCCGCTTTAACAGCCGTGCGGTTGAGATCCTGGAAGACGACAACGGCCAGGTACGCGGTGTTCTGGTGAAAGGTGAGCACACCGGTTACTACTGGATCAAAGCCGAAGCCGTGGTGGTTGCTACCGGTGGTTTTGCCCGCAATAACGACCGTGTTTCCGCGCTGGATCCGAAACTGAAAGGTTTTGCCGCCACCAACCACCCGGGTGCGACCGGTGACGGTCTGGACGTGGCGTCTAACGCTGGTGCTGACCTGAAGGATCTGGAATACATCCAGGCTCACCCGACCCTGTCTGTGGCCGGTGGTGTGATGGTCACTGAAGCGGTCCGTGGTAACGGTGCCATTCTGGTAAACCGTGAAGGCGACCGTTTCGTCAACGAAATCACCACCCGCGATAAAGCCTCCGCCGCGATTCTGCAGCAGACCGGCAAAACCGCGTTCCTGATCTTCGATGACTCCGTACGCCACTCTCTGAAGAAGATTGAGCGCTACATCGAACTGGGCGTGGTACCGAGCAACTCCAGCCTGAAAGCGCTGGGCGACTCCCTCGGCATCAATGGTGCTGAACTGGAGAAATCCGTTGCCCGCTACAACGAATTTGTAGCCGCTGGCAAAGACGGCGATTTCGAGCGCCCGAACATGCCGCGCAGCCTGAACCAGGGTAACTTCTACGCCATTGAAGTGACTCCGGCGGTTCACCACACCATGGGTGGGGTGAAGATCGACAACCAGGGTGAAGTGGTTGGCAAAGACGGCAAGGTGATCAAGGGCATGTTTGCTGCCGGCGAAGTGACCGGTGGTGTGCATGGTGCCAACCGTCTGGGCGGTAACGCCATCTCCGACATCGTGACCTTCGGTCGCATGGCCGGTGAGAACGCTGCGGCTTTCGTTAAGAAGTAAGTTTTCCTTTCACACAGTGTTAAGCGGCCCTTCCGGGCCGCTTTTTTTTGCCTGCGCTTCCGTCGGCGGTTCGGCCCAATTATTGCGGGGGATGCCGGTTTATGGAGTCTGATGCCGGGCTGTGCACCGTTCGGGTGCGACCGGTCACAGGCTTTGGCTGAACAAGGAGGAAGAATGACGGGCAACATTTGCCAACTGAGCACCATCAGAGGCTGGGAAGGGTCGTTATCGGTGCTGCTTCAGGACTCGGTGAATCGGGGCGCATCGCTGGGCTTTGTACCGCCGATGTCACTGGCACAGTCTCAGGACTACTGGCAATCGGTGGAGGAGGAACTGACACAGGAAGCACGGTTGCTGTTGGTTGCACTGGATCGGGGCGAGGTGTTCGGTGCGGTGCAATTGGCGCTCTGCCAAAAACCGAACGGAGGCCACCGGGCAGAGGTGGAGAAGTTGATGGTTCACCCACGGGTGAGGTGCCAGGGGATTGGCCGGGCGTTGATGTCGGAACTGGAAGCCGCCGCCCAAATTCATCGGCGTTCACTGCTGGTACTTGACACCCGGGCAGGCGATGTGGCGGCGCGATTGTACCAATCTTTGGGATACAAGGAAGCGGGCCAGATACCCCGCTTCGCGCTCAGCGCAGACGGTGGGCTGGATGCCACGGTATTGTTTTACAAGTGCCTTATTGGCTGAGGCTGGTGGCCCTTGGGCCAGGAGTAACCGTGGATCTGACCGGCCAATTGAATCGGAACCGTACCGGTTGCTACAGATGACTTTTTATCCAGCCGGTTGCTAGGTAAACTGTCGCCTCGTTACTCTAGGAGGAATGGCGTGCGCGCTCTGGTTTCGCTTCTGTTTTTATTTGGCTTTTCGGCTCACGCTGCGATCTATTCTGCCCCGTTGCAGGGCAGCCGCCTGTTGGGTTTCCCGATGGAGCATCAGGTGGTCGATGGGCAGTCTCTTGACCACGTGGCTCAACAGTACGATATGGGTTTGCTGGCGATGATGGCGGCCAACCCCGGTGTGGATCCGTTTCTCCCGCCCACCGGCAGCACATTGATGTTGCCGTCGCAGATGCTGCTTCCCGACGTGGATCGTAAAGGGGTGGTGATCAACCTGGCGGAGCTGCGACTCTACTACTTCGACAACGCGCGTGGCCGCGTCTACGTCTATCCCATCGGGATTGGCCGGGTAGGGCGTGCGACACCGCTGGTCAGCACCAAGATCAGTCAGCGAATCAAAGACCCCACCTGGACCCCAACCGCCCGAACCCGCAAAGAGTGGCTGGAGGAGCGGGGCATTGAACTGCCGAAAGTGGTACCGGCAGGGCCGGATAACCCGATGGGACATCGCGCTCTGCGCCTGGGTTTTGGCAACGGGGAATACCTGATCCACGGCACCAACCATGAATTTGGCATCGGTATGCGTGTGAGCGCCGGATGCATCCGGATGCGTCCCACCGACATTGAAGAACTGTTTGAGTTGGTCCGGGTTGGCGAGCCGGTCCGCATCATTAATGAGCCGGTGAAGATCTCCAAGGAACCGTCCGGTCTGTTCCTGGAAGTGCATGAGCCACTGAGTCAGGACGAAGAGTTGGAGAAGAGCGCAAAAACTCTGGAGTTGAGCGAACACCAACGGGAAGTCTTGAGCCAACCTGGCCTGAATGATGATGCGGTTCAGACCCTGCTGCGGGAGCAGCGTGGAATGCCGATGGCCATTAACTGAGCACAAAAAAAGGGCGCCGTGGAGGCGCCCTTTTTGTCTGAACCAACGGTTACTTGCGGTAGCCGGTAGCCATGTTGTCGATGCGCGCGTTGGCACGGGCAGCTTCTGCCTGAGCGTCTTCAGCGGCGGCACGAGCAGCACGAATGTCGCTGTTCATCTGGCTGTGATCAGCACGCAGTGCGCCAACTTGATCAGACAGAGAGTCCACCTTGTTGGACAGGGACTGAACCTGAGCTTCCAGCTCGGACGTGTTGGCACAACCAAAGAGCAGCGCGCTCATTGCGATACCGATAAACAGTTTTGCTTTCATATCCTCTCCTTAAACCTGACAACGACGGCGCGAACGAGACTACCTACGTTCACCGACGCTACGTTGCGCCGTTGAGTATGGCACATTAATTCGCCAGCTCAAGGTTGTCACATTCGATAAGTCTTTGCCAACAAAAACTTTTGGCATCTCATTGCACTAAAACCAGTAAACGCAGGATCATTTTATTAACACGCCGCTCCTATACTGGGTTTATCAGGAGGTGGCCATGAAACGTATTGTGTTTGTGTTGGTTCTGGTGGTTCTGGTGGGGCTGTTGGGATTGGCTGGCTGGGGCCACTACAAGATGGCAACCCACCCCTACGCCAAGCACCAGGTTCAGCGCCTGGCAACGTCCCGCAATGACCCGCCTCCGATCATTCCTGCCACCCATCTGATGTCGACACCAAGGCCGGTGGAGACCTTCCCGTTTCCCATTGCCCTGGGAGAGACCGGACCGGTTGTGCCGCTCTACGCGGGAAAGCGGCAGTACCCGTTCTTCTGTATGACGATGAACTCAGGGTTGGGTCAGCCTCTGGTGGACAACAACGCTGGCGAGGGGGTGCCGGTCTTTCTTGAGCGCGGTGGTGAGGTGACTGATCTGGTCATTGGCCACTCCCGTGACTGCCAGTTGGCGACGGCGCTGCAATATTGGTATGCCACTCCGGCAGGGGATATCCGACGTTATGATCGGGATAACCCGCCGACCGAGATTGCTCAGGTCGAACGCTCCGGAAAGTGGGTGGACGAGGTGTATCGGGTGGAGACCGGCACCATCAACCGCTTTCCGTACTTTATCGTGATGATGGCGGATCTGGAGGCACCGAGAGAGGACAAACGTTACTGGGACAAGCGGCTTATTTACCAGTTTCATGGTGGCAGCGGCATCGGCTTTCGCCAGGGGCGGCTGAGAGCGCAACGGTTGATAGAAAAGCGTCGTGATCAACTGACCCGAGGCTATGCGGTGATCAGCTCCACCGGCAACAAAACCGCTTACACCTACAACATGTTGCTGGCGGAAGACACCGCCCGCCGGGTTAAGCGACAGTTTGTCAGCTTGTACGGGGAACCGCGCTACACCATCGGCGTGGGCGGCTCCGGTGGCGGCCTGGTTCAGTACCTGCAAATGCAGAATGGCGCAGGGGTGATTGACGGTGGCCTCGCGCTTTATGCCTACCCGGACATGCTCAGTCAGACCCTGTACGGACTGGATTGCGATCTTCTCAATACCTATTACGCCTTCCGGGCCGATGAGCCGGAACTCTGGGACAACTTTGATGACCGCCCATCCGTGGAAGGGCTCAATGCGGTGGCGGGGTTTGACCAACGGGCGCCGTTTCTGGAGCCTTTGAACCAATTGATGCACGGTCGCTGGCCCCGTTGGCCACAGGGCTCCAGTGAGTGCATAAATGGCTGGTTTGGGCTGTCTGCGCTGATCCACAATCCCCGGCAAGGCTACATCCGGCCGATGTTCAATGAAGAAATCCAACAATCCAACCATTGGAGTTACTGGGAAGATCTGCACCAGATCCTGGGTCGCAATAAGCAGGGCTTTGCCCGCTCCACCTGGGATAACCGGGGGGTTCAGTATGGGCTGGAAGCCCTACGGGCCGGCACCCTGTCACCCCAGGCGTTTATCCACCTGAATCAGCGCATTGGCGGGTGGCGCCAGCCGGAACAGATGGAACCTGAAACCCTCTGGGCACCGCTGGGTAAGTTGTTGCCACTGTGGTTAACCCTGTGGGGCAATCACAACATCACCGATGGCGAGATCGCGTCGCGCACGGAAGGCGACGCCCTGGCCATTGAGCGGGCTTATCGAAGTGGCCAAATCTTTGTGGGTCATAATCCGCTGCCGGTGATCGACCTTCGCCACTATCTGGAAGAGATGCTGGATATGCATCACCTGTCCGCGTCATTTGAGGCGCGAGCCCGCATTGTTGAGTGGCACGGCCATCACGATAACCAACTTATCTGGGTATCACACAAGTCCCACACGCCGATGGTCGACGCTTTTGCGGCGATGGAGCGCTGGATTGAAGCGCGGCAGGCAGGCCGGGCCAAACCGGCGGATCTGGAAGACCTATGTTTTGACCAGCAGGGGACGATCATGGCCCGCGGCCAGAACGTCTGGGATGGGGTATTAAACGGCAAGTCTCAGGGCAAATGCACCGAGGCTTACCCGGTCTTTACCAATGCCCGAATTCAAGCCGGCGGGCCCTGGGGCGGGGCGATCTTCCAATGTCACCGGATCCCGGTGCGGCAGGCGTTGGACGACGGGTTCTATCAACCGGTTGATATGGCGGCGCACCGCGCGGAGCTGGAGCGGATATTCCCGCAGGGGGTCTGTGACTACCGGCTCGGGGATGCGGCCCGGCCGGCAGACATTGATCCGCGGGTGTTGGGCCGGGTTCCGGCAACGGGCTCAGGGGATCACGTAGAGCGCGATGGTCAGGCAGTGGCAAACCGCACCGCCAAGGACAAACAGGTGCCAGATGGCGTGGGTATAGGGCAACCGCTTGGCAGCGTAGAATAACGTGCCCAGGCTGTAACTGAGGCCACCGGCGAGGAGCAGAATAAATCCGGGGGTAGGCAGTACGGAGTAGAGTTCAACAATCACGATCAGGCTGGCCCAGCCCATGGCCAGATATGTGGCCATGGCCAGCTTTTTAAAGCGGTGTACAAACAGCGCTTTGAACAGCACCCCGAGGGTGGCCAGGCCCCAGATAAAGGCCAGCAGAAGGTGCGATGAATCGGTGTTCAGGCTGATCAGCATCAACGGGGTATAACTGCCGGCAATCAGCAGGTAGATGGCGCAGTGGTCAAGGCGTTTCAGGACGGCCTTGGAGGGGCCATGCTGAATGCTGTGATACAGCGTCGAGCAGAGAAACATCAGAATCAGCGTGCCGCCGTAAACGCTGATGGCGGCGATGCCGCTGGCGGGCAACACCGGTATACCCTTGTCCAGCATCAGGGTGAGCCCGACAATCGCTGCTGCCACGCCAAGGCCGTGAGTGACGGCATTGGCGATCTCTTCACCGATGGAGTAAGCGCGGATCTGCATAGGCTGGGTACTTCCGTTAGAGTTTTTATTCTTGGCCGTCATCCTACCAGTCCCTCCATTGAGCGCACAAGTGTTCGCTGAAAATTCAGTGTAGCCACTCAAACAACATCAGCAGGGTGTTTTGCGCCCCCGGCCGCTGCCAGTCGACGTTATCATCGGATATCAATAACAGATACTGGCGTCCATCCCGCTGAAAAGCCGCGATTCCCTCAAAGTTGTCCAATGCCTGAGTGAGCACCGAACTGCGCATCTCAATCAGGCTTTGGGGCTGAGGCAGGTCCGAAGTCGACAACTCATCGGCAGGATAGTGGCTCAGGCCGATGGTGGTGACGCCGCGCTCGTAATGGCGATGGAGCAACACCACATCGCCGTTGGCCAGATGGGTGGCACCCACCGGTGAGGCGGTCAGCGCCAATGGCAGTTCAAAAGCCGTGGTTGCCTGATCAGGTATCAGCCACCATGCCTGGCGGTGGTGGGGGTCGCTGCCCGACTTCTCAGCGATGGGAAGCAGTGGTCCGTGAGGGGATCGAAAGGCCAGTGCTTCGATACCGTCGTTACGGCCAGGGGCAAAATCCGGCAGGGTAAAGCGCGGATATGCCCGGGTTCGATGGCGATCGAGCTGGTAAAGGTCGGCGCTGCCATCCAGTCCGGCAAGGATCAGTTCGCCGATGATGATCATCGACTCAATATCATCCAGGCCCTGCCCATCCGGGCCCTTGATCTGACCGTGGTCCAGATACTGTGCCCCCACCAGATTGCCCTCATTCAGCGCCACATCAAAGGTGAGCCAGTGTCCATTACGGTCTGAGGTGGCCTGAAAGCCGACGTTGGGACCAAAATTCACCAGCGATGACCAGCCACCCCGCTGGGACTCCAGCGGCGCAGGCGTAAAGAGCCTGAGCGTGCCGGCGTAGCGCAGACGGTCACGATTCTGGCTCAACACCTCAAAGTCGGAACGCCAGGGTTCCGTGCGCAATTGCAGGGCATCCGCAGCTGGGCTGGCGGTCGCCGGCATTGCCAGTCCCACCAGCAGCATCAGGTTTCGCAGGCCGGTGCGGTTCATGATCGCCCCTTGATGTACTGGTCCCGGGTGATGCCGTAGATCTCGACATCGAAACCCCGTACGACGTCGTCACGCCAGTAACGCTCACCCAGGCTGAGTGCCAAGCGTTTGGAAGCCAGATTGTCCGGGTGGATGATGCTGATGACCTCGTCACGCTCCGGGTCGTTGAACGCCCAATGCAGCGCCGCCTTTGCGCCTTCTGAGGCCAGTCCCTGGCCCTGAAAAGCGGTGGCCAGGCACCAGCCGATCTCAAATCCGGGCCAGCCATCCGGCTCAAGAAAGCCGAGTCGACCAATGCACTGACCGGTCTCTTTGTGTTCCACGGCCCAGTGGCCGAACCCCTTCAGTTGCCAGTGGCCTGCCATCACCGCCATATGGCGCCATGCCTCTTCCCGGGACAGGGTCTGGCCGCCCAAATAGCGCATGACCGCTTCGTCAGCACAGAGTGCGGCGTAAGCGTCGATGTCACTGTTTTGCCACTGGCGTAACAGCAGACGCGGGGTTTCCAGTTGTAATGCCAAGGGTGGCGCTC
Organism: Marinobacter nauticus; assembly: GCF_019801015.1. Classification (GTDB taxonomy): domain Bacteria; phylum Pseudomonadota; class Gammaproteobacteria; order Enterobacterales; family Shewanellaceae; genus Ferrimonas. The sequence continues at coordinate 406,981 of NZ_JAHVJZ010000001.1, forward strand.
CTTTGCGTGTTCAGGGCGGACTGTTGCCAATCAGCGTATTAGGTTACCCTGCGCATCTTGATGACAAAAGCGCAACAAATCGATTGGGCGATACGGATGGCATTCAATGGGACGCTTTAGCAAGTGGCTGATGGCACTTGGCTTTCTCGCATTTATCTTGTGGGTAATCGTACTGGCCAACCGGGGAGAGGTGGGCCAATGGTTTGGGTTTATCCGGTATCTGCCTTATGGCGACAAACTGGGTCACATGGTGCTCTACGGCACTCTGGCACTGATGCTGAACTGGGCGCTGGGCTGGCGGGCTTTACGCTGGGGGCACTGGGCGCAATGGGGCAGTCTGGCGGTGGCCCTGTTTGCCGTGGCTGAGGAGATGGCCCAGGCCTGGAACCCCAATCGCACTCTGGACGGCTGGGATCTGGCCGCGGATGCGGTGGGTCTTATCCTGGCGACAGGGGCGTCGGTGTGGATCAGCCGGCGGGTTGAATCAACTCCAGGATCTGCTCAGCACTGAGCATGGACAGACGACCCTGCGGATAACCGGCACCGGTGTCGAGCCAGACCCGATTGCCATGGCTCTTCAGGTTACGTTGTGGTGTGTGCCCCATCACGACGGCGTCTATACCGGGCAGGGACGCCGGGAACTCGCCCTTGGCCATATTGCGCAGGGTGTCCCGGCTCCAGAGGCAGGCAAACTCCTGATGGCCGTTCAGGGGGTATTGGCAGGCGTCGCGAAACGTGCTCCAGTTGTCAGTCGGACAATCGGCATGGACAACCCCAATTCGAACGTCCAGAGAGCGTATATGCACTTCCAGGCCCAGTGGCAGGGCAGGCAACAACCGTTCGGCTTTTTGCATCATGGCGAGACGGGTCGGTTCGTCGAGGTCGAGATACCAGGCGCCACCGCAACGTAACCAGCTGTTCAGGTTCTCAGCATCCCCACCCAATGCATCCAGCAACATCGATTCATGATTGCCCATTACCGAATGGAACCAGGGCAGTTCGAGCAGCTCCAGGCAAGCCAGTGAGTCCTGGCCGCGATCAATCAGATCGCCAACGCAGATGAGTCGGTCGCCCTGTTCGGGCGCGAAATTTACGGCGTTAAGAAGTTGACTCAGCTGGCGACGTTCACCGTGCAGGTCGCCAACAAAGAAGGCGCGACCCTCAACAGTAAGGGTGGCAAACTGGCCATGGGCGATGCTCAAATTCGATTTCTCTTTCTGACAACTCAAAGCCAAGTGTAGCGATCGCGAAGACAGAACGAAAAGCCTGGGTATGAACCGGGGTTAATATCGCCAGTTGATCGCGAGCCGGCCGTAATGAGCCCAGCTTTGCTCGGCGTTTTTGTAATCCGGGCTGTCGCCATGAATGCTGAAACTGGCGCCAATGTTGCCGTAGTGTCCCCGTATGCCGGTCGCCCAACCGCCTTGCCAGTGGGCAACGCTGACATCCGGGGCCGCGTCAGGGCGGGGCCCCTGCAATGTAATGTCGTTCAATCGATACCGCAGTTCGGTCCCGGCAAACAGGGCCCAGCCGGTCCGGGCCGGGCCTGACACAAAGGGTTGCTGCCAGTGGCGGCCCCGCAGGATGCTCAGGTCATCTCCGAAACTGAGGCTCACCCCCAGCGCTGCCTCGCTGCGTATGTTGCCCCCCTGCGCCCGGGGGTGCCAGAGCAGGTCCCAGCCGGTGCTGGCCGCGTCTGAAGACCAGAGCCGCTGATTTCGGGTCCAGCTCAGCTGCATCAACGGGGTATTTTCAATCTGATTCTCCCAGCCATCCGGTGCGGTGTTGCCGAGCCACTTGTGTACCTGACGCTGCACGGCTTCGGCTCCGGAGGCGGGACCGATGACGCCAACACTGACGGCGTATTGATCATTGTGGCCAGGCGATTCCAGGCCCAGCCCGAACGTGGTCAGCAACACACCGGCATAGGGGCGCTCCAGCGACTCCTGTTCGTCCGGATTCAAATCCGAAGGTGTCCACATCAGCTGACTGATCTCCCCATGCCAGTAGGCCTGCTCTTCGGGAAATGTGCGGGCGAAGGGCTGGAGCAGCGACGGGATGCCGTCTCCGGGACGGCTGATGTGGCCGAGGAAAAGCCCGTTGGTGTAATCCCCATCGGTCTTGACCACCACGTCGTTGTCCATCATCCAGTAGCCGGTACTGGCGAGGGTGGTGGGAGTGGTGCAAAGCAGAGCTAACGGCAACACACGTTTCATGGCAACTCCTTACAACGAGCGTGATTTTCACTCTACCGGGCCGTTGTGGTGTGTGCAAAAATCGCCCCGCCCGTGACTTTATAATGTCACCGGAGTGAGATACGCTGGCGCGACTTTTCGGAGAATAATGACAAGGAAAATCATGTCCCTGAAGCGCTCCATCACCGCGGTTGCCGTGGCCACAGCTGTACTGGCCGGCTGCGCCGCCCAGGCACCGCAGTCGGATGCCTCCCCCAAGAGCATCATCTTTATGATCGGCGATGGCATGGGGCCGGCCTTTACCACGGCCTACCGCTATTACCTGGCGGGGGAAGCCGGGTCCGAAGTGAATCCCACGGTATTCGACGACTTGCTGGTTGGCATGGCCAGCACCTATCCGGAAGACAACACCTGGGTGACTGACTCAGCCGCGTCGGCCACAGCACTGGCGGCGGGGGTGAAAAGTTACAATGGCGCCATTGGCGTTGACGGCCAGAAACTGCCGGTGGAAGGGGTTCTGGCGAAGGCGCGCAAGGCCGGGAAGTCGACCGGTGTGGTGGCCACCTCCCAGGTAAACCACGCCACGCCGGCGGGCTTTGTTGCTCATGTGGCGTCCCGCCGCATGTATGACGCCATCGCCGAGCAATATGTGCAACAGCGCATTGCCGACCAAACCATGCTGGACCTGATCCTCGGTGGCGGGCAGCGCTACTTCTCCCGGGATCCGGGTGGGCTGGCGGAGCAGATGGCGGAGCAGGGCTACCAGCAAATCTGGTCGATGAACGAGCTGGACCAGCTCACGCAATTGCCCGCCATGGGGCTGGTAGCGGACGTGGCGCTGCCTCATGCCATTGACTCCGACCAGCCTGAGCGCCTTGATGCGATGACCAATAAGGCGCTGGAACTGATGTCCGGTCAGGATGAGGGCTTTTTCCTGCTGGTAGAAGGCAGTCAAATCGATTGGTGTGGCCACGCCAACGACATCGCCTGCGCCATGGCGGAGATGCACGACTTTTCCGCCGCAGTGGCGCGAGCTAAAGCCTTTGTCGATGCTAACCCGGATACCTTGCTGGTGATCACCGCTGACCACTCTACCGGCGGCCTGACGCTGGGCGCGAATGGCGTCTACGAGTGGAAGCCGGAAGTGGTGGCACAGGTTCACGCCAGTGTTCGCCCGCTGACCGAGCATCTGATGGCCGGAGGCAAAACGGCTCTGTCCAGCCGTTGGCGGGACAAGGTGGACTTTGACCTTGCGCCGGAAGAGCTGGCGGCGTTGGAGAAAGGGTTTGATCAGGGTGAGGAGAAGTTGGGCCGCGCCGTACTCAAGGTGATCAATAACCGCACCGTGACCGGTTGGACCACCGGCGGACACACCGCTGTGGACGTGCCGGTGATGGCCTATGGGGCGGGTGCAGAAGCCTTTATCGGCCATCAGGACAACACTCAAATTCCGCAAAGAATGATGCAACTGATGGGCTGGTAAGCCGACGGTATAAGAAAAAGAGGAAGCGAAAGCTTCCTCGGCCTTAAGAAGATAAGCTATGTAAAACAATAATTTAGGGAGCCGGCCACACAACGTTGCTCACTCTTTGACTACGTTGCTTGTGGCTACCAACGTGATCTACGAATGTCTTCTGCAAATTGCCTTTCACATGGAATGCCATCACGATTGCCATCCATTTTCGTATCTGGGTAGTTCTTAAGAAAAAACACGGCTTCTTCGCTAAAATCTATCTGGCTACTGAGTTTACGTCTACCCCAGGTTAGGAAAGCTAGATAAGGAAAAATTATAGCGAGCAACAGTTGAGTGATGAATCCCTAAGTTTTTTTCAAATTTTGCCTGTAGTCCTCTATTAGGTTGTCTAATATCTTTTCTACTTCATCATAGTCCTTAGCACGGAATTCATAACTTTTGAGTACTTTATGCTTTGAGTTTGGTATTCTAACGTGCCTGCGATATACCTTAGTATAGTTTTCGTCGTGTGCGTAGGATGTATCAACCACATACATGTCGACAATTTGCCGCATGTTTTTAATTAATGAGTCAAACTCTTCCTCATTATGAATCCTGGCTTCTCGCATAGCTTTCCTTTTCAAGAATTCATTAGCAACAATAGCTCCTGCAGCGCTGATGACAACTGGAATGACAACCTCTATAAAAATGCCAGAAATCAGTGAGACAGAACCGTTCTTACAGGATTTAATATTAACTTTTGCTTCGAATCCTCCGAGATCAGAAAAGAGATCTTGAAGTTTGGCTGAGAATCCTTCTTGATATATATTTTGCACATCTGAAAGCTGATCGGATGAGAAAGTCTGAGAGCCGAAATCAAGCGAAAAAGCGAACTCCGCTACCTCTACTTTAGCGACAAAACTTGATGAGCCGCCATTATCTCTTTCAATTAACATGCTATCTAATTTCCCTGAATGTTCATTTCCCCCCCTATTAGTGTAGGGGGGCGAGCTTCGCTCGATTTCTAGTAAGACAACTAAACGACAACTTCCCTTCGTTCATTGTGTTGTTGAGTGAAGCGTGGGGTATCCAGTTCAGGTTGCGTGACTTAGTACTGTCTCTTCCGCTTCTACTGGCCTCAGGGTTGATGTGCTTTCAAGAACATACAGTTGATTGAGAAGTAAGAGTTCTCGAAGATCTTCTGCTGAGGTACTTGGTACCTCTCGGTGAGCACGACGATTTCGATAGGCCATAAAAGTTGAAGTGAAGAGTAAGCCTCTGCCTCTTGCTTCACTCTTGTCTATGTCTTTCCAAAAGAGCTTAGATTGTTCTTCTACAAACGCTTTACTGAATAACTTCGTGCTACTTTCATCTGGTAGCCCTGCTTTTTCTCTAACTATGCCCTCTAATCTTCTATATGCATCAAGCAGAGCAGCGTCTGGATTTTCCCAGAATCTGATGGCTATCGGGAAAAGCCGATCGTCAATAACCGATAGTGGTAGAGTTTCCGGGCACCCTACCAACAGCTGCTTTATGTCGTGTTGACCAATCATAAATTCGGGTAGTCGATTTGGAATCTTTCGCTGCATGCTTCTCAATTTTGAAATGTCACGATCCGATAAACGAGAAGAATCAACTTTAGCCATAAAGCTTGAGGAAACTTCATACTCTGTAATACCGATAGAATACTTGTATAGGAGCTGAAGTGCCCTAGAGAAGGTTTGTGGCCCCTCTCCGCCATAACCAGATGCAAATCCTGACTTTATGATTATCGTTGAAAAGTCAAAACAGAGTAAAAAAGCATGAACCGTATGATAGTTTTGAGGAGCAGATAGGACATAAACTGACTCTAGCTTTTCATCCCGCTGAAGAGCGTAGCAAAGCGCATTGTAAGATGGGGCAGAGAGGCCTGCTACACCCATGTACTGAATTTCTGAAGCATCGAAATCCATAGAACACTCCTTTGTTCTAGCCTTGTGTAGAACTGAGAGTACATGGGGAATTCAGGTATGTGAAGATAAGAGCAGTCTAGCAAAGGGCGAGGCGAGCAGGGTGGTCGCCATTTCTAGCCTGAGGCGCGCAGGTGTGAGTTTGCGATTCGTTTTAAATCAGTGAGATGCCCGTGGCTAGATAGCAAAAGAGGAAGCTCAGGCTTCCTCTTTTTTATTGCCACCCCGAAACGATCAGGATGAGGGTTTCAGGCAGGGAGCCTCATGGCAGGTGTGCACTTCAATGGTGATGTGGGCAAGCCGGGGGAGATTTTCCAGCAAGGCTTTGTAGTATTGCGGCGCCTGGGGATGGTGGGTCACGACGCTGATGATCACCCCGTAATGGTTGCCGGATAACGGCCAGAGGTGCAGGTCGGCAATGCGGTTGTCCCGATCGGATTCGATGCGGTTTCTGACCTCATCAACCAGCTCCGGATCCGGTGAGCGATCCAACAGCGCCGGCCCGGTATTGCGGATCAGTGACCAACCCCAGCGGGTGATGATGATGGCACCGACGATGCCCATGATTGGGTCCAGCCCCGGCATATCGAAGTAACGCGCAGCCAGCAAGGCCAGAATGGCGGTAAAGGAGGTCAGTGCGTCCGCGATAACGTGCAGGTACGCGGCATAGAGGTTGTGATCGTGGTGATGGTGGTCATGGTGGTGATGGCCATGACCGTGGTGGTGATGGTCGTGACCGTGGTGGCTGTCGCCCTGGTGCAACAGCACCGCGCACACCAGGTTAATCACCAGTCCGATAACCGCCACCAACAGCGCATTGTCGTAATCGATGGCCACCGGCTCGATAAGCCGCCCGACCGACTCGATCGCCATCAGCAAGGCGACGAGCACCAGCGCCACGGCGCTGGTGTAACCGGCCAGCAGGTTCACTTTACCGGTACCAAAGCTGTAGCGTTTGTCGGTGCTGGCCTGGCGCGCAAAACGATAGGCAAAAAGGGTGAGGCCAAATGCGGCAACGTGGGTGCCCATATGCCAGCCATCCGCCAGCAGCGCCATGGAGCCAGTGAGATAGCCGGTGACAATCTCAACCACCATCATGGCCGCGGTGATCATCACCGCGTACCAGGTGCGCTTTTCGTTCTTTCTTTGCTGTTGCTCAAACTGGTGGTGATGTTGCCAGCGTTCAAGGGTGTGACTGTGCATAAGAGTAGGAATCAGTTGCATTTGATATCCAAGTTTAAACACAGGTTAGCGTTCTAAAACGTGGAGGTGATCACTCTATTGCAGATTGTGGCCATGGGGTCCATTTGGGCGCGCGGGGCAGGGGATCCTGACTGAATAACGTGGCCATGGCCGAATAAAGGGCCGGAAAGCCGTGGTTGAGGGCGATGGGGTCAGTAAAGAAGGCTTCCACCGCCACGGCAAAGAACTCAGGCTCACTGTCGGCGCCATAGGGGTCTATCCAGACGCCAAGCCAATCGCCCCTCAATTCAGCGGCATCGACGGCATCGCAGTGAGCCTGATAGGCAGTATGGAATGTGGCGGACCAGGATGCCCTTAATGACACCGGAAGGTTGGGGTGACCATTAGCCAGGCCACCGTTGGCGATATCCAGCTTGTGGGCCAGTTCGTGAATCACCAGATTAAAGCCGTCCCAGTCGCCGCTGTAATCGAGCTCCGACAGTGACAGCAGCACCGGACCCTGCTCCCAGGCTTCGCCTGACAGGGCTTCTTCGCTCAGATGTTCCACTCCGGCGTCATCGACATAGTGACGGGGACTGACAAAGTCCTCGGGGTAGATCAGCAGTTCGTGAAAGTGGCCATAGGCACCTGGCCCCAATCGAAGCACCGGCAGCGCTGCCTGGAGCGCGATATCAATACAGTGCTCGTTGGTCAGCTCGGCCCCGCAAACCGGGGTAAAGCGTTTGTGTTGCACAAACTGCCAGCCCAGGTTCATCAGTTCATGGTGTGTGGCTGGGGGCAAGCCCGCCAGGATCGGCAAACGATCGATGCGCGCCTGCCACCGCTTAAGGGCAGCGTCATCCAGTTCCGCCGGCGTACCATTTCGGCGCCATTGTCGTATCCATTTCAGCATAGCGTCAGCCTATCCCGGAGCGAAAAAAAAGGGAACGTCAATGGCCGATTAGGCTTGATTTTCTCAAGGGGTGATCTGAGGCATGGATCCCATTTCTCGTGGTGTTTCGGTGCTGAAATCTGGGGTAAAGTGCCGCGCCTTCTCAGACCGATTCCGGACGGTTGTCAGCCTCTGAATAACAAGTAACCCGTTGAACCCCAGATTGATCTCGATCACGGTACGCGGGCGCCACTTGCCGGACAATGCACTACATCTTGTGTCCCGAATGATCGCCTACACTATATCTAGGCGACTTTGGGCGTTCGTTACTTTAACTTTGGAGTGAGGAAAATGGGACCAGTTGTGATTAAGCGGGATGGATGCCGCGTGCCTTTTAAACCGGAATTGATCCAGCAAGCGGTGCTGCGCGCAGCCTCCGCGGCTAGCTGTGACGATCTGGTTTATGCTGCGGGCGTTGCGCAAGCAGTGGCAGAACAACTGACTGGCGAAGTCGAGGTGGAGATCCACCGTATTCAGGATGCGGTAGAGAACCAGCTGATGGAGGGTCCTTACAAGGATCTGGCTCGCTCCTACATTGAGTATCGCCACGATCGCGACCTGGCCCGTGAAAAGGCCAGTCGCCTGAATCAGGAGATCCGTGGCCTGGTGGAGCAAAGCAACTCTGCGCTGCTCAATGAAAACGCCAACAAAGACTCCAAAGTGATCCCGACCCAGCGTGACTTGCTGGCGGGCATTGTGGCCAAACATTACGCCTGTCGTCATATCCTGCCCCGTGACGTGGTCGAGGCCCACGAAAGTGGCCAGATCCACTATCACGACCTGGATTACGCGCCGTTCTTCCCGATGTTCAACTGCATGTTGATCGACCTGAAAGGGATGCTGACCGGCGGCTTTAAGATGGGCAATGCCGAGATCGACACTCCCAAGTCCATCTCCACCGCCACCGCGGTGACCGCCCAGATCATCGCTCAGGTGGCCAGCCACATCTATGGCGGCACCACCATCAACCGCATTGATGAAGTGTTGGCGCCCTATGTGAAGTCCAGCTACGACAAGCACCTGGCCATTGGTCAGGAGTGGCAGGTGGCGGACCCGGAAGCCTACGCCATTGCCCGCACTGAGAAGGAGTGTTACGACGCGTTCCAGTCGCTGGAATACGAAGTGAACACCCTGCACACCGCCAACGGCCAGACCCCGTTTGTGACCTTCGGATTCGGCCTGGGCGAATGCTGGGAAGCCAAGCTGATCCAGAAATCGATCCTGAAAAACCGCATCGCAGGCCTGGGCAAAAACAAGAAAACCGCCGTTTTCCCCAAACTGGTGTTTGCCATTAAGGCGGGCCACAACCAGAAACCGGGCGATCCGAATTACGACATCAAGCAGCTGGCGCTCGAATGTGCCAGCAAGCGGATGTACCCGGACATTCTGAACTACGACAAAGTGGTTGAGGTGACCGGCTCATTTAAGAACCCGATGGGGTGTCGCTCCTTCCTTGGTGCCTTTGAAAAGGATGGCCAACTGGAGCACGAAGGCCGTAACAACCTGGGCGTGGTGTCCCTGAACCTGCCGCGCATCGCCATTGAAGCCAAAGGCGACGAGGCGCGTTTTTACGCCATCCTGGACCAGCGTCTGACCATTGCCCGTAAGGCGCTGATGACCCGCATCGAACGCCTGGAAGGGGTGAAAGCGCGCGTGGCGCCGATCCTCTACATGGAAGGGGCCTGTGGCGTGCGTCTCAAGGCGGACGACAACATCGCCGAGATCTTCAAGAACGGCCGCGCCTCCATCTCTCTGGGTTACATCGGTCTGCATGAAACCATCAATGCGCTGTTTGGTGATGCGACGCACGTGTACGACTCCGAGCAGCTGCGCGACAAAGCGCTGGACGTGGTGCGCTACCTGAAGAAGGCCGTGGAGTCCTGGAAGGCAGAATCCGGTTACGGTTTCAGTCTCTACAGCACCCCGAGCGAAAACCTGTGTACCCGTTTCTGCAGCATTGACACCAAAGCCTACGGCCTGGTGGATGGCGTCACAGACAAAGGCTACTACACCAACAGCTTCCACCTGGATGTGGAGAAGAAGGTGAACCCGTACGACAAGATCGATTTCGAAATGCCGTACCCGGCCATCACCTCCGGCGGATTCATCAGCTACGGTGAATACCCCAACATGCAACACAATGTTGAGGCGCTGGAGAACGTCTGGGACTACAGCTACGAGCGGGTTCCCTATTACGGCACCAACACCCCGATTGACGAGTGTTATGAGTGCCACTTCACCGGCGAGTTTGAGTGCACCAGCAAAGGCTTTACCTGCCCAAGCTGCGGCAACCATGATCCCGCCAAGGTGTCGGTAACCCGTCGTGTCTGTGGTTACCTGGGCAGCCCCGATGCGCGTCCTTTTAATGCGGGTAAGCAGGAAGAAGTGAAGCGCCGGGTCAAACACATGTGATCCTCTCTGTGCCCCGGTCCCGGACCGGGGCACACTGCGTTTAGTGAGTACACCGATGAACTATCACGCCTACTACCCGGTTGATGTGGTCAACGGCCCCGGTACCCGTGTGACCTTGTTTGTCTCCGGGTGTGAGCATCAGTGCCGTGGTTGCTACAACCAGAGCACCTGGCGCACCGACTCCGGCCACGTTTTCGATGAGGCGATGGCGGATCAGCTTATCCGCGACCTTACCGACAGCCGCATCCCCAAACGTGGGTTGTCGTTGTCCGGGGGCGACCCATTGCACCCGGCTAACGTGGCGGATGTGCTGGCCCTGGTCCGACGGGTTCGGGCAGAGGCGCCGGACAAAGACATCTGGGCCTGGACCGGTTACACCCTGGAATCGCTGTCGCCAGCCCAGCATGAACTGGTTTCTCTGTTGGATGTGCTTATCGACGGCCAGTTCGTTGAAGCGGAAAAGGATGCCAATCTGGTATGGCGGGGCAGCCACAATCAGCGTATCCACCGTTTCGATCGCTAACTGCGCAAGCTGCCGTTAAATTCATCAGTTAAAACGGTCGCTTGTTGATGGAGGATCGCCCAGCGACTAAGCTGGGCGGTTCTGTCGTATCGTGCTAACTGAGCGTTCCACTTCATGAAAACCGCCCTTGTGGTCGGCGCCACCGGCGCCACCGGCAGCGCCCTTGTCAATGCGCTGATCTCCAGCGATGAATATCGTGCCATCCACCTGCTGAGCCGCCGTACCACCCACTGGCGTAATCGGCAGGAGATCCGTGAACATATCCTGCCGCTCAGTCGAATTGGTGATCTGACCATGCCGTACGCCATTGATGAGGTGTACTGCTGCCTGGGGACCACCATGAAAACCGCAGGCTCCAAAGCGGCATTCCGGGCGGTGGACTACGGGGCCGTGGTCGCGCTGGGGCAGTGGGCCAAAGCGAATGGAGCAGGGCAGATGCATGTGATCAGTTCCAAGGGCGCGAACGCTGGCTCACGGAACTTCTATCTGCGCACTAAGGGTGAGATGGAGCAGGCTCTGTCTGCCCTCGACCTGCCTGCACTTTACCTCTATCGACCCTCATTGCTCAGTGGAGAGCGCATCGACTACCGCCGTAAAGAGCGGATGGGCGAGGCACTGATGAATGGCCTGACCTGGCTGCCGGGTTCCGACAACTGGCGTCCGGTGCCCATTGATGTGCTGGCTCAGGCGATGCTTCAGCGTGCCAGAGCCCATGAGAACAAAGGCCGTTACCGCATTGAGTCTGCCCAGATCCTACGTGGCCTGAAACGGGATTCTGAATAAAAATTCGGCGTTTGAGCGCCGCAGCCATTTTTTCCACCCGCTCCCTGGCCTAGACTGGCTTCGCCCACATCAGCCATCGACAGGGAGACGGCATGGCGAAACAGATCCGATTTGGGGAACCGGTCAACGATTCCGAGCGCTGGGCCTTCAAGCTTCTGGCGCAGGAGCTGCCGGACGAATACCTGCTGCTGACCAACATCGAAATCCCCACCCAATCGGGACAGGCTTTGGAAGTGGACGCGCTGGTGATTGGCCACCTGGGCATCTACGTGGTCGACGTAAAAGGCTACATTGGCCAGTTGGAGGCGGGGCAACATGCCTGGCAGCTCGATGGCCGCAATGTCGATAACAGCCTGGCCAAAGCCAACTACGTGGCCCGCGTCCTGGCGGGCCGCTTTAAGCACAAATTTCCCATCGGCGTTTACGCGCCCTGGTGCCAGGGCATGGTGTTCGTTACCGGGCGCCGTGGCACCGAGATCAGCCTTCATAAGGAGGAGGGGGAACTCTCCATCTTTACGCCGGAGCAGATCGTCAACGCGCTTACCGAAGATTGGGCGCTGACCTCCCGCTATGCCCATCAGGTCACCAAGCAACAGAAAGACCTGGTGCTTGATGCCATTGGCCAGGTGGCACTGGTTGAACAGCGAAACAACAAAATCCAAGATTTTGAAAAGCTTAAATGCCTTTATATCAAGCATGGGCTGGAGATTTGGCAGGCGGATTACAACCCGGGCGACTGGCAGGCTCCCTGGCTGCTGAAAATTCTGGTGCCCTCTGAATGTGAAGATCAGGGCCAGGCGGAGCTGCTGGAAAAACAGATGCGCGATGAGCTGTTTCGCCTTCAGCAACTGGCCGGTTGCTCCGGTGTGCCATACAGTGCGCCGTTGATTCAGGACGGCGAACAGTTGGTGTTGCCGATTCGCATGCCCCGCGGCACGGCCATGCATCAGTTTGAGTACGGTCAGTGTGACCGACAGCAGGCGCTGTCTCTGCTGGTCCGCGCCGCTGTTGCGCTGCAACAGATCCACCGCCGCGGCATTACGGTGTCGGGCTGGGGGGAAAATGGCATTTTCCTGAGTGACAGTGGCGAGGTGGAGTTTATCGACATTCGCGACACGTTGAGCGAAGCCGAAGACATTCAGCACTTCGCCACCGCATTCACCGAGCTGGCACAACGCACCCATGAACCCCGGATCACCAGCTGGTTTGCCGAAGCGAGCCGGGGTCGTAACACCAGTCTGGATGAACTGCGGGTGGATTTGGCGCTGGTGGTGCAGCGGCCTGAGGCATCCCGTCTGGCGGTGGACCCGGACGTGCTCGAGCCGGGCATGGCGATTGATGGTCGCTACCAGCTGGAAGAGTGCGTGGTTGAGGGGCAGGCCAGCCAACTGTGGCAGGCACGGCATCTGCAGGGCCAGTACGCCTGTGCACTGTCGGTTTATCGCGGCGTATCCGAACGCTGGCCACATCTGGCCAGCACCTATAAGGCCCTGAAAGCGATCTATCACCCCAACGTTGAGCAGGTTCTGGACTTTGGCGAGATGGGCAACAAAGAGGCGCTGTACATCACCCGGGCCTGGGTAGAAGGGGACTCACTGCGGGACCGTCAGGGCCAGATTGTGGTGGGCCAGCCGGGACTGTGGTTCCCTCAACTGCTGACCGCGCTGTATTACCTCCACAGCCAGCAGATTTTTCACGGCGCCATCTGCCCGGCCAACATCATCTGCCAGCCAGAGCGAGCGGTGCTGGTGAACTTTGGGGTTGGACTGGATGTGGCAGCGAGCGGGTATGCGCGGCACTACGCGGATCCGGAACTGTGGCAATGCGAAGGTCAGGCGGAGCAGGATCTGTTTGGCCTCGTGGCCAGTTTTGTCGATGTGCTGGCACCGAAAGGGGAGTGTCGTGACCGAGAGGCCTTACTTCACGCGCTGGATGGTTTTTCCGATTCGCTGATGCCGGAAACGTTGCGGCAACTGTGTCGTAAAGTTCTCAATTTTGACCTGCAACTGGAAGACGGCGTGGATTATCTGACTCAGTTCGGCTGGTTTGATTTACCGGCAAGGCCTTCTGGGGTGATACCACCCGAATTATTAAATCGATGATTTAAAAGAAGGAGGGGGAAATCCCCTCCTTTTTTAATATTAAAATTGATTCCTGGTTACTTAAATACGATATTGGATACGAAAATTAAATCAAATTACAGTTGAATGCACTGGTATTTGACGGTACTTTTGCCGCGAACTTGACTATTGAGTAAGCGGTAATGGAAAAGATCACAAAAGAAAGTCTCTCTTTGTTATGGCAGATAATATCTGACCCTGAATTTTCGCTTCTCTCTTCAAAAACGAAAAAGCTATCGTTATTTGATTCTCTGGAGTTGGATGCACAGGATGACATCAGAATATTAAGCTGGCTGCTGAACCCCAATGAAGGCCACGGCCAACACGACCTCTTTATTCGGGCGCTATTTTCCGCAGTGGTTGAGCAGCAACCTTTGATGGCGAAAACAGGGCTGGTTTCGTCCTTGGCTGAGCGGCCCTTGTGCGCCTTTCAGCCACACGTCGGCATTCTCGCACAGACCGGCACTGCTGCCGCACGTCTGGACCTGATGTTGCTGGATCATGGCGGCCGCCGTGGCATCTGTTTGATTCGTGCTGAACCGGCCGAGGTTGATGAAGGGCGGTTGCACGTCAGGATGGCAATGCACCGGGAGTGGATTGCTGCGCACTATCCCGACTGGCAGTGGTGCTGTGTCGTAAGCGGGGTTTGGCAGGCAAACCACGGTTCCCGGTTGGAAGAGTTTGTTTGTATTAATGACGATTGGATCGTACAGACACTGGACACACTCATCAGTGCAGCGTCGATTTCGCCCCAGATGGAGTGGGTATTACGAGATCTGCGGTACCATGTATTTGGGCAGTGGAGCACAGACTATCACCCTTGCTTTAACGGCTACGAACAGACAATACGCTCTCTGAAATCAAAACATCTCTCGGCGATAAAATCGTTTGAATCATTGGGGTTTCATGGCAGTGAAATTTCTGTCGTGGACTGTGATCCTATTCAGTTCTATGCGAACACGGAAAGTGATAAGTCAATTTCCTTCGAAGAACAATGTTTTATTGAGCTTTGGCAAACGCATTACTCAACGTTGATGACGCTGTACTATTACGATGAACTGGCATTGTGGGAGGCGGCACTAATTGATTGTTTCGGCCAGAATATTCACATCGAAACCTGGAACAATACCCTTTTTTTAACCCATGCTCGCTTCACAGATATGGCCCTGGAGCAGTGGCCCTGCTATCTGGAGGTGACTCGGTTCCAGTCCGCGTCAGGGGATTCAGGGCACGGTTCGGTGGACGCCGTCGTTAACGACGAGGAGTACGGCTTTGCGCCGGGTAAAGCAATGAGCGGGGGCAGGCCTGATTGGCGAGCTGATGCGGCAGAGCAGAAGAAAGAGAAAAGGCAAACCCTGATGACTCTGGATGAGTCAGGTCTGCCCGATTTGGTGGATAGACTGAAGCCCTGGGTGCGGCAAATGCTCGCCGTGCTGGATGGAAACTGACCGGTAGCGAGGTCAGATGCAGCGAGCGGGTTTGGGCAGGCCAGCGATCTTGGTGGCCTGCTTGGCCGGTCCTTTCGGGAACAACTTGTAGAGGTATTTGCTGTTGCCCTTGTCCTCGCCAAGTTTCTGGCCGATGGCCTTTACCAGCACACGAATGGCTGGACTGGTGTTGAATTCCAGGTAGAAGTCGCGGACAAAGTTGACCACTTCCCAGTGGGCATCGGTCAGTGCAATCCCTTCCTGTTCCGCCAATTGAGGGGCCATGCCAGGCTCCCATTGGCTTGCGTCCAGCAGGTAGCCCTGTTTGTCGGTGGCGATTTCGGTTCCGTTGTAGATCATGGTTACCACGCTTGCACGTTGTCGTGTCGCAGAGTCAGTGCCACAAAACCGGGATAGTCCACGGGGGTGGCCGAAAGCTGAAGGGTCAGACCGCGGGCGTGCAGATCCGGCTCCAGCACATAAAGGGTGTAAGGTGCCAGGCACTGGCCAAAGCGGGGTTGTGCCGCCATGGCCACCGCGTCCTGAAACAGCAGTACACTGCTGCCCGGAGCGAGCAAAGCCAGGGTGTCTTCCAGTGCCGCCGGCGAAGTCGCCAATCGGCTGAGCGTATGCAATACGGTCAAAATGTGAGTACCTGTTGGCTGTGGCCGAGCAGTTCGGCAATGTCGTCGGGCCGGGCCAGAGTGGCCGGCAGGATAAGGTCTGACTCGCTCAATCCACGGGCGTCCAGTGAGGCCTGGCAGACCACTACGGTTTCCACATCGTAGATGGGCAGCGCTTTAAAGGTGGCGATGTAGTCCTTCGCCTCAATCTCTGAGGGGGCCTGATCGCGAACCAGCTGATACACACCGTCGCCAACAAACAGGGCGGCACAAAGCTGGTCATAACTGGCGGCCAGCAATAGCAGGTCCAGTCCTTCCCGGCCTGTGGCAGTGCCGTGTGGCGCGTGGCGGAATACCACCGCCAGGTCGTGTTGATTGGTTTCCATCACTTACCCAAATTGCACGGTACGGTCGGCACCCGCCGCGGCGGTCACATACTCACCGAGACCCCCGAGGATGAAACTGGCCGAAAGATTGGCGGCATCCAGATCGGCGTCTTCCGCGGCTTCCACATCTATCACGCCTCGCCGCAGGCCCGCAGAAACGCAACTCACCAGGGGTACGCCTCGTTGATGCAACGCGTCCCAGCGCTGGGACAGATTGAGCTCGTCGCTGGCAGGACAGAGCAACCGGGACGCGTTCTGTACGCCGTCCTGGTAAAAAAACACCTGACGCACTTCGTGGCCGGCATCCAGTGCCGCTTCGGCAAAGCGCAGCGCCGAGTAGGCGTACTGGCTGCCGTAGGCGGAACCGTTTACGAATATGACAAATTGACTCATAGCATTAAAAAAGGCCCCGTGTAGGGGCCTGATTGTAACGGATCCTGAACCCTTAGTCGTCGCTCATGCCGAGCAGGCTCAGCAGACTGACGAAGATGTTGTACAGAGACACAAACAGGGTCACGGTGGCATTGATGTAGTTGCGCTCACCACCGTGGATGATGGCGCTGGTCTGCATCAGGATGGCACCGGATGAGAACAGGATAAACAGCGCAGAGAGGGCCATCTGCAGCGGTTGAATGCTCAGGAACAGGTTAGCCACGAACAGGGCCACAATGACCCAGAAGCCAGCCTGCATCATGCCGCCGAGGAAAGACATGTCTTTGCCGGTCATCAGGACATAAGCAGAGAGACCGAAGAACACCAGTGCGGTGCCACCCAGTGCCATCATGACGACATCACCCATGCCAGCGCCCAGGTACATGTTGAGGATGGGGCCGAGGGTGTAGCCCATAAAGCCGGTCAGGGCGAACACGGCGGGAATGCCCATGGCGCTGTTGGCGGTCTTGGCCACCAGGAACAGCAGGCCATAGAAACCCACCAGAGTGATGATGATGCCAGGGTAGGGCAGGTTCATTGCCATGGTGACACCGGCTACTGCGGCGGAGAAAGCCAGGGTCATGGCCAGCAGCATGTAGGTGTTGCGCAGGACTTTATTGACTGCGATCCCGGAATCAACACTGGCCGTTTCAAAACGACGGGTTTCCATAGAGGCTCCTTAAGTTGGGGCGTTCATTGCCTATCGGTAGCTTAGGATACCGAATCGCCAAAGGGTTGCATCCTTTGAACTGTGAAAAAGTATATCGGGATCAGCGGCCCGAATTTCAACCCCTTGAGTTAAATTACTGTTTTGTGGGCTGTCTGGCGAAAACTGCGCCAGTTGAAACACTTAGGGTGAGAATGGCTTTACAGGCCCGCCAGAAACCCCTAGTATGCTGCTCCGTCGGAGGGATGGCAGAGCGGTTGAATGCACCGGTCTTGAAAACCGGCATACGTTAATAGCGTATCCAGGGTTCGAATCCCTGTCCCTCCGCCATATTCTGGAAAGGCCCGCAGAAATGCGGGCCTTTTTGCGTTTGCGCGTGTTGAGAACTGACCCATCCCTGGTCCATCCCCCGGCTCGGCATCCCTGCCTCGCGCTCGAACGCTGCGTTGCTGCGCAACGGTCGTTTTCGCCCCTCCGCCATATTCTGGAAAGGCCCGCAGAAATGCGGGCCTTTGTGTGGTTGGCGATAACCGCTCAATTGCCCGGCGGCGAATCACCCTGAAACCGGTCGATAAGGTGGTCGATAAAGGCGCGGATCCGATAAGGCTGGTACTCACCGGCCTTGAACAGAGCGTACATCGGCATGGATGGGAAAGCATAATCATCCAGCAGCGTGATCAGTTCTCCCGTCTCCAGGTGGGGCTGCGCCATCCAGCGCGGCAAAACAGCAATGCCCCGGCCCAGTACGGCCATCTTCAGCAACATCTCCGGGTTATCACTGCGAAAGTGTTCCGGGACCGTTATCCGTATCTCAGCACCATTGCTGGCGCAAAATGGCCATCGGTTCGATGGGGAACTCAGTGAGTAGGTCAGACAACGATGTTCACTGAGTGCTTCAGGGCTGCCGGGGTGCGCGTGTTGGGCGAGGTAGGCCGGTGACGCAAGCAGGACGGCCTGATGGTTGAACAGGTGGCGCGCGCGGTAGCCAGAGTCGGCCAGTTTTGATGCTCGAAGGGCGATATCGACGTCGTCGTTGATCAGGTCCACCAGCCGGTCATTAACCGACACGCTGACCTTCAGAGCCGGATGGAGCTCCATAAAGTCGGACAGCGGTCTGGCCAGCAACTGGGTTGCCATCGCGCTGGGTACTGACAGTTTCAGTTCCCCCGTTACCTGCTCAATGTCGCCTTTTAAGCGCGCTTCTGTGACCGCCATCTGCTCAATCTGACGCTCACAAAACGTCAGATACTCCTGGCCCTGAGGCGTTAACTGTATTCGTCTGCTGTTGCGGTAAAACAGCGCGAAACCAATCTGGCTTTCCAGCCAGGCGATCCGCTTGCTGACGGCACCCTGTGTCAGGTTGCTGTCGTTGGCCGCAGCGGTAAAGCTGCCGAGGCGCGCGGTTTGGACAAAAAGCCGAATCGTTTGAAACTTATCCATCATGCATTCCTGTGGGGAATGAAAGGTGTGCCGAAACTAGCATTTGCCCATTGTTCCAGCAATGCTTAAATCGCTTTCCATCAGCGAACGAGCGGAGTCAGAGAGGAATATGGGAAAGCGAAAAAAAGTGGTGTTGGTGACCGGTGCGAACGGCGGTATCGGCGAAGCCTACTGTCGGCAGATGTTGCAACGCGGCTATCGTCTGATTGTAGCGTGTCGCAGTGAGTCCTTGGGTCAGGCTCTGCTGGCAAGGTTGCAGGCGCAATATGCGGATGCAGAGATCGAGTTAATGTTGGTCGATATCGCCAGCCTGGATTCCATCGCGGCGCTGGCCGATGCGGTGGCGCAGCGACACCGCAGGCTGGATGTGCTGGTCCATAATGCCGGGATCTACTATTTCGATTCAGTACGCAGAACGTCAGCGGATGATATTGAACTCAATATGGCTGTGCATGCGGTAGGGCCTTATGCCCTGACTATGCGCCTGTTGCCGCTGTTGATCCAAGCTGGTGATGCGCGGGTGATCAGTGTTTCCTCCAGTGAGCATCGGGGGGCGCCAGTCGATCCGGCTGACCTGTTGTTGGCCAACGGCTTTGAAGCCATGGGAAACACGGTGGCGTACGGTCGCAGCAAGTGGGCCGCATTGGCAATGACGTTTGAACTGAACCGCCGGTTTCTCGACAACGCGATCCCGGTAAAGGCACTGGCCGCGCATCCCGGGGTGTCCATTACCGGTATTCAGCACAAAGGCAATCCTGGCTGGTTGCAGCGTCTGGCCATTGCATTCTTCGGGGCGTTTCTGGCTGGCAAACCCCATGAAGCGGCTTTGCCGTTGGTGATGGCGTCTACGGCCGGGGAGGGCGGGCAGTTTTTTGGTCCGACCGGGTTTAAAGAGATGAAAGGCCAGCCCGGACTGGTTGAGCCTGACCCGTTAACCACACAACCGGAAAGGGTGTCAGCACTGTGGCGGGAGTTGCAACATTTGTCGGGCCTGCCTTGGGCAGACAGAGGCTGAAAAGGCAGAGCGCCGCCCAATGGGCGGCGCTCTGCTTTGCGGTGACTGTTATAGCTGCTTGATATCGGGTTCCCGGTTGGCTTTAAGCCGCGCTACCGACTCTTCAGCCGCGCTGGCCAGAGCCGCTTCGTCACCAAGCTGATTAAAGGCCCAGATCTCTGCCTCCGGTGCCAGGCCACACTGAGCATGCAGTTGATCTCCGTCGACCTGAAGGTCACAACGGTAAAGCAACTGGTCTTCATGCTTTACCCGCAGATAGGCTCCGGGCTGGCGCTTACCATGTACCCGCCACGCCGTCTCCACCTCTGTTGTCGCCCCTGGCACCGCCAGCTTACTGATGCTGGCCGCCTGCTTCTGGTGAACCATGTCCGCGTTCTGATCACTGACCGCCCGATGAAGCTGGCCATACACCTCGTGGTCAGTGATGACCACTTCATTATCAATCAGCAGGCGGATACGTTGCCGGTTGACCCGGTAGGTGGGATTCAGCGCTGCCATCAGACTGGCGACCGGCCCGTCTTCCGCTTGCTCGCCGGTGCCGATTAACCCCTGAATCAGGATGTCGCAACGTAACGCCGGTCCGCCACGTGCAGCGATGTAAGCCTTGTTCCTCTGAGCCATGGCATTGGCCAGGGCATCCCGCCCCGCCACCACAAGGTGGCCGACAGACAGCGTGGGCAGCGCTGCGGTGTGCAGTTCGACGCTCATGGTGATCCCAATATTGGGGTTGGCCTCATTATGCCAGGTGCCGGGCAGGTACCATGCCTGAGCGGACGGCAGGGTAGGTTCACCTTCCGGGCCATAGGGAAAATCGAGCTGATGACGTTGATATAGCTGCTCGCCCGCTTCACGGCAGCGTTCCGCAAAGGGCGCCAGCGCCGTTTGCAATTGCGCGGACTGCTTGGAGAGTTGACCGAGCGGCGTGTGGGTCTCGCGACTGTGGGCCGACAGATCGGTGATCGGCTCAGCGGCCAGCGTGGTTGCCGTAAGGGCCAGGGTAGCAAGAGAGAGGGACTTCATTGTCAGTTGCTTTCATCCTTGAGTCATCAACATCAAATGGGCTGTACTCACTATGGCTTTTTTTTCGCTTTTGGCCAACCAGTGAGCAAGGAAAAGTCGGATCCGTTTTTTTGCTAAGGGATTGTTGAAAAGCGACTTTAACCCGTTGTTTAAGGGGCGTTACAATGCGGACGCGGCAGAATGGACTGCCCGGTAGATGAGCGGAGAGCCATGCGCAGCAGAACCCAAACCCATGTGTCGTTTTCTGAGGTCAACTGGGGCACGTTGAAGTCTTTACTGCCGTATCTGACGGAGTTTCGGACCCGCGTGGCTCTGGCGATGCTCTGTCTGGTCGCGGCGAAGGTGGCCAGTGTCGGCCTGCCTTTTATTCTTAAGCACGTGGTGGATGGCCTCGACGCCAATGGGGCGGACGCGATCATCACCCTACCGCTGGGCTTGTTGGTGGCCTACGGGGCGGTTCGCTTCTCAAACGTTCTCTTTGGTGAACTCCGGGATACCCTGTTCGGGCGGGTGACTGAACGCGCGATGCGACGCCTCGGGCTGAAGGTGTTTGAGCATCTACACAGCCTGGATCTGGACTATCACCTTGGGCGTCAGACCGGCGGCATCTCCCGGGACATCGAGAGGGGGACTGCCGGCATCAGCTTCCTGATGCGGTTTATGGTGTTCAATATTGGCCCGACCCTGCTGGAAATCGCGTTGGTGATGGGCCTGCTGTGGTGGAACTACCATCTCGGTTTTGCCCTGATTGTTGGCATCGCTGTGGTGCTCTATATCGGGTTCTCCGTGTTTGCCACAGAGTGGCGCACCCACTTTGTGCGGGAAATGAACCAGGCAGAATCCCAGTCCAGCAGTCGCGCGGTGGACAGCTTGCTGAACTTTGAGACGGTCAAATACTTCAATAATGAAGCGGAAGAGGCCCGGCTCTATGATAACGGTTTGGCGCAGTGGGAACTGGCCCGGCGAAAAAACCGGCTCTCCCTGTTTGCCCTGAACGGCGGCCAGGCTCTTATCATCGCCATCGCCATGACGGCAGCGTTGGTCCTGGCGGCCAGTGATGTGATCGCCGGTGAGATGACGCTGGGGGACTTTGTCCTGATCAACGCGTTTATGATGCAGGTGTTTATGCCGCTGAACTTTCTCGGTTTTGTGTATCGGGAGATGAAAGGGGCCATGGCCAACATTGAGAAGTTGTTTGGCCTGCTGGATGTGCAGCCGAAAGTGGTTGATCGCGTCGATGCCAGCCAACTTCAGCCCGGCCAAGGCCGTATTGAGTTCGACAACGTCCGCTTCCAGTACCACCCGGAACGACCCATTCTCAAAGGCATTTCACTCACTGTTGAACCGCGTCAGAAGGTGGCCATTGTTGGCAGCAGCGGTGCAGGCAAGTCCACCCTGTTTAAGTTGTTGTTCCGCTTCTACGACGTGACCGATGGCGCCATCCGCATTGATGGTCAGGACCTTCGGGATGTCACTCAGGCCTCATTGCGCCGGGCCATTGGGGTGGTGCCCCAGGATACGGTGCTGTTCAACACATCCATTCTGGAAAACGTGCGTTATGGCCGGGTCAGCGCGACGGAAGATGAGGTCTGGGAGGCGATTCGACTGGCCCATCTGGATGCCTTTATCCATGCTCTGCCGGATGGGATCCACACGCAGGTTGGGGAGCGCGGCCTGAAATTGTCCGGAGGGGAAAAACAGCGGGTGGCGATTGCCCGGGCCCTGTTGAAACGTCCGCCAATCATGGTGTTTGACGAGGCCACCAGCAGCCTCGACAGCCAATCAGAAAAGAGCATTCTGTTGGCGTTGAAAGAGGTCGCAGCGGAGCAGACCACGCTGGTGATTGCTCATCGCCTTTCAACCATCGTGGACGCCGATCGCATTGTGGTGCTGGACCAGGGGCAGATTGTCGAGCAGGGAACCCATCAGCAGCTGCTGAGCCTGGGGGGGCATTACGCTCGACTCTGGGCTTTGCAGCAGCAAAGCCGGGGCTGAATGGAAGTGGCTCTGAGTCAACCGTGTGGCGTTGTCGGCGTATCTCTTCTTGTATTAAGGCTCGACCAACGTCATGTGGTGACGTGTGCTCCTTGAGTTTGTTTTCCTTAAGTTGAAAACGTCACAGTTTATCAGTCACTTGCAATATCGATGCCTGCTGGATTAAGGTGGTTAGCCGTTAGGCAGTAGCAATCAGGCTAGGAGAAGTCCGCGTGAGCAAGGAAGGCAATTGCGGTGACATCTCGGATAAGCAATTGGGTGAGATGGTGGAATTGCTCTATCAGCAGTTGCGCCAGCGCGCCCGCTCCGTGCGAAGTCGCTTGCCTCATTGTGCCACGATGGACTCGCGGGCTCTGATTCACGAGGCCTACGCCAAAATGGCGGATGGCGAGCAAAAGTTCGAAAGCGAAACCCATTTTCTGGCCACCGCGTCCACCGCGATGCGGCACGTGATGATCGATTACGTTCGTCAGAAAAATGCGGGTAAGCGGGACAACGAAGGCATTGATCTCTCGTTTTTTCTCCCGGATGAGCGTCTGGAGCAGATGGCCGAGATCGACAACGCGCTCACCCGGTTTGAACAGCGCTACGAACGGGAACATCGGGTGGCGATCTACCGGATCTTTGGTGGCATGACATTGGAAGAAACCGCACTGGCCGTCGGAGTGTCTCTGGCGACGGTGAAACGGGACTGGGCTTTTGCTCAGGCCTGGCTGTTCAAGAACATCTCAAATTAACTTCATGCAGTGCAGTCAAAAGGATTTGAGTCATGCCTAAGCCTGAAGACGTTCGCATCTATTTCGAACGGGCCATGAACCTGCCGGAACCTCAACGGCAACGATGGATCGATACGCTGGACCCCGCCATCAGCGAAGAGCTTAACGCGCTGCTGGAGCACGCCGAGTCCGGCCGTCACTACTTTAAAGACCTCACCCAATTTCTCTACGGCGGCACCAGCGACAGTGACGCGATCGAAGATCCACTGGAGTTGCTGGGACAGGAGATCGGTGGCTACACCGTCACTGAACTGCTGGGGCAGGGCGGCATGGGGGTGGTGTACAAAGGCTACGACACCACCCTTGAACGTTCCGTCGCCATTAAGTTGCTGGCCCCGGGGCAACACCTTTCCGACATCGCCCGTGATCGGTTCCTCAATGAAGCCCAGCTGATAAGCCGGCTGGACCACGCCAACATCGGCACCATCTTTGGCCACGCCCGGACTGAGCACGGTCTGGATGCCATGATCATGGCGTACTACGAGGGCCAGACCCTGGCTCAACTGATGGATCTGGACGGGGTCCAGCCAGATGAGGTCGTGCCGTTGGTTCAAACCGTATTGGCGGCGCTGCAGTATGCCCACAGCCAGGGCGTAGTGCACAAAGACATCAAGCCTGCCAACCTGATGGTGCTGCCCGGCGGACAGGTTAAAATACTGGATTTTGGCGCCGCGACCTACCTGGAAACGGAACAGGAAGACACCGCCATCCCCATTGGCACGACCGCCTATATGAGTCCGGAGCAGATCCGCGCCGAGCCGCTGACCGCCGCCACCGACTTCTGGTCGCTGGGTGTGGTGCTGTTTGAGCTTGCGGTCGCCGCCGGCTGGCTCGATAAAGTGAACGCCTTTACCTGGGCACAAAATCCCGCAGCCAGCAGCCTGCAACCGCCTGCTGAGGTAGAGCGGCTGCTGCTGGCGTTGTTGTTGGTCGACCCGGAGCAACGCACTGAGGCGGTGCGCCAACTGGCCTTCAAGCGCAAGCCAGCGAATCCGCGGCGGGATAAACCCGTCACAGGTCAGTGGAAAACCGCCGCGCTGACCGCCGGGGTGATTGCCGCAGCCGCCATGGCATGGAGCTGGCTGACGCCCACCACTGCAGCGTTGCCTGAACACCGGAAGCTGGCGCTGTATTACGACCATCAGGACGGGCTGGAATCGGCGCTGGCGCTGGAACTGTCGGACCGGCTGACCACACTGGCCTATGAGCAGGGCAACGTCAGTTTTATTGGTGAGTACGGTGACCACGATGGCGGCGGGCAGGGCGGCGCTGACAGTTTCGACCCAACCGGTGCCAATCTGAGCTGGAAGCTGGCGGTGACCGACAGCAGCGATGATCCGGCTCTCGGTGACAACATTGAGGTGTCTTTGACCCTGACGGATGCGTTAACCGGTGAGCTGCTCAAAAGCTGGCAGCAGCGTTATCCGCAAGGCCGGATGGACCTGGTGCCAACGGATCTGTATCAGCACATCTTAACGGCCCTTGAGGTGCAGCCTACCGGCCTGGCCAGCCTGCAAAACCAGGAGTCCATCACCGACCCGAAATCCTATGGCCTTTATCTCGATGCCAGGGCCAAGATGGCGCTGTTCCGGCAGTCCGGTGATACCAACAATGCCCCGTTGCTGGAGCAGGCCAAAGTGAGCCTGCTGGAAGCCAATCGGCTGAGCCCGCAGGCCAGTTACCAGCTGGCGCTGGCCCAGGTGTATACCCGACAGTATGAGATGCTGGAGCAGCCAGAGCAGGTCAGCGACGCCATCTACTGGGCCAATAAGGCGCTGGAAACCAATCCTCAGCTAATCCCGGCCTACCTGGCTTTGGCAGAACTGTACGGCCTGAAAGGTGAGTACGGAACGGCCATCGCGTCGTACCGACTGGCGCTGCAGCAGCAACCCAACAATATTGAGGCGCTGCAGGAGCTGGCGAATACCTATCTGCGCTCCGGGCGCTTCGAGGAAGCGGACAGTACCTTAAACCAGGCACTGCAATTGGCACCATCGAACTGGCGCAGTCACAGCCTGCTGGGGGCAGCGGACCATTATCAGGGCCGGCTTGAGGCCGCCTCGGACCATTACAATGAGGCGCTCTCGCACTCACCGGACAATCGTCTGGTGCTGTCCAACCTGGCCCTGGTCAATATTCAGCTGGAGAATTATGACCAGGTCATCAGCAGTTATTCCGGGTTGGCTGAGAATCAACTGGATGGCTATGAAAAGTTGAATCTGGCGTTGGCCTATTTCTACTCGCAGGATTTTGTGAACGCCGAACGGCTTTACCGCCTGGTGGTCAATGACTTTCCGGACCGCCATATCATCTGGGCCCAACTTGGATTGACCCAACTGATAACCAGTGGTTTTGACCGTGATTACGCCAGTGACAGCTATGAAACGGCTTTGAGTCTGGCCTCCGGGTTTTCAGTGAATCAGCCCAATGACATTTCCCTGATGAGCGATATGGCTTCCTATCATTCCTGGCTGGGACGTGATGCCGAGGCCATTGCGCTGATAGAAAAGGCATTGATGCTGTGGGACAGTGGTGATCGCAGCAAGGGCCAAGTTCTGCTGGAGCGTCTTTTTTCCTCCGCAATCACCGTTTTCGAGAACGCTCAGAATCGTGAACAGGCATTAACGCTGCTCGAGCGGGGGCTTTCACAGGGCTACACCGCAGAAGCACTGATGAAAATGCCGGTTCTCAAGGAACTGAAAGCCGACCTGAAATTTCAACAACTCCTGGGTCAACTGGCTCAGGAGCATTAAAGGAGACAGACGATGACATTGGATGGTTACTACCTGGTGCCACTGCACCTGACCCTGGATGAGAACGGTAACCCGCTTGTCCAGTTCGATCCGCTTGGTGATGGCAGTCAGCCTCAGTTGAAGGTGGATCTGGAAGACAATCCGGACAACAGCTACGACCAGATCCAGTACCGCATTACGCTCGATCCGAACGCCAATTTCAAAACCGTTCAGTGGTCGTTCACCCTGGATGAGAATGGTCAGGACGTGGCCAATCTCGTTGAGCTGTGCCAGATCATCAACGGTGAGCGGCACTGGGTGGAAGGCGTGACCATCGCAAACCAGAGCTTTGATGCCACGGGCCTGACTGAGGTAGTCCTGAATTTCGGCCTGGCCCGTAAATCTGATCAAACCAAGGTGCTGAAGCTGACGGAGAAGTTCCTGTCACTGTCGCCCCTTACCAGTAACGGTCCGGATCAGGATAACTACCAGGCCGGCGGTGGCGGTTATCCGCCGGGCGGCATTATCCGTACCTGATAGGGCCCAATCGTTGCGCCGCCTGAGGTTTGGCCCGGGCGGCGTTGATGGCCCTGCCGTCAGGGCAAAGCCTTTGCATAGAACCCGGTTTTGTTGCCGTAAAAAACAAAATCGTGTTGAAAAATATAATAAAAAGTGTGAATTTGTTGGCTCGGTTTTCGGCCCGGATAACGTCACGGAATGACGCGGGTTCGAATCATTACAAGTCGTCAGTTTATCTCGCAAGGAGCGCGAAATGTTGAGCCCGTCGTCGTTGTGCATTGGCTGGGTGTCGAACCAGCAGCCCAAAGAAACGGGTGAAATAGCCCCCTTTTTCCTCTTGCTCTGACCCTTCATCAGTCGCCACGGCTGCCTTGCCGTTACACTGACGCTGTCTGGAATCCAACACCATGCCGGCCCCGAAAACTCCTCAGGTTGAGCCACCCCAGCGTTTGTTGGGGGCAGTGACGCTCGCACAACCTCTATCTCTGCACCTGGCTGCCTTATCGCTCTTTGCGTTGGTTGCGATCACGCTGCTGTTTCTGGCAAATGCGCACTATGCCCGCAAGGAAACGGTGGTTGGCTATCTGAAGCCGGTCCCCGGCCTCGTCAAGGTGATGACCGGCCGGCTGGGTACGGTCGAAGCCCTGATGGTTGAAGAGGGGGAAGCGGTAGAAAAAGGTCAGGTACTCGCAACGATGGTACACCGTCGAGGCACGGCGGTCGGTACGCCATTGAGCGATCGTTTGTTGACGGAATTGAACGAGCAACTGTCGATGGTGGAACGGCAACTGGCGTTCCGGCAGACGCTGTATGTGGCGGAAAACCAGCGCCTGATGCAGCAGGTGGCCGACCTGAACCTGACCACTGAAACCCTGTCCCGGCAACACCGGCTTGCCCAGCAGGAGGTGGCTCTGTTTCAACAGCGTATGAACCAGTACCGGCGGTTGCTCGAGCAGGGTCACCTTTCAATCCTCGAGTTTCAGTCACATCAGGCCGAGTCGTTAGCCAAAGCACAATCTCTGGCGGCGCTCGAAGCCAGCCTTGCTCAGTCAAAGTCCGAACACAACCAGGCTTCAGCCCGGCGCAAATCGATGGCGGCGCAGCATGACCTCGACATGCTGGAACTCGAGCGTGAACGTTCGCAACTGGAAGCACAGCGTGCGGAAGTGGAAACCCAGTATCGTTACGTGGTTCGAGCCAGCGTGTCCGGCACCGTGACAGCGATTGCGGTCACGGCCGGTGAGTTTATCGCCGGCCAGCGTCCATTGATGAGCTTGATACCCAAAGGGGCGACTCTCAACGCTGAACTGCTGCTACCCAGTCGGTCGGCGGGCTTCGTTCGGCAGGGCGATGTCGCCCGATTGCGTTTTGATGCGTTTCCTTATCAGCGTTTCGGCATTATGGAGGCCCGGGTGTTCCAGGTCGATCAGGCGTTATTGCAACAAGGAGATGCCGATTTACCGCTGCCCCTCACCGAGCCGGTGTATCGGGTGCGCGCTAGATTGGCACATCAAGCTGTTCAGGCGGAGGATCAGACGTTTGCATTGCGGCCAGGCATGAAACTCGAAGCCGACATCATTCTTGACCAACGCAGTATTCTCGATTGGTTGCTCGAGCCGATCTATGGCCTGAAAGGAAGATGGTAAGAATGAAAGCGATCGTTAATCACGCTGCCCTTGCGCTGCTGGAGTTTGGCCAAGGCCGTCGCATACCAATGATCAGACAGGCTGAACTGGCGGAATGCGGACTGGCGTGTATTGGCATGGTGGCAGGCCATCACGGACTGAAGCTGGATATGAACGCGTTGCGGGCCCGGCATCAGGCCGGGCTGACGGGCATGAGCCTCCAGCAGATGATCAATCTGGCCGATTCGCTGGGCCTTTCCGGGCGCGCGCTGCATTGTACTGCAGATCAGCTCAGCCAACTTAAGCGGCCCTGTATCCTGCACTGGGAGATGAACCACTTTGTGGTTTTGGTGGCCGTAACGCGCAGCAAGGTGGTGATTCACGACCCGGCGTTGGGCAAGCGGACGCTGAGTCGCGAAGAGTTCGCCCGGCAATATACTGGCGTGGCACTGGAGTTGACGCCAAGTGGGAGTTTCGAGCCTCGGGACGAACGCCAGGCGATGGGCTTATCCCAGCTCTGGAGTCGTTTGTCGGGTCTTAAGTCGGCCTTGTCCAATCTGCTGCTGTTGTCGTTACTGCTGCAACTGTTTGCCCTGGCAACACCGTACTATCTGCAATGGGTCGTGGATGAGGTGCTGCTCAGTTATGACCAGCCGCTGTTGGTGGTTCTGGCTCTCGGCTTTGCGTTACTGGCGATCGTCAATGAAACCACCAATGCGGTGCGAAGCTGGGCGATCGTACGGCTATCGAGCATGCTCAATATGCAAATGGGCGTTAACCTGCTGCACCATCTACTGCGATTGCCTTTGGCCTTTTTCGAGCGCCGCCAGATGGGTGACATCGCTTCCCGCTTTGGCTCCCTCGGTAGAATCCGGGAACAACTGACCTCGGGGTTGGTGCAAACCCTTGTTGATGGGCTGATGGCAACCCTGATGATCGCGCTGATGGCGCTGTACAGTTTGCCCCTTACAGCCGTTGTGATTGCCGCGATTTTGGGCTTTACCGTGATGCGCCTGATCAGCTATCGGCCGCTCCGGCAGGCTACCGAATCGCTGATCCAGGCGCAGGCCAAAGAGCAGTCCCATTTTCTGGAAAGTCTGAGGGCGATGCAGACCATCAAACTGTTTACCGATGAACCACAGCGGCAGAACCAGTGGCAGAATCGGTACGCGGAGGTAATCAACGCGGACATCCGGATTGGACGGCTGAAGCTGACTATCGAAGGGGCCAGTAACCTTATCTATACCTTGTCACACGTTCTGGTGATCTATCTGGCAGCCCGGTCGGTGATGTCAGGCGGGATGACTATCGGCATGGTGTTTGCGTTTCAGGCTTACATGATTCAGGTCACTAACCGCATGACACGGCTGGTAGAACAACTGATTCAGTTTCGCATGCTGCGGTTGCACCTGGAACGGGTATCCGACATTGCCCTGCATCCCCAGGAAACCAATCGTCAGGGGCCACTGCCCCTTACCAGAAGCGCCGGCACGCTGGAATTGCAAAACGTGCACTTTCGCTACCACGACCAGGGCCCGGATTTGCTCAGCGGGGTCAACTTGCGTGTTGAAGCCGGGGATGCACTCGCCATCGCAGGCCCGTCGGGTAGCGGGAAAACCACGCTGATGAAAATTATGCTGGGCCTGTTGGAGCCAACAAAGGGACGGGTGTTGCTGGATGGCCAGGACATCACTCAGATCGGCCTGGTGGCGTACCGTCGCCAACTGGCGGCGGTGATGCAGGACGACAAACTGCTTTCCGGCTCGGTTCAGGACAACCTCACTTTCTTTGACCCACAGCCTGACCTCGACTGGATGCGACACTGTGCGCAGCTGGCCGGCGTAGAGGATGAAATTCAGGCCAAGGCGATGGGCTATCAGACCCTGGTGGGTGAACTGGGTAATCAATTTTCCGGTGGCCAAAACCAGCGCCTCATGTTAGCCCGGGCGCTTTATCAAAGGCCGAGACTGCTGTTTATGGATGAGGCCACCAGCCATCTGGATATTGCCAATGAACGGCGCATTAGCGCCCGGATCCAGGCGATGGCGATGACCCGGGTATTGATCGCCCATCGTCCCGACACTTTGCGCCAGGCCAACCGGTTGGTGCATTTGCAAGATGGACGCACCGTTGAAGATCACGCTTTTTTCCACACTGCCAAGGAGGCACACAATGAACGTAACACCCCCATCTACGCTGAAGGAGTTGACCCCGGAAGAGCTTGCTGAAATTCAGGGCGGGCAGGGCGAACCCAGCAGCCAAGATGACCAACCGCAGGTGTTTGTCCAGGACCCCCAGGATATTACTTTTCCGCCAGGCGGCATTATCCGCATCTGACAACAAGAGGGCGCAAATCATGCCAGAGTTAACTGAACTGACCCCGGAAGAGCTTGCTGAAATTCAGGGCGGGCAGGGTGACACTAGCACCCAAGATGACCAGGCGCAGGTGTTTGTCCAGGATCCCACGGATGAGACTTTTCCGCCGGGCGGCATTATCCGCATCTGAGCTAAAAGCCGTCCGTCAGGGCGGCTTTTTTTGACCAATGCGAAATTAATTGAGCCAAACGGGGAGGGAAGTTCGTCTTAATGAGTAAACCGTAACAACCAACGCCAAGGATTGGAGATGAACAAAGGATTGAATCAACCCGCTTCGCTGCCTGAGGACAAAGGAGTTGGCCCATGGCAGAGACTGGTGGAAGCGCTACCTGAGTTGATGCAGGACCGGGAACTGGACAAACAACTGACCCAACTGTCAGACCTGTTCTCACGGTGTTTCGAACACTTCTACGTGGATTGGCACTGGCGTGGCCGCCGCTACGCCAAACTGCATCCGGTCTGTCCCGAGCAGTTTCGCTACAGCTGCAACAACCTGCTGAGCGCCCGGGTATTCGGTGATGCGTCCCCCGACCAGTCGACCAGGCAGGTTTTGACGGCCTGGCTTCAGGCCGCCGGTGATGTGCTGGCCAGCCATGGCCGTACTCAGTTGAGTCGGGCAGATTTTCATGCCCTGGCCGAAATCAAGGTGATGCTGGGACAGGCGCAATACATTCAGGCAGCAAACCAATACGTTGAGCTGTTTGACCGTAACGGCGGCACCCACCTGTACCGGGTAAACCTGCATCAGGTTGAAGCGATGTTTGGCGACATCCTGTGTCGGGTTCACCGCAGTTACCTGGTTGCCCCGGACGCCGTGGAAGTCGTTGAACGCAAGAGGAATGGCCGCTACACCCTGAAGCTGGGTGAGGTCACCATTCCGGTAGGGGACAGCCATCTGGAGAAACTGCGTGACCGTTGTCCCAAATGGTTTTCTCAGCGGGCTAAACCTCGCCCACTTCAGACCTGGTTGTACCCAAAAGGTGAGGAAAATGACGTAAAGCTGACCGGTTGAATCCAAACCCCCTTTACAACCCCCCGGCGCAAACCTATTATGCACGGCGTCGGAGGGATGGCAGAGCGGTTGAATGCACCGGTCTTGAAAACCGGCATACGTTAATAGCGTATCCAGGGTTCGAATCCCTGTCCCTCCGCCATATTCTGGAAAGGCCCGCAGAAATGCGGGCCTTTTTGCGTTTGCGCGTGTTGAGAACTGACCCATCCCTGGTCCATCCCCCGGCTCGGCATCCCTGCCTCGCGCTCAAACGCTGCGTTGCTGCGCAACGGTCGTTGTCGCCCCTCCGCCATATTCAGGAAAGGCCCGCAGCAATGCGGGCCTTTTTGCGTTTGAGACTGATAAAAATTGACCCATCCCTGGTCCATCCCCCGGCTCGATGTTGGGATGCGTACTAGGTCCAGCCGACCAAGCTGCCACTCAGCCAGCGGAAAAGCGGGGAGTTTTTGTGTCATTGGCCCGGCCGATGGAGGCAAACGGGCTTCTATACTGGTGACAAATGGATGGCTCATCGTCCGCATCATCAGGGGAAAAGCATGCCGTTGTTTCGCTCTGCCGCACTGTGTCTTTCGCTTCTGTTAGTGACGCCGCTAACGCTGGCAGCGGATATAGCACCGTTAAGGGTGCCGCAGGCTGGCGCTGGCGACGCTTTGCCATTGCCGACATTGTCGGTTGAGCCTGACTCTGCGGTGTTGGCCTCAGCACTGCCTATGAGGTTTATCGCAGACTCATCAGAGGTTAATGCGCAACTGGCCAGAATGGATACGTCCAGTTATGGCGTGGTGCAGTCCTTTATCGGCTCAGTGCCGGTGGCGCTGAGCCCGGAGCGATGGAGTGTGGTAGGTAATGAGCGGGTGCTGCACATTCATTTCAGTTCGACGGACGCGTCAGCACTGCGGGTGTCGGTAGCCCTGGCGCGAAGTCATCCGGACTTATCGCTTCGCTTTTTCAGCCGCCAGGGAGAGCGTGTCCATGTCGACCGCGTCGAGTACAAGGGGGGGGATCTGGCCGAGCAGCGACGGTTGAGTTCCGCAACCCTTCCGGGTGCTGATGCCGGGATTGAACTGGCACTGCCCCTGGACGTGTCGCTCGCGCAGCCACTGGCGCTGGTTGAACTGGCAGTAATCCACATTCCCCAGCCAACACCCGACGCACCAGCGGATGCCGCTTTACTGGTCAATGCCCAATGCGTTGAGCCAGCGGACCCGCTGAATCGCAGCGCGGTGTTGCTGCTGATGCCCAATGCCACGATCTGCAGCGGCAATTTTGTGAACTCCACCAATCCGCAATGGCAGAACAGTGCGCTGATCTACACCGCTGCACATTGCCTGTCGGATCCGGTCAGCGCAATGAACACCGAAATTGTGCCCAATTACGCGTTTGACTGCGGAAACGAATGGCGCATCTCCTACTTTGAGTATGTTCAGGTGTTCGGCCCACTGCCGAGCGTTATTGGCGCCGAGTTGCTGGCCACAGGCTTACCGGGCTTTGATCCTGCGGATGGCCTGATCGCGTTAAGCGAAACCGAGTCGGACTTTACCCTGTTGGCGGTGGACGCCGGGCGGTTGGCACCGTACCCCTATGTGTTGCTGGGCTATAACACCGACGCCGGATCCGGTGGTCTGGCTGCTACGACGTCGCATCCATTGGCCTATGCGAAGTCGCACGCCGAAGTATCCCATACCGGCATTCAATCGGATTTCATGGTGATTGAAACGGCGCCGGTCAGCGGCGCCCTGATGCCGGGGTCAAGCGGCACGGCATTGGTTAACGACCGGCTGCAACTGATGGGCACCTTATCCAGCCAGGGCGAGTCCGGCGTTCACTATTTCGCGCCTTTGGCTGGCGCCTGGCCAACCCTGTGTCCGTTTTTGAGTGACGGCGTGCTGGGCTGCCCCGATGTGTCGCTGTCGCCACTGCAACCGCCGGAGCCGACGCCCCGGGCCAGTGATGATGGGGGAAGTGTGGCCGCGGGAGTACTGATGCTTTTGTTGCTGGTGGTTTATCGACGGCGCGGTAAAAGGGCGAGGCTCGGGCGTACGCAGGCGTCAGGGACGAGCGTTCAGTGGCAGGGTGTTTGAGTGTCCCTGGACCGTCTGGCCCTGTTTCCGGGCAGCCAGTTCTATCAACCTCTCTGCGGCGTCCACTTCGCCGTGACGCAATTGAGCTTTGGCCAGAAAAGCGAGGTGAAACCAGGTGAGGGAGGGGTGGCGCTCTACCAGAAACCGGTAGCGCTGATACTCCTGTTGCGCGCCTTCGGCTAACGCCAGCTGCGCCAACCCGGTTAAGGCTTCTAACTGGTGCGCGTCCATTTCCAGTGCTCGGTTAAACCGATGCCGCGCAAGCTGGGTAAGGTGCTGCTCAAGCTCAAGCTGGCCCAGTAAGGCGAGGGTTTTAGGGTTATCGCCGCGTTCGGCCAGATCGAGCCGGAGCTGTTTTGCCAGCGGGGAGAGGTTGGCGGCCAGGCAGCATGGCCGGGCGTCGATGTGCATGGCGGAGTGCAGAATGCTTTGGGGATCCGGCCACCCCAGCGCGGCCTGATAGACCTGCTGTTCGTCGATGGGTGCCTCCGCCGCTGTTGTCATGGGTTGAAATGCCAACCAGACCCAGAGCAGGGAGTAGAAAGAGAAAGGGATCCGCATAGCGAATCCCAGTCAAGCGCAAGCCGGCAAGGCCTGCAAGGCAAAGGAGTGAGTGGATCAGATCTCTTTGTCTGCCATCAGCTTAGCAAGGTCAAACGGATCGATTTCCGCCCCTTCCAGATCGGCATTCCAATCGATGCCAATCATCACTTCATCTTCGCTGAGGCTCTCCAGCCATTTATCAAAAAACTCTGCGACCGGAATGGCGGCAGGCTCGTACTCGGCCCACTCTTCCTGGCACAGTGCCTGTGCGCCGGCCTGGGTGGAAAACAGCGGCAGTGCGTCGGTATCGGCAAACTCGGCGGAGTCCACTACGACCCAGTCATCGCCGGCACTGAGGGCCCAGATCTGGCCACTTTCGGTGACCGCATCAATAAAAGCGCGAACTTGGGGTTGGATCGGATTCTCACTCATGGGGGATCTCCTGTTTAGACTGTTGTCATCGTCGCCCACTGCAACCACTCGCGCAACCATGAAGCACTGCGTTTGCGGGCTGAATGGCCAAAAAAGTGACTAAGCGACTGGGAAAACAGCGGATTGGGACTGGGAATGTGGCCTGCGATCTGAAAGGATCGCTGAAGTTCGCAGGCTTGGACAGGACCGTCCCATGATCAAACTGACCCCAAAACAGCAGGTGCTGCTTCTTCTGGACCAGGCACTGGCCACCGGTGTGCGCGGTCGCATTGCCGGGATCCTGAAACACGCCAAGTCAGAGATTGAAGGGCGCCCACTGGCGGATGACCAGTTCTATGCTGAGGCGAGTCAGGACATCAGTGACCCGGATTGTCCCGGATTGGTGTTCAAAGTGGGCAAGCATAAACGGCGCTGGATCTACCGCTATACGCCAAGTGGCGCCCGTTCTACCCGCCAGGTGACGCTTGGCCATTTCCCGGAGATGGGCGTTGAAGCCGCAAAGCAGGCCTGGGCAGAGGCCCGGACAGAGCGGGAAAGCCCAGTCCCGACTGAGCCGGTTGAGTCGGGCGTGTCGGTGCAACAGTTGGTTGAGCGCTACATCCATTACGCTAAGGCACATCGTACCCACTGGCGTCAGGAGCAACGCTTGCTGGACGGCGCCTTATGGGAGCAGTACGGCGAACATCAGGCCGACCAGCTCGATGGTGCAGTGATGCATCTGTTGTTGGAGCAGGCCCGTGAGCGGGGCCAGCAGCGCGGTGGCCATGGTCAACGGGCGGCGGAGCATGCGTTGCTCACCTATCGGCACCTTTTTAATGTTGCCCGCGGCATGGCAACGCCAGCGGCGGCTGAATCGCCCTGGCTCTCTCCCCGACTGGCAAATCCTTGCGAAGGGATTCAGATCCGCCGGATCCCGGCTAACGACCGGGCCATTACCCTGACGGAAGTGGGGCAGTACCTGAAGGCCCTTATCCGACTTCCCATTAACGACACCATTAAACAACTGTTGATGTTGCAACTGGGGTTATTGCTGCCACTGTCGGCATTGTGCCGGATGCGTTGGCAGGGGGTGGACCTGCGTCAGGGCAGGGTGGTGATAGAGGACGCTAAGGGGCAGAAACGTGCCTTTCCCTTAACCGCTCAGGCGAGCGAGTTACTCCAGCAACGCAAGCGAAAAGCCCAGGCCAGTGACTGGGTCTTCCCCGCGTTGAAGCAGCACCATAAGCCCCTTCCGGTGACCTATCCCGGGCAGGTGATGGTGGCCATTCGTCGTCATATCGATATGCCTGACCAATTTACCTCAGAGGCGATTTGTCGCGTTGGTCGCGATTGGCTGCGCAGTGACAGTGCGTTGCCGGTGCTGCGTTTGCCCATCCGGGAAGAGCAGGGCAGTGAGTTCCAGTTGGTTGCCATTAAGGAGCAGTTGGAGCAGTGGAATCGCTACCTGGCCAACCTCAGACAGAGTGTGTGAGCCAAGATCCGGGCTGTAACAAAAACTGTAACCACATAGCCTATCTGGGCTCTCTGGAAGATATTCCGGGGGCGCTTGCCGAATAACCCGCTCATTGCCTGACAAGTCACAGCCCTTTTGCGTCACGGTGAACTGCCGGTTTTGCCAGTCAGTTTTCAGCGCGCAAATGGCTTAAGGATGCGGTGGCAGAGCGACAACTGTGGGAGGCTTTTTGGTGTGGAGAGGTGGAACAAGTGGCGGGCCGATGGTTATCGTCAGGTGGTCAAACCAAATGCCCAATTGTGAAAATGGCCCGGCCACATGTGACCGGGCATCATTAATCAGGCTTTGAAAGGGGCTTGGAATTCGTTGCGCAGAGTGGCGTTACGACGAGCGGCTTTCAGGTCCTTGATCATCATCTTGATGCCTTGCTGAAGCAGTTGCTCCATCATTGCATCAGCCTGGGCGTCATCACGCTCTTCGCCTTCCTGATTCTGTTGAACCATGGTCACCAGTTCCGCGGTCGGGCCGACCAGGGTAAAGGCGACAACGGCCTGGAACTGTTCAAAGTTCTCCAGCACGTTTTTGGCGCTTTGCGGTTGGGTTTCCCACGCGGCGCGCAGCGGGCCCTCTACCGCGTTGTAAACCGCCAGAACCGCTTCGTGCTGGGCTTCAGGGGTACCCATAAAATCCAGTACCTGCTTCAGCTCTGCAGGCAGGGAAACGCTTTCGCTCATCGTTATCTCGCTTTCAGGATTGGAAAGGGCGCTATCTTAGCGGATTTGAGGCAAATGTCAGTGCCTTTCCTCGACTGGCGACGCCCCTCACCGTGAACTAGCGTTAGTAAGGCTGTCAGGCGTTGGCTCAGGGAGGAGTCATGACCCCAATGGATGCTTTGCTGGAACGCTACCTGCCTCACACCGGCAGTCCGCTGTTTCGTGATCGCCGCCTTCAGGCGGAGCTGCTCGATACCGCGGATGACTTGCTGGATCTCGGCCCGGACCTCTATACCCTGCGTCAGCTGGAATCGGCTTATGGTCTGAAGCGCAACTGGCTTGCACAGACCGTAATCAAACTGGCGCTGTCCAAACGCGTGCTGTGCGATCTCTGCGATCCCCATCGATTTACCATTGTGGTGCCGTTGTACCGGAGCCACCAGAAGCTGCTGTCTCCGCAGGCTCACCCGGACGGTGAGGCCTGCATTCAACGCAAGCTCGATCAGCTTCAGTGGCTGTTTTCCGGAGCCCATCGCCATTATTGGCAGATGGTGCTGGTGGATGAGCGTTGTCCAAATCAATCCGGGCAGATTGCGGCACGTCAGATCCGGGAGCGGAGTATGGCGTCCAGAGCTGAGGTTCTCTGGATTGATGAGCAGGTAAGCCGGGGCCTTGCGCCGATGATCCTGCGTGATCAGCCCCATCGGCAGGGGGCTGGCGCGGTGTTGGGAATGTGGCACGCAATCAGCCAGTGGGGGCAGGACAACCACATCGTGGTGGTGTGCGATCCACGGCTCGATTTCAATCTCGGCCAGATTGGTTTGCTGAGTCAGCCTATGCAGGCCGGCAGGCTCTGGGCTGTGGTCGGCAGCCGATATCGGCCGGACTCGGTGTCACTGCCCCGGCACGAATCCTCCGAAACTCTGCTTGTCGCTTACCTGTGGCGCCGCTTGTTGCCTCAGCTTAATGGCGTGCTGGACCCCTTCAGTGGCATTAAGGCCTATCAGGGAACCACCTGCATGGCGCTGGTGGAGGGGCTCAGCGGGCTAGGGGCTTCACTGGATCTGGAACTTCTGCTGCAAGCTCAGCTCAGTGAACCGGAGTCGATCCGGGAGGTGCCAGTGGCGCATATGGGGAGTGGGGGGGCGGGTTCAGACCCCCTGACTCTGCTGCGCGATGTGGTGCGCTTGTATCGGCGCTATCTGCCGCAACAGCCGCTGAGTGAGCAGTTTGCTGCTCTGGTCGATCAACTGGACGGTGAAAAGTGGAATCGATTGGCCAGCACCATGGCGGGGGAGCTGGCTCAACAAAACCTGGATGACCTGATGCACCGTTGTGTTTACTCCCCTCAGCATCTGGCGGTCAGGATGAAATCGCGTGGCTGAGGGGCGGCGTAACCGGTGTTCAGTCGAAGATCCGGTCAGCCCATAGCGCCAGACCGGTGGTGACACTGCCAAAGTTGTCGCCCATCACCAGCTTGTCGCCAAAGCGCGCTTTAAGGGCGTTTCGGAACAGCGGCGAATGGGCAGAGCCACCGGTCAGGAACACAACGTCGGGGTCGCATCCCGCTTCCGCCAGCGTGCTGTCGATCAATCCGGCTATCTGCTTCATCAGTCCCTGTACGGACTCAACAAACTGGTGCTGTGTGGCGGTGGTCGACAATGCCGCCTCGATGTAGCTCAGATCCACCTGTGTGGATTCCGATTCGCTTAGCGCGATCTTCGTACGCTCGGCAACGGCACTCTGCTGGAACGTCATCTGGTTGCGCTGCAGGGTGATCAGGCGCGACAGCGTGTCCAACCCCGGCTGACGGCGCAACGCTTCAAGCTCATTGCGGTGAGTAAGGCTGTAGAAGCGGGTTTGGGCGGACAGGTTATTGACCGCCGCAGCATCATGGAATGGCTGAGTGGGCAGCATCCGGCCTTTTTCATCGGTCAGGCCCAGACCGAGTGCCGGCATCAGAGCTTTGTAGTTCAGCGCCACATCAAAATCATTACCGCCGATCCGTTTGCCGCTGTGGCCCAGTACCGTGGTTTCCGGCGCGCGTGAGTTAAGGTAGTCCGGTCCCATCAGCACCATGGAGATGTCGGTGGTTCCGCCACCCACGTCCACCACCAGAACCCGCTTCTCTTCAGTGAGCTGTTGCTGGAAGGTCAGCCCGGCGGCCATCGGTTCATAGAGAAACTCCAGCTGCTCGATACCGACGTTCCGGGCAGCTCGACGGATGATCGCGGTGGCCTGCTCGTTGCTGCGTTCGCTGTTGATGCCCTGGAAGTTGATGGGGCGGCCGATCACCAGCTTGCGGACGTCGTTGCGGCCGGCTTCCCGCATCTGCTCAAGCAGGTGCAACAGCATGGATGCGGTGATGTCTTCCAGTACTTCCTGCTGGCGCGGCGACAGCCCACTGCCCCCCAGAAACGACTTGTGACTGCGGATGTAGTAACAGTCAGACGGGTCTTCCAGGTAACGACTCAGCGCCTCACGCCCGAAGAACAGTTCGTCTTCGTAACCGTCGAGGCGGGCTTCAGACAACGCATGAAGGCTAGCGCTCAGAGTGTTTCTCCGGGCTTGCTGGAATGCCTGCTCCCGGCCCTGGGCTTTGAGTTGGCGATAGAGCCAGCCGGCGATCACCTCGGAGCGGGGCGCGTACAGGGTCGACGGCATAAAATGACCGTGCTGAGGCAGGGAGAGCAGGGCAGGCTTGCCTCCCTTCATCACACCAATGCCACAGTTGGAAGTGCCTAGGTCGATGCCGGCGATCGCTTTCATATATCGGGCTCCAGAAATTCGGGGGGCGGGATCGGGCCGTGGAGAGTAGAGGTTAAGGTGCGCGGGAACAACCGTTTTGGCGGCCAACTGGCAATCAATTGGCCAGTGTGGGAGGTGGCGAGTGTTTTGCTGCGCAGGGGTTTGACCCGTCTAATGCTGACGGGTTTAGACTGAACCGTCGGCCGGGCAGAAACGACAAAGCCCGCTCAGATGAGCGGGCTTTGTACCGAATATGGTGCGTCTAAGTAGACTCGAACTACCGACCCCCACCATGTCAAGGTGGTGCTCTAACCAACTGAGCTATAGACGCAGAATGTGGTGCGTCCGAGTAGACTCGAACTACCGACCCCTACCATGTCAAGGTAGTGCTCTAACCAACTGAGCTACGGACGCACGGAAAGTGGTGCGTCCGAGTAGACTCGAACTACCGACCCCCACCATGTCAAGGTGGTGCTCTAACCAACTGAGCTACGGACGCACAATGCTGTCGTTGACAGCGAGGCGTATAGTAATCACCGTCTGACCATCTCGCAAGGGGATTTTCCCCCAAAGGGGTTTGGTTGGTGATGCTTTATGCAATACGGGCAGCGATTAGCCCTGTATTGCCCCCGGGGAGAGGTCACAGCGCTTCAACAGCTGTTGCCACTGTTCAGTATGTCCTTGGATGGCGGCGTAAAACCGGTGACGAAGCTGCCCGGGCTGGTCGCCGAGGTAGTAGTCAAAGTAGGCGTGCTCCGGCCAGGGGGCCAGCATCTGTCGTAACGGCGGCGTCAGGCGCCGATCCGCGTTTTGTATTGCCGCCAGTGAGGGCTGGATCCGCTCACCGTAGATCTTGATCAGTATGTTGGGCAGCACCGCCATCGCTTCGCTGCGACAGGCCAGGGCCTCGGCCTGGCCGAGCATGGCCGAGGCCTGTTCCAGCGCTATGGTGACATTCAGCATGCTGCGGTGCAGCGAACGGGGCAGTTGGGCACGGTGCAGGGTGGCCAGCTCCGACTCCAGCTCCGCACTGTCCATTGACGCCGTATTCCATTGGACCAGACGGGCTTTGATCTCAGCAAGGCGTTGCAGGCTGTGTTCTGTTGAGGCCAGCTCTCCCAACTGCCAGGGTGTCCCGTCGGCGCCGAGATTAAACCAGACTTCATCGCTCAACAGCAGCAAGCGGGCGCTGTGATTCTGAAGCAGTGCGGTTTTGTGATTGAGCAGTTCCGTTCGCAAGGCCTGGCCTTCGTCATCCAGTGTGGTGGGGTCGCAATGGTGCAACCGGTAGCCCACTTCCCGGTGATAAAGCAACTGTTGAGACGGTGCAGCGACCCGGCCAAGCTGAGCGTTGTGTTGCGCGATCAGGGGCAACACGCCGCAGGGTTTTAAAGCCAGAGGCGCCAACAAAGAGACGGTCAGTGAGTGGTCGGGCTCGAAGCGGTGACGGTTGGGGCGTTCAGGGGGGGAGAGGGTGATGGCCGGGCGCTCGGTTTCGAGCACCCGCTCCAGTCTGGATAAGTAATCATCCAGAGCGGTATCGGGGCCCGGTTGGCACCCCGATACCAGCAGCAGGATAAGAAGCTTAAGCGGCTGCCGCCACATAGCGCTTCTGCACCCGTTTCAGTCGCCACTGCAACAGCACGGCGGCCGCTGACAGGCCGGAGATGAAGCCGACCCAGAAACCGCCGGCACCCATGGGCTCGACGATCCAGTCGGTCAGGCCCACGACATAGCCCACCGTCATGCCCACCCCCCAATAGGAGACAAAGGCGATCCAGAGGATGGAAATCGTGTCTTTATAGCCACGAAGCGCGGCGGCGCTCACCACCTGAATACCGTCGGAGATCTGGTACAGGGCGCACAGGAACATCAGTTGTACCGCCAGGGTAAAGACCGGCTCGTCGTTGGTGTAGAGGTGGGCAATCCACTCCCGGCCCAGCACCGTCAGCATCGCGGTACAGAGGGCGACAGCGACACCCAGCAGCACACCCAGCTTGGCCACCATGGCGGCAATATCCGGCTGCTGGCGACCCAGGTAGTAGCCAACCCGAATGGTGACGGCAATACCGATGGAGAGCGGCAGCATAAAGATGATGCTGGAGAAGTTGGCGGCCACCTGATGGCCAGCCACCACAATGGCGCCCAGCGGTGCAACCATTACCGCGACGAAAGCGAACAGGGTCACCTCGAAGAACACTGCCAGTGCAACCGGCAGACCCAGTTTGACGATCGCTTTCTGCTCAGCCCAGTCGATGGCCCGGAATCCTTTAAAGAGTTCGAAGCTCTTGAAACGACCACTGATCGCCAGGTAGATCACCATGGCCAGCAACATGCCCCAGTAAACGAGGGCGGTCGCAACGCCGCAACCGGCGCCGCCCATGGCGGGCATACCAAAGTGGCCGTAGATGAAGATGTAGTTGGCGGGGATGTTGATGGCCAGGCCGACAAAGCCGATGATCATTGACGGCAGGGTCCAGCTCAGGCCTTCGGTAAAGCTGCGCAGCACCTGGAACAGCAGGAACGCCGGCGCGCCCCACAATACGGCATCGAGGTAGCCGTTAGAGAGATGCAGCAGGTCGGGTTCGAGGTCCATCCGGCCCAGCACAAGGTCAGCATTGGCCAGAATCACCATAGTCAGTACGCTGCAACCCAGTGCAAGGTACAGTGCCTGATGAACCAGCGGGCGAATTTTGCCCTCTTCATTGGCGCCGTGGAGGTGGGAGATCAGCGGCGGCATGGCCATGATGATCCCCGCAAACAGCAGGATGGTTGGTAGCCAAAGGCTGGTGCCTACCGCCACCGCCGCCATATCGGCAGGGCCAACTCGACCCGCCATTACGGTGTCGATAAGGCCCATCATGGTTTGTGCGACTTGCGCGATCAGTACAGGCAGGGCAAGCTGCACCAGTTTTTTAATTTGAAAGCCAGCGTTAAGCATTGGTGTATTGCCAACCAAAGTTCAGTTGAGTGTAAGCGAGTAGTGGAATGTTTACCGGCATCGTGACGACAACCGCGCCCATTGTGGCGATCGAGGAAAGGGATCAACTGCGCACCTTTGTGGTGTCGCTGGAAGATCGTGAAAGAGAGAACCTGGAGATCGGGGCCAGTGTGGCCAACAACGGCGTGTGCCTTACGGTCACTAAGCTCGAGAATGATAAGGTCTTTTTCGATGTCATGGAAGAGACGCTGAGGAAGACCAACCTGGAATTTGTTCAGGTCGGGAGCCGGGTCAACATCGAGCGCTCACTGGTGTTCGGTAAAGAGGTGGGGGGCCATATGGTTTCCGGCCATGTGCATGCCCGGGCTACGCTGACCGAGCTGGATAAGAGCGACACCAACTGCCGGATGCGGCTGACGTTGGATCGGCAATGGATGAAGTACATTCTGCACAAAGGCTTTGTCGCGGTAAACGGTTGCAGTCTTACCGTTGGGGAAGTGTATGAGGATGGCTTCGCGCTTTACCTGATCCCGGAAACGCTGAACATCACCAACCTGGGTGAAGCCAAAGTTGGCACGGTGTTCAACATCGAGATCGACAGCCAGACTCAGACCATTGTGGACACGGTTGAGCGGGTGCTGGCGGCGCGCGGTCAGTAGTTCTGCTCGTCATCCGCGTCGACGAACAATTGCACCTTCTGCTCAAGTTCGTCGATGTGGAGGCGGAGATGAATGGGGCTGCAGCAGGCGCTGCAGTCTTCAAAGAACTCCTGATCGCCACCGCTGCTGTCGATCTGCACGCGAGTGTGATACCCGCAGTGAGGGCAGGTGATGATCTGTTCGCTTGCGCCCAGTTTCATGGTTCAGGCTCCTTTTAACGGGGCCAGGCTTCTGCCGCCATCCACCGCGATCACCTGGCCGGTCACGTAACTGGCCCGGTTAGCCAGAAACGCCGCAGTTTCCGCAATCTCTTCCAATGCGCCCAGCCGCCCCATTGGCACCTGGGCCAAAACTTCATTCTGCGCAGGCGACGCTTCGGCGTTTTCGGGCCAGAGAATGGCGCCGGGGGCGATGCCGTTGACCCGCACATTCGGGGCCAGTTCCAACGCCAGTGCCTGAGTCATCATCACCAGAGCGGCCTTGGCCATACAGTAGAGTGTATGCCCTCTGAGCGGGCTTCGGGCGTGCACATCCACCATGTTGATGATGCTGCCGTTGGTTTTGCTCAGGGCGGGCGCCAGTGCCTGGCTTAAAAAGAGTGGCGCCATCATATTGCTGCCCACCAGGTCCTGCCAGGCGCGCGCGTCGATGGTCCCGACCGGAGTGGGGGAGAAACGTGAGGCGTTATTGATCAGCAGGTCAATCCGGCCCCACTGCTTCAGCGCGTCCTGAGCGAGGCGTTCGACATTATCGATTTGGTTGAGGTCTGCAACCAGCACCCGGGCGCTCTCTGGCCGTTGCTGATTGAGTGCCTCAGCCAGGGTGTCGGCTTCCAGGCGGGAGGCCAGACAGTGAATCAATACCCGGTAGCCTTCAGCGTGAA
This sequence comes from Marinobacter nauticus, assembly GCF_019801015.1. Classification (GTDB taxonomy): domain Bacteria; phylum Pseudomonadota; class Gammaproteobacteria; order Enterobacterales; family Shewanellaceae; genus Ferrimonas. Next base: position 451,048 of record NZ_JAHVJZ010000001.1, read on the forward strand.
AACGGCGGGCGAGGGCAGCCCCAACCCGTTTGCCTGCGCCGGTGATCAGCGCGACCGGAGCGTCAACGGTCACAAAACTGCTCCCTGAGTTGCTGCTGGCACTGTTGCAGATAACTGCCGCCAAACAGGTTGAGATGGTTCAGCAGGTGGTAGAGCTGGTAAATGGGGCGCCGCTTGCTGTAGCCGGGGTCGATTGGCCACTCGGCGTCATAGCCTTTATAAAAGTCGCCAGGAAAGCGGCTGAACAGCTCTGACATCGCCAGGTCGGTCTCGCGATCGCCATAGTAACTGGCAGGGTCGAACAGCACCGCTTCGCCCTGATGGAAGCCGAGGTTGCCTCGCCACAGGTCCCCGTGCAACAGCGAGGCTTCTGGCTGGTGCCCTTGCAGTGCCGTAGCGCAGGCGTCCACCCACCGGTTCAGGTCACCCAACTGGAAGCCTTTTTCTTCCGCCAGCTTCAGCTGCCAGCCAATCCGCTGTTCCGCAAAGAACTGGGCCCAGTTGCGTTGCCAGCGGTTGGGCTGTTCAGTGGTGCCGATAAAGTTGTCTTCATCGAAGCCGTACTCGGCCTGGGTCTGGCTGCGGTGCAACCGGGCCAGTTGTTGGCCGAAGATGTACCACTGAGCCGCCGACGGGGTGCCGAGTTCCAGAAACTCCAGCACCAGAAAGGCGTGTTCAGCGGTGGTGCCGTAATGGATCAACTCGGGGATTCGAATCTCCCGGCTTTGCGACAAGCGGCTCAGAGCCAGGGCCTCCTGTTCGAACAGGCTCACCTTATCCTTGGCATTGGTTTTCACAAACAGCCGGGTGTGCCCGTCGCTGATGGCGAAGGCCTGATGAATGTCACCGCCGCTGACACGGCGCTTTTCTGTGATCCTGAACTCACGCCCAAGGGCGTCGCTCACCTGCTGACTGATACCGTTCCACATCCTGTCTGTCTCCGGTCTCTGCCAAATGGCAGCACCTTATTATTACGAACAATTCCATCAGTTCACACTGATCCAGGTAAAAACTCCCGTCGATTACCCCGTTCGGGATTGTCTTCAAACTGACTCTTGAGTGACTAGCACTAAGCCGATAGACTGCGTCCCTCAGTCTCGGTGAACTGGCACTGGTAACGTCATGGCCCGGGACTGCTCGCCCTTACTGTTTTATTCATCATGTGGTCCTTGGTATGGATCACCACTGAACTGGAGCACACAATGCCCGTTATTACCCTTCCTGATGGCAGCCAACGCCAATTCGATCAAGCTGTTTCCGTAATGGACGTCGCTATGGACATCGGTCCTGGCCTGGCCAAAGCCTGTCTGGCCGGCCGCGTTAACGGCAAGCTGGTCGATGCTTGTGACCCGATTGAAGAAGACGCCGAAGTCTCGATCATCACCACCCGTGATGAAGAAGGCCTGGAGTTCATTCGTCACTCCTGCGCTCACCTGCTGGGTCACGCCATCAAGCAACTGTGGCCGGAAACCAAAATGGCCATCGGCCCGGTTATCGACAACGGTTTCTACTACGACATCGACCTGGAGCATAAGCTGACCCAGGACGATCTGGAAGCGCTGGAAAAGCGCATGCTGGAACTGGCCAAAACCAACTACGACGTGATCAAGAAAGTCGTTAGCTGGCAGGAAGCACGGGACACCTTTGAAGCTCGTGGCGAGCTGTACAAGGTGGCGATCCTGGATGAGAACATCAGCCGTGATGACCGTCCGGGCCTGTACCACCATGAAGAATACATCGACATGTGCCGTGGCCCGCACGTGCCGAACATGCGTCACTGCCATCACTTCAAGCTGATGAGCGTGGCCGGTGCCTACTGGCGTGGTAACTCCGATAACAAGATGCTACAGCGCATCTACGGCACCGCCTGGGCAGATAAGAAACAACTGAAAGCGCACCTGCAGCGTCTGGAAGAGGCCGCCAAGCGTGACCACCGTAAGATCGGTAAGGCGCTGGACCTGTTCCACTGGCAGGAAGAAGCACCCGGTATGGTGTTCTGGCACAACGACGGCTGGACCATCTATCAGGAGCTGGAAGGCTACATGCGTAAGCAGCTTCACAAGTACGGTTACGAAGAAGTTCGTACCCCGCTGGTGATGGATAAGGTGATGTGGGAGCGTTCCGGCCACTGGGACAAGTACTCCGAGATGATCTTCGCCACCGAGTCCGAGAAGCGCACCTACGCGGTGAAGCCGATGAACTGCCCTGGCCACCTGCAGATCTTCAAGCAGGGCCTGAAGTCCTACCGCGACCTGCCGTACCGCATGGCGGAATTTGGTCTGGTTCACCGTAATGAGCCGTCCGGCTCTCTGCACGGTCTGATGCGTGTACGCTCCTTTACTCAGGACGACGCCCACATCTTCTGTACTGAAGAGCAGATCCTGGATGAGGTGACCAGCTGCATCAAGATGGTGTACGACACCTACAAGACCTTTGGTTTTGAAGAGATTGAGGTGAAACTGTCTACTCGTCCGGAACAGCGCATCGGCTCTGATGACCTGTGGGACAAGGCGGAGCAATCTCTGGCCGAAGCACTCGACGCCAATGGCCTGAAGTACGAACTTCAGCCGGGCGAGGGCGCTTTCTATGGTCCGAAGATTGAGTTCACCCTGCACGACTGCCTGGATCGCGCCTGGCAGTGCGGCACCATTCAGCTGGACTTCTCCATGCCTCAGCCTGAGCGCCTGGACGTCAGCTACGTGGGTGAAGACAACGCTCGTAAGGTTCCGGTGATGATTCACCGTGCGATTCTGGGTTCTCTGGAACGCTTTATCGGTATCCTTATCGAAGAGTACGCCGGTAAGCTGCCGACCTGGCTGGCACCGACTCAGGTTCAGGTCATGAACATTACCGATAATCAGGCCGATTATGTGCGCCAGGTCGTCGAAATGCTGAACGACCAGGGAATTCGCGCAAAGGCGGACTTGAGAAACGAGAAGATTGGCTTTAAAATCCGCGAACACACTTTGAAGCGGGTTCCCTACCTGCTGGTCTGTGGTGACCAGGAAGTTGAAAACGGGGAAGTCGCAATTCGTACAAGAAACGGGGTGGACCTGGGCAAAATGAAACTGGAGCAGTTCGCTGCTGCCGTTGCCCAAGAAGTACGCACCCGCAGTCTTACCATGCTGGAGGAATAAGCTATAAAAGGCGGAAAACAGAAAGGTCCAATCAATAAGGACCGTAACCGTATCAACGGCGAAATTCGTGCGCGCGAAGTGCGTCTGATTGACGCTGAAGGCGAGCAGGCGGGTATCGTAACCCTGAATGAAGCGTTGGATATGGCTGCCGCAGCGGAGCTGGATCTGGTTGAGATCAGCCCCAATGCCGAGCCGCCGGTCTGTCGAGTGATGGACTACGGTAAGTTCTTGTACGAAAAGAGTAAGGCTGCTAACGAGCAGCGTAAAAAGACCAAGCAGATTCAGGTTAAGGAACTCAAATTCCGTCCTGGAACTGATGTGGGCGACTATCAGGTAAAACTACGCAACCTGGTTCGCTTCTTGGAAGAAGGAGACAAAGTGAAAGTAACACTGCGTTTCCGTGGGCGTGAAATGGCACACCAACAACTGGGCTTTGACCTGCTGAATCGTATCAAAGACGATACTGTAGAGATCGCTCAGGTGGAGTCCTTCCCGAAAATGGAAGGCCGCCAGGCCATTATGGTCCTCGCGCCCAAAAAGAAACAGTAAGGCCCACAAGTAACGAATCAGCCGGGCCTGAGCTCGGCTGATTTTGTTCGCCTTGCAGTTCATTTAATTTAACAATGCGGAGTTTCTTCCAATGCCGAAGATGAAATCTCACCGTGGCGCTGCAAAGCGCTTCAAGAAGACCGCCTCTGGTGGCTTCAAGCGCAAGCAATCACACCTGCGCCATATCCTGACCAAGAAGAGCACCAAGCGTAAGCGCCATCTGCGCGCTGCTGCAATGGTAGCTAAAGTAGACGTAGCATCCGTACAGCGCATGCTGCCGTACGCTTAATAGACTGGTAGGAGATAAACAATGGCTCGCGTAAAACGTGGTGTGACCGCTCGTGCCCGTCACAAGAAAGTTCTCAAGCAAGCTAAGGGTTACTATGGTGCCCGTAGCCGTATCTATCGTGTAGCATTCCAAGCCGTTACCAAGGCTGGTCAATACGCTTACCGTGACCGTCGCGCTAAGAAGCGCGTGTTCCGTCAGCTGTGGATCGCCCGTATTAACGCTGCTGCTCGTCAGAACGGCATGTCTTACAGCCGTTTCATCAACGGTCTGAAGAAAGCTTCTGTTGAGATCGATCGTAAGATCCTGGCCGACATCGCTGTATTCGACAAAGTGGTATTTGCCGCTCTGGTTGAGAAAGCGAAAGAAGCTCTGGCCAAGTAAGATTACCCTCCGGGTAATGTACCGAACCAGTTAAGAAGGGCGCCCCAGGGCGCCCTTTTTTCTTGCCTGAAATTTCGTTACCACGCCTCAGGAACCACAAAGCACCACTGCCGGTTGGTGACGTCATAAAGGTGCTTTGGCCAGGTTAATGGCTTTGGGCAGGTGAAGCGTGGCAACAGGCGCCAGTCGCGCCCGGCCAGCCAGTCCATTCGTGACAGCTTGCGGTAATGTCCTGCGGGTAATTCAGAGCGGCGATACCAGCGCCCAACCGGCGCAGAAGCGGAGAGGGGAGGCGGCAGCGTATCCGCACCCACGTGGGGGTAAAGGCGTCCCTGCAACACGATACGGCGCTGGTCAATCTGCCAACCCCGCTGCTGGCACAACAACTTCCCCTGCGGTGTATCAAACAGTGGCAACTGGTGTTGCGTCAGTCTTGTCAGCTTGTCCGCCAGCCAATCCTGTTTTCCCGGGCCGATCCAATCGCTCAGAGCCGCTCCACGGGCCAGGTAGAATTTCACCGCCACTTCCCAATGCTCCAATCGGCCTGAAGGCCGGTGGAACAGCACAAAGTCGGCGCTGCCGATAACCCGCTTTCCCTCTTTGACCAATACATCGTTGTCGAGCAATTCGTAGTCCGGATGAAGGGTGAAGGCGAGCTGCCAGAGTTGCTCGTAATAGTGGCCAAGGCGGCCACCGGGATGGAGATTCAGAAGCGGGGAGCCTGGCCGGGTGGTCAAACCGGGCAGCTGGCGCCACAGCGGCATTGCAAACTCTGCCAGAAAGGTCTGGTCGGCATAGGGCGCTTCGGTGACCAGCGGGCGGCTGCTTAACAGCCAGGCTAGGTCACGAACAATGGGGTGGGAAAACGGCATATGAAAAAGCCGACCCTAAGGTCGGCTTACTATTTAGAGCTTAGAAGCCCCGAGGCATTTTGGAACCTTTAGCAAGGTTTTGTTTCCATGCGTCTTTGGGGCTGAGGCCACCCTTGCCACCGCTGGATTTCACCGCAGCCTTCTTCGGCTTGGCGGGCTTGGCTTTGGGTTTTGCTGCCTTCACAGGAGCCGCTTTGGCCTCCGCAGCCGCAGGCTTATCGCCAGCCAGTTCAGAAGCCATCTCAGCCAGCTCACCCAAGCGAACGGACTTACCGTCGTCCACTTTGAACCAGCTGCCTTTTTGTTCGATTTGCGGCTCTTTACCGTGTTTGGCGAGGTATGCGGCGGTGAATTGCGCGATCACCTCTTCCTTGATCAATTTTGACATAGTTACATTGTCGCTGTTGAAAATGTCAGCGGTCGATAATACCCGCATGAGGCGCTAAGTTCAATCCAGCCTGAACAAGGAATCATCAAGCGTCCTAAGAACTTAGGGTGGATCATAAAACGGCGTCGCGTTACTGGATCCGATTGGTTAATCTCCTTTGCATAAGCAATCTGAGGAAAATGGGCCTAAACCTTTGAGGTCACCCCTGTTCAGAGCATTGAGGAAATAGCTGTTATGGAACCGAAACGCGTTGCGGTGTTCTCAAGCAAGCCCTACGACAAACACTTTCTGGATCTGGCCAACCAGGGCGGTTCGCTCCAGCTTGAATACTTTGAGAACCGGTTGCGTCAGGCCACCATGCGACTGACGGAAGGCTATGATGCGGTCTCCTGCTTTGTGAATGACATTGTTGACCGGCCGGTGCTGGAGCACCTTGTCGCCAATGGCATCCGAATGATCGCGCTACGCTGTGCCGGATTTAATAACGTCGATCTGGAAGCCGCCAAAGAGTTGGGCGTTCAGGTTGCTAGAGTGCCCGGCTACTCGCCCGAATCGGTTGCGGAGCACACGGTCGCCATGATGCTGTCCCTTAACCGGAGACTCACCAAGGCCTATAACCGGGTTAAAGAGCATAATTTCGATCTGGATGGATTGTTGGGTTTTAACGTGCAGAAGAGCACTGTCGGCATCATCGGCACCGGTAAGATCGGCCTGGCCACCATGCGTGCACTGAGTGGCTTTGGCTGCAAGATCCTGTGTTACGACCCGTACCCGTCCGATGAGGCAGCGAAGCTGGGAGAGTACTGCGATCTGGAGCGGATCTATCGCGAATCCGATGTCATCTCCCTGCATTGTCCTTTGACTGAAGACAGTTACCACCTGATCAATGAGCAAAGCATTGCTCAGATGAAAGAGGGGGTGATGTTGATTAACACCTCCCGCGGCGCGCTGGTGAACGCCCAGCATGCCCTGGACGGAATGAAGCAGGGTAAAATAGGCTACCTTGGCCTGGACGTGTATGAGTTGGAAGGGGACATCTTCTTCCGGGACCTCTCCGGTAAAGTGCTCCACGATGACGTGTTTGCGCTGTTACTCAGTTACCCGAATGTGCTGGTGACTGGCCACCAGGGCTATTTCACCAAGGAAGCATTGAGCGAAATTGGCCAAACCACCGTTGCCAACCTCAGTGCTCATTTTGACGGTCGTCTGACCGGCAACGAACTTTAAAGGACGCCACCGAAACATGATGCAAAGAGACGAACTGCTGCGTTACCTGGACCAGCTGCTTAAACCCTGGCAGATAAAGGATTACGCGCCCAATGGACTTCAGGTGGAAGGGCGCAGCGAGGTGCGTAACGTGGTGACCGCAGTTACCGCCGATCAGTTTGCGGTCGACGCCGCGGTGGAGGCGGGCGCCGACGTGTTGCTGGTGCATCACGGCTACTTCTGGAAGAACGAAGCCGCGCCGATCGTTGGGATGAAAAAGCGGCGCATTGAGCAACTGATAAAGCACGACATCAATTTGATCGCCTATCATCTGCCGCTGGACGTCCACCCGACTCTGGGCAACAACGCCCAACTGGCTCAGGCGCTCGGTGTCTGTAATGTTCGTCCCTTCGAAGAAGGCAATGAAACCAGCCTGGTATTGCGGGGCGAACTGGAACCGCCGTTAACCGGACATCAACTGGCGGAACGTCTGGCCGATGTGCTGGACCGTCCGCCGCTGCACATCGCCGGCCACAATAGGACAATCCACACCCTGGCATGGTGCACGGGTGGCGCGCAGGACTACATCGATGGGGTGGCCGCAGAGGGACTGGACGCGTTCCTTTCCGGAGAGGTGTCGGAGCGGACCTACCACAGCGCGGTGGAGCAGGGCATCGACTACTTTGCCTGTGGTCACCACGCCACCGAGCGCGGCGGTGTGAAGGCGCTGGGCGAGCATCTCCAGCAAAGCCTGGGGCTGAATGTGCACTTTGTCGACACCCCGAACCCGGTCTAGTTGCCGTTCTCTGGCGGCACCAATGCCAGAATCTCCCAGCCGGGGCCGGGCTCGAACGGGGCCTGTGCGGTAAAGACCCTCAGCTTACGCTGGGGGTCAAACGCAAACATCGGCACGCCCTCTTTGCCCTGTTTGTTGCGATAGTCTTCCCAGCCAAAGCTGTCACTGAGCTTGGTTGCTTTTACCTGGGCGCCTTTTGCGACCATGCTGCTCAGAGTGGCAAAGTAGGCGTCCTCATCAAACAGCGACTGATGACGCTCTGACCGGCGTCGTCTCGGGCTCTTGTCTCCGCGGGGTTCCGGAAGCCGGTATACCTTCTCTGCACCAAAGCGATCCTGATAGTGGTAGGCGACCTCGGCATTCAGCCGGTGGTAAGGCGCCAGCACCAGCAAGCGATCCACCAACGACAAATCCAGAGTGGCATCAGCGTGTTCCGAGGTGGGGTTGCCATAGTACACGGACAGATCCTGCATCCGTGCCTGACGCAGGCTGTCCCAGTTGGTGTCGCTCAGCACCACCGGGATCTCATAACGGTCCAGTGCTGCCGCAACCGCGCGGGCCAGAGGGTTGGCTCCGAAGATAAGAAAACCGTTTCTGGGTGGCGCCCTCAACCCCAGCCAACGGGCCAGTGGTGGTGTCATCAGGCTTTGCATCACGACGGTGGCAATGATCACCAGGAACACCAGCGGCACCAGGCGTTCGGTACCGGGCATATCCAGTTTGCTCAGCTTCAGCGCAAACAGAGAGGAGACGGCGGCGGCGACAATGCCTCGTGGGGCGATCCAGCCGATCATCCACCGCTCTTTCAGCGACAGGTCGGTGCCGAAGGCGCACACCATCACGGCCAGGGGGCGGGCAACCAGTACCAACACGCCGAGCCAAAGCAACGCCGCGCCGTCAATCAGTGCGATGTCATCCGGCGAGAGTCGCGCTGCCAGCAGCAGAAACAGTGCAGAGATCAGGAGAATGGAAAGGGTTTCTTTAAACTCGATGATGGGTTCCAGATCCAGTCCTTTGGTGTTGGCAAGCCAGACCCCCATGACCGTGACCGTTAATAGCCCAGATTCGTGCATCAGCTCATTGCTGATGGCGAACGCGGCCAGCATCAGGGTTAAAACCGCAATGGTTTCCAGATAACGGGGGAAAAATCGCTTTTTCAACGCCTGTGCCAACAGGAAACCGGAGAGCGCTCCCGCCAATACACCGGTTGCGACGGTGAGGCCGAAGGCCACCAGGGCGTGCTCAATGGCCAACCCCTGACGAACGCTGATGAACTCATAGACCAGTACCGCCAACAACGCGCCAATGGGGTCGATCAGGATCCCTTCCCAATGCAGAACGGTGGCCAGCTTGCCTTTCAGGCGGACGCTGCGCAGCAGCGGTGCGATCACGGTTGGGCCGGTGACCACCACCAAAGCGCCGAGCAGAGCAGACAAACCGGGGGACAGATCCAGCAGGTAATAGGCTGAAACCGAGGCCAGCACAAAGGTGATAAACATCCCCAGTGTGACCATCAGGGTGATCAGTCGGTCCTGACCTTCCAGATCAGCAAACCGCAACGTCAGGCTGCCTTCAAACAGAATGACCGCTACCGCCAGAGAGACGATGGGAAACAGCAGATCACCCAGCAGCGGGTCAGGTTGCAGTACGCCCAGTCCAGGACCCAGCAGGAGACCCACCAGCAGCAGTGGCAGGATGGCCGGCACCTTAAGGCGAAACGCGGTCCACTGGCAGAGAATGGAGATCAGGCCCAGAGCAGCAAGGGCCATCAGCGGGGAGAGGGACACATTGACGTCTCCGGGGTGGGCAGAATCTGAGTCTAGTCAAACTGCTACCCATCCGGAGTGTCACATTACAAACGGTTGGCGGAGGTAAAGGAGATCACCGCTTCTGCGGTCAACACTTCCGCCTGTTGCTGCTGCTTTCGCTTCAGCCCACGAGTCTGGCTGACCGCCTGTTCACGGTTATCGCCCACCCGGTGATAGCCGGTGTCGGGGTCGTAACGGGTGGCTGGCAGCGCGGTGCCTAAGGGTTGGTTGCTGGCGATCACCTGTAACATCTCGTAGCCGAATGGCGGCTCCACTTCGAACTCGCCCAACAGCACCCACTTGTTGGCTTGCTCCGGGCCAATGTAGTGCTGGAAGCGATGGGGGCCGGTTTCGTCATTCAGTTCCAGCAGGTAACTGAAACCCTTGGCTTCACCGGTGTGGCCCAGTACGTAGAAGTAGCCGGAACGATTGAGCTTGACCATCAACTGTACGGTTTCTCCCTCGGCGAAGCTCAGCCCCCGGCTGCCCTTATTGGTTTGCAGGTCCACGGTTAATGCGGATGGCTCAACATAGCCCGCATACAGCAGCCGTTCGAAATCGGGGCTGGCGGGTTCGGTTTCCAGCCCGGCGTAGGCTTTGGCCATCACGGAAACGAGCTGGCTGTGCAGGACTTCACCGCTGTCCAGTTCCACCAGGTTGTAGAGCAGATCCATCCCCTGACCGTTGGTCTGGTAACTGCCACTGAGCAGGTAGCGGGCCTGCTCAGACGTGGTGGCCACCTGGCCCGACAGGGCTGCCGTCATCAGGCCACCGATCCGTTGCGCTGCCTCCGTTACCTGCTGGGAGTGGGGATAGAGCGGAGGCCGCACCAGGATCCCCTGATAGGGTTTCAGGTCGGTGGCAATGCGTTCGATGGCCATCTCCAGTGATGGCAGCGTGTCGTTGTATCGGGCCAGTCGCGTCTGAAGCCAGCTTTGCTGCTGAGGCAGGGCTGGCAGTGCGGCGGGCTGGGGAGAGAAGAAATCGTGGACCAGCCGGAACTGTTCGAGCTGCTGCTGAACCGTTAACAGGGTCAGCAATTTCTCATACTGGGCGGCGCTTAACTCTCCTTTGAGATCGGCCACACCCTGAGTCAGCTGCTGATCGAGCTGTTGGATCCGTTGCTGGTAACTCGGCAGGGCGTCATCGGGGTTCAGGGAGCCACTGCAACTGACCAGGTTGCCGCTGCTGTGGTAGTCACACTGCTGGCTGACGCCGATAAGGGGCAGGTTGGAATGGGTGCGGGACTGGAGTTGAAAAAGCGCGACGCCGTCGGAGTTCTGAAAGCTGTCGCCGTTGGACTCTACCTGCACGAAGATCTGCTTGCTCAGCGAAGAGAGCACAGCCTGCTCAGCCGCATCCCGGCAGGCCTGGCGGCCTTGGTAGCGACCACATTCGGCCTGGCTTTCTGCCCACAATGTTGCGCCCTGTGTAGGCAGGGCGAGGGTAAACAACGCAATCAGGGCGACACGTTTCATGGCCTCTCCTTGGCAATGAATCCATTAAGTAGCCTTAGAGAGTAGGGAAAAACCCCTGTCTGCTCAAGAATTAACCGGCCGAAGCCGTCGCTGTGAATGCAGGGTAAGTGGGCGAAATAAAAACGGAGCCCGAAGGCTCCGTGTTTTATTACATGATGCGTTGGCCAGGTTTGGCGCCGCTGTCCGGGCTGAGGATGTGGATCTCCTCGCCGCCAGGGCCGGCAGCCAGCACCATGCCCTCAGACAGGCCAAACTTCATCTTGCGCGGGGCCAGGTTGGCCACCATCACGGTGAGTCGACCTTCCAGATCTTCCGGCTGGTACGCGGACTTGATGCCAGCGAACACATTTCGGGTTTCGCCACCCAGGTCCAGCGTCAGCTGAAGCAGCTTGTTAGCGCCCTTGACGTGCTCCGCTTTGGCAATGCGCGCCACCCGCAGGTCCACCTTGGCGAAATCATCAAAGTTGATGGTCTCGGCAATCGGCTCTTTCTCGAGCTCGTCGTTGTGCTCGAGCTGCAGTGCGGCTTTACCGGCCAGTGCGGCTTCCGCTTCGGCATCGGCTTTAGTGGCTTCCACAACGGCTTCGATCTTGGCCGGCTCAATACGCTGGATCAGCGCTTTGAACGGGTTGATGCTGTGGCCGGTCAGAACGGTGTTGATGCCTTCCCAGCTCAGTTCAGCACCCAGGAACGCTTCGGTCTCTTCGGCGATCTTCGGCAGTACCGGCTTGAGGTAAATCATCAGAATGCGGAACAGGTGGATACCCATGGAGCAGACTTCCTGGGTCTTCTGTTCCATGCCTTCCTGCTTGGCCAGCTGCCACGGCGCGGCATCGGCGATGTAGGCGTTGGCTTTGTCAGCCAGTGCCATGATCTCGCGGATCGCTTTACCGAACTCACGGCCTTCATAGTAGGCCGCAATGGTGACAGCGGCGTTCTGGAACTCCGCCAGCAGCTCAGGCTGATCAATGCCATCCGCCAGTTTGCCGTCAAAACGCTTGGCAATAAAACCAGCGGTGCGGGACGCGATGTTCACCAGCTTGCCAACCATGTCTGCGTTCACGCGCTGAGCGAAGTCTTCCAGGTTCAGGTCGAGATCGTCGATGCGGTCGTTCAGTTTGGCGGCGTAGTAGTAGCGCAGGTATTCCGGGTTCAGGTGATCCAGGTAGGTGCGCGCCTTGATAAAGGTGCCACGGGACTTGGACATCTTGGCGCCATTGACAGTGACGTAGCCGTGAGCAAACACATTGGTGGGTTTGCGCAGGCCGGCACCGTGCAGCATGGCGGGCCAGAACAGGCTGTGGAAGTAGATGATGTCCTTGCCGATAAAGTGGTACAGCTCAGCGTCAGAGTCGGCACCCCAGTAATCGTCAAAGTTCAGGTCATCACGACGGGCACACAGGTTCTGGAACGCACCCATGTAGCCAATGGGAGCATCCAGCCAGACGTAGAAGAACTTCTTGCCATCGGTGCCGGGGATCTCAAAGCCGAAGTAGGGCGCATCACGGCTGATGTCCCACTGCTGCAATCCCTGCTCGAACCACTCAGCCAGTTTGTTGGCCATCTCGGACTGCAGGGCACCGGAACGGGTCCACTGCTCCAGAACATCTTTGAACTGGGGCAGGTCGAAGAAAAAGTGCTCGGACTCTTTCAGTACCGGAGTGGCACCGGACAGAACGGACTTCGGATTCTTCAGTTCGGTCGGCGAGTAGGTGGTACCGCAGTTTTCGCAGTTATCACCGTACTGATCTTCGGTGTCGCATTTCGGGCAGGTGCCTTTAACGAAACGATCCGGCAGGAACATGGTTTTCTCGGGATCGAACAGCTGCTCAATCACCTTAGTCTTAATGTAGCCCCCGTCCTGCAGACGGCGGTACACCTCCTGCGCCCACTGACGGTTCTCGTCGCTGTGGGTGGAGTGGTAGTTGTCGAAGGCGATGTTAAAGTCGGCAAAGTCCGCCTGGTGCTCTTTCGATACCTGGGCGATCATCTCCTCGGGGGTCATACCAAGTTGCTGGGCTTTCAGCATGATGGGCGTGCCATGGGTATCGTCCGCGCACACGTAGGTGCACTTGTGGCCGCGCAGGTTCTGGAAGCGTACCCAGATGTCGGTCTGGATGTACTCCAGCATGTGACCTAAGTGGATAGGGCCGTTGGCGTACGGCAGCGCACTGGTCACGAGGATTTTTCTACTCTCGGTTGCCATCGTCTCTCGATTCATTTCGGGCTACTACAAGGGAGCCAAGTCTAACCGAAGGACGTGGCTTTTTCACCCACAGAGCAAACCTTTGCCTGCTTTATGGCCATACCTTCGCGAACCCTTCTGGTACACTGTGGCCAACTTAACCTAAAGGAGCGCGCCTGTGAGCGACCAAGCCATCCGCAACGGCCTTCCCGAACCCCTTTCCAGTGCCGTTATTGCCCGCCTGGAACAACATATTGATCCCTACCTTGAGCAAGACATTGTCAGTGCCGGCATCGTTCGCGCTCTGGAGCTGGACGGTCGCCGTCTGCAGCTGGGTCTGGCTTTCCCTTATCCCTGTAAGAGCCTGTACCGCGATCTGGTGATGGCGCTGACTGAAAAGCTGTCCGATCTTGCAGAAGTCGATGAGGTTGAGTGCGAAATCGGCCTGGCAGTCCCTGCCATCAGCGCCAGTTCCGTTCCGGCACTGCCGAACATTCGCAATGTGATTGCCGTGGCCTCGGGTAAAGGCGGTGTGGGTAAATCCACCACAGCAATCAACCTGGCGTTGGCGCTGTCCGCCGAAGGGGCCCGGGTCGGGGTACTGGATGCCGACATTTATGGCCCGTCCGTGCCGATCATGCTGGGTGTGACCGATTTCCGCCCGGTCAGCTACGATGGCCACACCATGGCGCCGGCATTCGCCCATGGCGTTGCGGCAATGTCCATTGGCTTTATGGTAACCGAAGACAACGCCGCAGCCTGGCGTGGGCCTATGGCGGCGGGTGCACTGGTTCAGTTGATCAACGAGACCCAATGGCCGGAGCTGGATTACCTGGTTATCGATATGCCGCCGGGCACCGGCGACATTCAGTTGACGCTGTCTCAGAAAGTGCCGGTATCCGGAGCGGTGATCGTCACCACCCCGCAAGAGATCGCCACCTCCGACGCCCGTAAGGGGATCACCCTGTTTAACAAGGTGAACATCCCGGTTCTGGGGATTGTGGAGAACATGAGCTACCACATCTGCAGCCAGTGCGGCAGCAAGGAGCACCCGTTTGGCACTGGCGGTGGCATTGAAACCGCAAATCGCTACAATGTGCCGCTTTTGGGCGATCTGCCTCTCAATCTCTCCATTCGTGAACACGTTGATTCCGGCCAACCCAGTGTTGTGGCGGAGCCTGAGGGTGAGATTGCAGCAGCGTATCGTGAGATCGCCCGTAAGGCAGCGGCAGCGTTGGTGGCCCGCTCAGAGCCAGAGCCGTCTCTGGCCATCGAGATCACCAGCGACTGATCCCGACGCCGTCCATAATGTGTTATTCCCCTGTTGAGAACTGAATCCATGCCCAGTCAAGCCCAGTGTGTCATCATCGGTATCGCCGGCGCGTCCGCGTCCGGCAAGAGTCTCATCGCGCGCACCATCTATGAAGAGTTGCGTCGTGACCTGGGAACCGACCAGATCGAGGTGATTAACGAGGACAGCTACTACAAAGACCAGTCCCACCTCACCATGGATGAACGGGTTAAAACCAACTATGACCACCCGCAGGCACTGGATCACGCCTTGTTGCATGAGCATCTGAAGCAACTGAAGTCGGGACAGAGCGTCGAGGTCCCGACCTACAGCTACTCCGAGCACACCCGCATGAGCGACACCGTGACCGTGACGCCCAAAAAGGTGATCATTCTTGAGGGGATTCTGCTGCTGACGGACGCGAACCTGCGTAAGCAGATGCACGCTTCCATCTTTATGGACACGCCTCTGGACATCTGCCTGATGCGCCGGTTGGTTCGCGATGTTGAGGAGCGGGGCCGCACCATGGACTCCGTACTGACTCAGTACACCCACACGGTTCGCCCCATGTTTATGCAGTTTATCGAGCCCTCCAAACAGCACGCGGACATCATTGTGCCCCGGGGTGGTAAGAACCGCATCGCCATTGATATCCTCAAAGCCAACATCATGCAGCTTCTGCACGGCGAATAATAACGATAAGACACTGGAAGGTAAGGATGCGCCTTAACGACATCGAAATCATCGAGTACCTGGACAAGGAACGGATCGTCATCGAACCGCGCCCGTCCAACGACAAAGTCAGCGGCGTCACCGTTGACGTGACCCTGGGCAACCGTTTCCGGGTGTTCCAGGACCATACCGCGCCTTATATCGATCTTTCCGGCCCGCGGGAAGAGGTGCAGAAGGCCCTGGAAAACGTCATGAGTGACGAGCTGAATATCGCTGATGATCAGGCGTTCTTCCTGCATCCGGGCGAGCTGGCGCTGGCAGTGACCCATGAGTCCGTCACCCTGCCTGCCGATGTCGTTGGCTGGCTCGATGGCCGCTCCTCACTGGCCCGCCTGGGCCTGATGGTCCATGTGACTGCACATCGGATTGATCCCGGCTGGTCCGGTCAAATCGTTCTGGAGTTCTTCAACAGCGGAAAACTGCCGTTGGCTCTGCGCCCCGGCATGCCTATCGGTGCACTGAACTTCGAACGCCTGTCCGGCCCTTGTGCCCGGCCCTACAACCAGCGCAAGGACGCCAAGTACAAAGGCCAGTCCGGCGCCGTAGCCAGCCGCATCAACGAGGACGAATGAAGCTCTGGGTCGATGGCCTGCCTTCTGACGCCGTGCCGGGAGACGATCGCGGCCTGAACTTAGGCGACGGCCACTTCACCACCATGCTGGTTCGCCAGGGGAGTGTGGTGCTGTGGTCGCGTCATCGCGCCCGGTTGAGCCAGGCCAACGCCCGCCTGGGCTTTCACGACCCCGACTGGGACGTGGTGGAAGCTCAGATCCAATCCGCCTGCAACGGTGTCACTCTGGGTTGTCTGCGACTTACCCTGACCCGGGGCAGTGCCGGCAGGGGCTACCAGGGCCAGTGGCCGGCGACGCCCCGTATCCTGCTTTCACTCTCTCCGTATCCTGCTCACTATCTGCAATGGCGTCAGCAAGGGGTTGAAGCCCGACTGGCTCATACTGCGCTGGCTCGTGGTGGCGCTCTGGTGGGGTTAAAAACCCTTGGCCGGCTTGAACAGGTCGTGATCAAACAGGAAGCGGCCGCACGGCAGGTTCAGGAACTGATCGTCACTGACGGAGCCGGACAGGTGATTGAAGCCAGTGCCGGCAACCTGTTGCTGGTGGATCAGGATGATACGGTGATCACCCCGGCTCTGACGGAGTGCGGCATTGCCGGAGTGATGCGTGCCGAGCTGATGGATCGCCTCGCGGAGATGGGGCGTCCGGTGATTGAACGACCGGTGTCGGTTGAAGAGTTAACCACGATGCGGGAGGTGCTGGTGACCAACGCCCTGATGGGAGTCGTACCAGTGACCCGTATCGACCATTCAGAGGTGCCTGCCAGAGCGCTGGCGGACGCCATTTTGGAGAAACTGGATTTATGGCGTTAAACGCCTGGGTAAAAGGGCTGCTGATTGCCGGCAGCCTGACGACGTCTGCAGCGCTGGCTGGTGCCGGTTTTGCCTGGTATCAGACTCAGGGAGCGCTGAACGCTCCGCTGAATCTTGAGCAACCGAAGGAGATCACGCTGAGCCGGGGTCAAAGCGCGGGTGCCTTGCTGGTTGAGTGGGAGCAAGCCGGACTGATCGACAACCGGTTCTGGTTGCGCCTGGCGCTGAAGCTTCACCCTCAACTGACGGCGTTGAAAAGTGGCACCTATGAACTGGATCCGGGCATGAACGTGACCCAGGCGCTGATGCTGCTGGTGTCCGGCGACGAAAAGCAGTTTCAGATCACTCTGGTAGAAGGGGGCACGGCCAAACAGTGGCTGGAACAGGTGCAGGCCCATCCGCGCATTGAGGTCACACTGGAAGACATTGCCGCTCTGGACCTGGCTCTGGGGCTGGCGGACCAACCGGTAGAGGGCTGGCTGTTTCCGGACACCTACGCCTTCACCGCAGGCACCACGGACCTGGCCATACTTGAGCGTGCTTACGACCGTATGGATACTGAAGTGGCCCGGGTGTGGGAAGGCCGTGCCGACGGCCTGCCGGTTAAGAGCGCGTATGAGATGCTGATTCTCGCGTCCATCATTGAAAAAGAGACCGGTAAGCCGCAGGAGCGTGGCCTGGTGAGCTCCGTGTTTGTAAACCGGCTGAACAAAGGGATGCGCCTACAGACCGACCCGACGGTGATCTACGGCGTAGGTGACGATTACCAGGGACGCATTACCCGCAAGCATTTGAATACCTGGACGCCGTACAACACCTACCGCATCCACGGCCTGCCGCCGACCCCCATCGCCAACCCTTCGCTGGCGTCGCTGGAAGCGGCGGTGCACCCCGAGCAGAGTGATTATCTTTACTTTGTTTCCAAGGGCGACGGCTCCCATCAGTTTTCCCGGACGCTGCGTGAACACAACAACGCGGTTAACCGTTACATCAGAAATCGATAATTCATGACTGAACACGGCACATTTATTGTCATTGAGGGCCTGGAAGGGGCCGGCAAGAGCACCGCAATTGCGGTGGTCGACAACTATCTGAAATCCCGCTTTCCCGACCGCGAGATCGTGCACACCCGGGAGCCGGGTGGTACGCCGCTGGCGGAAGAGATCCGGGCGATCTGGAAAGCGCCGCGGGAAGAACCCATGGCGCCCATGACCGAGCTGTTGATGGTGTACGCCTGCCGGGCGCAATTGGTTGAAACCGTAATTAAGCCCGCGTTGGCCAGGGGCGCGATCGTAGTTGGCGATCGTCACGACCTGTCCAGTCGCGCATACCAGGGCGGCGGACGAGGCCTGTCGGAACCGGTAAATCGCCTGTCTGCGCTGACTCTGGGTGACTTTGCTCCGGATCTGACTCTGTATCTGGACATTGAACCGGCATTGGGCCTGTCCCGGGCCCGTGCCCGTGGCGAACTGGACCGGATCGAGCTCGAAGCCCTTGGATTCTTTGAGCGGGCGCGTGAAACCTATCTGGCTGCGGCGGAAGCGGACCCGCGTATCGTCACGATTGACGCCAGCCAAACCATCGAACAGGTGCACCAATCTCTGGTGACGGCGCTGGATAAGGCCCTATGAAAGCCGACATGCCCTGGCTCAAACCGGTCGCTCAACAATGGCTTCAGCAGCGCAAGCAGGGGCGGCTTGGCCACGCCCTGATTGTGCAGGGGCCGTCCGGTGTGGGCAAAGGGCGGCTGGCGGACTGGATCGTTGAGCAGTTGCTCTGCGAGTCGGGGCGGGGATGTGGACTGTGCAAAGGCTGTCAGTTGCTGGCCGCCGGGCATCATCCAGACCGCTACGACCTGGCGCCGGAAGGGCAACAAATCAAGGTGGACAGCGTACGAACCCTGATCAGCCAACTGGCGGGCACCTCACACCAGGGCGGTGCCCGGGTCGCAGTACTGAACCAGGCGCAACGTCTCAATCAGGCTTCCGCCAATGCGTTACTGAAGACGCTTGAGGAGCCGCCCGCCGGGGTGTACCTGATTCTGGTTGTTGGCCCCGGTCAGCCGTTGCTGCCCACCATCGTCAGCCGCTGCCAACGTCTGGTGGTACCAATGCCCACGGCTGAGCAGATTCAGCACTACCTGGGTGCTGACGGCGTGCCGCTGGCGCAGTGGCCTTACTGGCCCCGTGTACTGGGTGGGCCGATGGCACTCAAAGAGGCGATTGACGCTGGACAGCTGGAACGCTTGTCTGGCTTACTGGAGGCGTGGCGGCGCAGCCTTGCCGCAGGTCTGCTGGATGCAAAGTTGAGTCAAGTGGATGGGGAATCCGCTGCAACTGTACTCAAGCTGCTGTATTTTGAGCTATTATCCCAGTGCGAGGAAAAGAGTGAACGGATGGCTTGGTGTTACCCTGTGATGAAACAGGTGGCCCAGACGCAACGTTGGCTCGATCGGCAAAGCGGCATCAACCTGACCGCAGTGTTCCAGCAATTGATAGCCGAATATCGACGACATGCCCTGGAGGGGGAGTAGTACCCAATATGGTGACATTGGAAGTCCAGTTTGACAGTTTGGCGCAGCTGTATCGCGCGTATATGCCATTCGTCCGGTACGGTGGGCTGTTCTTTATTTCCAGTCATGAACATCAGCTAGGCGATACCGTAGAAGCTCGCTATCGCCTTCCTGAAAGCGTCGAGTGGGTCACGTTCACCGGTAAGGTGGTCTGGATCAACCCATTGGGTTCGCAGGGCGGACGGCCACCGGGTGTCGGCCTGGCGTTCGGCGACGAACAGAACCCCCACAAACCCAATATTGAAAGGCTGCTTGCCGACCAGCTCGGTTCCAATCAATTGACCTCCACCATGTAGCCGGGTACCCTTGCGGCCCGGTTTTTTAGTGGAGCCTTCCCCTGTGCTCATCGATTCACATTGTCATCTGGACCGCCTGGTAGAAGGCGACACTCCGGGTGATCTGCACCCCATCCTCGACGCTGCCAAAGCTCGGGGCGTCGAAAAGTTTCTGTGTGTTTCCGTGTCGGAAAAGGGCTACGCCCGTATGAAGGCGCTGGCGGAACCGCATCCGGAAGTGGTGATCTCCTGTGGCGTCCACCCGCTGGACATCAAAGACGGTTTTGACCCGGCATGGCTGTCCCGGGAAGCGACGGATGAGAAGGTGGTGGCGCTGGGCGAAACCGGTTTGGACTATTACTACAGCAAGGACAATGTGAAAGAGCAGCAAGCGGCCTTTGCTGAACACATTGAGCTGGCCAATCGTCTGACCAAGCCGGTCATCATCCATACCCGCGACGCCCGAGAAGATACCCTGGGGATCTGGCGTGAGTGCCAGGGCCAGAATGGTGTGCTGCACTGCTTTACTGAAAGCTGGGAGATGGCTCGTGATGCATTGGATCTGGGGCTGTACATCTCCATCAGCGGCATTGTGACCTTCCGCAACGCTGAAGCGCTCAGGGACGTGGTGCGTAAGGTGCCGCTTGATCGCCTGCTGGTCGAAACCGATTCCCCCTATCTGGCACCGGTGCCGTATCGTGGCAAAACCAATCAGCCAGCGTACGTGCATGAGGTGGCGCAGTTTGTCGCCGATCTCAAACAGGTTCGTTACGACGCGTTACTGGAACAGACCGCAGAGAACTTTTTCCGGCTTTTCCCGGCGGCTCGCTGAGCCTGTAGGCGGGTGAGACAAGACAACGGCGTGCTTCGGCGCGCCGTTTGGCGTTTTGCGGGCAAAAAAAAGCCCGCGACGACTCCGATGTCACGAGCTTAGGGGAAGGGGACCGTGCCGCCCTCGGCACGTTGTAGGCTTAAAGCGTAGACGAATTACGTCTTTTTGCAGCACGATCCACTGTTTTTTCGTAACAGAAGGTAAACTCAGCGAAGCGTGATTTTGTCCCTGACCAATTCACGGGGCAGCGCATTCTTCAGGCGGCTTCCCACCCACTTGGCGATCCCCAGTGGTGTGCCGTAGCAGGTTACGATCACTTCCCCTTTCCCGGTCTCGCCCGGTCGGGGCACATCCCGGCCCATCAGGTACTGTTCTGCTTCCGATTCCGTCAGGCTCATTGCCTTGCTGCTGTCCAATGCCAGAGCCATGGCGGCTTCGTGGAACACCTTAAACCCTTTCTTATGGGCCTCCGCCAGTTTGAGTCCCATGCGATCCATTCGAATGGTGCGGATCCACTCATCCAGCCCGGCGGGAAACCACCACAGTTCACTGTCCCGAACCATCACCTGACCGTCTTCCGGCAGCGTCAGGCCAAGTTGTTGGTGCAGATGGTTGGCAATGGCCTCGACATCAGCCGGTTTGGCCGGCAGATAGGGGAAGCGCCCCAACTTGTACTTGCGTTGTGGAAATTCGATGGCAGCGGTTTTACGCAGTGCGGCGACAAAGAACCCCTCGGAATCGAAGATCTGGGGCCAGAGGTGCAAGTACCCCTCAGGCGTGACCGCACGTTCTGCACCGGGGAACAGATCGGACAGGTTTTCCACCGTAACGGCATCGGGATAGCGCTCCAGCAGGTGCTGGCACACCTCCTGATTTTCAATGCGATTCAGCGTACAGGTGGAGTAAACCAGCAATCCTCCGGGCTTTAGTGCCGCAAAGGCCGACTCAATCAGGTCACGCTGCAGTTCGGCGATCGCCTCGGTGGATTCGAGGCTCCAGTTGGACATGGCATCGGGGTCTTTTCGCACGGTGCCTTCGCCAGAGCAGGGCGCATCAAGCAGAATCGCATCAAACTGCTCTGGCAACGCCGGGCCAAAAACGCGGCCGTCGAAATGGGTCATCACCACATTGCGAATGCCCAGGCGTTGCAGGTTGGCGTGCAGTCCCTTGAGCCGGCTCGACGAAAACTCGTTGGCGATGATCAGGCCCTGATTGCCCATCCGCCCGGCGATTTGAGTGGTTTTAGAGCCAGGCGCTGACGCCACATCCAACACCTTTTGTGGGGCATGGCTGTGGGTAAACAGCGCGGTTGGCGGCATCATTGATGACGCCTCCTGGATGTAGAATAGACCCGCCAGGTGCTCGACGGTGTTACCGAGGCGACCCTGGTCGTCGTCCCATTCGATCCAGAAGCCTTCGTTACACCAGGGCACCGGCTGCAGGTCCCAGCCTTTTGCGCTCATGCGCTCGGCAAAGGCTTCCACACTGATCTTCAGGGTATTCACCCGGATTGAACGACGCAGAGGCTGGCTGCTGTACGCCACGAAATCTTCAAGGGTAAGATGAGCGGGCAGTATCGCTTTGATACTGTCCAGAAATTCTTGGGGAAAGAGCGCCATAATCCAGCTTCTAGAGGGGAAAACGGCGCAACTATAGCACAGAGGGGCTGAGGGAGTCAGAGGGTGTTAAACCGAGTTTGGGGTGGATTCTTTTTGCTGTCAGGATTGGCAGCTCTAATGCAATGGTACGGCGGTAACGACGCCATTTTCGGCACGTTGATAGCGCAACTGATGGCGATGGCAAAGCTGTCGGTGGAGATTCTTATTGGCCTGGCCGGCGTTATGGCGCTGTGGATGGGGCTGCTGAAAATTGCGGAGCACTCTGGCCTGACTGATCGGCTGGCGCGCTGGCTATCACCGCTGTTGCATCGCCTGATGCCGGACATCCCAAAGGGCGACCCGGCGTTTGGCGCCATCACGATGAACCTCTCGGCCAACGTGCTTGGGCTGGACAATGCGGCCACGCCGATGGGCCTGAAGGCGATGCACGCCCTGCAGCGGCACAACCCCACGCCGGACACCGCCAGCAACGCGCAAATCCTGTTTCTGGTGCTGAACACCTCGTCCGTCACGCTGTTTCCCATTGCGGTATTGCTGTATCGGGCTCAGCAGGGGGCTGCCAATCCGGCAGAGGTGTTTGTGCCGATTCTGCTGGCGACCACGGCGTCGACCCTGGCTGGCCTGCTCTGTGTGGCAGCGGTGCAACGCATTAACCTGTTTAACCGGGTGGTGTTGCTGTGGGCCACAGGCCTGATGGCGACGCTTCTGGCCCTGTTGGCCACGGTGGCAGGCTACACCGCAGAGCAACTTCAGACTTTTTCCGTGTTTTGGGGCAATGCGGCCTTGTGCGGCTTTGTGGGTGTGATCCTGGCGACCGGATACTGGCGCGGCGTGGATGCCTTTGGCCGGTTTGTGGAAGGGGCCAAAGAGGGGTTTCAGACCACCGTCAGCATCGCGCCTTACCTGCTGGCGATGCTGGTGGCCATTGGTGCGCTGCGCGGTTCCGGTGCACTGGATCTGTTTCTCGAGGGGATTCGGTCGTTGGTGCTGCTGGCCGGATGGGATGGCCGCTTTGTCGATGCCTTGCCGACCGCACTGATGAAGCCATTCAGTGGCTCCGGTGCGCGGGCGATGATGCTGGAAACCATGAGCAGCCAGGGCGTAGATTCGTTCGCCGGCAGACTGGCGGCGCTGTTTCAGGGGTCAACGGAAACCACGTTCTACGTGTTGGCGGTCTATTTTGGCGGGGTGGGCATTCGCCACACCCGCCATGCCATTCCCTGCGGCTTGGCAGCGGACCTCGCCGGTATCCTCGCTGCCATCGGGGTGGGTTACTGGTTCTTTGGCTGACCGATCAGAAGCGGGGCTGCCAGTCGAGCCAGTCAGGGTCCGGACGCTGTGCCAACGGGAAGCGGTCCCCGTCGCTCAGTTGGTCATTGGCGGTGGTCTCAGTGGCAAAGGCGATGCCCCCAATCAACAGCGTTTCCAATGACTCGGTGGCGATCTGTGCACCACTGAACAGTCCCACATCCATGTAAAGGCCGGAGGCGTTCCAGAAGTGACTGGAGCGGTTCACCAGGTGTTGATAGCGCGGATCAAACTGCACCTCAATGTCCACCGATGCGCCATCCTGCGCAAGGCGGGTGTGGACCACCTCTCCGACCTTCATCTGGCGGTAAAGCACCGGGCTGCCGATCTTGAGGGAGCCCAACCGCGTCTGGTTCAGCACCAGCCTCAGGCCATTCTCAAAGGGCAACTGAACCGGCGCTTCCTTAAGCAGGGTAAAGCGGTCTTCCATTTTGTCTTTGTTACCAGGCAGCGCCGCGATGTAGTTGCCGGTCAGCAGGGTTTCAACGTTTTTGGCACCGGCCAGGCTGATGTCCGCAGAAACCAGGAAGTAGCGCGCGTCCTGCCTGAGGAAGTGGGATTGCCACTTGGGCTCAAGGTGGGCGTTCAACACCTGGTGCTGAAGATCCTCGCTGAGGCTGACGCTTTCGATTTTTCCGATGGCGTGGCCCAGGTAACGAATTTCAGCATTGGCGCCAATGCGGGCATTGGCATCAGTAAACAGTTGCAGGCTTGCGGACGGGGAGAGCGCGGATTGGCGATCCGCGTAGATGTGGCGGTCACGCTGGGCGCTTTGTTCGAGGTGGTCAAAGCCCAGGCCACCACGCAGCAGTTGGGGCAGGGGACCGGCCTGAATCGCGACACCAGCGAGAGAGCCTTCCACTTTGATGTGACTTTGGTGCCAGAAACGTGCGCGTTCATTGATGAGGTTCTGGTGTGCGGGTTCCACCGCCAGTTCCACTTCAAAGGCGTCGCCCTTCAGGCGGAGGTTGGCCACCTTGCCCACTTCCAGTTCGCGGAAGTAAAGCGGTGCACCGACGCTGAGACCGTTGAGCGTGTCTGCGGTAAGCGTCACGGAGATCGGTGGCCCCTCAAGCGCTTCGCTGCGGCTTTTGAAAATAGGGAACACCTGCGATTCTTCTGCGTTGTCGGCGCTGCCGGTGCTGAAACTGATGCCGCCCTTTACCAGGTTCATCAGCGGAGCGCTTTGAACGTTAATGCCCGACAGGTCGGCTTCGATGGCAACACCGCTGTGGCGCCAGAAGCGGGAGTTGGTTTTCACCAGTTGATGGTAGGGGGCGCTGACCCAGGCGGTGGCCTCGATGCCCCCTTTGGTCAGGCTCAGCTGAAGGATCTCGCCCACCGGGAAGCCCCGGTAAAGCAGCGGGGCACCCACGGAAAGTCCCTCGGCGCTGGACTGGGTTAAATGGACAAGTTGGCCTTCACCGGGCGTCAGGGGGCGCTGGTCATTGAGTTCAAACGAGTCTGTCGGTTCGCCGTTGCCGGGCAGTAGCGCAATAAAGTCGCCAAAAATCAGGGTGTCCAGGTGCTTTACACCATCCAGGCCCAGCTCTGCTCCAGCGCGCCAGAAGCGACTACCGTCATTGAACAGGTGGCGATAATCGCCAAGAATGCGGGCGCTAAGGGTGACGTTGTCCTCCCCCAGTACCAGCTTTTCCACTTCCCCCAGTTTGAGGCCCCGGTGCTGGATCGGGGTGCCCACCCGCAGGCTTTCAGCGTTGTCGGCGGTAAAGGTGACCATAAAGCTGGGTTGTGCCGACTGTCGGTCGTCGTACAGAGGGAACACGGTACCGGCACCGGCTTCCTCGCCCGCTTCAGGGGAAGAGAAACTGATCCCTCCCGCCAGCAGCGTGGCGAGGCTGTCAACTTCGACATTAACCCCATCCAACCCGGCGTTAAATCGGGCGCCGGAGGTGTTCCAGAAGCGGCTGTTTTCCCGGACCAAAGAACGGAATTTGGATTCGATAACGGCAGTCAGGCGGACCTGATGGGAGTCCTGCTCCAGCTCGTACTTGAGGATCTGCCCCACCTGGATCTGTTGGAAGTAGACGCCACTGCCTACATCCAGTGAGCCGCGACGGTCGGCCAGTAACTCGATGGTCAGGCCGCCGTTCTGTGCCGCCAGCAACGGCGCTTCGAAGCTGCCATTAAACCGGGTTCTACGGGCACCTTCGCCGGGTGACATGGTGATGTAGTTGCCACTGAACAGCGCATCCAGCCCTTCAATACCGGTCAGTGAGGCTTTGGGGGTTACCAGCCAGAATTGGGTGCCCCGGCGCAGCAGGTCATCAACCTGATGGCTCATTTTGACCGTGACCTCAACCCCGCCTTTGTCGTCCAGTTCGACTTTATTGACCTGGCCCACAACCAAGCCCTGGTAACGCACCAGGGTCTTATTGGCCTCAATGCCGTTGGCGGAAGGGAAGTGGATCTCGATGTCGGTGCCACGCTCCCGAATGTAGGATGCCAGCAACCAGGCGCCCAACAGGAAGGCGGTGATGGGGAGAATCCAGATGGGTGAAAGCAGTTTCTTCTTAGCGACTTTCGGCGTCTTCGTGGCGGTCATTGAGGTCTTCACATTCGAGATCCCAGAGCAAGCGGGGATCGAGGGTCTTTGCGGCTAACTGCGTAAACAGAATCACCAGAGCAAAAAACGTCGCGGCCGGAGCCGGTTTGGCGTACAGCAACTGTCCGATGTTAACCAGGCTGACGACGATGGAAATGACAAAAAGGTCCAACATCGACCAGCGGCCAATAAATTCAATCACATGAAAGCTGAAGGTAAGCTGTCGGCGAGACAACTTAAGTCGTAACTGTATGGTCAGCAAAATCAGGGTAAGACCGATGATCTTTGCCATTGGCACCAGGATGGAGGCGGTAAAGACGATCACCGCGATGGCCGTCATGTCGTTTTCCACCAGCGAGACGATGCCTGAGTAGATGGTGTCGTAGGTGGTGCGGCCCTGGTTGGTCAATTGGGTGATCGGCAGGCTGTTGGCCGGGAACAGTAAAAACACTGCGGTTATCAACAGGGCCCAGGAGTACTCGAGGCTGCGCGGCTTACGGTCGTACACCGCAGTGTGACAGCGTGGGCAGTGACTGGCACTGTGCACGGCAAGGCCACAACCGCCACATAAGCGCAGGTCGCGGTCGATTCCCCTCACCGGTTTGGGCCGTTCATTTGCCATAGGTATCGTCATAGTGCTGCCACATCAGCTCACGATTGTATTCGTATTGCACGTAAAAGGTTAGTACAAACAACAACATGTAGCAGAAAGTCCCCCAGCCGTAGGTCAGGTCCGCGATGTCCACCAGCTTAAAGATGGAGACGAACAGGCTGATAACGTAGATCTCCACCATGCTCAGTTGGTCCAGCGTTGGGTGGTGAAGCAGCAACCAGCGCACGATTCGGCGGCCGGTACCCATCCGCAGCAACACCAGTTGGGTCAGAATCGACAGCAGAAGAAGCAGGGGGGCGATAACACCTGCGACGAGGACAGCGAGGCCCACCAGGACAAAGCCCTGTTCCATCACCACCATAGCGCCGTGTAATACCGTGGTGTGGCGCAGGTTTCCGACCAGATCGATCTTCAGAATCGGCATCAGGTTGGCTGGAAAATAGAGCAACAATGCGGCGATCACCAACGCCAACAGGCCACCGAAATCGCAATAGGGGGCGTCATAGATTCGGCTGTTGCAGCGGGGACAAAACGCACGCATCCCCTTGGGCAATGCTCTGCGGCGCACATAGGTGTCGCACGTGGGACAAAGTAGTGGGCGACTGGACAATTCGACGCGTCCTGCGTTGAAAACGAAGAATGTGAACGAGTGTACTCAAATTACCAGGGCATTTCAGTCCAATTGCCCCGGAACTGTCCGATTGACGGCAACTCTGGGTGCTAATCCTTGACTGACAGGGCGTAAACTGGATTAATGGCAGGCTGTTGAGAATTCTGCATTACGGCCATGTCTGTACATACACCCGTGGATTATTCGTCCCTGCTGGGCCAGGCCCGAGCATTGACCGACGGCGAACCCAATCTGATTGCTAATCTGTCCAATCTTTCTGCGCTGATCTATCACGGCCTAGGCCGGGTTAACTGGGCAGGCTTTTATCTCCGTGACGAACAGGAACTGGTGCTGGGGCCTTTCCAGGGCAATGTCGCCTGTGTGCGTATCCCATGGGGAAAAGGCGTTTGCGGCACGGCTGCAGAAAGCCGTCAGGTTCAGCGCGTTGAGGATGTCCATGCTTTTGCCGGCCACATCGCCTGTGATGCGGCCAGCAACTCGGAAATCGTTTTGCCGATCCTGCTCGACGGCGAAGTGGTTGCGGTGCTGGATATTGATAGTCCGGAATACGGTCGCTTTACTGAAGAAGACCAAAAAGGACTGGAGCCTTTTGCTGAGCTGATCAGTGGCTGTTTCGCTACGGCAAAGGCGACGCGGTAATGAAAGAATTTGTTTCGATTTATACCTACCTGGTAGAGCCCCACGAAGTGGGGGAGTGGGAGGGGGAGGAAGCCCTGGCGGCTGAGCACCTCAACCGGCTCTACCATGCGGTTTATGATGCAGCGGATGACGACATCGATCCTGCGCGACTCGAAGAGATGTTGTCCGCTGTATGGCCTCACTGGCAATTTAATCCCCAGTTATTGGAACTGGACGACGATTTGATCGACGCTTTTGTCGAAACGCTGTTTTCCCATTTTGACCCGAATGCGGGCCAGGAAGAGTTTGATGACTACTGAACAACCGAACACCCAGGAATCCACTGCCGAGAAGCTGACTGACGTTAAAGCCGTCATCGCCTACCTGGCCGAGAAGTTTCCGGCGTGTTTCTCTATTGAAGGCGATGCCAAGCCGCTGAAGATTGGCCTGTTCCAGGAACTGGCCGAGCGTCTGGAAGGTGACGAGCGCGTCAGCAAAACCCAGCTTCGTCAGGCTCTGCGTCGTTACACCAACTCCTGGCGCTACCTGCGTTGCCAGAAAGCCGGTGCTCAACGCGTGGATCTGGATGGTAACGAAGTGGGCGAACTGGAAGCCGAGCACGTAGAACACGCTCAGAATGCGCTGAAAGAGAGCCAGGACAAAGCGAAAGCGGCTCGCGCCGAGAAGCAGGGTCCGAAGCCGGGTAAACGTGCTGAAGGTCGTAAACCGTCTCCGCGTGCTGATCGTACTAAAAACGCTAAGCTCAAGAGTAAACCGGAAGCCAAACGGAACCAGGCCCCGCTTCAGATGGTCTCACCTGACAAGCTGAAAGTGGATCAGACCGTAATGGTTCAACTGGGTCGCTCTCCGGCTAAAGGTGTTATCGTGGACATCAACCGTGATGACGTAATGGTTCGACTGGACACCGGTCTGACGGTAAAGGTTAAAGCCGAACACATTCGCATCTAACGCATCAGCAGCGAAAAGGAGTTGCGAGTCGATGATGAAAAAAACCTTGTCTGCGCTGGTGGCGGGGGTTCTCCTCTCTACACAAGCTTGGGCTGTTGCCCCGGACATTAAGGCCTCTGAGTTACCAGTGTTGGGTCAGGAAGCTCAGCACCGTGTGGCCAGTAAGCGAGTGGCGGATCTCTTTACCCGCTCTCACTACCGCAAATTCGACATGGACAAGGCGTTTTCCAGTGACGTCTTCGACCGCTATCTCCAACAACTGGATTTCAACCGTTCTTTCCTGCTGGCAGGCGACGTGGCGCGTTTTGAAGCGCAACGTAACAAGTTTGCGGATCAACTGGCCCAGGGGGACCTCTCCCTGGCCTACGAGATCAACAAGGTCGCCATGAAGCGCCGCTATGAGCGCCTCAGCTATGCGTTGTCTCTCCTCGACGAACCGATGACGTTCGATGTTGCTGGTGACAAGTATTACTTTGACCGCGAAGAAGCGGCGTGGGCCAAATCCAACGCCGAGCTGGATGAGATCTGGCGTCAGCGGGTGAAGTACGACGCGCTGAACCTGGCGCTGACCGGCAAAGAGTGGCCGGAGATCCAGGAGATCCTGGTCAAACGCTACAACAACGCGATCAAGCGACTGACCCAGACCAACAGCGAAGACGTCTTCCAGTCAGCGATGAACGCCTACGCGTACACCATCGAGCCTCACACCAGCTACCTTTCTCCCCGTAATGCGGATCGTTTCCAGACGGAAATGAATCTGTCCCTCGAAGGGATCGGTGCTGTACTGCAGATGACCGACGACTACACTGTAGTGCGGGAACTGGTCACCGGTGGGCCGGCGGACCGTCAGGGCGAACTGGCACCCAATGACAAGATCGTCGGGGTGGGTCAGGAAGGCAAAGAGGTTGTCGATGTTATCGGCTGGCGTCTTGATGACGTGGTCGACCTGATCAAAGGCCCGAAAGACTCTAAGGTGACGCTGCAGATCCTGCCGGCGAAAGGCGGCAAGAACGCACGCACCAAAGAGATCGTAATTGTCCGAGACAAAGTCCGTCTTGAAGATCGCGCGGTGAAGTCCGAAGTGCTTGAGGTGGAGCAGGGCAATGGCGACTCTCGTCGCATTGGGGTGATTGAGATCCCGAGTTTCTACATGAACATCAGCGAAGATGTGGCGAAAGAGCTGCAGAAGCTGGATGCCGAAAATGTGGAAGGGGTGATCATCGATCTGCGCGCCAACGGTGGTGGGGCACTGAGTGAAGCCAGCCTGCTTACCGGTCTCTTCATTCGTCAGGGGCCAGTGGTACAGATCCGTGACCAGCGTGGTCGTATCAGCGTCAACGGCGACAACGATGGTCAACTGACCTACGATGGGCCGCTGACCGTTCTGGTTGACCGCTACAGCGCGTCTGCCTCCGAGATTTTTGCGGCGGCAATGCAGGACTATGGGCGGGCACTGATCATCGGCGAGCAAACCTTTGGTAAGGGTACCGTACAGCAGCATCGCGGTTTGAGCCGCATCTACGACCTGTACGACAAGCCGATGGGCAACGTCACCTACACCATTGCCAAGTTCTACCGCATCAATGGCGGCAGTACTCAGCTTGAAGGAGTGACGCCTGACCTGCTGTTCCCGAGCTATGTGAAGCACGGTGAGTATGGTGAGTCTCAGGAGAAGAACCCGCTGCCATGGGATTCGGTGCCTGGTGCCCGCTATCAGCAGGTTGGCGATATCCCGGCCGAGATGGTTCAACAGTTGAAGAAGCGCCATGACGCGCGCATCAACGGTGAGCTTGAGTTCCAAATTCTTGATGAGGACATTGAACGTTACCGTCAGGATAAGGACAAAGGCTGGATCTCGCTGGTTCAGGCAGAGCGTGAAGCGGAATCCGAAGCCGATGACGCCCGCGAGTTGGACCGCATCAACGCCCGTCGTCAGGCGCTTGGCGAAGCGCCGGTAGAAGATTTGGCCTCCGCTGAAGAGGACGAAGTGCCGGACTTCCTGCTTGATGAGGCGGGTGCCGTCACTCTGGACATGATCGACTGGACGCGTTTGGCCAAAAGTAAAAATGGCTGATTAATCCAGCACTTAAAACCACAAAGGGTCGCTTCTGAAGCGGCCCTTTTTGTTGCCCTTTGCTTGTCCCGACAGGGGCCTTCGTGTTACACAATTTGAGGGAGATCACAAAATAACAACAAACAGGACGTTTTATGACTCAGCAAGCAGTCACCCATGGACGGTGGTCCAGTCGCCTTACTTACATTCTGGCGGCTACCGGCGCAGCTGTGGGGTTGGGGAATATCTGGAAGTTCCCATACATCATGGGGGAGAACGGCGGGGGGGCCTTTGTACTGGTTTACCTCCTCTGCATTTTGTTTATCGGCATTCCGATCATGATGTCGGAAGTGATCATCGGAAAATTTGGTCGCCAGACGCCGGCCCGCTCGGTGGCGTTGATGTCCGACGCGTCAGGTGGCGGTAAAGCCTGGTCAGTGGTTGGCTGGTCAGGGGTGTTGGCCGGCTACCTGATTCTCTCCTTCTACGTGGTGATCGCCGGCTGGGCACTCGCCTATACCTATTACGGTTTTACCGGCCTGTTCGAGGGCCGCGATCCGGCCCAGATTGGCGAACTGTTTTCCGGCCTGAATGCCACGCCCGGCCCGCTGATGGCCTGGAGTCTGGCCATCATCCTCGGTACCGTGTTTGTGGTGGGTAAAGGCGTCCGCGCCGGGCTGGAGCGAGCGGTAAACTGGATGATGCCCGCGCTGTTGGTGCTGCTTGTGGTGATGGTAATTTATGCCGCCCGCCGTGGTGACTTTGCCGCCGCGTTTGATTTCATGTTTAACGCCGACTTCAGTGCACTGAGCTGGAACGGTGTGCTCATCGCACTGGGCCACAGTTTCTTCACGCTTTCCCTGGCCTCCGGGATCATGACCATGTACGGCGCCTACCTTCCGGAGCAGACCTCCGTGGTCAAAACCTCCATCTGGATTGCGCTGATGGACACCATGGTGGCGATGCTGGCCGGTCTGGCCATCTATCC
This sequence comes from Marinobacter nauticus, assembly GCF_019801015.1. Classification (GTDB taxonomy): domain Bacteria; phylum Pseudomonadota; class Gammaproteobacteria; order Enterobacterales; family Shewanellaceae; genus Ferrimonas. The sequence continues at coordinate 482,588 of NZ_JAHVJZ010000001.1, forward strand.
CATTGTCTTTGCCAATGGTCTCGAGCCCGGTGCCGGGCCTGGACTGATTTTCCAGACGCTGCCCATCGCCTTTGGTTCGATGCCACTGGGCCAACTGTTTGGCGGGCTGTTCTTCCTTATGCTGGTGGTTGCTGCCTTTACCTCCGCCATTGCGTTGATCGAATCTTCTGTTGCCTGGCTGGTGGAAAAGCGCGGCATGAGCCGTATGGGCGCAGCCTTTACCGCTGGCTTCGGCATTTGGTCACTCAGTCTGCTGACCGTGTTCTCCGTCACCGGGGCACCCTGGTCTATCGTTTCCTTGTGGGGCGACATCGAAATCAGCCTGTTCGATCTGCTGGATTACATCACCGCCAACATCATGCTGCCGCTGGGCGGCTTGTTGATCGCGCTGTTTACCGGCTACCGCGTCCGCAAGGAGATCACCTGCCGCGAGATCGGCACCACCAAGGGGATTTACAGCGTCTGGCGGGTCTCTGTCCGCTACGTTGCGCCGGTTGCGATTACGCTGGTGTTCCTGCAACTGATCGGGGTGTTGGGCCTGTAACGGGTCTGGCGATAATCCAATAAGAAACGCCGTCCTCGGACGGCGTTGTTATTTAGGAAGTCTGTTATGGAGCCAAAATCTCCCTCTTTGCTGGACGCTCTCGCCCCGGTACTCATTCTGATTGTCGGCCTTGCCGCGTCAGTCACGCTCTATGGTGATAACGCGTCCTACGGGCCTAACCAAATTGTGCTGTTTCTGGCCGCAGGCGTGGCAATGTTTGTTGGATGGAAGAACGGCTACGACTGGGAGCGTCTCGAGCAGGGCCTTCAAACCGGTATCAGCATCTCCATCGGCGCAATACTGATTCTTCTGGCGGTGGGCAGTCTTATCGGCACCTTCCTGCTGGCTGGCACCGTCCCCACCTTGATCTACTACGGCCTTCATCTGCTGAATCCTGCCATCTTCTATGCCGCCGCCTGCGTGATTTGTGCCATCGTCGCGTTGTCCATCGGCAGCTCCTGGACCGTTGCGGCCACCGTAGGGGTGGCCTTGATGGGCGTCAGTCAGGGACTGGGTATGGACAAGGCGATCACCGCCGGCGCGGTGATTTCCGGGGCCTATTTCGGTGACAAGATGTCGCCCCTTTCTGAAACCACCAATCTGGCGCCAGCGGTGGCGGGTTCCGAGCTGTTCAGCCATATCCGTAATATGGCCCGGACCTCCATCCCGGCCTTTGTTCTGGCCCTGCTGGTGTTTGTTGCACTGGGTTGGGGGGAGGGCACCACGTTCGATCCCTCCCGGCTGGATGTCATTGCCACTGGTCTGAAATCCCAGTTCAATCTCGGCTGGCATCTGTTGTTGCCCCTGGTCCTGGTGCTGGCCATGGCCATGCTTAAAATGCCGGCGTTTCCGGCCATCGCCATCGGCGCGCTTGCCGGCGGCCTGTGGGCAGCGCTGTTTCAGCCAGAAGCGATTCAGGGGATGACCGAGAACGCCGGTAGCTACGGCTTGCAGGCTTTGACCGTGGTCTGGCAGGCGTTATTTGAGGGCATTACCGTGCAAACGGGTTCGGACGATCTTGATGCACTGCTGTCGGGCGGTGGAATGGGGTCGATGCTGAATACGGTGTGGCTGATTCTGGCCGCCATGTGCTTTGGTGCAGTGATGGAAACCTGTGGCCTGCTTAAGCGCCTGGTGCAGGCCATTCTGTCCGGGGTCAAAACCAGCGGTTCGTTGATTGCGACGACCATCACCAGCTGCTTTGGTGTGAACCTGCTGACGGCCGATCAATACATCGCGATTGTGGTACCGGGCCGGATGTTTAAGTCCGCTTACGAAGAGCAGGGCTTGTCTCCGCTGAACCTGTCCAGGGCGCTTGAGGATGGCGGTACGATCACCTCGCCGCTGGTGCCCTGGAACAGCTGCGGCGCCTATATGCAGGGCGTGCTGATGGTGAATCCGTTTGATTACGCTTTGTACGCCTTTTTTAACTGGTTCAGCCCTGTGCTTGGTATACTCCTCGCTCACCTGGGGGTAGGGATCAAGATGGCTCTGCCCCGTCCCTCACGCCTCGACAGCAGTAAGGAGAGCGCTTAATGACGGCCATGCAAGCCAAATACCGTAAGGACTACCGGGCACCTGACTACACCGTGACAGACCTGGACCTGGCCTTTGTGCTGGAACCCAACAACACCCTGGTCACGGCCACCAGCAAGGTGGTCAGGCAAAATGCTGAAGCCCGGGAACTGGTACTCGATGGTGAAGCGCTGAAGCTGGTTGCAGTCTCTGTTGATGGGGAGCGCCTGGCTGAGGACGCGTACCGGGAGCAAGACGGCCAGCTGTTTGTCTCTCTGGACCAGGATGAGGCCACGCTGATTATTGAAACCGAGATCGACCCGGCCAATAACACCACGCTGGAAGGGCTCTATCAGTCTGGTGGCGCATTCTGTACTCAGTGTGAGGCGGAAGGGTTCCGTCGAATTACCTACTTCCTTGATCGCCCCGATGTGCTGGCAAAATACCGCACCCGGATTGAAGCGGATAAGGCGAGCTACCCCTACCTGTTGTCCAACGGCAACAAGGTCGACAGTGGTGAACTGGAAAACGGCCGTCACTTTGCGGTGTGGGAAGACCCATTCCCGAAACCGAGCTACCTGTTTGCCCTGGTCGCCGGTGACTTTGATCTGCTTGAAGACCAGTTCACGACCGCTTCAGGCCGCCATGTTGCGTTGCAGCTGTTTGTAGACCGCGGCAACCTGTATCGCGGCCACCACGCCATGGCTTCCCTGAAGCACTCCATGGCCTGGGACGAGCAGCGTTTCGGTCTGGAGTACGACCTGGATATCTACATGGTCGTTGCCGTGGACTTCTTCAACATGGGAGCGATGGAAAACAAAGGGTTGAACATCTTCAACTCCAAAGCGGTTCTCGCCGATCCCAAGAGTGCCACCGATGCCGAGTACCATCGTATCGAGTCCATCATTGGCCATGAGTATTTCCACAACTGGACCGGCAACCGCGTGACCTGCCGTGACTGGTTCCAGCTGAGCCTCAAAGAGGGCCTGACCGTGTTCCGCGATCAGGAGTTCTCCTCAGAGATGGGTTCACGCGCGGTCAACCGCATTCAGGCCGTTAAGGTGGTCCGCAACCATCAGTTTGCCGAAGATGCCGGGCCGATGGCCCACCCGATTCGTCCCGACAAAGTGATCGAGATGAACAACTTCTACACGGTAACCGTGTACGACAAAGGGGCAGAGGTGATTCGCATGATGCACACCCTGCTCGGCGAAAGCGGATTCCGAAAGGGCATGGACCTGTACTTTGAGCGCCATGATGGCCAGGCCGTGACCTGCGACGACTTTGTGCAGGCGATGGAAGACGCCAGTGGCGTGGACCTGACCCAGTTCCGTATCTGGTACAGCCAAAGCGGTACACCGGTACTGAAAGCAGAAGATCATTACGATGACGCTTCCGGTCGCTACACCCTGACGCTGTCTCAGCACACTGCGCCAACCGCGGATCAGAGCGAGAAACAGGCACTGCACATTCCGGTTGCCATTGAACTGATCGACAGCGATGGCAACAGCGTGCCGCTGATTGCAAACGGCCAGCCTCACAGTGCTCTGCTGGAGCTGAAAGAAAGCCGTCAAAGCTGGGTCTTCGACGACGTTCCAGCAGGCGTTGTGCCCTCCCTGCTGCAGGAGTTCTCTGCACCTGTGCGCCTCGAGTACCGCTACGATGCCGCCCAGCTGGCCCGAATTCTGGCGCATGCCGGCAACGACTTTGCTCGTTGGGATGCGGCCCAGTCCCTCTATCAGCAGGAAGTGTTTGCCATTGCCGATGGCGAGCAGGACCGCATCAGTGACGTGACTCTGGAAGCGATCCGAGCGGTGCTTCTGGCAGAGGGTCAGGATCCGGCACTGGTGGCCGAGTTACTGCAACTCCCATCGGAAACCGCTCTGGCGCAAGCGCGCCAGGGGGCGGATGTTGAGGCGGTCCACCACGCCCGCCGTGCGGTGCAGACTCAGCTGGGTCTGGCGCTGGAGGATGAGCTGACCGCGGTTTACCGGGCCAACCGGGACACCGGGTACGCCAATGACGGCACTGCTGTTGGTCGCCGGGCTCTGAAAAATGCCTGTCTGCACCTGCTTGCCCTGGGCGGTCGCGTAGACAGTCAGACGCGGGTAGAGCAGCAGTTCCGTCAGGCCGACAACATGACAGACTCTCTGGCGGCGCTGAATGCAGCGAACCAGGGGCGCCTGCCGGTGGCGACGGCATTGATGGAAGAGTTTGAAACGCAGTGGCGAGATGAACCGCTGGTGATGGATAAGTGGTTTGCGCAAGTGGCCATGCAACCCACAGAACAGGTTTTGAGTGCGGTTAAGCAGGCGATGCAGCACAGCGCCTTTGACATTGCCAACCCCAACCGTGTTCGTGCGCTGGTCGGCGCCTTTGCCGATGGTAACCCCAACGCGTTCCACGCCATCGATGGCAGCGGGTACGCGTTCCTGACCGACATCTTGATCGAGCTTAACGGTATCAACCCGCAGTGCGCAGCGCGCATCATGACGCCGCTGATGCAGTGGAAACAGCAGGGAGAGGAGCGTCAGGCCCTGATGTTGGCGCAGCTGAAACGCCTGGCGGATATTGAAGGGCTGAGTCGTGACCTGTTTGAAAAGGTCAGCAAGAGTCTGGAACAGGCGTCCTGAGGGTGCGCCGATTCCAGTTCGATGTCCGTATACCGGCGCAGGAGATGTTGCGTTACTACCAGGGCCGGGCAGAGCTTGTCGTGATAAAGGATAGAGCGGGTAAGGTGTTGCACCTGCACCCTCGATATCTGCGTCCGCATATGGGTTCTGCCGGAGTGGTGGGCAGCTTCGAATTGCGACTCACACCGAACGGCGAATTTATCGAACTGGTGCGCATTTAGAGCAAATGCTTCAAACGGAAAGAGGTCAGCTGCAAGCTGGCCTCTTTTTTTGTGCGCCCATAAAAAATGCTTTCAAATCATGGCTATAAGCTTTTGGGCGGTGAAAGAACAGCGGGTCGGGGCAGGGCATTTAAATGGCTTGATTTAAATGGTCGTTTAAATGTAGGTAAGCCGTTAAATTTGAAGTGCTTTCTATGTCACAAAGTGGTTGCTAGCCCCTTTCCCTTATTGTAACAATGGGGTTAATTTCGGCCTCATTTGAGATCCGGAATCTCATAAAACGATAACATCAGGGAAGGGAGAACAGCGACAATGACTGCAAGCGTATCCCGCTTTCGCCGCTCAGTCCTGGCCGCCAGCATCGGTATGGTGTTGGCAACGCCGGTACAGGCGGTGACGTTCGAATGGGGAGACATTCAGGGGAGCTTTGACTCCACGTGGACCCTTGGGGCAGCCTGGCGCGTAGAGGAGCGCGATCTGGACAAGATCGGTAAGAGCAACCGCTTCCAATGGGCGCCGGGTTATGGCTTTGACTTCATTAACGGTACGTTTAACGATGGTGGCCTGGAATCCAGCCAAATCTTTGGTTTGCCAGGGTCCTACTCATCCAATGGCGACCTCGCCAACATGCTCTATGACAAGGGCGATACCTTCAGCGAGATTTTCAAAGGTCTGCACGAGCTGGAACTGGTGTACGAAAATATGGGGATTTTCGTACGTGGGTTCTACTTCTACGACAACAAACTGGAAAACGGCAGCTTTGATTATCGCAACCCGATGACCGGCGAAGAGTTTGACGTCTGCGCCGACGACAAAGCCGCCGAATACGCTTGTTCCGACATTCGTCTGCTGGATGCCTACTTCTTTGCCGACTTTGACCTGGGTGAGATGCCGTTCTCCATCCGTATTGGTGAACAGGTAGTGAGCTGGGGTGAAAGCACCCTGATCGCTCACGGCATCAACTCCATCAACCCGGTGGATCTGGCCCGACTTCAGGCGCCGGGTTCCGAACTGAAAGAAGCCTTTATTCCTGTAGGCACGGTATGGGCCAGCCTGGGTCTGACCGAAAACTTCAACATCGAAGCCTACTATCAGTACCGTTGGGAAGAGACCCGTCTGCCGGTGACCGGCACCTACTTCTCCAGCAATGACTTTGCGGGCGCTGGCGGCCACGTCAACAACGCGCAGCTCGGCTTTACCTCCAACCCGGACATCACCCTTAACCACCTGTTGAAAGAGTATCAGGCACTGGCTACCGCCAGCGCCGGCGCGATTCAGCAGGCGGGGGCGACCACGCCAGAAGAGATCGCCGCAGCACTGACGCCGCTGGCTCCGCTGGCAGTGCCTTACGGCACCAAGACCACGCTGGTTGGTTATGACGTTGAGCCGGATGATCAGGGTCAGTTCGGTGTGAAGCTGGGTTATTTTGCCCCCTCGCTGAATGACACTGAGTTTGGCCTTTACTTCATCAACTACCACAGCAAACGCCCGTTGATCTCTGGACAGGCAGCGGACTTCAGTGGCGAAGCGCTGGTCAGCGATCTGGCGACCCTGAGCGCGATTGCTGCCGGTGGTGGCCAGGTTACCCGTGATGACCTGCTCGGCCTGAACGCCTTCTCCAAGGCGGTGATTGAGTATCCGGAAGACATCAAGCTGTACGGTTTCTCCTTTAACACCACGCTGGGCGATACCTCGGTCGCTGGTGAAGTGGCTTACCGTCAGGATGAGCCGCTGCAGATTGACGACGTAGAACTGCTGTTCGCGGCGATGCCGGAGCAGCTCTATAACGCTGACCCGGTGACCTACGGCGTATTTGAGGAGTTGTCTCAGTACTCCAAGCCGGAAGGCGGACGCCTGATGCCGGGCGAATTTGGCTCCGGTTACGTGCTGACCGATTCCACTCAGGCTCAAATGACCTTTACCCACATCTTCGGCCCGACGCTGGGCGCATCCAACTTCCTGATGTTGGCCGAAGTGGGTGGCGTCTGGCTGCACGACATGCCGGATCCGAGTGTACTGCGGATGAATGGCCCGGGTACCGAACGTGCCGGTGCGGCTGGCCGTGAAGATTCGCTGGGTGTTCTGGGCCTGCTGCACAATGGCCCGGAAGAGGATGCATTCCCGACCGATAACGCCTGGGGTTACCGCATCGTCGCAAAGGCTGATTACACCAACGCACTGTTTGGCTGGAACCTCTCTCCGCGAGTGGTGTTCTCCCACGATGTGTCTGGTACCACGCCTGACCCTCTGTTCCTCTTTGTTGAGGAGCGCAAATCTGCGGCAGCCACACTGTCCGGTGACTATCAGAACAAGTGGTCGTTTGACCTGAGCTACAACGCGTTCTGGGGTGGCAAGGGCAGCACCAATTCTTTGGAAGACAAGGACTTTGTGTCCTTTAACGTGAAGTTCTCCATCTAAGAGAGGCGGGATCCAAATGAAAAAGATTACAGTACTGGCGTCCGCGATGGCGCTGATGTTCGGCTCAGGTATGGCGATGGCCAAGGTGAGCCCTGAAGAGGCGGCCAAGCTCGGTAAAGAGTTGACGCCGATGGGCGCTGAAACTGCCGGCAATGCCGATGGCTCCATCCCGGCCTGGACCGGGGGCATCACGCAACCGCCCGCCGGTTACCAGCCTGGCACCTTCCACCTCGATCCGTATGGCGACGATGCCAAAATCGTCACCATTACCAAGGACAACATGGCGGAATACACGCCGCTGCTGAGCGCCGGTGTACAGAAGATGTTTGAGATGTACCCGGACAGCTTCAAGATGAACGTGTATCCGACCCACCGCAGTGGCTCCTATCCGCAATTCATCTACGACGCCACCGTCGCTAACGCCACCAGTGCAGAGCTGGTGGACGGCGGCAACGGCATCCGCGGCGCCGCAACCGGTATTCCGTTCCCGATCCCGGCGAACGGGCTGGAAGTGATCTGGAACCACATTCTGCGTTATCGCGGCCAGACCGCTGAGATTCAGCGTAACCAGGCCGCACCGACCGCAGGTGGCTCCTACACTCTGGTGGAAACCAATGAGCAGATTAAGTTCCTGTACACCATCCCGGGCGCCAACGCGGCCGAGTTGGCCAAGGACAATCTGTTGTTCTACTTCAAGCAGGTTGTAACCGCGCCGGCACGTCTGGCCGGTACCGCTTTGCTAGTCCACGAGACTATGGACCAGAGCAAGCAACCGCGTCAGGCCTGGACCTATAACACCGGTCAGCGTCGCGTACGTCGTGCGCCCAACGTGGCTTTCGACACCCCCGGCACAGCGTCAGATGGTATGCGTACCACCGACGACTTTGACCTCTACAACGGCTCCCCTGAGCGTTATAACTGGGAACTGGTGGGCAAGCAGGAGATGTACATCCCGTACAACGACTACAAGCTGCATAGTGGTGACGTGAAGTACGATCAAATCCTGCAAGCGGGCCACATCAATATGGACCTGGTTCGTTGGGAGAAGCACCGCGTATGGGTTGTTGAGGCCACACTCAAGGATGGCGTACGCCACCTGTACAAGACCCGTCGATTCTACATCGACGAAGACAGCTGGCAGATCGCGCTGGTTGACTTGTACGACAACCGCGACCAGATGTACCGCGTGGGCATGGCGCACACTGTGAACTACTATGAGCAGCCACTGGTGTGGACCACTCTTGAAGTGTTCTATGACCTGAACTCCCGCCGTTATATGGCTATGGGTCTGGATAACGAAGGTAAGGTGGCGAACTTTGACGCTGACATCTCCGTTAAAGACTTCACGCCGCAGGCACTGCGCCGACAGGGCCGCCGTTAATCCCATCTGATAAAGGCGCCCCTATACGGGGCGCCTTATTCGAGAGCTCCTATGTTGTATCGAATCCTTTTTTCAACGGCTTTACTCAGTGCCACGGTGGTGGCCGGTGAGGCTGATAATCCCTACGCTGCGTACATTGCGCCGAAGGCTGCTCAGGCACCGTTGCTGGACATTCAGACCGTGAATTCCGGCTGGTTGCTGGTCGGAGACCGGGGCACAGTGCTGAAGGGCGACGGACAAAGCTGGACCCAATCCCAGGTGCCGCTGAACACCATGCTCACTTCCGTTACCTTTGCGGATGAACAGAACGGACTGGCGGTTGGCCATGACGTTACGGTCCTGGCGACAGAGGATGGCGGCAACCAGTGGTTGGTACGCCAGAACCTGCCGCAGAAAGACAAGCCGTTGCTCGATGTCATGACCATCGACTCCGGCGAGGCCATTGCCGTTGGCGCGTATGGGTTGTTCTATCGTTCTCTGGATGGCGGTAAGACCTGGGCTGAAGAGTTCCATGATGAACTGCTGTATGAAGAGGATCGTCTTTACCTGGACGAACTTCGAGCCGAGGACGAAGCCCTGTACTTGGATGAGCGCAGCGCCATTCTTCCGCACTTCAACCGAATCAAACGACTCACCAATGGTGATCTGTTCCTGCTCGGTGAAATGGGCTTTATGGCCCGTTCCACCGATAAAGGTCACCATTGGGAGCGTCTTGAAGAGATCTACTTTGGCTCCTTTATGGATCTGATTGAGGTCGGTCCCCAGACGCTTCTGGCGGTAGGGCTGCGAGGCAACATTTTCCGTACGGAGAATGGCGGCCTGGACTGGCAACCGGTTGAGGTAGACCTGCGTTCCACCATCAACAGCGGCATCGTGCTGGATGACGGCCGCATTGCTCTGGTGGCCAATGGCGGAGTGTTGCTGATCAGCGATGATCGCGGCCAAAGTTTCCGCTCTAAGGTGCTGGCCAAGGGGGATGATCTGGTCGCGGTTGCTCAGGCCGATGCCAAAACCCTGCTGATCGTTGGCAGCAATGGCGCCAACCTCTATCCGATAACGGAATAAGGAGTCGTACCGTGCTGGATAAATGGATTAATGCCATTGAATTAATGGTTTTCCGCCACCGCCCGGCGGTGCTGATTCTGTTTGCGCTGCTCAGTGTGTTTCTGGGGTACAGCGCCACAGAACTGAAGATGGATGCGGCGTTCACCAAAAACATCCCGCTTAACCACCCCTACATGCAGACCTACATGAAGCACCGGGAGCAGTTCGGCGGGGCTAACAGCATTATGGTGGCGGTGTCGGACAAGAGCGGCGACATCTACAACCCCAAATTTTTTGACGTTTTGCGTCAGATCCACGATCAACTGTTCTTTATTCCCGGTGTTGATCGCACTCAGGTGAAGTCTCTGTATTCCCCCTCCACGCGGTTTACCGAAGTGGTCGAGGACGGCTTCCGCGGCGGGCCGGTTATCCCGGCGGATTTCAGTGCCGATGCCGGTGGCCTGGCTCAGGTCAAAGGCAATGTAGAGAAAGCGGGCATCGTCGGCCGTCTGGTGTCGGATGATTACAGTGCCGCGATGGTGACGGCTCAACTGCTGGATTGGGTGCCCATTCCGGAAGAGGAGAGGGTAGAGGGCGGTCCGGTTACCCGCTCAATGGATGTGCTGGCGTTTGCTGAACGACTGGAAGCGGAGATCCGCGCTCAGTATGAAGACGACCAGATCCAGGTTCACATCATCGGTTTTGCCAAGATGTCCGGTGACGTTGCAGACGGTGCCAAAGACGTTCTGCTGTTCTTCCTGATCGCCATCGCCATCACCGCTGTGATGGTGTACTCGTTCAGCCGCAGTCTGATGCTGACCCTGTTGCCGCTGGGCTGCTCACTGGTCGCCGTGGTGTGGCAGATGGGCGGCCTGACAGTGTTGGGCTTCGGGCTCGATCCGATGTCGATTCTGGTGCCGTTTTTGGTGTTTGCCATTGGCGTAAGTCATGGCGTACAGATGATCAACGCGGTGGGCCATCGGGTAGCAGAAGGCTCCAATGCCAAAGTGGCGGCTCAGGCGGCATTCCGTTCATTGCTGGTGCCTGGCGGCGTGGCGCTGCTGTCCGATACCGTGGGTTTCCTGACCCTGCTTGCCATCGATATCGGCATCATTCGGGAGCTGGCGATCACCGCCTCTCTGGGTGTAGGTCTGATCATTCTGACCAACCTGCTGTTGCTGCCGGTGCTGCTGTCCTACGTCAAGTTCTCCGACAGCTATCTGGCCAAAGTAAAGGCCAGTCACGGTAAAGTCGCGCCCATCTGGCACAGCGTTTCTCGTTTTGCCGAAGGCCGGAACGCCAAAGTGATCGTCGCCGGTGCACTGGTGCTGTTTGTACTGGGCTACATTCAGGCGCAGACCATGAAAATCGGTGATCTTCATGCCGGTGCGCCTGCGCTGAAAGAGGAGTCCCGCTACAACCAGGACACCTTCTACATTACCGACAACTTCTCCATCACCACGGATGTGCTGACGGTGATCGTCGAAGCCTACCCGGAAGCCTGTACCTATCACGAAGTGATGGACCGCATCGACCGCTTCCAGTGGCGGGTCGAGAACGTTGCCGGCGTGCAGTCTGCCGCGAGCCTGGCTTCCGTCGCGAAAATCGTCAATGGCGGTTACAACGAGGGCAACCCGAAATGGCGAACGTTGCCACGCACCACTGCCACGCTGGTTCAGGCCACGTCGCGGGTGCCCACCTCGTCCGGTCTGCTGAACGGCAACTGCAGCGTGATGCCGGTTTATCTGTTCCTGGAAGACCACAAAGCGGAAACACTGGACCGCGTCGTGGCAGCGGTAAAGGCCGAAGCGGAACGATTTAACACGGCTGAAGTCCAGTTTAAGCTGGCGTCCGGCCCGGCAGGTGTGATGGCAGCAACCAATGAGGCGGTTGCCGAAGCGCAGACTCCGATGATGCTCTATGTATATGGTGCAGTGTTCCTGCTCTGTCTGCTGAGCTTCAAGTCGCTGCGTGCCACTCTGGCGGTGATCCTGCCGCTCTACCTGGTGTCGACCCTGGCCCAGGCACTGATGACCTTCCTGCAGATTGGCCTGACCGTCAGCACGTTGCCAGTGATCGCACTGGGCGTCGGCATCGGTGTGGATTACGGCATCTACATTCTGTCCACCATGACGCCCTATCTGCGAGCGGGCATGAAGGTGCAGGATGCCTACCTGCGTGCGCTGTGTGAGCGGGGTAATGCGGTGGTGTTCACCGGCATTACGCTGGCGGTGGGTGTAAGCACCTGGGTGTTCTCCAGCCTGAAGTTCCAGATGGACATGGGGATTTTGCTGACCTTTATGTTCCTGGTGAACATGGTGGCTGCGGTGGTGGTATTGCCGGCACTGGTTCGTTTGCTCTGGGGTAAAGGGCACTCGGCCAGTGAGGTCGGAGACCCTCCGCGCCAACAACAAGCCGCATGATGAAGAAAACGCCACCGCAAGGTGGCGTTTTTTATGGCCCATCGAAAAATCCTTTTAGAACAATCCACTGGTCCTACCAAGAGTATTTCCTGCATAAAGGCCACCGGTTCCTGCGTGAAATTGCATTTTTCAAGGCACTGACTGACTGAGTTGTCAGAACTGGTCAAAAGGGCCGCAATAGTGCCATTTTGAAAATGCGAAACGCCTCACAATCGCGCACAAAGGGTGATACACTTCGCCACGCAAGTGCCGCCAGGCCGCGGCAGATCAAATGGCAAAACAATAATTAGCGAAATAAGCGCCATCGCAGAAAGGACAAGCAACATGGCCAAGCAACCGTCTACGCCCCAGGTCCTGCTCGACAACGTCGTGGAGCTGATCCACAAAAAAATGCCGGAGCAGCAAGCCCCTCTGATTGATTCCTTTGCCCGCCTTATCTTTGGCACCCTGGCAAAAGATGAACTTTCCCAGCGCAGTGACAGTGATCTGTACGGCGCCACTCTCAGCCTTTGGAATACCCTGAACAAGACTCAGATCGGTGAGTTCCGCAACCGCGTATATAACCCGGTTCAGAGCACTCACGGTTGGCAGTCCGCCCATACCATTATTGAGATGGTGCTGCCGGACATGCCATTCCTGGTGGACTCAGTGTCGATGGCACTGAACCGCAACGGCATCACTTCGCACCTGATGATTCACTCTCCGGTGGCCATCGCCCGTGATGAATCCGGAGCGGTGACTGCGGTCCGCCACGTGTTGGATGGCGAACCGGAAGATGAGCGCGTTGCGGTATTCCTGGTTGAAGTCGACAACCTGGACGACGCGAAGAGCATGAAGTCACTGGCCAAGGAACTGGATTCAGTGATTCTCGATGTCACCGCGGCCGTCGAAGACTGGCAACCGATGCAGGACAAGCTGGCGGAAGTGATAGAAGCGGTCAAGAACGGCCCCCACGCCGGACACGAAAGTGATCGCGAGGAAGCCCTGGCGTTCCTGGCTTTCCTGTCCAATCATCACTTCACCTTTCTGGGCTACCGTCATTACGACCTGACCAAAGTGGAAGGCGACATCAGCCTCCAGGGTGACAATGCCACCAGTATGGGCATCATGAAGGAGCAGCCCAGTCAGGGATTGCTGCTTTCTTCATTGCCGGAGCAGGCCAGAAAAGAAGCGCTGGGCAATAGCCACCTGATTCTGACCAAAACCAACACCAAGAGCCGGGTACATCGTCCCGCTTACATCGACTATGTCGGTGTGAAGCGTTTTGATGACAATGGCCAGGTGATCGGCGAAGACCGCTTTATCGGTTTGTACGCTTCCTCCATGTACAACCGCAGTCCCCGCGAAATCCCGCTGATTCGCCGTAAGCTCGAGCAGGTAGTGGCCCGTTCCGGGCTGGCGCCTCACAGCCATGACTACAAAGCTCTGATGAACATCCTGGAAACCTATCCCCGGGATGAACTGATTCAGGCCAGCGAACAACAACTGTTTGATGGCGCCATGGGCATTCTGCATATGCAGGATCGCGACAAAGTGCGCCTGTTTGTCCGCCGTGACCCCTTCGGCCGATTCTTCTCCGCTTTGGTGTTTACCACCAAAGAGCGCTACAACACCCAGCTTCGTATCAAGACCCAGAAGCTGCTGGCGGAAGTGTTCCAGACCGAAGACGAAGTGGAGTTCACCACCTATTTCTCCGAATCCACGCTGGCGCGAACTCACTACCTGGTGAAGGTTGAAGACAACAATATGGATATCGACGTAAAAGAGCTGGAAAACAACCTGGTTGAGCTGGCTCGCTCCTGGGAAGACAAGTTGGATAGCGCCCTGGTGGAAAGCCGCGGCGAAGCACAGGGCAAACAACTGACCCGTCGCTTTGTGAATGCGTTCCCGCGCAGCTACAAGGAAGACGTCCTGCCCAGTGCTGCGCTGGTTGACATCGAGCATCTGGAAAAGCTCGAAACCGCCGATGAGCTGGGCATGCTGTTTTACCAGCCCCAGGAACGTGCGCTGGGCAGTAAGCAGGTGTGCCTGAAGCTGTTCCACAAAAACGAGCCCATTCACCTGTCCGACGTTCTGCCGATGCTGGAAAACTTCGGTCTGCGGGTGATCGGTGAGCGCCCGTACCAGGTGGTTACCGGTGACGGCCAGGAGTACTGGATCCTCGATTTCTCAATGACCCTGAAGGGGGAAGTGAAGGAAGAGATCAGCTCCTACCAGGCGCGATTCCAGGATGCGCTGGGTAAGGTCTGGTCCGGCGATTATGAAGACGATGGTTTTAACCATCTGGTGCTCTCTGCCGGGTTGACTGGCCGTGAAGTCACTGTGCTGCGGGCTTACGCAAAGTATATGCGTCAGATTGGGGTCACCTTCTCGCAGGAATACATCGCCGAAACTCTCGATAAATATCCCCACATTGCCCGTCTGCTGGTGGACATGTTTACCCGCCGCTTTAATCCAAAGAGCCGCGCGAACCGTGGCCTGGAAAAGCAGCTGACCCAGGTGGAAGAGTACCTGGATGACGTGGCCAATCTGGATGATGACCGCATCATCCGTCGCTATGTTGAGCTCATTGAGGCGACACTGCGCACCAACTTCTACCAGCCCAAGCAGGACGGTGACGACAAGGCTTACGTCTCCTTTAAGGTACAACCGGAACGCATCCCCGAGATGCCGCTGCCGCTGCCCAAGTTCGAGATCTTCGTTTATTCGCCGCGGATGGAAGGTGTTCACCTGCGGGGTGGCAAAGTGGCCCGGGGTGGTTTGCGCTGGTCCGATCGTCGCGAAGATTTCCGCACCGAAGTACTGGGCCTGGTGAAAGCCCAGCAGGTGAAGAACACCGTTATTGTGCCGTCCGGCGCCAAGGGTGGCTTTGTCTGCAAACAGCTGCCGACCGAACGTGAAGCGATGCTGGCGGAAGGTCAGGATTGCTACCGCATGTTTATCCGTGCGCTGCTGGATGTCAGCGACAACATTGAGCAGGGCGAAATTGTGCCGCCGGCCAATGTGGTCCGCCACGATGAGGACGACCCGTACCTGGTGGTGGCCGCCGATAAAGGCACCGCGACTTTCTCCGACATCGCCAACAGCATCTCCGAAGAGTACGGTTTCTGGTTGGGTGACGCCTTTGCCTCCGGTGGCCAGTACGGTTACGACCACAAAAAGATGGGCATCACCGCCCGCGGTGGTTGGGAATCCGTTAAGCGACACTTCCGTGAGATGGGCGTCGATTGTCAAACCACCGACTTTACCTGCCTGGCGGTAGGGGACATGGCCGGTGACGTGTTTGGTAACGGCATGCTGCTGTCCCGCCACACGCGCCTGGTGGCGGCGTTCAACCATATGCACATCTTTATCGACCCGAATCCGGACGCCGCTAGCAGCTACGAAGAGCGCGATCGCCTGTTCAAACTGCCGCGTTCCAGCTGGGAAGATTACAACGCCGAGCTGATTTCTGAGGGTGGCGGTGTATTCAACCGCGCTGCCAAGGCGATCAAACTGTCACCGCAGATGAAGAGCATGCTGGGCACCAAGAAAGCCCAGATGACCCCCAACGAGCTGATTCAGCAACTGCTTCAGATGGACGTTGATCTGTTGTGGAATGGCGGCATCGGTACCTACGTCAAAGGCGCCGGAGAAAGCCACATCGAAGTGGGTGACCGGGCCAATGACGCGGTGCGCATCAACGGCACGCAGCTCAAAGCGAAGATTGTGGGCGAGGGCGGCAACCTGGGCCTGACCCAGCTGGGCCGTATTGAGTACGCCCAGAACGGCGGCCGCATTAACACCGACTTTGTCGACAACGTTGGTGGTGTGGATTGCTCCGATAACGAAGTGAACATCAAGATTCTTCTGAATCGACTGGTTGCTGAAGGCGAGATGACCGTTAAGCAGCGTAACCAGGTGCTGATGGAGATGACCGATGAGGTGGCGGAAATTGTACTGGAAGATTGCCGCAACCAGACCTTGTCCATCTCGGTCACCGAAGCGCGTAACGGCGAGCAGCTGAAAGAGCAGATCCGCTTTATCCATTACCTGGAGAAAGAGGGCAAGCTGGATCGCGCGCTGGAGTTCCTGCCGACTGACGAAGAGCTGTCTGAGCGTATGGCGGCTGGTAACGGCCTGACCCGTCCGGAGCTGTCGGTACTGGTTGCGTACGCCAAGATGGTACTGAAAGAGCAGCTGGTGGATCCGGCAGTGACCGAAGAAGCGACCATCGCCCAACGACTGATTGATTACTTCCCGGTGCGCTTGCAGGACAAATACAGCGCCTGGATGAAAGAGCACCCGCTGCGCGCCGAAATCATCGCCACCAGCCTGGCCAACGACATCATCAACAACATGGGGCTGAACTTCATCCAGCGTATGCAGGATGAGACAGGTGCCTCAGTCTCGGAAGTGGCACTAAGCTATACTATTGCCGCCCAAGTGTTTGGCTTAGATAGCATTAAGGCGCAGATCATTGAGCATAACGGCGTTGTCGATGCCGAGCGGCAGCACGCGATGCTCTACCAGCTGCAGCGTACCGTACGCCGTGCAACACGCTGGTTCCTGCGCCACCGCACTGGCAACCTGGATGTATCCGGCAGTGTCGCCTTCTTCCGTCCGGTGGTGGAAGAGCTCAATCAGAGCTTTGACTCCCTGCTGCAGGAAGAGGAAGCACAGGGTATCCGTGCCCGCGCCGAGGTTTTGGTGGAAGCCGGGGTTAACACCGAGCTTGCCAATACTGTTGGCCGACTGAGCACGCTGTTCTCCGCGCTGGACCTGGCAGAGATCGCCAAAGAGGACGACAAACCCGTCTCTCTGGTGGCCGAAACCTACTTCCGTCTGGGTGCAGGAATCGAGCTGCACTGGTTCCTGGAGCAGATCAACGAACAGCCGGTGGCAAATCACTGGCAAGCGTTGGCCCGCGCCGGATTCCGTGAAGAGCTGGATTGGCTGCAGCGCCGTTTGACCCTCGTGGTGCTGCGCAACTGTGGTGCCCAGTGCCAGGCGGACGCTATCATTGAGCAGTGGGTAAATGACAATAACGCAACCCTGGATCGCTGGTTGCACATGATGGCGGAGTTCCGCACCTCCAAGAGTCACGAGTCCTCCAAGTTCTCCGTGGCACTGCGTGAGCTGAACCTGCTTATCATGCGCTGCGACTCGATTACCGAGACGCGCTAAACCAACGTTAGGGGAAAAGCCTCGGCCGTCGCCGAGGCTTTTTTTAGATCTGGAGAAAGAATGTTTTACCGCATCGCACAAAAGTTCCTGTTCCAAACCAATCCGGAATGGGCGCACGACTTCGCTATGGGCAGCCTGAGCCGTACCGCCAATACGCCGCTGGCTTGTTTCTACGCGCAGAACGTCCCACACGCCCCGGTGGAATTTATGGGCGTGCAGTTTCCCAACCCGGTCGGTCTGGCTGCTGGTATGGACAAAGACGGTGAGGCCATCGATGCGTTCGCCGCCATGGGCTTTGGCCACGTCGAAGTGGGCACCGTAACCCCGCGTCCCCAGCCGGGTAACGACATGCCGCGTCTGTTCCGCCTTAAGCCGGCCCGCGCCATCATCAACCGGATGGGCTTTAACAACAAAGGCGTGGATAACCTGGTTGCCAACATCAAAGCCTCAAACCCGGGCAACTGCGTTATCGGTGTGAATATCGGTAAAAACAAGGACACGCCTCTGGAAGAGGGTAAGAACGACTACCTCATCTGCATGGAGAAGGTGTATGACGTCGCGGGCTACATCGCCGTCAACATCTCTTCGCCCAACACTCCCGGTCTACGCACTCTGCAGTATGGGGAGATGCTGGATGACCTGCTGTCTTCGCTGAAAGCCAAGCAGCGTGAGCTGGCCGAGAAACACGGCAAGTATGTGCCGGTAGCGCTGAAGATTGCTCCGGACCTGTCTGACGAAGAGATCCGCCAGGTTGCGGCTTCTCTGATTCAGAATGAAATCGATGGTGTGATCGCCACCAATACGACTCTGGCCCGTGAAGGGGTAGAGCACCTGCCCGAGCATGGCGAAATGGGAGGGTTGTCCGGTGCGCCGTTGACCGAACGCTCCACCATCGTCATTGGTAAGCTGGCAGACGCACTGGAAGGCAAGCTGCCGATCCTGGGCGTGGGTGGCATCGACTCCGCTAAGGATGCCATGGATAAGCTGGATGCCGGCTCAAAAATGGTACAGATTTATACCGGATTTATTTATAACGGCCCGGAATTGGTTAAATCGATCACCGAAGCCTATCTGAAGCGGAAATAAATAACAGCCGTTAAATAAAAGGGGCTTCGGCCCCTTTTTTGATCGGCGATCTCAGATCCGATCGAGGATCAAAATGGTGATCACCTAAGATCCTGATCCGGAAAGAATAAATATTAATCGGTGCTTGTAAATCGTTCATTTAGTGGTCTAATATAACACTGGGCTGGGAATGGAATAATCGTCATGTACATTACACCGGAGCCTTCATGGGCATGGATGTATCATCATGAAGAAGAAAAGTTAGCGTTAGAATTGGGCGAAGATTGGTTATTTCTTACGCCGTTTTGCGCGCGTCTGCTTATTCCCGATAGTTTGCACGGGTCTGCGTTTTCAGCAGAACATGCAGACTATTATGAGAATGTGCTTACTCGTTTGCGTAAGCAGGTTCCCCAGAGTGCGCCAGAGTTAGTGCAAATTGCGCTTAATATGACCGCTGCGCATTTTTTCAGCCTGCCGATGATGCCGAAGAGCTGGCATTTTCGCACCAGTGATCAAATCGCCTATGCCTGCGAAGGCAAACTGGTAGAACTGAATACCGGTGAGCACCGTGCCCGTTTTGTTGTGGTGGAAGGGGGCGAACAGTCCTCGTTGGTGATGTTACTGGATGGCTCATTGCCACTCGGAAACAAAAAGAGCATGAACCAATTCGATCTGATTAAGGTGATGAACGATCGATTGGCGCCCTGCAAGATAGCTCGAAATAAAGGCATTGCCGCAGCATGAATCTCTACGCCCCGCATCGCCGGGGCGTACGTTATTTCCTTCCTGAATACTTTCCTCCAGCCTCGGCAACTACACTCCTCTCATCCATTCGGCTTTAAGGCGTTACGCCATGCACAGAGTTGTTGTAGCGGTGTGTATTGCACTCATCTCATTAGTGGCTTGCACAACGCTTGACCGCGCACCGGTGCCTGAGGCTCAGGTTAACGAGGTGACGGTACTGGGTCGTGACGATCTTCGTTACTGGGGCGATAAGGTTGGCGTAGCGCCGGCTCAATTGCTGGAAAAATATGGGCGCCTGGAGAGCCACTTCCCGGGGATTATGCACCGTGAACACCATTATCTGGTGCTGTCCGGAGGGGCCGAAAATGGCGCTTACGGTGCCGGTGTACTGACTGGCTGGACGGAAACCGGCGAGCGCCCGGAGTTCACCCTGGTAACGGGCATCAGCACCGGCGCCTTAATCGCGCCTTTTGCGTTTCTTGGCAGTGACTACGATGCCCAGTTGAGGACGCTCTACACCACAATGGGGTCCGACGATCTGTTTGAGCGCAAAGGGTGGCTGTCGATTCTTGGCTCCGACTCGATGGCCGACACTTCGCCGTTTCAAAATCAGATTGCCCGATTCCTGACAGACGCCGTACTGGATGCCATCGCAGCGGAGTATCTGCGGGGGCGTCAGCTCTATATCGGCACCACGAACCTGGATGCTGCTCGACCAGTGGTCTGGAACATCACCCGAATCGCTGCCTCCGGCCACCCCGACGCCTACCCGCTGATCCGTTCTCTCTTTCTGGCATCAGCGGCACTGCCGGGTATGTTTCCCCCCGTGTATGTGCCGGTTGAAGGCAATCACAATCAGCCATTGGATGAAATGCATGTGGATGGCGGGGTCACAGCGCAGTTGTTCTTTATCCCCGGGGATGTGGATTGGCAGGCAATGCAAACCCTGCTGGACGTCCAGGGAACACCCACACTTTACGTGATCCGAAACGCCAAGATGGACGCCAAATACCAGCCGGTGGCCCCAAACCTGATGGCCATAGGCGGACGAACCATCGGCTCTCTGATCCGCACCCAGGGCATGGGTGATATCTACCGTTTGTTGTACTTGAGTGAGCGTGACCATATCCGCCTTAAAGCGACCTGGATCCCGGCCGACGCGGTAACGGATGTGAAGATCGATGAGGTGTTTGATACCGACTATATGCGCGCCCTTTTTGAATACGGGCGGCAAAAGGCACTGGCGGGAGAGATTTGGCTGGGAGACAGCGACAGGCTGAACAAACAGACCGAGCGGGCCCAGTAATGAATCCATCTATGGTTAAGCGGTCGCTCTCAAAGAGCAATGTGAATTGACTGCCGGGCGGTCAGCCTGAAGGCAATAGGGCAGGGGACAGGCACAAAAAAAGCCAACTTGATGTTGGCTTTTTTTGCGGCGATGGCCTGAGGTCTGTGAAGACAGGTTCAGATCATCCAGAAAGTGGTTGCGGGGGCCGGATTTGAACCGACGACCTTCGGGTTATGAGCCCGACGAGCTACCAGGCTGCTCCACCCCGCGTCCGAGTATCGTTTTACTTCTGAAGGGAAGTGGTTGCGGGAGCCGGATTTGAACCGACGACCTTCGGGTTATGAGCCCGACGAGCTACCAGGCTGCTCCATCCCGCGTCCGAGTATCGTTTTGCTTCTGAAGGGAAGTTGGTTGCGGGGGCCGGATTTAACGGGCCGTCCCACGGCGATGGCCTGAGGGTTATGAAGACCGGTTCAGATCATCTAGAAAGTGGTTGCGGGGGCCGGATTTGAACCGACGACCTTCGGGTTATGAGCCCGACGAGCTACCAGGCTGCTCCACCCCGCGTCCGAGTATCGTTTTGCTTCTGAAGGGAAGTTGGTTGCGGGAGCCGGATTTGAACCGACGACCTTCGGGTTATGAGCCCGACGAGCTACCAGGCTGCTCCACCCCGCGTCCGAGTATCGTTTTGCTTCTGAAGGGAAGTTGGTTGCGGGGGCCGGATTTGAACCGACGACCTTCGGGTTATGAGCCCGACGAGCTACCAGGCTGCTCCACCCCGCGTCCGATTGTGTGGCTTCTGAAGAGAACTGGTTGCGGGAGCCGGATTTGAACCGACGACCTTCGGGTTATGAGCCCGACGAGCTACCAGGCTGCTCCATCCCGCGTCCTCAAAAGCGGGGCGTATCATAGGGTCTGAGGTCCGGCCATGCAAGCGGAAATTCGATTAAGCCGTTCCGTTCGTTCAGATTTTGTGCCAACGGCGTTTTGGCTATATAGGAGGGGGTGTCGCAGGGGAAATCCCGGTATACTAGGCGTTTTGTTAGCGAATTAAGATATCCAATTCATGAAGCGCTTTTATGCTGCCACCCCCAAAGGGCTGGAATACCTGCTGGTCGATGAACTGACCGCGCTTGGGGCCTCAGAGGTCAAAGAAGGCCAGGCCGTAGTCCACTTTAAAGCGGAATTGGATACCGCGTACCGCATCTGTCTATGGAGCCGTCTGGCCAGCCGCGTTGTGCTGGTGCTGGACGAGATGCTCGCCAAGACGGCCGATCAGATCTACGACGGCGTTAAAGGCATCTACTGGCCGGGGGTGTTCACCCCGAAAAGCGACTTTGCTGTGGATTTCCACGGTGGCAACCGCGAGATCCGCAACAGCCAGTTTGGCGCACTGAAAGTCAAAGATGGCATCGTGGATGCCTTCGTTGAAGCCCTTGGTAACCGCCCCACGGTATCCAAGCAGTCCCCCCAAATCCGAATCGATTGCGCATTGCGTGGTGACAAGTTGCTGGTGGGTCTGAACCTGACCGGTGCTGCGATGCACCAGCGTGGTTACCGTCTCGATAAAGGCAAAGCCCCAATGCGCGAAAACCTGGCCGCTGCAGTATTGATGCGCAGCGGCTGGGCGCAGGACACTCAGAAACCGCTGATCGACCCGTTCTGTGGTTCCGGTACGTTGCTGATTGAAGCGGCGCTGATGGCCACCGATACCGCACCGTTATTGGAGCGCGAGCGTTGGGGCTTTGACCACTGGGTTGGCCACCAGCCGATGCTGTGGCGCGAGATCCTGACCGAAGCCAAGGTGCGCGCCAACCGCGGCATGGGCCAGTGCAAAACCCGCTTTATCGGTCGTGACATCAACCGGCGGGTGCTGGCCATTGCGAAAGAGAACGCCGAACGTGCCGGCGTTGATGGTCTGATTCAGTTTGAGGGCGGTGACGCCACTCATATGCCTTCTCCGCCCGCCACGCCAGGTTATGTGGTTGCCAACCCTCCTTACGGCGAGCGCCTCGGCGACATGCCGTCATTGCTGCATCTGTTCGCCAGTCTGGGTCAGCAGTTCAAGGCAGAGTGGGCCGGCTGGAACGTCAGCCTGCTGTGCAGTGACCCGATGCTGCTGGGCGCATTGCGCCTGAAAGCTGACAAACAGTACAAGCTGTACAACGGGGCGCTGGAAGTGATGCTGGCCAACTACAGCATTATTGAAGGCGGAGCAGGGCGCGCTTTCGGTGAGGACTTTGCTAACCGGCTTAAGAAAAACCTTAAGCAGCTGAAAAAGTGGGTTAAGCAGGAAGGCATCGAATGCTACCGCGTCTATGACGCCGATCTGCCGGAATACAACGTCGCCATCGACTTGTATCAGGACTGGGTGGTCGTGCAGGAGTACGCCCCGCCGAAGACGGTGCCGGAACAGAAAGCGCGTCAGCGTCTGATCGACGTGTTACTGCATCTGCCTGACGTACTGGAGGTGGATCCCAAGCAGGTGATCGTCAAGGTTCGTCAGCAGCAGAAAGGCAAAGGGCAGTACGAGAAGCTTGATCAGGAACATCACGAACTGAAAGTCAGCGAGTACGGCGCCCGGTTCCTGGTGAACCTCACTGACTATCTGGACACCGGTCTGTTCCTGGACCATCGACTGGCACGCCGCTATATCCAGGAAAACGCTAAAGATAAGCGTTTCCTGAACCTGTTTGCTTATACCGGCAGTGCGTCCGTTCATGCTGCTATCGGCGGTGCCCGCGCCACGACCACCGTGGATATGTCCAAGACCTATCTGCGCTGGGCTGAGGACAACTTTGCCGTTAACCGCCTCAAGGGCCGCCAACACCGCTTTATCCAGGCGGACTGTCTGGCCTGGCTGGAAGGGTGTGAAGAGCAGTTCGACTTTATCTTTATCGATCCGCCAACCTTCTCCAACTCCAAGCGAATGGAGAAGACCTTTGACGTGCAGCGAGATCACCTGTGGCTGATGACCCAGCTGAAGCGCATTCTGACGCCGGGTGGCCAAATCCTGTTCTCCAACAACAAGCGCCATTTCAAGATGGACGAGGAGGGGATTGCAGCACTCGGCCTGAAAGCCACGAACGTGACCGCGAAAACGCAATCGCCGGACTTTGCCAGAAACAAGCACATCCACAACGCCTGGGTACTGCATCATGTCGAATGAGTATCCGACCCTGTTTCACACGGATGGATGCCATCTGTGTGAACAGGCTGAAGCCCTGTTGAACCAAGCGGGCATTGCACACCTCAAGGCAGACATCATCGATAAACCCGAATGGGTTGAGGCATACGGCGTGCGGATCCCGGTGGTCCGCCGTCCCGATGGTGCAGAGCTTGGCTGGCCGTTTGATCTGGCCAGCGTTACTCAGTTTATTAAGGGCAGCGAATGAGTTTGATCCGCCTGAACCAGGCGCAGTTGGCGTTTGGGCATATTCCGCTTCTTGACCACGCTGATTTCATTCTGGAGCCCAGCGAAAGGGTGTGTCTGGTGGGCCGGAATGGTGCTGGTAAGTCCAGCCTGCTTAAGGTCCTGGCTGGCCTGCAGGACCTGGATGATGGCCAATTAAGCCTGAATACCGAAATCACCATCGCGTACCTTCCGCAGGATCCACCCCGTACCGAAAGTGGCACGGTGTTCCAGTACGTAGCCGAGGGCCTGGCACAACTCGGTCAGGTTATCGAGGAGTACGAACTGGCCAATCGCAAGGTGATGGAAGACGCCAACGAGAAGCACCTGGCCAGACTCGCCCGGGCTCAGGAAGCGATGGACCATCACAATGGCTGGCAGTTTGAAACCCGGATTCACCAGACTCTGAGCCATCTGGAGCTGGACGGCCAACAACCGATGGCCGCGTTGAGCGGCGGTTGGCAACGCCGTGCGGCGCTGGCCCGGGCGTTGGTTCAGGCTCCCGATGTGCTGTTGCTGGACGAGCCCACCAACCACCTGGACATCGACGCCATTGAGTGGCTGGAAAACCTGCTGCTGGGCTTCGATGGCTCCATCGTGTTCATCAGTCACGACCGGGGCTTTATCCGTCGCATGGCCACCCGGATCATCGACCTGGACCGTGGTCAGATCCTCTCCTTCCCAGGCGACTACCAAACCTACCTGGACGGCAAGGAAGAAGCCCTGCGGGTCGAAGAGGAACAGGCGGCGGCGTTTGATAAAGTGCTGGCCAAGGAAGAGGCGTGGATCCGCCAGGGCATCAAAGCCCGCCGTACCCGTAATGAGGGCCGTGTTCGTGCCCTTAAGGCGATGCGGAATGAGCGGGCAGCACGGATTGGCCGTCAGGGCAAAGCCAACATGTCGATGAACCAGGCAGAGCGGTCCGGCAAACTGGTGTTTGACGTAGAAAATCTGGGCTACGCCTGGAACCAGGATCCCATCGTCAAAGATCTCACCACCTCGGTGATGCGGGGTGACCGGATTGCCCTGATCGGCCCGAACGGCTGCGGTAAATCCACCCTGATTAAGCTGCTGCTGGACAAACTGCCGGCACAGCAAGGCACCGTTAAGCTCGGCACTAATCTGAAAGTGGCCTACTTCGACCAGCATCGGCTGGCACTGGACCTGAACAAAACCGTTCAGGAAAACGTGGGTGAAGGCAAAGATACCGTGACGGTTGGTGGTCGCGATCGCCATGTACTGGGCTATCTGCAGGACTTTCTGTTTGCCCCGGCGCGCGCCCGCAGCCCGGTAAGTTCGCTGTCCGGCGGTGAGAAGAATCGCCTGCTTCTGGCCAAGCTTTTCCTTAAGCCGGCCAATCTGTTGGTAATGGATGAACCTACCAACGATCTGGATGTCGAAACCCTCGAACTTCTTGAGGCCAAACTGGCCGAGTTCGACGGGACCCTGTTGTTGGTCTCCCACGATCGTGAGTTTATCGACAACACCGTCACCACCACCTGGTGGTTCGGTGGCGAAGGACAATGGCACGAATACGTTGGGGGGTATCAGGACGCGGTTGCTCTGGGCGCTCAGTTTTACCGGCCGGAAGAGGGCGGTGAGGCGGTGCCTGAAGTCAAACCTGAACCAACAGTAGCCAAGGCAGCCCCTGCGCCTTCAAGTGCAGCGCCGAAGAAGCTAACATACAAGCTTCAACGCGAGTTGGATGCCTTGCCCGCCAAAATGGAAGCACTTGAGGCGGAGATCGAATCTTTGCAGGCACAAATCGCAGAACCCGGATTTTTCGACGGCGACAGCCAGGCGGTAAACGCGGTGCTCAATCGGTTAGCCGAAAAAGAACAAGAATTGGAACAGGACTTTGCACGCTGGGAAGAGCTCGAAGCGATGCAGGGTCAGGCTTAAGGGGAAATTATGAGCCCAACGTTGTTTGCTACCCGGAAGGTGGCATTTGCTGTCAGCGCAGCCCTGGCTATCGGGGCCACCACG
Source organism: Marinobacter nauticus (assembly GCF_019801015.1). GTDB lineage: Bacteria > Pseudomonadota > Gammaproteobacteria > Enterobacterales > Shewanellaceae > Ferrimonas. The sequence goes on from NZ_JAHVJZ010000001.1 coordinate 508,428, forward strand.
GCACAGGCAGAGGAAACCGAGGTCAATTGGCCGGCGTATGAGATCCAGAATCTCAGCGACGTATTCTCTGTCAGTGGCACGCTGGACAACACCCGTAATGGCTACGGCGCGGCCATCAGTGGCGAGACCGCACTGGGCATGTCCAAAGGCGTTAATGACGCCACCACATCCGACGACTCGAACGTTATTGATGATGTGATTGATGCGATTCTTCCCGAAGAGTCGGTCAGCTCAAACAACATCTACCGCCCCTTTGTCGGCAATAACTTTCTGTTTGAACAAAGCGCTGGTGTGGAAGCATGGAAGCCGCAATACGTTCCTCTGCTCGAAAATACGCCGCCACTGCTTAACCCGGATGAAGATGAAAATCCGGAGCTGATCCCCCGTACCAACGCGTTCTACTTTGCTGCCACCGCCCTTGGGCTGCGGGCCGGCAGCACCTCTGCGCTGCAGGAAGAGCCGGTTCGTAACGAAAACTGTGATATTGAAGAAACCCCCGAGTGCAGTGAATTCTATTACCACCGGGAGTTTGAGAATCGGGCGTTCGTCCAGTCTGGCGACAGCTACGCTCTGCTGTTACCACCGGCTGAATCGGTGGAGTACGTCACCGAAGAGGAAGATCTGGACCCCACTCCGGTTCAAACCGGTGGATTCAGTGCCGTAGCCGCGCTCAATGACAGCGGCCTGACCATTGGCTACGCCTCTACCGCCTACAACAACGTAGCCGGCGACAACATCGATGGTTGTCTTCGCAACCTGGCGGATGCCGAGGAAGGCGAGGCGATCCCGTTCCCGATCGAAATCTGTGTACAGAATCTTCAGAATGGCGGCCAGCTGAGCTATCAAACCCGCGCATATCTGTGGCAACTGGACCCCAGCAACCTGTCTGTGGTCTCGCAGGCCGAACTGCCTCTGACCTTCGTACCTGAAGAATTGCCTAATGAGAGCGACCGCGACAACCTGTTCATTGGTCAGGCGCTGGGCCTTTCCAAGGCCAACAACAGCTATCTGGTGGGCCGTGGTAATCAACTGAACAGCAGCGATCGTCCGCTGACCAGCCTCTACGCTCAGGCGTGGCTGGATAACGGTGGCGAGTATCAGCCTTTCCTTATCGGCCCGACGGTAGAGGACAGTGAGCGGGTAGAGCAGTCCATCGCTTATGACGTCAATGACAGCGGCCTTGCGGTGGGTGTGGTGCGTCGTTGGATCGACGGCTACGTCCGCAACAAATTCGGTATCGTTGACCTGAGTCAGGAGCCGGAAGACTACCGTGACGGTCAGCGCTTTATGTTCACTGAGCCAAATGACTTCTTCGACAGCCAGTCTGATCTGGCGTCCATCGGTCGCTCCATCAATAACGCTGGCATCGTGGTGGGCAACATCGAGGTGGATCGCGTTAAGAACCTGCCTCGCCGTGTGCGCGCCTTTGCTTATGACAGCAACGCCGATGACTTCATTAACCTGAATGAGCTGCTGACCTGTGACTCTCGCGCTTACATCCCGTTTGATGAAGCCAACGAGGGCACCGTAGAAGTCGATGCAGAAGGCAATAAGTGGAACCGCTTTGTCGTTACCGACAGCGAAAACTTCTCCACCACGATCACCTATGAAGCCGACATCACTCTGGTGGACGCCAATCGGATTGGTGACGACGGTACCATTGTCGCGACCGCGCTGGTCAGTCTGCCCCGGGTTAAAACCGAGGTGATTGAAGAGACCAATGAGGATGGCTCCATTACCTACCGTACCGTGGTGGTGATCGACGAAGCGACTGGCAAGCCGGTCATCGAAAATGATGCCAACGGCAATCCGACCACCAACCAGGTGCCACGCTCCATCGTTCTGAAGCCCAACACCGAAGCGGCAAGTTGTACCATCACCATTGATGATGGTCTTAACCCGCCGCCCAACGAGCGTCAGGGTGCCAGCTTTGGCTGGGCCTGGCTGATGGCTCTGGCGCCACTGGCCTGGTGGCGACGTCGTAAGGCGTAAGTCAGAACATTCAGAAAGAAGGAGGCTCAGGCCTCCTTTTTTATTGCCAACTGGCAGTGGGTGTCGGTTTCTTACCGTCGCACCTTTACTGATGTGTAAAAGCGTTTTGCATTGAAAGGGGATTATTGCAATGTGCGAAGGCGTTAGACTGTTCCCACCTAAGCAAACAGCCTGTAGCGGAGCGTAAAATGATGAAAGTGATGCTAGCACTGTCCAAACAGATGGCCCTGATGACATTGAGCCTTTACGTCGCCGTAGCGGTGATCTGGCCTCATGCACAATACTTCGAAGGACTGTTTGCTCTCGGTCTGGTGATGTTGCTGCTGAACAGCCTGGTCAGCCTCTATGGTGTGGTAAAGAGCGATTGCGCGCATTCGCTCAATCTTCCCTGGTGCTGTCGATCCGCTAACTGCGGTCACTGAGAGCGATTCAAAAATTTTTAATCTTTCTGACTCAGGCGCTTAATGTTCAACCAGCAAAGTCAAGCGATCTGACCTGTTGATCTCGGCGAAAAAAACATCAAATATTGTCTTGAGGCGGATTGGCGCCTCGCATTGCACATCACTGTTACGAGGGATGATATGCCAATGAAAAGACAAAAACGGGATAAGATGGATCGGGCTTTTTCTCGCGGTTTTCAGGCTGGGTTGACCGGCCGTTCGAAAGAGAATTGCCCCTACCAAGCAACGGACGCGAAGATGCAATGGCTAGGAGGATGGCGGGAAGCCATTGATGGCCGAGAAACGGGATTGTTCACCAAGTAACCCCTCTTCAGTCGCCCTCCATATGGAGGGCTTTTTAAGGCCCTGACGTTGCCGTATGCTGTCTCAAAAGGAAGGAGGCAACTTATGTCAGGGAACATCTACCAATTCAGCGCCGACCTCAACAACGGCGAATCTCAGTCTCTGGAGAATTTCCGCGGAAAAGTCCTGCTGGTCGTCAACACCGCCAGTGCCTGTGGCTTCACGCCCCAATACGAGGGCTTGCAGCAGTTGCAGGCTGAGTATGGTGAACGGGGATTTTCAGTCCTGGCCTTTCCGTGCAATCAGTTCGGCAGCCAGGAATCCGGTGACGACGAATCTATCCGCAGCTTTTGCGATCTGACGTTCAACATCAGCTTTCCCCTGTTCTCGAAGATCGACGTTAACGGGCCTAACGCCCATCCGTTGTATCAGTGGATGAAATCGAAGAAAGGGGGCTGGTTGGGAGCCAACATCAAGTGGAACTTCACTAAGTTCCTGGTTGATGGTGAGGGCAGGGTAGTCGAGCGATATGCGCCGACGACCAAACCTGAGTCGATCGCCGGCGATATTGAGAAGCTGTTAAGTTAGAAAGCAGAGGTGTCCTGGAAGACGCCCACTTTCAGGTCGGTGGCGTTGTAGATTTCGCGGCCATCGACATACAGGGTGGCGTCAGCCAGACCCATGATCAGCTTGCGGTGAATGGTGCGCTTGAGGTGGATGTGATAGGTCACCTTCTTCGCTTCAGGCAGCACCTGACCGGTAAACTTCACTTCGCCCACACCCAGTGCACGGCCTTTGCCCTTGGCGCCTTGCCAGGCCAGGAAAAAGCCCACCAGCTGCCACATGGCGTCCAGGCCAAGACAGCCCGGCATCACCGGATCCGACTCAAAGTGGCAGTCAAAGAACCACAGGCTCGGGTCGATATCCAGTTCAGCGATGATCTCGCCTTTACCGAACTTACCGCCGTTGTCATTGATGGTGGTGATCCGATCCAGCATCAACATGTTGTCTTTGGGGAGACGGGGCGCATCTTCGCCGAAGAGACGACCGTGTCCGCTTTCGACCAACGCCTCTTTGTCGTACTCAGAGGCGTTAATGGGTTCTAATTTTTCTGCCACTTGCATCGTTAAATACTGTTTTGCTTCTAAAGGAGCAAACAGGTTAGCGAACAGTTGTACGCCAAACAACTCCGATCAGCTGAAGCCAAGCAGTCGCTTCCAGAACGGACGCGGGTGCGGTTCGTCATTGCCGGCCATCTGATCCAGTCTGTCCTGCACTAAACCGTACAGGGTCTCTTCTGCAAAGCGGTTTTCCTTGTCAGGTTCGCCCACTTCACGACCGGTAAGAAGCGCAAGCGCTTCCTCTACGTTATCGACCTGGAACAGGTGGAATTCGCCTTTTTCGACCGCTTCGACAACATCAGCGCTTAAATTCAGCTGACGAGTGTTTGCTCTAGGCAGAATGACACCTTGTTCACCGGTGAGCCCGCGGTAACGGCAAACATGGAAGAAGCCTTCAATCTTTTCGTTGATCCCACCAATTGCCTGCACGTTTCCGAACTGGTCGATGGCTCCGGTCAGCGCCAGTCCCTGCTTAACGGGTACGTCTGCGATGGTGGAAATCAGGCTGCAGTATTCCGCCAGAGAGGCACTGTCACCGTCGATGGTCTGGTAAGACTGCTCGAACACGATATTGGCGTTAAGGTGCAACGGCTCATCCTGGCCAAAGATCCGGTAGAGGCAGGCGGACAGAATCATCATCCCTTTGGCGTGAATGTTGCCGCCAAGCTCAGACTTGCGCTCGATGTCGGCAACTTCGCCATCACCATAGTGCACAGACACGGTGATTCGCGCTGGCTCGCCGTAACTGTGGCCACAATAGTCGACCACGGTAAGGCCATTGATCTGACCGATCTTCTCGCCTTCAGTGTCCACCCGCACCAGCGCCTCTTCGACGTTACGCTGAGCGTAAATTTCGACGCTGTTGTGGCGGTGTTGTTGTGCGGACTGGGCAGCAATCAGGGCGTCTTTATCGATGGCACCCTCGCCACCACATTGACCCAGAAGCAGCCCCAAGTCGTGCCAGGCCAGGGTCAGACGACCCTGATGTTCACAAAGACGACTGGCGTGACTGGCCAGGCTGATCAGACCGGAACTGTCGAGTTGACGGCCAGCGTAACGGGCTGCCACCTGCTGTGCCGCGGCCCCCCAGTGTTGGGCGTCTTTTTCGGAATCGACAAACCACTCTGGCTGGGCTTCGGCCATCAGGCTGAACAGATCGGTAAAGTGCGGATCTACGGCATGCAGCGTGTCGTATTCGACCACGTCGCCGAGGATCACCACCTTACAGCACACCGGGATCTGCACCGGAGAGCCACTGAATGCAATGTAGCCACGCTTGAGCGCTTCCTTGACCATCAGCCAACGGCTTGGTTTCTGAAATAACCCTTCCGCGGGGATCACCAGCACCTCACAACTGGCCAACAGACCGGCGTGGTAGGCTCCCGACTTATCGACACTGCCGAGTAGGGTATTGCGGGACAGGGGCTGGTCGACAAAGCGCAGGCCATCCAGTTCATACAGGGAGGACAGCTTCGCCGACTCAGCAACCGGGCGACCATCGGGCATCTGGCGTTGGCGATACTGCTCCGCCGTCAGCTTCACCAGTGCCTGAGATTCACCATCCACGACAGAAGCCAATACTCCGGGTTCTTTGCAGACCGGTTTTTGCTCATACAAGGCGTCGATCAGCGCTTCACCATCAAAACCGGGAAACGCCGTTACAAACAGGTGCTGGCCAGCACAGCGCGTAAACAGGGACCATGCATCAATACAGCGTTCCTGCCCGAGCATCCAGGGACTGGGAAAGGTGGCGGGTGCGGAAGGGTCGAGTTCAGGGTAGTGCGGCTTCAGCGCCGATGGGGCCAATCGCAGATGTTGCAAGAGGTGGCTCTCCGGGAAAAAAATCGATTCGCCACTATACCATAGCGCCTCTGTCACCGCCGGTATGGCTGGGCCGTTTGTCGCTTCCGCCGGCGTTGTTTCGTGTTTCTGTCGGGCAAGGGTATCGTTTTTATGGGATACTGTATAGATATACAGTATCGAGTAAAACCATGACCCAGACTATGCCACCGGCCCTGCCGCTGTTTGATACCCTGCAGCACTTTGAGGACAGCAACCCACACATTAATCACTACCTGGCTTCAGTGGTCTGTGAAGGCATTGAGGATGCGGCGCTCAGTTATGAGCACGCGCTGGACTTTTTGGTTGAACAGCGCCACAACGAAAACAACTACAAGTCCCACCGCAGTGAATTGACCACCTTTCTACATTGGTGCTGGCGTGAAGAGGGCGTGTCTGTAGCCGATGTGGATCGGCGCTTATTGGTTCGCTACATGGATTACTGCCAGTCGCCGCCGCTTGCACTGATTGGCTATCGCAACGTGGCGCAATTCCGCAGGAACAAAGGCAGTGACGAGCGCCATCCCAACCCGGACTGGCGACCGTTTCTCGGGCGCTATGAAGCCGGAAAGCCACTGCCTTATCGGTTGAGCGTATCGGCAATCAAGACAAAACTGGCCTTACTCTCTGCCTTCTTTACCTATCTGAACGACGTAGAGTACACCGACCGAAATCCTGCTGCCTTACTGCTCAAGCGGGCCAAGTCCCGATACGCGGCCAACCAGGGGATGATGGATGAAGCGCCGCTTAAAGCGTTTACCGAGTTGCAGTGGTCTTACGTGATGGGCGCAGCGCACGGACTGGCCGATGAGGAACCAGAACAACATGAAAGGACCCTGTTCCTGATCTCCCTTCTTTACAGTTGCTATCTGAGGGTTTCTGAAGTTTCTGCAAGACCGGGGTTCAGCCCGGTGATGGGGCAGTTTCGCCGCGACAGTAAAACCGGTGTTTGGGGCTTTTTTGTGCCCATGAGCAAAGGCGGAAAGAGCCGTACCGTTGCGTTGTCTGACGCAATGCTGACGGCGTTAAAGCGGTACCGGGCATTTTTGAGCCTGCCGGACCTGCCGGCACCTAAGGAATTGACGCCGTTGTACTGCCGCCACCGTGCCGCACAGCGCGGTCGTGACGCGGGGGAGCTTAACGCCAACCTGGGGCAACGGCAGATCAGGGAGATTGTGGATGAGGTGATTTCCGTTGCGGCCAATGACGCCATGGCCGATGGGTTGGTCGATGACGCCAGGGAGATGGCGGCGATGACGGTACACAGTCTCCGCCACACCGGGATCTCACACGACATCAATCTAAACGGCCGGCCTTTGTCTCATGTTCAGGCCGATGCGGGGCATGACTCCATCGACACCACCAGTCATTATCTGCACACCAGCCAGGTTGAACGTCACCAGAGTGCGAGAACCAAACCGCTGGACCACCTTGGCTTTGCCTCGGATCAGTAGAGCCCTTGGCCAGGGTGCTGATTGAAATGGCCAAGATCATCCAGGTAGAGCATCAGTGTTTTCGGGTCACGGTGGCCGGAGATTTTCATTACTTCGGAGATCGGCGCGCCTTTCAAAAGGGCGGAGTCGATAAAGCCACGACGCAGGCTGTGGCCGGATACACCGCCATGACTGGCAGTGAGGCCGATCTCGGTGGCGCGTTTCATGATGATTCGCGCAACCGAAGAGGGGTGCAGCCCTTTCTCCAGCGGTTGCCGATTACGATTGGCCCGCCGAAACAGGGGGCCATTGGCGCTGCCGAGTTTAGTCAGATAGCGTTGCAGCAAAGCCACAGGGCAGCGGCCCGGATCCGTGCCGGCGACAATCGGCACCTGGCTGAATTCGCTGCGCCGCTTCCGGGTCTCGAAGCCGAGGTTGGCACCATTGGGGTAAAGTCGTACGTCTTCAATCTGTAATGAGGCGAGGTCACTGACCCGCAGCGCACCAGCAAACCCAACGGCGATCAGCGTTTTGTCCCGGAGGCACACAAACTCCTTTTCATCCATCTGTGTCATCAACTGGGACATTGGGTCGCTGCCCAGTCCCTTGGCTCGTTTGGGTCGACTGGGCAACAGGCGAACCACGCCGGCAAGGTGGTCCTGAACGAGGCTGGAGCTGGCTGGGTTAGGCGTGCGGCCCTGCTGTGCCATCCACCATTTGAGCGTAGAGAGCCTGCGCCGAATCGAGCGGACCGACAGGGCAGGGCCAGCCACGAGAGTGGAGGTGCGGGAATGTGGGTTGTAGTGGAGCCGATTGGGTCTGCCTTCGCAGGCCATATGGGTCATCCACAGACAGAGGTCTGCATCGGTGGCACGTTCGGGGTGGATGCCGTGCGCCTGGCACCAATAACCATACTGACGTAGATCGGACTGACGGGCCTGCCAGGTTTTCTCAGACAAACGGGCACGATGCACCTGGTCCAACAGCGACTGGTCCAGGTCATCAATGCTAACGCTAAGCCCCTGATTCGATTTGATTTTAGAAGGTAGGTTATCCATGGTCGCGGTAATTGGCTGGCGTTGAAAGTGGATCCTATCGATATCGATCCTTTAGATCAACTAACGGCAATTATCTGATCTAGTCAGTACCAATCGGCATCTACAACGGGGCATAACGAACCCCGCAAAAGGTCTTCAGGTTTCGTTTAATTGAAATTCTCGAGCCATCCAGACAATGGCTTCCGAGTAGGAGTCCAGGCGGTAATCGGAGCGGATTCTGTCCAGTGCAGCAAGGGCGTCCAGGTCGAGATCGATCGCTTTCTTTTGCCTGGCAACGCGGTGAAGATGGGTGCTGTAGCGTCGGCGTAGCATCGGCAACCGGCCCGGACCAAAGGTCAATTCAACCCAGCAAATCAAATCGTCACTGAGGGCCGGGTCACTGTCCAATTCGCGCTGACGCCATTCCTTCAGGTGTTGTTCACGGACACGCAATCGCCAGCTGTCCGGATCAGCGAGGCTGGCATAACGTACGAGAAAGGGAGCGGAGCGGGTCAGAAGGAACTCGATAAAGTCGCAGGTAATGGGGAGCGGCTTGGCCATAACGCACTAAAATGGAAAAACAGGGTGCCAATGCTACCACATGTGAGATCGCGTAAAACACTGATTTTATGGGGTTACCATCCACTAAAATCAGGCCTGCAGCGTTGCTCTCATGACAGAGTGTAGAGTTGGCTCGGATAGGTCCAACGACTACCACATGATGCGGCCTAACTTTGGCTTTGGCTGCGGCCTCATCAGCCTCAAGAGCCACGGAAAATCGATTCGTCACATGTGGTAATGGAGGCAAGTGTGGATACGATGGGACTGCGATTTAACCTGCTGGCACAAAAAGCGGCTGACAAGGGGTACGGTATCCGGGTCAATCGCTATCACCCTGAGCGCTTCGATCTGTACGCGTTATCACCCCACGAGACGGACCACAGCGTCAGCGACATCAGTTATCAGGCGCTGCTTGAGGAACTGGATGAGATCGAGCCTGGTTAGCACACTGTCCGAAAAGGACAAACGGGCATTTGTTCCAAGGAAAGAATGAAACGGTATAAGCTGTATCCGCCCTAAGTCATTGTTCTGCATGGAGAATATATTCATTATAATTCAGTGTGTTAGGGCGTTTTTTTATAAATTCTACCCGAATCCGTAAGTTAGCGGGCAAAGTCGTGGTGCGTGCACATTTTGCCATGTTTTCCCCCCGGGAATGCCGCGTTATCTCTACTACACTTCCGCATCAAGCTTCACCCAACCCTCTCGTAGCCCAACCAAAAAGCCAAGGGGCGCTGTTATGAGAAAACATCCTCCTGTAAGACTCGCGCTGGTCGCCGTAGGCGTCAGCTTTGCCTTTTCACTTTCTGCCGCAGAACTCCATTTTGACCAATTGCCGACCGGTAAAATCGTCGGTGAACTCTCCAACGGTAAAGGGGCCAGCGGATTACGAGGTGGTGTCGTTTACGTCACGGGGTTTAACCCGGACCTGGAGATCGACGACAACGCCGCTGTGATTTTTGATTCCAGTAATCCGAGTGGTGGCGATGATGACCTTGGTACGCCAAACGAAGATTTTGGTGGGCCTGGTGTCGACGAACGCAGTGACCCCAATACCGGCGGTAAGGCAGGTTCGCCTTTCGAAAACACCACGCCCCTCGGCAATGTTCTGATCATCAATGAACCCGAAGGCCTTGCGGATACGGACGGCAGTGGCAACATCGATGCCAACGACGCCAATGTGGCCGACCCGGACGATGACGATCTGAAAGGCCAGTTCTTCGAACTCGACTTTTCCGGTCTGAAGAAGGGCAGTACCGTAACCATCAACTCCATCAGCTATATGGATGTTGAGCAGGAAGAGGGCGAGGACGGCACCAGCGTTTACCTGATGGGTCCAAAATTCCCGGCACCGAAGATGCTGACACTGCACCCAACCGGCGACAATGGCGTCTACACCCAGGAAATTGGGATTGAAGGTGTAGAAACCATGAGGATTGTGATGGGCGGTTCTGGTGCCATCACCGGCATTACCCTGGATGAAGATCCTGAACGGCCTTGCTGGGTAACCACCGGTGGGTTCTTTAATGCTGGCGTGGTCTCCGGGCCGAAACAGTGCACCTTTGGTGGTAACGTGGGTCCGCCACCATCCGGCGCATTCGAGGTGAATTTCCACACGGATGGCCCGGACACCGGTGCTGACCAGGGCGATAAGTTCCACACCAATGACATCACCGCAGTCCGCTGTACAGACGAAACCGAAGGTGGACCACAGCAACCCGGTGCGAACAAAGGTTTGGTGGTGGATACCTTGTACTTCGAATGTACCGGTCGCTTTAACAACGAATCCGGATACACCTGCGATGGATTCCTGCAGGATGCTGGCGAACCTTCAGGTAAGAAGGGCAACGGCTATGACAATATCCAAATGGTGATCTATGACGGGCATGGCGCCGAGGTCGCTCGCTGTGAAGGCGACCTGGACGGCGGTAACGTCCAGATCCACCCACCGGTTCCAAACAACTGAACCGGACATCATAAAGCGGGGGCTTCGGCCCTCGTTTTTATTCTTTGCTACCACATGTGACAGTGGCTCATTTCAAAATAATTGGACCCCATGGCTCCGCTGGCGCTGGAAAAACAGATGTGTCACAGAGACCAACCCGACTTTGGCAAAGTAACGAGGAGCGCAGCGCTTCACAATAAGGTTCAGCAAGCCAAACTCTGGATAAACGGGCAGGGCGGTGATGGATGATACCGGGTGCGACTGCCTTTTCACGAAACAGGCAATAGAGGTATCAACAAGCACCACACGAGACATCTGAACCAGCCGAAGCGTTTAAGCTTTGCCAACCAGAACATGGCGAAATGGTTTTAGCACCAGGCAACCGTAACAACAGTCCCGTGATCGATTATCTACCGATCTCTCAGCGCCGTAGTGATAAACGGCCATTTCATTAGGCGCTGAAGACACCAATGCCGATAATCCTAATTATCGGCATTCCCGTTTCTCCCATCTGAGCGAGTCACTCTGACCAGCGTTAATCGCGCAAAGCCTTAACGGGCAAACCGACCGATAGTCTTGTGTCATTGTCGGGGCCGCTTTGCTGTGTGGAAATTCCTGCGGCCGCAATAAAATGGATCGAAGCCTGCATCGCAACCATATTCCTTACACAGAAATTCCTGTCGGTCTTGGTTCAGGGTGCGGGAAAGCACCACAAGCGTTAAGGCTTTTCCTATTCGCATGTCACATGAGCCGGGTGTTAACACAAGCCACGGTTCCGTATTCACTACGGCAATAGGTTCAGTGGCTTCATCGAAGGTAAGCCACTTAGTTGCTTTAGATGGATCGTCGTTAATCCAGTCGAGCTCTAACACGGCCGGCATGTCGGCAGCGGATCCGCCTGAGCGGTCAAAGTGATGAGAAATCGTTTTCAAATTCGGAATGCAGGTAAAGCCAAAAACCTGGCGTACATGATAAAGCTGACTGCAACAACGCAATCTTTGCGCCTGTAAATCTCCGTGAAAGTATGAGCAAATGACAGCACGGGTGCGGAAGCGCTTAGCGCCCAGGAACAGGAAAAGACCAGATGGAGAGCCTGGGTCCAAAACACGGCAAGATGGGCCAGCTACTCTCTACCATGGTCTCCCACACAGGAATGCGCACAATGTATATTATGTTAAATGGAGGCTCTAAGAGGTTGTTCACGCGGGATTATTTCAGATTAAGTTTTCTCGCACCCTGTACAGCCTGGTCCGCCATGGTCTATTTGGTTAAAACAGCGCGTTGCTGCCAGCACAGCCGTCAGCAGTCCAAATGTTTAAGAACTTTTGGTAATACGATTCCGTCCTTCATCTCCTTCTCGGCCTGCCGACTTTCTTCAGTACTCACTAAGTTTCGGCTTTAGTTGACCCCAATCTTCCTGCTTCGCTACCGGTCAGAAAAAAGGGTCGCAGGCTTTACTCATTGTTCCTCAAATACCCTGTGCTTCGGATTGCGTTTATTAGTCCTGAAGTGTCTTGATTACTTTTATAGAAACGGTGAGAGCCGTCATGCCAAAAGCTAATAGATCTTTTCGTTGAATTAAAAATTACCTTTTCAAGGCCCATATTGAAATCATCTACGACCAACGTCGGCTTGTCATAACACCTCCTTGATTGCCTCATTCTAAGGCTTTGAGGTGTCAAGGAAAGTGAGGGCGATTTTAAGAGTTTATCGGCCAAACTGGGCTCACGCCCAATCGAAACCGACTGACACATCCGCTTCTCCGTTTGTTTGCACCAATCCATCGAATCAGAAGGTAACGTTTTCGGCGGGCCTCAGTGGTAACAGTAAAGGGTGCCCTGCCCTATATCTGACTTCACGCCGCCCACCCTAATATAAAAAAGGAGCCCCCTTTGGCGCTCCTTTTTCTGTCAGGCCGTTTCTGGCTGGCCTATCCATTGAAAATGGTGATTGGCTTTTCTGCCCACAAGTCCCAGGGTCATCAATTCATCGAACAGGTCATTTACCTCGTCACTGGACAGCGTAAAGTGCCGGGCCACCGCCTTTTTGGTACAGAGAATCCGGCGGCCGTCGAGTGCTTCACTAACGCGTTCGAGCAGAGGCTTTTCCTGCTCGGTCTGTCCCGCGTCAACGGCGCTGCTGGATTCCCCTGATTCCAGGTAAGGCAGATAACCAGCGGGTTCTTCCCGCTCAGGTGCCTGTTGGTCCGATTGCGCCTCAAGGTTATGCTCATGACGACGCCAGTAGTGGCGGAAACGTTGTTCTTCACCGATCAGGCCAACAAAGAACGCGGCAAAGAAATCCAGCAGGATCGAGAGAAACACCACCAGGCCCAGTTGGGCTTGTTGCGAGGTGGTGCCGAACGCCTTGGCCAGAGAGTCTATCAAACCCAGTACCGAGCCTTGCGCCACCGGCGGAATGCTGTCCCGCTCCATTGCCAGACGCTGTTGCTCTTGCCGCAGGGCGTTGTTTTGTTCCTGGATGCGGGACACACCGGTGGCGATCCGCTCCATCTCGATGTATTTCTCTGCAGCCAGGTTGTTCAGCGCAATCTGCTGGTCGATCGAGGCAATCTGACGGTTGTAGGCGTCGATTTTTGCCTGTTCAACCGACAGGTGGCTTTGTGCTGTATTGGTGGCACTGTTAATGCCGCCAATGCTGCCTCCGATGGAGATCACCGCCAATACCAGGTAAAACACCAGGGCGGTCGCCGCTCCGCTCAGATTACGGTGCGAACGCCGTTCCCCAAACTCATACCAGGCGTAGAATTTCCCGGCTTCAAAGATGATCGCCAGGCCGCCAAACAGCGCCTGCATCATCGGGTTTTCGTCGATGGACAAAAACAGCAGAAGAGAAAAAATCGTGGAGGCCAGAATCGCCGCGCCGGTAAAGGCATAGACACTGACCATGGCGAATCGACCTTTTGGATATCGATACCCGATTTGTTGCGCGTATTTCATGGGGGAAGTTCTGTTACGCCCTGAGAGTTCAGGGGTTATGCTGGGTTATTCAAGGCGCGCAAGGATACCCCACTGCCTGTTATTTTGCAGTCGCGTTAGAGTTGATATCGAATAAGTGAGGAATTGGCGCTCAATTGGCAGAAACATTCATCGGTAAACGGTCAGTTTACGCGCGGCCAATTCGATGGATGATGTGAGGGCTGCCGCCCGATATAACCCTTAACGGGCGGCGTCACACCTCGGAATCGCCACTACGCCTTCAGCCAACAAGGCGCAGAGGAATTAAGGTGTATTCAGGACTCAGGCGCGTCCGCGAGCCAGTCAAACAGGTGATGTTTCTGTTCGCCATTGGCGTCTTCAGTCGTGACCATCAGACGCCACACCATGTAGCCGGAGGCGCAGGAGCCGTAGATCACCTCCGCATTGCCACTGTCATCAAAGCGCACCGGTATCACCCCCATAAACATGTCCCTGCCCTCAATGCGGGCGTCGACTATGGTCTGGCCGGGTGCAAGTTCGAGGGAAAGGGTCAGGGGTTTTTCGCTGGGTGCACTGGCGGGAGACAGAGCCAGCAACGCGCCATTGCGCTCACAAGCACCGGCATCGAACTGACAGAGCGTCGGGTCCCAGGTTTGCTGGCTTTCGGGGCTGGACTCGGAGCAACCGGCGAGAAACAGAGCCATTAATAACGCGGCGTACTTCATAACAATTCCATGGTGATTTACCGCTCTGATGGTACCCCTAAGCGAGCCCGGAAGCAGCCCGCCGTAAGATATTTGTTGGTTTGGTGACTTTATAACCTTATGTGATTCGGTTGTTTTTACAGCAATAGTTCAAGATTTTACCTATCTGATAACAGTTGTTTGCTACTTTGATCCAGATCAGCTTTTTCAGAGCGGTCCCGTCTGGGTTTTTTGACCTACCTCAAGTATCATGGTCGCGCCTTGATTGATATCACGTTGCGGCAAAGAGTGGGACCAGAGCAGGCCCAAGAACTGCTGTCCTGCCGCCAGGCACACAGTAAATGCAGAAATTGCAGTGGAAGCATCGATATGAACCTGACCCATCCGCAAACCGACTACAACTATAAGGTTGTACGACAGTTTGCCATCATGACTGTTGTATGGGGTATCGTCGGTATGGCTGTGGGGGTGTTAATCGCCGCCCAGTTGATCTGGCCCGCCCTTAACTTTGACACTCCCTGGCTGACTTACAGTCGCCTTCGTCCCCTTCACACCAATGCGGTGATTTTCGCCTTTGGTACCAGCGCACTGTTCGCGACCTCATATTATGTGGTGCAGCGTACCTGCCAAACCCGCTTGTTCTCCGACAAGCTCGCCGCCTTCACCTTCTGGGGTTGGCAGGCGATCATCGTTGCTGCTGCGATTACCCTGCCTCTGGGTATCTCCACCAGTAAAGAGTACGCGGAGCTGGAGTGGCCCATCGACATCGCCATCACCATCGTCTGGGTGTGTTATGCGCTGGTGTTCTTCGGAACCATGATCAAGCGTAAGACCAGTCACATCTATGTGGCCAACTGGTTCTTCGGTGCCTTCATTATTACTGTGGCCGTTCTGCACGTGGTGAACTCCATGGCGGTGCCGCTGAGCATGTGGAAGTCCTATTCCATCTATGCCGGTGCTGTCGACGCCATGGTTCAGTGGTGGTACGGACACAACGCGGTAGGCTTCCTGCTGACCGCCGGCTTCCTCGGTATGATGTACTACTTCGTGCCGAAGCAGGCTGAGCGTCCGGTATACTCCTACCGTCTGTCCATCGTGCACTTCTGGGCGCTGATCTCCCTGTACATCTGGGCCGGTCCGCACCACCTGCACTACACTGCCCTGCCCGACTGGACTCAGTCCCTGGGTATGGTGATGTCCCTGATTCTGTTCGCACCGTCCTGGGGTGGCATGATCAACGGCATCATGACCCTGTCCGGTGCCTGGCATAAGCTGCGTACTGACCCTATTCTGCGCTTCCTGATTGTGTCTCTGTCCTTCTACGGTATGTCCACCTTCGAAGGCCCGATGATGTCCATCAAGACCGTGAACGCGCTGTCTCACTACACCGACTGGACCGTAGGCCACGTGCACTCCGGCGCCCTGGGTTGGGTAGCGATGGTCTCCATCGGTTCTCTGTACCACCTGATCCCGATTCTGTTCGGTCAGACCCGCATGTACAGCGTCAAGCTGATCAACGTGCACTTCTGGCTGTCCACCATCGGTACCGTGCTCTACATCGTTGCGATGTGGATCTCCGGTGTGATGCAGGGCCTGATGTGGCGTGCGGTTAACGCTGACGGCACCCTGACCTACAGCTTCGTTGAAGCGCTGTCGGCCTCCTATCCGTTCTACTTCGTACGTTTCGTTGGTGGTGCCTTCTTCCTGGCTGGCATGTTCCTGATGGCGTACAACGTCTACCGTACCGTGACTGCACCGAAAGGCAGCATCGCGGATCAACCGGCAGCCGCGGCGGCATAAGGAGTACCGACCATGAAATTCAAACACGAAATTGTTGAAAAGAACGTCGGTCTGCTGGCCATCTTCACCGTGATCGCCATCAGCTTCGGTGGCGTAGCAGAGATTGTCCCGCTGATTTTCCAGCAGGAGACCACTCAGCCGGTAGACGGCCTTAAGCCTTATACCGCACTGCAGATGGAAGGTCGTGACGTCTACATCCGTGAAGGTTGCGCAAACTGCCACAGCCAGATGATCCGTCCTTTCCGCGCCGAGACCGAGCGCTACGGCCACTACTCCGTTGCCGGTGAGCACGTTTGGGAACACCCCTTCCTGTGGGGCTCCAAGCGTACCGGTCCGGACCTGGCCCGCGTTGGCGGCCGTTACTCCGATGAGTGGCACCGGGTTCACCTGATTGACCCCCGTGCCGTTGTGCCGGAGTCCAACATGCCTGGCTTCCCCTGGCTGGAAGAGAACGAGCTGAGCGGTCAATACACCGCTGAAAAACTGAAGCTGTTCCGTGACCAGTTCGGCGTGCCCTACGGCTCCGATGAGGAGATCGAGAAGGACGCCGCCAGTGTCAAAGGTAAGACTGAGATGGACGCCATCATCGCTTACCTGCAGGTTCTGGGCACCGCACTGAAATAAGGAAGAGATAATGGATTACGGTACCTTTCACGGCTTTTACACCTTGTTCCTCCTGTTCGCGATGATCGGGGTGTTCGCCTGGGCTTACTCCAAGAAAAGGAAGCCGTCTTTCGACGAGGCCGCCAACCTGGTGTTCGACGACGAAGACAAAGCGAAGGGATCCATTAAGGAGTAATCGCAGATGAGTAACATTTTGAGTGTGATCGTCATCTTCTGTGTTCTGGCGGTCATGGTGGGCAGCTTGCTGCTGCTCATCTGGTGCCAGAAAGACAAGATGGGGAAAGAGGAAGGTGAGTCCATGGGACACGCCTTCGACGGCATCGAGGAGATCAACAACCCGCTGCCGAAATGGTGGAGCTACATGTTCGTGCTCACCATTGTGTTCAGTGTTGGCTACCTGGCGCTGTACCCGGGCATGGGTAACTTCCCTGGCCTGCTGAACTGGACCTCCGCCAACAAGCAGGTTCTGAACCTGGAACAGTCCCGCAGCCAGGCAGAAGCGGCTCGTGCTGACGACGCCAAGGGTCTGGTTCAGTATGACCGTGAAGTTGCGGCAGCGGATGACCACTTCGGCCCCATCTTCCAGGCGTTCGCGGCTCGTACCATCGAAGACCTCGCCACGGATGAGGAAGCCCGTAAGATTGGCCAGCGTCTGTTCCTGCAGAACTGCTCCCAGTGTCACGGTTCCGACGCCAAGGGCAGCCGAGGCTTCCCTGACCTGACCGACGGTGGCTGGCTGTACGGTGGTGACCCGGCAACCATCAAAACCTCTATCATGAACGGCCGTCGCGGCATGATGCCGCCGAAAGGTGGCCTGCCGATCACCGACGAAGAGATCCCGGCTCTGGCTGAGTACGTGCTGAGCCTGTCCGGTCGCGATCACGACGCCGAGCTGGCTCAGGTGGGTCAAGGCGCCTTTATGAAAGGCTGTTTTGCCTGTCACGGTATGGACGGTACCGGTAACCCGCTGCTGGGTGCGCCGAACCTGACCGACGACGCCTGGGTATACGGTGGTTCCCGTGGTTACATCATGGAGTCCATCGCCAACGGTCGTGCTGGTGTGATGCCCGCCTGGAAGGACCTTCTGGGTGAGGACAAAGTCCACCTGATCTCCGCTTACGTTTACAGCCTCAGCGCTGAGTAAGCCAAACAAAACGCCCCGCCCAGTGCGGGGCTTTTTACTTTTCTGGGGTGTGACAACAGATTGCTCACAGCCCGACAACAGATTCCCAGCATTGTTGAGCGGCTAAGGCCTCGCCACCCGCATCGGCAATCGCAAAAATGGTAGTGCGATCCCACCATCGCCTCAGTAGTATGGGAGCCCAATCCCAATGGAAGGTAGAAACATGAAAGTGACCCCCTGGTATAAGCAGTTCTGGCCCTGGTTTCTGATCATCCTGCCGGCCTGCGCCGTCGCCGCCTCCGTCTATACCTTTTTCCTGGCCTCCACCTCGCAGTTTTCCATGGTGTCTGAGGACTATTACAAGGAAGGCAAAGGCATCAACCAGGACCTGTCACGGATCCGCGCTGCCAAAAACCTCGGCCTCACCTTTGCCTTGGAAGTGGACGACAACGAAATCCGCATCGTTCAGCACGGCGGACAAACCATCGATACCGCCATTGAGCTTGAGTTTCACCATGCCACCCTCGACCAGTACGACTTTGTCGAAAAACTGTTTATGGATGGCACCGGCACCTACCGTCTTCGCCTGGAACAACCCCTTACCGGCAAGTGGTTGGTGCAGATCGACGCCTACGACCAGAGCTGGCGCCTTCAGACCCGCGCCACCCTGCCCCATGACGGCGCAATCTGGTTGAACTGATATGAGCGTCGCCATGACTTCGCAGCGCTGTTACCACTGCGATGAGCCGATCCCGGCCAATGCCCCGTTTTCCGCCACCATCGATGGCGTTGCGCAGCCCATGTGCTGCCCCGGTTGCGCCGCAGTGGCCGACGCCATCGTCGCTGCCGGCCTCTCCGACTATTACCGCTACCGCACAGAAAAAGGCCAGCAACAGGACATCCCTGAAGCGCTGGCCAGCCTGGTGGCGTATGACCTGGATGAAGTGCAGCAGGAATTTGTCGCCGCGCGGGGTGATCTGAAAGAGGTGCTGCTTTCGGTAGAAGGGATCAGTTGCGCCGCGTGCGCCTGGTTGATCGAAAAGCACGTCGCTGCCCTGCCCGGCGTCGCCCACATCAGCGTCAATACCACCACCCAGCGCGCCGTGTTGCGCTGGGACGCCACGCAGCAAAAGCTCTCCGACCTGCTGCTGGCAATGACTCAAATCGGCTACCAGGCAGCGCCATTCCAGCAGGATGCACAGGAAGCCAAAGACGCCAAAGAAAGTCAGAACTTCCTGCTGCGTATCGGCCTCGCCGGCCTCGCCACCATGCAGGTGATGATGCTCGCTGTGGCGCTCTACACCGGCTACTTCTACGATCTGGAACCGGAGTACCGAGACTACTTTCGCTGGGTGAGCATGATCTTCGCGACACCGGTGGTGCTCTATTCCGCCCAACCGTTCTATTTCAGCGCCATGCGGGCGCTGATGAGCCTGCGCGTCAATATGGATGTGCCGGTATCCATAGCCATTCTGTTGGCCTATGGCGCCAGTTGTGTAGCCACGGCCAAAGGCACCGGCGAGGTGTTCTTTGAATCGATCTCGATGTTCACGTTCTTTTTGCTGCTGGGTCGCTTCTTTGAGCAACGTGCCCGGCGTAAGGCCAGTGAAAACGCCAGTAACCTGCAAAAGCTGATCCCGGCGACGGCGTTGCTGATTGAGAACGGTGAAGAGCGCCAGGTCGCCGCCAAGAGCCTCAAGCCGGGACAGCGTTATCGTGTCCTGCCCGGCCAGCGTATTGCCGTGGATGGCGTGCTGGTGCTCGGAGAAAGCGGCGTCAACGAATCGATGCTAACCGGCGAACAGGAACCCGTGGCCAAAGCGCCGGGTGCACCGCTCTATGCCGGAACCGTAAACCTCGACCAGACCATCGAAGTCGAAGTCACCACGGTTGGCGCTGAGCAGCGCATCAACACCCTGGTTCGTCTGCAGGAGCAAGCGGCGGCGCAAAAGCCCCAAATTGCCGAGTTTGCCGACAAAGTGGCCCAGTATTTTGTGCCGGTGATCCTGGTGCTGGCGCTGGTAACTTACCTGGTCTGGCATCAGCTGGCGCCGGAAGACGCCTTCTGGATCATGCTTTCCGTGCTGGTGGCAACCTGCCCGTGCGCGCTGGCGTTGGCCACGCCGGCGGCGCTGACCTGCGGCACCAATAGGATGATGCAGCAAGGCCTGCTGGTGAAAAGTGCCCGGGTACTGGAAGCGCTGCCCAAAATTTCCCACCTGCTGTTTGATAAGACTGGCACCCTGACCGAAGGACAGCTGAACATCCGTCAGGTGCACCATTTTGACTCAGCGGTCAGTGAAACCGAACTGCTCACCATCGCAGCGGCGCTGGAATCACACTCCTCCCACCCGGTGGCCCGGGCGTTTACCCCTCACCGTGACCTGTCGGTGCACGCGGAAGCGGTCCGTAACCACACCGGCAAGGGGCTGGAAGGCAGCATCAACGGGGTGCACTACCGCATTGGGCAACAACGCTTTATTGGCACCGAGCTGGGCGAATCCGGCTGGGTATTTCTGGCGTCTGATGACAAGGTGCTTGCGGCCTTTGAACTGGCTGACAAGCTGCGTCCCGACGCCCGGGCCACCATCGCCCGTCTGAGCCGACAGGGGCTGAGCAGTGAAATGCTGTCCGGCGATCCCAACCCGCGCGCGCTGTCGCTGGCGAAAGAGGTCGGGCTGGAAACGGCCCACTACGACCACTCACCGGAACAGAAACTTGCCCGGGTCTCTCAGTTGCAGTCTGAAGGACACCGGGTAGCCATGTTTGGCGATGGCATCAACGATGCGCCGGTCCTGGCCGGTGCGGACGTGTCCGTCGCCATGGGCAGTGGCACCGACCTGGCCAAATGCCATGCCGATCTGGTGCTGCTGGGCGACAAGTTGGGGCCGGTAGTGGAAGCGATCGATACCGCCCGACAGACCAACCGGGTTATCCGCCAGAACCTGGCGATCTCGCTGTGCTATAACCTGTTGATTCTGCCATTGGCGATTTCGGGCAATGTCCCGCCCTATCTTGCCGCGGCAGGAATGTCGTTAAGCTCACTGGTGGTGGTTGCCAACAGTCTGCGTCTGCTGAAGAAATCAAAATGAGCATCATCTACGTCCTGATCCCCATCGCCATCCTGTTCGTCTGCTTTGCGGTTGCGGCCTTCTTCTGGGCCGTGCGCAGCAAACAGTACGAAGACCTGGACCGCGAAGGCTACTCCATCCTGTTTGACGAAAAAGAGCCGAAGAACAAGCCGTGAACGGGGAATATCAATTCTTTGCCGCGCTGCTGGTGGGGCTGATGGGCGCGGGCCACTGCTTTGGCATGTGCGGCGGTATTGTTGGCGCCTTCAGTCAGGCGATGCCCGCACATCGCCCGTTGGGGCAACGGATGGGATTCCTGTTTGCCTATAACCTGGGACGCATCAGCAGTTACGTCATCGCCGGCGTTGCCGTTGCCAGCCTGGCTGGCGCACTGGGGACCCTGTTTGCCGTCGACCAGTACCTGGCTCTGCTGCAACTGTTGGCCGCGACCATGCTGATCCTGATGGGGCTCTACATCGCCCAATGGTTGCCGCTGCTGGCCCACATTGAGCGCGCAGGCAAACCAATCTGGCAGGCAATGGCGCCGCTAAGACAACGTTTATTCCCGATTAACTCACGCTTAAAAGCCCTTGCTGCCGGCGCACTGTGGGGGTGGTTGCCCTGTGGATTGGTGTACTCCACCCTGACCTGGGCGTTGTCCTCCGCCGACCCCGTAGAAGGCGGCCTGATCATGGCCGGTTTTGGCCTCGGAACCCTGCCCGCATTGGTGGCAATGGGGGCCGCAGCAGACAAAATTGCGCAGATCATTCGGAAAAAACAGCTTAAGTTACTGAGCGCTATAGTGTTAATTGCGTACGGTTGCCAAATGGCCTATATTGCGCTGAATCAAATTGTGTAGCTTGAATGGGACCTGTCGGGTACCATTGAAAGGACACCAGCAAATGGGATCAGCATGAAATTGGATAGCCTACACGCAAAGCGGCCTGCTGGCAGTGGCTGCACCATTCACTGTCACGACTGCAGCCTGTCAGAGTTGTGCATACCGTTCACTCTTAGCACGAACGAGCTGGACAAACTCGACTCGATCATCGAGCGAAAACGTCCAATCCAAAAAGGCGACCTGCTGTTTCAGTCCGGTCAGCCCTTACGCTCCCTGTTTGCCATCCGCTCCGGCTCCATCAAGTCCTACACCATCACCGAGTCCGGTGAAGAGCAGATCACCGCATTCCACCTTGCCGGCGACGTTGTGGGCTTTGACGGCATCCATGCCGACGCCCACCAAAGCTTCGCCCAGGCGCTGGAAACGGCCATGGTGTGCGAGATTCCTTTCGATACGCTGGACCAGCTCTCCGGTTCCATGCCTCGCCTTCGTCAGCAGATCATGCGCCTGATGAGCAACGAGATCATGGGCGACCAGGAGATGATCCTCCTGCTCTCCAAAAAGAACGCTGAGCAACGGCTCGCGGCCTTTATCAGTAACCTGGCCACCCGCTTTGGTAACCGCGGCTTCTCCTCCAAGGAGTTCCGCCTTTCCATGACCCGTGGCGACATCGGCAACTACCTTGGGCTGACGGTGGAAACCATCAGCCGCCTGCTGGGCAGGTTCCAGAAATCCGGATTGATTGAGGTGAAAGGCAAGTACATCACCATCACCGATGCGGAATCGCTTCAGGAGCTCGCCGGACACGCCCGAATCGGCCGATAACCCCCTTTGAACGCCCAGCCTTATGCTGGGCGTTCTTCTTTGTGTATCTGATCTAGGACAAGGAAAATGCCACAGCTTTTGCCAACCTATAGGTAAAGGCCCCAGGCTAAAGGAGACAATCATGGGAACCTATAAACGCATCCTGGTCGCGATTGACCCTACTCACGAGGCCCAACCGGCACTCGTACGGGGGGCACACCTGGCTGAGTGTTGCGGTGGACAGCTGACTCTGCTGGTTTGCATCTTCGATTTCTCCTACGAAATGACCTCCATGCTGTCGGTCGATGAACGGGAAGCGATGCGCAACAGCATCGTGACTCAGCGTCAGGCCTGGTTGGAGCAACAGGCCCAGACCTATCGGGACAAAGGGATCGCCGTCGACACCAAGGTGGCGTGGCACAACCGGCCTTTTGAAGCGATCATCGAACAGGCGATTACCGGTCAGCACGACGTCATCGTCAAATCCACTCACCATCACGACAAGCTCAAGTCGGTGATTTTCACCCCGACCGACTGGCACCTGCTGCGTAAGTCTCCGGTGCCGGTGCTGCTGGTGAAAGAGGGAGACTGGCCTGCTGAGGGCAAAGTTCTGGTGGCCGTTAATGTCGCTGCGGAAGATGAAGATCATCAGAACCTCAATGATGAGATCATTGGCCACGCCAGGAAACTGGCTCACGCGATCAACGGCCAGATCCATCTGGTGAATGGCTACCCGGGTACGCCGGTAAACATCGCCATTGAACTGCCGGACTTTGATGCCCACGCCTATAACGAATCGTTGAAGGCGCACCATCAGTTGCGCATCAGCGAACTGGCCCGCAAACACGACATCAACGAGAAGCATTGTCATGTGATTGAAGGTCTGCCTGAAGACGTGATTCCAGAACTGGCTGAGGAGCTGGAAGCCGAGCTGGTTGTGCTGGGTACCGTTGGTCGTACTGGCTTCTCCGCAGCGTTGATCGGCAACACCGCTGAGCACGTTATTGACAGCCTTGAGTGCGACCTGCTCGCGATTAAACCGGAAGGGTTTGAGTCACCGGTAAAACCGGAGTGATCCCAATCATCTTCCCATACTGCGGCGGCCCTCAGGGCCGCCGTTTTCTTGCCCTTCCTCTTTACCCCCGCGGGTCTTGCTGGAATAATGCCGCACCTGTTCACTAGGCCTTTGAGGACTCCATCAGTGCAAGAGCTGAGTCAGAAGCAACAAACCCGGCTAAACAAACTGCAAAAGCGGCTGCGTCGCGAAGTAGGCAGCGCCATCGAAGATTACAAGATGATCGAAGAAGGCGATGTGGTGATGGTGTGTCTGTCCGGTGGTAAGGACAGCTATACCCTGCTGGACATTCTGTTGAATCTGCAGCATCGCGCGCCGGTGAATTTCCAGCTGGTTGCGGTCAACCTGGACCAGAAGCAGCCCGGTTTCCCCGAGGATATCCTGCCCAACTACCTCAAAACCCTGGGCATCGCGTATCACATCCTCGAAAAGGACACTTACTCCATCGTTAAGGAGAAGATCCCCGAGGGCAAAACCACCTGCTCCCTCTGTTCGCGTCTGCGCCGTGGCACCCTGTATGGCTTTGCCCAGAAGATTGGTGCCACCAAGATCGCCCTGGGCCATCACCGCGACGACATCATCGAGACCCTGTTCCTGAACATGTTCTACGGTGGCAAACTCAAAGCGATGCCGCCTAAGCTGCTGTCTGATGACGGCGCCAATATGGTGATCCGTCCCATGGCTTACTGCCGTGAGAAAGACATCATTGAATACGCTGACCTGAAAGCGTTCCCGATCATCCCGTGCAACCTGTGTGGTTCTCAGGAGAACCTGAAGCGTAAGATGGTCAAAGAGATGCTGAACGACTGGGATAAGCAGTTCCCGGGACGCATCGAAACCATCTTCACTGCACTGCAGAACACCGCACCGTCACAGCTGGTGGACCGCAATCAGTTTGACTTTATCGGCCTCGAGCGTGACCCTGACGCCGAGTTCTCCGGCAGTGTGGCAGAGGCTGACCTGCCTGCGTTCGACTTCCTGGACGCGGACAACTCCGGCCATATCCAGCTGGACAAGCGCGACGACGCAGAACGCATCGACGTGGTTAACGTCTACCAGCCGTAAACGTCAGCACCAGCACGTCAAAAGCGCCCTATCGGGCGCTTTTTTGTGTCCGGCCGTCGGTCCGTTTCGGGGCATTAAAAAGGCCACCTTGCGGTGGCCCATTTTATCAGCGTTCGATATAGGGGCTGATCCACACCGGAGGTGCCGTGAAACGCACGGTTTTGCCGTTGAGATCAGACAAACGCAGTGTGATGCGGCCATTGTCACCCACAATGCCGTAATCCGGGCTCATGGTGCTGCCCTCCTCCAGTTTGATCACCACACCGGAAACGTCCGGCTGCAACCAACGGAACGGAAAGCCGGCAAAGCGCTTAAGAACACCATCAAACTGGCCAATCATCGCCTGCCAGTCGGCGTCGCTGAACTGTTGTTGTGTGGTATCGCTGTAGCGCAGTTGCATGGCGAAGTCACATTGCGCTTCGTCCACCACGTCCAGGCTGAGTACCGCTTTCTTGTCCTTCAGCTCTGCATCAAACGGCACCAGCAGTTCCTGGCGCGGGCCAACCGTCAGCGGCAGGCTCTGGCCCTGGTTGAGGATCTCACCGCCATTGACGGTGCAGGGCTCACCTTTACCACGATGGTTCAGATAGAACGCCATCGACACCAACGGGTACTCGGTTTTGTTGACGATCTTCAGGCGATCATAGAAACCGGCGTATTCAAGATTCAGCGCCTGGGCAGGCACGGCCAATGCCGCGCTCAGTGCGGCAACAACAGTCCATTGTTTCATAGCAGGTAGCTTCGGTTCTGGTTCAACATGGCAAGCAGCTCTTCGATGTAAGCCTCCTTGCGCTCGGAGTAACGGATAAGGCCGGGGATCAGGTCCTCTGCGGATGGTGTCTTGCCTGCCAGTCGTAACTGTTGGCGCATCTCACGCAGTTCCCGGTATGCCGGGTTGGTATTGAGGTTACGCAGGTAGGAGGATACGGAATCCTGCACGCTGTCGAAACGCGCCACTTCATGGTTCATTCCGCCCTGGCGCTGATTGGGCACCAGGCCACAGCCTTTACGGAAACACCACTGGCCGAAGTAATTCAGCCCCTCTTTGGCAAAGCGGGAGCTGCCCCAACCGGTTTCATTGGCAGCCTGCACCAGCACCATAGCGCTGGGCACCTCGTCCACGCGCACCAATAGGTCATCAAGGGACTCGGGGCTGAACGCACGGATCTCAAGACCATACTGGGTTGCCAGGTTGGACAGGTGAGTGGCTTCCGCCTGACTGAGCGCCTGATCGGTCAACAACCGCTCCTGGGCGCGCTGGATAAAGGCGCGTTGCTCGGCGATTTTTCGGTTTTCCGCTTCCACCTTAGGGCGCAGAAAATCGAAGAACGCGCTCTTTTTCTCCGCGACGTTGGTAAAGGACTCGAAATCGGGTTGCCGGCTGACCGGTGTGTTTTTCACAACGGTTAACCCTGCCATCGGAGCTTCAGGCCGCACTGCCTGGGTTTCCACCCAGAGCAGTGAAGCCGCAACGGCGCTCAGACCCAGCACCACACTGGCCAGACGGCCGGTTTTCATTGCCATGGTCATTACGCCTCAAAACTGGAATCGGAGCCGCGCTCTTCGGGCGCTTCGGGCTGAGCCGGTGCGGCTTGCTCGGGAGACAGTTCCGGGAAGAGTTCACGGAACAGAACCCCTTTCATATGGAAGAACATCGGAACCGCCAGAACCAGACCCAGACCGGCCGGAATCATCGCCATCATCAAAATGGCAATCATGGCGGAATAGACGGTGATAACGGCGAATACCTGACGGTGCACCACTTTAGCGGACTCAATCATCGCTTTGATCGGCGAACCGCGGTGGAACAGGTAGTAGAGATTGGCCTGACTGAGTACGGCCATCAGGTAAACACCGGGAAGAATCAGCATGAACAGGCCGAGGTTGACCATAACGGCGGTCACCAGCGCAATCAGCGATAACGGTACGGCCATCGCCCAACCGCGAAACACCATGCTCATCTCGGTTTTTTGACCGGTGGCACGACGCCAGCCCATATAAGCCAGCGCGGCCTCAAACGGCGCAAGGAGCAGGACAAGCAATAACTGCACGGGTTCCATTGCCTGCTTGAGTTGTTCGGCGTCGCTCAGGTCCAGCCCTTGCATGTTGGCAAAGAGTTGCACCAACAGCATGGCGCTCGCCATAAGGATGACAAAGGTGAGCAGTGACGCCCCAAGCAACGGGTTCAGATTCTGCCGGGTCAGGTCCCACGACTCTCTGATAACCGCAAACACATCCAGTTTTTGCATCGATTCTCGCGTTTGGTTTTCGGGTCAAAACGGCAATTATACCCATCCGCCCGCCGACACAAAACGCCGAAACTGTCGATTCGCCAGAAAGAAATCCGTTGTTTACACCTTGACCGGCACAAGAAGGACGAAAATCACCAGCACCAGGGTGCTGAGCAGGTACAACCGAATGATCGATCCGTGTTTCATAAGTTGACCCTGTTCGTAGGCGGGCCACTGAGTATAGAAAAGATTTTTGAAGGGCAAGAAAAAACCCCCACCGAATGGTGAGGGTTTCGAAGATGGAGGCGCGTCCCGGAGTCGAACCGAGGTCCACGGATTTGCAATCCGCTGCATAGCCACTCTGCCAACGCGCCAGTGCTTCTCGGGGCTCCCCGAAAGCGCGAGCAATTAAAACAGAAAGGCGGGAGCGACACAAGCGCCAATCGTGCCCCTAGTGAGCAGTTATTTGAAGTTGCTCTAATTTTTCGATGATTTCCCTTCTTTGGAACGGTTTGGAGACAAAAGCGTCCATGCCTGCATCGAAACACCGCCGTTTATCGTCCGGTGTGGCGTTGGCGGTCACCGCAATGATCGGCGTCGACTGGTTTGGTCCTTGCTCTGTCCGGATTGTCCGGCTCGCCGCTATCCCATCGGCCCGGGGCATCCGCATGTCCATAAAGATCACGTCAAAGTCGTCAGAGCGGCACCGCTCTATCGCAGCCTGTCCGTCATTGACCAGCGCGACACTATAACCAAGCGCTTTCAGCATCCCCTCCAGCACCACCTGATTTGCGCGGGTATCTTCTGCCACCAGCACCCGGCAGCCTACTGGTGTTGTGGCATCAGGCTGTGTAGGGATTGCAGTCCTTTCCTGTTCGGCCACCGGCAACATCAACTGCAGATTGAAGCGGCTGCCCTGCCCCAATGTACTGGCAACCTCGATGGTGCCACCCATTTGGGTGACCAGGCGTTTGCAGATCGACAACCCCAGTCCAGTGCCGCCAAATTCGCGGGTGGTTGAGCTGTCCACCTGGCAAAACGGCTCAAACAGGTCCGGTAACCGGTCGCTTGGGATGCCGATGCCGGTGTCTTCAATGGTCACCTGAAATGCCCGCATCGTCGGGGGTGCCGGCACCGACATCGCCCTCATCCTGACTTCACCCGCTGGGGTGAACTTCACGGCGTTTGCCAGAAGATTGAGCAGTACCTGACTGAGCCTGACTTTGTCGCCAACCAGGCGGCATTGCAATGCATCGTCAAGCTCACAGCGTAACGCCAGTCCTTTTAGCTCGGCCTGTGCCCGTACCTGGTTGGCGGTGGACATAAGCAGAAAGTTCAGGTCGAAGGGCTGCGCGTCCAGCACCAGTTGTCCGGATTCGATTTTGGAGAGGTCCAAAACATCATTGATGATGGCCTGGAGCAGCTCCGCTGAATTAGCCGCATAATGGAGCCACTGCTGTTGCTGGACACTCAGGTCGGTATCCTTAATCAGTTCCAGCATGCCCAGCAATGATCCCATCGGCGTTCGGATCTCATGGCTCATTACGGCCAGGAAATCCGACTTAGCCTGACTGGCTTGTTCGGCGACCTCTTTGGCCCGGTTCAACTCGGCGGTGTGGCGTTTTTGCTGGGTCACATTGCGTGACGTACCACGGTAGCCGAGAAACTGGCCGGCACTGTCGAAGTAGGGAATGCCATTCAGGCACACCCACAAGCGTTGGCCATCGTCGGTTTCCACTTCGTACTCAAACTCGCGTAGGGGCCGGCGGGCGTCGATCAGCCTTTGATACGCCAGCCACTTCTCCTGATTGGCGCACTCTCTGACTGACCTCAACTCAAGACGGGTACGGCCAAGAAACTCGATGGGCCGCTCCAGGGTGTCCGACCCGGACGTCGGCTCGGACACAAATCGGTAGCGGTGATCCGGGTCGGTTTCCCAGAACCAGTCAGAGGCGCACTCGGCAAAGTCACGAAAGCGCTGCTCCGAGTGCGACAGCTGCAGCGTACGCTCGGCCACTTGCTGGGCGAGGTCTTCGCGACCAGCAAGGGCTTCCAATGACCGGGCCAGGAAAGGTTGCAATCGTTCCATCAACGCCACAGCACGGCGATCAAAGTGGTGAGCCGAATTGTGGGTTAACACCAGCACCCATGGCGTGCCGGCGCAATCACCCAATACCAGCGCGGACCCCATGGTGTCAGACGAGAGACTTTCCAGCCCGGGCACTGCCGAGGGGTCAAACACACTCAGAACGCGGCCACTGGTGGCCCGCTCAAACAGGGCGACACCAGTGACACAGCGGGAACTGCCTATCTTTCGCCACGTTAGCCCCTTTTGTTGCAGTAATATGGCGTCCGATGCTCCCAACAGCGAGCCAAGTTTCTGCCGCAGCATCACCACCACGTCAGGCAGGGTGGAGGCCTTCGCAATCGCCAGCATGATGTTTCCTACGGCATCGTTTTCCTGGCACCGGTGCACCAGTTGATCCCGCTGGTCGCTCAGGCTGCGGCAGCGTTCCTCAAGGGCTTCTCTTGGATTAGTCGGTCCGTCAGTCATGATGGCCCTCACTGAATAGCACCGTAGATATCATCAGGTTGCCATGGGCAAACTGACCATTCGCGAGCCGGCCCTGTTCGCCGTAAGTAAAGGGCGTCAGATAGGGGATCCCCGGAATGGCCGCGTTGATGCTGTCGGCCACTTCAGACATCCCCTCATTAATGGTCATCATGCAGCCGGCACAAAACACCACCAGGCCGCCGACCAGTGTTCGGTGCTCTGCCTCCAGTTCCCTCAGGGCATCGTTAAGAACATCGGATGCCCGATCTTTCAGCCGCGTCAGTGACCCTTCCATCAGGATCAGCGTTTCGCCTTTGGACACCTCGGTAAACAGCGTCAGACTGCCATTCGCGTCGTGGCCTGCGGGATGGGAAAGCTTGTAGCAGGTTAACCCATGCACCCTGCCGGCATCCCGGCCAAGGGGGCGGAGTGACGTCCGGGACAGGATCTCCTGTCCCGGTTGGCTGTCTGACAACGCGTTATCGAGCCAGCGGTTGTAGCACTCAAACGCAGGCTGATGATCGATCTGGTCAACCCGGCGCCCTTCGCAAGCCGTTACCACACCGCGGTGCACGCTCGGCAAATAACCGCTGCTGAAACTCAGATGGATGCGTCCAGTCGGGTAGAACACTGCGATGCCAACGCCCTGAGTGGCACAGCGCTCACCACTCATCAACCGCCAGGAGCCATCCAGTTGGTCATCCGCAGCGCTGCCGCCGGCGATGGCCACATCCGGCCCCAGCAACGACTGAATGCCCGCCATCGCCTGTTCCTCTTCCCCGGGACTGGCGTGCATCCAGACCAACGCCGGTTGCTCGCCGTTACATCCCGCTTGCTCTATCGCATTCAACACCGCCTGCCGGGCCGCCTGGAATGGCTCACCGTCCACCAACGAACAGCCGTAGCATCCTTCTGGGTCGTGCATTGCCCAAAGGCCAAGCACCGGGCCGGCAAGATAGCCTTCTGGCCCCATGATGCCCCGCGCTGAGCGACAGCCTAAAAATCGGGAGTCAGGAAACGTGGCGATCAGCGTTGCCATCAGCACAGACGCATCCTGATCGCCGGCGTAGTAGACCAGAATAAGGTCCGGGTTTGGCCCGGTGAACGCTTGCCGAACCTCCCTGACCTGGCGTTCGACATCTCCTTGTCGACTTACTGCGGTGCTGATCTTCATCCATGACCTCGTGCTTTGCTAAGGTGAATGACAACCGGCGCTTGAAAAAGGACACCCAATGGAAAGGATCTCCCATCGCAAACTCGTGGTTTTCGGTGGCGGGCACGGACTCTCTCGCGTGCTCGTCGCCCTACGCTCACTGGAAAGCAATCTCAGTGCCATTGTTGCGACCACCGATAATGGCGGTTCAACCGGCCGTTTGCGGCAGGACTACGGCGGAATCGCCTGGGGTGACATTCGACATTGCCTGGAAAGCCTCTGCAGTGACGATTCCGTCGGTCGATTGCTTCTAAACCACCGTTTTCCTGATGGTGGGTCACTGTCCGGGCACAGTCTCGGAAACCTGATGCTGCTGGCCATCAATGACCTGTGTGTGGCCCCTGGTGACGCCGTCGAGGTGCTGTCTCGTTTCCTCGGCGTCCAGAGCCGGCTGTACCCAATGGCGGACGCAGAAACCCACCTTGTGGCGCTTTCCCAGCATGGCGATACGGTTATCGGTGAAGTGGAAGTGGATCAGATGACCGCCCTGCCCGAGCGTATCTGGCTGGAGCCGGCCGTAACCTCGGATCCCGCCGCCATCGCGGCCATTGAAGACGCCGAACTGCTGGTGTTTGGGCCTGGCAGCATCATCACCAGCGTGCTGCCTTCGCTGCTGATACCCGCCATTCGTGACGCCATTAACCGAAGCCGGGCACCAAAACTGCTGATCCAGAACATCCTTCCTGAAAACAGTCCGATTGATCATCTGCCGCCAGAGCGTATCCCTCTGTGGATTGAGCAGCAGGCCGGCATTCGGTTTGATGGTTGGCTCAATCATGATGAGCGATTTTCCCGGTCCGGGCGCCAGTGGTATGCCCCGGTATCCGACCAGGGACGCCACGATCCCGAGGCGTTGTTCAAAGCGATTGATTGGGTTTGGCACACCTGGTGTTCAGATAATCCTGGTAGTGGCTGACGGTTTGTTCAGCCAACCGGGCCAGTGACCGTACGTCGGAACTCTGAGCGCAGGGTTCTCCCCGCTTAGCCTGTAGCTCGAGTCCGGCTGCGGCTTTGGCCAGTGCCGATGCGCCAAACGTATTGGCGCTCCCTTTGATGCGATGAGCCAGGTCTCCGATCTCTGCGTCTGAGGTCACCGTTAGTTGCGCCGCCATCTCGCTCAATTCTTCGATAAAGATCGACAGAATCGCGGGCAACGTTTCCTCGCCCACGTCTTCCGCCATCTGCTTTAATACGGTGTCGGTCATCAGTTCCATTCGCCGCTATGCCTCTCCTTAAGAGTCTGAAATTCAGTATAGTTTGTGGTGGCGGAGCCCGGTAATCCTGATATTGGCCTGTCGCTTGCAACCTACCGTTATCGTTCCCCATACCGACAGGTTTGCGATGCCCACCACTATTTTGTTTGCTGATGCCCGAGCATTGGGGGGCATTGAGAGCCATCTGATCGCGCTGCATCAGAGCCTGAAGGCCCGAAACCGGCCCGTAGAACTCTGGCTCTGGCAGCGATACGACCCCTCGCCTTTCACTTTGCAACTCAAATCGCACGGCATTTTGCCAAAATGCCTGGACGGTAATTTTCGGGTGCTGCTGAGTCAGCTTGCCAGAATGCCAGGGCCAATTGTGTTGCATACCCACGGATACAAGGCCGGGATTATCGGCCGTCTGGCTGCGGTCCTGTCCGGCACTCCGGTCTGTGCGACCCATCATTCCGGCGAAGCGGTAACGGGAAGGCTACGGGTGTACCGATGGCTGGACCAGGCGCTCGCGCCGATTGGGGGCAACTTCGCGGTATCCACTCAGATCGCGGAGCGGCTGTCGGTGAATGCCCGGGTCATCAGCAACTTTCCGGTGGCACAGCACCGGCAACGAATGCCGGACGACCAGATCCACTTTGCTTTCGTCGGCCGTGGCTGCCGGGACAAAGGCATCGACCGCTATGAGCAACTCAGTCAAACCGTCACCGCGGCGAACCTGCACTGGCACCATTTTGGTGCGGGCGGTGACGCACTTGGCAACGGCATTGTCCGCCATGGTCCACAACTCAATATGCAGGCGCACTACCCGAAACTTGACGCTCTTATCCTGCCGTCCCGCCATGAAGGCTTACCGATGGCGGCACTGGAAGCCATGGACGCGGGACTGGCGGTATTCGCCTTTGATGTGGGGGATTTGGGCCGATTGGTTGATGACCAGGTGGGGGGGTTATTCCCGGCCGGCGATCTGAACGCGATGGCCACTGCACTTGCGCAGTTCGCGCAGCGTCCCCGCGCCGCGCGGGCACAGATCGGCAAGGCCGCGCACCGTCGAATCCGCACCGACTGGAACGGAGACGACACGCTGGATACCTTGTGCGATTACTACGACCGGGCTACTGCCCCTGCCAGGCCTGGAGTTTTCGGTAAATGGTTGAAGGGCTGACATCCAGCAAGCTGGCCGCGCGGGTCACGTTGCCTTCACAGGCGTCGATGGCGCGCTCGATCAGTTGGCGCTCCATGGTGGCCAGTGGAATCAATTCAGGCTCCTGACCGGCTTCCGGAG
Source organism: Marinobacter nauticus (assembly GCF_019801015.1). GTDB lineage: Bacteria > Pseudomonadota > Gammaproteobacteria > Enterobacterales > Shewanellaceae > Ferrimonas. The sequence goes on from NZ_JAHVJZ010000001.1 coordinate 541,639, forward strand.
CAGGTTGTCCTTGCTGTGGCGGGATTTGGGGCACCTCTGCGATCGGCTGTGACTCCACGGGTGTCGCAGCGACCAACCCGGCCATGCTGCGCTTTGGTAACGGCGGGATCCGCTCTTTGCCAATCTTGCCGCCCGGGTTCATCACGCAGATTTGTCGGACGACGTTTTGCAACTGCCTGACGTTACCCGGCCAGGGGTAACGCTTGAGCAAGCTTTCCGCCTCAGCACTGAACCCGGCGAACGCCTTCCCTTCCTCTTTGCCGTAATGCTTAAGAAAGCGTCGGGCCAGCAGCAACACATCATCTCCCCGCTGGCGTAGCGGCGGCACCACAATCGGCACCACGTACAGGCGGTAGTAAAGGTCTTCCCGGAATCGACCGGCGTCCACCTCTTCCCATGGGTCCCGGTTGGTGGCACAGACGATCCGGACATCCACGGTGTCGATGCGATCGCTGCCAACGGCGCTCACCTGGCCGGTTTGCAGAAAGCGCAGCAGTTTACTCTGAAGATCCATCGGCATTTCACAGATCTCATCGAGGAACAAAGTGCCGCCGTGAGCTTGCCGGACGGCACCGATGCGGTCTTTGCTGGCACCGGTAAACGCGCCCTTTACGTGCCCAAACAGTTCGCTTTCAAACAAGTCTTTTGGAATGGCTGCACAGTTGACCGCGATAAGCGGCCCTTCACTGCGGGGACTGCTTAGGTGAAGCGCCTCAGCGCACAACTCTTTGCCGGTGCCGCTTTCTCCCTGCACAAACACCGGAGCCTGACTCGAAGCCGCCTGTTCCAGAGCGCGATAGACGCCCTGCATCACCGCGCTGGCACCGACAAAGCCACAGAAGCCCTGACGCTTCTCCGGCATCTGGTAGGCCTCTAACTGGGCGTTCAGGGCATGAAACTGGAGCGCATTGTGCACGGTGGTTTTCAGCCGGGCCGGCTCCACCGGCTTGGTGACAAAATCGTACGCGCCCAGACGCATGGCTTCCACCGCGTGCTCGACCGAACCGTGACCGGTGATCACCACTACCGGCAAGGTAAGCCCTCGATCATGGATCCAGCGCAATACCTGGCCGCCGGACTCATCCGGCAGGTTCAAATCCAGTAACACCAGAGCGGGCAACCGATGTTCCAGGCACGCCCGGGCATCGGCAACAGAGGTGACGTGTTTCAGGGATAGCGGCTCGTCCCGGAGATACGCCTTATAGAGGCTGGCGATGGATTGACTGTCCTCCACCAGAAGCACTTCGTGCGAATGGGCTTTTGTGGTCATCTTACCTTCCTGGTTGATAAACCTTGTTTTGAGTGTACATCACCAATCCACGTCTATTGACCTAAATAGCCGTTGATCCACGGGTTTTTCTGTAACCAGCGTTGCAATCCACTCAATCGATGGCGCTTCCCCAGCGCGTCACTCAGTCGCTGCCCAAGACTCGGGTTGGACTGATCATCGATAAACACTCCAACCAGATTGCTGCCCTGAAGGCGCGCCACCGCTTCGCGCAATTGACCTTCGGTTTCCAGCCCGGCGCGGACACAGAGCACCACTCCATCCACACAACGGGCCACTTTATTTGGGGTGTAGCCCTTACCGGCGTGGCCCAGCAACGGAGCAGTATTGATCAGCACCCTTTCATAGCCCTGATACCACCTCAGCAGCGCCTGCACCAACAGGTCCGGCTCGAACGCCGTTGTTGGCGATGACGGCGAATCCAATCGCTCGAAAGCACCGGCGGATTCAATCGCAAGGTGGCTGGAGATGTCGCCTAACTGCCAGTTAGCCGGACCCGGTCCATTGCCGAGATCCACCCTGAGCAGGCTCTCCCCTTGTTGGCTCAGATGCGATGCCACGGCATCGGCCATTGGCAAAGCGTGCCCTGCGGCGGACAGCGGTATCATCGCCAGAGAGCGACAGGTCTGAACGTCGGGGAAAGTGATCATATTGCCGCTCCCAGCACCGCCAGCGTGACAATGGCCAGCGCGTCTTTTACCCCATCCATAAACTGACGCCAGTTGGACTGGGACTCGTCGGGCACGTACACCGTGTCGCCCGGACGTAACACCGGCACCCGGTCATAGCGGGGGTCGGTGACAAAGGCCTCGAGATCGAAGATCCGCGCCTGAGGCTCGCAGCAGGAGTGCTGGACCACGATGATCCGCTCGATCAAGGCAGTCTCCTTCGGACCGCCGGCTTCCGCCAGCAGGTCCAACACCGTCATCGAGTCATTAAAGCTGTAGCGTCCCGGCTTGTTAACCGAACCCATCAGCCGGACCACCTGGTCTGCTGGCTGTTCCAGCCACTGGCGGTCCCGGGCCGGGATGTAAATGGAGTCACCGGGTTTCACCACAGGCAGCAGCGTTTCATCGCCGGTCTCAAAGTACAGGGCCAAATCGAGCTTGCTGACCCGTGCGCCCGCTTCGTTTCTGTGGGTGATGCGGATTTGGCTCAGGTCTGCATCGTCAGAGGGGCCATCGGCGGCTGAAAGAATGTCGAGCAGGCTTAACTGGGCGTTAAAGGCATACCGGCCGGGGGAGCCCACCTCGCCGAAGACGTAGATGGAGCTTTCCGGGCTTTGGCGAACCCAGGTGGATTTGTTGTCGGTTGGGTCCCAGGGCAACTCATTCACTACCACGGTGTCCCCACCACTCAACACCGGAAGTTGGTCAAAGCGGCCGCCCTGTTTGATAAAGCGATCCAGGTCGAACCGGGTTTTGCCCTTCTCACCATCCTGATGAAGGATCTCAATCTGAGTCAGATCCGCATCGTGCTCCGGTCCGCCAGCGTGCGCCAACAGGTCCAGAAAGCTCATCGCATCATCCCACTCGAAACGTCCCGGGCTTTTTACCGCACCCACGACCTTGATCGCGCGTTCGCTTGGGATCTTCAGCCAGGACGCCTGCTCCACCTCGATTTTCTCCGGTACCAGAATCACATCGCCGGGTGCCACCGGAGGCAGGCGCGCGCTTTTGTCGGTTTCGGTGTACGCCTGCAGATCCACCTCCAGCACTTCCCCTCCCGCCCGAATCAGGCGAATCTGGCGGGTATTGGCAAAGCGGGTCGGTCCGCCAGCGTTGGCCAGAATGTCCATAAAGGTCACTCTTTCCCCCGCTTCATAAGCGCCGGGGTCCTGGACCTCGCCCATGATGTACAACGTGCGAGACCCGGTCGAAACCACATCCACCTGAATTGGAACGTACACCATGGAGCCGGGACCAAGTGGCGGCGCGTTGGCGTCCTCGCCCTGGTCCAGATAGGTTTTCAGATCAAAACGGTGAGGTTGGCCGTTGGTGATCACCCGGATTTGCGTGACGTCCGCATACCGGGTTACGCCTTCCGCCCGCATCAGCGCATCCACCACCCCCATGCCCGCTTCATAGGAAAAGGTGCCAGGATTGCGCACCTCGCCAAACAGCGTTAACGCGGATTCCCGGTCTGACGCATCGCCAGCTGCCACCAGGGTTCGTGCGTCAAAGTCCACTTTCACGTTGCCCATCAGCGGCGAAGCCGGAATAAACAGGATGTCGCCGGTCTGCAAGGGGGGCAGCAGCGACGGGTCGCCAAAATCCAGGTAGGCCTTGTAGTCAAACACGGTGACCTGCTCACCACGGCGGAGTTGCATCTTGTCGAGCTGGGCCCCGGGTATCAGTCCGCCGGCCTGATTGATGGCAAGCTGCACGTTGGCGGTTTCCGGAAGTCGCTGCTCTCCGGGCGTTTCGACGTACCCAAGTACGGAAACGATCAGCTGCCGCTCCATAAGACGCATGGAGAACGAATCCAGCGAGCGGTAGTGCGTAGAGAGCGCCAGCCTGATCGCCTGTTGCGCGGACGTAAGGGACTTACCGGACAGCTTCACCGGCCCCACTTCCGGAAGAAAGATGCGCCCACTGCTGTCCAGTTGAAACGGTTGGTCGAAGGCCTCTTCACCTGCCAGCTCAATGGCAAGCTGATCGCCTGCACGCAGAATGGTTTCCTGATCCTGCGCCATTACCGGCAGCAACCCCATCCAACCGACGCAAAGCAGAGCGAATAGGCGTGTCATGATTCAATCTCCCCGGAAGGCGTTGGGCCAGTGTTTCATCAACACGCTATCCGCTTCCGCCCCCTGTCCTTCCAGCCTTTGTGCCAGACGGATCTCAACCCGGCGATTTCGCAATTGCCCGGTTAAGTCGCTATTGGCGCCCAGTGGTGTTCTTTCGCCCAACGACAGGGTATGGATGCGATCCTCGGACACGCCCAATACAACAAGATGCCGTTTCACCGCGTCCGCTCTGGCCTGTCCCAAAGCCTGATTGCTCTGGTCTGAGCCGCGACTGTCTGTGTGGCCCAGTACGTAGGCATGAAGGGTAGGATCGTTGGCCATCTCGGCGGCAAGCTGGCTCAGCTGTGCCTGAAACTCCGGCAACAGTTGCGACTGGCCATCAGCAAACAGGTTGTTACACAGCATCAACGGAGTGGCGTCATTCCAGGCGCTGGCGGCAGAGCGCTTGCTGGCGTCTCCCTGAACGGCGGTGATCATCGGGCTGGCGCACTGAGTCTGCCGCCGAAGGGTGTCGAGACGCACGCTGATTCGGAACAGCTGATCATGCAGAACCAGCAAGCTCTCCTCCGCATCCGCATAAAGGCCACCGGCCAACTCCCGACGAGAGCGGGCCATCTGGCGCTCCGCTTCCGTCAGCCTACCCGGGAGGCAATGGTAGGCCCCCCGGATTTTCAGCATATCCAGATGCAGTTGGGCGTCCGTCAGGCGGCTTTGCTGTCGCTGCTGTTCATAGAGGTGAGCCGGGGTCGACAGGTAGGCATCGCTGGAAAACGTCTCAGCCATGCCCCCGCCGCCCTCTTCCGGCCAACTGGTGCAGGCGGACAACAGGCTTGTCAGAGCCAGCAACGACGCCGACTTCATGCTGCCACCTGCGACTGCATGCTGATGGCGCGATCAACCCGAAGCATCAACAAAATGCGACGAGGCTGGCCGGAAACGCCGGAAAGCTCAAGGTCGCGGCCCTGGCTCTTCAGTCTCTTGAACAGGTGGATGATGGCGCCAACACCGGATGAGTCAATAAAGTCGACAGCGGACAGGTCCAGACAAACGTCGCCCTCTTCACAGCGCAACATGGAGTCAAACTCCGGGCGAAAGTGCTTAACGGTGTCCTGATCAAACTGGTGGGGCAGTTGCAGTAAGATGGAAGCGTTCATGGCATGTTTCTCCCTCAGTAAGGTGCCATGAACACTTCAACTTTTGGGCCAGTTTTTATCATCTTGTATTGTAAGAGGTTTTTTGGCGATTCTTCGGCGAGTTGCATTTTGCAAAGAGGCTCAGTGGCCTTTCGCAGTCACCACCACGACAAAGGTACGCCAGAGAATGTTCCATTCCATCCGCAGGTAACTGCGCAGATCGGACAGACTGGCCGCGTAAGCGTGGTCAAAGTAGAGCTTGTTGGCGACGTCCTCAATGCAGGTGTCCCCCGCATTATTGACCTGAGCCAGGCCGGTCAGGCCCGGCAGCACTTCGTAGGTCCGTTCCTGATAGAAAGGCAGTTTCTGGTCCAGTTCGCCGCACAGACTGGGCCGTTCGGGCCGTGGGCCGATCAGGGACATCTCGCCAGCCAGTACATTAATCAATTGCGGAAGCTCATCGATGCGCGTTGCTCTGAGCCAGTGGCCGACGCGGGTTACTCTCGGATCGCTCTTTCGGGTCCAGCCACTTTTAGGGCCATCGCTGCCGGGCACCATGGTGCGAAACTTGATCAGGTAAAACAGTCCCACCAGGTTTTCCGTGACCCGCCCTACCCTGAGCTGGCGGTAAAACACCGGGCCTGGGGAGTCGAGGCGGATAGCCAACGCCACCAGCGGCCACAAGGGCAAAGTGAGCAGCAGAATGCAGGCCATTAACACATCAATCAGACGCTTTACCCGCCTGACCGCCATCGGCTGAAACTCCCGGCGTCGTCCACACCAGGCGGGGCGCCACCCAATCAGCGCGCCTGCTTGTCCCAATGCCGACTGCATCAACCCTTCACTGACCAGCCTCCATACCCTGGGCACCGGAAGCATCAACGGCATCAGGTAAAACGCCCATTGCATCAGGGCCAGTGCACCGAAAACCGGGTGAGCCGGCGCCAGTGCCGTTGACAGGAGCAGCAACAATACTGTGACCATCGGCAGCACAGAACGCATCCCTTTGCCAAAGCAAAATGTCACCAATGCCACCAGGGGCAAGCTCCGCCAATAACCGGCGACGGTGCCCACCTGCAGAAGATTTCCGGCCGCGATACGACGCCGTTGCGAACGCCAGTCCTCCTGTCGGGCCAGATCCGTCACCTCGAGGTGGTCAATCTGCTTGGCCAGATAGCCGGATGCCAGCGCCTGTATCACCAAAACAAAATCGTCGTTGATGCAACTTTCCGGCAACGGCTTCAGCGCTTCCCGACGGACTGCCAATAAGGCGCCGGTACCACCCTGAACACACCCCAGCGCACTCTCCCCGGAGCGCACACGACTCAACACTTTCCAGTAAAGAGACTGCTTATTGTCGCCCTGGTGACAATACCGCGCGGTCAGCGCACCCACTCTGGGGTCGACAAAGCCTCGGGCCAGTTCGGTCAGGGCCTGGGCAGGCAGTCGTGCGGTGGCGTCTGAAACCACCAGAACCGCCGCATTGGACGCCGCCATGCGCTGCTGTTGCTGGTTGAGCCGGTACACCTTGCCCTGATTGCTTCTGTGGCTCCATATCCGATATCGCACCCCTCGGGCAGCAAACGCACTGCGATAGCTTTTTGCCACCGCCTCGCTGTTGTCCTGACAGCCGTCCAGGCACAGCTCCACGGACCAGTGCTGACTGGGGTAATCCTGCTTAAGAATGCTGTCCAGCTTGGCGGCAAGATCTTCGCCTTCGTTGTACACCGGTACCCACAGCACCATTCGCGGTCGGTCATGTACCCGGGCATAAGGCCGTGAGCGGCGTGCCAGTACCTGCATCACCAGCGGATAGATAACCAGGTGAATCACGGCCAACAGGGCCAGCGTCGAAATTAGAATGATCATGGCGCCTCCATTAATAAGCCATAGCGATACGCCATGGTGTTTGCGTCGCCATTGCGCTCAGCAAACCGTCTCGGGTTTGTGACGGTGTCCGACGCCAGTTGGTTAAGCAGGGCCTGAGCCAGTTGGTCCGGCTTACCAGGTTCAGTCAGGACGCCGGAGTCTGCACATACCGCTTCTTCCGTCGCACCAATCCGACTGGCGACCACAGGTACACCGCAAGCCTGAGCCTCAATCAGTGTCATCGGGTAGCCTTCCAGGTAACTGGGCAGGCAGAACAGGTCGAGCGCGCTGTAAAAGCGATCCATCTGCTCCACCAACCCGAGAAAACGTACACGGGATTCAAGTCCGAGTTCCTTTACCCTGAGCTGAAGCCAGCTCGCCAAGGGGCCCGTGCCCGCGATGGCCAATTTGATCTGCGCTGGCAGCTGGTTCAGAGCGAGGATCAGGTCCTCCTGCCCCTTCTCCGGCACCAAGCGCCCAGCGCATCCAATCCATTGGCCCTCATCCAGGCCAAACTGCTCCCTTGCGCTGGCCCGGTCCCGCGGGGAAAAGCGGGTCAGATCGATGCCGTTGTGAATCACCTGAATACCGGAGCCCAGCCTTTTAGCCAGCATGGCCCGGGCAACCGCATCAGCATCGGCAACCAGTCGTGGCTTACCCAGTGATAACGCCAACCGGGTCAGCAACGTCTGTCGCGATGAACCGAAATGCCACGCATCGTGTTCGGTGTGGACCCAGCGATGTGGCGGCACCAGCGAACGGGTCATCGCCATATACACCAGAGGCCCGATGTGGTGGCTGTGCACGCACACCGGCCGCAGTTGGCGGATCAGACGAGCGAGTCGCATCGGCAGGGTCAGGTCCCAACCCGACCGCTTTTCCAATCCGTAAACTGGCAATCCGGTTCGGCCAATACGGGGCCAGTTGGCCAGCAACGTCTCTGCATCGGATTCGAGGGACACCAATCGCACATCGAAGCGTTGGCGAAGCGAGCCAGCCAGCTCTAACGCCAGGGTTTCCAGTCCGCCAGGAGACAGATGCTGAACCAGCTGAATCATCACAGGCTTGCTCATCGTTGCTCCTTACCAGTTGGGCCGGCGGGCCAATACCGGTACGCCAGCCAGTTGTTGAATCTGTTGGTTGGTATAGAGGCGGCCGTCAATAAACTCGATGACGGTCACCAATGCGGCGCCCAGTCCGAGACCGGCAATAAGGCCAGCCAGGAAGGCGATAACGGCAGGGGTATTGGCCGGGCCAAGAGGCCGGGTCGGCGCATCGATGACTTTGGTTTTGTCCGGCTCCTCGAACCGACCCAGATCGCCACTGACCCGGGCTTTCTCATAGCGGGTCTGAAGCTCGGTGTAGATCGCCCGTTTTACGCTCACATCCCGCTCCAGCGCTTTCAGGCTTCTTTCCACCTCGGCGGTCATACCGATGCGGGTCACCAACTCCGCTTTCTGGGACTCAAGCATCGCCAGTTCCGCCTCCATGGCGTTGCGTTCCGCTTTGGCGCTTTGCAGTGCCTGAAGCTGTGAAACCAACAGGGGCGCACCTTTCTCCGGGTCCAGATCCATCCCCGAAGCCAGTTGCCAGAGTTGGTCGAGTTTGTCCGGGTCCATCGCTTTGACCTGTTGCAGCAGCCGTTGCTTCTCTCCCTGCAGTTGTTGCAGCCGGGCCAGCACTGCACGAACCTGGGAGTGCTGATCGGTATAGCGGGCCCGAAGCAGAGTCAGGTCCGCTTCCAGGGCGACAATCCGGGTTTCCAGTTCACTGATGACGGGGTTGGTGCTGATCAGTCCGTCCGCGTAGTTCTGATGCCGTTGCCGCGCCCCCTGCAGGTTTAAGCGGGTTTGTCTGAGTGAGTGTTCCACCTTCTGCAACGCTTCGTGGGTTGCACCGTAGAGGCTGGGCAGGACCGTGGCGTTCTCCCGCTTGAACACCGAGAGTTCCGCTTCGGCTTCCAGCAGTTCCAGTTGCTGTTGATTGAGCTGCTGTTCAAGGAATTGTTCAGACTGAACGACGGCCTGTGCTCCTGGCGCCAGCAAACGTTGACGAAAGTGGTGGCTGATGCTTTCAGCCAGAATGGCCACCTGCTCCTGGTCTTCCCAGGTAACGGTGAGTTCAATCAGGTTTTCGCCGATCAATTCAATTCGGATAGCAGCGGCTAAGCGTTGATAGAGCGCCTGGGTTTCCCGCGCATCTTCCGGCTGCAGAAAGCTCAGATCCTCCAGCACCTGTGACAGAACGTGACGTGACTGCACCAGCACCCGCAGACTGCCGATCCGCTCCTTGAGGTTAATCGCGACGGACCAATCGTCTAAGGTGGGATTGTTAAGGGCGGACTCCTGAACCAACAGCGTGGTTCTGGACACATAGCGGTCCTTGGCAGTCAGGTTCAGAGTCAGACTCAATAGTGCGGTGGCGCCGGCACAGAGCAACAGCAGCCAGCGGCGCCGCCAGGTGATCGCCAACAGGCGATAACTCAGGATGGCGAACTGCTGCTTAAGCTCTATCATGGCGTGGCCCAGCTCAGCTCAACCTGGCCATTGGCGAGATCCGGTGCATAGCGGGCATCAACCCTGACCCCCTTGAGCCAGCTTTGTAACGTATTGACCCGCATCTGACTCAGGTGAGCCTGTTGCCAGCCAGGCCCGTCAGACACCGGCCCGACCCGAACCAGCAGCGTGCCTTGATGCCGGAAGGCATAACCCTGAATGCGGGATTTGGCGGCGTTCAGATCCTTGGCAGCTGGCAGTGTCATGCTCAGCGGTGCCATGGAAGCGTTGGTGCCACTGCCGTTTGAGGCACAGCCGCTGAGTATCACCAGTATTAAGAGAGTGAACAGGCGCAGTTTCATGATTTGGCCCCCTGACGTTCCATGGCTTAAGGCAGTTGCCTGCCTCCGACATCAGCAATACAATCTTTGGGCCAACTTTTTTTCTCTCTATTTTCAGTTGGATAGGCTTAGATTTAGCCTATGCCTCAGATCGCCTCGCATTTCGAAGGGCGCAGTCTCTGAAGCCTCTCGTTGGCTTTGCTGGCCCTCAGATTCCAACTTTCATTGGCCACCAGCTTTCGCAACACGCTCCGCTCCCTGCGCAGCTTCAGGCAGTTTCTTATGGACTGAATAAAGGCAGAAGGCGAGTGGTTTAGGGCGACGTACCCCTGGTAACGGGCCGCGGCAGGAAAGTCAGTTGAAACCACCGTACATCCGGCAGCCAGGTATTCCCGCAATTTGAGCGGGTCACACGCGAGAATCTGCTCATTCAGCAGAAAGGGCAACAGCGCCACATCGAAATGCTGAGCGTAGGCCGGTAAGGCGGCGTGGGGCCGCGCTCCCAGCCAATGAACGTTGACGCGGGCAAGGAGAGAATCGGGTGCCCCCATGTTGGGACCGACAAGCACCAGATTCGCATCCGGGAAGGTCTGTGCAATCCGATCCAGCAGGCCGTAGTCCAGCCACTCATTCAACGAGCCGTAATAGCCCAGTACCAGGCCGTCCGGCAGATCTGAAGGCCGCGCCCGAGGCTCGCTGAACATTCTGAGATCAACGCCGTGACGCAAAAGCTCGCTTTTGGCCGGGTCGAATCGCTTCAACAGCCTTTCACTGACGGTAAAAATCCAATCGGCACGTTCCGCCAGGCGACGTTCCGCGGAGAGCGTCCTGCGGTGATCAACGCCACTGAGCGCGCCAAAATCGTCTCCACAGTAATACACCACCGGCACACCGGGAAACAGGTCAAGGTACTGCTCGGCACTGGGCAGGCTGCACCAGATCAGATCGACTTTGCCCACATGCCGAAGCTGCCAGGCCAGAATGCGTCGGTTCAGGGCCCGAATCAGCGGCGACTGTGCCAGAGGCCAGACCCGGGGAGCAATGACCTCCATGTCCGACGGCAAAGGGGTTGTCGACTTCCTGGTCACGGAAGGGGCCAAAAGTTTCTCTTTCAGGCGCCCCAGATCCTGCAGCCCGGGTCGACGCAAGCCGATGGAGTTAACCCAGACCAGCCGGTAGCTGGACATCAACTCTTTCATCAGGTGTTGAGTACTGGAGGGATGACGGTCCCAGTCCTCTCCGAAAATCAGCAGGGTTGGTTTCATTTTTGCGCCTCCGAAGAATGGGGAGAGTCCAGGGATTGATACGCCCAAATCAACCCGGCATAGATGTACAGGGGCCAGGTAAACCCCTGCGTCAGAAATGTGCCCCCTACCCCGAATCCAACCAGTCCAGCCAGAATGGCTTTTGGCCACGGGCTCTGGTCCTGCCCGGCCTCGACCTTCCGCTCCAGCGACAAGGCGGCTTTGACCAGGGTCCCGTACAGGCAGAGAAAGGCGATAAGACCGGGAAAACCGGTTTGTGCCAGGACTTCAAACCAGGTGGAGTGAACCGCATGGTTTTTGCCGTCCCAATGCGGGCTGTAGAAGTAGTAGTTGTTGTAGAAATTATTAAGGCCTACCCCGGTCAGAGGCCGGTCAACGGCCATGTTCCAGGCCGCCTGCCACGCGTAGATGCGGCCCATTGCAGACTCATCTATGCCCGTTTCCGTTGCACCACCGGACTGGCGGCCATCGATGCCCGCCAGCGTCAAAAGGAGCAGGCCCATCATCGCTCCGCCGGTCAGCACTCGTGGACCCAGCCCCCAGCGACGCACGGCAAACACCCCGGTTACACCGATCACACCCAGCAGCCCGCCCCTGGATTGGGTGGCAAGGATACCCAGCAACACAGCAACGGTTGCGACCGCCGCAATCCAGCGGGCCCAGCCGGGTCGCTCAAAACGTGCAAGAGCAAAACTCAGCGGGAACAGGAGAACCAGCGCCAGATCGTTAGGGTCGCCAAGCATGGAGCCCCAGGCCCGGCCAATCGACACCCGGGTTTCCTCTACCAGGCTGATGCCGTGGGCTTTGTTGTACAGCGCGACACAAGCCACCGTCAGTCCAGCCAGAATCACCAACCAGGCCACCAGATTGATTTCGGAACGACTGCGGATGACGTGGGCGATGACAAAGGTCATCAACACCACCTTAATCCAGTTGCCGCTCCAGCTCTCCAGCGCCAGTCCCACGTTGGTGGCAGTGAGCAGGCCCAGACTGGTCAAACCGAAAAACATCAGCAGCCAGCCGCTGCCCCTGGGCAGCTGAAAATGGGCTCCTTTGAGCCAGTCGATGGCAACAACCAACAAACTGGCAAGCGCCAGCAGCTGGGGAATTTTCAACCCCATCCAGGCCGGGTTGAGTTCCGGAAGCCGGAAGTAGGAGACCACCACAAAGCCCACCACCGGCAAAACCGGAAAGCGGAGGGTCAGCAATATGCCAAACGGTGCTGCCAGTGCGATGACCCCGGCCATCAGGCCCACTTGTTCAACCGCTTTGGCTACGGCGTAAATCAAAAGCGGCAGCAGCACCATCCAGGAAATCGGTTTTATTGCTGACATGCTCTGCCCTCGCGGAATCGGCGAGCCTGCGAGACCCCAAGCAGCACCACCACAGCAAACAGCCCGAACCACACCGGCATCAGGTTGCCCAGCAGATCAATGGCGCCCCACCATTGCGCCACAAGCATCAACAGCGTCAGCGCCAGCGGCCAGCCCAGCAGCCACGGATAACGCAGGTTAACCTCGTCCTGGCTGGCCAGATGGAAATGAACCGCGCGGCCAAAGGACAGCACCATCATCAACGCGATCAGACTGTCGAGCCGCTCGGTCAACGGGATCAGAACCAGCGCCCCCAGCGCCCAGATGATGTTCAGCCGGAGCACCGCATCACCGGTGGGGCGATAATAGATGCCCACATTGCAGGTCGCGGTTATCTGCCGTGCACCTGCCAGCAGCAACATCCACGGAAGGTGCTGTTTCGCTTCGTGCAACGGCGCAGGGAACAGCAACGGGATCAGCAAGATGGCGGCGATATAGGTAAGGATAAGCGCGCCACATAGCCACAGCAGCGCCAACAGGGTGCCGAGGTTGTGACGCCAGTAGTCCTCTTCGTCCAGCAGCCGGAAGCGGTTGGCAAACCACCATAAGTTAAAGGGTTCGCACAGCAACACCGCCACCAGGGCGAACTGGCCGGCCAGGGTAATCGCCGCCAGCGTTTCCAGACCCACCAGTTGCGCTATCCAGGGACGTTCGTAACCATTTAGAACCCAGATCAACATGGCGGAGACCGCCAGCGGAGCGCCATATCGCAACAGCGCTTTTGCTTCGCTCGGACGCCAACAGAGCGGATGGCGTTTTAGATGCCAGCCGATGGCACCCAGCGCGACCGGCACCGAAGCCAGTACCCCGGCCAACAACACCCCATCGATGCCAGGAGACAGCCACAACGCCAGGCACACCCAAAGCAGTTGTCCGGTACCCAACGCCAACGCAATCAGGGCAAAGGCCAGGGGTTGATTGTCGATTCGTGCCCAGGTTTGCGTCAGGGTGATCACCGTCCCGGCGATCAGGCTGAGCATCAACAGTACGACCCATCTGGGCAGCACATCACCGGGAAGGTCCCCGCTGACCAACAGCAACACCGGCGTCAGCAGAACGGCCAAACTGGCCAGCACCACCAGCGACAGGGCGAGAACCTGGCCCCCGCACTCCGGGCGGGAGGCGTATCGCAGGCTGGTGTCTGAGAGCCCCATCAGCAGGACCCCACTCAGCAGACTGCCAAAGGCCGACAGCAGGCCCATCTGGCCATATTCCGACACCGTCAGAAAGTGGCCGTACAGGGGCAGGATAATGAAACCCGTCCCGCGCGAGACCAGTGTCGCCAATCCGTACCACAATGCCGCGCGCCCCATCAGCAGGCCTCCACCAAACTGGAAAGCTTGCGGGCCTGAATCGCCACGTCAAAATGTCGATGCACCCGCGCCCTGGCCCGCACACCCATGGCATCCAGGCGTTCAGCGTCAGATTGCATCACCTGGCGCAGAGCGCGACGCCAGGCGTAGAGGTCATCCGGGGGGCATTGCCAGCCCGTCTGCCGCGACACGATCTCTTTCAGACCCATAATGTTGCTGACCACCACCGGAAGCCCAAGCGCCATCGCTTCCTTAATCACCAGCGGACCGGTATCCCGGTCGCCGTCGCAGGCGATCCGGAACGGGGCCAGCAACGCCCGATAGCGGCCGTGATTGGCCTTAAAGAAACGCAGAGGCTGCGGCCCGAGCAGGTTAACCCAGGGGTCAAGCCCAGCCTGAGATATCAGAGTTTCCAGTGCCTGACGCTCTGGCCCATGACCGACAATGTCCAGAATTGGACGCTGTGATTCCGGGAAGGCACTCAGCACCCGCAGCAGAAAATCGAATCCCTTCTTCTCCACCAGACGCCCGATCGCTAGAAAGCGCCCGGGCGCGCTGACGGAAGCCACACTGCAGGGAACAAAGCGTTGAGTTGGGATCCCACAGGGAATGGTGTGGGTTGCGGCGCTGCCTAACCTGGCGAAGTCGTTCGCCATATCCCGGCAGACGGCGACCGAAAAAGACGCGGTTGCCAGTTTCAGGGGCAGGTCTGACGGGGCACGATAGACGTCCGCGCCGTGTCCGACAAAGGAGACGCTCTTCCCCAGCATGGCGGCAGTCAGGATGCCGATGGCAGCGCTGTGTTGGGCAAAGTGACAGTGCAGGTGGTCGCCCTTAGCCTGGCGTGCCAGAACCGCCAACCGACACGCACTAAGGGTCAGTGACATCCGGGGTAGCCCTTTCTGTGCCGCCAGAAACTTCAGCGCTTTTGGCCGCAAAAGCCGCCAGACCTGCAAGCCGGCTTGCCAACGGGGAACCCCAGGCAGAGACAGTGCCGGTGGTTCATCGCCCTGCGCCTGTCCCTGGCCAGATTCCAACGCGACGGGCACCACTTGATGGCCACGATCCACCATCGCCCGGATCTCATTGGGAATAAAGGTCTCACTGAGTACCGGGTAAACCGGTATGACGTATACCAGTGTTTTCATTGCTGGCCTCCGAACCTGACAGTGTTCCGAGCCAATCAAGTTTGAGGCCAACTTTTAACGCGCTGTTATTAAAGGCTTTTGTGGTGATGAGGGCGTAGAGTTGCAAAGTGCGAATTGCCGCTCGCACAAAAAAAGGCGCCCGAAGGCGCCTTTTTTGATGGCAGATTGGCGGGATCAGGACACCGCAGCGATCGCCGTGATCAGTGCGGGCAGGTTGGATTCGGTCATCCCGGCTACGTTGATTCGGCCGGAGCCAACGATGTAGATGCCAAACTCCTGTTTAAGGCGCTCGACCTGGTCCTTATTCAACCCGGAGAAACTGAACATACCGTTCTGTTGCTCGATAAAACCAAAGTCACCCGGTACGCCTGCGGCCGCCAGGCCGGATACGAAAGCCGCCCGCATACGGTGGATCCGCTGGGACATCTGAGCCAGCTCTTCCAGCCACAGAGCCTTAAGTTCTGCATCGGCCAGGATAGTGGCAACGATCTGGGCACCGTGGGACGGCGGGTTCGAGTAGTTGGTACGAATCACCCGTTTTACCTGCGACATGCCACGCTCGGCCGCATCCGCATCGCCGGCCACCAGAGTCAGTGCACCAATGCGCTCGTTATACAGGCCAAAATTCTTGGAGAAGGAGCTGGCCACCAGCAACTCGCTGAGCTCACTGGCGAAATGGCGTAGACCCGCGGCATCCGTTTCGACGTCATTGGCAAAGCCCTGGTACGCAAAATCAAACAGCGGCAGCCAGCCATGTTGCTTAGCGCTCTGAGCCATCTGCTCCCATTGCGCCAACTCCGGGTCAACGCCGGTCGGGTTATGACAGCAGCCGTGCAGAATCACCACGTCGTCGCTGCCCAGACCGTTCAGATCCGCCATCAGGCCATCGAAATCCAACGCTTTGTTGGCGGCGTCGTAATAGCGATACTCACACACTTCCAGGCCAGCGCTTTCAAAGATGCCGCGATGGTTAGCCCAGGAGGGGTTGGAGATCCAGACGCGCTTACCAGTGAAGTTACTGGCCAGAAAGTCTGCGGCGATGCGCAGTGCACCAGTACCACCCGGAGCCTGTGCCGCTTTGGCACGACCCGCCTGCAGTACGCCATGTTCAGCGCCAAACAGCAGCGCCAGAACCTGCTCACGGTAAGCCGGATGGCCATCAATGCCCAAATACCCTTTGGTCGCTTCGGTTTCAAGGATTCGAGCTTCGGCGTGCTTAACGCAGGTCAGGATGGGGGTTTGGCCCGCTTCATCCTTGTAGACACCAACACCGAGGTTGATCTTGTCGTCGCGCGGATCGGCACGAAACGCTTCATTGAGGCCAAGGATGGGGTCGGCAGGAGCAAGTTCTATCTTTTCAAACATGGGCTTAGGGCTAACAACTAGAGGAGGGTCAGGCGCCCGTTATACCATGCTGATTCGCCCCTGTCAGCGTGGCGATTCACTCCGGCCGGTCATCTCGACAAAACCCTGACCACGGTGGCTGCCACCGATCAGTACCGGGCCCTCCCAGTAGACAATATCCAACATGTTGCGTTGATCGGTCGAACGGGTCTCTATCGTCAGCGAAATGTCGTGTTGTGGCAGGGCCAGGCCCCACTTTATTGGGTAGGCAATGCTATCAAGGGTCACCCGCTTTTCTATGGTCCAGTCGATGACGTCATTCGCCAGGCTGATAACCCTACCCTCCGGCGTTATGAGACTGCCGTCACAGTGGCGGTTTCCCTCTTCTCCAGGCAGCAGGCAAAACAGCATCAGGTTCTGCCCATCGTCCAGTTGCAGGCCCATCCAGTCCCATCCCACAAACCGGTCGTCCAACAGCGCCGACGACCACTCGCGGTCGAGCCAGGCCTGACCTTCCACGGCCCGCCAACCGTCACCAACATCAATATGCCCGTGTACTGCCAGACGCGGCAGACTGTAGTAATAGGACGCCAGCACACCGTCCCCGCTTTTGTCGCTGAAGCCCGCATCACCGTGGGCCACGATGGGGCTGTCGGTCAGTGACAGTGCCAGAGCGAACGCCGTCTCGCTGGCCACCAGGTGGAGAGGCTGGAAATCCCGTTCTGCACTTCTCAGCCACCAGTGGTCCATGCCTGCCACAAAAGGCTGTGTCTCGATGCGGACCTGTGGAGCCCGCCCCTGACGCTGCCAGGCCCGATGAACGCCATTGGATTCATGCATCAGGTGGCCGAGATACCCCTGGCCGGTGCCCCAGATCGATGGCGCTTCAGTGCCCCGGAAGCGAAACAGGGTCCATTGCACACCATGATGCTCTCCCCGTTCGTCGACCAGATTGGCAGTGACGTACCACCACTCCAGCCCGAACTCATCGTGCGCGCCGTGATCAAAGGGGAAGTTCAGGCGGTACCCCGGCACCACGGACTGGCCGGTTTCGGCGCTGATATAGGCCGGTGCAGCGTCGTGCTTACCGCAAGCGCTCAGCATCGCGGTCAGCGCCATCAGGGCCACAGCCAGCAGCCGAACCTTTACCCGCTTCATGACCGGCCCTCCGTGGCAATCATCCCGGCGGCGGGCGTTTTCAGTTCCCGGGCAGCCGGCCACAGAGCCAACAGCATGCCGCCGCCAAGCGCACCGGCCAGGTAGGGCCACCAGGCGCCACTGAGGGGGTTGATTGCCATGGTCCAGCCGAAACTTAATGGGTTCACCAACCCAAGCAGCTGATAGCCCAAAAGCTGGCCGCCCAACATGCCGATCAACAAAATCGCCATCAACAACGCAAACAGCTGCCATAAGCGGGCCGCCATCAGTTGGCCCGGCGTGGTGCCTAACGCCAGCAATACACCGTGATCGTGACGCCACAGCCGGCTGGCCGAAGCGACGCTGGCCAGCCAACTGACAAAGGCCACCAGTAGCGTCAGACTGGCCAGCGCATCGGTGATCACGAAGGTGCGGGAGAATAAGGCCAAAGCGAGCTTGCGAAGATCGCCCTGCGGGCGGATGGCGCCATCTGGGATCCCCAATGCCGTCAGTTGGTCACGTACCCAATCCGGATTATCCGGTGTCGTCAGCGCCAGCCCTTCCAACGGCACCGTCCCCAGTGCCGATTCCACAATCGGGCGCTGTGCGATGATCTGCCCGGCGGGGTTGCCGTAGTCGTATTGAATCGCCACCAAAGGACAACGCCACATCGCCTGCCCGCTGTTGACTTCAAGTATCTGTCCGAGGTTCAGGTCGTGTTTCAGCGCCAGCGGCTCATTAGCGATGCAGCCCCCCTGCCCCATTTGCTGCCACCAGTTGTCGGCTTTGGCCTTGAGGTGGACAAATGGCCAGGGGGTCGTTTTCGCTTCATGCACCACAACGCGAACCGGGTCTCCATCCAGTTGGCCCTTTCTTGAGCCGATGGTTTCCACGTACACCTCTGGCGGCATCGCCTTGAACGCCTCCTGCCAGCGGCGCAGGTGGACTTCGCTGCCGCCAATATAGTGATCGGCAAACAGGCGTTGATTCAGATGATCCACCAATGCCAGTTCAAAGGAGCCAACCATAACCCGGGTGGAGACCGCCATGGCCAGGGCAAGCGTGATAGCCATGGCCGCCAGCGACAGTTGCTGGCGTTGCGCGTCCTGATCGGAAATCGCCCACTCTAGCAACGCGGATTGGCCAGGCCAGAGCCGCACGCTCAGCCTGCCCAGCAGGCGTTGCACCATGGCCATAAAGCCCGGTGCAATCAGCAACAGACAGAGTACCGTCAGCGCGCACACCACCAACGCCTGCCACCCTTCGCTGGCCTGAAGCCATAACGCCCCGGTGGCCAGCACACAGGCCGGGAAAAGCAGCCAAAGGAGGCGCCCTCTGGGGCGCCATATCATCCATCCCCCCATGACCAGCATTGAGCCCCAGAGCCAGAATGCGGCCTCCAGTGCCTGCATCGGCGACCATTCAATCTTCAGTCCCTGACGTAAGCCATACAGGTTAACCAGGGTATCACCCAATCCCGGCGCCAACAGTTGCGCCAGCTCCAGCCCCAGCAGACTGCCGATCGCTCCGCACACCAGTGCCATCAGCGTCCATTCCGTTATCAGCACAGCCAGGTAACCGTTACGGGTGACGCCCAACTGATGAATCACTTTGTGCGCCCGCGCCCGCTTCTGCAGAAGCCGTTCAAAGGCGTGGAAAGCCAGCAGCAGCGCCACCAGGAAAGCCAGCACCGACAATGCCGTCAGATTGAGATTAAGGGCTTCGAGCAGGGTTTTCTGAGCGGGGTCAGTGCGGGTTGTGAGGCTCAAATGTGGGGGCAACATCGCCTCTACCGTTCGCTTCTGTGGGTCTGTAAGCGCCGGTAACGTGAGGTAGGTCAGCGCATCATGGCTTTCAAGCAGGTCCGACAACGGGGCCAGATCCAGCAACTGAAATGGGCCTATCTCTTTGACCCGCCGCAGGGGTGGCAATGCTTTACCATTGGCCAGTTGCAGCACCTGGCCGGATTCCCAGCCGCGGCGCTCTGCGATCCCATCATCGACCAGAAACACCCACTCGCCATTATCCGATAAGGGCGCCAGTCCCGGGTTGTGCAGCCGCAGCCAATCCCCGCCTTCCAGTAACGCGCGCCCTTCCAGCATCGGTTCTGCATCGATCCCCAGACGCCGTATCGACAGCCAGAGCTCGACAGGCACCCGCTGTCCACTGATCGAAGACTGGATGCGCCAGGGTCTGGGCTGTGCCGTTTGCTCGCTGGCTTCACTGAAACTGGTGCGGGCGGCTCGATTGAGGATCTCAATGGCACTGAGCAATGCCGCCGCGTTGATCAACCCAAGCAGGAGCCAGAGCATCAGTCCGCGGTGGCGTCGCCACTCTCCGAAAATCCAGCGTAGCCAAAGCGCCGTCACGGCCCGTTCCCTGCGCTCAGTTGGCCGTTGTGTAACCGCAAACGGTGTTCAAACCCGGCCGCCAGGCTGCGGCTGTGCGTCACCATCAACAGGGTGCTGCCCTGCTCTTCAGCCAGGCGTTTCATCTGTTGGACAACATTGACGCTGTTGGCTTCGTCCAGATTTCCTGTCGGTTCATCCGCCAGCACCAGGCCCGGCTCATGCACCAGCGCACGGCACACCGCCACTCGCTGTTGCTCACCGCCGCTCAACTGGTTGGGGTAGCGTTTCAGCAGATGGTCAATGCCCAGGGCGGCACACAGCGCATTCAGTCGTGTCGGCGCGCCAGTGCGGCCAAGAAGCCGGTGAGGGAAAAGCAGGTTGTCTCTGACCGTCAGGCTATCCAGCAACTGAAAGTGCTGAAACACGATACCAATATGGCGTCGATACAACGCCAGTTCCCGTGCACTTTTGGAGCACAGGTCCCGGCCCAGCACCCGGATATACCCGCGCTGGCAGGGCTCCAGCCCCGCCAGCAGGTTAAGCAGCGTGGTTTTACCGGTGCCGCTGTCTCCCACCAGAGAGCATTGCGCCCCCTCCGGCAGAGACAGGTTCAAATCCTGGAGGATTGGCCTGGGCCGATCGCCGTCCAGGCGGCTGAAGTGCAAGGCGTTGATCTCAATCATGATCAAACCTTACGTCAGGAATGGGATTCAGGCTCAGTCAGCAAGAAAAAATTTTGGCTCTCCAAGCACCCGTTCAACCATCTCAAGACTGTAGGCGTTCACCTTCCAGTGGTCCGGCGCCCAGCCATCCAGGAAACGGGCAAAATCCGCAACCGCCACCGGGTAAAGCCGCCGCCATTCGGCCTCGAGGCTGAGCGCCTCTGATTGCGTCAGAGTCAGTTTGGGCATCAACTCTGAGAAGTAATGATCAAGCCAATGCTGTGCACGGGTCGCCAGCTGCGGGCCCTCAAACACGCTACCGAGGAAGTAAGCCAGATCGACAACTCCGGGTCCACCACCAACGTACTGAAAATCCACTGCCGCCACTTTATCGTTGCCAAAACAGAAGTTGGCCAGTTTGGCGTCGCCATGGACCAGTGTCTGCCACCGAGCCGTTGCCAGTGCCCGGTCCAGATCAGTGGCCGCCGCTTTCAGGCGGAGGTGGGTCATTCGCTGCCACTCCTCCTGCCGTGTCTCAAGGTGCCAGTAGCCCCCTTGGCGCCAAAGGCCGTTGCTGTCGTGGCCCAGGAATCGAGCGTGAAACTCCGCCAGCCAACCAAGGCACAGCGCGATGTGGTGGTCGTCAGCCGCTTCCGGACGTTGCGCAAAGCCCTGCTGGTCCAGATCGGTCAGGATCAGGTAAGTGGTGCCATCCAATTGTTCTGCCCCAAGGCAGTGAGGCCAGGCCATTTCCGCAGAGCGGAAATGCTGATACCAATACTGCTCGATCCGATAGCTCTTGAGCTTTCGTTGATGACCGGTGTCGGTATGCCAACCGCGAGGATGCTGAGCCTCTACTGGAGGGGCGATGCGTTTAACGATAACCCGCTGACCGTCGAGCATGACCCATCGCTCGATGGCACCGTAACCGCTCCACAGCGACTGAACCCGTTGCGCGAGTTTTCTCGCAGGCTGGCCCAGCACCCGTTCCAGTACTGTCGCGGTTTGTTCGTTCACAGTCGGCCCAACTGGCGATCGTGCCAGCGCCCCAGAAACAGCAGTGCGGCCAGAGCACCAAGCAAGGCAAAGCCCATGTCCGATTGGGTATCCCAGGCGTAACCCTGAGTGCCCAAGAACGCCTCGGCAGACTGGCCGCTGAGCAATGCCACCCACCACTCAATCAGTTCGTAAAACGCACTGAAGGCCAGGCAAATGGAGACAGCAAACAGGTTCATCCAGGCGCGACTTTTGACCACGGAACGGCGGATCAGAATCTCTCTGGCCAGAATGGCTGGCACAAACCCCTGCATAAAATGGCCAAGCTTATCGTAGTTGTTCCGCTCAAAGCCGAACCAGGGTTTGATGGCGTCAAAGAGTGGCACTTCGGCGTAGGTGTAATGCCCGCCAACCATCAACACAATGCAATGTGCCAGAATCAGCAGATACAGCATCGGGGTCAGCGGAAAA
Source organism: Marinobacter nauticus (assembly GCF_019801015.1). Classification (GTDB taxonomy): domain Bacteria; phylum Pseudomonadota; class Gammaproteobacteria; order Enterobacterales; family Shewanellaceae; genus Ferrimonas. The sequence goes on from NZ_JAHVJZ010000001.1 coordinate 563,574, forward strand.
CGGCGGTACGTCACCACCAGCAGCACAGCGCCAATCAGCGCGGGCAACACTTCCAGGAACCAGGTAAAGGTGTCTTTCGGCTGATAGCCGGACCAGATCAGGACCAGGGTGAATATTACGGCCCAGGACGCGGGTTTAATCATGTAACCGCCGGATGAAAAGGAAAAACTCAGGCTATGGTACTTCAGCGGCTGGGACAGGTGCGAGCCCTAGCGCAAACGCCGCAAGCGGGCTTGTCGCTTGCTGTACAGAAACAGCAGCAGGGCAATCAGAAAAATGGTGGAGGTAAACGCCAGGGTAAAACTGTCGCCCATGACAGCAAACCCGTCAGCAAGCACGAAGTTGTGGAGCGTGGTCAGAACCATCGCCAGCAGCGACAACAGAAAGACCGGCACGGCCAATGCCTTACGCATCAGTAACAGTACCGAACCCAGGACGCCGCCCCAGACGGCAATGGCCCAGGCCGCCACAACCCAGCCGGGAAACCCGTAAAAGAACGCCAACTGGGCTTCACTGAACTGGCTCATGTACTCGCTGTTGCGGGTTTGGGTAAGGAGGTAATCCATGGCCCCCATCAGGTTCCAGAGTAGCGCCAGAATGCCGACCAGCCAAAGGTGCCAGGGCGCACGAGTTCGCTCCGATTCAAACAGGACACGGGCCATAACTGTCTCTTCCTTTTGAGGAAATCCCTACTCCAACCTAGTCCCGGTTGGCGCATGCTGCAAGCGGAGTCGGCTCAGCACGCTCTGCCTGTATCAGCAGGTTCCTAGGGGTGACATGACGTTCTGCAAATCGGTTTAGTGCGACCCGGTAGCCGTTTTCCTGCAGATAGCAGACCCGGTCCAGGACCAGAAATGTCTCCAGCGGGCGTCGGAACAGACCGCGCACCAGGTTGAGTCGCTGAACAGTCTGCCAGCGTTGTAGCCCCTGCCTTTCCCAGTGCCCCCAGTCCTTGACAGCGGGAAGGTCCAGCCCTTTTTGTTCGGCAGCCCAACGACAAAAGGCTTCAAATCCTTCTCCCAGGCGCTGTTTGGCGCAGGAGGGAACACCGTCATCCCGATGCTGGGGAAGCGTGGCTTCCAACAGGGCCTGATAACCCAGCCTAAAGCTCATCTCGGTCGTCCGCAGGCGCTGAACCCGGGCGGGTGCAGTGGCCGTTTCCTGAACGGCAATGCGGAGTTCATCGCGGCTTAAGGACAAACCCGCCTGCTGGCCTTGTGACGAGAAAGGCTGATAAACCGCCTTTGCGGTCAGGTGGTAACAACAGGGGCTGATGGACACCGCACGAGTGCCCTTGGCGACCGCGTGTTGCAACAGTGTGCCGTGCAGGTCGCCGCACGCATGCAGCGCAACCGCATGTTGCTCGGCCTGCACGTAGCCAGCCGATTCTGACGCCAGCGCATCCCCGCAAACAAAGCGTTGTTTCAGGCCGGCGCGCTGGGCCAGCTGATTGCCGGAGTCGCAGAGATCCGCGTTCCACTCGAGACTGACCACATTCACATCAAACTGTTGATGAATCAGCCGGCCCAGGTGCCCTTTACCGGCACACCATTCCAACACCGGACCAGCGGGCTTTCCTACGGCACGGGTAAATGCGGTGATTTGGGTCCACTTTCGGCCAGGGATATGACTGAACTGACGGCTGTCGATATCCCGAGCCAATTCGCCTCCCGCCTCCGGAACCTCACACAGCGCTGAGAGCTCTCGCAAATCGGGAAGCCAATCCTCAAACGCCGCGAGTGCCGCGTCCGGGCACTGATCAAGTTTGGCAACGGTCTGGTCATTCAGTGCATTTAGACGTGCCGCCAGTTCGGGGTATTGGTGTACCCAGCCGGGGTTTTGCTCCCGGAACGGGTTGGCGCGCCACACATTCTGGTGACGCAGTAACAGAGTGGAAAGCCGTTCTAAACGTTGGGGGTAAGACATGGAACCGGATCGTCGAAGGGAAAGGACTATAGTACCAAACCCATTGGCATCAGCCCCACTCGATTCGGTTTCTGCCCTCCTCTTTTGCCCGGTAAAGGGCGCGATCAGCCCGTTTCAGCACCGAGTCGATCAACTCATGCTGGCCGTGCCTCTGCGCTACGCCAATGCTGATGCTGACCTGGGCGCGGACATTGGTTCGCTCGCGAGTGTGGGACAGCCGGGGGATCACAAGAATGTGCTTTTCGACGGCTCGGCGAAGCCCTTCAAGAGCCTGCTCCACCTCCTCCCGGCTGGCACGGCGAAACACCAGGGTGAACTCTTCGCCTCCGTAGCGGTAGGCTTTGGCTCCCTTTACCCGACGCAGTTTGTAGGCCAGTTCACGGAGCGCCAGATCGCCCCAGGTGTGGCCGTGAGCGTCGTTGAACTGTTTAAAGTGGTCCACATCCAGCATTGCCACATAGACCGTACCGTTGGCATGGCATAAGTCACCATCCAGGGTGCGTCTGGCCGGCAGTCCGGTCAGTCCATCGCGAAACGCCAGTCGGTACGCCCCATCGAACACCACCAACAACAAAATCCCACTGATGCCGCTGTAGAGCAAAACTGAGCCGGGCCATGGCATCGGCCAACTGCTGACCAACCACGCCATCGCGCCCAGCAACAGGGGAATCAACGCCTCATGCTGGCCCTTAATAAGCGCCGAGAAGTAGCGTGCTGCCGGAAGCAGAAACAGATAGTGCATGGGCGTCTCTATCAGCACGCTGCTGACAAAGGGGTACAGCCAGTCCCAGGAGAGGTTCTGGAGCAGCCAGCATTGAGCGATCAACCAGCTGAACCAGCCAGCCAGGTATCCCCCCTGAGCCGGCGCTCTGGGAAGCAGCCACAGGTTCAGTGCCAGCAGCAGAAACAGATCATTGGAACCGAGGACAAAGTACGACTCCAGTCCGGTCAGAGGAGACTGAAACGGATAGGCTACCAGCAGCAGCACACCGAGATAGCTGTGATAGGAAAGCCGGAATCGCCAGGAAAGTGCGACAGCCACGCTCAATACGCCGATGGGGATCAGTTCAAGCGAGAGGGCATGATGATTTAACTGTGCTTGCCATAAGGGCAACCCAAGCACAACGGCGACAACCACACCGGCACACCAGATTATGGGGCTCAATTCCCGAGTCATCGTGTGAATGCGTGTCTGTTTTGTAAGTGAACGGTATTGGGAACCAATCGACCTACAACGCATCGACCTTTAGCTCAGACACAAAAAAAGCGGCCAAAGGCCGCTTTTTTCTTCACAACAGACGCTTAAGGAGAAGGTCTGCCTTTACCCGGCTGAGCCTGCGCAACAGCTTGGCCACCGGTGCAGGGTACTCTTGGACCCCTTCAAGGTCGTTGTGGTTCGCCACCCGTTTAGTGTGCTCCAGGATGCAGGCTCGTTCCTGATCGAAACGGGTTTTCAGCTCGGCATCCGGATCGGTGATCAACAGACCATTTTCCAGATCCAACGCCCAGGCACGGGGGTTCAGATTGTTGCCGGTCAACAGGTAGGCGTCGTCATCAACCTGAATCCCTTTGAGATGGTAACTGTTGTCGTTATGCCACCACAGCTGCAGATTCAGCAGGCCCTGATCGATATGGCGCTGATGTCGCTTAGCAAAGCGTTTCAGGTTCTGTTCATACAGATAGGGTAACGCCCCTACCGGGGAGAACGGCTCATCAGGTTTGATGTAAAAGTCGTTTGCGGTCTTGTCGCCAACCACAATGGTGACCTTGATGCCCTGCTTGAGCATCCGCCCGATAGACTGGGTAAGCTGGCTTGGCAGGTTGAAATACGGGGTGCAGATAAACACCTCGCGTTCTGCCGATTTCAGCAGCCGGACGATGGTGCGGTTCAGCAGGTTGCCCTGTCGCCCGAGACCCAGCAACGGAAACACCCGCAGTCCCTGAGTGCCCGTCTGCCCGGCCATGTGATAGCGGGCACGGCTAAGACGGTGCTTCAGGGTTTTGATTTCACGGCGCAGGGTTTTCGGGCCGGGCACCGGCTCCTGCAGCAGCGACACCACCGCAGGACTGGCAATCAGTTCATCCCGCATAAAGCCCAGCAGGCTCTCTGCCAGACCAGCGTTATTGATCAAGTGATAGCGGTCATAGCGGTAACGCCCACCAACGCCGAGATACACGTCGTTGATGCTGGCACCACTGTAGACAACCACATCGTCGATCACGAATCCTTTCAGATGCAGTACGCCGGCCCATTCCCGGTTCTTAACCGGTACACCATAAATGCCAATGGACACATCGGGGTACTGGGCCGCAGTGTCCCGGTAGAACTGGTCATTGCCGACCTGGGGGCCTTTACCAATCAGGCCCCGCTGAGCGCGGTGATAATCCACCATGATCTGAATATCCAGATCGGGCTGACGTTGTTTAGCCTGGTATAGAGCGTGCAGCACTTCGCTGCCTGCTGAATCTTCCTGAAGATACAGCGCGGCGATGTAGATGCGGTGTGTAGCCTGGTTGATCATCGCCAGAAGGCGCTCACGGTACGCTTGGGTATCCGTGATGATTTCAACCTGGTCCGGGGTCAATGACTGGCTGGCTAACCCGGCGAGCCAGTGATACTTAGAAATGCTCGCCATTTTCGTAGTAATGACGCTGAGACAAGGGAGAGACAATGACAGCAACGTCCAGGTCAGGTGCCTGACACAGTTCACGTACCGCCTGAGTGATGACTTTGGCCACCTGGTCCTGAACCTCCAGTCCGCGATCAAACCAAAGAAGCTCTACCATTGGGTATCCCCCGCCGGGCTGACCGCGGAAGAAAAATGTGGTGTTGATGGCTTCGATGGTAATGTGATCGTCCGGGCAGGCGAAGAGCTGACTTAACGGGTCCATGAGCACGTTGCTCAGGGCCTGGACCTGCTCGGTCGCCAGTCCGCGGACACGCAGATGGGGCATGGGCCACTCCAATAGAATCAAAAATCTAGCGCGCTAGTTAATCAGACCCTTAGGGATTGGGCAAGGGGGCGCGATCCGATACTGTTCCGATGGGAGAGAATTGCGCCTAAAAAGGCCGCAAGCCGTGACCCGAATCACGGCTTGCGGCTTTTGAGTTAACAGTTAAATTACGCGTACTGAATGGCTATAACAGCCAGGAAAACAATGGTGCCCAAAGCAAAAGCAGTAGCGAGTAAAGCGTTACGAAGGTCGCTATTCATCCCTTTTATCCCCTTTCCAGATCACCTACCCTCATTATGGACAGCGAATAACCACCAATGCAACATACACTTAACAGGCCGATATGCGACTGATCCCGTTACTATTACTGCTGCTTGCCCCCTTAATATCCGCGCGTCCCGCGGACTTTGAAGCCTTGCTTCCGGCCGGCAGCCAACTCGGCATGATCGTTCTCAGTGAAAAAGGGGCGATCCTGACTGAGCATCAGGCCGACACGCTGATGGTCCCGGCGTCGACCGTCAAACTGATTACGGCCACCGCTGCATGGCTGTCCCTTGGCGAGTCCTTCCGCTACGAAACCGAGCTTCTGGGTCAAACCAACGGCGGCGCACTGTTGAGCGGTGATCTCACTTTGAAGATGCGCGGGGACCCGACATTGACCCGCGCTGACCTGTTTCGGTTATTCAGTTCACTGAAGCGCCAGGGCATCGAAGTGATCCAGGGCGACCTTGTCGTCGACGGTACGGTGTTTGCTGGCTATGACCGCGCCAAAGGCTGGCCCTGGGACGATCTCGGGATCTGTTTCTCCGCCCCCGCCTCGGCTTACATCCTCGATCATGGCTGCGCCGACATTCGCCTGGCCACGCGGGGCGGGAACGTCACTATTGAGAAACCCGCGCACCTGCCACTGGACATCGACAATCAGGTGCGGTTTGGCCCCACATCCAACGCCTGTCCGCTGGAGATGGACCGTCTTGGCTCCAATCGCTATGCCCTGAGCGGCTGCACCGAGCGCTCGCTGCCCATGTCCATCGCCATCGACGATCCCAAAATCTACCTGCAGGCGGTGCTGAGGCAGCAACTGCTTGAGTTGGGCATCACCCTGCAAGGCATTGTCCGCTTCGGTCCCGGACAGGGCGAGGTCATTGCCGTGCACCGCTCCGCGCCACTGACCGAGTTGGTTCGCGAATTGCTGCACGAATCCGACAACCAGATCTCCGACTCCCTGTTGCGTACGCTGGGGCAGAAACGCTACGGCCAGGGTCGCTATGCATTGGGAGTCGATGCTGCCATCAACAGCATCAAACCCCTGGGGCTGGATCTGAGCCACGCTGAGCTGATGGATGGTTCCGGCCTGTCCCGCTACAACCTGGTGACGCCACGCCAGTTGGCTGACTTACTGATGCTCTGGCAACAACATCCGGCACTGGCAGGTCTAGCGGAACAGTTACCCGTGGCGGGCGTCAGCGGCACCCTCACCCACCGCCCCGGCGTACAAAATGTCAAAGGCCTGCTCAGAGCCAAGTCGGGCAGTTTTGGTCAGGTGGCCAATCTGGCCGGCTTGCTGGAAACCCCACAAGGCGAGCACTGGGTGGTGGTGCAAATGATCAACGGTTTGGTTGGGCAACCGGCCCAGCGACGCCAACAACTGAAAGAGTTTGAGTCCCTGTGGTATCAGTGCCTGTTGAGTCGTTGCATTCCTGACCTTCAGAAACCGGTAGCGGCGGCCGATAACGCCAATAAGGCACAACAGAATAGCGGCAATTCCTCATGAATGATGCCTGGCGGCGAATGGCCCAAAGCGGTCGCGGTGAAGCTCTGGTCAGCCAGATCGCGCAAGCCTTCCACGCGGAGGGACGCTGGTCCCTGTTTGCGCTGGCACAACGGGAGGGTGATCATGTCCGCTTGTTGGCCGCCAGTCTTTCCGGTCAGGCCCACGCTTCCATGACCTACCCGCTAAGCCAATCGCCCTGCCGCTTGCTGTATGAGCCGGGGCGCCCGCAGGATGCGCTGATCTTTTACCCCAACCTGAAACGCTTCGGCCAATGGCCTTTGGCGCACCAGTTTGAGCTGGGCTGTTACCTTGGGCGGAAACTGGATATCCCGCCGGCTTACGGTGAATTTCACCTGTTTATCATGGACAAGCTGAGCCGTGCAGAGCAGGAGTTACCGAAAAGACTTCTGGTGACCGCAGCGGACCGTATTGCCCAGGATCTGGTGGATCAGGCCCAGATGGCGGAGCTCAATGCACTGCGCCAGGTTCAACAGCTGAACCCCTTCCCCTTCGCCAGGGTGTCCCCACAAGGGCACCTCTTCAATGCATCCGATGGGTTGGCACTGAGGTTGGGACGGCCGGTCTCCGAGCTTAACGGCATGACACTGAGCGAAATCATAGACGACAGCTCGCTGTGCCATGTCCGCGACCTGATCGGGTCGGCTGCCGAGGTGAAACGGGCCTGCCGGCTTCGCGTAGGGGGTGGACGCACGGAATTGGTTGAGCTGACCCTCAAGCCAATAGATTCTCAACTGGGTTACCTGATGAGCTTTGTGTCCGCCTCGGAAGACGCCCATAGCGGGTTCGAGCCGTTGTCCATGGGTGACCAAACCCTGCTCCATGATCGGGTGCAGCATGAACTCTCCCGCCTGCACCGGAACAATCAGGTTGCTGCGCTGTTCTTTATCGGCGTCAGGGGTACTGAGGTGTCCACCGAAAAGTGGGCACAACTGAACGAAAGACTCCAGCCGCTGCTTCGCTCCGAAGACCTGATTGCGCAAAGGGACCCCAACCACCTGGCCGTGCTGACCGCTTGCTTTGATAATCGCGGTAAACCGCCCCGTGAGCAGATGAACGCCATCGCTCACAAACTGTACGACCAGGTTCGTGATTGGCTGCCGGCAACGCGCTCGTCCCTGGTATTTAAAAGTCGATTGTTGACGCCGTGGGATAAAGACCCGGCCCAGATTCTGGATCTGGATGCAGCGACAGACTGGGTGGTTTCCAGCGCACAAATCCCCTCCGAGCCCCCGCAGGTCTAGACCAATCTACCGAACCGTTCCAATTTTTTTTCAGCCTGTTAGCGGGCTTTTTCCTTTTGGGGTCGGCCGGATTTTGTCTATACCTAAAAGGCTGCATGCAGTATCGCAGTCTGAAAAGGGGGACAAAACAATGTCTATGAAGAGTGCGAAAGAGTTTGCAGTGTGGATGATTGAACGCTTCGGCGATCATCAGGCTGGCGTCTACCTGAGTAAAGCGGATCTGCGCGAATTGTCAGGCAGACAGACACTGAGGCAGGACTTTATTGCTGATGTGCACTTCGAGATGACCCGCCATGGCATGGGCTTTGTGAGCGATGCCACCAAAGAGAAGTTCTTTCTCTTTTACTTACCGGAAGTGCACTGGAAGGAGGTTGCTGACCGTTACGCCGTCGCCAGCAACATACGTCCGATCGGGCGCCAAAAGCTCAGCCAGCACAGCGGATAACAAACAGGGGGCCTTGATGGCCCCCTGTTTAACGCGCTCAGAACAGCTCTGAAGGCAGAGTCATTACGGCGGATTCCGCCGCCCTTGCGGACGCTACGTGAGCTTCAAAGCGAGGGAAAAGCCGTGCAAAGAAGAAACGGGCCAGTGCCTGTTTGCGCTGAACGAACTCCCCGTCGAGAGCACCAGTACCCCGCTCCGCCGCTATCACCATCTTCAGCCACAGGTACCCGTATGTCGCGTAACCGAGGCCATGGAGGTAGTCGACTGCTGCGGCATTTACTGAATCACCCAGGTTCTGGCGCGCCTTGAACTCGCCCGCCAAATCCAGCAACTGAGCAAAGGCCCCACGTACGCTGTCCGCTTCTGTCTGCCACGACGCCGGGACGTCGGACAAGTCCGCTTCCACCTGTCTGATCAGGGTTTTGAGCATCGCCTGATCTTTAGGCAGCACCTTACGGCCCAGCAGATCCAGTGCCTGAATGCCGTTGGTGCCCTCATAAATCTGCGCAATCCGCACATCCCGGACCAACTGCTCTACCCCGGTCTCCCTCACGTAACCGTGGCCACCGAACACCTGCTGCGCCGCAACGGTGCTTTCCAGGCCGGTGTCGGTAAAGAAGGCTTTGGCCAGCGGCACCAAAAGCCCAACCAGGTCGGCAGCCTCTGCGTCTTCAAGGTATTTCACCTTATCCAGACTCTGGCCGGTGAGCACGGCAAGAGCACGACCGGCTTCTGTCATTGCCGCTACCTGAAGCAGCATACGGCGTACATCGCCATGCACGATAATGGCGTCGGCGCCATTGCCCAGACCCTTTCCGCTGCCCTGCCCTTGCTTGCGCTCAAGCGCATAGTCGCGAGCCATCTGGTAACCGGCTTCCGCACAACCGATGCCCTGAATGCCAATGGAGAGACGCTCGTAGTTCATCATGGTGAACATCGCAGCCAGGCCACGATTCACCTGGCCGACCAGGTAACCCTTGGCGTCATTGAAATTGATGACGCAGGTGGCCGACGCTTTGATCCCCATCTTGTGCTCAACAGAGCCACACTCAACGCCATTCGACTCACCGAGAGAGCCGTCTTCATTGACCTGAATCTTGGGCACCAGGAACAGGCTCAGTCCACGGGAGCCTCCCGGCGCGTCGGGCAATTTTGCCAGCACCAGATGAATCACGTTTTCGCTGAGGTCGTGGTCACCGCCGGTGATGAATATCTTGGTGCCGGTAACGCGGTAGCTGCCATCTTCCTGAGGCACGGCCTTGGTGCGGATATGGCGCAGGTCGGAACCCGCCTGCGGCTCAGTCATGTCCATCGCGCCGGTCCACTGGCCGCTGTAGAGCATCGGCAGGTATTGCGACTTGAGCTCATCGGTTCCGTGGCTGGCGATGCACAGCGCTGCCCCGGCGGTCAAAGAGCTGTAGAGTGCGAAGGCATTGGACGCGCCGTAACACATCTCGTCAAACAGCACCCCCAGCATTTTTGGCATCCCCATGCCGCCATACTCAGGATCACCACTGATGCCCACCCAACCGGACTCAGCAAAGGTCGCAAACGCTGCTTTGTAACCCTTTGGCGTGATCACCTGACCGTCAATCAGACGCACTCCTTCCTCGTCGCCTTGGCGATTCAGCGGTGCCACCAGTTCATGGGTAATCCGGGCGCCCTCATCCAAAATGGCGACGGCGGTGTCCATATCCACCATTTCTGCCAGGTCGGGGATCGATTGCCAGAGATCGCCAGCCTGAAACACGTTATCCAGCAGAAACTGCATCTCCCGGACGGGGGCCTTGTAATGCATGGGGGCTCCTTGCAAATGTAAACGGGTTTTTAAAACACTCGTTTTAGTTTAGGGACGTTGGCGCACAGGTCAAGAGCCGCATGATGGCACAGGGTGGGGTTTTCTCCGGGGATCGGCGTCAAAGAAGCACAAAAAGAAAAAGCGGCCTTAGCCGCTTTTGTTCAAAGATTGAGTCAAATGGCTCATCGCGAGACTGACGCCTCCCAGCGACCATCCCCCGTCAACCGGTAAGATCACACCGGTTATGTAGCTGGCCAGGGGGCTGCTCAGCAGTTTGGCGGCATTGGCCATGTCTTCCCACTGACCCAGGCGACACAGTGGTACCGTCTGAGCGACTTTCTGTTGCATCGCATCACCGGGCGCCAGGCGATCCATACCCTCGGTATTGGCAATGGGCCCTGGCACCAGCGAATTGACGCGGATCCCTTCCCGTCCCCACTCGAGCGCGAGAGTACGAGTCAGCATATCGACGCCCGCTTTGGCAGCGCATACGTGTGCCTGCATTGGTAACGGCTGGTAGGCCTGAGGGGCAGAAATATGGATAAGATGACCACCGGGTCGGGTCAACATCGGATAGCCAAAGTGCGCCACATGAAAGGCACCCTGGAGATCGATCTCTGCCACCGCCTTAAAACCGTTGGGGGAGAGATCAGCGGCAGCGGCCGGGAAATTACCCGCCGCCCCACTGACCAAAACGTCAATACTGGACCAGTGCTCTCCGAGCTGCTGATACATGGATTGGACCGCTTCCGGGTCACGCACGTCCACCTGAAAACCCAGAGCTTGTTCTGCGCCGGCAGCCTTAAGCGTTTCAACCGCCTTACCGACTTTGTCCGGATTGCGGCTGGCCACGGCGAGCTTTGCGCCTTCAGCCGCAAAGCCCAGCGCGATGCCAAGATTGAGGCCGGAAGTGCCTCCGACAACCAATACCTGCTTATCTTTGAAGCTCATATCCGCCCTCCCTGGCTGGATGATTCGATTAAAGGGTAGCGTTGATGGCCTGAAGCGTGGCCAACGGATCCTCTGACTTGGTGATCGGTCGGCCAATCACAAGATAGTCGCTGCCTGCCGCAATCGCTTCGGCCGGTGTCATAACACGGCGCTGGTCGCCCAAATCGGAGCCGGCCGGGCGAATACCGGGAGTCACCAACTGGAAAGCCTCCCCCAGCTTGCTTTTCAGCAACGCGGATTCCTGCGCAGAACACACCACACCGTCCAGGCCCGCTTCTTTTGCCAGCGTCGCCAGGGCCAGTACCTGCTCATCATTGGAACGGCTTACGCCCAGTTCCGGCAGTTCTTCCTCACCCATGCTGGTCAGCACCGTTACGGCGATCAGTTTAGGCGCTTTATCTCCGTACGGTGCCAGAGCGGCTTTCGCGGCGCTCATCATTTTGCTTCCGCCGGTTGCGTGTACGTTCACCATCCAGACTCCCAGTTCAGCCGCCGCAGCGACGGCGCGCGCGACGGTGTTGGGGATATCGTGGAATTTCAGATCCAGAAACACATCAAAGCCTTTGTCCGCCAGTGCTTTGACAAACTGGGGGCCAAACAGGGTAAACATCTCTTTACCCACCTTCAGGCGGCACTGGCTGGGATCAATACGGTCCACAAATGCCATGGCGTCTTGTTCGGAAGCGAAGTCCAGGGCAACCAGTACCTTAGGATCTGAATTCATGTTGTTCTCCATTATTACTCACCATCCAAGCCACGGATCCGTTTAATCTGGCCCCATGACTTGCAAGAGGGGCAATGCCAGTAAAGCGTGTGGCCGGGAAAGCCACAGTTCTGGCATCGGTATTTGGGTCTGAGCCGGATCTGCTTTTCCACCAGATCCGACAGCAGCACTAAACTGTCTTTCGCCTGTTCCGAGTCTACGATGGACAGTTGCAACTTCATCAGGTGATGAAAGCCCCGCATCGTAGGCTGGCGCTTAAGCTGACTGAGAATCAGTTGCTGGGCAGCGTCGATGCCTTCCTGTCGCTCTACCTGGCGCGCCAGGCCAAGCAGTACCGTGACCTGCCCTTCCCCCGCCAAAAGCGTTTCTAATTGCTCCTGGTAGCGCTCGAGCTGCCCCTGACGCTGATAGGCGGCCTCTATCGCCTCAACCAACTCCGCCGCGAATCCACCGCTTTGCTTGCAGAGTCGCTCAAACGCGGTAATGGCATCGCCATCGCGCTGCTCTGACAACGCCAACCTAGCCAGCTGGACATTGGCCCGGGCACATTGAGGATCGGTTTTCAGTGCGGTATTGAGCAACTTGGTTACCGTTGCCGGTTCCTGCTCAACACTGGCCAGTTCACAATAGTAGTGGGCTACGGTGGGCATCAGCGCTTTGCGGCTGGCCCGTTTAAATCGCTTCGCCACCCTTATCGCCTTCCACCACTCTTTGGTGGCCTGGTAGATGGACAGCAGTTGACGTTCAGACTCTTCGCTGTGGTCAGGGTCTTTGACCAGCTGCAGAAAGATCTCTTCAGCGCGGTCATAGAGCCCGGCAGCCAGGTAATCTTTCCCCAGCTCCATCATCGCGAGATCACGCTGGTCAAAGCTGATGTGCGGTCGGGCAATCAGGTTCTGGTGGATGCGAATCGAGCGATCTACTTCACCCCGTTTGCGAAACAGAGTGCCGAGAGAAAGGTGGGTGTCGAAGGTTTCCTCGTCAACCTGGAGCATGTCGATAAACATATCAACGGCTTTATCCGGCTGGTCGGAGAGAAGGAAATTGAGGCCTTCGTAGTAGTTCTTGGAGAGGCGTTGCTGGCTGCTCTGTTGCTTGATACGAACACTGCGACGGCCCATGTACCAACCATAGGCCGCGGCAATGGGCAGCAGCAGAAACAGCAACTCTAGCATCAGGACGGTTCGGTCGCCTTGACCTCATCCTTGGCCGCTTTAGGGCGGAGCTTTCGGATGGTCAGCTTTTGTCGAAGGATCACGGCAAACGCCAGTAACCAGCTGATGATAAAGCCGGAAAGAAAGGTCGCACCCAGCAGCAATGGCAGGGATACCTCACCTTTGGCGATGAAATAGTTCACCGTGACCACCTGGTCGTTTCTGGCGCCAAAGGCCATCATCAGCACGAATAACGCCGCGACCACGGCGGTGATCAAGAAGGCTTTCACACTGACCCCGCTTAGACTTTTGATAGGTTCAGACGATTATCCATTAAAAACCAGTCCCTTGCCATAAGGGGTAAAAAAAACCCCGCCAGTATGGCGGGGTTTTGTTCAGCTCACTCAGAGCGACTCATTAACGCGTTCTCGCAACTCTTTGCCGGGTTTGAAATGTGGGACAAATTTGCCATTCAGTTCAACCGATTCCCCTGTTTTGGGGTTCCGACCAACGCGTGGAGCGCGATAGTGCAGAGAGAAGCTTCCGAAACCGCGGATCTCGATTCGATCTCCGTGTTCCAGAGTGCTTGCCATCTGCTCAAGCATCTCCTTAATGGCGCCCTCCACTTCCTTACCGGAAAGGTGGGACTGCTTACTGGCCAATCTTTCGATAAGTTCGGACTTAGTCATCCTCGCTCTCCTGCAAGCCAATGCCGTCACCATAAGGGGAGGTTTCCCTCCCCTGGTACTGGTGATCAGTCGTTACGGGCAGCCTTGAAGGCTTCAGCCATAGCGCTGGAGAACACAGTTTCGTCTTGCTGGTTCAGAGCGTCGATGGCTTCTTTCTCTTCCGCTTCGTCCTTAGCTTTGATGGACAGGCTGATGTTGCGGTTCTTGCGGTCTACACCCATGAACTTAGCTTCAACAGACTCACCAACGCTCAGTACGGTGGAAGCGTCTTCGATACGGTCGCGAGAGATGTCAGCCACACGGATGTAGCCTTCGATGTTCTCGCCCAGCTCTACAACGGCGCCTTTGGCGTCAACTGCAGTGATGGTACCAGTAACAATAGCACCTTTCTTGTTGTCAGACAGGTACTTGTTAAACGGATCTTCTTCGATCTGCTTAACGCCCAGGGAGATGCGCTCGCGCTCCGGGTCTACGGACAGTACAACAGCGGAGATTTCTTCGCCTTTCTTGTACTCGCGAACAGCGTCTTCGCCAGTGGCGTTCCAGGAGATGTCGGACAGGTGAACCAGACCGTCGATGCCGCCTTCCAGGCCGATGAAGATACCGAAGTCAGTGATGGACTTGATCTTACCGGATACCTTGTCGCCCTTGTTGAAGTTGCGAGCAAACTCTTCCCACGGGTTCGCTTTGCACTGCTTCAGACCCAGGGAGATGCGACGACGCTCTTCGTCGATGTCCAGAACCATAACTTCCACGCTGTCGCCCAGGTTAACAACCTTGGACGGGTGGATGTTCTTGTTGGTCCAATCCATCTCGGATACGTGTACCAGACCTTCAACGCCTTCTTCGATTTCAACGAAGCAGCCGTAGTCAGTCAGGTTGGTAACACGACCGGTCAGCTTGGCGCCTTCCGGGTAGCGAGCAGCGATGGATACCCACGGATCTTCGCCCAGTTGCTTCAGGCCCAGGGATACACGGGTGCGCTCACGATCGAACTTCAGAACCTTAACGGTGATTTCGTCGCCAACGTTCACGATTTCGCTCGGGTGCTTAACGCGCTTCCAAGCCATGTCGGTGATGTGCAGCAGGCCGTCAACGCCGCCCAGATCTACGAACGCGCCGTAGTCGGTCAGGTTCTTAACGATACCTTTAACTTCCTGACCTTCAGCCAGGTTCTCCAGCAGCTGCTCACGCTCAACGCTGTTCTCAGACTCGATAACTGCACGACGAGAAACAACAACGTTGTTGCGCTTCTGGTCCAGCTTGATCACCTTGAATTCCAGGTCTTTGCCTTCCAGGTGAGTGGTATCACGCACCGGACGAACGTCAACCAGGGAGCCAGGCAGGAACGCACGGATGCCTTCCAGCTCAACGGTGAAGCCGCCTTTAACCTTACCGTTGATAACACCGATAACGGTTTCTTGCTCTTCAGCAGCCTTCTCCAGACGTACCCAAGCTTCGTGGCGCTTGGCTTTTTCGCGAGACAGCTGGGTCTCACCGAAACCGTCTTCAACGGCGTCCAGGGCTACGTCAACTTCGGCGCCGACTTCGATTTCCAGCTCGCCTTTGGCGTTCTTGAACTGTTCGGCCGGAATCGCGCTTTCGGATTTCAGGCCAGCGTCAACCAGAACGATGCCGTTCTCGATGGCGATAACAGTACCCTTAACGATGGAACCCGGACGGGTTTCCAGGCTCTGCAGGGACTCTTCAAACAGTTGAGCAAATGATTCAGTCATGTAAATTTAAGTTTCTTTAGGTCGTCCACATTCATCCTGAACGCGGGGTAGTTGCCTTTAGTTCGCAGCGTCCTGCCGCAAACACCAAACTGGACCGACCCTTAGCGGGCCTGATCCAAACACGTCACCACGTGACTGAGCACCGTGTCCAGAACCTGGTCAATGCTCATCCCCGTGGTATCAATCTCTAATGCATCGTCCGCGGGCTTTAACGGGGCAACCGTACGGTTGGAATCCCGCTCGTCACGCTCACGGATCTCGCCTAAAAGGCGGTCAATGCTAACATCATAGCCCTTTTCCTTCAACTGGGCGTATCGGCGTTCTGCACGCTCTTCCGCACTGGCAGTCAGGAAAATTTTGGCTTGGGCAGTGGGGAACACCACGGTACCCATATCACGACCGTCAGCGATCAGACCGGGCAGTTCCCGGAACGCCCGCTGGCGACGCAATAATGCTTCACGAACCCGCGGCAGTGCCGCCACTTTTGAGGCAGCATCGGCGCACTCCTGAGAGCGGATGGCCTTGGAAACCTCTTCACCCTCAAGCACGACCTTTACGCCATCATCACTGGGCTGAAACTGCACATCGAGATGTGCCGCCAACAGCGACAGGGCTTCTTCGTTATCCAGCTCCACATCGTGATGAATGGCCGCAAGGGCCAGAACGCGATAGATGGCGCCGGAGTCCAGCAGGTGCCAGCCAAGTTTGTTGGCCAACAGTTGGCAAATGGTGCCTTTACCGGCCCCACTGGGGCCGTCAATGGTAATAACCGGTGCCTGATCAGGCATAGTTATCCTCCGGAATTCTGTATTTGCCGACCCGTTAATGCAGTGGGCCCGGCCGGCAGGGCGAGCGCATTATACACGAGTTCAAACAGATAGCAGCGCCCACCCTACTTTCAGATACAATTTGTTGCGCTTTACCGGCAAAGCGCGTTCAAACGTTCGAAGTAATCCGGGAAGGTCTTGGCTGTGCAGCCAGGGTCATTGATGGTGACCGGGACACCGCCAACCGCCAGCAATGAAAAACACATGGCGATTCGGTGATCATTGTAGGTGTCGATCGCGGCATGCTGCAGATTTTCTACCGGCTCAACCCGCAGAAAATCGTGGCCTTCTTCCACCACGGCTCCCACTTTTTTCAGTTCGGTCGCCATGGCAGCCAGGCGGTCGGTCTCTTTTACCCGCCAGTTATACACGTTGCGGATGGTGGTGGGGCCATGAGCGAACAGTGCGGTGGTGGCGATGGTCATCGCGGCATCCGGGATGTGGTTCATGTCCATATCGATGCCATTCAGCTCACCGCGGCGGGCAGTAATGGATTCATCCTGCCACTCGATGATGGCCCCCATCGCTTCGAGTGCATCCGCAAAATGCTTATCGCCCTGAAGGCTTTGACGGCCTACGCCATGTACGGTGATCGGGCCACCACCAATGGCGGCCGCGGCCAGGAAATAGGACGCGGACGACGCATCCCCCTCAACCAGGAACCGACCGGGACTGACGTAGCGCTGTCCCGCTGTCACAACGAATTGCTGGTATTCGCGATTTTCCACGTCAACGCCAAAGCGGGCCATCAGTGCCAGAGTGATGTCGATGTAGGGTTTGGAGACCAGATCGCCCTGAACGTCGATGATCAATTCATCGTTGGCCAGCGGGGCTGCCATCAGCAACGCGGTCAAAAACTGGGAAGAGATGGAGCCATCAATACTGACCCGCCCTCCTTGGAGCTGTCCGGCTTTAATCTTCAGCGGTGGAAACCCGGTTTCTTCCAGATATTCCACATCGGCACCCAGCGGACGCAAGGCATCAACAAGGTGACCAATAGGACGCTCTTTCATCCGCGGTTCACCGGTAAGAACGTATTCACCACTTCCCACCACCAGCGCAGCGCACAGTGGGCGCATTGCCGTACCGGCGTTACCCAGAAACAGCTCCAGCGCACCGGTGCCATTGGCGATGACGCCGCCCTGCCCCTTTACCCAGATTTCGCCCGCTTCCTGGTCCCATCGATATTCCACGCCCAGCAGTTTGAGTGCATTGAGCATATGGCGAATGTCATCGGAATCGAGCAGGTTGGTCAGGGTTGTCTCGCCCTCAGCCAGCGCGGCAAGAAGCAAAGCGCGGTTTGAGATGCTCTTGGAGCCGGGCAGGTAGACGTCACCCTCGACATGGGCGATAGGGGAAAGTGGTAACTGTTTCATGGTACTCCAAAACAAAATGCGGAAGCCGAAGCTTCCGCATAATGGCCTGAAGCCATCGGGATGTCTAGACGGAAGAATTAACGCTCCGCCAACACCACATCCATCGCCGCCATAAAGCGGGTGTTTTCCTCGGCGGTACCGATGCTGACCCGCAGGTGATTCGGCATACCGTAACCGGCAATCGGTCGGACAATCACGCCTTGGCGCAGCAGCGCCTCGTAGATGGCACCGGCTTCCCCCACCTCAACGGTAATGAAGTTGCCTACGCTTGGGATATAAGGCAGTTTGCGCTCATCAAAATAAGCTTCGAAACGGGCCATTTCCGCTTTATTCAGTGCAATCCCTTCCGCCAGATACACCTCATCGTCCAGCACCGCGGTCGCTGCCGCCAGTGCCAGACTGTTGCAGTTAAACGGCTCTCTCACCCGATTCAGCAAATCCGCCATTTCGACACTGGTCAGGGCGTAGCCAACACGCAAGCCCGCCAGGCCATAGGCCTTGGAGAAGGTGCGACTGACGATCAGATTGGGAAAACGACTGAGCCACAGGTGCGTATCGGCGCGTTGTTCCGCATCGACGTACTCGAAGTAGGCTTCATCCAGCACCACCATTACTGATTCCGGCACCTTGGCCAGGAACGCTTCAATCGCCTCGGGCTGAAGGAAAGTGCCTGTCGGATTGTTGGGGTTGGCGATGCACACCAAACGGGTCTTGTCAGTGATGGCGGCCAGCATGGCGTCCAGGTCGTGTCCCCACTCTTTGGACGGAATCGCAACCGCCGTGGCACCGATGGATTGGGTCAGCAGGGCATAAACGATAAAAGCGTGCTTGTCGAAGATCACTTCGCTGTCGGGGCTGACAAAGGTGCGGAACAGAATCTCCAGGACTTCGTTAGAGCCGTT
Source organism: Marinobacter nauticus (assembly GCF_019801015.1). Classification (GTDB taxonomy): domain Bacteria; phylum Pseudomonadota; class Gammaproteobacteria; order Enterobacterales; family Shewanellaceae; genus Ferrimonas. Next base: position 582,093 of record NZ_JAHVJZ010000001.1, read on the forward strand.
GCCAAGGGTGACCTGCTCCGGCGTCACACTCCAGCGCTCAGCCAGCTTCTGTTTCAGGTAGAAGCCGTTGGCGTCCGGATAGCGAGTCAGGTCGGAAACCGCATCGCCAATGGCTTGCTTCGCTTTCGGGCTCAGGCCCAGCGGATTTTCGTTTGAGGCCAGCTTAACGATGTCGGTAATGCCCAGCTCTCGCTCAAGTTCTTCGACCGGTTTGCCAGGCTGATAGGGGTGTAATCCCAACACGCCCCGGTTGGCCAGGGTCTTAATATCCATACTCATGATCCTTGTCTTGCGCTGCCCGCTTACCCATAGGTACGGGCGAACTCATCCATAAACTGCACCAGGGCATCAATACCTGCCTCGGGCATGGCGTTGTAGATGCTGGCACGCATTCCGCCGACCAGGCGGTGGCCCTTCAGTGCCTTCAGGCCCGCCGCTTCTGCTTCGGCCAGGAAGCGTTGATCCAACTGCGCATCGTTCAACTGGAATGTAACATTCATCTCGGAACGATGGCTCGGGGCAACCGGGTTTCGGTAGAAGCCGCTGGCGTCAATAAAGTCATACAGCTTGCTGGCCTTTGCCCAGTTACGGGCGGCCATGGCGCTCACACCACCCTGCTGCTTGAGCCACTGAAACACCTCGCCGGCCAGATACCAGGCAAACGTCGGCGGCGTGTTGTACATGGAGTCGTTATTGGCGGCGAGTTGATAATTGAGAATCGCCGGGCACTTCGGGTCGGCCTTGCCCAGCAGGTCACGACGGACGATGACCAGAGTCAGCCCTGCCGGACCGATGTTTTTCTGGGCACCCGCGTACAACAGGGCAAAGCGCGAGACATCCAGCTCGCGACCCAGAATGCAGGAGGAAAGGTCCGCGACCAGCGGCGCGTCGGTGGGCGGCAGTTGGTAAAGCGCGACGCCATCCACGGTTTCGTTCGGGCAATAGTGAACGTAAGCGTAGCCCTTGGTATCCGGCATTCGGCTCATATCCAGCGTCGTCTGCTCACAACGAAGATCGACCCGGTCTATATCGCCGTATTTCTGCGCTTCTTCGGAGGCGGCAACCGACCATTGCCCGGTCTCCAGGTAGAGTGCCTTGCCCTTCCCCAGCAGATTCATCGGGATGGCTGAAAACTGTCCCCGGGCACCACCGTGCATAAAGAGTACGGCGTAGTTATCCGGAATCGCCATCAACTCGCGCAGGTCCTGCTCGGCCTTTTCCGCTACCGCCATAAAGTCCGCGCTGCGGTGAGAGAGTTCCATAACGGAAACGCCCAGCCCGTGATAATCGCAAAACTCCTGTTGAGCTTTGCGCATTACGGCCGCCGGCAACATCGCCGGGCCGGCACAAAAGTTGTAAATCGTCACCCTGTGATCCCTCAATAAAAAACGGGCGCCTCAATTGAGGCGCCCGTTCTCGTGATGGTTACTCGTCGGCGCCCGTTGCTTCGGCGTCGCCGGACTCGGCCTGAGGCTGATTTTCACCCTCAATGGCCTCGCCTTCGAGATCGCCCTCAATCAGGCTTTCGTCGACTTCCACTTCATCAATGCGTTCCAGACCCACCACCTGTTCACCTTCGGCGGTACGGATCAGGCGGACACCCTGGGTATTACGACCCACTTCCGATACTTCGGAAACGCGGGTGCGAACCAGTGTGCCACGGTTGGTGATCAACATGATTTCATCATTCTCACCCACCTGCACTGCGCCAACGACAAGGCCGTTACGCTCGCTCACCTTAATGGAGATCACCCCTTTGGTGGCACGGCTCTTGGTCGGGTATTCCTCTTGCGGAGTCCGCTTGCCGTAACCGTTCTCGGTAACGGTGAGGATGGCGTCGTTGTCGCGCGGCACAATCAGGGAGACAACGCGGTCGCTGCCTTCCAGGTTGATGCCTCGTACCCCGGTCGCGGTACGGCCCATAGAGCGCACCTGATCCTCGTTGAAGCGCACCACTTTACCCGCGTCGGAGAACAGCATCACTTCGTTGTCACCTTCGGTGATGTCAACGCCGATCAGCTCATCATCATCCGCCAGGTTGATGGCACGAATACCGGAGGACAACGGACGGCTGTATGCCTCCAGGGTGGTCTTCTTCACGGTGCCTTTGGCAGTGGCGAACAGGATGTACTTGTCGGACGAGTACTCATCGACCGGCAGAATCGCGGTGATACGCTCACCTTCTCCCAGCGGCAGCAGGTTCACAATCGGGCGACCACGGGCGGTACGGCTGGCCAGCGGCAGCTGGAACACGCGCATCCAGTACACTTTACCGATGGAGGAGAAGCACAGGATGGTGTCGTGGGTGTTGGCCACCAACAGACGCTCAATAAAGTCTTCGTCCTTCATCTTGGTGGCGGACTTGCCCTTACCACCGCGGCGCTGTGCCTCATAATCGGTCAGCGGCTGGTACTTCACGTAGCCCTGGTGAGACAGGGTCACCACCACGTCTTCCTGAGTGATCAGGTCTTCCATGGAGATGTCAGCGGAAGCCGCGCTGATTTCGGTCATACGGTCATCGCCGTACTGTTCCTTAATCGCTTCCAGCTCTTCGCGGATCACTTCCATCAGGCGCTCAGTGGAACCGAGGATGTGCAGCAGTTCTGCGATCTGCTCAAGCAGCGCCTTATACTCGTCCAGAATGGACTCGTGTTCCAGACCGGTCAGCTTGTGCAGACGCAGGTCCAGAATCGCCTTGGCCTGTTCCAGGGTCAGGTAATACTTGCCATCGCGGATGCCGTATTCCGGGGTCAGCCACTCCGGACGGGCAGCGTCGTCGCCGGCCTTTTCGAGCATGCCAGCAACGTTACCCAGCTCCCACGGACGGGACAGCAACGCTTCACGAGCTTCCGCCGGGGTCGGAGACTGGCGGATCAGCTCAATCACCGGATCGATGTTGGCCAGTGCAATCGCCAGGCCTTCAAGGATGTGGGCACGGTCACGGGCTTTACGCAGTTCGTAAACGGTACGACGGGTCACCACTTCACGGCGGTGACGGACAAAGGCTTCGAGCATCTCCTTCAGGTTGAACACCTTGGGCTGGCCATTGGCCAGTGCCACCATGTTCATACCGAAGACGGTCTGCATCTGAGTCTGGGCGTAGAGATTGTTCAGTACCACTTCCGGCACTTCACCACGCTTCAGCTCGATAACGATACGCATGCCGTCCTTATCGGACTCATCACGCAGGCCGCTGATGCCTTCAATCTTCTTGTCTTTAACCAGTTCCGCGATCTTCTCAATCAGGCGGGCTTTGTTCACCTGATAGGGAATTTCGTTAACGATGATCGCTTCGCGGCCGTTCTTGTCGGTTTCGACTTCGGTCTTGGCGCGAACGTAGATCTTGCCACGGCCGGTGCGGTACGCCTCAAAAATGCCCTTGCGGCCATTAATGATGCCGCCGGTGGGGAAATCCGGGCCCGGGATGATCTCGATCAGCTCATCGATGGTAGCGTGCTCGTTGTCGATCAGATGAAGACAGCCGTCTACCACTTCGGTGAGGTTATGGGGGGGGATGTTGGTGGCCATGCCCACCGCAATACCAGAGGCACCATTCACCAGCAGGTTGGGTACCTTGGTCGGCAATACCGCCGGGATCTGCTCGGTGCCGTCGTAGTTCGGCACGTAGTCAACGGTTTCTTTGTCCAGGTCCGCCAGCAGCTCATGGGCGATGCGGTCCATACGGACTTCGGTATAACGCATCGCAGCAGCGGAATCGCCATCCACGGAACCGAAGTTACCCTGACCATCTACAAGGGTGTATCGCAGAGAGAACGGCTGAGCCATACGAACGATGGTGTCGTACACCGCGCTGTCGCCGTGCGGGTGGTATTTACCAATTACGTCACCAACCACACGGGCGGATTTCTTGTAGGGCTTATTCCAGTCGTTGCTCAGCTCATTCATCGCGAAGAGAACGCGACGGTGAACCGGCTTAAGGCCATCACGAACATCCGGCAAAGCCCGCCCAACAATTACGCTCATCGCGTAATCCAGGTAGGAGCTTTTTAGTTCTTCTTCGATGTTAATCGGCGTGATTTCTGTAGCCAGATCAGTCATAGAAACTAAATTCCCTCACAGCGTCCGCCACAACGGCGTTCGCCCCGGTCTTACCGGAAAAAACAGTGATTTGGCATTCTAACACAAGCGACCGTTAAGAGAAGCGCACAAACATGGTTTCGCCGCAGGCCCCGCCATGGCTATAATCGGAGCCAGTCAGAGCCTGCGAAAAAGCGGATAAATAGATGTATAACAACGCAAATGTGGATCCAACCGAAGTCGCTAAGTTTGAACAACTTGCCGCTACCTGGTGGGATCCGGAAGGCCACTCCGGCCCCCTTCATAAGCTCAACCCTCTCCGCCTTGCTTATATAGAACGGCATGCCGATGGTTTATTTGGTAAAAAAGTGGTCGATGTCGGCTGTGGCGGCGGCCTGCTCAGTGAGGCAATGGCCAAGGTTGGCGCCAAGGTAACCGGCCTCGATATGGGTGAGGAACCCCTGGAAGTGGCGCGACTGCATGCCCTGGAAACCGGTGTTGATGTGGATTACCTTCAGGCCACCGCAGAACAGCACGCGGCGGATTTTGCCGGCAAGTACGAAGTCGTCACCTGCATGGAGATGCTGGAGCACGTGCCGGACCCGGCCTCAGTGGTACACGCCTGTGCCGAGATGGTCGCCCCGGGTGGCCACCTTTACCTCTCCACCATCAACAAAACCCCTCAGGCTTATCTCACCACCATCGTCGGGGCTGAGCAGTTGCTGAAGGTGCTGCCCAAGGGCACGCACGACTACAACAAGTACCTGCGCCCCTCCCAACTGATCGCCTGGTGTGAGCAGGCGGGCCTGAAAGTGCGCCATGCCGACGGCGTGCGCTACAACCCGTTGACCCAAACCTTCAGCATGAGCGCCTCCATGTCGATCAACTACATGATCCACGCCTACAAGCCGGAGGCATAATGAACATTCAGGGGGTTTTGTTCGATCTGGATGGCACCCTGCTGGACACGGCGCTGGATCTCGGCGCCGCTGCCAATCGTGCCCTCGCCCGTTATGGCTATCCGCCACTGTCCGATGCGCACGCCTACCAATACAGCTCTCATGGCAGCCGCGGCTTGCTTCAGGCCGCCTTGGGACAGCACTTTGAGCGGACTGACCATACTCCGCTCAAAGACGCACTGCTCAATGCCTATATGGCTGATCTCTGCGTTCACACAAAGCCTTACGATGGCATTGCTGAACTGGTTGCCGGTCTTGATACCCGCAAACTGCCCTGGGGCATCGTCACCAATAAACCCGGCTGGCTGACCGATCCCCTGCTGAGCCAGTTACCGCTGTTTGCCGGAAGCCAGGTCAACGTCAGTGGCGACACCTATGAGGTGGCCAAGCCTCACCCGAAGCCGCTGCTCGCTGCTGCGGAGCGTCTTTCCGTCGACCCTGGCACCATTCTCTATGTCGGCGATGCCGAAAGGGATATGGAAGCCGCCCGTGCCGCCGGCATGATCGGCTGTGTGGCTTTATGGGGATATTTGCGCAGAGAGGACACACCGATGGAATGGCCTGCTCACTGGTTCTGCCAGACGCCACGAGAGTTGGTCACAATGCTTGGTTTTAATGAGTGAGAAATACGCAAACGATCCATTGGATCGTTTTTTTTTGCCGGCCATTCCCATCCGGGGAAAAGGTGTGCTAGGGAGCGCATTGTCAACGCTGGCGCGGTTGAGGGGTTAGGCGCTACTAACCCCTTAAACTTGGTCTCAGCTTACCCACAATTTTGTCCACAGGCCTGGCTCTTGAACCCGACCCAAAACCGCCCTATCTTGTAGCCATTAACTCATGGTCACCTATATGTTGTGGTGACATGAACCAAGAACACACAAGTCGGCACCGCAGTTTGGTTGCCTCTTCCCGTCTCACGACAGGAAGAGCAGACGGCACCAGGCGCACGCCGGTTTTTTGTGTTTAAGGGATTAACCTCGGACCAGAGCACAGGGCATGAACAGTAACCTTCTCGTGACCAAACGGGACGGTCGGAAGGAACCGATCGATCTCGAAAAGATCCACCGCGTCATCTATTGGGCCGCTATGGGGCTGGACAATGTGTCCGTTTCCCAGGTTGAGCTGGCCGCTCAAATCTACTTCTATGACGGCATCGAAACCGAAGCCATTCATGAAACTCTGATTAAGGCAGCCGCCGATCTGATCAGCGCCGATAACCCGGACTACCAGTACCTGGCTGCCCGCCTGGCGGTATTCCATCTGCGCAAGAAAGCGTTCGGCCAGTTCGAGCCGCCGCACCTGTACGACCATGTGGTCAAGATGGTCGAAGCCCGACGTTACGATCAGCACCTGCTGGCGGATTACAGCCGCGAAGAGTTCGACGAGCTGAACGCCTACATCGATCACTGGCGTGATATGAAGTTTTCCTACGCTGCGATTAAGCAGATGGAAGGCAAGTATCTGGTGCAGAACCGCGTCTCCGGCGAAGTGTACGAAAGCGCCCAGTTCCTCTACATACTGGTTGCTGCCTGCCTGTTTGCGGACTACCCGAAGTCGGAGCGTCTGGCTTACGTGAAGCGTTTTTACGACGCCACCTCCAAGTTTAAGATCTCCCTGCCTACGCCGATCATGAGCGGCGTGCGCACCCCGACTCGCCAGTTCAGCTCCTGCGTGCTGATTGAGTGTGGTGACAGCCTGGATTCCATCAGCGCCACCTCCACCTCCATCGTTAAGTACGTAAGCCAGCGCGCCGGTATCGGCATCAACGCGGGTCGCATCCGTGCTCTGGGCAGCCCGATCCGCGGTGGCGAAGCGTTCCACACCGGGATGCTGCCGTTCCTTAAGCACTTCCAGACCGCGGTTAAGTCCTGCTCTCAGGGCGGCGTACGTGGTGGTGCTGCCACCCTGTTCTATCCGCTGTGGCATCTGGAAGTGGAAGACCTCCTGGTACTGAAAAACAACCGGGGTACCGACGCCAACCGCATCCGCCATATGGATTACGGTGTGCAGATCAACCGCACCCTGTATCAGCGTTTGATTGAAGGCAAAGAGATCACCCTGTTCTCGCCTTCTGACGTACCGGGTCTGTACGACGCCTTCTTCGCCGACCAGGACGAGTTCGAGCGTCTGTACAACCAGTACGAACAGGACGCCAGCATTCGCAAGAAGAGCGTAAAAGCGATCACCCTGTTCAGCCTGCTGATGCAGGAACGTGCCTCCACCGGCCGTATCTACATCCAGCACGTTGACCACTGCAACACCCACAGCCCGTTCGACCCGAAAGTGGCGCCGGTGAAGCAATCCAACCTCTGTCTGGAGATTGCGCTGCCGACCAAACCGCTGACCCACCCGGACGATGAGAACGGTGAGATTGCCCTGTGCACGCTCTCCGCCTTTAACCTGGGTGCCATTGAGAAGCTGGAAGAGCTGGAAGAGATGGCCGATCTGGCCGTACGCGCCCTGGACAGCCTGCTGGACTATCAGGACTATCCGATCAAGGCGGCGAAGATCAGCACCATGAATCGCCGTACCCTGGGTATTGGCGTCATCAACTTCGCCTATTACCTGGCCAAGAACGGCGCGCGCTACTCCGATGGCAGCGGCAATAACCTGACTCACCGCACCTTCGAAGCGATTCAGTATTACCTGCTGAAAGCGTCCGTTGGCCTGGCCAAAGAGAAAGGCGCCTGTCCGGCATTTAACGAGACCACCTACAGCCAGGGCATCCTGCCGATCGACACTTACAAGTCGACGCTGGACAGCATTTGTGACGAGCCGTTGCACCTGGATTGGGAAGGCCTGCGTGCCGAAATCGTTGAGCACGGCCTGCGTAACTCCACCCTGTCTGCTCTGATGCCGTCCGAGACGTCCAGCCAGATCTCCAACGCGACCAACGGCATTGAGCCGCCTCGCGGTCTGGTCAGCGTCAAAGGCTCCAAAGACGGTGTGATGAAACAGGTAGTCCCGGGTATCGAAACCCTGCGCGACAGCTATGAGCTGCTGTGGAACATTCCGAGCAACAATGGCTACCTGCAGTTGGTCGGCCTGATGCAGAAGTTTGTCGACCAGGCGATCTCCGCCAACACCAACTACGATCCGAGCCGCTACGAAGGCAACAAGATGCCGATGAAGCTGTTGCTGCAGGACCTGATGCTGGCGTACAAGTACGGTCTTAAGACCCTGTACTATCAAAACACCCGTGATGGTCAGTCCGACAGCCAAAGTAAAGCGGACGACAACGACTGCGCCGGCGGCGCCTGTAAGATCTAAGGGAAGCAGAGATCATGAGCCAACTGTACAGCACCTTCTCACGCACTCAGAATGACGCGCTCAAAGAGCCGATGTTCCTGGGTAACCCGGTGAACGTGGCGCGATTTGACCAGCAGAAGCACCGCATTTTCGAAGACCTTATCGAAAAGCAGCTCTCCTTCTTCTGGCGACCGGAAGAGGTGGATGTGTCTCAGGACCGCATCGACTACAACGCGCTGCCAGACCATGAGAAGCACATCTTTATCTCGAACCTGAAGTACCAGACTCTGCTGGACTCCATTCAGGGCCGCAGCCCCAACGTGGCGCTGCTGCCTCTGGTATCCCTGCCGGAGCTGGAAACCTGGATTGAGACGTGGTCCTTCTATGAGACCATTCACAGCCGCTCCTACACCCACATCATTCGAAATATCGTCAATGATCCGGGCGTGGTGTTTGATGACATCGTGGTCAACGAGGAGATTCAGAAGCGTGCTAGTGACATCTCTCAGTACTACGATGACCTGATCCACACCACTCAGCTGTATCAGCAGTTTGGTCCTGGCACGCATCAGATCAACGGCGAGAGCCTCACCCTTTCGCTGCGCGCGCTGAAGAAGAAGCTCTATCTTTGCCTGATGTCCGTTAACGTACTGGAAGCGGTGCGTTTCTACGTCAGCTTTGCCTGTAGCTTCGCCTTTGCTGAGCGCAAGCTGATGGAAGGTAACGCCAAGATCATCCGGTTTATTGCACGTGATGAGCAGCTTCACCTTGTCGGTACTCAGCACATGATCAACCTGATGGCTGACGGTAAGGATGATCCGGAGATGGCGGAGATCGCCATCGAGTGCCACGCCGAGTCGGTGGAGATTTTCCGCCGCGCCGCTGAGCAGGAAAAAGCCTGGGCCGCCTATCTGTTTAAAGACGGTTCCATGCTGGGCCTGAACAAGCAGATCGTCGAAGATTACGTGGAGTTCATCACCAATGAGCGTATGGCTGCCATTGGCCTGCCGCCCATCTTCGACAAGCGCAGTAACCCCCTGCCGTGGATGAGCACCTGGCTGGAAAGTGATACCGTTCAGGTCGCCCCGCAGGAGGTGGAAGTGTCCTCCTACCTGACCAACCAGATCGACAGCAATCTGACCAACGGAGACCTTAAGGACTTCGAACTCTGATGGCCCGGATCACACTGGCTGACGGCCAGCAGCTGGTCCACTCAGAGAACGACACGCCCTTGCTGAAAAGCCTGGAACCGCTGGGCCATTACTCGGAGTGTCGCAACGGCTATTGCGGCGCCTGCAAGACCACCTTGTCGAAAGGCAAAGTCCGGTACCTGACCGAGCCCATGGCCTACCTGAGAGCAGGACAGATCCTGCCCTGCTGCTGTGTTCCCGATGGTGACATCGAACTGGCTTAACAGAAAAACCGCCCCTTACCGGGCGGTTTTTTTATGACTGCGCCTTTAGATATTCATCAAAGCGCTGTTGCAGCACGTCATCGGAGAGATCCTCATTGTGGGTCGCCAGGGTCCAGACATGCCCGAACGGGTCCTCCAGTGTGCCCGCGCGATCCCCATAGAACTGGTCCTCAACCGGCCGCAGCGCTTTGGCCCCCGCCGCCACGGCCCGCTCATACACCGCATCGACGTTCGCCACGTACAGGCAAAACGACACCGGTGTGCCACCGAAATGGGCTGGCCCATGGAAACCCATGTCCGGAAACTCATCCGCCAACATCAGGGTGGAATCACCTATCGAGACCTCCGCGTGCCCTATCCTGCCGTCCGGCATGGCCATAACCCGAGTGGTGATGGCGCCAAACACCGTTTCATAAAAGGTGATGGCCGCTTTGGCATCGTCCATGACCAGGTAAGGATTCAGCTGAGAGCCCGTTGGGGAGAAATGCGCGTCTGTCATAGTCTGCTCCGGTCAGCCCACTGAGGGTACTAACAGGTATGGCAGAGCCGGCACCAAAGCACAAAAAAGCCCCGGTTCACCGGGGCTTGTTTTACTTCAAAGGCGTTACAGCGCGGCGGCGACTTCCGCGGCCTGACGAATGGCTCGCTTTGCATCGAGTTCTGCGGCGACGTCAGCACCACCCACATACTGGTAAGCCACACCGGCTTCAGTCAGCGCGTCTCCCAACGTGCGATTGGATTCCTGGCCGGTGCACAACACCACCGTATCCACGTCCAGAACCTGCTCACTGTCCTTGTGGCGAATGTGTAACCCGGCATCGTCCACTTTCAGATACTCAACGCCAGAGAGCATATTAACACCACGATCCTTCAGTACGGTGCGGTGGATCCAGCCGGTGGTTTTGCCGAGGCCCTTGCCAGGCTTACTGGTTTTACGCTGCAGCAGAGTGATCTCCCGGGCGGATTCGAAGGCTGTGCTGTCCCGTTCCGTCAGTCCGCCATTTTTGTCGTATTCCGGGTTGATCCCCCACTGGGCCAGCCAGGTATTGGGGTGCAGCGTGGCAGACTCATGCGCTTCAGACAGGAACTCGCCCATATCAAAACCGATGCCGCCAGCGCCCATCAATGCGACTTTTTTGCCCACCTGGGCTTCACCACGAAGCACCTGCTGGTAGGTCACCACTTTGTCGTGGTCGACGCCTTCCAGGGCCGGTACACGTGGGGTAACGCCGGTGGCCAGGATCACGTCATCGAAGGTTTTCAGGACCTCGGGCTCGGCACGTTGGCCCAACTTCACTACCACACCCAGATGCTTAAGACGTTGAGCGAAGTAAGCCAGGGTCTCCCGGAACTCCTCTTTACCCGGGATACGGGCCGCCAGATTAAACTGCCCGCCCAACTGTTCATCCTGCTCAAACAGCGTCACCTGGTGGCCACGCTCGGCGGCATAGCAGGCCGTGGCCATGCCAGCCGGGCCGGCACCGACGACCGCCACCTTCTTCGGCTGCGCGACGGCGGGCAGGGACAATTCAGTCTCGTAACAGGCAAAGGGGTTCACCAGGCAGGTGGCGCGCTTCAGAGAGAAGGTGTGGTCGAGACAGCCCTGGTTACAGGCGATGCAAACGTTAATCTGCTCCCGCTCCCCTTTTGCGGCTTTCTCGACGAAATGGGCATCCGCCAACAATGGCCGCGCCATCGACACCATATCCGCCTGGCCACTGGCCAGGATCTGTTCGGCCACTTCCGGCGTGTTAATTCGGTTGGTGGCCACAAGGGGCACAGACACTTCACTGCGTATCCGCTCAGTAATAAACGAAAAGGCGGCACGTGGCACACTGGTCGCGATGGTCGGGATACGGGCTTCGTGCCAACCAATGCCGGTGTTGATGATGGTCACGCCGGCCTGCTCCAGCCATTTTGCCAGCTGAACCACCTCTTCCCAGTCGTTGCCTCCCTCGACCAGATCCAGCATCGAGAGACGGAAGATGATAATGAATTCTGGACCCACCGCTTCGCGGACGGCACGCACCATCTCCAGTGGGAATCGGGCGCGGTTCTCAAGCGAGCCGCCGTATTGGTCCTGGCGCTCGTTGGTGCGCCGGCACAAGAACTGGTTCAGCAGGTACCCTTCTGAACCCATCAGCTCAACGCCATCGTAGCCCGCTTTCTGTGACAGGCGGGCGCACTTGGCGTAATCCTTAATGGTGCGCTTAATGCCACTCTCGCTGAGGGCTTTTGGCTTAAACGGCGAGATTGGCGATTTGACTGCACTCGCGCTGACACAGAAGGGGTGATAGCCGTAACGGCCGGAGTGCAGGATCTGAAGACAGATTTTTCCGCCGGCGTCGTGGACCGCCTGCGTCACCCGCCGATGTTTTCCCACCTGCCAGGAGAAGCTCAACTGACTGGCGTGGGGCGAAAGACGGCCCCGGAAGTTGGGCGCAATGCCACCGGTAACGATCAGCCCTACCCCACCTCGGGCCCGTTCCGCATAGAACGCGGCCAGCTTGTCAAAGCCGCCCTTTTCCTCTTCCAGACCGGTGTGCATGGAACCCATCAGCACCCGGTTCTTCAATTGGGTAAAGCCCAGATCCAGGGGCGCCAGCATATTGGGGTAGGAATTGCTCATCCTTAAACACCTATTTCAAACGTTTGTTCAAGACTATCTTGATGTGACCCTCATCACAAGCGGGCGAAACGCCGTTTGAAATATAAAGCCTTACAAAACCATCGGAATTCTTCCTCCCTCAATTCAGTCGCTTGAGATAGCATAGAGTGGTGACACTCTATGGAAGGCAAGGTATGTCGACACAACCTTCACTGTTTAAACGTATTTTTCGTTTTATCGCCAGCTTACTGAACACCACCCGAAAGGTGATCGTTAATCTGGTTTTCTTTGCGGTACTCGCGCTTGTGATCGTCGCCCTGACCGGTGATGAGATGGAGCCGGTGCCGGACGGCGGCGCTTTGGTGCTGAAACTGGATGGGCTTCTGGTGGAACAGAAGCGTCCATTGGACCCCATGGAAGTGATTACCGGGCAGAGTAAGGATAAACCTCAGGAGATCCTGATGGCCGATCTGCTTCTGGCCATTGAGGAAGCGGCCCAGGACGATCGCATCGCCGGGATCGTTATCAAGCCCGGCCAGTTGAGTGGTGGCCTTGCCAAGCTGCAGGAGATTGGCGAGGCACTGGACGCGTTTAAGGCGTCCGGCAAACCGGTTATCGCTCAGGCGGGTTGGCTGGACCAGGGCAACTACTACCTGGCCAGCTTTGCGGATGAGATTCAGCTCAATCCCGGCGGCGTGGTGTCCATCGACGGCTTTGGCATGTACCGGGTGTACTACCAGGAAGCGCTGGAAAAGCTGAAGGTGAACACGCACCTGTTCCGGGTCGGCAAGTACAAGTCCTTTGCTGAGTCTTACACCCGCAATGACATGTCCAACGAAGCCAAAGAGGCCAACCAGGCGGTACTGACCGACCTTTGGGGCAGTTACGTTGCGACGGTATCGGCAAACCGCCATATCGACCCCGCAGTGCTCTCCCCTACCCTGGAGACGCTGAATGCCGAACTGGAAGCGGTCGACGGAGACCTGGCGAAGCTGGCTCTGAACAATGGCCTGGTTGACGTCCTGAAAACCGACATTGAGATGCGGGATCAGCTTATCGACCAGTTCGGCACTGAACCGGACGACGAGCACGCCATCAAGGCCATTGGCCTGAATGGCTATCTTGCTCATGTGCGGCCAATGCTCGAAGCTCAGGGCGACAATCAGATCGCCATTATTGTTGCCAAGGGCACCATTCTGAATGGCGAACAGCCGCCCGGTACCATCGGCGGCACCAGCACCGCTCGCCTGCTCCGGGAAGCCCGTCAGGATGACCAGGTGAAAGCCGTGGTGCTTCGTGTGGACAGTGGTGGTGGCAGTGCCTACGCCTCTGAACAGATCCGTCAGGAAGTCCTCGCGCTTCAGGCCGCCGGAAAACCGGTTGTGGCTTCAATGGGCTCGGTAGCCGCATCCGGTGGCTACTGGATCTCCGCCAATGCTGATCGGATCTTTGCGCAGCCGACCACCATTACCGGCTCCATCGGCATCATTGGCCTGATTACGACCTTTGAGGAGAGTGCTGCGGCGCTCGGTATCCATGCTGACGGCGTTGGTACCACCGAAATGGCGGGTCTGAGCGTACTGCGGCCACTGCCGGATGGCTTTAAGCGTCTGGTCCAGCAGAGCCTGAACAAAGGCTATCAGGACTTCATTCAGCTGGTTTCCAATGCCCGTGATATGCCACTGGAACAGGTGGATGATATTGCCCAGGGCCGTATCTGGAGTGGCCAGGATGCCCTGGAGATTGGCCTGGTGGATGAGCTGGGCGAATTGGACGACGCGGTCAGTACTGCCGCCAACCTGGCGCAACTGGAGCAGTTTGAAACCCGCATCATCGGTCCCAAGCTGAGCCCGGAGCAAGAGATGCTGCAGCAGTTCCTGGGGGCAGCCAGCCCTTATCTTCCTCAGGTGGATACGCCCAGCTGGCAACGCGTTCTGCATGCCGTCACTGCGCCGCTGGAAGCGCAGCTTAAGTTAAATGACCCTAACCATCGCTACCTGCTCTGTCTTGAGTGCGTTCCGATGAGCTGACGCCTCACCAGCGAACAGAAAGCCCGGTATTGCCGGGCTTTCTTTTGCCCACTCCACCGCTATAATCCCCGCAACAGAACGGCCAAAGAACTCCAGAAGATGCAAAGAAAACGGATCTACGTCGCCTACACCGGTGGCACCATTGGCATGCAGCGTACAGAAAACGGATACGCTCCTGTCGCCGGCTTTCTTACCGAAAGCGTGAATGCCAACCCGGAGTTTCATCGCCCGGAGATGCCGGAGTTTATGATCCACGAGTATGACCAGTTGATCGACAGCTCCAATATGAGCCCTCACGACTGGCAGCAGATCGCGGACGATATCAGAGCCCACTACGACGAGTTTGATGGCTTTGTGATCCTCCATGGAACCGACACCATGGCATTCACCGCCTCAGCGCTCTCCTTTATGCTTGATGGCCTGGAAAAACCCGTGATCGTCACCGGCTCTCAGATCCCTCTGGCTCAGCTGCGCTCCGATGGCCAGCAAAACCTGCTGAACGCCCTCTACATCGCCGCCAACTACCCCATCGCCGAAGTGTGTCTGTTCTTCAACAACACGCTGCTGAGAGGCAACCGCAGTACCAAGGTGCATGCGGACGGGTTTGCCGCTTTCGACAGCCCCAACCTGAAACCCCTGCTGGAAGCGGGCATTGAGATCCGACTGGGTGACGCCTCGCTCGCCAGCCCGACCGGAGCGCCTCTGACCGTTCACCAGATAACCCCTCAGCCAATTGGTGTGGTCACGCTCTACCCCGGTATCAGCACCGAGGTGATCGCCAATCTGCTGCGTCAGCCGGTAAAGGCATTAATCCTGCTCTCCTTCGGTGTGGGTAACGCGCCGGAGCGACAAGACCTGCTGTCCTTGCTGAAAGAAGCGCACGAGCGGGAAATCCTGGTGGTGAACCTGACCCAGTGCGTTCAGGGCAAGGTGAATATGGCCGGTTACGCCACCGGTAATGCGCTCTCCCGTTGCGGCGTCCTCAGTGGCTTTGATATGACTACCGAAGCGGCCCTGGCCAAACTGCACTACTTGTTGTCTCAGCCCCTGAGCTTTGAAGAGCGACGGTTGCAGATGCAAACCCCGCTGCGGGGTGAGCTGACTCAGTAACCAAAAAAGGCGCCTTATTGGCGCCTTTTTTGTTCTGAACTCGCCGTTACTCCGGCTTAATCCGCGCCAGCGGCACTTCCTTGAACTGCCGTTTCAGCTCCGCCTTGGAGAGGTGGATAATGTTGCCATCCGGTCCTACGGTCAGATGTTGGTCCTGGTTGCCGTTTTTGGCCTGCCAGGCGATCACAGCCTGCATGGCCGAGTCCCGCTGTTGCTCGGTCAACGGTGAGCCGTCCGGCCACTTGCCGGTCTCGACACCGGATTGAAGCCTGGCCACCAGTTCCGGGGTGAGGCTGTCTACCATCGCTTGCCAGTTCATTGTGTTCTCCTTTTGGCGAGCAGGATCCGCACCCGGGTGACGAGATAGCCGACAAAGCCGAGACTCATCAAGCCAATCCCCACGGGGGCACGCCAGCTGTCCGCGGCTTCGCCGCCCCACCACCACAGTGCAAACCCTCCGACAAAGGCGAACAGGGCCAGGAAACTGTGGGTCATCAGGCTCTGGTTCTGCTTGATCTGTCTGATCCGTGCGGCCCGTTCTAATGCTTCTGGGTCGTCACTACGAGCAAATTGGCAATGGGGACAAAAAGGGGCTTTGTCTGAGATGCGTTTCGCGCAGGACGGACAATGTATCAACGCCATTGGGCACTCCCTGTTGATGTCAGTGCGCCCACTATAGGGCCACCGTGTGTTTCAGTAAAGCGTGATGCCGGTCACTCAACGCCATACCACGCCAGGTAGGCACGCAACGCCCAACCCGGCATATAGCCGACACGACGGGCCAGCACGCTGCCATCTGCGTCGATGATCACGTAAGCCGGAAACGCCGGTACGCCGTAATCCCGGGCCAACGTATCACTGCCCAGCCAAACCGGCCCCAATTCTGGGTGTCCGTCCAGAAAGGCGTCGACCTCATTGCGCTCCTGGTAAGACAGGGCCACCAGTTGAACCGAACGTCCGGACTGACGCAGTGCATCGACACTGTCGATGGTCAGGTCGCAAATGGTGCACCATGGGGCAAACAGATAAAGCAACTGAGCACGCCCGGCTTCAGGCAGTGTCTTTTCCCCACCCTCCCAGCCGATCACATGGGCTGTTGGCGCAGGTTCGCCCACCGCCGTCATCGCCATCCCCCTGAGCCACCCGCCTAACCACACGGCAAAGGCGATCACTACGGCCCAGATCACTGCCTGTTTCAACATCGTTTCTCTACTCCAGAACGAAAAAATCCAGCCCCGTTACCGAGGCTGGATTGCGATGCGGCGAACGAGGGTCTTATGGAAGAACCAGACCGGTTACGCCCATCATTTTTTTCATTACGCCGATAACCTGGTTGCTGTAACCAAACTCGTTGTCGTACCAAACGTACAGGACAGCACGGTCGCCGTCGACGATGGTGGCCTGGGAGTCAACGATACCCGCGAAACGGGAGCCGACCAGGTCGCTGGATACGATTTCAGTGGACTCGGTGTAATCCACCTGGTTTTGCAGGTCGGAGTACAGGGCGGTCCAGCGCAGGTAATCGTTCATCTCTTCACGGGTGGTCTCAGAACCCAGGTTCAGGTTCATGATGGCCATGGAAACGTTCGGAGTCGGAACGCGGATGGCGTTACCGGTCAGCTTGCCTTTCAGTTCCGGCAACGCTTTGGCAACGGCTTTGGCGGCACCGGTAGAGGTGATGACCATGTTCAGCGGTGCACTGCGGCCACGACGCTCAGCCTTGTGGTAGTTATCGATCAGGTTCTGATCGTTGGTGTAGGAGTGAACGGTCTCGACGTGGCCATTGTTGATGCCGAACTTGTCGTTGATCGCTTTCAGCACCGGGGTGATGGCGTTGGTGGTGCAGGAGGCCGCAGACATGATGGTGTCTTCCGCCAGAATGTCTTCATCATTCACACCGTACACGATGTTCTTGATGCCGCCGCTGGCCGGCGCGGTCAGCAGCACTTTGGCAGCACCTTTGGATTTCAGGTGCAGGCCCAGGCCATCTTCGTCCTTCCAGATCCCGGTGTTATCAACAACCAGCGCGTTGTCGATGCCGTACTGGGTGTAATCCACTTCATCCGGGCTGTTGGCGTAGATCACCTGAATGTAGGTGCCGTTGGCGATCAGCGCGTTGTTTTCGTTGTCCACTTCGATGGAGCCGTTAAACGGACCATGAATGGAGTCACGGCGCAGCAGGCTGGCACGCTTTTCCAGATCGCCGTCACGGCCGCCACGTACAACAATGGCACGCAGGCGAAGGGTGTTGGAAACGCCGGTACGCTCGATCATCAGACGAGCCAGCAGGCGACCGATACGGCCAAAGCCGTACAGCACCACATCGCGGGGCTCCAGCTCTTTACCCAGCGCAGAGGAGAGCTGCTCCGCCATGTAAGCGTCAATCTCACTGGCGTCGTTGTGGTTACGCCAGTAGTTAACGGCCAGTTTGCCAATATCAACACGGCAGTGTTTTACGTCGAGACGGCTCAGCGCCTCAACGAAGGGGAAAGATTCACGCAGACGGAGCTTTTCGCCTTCATACTTTGCCACCAGACGGTGAGCCTTGGTGATGTCGATGGTAGAGGCGTTCAACAGCGGACGGCCGTAGATTTGAACCTCGACCCCTTGATTGCGGTACAACTTACCCAGCAGGGGTTGCATTGCTTCGGCCAGTTCAAAACGCTCTTGCCAGCTTTGAAGGTGTTTGTCTGCGGTCATGTACAGAGTCCTATGAAGAAGTTCCGTGAGGGAAACAATAGAGCACGCTGAAAAAATTATTATTGCTGTTGCTTCCCGGGACACCGACCTTGGCGACCTCGGGAAGCGCGGCTATTCTACAGAAAACACTTGCGCTTTTTCCAGCGCCCCAAGGATCACAACCTGTTGCTAAATAACAGGAAATTTCGCCAAGGACCGGCTTTTGTGGTAATTCTCCGATCATGAAAACGTTTCCCCTACTCCCGCTGCTGGCCGTTGCGGCACTGGCCGGTTGTGACCGCGCCCCTACCGTTCGTGACATCTGCCAGGCCAGCCCCGAGCTGTGCGCCGACCTTAATACGTCCGGATGGTGCCGCCATGACCGCGCCGCCATCGTGCATGCGAGATACCAATTCGGACTCACAAACGATGTCGCCCACAAATTCGAAGAGCTGGTAAAGCTAGAATCCTATGTGGACTGCATGAGCCACGTTTCCCAAATGGTCAGCAAGTCCGGCCGTAAAACCCTCGAACAGGAGCGAAGCCATTTCTACCTGAAGAGTCTCGACGCTCTGGAGGCACTGCAGCAGGAAACACGTGATCACTCAGACCCTGCGCTAAGCCTCTATCATTGGTCGCGTTTTAATGACGAAGCGGCACTAGGGCGCTTTTTGGACGCGGAATCTCAAGGCCAGTTACACGGCATCCGCCTGAAACGACTGGCGGGCCTGTTCTTCAGTGAGTCACATCCGGACAAAGCCCGTGATTACCTGCTTGACGTGGTCGAGGCCGATCCGGAGGCTGCCGAGCAAGACTCCGAACTGCTGCTCCAGTTAGGCTACGTGCTATCCAAACTGAAACAGCGCGAAACCGCATACCTGTTTACCTATCTGGGACAGCCGAAGCAGGCCCCGGCCTCTCCGGAAGCCCTCGCCCGGCACCTGGGCCTCGCCCACACCAAGGTAGAGCAACTGGTGCAGCGTGCCGAGGAGTTGGCTGATCAGATGGAAGCGGGACGCCTTCCCCGGGCCCAGCTTAATTTGTAAGTGACTTTCATTAAAAAACCGGTCTGACCGGTGATTTTTTGTCGCTTTATCGCAGTCACTGCACGGGCAGCGGTCTGCCGATGGCGACGATCCGAAACCGGATTCCCTGTACTAGGGTTAAGGGCGTTGGCCATACCGCGCAGACATGGTTTATTTACCAACATTTTGACCAAAAACACTTGACCACCTGCGCCAATATTGTAATTTTACTACATATCGACAAGGCATTACGGAATGAACGCTATGATCAAAGTCGCTATTAACGGTTACGGTCGGATTGGTCGCAATGTGGTCCGGGCGCTGTACGAAAGCGAAAAGCAGTACCCGATCAAAATCGTTGCCATCAACGACCTCGGCGACGCCGCCATCAACGCCCACCTTACCAAGTACGACACTGTACACGGCCGCTTCAACGCCAAAGTAGAGCACGACGACAGCGCGATCACCATCAACGGTGACCGCATCCAGACCTTCTCTGAGCGTGACCCCCGCAAACTGCCCTGGGCTGAGCTGGGTGTCGATGTGGTGTTTGAATGTACCGGTATCTTCACCACCAAAGCGACCGCCTCCGCCCACATTGAAGCGGGTGCGAAGAAAGTGATCATCTCTGCGCCGGGTAAAGAGGTGGACGCCACCGTAGTTTACGGTGTCAACCAGGATGTCATCACCAGCGACATGACCGTAATCTCCAATGCCTCCTGCACCACCAACTGCCTGGCACCCTTTGCCAAGCCGCTGCACGATGCACTGGGTATCGAGTCCGGTCTGATGACCACCATCCATGCCTACACCAACGACCAGCGTCTGTCTGACGTTTACCACTCCGATCTGCGTCGTGCCCGTGCCGCGGCCATGAACATGATCCCCACCAAAACCGGTGCTGCTGCGGCAGTCGGTCTGGTGATTCCGGAGCTGGCAGGAAAACTGGACGGCGGTGCAGTCCGTGTCCCGACCGTAAACGTATCCGTAGTCGACCTCTCCTTTATCGCCAGTCGCGATACCACTGTGGAAGAGGTGAACGCCATCGTTGAAAAGGCCGCCAGTCAGGGTGTGCTGTCTGAGGTACTGGCCGTGAATCACGAGCCGCTGGTCTCCATCGACTTCAACCACAGCCCGATGTCTTCCACCTTTGACGCCACCCAAACCCGCGTAAGCGGCCGTCTGGTGAAAGTCATGGCCTGGTACGACAACGAGTGGGGCTTCTCCAACCGCATGCTTGATAATGCCGTTGTGCTGATGAACGCCAAATAAGACGACATGCCCCAAAACAAAAACGCCGGCTAATGCCGGCGTTTTTTTATGCGCTAATTAACCCCCAGGCGATCAGACCACCCAGCAGCATCCACACCAGCGGCAGACCAGTAGCAGCGCCTTTGGGCTGAGGGCCCGCTTCCGGCTGCTGAGCCAATTGGATCAACTCAGCCAATTGTTCGGGGACCCTGGCCGGTGGGTATTCCATACCGCTGGCCACATGCAACAACGATGATTGAAGGCGGTCCAGCCGAAAAGTCCGCCGGCTGCCTCGCAACACGCAAACCCCTTCCAGGTAATGGCGTCCATCATCGCCCACGAAAAACCGGCACAGGCGCACATCCCGCTTAGAGATCTGCCCGTCCCGGTCGGCGTAGTCAAACCGACACCGGATCACCGGCAACGTTATGCTGCACAGCTCCCGTATTGCTGTGGTCGACTCCATCCCTGCTCTCCTTTGGCCAATGTGATGAAAACCATAAAAAAACGCCCGCCAAAAGGCGAGCGTTTTTCTCCCGAATCCGGTTACCCGGCGATCGCTTTTCGTGACAGCTCGGTAATTCGCTCCCACTCGCCATTCGCCACCGCATCGCCGGGCGCTACCCAACTGCCGCCCACGCACGCGACGTTTGGCAGCGCCAGGTAATCCTGATAGTTATCAGGACCGATGCCGCCGGTCGGGCAGAAGGTCAGGCCGGCCAGAGGGCCTGCCATCGCTTTGAGGGCCTTAGCGCCCCCACTGGACTCAGCCGGGAAGAACTTCAGATGGTCATAGCCCTGTTCCAGCGCCTTCATCGCATCGGACACAGACGCCACGCCCGGGATCAGGGCGATCGGAGCACGCTTACCCGCTTCCAGCAGACTCTTGGTCGCGCCGGGACTGATGGCAAACTGAGCACCGGCTTCAATCACCGCATCCAACTGCTCCGGCGTCAGAACGGTACCGGCGCCTACCAACGCTTCCGGTACGGCTTCGCGAATGGCACTGATGGCGTCCAGAGCGCAATCGGTACGGAGGGTTACTTCCAGGATCTCAATCCCACCGGCCACCAATGCCTTGGCCAGCGGCACCGCTTGATCCAGCGATTCAATCACCATAACCGGCACCACTTTGCTGCGGGCAAAGATGGCACTCGGAGGATACAGCCAGGTTGCAGACATTAGGATTTCCTTATTTCAACAGAGCCGACGCACCCAACTCCGGGCTGGCTAACAGGTTTCGGAATTGGCTGAAGAGCTCACGCCCCATGCCTTCATTATTGCCACCCAGCTCAGGCTGGGTAACAGTGCGGGCGGCCAGCTCCTGGTCCGACACCAGCAATTGCAGTTCGCCCTTTTCAGCGTCCAGGCGGATCATGTCACCATTCTGAACCTTGGCCAGCATGCCTCCGTCCAGCGCTTCAGGAGTGACGTGAATCGCGGCGGGCACTTTGCCGGAGGCACCGGACATACGACCGTCGGTGACCAGCGCCACCTTGAAGCCGCGATCCTGCAACACCGCCAAGGGCGGGGTCAGCTTGTGCAATTCCGGCATGCCATTGGCTTTCGGCCCTTGATAGCGCACCACTACGATGCAGTCGCGATCCAACTCACCGGATTTAAACGCCGCATCCAGGGCATGCTGGTCTTCGATAACAAAGGCCGGTGCCTCAACGACGCGTTTGTCCTCTGAGACCGCTGAAACCTTAATCACCGCGCGACCCAGATTGCCGTCCAGCAAGTTCAGACCACCCGTGGCCTGGAACGGGTTGGTAACCGGGCGCAGTACCGATTCATCGCCGGAAACTTTTTCCGCTTCTACCCAGCGCAGTTCGCCATTCTCAAGCACCGGTTGCTGGGTATAGAGCGTCAGCCCCTCGCCAGCAACGGTACGAACATCCGGGTGCATGAAGCCCCCTTCCAGCAATTCGCGGATCAGAAACGCCATGCCACCGGCAGACTGGAAGTGGTTGATGTCCGCTTCGCCATTGGGATACACCCGTGCCAACAGGGGCACAGCGGCGGAGATTTCGGCGAAGTCCTGCCAGGTCACCAGAATGCCGGCCGCACGGGCCATCGCAACCAGGTGCATGGTCAGGTTGGTGGAACCACCGGTGGCCAATAGCGCGACAATGCCGTTGACCACGGCTTTCTCGTCGTAGATCTCGGCCAGGCTTAACCCGCCCTCCCCTTGCGCATGACGACACACCTGCTTGGCGGCGGCATCGGTAAAGGCCTGTCGCAGTTCGCTGGTGGGGTTTACGAAGGAGGAGCCTGGCAGTTGAAGGCCCATGGCCTCGATTACCAGTTGGTTGGAGTTGGCGGTGCCGTAGAAAGTGCAGGTACCCGGGCTGTGGTAAGAAGCGGATTCCGCTTCCAACAGCGCCTCATCACCCACTTTGCCCTGGGCGTACTCCTGACGGACCCGGGCTTTCTCTTTGTTTGGCAGGCCTGAAGGCATAGGGCCAGCTGGCACAAACAGTGTCGGCAGATGACCAAAGCTCAGAGCGCCCATCATCAGGCCGGGAACGATTTTGTCGCAAATCCCCAGCAGCAGCACGCCATCAAACATGGCGTGAGACAGGCCCACTGCTGTGGACATGGCAATCACTTCGCGGCTGAGCAGACTCAGCTCCATACCGGGCTGGCCCTGAGTGACCCCATCGCACATGGCCGGCACACCACCCGCCACCTGAGCAACGGAGCCAATCTCACGGCAGGACGCTTTGATCGCATCGGGGTAAGTGGCATAGGGCTGATGCGCCGACAGCATGTCGTTGTAAGCGGTTATGATGCCGATGTTGGACTTATTGAATTGCTTAAGATCGGACTTGTCGGTCTGGCCGCAACTGGCAAAGCCATGCGCCAGGTTGCTGCACGAAAGCTGACGGCGCTGAACGCCCCGGCTGCGCAGGTCATCCATCCGATCCAGGTACGCTTTTCGGCTGTCGCGGCTTCGCTCAGTGATTCGGCGGGTGATCGCGTCAATGGTCGGGTTGAGCATCAGGCTTTACTCCAGTAAACGTCGACGGGCACCTTGCGCTGATCCAGAATCGCCCGGATCGGCATCGCATTCACCTCTTTGCTCGACAGCGCCTCGTCCAGCACGGTTTTCTTACTTTCACCACTGAGGTGAAGGTAGATCTGACGGGCATTGAGCAGGCTTTTCAGCGAAAGGGAAATTCGGGGATGCGGTGCCTGAGTCGGACGTACCGCCAGACACACGGCTTCAGTGGTCAGGCCCTGATCCAGCTCTTCGGCACAAGGGAACAGCGACGCAGTATGGCCATCGTTGCCCATGCCCAGAATCACAACATCAAACGGCCGGGGCAGATTGGACAAGGTTTCGGCGGTCATCGACGCGCCAGCTTCCGGCGTACCGTGAATATTGTAGAGACCC
Organism: Marinobacter nauticus; assembly: GCF_019801015.1. Taxonomy (GTDB): domain Bacteria; phylum Pseudomonadota; class Gammaproteobacteria; order Enterobacterales; family Shewanellaceae; genus Ferrimonas. Next base: position 605,856 of record NZ_JAHVJZ010000001.1, read on the forward strand.
CGGAACTTGGCTTTCGCCGCGTTATCCACCAGCAAGTGCTCGCGCACAAGCCGCTCGTTACTGTCGGCGTGGTTGGCCGGCAGCCAGCGTTCATCGGCCAGGGTGATGTAGATCTCCTGCCAGTCGATGGCGAAGGCACGCAGCCGGTGAAACAGCGGTACCGGGGTGCTGCCGCCGGACACCACCAATGAGGCTTTGCCCCGGGTATCGACAGCTTCCTGCAACGCATCGGCGATGCGCTTGGCCAGCGCCTCCACCAACTCGTCGCTGTGTTCAAAGGTTTTCATTACCGGTAGAGCAATGGCGGACATCGGTTATTCCTCCCAGGAACGGCCGTCGCGGGTGATCAGCGCCACAGAGGCAACCGGTCCCCAGGTTCCGGCAGGGTAGCTCTTCGGCTTCTCATTGGAGCGCGCCCAGGCATCCAGGATGGAATCACACCACTTCCAGGCGTTTTCCACTTCGTCGCGACGGACAAACAGTGCCTGGTTGCCCAACATGCACTCCAGCAGCAAACGCTCATACGCGTCAGCGATGCGCTCATTCTTGAAGGTGTCGGAGAAGGACAGGTCAAGCTTGGTGGTCTGCAGGCGCTGAGTCTGATCCAGACCCGGCACTTTGTTCATCATCTGAATCTCAACCCCTTCGTGAGGCTGCAGACGAATGGTCAGCTTGTTTGGCGGCAACTGGCGGTAGCTGTCCCGATACAGGTTGTGGGGCGGGTTCTTAAAGTGCACCACGATTTCCGAGTGCTTGAACGGCATCCGTTTGCCGGTGCGGAGATAGAACGGCACGCCAGCCCAACGCCAGTTATCGATGTCCACCCGCAGCGCAGCGAAGGTTTCGGTGCTGCTGTCGAGGTTGGCCCCCTCCTCTTCGAGGTAGCCCGGCACCGGCTGACCCTTTAGGAAACCGGCCGTGTACTGACCGCGGACGGTGTTCTCGTAGATGTTTTCCTGATTGATTGGGCGGAGGGATTTAATCACCTTCACCTTTTCATCGCGAATGGAGTCGGCGTCCAGATTGACCGGCGGGTCCATGGCAACCAGAGCCAGAACCTGCAACAGGTGGTTTTGGATCATGTCCCGCATCTGGCCGGCTTTGTCGAAGTAGTCCCACCGACCTTCAATGCCCACCTCTTCGGCCACGGTGATCTGCACATGGTCGATGGTTCGGTTATCCCACTTGGAGGCGAACAGGGAGTTGGCAAAACGGAGGGCGACCAGGTTCTGAACCGTCTCTTTACCCAGATAGTGGTCGATACGGTAAATCTGGCTTTCTTCAAAGTAGGCCGCCACCTGATCGTTGATGACGGTGCTGCTGGCGAGGTCGTGGCCGATGGGCTTTTCCAGTACCACTCGCGTGGTGGGCTGGATCAGGCCCGCGGCTTCAAGGCCACCGCAGATGTCGCCGTAGATGGCGGGCGGTGTGGCGAAGTAGTTCACCATCACGTGCTCTTCTTTTACCGCCTCTCGCAACGCCTGGTATTTTTCAGCGTCAACGAAGTCCAGGCCGACATAGTCGAGGCGCGCCATAAAGCGCTCAAGCGTGGTGTCGCAAAGGGCTTCCTTTACGAAGGTGTTCAGCGCTTCGCTGACGATACCGTGGTAGTCCTCGAGGCTGAGCTCCTGTCGAGCCACACCAACGACGCGGGTCTGGGGATGTAACAACCCCGCTTTGTCCAGCTGGTAAAGAGAGGGGAGCAGCTTACGACGGGCCAGATCCCCCCGGGTGCCAAAGAGGACAAAATCACATGGCTTGTTTGCCGAGTCACTTGCCAATGTCACATCCAACTCCTTTTTTCGGCGGCGCACCGCAGAATGATGTAATTTAACTACATTAGAAAGAAAAATTCCGGAAAGCGCAAGCGCTTAGCGCGGTGCTTTGCTGGCTTACTTACAATATTGTTTGTAATATACCGGAACACTGTCCACCCGACTGAACGGGATTATCGGGACGCTCTGGCATAACAGTATAGTGACTGCCATTCTAACCCCGACCCCCTTTCTGCTCAGTGTGGGATACGTATCAGGGAAAAGAGTCCAGATTGAATGAATACGCTCGAAAAGATCCAAAAGAACCTGGCCAATTTCAGCAAGTCTGAGCGCAAAGTGGCCGAGGTGATCCTGGCCAACCCTCAGACGGCGATTCAGTCCAGCATCGCGACGTTAGCAAAGATGGCCGATGTCAGTGAGCCGACGGTTAACCGGTTCTGCCGACGACTCGATACCAAAGGGTTCCCCGACTTCAAACTCCACCTCGCCCAAAGCCTTGCCAACGGCACTCCCTACGTCTCCCGCCACGTGGAAGTCAACGACTCCGCCGAAGCCTACAGCAACAAGATTTTTGAGTCCTCAATGGCGGCGCTGGATTCCGCCCGCCAGTCTATTGAGCCAAACCAAATCAACCGCGCGGTTGATATGCTGACGCAGGCTGATCAGATCTCCTTCTTTGGCCTGGGTGCCTCAGCCGCCGTCGCTCACGATGCGCTCAACAAGTTCTTCCGCTTTAACGTGCCCGTTGTCTGTTTTGATGACGTACTGATGATGCGGATGAGCTGCATCAACGCACGGGAAGGCGCGGTGGTGGTGTTGTTCAGTCACACCGGCCGTACCAAGACCCTGGTTGAGATCGCCCGTTTGGCGAAAGAAAACCACGCCCAGGTGATCGCCGTCACCAGTAAAGACAGCCCGCTGGCCAAAGAAGCCACGCTGGCCGTCACCATGGATGTGCCGGAAGACACTGACCTTTATATGCCGATGGCATCCCGGTTGGCCCAGATGGTGGCAGTGGATGTGCTCGCCACCGGCTTTACCCTGCGTCGCGGGCCGCGCTTCAGGGAGAACCTGAAACGGGTTAAGGAAGCGTTAAAAGAGTCACGCTTCGATAAGCCCCAACCGCTTTAAACTTCAAGGGCCGGTATCAACCGGCCCTTTTTCCATCCTGCGCCAACTACACTTATCAGGCCTGAACCCTGAGGCATCCTGTCGCGTTTTTTTGACGCCTGAAATGTATGTAATTTTCTTTCATTTTGGGTGCGATACTTGTAGCATCTGTAGCCAGTACTGACACGCATAAGCATCCTTGACGGAGTCAATCATGTTCCGAAGAACCAAGATTGTAACCACCCTGGGCCCGGCCACAGACCGAGATGATAACCTGGAAAAAATCATTCTCGCCGGCGCCAATGTGGTGCGGATGAACTTCTCTCACGGCAGTGCCGAAGACCACATCGCTCGCGCAGAGCATGTCCGCTCTCTGGCGAAAAAACACAACCTCCACGTCGCCATCCTTGGCGATCTCCAGGGCCCCAAAATCCGCGTTTCCACCTTTAAAGACGGTAAAGTGCAACTGGCTTCCGGCGCCCCCTTTGTACTGGACAGTGCCATGGGCAAGGGCGAAGGCGACGAGCACGCCGTTGGCCTTGACTACAAAGCCCTGCCCGACGACGTGGTGCCCGGCGACATCTTGTTGCTGGATGACGGCCGGGTACAACTCCGGGTCGAGAAGGTGGAAGACACTAAGGTGCACACCACGGTGACCGTGGCTGGCCCGCTGTCCAACAACAAAGGGATCAACAAGCTCGGTGGTGGCCTGTCCGCCGCAGCGCTGACCGATAAAGACAAAGAGGACATCAAGACCGCCGCCAAGATCAACGTGGACTATCTTGCGGTCTCCTTCCCGCGCAGCGGTGACGACCTGAACTACGCCCGCCAACTCGCCCGCGAGGCCGGGTGCCGCGCACTGATTGTGGCCAAGGTTGAGCGCGCAGAAGCGGTTGCCGACACTGCCGCAATGGACGATGTGATTCTCGCTTCCGATGTGGTGATGGTGGCTCGCGGTGATTTGGGCGTCGAGATCGGCGACCCAGAACTGGTTGGCGTGCAGAAGAAGCTGATTGCCCGCTCCCGTCAGTTGAACCGGGTGGTGATCACCGCCACTCAGATGATGGAATCGATGATCACCAGCCCGATGCCAACTCGGGCGGAAGTGATGGACGTAGCCAACGCCGTGCTCGACGGTACCGACGCGGTGATGCTCTCCGCCGAAACCGCCGCCGGCAGCTTCCCCGAAGAGACGGTCCAGGCGATGGCCCGTGTCTGTCTGGGCGCAGAGAAGCACCCGAGCGTGGTGGTTTCCAAGCATCGTCTGGAAGAGAAATTCAAGACCGTCGAGGAAACCATTGCCCTGGCCACCATGTACGCGGCAAACCACCTGGATGGCGTAAAGGCGATCGTCGCCCTGACCGAATCCGGTAACACCCCGCTGATCATGAGCCGCATCACCTCGCCGCTGCCGATCATCGCCCTGTCCCGCCACGATGCCTGCCTCAATCGTATGGCACTGTACCGTGGTGTGCACCCGATCCGGTTCGACTCCACTCAGGAGACCGAAAACACCATCGTCAAATCGGCGATGGATCGGATCGTGGCCGAGGGCCTGCTGGCCAGTGGCGACAAGGTGCTGATGACCAAAGGTGACATGATGGAAACCATTGGCGGCACCAACACCTGTAAGATCGTAACCGTCGAGTGAATCTGGACGACACCAACAAAAGGGAGTGCCTACGCACTCCCTTTTTTGTGCCCTTTGCTCTGCACAGCGCTAACGGGGAAGGACAAAAAAAAGCCGGCCCAATGGCCGGCTTTTCTTACGGAATCACACTCAACCGATGTGAGTCAGGCCACCCATATAAGAGTGCAGAGCAGCCGGGATCTCAATACGGCCGTCGGCCTGCTGATAGTTTTCCAGAATGGCGACCAGAGTACGACCCACCGCCAGACCGGAGCCATTCAGGGTGTGCAGCAGTTCCGGCTTCTTCTCGCCGGTACGGCGGAAGCGGGCCATCATACGACGAGCTTGGAAATCACCAACGTTGGAGCAGGAGGAGATTTCGCGATACTTGTTCTGGCTCGGTACCCACACTTCCAGATCGTAGGTTTTGGTCGCGCCGAAGCCCATATCGCCGGTGCACAGCACCACTTTGCGGTAAGGCAGGCCCAACAGCTGCAGAACCTTCTCAGCATGACCAGTCAGCTCTTCCAGTGCCGCCATGGAATCTTCCGGCTTCACCAGCTGTACCAGCTCAACCTTGTCGAACTGATGCTGACGGATCAGGCCGCGGGTATCACGACCAGAAGAGCCGGCTTCGCTGCGGAAGCACGGAGTGTGGGCGGTCATGCGAACCGGCAGCGCGGCCTCATCCAGGATCTCGTCACGGGCGAAGTTGGTCAGAGGCACTTCAGCGGTCGGGATCAGGGACAGTTTGCGGTCGGTATCTTCAGACAGCGGCTGGGTGTGGAACAGGTCCTCACCAAACTTGGGCAGCTGGCCGGTACCAAACAGGCTGTCCGGATTCACCAGGTACGGGACGTACATCTCGGTGTAGCCGTGCTCTGTGGTGTGCAGGTCAAGCATAAACTGAGCCAGCGCACGGTGCAGGCGGGCGATTTGGCCACGCATCACCACAAAGCGGGAGCCGGACAGCTTGGCCGCCATGGCGAAGTCGATGCCGTTAGTGGCTTCACCCAGATCGACGTGGTCTTTGACTTCAAAATCAAATTGACGCGGCTCACCCCAGCGACTCACTTCGACGTTTTCATCTTCGTCAGCGCCCACCGGTACAGATTCGTGCGGCAGGTTCGGGATGCCGGCGGCGATCTCATCCAGCTCAGCCATCAGCTCGGTCAGTTCGGCTTTCTTCGCGTCCAGCTGGCTGCCCAGATCGGACACCTCGGCCAGCAGAGGCGCAATGTCTTCGCCACGGGATTTTGCCTGACCGATGGACTTCGAGCGACTGTTACGCTCGGCTTGCAGCTGCTCGGTTTCAACCTGCAGCGACTTGCGGCGCTCTTCCAGTTCGTTAAGACGGGTGACATCCAGGATGTAACCGCGAGTCGCCAGGCGCTCAGCGGTCTGTGCCAGGTCGGCACGGAGTAGTTTGCTGTCTAACATATCGCTCTTTTATTTGCTGTATGAGTAAACCCACTGTTGTCCCAGAAACACCATCAACAGACAGAGCACCAGATTCAGCAGTATATTCAGCAGGGCCTTGACCCACTCCCCCTCCTGCATCAGCAGCAAGGTTTCATTGGAAAACGTGGAGAAGGTGGTCAGGGCGCCCAACAGCCCAACCCCGATCAGCGCCTTCCAATGCGGCGACAGTTCGAAGCTGGCTCCAAAGGCGTAAAGGGCCCCCATAGCAAAGGACCCAACGCAGTTAACCGCCAGTGTACCAAAGGGAAAGGCGGTTCCGAATAGCCGTAAGGCAAGAATTGATGTGCCATAGCGCAAAGTTGCGCCAATTGCCCCACCCAGCGCCACCGCCAACCAGTTACTCATCGCGTTTTACCTCGCTCTGCCGGTCGAGCTCGGCCAGGTAAGCCAGCTTCTCACCGATTTTCTTTTCCAGTCCACGGGTGGTCGGATGGTAAAACGTGGTCCCGGCGAGGCCATCCGGCAGGTAGCGTTCACCAGCGGCGTACGCACCGGGCTCATCATGGGCGTAACGGTACTCCGCCCCATGTCCCAACTCTTTCAGTAACGCGGTAGGCGCATTACGAAGGTGCACCGGCACTTCCTGATCCGGCGTTTGCCGGGCCATCTGTCGGGCCGCTTTAAACGCGGTGTACACCGCATTACTCTTCGGTGCGCACGCCAGATACACCAGCGCCTGCGCAATGGCCCGTTCTCCTTCGGCCGGGCCAACCCGCTGGAAACAGTCCCAGGCGTTCAGTGCTACCTCCATCGCTCTTGGATCGGCATTGCCAACATCCTCAGAAGCGATAGCCAGACAGCGTCTTGCCACGTAGAGCGGATCGCCGCCGCCTTCCAGTATCCGGCAATACCAATACAGCGCACCGTCCGGATTGCTGCCTCGAACCGATTTGTGTACGGCCGAGATCAGGTCATAAAACTGGTCGCCCTTATTGTCAAAGCGGGCAACGGGCTCGCCAGCCACCTCTTTCAGCAACGCTTCCGTCAACTGCCCGTCTTCTGCCATGTCGGCCATCAGTTCGAGCAGATTGAGCGCCCGGCGGGCGTCCCCATCCACCAGAGACGCCAGTTGATGGGCCACGCCATCCGGCAGGCTCAGCTGCCGTTTGCCCAGCCCGCGCTCTGTATCGCTCAGCGCGTGCCGAAGGATCCCAAGAATGGCGTCTTCATCCAGCTTTTTGATGACGTACACCCGGGTCCGCGACAGCAGCGCGTTATTGACTTCAAACGAGGGGTTTTCGGTGGTGGCGCCAATAAAGATGACGGTGCCATCTTCGATATGGGGCAGAAAAGCGTCCTGCTGGCTTTTGTTGAAGCGGTGTACCTCATCAACAAACAGCAGAGTCTGACGCCCGTGTGCCGCCGCAATGTCTTTGGCTTTGTCGATGGCCGCCCGGATCTCTTTCACCCCGGACGTCACCGCCGAGATGCGCTCGACATGGGCATTGGCGTACTGAGCCACCAGTTCCGCGAGGGTAGTCTTGCCGGTACCCGGTGGTCCCCAGAGCAGCATGGAGTGGGCCCGTCCCGCTTCAAGCGCGGCGCGCAGCGGTTTGCCTGGCCCCAGCAGGTGGGACTGGCCGACGTATTCGTCGAGGGTTTCTGGCCGCATGCGCGCGGCCAGGGGTCGAAAGTCCGGCCCGAAGTTCAGGCTCATGGAGGTCATGGGTTGCGCTGGTCGTCTACCTGAGTGCCGTCCGGTGGCGCGAAGTGGAACCGGTCCGAACTCAGCGGGCCGGATTGAAACTGGGTCAGATCCATGGTGGTTTTCACCTGCTGGCCATCGACCAGAGCCAGGCTCTCGATCGCCTCACCATCAAAGCAAATTGCCATACTCTGAACGTTTTCCGCTGCCTTGGGTGTCAGGGTGAAACACTCTCCCTGTTGGCTGACCTGGTAGGCCGCCCACGCTTCACTGTCATTGCTTGAAAGCAGAGACAGCGGCGTTTGCGCGGTGGTTTCCGTCAAAGAATAGATGCTGACCTGCTCCAACAGCGGATCATACAGGTAGATCGCGTCGCCATCGGACAGGATCAGGCTCTCATCCGGTACGCTCTGGTGCCATGAGAACCGGTTGGGAACGGCCATCGCCAGTTGCCCTTCTCCGGTCTGCAGAACGGTGCCGTCGGTATCGGTCACCACCTGGCTGAACCGCGCTTCAAATTCCGGCAGCTGTGCCAACCTGGCCTGCAGGACATCCTGCGGTGCAGCCAGTGCCATAGGGCTTGCCAGAGTGGCAACGGCCAGGCTAATCATCGTCTTTTTCATCATTGTTGGGGTCCGGGTACCAAAACGTCACGGTTACCATTATGGCCCGGTGAGCTCACCAGACCACTTTGTTCCATCTGCTCAACCAGACGCGCGGCCCGGTTATAGCCAATCTTCAGTTTGCGCTGAACGCTGGAGATAGAGGCCCGACGGCTCTCCAGTACAAACGCTACCGCCTCGTCATAGAGCGGATCCGCGTCTTCAGCATTTTCGGAGGCTTCGCCCGGCAGCAACACTTGTTCGCCGCCGCTTTCACCCGCCAGAATCTCATCAATGTACTGCGGTTTGGCACGGGCAGACCAGTCTGCCACCACTTTGTGGACTTCGTGGTCGTCAACAAACGCGCCATGAACCCGGATCGGTACACCGGTACCCGGCGGCAGGTAGAGCATATCGCCCTGCCCCAGCAGCTGTTCGGCACCCTGTTGATCAAGAATGGTTCGGGAGTCAACGCGGCTGGATACCTGGAACGCAATCCGGGTGGGAATGTTGGCCTTAATCAGACCGGTGATCACATCCACGGATGGCCGCTGTGTCGCCAGAATCAGGTGAATACCAGCCGCCCGCGCTTTCTGGGCAATCCGGGCGATCAGCTCTTCCACCTTCTTGCCGACGATCATCATCATGTCAGCAAATTCATCGACCACCACCACGATGGCCGGCAGCTTTTCCAGGTCCGGCGCTTCGGTGGCCATCGACTGCTCCGGCTGCCAGAACGGGTCTTTGATTGGCTCACCGGCTTCCTTCGCTTCCAGCACTTTGGCGTTATAACCCTTCAGGTTACGGACACCAAGCGCGGACATTAGCTTGTAACGGCGCTCCATCTCACCCACGCACCAGCGCAGCGCGTTGGACGCCTCCTTCATATCGGTGACCACTTCGCACAACAGGTGTGGGATCCCTTCATAGACCGACAGTTCCAGCATCTTCGGGTCGATCATGATCAGACGCACATCGTCCGGCGTGGACTTATACAACAGACTCAGGATCATCACGTTGACGCCCACCGACTTACCGGAGCCGGTGGTACCGGCCACCAACAGGTGAGGCATCTTAGCCAGGTCCACCACCACCGGATAGCCGGAGATGTCCTGCCCCAGCACCATGGTGAGGTCTGACTTGGCCTGATCGAACTGTTCGCAATCCAGTACGTCGCGCAGGTACACGATTTCGCGGAATTTGTTGGGCAACTCCAGACCAATCACCGACTTGCCGGGGATCACCTCCACCACGCGGACGGAAACCGCCGACAAGGCCCGGGCCAGATCCTTAGCCAGGTTGGTGATCTTGGAGACTTTCACCCCCGGAGCCAGATCCAGCTCAAAGCGGGTGATCACCGGACCCGGGTGCACGTCCACCACGTTGGCGGTCACGTTGAAGTCCAGCAGCTTGGCTTCCACCAAACGGGCGATGGCATCGAGTTCATCCTGGCTGATGGGGTTCTGGGCCTTATTGGGGCGGTCCAGCAGCTCCAGGGTCGGCATCGGGGTGGTCGGCACTTCCGGCAAGGTGGTGCCGGCTTTGTCCATCGCCGCCTGCAGGTAGGGCTCCAGCTCAGGCTTTGAATTGCCGTTGTCCTCAATTGGTGTCACCGGCTCCTCATCGTCCGGGCCTGCAGCCCAGGGCGGGGTCAGGTCAGGCTCGACTCGCTCATCGGTGGCGGTCATCGGCTCGGTGGACAACACCGGTTCAAAATCGGGCTCAGCATGCCACTGCGGCTCGCTGCTCAGCATCGGTTCGGTGGCCAGTTCGGGACCCGCGTCATAGGCTTTTTCATCGCCTTCGCGGCCTTTGCGGCCCTTAAACCGTTCCACCAGCTCCATAAAGCCTTTGGTGTCTTCGGTTTCCTTGTCCTCGTGGGCAAAGTGACGCGGCAGATGCCAGAGGAACAACAGAGCGGTCACGGTGGCCGCCCCCACTTTTTCCGCCACGGTCAGCCAACTGATGCCGGTCATCAGGGTAAAGCCCGCGCCGATAAAGCAGAGCAGAAACAGGGTGGTACCCAGCAGGTTGAAATAGGGCAGCATCGCCGCCGCGACCACATCCCCCACCACCCCGCCAGCGGAGAAGTAATGGATGTCGTCGGCGTTCATGGACGCCAGTGCAGCAAAGCTGAGCATGGTCAGCAGGAAACCGATAACGCGCAAGCCGACCGAAAAGTAGTCGAGCTCGGCCAGGCGATAGGCCTGGTGGAAGGCCAGCCAGCCAATCGCCGCGCACACCGGCGGCACCAGGTAGGCCGTCAGGCCAAAGACGAAAAACAGAATGTCGGCGATCCACGCACCGACCGCGCCCATGGCATTGTTAACCGGGCCTTCCCACGCCGTCTGACTCCAGCCGGGATCGGCAGGATGAAAGGTCGCCAGGGCCATCAGCATAAACAACGCAAAGATGGTGGTGAGGATAAGGCCTCCCTCCATCAAACGTTGAAGGCCCGTCATTGGTTGCAGGTTGGACGATGACAAGTGTCGCTCCTCGACCGGTCCAAAAAAGAAGAATAACCCGCTTACCTTACCAAAGCCGTTGGATGTTACCTACCATTGCGAGGCCATCACCTTGCCATAGAAACAAAAAGTGCCCCGATTGGGGCACTTTTGTTCAACTCAGCGTTGTTCAGTTCGATGTAACAGAGGAGATCTGAACCCGGCTGGTTTGTTTCACTTCTTCCATCACCACGTAGGTACGCGTGTCTTTTACTGCCGGCAGACGCAGCAAAGTTTCAGACAGCAAACGGCGGTAGGCCGTCATATCGCTGACTCGGGTCTTCAACAGGTAGTCGAAGTCGCCGGACACCAGATGGCACTCCTGCACATCTTCCAGTTCCATCACCGCTCGGTTGAACTGTTCGAAGACATCGGGGGTATCGCGATTGAGGGAGATCTCGACGTAAACCAGCAGGGAGGCGCCGAGGTAGTGAGGGTTGACCTGAGCCGTGTAACCGAGAATAAAACCTTGACGTTCCAGTCGCTTAACCCGCTCCAGACAGGGGGTTGGACTGAGGCCGACACGCTTGGACAACTCCACGTTGGAGATCCGGCCATCCCGTTGCAGTTCATTTAGGATGTTGCGGTCGATTCTATCAAGTTCTTTCAACGGCTTTTTCTTGTTATATGCCATAAATACTTCCTTAGTTCCCGTCTAACGCGGGATATTGTCCTGTGTGCACCCAAATAAATCGGGGGAAATGCTCCCGACGGGAGAATATACTAACTGAGCGCCTAAGGCCAAGTAAAATATCGCGAATAATTTAACAGCGACGCAATCCAACAATAACCCTAATAAGAGGACGGAGAAGCATGATCATCGGTGTACCCAAGGAAATTAAGAACCATGAATATCGCGTTGGCATGGTGCCTGCCAGTGTGCGGGAACTGACCAGCCGTGGCCATGATGTTCTGGTTCAAACCCAGGCGGGCATCGGAATTGGCTGTACCGATCAAGATTACATCGACGCTGGCGCAAAGATTCTGCCGACCGCAGAAGCTGTGTTTGCCGAGGCGGAGATGATCGTAAAGGTAAAAGAACCCCAGGCAGTAGAACGCGCTATGCTGCGTCCTGGTCAAATCCTCTTTACCTACCTGCATCTGGCCCCGGATGCACCCCAGACCGAAGATCTGGTTAAGAGCGGCGCCGTTTGTATCGCCTATGAGACCGTAACCGACGCCCGTGGTGGCCTGCCTCTGCTGGCTCCGATGTCCGAAGTGGCCGGTCGCATGTCCATCCAGGCCGGTGCACAGGCACTGGAGAAGTCCAACCAGGGTCGTGGCATGCTGCTGGGCGGCGTACCGGGCGTAGAGCCGGCCAAAGTGGTTGTCATTGGTGGTGGTATGGTAGGCCGCAACGCTGCGCTGATGGCCGTAGGCATGGGCGCAGACGTGACCATCCTGGACCGCAACGTAAACGTCCTGCGTGACCTGAACAACCAGTTCGAGAACCGCGCCAAAGTCATCTACTCCACTGCTGAAGCGCTGGAGAAGCATGTACTGGATGCGGATCTGGTTATCGGTGGCGTTCTGATCCCGGGTGCCGCCGCACCGAAGCTGGTGACCCGTGAGCACATCGCCAAGATGAAGCCGGGTTCTGCCATTGTTGACGTGGCCATCGATCAGGGCGGTTGCGTGGAAACCTCCAAGCCGACCACCCACCAGGATCCGGTGTACATCGTTGACGACGTGGTGCACTACTGCGTAGCCAACATGCCGGGCGCGGTGCCGCGCACCTCCACCTTCGCACTGAACAACGCCACCCTGCCCTACATCATTGCTCTGGCAGAGAAAGGCTACGCCAAGGCGCTGCTGGACGACGCTCACCTGATGAACGGCCTGAACGTCATCGACGGCAAAATCACCTGCCGCGAAGTGGCTGAAGCGCTGGGTTACGACTACGTCAATCCGAGCGACGTTGTAAAAGCCTGATTGCAGCAATCGGGATAATCAATGTGACGGGGGCAACAGCCCCCGTTTCTTTTGCCAGTCCTTTTTTTTAGAATCGCGTGCAAGACGATAAAGACTCGGAGAGTTCGATGAGTGACGTAAAGCATTGCCAACTGTTGATCCTGGGTTCCGGCCCTGCTGGCTACACCGCCGCGGTGTACGCAGCCCGTGCCAACCTGAACCCGGTTATGATCACCGGCATGCAGCAAGGAGGCCAGCTCACTACCACCACGGAAGTGGAAAACTGGCCTGGTGATCCGGAAGGCCTGACCGGCCCGGGTCTGATGGAGCGTATGAAGGCCCACGCCGAGCGCTTCGAAACCGAAATCGTGTTTGACCACATCAACGAAGTGGACCTTAAGTCCCGCCCCTACCGCCTGAAGGGCGACAGCGGCGAATACACCTGTGACGCTCTGGTTATTGCCACCGGCGCCAGCGCCAAATACCTGGGCCTGGAATCCGAAACCGCGTTCCAGGGCCGCGGTGTGTCCGCCTGTGCCACCTGTGACGGTTTCTTTTACCGCAATAAGCCGGTCGCTGTTGTCGGCGGGGGTAACACTGCCGTGGAAGAGGCACTGTACCTCTCCAACATCGCGTCTGAGGTGCACCTGATCCACCGTCGTGACAGTTTCCGTGCGGAAAAGATTCTGGTTAAACGTCTGATGGATAAAGTGGACAACGGCAACATCGTCCTGCATACCGACCGGACTCTGGACGAAGTGCTGGGTGATCAGATGGGCGTCACCGGTGCCCGCATCAAGGATACCCGCTCCGACGCCACCGAAGAGCTGAAAGTGGATGGGGTGTTTATCGCCATCGGCCACCAGCCGAACACCCAGATCTTCGAAGGCCAACTGGAGATGAAAGACGGATACATCATCGTGCAGAGCGGTCTGGAAGGGAACGCCACCGCAACCTCTGTGCCCGGTGTATTTGCCGCAGGCGACGTCATGGACCACAACTACCGTCAGGCGATCACTTCTGCCGGTACAGGTTGTATGGCCGCTCTGGATGCAGAACGTTTCCTCGACGCACAGTAATCCGCTGTACGTTTGATCCACAATGGGGCCTGAGGGCCCCATTTTGTCAGGTTCCCCATGGACAAAGACACTGAACGCCAACTTACTGGCTGGTTAAAGCAGGCGGCCAATGCTGGCCGTCGCTGGCAGCGCATTGCGACGCTGCTCGGTTTCACCAATGGCCTGTTGATCATCGCTCAGGCCTGGCTGATGGCCAGCCTGCTGCACGGTCTGATCATCGAAAACCAACCCCTTTCCGACTTTACCCAAACCCTGATCCTGCTGTTTTTGCTGTTCCCTGCCCGCTCCCTCTGCCTTTACGGCAAAGAGGTGGCCGGTTTTGAAGCGGGCGCCAGGGTACGCCAGCAGCTGCGCAGTGCCCTGCTGGACAAGCTTGGGCGGTTGGGCCCGGCCTACATTCACCAACAGCCCAGTGGTGCCTGGTCAGCGATGTTGCTGGAGCAGGTGGAGAAGTTGCAGGAGTTTTACGCCAAATACCTGCCCCAGATGATGCTGGTTGGCCTTATCCCTGCCGCGATTCTGGTGGTGGTGTACCCCATCAACTGGGCCGCTGGCCTGATTTTTACCGTCACTGCGCCGCTCACCATTCTGTTTATGGTCGTCGTTGGCATGGGCGCTGCGGATGCCAACAAGCGCAACTTCCTGGCGCTGGCCCGTCTGTCCGGTCACTTCCTGGACCGGCTCAAAGGGCTTCGTACCGTACGTCAGTTCGATCGTGAAGCCGCCGAGGTGGCCCGTATGGATATGGCGTCGGATCAGTTCCGCCGCCGCACCATGGAAGTGCTGCGCATGGCGTTTCTGTCGTCCGCGGTGCTGGAGTTCTTTGCTTCCATCTCCATCGCGGTGGTCGCGGTCTATTTCGGTTTCTCCTATCTGGGGGAGCTGAACTTTGGCCATTACGGCGCCGGTGTCACGCTCCTGACTGGCCTTCTGGTGCTGATCCTGGCACCGGAGTTCTTCCAGCCATTTCGTGATTTGGGCGCCTATTACCATGCCAAGGCCCAGGCGCTGGGCGCTGCTGAGTCATTGATTCGTTTTCTTGAGACGCCCGAGTTGGCGACCACCGAAAACGGCACTCTGAACGCCAGTGAGGGCATCACTCTCCAGGCCTCGAAACTTGTGGTCACTACCGCGGAAGGCAAACCCTTGACCGCGCCAATGGATTTTGAGGTTGCCGACGGTGAGTTGCTGACCGTTGGTGGCGTCACCGGAAGTGGCAAAACCTCACTGATGCAGGCACTGATGGGCTTTTTGCCCTATCAGGGCAGCCTAACCGTAAACGGGCAGGAGATCGCCAGCCTGCCCCGGGGCGCCTGGCTGGCGCATCTCACCTGGCTGGGGCAAAACCCCGTGTTGCTGCACGGCACCATCGCCGAGAATCTGCGGCTTGCCGCGCCAGAAGCCAGTGATGAACAGCTTTGGCAAGCACTGGAAAACGCCCACGCTGCCGAATTTGTGCAGCGGCTCTCCGGCAAGCTGGACTATCTGGTCGGCGACCGGGCTGGCGGCTTGTCCGTGGGTCAGGCGCAGCGTCTGGCGCTGGCCCGTGCCCTGCTAAAACCTTCCGGGCTGCTGCTGCTTGATGAACCCAGCGCCAGCCTGGACAAAGAGAGTGAGCAATTGGTCAACGCGGCACTGGCCCAGGTACGCCAGGGCTGCACCACCGTATTAATCAGCCACCGACCTGAGCAGTTGGCTCAGGGAGACCGTCAGCTGACTCTGGGAGGTCTCCATGGGTGATTTGAAACCCTTCCTGGCGCTGTATCGGCGTCACTGGGGCCGCCTCAGCCTGGGCGTGTTGCTGGCCTTGCTGACCCTGCTGGGCAGCATTGGCCTGTTGTCCCTGTCCGGTTGGTTTATTGCAGCCACCGCCGTTGCCGGCCTCACCATCACCCGCAGCGCCGAGTTCAACTACATGATGCCGGCTGGCGGCGTGCGCTTCCTCTCGGTCAGCCGCACCGCCGCCCGCTGGGCCGAGCGGGTGGTCAGTCATGACGCCACCTTCCGTCTGCTGGCCACTCTGCGCAGCTGGTTCTTCCAGCGGATTGCCCCATTGGGGCCGGGACAGCTTAAGGATCTGCGTGATGGCGACCTGCTCAATCGGATGGTGGCCGACATCGACGCCCTGGATCACCTCTATCTGAGGCTTATCACCCCGGTTGTAGCGGGCTCCCTTGCCATCCTGGCGTTGATGGGGCTGATCGCCCTGTTTGACGGCCAACTGGCACTGATTCTGGGCGGTACCCTGTTTGCGCTGCTGGCGTTGTTCCCGCTGATTTTCTATCGGCTTGGCCTCAAGCCCGGCACCATCCTGTCTGAGCGTCTTACCGCACTGCGGCTGGCGCTGGGCGATTGGGTCGAAGCGCAGAGTGAACTGGCGGTCTTTGGCGCCACGGATAGCCAGCGAGCGGTGCTGAACCAGCACGAAACGGCCCTGCTGGCCGGGCAGCGCTCCATGGCCCGCCTGACTGGTTTTTCGCAAGCGCTGATCACCACGCTCAATGGCTGGGTGCTGTTGCTGATGATTTTGCTGGGTTGGCAACAGATGGGCGACGCCACACCCCCTGGACCAATGCTGGCGCTGCTGGTCTTTGCGACCCTTGCGAGTTTCGAGGCGCTGGCGCCGGTGGCCAATGCGTTCCAGCACCTGGGCCATACCCTGACCGCTGCCCGCCGTCTGCGGCCGATCCTGGAGATGGAACCGGAGCAACGCTTTGGCGAACTTGCCGCTCCGGCGCAGTTTGAGTCGCTCAGCCTTAAAGGACTGGGGTTCCGCTATCCCGGCGGGTTGGATCCGGTCATTCAGGATCTGAATCTGTCGCTGAGCGCCGGAGAGAAGGTGGCGATCCTGGGCCGGACCGGCTGTGGTAAGTCCACCCTGCTGGACCTGCTGACCCGCCAGTTCGCTGCCGGTTCGGGTCAAATCACGCTGAATGGTCAAAGCCTGGAGGCGTATTCGCACAGTGCCTTAAGCCAGACCCTGTGCCACATCAGCCAGCGCGTGCATGTCTTTAATGACACCCTGGCAGACAACCTGCGTCTGGCCGCACCCGACGCCACCGATGCCGAGCTGATCTCCGCGCTGGAGTTGGTTGAGCTGGGGCACCTGGCGCAGGACAACGGTCTGATGCAGTGGCTGGGCGAAGGCGGGCGGCAGCTCTCCGGCGGTGAACGTCGCCGTCTGGGCCTGGCCCGTGCTTTGCTCCATCCCGCTCCCGTGCTGCTGCTGGATGAGCCGACAGAGGGGCTCGATGAAGGCACTGAGAGCCGGGTACTGGCCGCCATACTCGCTCAGCGACCCAATCGCACCCTGCTTTACATCACCCACCGTCGTGCCGCTCTGGCACAGATGGACCGGGTCCTGACGATGGATCAGGGGCGGCTTCAGCACGCCGCACAGTAACAGAAAGGGGCCAGTTGGCCCCTTTTTTTACATCGCTTTGTCGACCCGCACCTGACCGCCGGACAGATACACCAGCCGCACTGCATCGGAGGCGCGAAACACCATACCGGGGTCAAAATCCTGGATCACCATCACCCGCTCGCTCGCTTCGGTTTCGATCATCAACTCCACCAGCCGGTACTGCCGTACCTGTTGCTGGCTGGCAGAGCGGTTTGCCAGCCCGGCGCCAGCAAGCGCCCCTAGGACTGTCGCCACGTCCTGGCCACTGCCGCCACCAAACTGATGGCCGATAACGCCACCGATTAGCGCACCGCCAAACACCTTCCAGCCGCGGTTACGATCCTCGATCAGCTCTTCCCGGCTCACCTCCCGAACCGACTCAACTGTGCCATAAACCACCTTTTCAACTGGTACCGCCTGATTTCGGTTGTAGTTCGCCGCCGCATTGGCCGCTAGAATAAAACCTATTAGCATCAGGGAAAGACGTTTTGTCAGCATGGATACACCCTGTGTGGAAGCCATGCCCTTACTATAAGCTCAATATGGTCAGCGCCGTAAGCTATCTGAATCAACATGCCCAGTGGTTCCCACCGGCCAGTCAGGCCCTGGAGGATCCCAATGGATTGCTCGCTATAGGTGGGGACCTCAGTCCAGACCGTCTTCTGCATGCGTATCGCAATGGGATTTTTCCCTGGTTTAACCCCGGCGACCCCATTCTCTGGTGGAGCCCGGATCCCCGCGCCGTGTTTGACCTGCCGGGCCCTCCCCCGTCACGGAGCCTGCGTAAGATCATCCGCCAGAAAGGCTGGCAGTTTAGCATCAACCACGCCTTTGACCGGGTCATAGCCGCTTGCGCCGAACCCCGGGCCAATCAGGACGGGACCTGGATCAGCCCGCAGATGCGTCAGGCCTACAACGCCCTGCATCGAATGGGCCATGCCCACTCCATCGAGGTTTGGGAAGGCGATGAGCTCATCGGCGGCCTGTACGGTTTGTGCATCGGTGCGGTGTTCTGTGGCGAGTCGATGTTTCACCGCCGCAGCAACGCCTCTAAGGCCGCGTTCTGGGCACTGAATCAGCACTTCAGCCATCTCGGGGGCAAAATGATTGACGCCCAGGTGCCCAATGAACACCTGATACGGCTTGGCGCCGCCATGATTCCCCGTGCCCGCTTTCTTGAACGACTGCACGCCCTGCGGGATTGCCCGCTGTCCGGTAACGGCTGGCAGCCGCGTCGGGGGGATTTCGATGTCTGACATTCGTCATCTCAGCCTCGGCCTCAGCCAGAGCTTTCCCTGCAGCTACCTGCCCGAGCAAAACGAACAGTTGCTGGTTAACCGGGATCCGGTCGATACCAGCCAGTTTGAGCAGCTGCTGGCGCTCGGGTTTCGTCGCTCCGGCAACCAGATCTACCGTCCCCACTGTCAGGGCTGTCAGGCCTGCATTCCGGTGCGGGTACCGGTAGCACGATTCCGCCCCACCCGTTCTCAGAAACGGGTGATGAGTAAGAACCGGGATTTGCGCTGGCGGGTCACCACCCGTCCGACGGCCGACCAGCAGGCGCTCTATCTGGAATACATCTGCCAACGCCACAGTGACGGCCCGATGTACCCGCCTTCACTGGATCAGTTTGAACGGTTCCTGGTCTGCAGTTGGCTGGAGCAGCTTTACCTCGAGGCCTGGCTGGACGATGAACTGGTTCTGGTGGCCGTCACCGACCTGCTGCCCAACAGCCTGTCCGCGACCTACACCTTCTTTCAGCCTCAACGGGCGGACCGCTCCCTCGGTACCCGCGCAATCCTTGCCCAGATAGGGCTGGCTCAACAGCTTGGTCGCGACCATCTATACTTGGGCTACCAGATCGATGCCTGCCCCAAAATGGCGTACAAAACCCACTTCCAACCTCTGCAGTGGCTGGATGGCCAGTTGTGGCGGGATTGGCGTGGCTGACGCCTTTACAGCGCAGACCTTTTACGGCATGATACGCCGGATTTTTTCTCAGACTTAACGGGATGATTTGCTAGATGGCAAAAGAAGACAGCATCGAGATGCAGGGCACGGTTCTGGAAACCCTGCCCAACACCATGTTCCGAGTGGAACTGGAAAACGGACACGTGGTTACCGCACACATCTCCGGCAAAATGCGTAAGCACTACATTCGCATTCTGACCGGCGACACCGTGACTGTGGCGCTGACCCCCTACGATCTGACCAAAGGTCGCATCGTCTTCCGTTCTCGTTGATCAGTCATCCCTGATATTGAAAAGCCCGGCCAATGCCGGGCTTTTTTTGTCGATAAAGGCGCTTCCACAAGAAGCGCCTTTGGCCGATCACAGCGGACTCAGGTGGTGGCCTCAGCCACCGGTTGCGGATAGACGAACGACAAACCGTCGTCATCCGCATCGACGGTAACCCGTCCCCCTTTCTGCAGGGAACCAAAGAGGATCTCATTGGCCAACGGCTTTTTGATCTCCTCCTGCACCAGCCGAGCCATCGGCCGGGCCCCCATGTCCTTGTCATAGCCTTTTTCAGCCAGCCATACACGGGCGTCTTCGGTCACTTCCATGCAGACACCTTTGGCGTCCAGCTGGGCCTGAAGCTCAACCAGGAACTTATCCACCACCTTGGCGATCACCTGCATATCCAGGTGGTTGAACCAGATGATGGAGTCGAGGCGGTTGCGGAACTCGGGGGTAAACACCCGGTTGATTTCACTCAACGCGTCGAAGCTGTGGTCCTGCTGCTTAAAGCCGATGGACTTGCGGACGGTTTCCTGCACGCCGGCGTTGGTGGTCATCACCAGAATCACATTGCGGAAATCCGCCTTGCGGCCGTTGTTGTCGGTCAGAGTACCGTGGTCCATCACCTGCAGAAGCAGGTTGTAAACGTCCGGGTGCGCCTTCTCGATCTCATCCAGCAGCACCACAGAGTGCGGATGCTTCAGCACCGCATCAGTCAACAACCCGCCCTGGTCATACCCCACATAGCCCGGAGGTGCGCCCACAAGACGGCTGACGCTGTGCCGCTCCATGTACTCAGACATGTCGAAGCGGATCAACTCAACCCCAAGTTGACGGGCCAACTGCTGGGTGACTTCGGTCTTACCCACCCCGGTCGGGCCGGCAAACAGGAAGTTACCCACCGGCTTACCTTCGGTACCCAACCCACTGCGGGCCAGACGAATCGCAGCGGTCAGGGCGTTAATGGCCGGATCCTGACCAAACACCACCATCTTGAGATTGCGGTCGAGATTCTGCAGCACCTCTTTGTCCGTGGCCGAAACGGACTTGGGCGGGATCCGGGCGATCTTGGCCACAATGGCCTCGATGTCCGCCACGCTGATGGTCTTTTTACGCTTGGACACCGGCAACATCGCCATGCGGGCACCGGCTTCATCAATCACGTCGATGGCTTTGTCCGGCAGATGACGCTCGTTGATGTGCTTGGCCGCCAGACTCGAAGCCGCACTCAGTGCGGACTGGGTATAGCGAACCTGGTGGTGTTCTTCGTAGCGGCTCTTCAGACCCAGCAGAATCTGAGTGGTCTCAGCGACGGAGGGCTCCACCACGTCGATCTTCTGGAAACGACGGGCCAGCGCCCTGTCCTTCTCGAAGATCCCCTGATACTCCTGATAGGTGGTTGAACCGATGCAGCGCATCCGGCCACTGGAGAGCAACGGCTTAAGCAGGTTGGACGCGTCCATCATGCCGCCACTGGCCGCACCCGCACCAATGATGGTGTGGATCTCATCAATAAACAGGATCGCCTTCTCGTCCCGCTGGAGCTGCTTCAGCACCGATTTAAACCGCTTCTCGAAGTCACCGCGATACTTGGTGCCCGCCAGCAGCGCGCCCATATCCAGGCTGTAGATGGTGCACCCCTGCATCACATCCGGCACTTCGTCCTGAGTGATGCGATAGGCCAGACCCTCTGCAATGGCGGTTTTGCCCACACCGGCTTCGCCAACCAGCAACGGGTTGTTCTTACGGCGGCGGCACAGCACCTGAATGGTGCGTTCCAGTTCCTGATCACGGCCGATCAGCGGATCGATGCGACCGGCGGTCGCCAGTTTG
This sequence comes from Marinobacter nauticus, assembly GCF_019801015.1. Classification (GTDB taxonomy): domain Bacteria; phylum Pseudomonadota; class Gammaproteobacteria; order Enterobacterales; family Shewanellaceae; genus Ferrimonas. The sequence continues at coordinate 627,070 of NZ_JAHVJZ010000001.1, forward strand.
TTCAGGTTGGTGGCGAAGTTTTCCAGCTTTTCGCCGCCCTCTTCCTCTTTGTCGGTCAGCGTGTTGTCGACACTTTCACTGCTGCCGAAGGACTCGTCTTCCTGGGTATCACGCTTCACCACGCCATGAGCGATGAAGTTGACCACATCCAGACGGGAGACGTCGGACTTACGCAGCAGATAGACGGCCTGAGACTCCTGCTCGGAGAAGATGGCAACCAGAACGTTGGCACCGGACACTTCGTTGCGACCGCTGCTCTGAACGTGGAATACGGCCCGCTGGAGCACCCGCTGGAAGCCCAGGGTCGGCTGAGTCTCCCGCTCGGTGTCATCATCGGGGATCAGGGGCGTGGTCTGCTCGATGAAGACCGACACCTCCTGACGAAGATTTTCTATGCGTGCACCGCAGGCCTCAAGCGCCTCGCGGGCAGAAGGGTTTTCGAGTAGCGCCAGCAGCAGGTGTTCCACCGTCATAAACTCATGACGGCTGCGCCGGGCCTGTTGAAACGCGTTGTTCAACGTGATTTCCAGGTCTTTATTCAGCATATGCGCTCCCCTTTACCCCTAGTGTTTCGCATCAGGCTTTCTCCGTTGAGCAAAGCAAGGGATGCTCGTGCTCGCGGGAATAGCGATTGACCTGTGCGGCTTTGGTTTCAGCGACATCGTGAGTAAACACCCCACAAACGCCCTTCCCCTTGTAATGAACAGTCAACATCACTTCTGTGGCCTGTTCCTGGGTCATGGTGAAGAACTTGGTCAGTACCTCCACCACAAACTCCATCGGTGTGTAATCGTCGTTATTCAGGACCACTTTGTAGAGCGGCGGCGGCTCCACCGCCTGGGATTGCTTCTCATGCTCGACGACATGATCCAGTTCGGTGTCTCTGCTCATGGTAAAAGCTTAGTCACTCCATTTTGATGTTGCAGTCGGGTAACAGACGCTTTACCCCTTGACTACGTTGTTATCTTTTTGTTAATTGGTACATGCCAGCGCTCGAACGCTGCCATTCTCCAGTGCTGTTACCTTTCGTTATATGGGCACTGGAGAGTGATTACAAGATCATTTGGGAAGGACTCAAAAGAAGGAAGTCGAGGTATGGCTCAAGGAACGGTGAAGTGGTTCAACAATGCAAAAGGTTTTGGATTCATCTGCCCTGAAGGGGGCGGTGAAGACGTATTTGCGCATTATTCAACCATCGAGATGGAAGGCTACCGCACGCTGAAGGCTGGCCAGGTTGTAGAGTTTGAAATGGAAGCAGGCCCGAAAGGGATGCACGCCTCAAACATTCAGCCGGTCAACAAGTGATCCTTCACATTTAGGGTGACCGCCGCAAACAAAAAAAGCAGACCATACGGTCTGCTTTTTTTATGCCGGCTATCCGGTTACATGTTGTGAATCACCGCATCGCCAAACTCAGAACAACTGAGCAGCGTCGCCCCATCCATCAGTCGGTCAAAGTCATAAGTGACGGTCTTCGCGGCAATCGCGCCTTCCATCCCTTTCACCACCAGGTCAGCCGCTTCGATCCAGCCCAGATGACGCAGCATCATTTCACCGGACAGAATAAGCGAACCGGGGTTTACCTTGTCCTGGCCGGCGTATTTCGGAGCCGTACCGTGGGTGGCTTCAAACAGCGCAACACCGTCACCAATATTGGCGCCCGGAGCAATACCAATGCCGCCAACCTGCGCCGCCAGTGCATCGGAGATGTAATCGCCGTTCAGGTTCATGGTGGCAATCACATCGTACTCGGCCGGGCGCAGCAGAATCTGTTGCAGGAAGGCGTCCGCAATCACATCCTTGATGATGATGGTTTTCCCGGTATTGGGGTTGGTCAGACGACACCAGGGGCCACCATCGAGCAACTCCGCGCCAAACTCTCGCTGAGCCAGCTCATAGCCGAAGTCCTTAAAAGCGCCTTCGGTGAACTTCATGATGTTGCCCTTGTGCACCAGAGTGACGGAATCCCGGTCATTGTCGATGGCGTACTGAATGGCCGCGCGCACCAGACGCTCCGTACCGGCGCGGGAGATCGGCTTGATGCCGATGCCGCACTGCTCGGTAAAGCGGATCTTGTTGACGCCCATCTCCTGAGTCATAAAACGGATCACTTTGTCCGCTTCGGCGGTGCCTGCCTGCCACTCAACGCCCGCATAGATGTCTTCACTGTTTTCCCGGAAGATCACCATGTCCGTCAGCTCAGGCTGCTTGAGGGGGCTGGGCGTGCCGTCGTAGTAGCGCACGGGACGCAGGCAGACGTAGAGGTCGAGTTCCTGACGCAGTGCCACGTTCAATGAACGGATACCTCCGCCCACCGGTGTGGTCAGCGGGCCTTTGATGGCGACCCGATACTCCTTCACCGCATCCAGGGTTTCCTGGGGTAGCCAGGTATCGGCGCCGTAAACCTGGGTCGACTTCTCGCCGCAGTAGATCTCCATCCATTGGATCTTGCGACTGCCGCCATAGGCTTTCTCCACCGCCGCATCGAGCACTTTGCGCATCGGCGGTGTTACATCCACCCCGATCCCATCCCCTTCAATAAAAGGAATGATGGGCTGATCGGGCACCTGCAACGCACCACTTTCTGTGATCTGGATGATCGCTCCCTCAGCGGGTCGGTGGATCTTAGATTCCATCTTCAACTCCTTGTGTCCTACGTTCAGTGTTCGGTGTCTGATTTTTCGACGCCAAGGATAGATTACCGGGCTTTGACTTTCCCCGCCATACACAAAAAAACCGCCGAAAATCGGCGGTTTATCGGTTTTTGTACGACCAAAGTTTAAGCCGGTTCGGACAGTTTCACCGCTTCCTCGAGGCTGGAAACGAAGGCAGAAAGGCTTTGGTTGAAGGTTTTGCTCGGACGCATTGCCTTGGCGACCAGAGCCGGATCCGGACGGAAATAACCGCCAATCTCTACCGCCACGCCCTGTGCAGCATTCAGCTCGTCAACGATCGCCACTTCCTGCTCCGTGAGGGCTTCCGCCAACGGGGCAAACAGCACCTGCAGATCCGCGTCTTCCGTTTGCGCTGCCAGCACCTGGGCCCAGTACATCGCCAGGTAGAAATGGCTGCCACGGTTGTCCAGTTCATTGACCTTGCGGGACGGCGACTTGTTGTTCTCCAGAAACAGGCCGTTTGCCACGTTCAATGCCTCAGCCAGCACCTTGGCTTTCTGGTTGCCGGTTTTGTGGGCCAGGTCCTCGAGGGACACGGCCAGGGCCAGGAACTCACCCAGAGAATCCCAACGCAGGTGGTTCTCTTCGACAAACTGCTGCACATGCTTGGGCGCAGAACCGCCGGCACCGGTCTCAAACAGGCCACCACCGGACAGCAGCGGTACAATGGACAACATCTTGGCCGAGGTGCCCAGTTCCAGAATCGGGAACAGATCGGTCAGGTAGTCACGGAGCACGTTACCGGTTACCGAGATGGTGTCTTCACCGGCCTTGACGCGATCCAGGGTGTACGCCATGGCGTCAACCGGCGCCAGAATCTTCAGGGTCAGGCCCTGAGTGTCATGATCCGCCAGGTAGCTGTTGACCTTGTTGATCAGGTTGGCGTCATGGGCGCGCTGCGCGTCAAGCCAGAACACCGCCGGCTGGCCGGTCAGACGGGCACGGTTTACTGCCAGCTTGACCCAGTCCTTAATCGGCGCGTCTTTGGTCTGACACATGCGCCAGATGTCGCCTTGCTCTACGCTGTGCTGCATCAGCACGTCGCCATTCTGGCTGACCACACGAACAACGCCATCCTGGGCAATCTTGAAGGTCTTATCGTGGGAGCCATACTCCTGCGCTTTCTGCGCCATCAGACCGACGTTGCTGACGTTGCCCATGGTGGTGGGGTCAAAGGCACCGTGCTCCTGACAGAACGCAATGGTGGCCTGGTAGATGCCGGCATAGCAGCGGTCCGGGATCACCGCCTTGGTGTCCTGCTGCTTGTCGTCTTTGTTCCACATCTGGCCGGAAGCGCGGATCATCGCCGGCATAGAGGCGTCGATGATCACATCGGACGGGACGTGCAGATTGGTGATGCCCTTGTAGGAGTTCACCATCGCCAGATCCGGGCCGGCAGCCAGCGCCGCCTGCAGGTCAGCCTCAATGGCTTCGCGTTCTGCCTGAGGCAGCGCGGTGATCTTACTGACCACGTCACCCAGGCCGTTGGACGCGTCCACACCCAGCTTGGCGAAGGTGTCACCGTGCTTGGTAAACAGGTCAGCGAAGAAGGTCTCTACGCAGTAACCAAACATGATGGGATCGGAGACCTTCATCATGGTGGCTTTCAGATGCAGAGAGAACAGCAGGCCATGGTCTTTGGCATCGGCGATCTGCTCAGCAAAGAACTGCTTCAGCGCCTTGCCACTCATGCGGGCCGCGTCGATCACTTCGCCCGCCTGCAGTGGGGTTTCCGCTTTCAGTACGGTCACGTCACCAGCGGCATTGACCAGCTCAATACGGACGTTGTCACCTTCGGCAGACAGACAGGACTGCTCGCTGCCGTAGAAGTCGCCCTCGCTCATATGAGCAACGTGAGAACGGGAGTCTGCCGGCCAGACACCCATGGAGTGCGGGTTGGCTTTGGCGTACTGCTTCACCGCACCGGCAACACGACGGTCGGAGTTGCCTTCGCGCAGTACCGGGTTAACGGCGGAGCCCAGAACCTTGGCGTAACGGGCCTGAATGGCGCGCTCCGCATCGCTTTTCGGTTCTTCCGGGTAATTCGGCACATCAAAGCCTTGCGCCTGCAGTTCAGCGATGGCGGACTTCAGCTGGGGAATGGAGGCGGAGATGTTGGGAAGCTTGATGATGTTGGCATCGGGGGTCTTGGCCAGCTCACCCAGTTCGGCCAATGCGTCGCTCATGCGTTGCGCATCGGTCAGGTTATCGGGAAAATTGGCAATAATACGGCCGGACAGGGAAATGTCGCGGGTTTCGATATCGATGTTGGCGGCCTTGCTGAAGGCCTCAACGATGGGAAGCAGAGATTGGGTTGCCAGAGCGGGCGCTTCGTCCGTGTGGGTATAGATTATTTTAGACATCAGGTTGTCCTTATTATTCTGGGCTCGAAAAGGCGGGCCCAAGTCTCAAAATCGGCGCTCATGATAGATCAATCACAGAGTGAACGGAACGACTGAAGGGTCAAACCTTCGGACCAAAGTGGAAACAAGAAATTCTATATGCATCAACGGAATAGAAAGACGAGTGGTCAGGCCAGGTCGTTTAAACCCCGTCAAAACAAGCCATTGCGTGCAAAAATTGCGCAACGCGGGCCGCGCAGAGTGGTGGTGTTCAACAAGCCGTTTGACGTGCTTAGCCAATTTACCGATGGCGGCAATCGGGCCACGTTGGCGGACTACATTACCGAACCGGGCGTTTACGCGGCCGGTCGTCTCGACCGGGATTCCGAAGGTCTGCTGCTGCTGACCAACGACGGTGCGCTGCAGGCAAAACTGACCCAGCCAGGCAAGAAAACCACCAAAACCTATTACGTTCAGGTAGAGGGCGAACCCGACGACGAGGCGCTGCAGGCGCTTCGTGACGGCATCACACTGAATGATGGCCCCACCCTGCCCGCCAAGGTGGAACGCATCGACGAACCCCACTGGCTGTGGCCCCGCAATCCCCCCATCCGGGAGCGCAAAGCGATCCCCACCAGCTGGATCAGTATCACCATCATCGAAGGCCGCAACCGTCAGGTCCGGCGGATGACCGCCCATGTGGGGTATCCGACGCTGAGACTGATCCGCTACCGCATCGGCAGCTGGACCCTTGATGGCCTCGCCAACGGCGAATACCGGGTGATCACACAGGAATCGTAATGAGCCAGCCCCGTTTCCGTCCCAATGTCACTGTCGCCTGTGTGGTTGAAGCACAAGGTCAATACCTGTTGGTGGAGGAACAGATCAACGGGGAAACCCGGTACAACCAACCCGCAGGCCATCTGGAACCGGGCGAATCGCTGGTGCAGGCCTGTCGCAGAGAACTGCGGGAGGAAACCGGGCTGGACAGAGAGCCGGAGGGTCTGGTGCGTATCCAGCAATGGCTGGCGCCGGACGGAACCCCCTTCGTCCGCTTCACCTTTTGCCTGTCTTTGCCACGCCCCCTTGAAACCCAGCCTCAGGACCCCCAAATAGCAGCGTGCCATTGGCTGACCCGCCACGAGATTATCCAGCGACAAAGTGCGCTGCGCAGCCCGCTGGTACTGGCCTCTGTCGAGGCATATGAACAAGGCGCCTATGCCCCGTTAACCCTGCTGGATGACCAGTTAGCGGCCGATTGACAGAGGGTTACTCTGCTCATTGAGGCCATTCGCCCAAGCGGGGTAATCGTGGTAGAATACGCGCCCCAAATTTTCAATCTGAATTTTGCACAGCGGAACCCGTATACGATGTCAGATAACCGCAACAAAAAGGTGATCGTCGGCATGTCCGGCGGCGTGGACTCCTCAGTCTCAGCCTACCTCCTGCTTCAGCAGGGCTACCAGGTTGAAGGCCTCTTCATGAAGAACTGGGAAGAGGATGACACTGATGAGTACTGCGCTGCGTCTCAGGATTTGGCGGACGCCCAGGCGGTGTGCGACAAGCTGGGCATTGAACTGCACAGCGTAAACTTCGCCGCCGAATACTGGGACAACGTGTTCGAGTACTTCCTGGAGGAGTACAAGGCCGGTCGCACCCCGAATCCGGACATCATGTGCAACAAGGAGATCAAGTTTAAGGCGTTCCTCGAGTTTGCCGCCGAAGCCCTGGGCGCGGACTACATCGCGACCGGCCACTACGTGCGTCGTCGCCAGCGTGAGGACGGCCAATTTGAGATGTTGCGTGGTCTGGACGGCAACAAGGATCAGAGCTACTTCCTCTACACCCTGGGTCACGAGCACGTGGCGCAGACCCTGTTCCCAGTCGGTGAACTGGAGAAGCCGGAAGTGCGCCGCATTGCTGAAGAGCAAGACCTGATCACCGCCGACAAGAAAGACAGCACCGGCATCTGCTTCATCGGCGAACGCAAGTTCAAGGACTTCCTGGCCAAATACCTTCCTGCCCAGCCCGGTGACATTGAAACCACCGAGGGTGACGTGATCGGCCAGCACGACGGCCTGATGTACCACACCCTGGGTCAGCGTAAAGGCCTGCGTATCGGCGGCCTGAAAAACGCCGGTGAAGCGCCGTGGTACGTGGTGGACAAAGATCTGGAACGTAACGTTCTCATCGTGGGTCAGGGTGCCGATAACCCGCGTCTGTACTCCAACGGTCTGGTTGCCAACCAGCTGCACTGGGTAGACCGTGCCGGTCCTCAGGGCGAAACCGTGATTTCGGTGAAAACCCGTTACCGTCAGCAGGACATCCCCTGCACCGTAACGCCGCGGGAAAACGGTGAGCTGGAAGTGCGCTTCCATGAGCCGGTCAGCTCGGTCACTCCGGGCCAATCCGCGGTGTTTTACAAAGATGAAGTCTGCCTTGGTGGCGGCATCATCGATCGGGTCATTCGTTAAGCAGGAACCCCATGCGACAATCACTTTCTCAAAGTAACATCGCGTTTGCCGGACTCTGTCTGGCGGTACACCAGGTGCGGGAGCTGTCCCGCTTTGGTCGCGTTGATAACGATCTGCTTGGCGCCACGCTGAACAGCGTACTGGTGACCGACCCGGATCGCGCCGAAGACGTTTATCAGGACTGCGACCTGCGTCTGGGCTACCAGACCCTGATCGACCAACTGGGCGACGGCAATAAAAAAGACGTGGACCTGACCCGCTACGTGGTTGGCATCCTCGCACTGGAGCGCAAACTGGCCAGCAAGCCGGCGGCGCTCTCGATGCTGGCTGAAAGGCTGTCTCAGGTGAAACGCCAGTGTCACCACTACGAGATCACCGACGAGCAGGTGCTGTCCAATATGGCGTCCGTTTACGCCGATGTGATCAGCCCGCTCGGCGCTCGTATTCAGGTTGTGGGTGCCCCTGCCCAACTGCAACAACCGATGAACCAATACCGAATTCGTGCCCTACTGCTTGCCGCGATCCGATCCGCGGTGCTGTGGCGACAGCTTGGCGGCAAACGTCGTCAGTTGGTGCTGTCCCGTCGCGCCATGGTGAAAGACGCAGAGCAAGCCCTAAAACATCTATAACATCATCGACCTCATCAAGGAGCTTACATGGAGCTTTCCAGCCTGACTGCCGTTTCCCCGGTGGATGGCCGCTATGGCAGCAAAACCCAGGAATTACGCGGAATTTTCAGCGAGTTTGGCCTGATCAAATACCGTGTTCAGGTAGAGATCGCCTGGCTGAAACTGCTGGCTACCTGTCCTGAAATCACTGAAGTCCCCTGCTTCAGTGAAGCCGCCCTGGCGCACCTGGATGCCATCACCGAGCAGTTTGGTGAAGCCGATGCCGCTCGTGTTAAAGAGATCGAGCGCACCACCAACCACGACGTCAAAGCCGTCGAGTACTTCATTAAAGAAAAACTGGCTGACAACGCCGAGCTGGATGCGGTTGGCGAGTTTGTGCACTTTGCCTGCACCAGCGAAGACATCAACAACCTGTCTCATGGCCTGATGCTGCATAACGCCCGTGAGCATGTGATTCTGCCGTACTGCAACCAGTTGATCGACGCCATCAACAACCTGGCCCGCCAGTACGCCAACATCCCGATGATGGCCCGTACTCACGGCCAGCCGGCCTCGCCGACCACCATGGGCAAGGAGATGGCTAACGTTTCCAAGCGTCTGGAACGCCAACTGCGCCAGATTGAGTCCGTTGAGCTGCTCGGCAAAATCAACGGCGCTGTGGGTAACTACAACGCCCACCTGTCTGCCTACCCGGACGTCGACTGGCACCAGCTGTCAGAGCGTTTCGTGACCAGCCTGGGGCTGACCTGGAACCCCTGGACCACCCAGATTGAGCCGCACGACTACATCGCCGAGCTGTTTGACGCCCTGGCGCGCTTCAACACCATCCTGATCGATTTCGATCGTGACGTATGGGGCTACATTGCGCTGGGTCACTTCAAGCAGAAGACCATCGCCGGTGAGATCGGCTCCTCCACCATGCCCCACAAGGTTAACCCGATTGACTTCGAAAACTCCGAAGGCAACCTGGGTCTGGCCAATGCGCTGTTCCAGCACCTGGCCGCCAAACTGCCGGTATCCCGCTGGCAGCGTGACCTGACCGACTCCACCGTACTGCGTAACCTGGGTGTGGGTGTTGGCTACAGCCTGATTGGCTTCCAGTCCACCCTGAAGGGGATCAGCAAGCTGGAAGTGAACGAGCAGAGCCTGGCCAACGAGCTGGACAGCAACTGGGAACTGCTGGCCGAGCCGATCCAGACCGTTATGCGTCGCTATGGCATCGAAAAGCCCTATGAGAAGCTGAAAGAGCTGACTCGCGGTAAGCGCGTCAACCAGCAGATCATGGCCGACTTTATCGATGGTCTGGCGCTGCCAGACAGCGTTAAAGCAGAGCTGAAACTGCTGACCCCGGCCAACTACACCGGCCGTGCGGCGCAGTTCCTCAACGAGCTGTAAGCGCACTTCCCTCCCACAACGCCGCCTTCGGGCGGCGTTGTTGTATCAACAGGATGCCCTATGAAACTCAATCTGGACCTGAACACCTTCCTCGCCGATCACTGGCAGTCTCGTCCCGCCGTGTTTCGCCAGGCCATTGCCGATTTCCAGGATCCCATCCAGCCCGACGAGTTGGCCGGACTGGCACTGGAAGACACCGTATCCAGCCGGATTATTGTGCGGGAAGGCCAGGGTTGGCGCAGTGAGCCCGGTGCCCGCGAAGACTACAGCTCGCTGGGCGATCGAGACTGGCAACTGCTGGTTCAGGCGGTCAACCACCACTGCCCCGAAGGCCAGCAACTTAGCGATCTGTTCCGCTTCCTGCCGGACTGGCGCTTCGATGACCTTATGGTCTCTTTTGCGGTGCCCGGAGGTGGCGTCGGCCCCCATATCGATCAGTACGACGTGTTCATTCTTCAGGGTGTAGGGGAGCGGCGTTGGCAGGTGGGCGACCGGGGTGTTCATCAAGCGAGAACCGATTGTCCGGGAATGGCGCTGGTGGAAGACTTTGAGCCGATCATCGATGTGGTGATGCAACCCGGTGACCTGCTCTATATTCCGCCGGGTTACCCCCATTGCGGCCAGACCCTGAGTCCGTCCCTGTCCTACTCGTTGGGATACCGGGCGCCCAGCCAGCAGGAGCTTCTCAGTGCCCTTGCGGATCACCTGCTGGACAGCAATCTGGGACAACAGCGATTCACCTCCGTCAGCGAAGTGTCTTCTCCGTCTCAGGTCAGCCTGTCCCACCAACAGGGCATGATTGCCCTGTTAGCGCCCCTGCTCAACGACCCGATCCAGTGGAGAGACACCTTAGGGCGCCTGCTCAGTCAAAACCGCTTCGAACTGGACCCCTGGCCACCCAACCCAGCATTAAGCCATCAGGATATTGAAGATGCGCTGGTTAACGGTGACACGCTGCAACGCCTTGGCGGACTCAAGGTGCTGCAGATCGAAGGCGCACCGCTGACCGACCTCTATCTCGACGGAGAGTGCTACACCCTGCCCTCGACCCTTTCCGACACTGCAACGCTGTTGGCCAGCGAGCGACAGCTGGAAAGCGAACAGTGGCAGCCACTGTGGCAGCATGCACCGGAATTGCTGCTGACCTGGCTGAACCTGGGTTACTGGCAGCTGCAGCCCTGAACCAAACAATTGGGGGCTGGTTCCAGTACCCCAGGTTTGCCGCCGCCTGCTGCGCAGCTTGCCCGGCCCTGTGGCTCAGAGTGTTAGCCATAAGCCCCATGATTAACGATGGATTGGTGCGCAGTAGAGAGGCATCGTTAAATGTCAGCGCCGCAATCAGGACACAAAAAAGGCCCCGTTAACGGGGCCTTTTTTGATTTCCGCTGCCGAAGCGCCGCTCAGTTCACCATCGGCATATCTGCCCAGAGACGGTCTTGCTGATGCATTTCGCTCAGGCCCTCGGCACGGCTGACCAGCAACCGGGCCAGATCCTGCTGGGTTTTATCCGGGCTGCGCACCAGATTCTCCGCCTTTACCTGCCAGGCCAGAGAGAAGTGACGAATCACCTCCCGGGCATTGGGGGCAGTGCTGTCCGGAATGATGTCGGTGGGCAGATCCCCGCTGATGACCCAGTAACGGCGCTTACGTGGGCCGTTTTCTTCGATCTTCCAGATGGCGACCAACGGCGGCAGGTGACGGCTCTCTTTCATGATCACTTTGCCGGGCAGAATCCCTTTCTCTGCCATGAATTTATTGGCTTTCTGAAACTGCTCTCGCACCCAGGCCGCTTGTTGTTGTTCTGTATTTGCCTGTTCAGTCATATTCCCTTCCTGGCGAATTGTGATGGCGATCAATAGGGGGGAACTTTTCATGACGTTAACGTCAATGTCAAGTTGCCTTTCCAGTCTGGTTACCTGTGGCCACTGCTCCGATTTGGTGGCAGGGGGCAGCACTGGTAAGGTGCCCCCATAATCACAACGAATGGCCTAATTTACAAGGCCCTCAACGGCACGGAGTAAGCACGGTGGCTCTCTTTTCTCATCCCTCTTTTGATCACCACGAACAGATCATGTTCGTTCACGATGAAGCGTCCGGCCTGAAGGCGATCATCGCAGTACACGACACCACTCTGGGTCCCGCTGTTGGTGGATGCCGGATGTGGCCTTACGAGTCCGAAGAAGACGCAATCAACGACGTCCTGCGTCTCTCCCGTGGCATGACGTACAAAAACGCGCTGGCGGGTCTGGACTTTGGCGGTGGTAAGTCCGTCATCATCGGTGACCCCAAGTCCGACAAATCAGAAGCACTGTTCCGCGCTTTTGGCCGTTTTGTCGATTCTCTGGGTGGCCGCTACTACTCCGCTGAAGACGTCGGCATCACCACCGCCGACATCATGATTGCCCATCAGGAGACGCCCTATATGGCAGGCCTGGAAGGCAAGAGTGGCGACCCCTCCCCTTACACCGCTCTGGGCACGTTTCTGGGCATCAAGGCCGCGGTAAAGCATCAGCGTGGTATCGACTCGCTCGAAGGCATTAAGGTTGCCGTACAGGGTTTGGGCCATGTGGGTTTCCACCTGTGCCGTCACCTGCACGAAGCCGGCGCCAAGCTGGTGGTTTGTGACCTCAGCGAAAGCCAGCTCGAACGCGCCCGCACAGAGTTCGGTGCCGAAGTGGTTGAGCTGGACGCCATCTATCGCCAGGACGTTGATGTGTACGCGCCTTGTGCACTGGGTGCCACCATCAATGACAACACCATCCCGCAGCTCAAGGCCACCATCGTTGCCGGTTGTGCCAACAACCAGCTGGCCGAACCGCGCCACGGTGAGATTCTGAAAGAGAAAGGGATCCTCTACGCCCCGGACTACGTGATCAATGCGGGCGGCATCATCAACGTCTCCTTTGAGCGTGATTACAACCCGGACAAAGCGGAAGCCAAGGTTCGTAAGATCTACGACACCCTGCTCGACATCTTTGTTGAAGCGGACAACAGCGGCAAAACCACTGCCGTTGTGGCCGACGAGATGGCCCGAGCCATCATTGAAGGCGCTAAGAAGTAAGGGGTTTACCCGCAAAAAAGGGGCCATCCGGCCCCTTTTTTATTCCAGTTCGACAGTGAAACCGCCCGGTTTGCTGATCAGGACAATCGGCTCGGGCGCATGGTCGTCCTTTCTGGCGACGTAGACCACCCAGTAGTCGATATGGGGCGCTTCCCAGTCAAAGTAGTAACCAACCGATATCTCATCCTGCTCGCGATATACCGGCTGCTCTCCCAACAGATGGGTACGATGCCCGGAAGAGGCCTTAAACGCCTCCCACATCTCGGCAGCCTCACTGTAACCGCCGGCTACGGCCTCAATCTGGTTACCGAGACCGACGTCATAGCGCCTATCCAACGGGTAGCCCGCATTGGCGACCCGGGCGTTTGGCCCCCCTTCGCCCAAATGGCTGACATGCTTCCGCTCTGCCATCTCCCGCGCCTTCTCCTGAGCGACCATGGCCAGGAGTCCATCACAGCGGAGCGCTGGCCGCTTCTGCTCCGGGTCCACAATGATCAGGCGGGCCAGTTCCCGGGCCTTCGGGTGCAAACCACACTCCAACGGAACCGCCACCGTTACAGCGGCAAATACGATCGCTAACGACATCCCTCCTCCCTGGCAATGAGGTGACCAATCCATCAACCTGCCAAACCCGCGTCACATAGGCAAACCTGATGCAATTCACTCCACCAAAGAGTATCCTTGTGCGCTGCGTTTTACGGCGATTGAAGAGTTAACCATGCCTGCACTACCGATCCCGGACCACGACATGCTGAAAGCGTGGCTGGAGCAGTATCAGATCGAATACTACCTTTGCAGCAGCTGCGAAGGTCTGCACCTGCCTCAACTGCAGGATGTGAACGGTATCTACGATGCCAAGGTGGAGATTGAAGGGGATTTTGTTTACTGCTCCTCTTCCATTGAGCTGCGCCCAACCGGTGTGATGCCTGCCCATGCCGAACTGGGACGTCTCAACACCCACTATCCGACGCTCAAGATCTTTATCGAGATGCTGGATGACACTCTGCCCCGTTTGGTGATGTGCCATAACCTGGCGCTGCGTCCCGGCATTGAAGAAGCGCAATTTATCTTCTTTGTGCGGGATTGTCTGGAACAGATGGAACAGGCAGCGGAAGAGGTGAAGAAAATGGGCGTGATCTTCTATCCGGAAGAGGACGCAGAAGCGCCAAGCCCGTCGATGATGCATTAAAAAAAAACGCCGGCTTACGCCGGCGTTTTTACTGTATCAGGCAAAGATCATGGCCCCGAGGGCAACAATCACTGACAGGCTGCCAACAGTGGCACCCAAGGCAAATTTCAGATCTTTATTCACTGATCATTCTCCAAATCTTACGAATTGGCTGTCCCCGATGCCTAGAGTAAAGATCGCGCCTTTAAATCACTATCCCAACCCCAACGTTTTGTGACCGCCATCACGCCGATTAAAGCTGTGGTAAAACCCCGACTGACGGGCTTTTAACCCTACTGTCAAAGCGCTTTTAGACTGCCCTTTTTCTGCTAGTATTGAGGGCCAAAAAGTTGTTTTGCATAGGCTATTAATCATGTCTCAAGTTCTGCATACCATGCTTCGCGTCGTCGATCTGGACCGTTCCATTCAGTTCTACACCGATGTACTCGGCATGAAGCTGCTGCGTCAGTCCGTTAACGAAGAGTACAAATACACCCTGGCCTTCGTCGGTTACGGTGAAGAGAAGGACGGACACGCGGTCATTGAACTGACCTACAACTGGGGCGTTGAGAGCTACGAAATGGGCAGCGCATTCGGCCACATTGCCCTGGGCTTCGATGACATCTACGGTGCCTGCGACAAGATCCGCGCCGCCGGCGGCAACATCACCCGAGAGCCCGGCCCGGTGTTGGGTGGCTCCACTCACATCGCTTTTGTGGAAGACCCGGACGGCTACAAGATTGAACTGATTCAGCGGTCGCAGGCTGGTGAAGGCGTTGGCGCCTGATAACGAACTGAGGGCGCAACTGGCGCCCTCTCTCATACCATGACCCTGATCCTTATTACCCTGTTTCTGGCGCTGGTGATGATCAGCGGCCACCTGGTCGCCCTGCCCATCTACCTCGCCATGAGTCTGCTGACACTGCTGGCATTTGGCCTGGATAAACGCCGCGCTCTGACCGGCGGCTATCGCCTGCCGGAAAAGCTGCTCCATACCATGGAACTGCTGGGCGGCTGGCCCGGTGCCCTGGTCGGTGCCCGCCAATTCCGCCATAAAACTCAGAAACGCGCTTATCTTTGGGTGCTGTTCGCCATCGTGTTGCTGCATATGCTGGTCTGGGCTGCTATTGCCTGGCCTCCGCTTGCCGCACGTCTCGGGCTCTGATCAAAAAGCGCCAGCCCTCTGGGCTGGCGCTTTTTTCCTGTCTGGACTTACGCTTCCCGACTTAACCCAAAGTGCAGATAGGCTCGGTCAGTAGCGATGCGTCCCCGGGGGGTACGCTGCAGGAATCCCTGCTGGATCAGGAACGGCTCCAGCACATCTTCAATGGTTTCCCGCTCCTCACCAATGGCGGCCGCCAGGTTTTCCAGACCAACAGGCCCACCGGAAAACTTATCGATGATGGTGGTCAGCAGTTTTCGGTCCAGATAGTCGAAGCCCTCTTTGTCCACGTCCAGCAGGTCCAATGCCTTAGAAGCCACTTCGGCGCTGATCACCCCGTCGAACTTCACCTCAGCAAAGTCGCGAACGCGGCGCAGCAAACGGTTGGCAATACGTGGCGTGCCCCGGCTGCGACGGGCAATCTCCACGGCCCCATCCTGCTCCATCTCCAACCCCAGCACCTCGGCGCTGCGGCTGACGATGTGGGTCAAATCCCGCACGTTGTAGAATTCCAGGCGCAGTGGAATGCCAAAACGGGCGCGCAGCGGCGAAGTCAGCGCCCCTGCCCGGGTTGTAGCACCGATCAGCGTGAAGGGCGGCAGGTCCAGTTTGATGGAGCGCGCGGCCGGGCCTTCGCCAATCATGATATCCAGCTGGTAATCTTCCATTGCCGGATAGAGCACCTCCTCCACCACCGGACTAAGACGGTGAATCTCGTCGATAAAGAGGACGTCGTTGGGTTCCAGATTGGTCAACAGTGCGGCCAGATCGCCGGCCTTTTCCAACACCGGCCCGGAGGTGGACTTGATGTTGACACCCATCTCGTTGGCAACAATGTTGGCCAGCGTGGTTTTTCCCAGCCCCGGAGGGCCGAAAATCAACAGATGATCCAGCGCTTCGCCCCGATTTCGGGCCGCCTGAATAAACACCTCAAGCTGCGCTTTGGCTTCATCCTGCCCGGTGTAATCGGTGAGCATTTTCGGGCGCATGGCCCGGTCGATCACCTCTTCTTCCCGGCTGGCAGTCGGGGCAGCGACCAATCGATCCGCTTCAATCATCCCAGAGCCTCTTACAGCATCGCTTTAAGGGCGTCACGGATAAGCTGCTCGGACGTCATGCCCGGTGCCGCCACCTTTGCCACCACTTTACTGGCCGCCGGGGCCTTATAGCCAAGTGCCACCAAAGCCGCGATGGCGTCCTCTTCCGGGTCCGGCGTGGTCACCAGCGTGTCCTCAACCGGGTTCACACCGGCCAGACGGTCGGCGTACGGCGTCAGCAGAGGCCCGCCGAAATTCTTCAGACGGTCGCGCATTTCAACAACGAGACGCTCCGCGGTTTTCTTGCCCACCCCAGGCAGTTTGGTCAGCCCGGTGATGTTCTCCGCCTGCACCGCGTCCACAAACTGTTCGGCAGACATACCGGACAGAATGCCCAGCGCCATTTTGGGGCCCACGCCGTTGGTCTTAATCAGCTCCCGAAACAGCGCACGCTCCTCTTTGGAGGCGAAACCGTACAGTAACTGCGCATCTTCACGCACCACAAAGTGGGTGAAGATCACCGCTTCACTGCCCAGTTCCGGCAACTGGTAAAAGCTGGTCATTGGCAGTTGAACCTCGTAGCCCACACCACCACATTCCAGCACCACTTCCGGTGCGGTCTTCTCAACCAACACTCCACGAAGGCGTCCAATCACCCGCATTCTCCCCAAATAGAAACCGGCGACAGCGCCGGGACAGCAACCACTGTCAATATTTACAGTACTGTGGCGATCCTAACGGCTTTTCCTGCCAGCGTCATCCCCCGCGTACAAAACCTTTGCTCAGTCGATGACTTTCCTGGCCCTACAGTTGAACCCCGAGTCTTTTAAGCGCCTTACTGGCGTAACTGTTACCGTCTGCCGCCGCTTCTTTATACAGCACCACCGCCCGGCGGTAGTCCTTATCCACGCCTTTGCCCCGCTCTAGCATTTCGGCGTAGTAGGCTTTACAGGTGGCGTCACCCAGTTCCATTCCACGACGATACCACTCCGCTGCCGCGCTCAGGTCCTTCGGGACTTTCTCACCGGTCTCATAGGCCACGCCCAGGTTTCGCATCGCATTGGAGGAACCCTTTTCAGCCGCACGGCGGTACCAGTGCATTGCCCGCTCCTGATCGGGCTCACCCTCCAGCCCGCTGCTGTAGGCGTTGCCCAGGTTGAACATCGCCCGCTCGAGCCCCATCTCTGCCGCCTGGCGGTACCACCGCATCGACTGTTTCGGATCCACCTCGACGCCCATGCCCTGTTCGTACATCACCCCCAGGTTGGCCATTGAGATGGCACTGCCCGCTTCCGCGCCTTTACGGTACCAATGCAATGCCTGCTGCTTATCCTCTTCGACCCCATTACCGCGATCATAGGCAAAGCCCAGATCGGTCATGGCGCCGGCATTGCCCCTTTCTGCGCTGCGCCGCAGCCAGATCACCGCCTGATCGTCGTCATCCAGTACGCCGGCCAACAGTGAACCCAGCGCATATTGCGCCCGGGTATGGTCCGCGTTAGCCAGCGTCACCAGCTCCGGATAGGCTTTATCCGCCCAATACTCTGCCAGTTCCTGATCGCTGCCCCGCCCGGAGTAGGTGCCGCCGTCCCAAAGGTTCGACAAACGCGCCATGGCAATCACGTTGCCCGCCTGTGCCGCCTGTTGGTAAACCCGAAACGCTTCCATACGCTCGTAGCTTTCATCGAACAGATACTCAGCACGATTGAGCAGTTCCTGGCCCCGGTCCACCCCCAGGCCACGCTGAAGCGCCGCACGGGCTTCGGCGGCGAACTGGCCATTGGGATAACGATCCAGGTAACTCTTCATCAACGCCGGCTCACGCTGCTCGCTGACCAGCTGCCACAGCAGCTGCTCCGCATCCTGTAGCTGGTAATTGGGTTTGCCCGCCAGATACACATCGCCGGTTAGAGCGCTGGACTCCCAGGGGATCTGACGCCCCCCGGATGCTGCGCGGACGTCATTCCGCACCCGGGTAAAGATTTGCTGCAGCGTCAGGCCACTGGTATGCAGGTGCTTGAGCAGGTATTGGGTGTACAGGCCGTTTCGGCCTGAACCGTCTGCGGCCACACTGCCGGGTGCGGTTGAGTAGGCAATCAGGGAACCGACCGGACCGTCAATGCGGCGCAGACCCCGATTGGTGGAGCGAAACTCTGAATGAAACGGGTTATTTCGGCAGGCATCCAGGATCACAATATTGGTGTGGTTTCCGGCCGCGTTCATTTTCCGGATGACACTGTTCACCGACACCCCTTCATCAGGGATCTCATCTTCGGCACTGATGTCCGCGCCGATCGGCACCAGGAAGTTCTCCCCTTCTACCTGCATGCCATGGCCCGCAAAGTAGAACAATCCCGTGTCCTGAGGGCCAAGCTGCTTACCAAAAGTGCGAATCGCCCGGCGCAGCTCACTGCGGTTGATGTTGGTGAGAAGCGTGACGTTGAAGTCGAGTTGCTCCAGCGCCCTGGCCAGATCCCCGGCGTCATTGACCGGGTTTCTCAGTGGCGCATCAGCGTAGTGGCCATTGCCCACTACCAGCGCCTGTCTGGCCGCAAAGGCCGATTGAGTGAACAGTACAAGAGAGAGGAAAAGAAGCGCACTCAGCGCCCGTGACAGTGTCATAACAATCCATCCTTGGAATATCGCGCTTGAATCCGCGAAACGTGTTCATTGATGCATTTTTCACCAGCAACTGCGGTTACTGTAGCGCAGGATAAAGCCGGACCCAACCGTGCAACTTTTGAACGCTGTGTTAGAGTCCGACATTGAGCGAACTGAAAAGGGAGTAGGGAAATGAGGCGATTGGCTCAAATGGCGCTGGTACTGACCCTCGCCGCCGGTTCGGTGCACGCCGGCGAACTGGCTTTCGGTGGTCCCATCGACACGCAGGCGGAAGTGGCGCTGGCCACACTGATGGCAACGCCGGATAACTACGTCGGCAAAACCGTTACCATCGAGGGCGAAATTACCGCCGTCTGCCAGAAGCGCGGCTGTTGGATGACCCTGGCCAGCGACCCGGCCTATCCGGATCTCCGGGTTAAGGTTAAGGACGGCGTGATGGAATTTCCCGTCAGCGCCAAGGGGCAGCGAGCGCTGGCCACTGGCACCCTGAAGAGGATGAGTTGGGACCTGGAGCAAACCCGGGCTTTCTACGCTCATCAGGCGGAGGAACAGGGTCAGGCTTTTGACCCCGCGTCGGTCACTGAACCCCGGGTGATGTATCAGCTGGAGCCCACCGGAGTCCGCATTCTGTCTGAATAAAGCCAGAGTCAGAGCCAAAAAAAGCAGACCCTGTGGTCTGCTTTTTTCATTCAGCGATAACGCCCGCCAATTCTGGCGGTGGCTTTGCCCGCCATGGCCACCAGTCCCCGCTGCATATTGGCGTGGGTGATGGCAATCGCCAGGGCATCCGCCGCATCTGCCTGAGGCGTGCCCGGCAGTTTAAGAAGGTGCTTCACCATGTGCTGCACCTGCTCCTTTTTGGCCCCGCCCGTGCCGACTACGGCCTGCTTAACCTGTGTCGGGCTGTACTCGGAGACGGTCAGTCCACCGTTCAGTGCCGCAACGATGGCCGCACCACGCGCCTGGCCCAACTTCAACGCTGAATCGGCATTACGCCCCATAAACACACGCTCTACGGCCATCTCGTCCGGCTCGAACTGTTTAACCAGTTCGGACACGCCATCAAAGATGATCTTCAGGCGGCTGGGCAGGTCGGTGTCCGGCAACCGGATACAACCGCTGCCCAGGTAATGGAACTGTCGCCCGCAAAATTGGATCACTCCGTACCCCGTCAGACGGGATCCGGGGTCAATGCCCAGTATGACGCTCACACAATCAGTCCAGCTGCGCCATCACCTCATCCGAGATGTCAGCGTTGTGGTACACCTCCTGAACGTCGTCGTGGTCTTCCAGTACGTCGATCAGGCGTAAGAATTTCTGCGCGGTGTCCAGGCCCAGCTCCGCTTTGGTGGAGGGCACCATGGTCACTTCCGCATTGATGGCCTTCAGCCCGGCGGCATCCAGCGCGTCTTTCACGGTACCGAAGTCGGCGGGTGAGGTATAGACGTCAATGGCGCCGTCATCGGCGGTTTCCACGTCCTCGGCTCCGGCTTCCAGTGCCGCGTCCATCACCGCTTCTTCGTCCGCGCCCGGGGCGTAGGAGATCACGCCCTGCTTGGTAAACAGGTAGGAGACCGAACCATCGGTACCGAGGTTGCCACCGGCCTTGGTAAAGGCACTGCGCACGCCGGAAACGGTACGATTGCGGTTGTCGGTCATGGTTTCCACCATCACGGCCGTGCCACCGGGGCCATAGCCTTCGTAGATGATGGTTTCCAGTTCCTGCCCTTCCAGCTCACCAGCGCCCCGCTTAACCGCGCGGTCAATGGTGTCCCGGGTCATATTGTTGGACAGAGCTTTGTCGATGGCAGCGCGCAGGCGTGGGTTGGAGTCCGCATCAGAGCCGCCCTCGCGGGAGGCCACCGTGAGTTCACGGATCAGCTTGGTGAATACCTTGCCCCGCTTCGCGTCCTGCGCCGCCTTACGGTGCTTGATGTTGGCCCATTTACTGTGACCCGCCATAGTTTCTCTCCCTTAAAAACAGTGCCGCCCGGTCAGGACCGGGCGGCAGGGGTGTTACTTATTCCGCTTTTTCGGCCGGAATGTGCTGGATGCCCAGCTCGACCAGTTGCTCCTCATTGGCGTGGCCCGGAGCGCTGGTCAGCGGACAAGCCGCCGTGGTGGTTTTCGGGAACGCCATCACTTCACGGATGGACTCCGCGCCGACCATCAGCATCACCAGACGGTCCAGGCCAAAGGCCAGACCGGCGTGCGGCGGGGTGCCGTACTTCAGCGCGTCCAACAGGAAGCCGAACTTCTCTTTCGCTTCTTCGTCGCTGATGCCCAGCACGCGGAAGGCCGCAGACTGCATTTCAGCACGGTGAATACGGACAGAGCCGCCACCCACTTCGACACCATTCAATACCATGTCGTAGGCGTTGGACAGTGCGGTATCCGGGTTCGCTTCCAGCTCTTCCGGGGTCATGTCACGGGGGGCGGTGAACGGGTGGTGCAGCGCGTAGTAGCGACCATCGGCCTTCTCGAACATCGGGAAGTCGACAACCCACAGCGGCGCCCAGCCTTCTGCCACCAGGCCAAAGTCTTCACCGGCCTTCAGGCGCAGTGCGCCCATGGCGTCCGCAACCACTTTGGCGTCGTCGGCACCGAACAGTACGATGTCGTTGGCTTCGGCGCCGGAGCGCTCGATGACCGCATTGACGATCTCGTCAGACAGGAACTTGGCCACCGGAGACTGAACGCCTTCGATGCCTTTGCCGGTCTCGTTGATCTTCATCCAGGCCAGGCCCTTGGCGCCGTAGATGCCGACGAACTTGGTGTAGTCGTCAATCTGCTTACGGGACAGGCTGGCACCACCGGGGATGCGCAGGGCAGCAACGCGGCCTTCCGGATCATTGGCCGGGCCGGAGAACACTTTGAATTCAACGTCGGCCAGCAGGTCGGCAACGTCGGTCAGTTCCAGCGGGTTACGCAGATCCGGCTTGTCGGAGCCGTAACGACGCATCGCCTCTTCGTAGCTCATGTGCGGGAACTGCGGCAGGTCCACGTTCAGCATCTTCTTGAAGATGGTGCGGATCATCGCCTCGGTGACGGCCATCACCTCTTCGGCGCTCATGAACGAGGTTTCGATATCAATCTGGGTGAATTCCGGCTGACGGTCAGCACGCAGGTCTTCGTCGCGGAAGCACTTAACGATCTGGTAGTAACGGTCCATGCCAGACATCATCAGCAACTGTTTGAACAGCTGCGGAGACTGCGGCAGTGCGAAGAACTGGCCTTTGTGGGTACGGCTCGGTACCAGATAGTCACGTGCGCCTTCCGGAGTCGCAGCGGTCAGGATCGGCGTTTCCACATCCATAAAGCCCTGGTCATCCAGGAAGCGACGCACTTCGGAAGTGAAGCGGGCACGGAACTTCAGCTTGTCGCTCATCTCCGGGCGACGCAGGTCCAGATAGCGGTACTTGAGGCGCTGCTCTTCAGACACATCGGTGTTGAAGTCGATCGGCAGCGGCTCAGACTTGTTGATGATGGTCAGTTCGCGACCCAGTACCTCGATGGCACCGGTGGCCATGTTGGCGTTGACCTGGCTTTCAGGACGGCCACGTACCAGGCCTTTCACCTGAACACAGAACTCACCACGCAGGCTGGATGCGGTTTCGAACACTTCAGGCAGGTCCGGATCGTACACCACCTGAACAATCCCTTCGCGATCCCGCAGGTCGAGGAAAATCACCCCGCCCAGGTCGCGACGACGGTTAACCCAACCGACCAAAGTAACTTCTTGTCCGATAAGCGTTTCGGTAACGTGTCCGCAGTAATGGCTGCGCATCGACAGCTCCTGTATTCAATGCTGGTGAGGGAGGGCCAGATGGCCCCCACCAAGGAAAAAGGGCAAAGCCGGCATTATAGAGAAAAGTTGAAACAATCAGAAGGGAAAAGGCCCCGCTGACGGGGCTCTTGGTCAATGTTCAGGCAACCTTGTAGCCACCGCCACCCTGCCCTTTCACCAGACGCCGCTGCAGATCGGCCGCCTGCAACAATGAGACCGGATCGGAACCGTGTTGTGGATAGAGCGCGACGCCGATGCTGGCACTGATGGAAATCGTGCGCCCCATCACCTCTACAGGCTGATCCAGTTCCATCATCAGC
Organism: Marinobacter nauticus; assembly: GCF_019801015.1. GTDB lineage: Bacteria > Pseudomonadota > Gammaproteobacteria > Enterobacterales > Shewanellaceae > Ferrimonas. Next base: position 649,742 of record NZ_JAHVJZ010000001.1, read on the forward strand.
ATCTCGGCCACATGGCGGGCAGAGGCGTTACTTTTTACCTGATTCAGGATCACCACAAACTGATCGGCCTTCATCCGCGCCAGGGTATCGGACCGCCGCAAACTGGAGCGCCAGCGATTGGCCACCTCAGACAACACCTGGTCACCCACTTCCCAACCCATACGGCGATTGATGTCGGAAAAACCATCCAGATCGAGCATCAGCAACGCGACCTGGCGATGTTCTCGGCTGTGGACCAGCACCGCCTGATGGAGGCGATCATCCAACATGGAGCGGCCCGGCAGCCCGGTGACCGGATCAAACCCGTCGCCCCGGTTTTGCTGAGACTCCAGTTGTCGGCGCTGCAGTTGTTCCCAGCGCCACGAGCGATAGATCACGATAAAGCCCGCCGCCAACACAAAAATGATGACCGACGACAACCACGCCAGAAGGCGGACTTTACCGGGCAGCGAGTTGTCTCCGGTGGAGGTAATCTGTGAGGCATGCCAATCGAGCAATGTCATGGCCTGATTCAAAGCCGGTTGCCAATCGGCATTCGCCGTCGGCAACATCAGGTAGATGCCCACTCTAGGCGGGTCCAGCGGCATCACCTGATACAGCGGCAGATGCGGCAACGCCCACTGTTTCCACTGTGCCGAGGGAAGCAGCAGTGCGAAGCCTGCCTCCAGGGCTGCCAGGGCTTCGGCTCGGTCCCGAACCTCCCGAACCGCCATTTGTGGATGATGTTCCCTGACCCAGTTCAGACCCGGAGTGCCTCTCATCATGGCCAGCGGCATGGTCAGTTCCGACAGCGCCAGCGGAGAGCTCAACGCCTCCTCGCTGAGCAGCAGGTACTCAACCTCAATCAACGGTTGTGCTGGTGGCTCCAGTGGCCCGGGCGCGCCTTTCAGCTCCATCGACAGCGTCACGGGGTCTTGCCCGGCAAGCGGTTCCGTGCCGCTGCGCAGGGGGACACCGAGTTTCTGGCCCAACTCTGCCAGGGCACTCTCCAGCTTCAGGCCCTGCCAGGCCCAGGAAGGAATGGCACTGTGACTGACCAGCCAGCTGCGTGGATCCGCAATCAACGGCCTTGATGTGGCACCGACCAACGAGGTGTTGCCGGACTGATTCCAGTACTGGCTCAGGCTCAATACCTGTTCAGGTGGAAGTTCAGCGAACCCCCGCTTCACCCGTTCAGACAGTGCCTGGTCACCGGTGGCGACCAGCACATTGAGGGAGACAGATGGACCATTGAGGACTTCGCTGACAAAGTCACTATTGAGAGGGGGCACAAGAGGCGCGGGCATGATCACACCGTCCACCTTGTGCTCTTTCAACATGGTGATCAGGTCATTGGGGCGGTCGGAACTGAATCGCGCTGAGTGTTGGTATCGATGAGACAGCCAGGACTCGTAGCCCGCATTGGCATAGAGTCCCAGCGCCGCCTCGGGAGTGGCAAGCAGATCGCGCTGTTGGCCAGCGCGTTGAATCAGTACCGTCGGCACACGATAGAGTTCGTAGGCTTTCTCAAGACCCAGTTTTCCGACCTCTTTGGCCACGTGTCCGGCAAACAGGTCCAACTCGCCATAGCGCAGCGCAGTCAGGCCGGTCTGCCCCAGTCCCGCCGGCACAAACTGCACCGGCACCCCGGTTTGCCGGGACCAGGCCCGCCAGAGGTCCACCACAAATCCGTCCGCTTTCCCGCCCTCGCCAACGTGCATCAGCGGCGGCATGTTACTGACCACGCCCACCTTGAGAGGAGAATGGATGTCTGACTGGCCCAGCCAGCGTCTGGACAGAATCTCACACGCCCCGGCATCCAGATCGTTAAGGCCATCATTCAACCTGTCGACCATCGCCCGGTTGGCCGGCAATACCGCGGCACTGACCGGGAGATCACCCAGAGCCAGACGCCGATGGGCGGGAAACATTCTCGATATGTGGCTTTGTTGTTCCGAGCTTCTCAGGTAGCCGTCCATATTGGAAAACACCTGGATCTCGCCAGCCAAAGCCGCTTTCAGGAGCTCGTCACGAGTGTCATACCGCACCAGTGCCGGATCGCGCATCTCCCGGGCCAACGTCTCTTCGTGGACCGAGCCTGCAACGACACCAATGCGATAGGGAGAAAGATCCTGCAACCGGGAGGTCGGCGGCAGATCCCGGTGGATGAACATCTTCAGCGGAACCGTCACCAGAGGCTCAGACAGGACGAACCGCGTTGCGCGTTCCGGAGAGTGTGCAATGCCGGCGTGAAAATCCACCTCCCCCGCTTCTAACGCCTTTAACGTCTCTGGCCAACTCATCAACCGGAACTCGAGCTGGTGCCCGGATTGTTCGGCCAGGCGGCGCCACAGATCGATAAGGTAACCGGCCGGTTCCCCTTTGGCGTTTTCATATTGGTAGGGATAGCTGTCTTTAGACACGGCGACCCTGAGTGGTTCATCGACGGCTGCCTCGACAGACATCGCGAAAGTGAACAGGGCCAACAGCAGCCAAAAGGCGACTCGGATCACGGCAATTCCTTGTGATAATTCTGAACGGCAAACCAGTCACTTCCTGTCACTGGCGATAACTTGCCCGAATTGGATCTATATTAACCGCCTTATCGGTTCTGTCTACGGTGCAGGTTGCCGCCCTTCCCCCCCCACCGCTACAATATTTTTTGTTCATTCAGGAAGCTATCATGACCTCCGAACAAGACCGAATTTTCTCAAAGCCCCTTGCCAAGGTGGCTGACTTCCGATTCGACGACAAAGTCGCTTCGGTATTTCCCGACATGATCTCCCGCTCGATCCCCGGATATGGGCAGATCCTCCACACATTGGGCGAAATCGCCGGACGCGCCGTGCAACCCGGCACCCGGGTGTACGACCTTGGGTGTTCGCTCGGTGCGGCCACCACCGCGATTCGTCGCGGGCTGGGTGAAAAGCAGGTGGAGATCGTGGCCATCGACAACTCTGAAGCGATGGTCAAGCGTGCCCGCGAGCACCTCGACGCCTTTGTCAGCCCGATACCGGTGGAGCTGATCTGCGCGGACATCCGCGACGTGGGAATCGAAAACGCTTCCATGGTGGTGCTCAATTTCACCCTGCAGTTTCTTGCGCCGGCTGACCGGGACGCGTTGTTGGCTAAGATCTACAAGGGTATGGTGCCCGGCGGCGTCCTGGTCGTGTCTGAAAAGCTGGTGTTCTCTCAACCCCAGCTGCACCAGTTGCTGGACGACCTGCATCTGGACTTTAAACGGGCTAATGGCTACTCCGAACTGGAGATCAGTCAGAAACGTAACGCCCTTGAAAATGTGATGCGTCCGGACACCACCGAACAGCATATGGCGCGATTTAAGGCCGCCGGTTTCCAGGAATCCGGTTTGTGGTTCCAGTGTTTTAACTTTGCCTCCATGGTAGCGATTAAGTGATCGATTTCAGCCGCTTCTATCAACGCATTGCCGGCAGCCGGCTCAGCCACTGGCTGGAAACCGCTCCGGCCCAGCTGTCCGCCTGGCGCAAATTCCACCGTAACGGCCAGTTTCCAAAGTGGGAAAAGGTGATCGCCAAACTGCCGGATCGCACCCCGGCACACCGCGACATCGTCAACGAAGTGCGCATCGGGCAGGCGGATGAACTCGCCACCGGCGAGGTCAGCAAAATCCACAACCTGCTGCGCTGCCTGCACCCCTGGCGCAAAGGCCCGTTCCATCTGTATGGCATCCATATCGACACCGAGTGGCGCAGTGACTGGAAGTGGGACCGCCTCAAACCGCACATCTCACCACTCAAGCACCGCACCGTCCTCGACGTAGGCTGCGGCAGCGGGTATCACATGTGGCGCATGCTCGGTGAGGGTGCCGACCTTGTGATCGGCATCGACCCGTCAGACCTGTTTCTGGCGCAGTTCGAGGCCGTACGCAAACTCTATGGTGGCCATGAGGACATTCACCTGTTGCCGCTGGGCATTCAGGATCTGCCGCCATTGCACGCCTTTGATACTGTGTTTTCCATGGGCGTGCTCTATCACCGCCGCTCCCCCATCGACCACCTGATTCAATTGCAGGAGCAACTGAATGCCGGTGGCGAGCTGATTTTGGAAACCTTGGTGATTGATGGGGATGAAAATCAGGTACTTGTTCCTTCTGACCGCTATGGAAAGATGAACAATGTCTGGTACATTCCCTCATCAAAAGCGCTAATGCTCTGGATGCGCAAGTGTGGGTTTGAAAATGTCCGTCTTGTGGACGAGGCACTGACCAGCACCGAAGAACAACGACGCACCGAATGGATGACCAACGAATCTCTGGCTGACTACCTGGATCCTCAGGATCCAAGTCGCACCATCGAGGGATACCCGGCACCCAAGCGCGCCATCATCATCGCCAATAAAGCCTCTAATACCGGATAAAGGAAGAAAAGATGAAGCAAGCCCGTTCACTGGCCCTGGTTCTGACCGCATTGCTGGCCACCGGCTGCGCTCAGCAGAAAGCGGCCCCGCCCGCCACTGAGCAGCAGTTGACCAACGCCATGGCCACTCAGCTCGCTCAAATCGAAACCTTGCTGGTAAAACGCTGCGATGCGGAAGTCGCCGCCACCGTTGAGTACCAGACCAAGATGCTGGACGAGATGAGTGGCATGAACGTGGGCTTGCTCGCGCTGGCCGAAAAAGCCTCGGCACCTCCGGTTATCTGTCCGGAGCCGGAAGATGACCCGCTGAATCTGGGCGACAAATTTGTGCTGGGTGAGGTGGAGCGGGTCTTTATCCCAGCCGTCAGCCGCGGCTTCGATGCCCGGGTCGACACCGGTGCTGTGACCTCGTCCATCAGTGCCACCAACGTCCGCTTGTTTGAGCGCAACGGTGAGCAGTGGGTACGATTCGACATCCCATCCTCAGAAACGCCGGAACCCGCCAAAGCCGAGGAAGGTGAAGCGGCAGCCGAAGGCGAAGAGCAAGCCGCCCCGGCTACCACCATGGAAGCCCGGGTCGCCCGCTTTGTGAACATCAAAAAAGCATCCACCGACGAGCCTCAGCGCCGTCCGGTGATTCGCACCCGGGTTCAGTTGGGTGACTACGTTACCGAAGCAGAGCTCAATCTGACCGATCGCAGCCATATGGAGTACCCGGTTCTGCTGGGGCGTAAGTTCTTCCAGGACATCGCCGTGGTTGATGTGAGCCGCAAGTACATCCACTCCAGCGAGAATGGCCAGAAAGCCCCTGAATAAGGAAATTGATTGTGTCACGCAAACCGTTTTACCTGCTGATCTTCGTTCTTATTGCCGCGGGCGTTGGCTACAACTATCAGCGTCACGTCAATGACGGGATCCCGTTCCTGCCGGGCTCCAGCCAGACCACCTGGACCGTCGAAGCGCGCATCACCTTTAATGGCGAAGGCGCCGCGGAAGCCAGCTTTGCGCTGCCGTCCGACCCGGCCTTTAAAACCCTCAGCGAATCCGCTGCCTCTCCGGGCTATGGCCTGGCCATGACCATGGAAGGCGACGCCCGCCGCGCCACCTGGACCACCCGCGAGGCGCTGGGCCGTCAGGAGCTCTACTACACCACCAACCTGGTGCCCACCGGCGACCTGAAACTGGATGAAGTGGCGGAGATCACCGCCCCGGAATCCGTCGCCTGGGATGAAGGCCTGGAAACCGCCGCCAAAGCCGTGGTCGACAAGGCCTGGCAGAAGAGCGCCAACAACACCTCTTTCGCCCGTGAAATTGCGGAAGCGGTGAGCCAGCCGGAACACCAGCAGAACGTCGCACTGTTGCTGTCCCGCTACGAACCCGCGCTGCTGATGACCCGCCTGGTGGAAAGCGCCGGAGTGCCGGCCCGCCAGGTGTACGCCCTTAAACTGGAAGATGGCCGCCGCCGTCAGGATCTGATCCCGATGGTGGAAGTGCTGGATGGGAAACAGTGGCACCTGTTCAACCCCGCCACCGGTGAGCAGGGCCGTGACGAGAAGACCCTGCTGTGGCAGCGTCACAGCACCTCCGTCCTCGACCTCGCTGGCGGCAGCAACTCCAACGTCTCCTTCTCCATGATTGAAGACACCCGCCCGGCACTGGCCACCGCCATCGATATGATGGACAACGCCGGCCTCGCGTCCCTCTCCCTGTATAACCTGCCGCTGGAAGAGCAAAGCCTGCTCCGTGGCCTGTTCCTGATCCCCATTGGGGTTCTGGTGGTGGTGTTCCTGCGGGTGATCATCGGGCTGAAAACCTCCGGCACCTTTATGCCGGTACTTATCGCCCTCGCCTTTATTCAGACCAAACTGCTGACTGGTCTTGTCGGCTTCCTGCTGATTGTGGCCGCGGGTCTGGTGATTCGCTCCTACCTGTCAAACCTCAACCTGTTGCTGATCTCCAGGATCAGTGCGGTGGTGATCGTGGTGCTGGGCATCATTGCCGGTTTCACGCTGTTGGCGTTTAACCTGGGCCTCACCGAGGGCCTGACCATCACCTTCTTCCCGATGATCATCCTGGCGTGGACCATCGAGCGGATGTCCATTCTCTGGGAAGAGGAAGGCGCCAAAGAGGTGATGTTGCAGGGGGGCGGCAGTTTGCTGGTGGCCACCATCACCTATCTGGCGATGGACAACGATCTGGTTCGCCACTGGGCCTTTAACTTCCTGGGCGTGCACCTGATCATCCTGGCCTTTGTTCTGATGCTGGGTCAGTACACCGGCTACCGCCTGCTTGAGCTGCGCCGGTTCCGTCCGTTGGCGGGAGAGAAATCATGATCTTTGTCGATCCCCGCCGCCTGAAAGCCCGTGGGATCATGGGCATGAACCGGCGTAACATCAGCTACATCGGGCGCTACAACCCGCGCAGCCTGTATAAACAGGTGGACGATAAGCTGATCACCAAGCAGCTGGCTCTGAAAAACGAGATCGCCACGCCGGACCTGATCGCCGTGATCCGCGAACAGCACGAGATTGAAGAAGTGCACCAGATGGTTGCCGGTCTCGATGGTTTTTGCATCAAGCCCGCACAGGGCTCCGGTGGCAAAGGCATTCTGGTTATCACCAAGGTCGAGGACGGCCGTTACTTCAAGCCCTCCGGCGATGAAGTAACGCCGGTCGAGATGGCCCGCCACTGCTCCAACATCCTGGCGGGTCTGTTCAGCCTCGGGGGCAAAAACGATGTGGCCGTGGTGGAAGCGCTGATCCGCTTCGACCCGGTGTTCGATGGCATCTCCTACGAGGGGGTGCCGGACATCCGCCTTATCGTGTTTAAAGGCTACCCGGTGATGGGCATGCTGCGCTGCTCCACCCACGCCTCGGACGGCAAAGCCAACCTGCACCAGGGTGCGGTAGGTATTGGCGTTGACATCGCCACCGGGAAAGCGATTCGGGCGGTGCAGTTCGACCAGCCGGTTGACCTTCACCCGGACACCGGCGAAGACCTGTTTAAAGTTCAGGTGCCCCATTGGGATCGCCTGCTGGAGCTGGCTTCCGGTTGCTATGAGATGTCCGGTCTGGGTTATCTGGGCACCGATATGGTGCTGGACAAAGAGCGCGGCCCGCTGCTGCTGGAGTTGAACGCCCGTCCTGGCCTCGCCATCCAGATCGCCAACAATCGGGGACTGCTGCCCCGCCTGCGCAAAATCGAAAGCCTGGGAGACATTCCTGTGCCGGTAGAGGAGCGTATCGCCCGGGCCAAGGAGTGGTTTGGTGAAGGCCGCGACGACTGAGCGTCTGCGCCGCACTGTCAACGCCCTGGCATTTGCCGGGGCGTTGTTGCCTCAGGCTGGCATCACCGATGAGTTGATGAACTACTGCCTTGAGCAGATTGACACCATCGGCGCACCTCAGCAGGATCCCCTCACCCGCCACCGCCAGTTTGGCCAGTTGATTCTTCTCCAGGATCAATTGAAATACCTTGCCCAAAGCGGCAACAGCGATGACCTTGGACGCTGCTCGCTGATGCTCAATGCCGCTCTGGGCCACTACCGGCCGCAGCCGCCGCCCAATCCGGCCCGACTGGCGCTGGAAGCCCAGTTGAGTCACCTCGATAAAGGCGCGCTGAAAACCCTCACTATCGGTAATCAGCGATGCTGGCAGGGCGTGGAAACCGACCCGGATAAGAGCCTGGATTTGGCCACAGGTCCGGTGTCCCGTTACCTCAATCAAGCGTCAGATCCACTGTGCCGCGAGCGGGTTTGGACGGCCTTCCAGAATCGTGCCGAGCCCGATGGAGCACGCCCGGCCCGGCTTTACCGGGAGTTGGCTGAACAGGCCGCGACCGCCCGGGGCTATGCCTCCGACGCGCACCTCCAACTCAGTCAGACGCCGCTGAAAACGCCACAGCAGGTGCAGCGGTTCTTGGAGAGTCTGGTGCCGCAGGACAACACCTTGCCCTGGCAGCCCGCCGCGCGCCACCCTGCCCTGTCCACGTCGCCAGAGCGGCTGGCACGGGACAGTCTGGCGGAGGTCGCCACCCGCCTGGGGCTGACGCTGTTCGCCATAAACGACGAACACTGGCAGTTGTGGGACGGCGACCGGCTGCTGGGCTATCTGCACCTTTCACCCAGTGAGCAATCCCGCCATCTGGTGCTGCAATCGAACTGGACCGGACTCAGTCCGGCGGTCGTTGAAATGCAGTATCGGCAGGCATCCTGGTATCCCCGCCACTGGCACCAGTGGATCGCCAGAACCGCGGACACCATGGTCAATATCGCTGGCCAGCCTTTGCCCTACCAGACCACCGGTGACAACGGCGCGGGTTATGGTTTTGGCCGGGCGTTATCCAGAGACCCCGCAGTGCAAAAGGCGTTGCTGGGGCACACCCTGCCATCGCGTCCGATGTTCGATGCGCAGTCGCTGTACGAAGCGCGGATGGGGCTGGCCGTCGCATCTCAGGTGCCCTGGTCACCCACCGCACTGAAAACCATCAGCGATAACCTGTTTGCCCATTACTTTCAGCGTCCTGCCCCGAAAGGGCTTACCCCCTGGGCCAGCCACAGCAGCTGGCTGATGGCCGGAGCCAGAACCTACCTGCCTTTCTGGTATGCCGTTCAGGGCCGCACCCTGCTGGAGCAATCGCAGAGCGGGCAGCTCTCCCCCGAGGAGGTGTGGCTGCAACTGGCGTTTCCTGGTCAACCGCCACCCAACCAGACACAAAAAAGCCCGGCAGAATTTGCCGGGCCCTCTGACTAACCTGCGGGTTAAACCGCTTCTGCCAGCGCCTCAATCGCCTGCCTGGCTTCTGCCAGACCCGCATCGCCACCGGCAACACCTTCCGCATTGATGGTGGTCACTTCTGTGATGCCAATAAAGCCCATCACGGTGCGCAGGTAGGTGTCCTGATGGTTCATGGCAAAGGCGGGGCTGGCGCTGCCATAGTTGCCGCCACGCGCACTGATCAACACCGCCTTCTTGTCGCCAAGCATCCCTTGCGGGCCCGCTTCCGTATAGCGGAAGGTCACGCCTACCCGGCAGATGTGGTCAATCCACGCCTTCAGCGAAGAAGGCACCGAGAAGTTGTGCATCGGCGCACCAATCACCAGCTCATCCGCCGCCATCAGTTCGCCCACCAGCTCATCAGACAAAGCGATGGCCTGCTGCGCCTGGGGAGCGCGATCCGCTTCCGGCGTGTAGAACGCGCCGATGGTCGCCATATCCAGATGCGGAGGCGGGGCCAGCGCCAGATCCCGTTCAATCACCTCACCGCCAGGGTGACGCGCTTTCCAGTTCTCAACATGCTGCGCCACCAGGGCACGGGTGTGGGATTGGGTCAGGTTGGGGCTGGAATGAATAACAAGCAAAGTGGCCATGGTGAGGCTCCGAATCGGTGATTTGTCGCCATTTTAAGTTCACCGAACAGAAAATAAATCGCATAATGACGGCCAAACATTTCGACAAATTAGAACGCTTATGTACCGTCCTCACAGCACACTTGAGCAATGGCGCATCCTTCAGGCCGTTGTCGATTATGGGGGTTATGCCAAAGCGGCAGAGGCGCTCAACAAGAGCCAATCCTCCCTCAACCACGCGGTCGCGAAGTTGCAACAGTTGTTGGGAGTGCCCCTGCTGGAAGTGAAAGGCCGCAAGGCGGTACTCACGCCACAGGGTAAGGTGCTGCTGCGCCGCTCCCGGGCGCTGACTTCAGAGATTGAGCAACTGGAGATGTTGGCGGGCAACCTGGAGCAGGGCTGGGAACCGGAAATCACCCTCTCCCGGGAGATCCTCTACCCCACCGAGGCCCTGTATCAGGCGATGAGCCGATTCTATCCGGAGTGTCGGGGCACCCGTTTGACGGTCATTGATAACGTAATGAGTGGGACCACCGCGGCCGTAGAAGACCCGAAATACGATTTGGTGATCAGCGCTCTCAGCCATCCAGGCCACCGGGGCCAGCCCCTTGGCGCCATTCGTATGCTGCTGGTGTGCCACCCGAACCACCCGCTGACACAGGAGTCGGTGATCGATGACAGCCGCCTGGCTCAGGAACTGCAATTGGTGATTCGGGATACCGGAGCGCTGGCTGACAAAGATCTCGGCTGGCTGAAGGCCGAGCAACGTTGGACCTTCTCCAACTTCCATGAAGCGATCGCCGTACTGCATCAGGGGGTCGGATTCTGCTGGGTACCGGAGCACCTCGCCCGGCCCGAGATTCAGGCCGGAAGACTGAGCCACTTAAGCCAGGCGACGGTGGACTTCTCGTTGATTTCGCTGTCCCTGATCATCCCCAACCCCGACCGGCTGGGACCGGCAGCACAGCGGTTCGCTGAGCTTCTGGTCGCCTCCAGTCCTATCGCCCAACAAGCTGCCACAGCCCCGGCGTGATGCCGGGTGCGATGCCTCACCAGTAATCGGGTTTGTTCAGCGGCGCGGCGCAGGAAACCGGTGCAGACAGCGCCGGCAGATCCTGGCCACTGAGAGATTGGGCCAGCCAGCCATGCGGGAAGCTCAATGGTTGGGGAGACGGCACTTGCGCTTCCGTCACCACAGCGAAACCCACCTTGCCGTAAAACGCCGGGTCACCGTAGGTCACCGCCAGTTCCACGCCGGCGGCTTTAAGCTGCTCCAGGCCAAAACGAATCAAGGCCTGACCCACGCCCTGGCCCTGAATGGCGGTGCTGACCGCCACCGGTGACAACAGAAAGGCACTGTCAAAACCGGCAAAGCGAAGGCGCGTAAAAATGATGCAGGCCACCAGTTCGCCATCCTGCTCTGCGGTGAACACCAGACGGTCATCGTTGTCTGGCTCACTGGCAAGCTCAAACGCCAGATTGCCAATCAGCTCGCCTTCATTCGGCCCCTCAGAAGCCGCAAATACGGCAGAAAAAAGCGCTTTGATGCGCTCTGGATGGACCGGGTGATGCAGGCCAATATTCATGTTTTTCTCTGAAGTCAGTCGTTATTGACGCTAAGGGTAATCGAGAGGCTGGCCGTCCCGCCATTAAAACGCCTCGAATCCAGGGCTAAAGCATCGCCTGAGTCGGTTTGTGGTTCAGCAGGTGGTCTACCAGCGCCCGCACCGGTGCACTGGTGGTCCGATTGGCCGGGTAAACCAGCGACACCGGCACCGGCGGCAGCCGATACTCGTGCAGCAGCGTCACCAGCTGACCAGAGTCGATATAGGGTGCCACCATAAAACGGGGCAGTTGCGCGATGCCCACACCGTCCGCGCCAAACTGCGCGGCCAACTCGCCCTGATTCACCTCCAGCGTGCCCGGCACCCTGAGATGGTGCTCGACGCCATCCTCGTAATAGCGCCAGCGCGCCAGTTGCGGGTTGGAGTTGTCCACCAGGCAGCGGTGCTGAGTCAACTCCCTCGGGTGAGCCGGTGTGCCGTATCGGGCCAGATAATCGGGACTGGCAACAAACTCCACCACAACCCGGGCCAGCGGCCGCGCCACCAGTCCGGAGTCCGGTAACTCGCCAACTCTGACTGCCAGGTCCACCCCCTCCTCCACCAGATTGACGTGACGATTGACCGAAAGCCAACTGAGCGTGACGCCAGGGTGGGCAGCAAGAAACGCGCTCAGAGCGGGCTGAAGGCCGAGCTGGGCCGTGTGCTGCGGGGAAGACAGACGAATACGGCCAGCGATCTCACCACGACGGTCACTGGCGCCCGATTCCAGTTGATCAACCCGCGCCAGGATGCCCTCAAATTCCGCCAGGAAGTACTGCCCCTCCGGCGTTAGCCGCATTGAGCGGGTGCTGCGCAGTAACAATTGGCAACCGTAATGGTTTTCCAGTTCTGTCACCTGCCGGCTTATGGCTGAGGTCACGATGCCCTGTTGCAGGGCCGCACTGCTGAAACTGCCCTGCTCCACTACGGCGACGAAGGTGCGCATCGCTTTGATCAGATCGATTTTTCTCATTTTGTGAAAGATGATTTCTCAACAAGCTCATTTTTCCATTATGAGCCCAGTATTAAGCTCTCTCCAACTCGAAATCGCACACCAGGGAGTGACCCATGAAAATTTTAGTGATCGGTGCCAGCGGCACCATTGGCCAGGCCATCGTCGACCAGCTTAAGCCCACCCATGAGGTCGTGACCGCAGGCCACCGCTCCGGTGACCATCAGGTCGATCTGGCCAACCCGGATTCCATTGTCCGTTTGTTTGAGGCGGTTGGCACGGTCGACGCCATTATCAGTGCCGCCGGACAAGCCGCTTTCGGCCCACTGTCGCAGCAAACAGACGCCGATTTTGCGCTGGCACTGAACAATAAGCTGATGGGCCAGGTCAACCTGGTGCGGCTGGGCCGCGAACACGTTCGAGAGGGCGGTTCCATCACCCTGACCTCCGGCATCCTCTCGCGCTACCCGATCCCCGGCAGCAGCAGCGTAGCCATGGCCAACGGCGCACTGGAGAGCTTTGTCCGGGCTGCGGCACTGGAACTGGACAGTTTGCGCCTGAACGTGGTGGCCCCCGCTTTTGTTAAAGAGACCATGGTGATGATGGGTATGGACCCCTCGCCCGGCATCAGCGCCGTGGACACCGCCAGGGCCTACATTGAGGCACTGACAGGCTCCGCACATGGCGAAACCCTGGACCTCAACGCCCCGGCATGATGACACCCGGTTAACCCCTGTGGCGGGCAGCACATGGAGGTGCTGCCCGCCACGTTTTGCGACAACGGTCCACGCGGATCCCGACCGACCCCGCAACAATCACCGGATGAACACAACGAACATCCCACCAGTCAGAACCCCCTGACCAATCACCTGCCCCACTTCGACACAATAACTCAGCAGCATTCTTTACACGCGCGAGCCATGGCGGGACAAAACACCACTACGACCCTTCGGCCAAGGTACTGTTATCCCTACCGATCCCTGACTGGCTGTGATACAGATCATCCTTTGTCCGAGCGTCCCCTGAGGGAATAACAACAAACAACAAGGAGTTCTGGATGGACACCCTGAACCAACTGGTTGGCACCATTAATGGCATCGTATGGGGGATCCCCATGCTGGTGCTGATCCTCGGTGTCGGTCTCTATCTCACCGTCGGTCTGCGAATGATGCCCGTTCTTAAGTTGGGCACCGGCTTCCGCCTGCTGTGGCAGGGCCGCCAGGACCGGGGAGAAAAAGGCGATATCAGCGCGTTCAATGCCCTGATGACCTCCCTTTCCGCCACCATCGGTACCGGGAACATCGCCGGTGTGGCTACCGCCATCGCCATGGGTGGCCCGGGTGCCCTGTTCTGGATGTGGTGTACCGCACTGGTGGGTATGGCCACCAAGTACGCCGAAGCGGTCTGCGCGGTGAAGTACCGTGAAACCGCCGATAACGGCGAATACGTGGGTGGCCCGATGTACTACATCAAAAATGGCCTCTCTTCCAAATGGGCCTGGCTGGCTACCGCCTTTGCGCTGTTTGGCTCCATCGCTGGATTTGGTATCGGTAACGGCGTGCAGTCCAACTCCGTTGCATCCGCTCTGCAAAACAGCTTTGGCATTCCGGTGGAAGCCACCGGCATCGTACTGATGCTGCTGGTGGGTGCGGTATTGATGGGCGGCATTAAGCGCATCGCCACCGTTGCCGGCAAACTGGTGCCTTTGATGGCGGCCTTCTATATCGGCGCAGGCCTGGTGGTACTGGCCATGAACGCCAGTGCCATTCCTGGTGCCATCGCACTGGTCGTAGAGAGCGCGTTTACCCCGGTAGCGGCAACTGGCGGCTTCGCCGGTGCGGCGGTTTGGGCAGCGGTCCGATTCGGTGTGGCCCGTGGGGTATTCTCCAACGAGGCGGGTCTGGGTTCAGCACCCATTGCCCATGCTTCTGCCAAAACCAATGACCCGGTGCGTCAGGGTCTTATCGCCATGCTGGGGACCTTTATCGACACACTCATCGTGTGTTCCGTTACCGGCCTCGCCATCGTCGTGACCGGCGAATGGACCAGCGGCGTTTCCGGTGCCCCGCTGACCTCCGCCGCCTTTGGCTCGGTTGTGCCGCAGGGCGAGGTGATTGTGGCCATCGCCCTGGCGGTGTTTGCCTTTACCACCATCCTGGGCTGGAGCGTGTACTGCGAACGTTGTGTTCAGTACCTGCTTGGTGACGCAGCAGTGAAGCCGTTCCGTCTGGTGTTCACCCTGGCGGTGCCGCTGGGCGCCATCGTCTCCCTCGACTTTGTCTGGCTGCTGGCGGACACCCTCAACGCCATGATGGCCATCCCCAACCTGATTGCGCTGGCGCTGCTCAGTCCGGTGGTGTTCAAGCTGACCCGGGAGTACTTCTCGCGTAACGGCACGCCGGATACGGCAAGCGAAACTCAGTAAATCCTCCGCCCCGGCCTGGTCCGGGGCGTTTTTTTGGGGCCTGCGCGAACCGCCACCAAAGGCGGTAGACCAAATCGCAACCGCGTCCGTATTAACAGCCATTCGGGTTTATCGGACATTGGCTGTGAAACGCTCATTACTCTGGCTCCGCCACGATCTCAGGATTGATGACCATCCGGCCCTGTTGCGTGCCGCCCAGGCCCGGGACCACATGGTGTGCCTCTACTGCATCGACCCCCGCTGGTTCGTCGCCGATAACTGGCAATCGCGACGCGTCGGGCACCACCCCTGGCGCTTTATCCACGAAAGCCTGGTAGCCCTCTCTGCCCGGCTGGAAACGCTGGGCCAAAGACTGGTCATTCGAGTGGGGGATCCGGTGGCGGTGGTCACCCAGCTGATGCGGAATCACTGGATCGACAAGCTGGTGTGCAGCGCGCCCTTCGGTGAGGAGGAACGTGGCCAGTACCTGGCGATTCAAAACGCGCTGGGCCATCACCG
Organism: Marinobacter nauticus; assembly: GCF_019801015.1. Lineage (GTDB taxonomy): Bacteria > Pseudomonadota > Gammaproteobacteria > Enterobacterales > Shewanellaceae > Ferrimonas. The sequence continues at coordinate 664,941 of NZ_JAHVJZ010000001.1, forward strand.
CTGCGAAGTGCTGCAAGCCCAAACTCTGTTTGAGTACCAGCAACTGCCTTTTGAACTGAGCGACCTGCCCGCCACCTTCAGCCAGTTCCGAAAGGCGGTCGCCAAGCACGCGTTCCGTCCTTTGTATCCCGCTCCGCAACGCCTGCCCCCGCCGCTGCAACTGGACAGTCAGGCGTTGCCGCCCCCCTTTACCGTTCCCAATCTGCAATACCAGGGTGGCGAATCCGCGGGTAAGGCGCACCTGGCCCACTACTTCGCCAGCGACGCCCCCCAATCCTATAAGCTCACCCGCAATGATCTGGACGAATGGAGCAGTTCCACCAAACTGTCTCCCTGGCTGGCCCAGGGCTGCCTCTCTGCCCGGCAGGTGATGGCGGCCCTCGACCACTACCAGGCCACGGTGGAGAAAAACGGCTCCACAGAGTGGATTGGCGTCGAGTTGCTCTGGCGTGAGTATTTCTACTGGTTTGCGCTGTCCAGCGGTCCAAAACTGTTTGCCGCCGGTGGTCGCACCGGGGTGCGTCGCCACGTCAGCTTCTATCCGGAACGGTTCGCCCGCTGGTGTGCGGGAGAGACCCCTTTTGCCATCGTCAACGCCGCCATGAGACAACTGAACCACACCGGCTTTCTCTCCAACCGGCTTCGCCAATTGGTTGCCAGTGCGCTGGTGCATGAGCTGGAAATCGACTGGCGCTACGGTGCCGCCTATTTCCAGCAGCAGTTGATCGACCACGACCTCCCCTGCAACTGGGGCAACTGGCAGTATCTGGCGGGAGTGGGCGCGGACCCCAGGGGCGGCCGCCGGTTTGATCTGGCCAAACAAACCGAGATGTACGACCCGGACGGCCGCTATCGGGCACGCTGGCAGGGCGAGCCGGTTGCCATCACGGAACCCCTGGATGAGGCCGGCTGGCCTCAGCCTGACGGCTAACCTCGAAACGACAGGCATAAACCCTGGGAGACAGCGATGGTCCGGACCCTGCGACTGATACTCGGCGACCAGCTGAATCTTCAGCACAGCTGGTATCAACAGCGTGACGAAGCCGTGCTCTACATCGTGGCAGAGTTGAAACAGGAAACCGGCTACGTGCGGCATCATATTCAGAAGTTGTGCGGATTTTTCGCGGCCATGGAGGCCTTTGCCCAAACGTTGGCGGAGCAGGGTCACCGGGTCAGGCACCTGACTCTGGACGACACCGCAGATGATCAGGATCTGCCCGCCCTCATTCGCCGAATGGTGTCCGAAACCGGCGCCTGCCAGTTTGAATATCAGCGCCCCGACGAATACCGCCTGTTCAGTCAACTCAGAGCATTGCAGCTTCCGGTTCCCACAGCAGAAGCGGATAGCGAGCACTTTCTGCTCGCTTTTAACGAACTGCCGGAACATTTCCGCGCCGGCTGCCGCCACCGGATGGAACCGTTTTATCGAAAGATGCGCAAACGGTTTGATGTGTTGATGGCGGGCGACAAGCCGTTAGGAGACAAATGGAACTACGATGCCGATAATCGGCAGGCATTGTCCGAAGACGCTTGTCTCGACCTGCCTGTACCGCTCTGTTTTGCCAATCCGGTCGACACCATCCGGGCGCGCCTGGCCCGCCATCAGGTGGACCACATCGGCCAGCTTCAGGGTGATCTGCTCTGGCCCATCAACCGCTCGCAGTCTCTGGCTCTGCTGACCCACTTTTGCCGCCACGCCCTGCCCTGGTTTGGTCGCTACCAGGACGCGTTGTCAGAGCAGGCCCCCCACAACTGGAGCCTGTTTCATTCCCGGCTGAGTTTCTCGCTCAACACCAAGATGCTGCATCCATTGGAGGTGGTTGAAGCCGCCACGGTCGCCTTCCAACAGGACGACCGGGTCTCACTGGCCCAGGTGGAAGGGTTTGTCCGGCAGATCTTAGGCTGGCGTGAGTACGTCCGCGGCATCTACTGGGCCAACATGCCGGACTACGCCACGTGCAATCACTTCGCGGCCCGCCGCGCCCTGCCCGGCTGGTTCTGGACCGGCGAGACAAAGATGGCCTGCCTCAGACAAGCGATACGCCATTCGCTGGACTACGCCTACGCTCATCACATCCAGCGCCTGATGATCACCGGCAACTTTGCGTTGCTGATCGGGGCCAACCCGGATGAAGTGGACGCCTGGTATCTTGGCATCTACATCGATGCCATCGAATGGGTGGAAATGCCCAACACCCGTGGCATGAGCCAGTACGCGGACGGCGGCCTGCTGGCGTCCAAGCCCTATGCGGCCAGTGGCGCCTACGTAAACCGGATGGGGGATCATTGCCGGCATTGTCGCTACAACGTCAGGGATAAAACCGGCTGCCATGCCTGCCCGCTCAACAGCCTCTACTGGCATTTTATGGATCGGCACGATCGGGAGCTGGCCACCAATCCCCGCATCAGAATGGTATTCCGGGGTTGGGACGATCGACCGGAGGCGGAGCGTCAGGCGATTCTGGACCACGCTCAATGGTGCCTGGACAATATCGAAACGCTTTAGCGGGAGCGGGTCCGGCTCGCCAGCGCCTGATAGGCATCCCGAATCGCCATCAGCGCCAGGTCCTCCTCCGCCAGTCGCTCGGCAATCTCCGACAAGCGCTGCTCATAGGACCAATCCTTCAGCCCCAGCGCCTTGGCTTTGTAGTGAAACTCGTGGGTCAGATCGCCCCAGGCGTCCTGAAGCTTGCTGCGGACCTGGATTTCACACAGCATCTGATCGGACTCTATCTGCGCCCCCTGAACCGCGTCGTAGCTGATCCAGGCCAGCAGATGTATGGCGCGGTATCCAGTGGGTTTAGGTTCGGTGATGTAATCCTCGACGTCAGATTCAAAAGTCAGGTGCTTTGACGAAGAGATGTACCTCAGCATGCCCAGGCAATCATCCACAAACCAGCACACCACCCGGGCACCGATCAGATCAGTGATCACCTCAGCAGGCCGTTCAAAGTCGGGCCAACCACGGCGTTCCAGTTTGTTCAGGACGCTGTTGAGGGATTTTACCCGGGTGCAGACCAACACCGCCTCTTTTGGCAACTTATGGCGACGGCAATAGGCCAGCGCCAGTTGCTCCAGTCGAATCTGCAGTAACGCCCGGATCTGCTCCAGTTCGTCCGAATAACGCCCGAAAAACCGAACCAGCCGATTTCGGGCCGCTTCCGAAGAGGGGGAGGTTTGCGTCGCCATGGGGTGCTCCGATGCCGGTTTGTGGTTTTAGTGTAATCCTCAAACGGTTGCCACAGTCCGCTCTGGATCAACCTGACATCAGATTGTTAGCCTCCCGCAATACATGGGACCAACGGAAACGCGCAACCGGACGATGCAGATCAAAATATGCGGCAGGCTTGCTTACGCTCTCCGTTTAAGAGAATAACGTTTGCTCAAATAGTAGATCGCGCTCTTCCATCCGGAAATTCGCCACTGGAGTTCACAGGACCATTCAAAAAACAGCATCCGCTTTCCTTTAACCAAAAGATAGTAATCGTAGCTAATGGCTTTATCGCCAAGAGGCGAACCATACTCGGAACGGAGTCGCCATCCATTTACCATTAAGTGGCCAATCATTCGCAGGCCTAACCGCGTATCCACGCCAGAAATAATGGCACTGGTTAAAGGGCGTTCATCTAACAATCCCGGCTTTTTCATCTTAACCTCCTCCCTGTTCAGTTACAGCATCCATCGCCAGCGCCGATGCTACCGGGCTGGGACATACCACTGCAGCATTTCCATTGTTCGGCAAAGAAGAACGCCAACCTCATTGGTGCTTCAGCAGAATCGGCCACCGGTTCTTTCAGACTGCGAGACAGGTTGGAGATGGTTTTAAAAATGGATGCAGCAACAGATTTACAGCCATCAGCATTTAATTATCTTCAGTATTCCAATGGATGCCAGAACAGAGTTATCTCGGTTACGAACGTATTACATAACCGCCGACTTCAAATAAAGACACAGAACCGAAATTAATATAAAGCGCCGTCAGGGAAGATAATAAATGGTAATGAATGGTCGATTATATTAAGGCAGTTCCTTTGTGGACTCAGTCGATGCCAGTATTTGGCTTAAAGCCCGAATCCACGCTCGCTACGGCATCGCCCCTGCCCTATCGCCGATCACCGTTGCGTGCCCCAAATGGATCGGAGCACCAGACGGTGCTCCGTTCCAGAGCGTTTTCTTACCCGGAGTAGGCCCGGTCCCAATCCTTCCAGACCGGCTGCATCCCCACAGCCGCAATGGCGGCCGCCACCTGTTGCGGACTGCGAGCGTCATCGATACTGAATTGCTCCAAGTCCTCGCTGGGTTCAGCATACCCACCGGGGCGGGTACTGGACGCTGCAGATGCAGTAGTCACGCCCAGCGCAAACACATTATCGCGAAACCGCTCCGACTCCCGGGTCGACAGGGAGAGGTCGACTTCCGGCGCAAACAGCCGCAGGGCGCAGATAAGCTGAAGCAACTGACGCTCACCCACCGGCGACACCGGCTCAAGGCCGCCGGTGCAGGGCCGTAAGCGTGGAAACGACACCGAGTAGCGACTGCGCCAGTAGGTACGCTGCAGATAATCCAGATGCAAGGCCACCATCGCCGCTTCCACCCGCCAGTTAGCCAGGCCCAGCAGTGCGCCAATGCCGATCTTATCGATGCCGGCCTGGCCCAGACGGTCGGGCGTTTCCAGCCGGAAGCGGAAGTCGGTTTTGTTACCGCGAAGGTGGTGCTGAGCGTAGGTGCGCCGGTGGTAGGTTTCCTGATACACCATCACCGCATCCAGCCCCAGGGTTTTCAGCTCCTGGTATTGCTCCGTTGCCAGCGGTTGAACCTCCATCTGGAGGTAACTGAAACGGGCTTTTACCTGAGGCACCACCCGACGGAAATGGTCCATTCCCACCTTGGTTTCGTGCTCGCCGGTAACCAGCAGAATGTTGTCAAACCCCATCCGCTTTACCGCGTCCAACTCCAGCTCGATCTCCTGCTCAGACAGGGTGTGCCGCTTAATGCGATTGCTCATGGTAAAGCCACAGTAATCGCACTCGTTGGCGCACAGGTTGGAGAGATAAAGCGGCACATAAAGGCCCAGATTGTTGCCAAAACGCTGTCGGGTCAGGGTGCGGGAATCCTGTGCCATTGGCTCCAGATAGCGATCCGCTGCCGGGGAGATCAGCGCCAGAAAGTCCTGCCAGTCCCGTTTGGGCTTTGTCAGTGCCCTTTCCACGTCGGCAACCGTTTTACTGTTGATGGCCAGCGCCAGGGCGTCCCAGTCCTGCTGCTGCCAGAGGTCGTAAAAGCTCATAGGGTCATTCCAGAAAACCGGTCAGCGGGCTGGTGGCTTCCGCCTGGGTGGCCACGGTTCCCAGCCCGGATTCAAAGGCGGTACGGCCGGCGATGACCGCCTGCTTAAAGGCGCTGCCCATGGAGACCGGGTCTCCCGCGACCGCCATCGCGGTATTCACCAGCACCGCGTCGGCACCCAGCTCCATCGCCCAGGCGGCGTGGGACGGCGCACCAATGCCCGCGTCCACCACCACCGGCACATTGGCCTGCTCAATGATGATCTTCAGAAACGCTTCGGTTTTCAGTCCCTGATTGGAACCGATAGGCGCGCCCAGCGGCATGACGGCCGCGCAGCCCACTTCCTCCAGTCGTTTGCACAGCACCGGGTCTGCATGGCAGTACGGCAGCACCACAAAGCCATCGGCGCACAGCGCCTCGGCGGCTTTGAGGGTTTCAATCGGATCCGGCAGTAGATAACGGGGATCCGGGTGGATCTCCAGCTTCAGCCAGTGGGTCCCCAGCGCTTCCCGGGCCAGCTGAGCGGCGTAAATCGCCTCTTCTGCCGTGCGGGCTCCGGACGTGTTGGGCAGCAGGTCTACCCCGATCGCTTTGAGCGGCGAGAAGATGTCGCCCTGGGCACCGGTCAGATCGACCCGTTTCAGCGCTAACGTCACCAGCTGGGAGCCGGAAGCGGCGATGGTTTCCTGCATCACCGCATTGGAGGCAAATTTGCCGGTGCCGGTAAACAAGCGGGAGGTAAAGGTTTTGTCGGCAATGGTCAGCATCGTCAGCCTCCGGCAATCACGGAAAACAGGTCCAGGGCGTCACCTTCGTTGAGGGCGGTTTGGCCCCAACGCGATTTGCTGACCACCTGGCCATTCAATGCCACGGCAACGCCGGGCTTGTCCTGGCCAAGGCTGGCCAGCAGTTCGGCAACGGTGTCCACCGTCACCTCCTGCGGTTGTTGATTCAGGATGATTCTCATGGCGTTACTCACAAAACGCGTTAGCGCAGACCGGGCAATCCGGCGACTTGGCCAGCGCAAAGCGCTGCCACTGAAATTGAAGGCCGTCAAAGCGATGCAGACCGGCGGGGGTATCCAGGCCAAGCAGCAACTGTATGGCCAGCAAAGCCTGCAGCGTGCCGACTGCACCCACCACCGGACCCGCTACACCGGCCTCAGCACACGAAGCGGAGTGGCTCTCCTCGTTGGGATCACTCAGACAGGCGAAACAAGGCGAATCCGCAACGCCGGGCTGTATCACCAGCAGTTGGCCCTGCCAGCCAATTGCTGCACCGCTGACCAGAGGCTTGCCCGCTTTGACGCAGGCGGCGTTGATGGCATGGCGGGTGGTGAGATTATCGGTGCAATCCAACACCAGGTCGGCACCCGCCAGCAAACGCGGCAAGGTTGAAGCGGTGGCCATTCGGGTTTCCACCTCAACGCTGATGGCCGGGTTATGCCGGTTCAGCCACTCAGCGGCGACCTCCACTTTGGCCCGGCCTACCGCCTGCTGGCCGTAAAGCGTTTGTCGCGGCAGATTCGAAAGTGACACCGTATCGGCATCCACCAGCCGAAGTGTCCCAATGCCCGCCCCGGCCAGATACTGAAGCGCCGGGCAGCCCAGGCCTCCCAGTCCGATGATCACCACCCGCTTGCGGGTCAGAGTGTTCTGGCCCGCTTCGCCCCACTGCGGTAACAGCAGTTGTCGCCCATAGCGGAGAAAGTCCTGATCACTGAGCATCCGGCACCTCAGTCGCCAGGGTGGGCGAGGCATTGAACGCGGCCTGCAGGTCGGACAGTGCCAGCGCGACATCGTCAGCCTGAGTCACGGCGCGCACCACGGCGATGCTGCCAACACCGCTCCTGGCTACGTCGAACGCCCGGGCCTGGTCGATGCCGCCGATGGCCACAGCGGGACAGTGCGGTTGCACCAGGGCAACGTAGCGGTGCAGTCGCTCCAGCCCCTGAGGGGCGGAAGGCATCTGCTTGGTGGGGGTCGGAAAGATATGGCCCATGGCGATGTAACTGGGCTTTAAGGCATGGGCGCGCAGGATCTCAAAGTAGCCGTGGGTGGAGAGTCCCAGCTTCAGGCCAGCCCGCTGAATCGCCGCCAAATCGGCACACTCCATGTCCTCCTGACCCAGATGGACCCCATAGGCTCCGTGTTGGATCGCCAACTGCCAGTAATCGTTGATGTACAAACGGGCCTGATGGGCGTGGCCAAGTGCAATGGCCCGGCTGATCTCGACGTCGACCTCTTGTGGTGATCGGTCCTTAATTCTCAGCTGCAGGGTTTTCACCCCCAGCGACAACAGGCGTTCGACCCACTCCACGCTGTCCACCACCGGGTAAACCCCCAGCTCCGCCACTTCGCTGCGGGCAAACGCGGCGTCCGGCATATTCACCCCGGCATTGAGGCCATAAGCCCGGGCCAGCTCGCTTCCGGGCAGCGGCACCGAGGGGAAATCCGCCAGCCGCCTCGGCCAGCCGGTACGGGCCAACGGCCCCGGCCCATCGCCATAAGCGACCGCCTCAGTCAGGCCGTTGTGCAGATACGCGCGCACCACCGCCAGCGCGTCTTCCAGCACATACTCCTGCGCCAGCAGCGTTGCCAGCGCCGAGGACAGAGTGCAGCCGCTGCCGTGGGTGTTATCGGTATCGATACGTGGCCCATCGAACAAGGTTTTCAGGCCGTCGCTGTAGAGCAGGTCCACGCAGCGGCCCGGATGCAGGTGGGCAAAATGCCCCCCTTTGGCCAGCACCGCGTTGACACCGCGTGCCCGCAACTGCGCACAGGCACGCACCACTGCTGCCGGGCTGTCGATGGCAACGCCGGTCAGCGCGGCCAGTTCGTCACCATTGGGGGTGATCAACGCCACGTAGGGAAACAGCGGGTCGAACTGATCCAGCGCTTCGCTGGTGTTCAGCATGGCGCCGGAACTGGCCACCAGAACCGGGTCCAGCACCACCGGCGGCAACTGCCCCTGACGGGCTTCGAACCAATGGGTCAGCGCCTCAATGTGTGCCGGTCCCGGCAGCAAACCAATCTTGATGGCCGCCGGTGGCAGGTCCGCCCACAAGGTGTTGAGTTGGGCCACAAAACCTTCGACGGAGATCGCTTCGACGTGATCCACCGCCACCGAATTTTGTGCCGTGATGCAGGTGATGACACTGCAACCGTGGCCACCCAGATCGTGCATGGTCAGCAGGTCCGCCTGGATCCCTGCCCCCCCTCCGGAATCGCTGCCGGCGATGGTCCACACGATGGGACGACGAGCAGCGCCGCTTGTCACCGCATTAAGACAGGGCGATACGGCTGCCCCGTTGTCATTGTTCATGGCTTAACCTCGGAATAGAGCTGGGCGCCGCTGTCCCGGAACTCCTGCGCTTTCTGCGCCATGCCGGTTTCCGCTTCAACGGTGTCGATGTCGATGCGGTTGGCCTGATTGGCCGCAAAGTCCCGCACCTCCTGGGTGATCTTCATGGAGCAGAATTTGGGTCCGCACATGGAGCAGAAATGGGCCACTTTAGCGCTCTCCTGAGGCAGGGTGGCGTCGTGGTAGGCCTTGGCGGTTTCCGGGTCCAGAGAGAGGTTGAACTGGTCTTCCCAGCGGAACTCAAATCGCGCCAGAGACAACGCATTGTCGCGGATTTGAGCACCAGGGTGGCCCTTCGCCACATCCGCGGCGTGGGCAGCGATTTTGTAGGCGATAAGGCCCTGTTTCACGTCTTCCTTGTCCGGCAGGCCAAGGTGCTCTTTCGGCGTGACGTAACAGAGCATGGCGCAGCCGTACCAGCCGATCATCGCGGCACCAATGCCGGAGGTGAAATGGTCGTAGCCCGGCGCCACATCCGTAACCTGCGGACCCAGGGTGTAGAACGGGGCCTCCATGCAGTCGTCCAGCTGCTTTTCCATATTGATTTTCACCAGATGCATCGGCACATGGCCGGGGCCTTCGATGATGGTCTGGACATCGTGCTGCCAGGCGATGCGGGTTAACTCACCCAGGGTTTCCAGTTCGGCAAACTGGGCGCGGTCGTTGGCGTCGACAATGGCGCCGGGGCGCATGCCGTCGCCCAGCGACAGCGAAACGTCATACTGGGCGCAGATCTCACAGATCTCCGCGAAGTGCTGGTAAAGGAAATTCTCTTTGTGGTGGTACAGGCACCACTTGGCCATGATGGAGCCGCCACGGGACACAATGCCGGTGACGCGCTCAGCGGTCATCGGCACATAGCGCAGCAATACGCCGGCGTGGATGGTGAAGTAGTCCACCCCCTGCTCCGCCTGCTCAATCAGGGTGTCGCGGAACACGTCCCAGCTCAGGTCTTCGGCAATGCCGTTGACCTTTTCCAGCGCCTGATAGATCGGTACGGTGCCGATCGGCACCGGTGAGTTACGGATGATCCACTCCCGGGTTTCATGGATATGGCGGCCGGTGGAGAGGTCCATCACCGTATCCGCACCCCAGCGGCAGGACCACACCAGCTTCTCAACCTCCTCCTCGATGGAGGAACTCACCGATGAGTTGCCAATATTGGCGTTCACCTTCACCAGGAAATTACGGCCGATGATCATCGGCTCCGCTTCCGGATGATTGATGTTGGCCGGAATGATGGCGCGCCCGCGGGCGATCTCATCGCGCACAAACTCCGGGGTGATCGCCTCCGGCAGGTTGGCACCGAAGCTCTGGCCCGGGTGGGCTTTCTTCAGGATCTCATTGCGGATCCGCTCCCGCCCCAGATTTTCCCGGATCGCCACGTACTCCATCTCCGGAGTCACGATCCCGGCACGGGCATAGTGCAGTTGCGACACGTTTTTGCCGGCTTTGGCGCGACGAGGCTTCGGCAACTGCTCAAAGCGCAGATGGTCAAACCCGCCGTCCGCCAGCCGTTGCTGGGTAAAGTGCGAGCTGGCGCTGTCCAGCGCTTCGGTATCGTCCCGCTCCAGGATCCAGCCCTGGCGCAACTTGGGCAGGCCGGCACGGACATCCAGTTCGGCCTGTGGGTCACTGTAGGGTCCGGCGGTGTCGTACACCGGAATCGACTCGTTGTCCCGGGTGATCGGGTTGTGCTGGTCGCCACCAATCACCGAAGGCGTCAGATGGATCTCCCGCATCCCGACACGAAGGTCATCGCGGGAACCGGTGAGATAGAGCTTTTCAGAATTGGGAAAAGGGTGCCCTTTCAGGTTATCCAGAAAGGTTTGTGCCGCATCGCGGCGGCCCCGGCGGGTCAGCGCGGGTTTGGCATGTTGGGTGTCAGTCGACATTGCAATCTCCAAATGATCCTTATGGAAAATTGCCTGCCGGACGTGAGCCTGTTGGCGAACAAATTGAGCGCCCCCGGATTGGGCCCCTGTGGCTCAGGGGGCGGCATGCACTGTTTACTCAGACATGCCGTTGGGGGGCGTTGCTTGTTTTCCTACGCCGGTACTAACCGGTTCAGGTTCCACGGATCCCGCTTTCGCGATCTCAGCCCCCCTCAATCTGCGAACAGACGGGTAGGCACTCCGACAAGACCGCCGCAGTATGTCAATTCCCGGGCCAATGCACAACTCGGAACAGTCAGACACCATCCCCGGTTCTCTCACAAAGACAATGGCTTGGCCGACGGTTCAAAAAGGGCGATCCCGCTCTCAGAACCGGCGCACTGACGAAGGGATTTTTCGAACCCGTTGATACACTGCAGCCATTGCTGGCCGCCTTACCCGGCCCCCAACGGAACCGAGAAGAGAAGTCCGATGTCCGCCTACCAAACCCTACTGGACGACGCGGCCCGCCTGGTGCGGCTGCACACCCTGACCCCGGCGCAAAAACAGCTGGCGCTCTATCAGCGTCTGGAAGCCGAGTTGCCGGGCTGCAACTACAGTGATGCCGTAGCCGAAGCCGTGTCCAGCGGCCTGCTGCACGAAATGTTCGAGCCCGCTGCGCCATTCAAGCCGCGCTACACCCTGCCGGATTACAGCAAAACCCTGAAGGGGGGCAGCGCCTTTCTGGAACTGGAGCCGGCTGACGATCTCGACGACGCCCTGAACCTGCTGACCATCCTGTATCAGCACGTGCCTTCAGTGACCACCTTCCCGGTATTTCTGGGCCATCTGGACACTCTGCTAGAGCCCTATGCCGGCGACCTCAGCGACGAACAGCTTTACAAAAAGCTGCGCCGCTTCTGGCAGATGATCGACCGCATCGTGCCGGACTCCTTTGCCCACGTTAACCTGGGCCCGCAGGACAGTCGGGTGGGCCGCGCCCTGCTGCGCATTGACGCCGAACTGCAGCAGTCGGTACCCAATCTGACCTTCCGTTACCAGGCCGGCGTGACACCGGACGATCTGCTGGAACAGCTGACGGCCAATATCATCGCCTGCAATAAGCCCCATATCGCCAACCACGAGCGCATTGCCCGGGATTTTGACGGCGACTACGCCAATGTCAGCTGCTTTAACTCCCTGCCACTTGGTGGCGGTGCCCACACCCTGCTTCGCCTCAACCTGCGGGTCTCTTTTGGCTTGTGCAACGGCACAGTGGAAGACTATCTGGCCACCGCCCTGCCCCGCTGTGTCAGCCTGATGGCGGAAGGGCTGGAGCATCGCATCCGTGCGCTGGTGGAGGACACCCAGTTCTACCGTCACCACTTCCTCTGCCAGGAGGGGCTGCTGGACCCGGACCAATTTACCGCCATGTTTGGCATCTACGGCACCGCCGAACTGGTTAACCAGCTGATGGCCGCCGCAGGCAAGTCCGCCCGCTACGGACTGGATGAAGAAGCGAACGTGCTGGCCGAACGCATCATCGCCGCCTATGCCGAGGCGGTGGACGCCATCCGCATGCCGCACTGCCTCAATAACAAGGTGATGCTGCACGCTCAATCCGGGATCTCCTGTGACACCGACGAAACCGCCGGCACCCGGATCCCGATCGGCGAGGAGCCGGACCCGGCCAGCTACATCCGCGCCACGGCCCGTATGCACACTTACTTCCAGGCGGGCGTCAGCGACATTCTTGGCTTCGACCCCACCATCCGGCGCAATCCGGAAGCGATGACCCGGCTGATCCGCGGCGGCTTCAAACTGGGCATGCGGGTGTTTACCGCTAACCTGAGCGACAGCGATCTGGTCCGGGTTACCGGCTTCCTGGTGAAGAAGTCCGACATTGAAAAATACCGCCATCAGGCGGAACGCCACCAGTCTACGGCACTGGGTCTGGAGGCGGTGGACGTGGGCCAGATCCTCAGCCGTCAGGCACGCACCCTGAACCACGAACAGAACCCGTCCAACCTGTGGTAAGCCTGACCCCATTAAGAGCGGCCCCGGCCGCGCTTTCCCTGACCGCACCGCTGAAGCCAATGAAGAAACCACCGGCACTCAGCGCTGCGGTTAACCGGATCCTGCCGTTCTCATGCGTGGACGGTCCCGGGAGTCGGATGGTGGTGTTCTTCCAGGGCTGTAACATGAACTGCCCCAGCTGCCACAACCCGCAGACCATCGGCCACTGCAACCACTGCCTGGAGTGCGTGCCGCACTGCCCCAACGGCGCGTTGCAGGACGCCAGTGTCAATGGCAAACGCCGTCTGGCCCACAACGCCGGACAGTGCCAGCGCTGCGAATCCTGTCTGCCGCACTGCCGTCGCGACGGCAGCCCCTATGCCCGTCGCTATGATGTGGAAACGCTGTTTAACACCATCCGGGAACATGCGATGTTGCTGGACGGCATCACCTTCTCCGGCGGCGAAGCCACCTTACAACACCGCTTTATCACCGCCTTGCAGTCACGATTAAAAAGCGATGCGGAGACCGCCTATCTCAACCTGTTGATCGACTCCAACGGCTTACTGGACAGCCCGCACTGGCCCCCGCTGCTGGCCTCTTCGGATGGCGTGATGCTGGACATCAAAGCGATGGGTGCTGAGCGCCATAAAGCCCTGACGGGCCGTGACAACAGCAAGGTGCTGGCAAGCGCACAACTTCTGGCCGAAGCGGGCAAACTGGTGGAAGTGCGGTTTCTGGTGATCGAGGGTCAGAACGACATGGCGGACGAACTGGACGGGTTAGCCGCATTTCTGTCCGGCCTGCCCAATCCCCCGGTGCTCAAGCTCAACGGCTTTCGCCATCATGGCGTGCGGCCTTCGGCACAAGCGTGGCCCCAAACCTCCGAGGCCTGTATGGAGCGTGTGGCCGCGCACTTTACCGGTCTTGGCCTCAAGGTTCTGATCAACAGCGCGCCCTGACCGCTTGCCCGTACCCCGGGGGCGCTGCTACCCTTGCTGCCCCCGCTGTACAGGAGTCTGCCCGTGTCACCATTGCTTCAACGTGACGTCTATCTGTTTGATCTCGACAACACCCTCTACTCGCCGGAGTCCGGCATTCTGGACCAGGTCGGTCAGCGCATGCGCGACTTTGTGGCCCGCGAGTTTCAACTGAGCGACGCCGACGCTCACGCTTTCTGCCAGCGTTACTACAAACAGTACGGGGGCACCCTGCGTGGCCTGCAACTGCACCACCCGCAAGTGGACCTGGCCGCCTTCTCCAGTTACGCCCACGACGTGGCGCTGGATGCCCTGCCCCGGGTGCCGGAACTGGCGGACGAACTGCAGGCCATCAGTAAACGCCGAATCCTGTTTACCAACTCACCCCGCCCTTACGCCGAGCGGCTGTTGGACCACCTCGGTCTGTCCCACTGCTTCGAGGGACTGTTCAGTGTTGAGCAGGTGGACTTCCAGATGAAGCCCCATCCGCACGCCTTCAAAACCATTTGCGACCAGTTTGGCTTTCAGGCGGAGCAGGCGGTGATGTTTGACGACCAGCCGGACAACCTGACCACCGCAAAGTCTCTGGGTATGCGCACCGTGCTGGTAAACCGTCAGGATCTGGCTTCTCATGACGCCTGCTACCGCACGGAAAACCTCACCGGTTTCCTCAGCAGCCTGAACGGACGCTAAGCGCCTCACTTTCAGCCATATGGTCTAACCTTGCAGTTACCACTGCCCGGGTGTGAGGCCTTATGATCCGTCACTACTACCTCAGCACCAGCCTATGGGAGCTGGAGCTGGTGGAGCGGCAGCTGGAAAAGCAGGGATTGAGTCCAGCGCAGATCCACGTGCACAGTCGCCACCCCTCCTTGCTGAGGCAGTTCCGGCTGTTGCCCGTTTCCTCACTGATGCTGTATGACCTGCTCTATTACGCCTGGCGAGGTCTGCAACTGGGCGCCCTGCTGGCAATGACCCTGCTGGGGCTGGCATTCTGGTTTGGTGTCGGCGGGCTTGGCTGGGTGCCGATCTGGATGTTTGCTGCGCTGGTGCTGGGATTCTGTACCTGGGAAGGCGGATTGATTGGGTTGCAGCACCCGCACCATCGTATCGACAGCTTTGATAAGGCGATCGCCCAGGGGATGCATCTGCTGATGGTGGATGTGGACCCGGACCAACGCCACTCACTCGCCCGGGTGATGCAGCGCCACCCCTCCCTGCTGGCTCAGGGCACCTCCGACGGGGTACCGACACCCCTGGTTGAGTTTGAAGAGCGGGTTCGGAACTGGCGACAGCGGGTGAAAAGCGAATAGCACAGCGCGAATAGCACAGCGTGAATACCATGCAGAAGACCCGGCCCAGGCCGGGTCTTGTCGTTACGCTGTCGGCGCGTTCAACACCAAATCCATCGACACACAGTCGATTCCCGCACCAAAACCGTCCGGCGTGGACCGGGTGACCACAAAGCCCTGTCGGGCGTAAAACCCCTGGGTATGCTGGGAGGTGTCGATTTTCACCACCGTCACGTCATCCCGCTGCCGCAGTTGTGACAGGCGATATTCGGTCAATCGTGTTCCCAGTCCTTTGCCGTGGGCTTCACGATGCACCATGCCCCATGACAGCGCGCCCACCCCCTCTTCCACGTAGTAACCGCCGCAGGCCCTTACCTGCCCCTGCTCCACCAACACGAAGTAGCGGTGTGGATCCGCCAGATTATCCAGGAAATCGATAAATTCCTGCCGCTCGTTGGGGGCAAAGTACTTACCCAGATTGGTGTCAAAGAGCTCGATGCACCGGGTGCGGTATGAAGCGTTGTAGGGAATCAGCATCGGTTTCTGTCCTTTGATCTGCGGGTTAGCCGGGTCCTGGTGTCTGCGCTGGCCAGCGTAGCAAATGCGGCCCTGACCGGACAGAGCCTATCGTGACGCTCAGCCAGTGGATTGGCGAAACACGGAAGCGCCGGATTGATGGCCGTACGGGCAATAACCAAAGCCTTCTGCCGGAGCGGACTCAGTGCGGTGTGTGCCACTGTGTCGCACAGAGATTTCTGAATAGCGCGTTATACCCCGGCCATTCCAGCCCTACACTGACAGTTCTTCCTCCCCACCAGGACCCATCAACATGAGCACTTTAGACACCTGCAAAGCAGGCATTAAAGCCTGGCAAGACGCCTTCAACCGCCAGGACGCCAAAGGCTGCGCTGAACAATACGCCGAAGGCACGACCATGCTCGCCCGTCCCATGGGCACCTTTACCGGACGTGAATCGATTCAGGCGTTCTGGCAGCAGATCATCGATCAGGGGTTTGAGGATGTGGAGTATCAAAACGTGGTGTGGACACCAGAGGGGGACGATGGCTACATCCTGAGCGCCTCCTGGACCATGAACAAAGCCTATGGCGTCGTCCACAAAGAGCACTGGCAACGCCAGCCGGATGGCAGCGCCAGACTGGTCTTCGATGAATTTGAAATATTGGGTGAACGTTAACGCCCAGCGGATCGGTGCAAAAGGAATACCCGGCTGTTCAAACCTTTGTCGCACAGGTGTTTATTGCTTGGGGCCATGATGACACTGTGATACAAGTGCCACCTTGTATTCGGGGGGCTGCCCCGGACCGTGCCCTCACCATCGACAAATCCGAAAATGACACCAGAACAACAACAAAAGTATTTCACCCTTGCCGCTCAGTACCATCGTCTGGAGCGTCTGTACATTGGCTCAAAGCTGGGCGCAGGCAAAACCTTTGACCGTGTCTGCGGCGTGGGCTTCACCCTGGGCGGCTTCGCCGCCGTCTATGTGGGGCGGGACAACCTGGGGATGACCATTCTGCTCGGCGCACTGTTTGTGTTAGCGGTCATTCTGGCAACGATGATCTTCCGGCGCATCGTCGTCCATTACATGCGTCCCGTTTCCGATCAGGTTCGCGAGGGCTACAAGCTGGCATTTGATCTGGGCCTGAAGGCGGGATTGGCGGGTTTATCGGAAGAGGACTGCCCCTTCTCCAGAGAAAAAGTGGAACAGGCCAGGTTTGAAAGCCGTTGGATGATGGGCTTACGAGGCGGGCGAGAGCGCAAGTCACGGGGCCTTTGACTCCGTAGTCTCCCCCCAAACACCAAACCAGAACACGATGGTGCGCGAACGCCGGGCCTGCCCCGGCGAGTTGGACTTCGCTGAATGCCGTGCGGGCAACGGCCTGGCTACTGCTGGCGGCAGCCTGAGCGCGCTGCCTGTTCCGAACACCAGTGCGCCTTCAACAGGCCGTACAGGTCGCTGTCGGTAACGCGGCCATCAACAATCCAGCGTTGCGGCAGGTGGCCTTCATGGGCGAAGCCGAGTCGCTGCAACAATCGTGCGGAGGCCACGTTGTCGGGGTCGATGTCCGCTTCCAGACGGTTCAGGTCCATCGGGCCAAAGGCCAGAGCAATGATTGCCGTCAACGCTTCCGACATGATGCCCTGCTGCCAGAAAGGCCTTGCCAGCATATAGCCAATCTCTGCCCGGCGATTTTGCTCCGACAGGGAAAACAGGCTGATGGTACCGGCGACCACCCCTTCCGCTTCCACCACCCACATCATGGACTGCTGCTGCTCCCAGCCTTCGACGCCCCGCTGTACCAGCTGCTCGGCTTCTGACAACGCGGTAAAGGGCGGACGACTCCAGAACCGCATCGCTTCGGCATCAGCATAGAGGGGAAACAGCGCCGGGGCGTCATGCTCATTAACGGGACGCAGGGTCAACCGGGCGGTGGTGATGGGGTTGGTCGGGAACAGCATAAATCGTCTCTTTGCTCGTCTTGTTATCACGGCATCCGTGCAGAATCCCCATCCTATCAGAGCGCCAGGCCAAAGCACCTGCACATTTCTGGCATTGCGCTGGCGCATTCAGAGAAAGATAAATTGCCGATAGAGGGTATCCAGTTCAGCGCGGATCCCCTTAATGATGGTGTCATCGTTTTTGGCAACGGCCTCCAGCAGGGCTTTTTCCCTGAGGGTGATCTGCTCACAAAGATGCGTCAGATTGTCGCAGAAGCCGACACGTTCGCACGCTTTTTGCCGCGCAGCCTCGACGATTGAAGCTCTATCTCGTTTCGGACCCGCAGGTTGAATGCCATTGGCCAGGTTGTACGCCAGCTGCCGTTCACGGCGCTGAGCGGATTCGTCGATCGCCCGCTGCATCGCTGGCGTGACGCGGTCGGCATAGAGCACTGCCTTGCCGTTGGCATTGCGGGCCGCCCGGCCGATGATCTGGATCAGCGCCTCAGTGGACCGCAAAAAACCGGCGTGGTCCGCATTCAGAATCGCCACCAGCGACGCTTCCGGAATGTCCAGGCCCTCGCGCAACAGGTTGATGCCTATCAACACATCAAATTCACCGGCTCTGAGCCCATTGATGATGTCTACCCTATCGGATGTTCTGATGTCGGAGTGCAGGTAGCGCACCCGGACGTTCTGCTGGCTCATCAACTGGTGCAGCGACTCGGCACTGGCCTTGGTCAGGGTGGTCACCAGAATCCGCTCGTTGTCGGCGGTTCGCTGTCGGATCTCCGTTAACAGATCCTCCAGTTGGTCTGCCGATGGGCGCACTTCCACCTCCGGATCCAGTAGTCCTGTGGGTCGGATGATCTGTTCCACCACGCTGTTGCCGGAGCGGCGCACTTCGTATTCACCCGGCGTGGCGGACACGAAGATGGTCTGTGGTTTTACCTGCTCAAACTCGCTGAAGCTCAGCGGCCGGTTATGGCGGGCAGAAGGCAGGCGGAAGCCGTAGTCGATAAGGGTGTCTTTGCGGCTTCGGTCGGACTTGGACATGGCGGCGATCTGCGGCAGCATCACGTGGGACTCATCCACAAACACCAACCCATCCTTTGGCAGGTAATCCATCAGCGTGGTGGGCGGCAGCGCCTTATCCCGGTCATTCAGGTAGCAGGCGTAGTTCTCAATGCCCGGGCAATAACCCAGTTGCTGCATCATGTCGATGTCATTCATGCAGCGCTCATAGAGCCGGGCCGCCTCAGTAAGCCGGTTTTCTGCATTAAGCTCCGCCACCCTCGCTTCCATCTCCTGACGGATACGCTCACTGGCCTTTCGCACCTTGTCGATGGACGAGGCGTACAGGGTTTTGGGCGACACTTTATAGGCATCGCAGGGACGCAGAGACTGGCCGGTAGCCGGGTCCATCCAGGTTAAGCGGTCAATCTTCCCCGCTTTGCACTCAATGCGTATCGCCTCCTGAGCGGAATCCGCCGGGAACAGCTCTACCGCGTTGCCCTGCACCCGGTAGCCGGCCCGCTCCAGATGGGCTGGTGACTCGATGTACTGCATCCGCGCCAGACGCTCAACCAGCTCCGACTTATCGAGCCGGCCCCCAACCGTTAAAGGCACCTGCAGATCGCGGTAGGCTTGCGGGTCCCCCAGGCCATAGACCGAGGAGACAGACGCCACCACCACCACATCGCGGCGCTCAATCAGCGATTTGGTGGCCGACAGCCGGAGTCGTTCCAGCTGCTCATTCACCGCCGAGTCCTTGCGGATAAAGCGGTCACTGCCCGGGATGTAGACTTCAGGCTGGAAAAAGTCGTAGTACGAGACAAAGTACTCTACGGCGTTTTCCGGGAAAAAATGCTGCATTTCGCTGTAGAGCTGGGAGGCCAGGGTTTTGTTGTGGGCCAGAATCAGCGTGGGCCGCTTCAGGCGATGGATGATGTTCGCCATGGTGAAGGTTTTGCCCGACCCGGTGACCCCTTGCAGCGTCTGGTGGCTTTTACCGCTTTCTATGCCGGCAATCAGCCGCGCAATCGCTTCAGGTTGGTCCCCGGAAGGCGGGTACGCGGAGTGCAGAATAAAGGTGTCTTTGGACATAAGCCTGACCCGGCCAAGGATAAGACCTCAAGTATATGCAGCACTTTCTGACGGGGGCCAACCACCGGCTATCGCCCCCGCCGTCCGGCAGAGCCAAACACATCTTCAAAGCGTTCGCCCACGCCGATTCGGTCCAGATCATCAAAGAAGCGCTTCGGGTCGATCAAGGGCACCACTGCCATTCTCGCGGCCTGATAGTGGCTGTGAACGCCTGCGGTATAGAACGCCCGCCCGTTGGTCAGGGTTGTTACCCGCTCCACTTCGGCCCGGCTTACCTCTATGTTCTCGGGCAGAAACGGCGCGCGGTAATCCAGCGTGACCGACGCGCCTTCCTCAAACCAGGTCGGCATTTCTGTGAGAGTGCGTAAAAATCCAATCCGATGCTGAATTTCGGCATGGAGCCATTCATGGGCAATCACATCCACGCTGTGCCCCTTAGGCCCAACCACAATGCAGGCCCCCCAGGGCAGCCGGTGCATCGTGGCGGTCTGATTGGCTCCCCACTGCTCCGCCACATCAGGTTCGGACGTAAACACCAGCCTTGGCGTCGATTTCGGCTCGCCATAGACCTGTGCGATTCGCGCTTCGGCCGCATCGATCATCGCTTTGGCCCGCTGCCCCTGTTGGTGCGACAGATCCGGCGCAATAAAGACACCGTCCCCCAGGTACGGGTAATCCAGTGCAGCCAGCGCCTCACAGGCCAGCGCATGGCGCTGGGAGAACGCCCCGGCCAGCACCAGCGTCAGTAACAACAAAAGAATTGCGATAAGAAGCGTTCGCACATGCCCTCCTGGCAACGGTCCGTCCACTCAGAGTCCATTGAAGTGCCTGACTATATCTAAGGGACAGGCTTGTCGTAACCCCGTTAGCGAAACCGTCAGGCTCCTGTCCGCACCATACCAGACGTTGGGATTTTCAATCTGCTCTGACTTCTTTGGTGACAGTGCGAGGGGTCTCCCGGCTCCGGTCACTCAACCTGAGGCTGAAATCACAGTGATTAAGACTGGGTTAAAGGCAATCGGCTACTGATTCGTTATATTAAACAATGACTAGTAAACCAGGATACGAGGACCCGACTATCAAACAGCATCACACTGACACAACTGCGCGCCGTGGCCTTTGGGTAAAGCTGGGCGTTCTCGCCACGCTGGTGCTGGCGGTTGTCTTGATTTTTAACGTAATTCCTAAGGGATTTAAGACAACACATGAAGAGATCGGGACTGGAAAACCGGCCGTGGTATTTGTCTACGATCCCAACTTTACCTCGAGCAACACCCAGACAGAACAGATGAATGAGGCCCGACGTCAGATTGGCGATACTGCGTTCTTTTTGATCGCCCGGGTAGGCTCACCGACGGGTGAAGAGTTTCGCGCCAGATATCGGGCCAACTCCTCTGAAATTTTGCTGTTCTCTCCATCCGGGCAGCTGCTAGAGAGAGACCGCGCCGTCAAGAGTGCGGGCAATATCATCCAATGGGTAAAATCAGCCAGTGCCGCCACAGGTGGCGATGCCAGATAGGCGGGTCAGCGAAAGACGGCCTGTTAACGCTCGCTTGAATGGCTTTTGAACCCCGTGAGG
The DNA here is from genome assembly GCF_019801015.1 of Marinobacter nauticus. Lineage (GTDB taxonomy): Bacteria > Pseudomonadota > Gammaproteobacteria > Enterobacterales > Shewanellaceae > Ferrimonas. The sequence goes on from NZ_JAHVJZ010000001.1 coordinate 685,897, forward strand.
ACCTGTTGTTGGTGGGACCGTCTAAGCAAGCCGTGTGAGAGACAAAATAGCCCGAAGGTGAGAGTCTTCGGGCTATTTATTGAAGCACCTGGATCCAGTGCGCGACCCAACACGATATGGGTTCTAAAAGCGAGTGTTCAGTTAAGCCTCCAGATCTAGCCGCAAACTAGTGGCTACTATCGCCCCATTCCAGCCCTCTAGAAAGTTCTAACGCCTGTAGCACCTGCACGAATTGCGTAGTGCCTTTCTGTGTGAAATTGAGCGTAGCGCATACACAAAAAGGCGCGTAGTAATTTGTGTCAGGTGACTACACTTGTTAGGCATTTCCTGGCACAAACTTGATTGCTATTAACGCACTAACGACCATGGTTACACCGAGTAGTGTTGGCTCAAACTTAAAAAACGAGTTATGGAAACGCTCCCATCTTGAGGCTCGTTTACCATAGTGATTAGTTAAGTCATAGACAGAAATTTCCTCATCATCAGAACCGTTAAGCCATTCTCGTACTGCTCGATAACGAATAACATATTTATACCAATATTGATGACGCATCATTCCTTCAAGGACCCAGTACAGCCCTGCAGCCAATATTGCCAAATATGTGATTCGAGGATCTTTAATGGTGAACGCCAAGCCTATTGCGCCAGCCCAAATTGTTATAAACCAATTTCTATTTCTAAATATGAGATCGTCGTACTTATCGAATGTACCTTGGATAAGGCCCATTTCAACTTTAAGAATCTCTAACTTTTCCTTTTTATCTGGACGCATATCTATCTCATCGTATGCCTAACAGTTTATTAGTGCGAATTCCGTATAACAGGATGAAATGGAGCCGCTCTATAACACCGCTGAAAGTCAGCCCAATGTACCAAGCGAATGCTGATCAATCAACGACTTAGGCATCGCTTCAGACTGTCCTTCGGATGAAACGGGGAAGTCATCCGGTGAAAGTGCGCTAATGCTGCGAACGGCCGCTGTTGCCCACGGAGCGGGCGTCTGCCAAAAGACTGCCTAGCTCACCTGCAACTGGGGCAGCCAGGTGACTCCCGCCGCCCCATTCCAGCCGTTCGCTCCATAGATGGGTGTTTAGTTAACCCTGCCCTAATTCACTTGGTTTCCGTGGGCGACAGGCCCAGGCTACGCAAAACTCTTCCTCTCCGGTTCAGGATGCTGATCTCGCCGTAGCCTGCTGCCTGGGGCGCACGGACTGAACAGAAAAAAGCGACAATCACAACAAAGGGGCCTTTGAGTCTTAAGGTGGGTGTCCTGTCAACTCGATACCTCGAAAGAGGCGTGACAAGTAACCGGGAAACAAGGCTCTAAAGGTGGGTGTCCAGCTAACGCTATCCAGCTAACGAGGGACGAGCGTTGTTGAACTTTTTGTTAGGCATATGTCCCCGCCACATCTGCATAAAGCGCTTCAACCAGTTCCACTACAGCGCCTAAATCACAAATAAACTGCGGATGAAGTGGAACCGGGTGGCTTTTGTCAAAAGCGTGTATGTAGCGTGGCGTGTAATCATTTTCGCCAGTTGTGGCGGACTGAATGTACGGAATCACATATGGAGGAATACGATGTGCCGTTGGATGGCGATGGTCAATAATATGGCCATGCCAGTCATCGAATTCATCTACTTTAGCCGCCACCCCTTCCGGTAGATATTTCCTGAATTTCTTGTTGAATAGGCCAATGTCGAATTTATTTTTTTCTAGATCCATTTCCTCGTCCAAGGAAAGGTGGTAAGCCAATAGCCATGCCAAATTGTCAATTATCCCAGAGCAGTTGATAAGAAAGGCATGTAGATTCGCGTTGCCCTGTGCCAGTTGAGCAATTTCTGCTTCTTCATTTAAATCCGGTGGCAAGTGATCAAAAAAGAAACGCATTGATTCTCTGAGGGTGCCTAGCCTGCGGGCAACACCATAAATAGCATGCTCCTTCGCTTTGTCCGGCATTTTAGCGGCCGTGATAATTAGCTTTTCTTGGAGCTCAAAGCATTGCGCATAAAGCTCTCTGGCCCTCTCGTGTAGTTCATCTACTTGCACTGCCGTGTACATATCTTTTATGCCTAACGCTTAGTAGTGAGCCAAGGCACATTGTTTCAAACAACGAGCCTGGGCTTCTAATCTTTGGGATCTGGCTAAAACAGGAGCCTGGGCTTTTGTTCGCCCTTCTGTGAACAGCATCCAAATCACCGTTAAATTACTGATATAAATAGTTAAAATCACAAGCTATCAAGAGGCTTCCCAAAACACAAGCCGGCTCGTTTTCGTCCACATTCAACTGTATGAAAAAGCAGCCTGGACATGACCTCAGTATCATTCTGCGAGAACGATTAGGTTTTGCATAGACGTTCGATTTTGCTGAAAGATCGCCTTAGCCCTGAACCACTTAACCACTTAACGGGACACCCATCTTTGCACCTGCCGCAGAGCATCGCTCAGAGAGACTCCTTACCATCCAGCAACTGGTCATCCATCCACATTTTGCCCCGCGAAAAGTATCGAAGTGCGTGGCAGCCACGGCTCTTAAAGTGGGGGTTCTTAAAGAGGGTGTCCACTTAAGTTTTAAAGAGGGCGTCCACTTAAGTTGTCTGCCGAACGACAACACCAAAGCAACGGATTAGGCCTGAGCCAACGCCACATGCCATCCACTGATGGAATTGACCGGCGGGGTGGTTAATTTCGCCACTGACTCTCCATCTTGCCCATATCGAGCATCACCACTCTCGACACTCCTGGAAAAAAGCCTTTTAAATCAAATTGCTGCTTGTTTACTAAACATTGGCACGTCACTTGAAGAGCCCCTGCCGTCATTCAACCGAACCTAAGGGAAATACCATGACTGCACTCAAAACTCTGGTTGCTGTATCTGTTGCTGCATGAACCTGACCGCGACCGTTCAGGCTGGCGTTGAAAAAGCTTGTCAGGGTGCTTTGGCCAGCGCTCAACGGATCATCGGCTGTGTGGTCATTACCAAGGTTCCAATGATGATCAGGCAAACCGGCGAGCCCAAGCCCTGGTAGCACGGTATCGCTACCAGCGGGAAGACACTTCGTCAGGCTGCAAGGCAGCGAATCTCCCGAAGGCGTTAAGGGGTTAATCGTTCTGCCTCCAATGTAATCAACCAAGTTAAAGTTAAAGGGAATTAGCATGATAAAAAAGATAAGTGTCTTATTGATAACGATATTTATATGTGGATGCTTTGGCGGGTATGAGATCTACCCAAAGCTAGAAGATGAAAGCATCATGGATAGAAAACTGTCTTCCGATGAGCTCAATCAGGATATCGACTTTCTTATTAAGCAATATCGAGGCTACCATCCAGATTTGGAATCAAGGATAACAAGCGATGAATTGAGCAAACAGTACGAATCCTTGTCCTCTCAGTTGAGCAAAAGCATGACGAGGAGAGAGTTTTTTATTGTTATTGGTAAGCTCACTGAACACTTGAAGGACGGCCATTCCGGGGTGATTTATCCCTACCCGGAATTTGATCGATATTATGAGGGTGGCGGTAGGATTTTCCCACTGTCGGTCAGGCTGGACGATGAACTGAACGGTTACATTGATAAGCCTTATGAAAATATCCCTGTTGGAGCCCAACTGCTGACTGTCAATGGCCAGCGTTTTTCCGAACTCATCGAAGACCTGTCCTCTTATGCGCGCGGAGAAAGCCTGGCCTTGCGCGCGGAAGTCGTCAGCAAAGAGCTCGGCAAGTGGCTCTGGCACATCTACGATATCGGCGAAGAGGTCGAAGTCACCTACAGCGTTAACTCAACAGAGCGTCGAAGCCTCATCAAAGGTATCAGCCTGACCGAGCGGGAATCTGGCGACGCTAAACTTGATCAGAAGGACTTAATGCTAACCACCCTGAATGAAACTTCGGCTCTTATGACGATCAACTATTTTGGGATGGATAAAGGCGAGTTTGAAGAATTTGTGGATAGCAGCTTCGAGCAAATCGAGCAGGAACAGGTTGAACATCTTTTAATCGATCTTCGTAAGAACCCCGGGGGTTCCACCGATAACGTAGAATATCTGCTCGGCTACCTGGCAGCCGACGATTGCGATATCGTGTCTGACGTAAAGGAACGACCATTTAACAGACCACTCGAAGCGCTTAATACCAATGTTACGGTCAGTCCTCACGGCTCTGACGCAGATTTCAGAGGCACCGTCTCTGTTTTGATCGGCAATTACACCTATTCAGCGGCAATCGTGATGGCAACGGCGATTCAGGATTGCAATGTAGGTACATTGGTTGGTCAAAGAACGGGGGGTTTTGCAAATCAAACAGGCCAGATAAGGTTCTTTAATCTGCCTAACAGCCAGCTTCGTGCTTTTGTACCGACCCGGTTGCTGGTTCGCCCCAGTGGCCAGATGGATACGGTCCCGGTCATACCTGATGTCGAGGTACCAGCTCATACGGACACGAGCGCAGACCCCGTGATTGACGTTGCATTATCACTGACCGACGCCCGATAACATCCGGTTTTCAGCGGGCAGTAACGCGCACTCGGTGGTACAGGCAGCGATTGAGTGATCGCCCTTTGCTCCAAACCCGCCCACCAAAAAGCCCGGCCACTGCCGGGCTTTTTCGCTGTCAGCACACGCCCTGCCCTACGTGCTGGTAAAGAAGTGCGCCAGGCGGTTAAAGAAGGTGTAGTCGCTTTCCAGCGCCATAATGGCGACCAGCACCAGCAACGCCAGTGGGGGCAGCAGGATGGCGTATATCAGCGCTAACCTTTCCCACATCATGTGCATAAACACGGCCACGATCAGGCCGGCTTTGAGCATCATAAAGGTGATGATCAACGTCCAGCGCAGCATCCCCTGAACCTGAACGTAATCCACCATATAGGACAGCGCTGAGAGAACAAACAGCAGCGCCCAGATCTTAAAGTAGATGCCTAAGGGGTGTTGTTGTGCCTGTTCCATATCCGGCTCCTTACCACAGATAGAAGAAAGCGAAGATAAAGACCCAGACCAGGTCCACGAAGTGCCAGTACAGCCCCACGGTTTCGACAATGCCGTAGTCGCCGCCCTTGTCGTAGTCGCCCCGGGCGACTTTTCGCGCATAAATCAGCAGTAGCAGCACGCCAATCGACACGTGCAGGCCGTGGAAGCCGGTGATCATAAAGAAGGCGGCGCCAAATTGTGCGGCCCCCATTGGGTTGCCCCAGGGCCGCACGCCCTCTTCTATCAGTTTGCTCCACTCGAACGCCTGCATGCCGACGAAGCTGGCACCCAGAATGGCGGTGATCAGCATCAGCAAGGCGGCGGTACGCTTGTCTTTGCGATAACCGTAGTTCACCGCCAGTGCCATGGTGCCGCTGGAGGTGATCAGGATAAAGGTCATGATGGCGATCAGCAGCAGCGGGATATGGTGCCCCGCCACCGTCAGGGCAAACACGTCGGTGGTCAGCGGCCAGGCTTCCACCGCCGACATCCGGGCGGTCATGTAGCCCACCAGGAAGGTGCCAAAGATAAAGGTGTCGCTGAGCAGGAAGATCCACATCATCGCCTTGCCCCAGGACACTTTGAACGTCTCCTGGTCGTGGCTCCAATCCTCAACAACCGTTGACCAACCCCGTTGTTCGCTTTGCATCATCCTCTCCTTACGGCACGTCCACCGGCTTCACCCCACAGAGGGCGGCCAGGGCCTGATAGGTTTCGGGACTGCTGGTGAGCAGGGCAAACAGCACCAGCCACAATCCAAGAAGGAAGTGCCAGTACTGCGCCAGCAGGTTGAGTCGCGCCAGTGCGGGGGCGCTGGCTTGCCGCCATAGCCGGGGTAAGGTCCGGCCCCAGATCGCCAGCCCCATCAGCAGATGGGCACCGTGCAATCCGGTCAGCAGGTAAAAGAAACTGGCGGCGGGGGTGCTGTTGACCCCGTAGCCGCGGGAGACAAACGTCTGCCACAGGTCCCACTGACCCAGCAGAAACGCCAGCGCCGCGGCACCGGACAGAACCAGGCAACCACGCAGCAGAATCGCCCCTCCGGCCCGGCCCGCCACCAGCGCGGTGTGCAGCAGCAGCGAGCTCATCACCAGAAAGCCGGTGTTGCGCCACAGCGGGGCAGAATCAAACAGCGGTTGCCAGGGCGCTTCGGTCAGCGGCTGCCAGTCGCCGATCTGGGAACGGATGATCATCGCCAGAAAGAACAGCATAAACAGCGACGTCATCACCCCGAACAGGAAGTACACGCCGGTGCGCAGTGCCTTTTCAGGCCGGGGCGCGCTGCCGGACAGGCCCGGGGTCAGCCAGGGTTTTTCGGTTAAGGTGCTCATGGGCGGGCCTCCTGCGGCCCGATACCGCTTTGGGCGTTGTCCGGGCCGTCGTCGTTCAGGCCCCAGTCGCTGGTCTGCGGGACAAAGTCCTCAGGGGCGCCCGGCACGCTGTAGTCATAGGCCCAGCGATACACCACCGGCAGCGCCGGACCCCAGTTGCCATGCCCCGGCGGCGTGTTGGGCGTCTGCCACTCGAGACTGGCCGAGCCCCAGGGGTTCTGGCCCGACGCCCGCCCTTTGAAGTAGCTCCAGCCCAGGTTGAACAGGAACAGCAACTGACTGAAGCCCACGATCAGCGCGGCCACGGAGATAAAGGCGTTGAGGCTGGCCGCCTCCGCCGGGATAAAGTCGTAATTTTCGAAGTTGAAGTAGCGCCGTGGCATCCCCAGCACACCGGCGTAGTGCATCGGGAAGAAGATCGCCCAGGTGCCAAGGAAGGTGATCCAGAAGTGCAGTTGGCCGAGGGTGTCGTTCAGCATCCGCCCGGTGATCTTGGGATACCAGTGATAGATCCCGGCAAAGATCACCATGATTGGCGCCACCCCCATCACCATATGGAAATGGGCCACCACAAAATAGGTGTCCGACAGCGGCAGGTCGACCACCACATTGCCAAGGAACAGCCCGGTCATCCCGCCAAACACAAAGGTGAGGATAAAGGAGATGGCAAACAGCATCGGCACGTTAAGGCGGATGTTGCCGCGCCAGAGCGTCAGCACCCAGTTGTAAACCTTAATGGCGGTGGGCACCGCGATGATCAGCGTCGATACGGCAAAGAAGAAACCGAAATAGGGGTTCATGCCGGAGACGTACATGTGGTGCGCCCACACCACGAAACTCAGCCCGCCGATACCGACAATGGCCCACACCATCTGGCGATAGCCAAAGATGTTTTTGCGGGCGTGGGTGCTGATGAGGTCAGAGATGATGCCAAACGCCGGCAGTGCCACGATGTACACCTCTGGATGACCGAAGAACCAGAACAGGTGCTGGAACAGAATGGGGCTGCCCCCGCCGTAGTCGGTTTGCTGGCCCATTGAGATCAGTGCAGGCATAAAGAAACTGGTGCCCAGCAGTTTGTCGAACAGCATCATCACCGCGCTGACAAACAGGGCCGGGAAGGCCAGCAGCGCCAGCACGGTGGCAGTAAAGATGCCCCATACTGTCAGCGGCATCCGCATCAGGCTCATGCCTCGGGTGCGGGCCTGCAATACGGTAGTGACGTAATTCAGCCCGCCCATGGTGGCGGCAACGATAAAGATCGCCAGCGACACCAGCATCAGCACAATGCCGCCATCCACGCCGGGGGTACCGGGCAGAATCGCCTGAGGCGGATAGAGGGTCCAGCCTGCACCGGACGGCCCGCCGGTCACAAAGAAACTGGCCATCAACACCACAACGGCAAGGAAGTAGAACCAGAAACTGAGCATATTGAGGAAGGGGAACACCATATCCCGCGCGCCCACCATCAACGGGATCAGGTAGTTGCCAAAGCCGCCAAGAAACAGCGCGGTCAGCAGGTAAACCACCATGATCATGCCGTGCATGGTCACCATCTGGTAATAGTTACTCGGGTTGATAAAGTCGAACGTCCCCGGAAAACCCAGTTGCAGCCGCATCAGGCCCGACAGCACCAGCGCCACCATGCCGATGGCGATGGCGGTCAGAGTGTACTGAATGGCGATCGTCTTGTGATCCTGGCTGAACACATAGGTTTGCCAGAACCCAAGATCATGATGCGCTTCGTGTGAATCCTGCTGTGCAGTCATGCCACTCTCCCGGCCTGTCTACTCCTTCAGGCTTTCTATGGTGTTTATCAGGTCCTGGATCTCCGCTTCGGTCAGGCTGACCACCGGCATCACCGGGGGATAGCCCTCGACCACTTCCACCGCGGGTTCCACGATGGCCCGGCGCAGGTAGTCGGTGTCGGCCACCACCGTCGTGCCATCCAGCAAGGTGCGTTCACTGCCCGCCAGTCCTTTCCAGCTGGGGCCAATCATGGTGCTGCCATCCAGGCTGTGGCAGGCCAGGCACCCTTTGGCCTGGGCCAGGTCCGCGCCGGTGAGTGCCTCGGCCGGAGCGTCACTGCTGGCGGTGCCCGTTATCGGCGGCGGTGGGCTTGGCTGTGGTTCGGACAGCGCCGCCCCACCCTTCTCTTTCATGTAGGCGATGAGCGCTTCGATCTGTTTGTCGCTCAGGTCGTAGGGGGGCATCACGTTGGCGTAGCCCTGCACGATCTGAGCGGCGGGTTCGCGGATGGATTGGGTCAGGTAGGCGTCGTCGGCGATCAGTTCACTGCCGTCGCTCATGATGCCGGTACGGCCATAGATCCCGGCCCAGCTTGGCCCCAGCGGACTGGCCGCAAAACCGTGGCAGCCCATGCAGCCCTGCTCCGTCGCCAGCTTCTCGCCCTGTTTGGCCAGCGGGCTCATGGTGTTTTGCGCCAACGCCAGCTGCGCTTCGGCAAAGGTTGGCTGCTGGGCCAGCCAGCGATCGTATTCCGCCTGTGGCTGGACGATCACCTTGCCCCGCATATTGAAGTGGCCAACACCGCAGTACTCCGCACAGAGAATTTCGTATTCGCCCGCTACCGTGGGGGTAAACCAGAACGACGAGACGATGCCCGGAACCGCATCCATCTTGGTGCGGAATTGAGGCACGTAGAAGTTGTGCAGCACGTCCAGAGAACGCAGCAATGCGTGAACCGGCTGGTCCTTTTCCAGGTGCAGGGTTGGGGTTTGGATCAGGCGGTCGTCCTGACTGGCGGGGTCCAGCGGGTCGAGGCCAAAGGGGTTATCGGCGCTGACCAGCCGGACATCCGACTTTCCCAGCACGCCGTCATCGCCGGGCAACCGGAACGCCCAGCCCCATTGCTTGGCCAGGGCTTCCACTTCAAGCGCGTCATCCGGCACCGACACCACGTCTGAGTATACGTACAGGCCGGGCGCGAGCATCGCGATGATGCCCAGCGCTGACAGGCCAGTCAGCCAGGTTTCCAGCTTTTTGTTTTCCGGCTCGTAATCGGCGGTTCGGTCGGGGCGATAGCGGTATTTGATGATGGCGAGGACGGTAAACAGCATCACCGCCAGAAAGACCAGCCCGGTCACCAGCAACGTGATGCCGATGGTCAGGTCGATGTCGCCCCAGTTACTGGCCAGCGGTGGCAGATCCCAGGGGCCGACAAAGTGGAACACCACGGATGCCACCAGGATAAGAAACAGAATAATGGCAACGGCCATAAGCGCAGAGCCTCCCACAATGTCGCGTCACGTACTGACGCGGGGTCGGCAACACCGGGCTTCCCTGAGAGACGATGCGTTCCAAGCGGGTGTAAGCCGAAACATACTGAAGGCTAGGCACAATTTTTCGTATTCGCTAGTTCACCTTACTGAGTCAATTGGGTTTTTGCTTATCGCACGACTGCTCGGCGCTTAGCTCTCTTGCCCGCCCAGTCCTGAGCAGGAAGCCTCCTGTCCGGGCGCTTTCTGGCTGTCTCCCCCTGAGCCAGTCAGGTAAACGGGCAAAAAAAACGCCCCCGATTCGGAGGCGTTTTTCCGGCATAACTTAGCTCAGCGGCGGGTGTACAGGGCAAAGGCCGGGTGAGCGCGCAGCGTATCCATCGACCCGCGCAGGCCGAAGTCATAGCCGCAGAGGCTGAAGCTGCCCCGCATCGCCACATCGTAAACGATGTCAGAGGTGTCCAGCGGTGAGAAGTAGGCGTAGTACATGTCGTCCGGCCATACCTCTACCTTTACGGCGCGATAACGGTTGTTGTTGTTGAAGCGCATCTCGGTGCAGCTGCGATCCCCCCGGGCCGTCAGCAGCGACCACAACTCCCCTTGTGGGGCAGTGTCACCGGGCCATTTTACGATGATGCCGTCGTGGTTCATCAGCAGCTCGTAGGTATCCGGCATGGTGACGCTGTGCTCAAACGCCGGTGCAGACGGCTTGAGGGCGGGTTCCGGCACCTCCACCTGTTGTTGCTGCGGTGCAGACTCGGGCCAGAAGGTCAGCAGCAATACCGCAACCACAACAACGCCGGTAACGGCGCTGAGCGCTTTCCACTGGCGTTGGATCAACGGCATCAGCTGGCTGCCCAGCTTGCTCATCGCCTCACCAACGCCCGCATTTTTGGGGGCATCGTCCCAGTAACTGGCACCGCCGTGGAACTCCGGCTTCGCCTCATCAGCGGCGGCGAAGTCGCTCATGGCTGGTGCCGCCGGTGCGGATCCGTCCATCGACGGTTCCACCCGCTGACGCCCGGTTGCGGGCGCTTCTGACAACGCCGACAGGTCAACCGGGCCACTGTAGCCCCAGTGCCCCTGATCACCCGGTGCAAAGCGGGCACGCAGGCCGCTGGCCGGCAGTGCCGCGAGCCCCAGCATGCTGGCAAGGAAAAACGCATTAAGGCCGAGGCTGCCAATGCTGTAGGGCGACGCCAACTGCGCCGCAGCCATCAACACCCAGAACAGCAACGGCCCGTACGCCAGGTTGAGCGGCTTGCCACTGTCATTCAGTCGCCGTCTCGCACTGGCCAGTACCACAGCGGCGCACGGCAGCGCCAGGATGGCGCCCGCCACTATCCGCACCAGCGGCGTCGCATGGATAAACAGCGCCACGTACAGCAGAAAGATCAGCGACAATGCCACGCCAATCACTGCGGTGCGAATACGGCCATCCCGACCCTGGTTACAGATAAGCGACTTCATCAATGGCACAGAAAATCCTCGTATCAAAACGGCTCAATGGGTTGTGAAACGGCCCGCAGGCGTGTCGGGTCAGTCTTCCCGGATCTGCACGGTAAACACCGGCACCGGTACGATCACGCTCTGCACCGCCTTATGGAGCCAGGCCAGTTCGGTGCGATAGCGGCCGGTGGTGGAGAAATACACCAACTCCAGCTCAAAGATCCCATCCTCGTACCCGCTGGTGACGATCTCCGTCTGCACTTCCGGGTGATCCACGTAGGCGCTTAATGCGCGCTCTACCCCGGCCACGTGCTTCTCTGCCAGTTCAAAAGAGACATGAATGCGCATCAGCGAGAATGGCGCGCGCTCCCTGGCGCTAAACGGGTCCTGCTTCATGGTCGTTCCACGATGACTCAAACTGGGCTTAGTGTACCCGAACCAGCCCGGGAAAAAACCGTTCTGAAAGGCGGTTGTTTACGCCGCGTTCAGATGGGATTTCGCGGTCACTTTTTGCCCGGCCAACACCCTGTTCTGCTCAGCTTTTGCGCAGTTAATGAGTGGGCGCAAATTCGGGTCGATTTTCACTGGCACCAAGGTGCGCCAGCGAGTAGACTTGCGCGCCCTTTTGGCAGACAACGTAGTACGAGATGGCACAGCAATTCGAACTGGTAGCGATCGAGGGCAACATCGGCGTAGGTAAGTCTACTCTGGTGCCCCGACTGGTAGAGCGACTGAACGAGATCGACTCTCGCCCGTGGAAAATGATCCTGGAAGACGTGGATTCCAACCCGGAGTTCCAGCGCCTGCTGGCCGCCTTTACCCAGGACCCGAGCCAGCGTATTGCGTTTCAGCGCTTTATCACTAATCACCGCGCTGACCTGTGTCGTGACCTCGACCCGGCCTACAACTACGTGCTGGAGCGCTCCCTGTACTCCGACCTGGTGTTCTGCCAGGCCAACCTGCAGGAAGCCTGTCGCCCGGACGGTGAAGACCTGACCTACTACTACGACATCTGGGACAAGCTGGATGAGTACCCGCAGGTGACTTCCGTGGTGTACCTGCGCTCTGAGCCGCTGCTCTCCTTCCAGCGCATGCTGCAGCGCGCCCGTGAAGCGGAAGACGGCACCAGCTACCACTACATCAAGCTGCTGTCCGATTGTCATGACACTTTCCTGCCCCACATCTGTCGCCAGAAAGACACTCTGCTGCTGACCGAAGACTGGAGCCACTTTGGCTGCCACGACCGGGTGGCACGCCGCATTCTGCACAAGCTGTAACCCTCTTCGAAAACGCCGTCCACTGGACGGCGTTTTTGTTTGCCCCGCCGGACGCTGCCAGCTCAATCTGGTTCAGACGGGGCGATTGGCCAAAAGACGCAAGCCATTTTCCGGATTGCTACGTCTCCCTCAAAAGTGCCATCAGACCGTGGTTTTTGCCTTGAACTTCACCACACCGGGTCTATGATTCGCGCCCCGGTTGTTCATAGACTCTGCGCCATTGGTGGCCCGGAGTGTTCAGGAGCCAAAGATGACAACGCCCTACTCTTCCAATCCGCTTCAGGCCGTGGTGGATGATGCCTGTGAATGGGCACTGGCCCACGGTATGGTGCTGAAATCCGGCCCGGACAGCGCGCGGCACTGCGCCTTCAGCCTGGCGCCCATCGCCATTCAGGCGTCTCTGTTTGAGCGGCTTAAAGCCGCCGTACCCCTGTTTGCCCGCCTGATCCACGGCATCTCCGAGGATTCCGCCTTTCTGCAGACGGTACTCGACCCGATGAGCAAGGCCGACCCCTTCTTCGGCCATCTGCTGGAGCTGCACCGCCGCATCCATGGCAGCGCGGAAAAGCCGCGCCATGCGCCGCGCCGGCCACTGCTGATGATGCGTACCGACTTTATGGATGATCGCGAGCAGGGCCCGCGGGTGATTGAATTTAACGGCATCGCCGCAGGCATGGGGCCGTTCGGCCAGCGGGTTCATGAGCTGCACCACTATCTGAACGCCCATTGGCCCGACGCCTTTACTCAGTGGGCCGATGCCCCCGAGGGGGCACTCGCGGAAAACCGCGCCATTGAGCAGATGGCGCTGGCGGTGGCTCAGGTGGCCAAACGGGTCCGCGATCAATCCGGTGAGGCTGGCCCGGCCCGCTTCCTGATGGTGGTGCAGGAGCAGGAAGACAACGTCTATGACCAGCGCTTGCTGACCGAAGCCCTGCAGGCGCTGGGGGTGCGTACCCTTCGTCGCACCTTCCGCGAGCTGCACGGTGCCCTCGGCAGCGGCCCGGATCAGCGCCTGATGCTGGAAGGCGAAGGCGGTATTGATGCGGTCTATCTGCGGGCCGGCTACCAGTACAGCGACTACTGCGCGATGGATCTGGATGAGCAACGCTGCTGCCAGGCGCTGACCGACACCCGGGTGTTTATTGAGCGTCATAACGTTGCGGTTAACGCCACGGTCGGCCAGCAACTGGCAACCTCAAAGACACTGCAGATGTGGATCAGCCAGGCGTCCGATCAGCAACTGCAGCAGTGGGGCCTGAGCGCCGATGAGGTCAACGAAGTGAAGGCGTTGATGGTGCCGATGCTGCCGATCAGCGCCGAACGCATCGCCTGGTTTGGCCAATCCGCGGACCCGGCCCAGTGGGTGCTGAAAAATCAGGGCGAAGGGGGCGGCCATTGTCTGTTTGGCCCGGCCATCCTGCCCCGCCTGCAACAGATGGCGACGGAGGAGTACGACGCCTGGGCACTGATGTGGCGGTTGCACCCCCATGAACGGGAACGCCCAGCCCTGGCCATTCGGGGTGCGGTGGCGCAGCCGGTGGCCAATCTGGTCAGCGAACTGGGTTTGTTCACCGTCCACTTTGACGGCGAAGCGATGAACGAAAACGGCGGTTACTGCGGTTATCTGATCCGCAGCAAACCGGCCACCGCCAATGAAGGCGGGGTCCACAGCGGCGAAGGGATGCTCGATTCGCTGACGCTGCTGGACTGACACGCTCGCGAAATCACGCCCCCTTGGTGACGAGGGGGCGTGTTCTTTCAGCCTGTGAATGAGGCGCTTTGCGTCAGCAACGGCGCCACCACACGGGGCATCACCCCCTGAAGCTTGGAGATGGCCACGCCGTAGTTGGTGATCGGCACGCCTCGACGGGCGCACTCCCGCAACCTCCGAACCATCTCCGCCCGGTTGAACATACAGGCACCGCAGTGCAGCACCAGCGCGTAAGATTCCAGATCTTCCGGGAAGTCGTGGCCGGCGGCCACATCAAAGGTCAGGGTTTTGCCGCTGTACTGACGGATCAGGGCCGGCAGTTTAACCCGACCAATGTCCTCATCCTGAACATGATGGCTACAGGCCTCGGCAATCAGAATGCGGTCGCCGTCTTTCAGCTGGTCCAGCGCCAGCGCACCCTCTACCATCGGCGTCAGGTCGCCCTTAAAGCGGGCGAACAGGCTGGAGAAGGTGGTCAGCGGCACGTCGTCCGGCACCAGCATCGCCACGGTTTTGATCGCCTGAGCATCGGTCACCACCAACGCCGGGGGCTCCGGCAGCATGTCCAGTGTCCGAGCCAGCTCCGTTTCCTTACAGATCATAGCGATGGCGCTGTGGTCGAGCGCTTCCCGCAAAACCTGTACCTGCGGCAGAATCAGCCGCCCTTTCGGTGCCGCCATGTCGATGGGCACCACGCAGATGATAGTGTCACCCGGGCCATAGCAGTCGGCCGCCAGAACCGGCTTGGCTTTCAGCTCTTCCGGTGCCAGCTCGTAAAGCGCCTGGCAAATTGAGCGTCGCCCGTGTCGGTTGACCGAGCTGGCCTGCTGAAACGGCAAACCCTGCTCGTCACACCAGATCAGGTCGTCCGCCGCCGGGCTGGTCAGGTCGCCCTTATTGAACACCACCAGAATCGGCAGGCCCAGATTGCGCTGGTCCTGAATAAAGGCGCGATCAGCGTCCGTCAGGCCCTGCTCATCCACCACGTAAAGCGCCATATCCGCCCGGTTCAGCGCCTTTCGGGTGGCCGCCACCCGCAGTGTGCCCAGTTCGCCTTCGTCGTCAATGCCTGCTGTGTCGATAAAGGTCACCGGCCCCAGCGGAAGCAGCTCAAACGGTTTGTTCACCGCGTCGGTGGTGGTGCCGGCGGTGTCGGAAACGATGGAAACCTGCTGGCCGGTCAGCAGATTAAGCAGTGATGACTTGCCCGCATTGCGCCGGCCTGCCAGCGCAATGTGGTAACGCATGCCCCGGGGAGCCTGGTCATTAACGGCATTACACATATTGGGTCCTCAGACTGTCGCCCCGGCTGGCGCTGGGTTTGCGACCGGTGGCAAGAATGGATTTGTGCACCGCATCCAGGCGCGCCTGGAGCGTCAGGGTGCTGCTGTTTTTGCCCGGATAGATGCCGTACTGCTCAAACACGTCGTCAGGGGTAAAGGACGGCATCACCACATTGCAGCCCCGGCCCAGCGCCTCGGCTCGGGCTCCGGGCTGAATGGCGTCCAGTGAGCTGGTGGCCGGGATGTTGGCGCCGGGGTTCATCAACCGCAGCAGCGCGCTGACCCGGTGGCTCTTCAGCACCGAGCCATTGGCCGCGTCCGCCAACGGCGTTTGCGGATGGGAGACAAAGGGGCCGCAGGCCAGCATGTCCAGTTGCAGCTCAGTGAGCCTCACCAGATCCTCGGCCAGCATGGCGTCAGTCATGCCCGGCAGATCTGTGATGACGCCGCTTCCGGTCTGGTAGCCCAGCGACTTCAGCCGGTGCAATCGCTCAATGCGTTCATCAAAATCCGCACCGGGGCGAAGCCTTTCAAACAGCGTACGGTTAAAGGTTTCCACCTTGAGCAGATAGCGGTCTGCCCCGGCCTCACGCCAGGCCAGTAGCTCCTCCGGCTGGCGGTCCCCCAGCGACAGCGTGACGGCGGTATCGCCAGCGGCTTTAATGGCCCGGATCACCCCGCTGATGGTCGCTGCCGAATAGCGGTAGTCATCGCCGGATTGCAGCACCACGGAGCCCAGCCCGAGCCTACGGGCACGCTCCGCGGCCGCAATCATCGCGTCCGCGTCGATGCGGTAGCGCTGCACATCGCGGTTGGCGGTTCGAAGGCCACAGTAATGGCAGTTGTGGCGACACTGGTTGGAAAACTCCACCACGGCCCGCAGGTACACCTCGTCGCCAAACACCGCACGGGTTACCCGCGCCGCCTCAGCAAACAGCCAGGCGTCGTCTTCCCCTTTCAGCAGGGAGAGAACGCCTTGGGCATTCAGTTTCAGGGGGCGGATTTCAACTGACTGCGCCAAATCGCACCTCCCCGTTGCGGGCATTCTCCAGCGCGTTGCGACACTCCACCACATGGCGGTAGCACGCCTGCTCCCAGGCGGAATTGGCGTCGTTCAGCGGCGTGCCCGACAGCCACTCCTCCACCTGCCCATCGGCCAGCCCCCCCAGCACCAGCCACAAGCCTTCAGCAGCGGGCACGGGAGAGTGAGCGTAATGGCCGACGATGATTTGGTCGTCGCAGATCAGCACCGGCAGAGTCGGAAGCTGATCGGTCTGCACCCACATCACCTTTTCCAGGTAGCGGGATTGCAGGTCAGCACACCAATCGTCGGAGATGCGCACCAGTTGCGCCCGCTCCTGATCGGTCAGTGTGGGCCTGAGCATGGCCTCAAAGGCCAGACGCCATGGGCCTTCGCCAGTGGAAATCACGATCAACCGGGCCAGCGCGCCACTGGCCAGTTGCCGCTCCAGTGCCTCGCCAATCGCGTTGCTGGCAAAGTTGCTGTAGAGCGACGCATGCAGCAGAACAGTGCAGCTGGATTCAATGGCCTCAATCAGCGCCTCCGGATCCAGCCCCACCCAACCCACCAGCGCGCCTTCCGGCGGCGTGCGATGGCTCATAAATAGATGTCCCTTACGCCCTCGTCGGTTTTGGTCAGACAGGTGGCGACATTTCGACGGCGGGCCGGGCTCATCTTATCCAGCTCCTTTTCGATCAACGCGTTGCCCGCTGCACGGGTGCTGTCGGTGGCGTGATCATTCAGGTATTCCCGGAAGGTGATCAGCGCGTTGGGCTGGCAGAACTTACTGATGAACTGCTGTTTGGCCAGACCCATAAAATGGTCACCAGTGCGCCCTTTGCGGTAACAGCCGGTGCAGAACGACGGAATGGCGCCGGACTCGGTCACCAGCTCGTAGATGATCGCATCCATCGGACGGTGATCACCCAGAGAGAACTGAGCCGCATCGTCATGCTGTTGTTCGGCTGCCTGGTAGCCGCCGGGGTCGGTGCGGGAGCCGGCACTGATTTGGGACACGCCCAGCTCCAACAGCTCTTTGCGCAGCTCGGCGCTCTCGCGGGTGCTCATGATCAGGCCGGTATAAGGCACCGCCAGTCGGGTAATGGCAACGATGCGCTTAAAGGTGGCGTCATCCACTTCGTAAGGGGGACGTTCGGACAGCTCGGAGCCGTGGGCGGGTTCAATGCGGGGGAATGAGATGGTGTGCGGGCCCACGCCGCAATCCCGTTCCAGCACCTCGACATGGCGCAGCATCGCCAGCACTTCAAAGCGGTGGTCGTAGAGGCCAAACAGCGCGCCGATGCCGACGTCATCAATGCCCGCTTCCATGGCGCGGTGCATGGCGTACAACCGGTACAGGTAGTCGGTTTTCTGGCCCTTTTTATGAACCCCGGCATAGGTATCGGGGTGGTAGGTTTCCTGAAAACACTGGTAGGTGCCGATGGCGGCGGTTTTCAACAGTTTGAAATCCTCGATGCTCATCGGCGCGCAGTTGACGTTGATGCGTCGGATGTTGCTGCCGGAGTCGAGCCTGGCCTCGTACATGGTGTTGATGCTGTCGACGATGGCCTGGGCATTATTGCGCGGGTGCTCCCCGTACACCGCCAGCAGACGCTTGTGGCCCATCTGCAGCAAGACCTCAACCTCTTTTCGGATCTCGTCCTGGTTCAGGGTTTTGCGCTTGAGGCCCTGGTTGTCAGCGTTAAAGCCGCAATAGGTGCAACTGTTGGCGCAGTGATTGGAGACGTACAACGGCGCAAACAGAACAATGCGGTTGCCGTAGATGGTGTCCTTCACCTGGCGGGCCAGGTCGAACAACTGGCTGTCCAGATCAGCATGGGGATTCTGCAGCAGGATGGCGGCGTCGCTCAGGCTCAAGCCCTGACATTTGGACGCTTTCACCAGCACTTCCAGCACGGCGTCACGGCTGGGGGCGGCGTGTTGGTTGAGGGTGGCCCAGAGGGCATCGGGATCGATAAAGCTGGTGGTGGGGTCGTAGTCGCGGATGTGCAGTTCGTGGTGCGCAGACATGTAACGTTCTCAGATCGACGGACAAGCAAAAGACAGCAGCCAGTCTCCTGACTGCTGTCACTTTGGGGGTTAACAGCGGGCGATCACTTGGCGGTTTCGCCATTGGCGTGAATCGGCACAATCTCCTGCTCAACCCACAGCGGGGTGTATTCCGCCGCATCGTGGTAAGGCACAGTGCCGTGCACCATCATCGCTTTGAAGTCGTCGAAGCGGTAAACCGCCAGGAACAGGTGAACCGGCAGGAACGCGGTCAGCACCAGGCCGGAAATCAGATGGCCCATGCCCAGCAGGTAGGTGACGTCGCGCGGCATGGCGTGCGGGATCAGCCACAGTGCCAGACCGGAGAAGATCAGGATGGTGCCGCCAATCAGCACGCAAGCGCCGAACAGCTTCTGACCGGAGTTGTACTTGTTCATCGGCGGAACCGGCACCTTCTTACCCAGCAGGAATTTCTGCGGGTAGCCGCCCAGCACCATAAACCACTTCACGTCGCGGTCGGAGAATGAGAACACGCGGGCAACGAACAGCACCACGCGGTCAAACGCCATCACAGTAAAGGCAACGGCATCCAGCGCCATCACCACACCGGCGACGATGTGAATGTCGTAAGTCAGGGCCATGCCGGACTCAGACAGCGGCTTAAAGAACAGGATCAGGCCGGTCGCCGCCAAAGGCAGAAAGCTCAGCAGCAGCACATAGTGAAAAACGCGCACGCTCAGAGGGTGCTTGAGAATAGGACGGGTGTCGTGACTCATGGTAGTTCCCTCAACCTTTCAGTTTGGTGCGGTCAACGAAATGGGTGTGCAGCAGCTCGTGAGACAGATGGCCCAGCGGCTTGCCCCCAAACTCCTCGTAGTACTTGGCGACGGCCGGGTTTGCGTGGCTGACACGCAGAGCGGCAATGGCATCGTCCTTGTACAGGCCCGCAGTACGCGCAGTGATGTACTCGTTGCGGTTCTGAATGCGGCTGGCGATCCAACCGATCGGCAGCGCCAGCGCCGCCATAAAGGCCGCACCTACCGCCATAAATTTACGACGGGACAGGAAAAAGCTGTCTTCAACGAATTCGTAGGTTTTCTTGCTCATTGTGCTGTCCTATCAGATGTTGCCAACCCAGGAGGAACCGCTGCGATCGATGGGCTGACCGCCACCGTTCACGCAACCGCCGGCGCAGTTCATCACTTCGATAAAGTGGTAGGGAGAGGTGCCCGCCATGATGTCGTTAAGCAAAGGCTCAACGTTGTTGCCCATGTCGTGAACCACCGCCACTTTTACCGTGACGTCCTGTCCAAGATGCTTGTCAAACAGGGTAATTTCCGCTTCTTTTACCCCGGCAAGGCCCCGAACCGGTTCCAGCTCCAGACGCGCCATTTCGTCACCGGTCAGCACTTTGTGGGCGGTACGTACCGCCGCTTCCATTACCCCGCCGGTGGCGCCAAAGATGGTGCCCGCGCCGGTGTACTCGGCAAACAGACTGTCACCATCGAACTCTTCTACGGTGGCCAGATCGATATTGAGGATCTTCAGCAGCTGAGACATTTCACGGGTGGTCAGTACGGCGTCGACGTCCTGATAGGCTTTCGCGTGGCGGCCGTGCTCTTTGTGGTATTCCCAGGCGTCGTTGAATTCCGGACGGGAGGCTTCCACTTTCTTGGCAGTACAGGGCATCACGGAGACGGTAAAGATCTGTTCCGGGGCCATGTTGTACACCTTGGCACCGTAAGTTTTGGCCACGGTGCCGGCCATCTGCTGCGGAGACTTGGCGGTGGACAGGTTGTCCAGCAGTGACGGGTACTTGGTTTCCAGGTAGCGAACCCACGCCGGGCAGCAGGAGGTGAACTGAGGCAGCTTGCCCGCGTCTTTATCGCCCTGCACGGTGGCGTGCAGACGGTGAATAAACTCAGAGCCCTCTTCCATGATGGTGAGGTCAGCCGCGAAGTTGCAGTCAAAGATCTTAAAGCCGGCCTGATTCATGGCGCCGTAGAGCTTCTTGGTCACCAGTTCGCCTTTTGGCAGCCCGAACTCTTCGCCCACAGCCACACGCACTGCCGGCGCAATGATACCGACCACGGTGGTGTCTTTATCCGCCAGTTTCTTAATAACGGTTTCCAGCGCGCTGCTGGTTTCCTCGATGGCGTCGAAGGGGCAGTTGATCAGACACTGGCCACAGCCAACGCACTTGTCGTGGTCAACGTGATGGGCCGCGCCGGATGCGCCCTTAATGGCGCCGGTTGGGCAGAACTTTTTGCAGGCGTCACAGCCTTTGCACTTGGCGGCCTGGATCTCAATGAGACCGGAGATCTCACCAGGCTGGTAGGTGGTGGCAGTCATTAGCGTATTGCGTTCCTAGTTGTGATTGTTATTGCCCTGGCCCGGCGAAAGTTCACCACTCACACAGAACACACCGAGTCGAGCGCCAAAGAATTTAGGCGAAATTGGGGGGAGATATTTTTGCGTTAGGTCAAATCTGAAATCTGACCAGTAAAGATTTGACGATATTTGAGGTTTTTTTAGCGCCACCAGCGAGTTTTGAGGAAAAAAGTTACGCCTGAACCGCTGATTTATAAGCCAATAATGAACAGCGTGAGCAATATGGGCCAAAAAAGTTAAACCAAGTGCAAGATCTGGATTTCTCTTTATTCAACCGCTGAATCAAAGGAATATTCTTCGACCCAGTTTCATTGCCGAAATGTCGTAGTGAAATAAAACGGATAATCGTAAATAAGAAATCCTTAATAAAAGGACGGCCAATGGCCGCCCCCTTTATAATGCGGATTCGACCGCTTCGATAAACCCCCTCACCGTTGCCGTCACATGCCGATTCGGCGGATAGCAGGCCCAGATGTTTTCCGGATCGGGCCGAAACGGTTCCAGCAGCGCCACCAACTGACCATCGGCAATCGCCGCCTTCAGATAGTGTTCGGGCAACTGGGCGATGCCAAGGCCCCGCTGCGCCGCTTCCAGAAGCGCCACGCCACTGTTGCAGCGAAACGCCCCTTCCACTTTCCAGCTTACTGGCTGCCCATCCACCTGAAAGCGCCAGGTGTCCGATGTGCCCACCAGACAACGGTGTGCCGCCAGCGACGCCACCGAATCGGGGGTCCCCATCCCGGTCAGGTATTCCGGTGAGGCACACAGTGCCAGCTCACGAGTGCCCAGCCGCCGCGCTTTCATGGTGGAATCCGGCAGGTCGCCGATCCGGATGGCCAGATCCAGCCCCTCCTGGATCAGGTCCAGCCGCTGATTGGAGAGCACCATCTCCGCCTTTACCTCGGGGTACTGTGCGCAGAACCCGGCCAGAATCGGCGCCAGTATCTGCTCGCCAAAATTGACCGGGGCCGTCAGCCGGAACCGTCCACGCAGCCCCTCCTGCTGATCGGTCAGCATCCGCTGGGCTTCCTCCAGCCCCGCCAGCAGAGGACGGCAATGCTCATAGAACTGCTGGCCCTGGTCCGTCAGGCTGACCCGTCGGGTGGTGCGATAGAACAGCTGGGTTCCCAACCTCACCTCCAGCGCCGAGACCTGCCGACTCACCTGAGCGGTGGAGATCGCCAGCCGCTGGCCCGCCAGAGTAAACGAACCGGCCTCCGCCACGGCAACAAACTCACTGATCCCTTCCCACTGCGCTTTCATCATTACTCCTGGCCAATACTGCCAATACCATTATTACCAACCAGTAAAAGTAAATTACTTAATGAAGGGATTATCAATACCGAAGGGATCAATAGAATGCCGACTATGCTTTTTGGGCGGCAACGACGCCCTCCCCTTTGTTCATGGAGCACGATATGACCCCTCAAACACTGAAATCCAAAGCGGCCGTCGCCTGGGGCCCCGGCCAGCCACTCTCCATTGAGACCGTTGACGTAGCACCGCCGAAAGCCGGTGAAGTGCGCATCAGGATTGTGGCCACCGGTGTCTGCCATACCGATGCCTTCACTCTGTCCGGTGATGATCCGGAAGGGGTTTTCCCGGCGATTCTTGGCCACGAGGGTGGCGGCATCGTTGAGTCCGTGGGCGAAGGGGTAACCAGTGTAAAAGTGGGCGACCACGTGATCCCGCTGTACACCCCGGAGTGTGGCGAGTGTAAGTTCTGCCGCTCCGGCAAAACCAACCTGTGTCAGAAGATCCGTGAAACTCAGGGCAAAGGCCTGATGCCGGACGGCACCACCCGTTTCAGCAAAGACGGTAAGCCGATCTTCCACTATATGGGCACCTCCACCTTCTCCGAGTACACCGTACTGCCGGAGATCTCGCTGGCCAAGGTGAACCCGGAAGCGCCGCTGGAGGAGATCTGCCTGCTGGGCTGTGGTGTCACCACCGGCATGGGCGCAGTCACCAACACCGCCAACGTACAGCCCGGCGACACCGTCGCGGTGTTTGGCCTGGGTGGCATCGGCCTGTCGGCCATTATTGGTGCCGCAATGGCCAAAGCCGGCCGCATCATCGCCATCGACATCAACGAAACCAAGTTCGACCTGGCCCGCAAACTGGGTGCCACCGATTGCGTTAACCCTAAGGATTACGACAAGCCGATCCAGGAAGTCATCGTTGAGATGACCGACGGTGGTGTGGACTTCTCCTTTGAGTGCATCGGTAACGTCCACGTGATGCGCAGCGCTCTGGAGTGCTGCCACAAAGGCTGGGGCGAGTCCGTGATCATCGGTGTGGCCGGTGCCGGTCAGGAGATCAGCACCCGTCCGTTCCAACTGGTGACCGGTCGGGTATGGCGTGGCAGCGCTTTTGGTGGCGTAAAAGGCCGCTCTGAGCTGCCTGAGTACGTTGAACGCTACATGGCGGGCGAATTCAAGCTGGATGACTTCATTACCCACACCATGGGTCTGGATGCCATCAACGAAGCCTTTGACCTGATGCACGAAGGCAAGAGCATCCGCACCGTCATCCACTTCGACAAGTAAGTCCCACCCAGACTGCGGCCCCGCCCCTCCAAACGGCGGGGCCGTTACGGATCCCAACATGACCGACATCACTGAGATCAGTGCCAACCGCAGCTTTGGCGGCTGGCATAGACAGTACGAGTTTGATTCTGCGGCGCTCAACAGCCGTACGCGTTTTGCGGTTTTCCTGCCACCCCAGGCCAGTGAAAGCCATAAGGTGCCGGTGCTTTACTGGCTTTCAGGCCTGACCTGTACCGATGAAAACATGATGCAAAAGGCGGGCGCGCATCGCGTTGCGGCCGAACTGGGCATCGCCATTGTCGCGCCCGATACCAGCCCCCGGGGGGAAGGTGTGGCCGACGCCGACCAATACGATCTGGGCCAGGGGGCGGGCTTCTATCTGAACGCGACCCAGGCTCCCTGGAACGCCCACTACCAGATGGAACGTTTCGTGGTGGAGGAGCTGCCCGCGCTGATTGAAGCGCACTTCCCGGTGAGCGACGTCCGCGCCATCTCCGGCCACTCCATGGGCGGCCACGGTGCGCTGGTCCTGGCCATGCGCCACCCCGGCCGGTACCAATCGGTCTCCGCCTTCAGCCCCATCAGTCACCCGGTAGCGGTGCCGTGGGGCCAACAGGCGTTTCAGGCCTACCTGGGCGACGACCAGACCGCCTGGCGCCAATACGATGCCAGCGAACTGATGCGAGCCAGCGGTCCGGAGCAACACCGCCCCACTCTGGTGAGCCAGGGCCTGGCAGACGGTTTCCTGGAGACCCAACTGCAACCGGAACACCTGGAGCAGGCGGCACAGGAAAGTGGCTATCCGCTCACATTGGAGCGGCACGCCGACTACGATCACAGTTACTACTTTATCGCCAGCTTTATTGAGCAACACCTGCGCTTCCATAAGGAGGTGCTGGACGCCCGATAAACCCGGCTGACCATCCGAACTACGGAGGCACCATGGCCGTTGGATTTACCCGAGACGGCGCGGTCAACGATCAGATCGACGCCACCATTGAAGATGCCATTGCCGCAGCCCGGGCATCACAGAACCGCGGCGTCAGCGCCCGGTTCTGTGTTGACTGCGACGAACCGATTCCCGAACCCCGCCGGCGGGCCTTACCCGGTGTGCAGCGCTGTGTGCGCTGTCAGGCCGAAGCCGACCGGCACGCCCATCGTCACGCGCTGTTTAACCGGCGTGGCAGTAAAGACAGTCAGTTGCGTTGAAGGGGAGAAAACATGGGTGATCTGCAGTTGGTTCCGGTAACGCCAATGCTGGAACCGGTGTACTACCAATTGGCTCAGGCCTATGAAGGGGAGTTTTCCCGGCTGACCCGGCGTAAGCCGCTGCCGGATGGGCGATTTCTTCACGATACCCAGCTGGGCGGCGCGGTGGTCGGCTATCTCTATTTCGAAAATGACCGACCCTGCGGCATGGCCGCGGTGGACCATCAGACCGGCCTTAATGAGATCCGCGAGTTTTACGTGGTGCCCGCCTGCCGCGGCCACCAGATGGGCAGGCGATTCGCCCATACCCTGTTTGAGCAGGCGTCGGGCGTGTGGATCAGTAAGCAGATAGCCGGTGCCGATATGGCGATCCAGTTCTGGCGCAGCACCATCGATGACTACACCCACGGTGCCTTTGAGGAGAGCCAGGTGACCGACCCCTACTGGGGACCGGTCAACCAGTTTCGCTTCCGGCGGCCTTAGCCCTGCTGAACCCGGTAGGCCTGCAGGGTGTTGCGCAGCAGACAGGCGATGGTCATCGGACCCACGCCGCCCGGCACCGGCGTAATGGCAGACGCCACCTGAGCCACTTCATCAAAGGCCACATCGCCCACCAGCCGGGCTTTGCCATCGCGCTCAACCCGGTTGATGCCCACATCCAGCACCACCGCACCCGGCTTCACCCAATCGGCTTTGACCAGCTCCGGGCGACCGACGGCCACGATCAGCACATCGGCCTGACGGCAGAGTGACTCGATCTCCTGACTGCGGGAGTGCACCACGGTGACGGTGCAGTGTTGCTGCAAAGCCAGCAGCGCTGCCGGTTTGCCAACGATGTTGGAACGGCCCACCACCACAACGTGCTTGCCGGCCAACTGGTCGCCCAACGTCTCGCGCAGCATGATCAGACAACCCAGTGGGGTGCAGGGCACCAGCGCATCGGACGCGCCCACCATCAGCCGGCCCAGGTTCTGAGGGTGGAAGCCATCCACGTCTTTTTCCGGGGCGATGGCCATCAGCACTTTCTGCTCATCAATGTGCTTCGGCAGCGGCAGCTGCACCAGAATGCCGTGAACGTCCGGGTCGTCATTCAGATCCACCAGCAGGCCGAGCAGGTCGGATTCCATGGTCTCCTCCGCCAGACGGTATTCGCGGCTGACGATACCGGCCTGCTGGCACTTCAGCAGCTTGTTGCGCACGTAAACCTGACTGGCCGGGTCTTCCCCCACCAGTACCACAGCCAGACCGGGAACCGGTTTACCGGCTTCGGTCAGCTGACGCACCTGCGCGCCAATCTCTTCGATCACCTGATGGGCAATCGCTTTACCGTCAATCAGTGTGGCGCCCGCCACGGTAGGGTTCTCGGTCATTGTTATTCTCGTCGGGCAAAAAGGAAGGCGGCAGCTTAACGAAGAACGGCGCCGGGGTCGCGGATCCGGATCACGGGCCGTCAGAAAGATGGGATCGGGCTCTCGTCGGCCTGTCCCGGCTTAACCGTCGGAACGGCTGATGATTCTTTTCGACAGCTGCATCTTTTTACGCGGACGCGCGTCATAATGGTCTGCTGTTCCGGAACGACCATCTATGGTTGTCTGGGAGAGCGGTTACCCCCCTCCCCTGGCGGGTTCAACCCGAGATCGTATCTTCAGGAAGTTGCATGTCCCTTTTTGTTCATCTGGGCTGGTTTTTCCGTCAGCACGCCCGAACCTATGCACTGGCTGTTTTGATGCTGCTCACTGTTGCAGTGCTGAACATGCTGGTGCCCTATCTGATTGGCCAGACCGTCGACGGTCTCCTCACCGTGCCCACTGGCGGTGACTGGGATGGCGGCTACCTGCCCCATTTGTGTGCGATTGCCCTGGCACTTTACCTGCTGCGTTTCGGCTGGCGCGTGGTGCTGTTTGGTACCTCCTACCAGTTGGGGACGGTACTGCGTCACCGTTTTTACCAGCGGCTGACCCGGCAGGGCCAGGCGTTCTACAGCCAGCACAATACCGGCGACCTGATGGCCCGCGCCACCAACGACATCGACGCGGTGGAGATGGCTGCGGGTGAAGGCATCCTCTCCGGTTTTGACGGCATCCTTACCTTTATCCTCGTTCTGGCGATGATGTTTGTGGTGATCGACTGGCGCCTGGCGCTGGTGGCGCTGGTGCCCTTCCCCTTTATGGGCTGGGCGTTTTACAAGATCTCCAAACGACTGCACCTGCACTTCCGCGATTCGCTGGAGAAGTTCTCCACCCTGAATGACGCCACCCAGCAGGCGATCGTTGGCGTACGTCTGGTCAAGGCGATGGGCCGTGAAAAGGTGGAGAGTGACCATTTTGGCGCGATCGCCGACGACGCCGCCAAAAGCAACTACGAGGTGGCCCGCACCGAAGCCCTGTACGATCCGGTGATCTTCGTCTGTCTGACCGTCGCCACCGGGCTGACTCTGGGATTCGGTGCCTGGCTTATCCACCACCAGGAACTGACCGTGGGCCAATTGACCAGTTTCTCGCTGTACCTGGGGCAGTTGATTTGGCCGATGTTTGCGTTTGGCTGGTTGCTCAATATCGTTGAGCGGGGCAGCGCCGCCCACGGGCGGATCCAGTCGATGCTGAAAGTGCCGGACAGCGTGGAAGACCGGGGAGAGGCGGTGGTCAGTGACAGCACCCTTGAGGTCAACAACCTGACCTTTGCCTACCAGAGTGGTGAGCCTGACGCACTGAAAGCCCTCAGTCTGAGCCTGAAACCGGGCCAGACCCTTGGCGTCGCCGGTCCAACCGGTTCCGGCAAAACCACCCTGGTGCAGTTGCTGATGCGTTACTGGGAAACCCAACCGGATTCGCTGTCGCTGGGCGGCCATCCGCTGGACCATTACCAGCTTAACAGTCTGCGCAGCACCTTCGCCTATGTGCCTCAGGACAGCTTCCTGTTCAGCGCCTCAATCCGGGACAACATTGCCCTGGCCTGGCCAGAGGCGCCGGATGAAGCGGTCGCAGAAGCGGCCCGCCTGGCGGCGATCCATGAAGACATTCTGCGTTTCCCGGAAGGCTACCAGACGCTGGTGGGCGAACGTGGCGTGACCCTGTCCGGGGGCCAGCGCCAACGCATCGCCATCGCCCGGGCGTTGCTGTCCCGCGCCCCGATCCTGGTGCTGGACGACGCCCTTTCTGCGGTAGACGTGGAAACCGAGCAAACCATTTTGACTCACCTGAAAACCCATCGTCCGGACCAAAGCCGGATCATCATCAGCCACCGGCTGGCGTCGCTGGCGGACGCCGATGAGATCCTTGTCCTGACCCACGGCGAATGCACCGAACGGGGACGCCACAGCGCCCTGGCCAACCAGGATGGGTGGTACGGAAGAATGTGGACCTACCAACAGATGGAGGCGCAGATCCATGAGCAGCAGTAAGGCCCGTGGCGGCACCTTTGCCCTGTTGACGGGCTACATCTACAAAGACAAACCGCTGCTGGCTAAGGCCCTCACTTTGCTGGTTCTGGCCACCGCCTTTGATGTGGCCGGGCCGATCCTGGCCAAGATCTTTATCGATGACCATCTGCTCAAAGGCGATTTTGCGCCGGCGGCACTGGTCACTCTGTTGGTGGTTTACGCGGTGACTCAGCTCGGCAGCGCCTGGCTGCGTTATCAGCAGACCCTGCGCTTCTCTGAAATGGCGCTGGGCGCGGTGCTGGATATCCGTCGCCGGGTGTTCAGCCACGTCGTGCGTCTGCCGATGAGCTACTTCGACCACGCCCGCACCGGCCAGCTGGTCAGTCGCATCACCAACGACACGGAGTCGATCAAAGACCTGTACGTGCAGTTCCTTTCCAACGTGCTGGGTAACGCGATTCTGTTGATCGGCATGTTGATTGCGATGGCGCTGCTCAATATCAAGCTGATGATCATCGCATTGGGGCTGGTGCCAACGGTGTTGCTGATCATCTACCTGTATCAGCGCTTCTCCGGTCCGGCCGTGACCCACTCCCGGGCGCTGCGCTCCGACATCAACGCCAACATCAGCGAGTCCATTGCCGGTATGGCGGTGATTCAGGCCACCGCAGGTCAGGATCGCTACCTGGGCCACTTCGATACCGTCAATCAGGATTACTACTCAGCCCGGATGAAAACCGTGCGGATCGGTGCGGCCCTGCTGCGGCCGGCCATCGATATGCTGGCCGTTCTGGTGCTGGTGGCGATCATCGCCCTGTTTGGCTTGCAGGTGGTGGAAGGGGTCGCAGAAGTGGGCGTGCTGTACGCCTTCCTCAGCTACATGGGCCGCTTTACCGAGCCGCTGGCGGAGATCACCCAGCGCTTTAACCTCTATCAGCAGGCGATGGTGGCCGGCGACCGTGTCTCCACCCTGCTGGAGCAGGATGAGCAGACCTACCAGGCTGAACACGCTTCGGTAACCGGCGGGGCCATCAGCCTGAACCAACTCCGTTTCGGTTACAGCGATGACAAGCCGGTGCTGAAGGGGCTGGACCTGACGATTCCGGCCGGGGGGTTCTATGCGATTGTCGGCCATACCGGCAGCGGCAAAAGTACCCTGCTCTCCCTGCTGCTGAACTTCTATCCCAGCGGCAAAGGGCAGATCCAGCTGGATGGGCGTGACCTGGCGGAATACGGCCATGACGGCCTGCGCTCCGGGGTCGGGTTGATCCCTCAGGAGCCGTTCGTGCTGGCCGCCAGTCTATATGACAACATCGATATGGGCCGAAACCTGGGTCAGCAAGCGGTGGAGCACGCCGCCCGCCGTGCCCACCTCCACCATGTGATTGAGGCGATGCCGGAAGGTTATCAGACCCAGCTGGGTGAAGGCGGTCTGCGGCTTTCCACCGGGCAGCGTCAGCAGCTGATCATCGCCCGGGCATTGGCGGCCTCACCGAAAATTCTGCTGCTTGATGAAGCCACCGCCAACGTTGACAGTGAAACGGAGCAAGTGGTGCAGGAAGCCCTCAACGACCTGCGCGGCGACGTCACCCTTATCGTGGTGGCCCACCGACTTTCCACCATTCGTCATGCCGACCGGATTGTGGTGCTGTCTCAGGGCGAGATCATCGAACAGGGTGACCATGCGGCGCTGATGGCGGACGCACAGGGCCACTATCGCGCCATGTACGAGCTGCAGTTGCAGGCGCTGAAGGTGGCACAGGCGGAGCAGGAGGAGGCGGTGTAACCCGCCTCAGTCATCCCCCTCAGGCAACGCCAGGTAGGCGGCCTGAATCTGCTCAGCGCCGTAACGGCGCTCCAGGGCCCGGACGGCGAAATGCCCCCGGGCCATTCTCTGGTAGTGATCCATAAACAGGGTATTGATGGTGGCGCCGCCAGCGGCGCCAATGGCGGGGATCGCCTGCGCGGCCACCTTCTGGGACACCTGCACCGAAAAGCGCTGGGCGACAGAGGTGATCAGCCGCACCAGCACCGGTGCCCCCTCGCCCGCCAATCCTTTGCTGGCCAGGTGCTCCGCCGCCTGCGTCACCGATTGCGCCAGCGCCGCCCGGACCGCAAAGTAGCCGGAATCAGCGCCATCGTCCGCCTGCCCTTTGCCGCCCAGGGCAAACACGGTCAGACAGGCCATCTGCGCGTCCGGTTGATTAAGATCTTCCCCTTCGCTGCGGGCAATGTCCGCAATGCCTCTCAGAATCAGGGTGGTGGACACCGGCAACTCCAGTGCCAGTGCCGGTAGACCGAAAAATCCGCCCACGCCGCCACTGGTGGCCACCGCCAGCTTATGCAACTTGGGTGAAGGCGGCGCCGGCTCGCCCTTTTTCAGGGTGCGGATGGCGCCTTTCAGGGCCTGAGTCAGGGCGGTATGAGTCAGGGTATTGACCTTATCCCGCCAGCCGGACGGCAGGCGCTTCATCCCCGCTTCGATGGGGCTGCCCAGCTTGTCACTGATGCGCGCCGCCAGCCCGGGGGACTCAAGCAACGACCGGGCTTGTGCCAGCCGGGTACGGTCCTCGTCGGTCAGTTGAAGCGGTTCAGGCTGCATCGCATTCACTCCGGGCCAACTGCCGTTCACATCGCTCAGACAGGAATTGTCGCAGGCTTTGGATGCGCGGGCTGAGCTGGCGACGATCGGCGCAGATCAGGTTCAGCGGCGCCGCCTCACCCTGCCAGTCACGACACAGGACAATCAGCCGTCCTTCAGCCAGATCGTCCGCCACATCCAGACGGGACTTGTAGGCAATGCCCTGCCCCGCCAGCGCCCAGCGGTGGACCGCCTCGCCATCATCAGCGCTGCGATTGCCGCTGACCTTCACTGTGACACTCTCTCCTGCGCGGCTGAACAGCCAGCGGTCGTGGCGATAGGCGTCGAGCTGAAAACTGAGGCAGTTGTGCCCTGTCAGCTGTAAGGGCGACTCCGGTTGTCCACAGCGACGAACGTATTCCGGCGAGGCCACCAGCACCCGACGATTATGGGGGGCCACGGGCAGGGCGACCAGACTGGAATCCTCCGGCTCACCGTATCGCAAAGAGAGGTCACTGCTGGTTTGATACAGATCCGACAGGCGATCGGAAAACTGCAGTTGCAGGGACAATTGTGGATGTTCGGCGACAAAGTGGTCGAGCCAGGGCAACAGGGTACGGCGGCCCAGATCGGACGGCAACGACAGCCTCAGCGGGCCGGCAAACTGGCTTTGGTTGGAGCGTGCCGCTTCCGCACCGCTCTTTATCAGGGCCAGGGCTTCCGCGCAGTGACTCAAAAAGCGTTCGCCCTCATCCGTCAGCTTCAGCGAGCGGGTGGAACGGATAAACAGCGCCACTCCCAGTTCCGCTTCCACCCGCTTCAACGCCGCACTGGTGGCGGCGGGAGTCAGGTCCAACTGTCGGGCAGCGGCAGAGAGGCTGCCAAGTCGGGCGGTCAGCAGAACAATATCCAGATCTTGCAGTGCTTTCATTTTCAAATATTGATTGAAACAGCTTGTTGTGGACTCTAGTTTTTCAAACCATTGGCGTCAAATACGCTGTGCAGCACCCATCTGACGGAGAACCCGCATGTCCGAGACCATGAAAGCCGTGGGCTACCACACCAGCCTGCCGATTACCGACCAAGACGCCCTGCTGAATCTGACCCTGCCTATGCCGGCTCCGGGCCCGAAAGACCTGTTGGTCCGGGTCGAGGCGGTCTCCGTTAACCCGGTGGACACCAAGATCCGCACCCGCGTTCAGCCCGCTGAGGGCCAGGCTCAGGTGCTCGGCTGGGATGCCGCCGGCATCGTTGAAGCGGTTGGTGCAAAAGTCGATGGCTTTGCTGCGGGGGATAAGGTCTGGTACGCCGGAGACGTTTCCCGTCCCGGCAGCAACAGCGAGTATCAGCGGGTGGACGCCCGTATCGCTTCCCGTCGCCCGACAGCCATTGGTGCCGCTGAAGCCGCCGCTCTGCCATTGACCGGGCTGACCGCCTACGAACTGCTGTTTGACCGCCTGGGACTGGACCCCGAAGCCGACCACAGCAACCACAGCCTGCTGGTGATTGGTGCAGCGGGTGGGGTTGGCTCCATTCTGGTTCAGCTGGCCCGTCAACTGACCAACATCCGGATCGTCGCCACCGCCTCCCGTCCCGAAACCCAGGCGTGGGTTGAGGAGCTGGGCGCTCATCATGTGGTGGATCACCGTGGCGATCTGGTCAGCCAAATCACCGGGCTGGCGTGTCCGCCGGTAAAATACGTGGCCAGCCTCAACCAGACCGACGCCCACCTGAATGCCATTGCAGAGGTGATCGCGCCACAAGGGAAACTCTGCCTGATTGATGACCCGGCGGAGTTCACCATCATACCGTTTAAGCGCAAAAGCGTGTCGATTCACTGGGAGTTCATGTTTACCCGCGCCCTGTTTCAGACTGAGGACATCCTCCGCCAGCAGGCGATTCTGACCCACATCGCCGCGATGGTGGATGCAGGACAGATCATAACCACCGTGGCGGAACACTTCGGCACCATCAATGCCGACAACCTGAAACGCGCCCACGCGCTGCTGGAATCGCAAAAAGCCCGGGGCAAAATCGTGCTTGAGGGGTTCTGACCCCAGCAACCGGATAAAAAAGGGCGCCAGCTGGCGCCCTTTTTCGTGGCAAGTAAACCGAACCATGGCATCGCCCAACTGTGCACAAAACACAGCACAATTTATATTTGTGCCGCTTTTTGTGCACATTGGCTTATTGTGCTACTTTTACTGCACATAAATGGGAGCCTGCTATGCCTCTTGCCACAGTTTTAACCGGTGACATTGTCGATTCTCAGAGCCTGAGTCCTGAGCTGCAACGCCGCTGCCTCGACACGCTCCGACAGATGCTGAACCACTGCAGTACCCAGTTCGGTGCACTCGGGGAGTTTTATCGTGGTGACGCGTTTCAGGTCTATGTGGACCCGCCACAACACGGCCTGCGGATTGCGCTACTGATGCGGCTTGCGCTTCGCGCCATCGCCACCGACACGGCGCCAATTGATGCCCGCATTGCTGTGGGGCTGGGCCCTGCTGAGGCCCCCTCCGGAGCCATCGCTACCGCCCGGGGTGAGGCGTTTGTGGCCTCAGGCCGGCAACTGGATGAGATGAAAGCCGAGCGACTGGCCATTGCCAGCCACTCTGACACCCTGCAACTGTTTTTGCCGGTGGTCTTCGCCTACCTGGATGACACCATCAGCAACCTCAATACCAACGCTGCCACCGCGGTGCTGCTGAAACTGATGAACCCGGAACTGACCCACCAGGCGCTGGCAGAGAAAATGGGCACCGGCCGCACCTCCTATACCCGCTTTCTCAACCGCGCAGGCTTTCAGCGGATCAACGACACCCTCACCCTGTTCGAAAACGCGGTGTGCTGTGATAGGTTCGGGGAATTCAGGGAGAAATAAACACAAGGAATTCAGCGACCCGTGACCGATATCGCCCTGCTGCTTTTGCTCCTCATTGGCCACCTTCTGGGCGATTTTTATCTCCAGCCGGGCGCCTGGGTGCAGGAGCGAAACCGCAACCACACTCAATCGGTCTGGCTGCCGGTACATGCCCTCCTCCATGCCACCCTCACCGGGCTTCTGGTCTGGCTCTTTGTGAATAACAGCAACGACGCCGCCATCGCGTTTTTGCTGATGTTTCTGTCCCACTATCTGGTGGATCTGGTTAAGTCTTACCAACACAACACACTCAAATGGCTGGTGGCCGATCAGCTGATTCACCTGATCTGGCTGGTGGCGATCTGGCTGCTGATCACCGACAACCGTTTCACTGATGCCCGGCAGTGGGTCAACGTTCCGGTGCTGGCGGTGCTGGCAGGTTACCTGCTGGCCTTTAAACCCGCTTCCGTGTTGATCGCCACGCTGCTTGGCAAGTGGCATCTGGACTTTGAAGCGCTGAGCGACAGCACCACAGAATCGGATGACGACACCGCACGGGAGCACCACACTCTGGCCTCTGCCGGTGAGTACATCGGCTACATTGAGCGGGGCCTTATCGTCACTTTTATGCTGACCAATCACATCCCCGCCGTGGGCTTTGTGCTGGCGGCCAAATCGGTATTCCGTTTTGGTGATCTGAAAGACCGCCACGACAGAAAGTTCACAGAGTACGTAATGATCGGCACTTTCGCCTCCATGGCCATTGCCTTCGTTATCGGCCTGATGGTGAGCGCCCTGCTCCGCCAGCCAATTGGTTGAGAAGCTGCCAAACCCGGTATTTACCCGCAGTTTGGTGACTGCCTTACCGCCTGGCCGGACAACGGCTGACAAACCGCCCAAGGGGCCAGAACACTGCACAAAATGACGATAAAGCGATATCTCTGCCTGCCGCTGCTGCCGCTGCTGCCGCTGTTCATGATGGCCAATGCCAATGCCGCCATCGATTTCTTTGATCCGGTTGATCAACGCTTTGATATGGGCAACTACCTGGCCGAAAACGCGTACGGTTTTCTGCCGGTGCCGACCATCATCACCGAACCTGCCGTCGGCTACGGTTTTGGGCTCGCCGGCGTTTTTCTGCACGAATCCGAAGCGGAAAAAGCGCAACGCAAAGCGGAGGCGTTGGCCAGCTTTGATGGCGGTGCCCGGTTGCTGCCGCCGGCCGCCACCGTCGTTGGCGCGCTGGGTACCGAAAATGGCACCTGGTTTGCTTTTGCCGGACACCGACGGACCTGGGCTAAGGATAAGATCCGCTATCTGGTGGGGGGCGGCGCCGGCGAAGCCAAACTGGACATCTACACCGACCTTGGCGGACTGCTCCCGGGCGGTGACAGCATCAAGTTTGATACCCAAACCGAGGCAGCTGTGTTGATGCAATCCCTTCAGTTTCGGGTTGGCGACTCACCTATGCTGCTCGGGATAAAGCAGTTGTTTATCCAGTCACAGTTGAGCTCATCCAACCCCGTCGTTGACGGCTTCTTCCGCCTGACCGGCCTGGATCGCAGCACCAATTCGGGGCTGGGCCTGGTGGCCACCTACGACACCCGCAACAACCTGTTCTTTCCCACCAGTGGGGTTGAGCTGAATGCGGAGTACATGGTGCACGATAACGCCATTGGCGCCGATTACGACTACCAGACCCTATTGCTGGAGGGTGAAGGGTACCTTCCCCTGGCTGACCGATGGTTGCTGGCGATGGGCGGACGCTATGAAACGCTCAGCAGCGATGATCTGCTGCCCCCCACGGTGAACCCCTACATCCATCTGCGCGGTATTTCGATGTTCCGCTATCAGGGCGAGCAGGTGGGCTCGGTCCAGGCTCAGTTGATGTACCAACTGGACAACCGCTGGACGTTGCTGGGCTTCTACGGCGTCGGGCAAACCCGGGGCGCCAGTTCAGAGAGGGAAACCGCCGACGCCTACGGCGGCGGCTTCCGCTACCAGATAGCCCGGCGCTACGGCATCCATATGGGCGTTGACCTGGCCTTCAGTGACAGCGACACGGCGTTTTACATCACCTTAGGCACGGGCCTCTGAACCTGGTCCTCCACCTCTTAAGGCGTTGCGCTGTCCCCTGACACTAAGGCGCTCAGGCCTTCGGTGACCGACGCCATCCCACCATCGTGACGCACGCTCACATTCAGGCGCTTTAACAGCGCTTGTTTGATGGCGGCCCGTCGCTGGTTGATAAAGGCCAAAAAGTCGGTGAACGCCAGTGACTGGTCCGGCGCAATCAGGTGCTGTCGCAGGAAGCTTTCGCGCTCACAGGCGTTGGGCATGGCTTCCTCCAGCCACAGCACAAACGGCTTGTCGCTCTTCTCAATGTTACTGGTGGCCTGCAACAACTGCAGGTTGGCCAATCCGTTCATCTGACGCAAATACGCATCCAGCTGTTCAGCGCTGAGCCCCAGCTTATGCAGATGGCGTTTGCTAAAGCCCGATTTGGGGTGAATGTGGTCCTGATGGTATTTAAAGGCGTGATTCAGACCCGGATAAAGCAGCGTCAGGGCACAGTAGGTTTTGGCTTTGCCGTATTGCAGATCCAGCAGGTTCTCAACGTCGTCTTCGTTGAACACAATGGATTTGCGCTTGCCGCGATACTCCTCAATCACTTCCGCCAGCGGGAAGTGGCCCAGATGCTGGTTGATCAGGTCCCGCATGCCCGGATAGATGGAGTCCGGCTGACCGCCAAATGTGCCTTTCAGCAGCACCCGCGCCAGCCATTCGTTGATCGCTTTTCGGTCCGATGCCCAGTCGCCAGAATGCTCAATCTTGTCGGCACAGCCGTTTTTATCGATAAAGTAGGCGATGGGAATGATGGTATTGGTCGCCAGCAAGCTGTCACGGTTATAGCCGAGCTTGGCCACCAGCTGCACCGCAGCACGGATCGCGGCGGCACTCTGGTCCCAGTTGCGCTCGATCTTTGCCATGTTTTCTTTGTTGAAGTTGTCGACTTTAAACTTGATGTCCTTAAAGTCCGCCAGCACCAGGCAGGCCTTCAGAACCAGATCCTTATTGAAGGCAAAGCCATCGCCAATCTGGTTTATCTCATCCACGAACTCATGAATCACCTCCCGGGCATCCCGTTCGGTCCACTGCGCGGTGGCGATGGAGAGCAGCAGGTCGGAGTAACTCAGTTTGGTGCCACCGCTGTTAATCCGGATAAAGATCTGCAGCACCTTATCCAGCTCTTCGCCCTGCTCGAGGTAGTAGCTGATGGTGCCTTTCTGATGCACCACGTTAAAGAACTGGTTCAGCGTGTTGATGGCAAATTCGGACTGCTCGGTGGTGTATTTCGAGGTATCCATCAGGCCCTGTTTCATCAGGTACATGGAGGATTTGCCCATGTCCGTGATGTTGAGAATTTCGCTGCACTCAAACCAGTGGTAGCCGTCGCTGTTGACCGCCTCCGACTCAGTAAGGAAACGGAAATCGTACTCGGTTTCCAGCTCTTCGGAAGGTTTCAACAGGTTCAGATACATCTTCCGTTTCGGGAAAGCTAACGGATTCTCCCAGCGCTGGTACGGCGCCTTTTGCGCATAGCTGCCCGTCAATGCGATGTACATTGATGTCATCCGTTGCTGCCCATCCAGCAAGGCAATGATGTCGTCGCCGGCGACGATGTCCGCCTTGGTGTTATGGCGCCCGGTTTTCTCGTGGTAGTGCTTCAGAAACTCATAGAACTGAAAGTCCTGCACCTTGGACTTGTCCACCTTCCAGAACAGAAACGTGCTGATGGGGTAATCACGCATCAGCGAGTCGAACAGCGTCTCAATCTGCTGCGTGTCCCAGACAAATTCGCGCTGAATGGAGGGCAACACATAGTGGCGTTTCTGTACGTTCTCGATCGCTTCGCGAATGGTGATTGGGGTTTGGTAGGCCATCAATGTTTCCTTAACGGCTTTGGGGTGAATTCTGGGTGAGACAGCTGGCGTTGGTCCTGCGCCAGCGGCATTTCTGTGGCGTTATCTTACGCCCTTGTGACCGCCATTTTCGTGATCCTGAACTAACCGCCCAGCACCAGATTGTCTTTATGGCCGATCCAATCCAGAAAGGTGGCGGCCACCGGTGACAACGACTTAGCCTTATGGTGGGCCAGGTACCAGTGTGACTCGATCGGCATGCCGGCCACCGGCAGTATCGCCAGGCCGGAGTCGCCTCCGAATGACAGGGTGTGGGTGGAGATGACCGACACCCCCAGCCCGGACATGACCGAGTGCCGGATCGCTTCGTTGCTTTCCACGGTCATCCGCACGTTGAGCTTGGTGCCCTGCTGGCGCAAAAACCGTTCCAGGGCGTAACGGGTACCGGAGCCGTGCTCCCGGATAAGGAAGGGTTCGCGGGCAAACTCTTCCAGCGATATCTGTTTACGACTGGCCCACGGATGGGCTTCTGAGGCAATGGCCACCAACGGGTTATCAAGGAATTCATGGAGGGTCAAAGGGGCATCCTGTGGGGGATGACTGAACACGTAGAAGTCATCCCGGGCTTCCGACAGGCGGTCGATCACCTGCTGCCGGTTGCCCACTTTGAACTCAATGTCGATCTGGGGGTATCGCTCAAGGAAGCCCCCCAACAGGTGTGGAATGAAGTATTTGGCCGTGGTCACCACACCCAGTCGCAGCGTGCCCCGATTAAGCCCCTTCAGCGCAGCCAGATCCATCTCCATCCGCTCGTAGCTCCCCACCACTTCAGTCGCGGCGGTCAGCGCCCGCTCTCCGGCGTCGGTGAACTGCAACCGGCGACCCACCTGGTGGTACAGATCCGCATCCAGGGTTTCCCCCAGCTTCTTCAGCTGCATGGATACGGTGGGTTGGGTCAAGTGCAGTTTTTCGGCAGCCGCGCTGACCGAACCGGCTTCCCGCAGCGCCAGCAGTATCTCCAACTGCCGAAAAGTCGCTTTACCACTCATTTCTCTCCCTCCAGACCAGAAACCCGATCTTTCACCGCCCCGGATAGTGGCATAATCTCCGCTTCCAAAAGGCAGGACACTCATATAGACATTCATCTATATGAAATTAAAATTTTTTCGATTTTACTCTATTGAACTATGGAAGCACACTGCGCGGCGTTAAGGAATGAACTGAGGATCAGTTGTATGTCGCGTCGCCTCGCTTTTGAAATGACCATTGCCATGAGCCTGATGCTGATGGGAGGGGCTCTGGCCACCGCCCAAATCAGCGACTGGAGCCTGTCCCTGACCGGGCTGATGTTGATGGCCACCTCCCTGCTGCTGCGGCCACGCAGTGCACTTCAACCCACGACGGCGGAGGGTTGAGTGATGGGCCTGGACATCGTCGTCGCTTTCTTCATGCTGGGCGCCGTAGCCCAGTTAGTCCGGGCCGAGTTGAGCCTCCCACAAAGCCTTTACCAGTCACTGGTGATCTTTCTGCTTCTGGCAATTGGCCTGAAAGGCGGGATTGCGCTCTCCGAACACGTTACCCCGGCACTGCTGATTGAAGCCGCCGCCATTCTGGCGTTTGGCTTTGTGCTTCCCCTGATTGCTTTCCCCCTGCTCCGCTCCTTCGGCCATCTGCCCCGCCTGAACGCCGCCACCATTGCCGCACACTATGGCTCCGTCAGTGTGGCCACCTACGCGGTTGCCGTGGCGTTCCTGGAAGGTCAGAACATCCCCTATGAACCCTACTTCCCGCTTTTCGTTGCGCTGCTGGAAGCCCCAGCCATCGCCGTCGGCCTGTGGCTGGCCAGTGGTAAAGGCGAATCCACGGACCGTAAGGCGATTCTCAAAGAGATGATGCTGAATCAGGGTATGGTACTGCTGCTGGGCGGCCTGCTGATTGGTTGGTGGGGCGGCGACCGTGCCGATCGCATTCTGCCGTTCTTTGGTGAGCTGTTCCACGGTGTGCTGGCGCTGTTTTTGCTGGCCATGGGCCAGAAAGCCGCTGAGCGCTGGCGTGAGCTGGGCAACGAAGCGTCGTTCCTGGCCAGTTTCGGTGTTGCCATGCCACTGATCGGCGCGGTTTCAGGTACCGCGTTAGCCTACCTGCTTGGATTGAGCCAAGGTGGTATGATCCTCCTCGCAACCCTTGGGGCCAGCGCCTCCTACATCGCTGTCCCCGCGGCGCTCTCAGCAGCGCTGCCGAAAGCGGACTTGGGACCCGCTATCACCGCCTCTCTGGGCGTGACGTTTCCCTTCAATGTGTTGGTTGGTATACCTCTGTACAGCGCGTTGATTACTCATTTCATAACATAAATTCGGAGTTAGCATGTCTCAACCGAAAGTCAGCATCATCATGGGCTCCCAGTCCGACTGGGCCACCATGGAAGAAGCCACCAAGCCGCTGGAAGCGCTGGGTGTGGCTTACGAAACCAAAGTGGTTTCGGCTCACCGTACCCCGGATCGCCTCTACCAGTTCTGCAACGAGGCTCATGAGCGCGGTATTCAGGTGATCATCGCTGGTGCTGGCGGTTCTGCGCATCTGGCGGGCATGGCCGCCGCCATGACCCACCTGCCCGTGGTGGCCGTGCCGGTGTCCAGCCGCAACCTCAAAGGCATGGACAGCCTGCTCTCCATGGTTCAGATGCCCCGCGGTGTGGCTGTAGCCTGTCAGGCCATCGGTGGCGCTGGCGCCTACAACGCGGGCCTGATCGCCGCGCAGATGCTGTCTCTGGGTGACGCGGCACTGACTGAGCGTCTGATCGCCTGGCGCAGCGCCCAGACCGAATCCGTCGCGGAAGAGGTTGTGAAATGAAAATCGGAATCGTCGGTTGCGGGCAGCTGGCCCGCATGATGGCGCTGGCGGGGCTGCCCCGCGGCCTGGAGTTCACCTTTTTGGCTGGTCCCACTGAAGACCCCGCGCCGGTTACCGGGCTTGGCCCCATCTACCGCATGAGCGAAGGCGAGTCCGGCGAATCCATTTACCAGGGCATGGGCCAGCCGGATGTGGTCACCACTGAGCGTGAACAGGTTGAGGTTGCTCTGCTCAAGTCTCTGCAGCCGTTTGCTCCGGTACACCCGGCCCCGGAAGCGGTATCCGTGTGCCAGCACCGTGCTCGAGAAAAGCAGTTTATCAATGACCAGGGCATCGCTACCGCCCCCTGGAAGCCCATTGATACCGACACCGATCTGGTGGCGCTGGGCAAAGAGTTGGGCTGGCCGCTGTTCATCAAGAGCTGCGAAGACGGCTACGACGGCTATAACCAGTGGCGCATGATGGGCCCGGATGATGCGGTACCGCAGATCCCCGCAGACGTGGCCTGCATCGCCGAAGGCGGTGTGGCGTTTGAGCGGGAACTCTCGCTGGTGGCGGCACGCGGTCGCGATGGCAAGGTGGTGTGCTACCCGCTGACCGAAAATCATCACCGCAACGGCATTCTGCTGCACTCTCTGGCGCCGGCTCCGGCGCTGGAAGACGGACTGCAGGACAAAGCGGAAGCCATGGCCAAAAGCCTGCTGGATGCCTTCAATTATGTGGGCGTGCTGACCCTGGAGCTGTTCCTGGTGGATGGCGAGTTCAAGATCAACGAACTGGCTCCACGGGTCCACAACAGCGGACACTGGACTCAGAGTGGCGCCCTCACCTGCCAGTTTGAAAACCACGTCCGTGCCATTGCCGGCCTGCCTCTGGGCCCCACTGATGCGCCCTGGCCGAGTGCCATGGTCAATCTGCTGGGCGTTGAGCCACCGAGCCCGACCATCCGTCCGGAAGGCAAGCTGCACTGGTACAACAAAACCGTTCGCCCCGGCCGTAAGGTGGGCCACATCAACCTCACCGATCAGGACGCCACCGTGGTGAAACGTCAGGTCGAGGAACTGGTGGCGGTGCTTTACCCCTAAGCCGGTTTAAGGCGCTGTTTTGTCCAGACTCTTCTGCCAGAACAGCGCCTTACCCATGGTCGGGTCCAACTCATAGCCAGCGAAACCAAACCGCTCATAGGCTCGCTGAGCCACCCGATTGCCCTCCAGCACTTCCAGCGTCATCTTTGCGCATCCCCGCTCCCGGGCAATGCCCTCTATCGCTTCCAACATCGCCTGACACACGCCCTGCCCGCGACAATCCGGCGCCACCACAATGTCGTGCAGATTCAGCAGGGGCTGACAGTCAAAGGTGGAGAACCCGGCAAAGGCGTTGATCAGGCCAACCGGCCGGTTGTCTGAATACGCCAGCAAAGTAACGGCGCCGGGCACTTTGGCCAGTGCCGGCCCAAGCGTTGATTTCACCTCCGCCGTTAATGGCGTCCCCCCACCCATGGGATCACGGGCATACATATCGAGCACCTCCGCCAGCACGGCGCAGTCCTCATCATTGTGGTAGTCGGCAATACGCAGTGTCAGTGAGGTCATGGGTCAGTTCTCATTGTCAGAATGAAACGGTAATGGGGCGACAGATTCAGGCAGGTAAAGCGGATGGCGTGGCGAGCCATTACGGCAGCGCCCGAGACAGCTAAGACGATAGCCTGCCAACGCGCCATTGAGCACCTCGCGATCACGGGCATTACGCTGTCCCATCCGACCCCAGGCGACCAGAATGCCATC
Organism: Marinobacter nauticus; assembly: GCF_019801015.1. Lineage (GTDB taxonomy): Bacteria > Pseudomonadota > Gammaproteobacteria > Enterobacterales > Shewanellaceae > Ferrimonas. The sequence goes on from NZ_JAHVJZ010000001.1 coordinate 727,710, forward strand.
GCAGTCCCGGGCCAGACAGCCAAGCCAGCTGTCATTGAGTGGGCCGATGGGATCGGGTTGCCGCCACAGGGCATCGGGATGGGGACTGCACCAGGCATACAGGTTGGCCAGCCATAACGCCCCGTAGTGCCACTGCCGGGCAAAGCCGATGCAGCGGCGACTGGTGGGGTCATCCACCCTGGCGTCAGCAGTCGAGGGGTTCAGTCCTACCACCAGCAGGCGCGGCCCTCGTGCCCGCCAACAGCGCCAGAGCGCATAGCGGTAATGACCACAGGCTGAGAACACCGCGCCCCGCTCCATCGTCACTCCAACTGGTGGAAAGCCCGGAGAAAGTCGTTTTTGGTCTGTTCAAACTTAAAGTGCCCGGGACTGTTGAGTGCCCTTTTGGGCTCCTCAAACGCCGGCATCACGTAGCCCCAGTTCGAGTTGCGGGCAAAGGCCACCACCACGTTAACGTGGCTGTCCGCCCACCGGTTGGTGATTTTATGGCGCTCGCCACTGGCCTCGACGGTTTTGACCTGTATCCGATGGTAGTGCGGACCATCGGAGATCAGAATGTCGGTCTGATGGCCGTTGTCCAACACCGGGGTAAACACCTGCCAGCCGTCCTGCATCAACCAACTGATCACCATGCTCTCAAACGCCGTGTTCTTCAGCGCCTGGTGCGTGCCTTCGGCGGTGGGTGTGGTCCTTCTGGGCATGACGGCTCCTTATCAGGGATCGGGCAGGTTTGGCTCTGACGGGGTGGCGATAATGGTCAGGCTGTAGCGGCCAACTTCATCCCGACGGGCTGCATTGCGCATCAGATAGGTCAGGATGCGATACTCTCCGTCCATCACCGCTTCGCCTTCAAAGCGGGTGCCGGAAGTGGAGCCGATAAACAGTGCGGTGTCCTGTTTGGGGCCGGTGATATTGAAGTACTGAAAGCGATTGTCACTCTGCAGAACCACACTCCAGCGCTGGCCCTGCCTGAGGCTGACCCGGTACTCCATCAGCTCGTAGCCATTAAGGCGCCCCTGCACCTTAACCTCCCCATCACCTGCGAGGCTCAGCGGCTGTATCGCGTGCTCCGCCATCACATTCAGTGACACCAGCAGCAACCCCAGCAATGAAACCAGCCTCATGGCGCCTCCTGTTCAAATTCCACCGGCGTGTGGGCCTGACGGCGCACCACAACCGTGCCAGCAAGTTTGTCGTGCCACCCCTGCTTGCGCTTATCGAACCCCACCCATATCAGTCCCAGCAGCAGCGGAATGGTGCTGACGTAGTAACCCAGATACCGCATCACCAGCTGTCCGGTGCTGGGCTTGCCGCCGGTTTTGGCATCCACAATGGTCAGTTTCAGGATCATCTTACCCGGTGTCGCCGACTTATAGCTCCAGAACACCAGCACTACGATGGCCGGGAAGATGTAGTTCAGCAAAAGATCCCAGGGGCCATAGAGAAACCGCTCAGTAAGCCAGTAGTCCTGACCGTAGATGGCGGTGAGAATGGGGGTGATGATCAACGCCAGCAACAAGGTATCGATCAGGGCCGCGCCCACCCGTATCCAGAAACCGCCATACGCCATCTCTTGCTGTTCCATTCAGACGCTCCTCAGGTTTGCCGCCACCACTGCCGGGCCAGCAACACGCCAGCACCGGTCATGCCGAAACTGGGCAGCGTGGGCCCCAGCCAGCTGATAAAGGTACCCCAGACATAGTGCCACTGGGTGCCACTGACCGAGCGGAATATGCCGCCAGGGTTCTCACACCAGTCCCAGATCGCCATCAGTCCGGAGAGCATGGCGGCTATGGCGATACCGATGCTGGTCCCCTGCAGCGCTGCTCTGATCCAACGATTCATCTGCACGTCCTCAGTAAACTGCGATGCCAAAGGCAAGAAGCCGCCTTGGCAGAACCTCATCCAGATCGCTCAGGTCAGCCTGATGGAGCTGGATAAGCTTAAGGCCCAACTGCCGATAAAGCGCTTGCCGGGCTGCCAGTGAGTCCGTGTCCAGTCCCTCCACATAATCAATGTAGATGGCGCCACGGGGCAGGAAGAAACTGCAATAGGTTTCGCTGTCCTGGCCCAGCGTTTCCCGAACCGGTCGCTCGTAGGCGTGTGCCAGGCCTGCCAGATAAAGCCAGTTGTCGATGGTTAGCTCGGCAACAGAACGCACATAGTGACCGTCCAAAGTGCGGTACTTAGCATCAAACTTAGCGCGAAAACTGGCAATCGACCCGTGCGTGGATTCCTTGTCAGCGTCTTTACCCAGCGCCTGCGCCAATGCCCGTTTAAACAGCGGGTCGGTCACCAGCGCGGCAGGCCATAGACTGTAGGGTGCACCACTGCGCTTGTCCGCTTGCTGAACACCACCGGCTTCTCTGCCATTTTCCGTCACACGCCAGCCCTTCGGTGCCGGTGCCAGATAACCAATCTCATGCAACAGACCCAGCAGGCTTTCCCGTCCCAGACCGGTGGACTCGGAAAACTTGGACACGCTGAGCAGCCCTTCAGCCCCAGGGAGAATCAGGTTTTCCGGCCACACCACGTACTCACCGAACTTGTCGCTGTGTGCAGTGCTGCCGCCAGCCATCCGGCCCTGTTCGGTCAGACACCAGCGTTCCGCTTCCCGCACCAGATAGCCGGCACGGGAAAGACGCTCAAACAGCGTTTTGGCAGGGACGCCCAGGGATTTCGCCAGGGCGGTGGTGGAAAGGGTTTTGGCCATTTCAGGCTCCGGTCTATGCATTCACCCAAACAGGGTAACAGTATGAAAAATCAAAGGCTAACGGGCACTTAACTGAAAGATCGCCATCCCGCCCCGGGCGGACACTCAAAAGTGTCCGCACCGGACACTCCGGACATCACGGACACTTTCCAGTCGTCGAACAAAACAGAAATACGCCAACTTATTCAACGTGTTAGGCAGCTTTTCGCGACTTGGCACGATGTTCGCTCTAATTCTGCCATCTACGGGCGGACACCCTCGGGAAATTAGGATGATTCAGGACACATCAGGACAAGACATTCAACGCACCCGGCCCAGCCGAAAGCGCTGGGGCTGGCTGGCTCTGGCCGGTTGCCTGTTGCTGGGCAGCGCCGGCTACCTGTGGGCCAGCTATGGTCAGGGCCAGCAAAGCGTCCGGGCCAGTCGGTTGCAGCTGGCCACCGTTGAGCGTGGCGACATGGTGCGGGAGATCGCCGCCCGCGGCCGAATCGTTGCCGCCAACGCGCCGATGCTCTACAGCCCCTCTCCCGGCCGAATCAATCTGTTGGTTCAGGCCGGTGAAATGGTCGATGAAGGCCAGGTTCTGGCCCGCATCGACAGCCCGGAACTGGACGCCGAACTGTCCCAGCAGCAGGCGGCGCAATCCAGCCTGGAGCTGGACCTGCAGCGTCGTGAACTGGATGCCCGCCGCACCCAGCTTGAACTGCAACGCCGTTTGGACCAGGCGCAGGTCACACTGACCGCCGCCGAACGGGAAAAGCGCCGCGCCGACAAAGCCGCCGAAACCGACCTGATCAGCGACATCGATCACCAGCAGGCACAGGACGAATTTGCCAGCGCCCGCATCGCTTTCCATCACGCTCAGCAGGAGTTTGACCTGGCCAGAGACACCCTGCGATTTGAGCAGAGAACCGCCGAGGTGGGCCTCAATCGTCAACGTCTCCTGGTGGCAGAGCTGCAACGCCAGGTCAACGCGCTGGCCCTGCGCTCGCCGTTAACCGGCATGGTGGGCAACACCCTGGTGGAGGAGCGCGAACAGGTGGCGGACAACCAGCCGCTGCTGTCGGTGGTCAGCCTGACGGAGTACCAGGCGGAGCTGGATGTACCGGAAAGCTACGCCGACGAGCTGGGCCTGACCATGCCGGTAGAACTGGAGGTGGGCGGAACCACCATTACCGGTGAGATCGCTGGAATTTCACCGGAGATCGTCGCCAATCAGGTCAGTGTGCGGGTGCGTTTCGACGCCACTGATGTACGCCTGAGACAGAATCAGCGCCTGACGGCCAAAGTTCGGCTCGAATCCCTGGAAAACGTGCTGATGGTCCGTCGAGGCGCCTTTATTCAGTCCGGTCAGGGCCGCTTCGGCTACCGGGTCGAGGGCCAACTGGCCCACAAAGTGCCGCTTCAACTGGGCGCTTCCAGCCTCACTCATGTTCAGGTCGTCGATGGGCTCGACGCCGGCGACCAACTCATCATTTCCGATCTCTCAGGGCTGCTGCAGAGCAGCGAGATCCTCATCAAGTAAAGGAGTGCCCCATGCTGCACATGGACAACATTGGCAAGGTATTTCGTACCGACCTGATTGAAACCCACGCCCTGAGAGGCTTTCAACTGAAAGTCAATGAAGGCGAATTTGTTGCGGTAACCGGCCCGTCCGGTTCCGGCAAAACCACCTTCCTCAACATTGCCGGACTGCTGGAGAGCGCCACTGCCGGACAGTACTTTCTGGATGGCGAAGAGGTCAGCATGCTGACCGACCGCGAGCGCTCCCGTCTGCGCAATGAGAAAATCGGCTTTATCTTCCAGGGCTACAACCTGCTGCCCGATCTCAACCTGTTCGATAACGTTGATGTGCCGCTGCGCTACCGCGGCTTTAATGCGACAGAGCGCAAACGTCGCATCGAGCAGGCACTGGAGCAGGTTGGGCTGGCGGCACGGATGAAGCACCTGCCCTCCCAGCTTTCCGGGGGCCAGCAGCAGCGGGTAGCCATTGCCCGTGCATTGGCGGGCGAACCGCGCATCCTGTTGGCGGATGAGCCCACCGGCAACCTCGATTCGCTGATGGCGCGCCAGGTGATGGACCTGTTGCGGGAGATCAACCGCGCCGGCACCACCATCATTATGGTGACCCACGATGCCGAGCAGGCGGCTCAGACTCAGCGCAACATCCACATCGTTGACGGACAGGTGTGCGACCTGGCGATGCTGAACCGTCGCACCACCCCGCAAGCTGCTGTCGCACAGGCCTGAGGAGCCCGGTCATGTTTTTCTATTACCTGAAACTGGCCTGGCTCAGCCTGAAACAGAGCCCGGTGATCAGCGGCCTGATGGTGCTGGCCATCGCCATTGGCATCGGCGCGGCAGGCACCAGTCTGACCGTCCATCACACCATGAGCCACAACCCCATGGCCCACAAGAATGACCGGCTCTACGCGGTCCAGCTGAAAAGCCATGAGGATGGCCACAGTTCCGGCACCTCCGATGGGATCTACTACCAGATCACCTACCAGGATGCGCTCAACCTGAGCCAGCAGAGTGGCCCGGTTCGCCAGTCACCGATGATCCGCACCGGCTTTACCATCAAAACCGGCCGGGAAGATCTCTACCCCTTTATTGCTGCCGGCCGGGCCGCCAGCCGGGATTTCTTTTCCATGTTCGAAGCCACCTTCCTGCATGGTGCCCCCTGGACCGCACAACAGGACAAACTGGGTGAGCCGGTTACGGTGATCAGCCAAAGCCTGAACGACAAGCTGTTTGGTGGTGGTGATAATGTCGGCCAAACCATCGACGCCAACGGCCAAAGCTACACCGTGGTGGGCATCATCGAGGACTATCAGCCGCAGCCGCTGTTTTACGACGTCAACAACGGTGCCTTTCACGACCATGAAGAGATGTTTATCCCCTTCAGCCTGCTGCCGGTTCATGAGATTGAAGCCTGGGGCAATACCGACGGCTGGAAGCAGGAAGCGATCAGCACCTACCAGGATCGCCTCAACTCCGAGCTGTATTGGGTTCAGTATTGGGTTGAGCTGAATGGCCCGGAACACAAGGCGCAGTACCAGCAGCAGCTGGCCGCCTACATGGAGCAGCAACAGAAACTGGGTCGCTTCCCCTCAGAAACCCCGGAAAGCGCGTTGCGCACCGTCAGTGAATGGCTTGAGTACAACGAGGTGGTCAGCGAGGACAACCGCATTCTGCTGGCACTCTCCTTCCTGTTCCTGTTGGTGTGTCTGGTCAACACTGTCGGGCTGTTGCTGGCCAAGTTCCTTCGCCACGCTTCCCATGCCGGCATCCGCCGCGCTCTGGGAGCCAGCCGCGGGCAGATCCTGGCCCAACACATGATGGAAGTGGCACTGATTGGCGTATTGGGTGGCATCCTGGGCAGCGTTCTGGCCCTGGGCGGACTGGCGGGGCTGCGTCAGCTGTATCCCGGTTATGACCAGCTGGCCCGGATGGACTTCACCATCCTGATCACCCTGATTGCTCTGTCACTGGCGGCCGCTTTGTTGGCCGGCCTGTTTCCCGCCTGGCGGATTGGTCGCACCAATCCCGCTGGCTATCTGAAGAGCCAATAAGGAGCGGCACATGTTTGAAATCAGACCCATTATCTCCGCCCTGCTGCGCAGCAAAAGCGGTCCGTTGCTGATCATTCTGCAACTGGCGCTGACCCTGGCCGTGGTGGCCAACGCCGCTTTTATCATTCAGGAACGACTGGCATTGATGGCCCGGGGTACCGGCATTGTGGAATCGGAGATCATCAGCTTCACCGTTGCAGAGATGCACATGGATAAGGACTTTATTGCCCAGCGCCGACTGGATGAAGAGGCCCTTCGGGCGCTGCCTGGTGTGATCGATGCGGTCGCCACCAACCAGGTTCCGATCGCCAACAGCGGCTCCTCAACCACGGTCAGTTCCAAACCGGACGACGAAGGCAACAGCCTTAATGTTGGCTATTTCCAGGGCAACGAACACCTGTTCAATACCCTGGGGCTGTCTATGGTGGAGGGCCGCAGATTCACCGCCAACGACATCATGACGGAAGCTGGCCCGGCCACCATCCCGACTCAGGTGATGATCGCCCGTTACGCCGCCGAACAGATGTTCCCTGGCGAAAGCGCAGTTGGCAAACATGTGTATCTGCGCAACCAGCCCATCGAAGTGATCGGCGTTTACGACCGCCTGCAAACGCCCTGGGCACACCGGGACCACAGCTACGCGTCCGCCATTCTGCCAGTCGAGAACGGCGCCTTCTTCGCCCGTTATCTGGTTCGCGTCAGCCCGGAGCAACGGGATGCCGTGTTTAACCAGATCGAAGAAACCATGCTCAAGGTGGAGCCGGACCGGGTGATCACCTCCCTGCGCCTGTTCGAGGAGACCCGGGAACGTGCGTACCGTAACGACAACGCCATGGCGATGCTGCTGGGTGTGGTGATTGTACTGCTGCTGGTGGTCACCGCCCTGGGTGTGGTTGGCCTGGCCAGCTACAGCGTGGCCCAGCGACGTAAGCAGATCGGCACCCGCCGCGCCCTGGGGGCAACCCGAACCGCCATTGTCCGCCACTTCCTGACGGAGAACCTGATGATCTGCATCGCGGGTGTGGTGCTGGGCGTTCTCTCCGCTTTTGCGCTTAACCAGTACCTGATGCACCACTATGAGCTGACCCGACTGCCCCTGAGCTATCTGTTGATTACCCTGTCCGGGCTGATCGTTCTGAGCCAGCTGGCGTCGGCGGCCCCTGCCCTGCGGGCAGCCCGGGTCTCTCCGGCACTGGCAACCCGTTCGGTGTGAATGATCGGGCTGGATACCGGCCCGAAAAAACGTAACCATAGGCAGCAAAGGACAAAATGGAATGGCCATGGACAGGATTCTGATCATCGACGACAACCCCGCGATTGGCGAGGCTCTGTCGTTACTGCTTGAGCTGGATGGCCACAGTACGCTGTGCTGCACAACGCCGGAGGCGGCGCTGGAGGCCCTGGAGCAGGAAGAGATCGCCCTGGCCATTCAGGACATGAACTTCAGCGCAGACACCACCTCCGGTGAAGAGGGTCGCGCGCTGTTTCACGCCCTGCGCAGCAAGCAACCGGACCTGCCGGTCATACTGCTCACTGCCTGGACCGATCTGGAAACCGCTGTCGAACTGGTTAAGGCCGGAGCGTCCGATTACCTGGGCAAACCCTGGGACGATCAAAAGCTCCGGCTCACCATCCAGAATCTGCTGGAGCTGTCGCGGCTGCGTCGTCAGGAGAGAGCCCGGCAGTACCAGCAAGCCAGTCAGAAACATCAACTGGCTCGCTTTAATCTGTGCGGCCTTCAGCTCCACAGCGCCGCTATGGTGTCGTTGCTGGAAACGGCCACCCGTGTCGCCCCATCAGACCTTCCGGTGCTGATCACCGGTCCCAATGGGGCGGGCAAAGAGCGCATCGCCGACATCCTGCACGCCAACTCTTCACTTCGACACCAACCCTTTATCAAGGTGAATGTGGGTGCCCTGCCGCCGGATCTGATGGAAGCCGAGCTGTTTGGGGTCGAGGCCGGTGCGTTTACCGGCGCCACCAAGTCCCGCATGGGCCGCTTTGAAGCGGCCGACGGTGGCACGCTGTTTCTGGATGAACTGGGCAACCTGCCCCTGTCCGGCCAGATAAAGCTGCTGCGGGTGCTCCAGACCGGGGAGTTTGAACGGCTGGGCAGCCATCAGACCCGCAAAGTCTCGGTCCGGGTGATCAGCGCCACCAATGCCGACCTGCCACTGGCGATTCAGCAGGGCCAGTTCCGGGAAGATCTCTACTATCGGCTCAACGTGGTACAACTGGCGCTGCCGCCCCTGTCGGAGCGTCCCGAAGAGATCCTGCCGCTGGCCGAGCATTTTCTTGATGGTAAGGCGACGCTGACGGAGGAGGCCCGTCGGGCGCTGCTGGCTCACCCCTGGCCCGGCAACGTCCGTGAGCTGGAAAACGCCATCGCCCGGGCAGCCCTGCTGTGTCAGAGCGGTCAAATCAGTCCCGATGATCTGGCGCTTCAGGCACCGCCACCGGCCCCGACCCGCACGCCATCGGAGTTGGATGCGGAAACCATCACCCAAACTCTGGCCCGCCACGGTGGTGTCATCGCCCGTGCCGCCAGAGCGCTGGGGATCTCACGGCAACAGCTGTATCGACGAATGGAGAAGCTGGAGATGGTGCGTTGACGCTAAGCCTGACCGCCTTACTGACCCTGGTGAGTCTGCTCACCGCGCTGCTGGCTGCGCTGATTGCCGTTGCCCTCAGTCAACTATTGCCGGAACTGGGGCCACTTCCGGCGTGGGGGCAACTGCTGGTGATTGCGGCGCTGCTGTGGCCCGCCCTGATGGCCCTGATGTTTCAGCTGACCCGTCCGCTTCGTCAGGGACTGGCGTCACTGGAAGCCGGGGTACTGAACTTTACCGACGCAGACTTCAGCACCACGCTACCGGTGCGTGGCTCACCGGAGACCCGCGCTCTGGCAGAACACTACAACCGCATGGCGGTAAAGCTCCGGCAAGAGCGTTATACCCTGCACCAGCGGGAGCTGATCCTCGATAAGGTGATCCAGAATTCACCAGTGCTGGTGCTGCTGGTGGACCAAAACCAACGCATCATTCTCGCCAACCGGGAGACCGAGCAGTTCTTTGGCCAGTCCCAGTTGGAGGGGCAATCGCTGGAGACATTGCTTCGGCCTCTGGAGGGCGACAGTCAGGCGTTGTTCAACGCCCGTCAGGATGGACTTTACACCCTGCCCGGTCCCGACAATCAGAGCGAGACCTACCACCTGGTTCAGGGCCAGTTCCAGCTCCATAACCAACCCCATCGACTGATTCTCGCCCGCCGCTTTACCCGGGAACTGGCCCGTCAGGAAGCGGCCGCCTGGAAGAAAGTGATTCGGGTGATCAGCCATGAGCTGAACAACAGCCTCGCCCCCATCAGCTCCATGAGCCACAGCGGCCGGGCGATGTTATCTGAGCAGAGTGACCCGCGCCTGCAACGGGTGTTCAATACCATTGAGGAGCGCTGCAACAGCCTTAACCGGTTTATCCAGGGTTATGCCACCTTTGCCAAGCTGCCCAAGCCACAACCTGACGTCGTCCCCTGGTTGCCCTTTATCGACGGTCTGAAAGCGCAGTACCCCTTTGTCCTGACCGGAGACCTGCCCCGCCATCCCGGCTGGTTTGATGTCAGCCAACTTGAGCGGGTGATGGTGAACCTGCTGAAAAACGCCCATGAGAGTGGCAGCGAGCCTTCGGCCATTACCCTGACCTTGCAGGAGGTTGGCCGAGGGGTGCGGCTGGAGATCAACGATCAGGGCAGCGGAATGAGTCCGGCCACCCTCAATCAGGCATTGTTGCCGTTTTACTCCACCAAGCATCAGGGTACCGGTCTGGGCCTGGCGCTGTGTCGTGAAATCACCGAAGCGCACGGCGGGCAGATCCAGCTTCAGAACCGACCCGAAGGGGGACTTAAGGTCAGTCTCTGGCTGCCTGGCAACGAGAACGCCGCCCGGGCCTCAGCGACCGCTAATCGTTAAGGCAGTCGTCCTTCCAACAGCGAGACAATGGCGTTCATCACCCGCTGGCTCTTGTCACTGTCCAGCGCATCGGCGTGCGGTGGCGCAAAGCGACCGGCGTCATTATCGAAGTACTGGCCGGAGGCATTGGCAAACGCCTCCGAGAGGGCAGCGCGGATCAGAATATCGGCCCCGATGCTCAGATCACCACCGGCGATGCCAAACGCTTCGCTCACCATTTTGCTGCCCAGTAGCGACGCCGGATTCACCGCAATAATGATCGGGTCATCCGCGGCACGGTTAAGGCCCCACAGGCGGGACCAGATGGTCATCGCCAGTTTGCTTTGGGCGTAAGCGGCCCCATCCGACAGTGACGTTTCGCCTTTTAATGCCGCCAGATCCACACTCGACTGGGCGGCAGAGGAAAGATTGACCACCCTGCCCTCAGCCCCCAGCAACGGTGCCAGCTTTCGGGCCAGAAGATAGGGTGCCAGCGTATTCACCACAAAGCGGACGTCCAGCCCATTACCGGCCTGGGGTGCCGGGGTGTTGTACACGCCGGCGTTGTTGATCAGCACATCCAGCGGTTGCTGCTTTGCCAGCAGACGGTCCGCCAACGCCTCCACCTCTTCCAGCCGGGATAGATCGGCCTGAACGGTTTCCACCGGACCGGCCCCCGGAATGCCAGCCAGCTGAGCACGACAACTCTCCAGCTTCTCTGCATTGCGCCCGTGCAGGATAAGTGTGTGGCCCTCTGCGGCCAGCATCTTTGCCGTTGCCAGACCAATGCCGTCGGTTGCTCCGGTGATCAGAAGGGTCTTTGCCATTGGACTTTGCTCCGTACCTAGGTTGCGGCTCGCGCCGTTTAGCGCCCTCTTCAGCTTAACGCGCCACGCCGCATTGAGACAGCCACTACCCCCGGCCCACTCCCGCTGGCCAAGAGTGGAAACGGCGGTACAGCTTTAGGGGGTGCCGGGAGTCAGCCGGTTCATCGCGTCCTGTTCATAGGCGGTACGATAGCCTGATGGCGTTTGGCCGTTATTCCGTTTGAAGTAGCGGACAAAGTTGGTGATGTCATCAAACCCCATATCAAAGGCGATGCTCTGAATGCAGTCCTCCCCCATCCGCAGCTTGCGGGTGATCTCCAGATTCAGCCGAAAATCGATAATCTGCTTGGCGGTGCGGCCACAGGACCGCTTGCAAAGCTGGTTCAGCGCCTTGTAACTCAGGTGCATTTTGAGCGCGTAATTCTGCGCCTCGCGGTCAAGATGAAACCCCTGCTCAACCAGATTGAGGAATTCGGTAAAACGCTGCCGGCAGACTTCATCCACCACCGGGCTCTGCAAGGTGCGCAGCCGGGACAAGCGCAGAACCAGAGCGGAAAACAGCAGCGCGACCACAATGGACTCATGGCCCTCGTCGGCGATGGCTCCGGTCATCTGTTTCAGCAGGTCATGACAATTCTGACTCTGGCAGGGATCCAGGTTCAGTACCGGTGCGCACATCAGACTCAGATGGAAAGGCACAAAGTAAGAGTGCCGGATATTGGCGGAGCACTCGGAAAAGAAGTTCGGGGTGATGCTCACCATCTTGCCGCGGGGTTTGTCGTCGGGATCGAAGGCGTGATGCTGGTCCCGGTTAAGGAAGATCACGCTGCCGCTCTGATAGGGGTGCCGCTCACCGTCTATAAGATGCTGGCCACACCCCTGCTCAACGCAAATGAAGGAGCAGTAGCTGACGCGATGGGGTTGAAAGGGGCTGATGGTGTCGTACTGTTGCCGGCAATAAATCTGGTCCAGCTCCATCACATTGATACCGGGTATTTCTGTCCGGCTACCGCTGTGCTCTGCCGTCGGATTCATGTCAAAACAGGTCATAACATCCCATTCCGTTTTCAAGACGATTCATTCTGTTCTCGGAAGATGGGACACCGGGTGACCCGGTGTCCCTGTACGGTGTGGCTTAGCGGTGGATACGGTCGACGCGCGAGGCAACGTCGTCATAGTTATCCGGGTGGCAAGCCTGACAGGACTGACTTGGTCTCAGCCACGGCTGGCGATACTTACCGTCCTTGGAGAAGTGGTACGGGCTGTCTGAGGGTTCAGACAGGTCAATCTTCAACAGGTGGGAGTTCTTCGGCATGTGACAATCGGTGCAGTCGGCCATGTCGCCATGCATGGAACCGATGCCATCGGCAAACTTGACGTCCTGGTGGCAGTCCGTACACACCATGGTCAATGACTTTTCGTGACCCGGTTTGTCGCGGAAGTTGGTGGACAGGTGCGGGTTGTGACACTGGGTACAGTGGAACATTCGCTTGGCGCCAACCGCTTTGCCGGTATCCGGATCAATACCCAGCAGCGCGTCGCCGGCGTTGCGTCCCTCTTCAAAGTAATCCGCAACGTAACCACCGATGGTGTCGCCACCAAAGTCGGCGTTGTAGCTGGTCATGTAGTCCGGATAGTGACGCTCCCCGGCTTTGGTGTGACATTCGCCACAGGCGACCGGATCACCATAGGCCATGTTCATTGCGGTCAGGTCGGCACGGGTACGGCCTTTGGCGATTCGGGTGATGTTGTCGGTTCGGGGGGTTTTGGCGTGTTCACTGCCGGCACCGTGGCAGGCTTCACACTGCACACCGGCCAACGCAAAGGTGCCCTCCATGCCGATCAGGTCATCCTGACGATTGCGGTTGCGATGGTCGCCGGTTTCGGAGGTGTAATCGCGCCAACCAGTATTGTGGCAGGTGCCGCAATTGTACGGGCTGGAGTCCGTGCCAGTGTTGGGCTTGAACGGTACCGCCCGATCCGGCGTCAGGGTTTCCCCTTTTGGCAACACATCGAACATCGCCTTGCTGCCGTTGATCATATAGCCATTTTTATCCAGCAGGATCGCCTGGCGCTGGTAGCCGCCAAGCACATAGCTGATGTCGGCCCAGGTTTCGGGGGTACCGGCACTGTTTTCCACCCCTTCATACAAAGCCAGAGCGCCTTTCAGGGTGGTGAAGGGGAACTCCGGTCGCTCACCGTTCTCCACTTTGGTGAACTTAAAGTTGTGGCCGGTCTCCTGGTAGCTGGCCTTATCCTGGTGGCAGCGCAGGCAGGTTTGGGTGCCGACGTACTCCTGAAGACTGGCTTTCACTTCTACATCCGCTACGCCGGTTGCGGTGCCGCCATGAACGTCGCTGATCACGTACTCCACCTGGGCCAGGCCATAAGCGTCAGACTCAAACCAGAGCAGGTCCTCCTCCACTCTGACCTGCCCCTCGCCCTGCACCACTTTGGCTGACGCCAGGGTTACCGCGTCGCCTTCGGGGTCGATGGCAGCGGCGAGCACATCAATGGCGGTGTCCTCTCCGATAACCACGCTCGCCGACACCTCGCCGGCAACCGGTGGCAGGTTGGTCACCGGGTTGCTGTCATTGTCGCTGTCGCACCCCGCCAGAAGCGTTACCAGGGCACTGGCGCAAAGCGTCAGCGCACCGTATTGGGTTACACGTCTTTTCATCATTATTCCTCTGCATTTTTATTGGTGTTGCAGCAGGGAAAGTAATCAAGACGTTACGGCTAAAGTAGGTCATTTCTGACCCTGAAATTTGCGTTTTTGCACCGTACGGCGGATTTGTGAGGGGGATCGCTTCAACCCCTGCCGAAAACCGCCGGCGCTTTCCAGCCATAAAAAAACGGGCCGAAGCCCGTTTTTTATTGCCCTGTTCGGGTCGCGATCAATCCAGAGAGATGGCCGCTTCCAGAGTCAGGGTGATCATGTCGTTCAGGGTCAGCTGGCGCTCTTCCGGCGTCAGGTGTTCACCACGAACGATGTGGTCGGTTACGGTCATCATGGCCAGAGCCTTGGCGCCGAACTCGGCCGCAACGCCGTACAGGCCTGCCGCTTCCATCTCCACACCCAGCATGCCGTACTTGGCCATGGTGGCGTAACGGGCCTCATCCGGGCTGTAGAACAGGTCGGAAGTGTAGACGTTACCGACGTGGTAGTTGGCACCCAGTTTCTCAGCGGCGTTTACGGCCGCAGACAGCAGGCCGAAGTCAGCGATCATGGCAAAATCGGTACCCGGGAAACGGGTGCGGTTAACGCCGGAGTCGCTGGACGCGCCCATGGCCAGGACCACATCCATCATCTTCACGTTGTCGGATACCGCGCCGCAGGAGCCGATACGGATGATGTTCTTCACGCCGTACTCGGTGATCAGCTCTTTGGCGTAGATGGAGATGGACGGTACGCCCATGCCGGAGCCCATTACGGAGATGCGTTGGCCTTTGTAGGTGCCGGTATAGCCCAGCATGTTACGCACATCGCACACCTGCACCGCGTCTTCCAGGAAGTTGTCGGCGATGTACTTGGCGCGCAGCGGGTCACCCGGCATCAGTACGGTTTCAGCAAAGGCGCCAGCGGGGGCATTAATGTGTGGGGTCATGGGGAGTTCTCCAATTATTGGAAGGTAAACAGCAGGCCCGCAATGGTGCCGCTCATCAGGTTAGCCAGCGCCGCTGCCAGCAGACAGCGAGGACCGATTTGGCCGAGGATATGGCGACGCTCCGGGGCCATCGCCACCAGACCGCCAATCACCATGGCCAGAGAGCCAAAGTTGGCAAAACCGCACAAGGCGAAGGTCACGATAATCTGAGTTTTGGGGCTCAGGGTTTCGGACACCGCCATAAAGTCGACGTAAGCCACGAACTCGTTGATCGCCAGCTTCTGACCGATGAAGGAGGCCGCCACCTGAGCTTCGGCCCACGGCACACCCATTACCCAGGCCAGCGGCGCCAGCAGAACGCCCAGAATGGATTGCAGTTGCAGCTTGGCTTCTGCGGCGGTCATCACCGCCTGTACCGCAGTGGCGTGCTCTTCGCCCAGGTTCAGGGTCGCCAGTTGCTCGGTCAGCAGGCCGCGATCCATCGCCGTGATCCACTGGCCAATCTGAGCCACGTTTTCACCACTGGTTTGCGCCAGTGCAGCGGTAAATTCGTTAAACGCCGGCAGTGAGCCTGCGGCGGTCTGCAGCGCAGCAAAGGCCGCGGCCAGGTCGGCATTGCCGTAGCCAAAGAAGCCCGCTACGCCCGCCAGCATGCCATTGATCAGTGCAATCAACGCCACAAAGGCCAGCAACAGTGCGCCCACCTGAAGCACCTGCTGCATGCCCATACTGGCACCCGCCGCAGCGGCGTCCAGTACGTTAGCGGGCTTGTCGTCATTCTCATCAACGACCTTGTTCAGATCCTCTTCCGCTTTCTCGGTTTCCGGGCACATCAGCTTGGCAAACAGCAGGCCGGCCGGCGCGGTCATAAAGCAGGCGGTGAGAATGTATTTGGGGTCAATGCCCAGGGAGATGTAGCCAATCATGGTACCGCCGGCCACGGAAGCCAGGCCACCGGTCATAACCGCAAACAGCTCAGAGCGGGTCATACGGTTAACGAACGGGCGCACCATGGAGGGTGCCTCAATCGGTCCGACAAAGATGTTGGCGGTGGCGGACAGGGACTCGGCACGGGAGGTGCCCAGAATGGCACGCAGAATGCCACCGATGCCACCAATCACCTTCTGCATCACGCCCAGGTAATACAGTACAGAGATAAGCGCGCTGATGAACACCAGCGGACCCAGTACGTGGAGGACAAAGATAAAGCCCACTTTAAAGTTGGCCAGATCGCCCAGCAGGAAGCTCAGGCCAGCGTTGGCGTAGCCAATCACGCTGTTGACGCCGTTAGACGCAGCCTGGAGCACGCTCTGCCCGGCAGGGACGAACATCACGAAGGCACCAAATGCCACCTGAAACGCCAGTGCGCCAGCGACGGTGCGCACGTTAACCGCACGCCGGTTCTCAGAGAACAGCAGGGCGATACCAATCAGGGTCGCCATGCCCAGCAAACTGATGAAAACTTCCATAAAAATTACCACGAACTAAAGAGTTAGCATCGATGGTAATTTCATTCGACGAGGTGTCGAGAGAGCCAGATCACAGCTCCGGTTGCGCAACGGTTTTCCGTAGCACAGCCGCGGAAAACCGGTCAAAAAGCCGGCGCAATCAAACGCACCGCTTACCCCACCAAAACCCGCGCGCAACAGGCGCAACGCAAAAGCAACGTTCGGTCAAAATCCATACCGAATGGGTTCCACTAGCGGCGTGCGTTTTTTCGCCGAATTCGGTGTAATTTAATTACCTTTCCGTACTAAATAAACGCGCGAGCACGCCAACTTCAGGCCTTACGCAACCCGCTGTTGCCAGTGTTGGTACAGCCCATCAATGTCTCCGCTACAGAGCCATGACATGGCGGCTTTGATCTGCGCCTCGGACCAATCCCACCAGGCCATTTCCAGGAGCTTTTCAATCTGGACGTCGCTGAAGCGGTGGCGAATCAAGCGGGCAGGATTCCCGGCCACAATGGCAAAGGGGGGCACATCTTTGGTGACCACAGCCCGGGCCGCAATCACCGCACCATGACCGACCCGGACACCGGGCAAGATCATCGCTTCGCTGCCCACCCAGACATCATTGCCCAGTACCGTATCCCCGGCGGGCTGCCAGGCATCCTGTGCACCGTCAAACTCCGGGTAAGCCTGGTAGAAAAAGGGAAAGGTACTGACCCAATCGGCCCGGTGGCCCTGATTACCGGCCATCACAAACACCGCGCCGGTGCCAATGGAGCAGTAGCGGCCGATGATCAGCTTATCCACATCGGTGCGATCCGGCAGCAGATAACGCACACACTGTTCAAAGGGATGGCCGTGGTAATAGCCTGAGTAGTAGCTGTACGCGCCGACCTGAATGTTGGGGTTGGTTATCTGTTCAGCGAGGGGTTGGCCCACAAAGGGGCTGTCAAAGTAGTTGCTCATGACACTCCTTAAAATCCAACCGTTATGATAAGCCCGGCACGGGTTCTGTTGAGTGACACCAGCAACAAATCTAGGTGGTGAAGGCCGGCGCGGCAATCCAGCGCGGATGCCCCATCGGCAGGATATCGTTGCCCTGCATAAGAATGGCACTGTCGTCATCGCACAGCACCGCGGGATAGCTAAGCCGGCGGGCCAATTCCAATGCCTCCGACTCTGACGTTACCGACGCGTGAGGAACGAACTGAAACGGCACCACATCAGCGGCACCCGTGTCGGCCAATCCAACCTCATTGCGATCGCCACACAAATGCGCTGACTCAATGGACGGCGTTAACACCATCGCCCCGGCGCTGACCCCCACCAGCGCCCTGCCACGCTCAGCAAATGCGCGCAGTTCGGGCAACAGCTCACGGCGCTGCAGGCCATCCAGGTAGCGGAAGGTGTTACCGCCGCACAGGTGGATCAGGTCGCAATCCATCATCTGCCTGGCCACATCCGGGTCATATCCCGCTTCCAGTTCCAGGTAGTGCACCGCTTTGGCCCCCATCTGGCGATAGATCTCCCGGACCGGTTCAAAGTAGCGCCACTGAGGATCGGGTTCTGAGGCGATATAGCCAATACTGGGTCGCGAAACACCGCGCAGGACCTGCCTTACGGCGGCACGTCCGGTGGGATTATGCAGTTCACTGAGCAGTGCAATCACCGGGTTATCTCCTGCGGCGGGTCGGACTCACGCCCCACCCGTTGCTTTGCCCCGGACAAAGGTGTTCTTCACCCGGCGGGATCGCATCATATAGGGGATCCAGATGGCGCTGCTGATCAACAATCGCAGCACCATCTGAGTGGTGTCCGGATCAAACACCGGCTCGTCCGGCAGCACCAGCGTGGTTAACCAGAGATCCAGCGGGACGAAGATCAGCGCGGCGGCCATCATCAGAATATAGAGGCGGGGAAACCAGTGGTGCTTGGCCAGGAACAGCCCAATCAGAAGCAGCGACCCCAGCATCAACAGGGTGTTAAACGCGAACTCGCCGACGATAAGCGGCCCCCACAGGGGGTGGTAAACCGATGACGACGGGTCCGACAGGATCTCATAGGTGCCATCGATAAAGATTTCGGGGTAGACCTGCAGCTCCATAAACAACCGGATGGGGGCAATGATCAGCCCAATCGCCACCAGTATCAGCCAGCCACCGAAGCCTTCCGGGCCCTTATCTTCCTGCACTGCACCGCTTTGCTGTGTCGTCGCTTCCATCATCGCATCCTTGAGTTATCCCGCCACATCCTGTGGCGTTTCAGTTGGTTAACCTACCAACAGCAGCGACCAAATAACAGCCGGTAACGCTCAGTCCAGGCGTTTCTTAAAGCGCAGTGACGCGGCCATCAGCCCAACCAGCGTGAATCCCGCCAACCACAGGGCATCCGGTTGCAGGTCCGCCATCGTGGCATCCCGCAACACCACGCCACGGATGGCGCGCATAAAGTGGGTCGCCGGCAGCACTTCGGCAATCTGCTGTGCCAGCCTGGGCATGCCCTCGTAGGGAAACATAAAGCCGGAGAGCAAAATCGACGGCAATAACACAAACACCGTCATCTGCATCGCCTGCAGTTGATTGCTCGCCAGCGTCGAAATCACCAGACCCAGAGAAAGACTGGCGGCAATAAACAAACCGGTGATGCCCGCCAGTGTGGCCAGCGAGCCGCCAATGGGAACGTGGAATACCCAGTGCCCCAACCCCAGAATGATCGCCACCTGGATAAAGCCGATAAAGACGTAGGGCACGATTTTGCCCAGCATCAGCTCCGTCGAGCGCACCGGCGTGTTGATCAGCATCTCCATGTTGCCCCGCTCCCGTTCACGCACGATGGCCGCCGAGGTGAACATGATCATGGTCATGGTCAGGATCACCCCCACCAGACCCGGCACAATGTTCACCGCGGTGCGCTGCTCCGGGTTGAAGAACAGGGTCACTTCAAAGGTGGGTACGGTGCGGTTCACCGGCTGACGCAGCAGCTCTCGCAGTGGCATCGCCCGCAACCCCTTAATGGCGGCGGCGATCATGGTATCGGAGCCGTCCACCAGCCAGTGCGCTACCGGACGGCTGGTCTCTTCGTCGGTGGCGGGCGGCGTGCCCAGCCCAACGCTCTGGTTTCGGACCAATCGCTGGCTGAGATCCTCCGGGATCACCAACGCCGCGCGGACCTGTGACGATTTGATCGCCTGCTCCGCTTCCGCCACAGTGGCGTACTGCTCGGTAAAGCGCACCACCTGAGTGGCGGTGATGGTCTGCACCAGGATGCGGGACAGTGCGGTGTTGCTCTGGTCCACCACCGCGACCGGGATATGACGAATGTTGGTGTTGATGGCAAAGCCAAACAGCATCAGCTGGATCAGGGGAATCATCACCACCATGCCAAAGGTCATGCGATCCCGGCTCAGCTGAGTCAGCTCCTTACCGATGATCGCCAGAATGCGACTAAGACTCTGCATGCTGCTGCCCTCCCCGGCCTCCGGTGCAGGTGACAAACACGTCCTCCAGGCTGGGCCGAACCGGCTCAATCGCCTGCGCCGCTGCCATCTCCGGCAGAGCCTGAAGCCACGGCGCCGGTTCGCTGATGCTGTCCGACACCAGCACCCGAAGCCGCGCCCCAAGTTGCGCGGCCGACACCACCTGCGGCAGTGCCACCAGCCGTTGCTTCAACGCGCGGAGATCCGGGGCGGCCACTTCCACCACCCGCGCGCCCATATTGGCCATCAGTGCCTCCGGGCTGCCGTCCGCCCGCTTTTGCCCGTGTTCCAGAATCGCCAGCCGGTGGCAGCGCTCCGCTTCATCCATGTAATGGGTGGACACCAGAATGCTGGTGCCCTGATCGCACAGATCAAACAGCTGCTCCCAGAAGTCGCGACGGTTTTCCGGATCCACCGCCGAGGTGGGCTCATCCAGAAACAGCAGGCTTGGGCGGTGCATCACCGCAGCAGCCAGGGCCAGGCGCTGACGCTGACCGCCGCTCATGGCGCCAGCCCGTCTTCCCGACAGGCTGGTCAGGCCATAGGTGGCCATCAGTTGGTCGATGCGTTTACGGCTGTCGCGGTACGGCAGGCTGTAGATGCGGGCAACAAAGCGGAGGTTCTCCAGTACGGTGAGGTCCTCATACAGCGAAAACTTCTGGGTCATGTATCCGATTTTGCGCTTGAGCGCTTCGGCATCCCGGGGCAGATGATGGCCAAGTACCGACACCTCCCCCTCGGAGGGCGTCAGCAAACCGGTCAGCATCCGGATGGTGGTGGTCTTGCCACAGCCATTGGGCCCCAGAAAACCGTAGATGGTGCCGGGTGTGACCTGCAGGTCGACACGGTCCACTGCGGTAAAATCCCCAAAGCGCCGGGTCAGCCCTTTGGCCTCGATCGCCCATTCCATGCGCTTACTCCCCCGCAGGCATATCAACCTGTACCGGTACCCCGCTTGGCAAGCCGGATGCGGTGTCCGGCAACTGCACCTCGGCCAGGTACATCAGTCTGCTGCGCTCTTCCTGATTCAGCGCGTAGTACGGGGTAAAGGCGGGTTCCTGGCTGATCCAGCGCACTTCGCCTTTGATGGGATCCACCAGTCCATCCACGTTGACCGTCAACGTAGTGCCGGTAGTGATGTGCACACGGTAGGGTTCCGGTACGTAAACCCGGGCATAAGGCGCAGCCCCGGCCAGCACGACCGCCACCGGACTGCCGACGGTTACCCGCTCGCCCAGATTCCAGGGCAGGTTATCCAGTACGCCATTGCGGGTGGCGGTGATGGTCAGGTCGGCAAGGTGTTTTTGCTCACTGGCCAGCGACGCCTCACTGGCGGCCAGCTCCGCTTCCGCCATGCGCAGGTCCTCTTCCCGGGTGCCGTTGGTCAGCTCGCGCAGCTGCTCCTGGGCGCTGACCAGATTGGCGTCTGCCGCATCCCGGTTTGCGAGGGCGCGATCCAGCTCCGCCTGGCTGATCATCTTGGCGGCCACCAGGTCCCGGTTGCGCTGGTAGGTTTGCTGGGCATCAATCAGGGTTGCGCGCGCCCCGGCCACTTTCGCCTGCGCGGCCGCCACCTCCTCCTCGCGTGCGCCGTTGCGCAGCTTTTCGAGATTGGCCTGAGCCCGCAGCACATTGGCTTCGGCCTTGGCCACCACCGAGCGCTGCTGGCGATCGTCCAGCCGCACCAGAACGTCACCGATGGTCACCGGAGCCCCCTGCGCCACCGGCAATGCCACCACCACTTCATTGGCCGTGGCCGTGTGGGCGACCCTATCCCGCTCCAGCGTGCCCAGAGCCAGATGCTGTGGCCCCTGCGTGCAGCCGACCAGCATCAGTGCGATCACCGCCAACAACCCGCGCGCCATAGTCCACCTCAATGTTGAAAACTGACAGCCTTACTTTTGGTGAAATACACCGAAAACTCAAGGTGATGAGATCAAACAACCTGACTTCTCACCCCGCACGCTACACTGTCACAATCCCCCTGTTACGGGAGGTTTCTTTATGAGTGCCCACGCCCGCTTACATATTTTGCAGCATGTCCTCCGGGTCGCCGGTGTGGTGATGTTGATTGGCTGGCTGCCGCTGTCCTGGCTGTGGCCATCCGGCTGGGGCTGGTACCTCGCCACCGATCACCTCTACTTTGAAGTGCTGCTCGGTCTCTATGCCACGCTCGGCGTGTTCCTTATCTGGGCCGGCAGCGATCCGATGGCGCACCGCAGTCTGATCTGGTTTACCGCCTGGTCCAGTCTGGTGCACGGCGCCATCATGACCTGGCAATCGTTTAAGGACCCGGAACATTTCGGCCATTTCTGGGGCGACATCCCGGCCCTGCTTCTGTTGGCGGTGCTGATATTCGTGCTCATGCCGAAAAAGGGATGGGACCTGACGTAGTTCGTTCGTTGCGCCCTGTATTCTGACTGTGATATATCGGTTACCTGTTGTTTTACAGGGAAGAATTTACCGTGCAGGACCTGACTCAAGATCTGGAGTTTGTGCGTGCCGCCACGCTCCAGACCATCGCTCATACCGAGATCCGCCCCAGCCAGCTCCACGGCTTTGGACTTCATGTCGTTGCCCCCATCGCCGCAGAAACCCTGTTGTGCGTACTGGACGGTCAGGTGATGCCCATCGACCACTACCAGACCATTGAGGCGCAAGTCGGGCCTGCCACCGGGCCGTACCGCAAGTACGTCTATATGGAGTGCAATTACCTCGACAATCAGACCCTGTTGGCCCGTAACTTCCGCACCAGCTACAGCTACATCAATCACTCCCGCACGCCCAATACCGAACTGCGCCGCCATCCGCTGCGTGTCGTGGCACTTCGGGCGATTGCTGAAGGCGAAGAACTCACCATCGACTACCGCAAAGAGCAGTTGTCGGACGATTACCTGAACGACCCGGCCAAGCAGTTTCTCTGAGTGCGGTAAAACCCATGATTAAAGTCCGAATGATGTGCGTTCAGCCCATTGAGGTGAGCGTCGATCAGTATGAGCATCTGCTGGTGCGTAAATCCCACGCCCGCGCTCTGCACAGCCGTTACGACGGCAACCCGTTTCAGACCCAGTGGTTGCAACAGTTCCGTCAGCACCATCGCAAGTTTGTGAACTACAAATCGCTGTTTTCCGACGCTCAGGTCCGTATCGACCCTGCCCGGCTGAAAACCGACCTCAGCCTCCCGGACTTTCGGGTTGGCGGCGAACATGACCTTTCTGAGTACCTGATCCCCGAGGAGACGGTGTACGACCTGGTGTTCGACCCCCGCTTCTTCAACTTTGTGCTGGTGTACGAGCTGGCCTTTGGCCTGCCGGATCATAAGCTGGGGCAGATCCTCACGGCAGACCAGACCGACGTACGACAGGACGATTTCTACAACACCCTGCGCCGCCTGATGGTGAAAGAGCGGGATGACAGCATAATCTCTGACTGGGCCAGTGGCATTCGGGATCAGGTGTTGGAGCAGGTGGAAGAGATCTGCCGGGCGGAGCGACGCCGCAATGGCAAGAAAGTGGCCAGCATCGGTAACAACAGCGGCAACATCACGGTATTTGTTGATGCCCCGGTCAGCAATGAGCGGGTAAAAAACCTGTTTTTAAGCTGCAATGCCAACGCCGAACGCCTGTTGGGTAACCGCACTACTGTGGTGGAAAACGATAAAGTGCACTACGCCTTTTTCAGCCGCTTTCACACCATCGTCAGCGACGATCCCCGATACTACTACCGCTACGCGCCGATTCAGTACCACATTCAGTTTATCTGGTTCTATGTGCGCTACTACAGCGAGATCATGGAGGTGCTGAACCACCACGTGATGGCACTGAACAGCCGGGAGCGTATTGGCAGCAAACGCCATGTGATCGACGAGTACATCAATAAGATTGAACAGCTGAAGATGCACAACGAGAACTTCAAGCTGGCCATCGAATCCGACAACAGCGCGGTGTACGCCAAGATTGAAGGCAAATGGAACATCGAAAGCAGTCTCGCCAATGCCCAGTCTTATGTGTCGTTTTTTAAGGACTACCTGGAGCGGGCCTACATCCGCAAAGCGGAGCGCGCCAGCCAGCGACAGAACCACATTCTGTTTGTGATCTCCTGCATTCAGATCCTGGGTCTGATCAGCATCTGGAGTGACTACCTGGGCCTGTCCAAGCTGCAAAGCGCCATACTGGGTGCCGACCTCAGCCACCAGAGCGCCACCAACTGGGTTCTGCATTTTAATACCTGGCTGCCCATCGCCCTGTTTGTCAGCCTGATTGCGTTGGTGGTGTTCGCGTACATCAAGCGGGATTAGAGTAACCAATCCGTCCCGGCGACGTGTTGCCGGGTCATCTCCGCTGCGGACTGCTTCCGCCTGCCCGCTTCGATTGATCCGGCCGGTTAGTCCTGAACAGGATAGAGCCAAGTCAGATCGTCACATTGGTATTGCCGGGCGCTGGCATCAGTCTGAGGCAGGCTGTCGGCCAGCCCCATCAGGTAGGCCTTGGCAAAAATCAGTGCAAAGAAAGGCCTCTGACTGCCGTCGTCCATCGGTTTAAGGTAACCATTGAGGCGCAGGTTCAGTGCCAGGTTGTCGATGTCGCGCTCCTGGTTCATCGCCAGCTTCGCGCAGATCGTCATCTGCCTGACCTGCGGGTCTTCTATCAATTGGTTGGCCATGGGCACAAATCCCATGGTGCCAGCGCCGCCACGGGCGATGATCAGCTGCTGGTTGAGGGCGTAACCCGCTACGCCGCCCAACAGCAAACCGACAAGCAGAGTCATGATCAGGGTGATTTTGTTCATTTTTCAGACCGGTGTATTGCCTCTGCCCATTGGAGCACGCTTTTACCGGCCGGTTTCGTGCCCATCTGAAAATTGTGAACTGGCGTTAAGTTTGGTGGGGTCCCAGTTTCGGGCGATGGGTATGCTGAGCGTTCGTCTCGCGGCCACGGCTCAGCACCCTGCCCTACGGGCTGACGGACGCCATACTGCCCACGGCATGTCGCGATATCGGGATTGGGGGCTAGCCAAAGCGACGTCGATAGGACGAAGGCGTGAGGCCATTGTTTCTTTTGAAGTACTTAACAAAGTTGGTGACGTCATCAAAGCCCAGCTCAAAGGCGATCGATTGAATGCTGCCGCCCTTCATCGACAACTTTCTGGTGATCTCCAGGTTGAGGCGAAAGTCGATGATCTGCTTGGCAGTCCGGCCACAACTGGCCTTACAGAGCAGATTTAGACTCTTGTAGCTGATCAGCATCATCTTCGAATACGCCTTCGCTTCCCGGGTATGGGAAAAGTGTTGCTCAACCAGATCCAGAAACTCCTTAAAGCGCTGTCGCTGCTCGTTGTTGGTGCCGGTGAGCTCCTCAGACCGCTTCTGAGTGAGTTTCAGTACCAGACCAGAAAACAACAGTTGCAAAACGATGTTATCGCCTTTCGCCGTCTCTGACGCCTTTTTAATCTCGTTCAACAGGACTTTGCAGCTCTCATTCAGGCCAGGGTCCAACACCATGACAGGGTCGTAAGCCAGGCTGAGGTGAACCGGTGCGAAATAGGATTTCCGTATGTTCGCCGAGCAGTTGGAAAAGAATTGAGGGGTGACCCTGACCAACGTCCCCTGAGGCTGGGCGTTGGCGTCAAATGCGTGGATTTGTCCGGAGTTAACAAAGATAACGCTGCCATCCTGGTAGCCGTAGGGCACACCGTCCAGTCGATGCTGCCCCTCCCCTTTTTCGATGTAGATAAAGCAAAAATAGCTGATGCGATGCGGATTACAGAGGTCCTGGTGGGTGTGAGATCTCAGCCAGTCGAGGTCCAGCAATTCAATGCCGACATCATCGGCACAGAGGCCGGGGTAGTCGTCCGTTGGGATCTTGTCGAAACAGTCTATGGTCATGCGGCTGAGTGGCGGTGTGATGAAAAATGGATAAACGGGCGCCTTATCAACAGGCGCCCCGGTATAAACCGCTACTGATGAATGGCGTCGATAGCCGCCGCGCGCTGGTCGTAATCTTCCTGATGACAGGCTTTGCAGGCGTCCACTGCTCTCAGCCACGGCTGCCGGTAGCGGCCATCTTGCGAAAGATGGTAAGCGGAATCGGACGGCGCCGACAGATCAATCTTAAAAATATGCGCCGAGGCCGGCAGGTGGCAATCCGCGCAAGTTGCGACGGACTGGTGGGCACTAAGACCACCCTCTTCGTTGAAGGCCACAGTGTGGCAATCCTGACACTCGATTTTCAGTGCACCTGCGTGTTCCGGCTTGTCCCGGTTGGTGGTGGATTTATGGGGGTTATGACACTGGGTACACTGAAACGCCCGCTTTGCTCCCATCGGCACCCCGGAATCCGGATCCATCCCCAGCAAGCCGTCCAGGGTGTAGCGGCCACCGTAGGGGTATTCCATAATCCTCCCACCCAGACTGTCGCCACCAAAATCGGCGTTGTAATGGCTGAGGAAAGAGGGGTAATGGCGCTGGCCATCCTCAGAGTGGCACTCACCACAGGCAATCGCTTCCCCAAAGCCCATACCTGCGCCCAACAGATCTTCGCGGCTGCGCCCTTTTGCCACCCGGGTAATGTTGTCCTTTCGGGGCATGGCCACGTGTTCGCTGCCAGCACCATGACAGGCTTCGCATTGAATTCCGGGTTGCTTAAAGGTGCCAGTCATGCCGGCCAGGTCATGCTGACGTTGCCGATGACGTTGGTCTCCCGGTGTCGAGGTATAATCCAGCCAGCCGGTTGTATGGCAACGTGCACAGACGTAGGGTCGGGTGTCGGCGCCCGGTCCGCGGACCGGTACCGGAACCGTATGCTCAGGGCCAAAGGGTTCACCCTCAGCAGGCAGGTCCAGCCGGGCGGTGTCCCCCGCAAAAATATGGCCGTTGCGATCAAGGAACATCACGGTTCGCATGTAACCGCCAATGACATAACTGACATCCTCGAAACTGGTGGGGTCCCCCAGTGAGCTGTTGGTGCCCTTCACATAATCGATGGCACCGGACACATCGGTGTAGGGAAAGCTGGGGGCTTTGCCCTCTTTCACCGGATTGAGTTTGAAGTTGTGTCCGGTAAGCAGAAAAGAGGAATGCTCGGCGTGGCAGGTCAGACAGCGCTCTGTGCCAACGTAGCTCAGACGATGGGCCGTGACCGTCACCTTCAGTTGCGACAGGGTTTGCCGGCCATCGGTGTCCGTCAGGGTGTAGTTCAGTTCAGCGCCCCCCAGGCGCTCGGGCAGAAACCGGATTTTTTGGTCTACAACGGCGACGCTGCCTCCGCCACTGACCACATTCACACCGGATAATCTTCCTCCGGGGTGGTTGTCGCCAGACACATCGAACAGCGTGGGCTGACCAATGACTGCGGTCTCATTGGCGGTCGTCAGTGTGCCGGCGTCGCTGCCGCAGGCCGCCAGTACTGCAGATAGCAGAATGCCAGCCATGCCCCTGCGCACTGCCGCAAACAAACCTCGTCTCATTGTTTTTCCTTATTGTTGTCCTGCCACTCAGCAACGGCGAAAAATAATGTTCGTTACCGGCCAGGCATAGGTAGAAAGCTCCTCCCAAATGGTTGATTGCGTACCAGAGAATGGAATTGTGATTTCGATCGGGCCCCCAGAGACGTTTCATCATCCTGGCCCAAGCCCACCGAACAGCTGAATTGTCCTCATAAATTAGAGAGATAGCCCAATTGCCGCTGCCGAAATGCGATGCAATAATCGATGGGATTCTGCTACGGACAGCAACGACATTGATTGGAGCCAGGCATGGAGATACGCCGCAAGTTTTCGATACGCATCACCGTAGGTGGCCTGTTGATTCTGGCCACCCTGATCACCGGGTTGGTTGGACTGAGCTTGCAGTATCATTTCGCCAAGGAGATGGCGCAGGCCAGCCTGTTGGACCGTCTGTCACTGACCAGCCAGGCGATTTCGACGGAGATCAGCAAACTCGACTCCGACGCCACTCAGGCGGCCAAACTGCTGGCTGAAATATCGGACGAGTTGCTCGGTCCGGGGCAGGAGCATCGTCAGATTGTATTGCTGACCAAAGCGCTCGAAGCCAATAACCTGTTTTACAGCGCGTACCTGGGTTATGGCGACGGCCGTTTCCTGCAGGTGTTAAACCTGCAATCCTCACAGTTGGTGAAGAACAAAATGCATGCCGCCCCGGACGATCGATGGGCGGTGGTCAGCTACCACACCGAGCAGCAGAAACGAATAAAGACCACCCGCCTGTTTGATGCCCGCCTCAATGAAACGGACCGATATCAGGATGGGGACAACTACTCCCCGACCCAACGCCCCTGGTACAAGGGCGCCATGCGTAACGGCACCTTCAAGACCGACCCCTACCTGTTCCACAATCTCGAGATAAATGGGCAAACGTACGCCCGGCGGATCGGGCAGTCTGATGTGGTGGTCGGGGTCGACGTGGTGCTCTCCTCCATCGCCAGAACCTTTAACAACTACACCCGCTACAGCGAGGTAGCGGCCGTTGCCGAGGCCTATTTCTTTGACCAGAACGGCGAGATCTTTGCCACCAACCAGACCGTTCCTTCTGCGGCCCCCCTGCCCCCCTCCCGGCCACTCGACCTGACCGTAGAGCAACAGCAGTACCTGTCTCAACTTGGCGCTCTGCGCGTGTCGAATCAAGACGCCTGGGAACCGATGGACTTTTCCCTTGGCGGAGTGCCTAAGGGCTATGCCATCGACCTGTTTGGTCTGATCAGTGAAATGACCGGTATCGATTTCGACTTCAGCAATGGCCACAGCTGGGCGCAGCTGAAGCGTGGCTTTATCGATGGGGATATCGACATCTTCCACTCACTGCAGCGCAATGTGGGCAGCCGCCACCTGGGCCTGTTCAGCACTCCGATATACACCATGCCCTTTGCCCTGATGACTCCGCCACAAACGCCGATTACCCGGTTGCAGGAGTGGCAGGGAAAGCGGCTGGGCATCATCGCCGGCTGGTCCATCATCCCGGCACTGAAGTCCGATTTCCCCCAGCTGGAAATTACCGAGTTTACGGATCTGAAGCCGGCATTTAACGCGCTCAGAGAGGGACGAATTGATGGCGTTATCGACGCCAACGAAGTATTGAAATATAAGGCCTCACAATACTTTTTCGGTGACGCGCAGATTCACGAGAACCTGCTCGACATCAACAACCGGTACAGTGGCGACTTTTACCTGATCGTGAGCAAAGATAAGCCGCAGTTGCTCGAGATCCTCAACATGGCGCTGGCCAACATCAGTGACCGCCAGAGACAGGCCCTGAAAGAAAAGTGGCTGCAGGCGGAGCACGGCCGTCCCAGCGCCAAGTACGTCAGTACCGTTCCTCATAAGCCGATACTGGACATGATTGACTCCGGTAAGGGGCTGGGCACGCTGCAAAAAGTCCAACTGAACGGCCAGCCAGCCTACTTGTTCGTTGAGAAGGTCGGGGACGTCAACCAGCTGAAAGACTACATCGCGGTCGCGGTACCTGAGTCCTACCTGTTGGAGACCGTGACCGGGCAGATTGCCCCCTCGGTGCTGATTACCGGCGGTGTGGTTATCCTCCTGCTGCCGTTAGCCTGGCTTTGCAGCCGCCCAATCGTCCGACCCATTCTTCAGTTGCGGCAGGAAACCATCAAGATCAAGCAACGGCGGTTCACTCAGGTTGAGCACGTGCACACCCACATCAAAGAGGTGGATGACCTGTCCAGATCGGTCAATCAGATGGCGTCCACCATCCACGCCCACGAACAGGCGCAACAGCAGTTTATTGAGTCCTTTATCCAGCTGATTGCCAACGCCATTGATGACAAATCCCCCTACACCGCTGGCCATTGCCACCGTGTCCCCGTGCTGGGCCTGCTGTTGGCCGACGTCGCCGAAAAGAGTCAGGACGGGCCCTTTGCCGACTTCGCTTTTGCCAACGACGATGAGCGTAGGGAGTTCCGCATCGCCGCCTGGCTCCACGATTGCGGCAAGATAACCACGCCGGACCACATCGTCGACAAAGGCAGCAAGCTGGAGGCGATATACAACCGCATTCACGAAGTCAGGATGCGGTTTGAAGTGCTGTGGCGTGACGCCGAGATTCAGGCGCTAAAGCAGTCAGCAGAGCAACCGGAACGACAAGCCGAGATACAACAAGCGCTTGAGCAGCGACAGCAGACACTGCAGCAACAGTTCACCTTCATTGCCAACTGCAACGTCGGCGGAGAGTTCTTTGATGACGCCCAAAAGCAGCAGCTGCAGCAGATCGGCGCCCAGACCTGGGTGCGCCACTTCGATGACCGCATCGGCCTTTCCCCACAGGAGGAGACACTGCTTCGTGATGAGCGAAAGCCGCTTCCTGTCACCGAGCCGTTGCTGGCTGACCGGCCAGAGCACAAAATCGCCGCCCGCCATGACCGACACATCGATCCTGCGTTGGGGATCAACATGCAGCCGCCGGAGCTTGAGCAGGATCTGGGCGAGCTTTATAACCTCTGCATTGACCGTGGCACCCTGACCGCAGAGGACCGATACCGCATCAACGAACATATGGTCAGTGGCATCAAGATGCTGGAAAGTCTGCCCTTCCCCGAAGAACTTCGGCGGGTGCCCCGCTATGCCACCACACATCATGAGACACTGGATGGCCGGGGCTACCCGAGAGGCCTGACCGGGGAGCAACTGTCGATGGCCGAGCAGATTCTGGTGCTGGCCGATATCTTTGAAGCGCTGACCGCATCTGACCGCCCCTACAAAAAGGCCAAGCCACTTTCCGTGGCCATCGACATCATGCACAAGATGGCGTTGAGACAGCACTTCGACATGGACCTGTTCCGGCTCTTCCTGACCAGCGGCACCTATCTGCGCTATGCCGAAGCCCACCTGGCTCCGGAGCAGATTGATGACGTCGATATCAGCCGCTACCTCAGCGACGAAGAGGACGTCGCGGCGTAGTTGCTTCCTCAGTCGATCCAAACGCCGCCAGGCGTCACTGGCGGCGTCACCGATTGGGTGTATCGGTGGTCATCCGACCGAAAGAGGGTCAGCCCTGATACACTGTCCCCACATGAATCCGCTGGTTCTGAAGAATTCCACATGTCCCAACTGCTTGATGCCTACAAAGGCGAAATCTACGGCATCGCCTTTTTTCAGCAGATGCTGAACCATCGCCCTCAGGAAACCGCGCTTTGGCAAAGAATGCTGGATCTGGAAAGCCGGACCGCAGCGCTGTTGGCGCCGGCCATGGCGAGCCAGGTGCCGGCCCTTGAAAGAGCAGAGCTTTGGAAGAAAGGCGTTGCTGAAGCAAAGCGGTGGCAGCACCTGCCACCCGCCGAGCTGTTCACGACCCTGGTCGACTGGGTCGAACCTTATGAGATCCGCTATCGCCGGTGGGCTGAGGCTGAGGCGGACGCGGCTCTGACCATGGTCGCGGACCATGAAACGGCGCTCTACCGCAGTCTGGTTGCGGCCCGGGATGATAAAGACGCGCTCAGGCCGCTGAACGACTTCCTGAATCGCTACTCGCGGTAAAGCTCAAACTCACCGGGGCGCCACTGCTTCTCAAACCAGGGTTCAAGCGGACCATAAAGACGCAACAGCACAAACCAGCCTTTACCAGGCAGGGTTTGTGTCCAGTTGGATTCCCAGCCATCTGGTGGCACCGGGCCAAAATACAGGTCCACCGACCCGTCGTCGTTGTAACGCAGCGGGTCCCTGACGTTGTTTTTGCTCGGGTAACGCTGGTCGGTCTGCAGTTCTGAGCGGGTTTGCGGATCGTACACCACCACCGACCAGAAATTTTTGGCCGGTACCCCGGCAGGCAGGGTCAGTTTGTAGGTTTTGCCGCCATCCAGGTATTGGCCGTCCGCGCCGGTGGCATTAAACGCGTACTGTGAGCCCACCCCAGGGATTTTCAAAGCCATTGCCGGGGTATTCACCGTGGCCGCATAGAAAAACAGGGTGCGGGCATCCAGGTTGCGTCCGCCAACGCCATCGTCAATCAGCCAACGGTAATCATCGCCGATAAAACCGCTGTACCAGCCACTGTTCGGATAGAGATAGGCATCGCTGTCGCGGGGCTTCAGCCAGATGGCTCTGGCAGTGGCATTACCAACGGCCACCGCCTCCTGCAACAATCCGGTCATTCGCTTATCCGGTGCGAACGGGGTGCCCTTCTTCAGTCCTATGGCCGCTGCCAGGCCGCGCAGCTCCGCCGACAACATGGCCACCGGCTCGCGCTGAATCACCTGATCCAGCTCTTCGAAAAAGCCAAAGTCATTGGCATGGATGGTATTGACGCTCACTTCCGAGGCATTGATAAACCGCATGGGTGGCGGCGTATCCCGCTGACTCAACGGGTAAACCCTGAGCCCCTCACGCCACATTGTGGCAGCGGGTTCTGCCCTCCCCTCCACCAGCAAGCCACGCAGAATCACCCAGTTAACGTAACTGCTGGACTGCGCCACAAAGTAATCTCGCCCATTTACCTTCTGCGGTGATTGTCCCGGATCGATCGGCCCTTGGTAATCCGGGGGCAGGATCAGGTAGTGGCCCCCCTTACCCCGATCGGGGCCCGGTGCGCCCATATCCACCACAAAGCGGAAGAAGGCGTCATTGACCGTGCCAGGACCCGCGCCCGGGGGCACCTCCACCACGGTCGCCCCATCCCGCTTAAGATCCAGGAACACCGAGGCGTACACCGTATCGGTATTGCCTGTCAGAAACAGAGGCCGGGCATCCATCAGTTGCTCAAACACCACCACATCGTTAACGCCGGTGGCGCCCAGTTCCGCCATACCGTGACGCAACGCCTCCAGCGAGGCCGCCGGGATAAAGTTCAGGAACACCTCGACCCCGCGCAAAAAATCGAGGTGGTCATACAGCGTCTCAACCGTTTTCGCGTCCGGTCGGCCATCGTCAAACGTCAGAACACCTATGCGGCTCTCGACGTTGTCGGGGGTGGTGATTGAAGCCGGAATTGGCGGGTATTCCCGGCTGTGCAGGTTCGGCGTAATCAGTAACAGGGTCAGAAAAACCCAGGGTAAACCGTTCATTGGGCACTCCTTTCTATCGCCCTATCAGGGTAGACCCTGTTATCGCTGCCGGGGCTGCTTGTGCAGCGATTTGCCACAACAGGCCAGCGCCCACCCCGTTGAGCAACGCTCACGCTCCCGCGCTAACACCGTCATAAATAAATCATTTTTGTCCGCGCCATCATTATTCACCGTCTTATTTCAATGACTTAGTTGACTCTGACGACTCCCCCAGCCGGTCATGCCGCCAGACCGAAACATTGCCACAACATTAGTGAAACAGTGTGCCGCGAAGTTTGGCGCCGACGTGGCAACCCCCGGTTGCCCACGCAGACAACAAACAACCACTGTGTGATTTTGGAAATGATGATGGACAATCAATTCAAGCTTTCTCTGCTGTCTGGTGCACTGATCGTGGCACTGGCAGGCTGCAACAGCGACGGTACTAACGGCCTTGATGGAGCCGATGGTGCTCAGGGTATTCCCGGAGCCGACGGCCCTGCCGGTGAAAATGGCAAGGTCGGCAGCCTGACCCGGCTGGCCACCGTGCCGCTGGGTGCCGAAGTGACCGGCATCTTTCTGACTGAGGAGGGTGACCTGTTCTTCAACCTCCAGCACCCCTCCAGCGCCAACGTGGAAACTGACCATAACGGCATCCCTTACAACCGTGGCACCGTCGGTGTGCTGTCCGGCGTCAACATCAACCAGCTGCCGATGGACCTGGTCAGCGCGCCGGTGCCGGCCTCTGCGAAAGAGCAGGAAACCGTGATGACCGCCTACGGGCAGTACCAGGTACTGGGGCAGAATGGCGACACTTACGACGGCGTCCTGGCAAATGGCCTGGGTGTGGTAATGAGCCTGGATGGCGACACGGCGGTGGTCGATACCGACATGCCGGACTTCAACGCCTTCCTGCCCGACGGCGACAACAAAGGCTACCTGTTCACCAACTGGGAATATATTCCCGGTGGCATGAGCCGTCTGTCGCTGACCAGACAGGCCGATGGTCAATGGCGCGTGGAAGACGCGATGATGATCGATTTCGCCGCCGTCCAGGGCACCGCCGCCAACTGCTTTGGCACCCTGACCCCCTGGGGCACGCCGCTGTCTTCGGAAGAGTGGATCGTGGATTCCAATGTGGAAGGCACCACCGACCCAAGCTGGAATCAGCCTGGCAACGAAGGCGTGGCCCGCATGGACGCCATGACCGGTGCGGCGTTCCCCAATCCCTACCGCTATGGCTACATCATCGAAGTGACCGATCCCAAAGGCACCCCGGCCCCTGCCAAGCACTACGCCATGGGTCGCTACGAGCATGAAAACGCTGTAGTGATGCCAGACCAACGTACCGTCTACCTGTCCCAGGACGACACCGGTGGGGTGATGTTCAAGTTTGTCGCCGATGCCGCGGGTGACCTCACCTCCGGCACACTCTATGCCGCCAAGCTGACTCAGGATGCTGGCAGCACTGAACCGCAAACCACCGGTTTCGACGTTGAGTGGGTAGAGATGGGCAGTGCCAACAACGACGAAGTGGAAGCCTGGATTGCCGAGTTCGATGGCATCGACACCAGCGACTTTGTCGAGGGCCAATCCAGCTACCTGACCCTTGCAGACGTTCAGGCCTGGGCCGACGGTGATGCCACCTACCCGACCGTTGCCGATGGCGGCAACCCGGTAACGGCGGGCAAAGCGATGGATGACCGTGTGGTTTTCCTGGAGTCCCGCCAGGCGGCGAACCTCAAAGGTGCCACCGCCGAGTTCCGCAAGCTTGAAGGGATCAACATCAACGCCAAGCGTGCTGAGGAAGCCGTCGACGGCGCCGATATGATTGCCGGTGAAGACGTCACTCAGGCGTACATCTACTTCGCCATCGCCGATCTGGATAAAACCATGATCGACGGCGAAGGCGACATCGCCCTGTCCAGCCGCGTCAAAGACTGCGGTGGGGTGTACCGGATGCCGTTGATGGCAGGCTACGACGTTAACCGCATTGAACCGGTAATCATGGGCAGCACCTACCGTGACAGCCTGACCGGCGCCGAGCGCTGCGACGTCAACCAGCTGTCGCAGCCGGACAACGTGGTGGTGATGGACGATGGGCGACTGCTGATTGGCGAAGACGGTTTCCAGGTCAACAACACCCTGTGGCTGTACCGCCCGATCAATAAGTAAGTGTGGAACCCCAGCCGGGGTGCGACTGCACCCCGGCCCTCTGGCGAACAATAATCCTATGAAAACCGTTTCCCTTACCCTGCTGCTGATACTGTTGACCGGTCCGGTGTGGGCCGACAACGCACAACCCCTGGCGCTGCGTGACGACATCCCGGCCCGCGACTATCTGGATCAGGACGTGCTCTACAACGGCGAGTCGGTGATTCCTCCTCAGTGCTACACCCGTACCGAAGGGCAGCACAATCCCTGCTACGTCTGCCATCAGAGCTATCAGGATGGCCGCCCCAATGTCATGAACGATGGTGACCTTCAGGGCAATTACGAATTCTCCGACCTGGGCTTCAACAACCACTGGCAAAACCTGTTTTCGGACCGCCGGGAAGCCATCGCCCGAATCAGCAACAGCGCCATTGACGCCTATGTCCAACAAGACAACTACACCCCCTGGATCGCCCGCCTGAAAGCCAGCGACTGGCAGGGCGTGATCCCGGAGGTCCGTCACCTGGCCTACCCCGCCAAAGCCTTTGACCAACAAGGTTTCGCCCGAGATGGCAGCCACTGGGTGGCGTTTAACTACAAGCCTTTCCCCAGCACATTCTGGCCCACCAATGGCTCCGCCGGGGACGTGATGATTCGTCTGCCCGCGTCGTTTCGAGAGCACAACGGCCAGCACAGCCGGGCCCTCTATCTGGCCAATCTCAGCCTGCTGGAAATGGCCATCAAAGGGGCCGACCAACTCAGCGTTCCCGCCCTTTCCGAAGTGCGTGCCGGGGTGGATCTGGACGGTGACGGCACCCTGTCAGAGGCGATCCACCAACTGCCGCGGCGCAGCCATTACCTTGGGGATGCTGCCGACATTCCGTTGACACCGATGCTCTATCCCAAAGACACCGAGATGCTGCACACCGTGCGCTACCTGCAAGTGGACCCCTTCGGCAATGTCGGACCGGCACCGCGCATGAAAGAGGTGCGCTATATGCGAAAGCACGCAGACACCAGCCCTCTGCAACTGCGCTCCGCTTACTATGCCGAGCAGAAGGAGAAGGTGTTTGAACAGTTACCCCAATCCACCTTCCACGGCGATCGCGGGCTCGCCAACAATTTTGGCTGGACGCTGGATGCCCACATCGAAGATGAGCGTGGGGTGCTGCGTCAGCAAAAGCCACAGGAACTCGCATTCTGCAACGGCTGCCACAAAACCATCGGCACCACCATTGATCAGGTATTTTCCTTTGCCCGCAAACTGGATGGCCGTGACGGCTGGGGGTATCTGGACCTGTCCCAGCAGACGGACGCCCCAGCCCGCGGAGAGCAACAGGGCGAATACCTGACCTACCTGTCCCGGGTCGGCGGTGGTGACGAGTTCCGTCAGAACCGCGAGATGCTCACCCGCTGGTTTCACCCGGATGGCCGCGTCAACGTCAGCCGGGTCAAGGGGGCGCCCAATCTGGCGGCACTGATCCTCCCCTCTCCGCAACGGGCCCGCGACCTGAACAAGGCTTACCGACTGATTGTTGAAGAGCAAAGCTACCTGTTTGGCCGGGATGCGGTGCTGATGCCAGCGCAAAACGTCTACCGTCAGGTTGATCCGGACGCCGTGCCGTTACCACCGGAACACCAGCACCGGTTCGATCTCCGATTGGATTGGCGCGCCTCGGGTACCCGGCTGACCCAACAGGAGCCAGGCGAGTGATGATGCCGGAGCTGTTTCTGCTCAGTTGCCTCGCCATGGGCGCCGGCATTGGTGCCGATGTGGCGTTGGCCAGCGCCAGCACTACCGGCCTGCCTCGTCGGGCCCGTTGGCTGTGGCTGGCCGGCGTCACCGCCACCCACACTCTGTTTCCCATGGCGGGCTATCTGCTGACCTTCTTTTCAGCCCGGGCCGCGCCTGCCCTGCTGCCCTGGCTGGGGCTGCTCGCCGCCGGACTGATTTTGCACTTCTATCTCGACGAGGTCCGCAATACCGAGAATGCGCAGGAGAATCCGGGGAAACTGAGCTGGCCATTGCTGCTGGCCATCAGTTGGGACGCGCTCTGGTCCGGCCCGGCCAAATCGGCCCAGGTGCTGGAGTGGTCACCGCTGTGGGTCTGGCTGTCGTTCCTGGTGGTCGGTGCCGTGGTGCTCGGTTGTGCCCTGCTGGGGCAACAACTGGGCCGTTGGCTGATGAGCCACCCCGCATACGCCGGTGGCTGCCGCTATCTGCAACTGACCATCCTGGGCTATTTCGGGCTGCTGGCCTTGTGCCGCTACACCTTACATTGGCCGGTGCCTGAGCTGTTTTTGTTCGCTCTGTCCGCCTTGATCACTGCGCTGGCCAGGCTACCGAGACCGGCGCCACAGTTGCAGCGGGATCCATAATTAGTGCTGTTTATTGACAACAGCCGTCGCTATACTGAGCCTCGTTTTTTCGGTCATTTTGATCCAGGACAACGTTTGAATCTGTTGAGAATCTTTCTGCTTTCGCTGCTGATGGGCCTTTCCGCCCAGGCGTTGGCACACCCCTCAACCACTCAAGCGCCGGTCTACCATCAGGGGGCTTTGGGCCACTCTGATGCCCATGATGGCCCTCATCAGGTGGAATGGGGGCTGTTCACCAACCCCCGCCTTATCCAGTTGTTCCAGCGCCAGGCCCCCTTGCCGGAGCCCGATTACGAGTTGCTGCTGGAGCTTGCCGTGCCTGTGGCACTGGAGATGCAGCGAGGCTATGTCCCTCCGCGCTCACCGCAGCTGGACTGGCACCTGAAAATCCGACCTCCCCGCAGCCGCCTTGGCGGTTGGAAAGAGAGCAATCAGCTCTACTCTCACCGCGGCCAGCGCGCCGACCTGATCTGACTCTGCTCCGGCAGCTTTGCCGGAATCCCACGCCTGTTTGCTGAGGTAATTGCAGCAGGCATCTGTGCGTCCGCGCAGCCTGGCTAGGCCGCGTAAGGAACACGCACCAGGCCTTCGGGCCAACTGCAGAGAAAGATGATGAAACCACACTCTCGTGCCACGGCGGTGATCAACCGGTATCCCGCCTGGAAATACGTGGTGCTGCTGGTCACCCTGGTGGTGATGACTCTCAGCGCCCTGCCCAGCTGGTATGGCGAAGATGCCGCCATCAACATCCACTGGACCCAACCTAAAGACGCCCAATCCACCCAGCGCTACCTGGAATCAGAAGGGATCGCGGTCAAAGCCATCAATCAGGATGGCGATGAAACCCAGATTGTCCTGGCGGACTCCAGCAGCCAGTTTGCGGCTCAGGCCGCACTGAAAAAGTGGGTGGGCCCGGACGACAATCTGGCGCTGTCACAACATGCCGCCGCGCCCCAGTGGCTGCTCAATATGGGCTTTGCCCCCATGAGCCTTGGCCTTGATCTGCGCGGTGGCGTTCAGTTCCTGCTGGACGTGGACATGGACCCGGTCATGGCGGCGCAACAACAGGGCGTATTGCAGAGCCTGCGCAGTACCGTTCGCGGCGTCCGCGCCCAGGCGGAGATGGACCACAGCATCCGTACCGGGGTGCTGACGGAACAACAGCGCGACCAGGTGATTGAGCTGGTAAAACAGCAGTACCCCGGCTGGCAGGTCCGCAGTGATGGCGACCTGCTGAACCTCTCGATGAAACCCGAGGAAGCGGAGGAACTCACCCGTCTGACGGTGGTGCAAAACCTGCAGATCCTGCGCAGCCGGATTGAGGAACTGGGCATCACCGAGGCGGTGGTTCAGCGCCAGGGCACCAACCGCATCCGCATTGAACTGCCCGGCGTGCAGGACCCGGTGGCCGCCAAAAAAGTGATTGGTGCCACCACCAGCCTGGCGTTTTACGAGGTGAACCAGGACAACACCGTTCCGGGCAAGATGATCCCCTTCGAAGGCCGTCCTGTTTCGGTGAAACGGATGCCTATCCTGACCGGTGACCACATCATCGACGCCCGCGCCGGGTTGGATCAGATGAGCCAGCCCCAGGTCAATATCACTCTGGACGCCGCCGGCGGCCGGATGATGTCCGACTTTACCCGCAACAAGATTGGCTACCCGATGGCGACAGCCTTCAGTGAGTACCGCCAGGATGACCAGGGCCGCTCCGTCGTGGACACCCGGCTGATCAGCGTGGCCACCATTCAGGCCCACCTGGGCAGCCGCTTTGTGATCACCGGCAGTGCCTCGATGGAAGAAGCACAGCAGCTCGCCCTGCTGCTGCGAGCCGGCTCATTGACCGCGCCCATCATCATCGTCGAAGAGCGCACCATCGGCCCAACCCTGGGCGCGGAAAACATTGAAAACGGCTTTAAGGCTCTGGCCGTGGGCCTGGGCGCCACCCTGCTGTTTATGGCCCTGTGGTACCGTCGCCTGGGTTGGGTGGCCAACGTCGCGCTGGTGGCCAACCTGGTCACACTGTTTGGCCTGATTGCCCTGCTTCCGGGCGCCGTACTGACCCTGCCCGGTATTGCCGGTCTGGTACTGACCGTCGGCATGGCGGTGGACACCAATGTGCTGATTTTTGAGCGCATCCGCGACATGGTTCGACAAGGTCACAGTCTGGCCCGGGCCATCCACCTCGGCTTTGATCGTGCTCTCACCACCATCTGGGACGCCAACCTCACCACCATGATCACCGCCCTGGTGCTCTACTCCATCGGCAACGGTCCGATTCAGGGCTTTGCCCTCACTCTGGGACTGGGTCTGATGACCAGCCTGTTTACCGGTGTTTTCCTCTCCCGAGCCCTGATTAATCTGGTTTGGGGCCAGGACTCTCGTCGCAAGGTGACCATATGAGATTCAATATTCGTTCCCTCACCCACTGGCGCTACCTGACCGCCTTCTTCTCCGTCGCCCTGACCGTACTGGCGCTGGTGGCGTTGGGCGTTCGCGGACTGAACTGGGGCATGGACTTCACCGGTGGCGTGATCACCGAAGTCAAACTCTCCGCCCATCACTCCGGCCCACAACTGACTGAGCAACTGGAACAGGCCCTGGGCCAAACCGTCAGCCTGGTAGAAGCCGGAGAGCCCGGCCGCTGGCTGATCCGTACCGGACCGGTCGACCCGCAGGCCAGCACGGAAGTGACGGCGTTGTCGGTACTGCAAAGCCTCGATCCCGATGTGCAGTTGATCGCCTCCAGCGTGGTGGGTGCCCAGGTGGGCCAGGAGCTGGCTGAAACCGGTGGACTGGCAGTGCTTTTCTCCATGATCGCCATTCTGTTCTACCTCTGGTACCGATTCGAATGGCGACTGGCGTCCGGTGCACTGCTGGCCTTGCTGCATGATGTGGTGATGGTGCTGGGCCTGTTTGCCATTACCCAGATGGAGTTCAATCTGACTGTTCTGGCGGCCGTTCTGGCTGTGGTGGGTTATTCGCTTAACGACTCCATCGTGCTGTCTGACCGGATCCGGGAACTGCTGTTGGCCAAGCCAGACTGGAAATTGCCTCACATCAACGACATGGCGGTGCGCCAAACCTTTGCCCGAACCATGGTGACCTCCGGCACCACCCTAACCACCGTTGCTGCGGTGTGGATCTTCGCCGGGGCGTCACTGCACGGCTTTGCCATCGCCCTGTTTGTCGGCATCATCAGTGGCACCTGGTCATCCATCGCCATCGGCACGGTATTGCCGGAGATGGCCGGGCTGACACCGGAGCATTACCGGCCGGAGCCAATCCCGGATATGCCGTAACCGACACGGCACAGAAAGCCCCCGATTCCGGGGGCTTTTTTTGGCTTCAGCAAAGCAAGCGACAACGCTCGGCTCAGGCACTCAATTGCTGCGGAAGGCGAACCATTCCCGGCCAGTTGTCGGCATTATCGATCAGTTCAGCCAGGGAAAGCTCAAGCGTGGCATCAATGCCGGTCGCCTCAACGGATTGTGGCTGATGGGGCGGGGCCTCGGCAGTCAGAACGACGGCGATATCGAATTCGGAGAGGTGCATATCGGCTCCTTGTCACATGGGACGCTGCTTTATTAAGTAAAGCGTAATTCCAGTGCGGTGCCGGTCATCGTGGCAGCACTATCTGACACAACGATGACCGTATTGATAAGCCATATGGACATAAAAAAAGCCGGGGCAAGCCCGGCTTTCTTCAGCAGCAGTGTTCAGCTCTGACGGCTTTCCACGTAAGCCTGCAGTTCAGCAACAGAAACGGTGGCAATCGCTTCACCGTTCAGGCTGAACTCAACACGGTCACCCTGACGCTGACCCAGCAGTTGGCTCTCAGAACCGTCCTGATGGAACAGGTGCATACGGGCGCTGTCCTGATCCAGGTACTCCAGCTGGATACGCTCAACCGGGTTGGCGTTACCTTGCAGGTGCTTATCCAGTTTCGGGTTCTCAGTCAGAGTGGAATCCAGGTGCTGGTTTACTTTGAAGATCGCTTCAACCGGCATGTCTACCACCGCCGGAGAACGGCCGGTGATCGGGTTGGTGCCAGTCCAGAACTCGATGGTGTTGAACACGAACAGGTCTGCCAGGCTGGCGATACCGTATACCGGGCTCATCAGCATAAACAGGCCAGCGCGGCCGTAGCGGTTATCAACCACAGACAGGTTGGCTTTGGTTACGGCAGCAGATACACCCATCTGGCCCATACAGCCGGTCAGGGAGGAGGTGGTCAGGGCAACGGCCACTGCGCTCAGAACGAGCTTCTTCATCTCAAACGTCCTATGAAAAAAAACCCGCGGATTATAGGGGGACGCTCAAGAATAAAACACTATTACCAGCTCGACTGGCGAAATAATGCCCCACATGAGAGGGGCTTATGCATTGATGAATTTGGGTCTGACAAAAATGTCGACTCCACCACAGACAACAAAGCCAGTCAGGGACTCTATTTCTTATTCTTGTCATTGCCAGGAGGAAAGAAGGCGCCAAAGAGGTTGGCGGGATTAAAGTCCTGCATCCGCTTCAGCTCCTGCTGCCATTGCTGCTGTTGCGCCAGCAAGCTGACCATCGCCTGCTCCAGCCACTGGCCAGCCATACCACTCATACGGCTGTCATACAGGCGGATGATCTCCTCAAGAAACTTATCCGTCAGCACTGAGGTATGCCCTTCATTCTCCATCTCAGCCAGTACCTGCAACAGCACCTGGCGGGTCAATGGCTCGCCACTCTTGGAGTCCACCACTTCAAAACTCTGATACCCCTGAATGTACTCGCGCACATCCGCCAGCGTGATGTAGCGCTTCAGCTCGGTGTCATAGAGGCGGCGGTTGGGATAACGCTTAATCAGCTTCATAACGGCTTCCTGTCGGACTTTGCCTCAGTGTAGGGAGTTGCCAGTGCCAAGAAAAGAACTGCGTCACAACCGGCCTGATGTGAAACTTTTTGTGCACCGCACAATATTGCTTGATTTTTCACCACCCGAGTCCTACATTGAACACATGTTGTGCAGCGCACAATAACTTCAAGCCATTAAATTTCGGGAGTAGAGCCCATGTTTACCGACGCTAAAGCCCAGTTTGACGAGCAACTGCAACGCAGCATTGAAGCCAACTCCAAGGTGCGCGAACTGAGCACCCGGTTTGCCACTGATGTTGCAGCGCGCAACAACGATTTCATCAATCAGGTGGTCCAGAGCAGCCTGGAAAACACCCAGGCGCTGAGCCAATGCGCCACGCCGATGCAATTGGTAGAAAAGCAGGTTGAGCTGACCAACCAGTTCCGTGAAGGCGTGGAAAGCTACCTGAAGACCAGCTTTGAGGCGCTGTCTCAGTACGGCCAGACCGTCGCGGAAGTGACCGGCGAACTGGCTCAGGCCAACAGCCCGAAAGCGCCTTCCGCCACCCGTCGTAAGAGCGGCAAAGACGCCTGAGCGAGAACCGGCGTAAAAAGGCCCGCCTGAGCGGGCCTTTTCGCGTGATGACGGCAGGAATTGGCCAATTTGCAGAGGGGATCACACCGCGACAGCCAAACTACCCCTTTGGAGGCAGTGCCCGCCGCAAAACAATGGGTTACCGTACGCTAAACCCCGCCAACCTGGAGAGCCTGATGTTCTGGCGTATTCCCTTGCTTATTCTCGCCTACCTGCTGCTGGCCGCCCACTTTTTGCGATTTGGCGCCATGGTTCCCACCGTGCTAATCGGACTGGCGCCGCTGCTGCTGCTCACTCGCCAGCGCTGGGCAGTATTGGCGTTGCAGGGCGGCTTGTTGATCGGTGTACTGGCGGTGTGGCTGCCCAGCACCCTGGACTTTATCGAAATGCGTAAAGCCAGCGGAGCGCCCTGGCTGAGGCTGGCCGGCATCATGGCCGGTGTGATGGCGTTCTCTTTGGGTGCCGCCTGGGCGATACGGCCACTGTGGCGTCCCACCGCTTCCTGACTTCAGGATCAAAAAGACCGGCCTTCGCCGGTCTTTTTTGTTTTCCGCCTCAGGCCGCTTTGCTGGCTTTGGCGGGCTTTTCTGCCTTGGGCGCAGGCTTGGCGGCCTTACCGCCTTTCAGCAACCCCATCAGCTCAACTTTTCGCTCAGCCAGATACAGGGCCAGCTCTTCCAGCTTCTCCTCGTCCACCAGTGCCGACTGAGCCAGCATTGGCTCAAGGCTTTCCGCCAGATCCAGCATCTTATCGTAGGCGTCCGCTTCGGCTTTGGTTGAAAAGGTCATCCGCTCCTCTCCGTCCCGCTCCACTACGTACTTGACGACCACCGCCATGTCCGCTTCCTCATCATTGTGACTCAAACCAACGGCAGGTTATCAAAGCAAACTGGATAAATAAACAGTATTCAGCATGAAAATTGACCTCACCCCATGCCGGTTCGTTAACTAAACTAAACAACAAGATAAGGGACGAGCTTGCGGCATTTGTACCGGTGCGTCTGTTGACCGGTTCCGCCAGCTGACAATAGCAACCGCTTGGGAACCGCGGAATCATGGCGTATGGCTGAGATCCATGCTGGGCAACCCCACACTCTGATGCGCAAATTTGTGGCGCGGTTGCGTCGTACCTGGCGCTACGCCATTCGCAATGCCCAATTTCTGGCAGGCCGCCCCCATTTGCACATTGCAATCTTTGAGGACTGCCCCTGGTCGATGCCCTTCTTCGACTGGATTGAACGCACTCACCCAGCAGTCTATCGCCACATCCGCCTGACCTACGCGACGGGCCCCTTCACCTATCGTTGGCCCGGAGGGCGGGGTCTGCTGCCCTGGGTGCCGTCTCCCAGCACACACCAGGACCACCTGCCTTACGAAGAGTTGCTGGCACTGGAGCAGATCTATCTTCAGCACGACTTACCCGTATTTAACCCGATCTCCCGGCTTAGCCACGCCCGCCAGGCCATCGCGCTCGCCACAGCACAGGAGATGGGGCTTCACTGTGCCGATTACGAAATCTGTGGCCCTGAGAGTCGGATTGAGGAGATCCAGGCTCTGGTGGGCAGCCCGTTCCTTGTCCGCGATCTCAGCGAATTTGGGCGCCCGGCCTACACCATCTTTTCTGAGGCCCAGTGGCGTACTCTGCCATGGCATCTGCTGCGCCAGCCAGTGGCCTACAGTTGGCAGGACGGCGACGACCTGCCCTACTTCGCGCTCGCTTCCGGAGAACGGCTCACGGCGCTGAGTCGTGGTGGCGATGGGATCCCCCCGACGTTACCGGTTGATTCGTTGCCGCTGATTCGGCTTCAGGAGACTTTGGGGCTGACGCTGCTGGCGTATGAGATGAGCACCGACCGGCAAGGCGCGCCGGTGCTGTGGGGTGTGGCCCCGCTGCCAAAAATGCTGGAACAGCAGCATGAGCTGGACCAGGCGGCATTAGAAACGGTTTACCAAGCCACTCTTTACGCGCTATTGGACAAATTGGGCTGGCATTACAGCGGTGTGTCGGTACAAACCTCCGCCGCTTCCGACCGCTCCGCCAAGGCGCTCAACCGCGAGACAGAATAGCGCCGGCTTGGGCACGACATACCGCCCTACTCGCCAAGCAAGCCGATCGCTTCCGCCACATCCGCAATGGGCCGGTAATCGTCGTTACTGGCTTCAACAAAGCCCTGGCGTGGAAATGCAGAAAGCAATCGGGGATCGTCCATAGCCAGGATG
This sequence comes from Marinobacter nauticus, assembly GCF_019801015.1. Taxonomy (GTDB): domain Bacteria; phylum Pseudomonadota; class Gammaproteobacteria; order Enterobacterales; family Shewanellaceae; genus Ferrimonas. The sequence continues at coordinate 772,496 of NZ_JAHVJZ010000001.1, forward strand.
GCGGCCTGCAACTTGTCGCCGAATCCCGGCCCGAACTGACTGTCGATATTGCCGCGAACGGTCCAGTGGTAATCCGGATAAGGCGGCGTTTCCCACACCACTTTGACCTTCGCCGGATCCACCACCCCAGCCCGAATCGACTGTTGCCACACCTTGTAATTCACGGCTCCTGCGTCAAACACCCCGGCCTGGACTTGTGCCAACGTGCGGCTGTGATCGCCAGAGAAGCCAACGCGGCTGAACACGTCACTGTCCTTACCCAGGTATTTCTCGATGTAGTACTGGGGCATCAGGCGCCCGGATGTTGAGACTTCTGCGCCATAGGTAAAACTGAGGCCGAGCAGGTCTTCGCGCTTCAGCTCCCGCTGCAAGCCCAACCCGGTCGCAGCGTTCACCACAAAGTAGGTGCGGAAAAACTGGTCTTCATAGCCCTGCGCAATGGCGCGCGAGCCCGGCACCAGACGACGGGCCTGCACTCCGGACAATCCGCCAAACCAGGCCAGCTGAACCTGATCATTACGAAAGGCGCTCACCGCAGCCGCATAAGACTCCACCGGAAGGTAACGCACCTCCATCTTCAGGGTATCAGACAGGTACTCGGCCACCAGTTCAAAGCGGGCACCAAGCTTGTCCTCATCCTGATCCGGTATGGCGGTAAAGTAGAGTGTCTCGGCGCTGGCCAAAAACGACATCATTAACGCAATAGCGGTAACCACAGCACGACACATCGTCACATCCCTGGTGAAAAAGAGGGAATCGTATTCTACGTGAATGACGGTTTTTTGCCATTTTTGTTAACACCCGACATGGGGCACAAATCACCTTTTTGCTACAGTACCGACACTCTGCGCAGTAAGTTCAGCAATGATACAGCCGCAAAGAGTATGCTGTAGCGGTTGCAAATAAGACTCGGACACCAATATGCAAATTCTTGTGATCGAAGATGACCCGCTCCTGTGCCACCACCTGAAGGTGCGCCTGACCGAGATGGGTAACCAGGTACAAGCAAGCCAAACGGCCTCTGAAGGCGAGTATCTGGCCGACAACTATCCGCTGGATATTGCCGTCATCGATCTGGGCCTGCCGGATGAGAGTGGCCTCTCCCTGATTCAGCGCCTGCGTGAGAAGGGCAAAGCCTTTCCCATCCTGATCCTGACGGCGAGAGACAGCTGGCAGGATAAGGTGGAAGGCTTGAATGCCGGGGCGGACGATTACCTGGTCAAGCCATTCCGCATGGAAGAGTTAATGGCCCGTCTCAACGCGCTGGTGCGCCGCAGTGCCGGCTTCATCAAACCCGAAATCACCTGCGGTACCCTGAAGATGGATCTGACCGGGAAGACGGTAACCCTCGGCGGTGAACTGCTTGAGCTGACCGCCTTTGAATACCAGATCCTGGAATACCTGATGCGACACCATCAGCAGGTGATCTCCAAGCAGCGCTTGCTGGACGTGCTGTACGAAGACCGCGAAGGCGATCCCAACACCGTTGAGGTGATGATCTCCCGTCTGCGTAAAAAGCTGGTCAGCGGCGGCATGGACAGCCCCATCGTCACCATCCGGGGCCAGGGCTACCGATTTAATCAAGCGTGTCAGTGACCATGCGTTTTCGCCAACTCTGTCGTCGCCCGACCATTTTCCGTCGGGTGATCGGCACGTCAATGATCGTTCTGACCCTGGCCGTTCTCACACTGGCGGGGGCAGAGCGTTATCTGAACGAGAACGATCTTTACGGTCGTACAGCCCGAACCATTCCCGCGCAGTTGGCCTACATTGGCGAAGAACTCCAGAAGGATGGCGTTAACATCGGCTCCAGTGGCCTGGCCAACGACGGGCAGTTTAAGCCCGGTGCCAACCTGTTTGCGGTTTGTCGAAACGGCCAGGAAACCATTTTCGTTTCCCGGGGTGCGCAAAAGCTGGGCCTTACCGGCCTGTGCGATATCCTTCCTGAAGACCCGGAAGATGTCCCCACTCAGCCGGTCACCCTCAGTAACGGCAAACCGTACTATCTATACCCCCTCTCCTTTGAAACCGAAAAGGGTCATGTGGACTTTATGATCCTTCGGGAAGGCAGTGAGGCGGCCGCAGAATTGAAAACTCTGGATCGCCGGGTGGCACTGAAAGTGGCCATTACCCTGCCGATCATCCTGTTGCTGCTGATCAGCGCAGCACTGTGGGGGATGAAGCCGCTGAAACTCCTTGGTCAACAGCTGCATGAGATCATCCGTGGCTCCCGCGCCCGGCTCGATCCGCCCGAGGCCAATGAGCTGCAGGAGATCACACTGGCGCTGAATGAGCTGCTGTCCCAGTCCGAGCGACGCAAGGACACCTACCAGAATGCCATGAAAGACCTGGCCCACAGCCTCAAGACCCGTCTTGCTGCGGCGCAGGCCATTATGGACGAGGAAGGCGATCCGGCGACCAAGCGGGAACAGCTGTATGAACAGCTCGGGCAGATGGATCTTCTGGTGCAGTACCAGTTACGCAAAGCCACCATGGGTCGTCAGGGTCTGAGCAAGTCCACCGCTGCCATTGAGCCGGTGGTCCGCCAACTGGCCAACATGCTGGACAAAGTCTATCGGGACAAAGCGGTTCAGTCTCAGCTGGAGATCGACGCAGATTGCCCCTTCCCCGGTTCCAGGGAAGACCTGATGGAGCTGCTGGGCAACCTGATGGACAACGCCTACCGCTTTGCCCTCAACACCGTTCGTGTGCGGGTTTCCCGAACACCGGAAGGTCACTGCCTGCTTCAGGTGGAGGATGATGGCCCGGGCATCGACAGCAACGAGCGGCAGCGGGTGCTGCGCCGGGGCGAACGTGCCGATGAACGGCATCCGGGTCAGGGCATTGGCCTGGCGGTCTGCAATGAGCTTGCGATCGCGTACGGCGGTGAACTCACCATTGATCAGTCGCCGTTACAGGGCGCCCGAATCAACCTGCTCCTTCCGTTAGATGGTTATTCCACCAAAGAATGAATAACTCTGGCCTCCTGCTCGGTCTGTTTACTGGCAGACCAACAGGAGGCTATCTCATGACCCGTCTATCTCTGCTTTGTGCCCTGCTGCTAAGCGTATCGACCGCTTTTGCCGGCGAACTCCAACTTGGCCATAACGTTCGGGTACTGACCCTTAACGGCGAACCGGTTAACGCCTATGAAACCAGCCTGAGCGTTGGCCCCGGTTCACAAGTGCTGACCGTCCGCTACGACGCGTTGTTTGAAGCCACTTCTGAGGATCACGAATTCATCCGCTCTGCGGTTCAGGTGATTCGCTTCGAGGCGGTGTCCAATGAGCAATACCGACTGCAGGCACCGAGCATGACACTTCAGCAGGCCCGCCGTTATGCCGCCGACCCGCAGTTCACCTTGACCCGCAGTGACGGAGAGCGGGTGGCCCACCGGACCTGGAGCCGTGATGAGTTGTTAGCCGAACTGCTCGCCAAACCGTAACGCTCTGTGTTCTTTGAATATATCTTCAGATAAACTGTCGGCAACATCGGAAGTTGTCGACAGAGATGAGCCAAGCAACCACAAAACTCGATATCGATAAGGTCAGGGTGGGTCACTATGTGCGCCTGCCCATTCCCTGGCGCGATCACCCCTTTATGTTCAATAGCTTCCGGGTCAAGGAGCCACGGCAGCTGTTGCTGCTTAAGCGCCTGAATCTGAAATTTGTCTATATCGACCTTAAGCGCTCCGAGGTGGACGACTCCGCTCAGCCGGTCCAGGAGCAAAGTAACGAGCAGGAGTTGCTCGCCGCACAGCAAGCGTTGGCGGAAGCCAAGCAAGCCCGGATTGAGCGGTTAAAGGTCTACCGCCGTGGCCTTAAGGCCACCAGTCAGCGCTACCGGGACAACCTGGCCCGAACCCGCTCCCTCGCCAGCAAAGTGCGCGCCCGCCCCGAAGAGGGGGTCCAGGCCGCCACGCAGATGATCCAGGGCATTATGGAGGAGCTGATGAGCTCCGATGGCCTGGAGTTGCACCTGATGAGCGAAGGCGAACACAAAGACGCCATTCACCATCACGGCCTTAATGTCACCGTGCTCTCACTGATGCTGGCCAAGCGCCTGGGCCTGACCGAGATGGAGATGGAGATCATCGGTCTCGGTGCCCTGTTCCATGATTTCGGCAAACTTCGGCTCCCGGGCGGGCTGGCAAACCGGCTGCCCACTAACCAGGCGGAGTGGTCGGCGTTTAAGAGCCACCCCAATCTGGCCGACAATCTGATTGATGGTGATAACGGCCTGCCCTGGCAAGCGGTGGCCATCATCCGCCAGCACCACGAATTTCTCGACGGCAGCGGTTTCCCCGAGGGACTGAAAGGGGAGCGAATCGATCCGCTCGCGCAACTGGTTACCGTGGTCAATGAGTACGACAACCTGGTTCACCACCAGGATCCCCGCAAACGGCGGACACCGAATACCGCGCTGGGTTGGCTTTACAAACACAGCCAGGACAAACTCAACGTTCATTACCTGCAGCAGTTCATCAAGATGATGGGGATCTACCCACCCGGGTCCATCGTCCAGCTGGATAATGGCCAGTACGGCATCGTGATGTCGATCAATGAACAACACCTGCTGAGCCCCAACGTCATGCTCTATGACCCGGCCATCCCCGTGCAGGAAGCGGCGGTGTTGAGCGTGGGAGAGGAAGGTCTCAAGGTCACCAAATGCCTGTCCCCTGACGCATTGTCCAAGGGCGCTTACGAATACCTGAGCCCGCGGGAACGCATCAACTACTTTATTCAGGGCAAGAACTGAGCATCAATGGCGCAGGCCTTTGCCTGCGCCATTTTTCTCCCTCAGCCGCACCGGGCACCCGCCCTAACCCACTCTGCTTCCTTGCGAAGTTGGCAACGGCCAACCATGCTTAACCGGCACGCCGACACCGTCGTGCCAAGGAAGACCTCCCCGACATTGGACGTTGTAGCTCACCAACGCCTCGGAGGGGAGCATGACTTCACTGCCGGATTTCGACACGCTGCAACGGATGGCCCAGTCCGACCCGGACGCTTTGCAGCGACTTCGACAAACCCTGATCGACGAAACCATTGCCGCGGCCGACCCCACCCACCGGCCACAACTCGAAGCGCTGCAATCTCATGTTGACCGCACGCTCGAACGTGCCAGCAATCCCTGCCATGGAATGATTCAGGTGATGGGGATGATGCAGGAAAAGCTCTACCAGTTGTCCGTCGTCCTAAATGATCCCGATGCCTACTTCCGCCAGGAGGCGAAGATTTTGTCGCTTCGTTCGGGAATTGAGCAGAGATCAGGAAAAGAGCCAAACGGAGCGTGACCAACCCGTCATAAATCGCGATTTTTCGTGTTCGATTTTACTCCTGCTGGCTATGCTGGGAGCCCCCCAAGCGCGCTTTGATAGTGCCAGAACTTCCGTAAGAGCAGGATGATTGACGTAATTCATGCCATTTGGCACCAGGATGTGGGATTTTTGCAGCAATATCCCCACATTTGGCTGCTGGTGCTTTGCCTGTTTCTGATCCTGATGATCGAATCGGCCTTTGTGTTTTTGCCCCTGCCCGGCGACAGCATCGTAATTTTCGGTGGTGCGCTGGTGGGCCTGGGCATTGTGGATCCCAGTGTCAGCATTGTGGTGATCCCCGCTGCGGCGGCCGTTGGTGGATACCTGGCTTACGAACAGGGGCGCTGGCTGGAACAACGTCCCTCCCGCTTTAATATCGAACGGTTATTGCCGCAGGGCACGCTGGAGCGGGCCGCAGAGTTGTTCCGTCGACACGGCATTCTGGCCCTGTTTGCTGCCCGCTTCCTGCCCTTTGTTCGAGTACTGGTACCCATGCTGATGGGCGCGGCGCGACTGTCCCGCCGCCGCTTTGCGCTGGTCAATGCGGTGAGTGCATTCTGTTGGGCCGGGTGTCTGGGGTTTTTCGGGGCCTTCGTGGTGAACACGCCGTTTTACGAAGAGCACGCCGCGCTCATCGCCCGTACCGCAGTGCTGCTGCCTCTGGCGCTGTTCGCTTCCGCCATTGTGGCGGTGCTGTACCGCCATTTCCGCAGCCAGCCGCCACAGATGCCGGTGCTGCCGGTTGAGCCGACGCTAACGCCGGCTCAGCATCCCGAGCAAACTGCCCTGGACCAGCAGGTCAAAAAGGATCACACCGTAACATAACGACTGAACCGTCCACCAAGCCGGCAGGTCGGTCGGCAGCGCCAACACCAGAGCCAGGGTAATGGGACCCCGGCTCGGCGCCAGAAGCCAGAATGGGCGCTCCGCTTTGGTTATCGGCAACGACGCCGCCATCAGCCATGGCAACAGAGACAGCGTTCGAATCAGCACCGCAGCAAGAATCCCCAGTCCCATGGCCCAATAGCGCTCGGTAAACATCGACAGCGTCAGGGAAAAACCCAGCACCAGCACCAGCGCATCAGCCAGAGCCACACTCAGATTGCCACAGGGCACCACCGCGCGATGACGATGCTTTAACCAGAACACCGCCATCAGCACCACGACCAACCCCGGCGCTTTGAGCAAGTCGTCACTGATCCAGTAAAGCCACCACAGCCAGATGCCGGTGCCCAGAGCCCCCCATTGAGCCCCCCCGGCCCATCGCCATATCAACACCCCAGCACCGGCGCAGAGCACCGCCGTCAGCAGCGTCAGGCCCAGTTTCGCCCCTCCGGTTGACCAGGACCAGTTGGCCAGCGTCTCCAGCCCCAGCAACGTGGTCAGCAGCACCAACGCCAACGGTTCAATCAGTGCCGCTTCCCCTTCCAGCCAGGCGTGCACTCTCGGGTGACGTTGCAGAAACGGCGCAGCAAACCCCGGATCCGTGGTCGCCAGCAGCGTCGCGGCCACCACAGCAGAAAGCAGCGGGAAACCGCTATGGTCAATCCCGATAAAGAGCGCCGCACTGACGCCCGCCAACATCAACAGGAACGTCACCGCACTTTGCTTCAATATCCGCAGCCGGGATGGCTTTAATCGTCTCAGGGGTAACCGGGCCGCCAGTTCCCAGATCAACACCGGCAACACCACATATACGATGCCGGAAACCAGCAGATGCGCATTCCAGCCGCTTTCGATGCGCAGCAGAGAGACCGCCTGACCGAGCACCGCCCCGACCAGCAACAGCAATGGAAGACGTACTGTCGTACCGATGGGACGGCAGATCGCCACAATCGTCACCAAAAGCACAAGCGAAACCAGCGTGTTCAAAGCCGTTAGTTCCTGTTTCTTGCCATAACTGACAAAGGCACCCTTTTCACTGCCAAATCCCGTCTTTTCGGCTCAATTTCTGTGACAACAAGTTGAAATTTATATTTCAGTTCTGTGCCGGCCCCCGATAAAACGGGGCCTTCAGCGGCATACATATTTGAGATACACAAACTTAACCTTAGTGAAACATTCCACAACTAGCTTGCAACGCCAACTTCTACACAACACACGCAATCTGGTTGCGGAGACCACTAAATGAAACTCAAGAACCTCTTTACCCTGAGCGCACTGTCCTCTGCCCTGCTGCTGGCAGGCTGTGGCGGCGACATCAACATCAACACCGGTAGCGACGTTGAGAACCCGCCAACCGATGGCGGCCCCACCAACCCGGCCTCACCCACCGAGCAGGCTTACGGCGGTTTCGCCACCCGCAGCACCAGCATCGCTTCCGTTGATGGCAAAGAGGTCTGGACCCTGAGCGGCAATCTCACCGGCAGCGCCAACGGCTCCGGCAACCAGACTGCTGACAGCATCACACTGGGCAGCGATGTCATCTGGGAGCTGTCCGGCGCGGTCGTCGTCGGTGGCGACAACACCAACCAAACCACCCTGAACGTTGAACCAGGCACCCGGATCCTGGGTAACTCCGACGCGTATCTGGTGATCAGCCGTGGCTCGAAAATCATGGCCGAAGGGTCTGCGGCCAACCCGATTGTGTTCACCTCCGTAGAATCCGGCCTGGGCCTGTCCACCGATCGCGGTCAATGGGGCGGCCTGGTGCTGCTGGGTAACGCTCCGGTCAACTCCTGTGCCGACCTGGTCAGCTGTGACGCCGCATTTGAAGTGGGCAACCACAGCTACGGTGGCGACATGGAAGGCGACAGCTCCGGCGTGCTCAAGTACGTCCGCGTTGAGTTCGGTGGCTTCAAGATCAACGACACCCAGGAACTGAACGGCGTGTCCTTCGCCGGTGTGGGTTCCGGTACCGAAGTGGACTACCTGCAGGTTCACATGAACGACGATGACGGCATCGAGTTCTGGGGCGGCAACGCCACCGTTAAGCACGTGGTGCTGACCGGCAACTTTGATGACTCACTGGACTGGACCAACGGCTGGCGCGGTGCAGCGCAGCACGTCTACATCCGCACTGATGACAACGGCGCCAACCGCGGTATCGAAGCGGACAGCTCCAAGTCCGGCTCCGACGAGCCGATGTCCAAGCCCACCCTGGCTAACCTGACCCTGCAACTGGGCGGCGGCACCAATGGTGGTGGCGACGATGCCGAAGGCATCCTGTTCCGCGTTGGCACCGGAGCCAGCGTCTACAACGCCCTGGTGAAAGGCGGTCTGGAAACCGGTGAATGTCTGGAGATCAACGACGCCAGCACCGTGGCCAACGCCAACGCTGGCGAACTGACCATGACCCACAGCCTGATCGACTGCGTGGAGCCGTTCAAAAACCCGAAAGACGACAGCGATAATGTGCTGCTGGACGTGGCAGCGTGGTACAGCGGCCAGGAAGGCAACATCACCGGTGCCGCGGCGCTTGAAGGCTATCAGCCGACCCCCGCGTCGCCGGCACTGACCGGTGGCAAGGCCAATCTGGCCAACGAAGACAGCCGTCTGGACGACGCGGAGTACATCGGCGCCTTCGATGGCAGCAACGACTGGACCCAGGGCTGGACCACCGGCATTCACGGTGACGATCAGGCTCCGGTAGAGCTGGTGCCGCTGACCTCCTGTCCGGCAGGCACGATGAATGATGCAGCGGACGCCGCGCTGATTGATGGAACTGACCTGGTCTGCACCCTGACCGGCAACATCACCAACAACGTGACGCTGCTGGCCGGCACCAACGTGAAATACAAGTTGGACGGTGGTGCTGTGGTTATCGGTGGTGACAACGAGCAGAGTGCCACTCTGGCCATCCAGGCCGGTGCCGAAATCTACGGCGCCAGCAACAGCTATCTGGTGATCAGCCGTGGCTCCAGAATCATGGCTCAGGGCACCGAAGATTTGCCCATCGTGTTCACCTCCTCTGAAGACGTGCTCGGTCTGAATACCGACCGCGGCCAGTGGGGTGGTCTGGTGCTGCTGGGTAACGCCCCGGTCAATACCTGTGCCAGCCTGGACGACTGCGACGTGGCCTTCGAAGTGGGCAACCACCTGTTCGGCGGTAACGTCGACGACGACTCCAGCGGTCAGCTGAGCTACGTTCAGGTTCGCTATGCCGGCTTCAAGATCAATGACACTCAGGAACTGAACGGCATCAGCTTCGGCGGTGTGGGTTCCGGCACTCAGGTCGACCACATCCAGGTGCACATGAATGACGATGACGGCGTTGAGTTCTGGGGCGGCAGCGTCAGCCTGAAGTACGTCTACCTGACCGACAACTTCGATGACTCGCTGGACTGGACAAACGGCTGGACCGGTAAAGCCCAGTACGTGTTCATTACCCAACAGGACAACGCCGCCAATCGCGGCATCGAAGCGGACAGCTCCAAGTCCGACCCGCTGGGCACCCCATTCTCCAACCCGACTCTGTCCAACGTCACCATTCTGCCGGCCGGTGGCAACAACGGCGGTGATGATGCGGAAGGCATGGTACTGCGTGTCGCCACCCGCGCCCAGCTGGCCAACTTCGTGATTCAGGGTGGCCCGGAAACCGGTGAATGTCTGGAGATCGACGACGCCTCCACCATCACCAACGCTCAGGACGGCACCCTGACCATGACCCACTCCATCATCGACTGCGTGGAGCCGGTGAAAAATGAAGACAGCTTCGACACCACCGCCTGGTTCTCTGGCCAGGAAGGCAACGTCATCGGTGCAGTCGAGCTGACCAACGGCATGCCCGCTGCCGGCTCCATCGCTCTGGGCACCGGCAAGGACATGAGTACCGTGGACGCCTTCTTCGACGCCACCGACTACAAAGGCGCCTTCGACGGCCAGAACGACTGGACCCAGGGCTGGAGCTTCCAGCAGTAAGGAGGCTTGACGACCGGGGCGGCACTCCGCCCCGGCGTTTCCCGCCGTATTGTCCCTTCGGGTTGCCACAGCGCAGCCCGCTACTCCAAGGACTCAGGAACGTCAACGCATGAAATCCGAACCCCAATTTCAAACCAGCAAGATCGGCCTGGCGGTTGCCAAAGCCTTGTCCCTCGCCACCTTGCTCAGTTTCCCGGCCATTGCTGAGGAAACCGAAACCGGCGCCGATGACCAGCAGGTCGAGGTCATCTCCGTGGTTGGTCGCCTGCAGCGCGCCGCTTCCGAAGTGGTGGAAGAGCGCCGGGAGATCCCCTACGTGGCGGACCTGATGGGCGCCGACCAGATAGCCCGTACCGGCGACAGTGACGCCGCAGCCGCACTGCGCCGGGTCACCGGCCTGACCCTGCGTAACGGCCAGTTCATCTATGTCCGCGGTCTGGGTGAGCGTTACTCCAGCACCTCGCTGAACGGAGCGCAGGTGCCGTCACCGGACCCGACCCGCTCGGTCATCCCGATGGATCTGTTCCCGGCGGCGATCATCCAGTCCCTGTCGGTACAGAAAGCGGCATCGCCCGCCAATCCCGCCACGTTTGGTGGCGGTCACGTGGACATTCGCACCAAAGCGATCCCAAACGACTTCTTCCTGAAGTTCTCACTGGGCGGCCAGTACAACACCAACAACAGCGACGATCGCCTGACTTATGCCGGCGGTGACGACGACTGGCAGGGCCGTGATGACGGCACCCGCGCCCTGCCCCAGTCCATTATCGACGCTTTCAACACTTACGATGGCGTGTCGGTGACCGACATTTTCCGGGTGGTGGGTGACGCCAACGAAGCGGTGGCCATCAATCGTGGCCTGGCGCTCGACATGAACCGCAACATGACGCTGCAGGAAAAAGGCACCGATCCCGGCTTCCGTGGCAGCCTGAGCTTTGGCCACAACATCGATCTGGATGACAGTGGCGACTGGCGCTTCGGTTTTGTCGGCGGCACCTACTACAAAAACCAGACCGACAACTACACCCAGCGTGAAGCCGAACTGGCCAATGCTCAGGGCGACCTGAACTCCAGCTCGGACGTCCGTGGCAGTGAACAGATTGTGCAGTGGTCCGGCATGTGGAATATGGGTCTGGAATGGACCGACAACCACAAGTTCTCCACCCACACCACCTATCTGAGCGATACCTCGGACGACGTGCGCATTACGCTGGAAGAGACCCTCGATACCATCAATGAGGATCGCGCGCTGGAGGTGCACTCGGTGGATTACGAAGAGCGCACCCTGATCAGCAACCAGATCAGCGGCCAGCATTTCTTCCCCTACCTGTGGGACATTGAAGCGAACTGGCAGTACACCGATGCCCGCGCCCGCCGCCAGGCCCCCAATGAGCTGGCCTACACCTACTCGGTGACTCAGGGTGACAGCGGTGAGATCCTGGCCCGCTCCATGGCCAAACGCTCTGACGCGGCGGTATATCGGTACAGCGACCTGAAAGACGACACCGAAAACTACGGCTTCGACCTGATGCTGCCACTGTATCTCGGCGACGCCGAACTGAAGCTGAGAGGTGGCTACGAGTACTTTGAACGGGCACGCTCCTCCTATTCCACCCGACTGGCCTTTGACGCCTCCCGCTATCAAAGCGCCAACCTGGAAGGCCGCTTCAACGACGTATTCTCCGACCAGAACATCAGCAACCCGGACAACGGCTTTGCCCTGCTGGATACCACCTCTGAGACCGACGACTACGTCGCCGCCCAGATGATCGACGCCGGATTTGGTGAGTTTGACCTGAACTGGGCTGACACCTTCCGCATTACTGGCGGTGCCCGTTACGAGGATTTTCGACAGGTTATGCTGCCGCTGACCCCGGAAGGCGACATCTCCGATGAAGGTGGCCGTAATGACATTCTCGATTACACCACCGCAGAAGATGGCTGGTACCCCTCGGTTTCCGCCACCTGGATCATGAGTGACGAGATGCAGCTGCGCCTGGCCTACTCCAAGACCCTGGTGCGTCCGGACCTGCGAGAAGTGGCACCGGTTCGGTTCAAAGATCCGGTCACCGGCTTTGACATGATCGGTAACTCCGAGCTGGAAAGCTCCGACATTCAGAACCTCGACCTGCGCTGGGAGTGGTATATGGAGAGCGGTTCCAACCTGAGTGTTGGCGCCTTCTATAAAGACCTGGAAGCCCCGATTGATTCGGTTCAGGTGGTGACGGAGCAGGACACCCTGTTAACTTTCCAAAATGCGGAAAACGGTGAGATCTACGGTCTGGAAACCGAGTTCCATCAGGAGCTGGGCTTTATCAATCCCAGCTCCGCAATCTGGGACGGTCTGTTTGTTTCCGGCAACCTGACGCTAAGCGATTCCGAAATCACCATTGCGCCTTCCGGCAACATCAACCCGACCAACAACAAGCGCCGCATGACCGGCCACTCCGAGTGGGTCGCCAATATGCAGCTGAGCTTCGACTCGCCGGACAGCCTGCACTCCGCCACTCTGGTGTATAACGTGTTTGGCGAACGCATCGCCTACGCGGGCAGCGCCGGCCTGGATGATGTTCTGGAGCAGCCGTTCCACTCCCTGGATTTCACCTACAGCGTTTATCCGCTGGATATGATGGCGGTGAAATTTAAAGCGAAGAACATTCTCGGCGAAGAAACCGAGTACCAGCAGGAAGGAAAAACCGTGTTCTACAAGCAGCCAGGCACCGAATTCACCCTGACCTTTGCCTTTGAGTTCTGAGCCGCACCCCGCCGCCGGGTAACGCCGGTGGAGGGGGCAACCACCCACAACCACTGAGGTCAAACACCTCGGGCAACCCGTTACGCTCCCGCAAGGGCTTCAGCATCTTTGACCGGGTGCAGCGGAGCCCAGAGGGTGCCGGACTTTTCCTTGTTGGTCTGGCCCCCTCTCCGCGAAGGGTTCAACCTTGCGGGAGCGACCCTACTCCTCCAGTTCACCCCAATCTTTATTGCGGATTCGGTCCGCCAGCGCGGGGGGCGCATACCCCATTCCGAGATGGCGCTGTACCACGCTGACATGAAGCCGATGCTCCGGTGCCACCATCCGCTGATGCTCGCCCAGGAGCAGATAAAATCCGTCGTACTCCTCATGCCGGGGTGCCAATGGATCTTCATCCAGGGTGGCAAACAGATGAGTTTCCAGCTCCAATCCAGCGGCCTGTGCCTCACGGGCCATCCAGGACAGGGAGATGTCCGACAGACGCCCGCTGCCCGGTTCACGATGGTAGCCGCCGCCGACGTCGCTGTGCACACCGGCAAACCAGACCTGCTTCAGATCGACACCGGGCTTGGACTGCCACAGCGACGGAGCAAAGTCCTGACGCCGCTCATCCAGTGACAGCGCATGGCGGGCTATCTCCACATTGGGCCCCAACTCGGTGTCATGAAACAGGTGGCGCTCATTGAGCCAGCCCAGCATCCGCAATGGCACACCCAGCGCGCCAACCGTGTCAAAGGCACCGATAAAGCGAACCCGCGCCTCCTCGTTCACCGCATAGTGAGAGCGGAACATGGCGGACTGGGGATCCTGGGGATGAATATTGCGGTCTTTATAGAGATCGAACGCTTTAGGAATTTGATTGGCATGAATGCGCTGAAGCACACCGCAGTTATAGAGCAGGCCCGCCAGGCTGCGCACCGTGTACGCCCCCCGACTAAAACCAAACAGGTAAAGGTGATCGCCCGGCTCGTAATTCTGGACAATAAAACGGTAGCAATCCTGAATGTTTTTATTCAGTCCACGGCCAAACGCGCCGCCGGTCACCGGGGTGCAATCGGCTCCGACGCCCCAATCGTAATACACCACCTGAGCATTGCCGTTGCCATCAAACGGCGCAATCGCTCTGGCCAGTTTCAGAACATTGGTCGCGGTATCCTGATCGCTGTCCGGCTCTGGGCCATTCCAACTGCCGTCGGCGCAAATTACGATGTTTTTCATTACCCGTCCCTGGTTACTGCAATGTGCGGGATGCCTACTATAAAGCACTGGCAAAGCGAGGAAAGTCCCTTTTCCCTATCCCGATCAATCAATGAGCGAATCGGGAGTTTTAACGATTCACACGCTCCCCCACACTAATGAAAGTTGAAGATATTTCAATATCATGACTATATTGGTCAGGAATCAACCGGCAAATGGAGGTGCCCATGGCCAGAAAGATGCGTAACAAGCGATTTCGCCAAATGATGAAGGATCTGGACAAGCAGCGTGAGGCCAGCGCGCCGAAGGAAAAAGCCGCTTAACCCTGCTCCTGACCCACCACAAAGGGCCCAATCGGGCCCTTTTTGTTTGTCTGCACCGCTACACTTGCATGACCAAGCGGGCAGGAGAAAGGCCATGCGGTGGCGAGGGCAACGGCAAAGCCGGAATGTGGAAGATCGTCGGAGTCAACGAAGGGCCGGTGGGTTTCCCCTGCCCCGGGGCAAAGGGGGGCTTATTGGCCTGGCCATCCTGTTGGCCGGGCTCTACTTCGGCGTCGACCCGGCGCTGTTGATGTTACTGGTCGGCGGGGGCAGCGGCGGCGCGTCCACTCAGGTGGTGTCCAGTCAGGATGATGAGTGGGCCGAGATGACTGCGGTGGTCCTGGCGGATACTGAAACCTTCTGGCACCAGCAGTTTCAGGCCGCCGGTCAACAGTATCAGGAGCCGACTCTGGTGCTGTATCGCGGCAGCACTCAAACCCACTGCGGCACCGGCCAGGCGGCGATGGGCCCGTTCTATTGTCCCGCCGATCAACAGATCTACATCGATCTCAGCTTTTACGACGACATGCGCACTCAACTGAGCGCTCCGGGGGACTTTGCCCAGGCCTACGTGATTGCTCATGAAGTGGGTCACCATATCCAGACGCTGCTGGGCACCAGTGCTCAGGTACGTCAACGTCAGCAGAGCGCCAGCCAGGCGGAAGCCAACGCCCTGTCCGTCAGGCTGGAACTGCAGGCCGATTGTTATGCCGGCGCATGGGGCCACTACCTGGCCCAATCCGGCAGGCTGGAACAGGGCGATGTGGAGGAAGCACTGGGGGCCGCGCAAGCCATTGGCGATGATCGCCTGCAGAAGCAAAGCCAGGGGTACGTGGTGCCGGACAGCTTTACCCACGGCAGTTCCGCCCAGCGCTATAAGTGGTTCCAGAAAGGGTTGCAAAGTGGCGATCCCACGGTCTGCGACACCTTTTCCGTAAAAGCCCCCTGATCCTTGCGACGCAAAAAAGCCCGACCGTTTCCGGCCGGGCTTGATCACTGTGTGAGAGAGTTAAATCAGTTGCGCTCGGGCCACTCTTTTTCCACGCGCTCTTCCAGGAAAGCGGCTTTCTGAGCGTCCAGCTTGGCTTTGTCCCAGCCCACCAGAGTCTGTGCTGCTTCTTTGGTGGAGATGTCCGGGATGGCCACAGGCTGTTCAACACCGTACTTGGTCAGGACCTTCTTCAGCTCAGCTTGAGCCTGCAGACCGATTTCCTGAGCGGAAGCCAGCAGACGCAGGGCTTCTTGCGGGTTGTGAGCGTGGATGCCGTGAGACGCGATGGCGAAGTCCCAACGCCACTGAGCGTGACGGATGTGGGTCAGAGCCTGCTTCATTTCAGCATCGGTGGCACCCGCTTCCCAGGCTGCGCCAGCTTCGAAGTGAGCGCGAACGATGATCGCTTCCGCTTTCAGCTTCTCGGCGTTGATGGCTTCTTTGTTCGCCTTCAGAGTGGCTTCCAGATCCGCCTTGCTGTCGTGACAGGAGGAGCAGGAGACATCGAAGTTGTCCAGCGCGTTACCCACGTTGTGCTTGGAGAACTTACGACCCTGTTCGTTGGTCACTTTCGGCATGTGACAGGTGATACAGGTCACTTCCATTTCAGCGTGAACACTGGTCGCCCAGGTTTCAAACTCAGGGTGCTGCGCTTTCAGCATCGGCGCTTTGGAGATCTTGTGAGTCCAGTCGGCGAAACCGATGTCATCGAAGTACTTCTCGGCACCTTCAGCAGTGAAGCCATTTTCCCAGGGGAAACGAACGTTGTTGTGGTCGGTCTTGTCGAAGTAGTACTCAACGTGACACTGGCCACAGGTCTGAGCCGCTTTCATGTCACGGGACTGCTCAGAGAATTTCAGATCCACTTTTTCCATCGCACGCTCGGCGTACGGACGGGACATGGCCAGTTTCGGAGTGCCGCTTTCGTGACAGTCCGCACAGCCGATGGCGTTGCCCATTTCGTGGCCCCACTTACCGAACTTGTGGTCATTGAAGTTGCCTTCGCCCACTTCGTCGTACATGCGCGGTACGTCAGGGGATTTACAGGACCAGCAGGCGGCCGGCATCGGGCCATCGGTGTCACCCATCGGCGCGCCGGTACGCAGGGTCTGGATTACGTCGGTTACGGCGTAGTAGTGGCCGCGAGCCTTATTGTAATCTTTGGAGAAGCCGTAGCCTGCCCACAGAATCACCAGGTTCGGGTCGTCTGCCAGCAGGTCAACAATCTGGTCGGTTTCAGCGCTGGTCGCCCAGGAAGCGTACTGGTTGGGGAACTTCGCTTTCCACGCTTCGTTATTGGATTCGACCGGCTTGGCCATAGCGCTGCCACAGATACCGGCAACGGCAACGGACAGCAAAAGTTTATTAATCGTTTTCATCATCATCCCTCATGGTCGCTTTTCGTTGCGACTGCGAGGTCAGATTAGGCAGGAAGGGGTATTGGGGGCATACCCCATTAGGGGTAGATGGAAGGTTACGAGATTGTGATCACGCGAATACAACAAAAAAGGGAAAAGTTCTTTCATTTTCCGCGCTTTGAGTTGCGATCACTGACTGGTAGACTGACGCCGTCAAGAAAGGTTCCCCATGTCCGACTGGTTTTTATATCTGATTCGCACCCGTGCCGGCCATCTCTATACCGGCATCACCACCGATGTCGACCGCCGCTTCTCTGAGCATCAGCAGGGTGCGCCAAAGGGCGCCCGGGCTTTGCGGGGGAAAGGCCCATTAACGCTGGTCTACCAGTCCCCTGCCGGTCAACGCAGCACAGCCCTGAAGCTGGAGTACCGGATTAAGCGGTTGACCAAAGCTCAAAAAGAAGCGCTGATCAAAGCCCAGTCCCCATTGCCGACCGATCCCGAAGATATACCACACCGTCTCTGAAATCCGATTCCCAGGGCACCACTTTGGGCAGGCGGTAGCCCAGATGGAACCCCTGTCGTTGCAGCACACCAATGGAGCGGCGATTATCCGGCAACGAAAGGGCCACCAGGCGATCCAGATCCCACTGGGTGTCGGCCTGCTCACAAAGCCAGTTCAACCCCCGGCTGGCCAGCCCCCGCCCCTGCCCCCTACGCAACAGCATAAACCCCACTTCGGCGGTCGCCTGCTCCATCGGCAGGCAACGCAGGCCGACGATGCCCATCGCCTCGCCATCGTGCTCAATGACCCAGCATCCCCAGTGGTCAGCACGGGGATGCCAGGGCTTCAGCCGCTCTGCCATCAAACGGTCAATTTGCGGCGGTGCCATCGCCGGACCAATGGCGGCCATCCGCTCGGCGTCACCATAAAGACGATAAAGGAGGGAACGGTCATCGGCGTGGAGTGTTCTGAGGCTCATAATACGGTTGTCAGCTGGGGGCTTTGGTGTAGAAGGCGGCCTAACCGGGCCAACAGTAAAACGTCCCTTGAACCAGCACAACAAGCGTCATTCCGACGGTCGGTGACGCGAGTCATTATTTCAGCGAAAATCGTCACTAACAGTTTGATTTTACAGAAGCCTATGACTAGCTTTATGGGCAAATAATCGATATAGAAAGCGAACGGACCCGCTACCTGTCTCGCCGGTTATCCACAGACTGAGACAATGGCGCCAGATTTTGCACTCGCTCAGAGGGAATGGATGAGTATCCGCACCAAAATTTCGCTGCTCCTTGCCTTTCTGCTGACCGCGGCCATTTCCAACACCTATTTTATATTCACCGTCGATCAGGAGAGTGAAGAGAAATTAAGTTGGGTCAACCACACCAACACCGTGATTCTGGAATCAGAGCGGCTACTCAGCCAGTTGCTGAACGCCGAAACCGGCCAAAGGGGCTATCTGCTCACCACCAACCCGGCATACCTCGAGCCCTACCACAGAGCCTTAATTGAGATCATGAACGGCCACAAGCGCCTGACTCAACTCACCTCAGACAACCCGGTCCAGCAGGAGCAGCTGCTGGTTATTCGCCAGGAGATCGACGCCAAACTGGACGAGCTGAAAGCCACGATAGAGTTGGTCAACAACGGTCAGCGTGCTCAGGCACTGGAATTGGTGGAGATGAACCTGGGCAAGCAGCATATGGACAATATCCGGGCTGAACTGAGTCAGTTCATCAGTCATGAGCGGATGCTGCTGGAGCAGCGAAAGGGCGAGTTCAATCAGTACCGGGCCAAGGTCGGCACGCTGATCTACGTGGAGTTCGTTATCTTTATCGGACTGGCGGTATTCACCCTGTTTTTCATCAGAAACAACCTGTTCTCCCCGCTGGCCATGCTGCTCAACAGCGCGGAGAAGATGAAACGGGGCGAGCAGATCCAATACTCCGACCTGCTGCCTAAAAATGAGATCAACGAGCTGTTGAGCACCTTCGTAGACCTCAGCCACAAGATCTCGCTTCGGGAGCAGGCGCTCGAGCACAAAGCCCACCATGATGCGCTGACCGGCCTGAAAAATCGGTTTATTCTGGAAAATGAACTGGAGATGGCGCTGCTCAATATCGGTCAGAACAAAGTCGCCGTGCTGTTTATCGATGTGAACAAGCTAAAACGACTGAATGACCAACATGGCCACCGGTTTGGGGATGAGTTGTTGTGTGAAACGGCGCGCCGTTTGCAGGCCAGTGTCCGGGAAAGTGACAACGTTTATCGTATCGGTGGCGATGAGTTCATTGTCCTGCTCAATCACATCCGCGAGCGTCAGGACATCGACATCGTGTTGTCGAACATCACCCGGAGCATGAGAAAGTCAGCCAACATTCAGGGCAACATCATCCCGATATCCCTCAGCATCGGGGTCGCCATCGCGCCGGATGACGCCCTTTCTCCCGAGGCGCTGATCGCCCGGGCGGACGAAGCGATGTACGCCGCGAAGAAAAGTGACGCTGAGGACCACCAATACTACGGCAGCGGCGCCTGAGCACGCTGCCAAAAGGCTTAAGAGGACTTGCGGATAAACCAGAGGATCTTGGCGCCGGTACTCAATACAAACCCGAGGCCAAGCAGGCAGGCAATCACCACCATACCCGGCACCTGCTGAGACAGTTCGGTCCACAGCAGCAAGCCGCCTCCCGTCGCCATCATTGCAACGCCAACCCAGAACAATGCCGTGATCATCAGCGCCTCCTAGTAGATACGGGCTTCACCTTCAGGGCGGGTTTTCAGCACTTTGAGGAACCACATGTACTGACCCCGATGGCGGTCAATCAGACGCTCCATCTGTTCATTGAGAATGCGAGCTTCCGTCGGCTTATCCACCCGCTCCAGCTCCAGCGGGCCATCAATGCTGACCTGAAGGTGCATATCTTCCAGGCCTACGGTCAATGGCAGCACCACGGCATCGGCGCAGTGAGCGATTCGGCTGATCACCGGCAAGGTGGCTTTCTGAGTGCCAAAGAACGGGGCGAACTCGCTCTTGTCCACGCCGTGGTCCTGATCCGGCAGATAGAAAAAACTGTAGCCCTGCTTGAGCTCACGGATCACCGCCGGCAAGCCGGCATTACGGTGGAACAGTTTGCCGCCAAACCGCGCCCTTTGACGACAGGAAAGCCAGTTAAACACCGGGTTACGGTGGTGTTTGACCATTCCCAGCATCGGCAGTCCCGCCATCGACAACGCCACGCCGGCGTACTCAATGCCAAACATATGCGGAACCAGAAACACGATGGGACGCCCTTGCGCCTGAGCCTGCCGTACGTGCTCCATGCCACTCATCCGTATCTTGCCCTGAAGGTGTTCCTTGTCACGCACCGCCAGCGTTCCCATGCCCATGCCCACCATCAGAAAGGTGTAACAGAGCTCGTTGAGGAGTGCATCACGCTCTCGCCGGGGCATTTCCGGATAGCAGGCTTTCAGGTTGGCGGTGGCGATGCGCACCGGCTTTTTCAGGATGAGACGAAACAACGGCGCCATCAGCATCGAAACATAATGGCGAATCCACAGCGGGACGTAAGCGAGAATGGAGAGTGCACCGATGGTCAACCAGGCCCCCCAACAACGGGGGTGGAGCATTGATGTGCAGAAATCGACGTTATAGCAGCGACGGGCGTCCGTGGTCATGAGTTCCTGTCCTTAGGGTTTGTCGTTATGGTTCTTCCTTAAGGTTGCGACTCACCTTAACCCAAACTGAACATCCTGGGTAGTCGAAAAAAGCCCGCCTGAATGGCGGGCCGGAGGGATTGAACATTATCCACGCAATCTGTCCTGGTAAGCCCGGTAGGGATCCGGCTCACCTTCAGGACGGCTCTTAAGCAGCTTCAGGTTCCACATATACTGCTCAGGCCAGTGGGCGAGCAGCGCTTCAATCTCTTCATTCATCCGGCGGGCATCGTAAGCCCGCTCGCCCGAGGGCAGATCCCACAGCGGTGGCCGGATGTGCCCTTCGTAGAAGCCGGTTTTCGGGTCGTAGGTTGCCAGCATCGGCACCACCACCGCACCGGTCGTTTCAGTCATGCGGCCCAGGCCGGGCAAAGTGGCTTTGTGAGTGGCGAAGAACGGCACATACTCGCTTTTGGCCATGCCGTGGTCCTGATCCGGCAGGTAATAGGCGCTGTGGCCATCCCGAATCGCATTAAGAAACTGCTTGATGCCATCCTTGCGGGCGAAAAGCTTGCCGCCATAACGGGCACGGAGCCGACACATCAGCCAGTCGACCAACGGGTTTTTGTCCGGGTTCATCATTGTGGTCATCGGGTAGCCCCGCTTCGCCAGCAGCAGGCCGGGAAATTCAATGGCCCAGCTGTGCGGTACCATCAGGATGACCGGCTTGCCCGCTTCCAGCAGCGGGATCAAATGCTCATCCCCCACCAGCCGGACCCGCCGCTCCAGATAGTCCGGACTGCGAACCAGCAGACAGGCGTAAGACAGCAGCACCTGCGCCGCCCGCTGAAACATGGTGCGAATCACCTCATCGCGCTTTTTATCGTCCCAGTCGGGGAAGCAGAGTTGCAGGTTGACCTGGGCATTGCGATAGCCCCGCTTAGTCAGCTTCGGGCCAAGCGAGCCCAGCGCTGCGCCGATCCGATCGCGCAGGCGAAAAGGCAAAAACGCCAGCGCAGCAGCAAAACCCACCGCCAGCCAGATACCCCAGAATCGGGGAGCCAGAAAACGCCACTCAAATTGGGGTTGGTGCTGTACTTCGACGGAACCAGGTTGCGTCACGATAGAATCCACTCCCATTAACGAAAAAGCGCCAACTCATTGACTGGAAATCAATAATTATAAAGCAAAACGGCGCCGGAAAGGCGCCGTAGTCTAGCGTGACTGTGGTTAAGTTCAAGCGTTGTGAGTCACCACCGTGGGGCGCAGCAAATTATCGTGGATGGGGCAACGATGGCACACACGCCCGAAAAACGCCTGCTTCTCTTCGTCGGTCAGGTCCGCGTCAATGCGGGCCGTGGCGTCGATGCTTTTAAAACCGACCGGATCATCGCTGGGCTTGCCCGCCAGCCCGGCCGGATTCAGAACACCGGTCACATCAATGTCGATGCCGCGCAGCGTAATGCCTTCATCACGGGCCGCCATCTTGGCAATGGCTGACAAACACCCTGCCAGGGAGAACAGGAAGGTTTCCAGCGGGTTGGCACCCTCATCCGTTGCACTGGGCTGATCAATCACCAGCTGATGTCCACGAACGTTTGCGGTCACTTTCCAGCCATCGGTCATGGAACTGGTGATTTGATACTGCTTATCGGCCATGATGAACTCCATACATTAGATAGTGCTGATATTCTTCCTTCCAGCGCTGAGAAACGCAAGTGATCTGCCCGCCATTTTGACATCTTTCTGACCCTGAGCCATGCTGCATCGCCCTGAGCCGGAGATGAAATTGAAATGAATCAGCCTCGAGTGGGAATCGGCGTCATCGTGCGGCGCGATGACGGTAAAATCCTGATTGGTAAACGCAAAGGGGCCCATGCGCCTTATTGGTCCATTCCCGGTGGCCACCTGGAACTGGGCGAGACTTTTGAAAGCGCGGCCATCCGGGAAATTGAAGAAGAGACCGGGATGATCATTGAGGACCCGGTGGTGATTGCCGTCACCAACAACCTGCGTACCTACCGCGAAGAAGGGAAGCACTACGTTTCCATCTGCCTGCTGGCCCACCATCAGGGCGACACACCCGTGAACCGGGAGCCCGACAAATGCGAAGGCTGGGTCTGGGTGGATCCAACCGACCTGCCCTCCCCCCACTTTGACGCCAGCGAAACGTCAGTCGCCTGCTACCTGGCCGGCCAGCCCTACCTCGGGACAAGCTGAACAGAAATTGACGCAAAGGGAAAAGGATTTACTTCTGGTTGCGAAGGCGTGCTAACCTGCCGCCGCCTTCACAAATCGTTTACCAGGAGAATTCTGTCTTGAGCCAGGCCCTGCTGCATCACAAAATCTACCGCCATCCCGAGCCCCGGGACTGGGTGGTGATGGTCCATGGTGCCGGTGGCAGTTCCAATATCTGGTTTCGTCAGCTCAAGGCCTATCGTGCGCAGTTCAATGTGCTGTTGCTGGATCTGCGCGGCCACGGTGCCAGCAAAGAGATCGTCAAGCACCTGATCGAAGGGCAATACAACTTTCGCGCCGTCACTAAAGATGTGGTTCAACTGCTGGACCACCTGAAGATCCAGTCCGCGCACTTCGTTGGTATCTCCCTCGGCACCATCGTGATCCGCACCCTGGCGGAGCTGGATCCGAAACGGGTAAAAAGCATGGTGCTTGGGGGGGCAGTAACCCGGCTGAACCGTTTCTCCCAGCTGCTGGTCAAGGTTGGCAACGCGCTCAAGAACGTCGTCCCCTACATGTGGCTTTATCGCCTGTTTGCCTGGATCATCATGCCCAAGAAGGCTCAGGCGCCTTCGCGTCTGCTGTTTGTGCGGGAAGCCCGCCGCTTGTGTCAGAAAGAGTTTAAACGCTGGTTCCGCCTCGCCGCGGAAGTGAACCCGCTGATGCGCTACTTCAAAGAAAAGGAACTCGCCATTCCCACCCTCTACATCATGGGAGAGAACGACCACATGTTTCTGACCCCGGTGAAAGAGATGGCCCGTCAGCACCACCACGCCAATCTGGCGGTTATCGAGGATTGCGGCCACGTGTGCAACGTCGAAAAGGCGGAAGACTTCAATAGCCTGTCGCTGGCGTTTCTGAACCGGCACAGTCAGGCCACCGACATCCGCGCCGCAGGTTAATCCGTCTCGGCTTCAGGGCCCAGCGTGGTCGCTTCAGGCAACGCTTTCAGACGGGCCAGGGGAATCGGCTCGCCGCTCCGTTCGCAGTACCCATACTCTCCCTCTGACATCCGCTTTATGGCCCGCAGGATCTGCGTTCGTCGTTGCTGCTCCTGTTCAAGCCGCTTCTCCACCAAAGTGTGCTGCATCTCATAGCTGCTCCGCTCCACCGCATCGGCAAAACACGGTGGCCGGGCTTTCAGACTCTCAGCCAGCGCCGCTATCCGGCCATCAGTCTCGATCAGACGTTGCCGCAATGCGTCATCAAGCAGGGCCAGTTGGACCGGGGACAAATGCGGGCTTGAGGACGCCATCAGTAGCTGGCTCCGTCGATCTGGCGAACCGGCAGGTTGGCCAGCATGGCCGGCTCCGCCATTCTCATGTTGACGGCGCTGACGTCGGCTTCGCAGTCCGCGGTAGTGACGTAGTGAGTGACGCACCCGCATTCGTCGCAGCGATGAAATTCAACCTGCTGATCACCCCAAAGGTAGAAAACCGTCGGTGAACGGCGAAAACTGACCCGCACCTGATCTGGCCGGTAGTAGGCCCAAAGCACCGCATAACGCCGGCAGATTGAACAGTTACAGCTCGCCACCTCACCAGGCAGGGGCTCAGCGGATACGGTGATGTTGCCGCAATGGCAGCTCAACTCCATCAGTGGACTCCCTCGCCATCGGATTCATTCAGGGGCTGGTCAAAGTAGTGGTCGGGATAGGGCTCGTCGCGCAGGGTAAAATGCCACCACTCTTTGTCGTAATTCACGAACCCCTCACTCTCCATCAGCAGCAACAGCAGCAGACGGTTGCTGCGGGCCTGCTGAGTCAGCCCGGAGTAGGCAGTGTGAGAGACCGGGTCAAAGCAATCGTAGCCACTGCCCATCGGCAACGACGGATAACTTCCGCCCTCCTGTGGCGACTTGCGACAGTCAGTTACGGTTCCGGGCACCGGGTCGGAGGGTTGCCGTTGCACCAGGGTCAAATCAACGGTACTGCCTCTGCTGTGACCGGAGCGCGCCGCGATGTAGCCCAGTTCAAACAGCCGGGATTTCGGCACCTCCGGGTAGTAGCGGCTGGCCATGCGGGTGTCCGCTTCGTCCCGCGCCCAGCGGACGAAGTGATCGACCGAATGTTGAGGACGATAGCAGTCGTACACCTTCAGCCCGAGTCCATAGTCCTCAGCCCGCTTCTGTACCCGGGCCAGCGCTTCAGCGGCGGGCAGCGTCAGCAGACACCGGGCCTGTTCATAGCCCGCCACCACGCCACCGACAAAATTGTTGTCCCCGGCATAGCGCAGTTCCTGAACAATCTGCGGTGCAACCGCACTTAATGGCACGAACTCCGGATGGGCCTTTGGCGCCGTCGGCGAAGCCGCCGCGGCGGCCAGAGATGGGGAGAACAACAACAGCCACAGCAACCCGGCGGTCCGGTTCATTTCCTGGCCTCCAGAGTTTTAGAAAACCAGCGATCGCAGGCGGTATGCCCACTCTCGCCCCAGGGCGCCGACAACGGCAGAAACCCGTGGGCCTGATAGAGCTTCTGCGCGCCGGTCATGGGGCCAAAGGTTTCCAGGTAGCAGTGCTGATATTGCCGTTTCACCGCCTCGGCCAATATCGCTTCCATCAGGGCTTGCCCCACCCCCTGCCCCCTTGCCCGGGGCGACAGATACATCTTCTGCAGCTCACAAACACGGGGCAGATGGCAAGCAAACGGCGCGATGCCCGCTCCACCCACCAGCTCCCCATCCAGCAAGGCGACAAGGTAATGATGATCGGGCCGGGAATAGACCTTGCTGAGCTGGTCCAACTCCGGATCTGCCCAGGCGAAACCGGGCCGGTTGGCGCCAAATTCAGTGAGCGCTTCCCGTATGATTTGGGCGAGTCCGGCATCATCATCCGGTGAGAGGGTTCGAAGCTCCAGGGGCACAATGACCTCAACATGACAGTGAAAAAAGGGGTCGACGGTCTTACCCTAGCACGGTTTGCAATGCCCGGTCAGAGCGTGTTTCTTCATTGCAATTAGCCCTTACAAGTGAATGCGTTAGAAGACAAAATCGGTCTCTTTGCCAACCTCATTCAATATGGCAAAGCTAAGCCCCACAAAATCAAAACCTCTGACTCCAATGCAATGATTCCATGGTGTATTATCCCAGCCATAACCCACTTCATTGTTTCGCTATGCGGTTTTGGCTGATTACTCTGCTTCTGGTTCTGGGCGGCTGCTCGCAAACCCCGGCACCGGTGGGGAACGCGGACACCAATACGGCGTCTGCATCAAGTGAGGTGCAACAGCTGCTGAAGCGACAATATTCCGCATGGGCTGGCGTTCCCTATCGTCTGGGCGGAACCACCAAGCGCGGCGTCGACTGCTCGGCGCTGGTTCAGATCACCTACCGGGATCACTTTGGTCTGGCGTTACCAAGAGTGACCAATGATCAGGCCAATGCCGGGGTGAAAGTGAGTCGGAATCAGCTGAAAACCGGCGACCTGGTGTTTTTTAAAACCGGCACGCGCACCCGGCACGTCGGCATGATGATCGATGATGTCCGTTTTCTGCACGCCTCCACCAGCCAGGGAGTGATCCTATCCCGGCTGGACAATCCCTATTGGTCCCGGCACTACTGGCAGGCGCGGCGGTTGATGTAGGGCGCTACAATTCGGGGCATGAAGGAATCCACGCCCCGTTTTCTGGCGGATGCCATGCTGATCCGGTTAGCCCGTTGGTTACGGGCGCTGGGCTATGACACCCGGCTTTATCCCGAAGCGACCGATGCTGAGCTGGTTCTGGTGGCCAATCGCGAGGCGCGATGGTTGCTCACCCGGGATAAGGCATTGCTCACCGAGCGAAAACCGAACCAAGGGCTCTATGTGCCCAGCCAGGTTCCGCTGGAACAGCTGGCGCAGATCCTCCATCACTTTCATCTTCAGCCCAGCACCCTGAGCTTCTCCCGGTGCCTGCTCTGCAACACCCCCCTTGAAGCGGTGGATGCGTCACTTCCACTGCCAGACTATGCCGCTCACCTGACCTCACAACCCCGTCGGCGTTGCCCTGACTGCCACCGCCAATATTGGTTTGGCGCTCACGGCAATCGCATGCTCAGCACGCTGCGGACGGCAGGCCTCCTTCGCTAAAAATTTCATCGAAACGTATTCACTGAATTTTCGGCAGACGGGGAAGGTTTCGCTGCCATATTCGATTAATCCCAGACAATCCCCCGCCCACTCATCAAAATTGGTTTGCAGCCTTGGACTGGCGGCCCCTCGCAGAGGTAACGCCGTTTGTTATCAATTCGTTGCGATCTGAATAATAAATACTGTATACAATATAACTCCGGATAAGGATGTACCGGATAACAATAAAAATTCAGACCGAAGGAAGATGGCATGTTTAAACGCACTCCCCTTGCTCAATGGATGTTGGTGGCGCTGGCCGCAGCACCCATGGCGTTTGCACAGGAGCAGGAAGCGACGGAAATCGATGAAGAAAACATTGATCGCATTGAAGTTACCGGCACCCGCATCAAGCGCACCGACATGGAAACGGTGTCGCCAATTTACGTTATTGACGCTGAAGACCTGAAAAAACAGGGTTTCGCCAACGTGTATGACGCGCTTGACTCATTAAGCCAGAACACCGGTACCTTTATCGGCGAAGAGAACACCAACAACTTCAATGCCAACGCTCAGTCACTGAATCTTCGTGGCTTTGGCCCCGGTTACACTCTGGTATTGCTCGACGGTCGCCGCATGCCGGTGCTGCCCAAGCCTGCCGGAGCCGTTGCCGGAAACGTGGTTAACCTGGCCACCATCCCAACCGCCGCGGTGGAGCGCATTGAAGTTCTGACCGGTGGCGCGTCCGCCATTTACGGATCCGATGCGGTGGCCGGTGTGGTCAACATCATCACTAAGAAAGGGGTGGATTTTACCGACGTCAGTTACCGTTACGGCGACACCAAAGACGGCGGCGGCCAGTCCAATAAGTTCAGCCTGGTGTCCGGCAATGCGTGGGAAAACACCAACCTGACCTTCGGTGTGGAAGTGGACCTGCGTGACCCCATCCACGGCGACGATCGCGACTGGTTCGACGAGCCCACCGACTCCCCGGATCCCAGCCAGCACAGCCTGAGCCAGGTGATGTCTTACTGGGACCGCTACAACCCCTACTCCTGGATGCTCAAAGATCTGAGCGGTGAGTGTGAAGCCCAGGGCTACGAATCGGTTCAGCCCGGCTGGCTGTCTGAGGAGTACGAGGCCGACCCGGATCCCTACTACTGCGGTGACAACGTATTTGGCGAATACACCATCCGCAATGGCCGCGATAACTACTCCGGCTTCCTGAATATGCAGCACCAACTGTCTGACACCACTGAATTCTTCTTCAGCGCCGTCGGCTTTTATGGCACCGCCGATGCCGGCCTCTATCGCTATGGCTATGGCGTGGATTACGACGTCTACGACGACATCAGCACCTTTGACGGCTTCCAGGGCAGCCGCCATATGTACCGTCAGTTCCGGGACTGGGAAACCCCCACCAGCAACCAGACCTTTGATGAGTACACCGGGCTGATTGACCTTGGCCTGCGCGGCACTCTGGCGGACGAGTACGAGTACACCGTCGCCCTGTCCGGTGGCTATTACGACTACACCGACGAGGTAGTGCGCTTTAACGATGAAGCGATGCTCACCCTGATGTTTGGGGAAAAGGGCGTCGACTGGGATCAACCCTGGGCTGGCGCACGCTGGGTGGTGGTCAACTCGGACCGCGTTGATGATGATCTTCGCCTGACCGGTTTCGACCTCTTTGGCGACCTCTCCCCTGAGATGTTCAACGACGTCATCC
This sequence comes from Marinobacter nauticus, assembly GCF_019801015.1. Classification (GTDB taxonomy): domain Bacteria; phylum Pseudomonadota; class Gammaproteobacteria; order Enterobacterales; family Shewanellaceae; genus Ferrimonas. Next base: position 800,975 of record NZ_JAHVJZ010000001.1, read on the forward strand.
AGACCTCAGAAGGCAAAGGCAAGTCCTGGAACGCCACGCTGTCGGCCGATCTGACCGGCGACCTGATGACCCTGCCCGCCGGGCCGTTGCAGTTTGCTGTGGTGGGCGAATTCCAGCGTGAAGGCTATGAGTTCATCACTGATGAAGCCACCGTCAATGGAGACCTTTACGGCTGGAGCGGCATCAGCGGCAAGGGCGACCGGGGTCATTACGCCATTGGCGCGGAATTCCTTATCCCGGTGCTGGATAACGAGCTGGGTAAGATGGAGCTTCAGGCCGCAGGCCGTTACGACTACTACGATGACGACTCATCCGTGGACGGCGCCTTCACCTGGGGCACGGGCCTGACTTACCGTCCGGTCGACCAGCTGATGCTGCGCGGCAACTACGCGACCTCCTTCCGTGCACCGGATCTGCACTACCTCTATGCGGATCGCAGCTCCTCCTACTCCACCGCACCGGATTACTACGCCTGTCGACAAGACGGCGTTGAGTGGGACAACTGCAGCGAGCAGTACACGGTTTATCCCCGCCAGTACGCCGAAGGCAACCTGGATCTGGAAGAGGAAACCGGTTACAGCGCCCAGGTGGGTTTTGTCGCTGACATCACCGACGGTCTGTCGCTGGTCGTGGATTACTACAAGATCAAACTGGAGAATCAGGTCGGCATTCTCGGCTCCAACGCCATCCTGCGCTACGAGGCAGAGTGTCGCACCGGCGAAGATCGCTACGGCAATCCGGTCGACATCAACTCGGCCAAGTGTCAGGACATGATCAGCCGGGTCACCCGCGGTGGCGGTGGCGGCGGTGCCAACGACACCCCCACCGAAGTGTTGGCCTCCGCTTTCAACACCGGCCTGCGCGAGCAAACCGGTATTGATGCGGCCATGGACTACAAAGTGGACACCTCACTGGGCGAATTCAGTGCCAAGCTGAGCTGGACCCACATCCTCTCGACCAAGGAAGCCTACCTGCCGGAAGATGAGGTGACCGACGTGAGAAACGCTCAGTGGAACAATGAGTTCCGCACCCAGACCAACCTCACGCTGGGCTGGAGCAAGGACGATGCCTGGGTCTCCACCTACATCTACCGCAAAGGCACCTCGCCGGTGGCATCCGCGCCGGAGTATGAGCGCTATGATGCCTGGACTACGGTAAACCTGTCGGGCGGTTACACCTTCGGGAATGACCTTTACCTGCAGGCGGCCATCACCAACCTGTTTGACGAAAAGCCGCCTCAGGCCGAATCGGACAAGTACTGGCCATACGCCGACATCAGTAAGTACAGTGCCGTGGGCATGGAGTACTTCGTCACCGTGGGTTACCGCTTCTGACCCAGACAAAAAAGCCGGCCTAATGGCCGGCTTTTTACTGCGTCTCCTTACAAGCTCGAACGCCACTTCTGGTTGTCACCATCATGGCGGCGGTACAGAATCAACGCCGCACCGGCACTTTCACCCGCCGCATCCAGCGCCAGGCCCGTGGCCATCCGCGACATAAAGACCTTGCCCTCTTTATTAAAGGCCTGCTCCGGTGCCCCGGCATCACAGGTCGCCAACGCCAGCTGCTGACCGTCCACGGTGTTGCCGTTGGGGATACTCAGGCAAAGGTCCCCGGCCAGGTCACTCCTGATGCTGCCGGCGATCGGGTCAAAGTACCATTTTTGTCCAGACTGATTCTGACACGTCTGCACCGTTACCCCTGAGCCCACGCCACCATTCTGTGGTGCCGTCATGCACAGTCCGGCCCGCTTATCCCGCAGACTGACCCAACGATGGATGGTCATTTCAGGACGCAGCAGCCATTGCTGATTGGCTTCACCGTGCAAAGACCACTGCCCCACCTGGGAATCGTTACCGGTGCCGTAAGCATCGGCAACGATATTGGGGTTGTGAGCATTACGAACAAAGCGGCCATCGTAGTCCCAACGCAGGTTATCGCTGTCTACGCACTCCCACACCACCACTTCGCCGCCATCGTGTGCCTGGCCGCGGTTGTCCAGACAGAGCCCACGGTTGGCCTTGTTCTGGAACTGGCGCGCGGTCTCATCGTAGAACCAGCGTTGATCCCAGGCGTCCTTTTCGCAGTCGTACAGAATCACGTTGGTGCCGTTGGTCATCTCAGAGCCGTTGCCCGGAATGTCCATACAGCGGCCGGATGCCCGGTTAACGATGCGCACAAAGGTGGGCAGCGGATTGACGTACTGCACGTCGGTATTGGCTTCTGCACGCTCCCACATCTGCAGGTAAGCTTCGGCAGAGTTCATCACCGCCTCATAAACCGCCCCACCCTGCTGCTGGCGCACATCTTCGATGTGGTCCGCCAGCATGCCGTAGTGCGCCATGCCGTCCTGATTGAAATCAAAGGTGCGATTGCCCGACTGCTGACGGTCAAAGGTGATGCCAAACTCGCTGGTAAAGGGGTACAGCAACGGATCCACATCCGAGTCGCTGCGCGGCCCGGCCTGGCCACCGAGGCCACTCATGTCCGTGCCCAGTCCCACACCCGGCAGATAAGCGGTACCGGCAATCACATCAAGGTACTGCTGAATGCGCCCCCCTACCGAGTTGGCGTTGCTGTTATAGGGTGCAGCAAAGCCCCCGGCCTTAAGCAGTCGCTCGGTGTTCGGATGCAGACCATCAGTGCCACCGTTCATCCAGCTGTGGGAGGTAATGACGCCGCTGTACTGACGCGCTTCCACAATGTCCATCACCTCAGTCGCGGTATGGGCAGACATATGATCAAGCTCAATCAGCATGCCCATGTCGATCATCCGGTTGACCAGGTAAACGCCCTTTTCACTCAGCCCGTGCTTGTTGCAGTGCTCAATCGTCTCATCGTACTGCGGGTTCAGGCCAACACCGTCCAGAATGTCCTTAAGCACCGGCACCTCCCCAATCAACGGGAAGCCCGAGGTGAAGCCATTGCCCCGGGTGTCGGCATCGCACTCTTCGGTTTCAAAGAAGTGCCCGGTACTCAGCACCTGACCCAGATTGATAAAGCCGTCCTCAACCCGTGAGCCGGCCAGTTGATTGTCAAACTTGTGGGTGGGGTACAACACCCGCACACCGGCATCGTAAACGGACTGCAACTGCGCTTCGATCTCCCGTCGACTGCAGTCATCCTTCTCGCCACAGTTGAATACCTCGGACGCTTCAATCCCCATCAGCACCGCCAGCTTGCCATCGGCAATCACTGCCCGCGCCTCCTGCGGGGAGCGCACCAGCCGGAAGAAGCCCTGGCCGGGCCCGCCGGACTGAACGTCAACGTACTCCTGGATCTCATGCAGGCGCTGGATCTGCAGACGGATGCTGTCCATGGTGTTGCAGCTGTTGGGGTTCACCCAACTGGCCGGGTTAATGGTGGCCTGGGCGTTACACAGCACCTCGTTCTCCACCAGATGAGTCACCATCAGGCGCAAACCGCCCGCCCAGGCCCGCTCCATCCATTTGTAGTAGTAGCCACTGTGGGTCAGCTGCACATGATTGGGCCAGAACGGGAAGTCCGGCCAGCCACGGGTGTCATAGCGGAAGTTGGCGTCGCCGTAGGCGTACAGATTGCCCACCAGATCCAACGAACCATCCGGTCCATGAATCGACTCACTGTCTCCGAGCGCCTCACTGACGCCCCAGCGGTGGAAGGGCTTACCGTGCATCAGTTTACCGCCCATAAACTCGTAGGACGTGATGTGGGTGTGCGGGTCCGCCAGACCCCGAACCGGCCCGGCCGGGTCCCCCTTTAACGCGTCAAAATCCCCTTCGGCGTTCACCATGATCTCCGGGAACGGGGTGCAATCGGCCTGGGGTATCAGGTGGAAACTGGCTTCCGAGTCATTGTCATTGGGATTCAGCAGATCGAAGAAATAGAGCCCACCGCCGCTGTAGTTGTGGCGCAGCTGCCGGTCCAGCCCGATGCCATGAAACCGGTATCGGGTTGCTTCGCCCTCCTCGGCACTGATGCGCCATTCCGCGTACTCGCCGGGATAACGGCCGGCACTGACTTCCGCCGGCAGGTGGCTGGCCAGGAAACGTCCGCCACGGTCCGTCAACATAAAGTGCTGTGCCCGGGTGGGCTTGAAATAAAAGTGGCTGGCGTCCGCTTCACTGATCGCATCAAAGCGGTAGCTCAGACCATTGTCTACGGTGCCCCCCTGGTCAAACTGGCGCATATACTGGCCATTGGTGGGCGACTGAATGGCATAACAGCCCTGAGCAAGCTGATCTACAGCGGGTTGTGCCATTGCTGGCGCAGCGCTGACGAAGGGGAGTGTCAGTAGTAAATACCGGCTAATTCGCCGGGAGAAACGTATCGGTTGTGTGCCTCTGGCAGAGTGATTCATGTCAATCGTCCATGAAGTGGGTTGCTGTATGGGTGTACGCAACTGCTGACTTCTGCGGAATTCAGGTATATTCGACACAAACGCTTATTTCAAGCGAGCGTTTGGATTTTAAACAGGAAGAGGATGTCGACAAACGCGCCATCACCAGAGCGTTACCCTTTCATTTCCCACTCGTGCGGCAGATTTATTGGTTTTAAATGCCATGCCGACAACAGCAAACCCATGAGTGAATCGGTGTAACCCCTCCCCCATTTCGGCTTACGGATGTACGCCAGTTTGGGCCGCGGGCAATTCTGTGACACAACCACGAATATACACCTGTCTAATCAGGTTCGGTTCAGCAACGGAAAGCTATGCTTTTCGGCCCAAATTCCCCGACTGACCACAAAATGCCCACCTCAGCCCGATTGGCATCGAAACATTTAAGACACCTGTTCATTTTTTGGCTTATGGCCAGCCCGGCCTTAGCCGCCGACAACCCGCTTTCTCTCCCCCTGCAACCGAATCTGGAAGACGCTAAGGCGCTGCTGGACGATCTGGACAACCGCATTGAACAGCTGGAAGAAAAGCTCGACAGCACTGAGCTCGACCCACAGCAACAGGCCCAGTTAAGCCAGGCGCTGAATCAGCTTGAAGCGGCCCGGAAACCGCTGATCCAGAAGCAGGGCCTGCCGATGTTTACCCTGCTGGGTGGGCCGGGCTACGCGCCAGAGATTGGCGGGCTGCTGGCCATCGGTGGACTGTACTCTTTCAGCACCGATCGGACCGATCCCACCCTACAGCGTTCCAGCGTTGGCGGTTTTTTTATCGTTAATAAGGGCGATGGTGACCCGGGCTTTGCCGTGCGCTCCACCCAGAGTCTGTTCTTTGCGGATAATGCCCTGCGTTATCAGGGCGAGGTTCGGGCCGGCACCCAAAGCACGCATTACTGGGGAGTCGGACAAGAAGCCGGTGACGCCCAGGACGCCAGCGACGATACCCTGATGCGTCATCTGTCGATTGAATACCGGGGCACCCTGGCCTACCGGGTTTTGCCGGATCTCTATGTCGGGCCGTCACTCAACATCAGCTACTTCCGGCCGGATGACGAAGAGCTGCCGCCATCCGCCATCGAGGATGAAAACTTTCAGGTTTACCAGGACCGTCCCCTCAGCATGGGGTTGGGTCTGAGCCTGCAGTGGGACACCCGCGATGTCGCGGTAAACGCCCGCGAGGGCCAGTACCTGAACCTGGAATACCTGCTGTACCGCCAGTCGCTGGGCAGCGACAACGACTTTGACAGTGGTTTGCTCGACTACCGCTACTACCATGCGTTTGCGCCGGGTCGGGTGCTGGCCAGCTACAACGCGCTGCAATGGGCGGAAGGCGACGTGCCCTACTACGCCATGCCAAAACTGGGCGGCATGCGCTCCATGCGGGGCATCTACCATGGCCGCTACCGGGACCAGTACGCGCTGGAGCACACCCTGGAATACCGCCACACCTTCCGCCGCGCCGATGGCAGCCTCAGCAACCATGGCATGGTGGGCTGGGCCGGAATCGGCTTTGTTGCCGCGGATTTTTCCGGCCTTTACCAAAACGCCCTGTCCAGTTTTGGCGTGGGCTATCGCTATGAAATTCAGCCCCGCATGAATGTGCGCCTTGATCTGGGGATCAGCGCCGACGACAAGGGCTTCTACTTTAACTTCACCGAGGCATTTTGATGTTGCGCTCCACTATTGGCCTTCTGGCCCTGCTTTCCTTTGGCGCTCTGGCCACCAACGATGAGGTGGTGCGCGCAGCCGATGAAGCAACGACCCCACAACACTGGAGCCGACTGCCCATCTGGGGCGACAAAGCCCGCGAGTACGGTGCTGAACTGCCGCTGCCCATTGGTGTCACCCTGCTGGTGAACCAGATCTCTGCTGACTACAAAGCCAAAGATGACTTTCTGCTTCAGGTTGATGGCGGCGTGCTGGGGCTGATCGCCCCCGGTGACGTGACCGTACCCGCAGAGGATGTCGCCATCACTGGTGAAGACCGCAGCATTCAGCTGAAAGTGGACGCCTGGATCCTGCCGTTCTGGAACGTGTATGGCATCGTCGGATACGTGGATGGCCACAAGGACATCACGGCCAAGCTCGATAACGTGGACGGCCTCGATTGCGGCCGCCTGCCCTGCCCGGACCTGACCGGCGTAACGCTGCCCATCCCGATTGAATACACCGCCAATAACTGGGGCCTGGGGACCGTTCTGGCCGGTCAGGTCACCGTTGTTGATGGCTGGCAGCCCTTTATCATCAGTGCCGTGGGTGCCATGGTAAACGCCCGCACCTCCACCACCGACAGCCTGATCAAAACCCGTCTGGGTCAGTTGCGGGTGGGACAGCGCTTTGACGTCAACGGGGACAAGATCGCCTGGTTCCTGGGTTACCAGTACCAGAAAATCGACCAGCGCATCACCGGCACTTACGACTTCCGCGGCACCGAACTGGCCTGGCTGATGGAGCAGGTGCATTTCGATGTGGAACTGACCAACCAGGAAAACCACAACATGGCGGTCAGCATGATGTACGACTTCGGCCCGCAGGATGAATGGAACCTCTTTGTGGAGTACGGCTTCCTCAACTGGGACCAACTGACCATCGGCATCGGTCGCCGTTTTTAAGCCACTTTTTCATCCACTTTGCGTGCCACGCGTGATCCGTGGCACGCTTTTCTCAATATCGCTTGAAGTTTCTATTCGTGCCCCTAAACTCCCGCGCAATTTGTCTGGAGCTTAACGACGGGAGAGACACATGTCGGCTGATACTGAGTACGGATTGGAACCGGTACCACAACACGCACGTAAGGGATTTGTGCCACTGACCCTGGTGATGCTGGGGCTGACCTTCTTCTCCGCCAGCATGTGGACAGGAGGCACACTGGGCACCGGCCTCAGCTTTGATGATTTCTTCCTCGCCGTTCTCATCGGCAACCTGCTTCTTGGTCTCTATACCGCTTTCCTTGGTTACATCGGCGCTTCCACCGGCCTCTCCACCCACCTTCTCGCCCGTTACTCATTTGGTACCAAAGGTTCCTGGCTTCCCTCTGCCCTGCTTGGCGGCACTCAGGTGGGCTGGTTTGGTGTGGGCGTGGCGATGTTTGCCCTGCCGGTGGAAAAATTCACCGGCATCGATGCACAAATCCTGATTCTGGTGGCCGGCGTGGCCATGACGGTCACCGTGTTCTTTGGCATCTCCGCCCTGATGGTGCTGTCCACCATTGCCGTACCGGCGATTGCCCTGCTGGGCGGATACTCGGTCTACCTCGCCACCGAATCGGCCGGCGGCATCAGCGCATTGGCTCAGCTGACGCCGAAAGAGCCGCTCTCCTTTAACCTGGCGCTGGCGATGGTGGTGGGCTCCTTCATCAGTGCCGGCACCCTGACCGCTGACTTTGTGCGCTTCGGCAAAAGCCCGAAAACCGCGGTGGCCGTCACCCTCATCGCCTTCTTTATCGGCAACTCTCTGATGTTCATCTTTGGCGCCGCCGGCGCGGCGGTGACCGGCCAGTCCGACATCTCCGAAGTGATGGTGATGCAGGGCCTGCTGGTTCCGGCCATCATCGTACTGGGCCTGAACATCTGGACCACCAACGACAATGCGCTGTACGCCTCCGGCCTGGGCTTCGCCAACATCACCGGTGGCAATGCCAAGATCCTCTCCATTGCGAACGGCCTGGTGGGCACCCTGTTTGCCCTCTGGCTCTACAACAACTTTGTGGGCTGGCTGACCTTCCTCTCCGCCGCGATTCCGCCGGTGGGTGGGGTGCTGATTGCCGACTACCTGATCAACCGCAAGCGCTACCATAACTTTGCGGAAGCCCGCTTCCAGACGGTACGCTGGAGTGCCCTGACGGCCGTTGCGCTGGGGGTGGCCGCAGGCCACTTCCTGCCAGGCATTGTTCCGGTCAACGCCGTGCTGGGCGCGGCACTGTCCTATCCCCTGCTGAACCGACTGGAGTCGAAATCCAGCGCTGCCAGCCAGATCCAATCCGAAGGAGCCTGATCCCATGTTGATCAACAACGTCCAGCTCGAAGGCCAGAGTGGCCTGTGGCAGATTCAGAGTGAACAGGGCGTGATCCGCGCACTGGTCCCGATGGCCGATGCGGTCAGCGGTGACGCCATCGACGGTGAAGGCGGCCTGGCGGTCGCCCCCTTTATTGAGCCTCATATTCACCTGGACACCACCCAGACTGCCGGCCAGCCCAACTGGAACCGCTCCGGTACCCTGTTTGAGGGCATCGAACGCTGGGCCGAGCGAAAAGCGATGCTGACCCCGGAGGATGTGAAATCCCGCGCCCGTCAGACTCTGAAATGGCAGATCGCCAACGGCGTGCAGTTTGTCCGCACCCATGTGGACGTGTCCGACCCGGAACTGGTGGCGCTCAAGGCGATGCTGGAACTGCGCGAAGAGATGAAACAATGGGTAACGCTGCAGATTGTGGCGTTCCCGCAGGAAGGGATCCTCTCCTACCCCAACGGCAAAGCGCTGATGCGTCAGGCGATGGAGCTGGGTGCCGATGTGATTGGCGCCATTCCCCACTTCGAATTCACCCGGGAATACGGCGTCGAATCCCTGCACTACATGTTTGACCTGGCGGACGAGTTCGATTGCCTGGTGGACGTGCACTGCGATGAGATTGACGATGAGCAGTCCCGATTTGTGGAAACCCTGGCCACACTGGCACTGGAGCGTGGCATTGGTCATCGCGTGACCGCCAGCCACACCACCGCCATGCACAGCTACAACGGCGCGTACACCTCCCGCCTGTTCCGCCTGCTGAAGATGTCCGGCATCAACTTTGTCGCCAACCCGCTGGTGAACATCCACCTGCAGGGGCGTTTCGACACCTACCCGAAGCGCCGCGGCATCACCCGCGTAAAAGAGATGCTGGAAAGCGGCATCAACGTCTGCTTCGGCCACGATGATGTGTTTGACCCCTGGTATCCGCTGGGCACCGCCAACATGCTCCAGGTACTGCATATGGGCATGCACGTCTGCCAGTTGATGGGCTACGACCAGCTGGACGACAGCCTCAAGCTGATTGGCCGTCACAGCGCCCGGACGTTGCAGGTGGAAGACCAGTACGGCATCGAAGTGGGCAAACCCGCCAGCCTGCTTATCCTGCCGGCCGAAAGCCAGTTTGACGCCCTGCGCCGTCAGGTGCCGGTGCGCTACTCCATCCGTCACGGCAAGGTGCTGGCCCAAACCCGCCCGGCTCAGACCGAACTCCACCTTGGTGAAACCGAAGCCGTCGACTTCCGACGCTGAGCCGTCCGGAACCAAAAAAGCGAGCCATCAGGCTCGCTTTTTTATTGGGGGAAGCAGGCGTGTGCCATCAGATCAGATGGCCCGGTACGCAGGTGCCCTCCACCATCAGCTCACACAGGCTGTCCGGATTCGGGATCTCATGCTCCGGCACCCCCAACAGCGGCGCAATCAGACGGGCAAACAAGCGCCAATGCGCCAGCAACGCCTTCTCATCGTCACTGCCATAGGTTTGGGTCAGCAGTGGACGCAGGGTCGCCGGAGCATCAGAAAACATGCAGCAGAACCACTTGATCTCGCGGACGTTGGAGTCCTGCAGATACCCCTCCTTCTGGGTCTTTTCCAGTTCGGTCAGAAACACCTTTTCGGTGTTCCCGTGCAGGTCATAGAGGTAATCAAACAGCTCTTCTTTGGAGCCCATGGCACTGGCTGCGAGACGGGATGGCCGGGGGTCAATCAACAGGCTGGCCATCAGGCGGGTCAACATCACAAACAGACGCTTGTTGGCGGGCAACTCAGGATCACTCTCCGCAACCAGGGTTTCCATCAGGCCCTGAATGTAGAGGTGCACCTCGTCGCAGATACGATGCCAGATCTGCTCTTTGCTGCCGAAATGGTGCCGGATCAGGCCGTGGGAGACCCCGGCCGCTTCGCTGATCTCCCGCACCGAGACTTTATCAAAACCCTTCTGGCTGAACAGGTCGGCCGCAGCGCAGAGGATGGACGCTTTGGTCTGCTCCGCTGCTTCAGCACTCTGACGACCGCTGCGTTTATCTACCATGCCAACTCTCTTTCGTATCCAGAACAATGGGATTCATTATGCCTTTCCCCACCAGAACTTGGCCAGTGGCGAGGCGCTCTGCCCTTTATTATCCACACGTAAAGTAAATTTGCTATCCGTAGGGAGAGTAAATATACTTTCCATCCGTATAGCAACGTACATTTCGTTAACCCATCGTTTGCAACGCAGGAATTTCCGCCATGATGGATCGCCGACCGCCTCCAACTTCGGTTGCGCTGGCCGCACTGCTGGCCGGTGCGCTTTCCCTGACCGGCTGCTCTGAAGTGCAGTCTTTCCCGGCAGAGGACAGCGAAAAGCCGGTAAAAGTTGTTGAGGTGCCCCGCACTCACTCCGCGCTCTCCCGCCCGTTTTCCGCTCAGATTGAAGCCAGCGATCGTGCCCAGCTGGCGTTTCGCGTCAGCGGCCAGATCGACCAATTTCATGTCCGTATGGGTCAAACCGTCAAACAGGGCCAGGTACTGGCGACACTGGACCCTAACGACTACCTGATCGCAGTCGAAGCGCGTCAGGCCGAGTACGAGCTGGCCAAAGTGCGGCTGGAGCGTACCGAGCGCCTGTTTAAGCAACGCCTGACCAGTGAAGATGAGCGCGACCGTGCCCAGACCGAACTGACCGTAGCGCAGGCGCGGCTTGATCAGGCCAAAACCGACCTGAGCTACACCCAGCTGGTGGCCCCGTTTGACGGCGCCGTATCGCTGACCCACAAGCGCGCGTTCGAGATTGCCGGCGCTAATGAGCCGGTTCTGAATCTGCAGGGCGACCGGGTACTGGACCTGGCCTTTAACCTGCCCAGCCAATACGCGGATATGCTCAGCCCCGACGCCAACGTTCAGTTCAGCGTGCAGTTTGCCGACCTTCCCGGCCTGCAACTGTCGGCCCGTTTTAAAGAGAGCGACGCCAGCCCGGACCGCGACACCAACAGCTTCCGGGTGATCCTCTCCATTGAGCGTCCCGACACACTCAACCTGCTCCCCGGCATGGCAGCGGAAGTCACCGCCAGCGTACCAACCCTGAGCAACGACGCCTGGTTCCTGCCCCAGGAAGCGATCGTCGCCCGGGATGGACAGCGCGTGACCGTCTGGCAACTGGATGACAACGGACGTCTGGCGCCGCTGGACCTCATCCTAGATGACCGCGGCGCGGTGCTTTCCGGGGCGCAACCGGGCGCCCGTCTGGTCGCTGCCGGTGCCACGGAGTTGAAAGCGGGCCAGAAGGTCCGTCATTGGGTTCGGGAGGGGGGCCTGTGATGATGTTTGAACGTAACCTTATCCGGCTCTGGCCGCTGCTGTTCCTGCTCACGTTATGGCTGATCGCCGGCTGCAGCCCGCAGGTCAGCCAGGTCGCTCCAAAACCGATGGCGGTGATGACCATTGAGATCGCCGCTTCCGAACAGGCCCCCCAGCGCAGCTTTAATGGCCGCGTGGTGCCGGCGGACCTGACGCAACTGGCCTTCCGCATTGATGGCAAGCTGGCCGAACTGGCGATTCGTCCTGGGCAAACCGTGGCAGCCGGACAACGGATCGCCACCCTGGTGGACCGCAACCAGCAACAGGCGGTCACCGATGCCCAGGCCCGCTTTACCCTGCTTGAGCGTCAACTGTCCCGCGCCGAAGCGCTGTTCCGTCAGGGGTCAGTATCGGACGCAGAGATGGACGAACTGCGCGCTAACTGGCGCCTGGCCCGGGCTAACCTCAATGCCGCCCGCTCACAGCTTAAATACACCCGCCTTGAAGCGCCGTTCGACGGCGTGGTGGCGGAAGTGTTCAAGGAACGCTTTGAAACCCTGAGCCCCGGAGAACCGGTCGCCACCCTGTACAGGAAGGATCGCATGGACGTGCAGATCCCGGTGCCGGACAGCCTGTTGTCCCAGATTGACCCGAACTCCCCCAGCATCGGCTACGCCCCGGAAGCGCAGATTGAAGGTCTGAGCCAACCGGTTGCCATGCGCTACCTGGAACACACCCTGGAACTGGACCCGCAAACCCGCGCGTTCCAGCTTTGGCTGAGTGTGCCAACCCAGGGGCTGGAGTGGCATCCGGGGATGCCCGCCACCGTTACCGTCGATATGGCCAAAGCCGGCCTGACCCTGCCAGAAGGCTTCCGGGTACCCCTCAGTGCCCTTGAAGCCACCGACCAGGCCGGTCAGTTCCGGGTCTGGAAGGTGGTGAGCAACCAGGTGCAACCTCAGCCTGTGGCCGTCAGTGCCGTTACCCAGAGTGGTGCTCTGGTCGATGCCGGACTGTCCGCCGGAGACACCCTGGTGGTGTCCGGACTGTCCCGACTTGAGGCGGGCATGACCGTTCGCCCTCAGCCCAGCAAGGAGTGAGACCCCAGATATGAACATTGCGCACTACGCGATCAAGCACCGGGTCATCAGCTGGATGTTCCTGGTTATTTTGGGCATTGGCGGGGTACTGGCATTCCAGGATCTGGGCCGGCTTGAAGACCCGGCGTTCACCATTAAGGACGCCATGGTGATCACCCAGTATCCGGGTGCCACGGCGATGGAAGTGGAAGAGGAACTCACCTATCCGCTGGAGAAAGCGATTCGTCAGTTGCCCTACGTGGATAAGATCAACTCCACCTCCACGCCGGGCATGTCGCAGATCATGGTCAGCATGAAGATGGACTACGGCGCGGACGAACTCCCGCAGATCTGGGATGAGTTGCGCCGCAAAGTGGCGGATGAACAGCCGATGCTGCCGCCCGGTGCCTATGCACCCAAGGTGATGGACGATTTCGGCGACGTATTCGGCATTTTGCTGATGGTGACCGGAGACAACTACAGCTACAGCGAGCTGAAAGCGTATGTGGACTCGCTGCGTCGGGAGCTGGAGCTGATCGACGGCGTCGGTAAAGTGGCGCTGGCCGGGGACCAGCAGGAGCAGATCCACATTGAGGTGTCGCTGAAAAAACTGGCAGCACTCAATCTGGACGTCAACACCGTGGTGGGCCTGCTCAATCAGCAGAACGCGGTGCTGGACGCCGGTAAGATCACCATCGACGGCGAATCCCTCTACCTCCGTCCCGGCGGTTTCGATTCCAGCGTTGACCCCATTATTCACGGCCGGGACACCGGCCAGCTGGTACGCCTGACTGACGTGGCCACCATCCACCGGGGCTTCCAGGAGATCCCCACCAACCTGGTGCAATACAACGGCGACAGTGCCATCAGCCTGGGCATCAGCTTTGCTACCGGCGTCAACGTAGTCGAAGTGGGCCAGCGCATTGACGCCCGCCTTGCGGAGCTGGAAACCGCCCGCCCCGCGGGGATTCACCTGCACACCCTCTATGACCAGCCCAAAGAGGTGGACCAGTCGGTCGATGGCTTTATCATCAGCCTGGCCCAGGCGGTGGGCATTGTGATTGTGGTGCTGCTGTTTGCCATGGGCTTGCGCAGTGGCCTGATCATTGGCCTGGTGCTGCTGCTGACGGTGCTGGGCACCTTTATGATGATGCAGTGGACCAACGTCGAGCTTCACCGCATCTCTCTGGGCGCCCTGATCATTGCCCTGGGGATGCTGGTGGACAACGCCATTGTGGTGGTGGAAGGGATTCTGGTGGGGCGGCAACGCGGCCTCTCCAAGTTGGATGCCGCCACCGGTATCGTCAAGCAGACCGCCTGGCCACTGCTGGGTGCCACGGTTATCGCCATCACCGCCTTCGCCCCGATTGGCCTGTCGCCGGATGCCACCGGTGAGTTTATGGGCTCTCTGTTCTGGGTGCTGTGCTATTCGCTGTTCCTGAGCTGGATCACCGCGCTGACCCTGACCCCGTTCCTGGCGGACCTGCTGCTGCCCGCTAACGACGCCAAACAGGGCGATGGCGAACCGGCCGATCCCTACAAAGGCCTCATATTCACGTTGTTCCGCGGCACCCTCACCTTTGCCCTGCGCCATAAAGCTCTGACGCTGGGCGCGATGCTGATGCTGCTGGTGGGAGCCGGTGCCGGCTTTGGCTTTGTGAAAAACGCCTTCTTCCCCCCTTCGAACACGCCAATTTTCTATCTGGATCTTTGGATGCCGGAGGGCACCGACATCCGCACCACCCATCAGATGGTGCAATCGGTTGAGGAAACCGTACTGGCCAAGCCGGGGGTGGCGTTCGTGACCTCCACCACCGGTCAGGGGATGCAACGCTTTACCCTCACCTACCAGCCAGAGAAACAGTATGCGGCGTTTGCTCAGTTGCAGGTGCGTACCGAAACCCGGGAGCAGATGCAGGCGCTGATGCTCGAGCTGGCCACCGAACTGCCGGACCGCTATCCCCAGGCTCAGTTCCAGCAACGTCTGATGGAGATTGGTCCCTCTCCGGCGTCGAAGATTGAAGCACGCCTGAGTGGCCCTGACCCGGATACCCTGCGCACCCTTGCGGCTCAGGTCGAATCGATTTTCCGGGCCGATGACGGCGCCCGCAATGTCCGCTACAACTGGCGTGAGCGCACCAAGGTGCTGGCACCGGTGATCAACGAATCCCAGGCCCGCCGTCTGGGGATCAGCAACGAAGAACTGGCGGGTACGCTGCAGATGGCCTTTGGCGGCACCACCGTTGGCCTATACCGTGACGGCACCCGGATGTTGCCCATCGTTGTGCGCCTGCCGGAAGAGGAGCGGGTCGACTTTGGCAGCTTCGACAACATCACCCTCTGGAGCCCGACGCTGCAAACCTATGTGCCGGTGCAGCAGGTGGTCAGCCGGGTGGATCTGGTGTGGCAGGACTCGGTGATTCAGCGCAAAGACCGCAAACGCACTCTGACCGTTATGGCCGACCACGACATCCTGGGCGATGAAACCGCCGCCAGCCTGTTTGCGCGATTGCGTCCGCAGGTGGAGGCGCTGGACCTGCCGCCGGGCTACAGCCTGGAATGGGGCGGCGAGTATGAAGCGCAGAACGACGCCCAGAGCATGCTGTTCAGCTCGCTGCCGATGGGCTACCTGTTTATGTTCATCATCACCGTGTTCCTGTTCGATTCGCTGCGCAAGCCGGTGGTGATCTGGCTGACGGTGCCGCTGTCGGTGATCGGGGTCACCGTGGGCCTGCTGGCCACCAACCAGCCCTTCACCTTCACCGCACTGCTGGGTCTGCTGTCCCTGAGCGGTATGGTGCTGAAAAATGGCATCGTGTTGCTGGACCAGCTGAATCTGGAACTGAACTCCGGTAAGGCGCCCTATCAGGCGGTGATGGACGCGGCCATCAGTCGTGTCCGCCCGGTCAGCATGGCGGCACTGACCACCATTCTGGGGATGATCCCACTGGTGTTCGACGCCTTCTTCGCGTCCATGGCGGTGACCATCATGTTTGGTCTGGGCTTTGCGACGGTGCTGACGCTGGTGGTGGTGCCCGTGCTGTACGCCAGCTTCTACCGGATTCAGCCGCCGAAGCCCGGAGAAGTGCCCCGCCCGGCACCGGCGCAGCCCATCGCGGCGTAATTCCTCCGACAAAAAAGGCGACCTCAGGGTCGCCTTTTTGTCGGTCTGCGTTGCGGCGTTACCTCAGTACCAGATCAGCGATGGCGCGCTGTATCCCCACCACATCGGTGCCCTTTTTCAGCTCACGCTCCACCGGACTGCTCTGGCCGGAGATCCAGATCTTCAGCTCCGCATCCATATCGAAATGGCCACTGGTTTCCACCAGAAAATGGGTGATCGATTTGAAGGGAATCGAGTGATAGGTCACTTTCTTGCCGGTCATCCCCTGTTTGTCGATCAGCAGCAAACGCTTATCGGTAAAGACAAACAGATCGCGAATCACCTTGTACGCCAGTTTGAGTTGCTCGCCGCTGGCCAAAATCGGCGCCAGCTCGCGGTGCAACTCATCCAGATCCACTTCCGTGGCGTTCCCCATCAATCCATCCAGCAGTCCCATAGTGCCTCCTTTTCCGATAAAAAAACCCGAAGCCATGGCTTCGGGTTTCAGGGTTACGCTTTCTCTGCCTTGAGGGCTTGCCGCTCCTGCTCAGTGAGGAATGCCGCTTTCAGGCCATTCTCCTGCAGGGTCCGACACTGTTCAGCACTCAGGCCCGCCGCAGGTGCGGCCACCTCGTACTCATGCCGCAAATCCACCGCTTCCACACCGGGGTCATCGGTATTGAGCGTGACCGTCAGGCCCCGCGCCAGGAAGGTGGTGATCGGGTGTTCTGCGATGGATTTCACGGTGGTGGTCTGAATGTTGGAGGTCAGGCAGGATTCCAGGGCGATCCCCTTCTCCTTGAGGAAATCCATCAGGGCCGGATCTTCCACCGCCTTAACGCCGTGGCCAATCCGCTCGGCGCCCAGTTCACGGACGGCGTGCCAGATGCTTTCCGGCCCGGCGGCTTCACCGGCATGGATAGTCAGGTGGAAACCGGCGTCGCGGGCGATGCGGAAATGGTCTTCAAACAACGCGCCGGGCTTACCCAGTTCATCGCCAGCCAGGTCCATCGCGGTAATGCGGTCGCGGAATGCCAGACAGGCCTGCAGTTCCGCATGGCAGGCATCCGGGCCGAAGGTGCGACTGAGGATGCCGATCAACTTGGCCTTTACGCCGAAATCACGACAGCCAGCGCGTACACCATCAACCACCGCTTCCACCACTCCTTCCGGGTCCAGGCCGTGGGTCATCCCCATATAGCCGGGGGAAAAGCGCAGTTCGGCGTAATCAATGCCATGGAGTTTGAGGTCTTCAGCGTTCTCATAGGCCACACGGCGAACCGCGTCGTAATCCTTCAGTACCGCAACGCCCCAGTCGAGCTTGGCGAGGAAAGTCACCAGGTCTGGCGCGTTGTCGGTAATTTGAACGTGGGGGATCAGCGCTTCAAAGCTGTCTGCGGGCAGCGCGAGACCGTGCTGCTGGCCCAGTTCCCATATGGTACGGGGCCGTATATTGCCGTCGAGGTGGCGATGCAGATCCACCAAAGGCAACGAAGTATCAATCATCTGGACGATTCCTATTGGTCTTTAGTTGCTCTATAGCGTGAAGGATCTTCTGTCCTACTGTTCAGTCACTATAGAGTGCAGTCAGGATAACCGAAAGGCGGTTGGGATGGCAGGAAATCCCCTGATGATACAGCCCTCTAGACTGTCAACTTTTTGCGGCCAAACCCCGTAGAACCGCTACTTTCCACCGCATAATCAAGCGACTGGCAACACGGTTTGCCGTCAAAAGCCGGGCCCGTTGTCTATAGTGACCCTATCCCACCCTTTCGGCGGACGGTTTTGCTGAGGATCACCGGCTCAGGTCGGTGGTTCAGTTAAGGCCCGAGGTGGGCAACCGCGCATCACACACTGGCGTAGCACGACAATGGCATCGCCGTGGCCATCGGCCCGCGATGCCATTGAGTGGTCAACCGGCGCAATCCCGGCTCAACACCGACCTCCAGTTTGAGCCTGGGGTTGCACCGCCTTCGCTGATGGCCCGTTTTCCTCTGCGCCGGCCGGCTCCGACCGGAGTCCGGCCTGGTTCAGGCGATGATCGGCCGTGTGTGTGTTGGCTCCGGCCTCATCACCGTCCGCTGAACCCTTTTGTTCTGGTGGCGACGACGTAACTCGGCCGCCGCCAGTGGTAGCGCCTCAGGTTGGCGAGGCCTCCTGAGGCTCCGCCATCAACTGCAGTTCAGCCAGTTGACGATAAAGCGGGCTGTCATTGAGCAACTGTTGATGGGAGCCCACCGCCTGTATGCGCCCCCCTTCCAGCACCACCAGCCGGTCAGCGTTGGCTACGGTGGAAAGCCGGTGCGCAATGATCAACGTGGTGCGACCGGCCATCAATCGCTCCAGTCCGGCCTGCACCGCCACCTCGTTGGCCGCATCCAGCGCAGAGGTGGCTTCATCCAGCAGCAGGATTGGCCGGTCCGCCAGTATCGCCCGGGCGATGGCGATGCGCTGTTTCTGGCCGCCGGAGAGACGCACACCGCGTTCACCAAGCTCAGAGTGATACCCCTCTGGCAGCTGAACAATGAACTCCTCAGCCCGAGCGGCCTGACAGGCAGCCTCCACCTCCGCCAACGTGGCCTCCGGCCGACCATAGCGGACATTCTCCAGCACCGTAGTGGCGAAGATCACCGGCTCCTGGGAGACCAGCGCGAACTGACGGCGCCATTGATCCGGGTCGCACTGGTGGGTGGTCACCCCATCCAGCGACAGGGTGCCCTGATCCGGGCGGTAGAACAGCTTAAGGAGCTGGAATAAAGTGGTTTTCCCGGCACCACTTGGGCCGACCAGTGCCACCCGCTCCCCAGGCGCGATGGACAGAGTCAGATCGGACACCACCGGGCGCTCCGGAGCACTGGGATACGCAAAGCGGACACCGGTAAATTCCAGCGCCCCCCGCAGTGGCCGGGGCAACGCGACCGTCTGTTGTGGCGCTTCAATGTCCACCGTTTCCGCCATCAGCTCCCGCAGTCGCTCACTGGCCCCAGCGGCCCGTTGGATCTCGCCAATCACTTCACTCAGGGTGGCCACCGCCCCCGCGACCAGCACGGCATAAAACATAAAGGCGGTCAGCTGGCCGGCGCTCAGCGTGCCAGCCATCACCTCCAATGCGCCGCGCCAGCTCACCAGCGTAATGGCCGTAACGGAAAGGACCATCACCGCCGCAATCAGGCCAGAGCGATAACGGATACGTTGTTTGGCCGTGGCCATCACGGCCTCCACATCGCGATGGAACAGGGTGCGATCCTGCGCTTCATGGCCATAGGCCTGAACGGTCTGAATCTCATGCAGGGTTTCATCCACCCGGGCGCCCAGATCCGCCACCCGGTCCTGACTGGTGCGACTCAGCGCACGCACCCGGCGTCCAAAAAAGAAGATCGGCCCCAGCACCACCGGCACGGCAACCGCCACGGCCAGAGTCAGTTGCCAGCTGGTCACCATCATCATCACACTGCCACCCACAAGCGTCAGGGCCGAGCGCAACGCCATCGACAAGCTCATTCCCACCACGGTTTGCAGCACCGTGGTATCGGCGGTAAAGCGGGAGATCACCTCCCCGGTGCGGCTGCTCTCAAAAAACGACGGCGACAGCCTGAGCAGATGGTCAAACACCGCTTTGCGCAGGTCGGCACTGACCCGCTCCCCCAGCCAGCTCATCAGGTAAAAGCGAACAAACACCGCCACCGCCCCGACCAGATTGATCACCAACACCAGCAGCATGGTTTGATTCAGGGCCGACGGGTCACCGGAGAGAAAGCCTTCGTCCACCAGCAATCGAACCCCCTGCCCCAGAACCAGCCAGGCGCCTGACCCCACGCATAAGGCCAACAACGCCAGCATCACCCGGCGGCGGTAAGGCCGCAGGAAACCCCACAGCCAGGGCAGGATCGAAGAGGAGGAAGACGACATAACGCACCCTGAGTTTTACGACAAATCAAAGTGATATTAACCCAGAGGCAGCCCAATTCGACAAGGTGGGGCCGCAAAAGCAAAAAGGCGCACAAGGCGCCTTTTTGTATAACGGGATGGGGTCAACTAAGGAAGGTCAGGTAACCCTGCAGGATGATGAGGTTAACGATGTCGATAAAGAACGCCCCGACAATCGGCACCACCATAAAGGCCTGAGGTGACGGGCCGTAGCGGTTCACCACCGAGCCCATGTTCATTACCGCCGTCGGCGTCGCGCCCAAACCAAAGCCACAGTGGCCACTGGCTATGGTGGCCGCATCGTAATTGCTGCCCATCGCCTTAAAGGTGATGAAGAAAGTGAACACCCCGATGGCGATGGACTGAATGGTCAGAATCACCAGGAACGGAATCGCCAGATCGAAGATATTCCACAGTTTCAGGCTCATCAGCGCCATGGCCAGGAACAGCGACAACGAAACGGTGCCCAGAATGTCCAGAGTCTCGGTTTCGATCTTACGAACCTTGGTAAGCTCCAGAAGATTGGTAATCACCACACCGATAAACAGCGCGTAAACGAAATCCGGGATCATCAACCAGCTGATTTCAAACCCTTTGACCCAGCCCTCCAGGTATTTCGCCCCGTTAACGCAGATCAGCAAAATAAAGAGCAGTTCAATCACCTTTTTGGCAGTGACCTTGTCCTCTTCATACTCGTTGTACGTCACCACTTCCGGGTGCGTCCGGTGTTGCGCCAGCGTGCCGTATTCGGACTGCAATCGGTGCTTTTCAATCAACCGCTGTGCAACCGGAGTCCCGATAATGCCCCCGGCAATCAGACCGAACGTCGCGGATGCCATGGCAATTTCCAGCGTGTTGGTTAGGCCGAACATCTCTTCCAGCGTCTGCGACCAGGCCGCACCCGTACCGTGACCGCCGGACAACGTAATGGAGCCGGCAATCAGTCCCATCAAGGGGTCCAGCCCCATCAGACTGGCCAGCGAGACGCCGATGGCGTTCTGCATCACGATACACAGCGACGCGATACCCAGAAACACAAACACCTTGGCACCGCCCTTCACCAACTGCGTGTAGTTGGCCGACAAGCCCACCGTGGCAAAAAACATCAGCATAAAGGTGTTCTGCAGCGGCAAATCAAACACCAGATCCACATCGTTGAAATGCAGCACAGTGATAAGACAGGCAACCACCAGCCCCCCGACAATGGGCTCTGGAATATTAAAGCGTTTTAAAACGGGCAGGCGTGCATTGATGATATGACCTAAAAAAAGCACGCTAATGGCAATCATAAATGATTCCAGCGCCCCAACAGAGATGACCTGATCCATTAAAACCTCAAAGAATTATATTTATTATTTTTTCACCGTCCTTAGTGAAGGGAATCTTTGAAATCCTTTCGTTGCTCAGCTCTGGACCCGGAGATCCACATAGCAAACGCGCTAAGTGCTGACGCCCTATAATCAACGTTGAAACCGAAAAGCGCGCAAGAAAAATCTGATGGCCAAAGTGCCCACCTGAGCCAAAAGTCAGACCAACATCAAAGAATTGATAAAATTTCCGCCCGGCCGCGTTCAGCCTTTAATCGTTCCAACAATATTATTCTCTGTTTTTGCCTGCAGGACCGGAGGTTGGACGGCTCCCAAAGTGGCGAACCATTGACCAGGCCCAGCCTCTGGGTGGCGAATAAGTGCTCGCCAGAACTGACCAGGTGATTCATGGGTAAGGCTGCGGCAGACCGAATGTCACCGATCAACGGTATCCGGGACAGGCGTTATCGACGGGTCGCAAAGACAACGTCAACGCCATAATTCAATCTGCTTTTTTATCTCTGTATTTGCATTATCGAATCTCTCTCCCTTGAACAACGCCACCCATTTTCTTCCTTCATAGCCAAAAAGAATTGAGTAAGAAAGAATGGTTCTTTTTGTTGCAAACCGTTTATGTCAGGTGAAATTAAAAATTGTTTTTCGTCTAACGACGAATTCCATCCCGTCTGATCACATATTTTTTACCCGGCTTTTTTGCCTGCCCCAGCCGGAGCCATTCCACAAGTTTACTTTTTGTTCACATTATTTACTTCGCGTGATCCCCATCACATCAAATCCCGCGCCGACTGCTAGTTTTTAATTAACTAAATTAGCTGAAGGAACATTAGAAAAAGCAGGACGTTACCCAAGTTAGCCCAACAGACCCGACGAAAGGTGCCGGGGTCAAAACTCAGAACATCCTAAAACGGCCGCAGCAGGCAGGTTTCGGGCAGAGGAGGATTTCCCTGCTCCGGACGAGCTCATGCTCAAAAACGCCTTAAGCCGCCGCCCCAGCACCCGGAGTCAGTGGTCTCAAACTGAAAAAACGGAGAATGATGATGACTGCGCTACGACTTACCGGATGCTTAGGGCTATTGCTGATAGCATTCGCATCCCACGCTGCCAAACCCGTCGACAACGATGGAGACGGCTACCGGGCCGGACAAGACTGCGACGACAACAACGCGGCGGTGTGGCAACTGAACAGCTGCGGCGAATGTGCCGTGGAACCGGTTGCCGGCTGTGGTATCGACAACCCCCACGCCAGCCTCGGCTGGAGCGACTATCCCAGCGCCTGCCAAAACTGCCATGACGGCGGTGAAGGCGGATTCCAGTACCAGGAGATGTTTGGTTCCACCCACTATCAGTGGACCGGCGAAACCCCCGATATGGTGAATCAGGGCGGCACCCTTCAGGGCAAACTCACCAACGCGGTAAACAGTTACTGCATCAACATCGAAGGCGACTGGCCGGTTTGTGGCTCCTGCCACGCGGGCCGGGGCGTGAAGCCTGGCGAAGGGGATACCTCCGCCAACATCGACTGCCTGGTGTGCCACAACAGCGACTACGCGCTGAACCGCGTCCGCTTGCCCGACGGCAGCATGGGTCCGTCTCAGGGCACTGACACCGCCACACTGGACAGCTATGTCCAGAACATTGCGCCACCCACCCGCACCAACTGCCTTAAGTGCCACGCCTTTGCAGGCGGCGGTGATGGCGTGAAACGGGGCGACCTGTCCTCAGCGCTGATGGCCAACGGCGACCCCCACTTTGATGTGCACATGAACGTCACGGGCGCCAACCTTCAGTGTCAGGATTGTCATCAGTTCATCGATCACCGTGTGATCGGCAAAGGTTCCGACCTGCGACCCACCGATGACATCGTCCGCGGAGCTGAAATCACCTGTGCCAGTGCCAACTGCCACCAGGGCATGGACTCCGGTACCGGCCACGCCTCATCAGGACGCCGGGGCGAACCAGACCGCCACGTTGGCCGCGTTGCCTGCCAATCCTGCCACATCCCGACTTACGCCAAAAACCTGGGTGATCCGGCCCATGTGCCTACCGAAACCCATCGTGACTGGCAACACCACCACGACGGCACCCCGGCTGACGGCGTATCAGGACCGGGCCATCCCCACACCGATAAAGCGGCCAACCTCACGCCCTGGCTGCGCTTCTGGAACCGCAAGAGCGACAACTATCTGCTAGGCGATCAGGCGGTGCTGGACCCGGAAACCGGCCGCTACCCCACCTCTCGCCCGATCGGCGGCGTCGACGATGGCATGTTGGTGCCGTTTAAGTACAAAACCGCACTGCAACCCATGACCGTGGCTGACCAGCGCATGATCGCCCTGAACACCTTCGAATACCTCAAAGGTTCCGGCGATGCCGTCGCGGCCACCGAGTCCGGCCTGGTCAATATGGGCTACCCGGCCAACGAACCCTATCAGTGGATCGAGACCGACACCTTCCAGATGATCAACCACGGGGTCAACCCCGCAAGCGATGTCGCGGACTGCAGCCAGTGTCACGAAACCACGATGGATCTGACCAGCGACTCCATGCTCGACACCATGGGCTATAAGCTCAAGGGGCCGAAAGAGCAGGTCTGCAACCAGTGTCATGACGGTTCCAAGAACCTGCCGCGTACCTGGGACAAGATGCATAACCACGTGAGCAAAGGCAGCACCGGCATCGACTGCGCCTTCTGTCACGACATCCAGCGCCCCGAGCGCGGCCTGTGCAGCCCCTGCGACAGCAGTTGCTCCGCAGAGTACGTTGATAACGTGCCCTACCCGCATCAATGCGATTAACGTGACGTGACCTAACCCAACAGCGGGCCGCTAATGGCCCGCTTTTTTGGTGGCTTACGTCCCTGTCGCTCACATCACCTCAACCAGAACCCGCTCAACCGACTTCAGTGCCATGGTCAGACGGCTGACGTCGGGGTAAATCCCACCATCCCGGCCGGAATGGTGGCCGTAGCCGAGCAGTGCCAGTTTGTAGCGGCGCTGGCGACTACCGACCAGCCTGCTGGAAAAGGCTGGTTGGTTCTACTGGTGCTGGACACTATGGAGCCTAAAGCCCCAGCCCTATGTTGCCTCAAGCGGCAACGAACGCCCCAAAGGGGCCTTCCGGTTAGGTTCTGGAATAGCCGGTCCACAGCCCATTAGCGGACATTGAGTGCTAGCTCAGTTCTGACCCAAAGCGAGTTGGCTCATGTAAATTAATGTTATGTTAGCCTTATTATATTCGATTAAATACGATTACATGAGTAACTATTTTTAAGGACTGTAAATTTGAATCAGTATCTAACCTCATTGTTTGACACCGTTGGGATCGATATCAAGCACTTAAAGAATGAGTATTTGAGTCGTGCTGAACTTGAATGTCTCAATAGCATATTGAAATCAGAGCAAGATCTAGAACGGGATTTTTATACCAGTGATCACGGAGAAAATTTGGAGTGTTTACTTTTTTTCCTCCGTGCTCACAAGACAGATGTTCTTGACTTAATGCGGGGGGAAAGAGAAGCTAAAACGCTTGTGGAACTTTATACTTCAAGCACAATTTCAGCCAATTATGATTGTTTTCGTTTCAATCTGACGGCTTTCCCGCAAACCTATATTCCACGTAATAAAATTATTATTTTGTATAGAATCGGTAGAACAGGCGAGTGTGCAGATAATTTAGGATGCTCTTGGTCAAGAAGCATTGACGGTTTGAGAGTATTTTCCGATGCGTCAGGTATATCCAACACTACACTAAAGGATAAGCCAATGTTTACGATTACGATTAATGATTCGCAAGTATTATTTGAAGGTGTAGAAAGGGAACATGAGCTTGTACTTAAGCCTGGTTTCTCATACATTACATTGACTATGCTCAATGATGAAGTGCGCAAACAAATTGGCCGATAAGCCAAGCAAAATGAGCAACCTTGTTGTTTTAGTTTTCTTCATATCAGATGCTGAGAATCGTTTATGAATAAAAACCTAAATATCTATCACTTATATAATCAGAAAGCTACACGCCAATTTCACGAAGGTTCAACTTGTGGTCCAAGTGTGAGTCTAGAAATGAGAAAGGAAGGGAGTATTGTAGAGAAAGTTTCTTTTAGAGTGGAAGGTGAAGATAAAGTAATGGTGATGACTACCACAGCTGACTACGACCAGTCAACTTGTTCTAGTTACTCTAAACAGAAAGCAAGGGATATCTACAGAAGCTACCTTAAGAAAGGCTTTAAGCCACACCATCGGCTTGAACAATCGAACACATAAAATGTGTACTGCTCATAGACATTAGTCTTTGATGGTAAAATCAAACTCATTTATGTCCAGAAGCGGGCTAGAGACAGTGTGCGCTTCTGGCAGGGAGCGATCGGTTGAACCAAAAATACGAATGGCCGCTTCTGGCGCCACTGCAGCCACTCATTCAAGCACCTCAGCAACGAAGTTGGATTGTGCGTGTGATGTACAACCCACTGCCCGGTAAGAGGTTGAATCGTAACCCCCACCATTCATATGAATCCGCCCTACCGAACTCCGCGACGTTTTACACACTGAGCCCTCTTCACTCAAACTCAGCTAATCAACGGATTCAATATCACCGCGCAAGCCTATCCCTCTGTTTTGAAACACCTTTTCTCTCTGCTCAAAGTTGCATGTCAGATACATAGGCTCAACGGGTTGAAGCACTCTTCACCATCTTTACACTGCCTCGCGACACCTTTCCCTAAAGGTTTTTTCCTTTTATCGGGAGTCCAACGTTTCTATTCACAAAACGGAGGCACGATGTTCCCCACTTTGCGCTCGCTGCTGCCTGCTGGCCTGATCCTGCTGATGGTCGGTTGTGGCGGCTCTGACAGCGCCAGCCCAGAACCCGAAGTGCAACCCCTGCCCCATCCCGGGCTGGAGGTACAAGCCAGTTCGTTGCAGTTCCAACCTTCCCGTCATGCGCTTCCCGCCCTTGAAGGCGCGCTGGGTCGACTGACCTTTTCCCTGACCGAAGACAGCCCCACTGATGTGGTCGATGTGGATGGCCGCACCGGCGAAATCACCGTGAACAACGTCGGTGCCGTTACCGTGCTGGTAAAGGACGACGGCGGTGATCGCTATCTGCCAACCCAAACCCAATGGCGGGTTACGGTTACCCCTGGCGCCCGCAGTCAGTTGGTGGCCAATGATCTGGTGCTCAGCTCTGACGCCCAGCCCACGTCTCTGTCGGTATTTGGTGCCATTGGCACCCTGCACTACAGCCCGCTTGACGAGGTGCCGGTGGTTTCCGTCAGTGATGATGGCAAGGTAACGCCGCTGCGCATTGGTGCCAACCTTGTCCATATTGCGGATGATGGAGGTCGCAACTATCAGGGTTCCGACGTCGCCGTGCTGGTCAAAGTGGTCGCCGCGGAAGGCCAGTCTGCGCACTTTTCAGACGTCAGCCCCAAGCCCTTTTTGCCCGGTTCCGTGCTCTACCCGGTGATGCAGGGAGAGCTGGCCGTGACGCACCACTACCAGCTCAGCGACGACAGCGCTGACGATGTAGTACGTCTGAACCCGGACAGCGGTGCCATGGAGGTCATCGGTGCCGGTATCGTCAGTGTTGAGGTGGTACAGAGCAATGGTGATGGCTATGCACCGGTGCCGACCGAACGCTTTACGGTAACGGTGTTGCCTTCGGACAACATCCATCTACAGGTTAACGATCTGCGGGTGCCCTTTGCCTTTGATGGCGAGGTGCCGCTGCCGGTAAACGGCGTCCAGGGTGAACTGAGTGTCGAGCTTGCTGCCGATGCCCCACAGAATGTGGTGGCCGTTACCGAAGCAAATGAGCTTGCGCTGCTCGGCCCCGGTAAGGTGACTCTGCGTATCACCGACGATGGCGGTCGCAATTACCTGCCACTGACGCAAACCCTTCAGGTGGAGGTGGACCCTCTGCCTCACCCCGGCCTGAATGTGCTGGATCGGCAACAAGCCTATGAGGCTGACACCCGCTGGCCGACGCTGGTTCAGGGCGCACAGGGTGAGCTGACCTTCGCGCTGGCCGCTGGCAGTGAAACCGATGTGGCTCGGGTTGACCCCTACGACGGCACCCTGACGCCGCTGCGTCCCGGCACCGCCCGGATTGAAGTCAGAGACGACGGTGGCCGCTACTACCAGTCCACTCAGACCCAGTTCACCGTGACCATCACCCAGGCCGCGCATCCCGGCTTAACCGTCGAACCGCTGAGTGCCGTCTATCAGGCTGGTGTCACTCTGACGCCCATCGTTGACGGACAGGTTGGTGAACTGAGCCTTAAGGTGGTGGATGGCCACGATGTGGTGGCCGTCTCAGGCCCGGCTCTGGCGATCATGGGCGCTGGTGTGGCCACCGCTGAGGTGCAGGATGGCGGCGATGCCTTCACCGCCTCCACCACTGCGCGACTGACGGTCTCCATCCATCAGGCTGACAGTGGCCTTACGGTCAGCAACCTGACCGCCACCTTTCTGGAAAACGGTACCGTATTGCTGCCGGTCAGTGGCGCCACTGGCATCCCGAGCTTTGCCCTGAGTCATGGGGCGGATAAGGACGTCGTCAGCGTCAATGCCAGCACCGGCGAGTTAACCCTGCTGAATGCCGGCCACACCTCGGTGACCGTAACCGACCCCGGCGATGCCAACACCCGCAGCGATAGCAAGCAGGTCAACATCACCGTTGAGCAGGGCCCGGCCAATCCACATCTGGCGGTCAGCGACGCCGCGCTCAGCGGTATCTACGGGCAGCAACCGGTTGCCGCACCGGAGGTCACTGGTCGCGAAGCCGACAGTTGGGTCAGCTACTGGATTGAGGATCAGGGACAACGCCTGATTGCTGACATCGACAGCACCACCGGTCTGGTTACCGCCAAACAGGCGGGCCTGGTGGAAGTGACGGTAACCGAGCACAGCCGCAACTATCTGGATACTCAGGTGCACTACCAGGTGGCATTTGAGAAAGGCCGCCACCCGGGTTTGCTGCTGCCCTCACAGCCGGACTGGTATCAGGCGTTCTACCCGGACATCCGGATCCCCGCTCCCATCACCATCAACGCCGTCGGCAAACTCAGCTACCACCTGATCAAGGGCGAAAACGTCGCGCTCAACGACGATGGCAGCCTGATCGTGCACCGCAAGCCGCTTTCTGAAGAAAGCATTCAGATGCTGGTAACTGACGATGGCGGCAACAAGGTCACGCCGGATCAGGCCTCGCTGAGACTGTACCTGGACGATACCGCCCGCAATGCGGGTGAACGTGAGGTACTGACCTTCACCGGCGAGCCACTGGAGTGGGATGTCGCTGTGCCGGTCATGCCTGGGGGCACCAGTCAGTTGGACGCCCAAAGCGACCATGACCGCGGCCTGAGCAAAACAGAAGGCCAGAATGGTTACACGCTTTTGATGGTGCAGGTGCAGCTGGAGGAAACCAAGCAGACGGTTCCCATCACTGTGCGACTGTCTACCCGCAATGGCTGCAATGCTGACGCGCCCTGGGTCGCCCTCGATACCCCGTTCAAACAGAGCTGTAGCGACCCGATGCAGCCGGTGCGGTTAACCCTGTCACCGGAAGACGGCTTTAATGCCGATCTGCTGGCAGGCCATTATCGCTCAGTGGCCCCCATCATCGTGACCCAGCGGGCGCAAGACTGGCAGCCTGGCGGCGTGGTCGCCGATGGCCCGGTCATCGCCCGCGCCTGGTGGCTGGTGGACATCGACTTTACCCGTTGATCCCGTCGCTGACCCCGTAAACGCAAAAAGCCCGGCAGATGCCGGGCTTTTTTTTGAGGAGCGGCCGAACGGTTCGTTCATGCGGCTTTGATGGTTGCCTCCACCAGCGGTTTGCCAGCGCTGCTGGCCAGACGCAGGGCCTCGCCATCGCGCTCGACGGTGCCGTTGCCGGGCATCAGAACCGGGCGCTTAAAGTCAAAGCTGGCGCTTTGCAGCGGCTCGGATACGGCAGACAGCATTTTCGCGACCATGTACATGCCATGGGCGATGGGCGCATCAAAACCAAAGGGCTTAGCGGTGATGCGATGCAGATGGATGGGGTTGTAATCGCCGGAGATGCGAGCGTAACCACGGGCCACCTGAGGCGCCAGGGCCAACGTTTCCAGAACCTGCCAATCGTGCTCCACGCGCGGGGCACGGCCACCGGCGCGACGGCGACGACGCCCACCCTCAGCGGGCAGGCGCAGCAGACAACGGCTGATGTAGCTGGCGCAACACGCGCCCTGATGCCAGAACTCGCCCACCAGTTCGAACTCCAGGCCCTTCTCGGTGCGCTCCTGCTCGCCCACTTTCACCACCACGTCGTAGTCGGTGTTGGCGTCGATGTGGGTGTGCAGTTCGAAGCTGACGCCCAGGTGGATCATCCCCAACGGCTGAACCGGCACCAGCTTGTCGGTCAGCAGCATCAGCTGCACCGGCTGTGTGGCCACAAACAGGTAGGAGAGCGGCAGTGCATCGGAAGCAAAGCCACAGAAGGCGTTGTAACGTTTGAGCTTGTCGGCATCAAACCGGAACCCTTCGACCTTCATCTCCATGGCCGGCAGTTCACCAGGCTCGCAGCGCTTGATGAAACCTTTCCACACCAGGCTCAGATTGGAGGGGATCTCGTTTTGGGTCAGGGTTTGATTCATGGGGTTGCAGTTCCTTACCGTCTGTTTAAGCCCGCAAAGGATACCCGCAGGGCCTCGTAAACGAGGCCCGACCAGAGACCTTAAGCCGGCTCGAAGGGCAGAGCTTCCCGCTCCTGCGCCAGTTGTTCAAGATGACTTTGCGCCATTTCGTCCAGCCATTCCAGTACCGCCTTAATGGCCGGTACCTCTTGCCGGTCGGGATGACACACCGCCAGGTATTGCTGTTCCGCTTCGACAAAGGCGTCAATCGGCACCACCAGCGCACCGGAACGCACCGACGGGGCCACCATGCGCCAGCGTCCCAGCGCCACGCCCTGCCCGGACATCGCCGCACGGTAGGCCAGATCGGCCCGGTTAAACACAAAGCCGCGGGTTACCGCCAATGGATCAACCCCAGCGCGCTCGGCCCAGAACTGCCATTCGGTGTAGAATCCGGTGCCCTGCCAGGCGGTTTCATCGTGCAGCAGCAGGCAATCGCCCAAGGCATCGGGGTTTTGCCACAGGTTGTGCTCGTCGGCGTACTCCTTACTGCACACCGGCACCAGCATCTCGCCAAACAGCGCATGCTGATGCAGACCGGCGCGGTCGGCACGGTCATAATATACCGCCACGTCAACCGGTTCATGCTGGAAGTCGGTGGAGCGGGACTGGGCACGCACCTGCAGGGTCATCTTGGGATAACGGCGGTGCAAATCCCCCAGCCGCTCAGACAGCCAGCAGCGGGCAAAGCTGTGCGGTACCGCCATGCTCAGAGTGGAAGTAAACTCCTGCTGGCGAATGTCGCGAATGGCGGATTCCAGTCCGCCCAGCGACTGGTCCAGAACCGCCATCAGGCCCTGGCCCTGCTCCGTCAGCTGCAGGCGACGGTTAAAGCGCAGAAACAGCTTAAAGCCCAGCTGCTCCTCGAGCTTTTTAATGCGGTGACTGACGGCACTCTGAGTCAGGTGCAGCTCTTCAGCCGCCTTGGTAAAGCTCATGTGGCGGGCGGCACTGGCAAAACAGTGCATGGAGGAAAGAATGGCGCTGCTCAGCATAGGGGCCTCGGATTAACGACGTTCATATGAAAGTCATTTTATTTCGCTGTCCGCCATCCGCAAGGAAACCTATACTGCGAAGCATCAGAACGGGACGGGACTCACATTTGCCTGGTGAGTCGAGTTAGCACCTTTTCCCCAACCGTTCCAGCGTCTTCACTTGTCTCCGAATTGACGCTGTTCAAGCGAAAAAAATTGGAAAGCCCGGCAGTCTCTGTCGGGCTTTCGCCTTTTTTACCCCAGCACGCACCAACAACTTCCCAGCCAAACCCCGTACTCGCCGTTGCGCGCTTCCGCCTGCTGTGCCAGCCGGTAATACAGTGCCCGCGAAATCTTACCTTCCGTGCCGTGCCAGAGCTGCACATAGGGAACGCCATCGCGAACCTGCCAGGAGTGCGCCTCACTGACCGGACAACGCAATCCATGCGGCCCCAACAGCCACCAACCCTGCTCATCCTCGGTTAATTCGGTAATGACAAAGGGCGCGTCCTGAACTCGAACCCGCCATTTCTCCACCGGTGTCACCAGGTAATGGTGCCCATCATCCTCCCGGCGCAATACCGATGCAAACAGCTGCACCAGTGCCAGCCGGGCAAACGGGGTGCCCTGACAATGCCACACCCCGTCACGATCAATCTCGATGTCGATGTCACCGCATAACGGAGGATCCCAGCTGTCGAGCTTCGGATTCTCCCCCACCTGACGAACCAGTCGGTCAATCACGCTCCAGCAACTCCAGCAGAACCTGCAGCGGGTGGCGCAGCCCGGTCAGACCGAATCGTTTTACCTGACTGCGACAGGAGTAGCCGCTGGACAGCGCTTCGCCGTCGGTTTTGGCCAACTCCGGTGCCCAGCTCATCTCAAACAGTTCGCGGCTGCGCTCAAGGTTCGCCACCTCATGGCCATAGGTGCCGGCCATGCCGCAGCAACCGAGGTTGACCGGCTTCAGCTCGCCACCAAAGTGACCCAGCACCTGTTTCCACTCAGTGGCACCGGTGGGTCGCACGCTGTTTTCGGTGCAGTGGCCCATCAGTCGGTAATGCTGACCGGTGGCCGGTTGGGCTGGCCAGCGGTCCAGTTGTCGCGCCAGGAAGGATTGCAGCACTTCCACCTCAAAATCGCCCCGCTCCTCTTTGAGGATAGTGACGTATTCGTCGGAATAGGTGAGCACCAGCGCGGGGTCGAGGCCGACCATCGGCACCTTGTAACCCGCCAGCCGGTTCAGAGCGGCAGCGGCCTTACTGGCGGTTTTCCGGAAACGGTCCAGGAACCCTTTGATGTGCTGAGGCTTACCATTGGGCAGGTAGGGCACCAACAGCGGCTCAAAGCCCAGTTTCGACAGCAGTTTCAGGCCCGCTTCCACCAGCGCCGCGTCATAGTGGCTGTTAAACGGGTCCTGCACCAGCAGCACCATATTGGCCCGCTGCTCACTGCTGGCTCGGGCCAGATAACGCTCCAGTTCCGCCAGCGTCGCCGGCTGAGTTTTGCCGACCCGCTCCACCAAAGTGGGGATCGACAGCGCCGGGGCGTCCACGTAGCCCACCAGCTTTTCCAGCGCAATCTGACTGAGGCGGTTCTGGCTCAGGGCGTTCACCAGTTTGGGGAACCGCGCCTGCAGCGGCAGGCTGTCTTCCAGATTCGCGACAAAATGGTCTTTCAACGGACGCAGGTAACGCCCGTAGTAATGGTGCAGAAACTCCGCCCGCAGAGTGGGGATATCCACTTTCACCGGGCAGGCACCGGAACAGGCTTTACAGGCCAGACAGCTGAGCATGCCCGCGTGCACTTCGTGGGAGAAGTCCGTTTCGGAGGCGAACTGGTTGCGCACCCGCTGCCACAATGGCGCCGGGCGCGGCGGGTATTGGCTCAGGTCTACCCCTTCCCGGGCCAGCAGACGCAGCCAGGCGCGGTACAGCTCTGCCCTGCCCTTGGGGCTTTCGACCCGGTCGCCACTGGCCTTATAGGAGGGGCACATCGGCGAATCAACCTGGTAGTTGAAACACAGGCCGTTGCCGTTACAGCGAATGGCGCGCTCATACTCATCGCGGCTCTTCGGGCTGATGCGGCGGTTAAAGGCGCCGCGGGTCGGCGACTCCACCGGGTAAAGCGCATCGTCACTGTCCAGCGGGGTACAGATTTTGCCGGGGTTGAGGCGATTGTCGGGGTCGAACCAACCTTTAATGCGGCGCAGGTCGTCAAACAGCTCGCCAAACACCGCCGGGCCGTACTCGGAGCGCACCCCACGGCCGTGCTCGCCCCACATCAGGCCGCCGTATTGGCGGGTCAGTTCCGCGACCTTATCCGACAGATGCTTGAGCTGACGCTCGTCGGCGGGGTCACACAGGTCGAGCGCCGGTCGCACATGCAGCACGCCTGCATCCACATGGCCAAACATGCCATATTGCAGGCCTTCAGCGTCCAGCAGCGCCCGGAACTCAGCGATAAAGTCCGCCAGCTTTTCCGGCGGCACCGCAGTGTCTTCGACAAAGGCCAGCGGTTTGCGCGGGCCTTTGGCGTTGGCGAGCAGGCCTACCGCCTTTTTACGCATGGCGTAAACCCGGCCAATGCTGGCGTTATCGCGGCACACTTTGTAGCCCAGTACCGCGGCATTGGCGCCGCTGTCGAGTCGGGCCAGCAGCGCAGTCAGCTTTTGCTCCACCTGCCCGGCATCACCGGCAAACTCCACCATATTGATGCCATCAAAGCGATGGGACTGTTCCGGGTCTGCCGGCTCAACCAGATCCGCCACGGTATGCCAGCTGACGTCTTCCTTGGCCAGATTCAGCACCGTGGCATCGATGGTTTCCACCACAGTGGCCTCGGCCTCCACCAATTCCGGCGCGTGGCGCAACGCCGAGTCGAAGCTGTCGTACTGAATGTTGACCAGCGCCCGGGTGTCCGGGATGGGGGTCAGGTCCAGCGTGGCTTCCACCACAAACGCCAGCGTGCCTTCACTGCCGCACAGCAGGCGGGTGAGATCGACAATGTCGGTGTCCGGATCGTAGGTGTGCTTCAGGTCGTAGCCGGTAAGGAAGCGATTGAGCTTAGGGAAGCGGGCTTCAATCAGCCCCTGCTTCTCCTGACACAGCGCCACGACCGCTTCGGCCAGTTCCCGTGCCCGGCCGGTCAGCCCCTTACGGGCTTCCGCGTCCCAGGGGCCGGTAACCAGCTCGCTGCCATCGTCGAGAATGGCGCGGATAGACAGCACATGGTCGGAGGTTTTGCCGTACACCAGCGAACCGGCGCCGGAGGCGTCGGTATTGATCATCCCGCCCAGCGTCGCACGGTTGGAGGTGGAGAGGTCCGGTGAGAAAAACAGGCCGTGGGGGCGCAGCGCGTCGTTCAGTGCGTCCTTAATCACCCCACACTGCACCACCGCCTGACGGGCTTCGCCGTCGATCGCTGTCACCCCCCTCATATGGCGGCTGGTATCAATAATGATGCCGCGGTTCAGCGCCTGGCCGTTGGTGCCGGTGCCGCCGCCGCGGGCCGAGAAGGTGAGGCCTTTGAATTCGGGGTTTTGCGCCAGCCTCAGGGCCAGCTGAATGTCGTTGCCATCGCGGGGGAACAGCAGCCCCTGCGGCAACATCTGGTAGACGCTGTTGTCGGTGGCCAGACTGAGCCGGTGACCGTAGCGGGTTTCCACCTCGCCTTGAAAACCGGCGCCTTTCAGGGCGCCGAGATAATCGTTGTACCGGGGGTCCAGTACCGCCTGTGGATCCAAAGCAGGGATCATGCATTCTTCCTTGCGCGTGAGCGTATGGGGTCATTGTGCCCCATGCCCAATGCAAAGAAAAAAAAGCCGCTCACTGAGCGGCTTTTTTGTCGTCAACGATTTATGACGTTATCGAGTGGCCTTATTTGGCCAGCTTCTTACCCAGGAACAGCCAGGTGTCGACAACGGTGTCCGGGTTCAGGGACACAGAATCGATGCCCTCTTCCGCCAGCCACTGAGCAAAGTCTTCGTGGTCGGACGGACCCTGACCACAGATGCCCACGTACTTGCCACGAGCCTTACAGGCTTTGATGGCCATGGACAGCAGAGATTTCACTGCCGGGTCACGCTCGTCGAACAGGTGGCTGATGATGCCGGAGTCACGGTCCAGACCCAGGGTCAGCTGAGTCATGTCGTTGGAACCGATGGAGAAGCCATCGAAGTGATCCAGGAACTGGTCAGCCAGCAGGGCGTTGGAAGGCAGCTCGCACATCATCTGTACCAGCAGGCCGTCTTTGCCACGCTCCAGACCGTTCTTGCCCAGCTCGGCAATCACCGCTTCCGCTTCGCCCACGGTGCGAACGAACGGAATCATGATTTCCACGTTGGTCAGGCCCATTTCGCCGCGAACACGCTTGATCGCTTCACACTCCAGCGCGAAGCAGTCACGGAAGCTGTCGTCGATGTAACGGGACGCACCGCGGAAGCCCAGCATCGGGTTCTCTTCTTCCGGCTCGTAGCGGTCACCGCCCACCAGGTTGGCGTACTCGTTGGACTTAAAGTCGGACATACGAACGATGATGCGCTTCGGATAGACAGACGCAGCGATGGTCGCCACACCTTCCGCCAGACGGGAGATGTAGAACTCACGCGGGTCGTCGTAACCGGCCATCATCTCAGCGATTTCCGCCTTAGTGCCTGCGTCCTGGTCGTCCAGGTTCAGCAGCGCTTTCGGGTGGACGCCGATCATGCGGTTGATGATGAACTCCAGACGGGCCAGGCCGATGCCTTCGTTCGGCAGACGGCCGAAGTCAAAGGCGCGGTCCGGGTTGCCCACGTTCATCATGATCTTCATCGGCAGGTCCGGCAGCGCGTCAACGCGGGACTCGGTCACGGAGAACTCCAGTTCACCGTCGTAGATGAAGCCGGTGTCGCCTTCGGAGCAGGACACGGTCACCTGAGCACCATTGCTGATGGCGGAGGTGGCGTTGCCACAACCCACCACGGCCGGGATACCCAGTTCACGGGCGATGATCGCCGCGTGACAGGTACGACCGCCACGGTTGGTGACGATGGCAGCGGCACGCTTCATGATCGGCTCCCAGTCCGGGTCGGTCATGTCGGTAACCAGCACATCGCCGGGTTGGATCTTGTCCATGTCTTCGATGGAATCCAGTACCTTGGCAGTACCGGCACCGATCTTGTGACCAATGGCGCGACCTTCACACAGCACGGCAGAGCGGCCAGCCAGGTTGAAGCGCTCAATCACTTGGGCGTCTTCGTTGGAGCGTACGGTTTCCGGACGGGCCTGTACGATGTACAGCTTGCCATCCAGACCATCTTTGGCCCATTCGATGTCCATCGGACGACCGTAGTGCTTCTCGATGATCACCGCTTGCTTGGCCAGTTCCATCACTTCGGCGTCGTTGATGGAGAACTGGTTGCGCAGTTCTGCCGGAACGTCACCAATCTGCACCTGCTTACCGTGGCTCTGGTCGTCAGAGTAGGTCATCTGAACCAGTTTGGAGCCCAGGTTACGGCGCACGATGGAGTTGCAGCCTTTCGCCAGAGTCGGCTTGTGCACGTAGAACTCATCCGGGTTAACGGCGCCCTGCACCACCATTTCGCCCAGACCATAGGCGGAGGTGATGAAGACCACGTCTTCAAAGCCGGATTCGGTGTCGATGGAGAACATCACACCGGAGGAAGATTTGTCGGAACGCACCATGCGCTGCACACCAGCGGACAGAGCCACACCACGGTGGTCATAGCCCTGGTGAACGCGGTAGGAAATGGCGCGATCGTTAAACAGAGAGGCAAATACGTGGTGGATGGCGAGCTTGACAGCGTCGATGCCACGCACGTTGAGGAAGGTTTCTTGCTGCCCGGCAAAAGAAGCGTCGGGCATGTCTTCAGCGGTGGCGGAGGAACGTACCGCGAAGGAGACTTCGTCACCACCGTCCTTGGACAGTTCGGCGTAGGCTTCTTCGATGGCGGCGTTCAGCGCCGGTTGGAACGGGGTATCGATGATCCATTGGCGGATGTTTTTACCGGCCTGAGCCAGCGCGTTGACATCATCCACATCCAGAGTATCCAGCAGAGCGTAGATCTTTTCGTTAAGTCCACTTTGCTCGAGGAACTCGTTGAATGCTTCGGCGGTGGTGGCAAACCCACCGGGTACCTGTACACCAGCGTTGGCCAGGTTACTGATCATTTCACCCAGGGAAGCGTTCTTGCCGCCTACCCGGTTGACATCGTTCATGCCAAGTTCCTGGTACCAGAGTACGTATTGGGTCACAGTTCTATCCTCACAACCTCGGTTTAAGTAGGACCCCTTCCTGTCGGGGCGCGGGCATTTTACACTGTCGACGCGCGGAGCGTAAATCGCTAATTTTATTTGTAATTTTATTACGACATGAGGTCAAAATGGGACGGAAGGTGTTCTATATCTCTGATGGTACCGCCATCACAGCAGAAGTGTTTGGTCATGCAGTGCTCTCACAATTTCCCATTGAATTTGAACAAACTACCATCCCCTTTGTTGAAACTTTGACCAAGGCGGAGGAGGTGAAGCAGAAACTGAATGACTGTTTTATTACGACAGGTGAACGTCCTTTAGTGTTCCATTCCATCGTCAATCCGGAGATCCGCGCCATCATCTACAGCTCCGAAGCGCTGGATTATGACTTCCTGAACACCTTTGTTGCCCCCCTTGAGCAGCAACTGGGCGTAAGTGCTGAACCGCGCATTCACCGCACCCACTCCATCGACAATGCCGCCTACAACGATCGTATCGACGCCATCCATTACGCGATGGAAAACGACGATGGCATCACCATGAAGAATCTGGACCGCGCCGACGTGATTCTGGTGGGCGTATCCCGCTGTGGCAAAACCCCGTCCAGCCTCTATCTGTCCATGCAGTTCGGCATCAAAGCCGCCAACTACCCCTTTATTGCCGAGGATATGGACAACCTGAAGCTGCCGCCGGAGCTGAAAGCCCATAAGCACAAGATCTTTGGCCTCACCATCGAGCCGATGCGCCTCCACGAAATCCGCAACCAACGGCTGGAGGGGAGCACCTACGCTTCCATTCGCCAGTGCCGGATGGAAGTTAAAGAGGTGGAGATGATGTTTAAGAAGGAGCGCATCCCGTTCCTCAATACCACCTATCACTCGGTGGAAGAGATCGCCACTAAGATCCTGTCCGAAACCGGACTGGAACGGAAAATGTTCTGACCCGTGCCGCGGTGGCGGGTTTTTAACCGGCCACCGCCCACTTCCCCAAAAAAGTCGCTTAACTGCACAAAGTTAAAGCGATTTCCTGCTCAGATCGCACTCTTGTCACACTCAACGGCAGGGGAAATTCGGTATACTCAACCAAATTTGCCGCACGATGTGCCGCCTGACGCGGTGCTGTTGCCCCATCGGCTGACTGTTTTCATGACCATTAAGACTGACGAACTACGCACAACATTGCTGTCCCGGGTGATCTCCCCCGCCGAGCTGGCCGCGGAATTCCCCCTGAGCGACGATGCCGCTGCCGCGCTGGTACACGCGCGCCGGGACGTCGAAGCAATTCTGAGCGGTGAAGACCCGCGCCTGCTGGTGATCATTGGCCCCTGTTCCATCCACGACACCAAAGCGGCCGTGGAGTACGCCAAGCACCTGGCCAAGCTCCATCAGGAGCTGAAAGAGGACCTGCTGATCGTAATGCGGGTGTACTTTGAAAAGCCCCGCACCACCGTAGGCTGGAAAGGCCTGATCTCCGACCCGGACCTGGACGGCAGCTTCAGCGCGGACAAAGGTCTCCGGCTGGCCCGTGAGCTGCTGGTCACCATCACCGAGCTGAAACTGCCCATCGCCACCGAATTCCTGGATATGGTGAACGGCCAGTACATCGCCGACCTGATCACCTGGGGCGCCATCGGCGCGCGCACCACGGAATCCCAGATCCACCGTGAAATGGCCTCTGCCCTCTCCTGCCCGGTGGGCTTTAAAAACGGCACCGACGGCAACATCAAGATCGCCGTCGATGCGGTTCGGGCCTCGCGCGAGCCACACATCTTCTATTCCCCGGACAAGGATGGCCAGATGAGCGTTTACCGTACCCACGGTAACCCCTTTGGCCACATCATCCTGCGCGGTGGCAAGGCGCCCAACTACACCGCCGAGCACATCATCGCCGCCCATGATGAGTTGCAGGGCGTTGGCGTGATCCCCAACCTGGTGGTGGACTTCTCCCACGGCAACAGCCAGAAGGCGCACCGTCGCCAGCTGGACGTAGCCAACGACGTGATGAACCAGATGGTGCAGCCTCATGGCCGCGCCATCGCCGGCATCATGGCCGAGAGCTTCCTGGTGGAAGGCAGCCAGAAAGTGGAACAGGGCAAGCCGCTGACCTACGGACAGAGCATCACCGACGCCTGTCTGAACTGGGACGATTCTGAAACCTTATTACGGGACCTGGCCCGGGCCAGCCGGGCGCGCAGAGAGCGCCTCGGTTAACTCAGCCCCGCTTCGTGACGCATCTCTCACCCCGGCAATTTGCCGGGGTGACTTTTATCACACCGTTATTTTTCATAGAGTAACCTTCTATAACAACGAAAATGCGATAACAAAGACGAGCCGACGCCATGGAGCAAGCCGAGTTACACATCCTGATCGCCGACGATCATCCGCTGTTTCGCAGCGCCCTGAAGCAGGCTCTTGCCGGTCGACTCGAGGCAAAGTGGGACGAAGCGGACAGCGCCGACAGCCTGGAGGCCAAGCTGAAGGTTCAGCAGCCTGACCTGGTTTTGCTCGATCTGGAGATGCCGGGCAGCCACGGTTACTCCACCCTGATTCATCTGCGCAGCCACTATCCAGCGGTGCCGGTGGTGGTGATCTCTGCCCACGAAGACCCGGTAACGGTCGCCAAAGCGCTGTCTTACGACTGCCAGGGCTTTATCCCCAAATCCTCCGATCCGGACCAACTGGCGGAAGCGCTGAATGTGGTGCTGGACGGCGATACCTACCTGCCGGCGGGCATGGCAGAACTGGCAGAACCCAGCTTTGAAGCCGATGACATTGGCGCGCGCCTGGCCGAACTGACGCCACAGCAATACCGGGTGTTGCAGATGTTTGCCGAAGGGATGCTGAATAAGCAGATTGCCTATGACCTGGGCGTGTCCGAAGCCACCATCAAAGCCCACGCCACCGCCATTTTCCGCAAGCTGGGGGTGCGCAACCGCACTCAGGCGGTGATTTCGCTGCAGGGGCTGGAGATGGAAAAGAAGGTGCTTTAACGCGCCGACATCACCAGCACATGCCAAAGCCATTTCATCAGTTGTGATGGCGCAATACCCCAGTGGCCCCAGGCGCTGGGGTTTTTCATGCTGTCCGCCAGAGCCAGTCCGATGTGGCTGGCGTCCACCCAACCGCCCTGCCCCTGCTCACGCCCAATCTGCTCCACCTGCTCTGCCACACCCGGCATCAGCGGGCCTCGACGGTCACGGGGGATCGATTCACTCTTGACCCGATAACCGCCGTGCCAGGCCAGCTCAAAGCCGTAACGACGCGCCATCGCTTCCAGGGTATTGCCGGTCTCCGTGCCGATAAAACTGGGGTCAGCAACCAGCGTGGCGACATCGCGGTCCAAGCGGACGTCACCGTGTACCTGAGCCTCAACGTAGTGGTCCAGATTGCCGCACGGTGGGGCATCCAGCCAATCCGCCGCAGGGGATGCCGACATCCGCTCTATCCACCGGGACAAGGGGACTGACGACACCCCAAGGGCACTGTCCCGCTCAAAGCACTCCGTCAACAGCGCCGCCAGCACGCTGTCCGGCTCTGCCCGGGTGCCGCGGGATTCGGTGGGCCGGTGAGAATCACCAAAGCAGAGCGTGGCACGGGCGGTGACCTGGGGATGAAGCAGGAAATAGCAGGAACCAAAGCGGGGCGAAGGGCCATCGCTGTGGGGCCACAGATGCCAGGCGCCATACTTGGGTCGCTCCGTCAGTGCTTCGGACTGACGGTAGGCGTCACCAAACAGCCGGTCTTCCCATCGCGCCCTCGCACCATTTGCACTGGGCTCCAGCAGACCATTGGAATGGCCCGTCTCAAACTGATTCTGGTAATGGCCGGACTGAAACAGCCCCTGAGCCACCGTGCCGTGGCCATTGGCCGGGCGGTCCGGATGAAAGTGCAGTGCAATGGGCGCCTGAGTAAGCAGACGTTCTCGGCAACGCTGCCAAAGGACCGGATCGACATCGCTCATCGTCAGCAGGTGGCCAATGCTGCTCTGGCTGGCCTCCCGCTGTTTTCTGGCCATCTGGCCGACGTGATGAACCGCGGCTTTTGCCGGTCCCTTAAGCGTGGCTGAGGACATCGCTCCCCCAAATCATTGATTCCAATGTTCCGTTCTACCACTCCTTGGGCGACCGGGGAACGCTTTGTCTGTACGGTTTGCCCCCACCGCGTTAATGGGAATTTGATTCGTTGTCACTTTGCTGTAGCCTGATGCCGCCGAATTACAATAACGACACATTCACTATGAGTGACACCAACACACAAGCAACGAACGACTTACGGGAAGTGAAGCAGTTTGGCCTCTGGGCCTCCATCGCCAGTTTGAGCTACGTGTTCTGGCTGGTGGGTGGCATGGAGTTGATTGAACGTCTCGCTTACTACGGGGTAAAAAGCTCAGCCGCGCTGTACGCCAAGGCCCCCGCCTCCGCCGGCGGACTGGGCATCAGCATGGGCGACTTCGGTATCATCCTGATGATCTGGGCGCTGCTGCAGACCTTTGTCCCGGTGTTTACCGGCGGGATCTCTGACCGGGTCGGCTACAAAGAGACCATCTTCGCCTCCACCGTGCTTAAAATCGCCGGTTATCTGGTGATGGCCCTGTTCCCCACCTTCTACGGATTCCTGCTCGGTGCCGTTCTGCTGGCCACCGGTACCGGGATCTTCAAGCCCGGCATTCAGGGCACGCTGGTGCTGGCCACACGCCGGGAGAACAGCTCCATGGCGTGGGGCATCTTCTACCAGACCGTCAACATCGGTGGCTTCCTCGGCCCGCTGATGGCGGTGCATCTGCGCCAGTTGTCGTGGGATAACGTGTTCTATGCCTGCGCGGCCATCATCTCTCTGAACTTCCTGTTGCTGCTCGCTTATAAAGAGCCGGGTAAAGCCGAGCGTATCGAGCGCCAGGCCAAGATCAAAAGCGGTGAAGTCAAACAGGAAGCGCTGTGGAAGGACGCCTGGCACGAGCTTAAGAAGCCGATTGTGATCGGCTATATGCTGGTGTTCGCGGGCTTCTGGTTCCTGTTTAACGCGCTGTTTGACGTGTTGCCGGTGCACATCGCTG
This sequence comes from Marinobacter nauticus, assembly GCF_019801015.1. Taxonomy (GTDB): domain Bacteria; phylum Pseudomonadota; class Gammaproteobacteria; order Enterobacterales; family Shewanellaceae; genus Ferrimonas. The sequence continues at coordinate 843,025 of NZ_JAHVJZ010000001.1, forward strand.
AGTGGGTTGATACTCGTGTGATTGTGCAGGACCTGTTCGGTCCGGGCGGCACACAAAACGGCTTTATCCAGTTCTGGCTGGGGCTCGATAACAGCGGAACCAAAGTGATGCCGGAGGGGATGCTCAATCTCAACGCCGGGATGATCATGACCAGTTGCTTCCTGGTGGCAGCACTGACCGCCAAATTCCGCATCATGACCGCCATGCTCGCGGGTGCCATCGCCAGCATCATCGCTTTCCTGATCATCGGCAGCTCCAACTTTGCCTGGGCCATGGTGTTTGCCATCGCTCTGTTCAGCCTTGGCGAGATGATGATCAGCCCGAAGAAGAACGAGTTTATGGGCAACATCGCGCCGGCAGGTAAAAAGGCAATGTATCTGGGCTTCGTGATGCTGCCTCAGGGCATCGGCTGGGGCCTCGAGGGTTACTGGGGGCCCAAGCTTTATGAGCTGTACGCCTCCAAGGAGACCTTCTCCCGCCAGATGTTGAGCCAGGAAGGGATGAGTGCCGCCGACGTCGCCGCCATTCCACAGGGTGAAGCCTTTATGCGCCTGGTGGAGGTCACCGGGCAGGACCCCTACGTGCTGACCCAGATGCTCTACGACGCCCACAACATCGGTTTTGCCTGGTATCTGATCGCTGCCGTTGGCAGCCTCTCCGCTCTGGGGATCCTGCTCTATGGTCGCTGGTATCAGCGTCTGCAACAGCAGCAAGCCTGATGACTCAACCCCCCGGCCCAGACCGGGGGTTTTGCTTTTCCTCCCGCCTTTCGCACACCGTAAGTAATCCTCACGCTCGGCGGCATGCTTATCCGCCGCACTCTCCTTAAGCTTCCTCCTGCATCGCGAACCATCGCGCCACCAACGGAGGAGTTATGAACACCCATTGGCTGTACTGGAGCTTTCTGATCCTTGCCATCATCACAGAAGTGGCGGGAACCAGCCTGATGAGCCTGATGGAACAGGACAGCTGGCTTAAATACTCCGCGCTGTACGCCTTTATCGGCACCTCTTACTACTTCCTCGCCAAAGCCGCGAAGCGCATCCCCATCGGCATCGCCTATGCCCTGTGGGAAGGTTTGGGCATCTCATTGATTGCGTTGGTCGGCATTCTCTGGCTTGGCCAGGTGCCTTCGCCGTTGAGCGCTTTCGGTCTGGTATTGGCGGTCATCGGCATTGTGATGGTGACGCTGGGCGAGGATAAGGGCAAAGAGGACCGTACCCCGGCACCAGAGCCCGGCGTTACAACGGGCCCGGAGGTGTACTCATGATCAACGGATTTATGGGTTACGTGGTCTTGGCTGCGGCGCTGGATATTGGCGCCAACTTGTGTGCCAGCAAGTCACAAGGCTTTGAAAAACGCGGTTGGGCGGTGGCCACCATCGTACTGATCCTCTCCGCATTTACCGCTCTGGCACAGGCGGTAAAGGGGATGGACCTGGCCGTGGCCTACGCCACCTGGGGGGCTTTGGGCATCGTCGGAACCGCGCTGCTTGGCCAGGCCCTGCTGGGCCACAGACTCAAGCCCATTGGCTGGGTGGGCATCGGCGTGATGATTCTGGCGGTGGTGCTTATCAAGTTGGGCTAAGCTCGGGTGACAGGCCGCCACCGTTAAATTATTCTGACGCTGAGTCACCAACCTCAGCGCCTTTTCTGATTGGGAGCCACCCGTGAACACCCGGCAGATCCACCACTTTGTCCTCGCCTTCAGACTGGGCTCCCTGGCTCGTGCAGCGATCCAGCTTGGACAAAGCCGCAGCGCCGTCAGCCTCTCCATCTCCGCACTGGAAGATCAACTGGGCGTCACCCTGTTTGAACGCAGCGGCAACGCCATTATCCCGACCGAAGTGGCCGCCGCTCTGGTGGAGGATTGCGAACGACTGCTCTCCATTGAGCAGCGGCTGGAAGCCCGCTGTCAGCAGTTTCTGACCACCTCAGAAAGCCAGATCCGCATCGCCCGCGACGATGCCCTGCCCGAAGCCTGGTGGCGGGAGACCATTCTGGCGCTGAAGCAAGCCTACCCGCTGATCAGCTTTGTGCTGGTGCTGGCCACGCCACAGGAACTGCCGGAGCAGGTTGCGTCCGGCGCAGTCGACCTCGGCTTCGGTGTGGCGCTGCCGCCCCATGCCGAGCTACTGCAACAGCCCTTGGGACGGATGCGGCTTCAGCGCGTGGCCAGTCAGGGCCACCCGCTAAGCGACGGGCGGCGCGTCAGTGAAGATGATCTGCAAAGCTGCACGCAGATCACCTTGGCGTCCGCGCTCCGCCATGAGGTTCACACCGATCACCGGCTCAGCAACGACTACATTGGCCTGTCCAGCTTTGAGCAGATCCGCGATATGGTGGACCAACACGTGGGCTGGGCCTGGCTGCCGGCACCTTTGCTGACCGAGCGGTTACGCCAGTCCGCTCTCAGAGTGCTGCCCATTGCCCCCAACAGCCTGTGGCAGGAGTATCGGGTCTGCTACCGCCAGGGGCATCCGTTGGGCCGGGTCAGCGAAACCCTCTGTGAGCGACTGTCCGATTACCTGATTGCCTTTGACTGAGGCCCGCTACCCTTAACAGGTCACGATCTACCGGTTGAAACTCATGGCAACCTCACTCTCCGGACTGACCAATACCCTGCCCCAGCGTGGCCATCTGCAATGGATCGGCCTGCGTCCGGCGCGCCATGCTCCGATGGTGGCGGTGGAGCGTGCCGAGGTCACGTTGGAAACGGGGCTTATCGGCGATCATTTTTCCGGTCGGCCCGGGGGACGCCGGCAAGTCACGCTGATTCAGGCGGAGCATCTGGATGTGCTGGCGCAGTTGCTGGGCCACCCGGTTGAGCCCGCCCAACTGCGCCGCAATCTGGTGGTGGCGGGCATCAACCTGCTGGCACTGCGCAACCAGCGCTTTCGGGTGGGGAATGTCGAGCTGGAAGGGACCCTGCCCTGCGCCCCATGCAGCAGAATGGAAGCGGCATTAGGCCCGGGCGGGTTCAATGCCATGCGGGGCCACGGCGGACTGTGCGCCCGGGTATTACAGGGCGGAACCCTCACCGTTGGTGACCCGGTCAGCCTCATTGTAAATGCCTTGTAACATCCCGTTCTTTATTTATCGTTTTCAGAACGTTAGTTTAGCGGCTGTTATTCACGCTACAGGGAATGAAGCATGTTTAAGAGCGCCATGAAATGGACCGCCCTGGGATTGACCTCGATCCTGGTCATCGGAGGGGCCTTTGCCGCTCACGAGTGGTACGCCAAGAAGCCGTTTTTCTTTCGCGCTTTTGTCGACCGCGAAATGGTAAAAATGGCCTTTGAAAGCCCTGAGACGCTCACCTCTCTGGGCTTTCTTGAATCCATGGGCATCAAAGGGCACAACGCCAGACTGGATGACGACAGCCAGGCCAAAGCCGATGAGATGTTTGAGCGGGTCAGCGACATCCACGCCACGATTCTGGAGTATAGTGACGACGATTTGAGCGAGGCGGATCGCCTCTCCAAGGAGATCGCCCTCTACCTGCTCGAGTACGCCGAGGAAGCCAAGCCCTATCGTTACCACAACTACCCGGTCAATCAGCTGTTTGGGGTTCAGAATGGCTACCCCAGCTTTATGGAAGCGCAGCATCAGGTGCACAGCGTCGAAGACGCGGAGCATTACCTGTCCCGCCTGAGCGCGGTGGAGCGCAAGTTTGAGCAGAACCTGGAAGGGCTGCGTCTGCGCACTGAGAAGGGAATCATCCCGCCTCGCTTTGTGATTGAGCGGGTGCTTACGGAAATGAACGACTTCGTCGCCACCCCCGTTCAGGAAAACATCCTCTACACCTCTCTGCAGCGCAAGCTGGATGACGCGGAAGAGATCCCGGCGGAAGAGCGTGACCGCCTGCTGGCTGACGCGGAACGTCGTATCCGTGATGACGTACACCCCGCCTACCAGAGCTTTATCGACTACTTCGCCGCACTGCGCGACCAGGCGGGTACCGATGACGGCTTCTGGCGCCTGCCTCAGGGGCAGGAAGCCTACGACATGTCCCTGAAACTGTTCACCACTACCGATTACAGCGCGGAGCAGATCCACCAGTTGGGCCTGAATGAAGTTGACCGCATTCAGGGTGAGATCCTCACCATCCTGAAGGCGCAGGGCTTCGACACCGACGAGGGCTTCAGCCCGGCCATCGACGCGCTGGCTGCCGACGTTCGCTTCTATTACGAAGACAACGACGCGGGCCGGGCCGAGATCCTTCAGGATTACCAATTGATTCTGGATGAGATTGAGGCGGGGCTGGATGACGCCTTTAATATCCGTCCGAAGGCGGGCATGGAAGTGGTGCGCATTCCCGAGTTTAAAGAGAAAACCGCTCCGGGCGCCTACTACCAGCAACCCGCGATTGATGGCAGTCGCCCGGGCCGCTTCTTTGCCAACCTGTACGACATCAAAGCCACCCCGCGCTACAGCATGCGCACCCTGGCCTACCACGAAGGCATTCCGGGGCATCACTTCCAGATCGCCCTGGGCATGGAGCAGGAGGGCCTGCCCTTCTTCCGCCGTATGTCGCCCTTCACGGCCTACGTCGAAGGCTGGGCACTCTACAGTGAGCAACTGGCGTGGGAACTGGGCTTCCAGGATGATCCGTTCGACAACGTCGGTCGTCTGCAGGCGGAGCTGTTCCGTGCGGTGCGTCTGGTGGTCGACACCGGCATTCACCATAAGCGCTGGACCCGTGAAGAAGCGATTGAGTACATGCAAGCCAACACCGGCATGGCGCTCTCCGACGTGACGTCAGAGATCGAGCGTTATATCGTCATGCCCGGCCAGGCCACTGCGTACAAGGTGGGGATGATGAAGATCCTCGACCTGCGCGAGAAGGCGAAAGCTGAGCTCGGTGACCGCTTCGACCTCCGTGACTTCCACGATGTGGTGCTGCAGAACGGTGCCGTGCCGCTGGACATTCTTGAGCGACTGGTCGACCGCTACATCAGCGAGACGCAAGCGAGTTAATCGCTGTTCTGAAAGGAGGCCAGCTGGCCTCCTTTTTACTTCATCCACCGGGGCCCCATCCATAACCAGATATCTGATGATCCCATCCCGGACTCCGCATCCAGATAGCCAACAGCAATAAACAATCCGTTTTATATTCGCATCTATTATAAAGCTTCGAATTATTGTCCCAGCGTGAGTCACTTAACTCTACTATCCTTTATCCGTTTTTGTCGCTGTTAACTGAATCATTGAGTTCTGGCTTGGAAAAAGCTTGGAATTCTGTCGTCGATGCAACGAGGCAGAGGACAATATGTACTTCATTACTAACCGCTTTCCCAAACAAAGCATTCGCTCTAAAGCAAACAGAAAGTTCGACTTTAACTTAGATAATAATGCTGCCAGCAACTCCATCTATTTCTGCAAAAGAGTCAAAGCGTCGGAATACGTTGAGGTGGGAAGCCTGGCTTTTCTTGAATCCATCAAGGCATCCAATTACCGGCAGTTACTCATTTACATCCATGGCTTTTCCAATATGCCTGAGCAAGTATTTGAGGGTGCCATAGAATTTCAAAGCCTTTGTAACAAAAAGAAAAAGAATGAAGTCCTGGTGGTTCCGGTGATTTGGCCGTGCGATAACGATATCGGAATTGTAAAGGACTACTGGGATGACCAGAAGTCGGCGGATATGAGCGCCTACTCCTTTGCCCGAATCATGGGCAAATTTGATGACTGGCGAAACTCGGAAGAATACAATCCACAGTCAGACCCCTGCCTGAAGCGGATCAATGTCTTGGCTCACTCAATGGGCAACCGGGTTTACCGGGGCGCATTGACCGCGTGGAACAAGTACGACTTGCCCCGTGGGGTACCACTGGTGTTCAGGAATAGCTTTCTGGTCGCAGCAGACATCATCAACGAATCGTTGGAGCGGGGGCATTCCGGTGAGTTAATCTGCCACGCCTCCCGCAATGTTGTGGTGTATCACGCCAGCGATGACCTGGCGCTCAGAGCCAGTAAAGCCGCCAATCTTAAAAACAAGATAGCCTCCCGCCGATTGGGCCACTCAGGCCCGGAAGACCTCGATAAAGTGCCAAAAAACGTCTATTCGGTTGATTGTGACGATTACAACAACCAGTACGACTTTCCCAAAGGCCACAGTTACTTTCGCTCCGGCACCAAGGCGGGCATTCCCGGGGTGGTGTTTGAGCACCTGTACCACACCCTGGAAAGCGGTCGCGTGCCCGGTAGCCGCGACGAAATTCTGCGCTCACCGAAATCGTAACCGCGTCACATGAGACGGTTCCATCGCACCAAAGCGATGCCCTGGGGGCTGGTGGCCGCGGTTTTGGTGGCCGCCGGTATGCTGTTCCTGTTGATTTTGCGCTTTGGCGAATACCAGGAACAGGAGTTTAACGACAAACGCCTGCGAGAACTGGCCGAAATTGAGCAGCTATTTGAACGCCAGCTCAATCGTCTTTCCTGGATTATTCGCCGAACCAATCTTGACGAAAAAGAAGAAAAAGAATCGAATGATTGTGAAAAATCAGAATGTAGAGGATACAAAGAAGATATGATTACTTCCGCTCGCATAGAGGGCGGCCTGACATCGATTTGTTTAACCGTAATGAGAAACCATTGCGAAATCGTCAGTGAAAACACAGAAAAACAAAACAAGTCCTGTTCCCCGTCTCAACCTCTTCTTGATAGCCTGAAAGCTCTAATTTGTCAGGACAGTGAGGCTCGTATCGGCACTCTCTCTACTGCAGAGATAACTACGGAAACGAGCAAAGGCAGCGACAAGGCCAGCCACACCATCATCACCTCTCTTAAGCTCAGTGACCCCAGCCTTTATGGCTCCCATGGTTTTTCGCAGGTTTCCATTCTTGAAAAGGTCTCAGGCGAATTTGAAACCATCCACACACAAAGTCAGGAGTGGGATCTGGCCAAGGATAATTACGGCTATGGCCGCTTAAGCGGCCCCCTCCTAAGGACGCTGCCAGCCAGTGCGCTGTCTGTCCTCAGTCGCCAACAAAGCAGTAAGCTTCAGGGCAGTGAAAGCACCAGAGAGAATGACAGCAAAGAAGCGGGCATATCCACATCGAGTGGCTTTATCGATGTGGATATTGATGGAGGCAACTATCGTCTCTATTTTTACATTGGAAAACTGGCCAATGCCTGCCTGGGTAACCTGACGCGTTGTCTTCCTGAATCTGAGAGCCAGAACAGTAATGATATTGTGTTTGTCGGGGTGGTGCCCGCCGACACCATAATGGCCGAACGATTCTCTCTGCCACCCACTTGGGCACTCAGTATTGTCTGCATTTTCGTGCTATTGGTGCTGGCCTGGCCCTGGCTCAGGGTACGGCTTATGGGCCAGAGCGACGCCATCACCACTACCGAAATCCGGTTAATGATCTTTGCCAGCTGCAGCGGGGCGGCGTTGTTGTTCATTTTCGTATTGGCCAATCTCGACTATCGCACGGAAACCCAACGTGGCAATCAACTGGCCAATCAAATATTGAACAATATATCCCTCTCATACAGAACAAACATCGAAAGTTGGATCAGGCAATTAGACCAGTATCGAGCGTTTCTGAAAGAGAACATACCACGTGAATATTACGTCGCCCTGTTACTTTCTGAGAGCGACCTATCCAGACTAAAATCGACAGAAGAAACCGGAAGAACAACACCCATCAAGTGCGTCAGGCCAGGAGAAGAGACAACGGGCAAACGGGTTGTGTGTTCCGCAGAGCTTCTCGAACATCTCACCTCTTCACCTCACCTGGTGTCGCCCGAAGCCATGTGGTCAATGGCTGCGGACGGCACCATGACCTCGCCATCGATATTCTTTAACTACCGGGAGGGGATCAGCCTTAAACCACTGAGCCTCTCCTTCCGGCACTATTTTCAGGTTGCCAGCAAAGGGCCTCTTTGGCCGGTTCGCGTGCATCACACCTCCAAAGACACCACCCCCTTCTATCTGCAACGGGTATTCAGCGTTGGCAATGGCGCCCTGGAAACCGTGATTTCACAACCATTCAGGGTCTATGACTCGTCGGTTTGGGCAGAACCGATCCAGGCACAACCCTATGGCTGGGAGGCAAAAACCAAGAACGGTGAGGCAGATGGAACCGACTCAGGTAAGCCTCTTGAAATCAGCGCTATCGCCACCGGAGGGCTGGTGCCCAGCATGATTCAGCCCCTGCTGCCACCGGGCTTTCATGCGCTGATATTTAACCGCACCAATGGCCTGGTGCTCTATCACACAGAGGCCAGCCGGGAGTTGATCGAAAACTTCCTTGACGAAGTCGGGCCGGATAACGAAGTGCTGGCCTGGCTGGACAGTGAACCGGTATCCAGGGCCGATGCCTGCCCACTGGAAGTCAGCTATCACGGCCGGCGAAGCTGCCTGCATACCCAAAGGCTGTTGCAAGGCTCGCCGTTGCAGTTGGTGGTCCTGTATGACCTCGCGCCTGCACGAAAACGCGCTTTCTGGACTGGGACATTCAGTCTCGCGCTCAGCCAGCTGGTGCTCCTGATTACCTTTGCGCTGACCATTGCGTTGCTGCATGCGTTCGGCAGCCGAATCAGCCCCTTGTGGCCCCAATGGGACAAACTCAGCGCCTACCCGCTGGCAATGGTCCTGATGCTGGCTACCGTTCCCTTCGGCATCTGGTTCAGCCATCAATGGATGCTGTACGTTGTGCAGTCCACCCTTGACTTGTCCACACCGGGTTACTGGCCTTACTGGAACCTATTTTTTGCTCTGCTCACCTCGCTGATAACCTGGACCGGCTATTGGTGGTGCCGCCTGTATCTTCTGCTGGGCGCTCCGGCAAATCAAAAGATCGAACCCGCCATCAAGCTGGCCTTGCTGATCTTCACCTTGCTGGTGCTGGCCCTGGCACTGTTGCTGCCGAAAGGTGGGGCCGGCCCCGATAACCTGATATCGGGTTACCTGGCGATCGTCTCCGCGCTGGCGCTGCTGCCATGGGAGCAGACATCCACCTGGCAACGGCTCAACAGACGAATGGATACCAGCCGGGGCATCGCCAACTATCGTGCCCTGCCGTTCCGATACAATCTCTGTCTGTCGCTGTTTTGGCTGATTTTGTTGCTGCCAACCGCACTGCAAAGCTATGGCATGGTGCAAACCACCTTATCCGGCGTCGTGCTTCAGCATTTCTACGAGAAGTTGTCAGACCGCATGCGGCTTCGCGATCGCGCCGAGGAGCAGGTGTACAAACGTCAGTGGTCATCCATGAAGGCCAGCCACTACCCACTCGGACACAGCAAGATAGCCCTGACAGAAAGTTACGGCGGGGACATTACCGAGCGTGATGATCACTGCACCGGCATCTTTGGGTTTGTCTGTACCGGACTGCCAGGCCGACAGGTTCAGGCCGCCAGTGCAGCGCAACACGGCACACCTTATCGGGGTGCATACCACCTGCACTGGCGCTCGCTTCATCCCTCATGGGTGAGCGAGAATCAGGGTAAGCTGGTCAACCCCTGGATTCAGGATGTGGCGCAAAAACTGACACCAGCCTTTCCGGAACTGGCGGTCATGGATCCCGAACAAACCGCCACGACGCCCTCCGGCACATTTCCTCCCCTGACCCACTATGGCCACACCCTGACGCTGAGCAACGTCTCTTCAGGGGGACTGCCCTGGGCCACCTTTACGCTGGCAGCGTTGTCACTGTGGCTGCTCTACTTCCTGATGTGGCGCAGTGTGTCATTGCGGGTGTTTGCCTCTCAGTTGCCGCCCAACTTCCGCCAATTGTTTGAGGCAAACAGCTACAAGAAGCATTGGCATAAAGCGAACTTCGTGATGTTTATCCGACTGCACGACGAATTCAAATTTGGTGATTCCCGCTGGGGCAAGAAAAAGAAAGAAGACGCCGGGGTACTCAGCGTTGACCTGAATCGTGAACTGCCCTGGCAAGCGAAGTCCCTTACGTCCATCTGGTGCAGCGGTTTTGAACGACTCGCGCTGAATCGAAAACAACGTCTACGCGCCCTTTGTTGGCTTGAAGAGCAGTTGAAATCCCAACAGACCGCTATAGCACTGTCGGTTGAAATCTCGCCACTCTATCGGTTTGTGCACCCCCATTGCTATCCGGACATCCCCCAAACTGAGCACGCTGATGACGAAGAAAAATTGCGTTGGATACAGCTGCTTCAGCCCTTTATCAAGGTGCACTGCTGGACCGCGGGAGGGAACGACATCAAACCCAACGACGAGCAAAGCGCCAGTAATTCAGACCAATCAGAGTCGCATTCCAATCCGCTGATTGATAAAGAACTGTCTGTCTGGCCGGAACTGTTGCAGCTGACAAGCGTGGTCAATGAAAGCATTGATAGTCACAAGGGCAAACTTAACGATTGGCAGGTGGTGGACTTTATCCGCTCGCATGCAGTGCGTCTTTACGAGTTCCGCTGGGCACTGTGCACCCGCAGCGAACGCCTGCTGCTGTGGGATATTGCACACCATAAAATGGTGTGTACCGCCTACAACCCACCACTGGAGCACCTTATCCGGCGCGGCTATGTCCGACGAGATCCAGCACTGACACTGGCCAACCGGAGCTTCCACCGATTTGTGCTCACCGCAGAAACCCCGGAAACTATTGAGGCATGGAAGGCCAGTTACGATCAGGGCCAGTGGGTTCGACTCAGGGGCCCGCTTAAACTGCTGGGTCTGGCGCTGTTGGTTGTGATCATCTACCTCGCCCAGGGCTCGCTAAAAGGGTTGCTGGCGATTCTCCCTGCCTTGCTCGCCCTGATCCCTAATCTGACTGCGCTGTTACGCAGCTCAAAAGGCGCGGTCGGCTCGGAGTAGCCGCCGGTATCGAGCGGGCTTAACATTAAAAAAGGGGCCATCTGGCCCCTTTTCGTTTTGCTGTCAGTCAATCTGCCTTGGGCATGCGGAACTGGAACGCTTCCAGAATCGCATCATGGTCTTCCGCAGTGGTGCTGCCGGTGCGCAGGTTGGCCTGGCTGCCAAAGCTTTCAATGCCGCGATAGGTGCCCAGCTCACAGGTGCGGTTTTCAACTCGCTGGGTAAAGCTGGCCCAATCCTCGCTCAGCGGGTATGCGATGGTGCGTACGCCCACCAACGGCTTCTTGCAGTAGAAGTTGATGAAGGCGTTGTCACCGCCGCGGGAGAACTCAACGTGAGGCTCCGGCAGATCCACCAGCTTCATGCCGTCCACCAGTTGGGCGCCTACGGTCATACGCTGGCTGTGGTCCGCCGTGGATACCCGGGAGCCAACGCACACACCGTTGTCGACCCGGAAGTGGTCGCAGTTACCCAGCTCAACGCTGTTCAGACGGAAATCGATCTCAACCAGCTCGCCCTCATTGGCGTCGGCCAGGCGGTGGAAGACGTTCTGGAAACCGCGCAGAGGCTCAACGTAACGGCCGTTGAAGGTCAGTGTCGGGTAGACCTGACGCAGCTCGTCATAGCTGCTGAACACCTCTTTGTCCTGATCGTTGGTGCAGGAACCGGTGCCGTACAGGTGCACGTCGCCACTGGCCAGAATGGTGGCACAACGCGCGGTGCCCGCTTCTTTCAGGTACAGGTTGGTGTAGCCGCGGGACTCACCCTCTGCGGTGACAGAGATGGCGATGTCCACTTCGGAAATCGGCAAACCGGGAACGCGCGCAAACAGCTCACTGTCACCCGCTTCCACAACGGCGCGATATTGGCCGTTCTGTTGGTCGAGTACCTTCAGGTTGCGATAGCTGAACGGCAGGTTCTGGTGAGCCATGCTGATCACCATCATGCTCCACGCTTCCGCTTCGTCGTTAAACTGGTACAGGTGCACGTTGTCCGGATTGGTACTCTGCTTGTTGGCGCCATCGACGCCTTCACCCACGCCAATCAGGGTGTAGTTGAAACCGGTCACAAAACCGTGGCGGTAGTCCCCTTCTGCTGGGGCCAGCAGATCATCGTTCAGCGCCACATGAGACAGCTCCGGACGGTCGTCGATGGCCACCAGAGTGAAGGAGGTGTTGAACATCGGCAGCGTCACTTGCTGCTCCTGCCCTTCGACAGTCAGAGCCCCTTCCAGGCTGTAGAACTCGCTGAAGGCCTGACGCACAGACTCATCCAGTTCGCTGTGCACCACCCGCACAACGTCACCCGAGCGCACAGACAGCGTCACAGTATCGTCCAGGGAAAACTCACCAACATGAGTCGCCACCTGGCCGTTCACCTCAAGCTGGTAGTCATCACGGAGGAGAAACTGGCGATAGTCAGACTCGGCGTAAGGGGAGGCGGAAGTCTCAGCATCAAAGGACAGGCTCAACGTCTGGGTGTCGGACTTGTCGCTGCTACAGCCGGAAGCGATAAGAACGGCCAGTGTGGACAAAGCGATCTTTTTCATATCGGTCTCGTTGGTTTTTTATGCCGATCCTTAGCCAATGAATGAAGCAAGGCGATTCCTACCAGGCCTTACAGATGCGGCGCACCTTAGCCACCGATAGGTTCTGAAGACAGTTAATTGAGAATTAAGCGGCGAAGGATCCCCAAGACACCGGGGTGAGTGGCATGCTTATTCCAGAATTAAGCGGAGCCGGTTCGTGCCCTCCCCACGCTGGAGCCTGGACGCCATCGCTTGCACCTGCGCCCGGTTAGCGTAACTTATCTATATCCAGTCAAAGGGTTAGCGCACATGACAAAAAGCCGCAGTCAGTATCTGCAAGAAGTTGAGCTTCTGACACTTCTGGTTCAGACCGGGAGCCTGACCGAAACCGCACGCACGCTGGGCATATCCGCCCCTGCGGTCAGTCAGGCGTTGGACAAGCTGCGGGACCGGGTTGGGGATCCGCTGATGATTCGCGATGGACGCACCATGACCCCAACCGCACTGGCATCCCGGCTTGCCTCTCAAGCCAGTCAGCATCTGGAAGCCCTCAGTGAACTGCATCTGGACCTGATATCCGGTGGCGACAGCGATACCTTAGAGATCGCCATTAACCCCGCCTACGAAGCCCTGATTCTTGAAGCGTTGATCGAGTGCGACCGCCGCCCGGAAAACCTGACCATTCACTGCGCCGAGATGGACACCAATGACTACGTCCGGGACAGCGGCCGGGTATTGGAGCAGTTGGCGAAACGCCAGCTGGATATGGCGCTGGTGTTCTTTCCGGTGGAAGACCCACGGTTTCACTGCATCAAAGTGCTGGAAGACCACATCAAGGTGCTTCACCGGATTGGCCACCCGCGCATCGATCACTTTGACGCCGACTCCTATTACACCGAAGAGCACGTCGCCTGGAAACTGGCGGTGTTCCGCAAAGCCTGGCAGGAGATGATTGGGGTGGAAGTCGGCGAGCGCCGCATTGCCGCGGTGATTCGGGACAGTCAGTCGATGGGCAATATCGTGTCAAAAAGCGATCTGATCGCCTCTGCCCCCGACAGCATGGCACGCAGACTGGCGAAAACCCTGCCGGTGGTGCTCAAGCCACTGCCCTTTGAGCACAAGCCCATCACCACCTACCTGGTTTACCACAAAGCCTATTCGCAGCCGGAGATGGCTCAGTGGGTTGAGGACGCCTGCCGGTCGTTGGCGGAGTAATCAGTGGGCGCCGATTAAAGCCGGTTAGTCGAGCGCCTTGTAGCCAAGCTCTTCCATGATCTGTTGACCTCGGGGTGAACTGACCGGCACCAACGTGTCGGCTTTGCAGCTCTGACAACACTTGCGCTTGCGGGTGGAGAAGTACAGCGCCACTAAGACAATAAGCGGACCGATCGGAAACCAGAGGAAGGACAGAAGGAAAAACGGCAAAACGCACAACGCCACCAGCCACTCCCTGAGATTCGACGGCTTCCTTCCCACCCTGCCGGGCTGAAGACATTGCGTACAAACAACGTTGTAGTGCTCGACCCTGGCCATACTGCGACTCCTTTTTACCGCTCAGCGTTCATGCCAGGTACCAAACTCCGACAAATTTGGATGTTATTCAATGGGTAACCTCTGATTAATCGCTCATACATTGCGCCGAAACAGAGCATATCCAGCAAATAGCACGCAACAAAAAAGCCCAACCCCTTATCAGGATTGAGCTTTGATGTTGTCCGCAGTGCGGCAGTGGAAATGGTACCCGAGGCCGGACTTGAACCGGCAAGGCCATGCGGCCGACGGATTTTAAATCCGTTGTGTCTACCAATTCCACCACTCGGGCGGAGTATGTAATGGAGGCGCGTCCCGGAGTCGAACCGAGGTCCACGGATTTGCAATCCGCTGCATAGCCACTCTGCCAACGCGCCTTAACTTGTGTCAAACCGGACGGATCCGATTTGCGAAATTTGGAGCGGCACACGAGGTTCGAACTCGTGACCTCAACCTTGGCAAGGTTGCGCTCTACCAGCTGAGCTAGTGCCGCTTAACAGTTTGTCCCTTTCGGTACGGGTTGTTAACCCCTTGTCCGTAAAGCCGTTTGCCCCCGAACACGCTGCGCATTTTACGGGATGGCGGAACTAAGTCAACCGCCAAATCGCCCCAGAATGCGCGTTTGCCGCCTTTTCGAGCATCTTGCTCAGGGAGGCGGCAACTCCCGAATGATTCCCGCTCAATCGCGGGAAATTAACCGTGGCGGGTCAGGTCTCCCCAGGCCGCTCGGATGTAGGAAAACATCGACCAGATGGTCAGAAACGTCGCCACGCCCAGCAAACCATAGGAGATATTAGTCATGATGGGGTTGCTGAAGTGGATGATCAGACCGGTGATCGCCACCATCTGTGCCGCGGTTTTGAATTTGCCGAGCCAGGACACCGCAACGATGCCGCGTTTGCCCATTTCCGCCATCCACTCACGGAGCGCGGAAATCACGATCTCACGACCAATCATCACAATGGCCGCAAGGGTGACCAGCATATTGTCGTAATCCGCCACCAGCACCACCAGAGCGGTGGCCACCATCAGCTTATCCACCACCGGGTCGAGAAAGGCGCCAAACGGCGTGGACTGGTTCAGGCGTCGTGCCAGGTAGCCGTCAAGGGCGTCCGTCAGTGACGCCAGGACAAAGAGGCCCGCCGCAACCAGATAGGACCACTTCCACGGTACGTAGTACATCCCAATGAAGACGGGGATCATCACCAGTCGGATTAGGGTGAGAATGTTGGGAATATTGAGTTTCATAGCGGTCCCGGCTGATGTGCAGGCTGGCAATCATGCCGTATTTGGCCTTACGTTCGCAATGCGTCATAAATCTTTTGTGCCAGTTGCGGGCTGATCCCCGGCACTTTTGCCAACTCTGCCACACTCGCTTTCTTCAGTTCTTGCATTCCGCCCAGATACTTCAGCAATTGCTGACGCCGTTTGGCGCCCACACCAGGTATGGATTCGAGCACAGACTGACCGCGGGCTTTGCCACGGGCAGCTCGGTGGCCGCTGATGGCAAACCGGTGAGCTTCGTCGCGGATATGCTGGATAAGATGCAGCGCTGGCGCATCAGCCGGCAGGTGGATCACTTCCCGGGTGAAGCCCAATATCAGGGTTTCCAGCCCCGGCTTACGGCTCTCGCCTTTGGCCACCCCCACCATCAGCGGCTGCTCAAGCCCGGAGTCCGCCAGCGCCGCTTCCATCACCGACTCAGCCTGAGTCAGCTGTCCCTTACCGCCATCAATAAACAGGATGTCCGGGAGGTTGTCAGCGTCGGTCACTTTCTCGTATCGGCGTTTCAGCGCCTGCCCCATTGCGGCGTAGTCGTCCCCGGGCGTGATACCGCTGATGTTGTAACGGCGGTACTCCTGCTTGGCCGGCCCTTCGGCGTTAAACACCACGCAGGACGCCACGGTCTTCTCACCCATGGTGTGGCTGATGTCGAAGCACTCCATGCGGCCAATGGGCGATTCCAGCTCGAGCGCTTCGGCCAGCTGGCGGAATCGCTCGGCAACGGTGCTCTTATGCGCAATGCGGGAACTGAGCGCGCTGCGGGCGTTGGTCTCTGCCAGCCGCTGGAACTGAGCCCGCTCTCCACGTACCCGGGTTTTGATCGCCACCCTGCCCTGCCCACGCTCGTTCAGCAGCGCTTCCAGAGCGTCGAGGTCCTCACACGCCACGTTGAGCACGATCTCTTTGGGGATGTGACGCTCCTCGCCTCCGCCCAGGTAGAACTGCAGCAGGAAGCTGCTGACCAACTCATCCAGGTCGGTGTCTTTGGGCACCTTGGGGAAATAGCTGCGGCTGCCGAGGATTTTACCCTGGCGTACAAACAGCAGATGGCAGCAGGCCATGCCGCCCTCCAGGTGCACGCCAATCACATCCAGGTCGGCCTGCTGACCCTGAACGCCTTGCTGCTCCTGTACGGTACGGAGTGCCTGGATCTGATCCCGGTACTGGGCGGCCTTTTCGAACGCCAGCGACATGCTGGCCTGTTCCATTTTCTCAGCAAGCTGGCCAATCACGGCCTGGCTCTGGCCCTGAAGAAACAGCTTGGCCATCTTCACCTGCTGGCCGTACTCCTCGTCGCTTATCATGCCGGTGCAGGGACCGCTGCAGCGTTTGAGCTGGTACTGAAGACAGGGACGGCTGCGGTTTTTATAGAAACCGTCTTCGCACTGGCGAATGGGAAACAGCTTTTGCATCAGGTGCAGACTTTCCCGCACTGCGCCCCCATTGGGGTATGGGCCAAAGTAGTGGCCCTTTGCCCGTTTTGCGCCACGATGAAACGCCAGCCGGGGGTGCGGATGCTCGGACAGGAAAATATAGGGGTAGGATTTGTCATCCCTCAGCAGCACGTTGTACTTCGGCATGTACTGCTTGATGTAGTCATGCTCAAGGATCAGCGCTTCGGTCTCGGTGTGCGTTACCGTGACTTCAATGTGGCGGATCTGTGCCACAAGGGCTCGGGTTTTTGTGCTGGGGAGATTGGCGCGAAAGTAAGAGCTGAGACGCTTTTTGAGGTCTTTGGCTTTACCGACATAGAGGACAGTGCCACCCGGCGCGTCGTACATACGGTACACGCCGGGCTCACTGGTGACCGAGCGCAGAAACGCCCGGGCGTCAAAACAGTCTGATGGCATGGTATCGGGGGTCAGATTTTCTCTGAGTCCACCATACCATAACGGATAGCGAGCCGGGTCAGTTCCACATCGCCGCTGATCTTGAGCTTTTCAAACAGGCGGTAACGGTAACTGTTGACGGTTTTGGGGCTGAGATTCAGCTGTTCGGAGATCTCAGACACTTTTTGACCGGAGGTGACCATCATGGTGATCTGAAGCTCACGCTCAGACAGGTCATCAAACGGGTTCTTCTCGGGATTGAACTGTTTGAGCGCCATCTGCTGGGCAATTTCCGGGGCAATATAACGCTGGCCAGAAGCCACAACGCGAATCGCCTGCACCATATCCGCCGGCGGGGCATTCTTGGTCAGAAAGCCTGCGGCACCTGCTGCCATCACTTTGGATGGGATCGGCTCTTCGGTGTAAACCGTGAGGATAATGATCCGTGCGTCCGGGTTGTAACGCAGGATTTTGCGGGTGGCTTCAAGGCCACCGATGCCGGGCATGCTCATGTCCATCAGGACGACGTCGCATTCGCTTTTCCGGCACCAGGCCACGGCTTGCTCACCATCCTCTACTTCGCCGACCACTTTGATTCCGCGTTCGTCTTCCAGGATCCGACTGATCCCGGTGCGTACCAATGCATGATCGTCGACCAATAACACGTTGATCACGGTGAAGCCTCTCTATCCACTTACGGTTGGCGATGACGGAGTGAGATTCGATGATACTCGTTAATGTGGGAGCGTCAATACCGGTGAGAACATGGCTGAATACTTATTTGTCATACACTTAGCGGCAAACGGGCCGTAAAGTTGCGTTTTTGTGACAACGAATCAACTACACCGTTTTCCGCCGGTTGGCTCACACCACAATTCACTCATTTCAATGGTGCAGACATCACACCGCACTGAAATTCCGTCAGATTTTAGCTCACAAAAAAAAACACCGCCCAATTGGCGGTGTTTTGTGCGATTGGGACATTCAGAGCTTTTCAAACTCGTCCACATCAATGGCCGCACGACATAAACGGTTGGCCTGCAGAACAATTTCGGCTTGCTCAGAGCTGATCACCTCCAGTTCAACCGCACTTTCCAGCAACGACTCACTCACCGGGCCACGGGGCAACTTACCGGCACGCTGAGCCTTTTTCAGCGCTTTGATGCCCGGCGCCGCCTGACGCTGTGCCAGGAAGGCGTCTTCCAGTTCAGTGATGCCGTCATTGAAATCGCCGTCCACGGGACACAGGTGAGTCAGACGGTTACGCAGACAACCGGGCTCCATAATGGCCTGTGCCACTTCACGCTTACGGGCGTCATCCGGCCCCTTGAAGTGATTGCCGAGGGGGAACAGCAGCAGTTTGCACAACCAGCCCACCGCGCGGTTGGGGAAGTTGCGGATCACGCCGTTCAGCGCCTTAGCGGCTTCGAAAGTGGCCTGCTCGATGGCGTAATTCACAAAGGGCAGGTCCGCCTGCTGACGGCCGTCCATCTCGTAGTTACGCAGCACCGCTGAAGCCAGATAGAGCTGACTCAGCACATCACCGAGGCGCGCGGAGATCATTTCACGACGCTTCAGGCTGCCGCCCAGCACCATCATGGAGATGTCGGTCATGATCGCCAGGTTGGCACTCAAGCGATTTAGGTGCTGATAATGACGGCCGGTCGGGCCCGCTACCGGCTTCTCGGCAAACCGGGAACCGGTCAGCGCATGGCCAAAGGAGACGACCGCGTTGCGCACGGCATAGACGATGTGGGAAATGAGCAGGCTATCGAAGCGCTTCAGGCCCGCGTCGTCATCCGGGTTTGCCACCGCTTCCATCTCTGCCAGAACGTACGGGTGGCAGCGGGTCGCGCCCTGGCCGAAGATCATCAGATTTCGGGTCAGGATGTTGGCACCTTCCACGGTAATGGAAACCGGCGAGGCGATGTAGTTGTTGCCGAGATAGTTATTGGGGCCCAGCTGAATCCCTTTGCCGGCATGGACGTCCATTGCATCGTTGATCACGCTGCGGCCCAGCTCGGTCATATGGTATTTGGCAATGGCGGTAACCACCGACGGCTTCTGATTGGTGTCCACCGCGGTAACCGTCAGTTTACGGGCTGACTCCAGTGTGTAGGTGTTGGCCGCAATACGGGCCAGCGCTTCCTGAATGCCCTCAAACTCGCCAATATGAACACCGAACTGCTGACGCACGCCACAGTAGGCGCTGGTGGTTCGGGTCGCCAGGTGTGCGGTGGCAGTGGCCAGTGCCGGCAGCGAGATGCCCCGGCCAGCGGACAAACACTCAACCAGCATCCGCCAACCCCGGCCGGCGTAGTCTGCGCCGCCAATGATCCAGTCCAGCGGAATGAACACATCCTGGCCACGGGTGGTGCCATTCATAAAGGCCATACCAAGCGGGTTGTGACGATTACCAAGCTCAACTCCCGGATGGCTGGCCGGGATCAGGGCACAGGTAATGCCGATCTCTTTCTGATCACCCAGCAGTCCATCAGGGTCACGCAGTTTAAAGGCCAGGCCCAGTACGGTGGCCACCGGAGCCAGGGTGATGTAGCGCTTATCCCAGGTCAGGCGGATACCCAGTACTTCTTCTCCCTGGTACTCGCCTTTACAGACGATACCGGTGTCCGGAATGGCACCGGCATCGGAGCCGGCGGTGGGTGCGGTCAGAGCAAAACAGGGCACCTCTTTACCACTGGCCAGGCCCGGCAACCATTGATTTTTCTGTTCGTCCGTACCGTAATGCGCCAGCAGTTCGCCGGGACCCAGCGAGTTGGGCACCATCACGGTCACCGCCGCACTCATCGAGCGGGAGGCGATGCGGGAAACGATGGTAGACGCAGCATGGGCTGAAAACGCCAGCCCGCCGTACTCTTTCGGGATAATGAATGAGAAAAACTTCTCGTTCTTAATGTAATCCCACACCGGCTGAGGCAGGTCATGCTGTTCATGGCAGATCTGGTAGTCATCCAGCATCTTGAGCAACGTCGGCACCTGGTTGTCCAGGAACGCCTGCTCTTCCTCGGTCAGGGTGTTCGCCGGGTAGCTGTGCAGTTGGTTCCAGTCGGGAGCGCCACGGAACAGCTCGCCATCCCACCAGACATTGCCCGCTTCCATCGCTTCACGCTCTGTCTGGGACAGCGGCGGGAGAACACGCTTAAAGAAGGCAAACGCCGGGCGTGAGATCAACTGACGCCGGATGTCGGTAACGCCAAAGATCACCAATAAGGCGATCAGGATTAAGAACAGCAACGTCATGATACTTCCTCGATCAGACTGTGTTGGAGATCAGGGGCCGGCGCAGACACACCAGCAGCCATATAGGGGATGATCCGCCGAATTACGGACTCAATGTTGTTATCTTGCTGGAAATCCGCCCGGGCAATATCGGAAAGGGCGTCAAAGGAGCTCATGGTGAACACCACGGTGCCCAGGGTGAAGTGCAAACGCCAGAACACTTCGACCATCGGAAGATGAGGCGCTGCCTTGTGAACCAGTGCCGTCACTCGGGTCAGCACCTCACCATAATGCGTGGTAACAAACCAGCGCAGATGGCCCTGACTTTCGATGTAACCGCGGCCCAGCAATTGGAGAAAAATGGCGGTCCCATGGGTTCTCAAGTCGTCCAGATCGAGCATCGGCTGAACCATCGCTTCAAACACATCCTGAAGGGTCAGGTCCGGCTTCTTGTCCAGCTCAATGAACGCGTCGTTGATCGCGGGCATAAAGCGGTCGAGATAGCGCGCCAACACCGCCTGGATCAACTCTTTCTTTGAACCAAAGTGGTAATTCACTGACGCCAGATTCACTTCGGCTTTGCCGGTGATCAGACGTAATGAGGTTTCGGAAAATCCGCGTTCAGCGAACAAGCGTTCGGCGGCATCCAGGATCCGATGTTTGGTGCTTTGTCGACTGGCCATAGCCTCACCCAAGGTTTCAAACACCCGTTTAAAGTAAACAGGACACAACCGTTTGTCAAAATTCTTATCACATGAGTAAAGGCGCGTTTTTCAAGGGATTATTCTGGCGTCGACCAATATTCGAACAAATATACAACCGACGTACACAGATTGAGCTATAACAAATGTAGGGTTATTAATCACCCACCCTTTTCACTCCCTGGACCTGGCGAGCCCAATCTGTCACTGCCCGCCGGGTCTTTTTTTGCCTGATTTTCACCCTTCTGATCAAGCAACCTTTTCGCTAGACTGGCGCCACCTTTCGGTTACATAACAACAACACAAGGAAGCCGTGATGACCGCCACCCCCAAGTGGGCGCTCAGCGCCTGCGCCCTGGCTTTGCTGTCCGCCTGCACTCAGGCTCCGGCAGACAACGCCAACGTCGCCACTTCACCCTCCGCCAAAGCCTTTATCGACGAAGCGGAAACCGATCTGGCGCAAATCAGTGAAACCGCTGCCCGTGCCGAGTGGATCTACGCCAACTTCATTACCGAAGACACCGCAGCCCTGGCCAGTGAAACCGGCCGGGTCTACACCGAGAAAGCGGTGCGTTACGCCTCAGAAGCCGCGCTCGTTGACGCCAGCACCTTATCCGGGGCGGACCAGCGCAAGCTGGCCATTCTCCAGCGCAGTCTGACCCTTCCCGCTCCGGCGGATCCGCAAAAGAGTCAACAGCTGGCTCAGCTCAGCACTGAACTGGGTGGTCTGTATGGCAAGGGCCGCTTCTGCGTCACTCCGGATGAGTGCCTGAGCCAGCCCCAACTCTCCTCCATCATGGCGTCCAGCCGTGACCCGGAGCAGCTTAAGAAGGTCTGGGCAGGCTGGCGCGAGATTGCCAAACCGATGCGCCCGCTGTTTGAACAACAAGTGACGCTGGCCAACGAAGGGGCTCAGGCGCTGGGCTACGACAACGTCGGCGAACTGTGGCGCAGCAAGTACGATATGCCAGCCGAAGCGTTCCCGAAACAATTGGATGGCCTGTGGAATGAAGTGAAGCCGTTGTATGAAGCCCTGCACTGTTATGTGCGCGGTGAGTTGGGTGACGAATACGGCACCGACGTGGTGCCACAAAGTTCCCCCATCCCGGCTCATCTGTTGGGCAATATGTGGGCTCAGCAGTGGGGCGAAATTTACGAGTTGGTTGCCCCTGCCGACCTGCCCGGCCCGGGCTATGACCTGACCGCCCTGCTGGACCAGCACGGCTATGACGAGATTAAGATGGTGGAGCAGGCCGAAACCTTCTTTACCTCGATGGGCTTTGCGCCGCTGCCGGAAACCTTCTGGCAGCGCTCTCTGTTTGTCGAGCCTCAGGATCGCAACGTGGTCTGCCACGCGTCTGCCTGGGATCTGGACAACCGCGAAGACATCCGCATCAAGATGTGCATCCGCAAGAATGGCGAAGACTTCCGGGTGATTCATCACGAGTTGGGCCACAACATCTATCAGCGCGCCTATATGGATCAGCCCTTCCTGTTTAAGGACAGCGCTAATGATGGCTTCCATGAAGCCATTGGCGATGTGATCTCTCTGTCCATTACGCCCAATTATCTCAAAGAGATTGGCCTGATTGAGGAAGTGCCCTCAGCGGAAAGCGACATTGGCCTGCTGCTGCGTCAGGCGCTGGATAAAGTGGCGTTCCTGCCCTTTGGCCTGATGATTGACCAGTGGCGCTGGAAAGTCTTCTCTGGCGAAATCACGCCGGAAAACTACAACGCCGCCTGGTGGGACCTGCGTGAGCAGTATCAGGGCATTGAAGCGCCGGTAGCCCGTACCGAGGCGGACTTTGACCCGGGTGCCAAGTACCACGTGCCCGCCAGTGTGCCTTACACCCGCTACTTCCTGGCCCACATTCTCCAGTTCCAGTTCTATCAGGCACTGTGTGAAGAGGCGGGCTATGAAGGCCCAATCCACCGTTGCTCGCTGTACGGCAGCGAGGAAGCCGGTGCCAAACTCAACGCCATGCTGGAAATGGGCCTGAGCCAACCCTGGCCGAAGGCTCTGGCAGCCGTAACCGGCTCCGAGCAGATGAGCGGAAAAGCGATGCTGAACTACTTCGCCCCGCTGCACCAATGGCTGGATCAGCAAAACCAACTTGCCGGTCGTCAGTGCGGTTGGTGATCCAATACCTCTAATGAAAAAAAGGGGCGCATCTGCGCCCCTTTTTTCTCTGAATTGATCACTGCCCCGATTCAATCGCTGGCACGCCGGGAATAAAGTCCCGACCGTGAGGGATTTGAATACTGGACCCGGCAAAATCATCGCCTACCGGTTGTACGCGCCCGCCCTGGCACTCCGCCAGAAACGCTTCTGCCACCGCATAGAAAGCGATATTGTTCTCCGGCTTGGCAAAACCATGGCCCTCGTCAGGGAACAGCACATAGCTGACCGGGATCCCCTTGCTCGCCATGGCGTCCACAATCTGGTCGGATTCGGCCTGTTTGACCCGGGGATCGTTGGCGCCCTGAGCAATCAGCAAGGGCCGCTCGATGTCATCCACGTAGGTGAGCGGCGAGCGCTCCTTAAGCAATGCCCGGCCCTGCTCCGTCTCCGGGTCGCCAATGGCATTGGCAAACACCCGCCGGAAGCTGGCCCAGTAAGGCGGAATGGAATCCAGCAAGGTCTGCAAATTCGACGGGCCGACAATATCAACGCCACAGGCAAACGCCTCAGGCGTCATGGTCAGACCCGCCAGAGTGGCGTAGCCACCATAGCTGCCGCCCATAATGGCCACCCTTCCCTCTTCGGTAATGCCCTGCTCGATGGCCCAGGCCTTCGCATCCAGCAGATCATCCTGCATCGCGCGGCCCCACTGCTTGTTACCGGCATTAAGGAAGGATTTGCCAAACCCGGTAGACGCACGGAAGTTCACTTGCAGCACCGCATAACCCCGGTTAGCCAGCCATTGCACCGCGGAGGAATAGCCAAAGGTGTCTCTGCCCCAGGGCCCGCCATGAACCAACAGCACCAGAGGGACCGGCTGGCTTGCGGTGCCGCTGCCTTCCGCATCCACCTCACGGGGCAGGGTCAGATAGGACACCAGAGACAATCCGTCACGGCTGGGGATCGTAACCCCATGCATCCTGGCAAGCGCCACACCATCCAGAGCAGGGTGCGTCACAAACAGCTCGGACAGTTCACCGGTGCGACGGTCAAACATCTTATAGATGGGCGAGCTGTCACTTTCATCGGTGTACACGGTCCAGAGGTTGGCGTCTTCCGAAATCGCCAGCACATTGGCCCCACCGGAGAGTTGCCGGTTTAACTGAACAATGTCCTGCTGATAATCCGGGTCAATCGCGAACCAGACCGGCCGGTGTCGATCTTCGGCATAGGCGAAGGGCGCATGAGTGCGGGGGTCAAACAGCACCCCGGACACGTCCACCCCATTGCTTTCAGCCAGCACGCTGGCCTGGCCATCGCTCAGACGATAGTGCACCAACGCCGCGGTATCCCGGCCACGGCTGTCGAGCATATAGATGCCGGTATTGTCCTTGTCGAAACCCAGAATCGCCGTCGTCAGCATGTCTTCGGAGGGGATGTCGAACAACGGCTGCCATTGCTCGTCGACCCACTGATACACCTTCTGCCCATCAAGCTCCGCGGAACCCAGCGCCAGTCTGACCTTAAGGTCGTTGTCCACCAGAATGCCGGCCATCTCCGGGTTGGTCGCGAGTAATGTGCGTTCTCCGGTCGCCAGATCCACCTCATACAAATCATGCCAGCGCGGGTCGCGGTCGTTCATGCCTACCACCGCTTTACCGGGATGATCGGTGCTCTGGGCCACCATCTGGGCCTGTATCCCTTCATAGGGGGTCAGATCACGCACTTCACCCCCGTCCAGATCGATGGCATAGAGGTGCCAGTTTTCATCCCCATCTTTGTCCTGGATATAGAGGACATAGCGGTCATCCAGAGACCAGAAGTGAGCCGGAATGCCCCGGCCTCGGTCCTGGGTAATGGGTTTGGCCTGTGCAAGATCACCACGGGGCCCAACCCAAAGATTCATCACCCCGTCTACCGGCGCCCGAAAGCTCATCCACTGGCCGTTGGGACTGACCCGCCCCTGAAAGCGGGCGGGATTGCCAAACAGTACACTGCGGTCAATCAGCGGCGGGGGTTGCAGGGATTCATTGACGGAAGCAGCAGGCGCTGGCGGCTCGGAGCCACTGCAGGCACTCAATACCCAGCCCAGGGCAAGGGCCAGAAGAGGACGTTTCAACATGGTCAGTTCCATTATTCGGTGAAGGGCACAGCTCTTCGCCCCGAAACGCGTCCGCCAACCGGCGGCGCATAAGACTACCTGAACCAACATAGCAGACCAAAAATCAGACGCTTAAGGTTTTTGTATTGAAGGATGTAGCGCCCGCTTTCCAAGAAAGAGACGGTACCTCAGTCACCTGCACCGCAGCTGGTGCTTTTTTATCCAGCCGGCGCTGTATCTGTGATTGGCTTCGGGTATAATCGCGCCCTCTTTTTTGTGAGCCCCCTTTTTCTTCGGAGATCCACGGACGCCTATGACCGTCAATACTTTCGATCCCAATGCCCAGAGCCACGTCGCTGAGCAGCCCAGCACCACTCACGCCACCAAGGTGGCGCCGGAGATGGGCAACGGCGCAAAAGGCAGCGGCACCCGCATCGGTTTCATCAGTCTGGGCTGTCCCAAAAACCTGGTGGACTCCGAGCGAATCCTGACGCAACTGCGCATCGAAGGTTATGACATCGTCAACACCTACGAGGGTGCAGATCTGGTGATCGTGAACACCTGTGGCTTCATTGATTCGGCCGTTCAGGAGTCGCTGGACACCATCGGTGAAGCGCTGAAGGAAAACGGTAAGGTTCTGGTGACCGGTTGTCTGGGCGCCAAAGAGGATGAGATTAAACAGATCCATCCCAAGGTACTGGGGATCACCGGCCCTCACGCTTATGAAGTGGTGCTGGAACAGGTGCACGCTCACCTGCCTAAACCGCAGCACGACCCGATGACCAGTCTGATCCCGGACCACGGCGTAAAACTGACTCCTCGTCATTACGCCTACCTGAAGATCTCCGAAGGCTGTAACCACAAGTGCACCTTCTGCATCATCCCCTCCATGCGCGGCACCCTGGACAGCCGCCCGATGGGTGAGATTCTGGATGAAGCCAAGCGTCTTCAGGCCGCGGGGGTAAAAGAGTTGCTGGTGATCAGTCAGGATACCGGCGCTTATGGCGTGGACGTGAAGAACAAGACCGCCTTCTGGAACGGCATGCCGGTGAAAACCTCCATGCTGGCCCTGTGTGAAAAGCTGGCCGAGTTTGGTATCTGGGTACGTCTGCACTACGTCTACCCCTACCCGCACATCCAGGACGTACTGCCGCTGATGGCCGAAGGCAAAATCCTGCCCTACCTGGACATCCCGTTCCAACACGCCAGCCCGCGCGTGCTGAAGCTGATGAAGCGTCCCGGTAACGCCGAGCGCACCCTTGAGCAGATCAAAGCCTGGCGCGAGGTGTGTCCGGACCTGGTGATCCGCTCCACCTTTATCGTTGGCTTCCCCGGCGAAACCGAGGAAGACTTCGAGCTGCTGCTGGACTGGCTGGCTGAAGCCCGCCTGGACCGCGTTGGTTGCTTTAAGTACAGCCCGGTGGAAGGCGCCCGTGCCAATGACCTGCCGGACCCGGTACCGGAAGAGGTCAAAGAGGAGCGCTTCCAACGCTTTATGGCACTGCAGGCTCAGATCAGCCGCGAGAAACTGGCAGACCGCATCGGTCAGGAGATGCTGGTGATCGTGGATGAGATTGGCGAAGACGGCGCCATTGGCCGCAGCTACGCCGATGCACCGGAGATCGACGGCCGGGTCATCATCGGCGGTGAGTACGATCTGAACCCGGGTGACATGGTGTGGGTCAGCATCGAATTTGCTGACGACCACGACCTCTTTGGCACCCTGGTCGAAGATGACGATGAGGGTGAAGAGGACGACAACGTCTAAATTCTCCGCCGCTTTTCGACAAAAAAGGACCGCCTGTGCGGTCCTTTTTTTATAACCTCTCGTTCACCCGACGCCACCCACGTCACAAATTCCGGCACCAATGTCAGCAGGAAATGCTGTTTTTGTGGCCTTTTTGTTTGCGGATGCGACATTTGATGGTTACAAACCCCGAATTGGGGTTGTTTCTTACGCAAAAGGTCCTCTACTATCCCACCCACAAAGACAAAGGGCGCTCGCGCCTAACAAGAAAATAATAACGATCAGGAAGGAAGCAATGAGCTCAAATCCCATTGAGCGTGCAGAATCTGCACCCGCCATGGAGCAATCCGGTGCCTTTCGCCGTTTTCTCGACGTTGTCGAACGGCTCGGTAACCTGCTCCCCCACCCCATTACACTGTTTGCCATCTTCTGTCTTGGCATCATTCTGATCAGTGGCCTGGCCGGCTATTTTGGCCTCTCCGTTGTTGACCCCCGCCCGGAAGGCGCGCCCGGCCGTGCTGCTGACGGACTGATCACCGTGGTCAGCCTGATGAGCGCCGAGGGTCTGCAGCGCATTGTCTCCAATCTGGTCACCAACTTTACCGGTTTCGCCCCGCTGGGCACCGTGCTGGTTGCCCTGCTCGGTGTGGGCATTGCGGAACGTGCCGGCCTGATCTCTGCCGCGCTGCGTGGTCTGGTGATGGGCGCCAAGCCCCGACTGGTGACCTTTATCGTAGTTTTCGCGGGTATCATCTCCAACACCGCTTCCGAGCTGGGCTACGTGGTGCTGATTCCGCTGGCTGCGATGATGTTCCACTCACTGGGACGCCACCCCCTGGCGGGTCTGGCTGCGGCCTTTGCCGGTGTATCCGGAGGCTACAGTGCTAACCTGCTGCTGGGTACCGTTGATCCGCTGCTGTCCGGCATTACCGAGTCCGCCGCGCACATCATCGACCCGACCTACACCGTCGGCCCCGAAGCCAACTGGTTCTTTATGATCCTCTCTACCTTTGTGGTGTCCATCCTGGCGATGTGGGTGACCGAGAAGATCGTTGAACCCAAGCTGGGCAAATTCGACATCAGCAATGCCGCTGAAGATCTCAGCCAGGACAAAATGGAAGGGCTGTCGGCGAAAGAGAAAAAGGGCCTGAAAGCCGCTGGCGTCACCCTGCTGGGTCTGTCCTTGCTGCTCTCCCTGACCATTGTTCCCGAGTGGGGCGCACTGCGCCACCCGGAAACCGGCCTGGTGGCAGGCTCGCCGTTCCTGAAAGGCATTGTGGCCTTCATCTTTGTGTTCTTTGCCATCCCGGGCATGGTGTATGGCCGCGTCGTTGGCACCATCAAGAATGACCGTGACGCCATTGATGCCATGGCCCACGCCATGAGCACCATGGGCATGTACATCGTGCTGGTGTTCTTCGCCTCCCAGTTTGTGGCGTTCTTTAAGTGGACCAACCTGGGCGCCATCAGTGCCGTCGCCGGTGCCGACCTGCTCAACAGCATCGGCCTGACCGGCCCGCTGCTGTTCGTGTGCTTTATTGCGGTCTGTGCCTTTATCAACCTGATGGTGGGTTCGGCTTCCGCACAGTGGGCAGTGACCGCCCCCATCTTCGTGCCCATGCTGATGTTGGTCGGCTATGCGCCGGAGACCATCCAGGCCGCTTACCGTATCGGTGACTCTGTCACCAACATCATCACCCCGATGATGAGCTACTTCGGTCTGATCCTGGCGGTTGCCACCCGCTATAAGAAAGACTTGGGTATTGGCACCCTGGTGGCCACCATGCTGCCCTACTCCATCGTGCTGTTTATCGGCTGGAGCCTCACCTTCGTGGTGTACGTGTTTGTGCTGGGCCTGCCAGTGGGACCGGGCTCCCCGATCCACTACACGCCGTAACGGCAGACACAAAAAACGCGCTCTTCGGAGCGCGTTTTTTTATGGCCCGGCATCAGCGTTTCTGATGCCGCTCCCGGTTCTCCGCCTTCTCACGCGGGCTCTTTCTCAGCAACACGTAAACTGCACCGGTGCCACCGTGCTGCTTCAGAGCCGTATGATACGCCAGCACTTCAGGGCAATGAGGCAGCCAGGCCGCCACGTAGCTTTTCAGAACGCCACGGAAAGGCTTGGAGTTGAGTCCCTTGCCATGCAGGATCAAGGCACTGCGGATGTCGTTTTCCAGGCAATCCCGCACAAACTGCAACAAGGCTTGTCGCGCCTCCGCTACCGTATGCCCATGCAGGTCCAGCCGGGCATCGATGGAGTATTTGCCCAGTCTCAGATTTTTATAGACCCCGTGCTGCATGCCGCCCCGGGTCCAGCCGATCACGTCATCAGGATCGACCGGGTCAACCGCTTCCAGGGTCAGCCCATCTTTCTGATGCACCACCTCGGCTTCGGCAGCAGCTCTGCGGGCACGCTGCGCCTCGGTCGGAGCATTTGCCCCGCCAGTAGCCACCTGCACAGGCTCGCTTTTCAGGGGCACGACATCGGACATCGCAGCCGCAAAGAGGTCGTCGTCATCACGGTCCATTGGACACTCGCAAAGTAGAATAGGGATGCCGCCATTATATCGTTACGCCGGCACCGCCCAAGCGGTTCCTCACAATTTGTAATCCTTTCGGACTTTACAAATTCCAGTGAGAACGCACAATTGTGTCGTGTTTGTTAAGTTCTGAGTGCAGCTTGAAGTTATTGATTCCAATCCTCGCTCTGGTTGGCGGCCTGTTGGTTACGCCGGCCAAGGCCAGTACAGATACGCTCAATCAGGAGATCAACGGCCTCTACGAGACCTTTGTTGACGCTTACTTTGAGCTGAATTCCGATCCGCTGATGACGCTCTACAGCGCCGACGCCTGCCTGATGGGGGTCTCTGCCGAGAGCGAGTTTATCCGTGGACGGGAAGCGATCAATAAAGCGATCAATAAGTGGTTCGATAAAGTCCGCAAACGCGATGCCACCATTAAGATCGATTTCCGGGTGATTGAGCGCCAACAGGAAGGACCGGTGGTCACTGACGCTGGCTATTACCTGATCCGGTACACGCCCAATCAGGCCAGCGAGCAGCCCTCCAGTGAGTTTGCCGGCAAGTTTGTCATGAGCTTTAAGAAAGCGTCCGATGGCAACTGGTACATCTTTATGGACTCGGCAAACCGCTCAAAGCCTGAGCTGTTCTACGCGGCATCGGCTGAGCCCGGACTGTACTTTTCCAGTCCCACGGAGATAATGGCGGCCGAAGTTAACCAAGATTGATCGCCATCCATGACACTTTGTCCCTGTGGCAGCACTCTGGAATACCCATCGTGCTGCCAACCATTCCATGACGGCCTCACCCGGCCGGACACACCAGAACAATTGATGCGCTCCCGCTACTGCGCGTATGTGCTCGCCAAGGCCCCCTACCTTATTGCCACCCACCATCCGGATTTCCGCGGCGACCTGTCCGAAGGTGATCTGGTGGAATCCTGCAAGCAGACTCAGTGGCAGCGCCTGGAGATTGTGGATGCGCCGCCCCATCAGGGCGATAAGGGTGTGGTGGAGTTCAAAGCGTGGTTTCGGGATGGGGAAGCACTGCGCGCCCTCCATGAGCGCTCCCGTTTTGTCCGGGAGGCGGGCCAGTGGCTCTATTGCGACGGCGAGTTCAGCCCCGAACCCAAAGCGGGAAGGAACGCCGCCTGCCCCTGTGGCAGCGGTAAGAAGTTCAAACGCTGCTGCGGCGCTTAAACCCTTTCCGTCAGAGTCAGGTATTCGGATTCAAACTGATGCTGGTCTACGGGCCGGCCAAACAGGAACCCCTGGACCATATCGCAGCCACAGCGCACCAGAAAGTCCCTTTGCGCTGTGGTTTCCACCCCTTCAGCGGTCACCACCAGATCCAGAGCCTGCCCCATTGCGATGATGGCCGGCACGATCTCCCGGTTCTCCTTGGAATGTTCCAGATCCATCACGAAGGAACGGTCGATTTTCAGCTTGCCTACCGGTAAACGCTGCAGGTAACGCATGGAGCTGTAGCCGGTGCCAAAATCGTCGATCGCCAGCACAATCCCCAACTCCCCCAACTGATTGCATAAGCGGGACACCACCTGGATCTCTTCCAGCAGGCTGGTCTCGGTGATCTCCAGCACCAGCGTTCCCGGTGTCAGCCGGTAACGATTCAGCTGATTCCAGCAGATTTCATACAGGTCACCGCCCAGCAGCTGCTTGGCGGACACATTAACGTGCATCTCCAGATCGGGCTTTTTTCGCTGCCAGAGATGCAGCTGGTACAGTGCAGTTTCCAGAACCCACCGGCCAATGGGCTCTATCGCACCGCTTGACTCAGCGATTTCGATAAAGCGGGCCGGACCGAGCTGGCCCTGCTGAGGATGACGCCAGCGAAGCAGGGCTTCGGCCCCACGAACCTGACCGGTGCTCAGCTCGATCAGTGGCTGATAGTGCAGTTCAAACTCTTTGCGGGTGAGGGCCTTCCGCAAGTCCTGTTGGATCTGTACCTGTTCGCAAAAGTGGTCCCTGAGCGCATGGTCAAACAACTGAGTCCGGCCTTTCAGCTTGGACTGCGCCATCGCCAGATCCAGGGCGGCCATCGGCTCTACACTGTCGTTCAACAGACTCCGACACACCCCGGCCACACTGAGGAAAACCGGATAGGCCCGGGCCCCGATGCGAACCGGTACCGCCACCCGCTCCTTGAGCACTTCCGCCAGCGCCTCCAGAGTCATGGCAGGCTCAACATCAAAACGAACCACGAACTCATCCGCACCGATACGGGCAACCAGCGACGCCCCTAACCGTTCGGCACAGTGATGTAACCGGCGTGCCACCTCTTTAAGGATGCGATCACCCACCGCGTGGCCATGCAGATCGTTAAGGGGTTTAAAACCGTCCAGATCCAGCAGCAGCAACGCGGCCGGTGTCTGCTCCCGTAGCCGATTCAGAAAGTAGGCCCGGTTATAGAGCCCGGTCAGCGCACACCGCCAGGCCAGATGTTCCAGCTCCGCCTTGTGAGCCCGTTCGGCGGTGATGTCATCGGAGTAAAGCACCAGATAGGCCTGGTTGGATTCGGTGACAAAACGATTGACCTTGAAATCAACCCAACGGATCTGCCCCCGGGGATTCACCACCTGCGCTTCGCCCCGGCAGAATCCCGTCTCCAGCACCTCTTCTAACGCCATGCGGGCGTGTTCGGGATTTTGCTGAAACATCATCAGTTGCTGAACCGGCTTGTCGATGTAGTCATCAACGGTGCCGCCCGCAAGGCGGAGATAGGCCTGATTGATGTAGCGTATCTCCAGGCTGTCCGCATCAATGATCGCCAATCGCTGATTGGATTGGTCCATGGCATGGCGAAACAGATCCAATTGGCCGGCCTGACTGGATTGCCTTTGCGTGGCCATCGCCAGGGCCAGCTGGTCCGCCAGTTGACCCACCCAGTGCGCATCCTCGGCGCTCCACTGTCGGGGACGGAGTGACTCAATGCACACCACCCCTTCCAGATGGCCATTAATTCGAATGCCCGCATCCAGCATGGCGTGGATCCCATTGGGGACCAGATAACCCGGAGCAAAGGCTTTGGTGGCCGGGTGCAGACGAGCGACGTCCGCTTTCAGAAAGCGGTGACGGTGCAGGTGATGAAAATAGTCCGGTAAGGCCGTTACCGACAGGGGCGCATCCACAATGGTGCGGCCCGCACTCTGTGAACGACAGACGGGATTGAGGTGGGTTTGGTTTTCTGAGAAAAGCCACACCGAGGCGGTTTCTGCCCCGAGTTGCTCACAAGCTAATTGCGCCGCGAACTGAGCTGTTTGCTCAAAGTCGCCCGCCTGCTTCTCCGGCAGTTGAATTAACTGCTCAATTGCGTCCGCGCGTCCCTGCTTCATCGCAACAAAAACGTGTTGTTCTGATGTAAGAAAAAAGTAAGGGACACAGTATCCTGCGTCCCTTATCAGTTCAACTCAATTCGCTACTAAGTTGCTTCAGCTCAGCTGCATCTCGAAAATCAGACGCTCAGCCGCGCAGGAAAAGACCAGCTTGGCCTGCAGGGTTTGCGTGTCAGCCAGCCACTGGGCGTCGCTCTGAACATCCGCGAAGCGACCTTTGGCCGCCGTTTCCAGCTTTTCAAACTCCGCCCGGGCATCGGCTTCGCTGGCCGCAGTGATGGGCAGGGACAGAACGGTATCCTCTTCAGAGATCACAGCACCAACGTCCATATAGGCGCCACAACATTCGGTGATCAGATCTTGAGTCTTGGACTCCATGGAAACCTCATTGTCGAGTTAGGGGGATCGCCCAAGTATAGGCAGTGAGGCAGGTTCAGCCTGTTGTCTGGATCACAGTACGGGGGATTTTATTGAGGCAGGGCAGCGGAAACGGTGAGAACTCAGGCAGCAATGTGCAACGCTGCGCTTTGAAGGCGTTGCTCGGCAATCAGGTCGGCCAGATCCATCTGCGCCGGGAAAACCTGCATACGGCGAGCGAGCGCCTCCGGTTGACGAGCGGCTGGCTCCGCGTTGGCCAGTGCCTGTGTCATGCCGAAGGGGTGTTCACCCCGCACTTCCAGGGGTTCCGGCGTCAGGCAGTGCTGCAGTCGGGACTGCGCCAGCCCGCCCTGCTGAAACGCTCGCGCACAAGCCTCACCACGTTCGATGTTGGGATAACGCTCCAGGGTGGGCTCGGCGTCCGGCAACTCAAAACGCTGACGTAACGGCAAAGGTTCGCCTTCCGGCGTCTTTTCCAGCTGAAAACGGCCGTGGTAACGGACGTCCTGCACCATCATCGACAGCAACAGGCCGAACTCACCCCGACGCCCCTGATGGACCGCCTGGTTGAGCGCACTGCCCAGTTGCCATTCGTTGACTAAAATGCCTTCAGCCCGCATAGAAAATATCCAGAAATCACCACTACAGTCTGTTTATCGCCCCAACAGTTCAAAACTTTAGGGAAGATTTGCACTTAGGGCTTTACAGCTAAAATCCTGCTGTTACTATACGCCCCGCACTTGTGGAGGGGTTCCCGAGTGGCCAAAGGGATCAGACTGTAAATCTGACGGCTCCGCCTTCGAAGGTTCGAATCCTTCCCCCTCCACCATCTTGCCGCTGTGGCGTCAGCCCTTGACGATCACTGCACACAATTTGCGTTACCCCGTGGAGGGGTTCCCGAGTGGCCAAAGGGATCAGACTGTAAATCTGACGGCTCCGCCTTCGAAGGTTCGAATCCTTCCCCCTCCACCATCTTCCTGCTGTGACGTCTGCCCTTGATGCTCACCGCACACAATTTGCTTTACCCCGTGGAGGGGTTCCCGAGTGGCCAAAGGGATCAGACTGTAAATCTGACGGCTCCGCCTTCGAAGGTTCGAATCCTTCCCCCTCCACCATCTTCTACAATTTGTGTTACCCCGTGGAGGGGTTCCCGAGTGGCCAAAGGGAGCAGACTGTAAATCTGCCGGCTCCGCCTTCGAAGGTTCGAATCCTTCCCCCTCCACCATCTTCCAAACGCCACCCAATCGGGTGGCGTTTTTCGTATGCCGGTTTGAACAAAGATAAAGCAACGATGGAAGGAAGCGTGGGGCGACAAGCTATGCCACCCCGGCAGATTGGAAGAGCAGATTCAGCAGCGTGTCACGCCTCTCGCCGAAGGGGTTTGAGCAGATAGCCCAAACCGTTGTGTTTGATCTCCAGCACCAGTGCCAGTTTTGGCCCCAAAGGCCCCTGTGGCCAGCCCTTGGCCTGCATCCAAACCAGATAGGCGATGGGCAGATCCATCAGGCGCCGCCCGGCATATTTGCCAAACGGCATAGTCTCATTAGCAAGCTGGCTTAACAGCTGTGGGTCCATTGCGATACCATGCGGCGAACGTAAACGAGCATTATACGGGATTTTTATGCCGCGCAATTGGGTTAACTGGGCCATCGCCCAGATCGAGGCTGACTTCCAGCGCAGTGCTGACACGCACCTGATCAAGCTGGATCTGCCGCATCTCACCAACATTGATATCTATCTCAAGGATGAGAGTACCCACCCCACCGGCAGTCTGAAACACCGGCTGGCCCGCTCCCTGTTCCTGTTCAGCCTGTGTAACGGATGGATCCGTGAAGGCACCCCGATTATCGAGTCTTCTTCCGGTTCCACCGCCATCTCCGAGGCCTACTTTGCCCGGCTGCTGGGCCTGCCCTTTATCGCGGTGATTCCCAAGTCCACTGCCCAGAAGAAGATCGACCAGATCGAATTCTATGGTGGCCGTTGCCATCTGGTAGAGCCCTCTGAGATCTACACCGAGTCCGCCCGTCTCGCGCAAGAGTTGGACGGCCACTACATGGATCAGTTCACCTACGCTGAGCGTGCCACCGACTGGCGCGGCAACAACAACATCGCCGACTCCATCTTCCGCCAGATGGAGCACGAACGTTTCCCCATTCCAGCCCACATTGTGATGAGCCCCGGCACTGGCGGTACCTCCGCCACCATTGGCCGCTACCTGCGCTATCAGAAAGTCGATACCCGCCTCTGTGTGGTGGACCCGGACAACTCGGTGTTCTTCGACTATTTCCAGACCGGCGACAAAGGCCTTACCAGCAGTGCCTGCTCCCGCATCGAAGGGATCGGCCGTCCGCGCGTCGAGCCCTCCTTTATTCCGGGCGTGGTGGACGAAATGCGTCAGATCCCGGATGCCGCCTCCATTGCCACCGTGCTGTGGCTGGAAAAACTGATTGGCCGCAAGACCGGTGCCAGCACCGGCACCAACCTGTACGGCGTACTGCAACTGGCGGACGAGATGCGGCGCAAGGGTGAATCCGGCTCCATCGTGACCCTGCTGTGCGATTCCGGCGAGCGTTATCTGGACAGCTACTACAACCCTCAGTGGGTGGCCGACAAGATCGGCGATGTTCAGCCCTACCTTGACCAGCTGAGCCGTTTCTCCGAAACCGGCGAACTGGAGGCCCTATGAGCGAGAAGCGCATTGCCGTCGTCGTATTCAGTGGCGGCCAGGATTCCACCACCTGCCTGGTGCAGGCGCTGACCCATTACGATGAGGTCCACGCCATCACCTTCGACTATGGGCAGCGTCATGCCCAGGAGATTGAAGTCGCGCAGCAGTTGGCGAAACAGTTGGGCGTGACCGCCCACAAGGTGATGGACGTCAGCCTGCTGGGTGAGTTGGCCGTCAGCGCCCTGACCCGCGATAACATCGCAGTGGCCAATGAGTTGATGGACAACGGCCTGCCCAACACCTTTGTACCGGGCCGCAATATCTTGTTCCTGACTCTGGCGGGGATCTACGCCTACCAGGTGGGCGCTCAGACGGTGATCACCGGCGTCTGTGAAACCGACTTCTCCGGTTACCCGGACTGCCGCAACGAGTTTGTTCAGGCGCTTGAGAAGGCTCTGGTGCTGGGGATGGACCGCCCCCTGACCCTCGCCACCCCGCTGATGTGGCTGGACAAAGCGCAAACCTGGGCGTTGGCCGACCACTACAACGCGCTCGAACTGGTACGAGACCAGACCCTCACCTGCTACAACGGCGTCATCGGCTCCGGCTGTGGCACCTGCCCCGCCTGCATTCTGCGCGCCAGGGGCCTGGAACAGTACCTCGAAAACCGTCACGCCATTCTGGATGATCTCCGTGCCCAGTGCGGCCTCGACTAAGCCCTTTGGCTGGCCCAGCGCCAGCCAACTTGCCGGGCCGGCCCTGCTGTCGGCCCTGGCCCTGTTGTGCTGGCTGCTGCCGTCACTCTATGAACCGCTGATCTGGTCCCGCGCGCAAATCGGTGAAGGTCAGTGGTGGCGGCTGTGGAGTGGCCATCTGTTGCACTCCAATACCGCCCATCTGCTGATGAATCTGGGGGGGCTGTGGCTGATCTTCGCCCTGCACCAACCGCACTACCGTTGGCGCACAATGGCGCTGCTGAGCATCGCGATGATGGCGATGATCGGGGTCAGTTTGTATGAATGGGTGCCTCAGACTCAGCGTTACGTAGGCCTGAGTGCCCTGCTCCACGGCCTCTTTACCTGGGGGGCGGTGCAGGACATTCGTCGTGGCTGGCGGGCGGGTTATGCGCTGCTGATTGGCGTCTTTGCCAAGGTGGGCTGGGAGCTGTACCACGGCGGCAGCGCAGACGTGGCCGCCCTGATCGACGCCCGGGTTGCGGTGGAATCCCACGCCTTGGGCGTCGCCAGCGGTCTTATCTGCGCCCTTGTTATGTGGCTTTACCAGCGTTCGCGGTAACTGCCGCTGCCTTCACCAGCCCGGAAGCTCTCCGCCATCAGTTTCATCGCCTGCTCATGGTCGCCCTCCAGGGCGGCCTGATACTGCTGCTCTTCCAGAACCTGCTGACGAATCGCCCCTGCTGCGGTCGGAAAGTCCTTAATCAGAACATTGATGTCCTGGGTTTCCGCCGCGCCAGTGGGGGCCGGAGTGCTGCCATCCTGATAATAGGCCAGGCCCGGACCCAGCACTTCACTCTGCTGGTGCACCTGGGTTCGCAGTTCGCCCGACATCCGTGGCCCCAGCTGGGCCACTTCCGGAGCCGGCATCTGGTAATAAGCCACGACCAAGGCGGCGGCCAAGGCGCCAAAAGCGATCCAATTACGTTTGCTGACCATACTCACCTCCCCTCCCCTAAACACCCGGGAGATGATGTAAGTATGGTCCACAGAGCGGATTTCAGGAGGTAACCAGGCGCTCCCGCAGCGACGCGATTTCGTCCCGCAGTGCCGCCGCTTTTTCGAACTCCAGGTTGCGGGCGTGCTCGTACATGGTTTTTTCCAGCTCCGCGATGGACTTAGCCACCTTGCCCGGATCCACCGGCTGATAGGTGGGCTTGGATTCCGCCACCTTGCGCTCGCCAGGGCGACGCTTGCCACCAACATCCATCACATCGGTGATCTTCTTCACCAACCCTTTCGGTACGATGCCGTGTTCTGCGTTGTACGCTTCCTGTTTGGCACGGCGGCGGCGGGTTTCGTCCATCGCACGCTCCATCGAGCCGGTGATGCGATCGGCGTACAGGATCGCCTTGCCATTGACGTTTCGTGCAGCCCGGCCCATGGTCTGAATCAGTGAACGATCAGAACGCAGGAAGCCCTCTTTATCCGCATCCAGAATCGCCACCAGCGACACTTCCGGCATGTCCAGGCCTTCCCGCAGCAGGTTGATCCCCACCAACACATCAAACTCGCCCAGACGCAGGTCGCGGATGATCTCCATCCGCTCCACGGTATCCACATCAGAGTGGAGGTAGCGCACGCGAACATCGTGCTCTTCCAGATACTCGGTGAGGTCTTCCGCCATGCGCTTGGTCAGCGTGGTCACCAGAACCCGCTCACTCTTGTCGACCCGAATGCGGATTTCCGACAACAGGTCATCCACCTGGGTGGACACCGGACGGACTTCGATCTCCGGGTCCAGCAGGCCGGTGGGACGCACCACCTGCTCCACCACATCGCCACCGGACTTTTCCAGCTCGTACTTGGCTGGCGTTGCGGAGACAAACACCGTCTGCGGCGCGATGGACTCAAACTCCTCGAACTTCAGTGGGCGGTTGTCCATTGCCGAGGGCAGACGGAAGCCGTATTCCACCAGAGTCTCTTTACGGCTGCGGTCGCCTTTGTACATCGCGCCCAGTTGCGGCACCGTCACATGTGACTCATCGATGATCAGCAGACCGTCATCCGGCAGATAGTCCAGCAGCGTCGGCGGCGGCTCGCCGGGCGCCCGACCCGACAGATAGCGGGAGTAGTTCTCAATGCCGGAGCAGTAGCCCAGTTCCAGCATCATCTCGACATCAAACTGGGTGCGCTCCTTGATGCGTTGCGCCTCAATCAGCTTGTTGTTGTCCAGCAACTGCTGATGCCGCGTTTTCAGCTCTGCTTTAATTTTGTCGATGGCGGCAACGATGGTTTCCCGTGGGGTTACATAGTGCGTCTTGGGGTACACCGTATAACGGGCCACTTCCCGGACCAGAGCGCCGGTCAGAGGGTCAAACAGCGTGATCCGTTCAATCTCTTCATCAAACAGCTCAATCCGCACCGCGTCTTTATCAGAATCGGCCGGGAAGATGTCAATCACCTCCCCCCGAACCCGAAAAGTGCCGCGCTCAAACGCCATGTCATTGCGGCTGTATTGCAGCTCGGCCAGACGTTTGAGGATATCGCGCTGATTCATGATGTCGCCCTGGCGCAGGTGCAACAGCATCGCCATGTAGGCCTTGGGATCACCCAGACCATAGATGGCGGACACCGACGCCACCAACACCACATCCCGGCGCTCCATCAACGCTTTGGTCGCAGACAGACGCATCTGCTCAATGTGGGCGTTGATCGACGCGTCCTTTTCAATGAAGGTGTCGGTCGATGGGACATAGGCTTCCGGCTGGTAGTAGTCGTAATAGGAAACAAAGTATTCCACCGAGTTCTCCGGGAAGAACTCCTTCATCTCACCGTACAGCTGCGCCGCCAGGGTTTTATTGTGAGCCAGAATGATGGTGGGCCGGTTCAGCTCCGCCACCACATTGGCCATGGTGAAGGTTTTACCGGAGCCCGTTACCCCCAGCAGGGTCTGGTGGGCTAGGCCGGCGTCCAGTCCCTC
The DNA here is from genome assembly GCF_019801015.1 of Marinobacter nauticus. GTDB lineage: Bacteria > Pseudomonadota > Gammaproteobacteria > Enterobacterales > Shewanellaceae > Ferrimonas. The sequence goes on from NZ_JAHVJZ010000001.1 coordinate 882,493, forward strand.
AAGCAGTTGGGCGATGGCGCCGGGTTGATCCCCGGCAGGTTGAAACTGAGAGTGCAGCTTAAACGGTCGACTCACTGGCGGCCTCGGTAGATTTGTCACGGTTACAGCAAAGGTGGTACCAGACCCAACGCCAGGCAATCAGGCCGGTCAGCACATTCGCCACTGCCGCTCCGATAAAGACGCCGGTCAATCCCGCGAGTTTACCACCGATGTACGCCAGCGGCAGGTACATCACGAACAGACGGATAACCGACAGCCCGAGTGCCGACATTGGCCGATGCAGCGCATTAAAACTGGAGTTGGACAGGATGATTACCCCTTGGGCGCCATAGGACAGCGGCATAATCGACACCAGCAAGGCGATGGTGGCGGCCACTTCCGCATCCTGACCAAACGCCTGACCAATCCAGCGCGACCCAATCAGCAACAGAAGATAGATGCCAAACTGGAACACCAGCACAAACTTGATGACGCGGCTGTACAGCAAGCGCACCCGGTCCATATGCCCGGCGGCCGCATTCTGGCTGATCAGCGGTGGCAGACTCATGGAAAGGGTAAGCACCACCAGTGTGGCCAGCGATTCGAGCCGGGTGCCAACCCCAAAGGCCGCCACCGCCGCTTCGCCGTACCCCGCCATAATGGCCGTCATTAATCCCATCGCCATCGGCGTCAACATATTGGAACCGGCTGCGGGCAGTGCGATGGCCATAATCTCGCGGTAGCCCTGCAAACGCTCAGACCACTCCCGAAACCAGCCAACCGCCTTCATACGGATCACCAGCATATAAATGATGATGCTGCTGGACACCAGGTTGGCGCATACCGTCGCCAGCGCGGCCCCTTTAAGCCCCATTGCGGGCACCGGACCCCAGCCAAAGATAAACAACGGGTCCAGCGCGGCGTTAACAAACGCACTGCCCGCCATCACCAGGCTGGGCAGACGGGTATTGCCATTGGCGCGCATGACCGCATTGCCGATCATCGGGAAGGTAATGAACACCACGCCAAGCAACCAGACACTCATGAACTCGTCGATCAGCGTCAAGGCATCGCCCTTGGCGCCCAGCGCCTTGAACAGCCACTCCTGCCCCAGCCAGACCGGTACCGCCAGAACCAGCACCAAAGAGGCAGAGAGCACCAACGCAGAGCCCCCCAGCGCCCGTGCCCGGCCCTGCTGCCCTTTACCTTGTGCGGTGGCAACCGCGGCGCTGGTGCCAATGCCCAATCCAATCACGACACTGAACAGGGTGAAGGTCACCGGAAAGGTAAAGGAGAAAGCGGCCAGCTCCTGTGTACCGAGCAAACTGACAAAGTAGGCGTCGACGAAGTTAAAGGTCATCAACAACACCATGGCCATCAACAGTGGCCAGGTCATACGACGCAGATGGGCGATCACATCACCCTGAGTCAGTTGATGGATATGGTTGCGGGACACAGACACTCCTGGACGGACGGTAAACGGCGTTGATTGGATAACAATGATAATTAATGCACAACCCCATGTTCACAAAAAGTCGTAAATTTTCAGTTTCCCGGCCTGACCAGAACGTCAACCTCTAAGTGTCTGTTTTTCAAGCAAGGTCAGATTATGCACAATCTGGTACCGATGCCCTTCAAACCCTTATCTGGCGCGGCCTGACACCTTCAGTCACGAGTTCATTAACACAGTTATCCACAAAATCAGTGGATAACAGCGATAAAGCCAGAGCCGTTCTGGCTTAACAAAAGTCAACCCCCTTTTGGCGCTTCTTTGGTTGTAGAGGGGGGAGAAACGTCATTCGTAACTTGCTGACGACCTTTTACTTATTGGCGCTCACGCTGTCGCCAAATCCAGCGAAATGTGACGAGAAAACCAGCCCGCTGACCACTGGGTAAGCAAACGCATCACCGGCAACGGAATTTTTGGGAACGGCTGTTGACTCCCCCATTGGGGGCCATTAAGATGCGCTCCGTCTTCAAGACGCGATGTTCCCCCTTAGTTCAGTCGGTAGAACGGCGGACTGTTAATCCGTATGTCGCTGGTTCAAGTCCAGCAGGGGGAGCCACTTTTCGGTTTGTCCTGGCCGTCAGAACGGCGGACTGGCTCTTGTTAGAATCGGCGTATGTCGCTTACTCAAGTCCAGCAGGGGGAGCCACTTTTCGGTTTGTCCTGGCCGTCAGAACGGCGGACTGGCTCTTGTTAGAATCGGCGTATGTCGCTTACTCAAGTCCAGCAGGGGGAGCCACTTTCCTGAGGCGTCAGGTATAATACGCACAATCTGTTCCCCCTTAGTTCAGTCGGTAGAACGGCGGACTGTTAATCCGTATGTCGCTGGTTCAAGTCCAGCAGGGGGAGCCACTTTTCTGAGACGTCAGGTAAAACACGTACCACAATCTGTTCCCCCTTAGTTCAGTCGGTAGAACGGCGGACTGTTAATCCGTATGTCGCTGGTTCAAGTCCAGCAGGGGGAGCCACTTCAGAGAAGGCCTCGCATCTGCGGGGCCTTTTTCGTATGGCCCCTGAGTTCAGTCGGTAGAACGGCGGACTGGCTCTGTTAAGAATCGGCGTATGTCGCTGCCCCAAGTCCAGCAGGGGGAGCCACTTCAGAGAAGGCCTCGCATCTGCGGGGCCTTTTTCGTATGGGATTGGTTCCGCACGCTTCTGAGCCCTTTGTTCAGTCGACAGAACGGCGGACTGGCTCTGTTAAGAATCGGCGTATGTCGCTGCCCCAAGTCCAGCAGGGGGAGCCACTTCAGAGAAGGCCCCGCATCTGCGGGGCCTTTTTCGTATGGGATTGGTTCCGCACGCTTCTGAGCCCTTTGTTCAGTCGGCAGAACGGCGGACTGGCTCTGTTAAGAATTGGCGTATGTCGCTGCCCCAAGTCCAGCAGGGGGAGCCACTTCAGAGAAGGCCTCGCATCTGCGGGGCCTTTTTCGTTGTCATCCCTAAACCACCTCCTATGGAGGGGGTGATCGCTTGCCCTGGGCTTTGCCCGAAGAGCACTGCTCTGAGACAAAACGGATTTAAAGCCGGTGCACAAAGAAGGAGAGGCATGCACCAGACCCTCACGGCGAAAGCCGTCCACGTACGCCGACTCGCAGCGCCGAGCGGGAACGACTGGCTTTCGCTGCGCCGGAGGCAAAGGGGAGTCCAGAGGGACGAAGCCCTTCTGGCGGCCGCCGGGCCGTCCCGGCAAAGGAGGTGAGTGAGCGCACTATCCGTTCATGCCTTTGGCACCCCCGAAAACCAAACAGCACCTGAGTTCACTAAGCGCGGGACCGGCCACGCCAGTCGGCCTTAAAGACAGAGGAGATACTCTTTATGGCATCATCAATTGCCGACCCGGCTAGCCCCATATGACACCACTCGTTACCTCTGCATCTTGCAGCCAGTTCCCGGACGATTTAGGATCGACTCGCTCGGTGTTAACAAATTGTATTCATTCCGGGCGCTCCAAACCAGAAACACCCGATAATCCGTGCCTTCCCGGATAAAGGGATTATGCTGTTAAATAAGGCAGTTAGCGATAAGGAGATCGTTGTCTTATGTTGGGGACCCGCACCGCCATCATCAGTCTGGTCAGCCTCTATGTGACGGCGACAGCCACGTTTGTCACCCTCAGCGGCCAGCAAGTCCGGCAAACCGTCAGTGCAGACCATACTGTGCTCGAGCAGAGGCTGGATCAGGCCATCGTCGCCGAGACTGAGCCAGAAACGCTTTTTGCCGAGCTGAGACAGCAACTGCCATTGCGATACGGTTTTGTTCGCCATCGAGAAGAGGCAACGCAATCCGTTTTTGGCAGCTACCAGGAGCCCAACCACTACCTGGCCCCCTTATTCGATCTTTTTCCCAGCGAGTTGCGCCTGGAAAAAACCATCGCCGACCAGGACTTCCGCCTGCAGCTGGATGGCAACCAATACCTCCGTCAGGCTGAGCAGACCCTGCTTCCTGCTTTGACGGTGGTCAGCGCCGCATTCCTGCTGACTCTGGTGCTGGTGTTCTGGCGCACCATCGTCACCCAACGCAAGCTGCGCATCCTGCAAAATGGCATTGAACGTCTGCCGTCAATGGAGCTGCCAAGCAGCCTGAACCGGCTGTCTGGCCGCCTTACTCCCCTGGCCGACGCCGTTCACCACACCTGCGGCCAGTTAAAAGACCGGCTGGTCAAACTCAGTCGCGCCAGTCAGGTACTGCAACACCCGGTACTGGATCCGGTGACCTCATTGAAGTCACGCGCTCTGTTTAATGAAGAGATGGAGCGTCCCGCCAACGCTGAAGCCCTGTCAGGGCATCTGGTGCTGGTTCGTGCTGCGGCGCTGGCCGAACTGAATGAGCGCCTTGGACAAACCGGCGGCGATCGCTACCTGACTGAGATCGCCATCGTTCTGAAACATATCATCAAGCCGTTCCAGTCCCAGCAGGCGGAAGTGTATCGGTACGGCGCAACCGACTTCCTGATCAAACTGCCTCAGGTCACCACCGATGCCACCAAAACCCTGATCAACAGCCTTGGCCTTCAGCTGAGTGAATTAGCAAAGCATCAGGAAGTGGAGAACGCCGGGGCCGTCGGGGCCATCTCCTATCAACAGGGCGACCGCATAAGCCAGTTACTGACCAATCTGGACACCGCCATCAGCATGGCCGAGTCTCAGGGCGCCCATGGTCATTATCTGATGGACAACAGCCTCGCTGAGCTGGGCCTGGACTCCGAGCGCTGGCAGGGTGTGATCGAGGACGTCATTGAAAATGGTCGGCTTTACTTTATCCATCAGAAGATCCGCCCAACCCGGGAAGAAGACCGCCTCTACACCGAGATGCTGGTGCGGTTTAAAAACGAGGATGATCACCCTCTTCCCACCGAAGCCACCTTTGGCATGGCTGCGCGCTACGGCCTTGCAACGGATCTGGACAAGATGATCATCACGCACCTGCTGCGTGAGCTGACCCAGGACAGCGAGGGGAAAGAAGCCTACGGCATCAACCTCGCCAATCACTCCTTCAGCGACGCCGCTTTTATGTCCTGGCTGGAGCATCGCATTCAGGATGTGCCACAACTGGCCAACCGGCTGGTGTTTGAGATCAGTGAGCGCAGCATTCAAAACAGTGCCACTCAGGCCACCGCATACATTGAGCGACTGCATCGTTTGGGTGTGCGTATCTGCATTGACCGCTTCGGTACCGCACTGACCTCCTTCCGCTTCTTCCAGATGCTGAAGCCCGATTACATCAAGCTCGGCCCGGACCTGACCCGCGATATTGAAAGCAACCCCAATAATCGCTTCTTTATCAAAATGCTGCTGGAAATCGCCATGCGGCTTCAGATCAAGGTCATTGCCACGCACGTCGAACGCTCCGACGAAAAAGTCGCGCTGGAGGAGCTGAAGGTGCACGGCCTTCAGGGTCACCATATCGCCATGCCGAAACCCCTTCACCAGGTGCGCGCCTGAAAATTCGCCCCGACTTCAGGTCGGGGCGTCCATTCTCTGAGCAATGAGCCAGTAACCCTGCTGGCTGTCAGTTGTTTCGCCGCGCGGATTTACCGATAATGGCGGACTACTTTTCAACGCAACCACAATGTCATGACCGAATACCTGTTGTTGCTGGTGGGCACCGTGCTGGTCAACAACTTCGTACTGGTGAAGTTTCTCGGCCTCTGTCCCTTTATGGGGGTCTCCAGCAAACTGGAGTCCGCCATCGGCATGTCGATGGCCACCGCCTTCGTTCTGACTCTGGCTTCCACCTGCAGCTACCTGGTTCACCAGTACCTGCTGGTGCCGCTGGAGCTGACCTATCTTCGCACCCTCAGTTTCATTCTGGTGATTGCCGTTGTTGTGCAGTTCACCGAAATGGTGGTTCGCAAAACCAGTGCCTCTCTTCACCGGGTACTGGGGATCTACCTGCCCTTGATCACCACCAACTGCGCCGTACTGGGTGTGGCGCTGCTGAACATCAATGAGCAGCACGACTTTATCAGCTCCGTGCTCTACGGCTTTGGTGCCGCGGCGGGTTTTGCGCTGGTCCTGATCCTGTTCTCCGCCATGCGTGAGCGACTGGCGGCTGCCGACGTTCCGCTGCCCTTTAAGGGCGCCTCCATTGCAATGATCACCGCAGGTCTGATGTCTCTGGCCTTTATGGGCTTTACCGGACTGGTTAAGTAATCGATGAGCAGTATTGTTTTTGCCGTTTTGGTCCTAGCCGGCCTCGCGCTGGTTTTTGGGGTCCTGCTGGGGTACGCCGCCATCCGCTTTAAAGTGGAAGGCGACCCGATGGTCGAGCAGATCGAGCAGGCCCTGCCGCAAACCCAATGCGGACAATGTGGATACCCGGGCTGCCGCCCCTATGCGGAAGCGATCGCCAAAGGCGAAGCGCCCATCAACCGTTGCCCGCCGGGTGGCGAAGCAACGGTTCAGAAACTGGCCGACATGCTGGGCGTTGAGGCGGAACCCTTGGATGCCGACGCCGACAGCCGGCCGAAAGTGGCCTACATTCGCGAACCGGAATGCATCGGCTGCACCAAGTGCATTCAGGCCTGCCCGGTGGACGCCATTGTCGGCACCGGAAAGCAGATGCATACCGTGATCGCCGACCTGTGTACCGGCTGCGACCTGTGCGTCGAACCCTGCCCGGTGGACTGCATCGACATGCTGCCCATTGCGGAAACCGCACAAAACTGGAAATGGGATCTTAAAAGCATCCCGGTCCGTATGGTTCAGTAAGGAGCGATCAGTGCAGACTTTGTTAGAGCAGATCGATCAGGGCCAACAATGGACCTTCCCCGGTGGCATTCATCCGCCGGAGCGCAAAACCCTATCCAACGGCTCCCCCATTGCCGAACTCCCATTGCCGGAGCGATTCTGGGTACCGGTTCGTCAACATATCGGCCAAGCTGGCCGGCTACTGGTTGCCACCGGCGATGCGGTGCTTAAGGGCCAGGCTCTGACCCGCGCCGATCAACCGATGGCGGTGCCGGTCCACGCACCGACCTCAGGCACCGTAGGCCGTATTGAGTCCCGCCCGATGGCCCACCCCTCCGGCTTGCCGGAGTTGTGCATTGAGATCATCGCCGACGGCCAGGACCACTGGCGTCCCCGGGAAACGCGGGTGAACGTGGAAGGGCTGGAGCGCGAAGCCATTCTGGCCCGCATTCGCGATGCTGGCATCGCGGGGCTCGGTGGTGCCACCTTCCCCGCCGTCATTAAGATGGGCACGCAGAAGCCGGTCCGTTTTCTGATCATCAACGGAGCCGAGTGTGAGCCTTACATCACCTCGGACGACCGCCTGATGCAGGACCGCGCCGAAGAGATCCTGGCCGGCATCGACATCATCGATCATTTGCTGGCGCCGGAGCGCATTCTGTTCGCCATTGAGGACAACAAGCCCGACGCCATTAAAGCGGTGCAAACCGCGTTGGCCAACAGCCATCGCGACCCCAAGCGGTTCCTGCTGCGGGTGATCCCCACCAAATACCCCTCCGGCAGTGAGAAGCAGCTGGTTCAGATCATCACCGGGCAGGAAGTGCCAAAAGGACAACTGCCTGCAGACCTGGGTGTACTGATGCAGAACGTCGGCACCTGTTTCGCGGTAAAACGCGCGGTGCTGGATGACGAGCCTTTGATTGAGCGCGTTGTCACCGTGACCGGTGAGCAAGCCGGCAAGCCCGGTAACTACTGGGTGCGTCTGGGTACCGATATTCAGTGGCTGCTGGCGCAGACCCAGAGCCAGCCTCTGGCCGGGCAACCGATGATCATGGGCGGGCCGATGATGGGCTTCGCCCTGCCCCGCCCTGACGTATCCGTCATCAAAGCCACCAACTGCCTGCTGTTGCCCAGCCTTCAGGAGTTTCCGCCCAGCCCACCGGCCCGCAACTGCATTCGCTGTGGTGAGTGTGCCCAGGTCTGTCCTCAGCTTTTGTTGCCCCAGCAGCTCTACTGGCACAGCCAGGCTGGCGAGTACGACAAAGCGGCTCAGCTGAACCTGTCGGATTGCATCGAGTGTGGTGCCTGCGCCTTTGTGTGTCCGTCGGACATTCCGCTGGTGCACCACTACCGAATCGCCAAAGCGGAGCTGCGCGAAGCCACTCAGAAGGCGATCAAGGCGGAAGAAGCCAAGCTGCGCTTCGACGCCCGCCTGGCCCGCCTCGAGAAAGAGAAAGCCGAACGCGAGTCCCGCCATCAGCGCGCCGCAAAATCCGCTCCGCCAGCCCAGAGCGCCGGGGTTGAAGCCGCACTCGCCCGCATTAAGGCGAAAAAGGCCGAAGCCGAGGGTGAAACCGATATGGCGGAGCTGCGTCGTCAGCGCAAAGAGCAGGCCCGCGCCGCCAAAGCCAATAAAGCCACAGAATCCGCCCCCCAGGCCAGTGACGACCGGCAGTCTGCCGTTGCCGCTGCTGTCGCCCGGGCCAAGGCCAAGAAAGCGGAACAGAACGAAACCGCCAGCGAATCAGCCGATCCACGCAAAGCCGCGGTGGCCGCCGCCGTTGCCCGGGCCAAAGCCAAACAGGCGGACCAGAGCGAAAAATCTGCCGGCGAGGCGCCAGCGGAAGATAAACGTAAGGCCGCGGTAGCGGCCGCCATTGCCAAGGCTAAGGCCAAACAGGCGGGCCAGGGCGCCGACGCTTCTGCCGAGGCCCCAGCGGAAGACAAACGCAAAGCCGCGGTTGCCGCTGCCATTGCCAAAGCAAAGGCAAGGCAGACCGCCGAGCAGAATGCTGATGAGGCACCCGCCGAAGCCCCGGCTGAAGACAAACGCAAAGCCGCGGTTGCCGCTGCCATTGCCAAAGCCAAGGCAAAGCAGGCTGCCGAGCAGAATGCTGCTGATAACGCACCCGCCGAAGCCCCGGCTGAAGACAAACGCAAAGCCGCGGTCGCCGCTGCCATTGCCAAAGCCAAGGCAAAGCAGGCTGCCGAGCAGAATGCTGATAAGGCACCCGCCGAAGCCCCGGCTGAAGACAAACGCAAAGCCGCAGTTGCCGCTGCCATTGCCAAAGCCAAGGCAAAGCAGGCTGCCGAGCAGAATGCTGATGAGGCACCCGCCGAAGCCCCGGCTGAAGACAAACGCAAAGCTGCGGTCGCCGCTGCCATTGCCAAAGCCAAGGCAAAGCAGGCTGCCGAGCAGAATGCTGCTGATAAGGCACCCGCCGAAGCCCCGGCTGAAGACAAACGCAAAGCTGCGGTCGCCGCTGCGATTGCCAAAGCCAAAGCCAAACAGGCTGCCGAAGCAAAGCCGGCCTCAGACGACGCCACATCAGGCGAAGAGGCACCGGCTGAGCCAGCACAAGAGAGCGACCCGCGTAAAGCCGCGATCGCACGGGCCATTGCCAAAGCAAAGGCCAAGCAACAACAGAATCACGATCAGTAAGAGAGGACACTGATGGCGTTTAAAATGGCCTCGTCCCCCCACATTCAGGGGCGTATGCCGACTCACCGCGTCATGCAGTGGGTAGCCCTGTGCACCCTGCCCGGTATTTTGGTCCAGTGGTGGTTTTTCGGCTGGGGCAACATGGTTCAGATTGCTCTGGCGGTCACGACCGCGCTGGTGGCCGAGGCGGCCTGCGTCAAAGCCCGGGGGCGCGACGTCCGTGCCGCGTTGTCCGACTGTACGGCGCTGGTCACCGGCCTGCTGCTCGGGATCTGTCTGCCGCCGCTGGCGCCCTGGTACATCGCGGTGCTCGGTGCCGTGTTTGCCATTGTGCTGGTCAAGCAACTGTACGGTGGCATCGGCCAGAACCTGTTTAATCCGGCCATGGCCGCTTACGTCGCCCTGCTGATCTCGTTTCCACTACCGATGACCCAATGGTTGCCGCCGCAATCGCTGGCGGCGACCACGCTGGGTCCCATCGATACGCTGGCAATGGTGTTTACCGGCACCGACTCACTGGCTCACACCGTGGATATGCTGCGTCTGGGCATCGACGGCAGCACCATGGCCACCCCGCTGGATACGCTGAAGACCGATCTGACCCTGGGTCTGACTGCCGGTGAGAGCTTTACCAAACCGATCTTCAGCAGTTTCGCCGGTGTTGGTTGGGAGTGGGTTAACCTGGCTTTCCTGCTCGGCGGTCTGATGATGCTCAAGCTGAAGGTGATCCGATGGCATATCCCGGTCGCGATGATCGCCACCCTTGGCCTGTGTGCGCTGATCGGCCAAATTCTTCATCCCGATGGGACTGGCGGCGTTTCCCTGCACCTTCTGAGCGGTGCCACGCTGTTTGGCGCGTTCTTTATTGCCACGGATCCGGTCACCGCCGCCACCAGTAATAAGGGTCGCTTGGTGTTTGGTGCCCTGATCGGCTTGCTGGTTTACCTGATCCGCAGCTTTGGTGGCTATCCGGATGCCGTCGCCTTTGCGGTGATGCTGGCCAATATGAGTGTGCCCCTGATCGACTACTACACCCGGCCACGCACATATGGCCACGGAGGCTCCCGATGATCCCGTCGATGAAGAAAAACGGCGCGCTTCTGGCTCTGTTCGGGATCGCCTGCGCCGGTGTGGTCGCGCTGACCTACGAAGGCACCAAGGAGCAGATCGCCGAGCAACAGAAACGGCAACTGCTTAACACACTGCATCAAATCATTCCCGCAGACCGTTACGACAACGAGCTGCACAATGACTGTCTGTTGCTGACCAGCCCACAATATCTGGGCAGCCGTGACCCTCAGCCGGCGTTTCTCGCCACTAAAGGGGGCGAGCCAACGGCCATCGCCATTGAGACCACGGCTCCGGATGGCTACAACGGTGACATCAACCTGATTGTCGGCATCGACTGGAGTGGTGAAGTGCTGGGTGTTCGTACCCTGAGCCACCAGGAGACCCCCGGACTGGGCGACCTTATCGACCTGCGCCGTTCCGACTGGGTGCTCGCCTTTAATGGCTACCAGCTTGAAGGCGAGAAAGACCCGCGCTGGGCGGTAAAACGGGATGGCGGTGAGTTTGACCAGTTCACCGGCGCCACCATCACGCCCCGTGCCTACGTCGGCGCAGTGAAAAAGGCGCTCAATTATTTCAACCGCAACCGGGATACGCTGCTTAACGCGCCCCGCTGTGGAGGCGACTCATGAGTCAATTTCGCGATATCGCCTGGCAAGGCCTGTGGAAAAACAACCCCGGCATCGTGCAACTGCTGGGCCTGTGCCCGCTGCTGGCCGTCACCAACACCCTGACCAACGCCATGGGTCTGGGTTTGGCCACTCTGGTGGTGCTGGTCAGCTCCAATGTGCTGGTGTCACTGCTGCGCAAAGGGATCCCCAACGAAATCCGCATCCCGGTGTACGTGATGATCATCGCGGCACTGGTGACCTGCGTACAGCTGCTGGTGAACGCCTATGCCTACGGCTTGTATCTGTCACTGGGCATCTTCCTGCCGCTGATCGTGACCAACTGCGTCATTATCGGCCGGGCTGAAGCCTTTGCGTCCAAGAACCCGGTTGGTGCTGCTGCACTGGATGGCCTGATGATGGGCCTGGGCTTTATGCTGGTGCTGATGATTCTGGGCGGCACCCGGGAGCTGATTGGCCAGGGCACCCTGTTTGACGGTGCAGACCAGCTGCTCGGCGATTGGGCTTCCGCACTCCGTATTCAGGTGATGCATCTAGACAGCCCGTTCCTGCTGGCCTTGCTGCCGCCGGGCGCCTTTATCGGCATGGGCCTGCTGATCGCCCTGAAAAATGCCATCAATGACCGGGTCGAGGCACGCTTTAAGCCCGCAGCCGTTGAGCCGACGGAAAAAGTGGAACGTGTGCGCGTTACCCAATAACCAACCATTCTGAGGGAATATGAATAAGGACAAACGCCGCCTGATCCTCGAACGGCTTCGTAACGACAACCCCAAACCGGAAACGGAGCTGGAGTTCAGTAACCCTTACGAGCTGCTGGTGGCGGTTGCCCTGTCCGCTCAGGCCACCGACGTGTCCGTCAATAAGGCCACCCGCAAACTGTTCCCGGTCGCCAATACGCCGCAGGCGATGCTGGACCTCGGTGCCGAAGGGGTCAAACAGTACATCAAGACCATCGGCCTGTTTAATACCAAGGCGGAGAACGTCATCAAGGCCGCCCGCATTCTGGTGGAACAGCACGGTGGCGAAGTCCCGGAAGATCGTGCAGCACTGGAAAAGCTGCCTGGTGTCGGCCGCAAAACCGCTAACGTGGTACTGAATACGGCGTTTGGCTGGCCCACTATCGCCGTCGATACCCACATTTTCCGTGTCTCCAACCGCACCAAATTCGCCATGGGCAAGAACGTGGATGAGGTAGAGCAGAAGCTGCTCAAAGTGGTGCCGTCCGAGTTTAAGGTGGACGTTCATCACTGGCTGATTCTGCATGGCCGTTACACCTGTCTGGCCCGTAAACCTCGCTGTGGCTCCTGCCTGATCGAGGATTTGTGCGAGTTTAAAGACAAGGTGTATCCGGACGAATAAACCGATTGTCGGCAAGGAGGCCGAAATCATGCCTGACCCCATACTGGAACTGTCCCTGCTGCCGGAACGCTTTACCCTTCACCGGTTGCCTCCGGAGACGCCTGTAGCGCCTCACTGGATGACCAGTTGTCAGTTGGTGAGCGTTACCCTGACCAACGACGAGCTATCGATTCTGGCGCCGGAAAATATGGCCATCAACAGCGCCCGGCAGGAAGGTCCATGGCGGGCCTTTAAGGTCGCCGGCCCGTTGGATTTCGCCCTTGTCGGCATCCTGGCCAACCTCAGCGGCATTCTGGCCCGGGCGGGCATACCCTTGTTTGCCCTTTCCACCTTCGATACGGACTACCTGTTGGTCAACGCCGAGCGCTGTGGCGATGCCGCCAGTGCCCTGCGAGATGCCGGGCACCTTGTGCACCTTGAGTGAGTTCACACGGCTCTGCCGACAAACCGAAAAAAAGCCACAGAGGGACTCTGTGGCTTTTTTGCTTTTAACGGACTCTCAGTCCAGGAACAGTCGACTGGACAGTGTCGCCGGCAGCGTGGTTACGGCATTGACGGGGTTTGCCGGCAGCGTCGAATAGATCCGGGGCGCGACGTTAACGACCGCCACCTGCCGGGTGCTTTCATTAACCAGGATCAGCGGATTGTTCGGCATCATCTTATATCCCGAAGTATCCGTCAGGAACTTGCCCAGCGGTATCGAGTCGTTCAGCTCAATCATCACATCCCGGTTAATATCAAGATTGCTCTGTAAGGCGACTAACATGGCATTCAGCCTACTGATGTAAGAACTGAAGTCCCTGTCCATATTGGACAACAGGCCAGTGAGCGAACTGCCCTTGATATAGAGCTTGCCATTACTGCCCTGATAGACGTTATTGGACGCGTTCAGCGAGAGCAATTCAAAGGTGACGCGGTTCGCCGAGTTCTCCGTCAGCACCGGATAGGACCTGCCGTCCACATTGCCGGAGCTGATGTAAGTCACCCTTTTTGATGTACCAGACGCCCAGTCATGCAGGTAGACGTTCCCCTCACCGTCCAGGTATTCCATAAAGGATTCGTTAAATCCGGTGACCTCGGCGATCGCAGGCGTGACCGTCACTTTTGTCGGCGCCGTTGCGGTGGAAAGTTTATAGATGTCGCCACTTAACGTGACACCCAATGCCGTGACGACGCTGTCACTGGCTCCAATCTGGCCGCTTGATGACGTAATGCCCAGCAATGGAAACACATTCACTAAAGGGTCGCCGGCGGGCAGATTGAACTGCACAAACCCGCCGTCTTCCGCTTCAGATGAGGTTGCAGACACAATGGCGCCTTCCGCAGAGCGGGCTGCCCAGAGGTGAGCCGACCACCAGTAGCCACCGGAAGCACGTTGCTGCTTCATTGAAAACAGTTGCCCCTGATTGTCCAGAATGGCTGTTGCTCCCGGGCTGGTGTTGCCCCAGCCGGACGTGATCAAGCGGACATCTTCGGCCCACTTAACCGGTACCGAAACGTGCGACAGCTGCGACATCGGGTCGCTCACCGTAGCCAGATCGCCGACCGGGAGTCCCCCCAACCCCCAGCCAGCGTAACCCGTGCTCCACAGTTCATTGTCATGGGTCAGAACGGCGTGCATGCCAATGCCCACCGATGTGCCCCACTGACGAACGTTGTCGGGTAAACAGGTAAGAGATTCATCGTTGCTGACCGAACTGTTCAGACTGGTCAGTGCCCCTTGCCACGATGCATCCGTGCGCAACGGCACCATATGTGTAATGTATCCGGAAGGATCAAAGTCGCAGGCTTCAATATCGAAGATGCCCGTCCCTTCGCCCGTCTGAACTTCCGAAGTGTGATTGGCATTGAGCTGATAGCGACTGCCGGAGAACGGCCAGTGAGTGGTATTGCCCCCCACAACCACCTGGCTATCCTCATCGGTTGAAAACAGATGGTAAGGGCTCAGGTAAGTCGCACTGGTGGCGTGAACCGGTGGCATTGGCATCGCTTTGGCACGAAAGCCAACCAGGCTGTTGCTGACGCTCCCGGGTTTGGGCCCGGAGCGGCTATTGGCATCGGCTTCCGGTATCCACTTACGGGTGATGCCGCGGCCGCTGAAATCCGTCCAAAGTTCCTGAGTTTGTGGATTCACATACAGAGTGTTCTGCTCATATTGCCCACTTTGGCCATTCCATTGTTCAATCACGTAGCCGTGCGGCGCTTGCAGCGGAGCACCTGTACTGTCCCACCTCAGGATCATTGGCCCACCATTTACCGCCACCATCTCCTGCTTTGAGCCATCAAGAATTTGCCCGTCGGATGAGAGAATCAGCGCGGGCCGGCGAATAACTGTCGTCCCACCGCTGGTCTGACTGAGTACCGCGTAATCGCCACCCTTTCCCGAGCTGTCCACCAGTTCAGTAACCAGTCGCCCGTGCACGTCTGACAGATATTCGCCGCCCTGCCATACTGCCCGCAACTGGCGGCCGTCGTCACTGGTGATCAACACCCCATTCAGGTTGGTGATGCGACTGCTGCTGTTCAACAGTCCCAACGGGGCACGATACTCGCCGGTCAGTAGATCAACATGGGCTTTGAGCATCAGCACCTGGTCATCTTCGGACGTTACCGTCACGACCGGCTGACCCTCCGCATCGATCAACCGCCTTATCGCACCGGTGGAATACATCTTGTATTTTTCGCCGTTACGGCCTCGTAACGGCGCGCCGGTGTCATCCAACACCTCCCGGTCCGGATTGACCCAAAGTGCGGGAGTTCGAAGCAGGGTCAGTGGATCCTCAGTCAGTATGACAACCGTTTGATTTTGCCCCTGGGACACGGCAGCGATCTGGCCATCGGGCAACGCCACCACCGGGTGCTCGTTGCGGTTGGTGATAAGCTTTCCGTCAAGCGTGTACAGCGGCCTCATCACCATCCCTTGCTCAGAAAGGAGAACCTGACTGCTGGAGGACAACAGGCGATGCTGGATGACGCTCACCTGCTCCGGAGAGAAGACCTTATTGTCCACTTCCGCTGCTGAATCGCTGCCGTTACTTGTCCTCTCCGTCGAAGCGATTCCGAATGCGGCCGCCGACATAAATAAGAGACTGCAGCTCAATGTAAAACGTTTCAATGCCATAGTGATATTTCCTTATCTCCAACCTGTGGCTTTTCAGTGGGGTCATGAAAAAGTACACCGCGATAAAACTACATTAAATTCCACCAACTAAAAGTGGTAACCGCCCCCTTACAGTAACGCGCATGTAATTTAAAACCCGAAGAATCATGAAGCTCGAAAAATTAGTGCAACAGAAGACAAAAAAGATAATGGTATGATTAATTTCACTAAGAAAAAATTACAACGGCAATGTGTGCCCGTACCAAAAAACAAACCAAAGGCCGCATTTAACACTTCACTTTCAAAGCCTTATCTCAACCGCCCTTCATGAAAATCGGTTTTCGCCGTCACTTTCGAATTGCTTTCCCTGGTATCCAAGCTGTAATAGCCAGACATTAAGCGCATTTATTTGGATAGCATACCTTCTGATATCCAACCTTGTCTTTTTGAGAACAAAAGGCAGTGCAGACAGAAAGAAAAATGGACACCTTTAAATATGAAGGCTGAGAAATCAATGGATTACATAAACCGTACCCTATGGCAAAGGACAGCGTTAATTTTAATGGTCGCCGTGACATTGACGGCATGTGGAAAAAGCACTCAGAGTGGGTCTGAGCCGAAAACTCAGCCACCGGTAGCGGTCAAACTCCAGTCGTTTGAAGCCGAAGTCACTCAGGGCGAGGGCCACACCCTGGATTTCTCACCCTACGTGGAAACGACGGCTGACTGGACACTGAAATCGGTCGTCGACACGAGCGGACGGCTCTCGGCCCTGACGCTGAGCAAGCGCAGCGCCACCCTGACCAGCCAAGACTCCGGAGTCATCCCCCTGACCTGGACCATTTCAGCCAACAACCGGGAGTACAGCGCAGAGCTGAAACTGAGCGTAACCCCTTCTCAGTCGGCAAATACCGACCCGGAGGTCCGGGAGATTGCTATCACCACCACGGCCAATCAACCCGTCTCCACCGACCTCACCCCGTATCTGTACGATGCCGACGGAGACAAGGTGACCATCACCAAGCTGGAGCAGTCTGGCCAACGATTTGCGTTGGACGGCATGACAGTGGTCTATACGCCGGAGCCGGAGTTTTTGGGCGAGGACAGCGCCACCATAACGGTGTCCGATGGTCGGGGTGGCAGCGCTACAGGGACCATTCAAGTCTCCGTGAAAAGCAATGGGAGCAGCAATGCTCCACCCACGACGAAGCCTCATCAGTTTGAGATTGAGTACGGTGCCACAGAGATCATCGATCTCAGTACATTGGCCAGTGATCCCGATGGCGATGAACTGACCGTAACCGCCATCACAAGTACGCTCGACAATGCCATCAACATCACCGGCAAGCTCACGTTTCAGTACACCGCCAGTCACGCCACTGACGCGGACCAGCTCCGCTATACCGTCAGCGACGGCAAGGGGGGCAATGCAGAAAGCACCATTGACGTGAACATCCTGCTGCCGGACGAAGTCGCGGAACTCACCGCCGCGTCCGTGACTCTGCCGGATTCAGAGATGGATGGCCCCACGCTGACCGTGGATCTGTCCGACTATGTCAGCCACAGTGAAGGGCTTGCTCTGACTCTGGACAAGATCGAAGGCGCCCGCTTTGGCGACACTGACATCAGCGAAAACAGCCTGACCTTCACTTATACACCGAGCAACATCCGCTTTGGCCAGGACCAATTTCGCTATGTCGTCCGGGACCCCGCAGGCCTGACCACCAGTGGCCGGGTAACCATCAACATCAAGGCACCGCCCGCGCTGGAAATCACCGGGCTGGAACTGAACGCCGATGAGGGCATCACGGCAACGTTGACGTGCGAACACTGCGATCTGAGCCAGTCGAGCTACCAGTTTCTGGTTCAGGACAAAGCGGTTGGAGAAGCCTCTCTGTCAAACCATTACACCGCTTCCGCCGAAGATTTGCGGCAAGGGGTAAGCGTGATCGTCAACGCCCGGAATCGCTATTGCGCCATGGAACAAAGCAACGCCTGCCAGAGCCGGAAAGCCAAAGCCGTTGCCATGCTGCCGAAGGTTGAGCGCGTCTTTAACACCCTCGGGGCCTTTGCTGCCGAGCTGGACAGCGGTGCCATTGTGGCCTGGGGAGAGCCCCTTCAGGGCGGAGATAACCGGGCAGTTCAGGATACGCTGAAGCCGGTCTCGGAGATTTATGCCAGTCAATTGGCCTTTGCCGCACTCCATCAGGACGGCACGGTTGTGACCTGGGGTTCCGGCGCGGCAGCAGACAGCAGCTCGGTGGCAACGCAACTGACTGACATTGCCAGCATCGCTCCGGGTTGGCATGCCTTTGCAGCGATAGACGCCAGCGGCAACGTCGTGACCTGGGGGCATGATGCCTATGGGGGCGACAGCAGCAGCGTGCAGGCCGAGTTAACGACAGTCAAATCGCTGCACTCCACCGGCCGGGCGTTTGCCGCTCTGAAGCAGGACGGTTCCGTGGTGACCTGGGGCGACGTGCGATTTGGCGGTGACACCCGCCTGGCGGACCAATCACTGAATTCAGTGAAAACCCTCTACGCCAACAGCGGAGCCTTTGCTGCCCTGACTGAAAACGGCGAAGTCATTACCTGGGGCGACCGCCGAACTGGCGGTGACAGCCGTACGCTGAAGAATGAACTCACCAATATCGACCGGGTGATTGCCACCCCACGAGCCTTTGCTGCCATTCGCCTGAACGGCTCGGTGGTGGTCTGGGGTGACCCGTCAAGCGGTGGCGATGCCTCCGCTGTGCAGTCACAGCTCTTGGGCATTCGCGATATCTCTGCCAGCGCCCGGGCGTTTGCCGCCATCAAATCTGACCGGACCATTGTGACCTGGGGGGACCCGCGCTATGGCGGCAACAGCCAGGCAGTGCAAAATCAGCTGACGAACGTGCAATCCATCGCGGCAACCGACTATGCCTTTGCGGCCCTGAAGAGCGATGGCGAAGTGGTGACCTGGGGCAGCGAGGCGAATGGCGCTGGCAGCGTACCGATTGAGCGCAAAGACATTGTCGAGATCGCCGCCACCAGCCGGGCTTTCGCGGCTCTCAACGCACAAGGGCGTGTGGTGCCATGGGGAGACTTCGGTTCAGGCGGAAACTGGACCCACAGTGAGCTGGCTGAGACTAAGATCCGCTCACTGTTCAGCAACGAGCTGGCCTTTGCCGCCATCACCGAACACGGCGGATTGCTCACCTGGGGTTCCGGACATAACGGTGGAGACAGCAGCCAGGTTCAAGACCTTCTGTCCGAGATGACCGTGATCGAACAAGACTTGAACTACCAGCCAGAGTGACTCCCACCCACGCCGGTTACAGGCAAGAAAAAGGGGACTAACGTCCCCTTTGTTCATTCGGCCGTTCAGTAACGGGAGCGACGCGGTGGCCGGGGTTCGCGGGGACGCGCTTCGTTAACCCGAATGGGCCGGCCATTGAGCGGATGCTCGTTCATCGCTGCAATCGCTTTCTGGCCCTCGTCGGAGTTGGGCATTTCAACAAAGCCAAACCCTTTGGAGCGACCGGTTTCACGGTCCATGATGACGTTGGCGCTGAGCACTTCCCCATGGGCAGCAAACGCCGTTTGCAGATCTTCTGAGGTGACGGAATAGGACAAATTACCGATGTAGATGTTCACGTTTTGCTTCTCTGACACTAGAGCTTGTCGTTCTCGCGCCGGGTTTGGCCAAGCCCCACCAAACCACAGCGGCCGGCATCAATCCGGCGCATACCCCGTCATCGCGCAATGAGTGTCTGACCCTGCCCCGCGGACCGTCATCACTGCCACTCCCACACTCTGGCGTTTATACAGGCAATGTAAAGTAAAGCTCAGGGTGATGACAGATCAAAGTAATCTCTGCAATCTTTTTGTTTACCTTTGGTTTTATCCTGTGGCAACCGCCCTGCTCGCCTTGCCTTTTGGGTCCCCATAGGCGATAACTTCACCCACCCTCAAACCTTGGGAACCACCATGCTCACTGACTCTCTCTCGGGCCTGACCCCCTTCATCCTTTACTTCGGCACCGGCCTGGCGGCCATGGTGCTGTTTAAAGTGCTCTATGCCCTGCTGACGCCATTTGACGAGTGGCAGCTGGTCAAACAGGATTTCAATACCGCTGCCGCCATCAGCATTGGCGGCGCGCTGGTAGGCTTTACCCTGGCCCTGGCCTCGGCCGCCAAACATTCCGTCTCCTACGGCGACTTTCTGATTTGGGCCGCCATTGCCATGGCCGCACAGCTGCTGGCCTTTATGGTGGTGCGCTTCGTGTTGATGCCCACCATCGTCAGCAAAATTGAGAACAACCAGGTGGCCGGTGCCGTGGTGCTGGCCAGCGTTAACATCAGTGTGGGCATGCTCAATGCCGCCTGCATGAGTTACTGATGAGGGACAGAATGAAACGCAGTCAAAACGTTCGTTCCCCGCGCTTTCGTAAAGCCCTGCCGATGGCCACCAGCGTAGCGGTGTCCATCTCACTGGTGCTGAGCGGCTGTGCCCCGGAGCCCCGTGAAGAAGCCCAGATCTACAGCAACGCGCAAGAGTGCATGCAGGTTTACCCGGATCAGGGCGAGCTGTGCCAGCAGGTGTTTGGCTCCGCCCAGATGGATCACCTGGCTACCGCTCCCCGCTTCCAGGACCAGCAACAGTGTGAAGCGGAGTTTGGCCCCGGCAACTGTGAATCCGCGCCGGAAGGCACCCAGGGCAACGCCACTGGCGGCAGCTGGTTTATGCCGATGATGATGGGTTACATGATGGGTAACCTGATGAGTGGCCGCGGCGTCCGCCAGGCCCCGGTGTACAGCTCCAGCTCCCGCACCTCGCCACTTCGTGACAAAGTCGTCACCGCCAATGGCGATGTGGTCGGCAATCGCGGTGACCGTACGGTCCGTCCGGCCCCCAGCGCGTTCCAGAAGCCGAGCACACCAGCCCGCGTGACTCAGACCGGTGGTTTTGGCCGGATGGCGCAGCAGAAAGCGCAAACCCAGCGCGCCACCTCCTCCCGTTCCTCCAGCCGCAGTTTCGGAGGCTGAATGCAGCGTCATCTCGTCACACCCAGAGCCCATTGGCAGGAACAGGCCCGGCAGTACGGCTTTCATTTCCACACCATGTATGGCGAGCCTTACTGGGATGAGAGCCGCTACTACGCGTTCACTCTGGAGCAGATCGAGCGGGATCTGGAAGCGCCCACCGAGGAGCTGAACCAGATGTGCCTCGAGGTGGTGGATCAGGTGGTCAATAACGAAAACCTGTTACGCCGCTTTGCCATCCCCGAAGCCCACTGGGACCTGATCCGCAGCTCCTGGCGGATGCGTGAGCCTCACCTCTACGCCCGGATGGATCTGGCCTATGACGGTAAAGGCCCGGCCAAGCTGCTGGAGAACAACGCCGACACGCCAACCTCCCTGTACGAAAGCGCCTTTTTCCAATGGCTCTGGCTGGAGGATCGACTCAAGGACGGTACCCTGGCCGAAGGCAGTGACCAGTTCAATGGCATTCAGGAAGCGCTGATTGCCCGCTTTGCTGAGCTGAAGCAACAGTGGCCACCGGTGCCGCTGCACCTTGCCAGTTGCGAAGAGAGCGAAGAGGATCGGGGCACCGTGCAGTACCTGGCGGATTGCGCCGAAGAGGCTGGCATTCCCACCCACTACACGGCGATAGAGCAAATCGGCTTGTCCAAGCATCAGCAGTTTGTCGACCCGGACGGCGAGGTGATCCGCGCCTGCTTCAAGCTCTATCCGTGGGAATTTATGCTGCGGGAAGAGTTTGGCGATCACCTGCAAAAAGCCAACGTCCGTTGGCTGGAGCCGGCCTGGAAATCGATTCTCTCCAACAAGGCGATTCTGCCCGTGCTATGGCACAACCACCCCAACCACCCCAACCTGCTGCCCGCCTACTTCCCGGATCATCTGGATAAGTGCACGGAAAGCCAGCTGGTGAAGAAGCCGATCTACTCACGGGAAGGCGCCAATATCGAGATCCTCGATAACGGCCAGGTGGTGGAGTCATCCGAGGGGGCGTATGGCGAAGAGGGCGTCATCTACCAGGGCTACCATCCGTTGGCCAAATTCGGCGATGACCATGCGCTGATTGGCTCCTGGCTGGTGGGGGATCAGGCCTGTGGCATCTCCGTTCGCGAAGACCACAGCCGCATCACCCAGGACCTGTCCCGCTTTATCCCCCATATCATTCTGCCCTGAGTCTCAGGCCAGAACGATGTGCATCAACCGCGGCGCCTCAGGGCGCCGCGGCATTTTCCGGCTCAGACAATCCGGCAAAGTACTCTTTCAGCTCAGCCCACAATGTGTCTTCACGGCGTGCCTCAAAGTAGCTGAAGTGCCCCACTCCACCCAGCGCGGTCAGCTCGCCCCCTTCCAGGATCCGCACCTCAGCCGGCGCCGCCGGAAAGCGGCTGGCCAGATCACGGACCGCCAGCGGTGGCGCGTAATGGTCATCGGCAAAGCCATAGTGGCGCATCGGCTTGCTGAACTGACCATACGCACTCAAATCCAGCTGGTGGCTGGGGCAGAACAGGTAATCCCGACGGCGACCCCAGCGCGCCCATTGGCGGATCAGGCCACTGGGCAGATCGCGACGGGCAATCCCCACCTTGCGGGCCGGAAAAGCGTTGCCCAGGCTCAACGCGGGCGCAAGCAGGTGCCAGAATGCCCACATCCCCAGAGCGCGCCGACCATAGTGGCGCCAGTACGGCACCGAACTGGCGACCGTCACCACCCCATCCACCCGCTCATGCCCCGGCACCAAAGCCAGTGCCTGACCACCAAAACTGTGGCCCAGCCAATACAGCGGCCGGTCGCTGCTGTGGGCAACCAACTCCGCCAGGGCTGCGGCCAAATCCTGATTGGCCCAATCCAGTAACCCCACCCGGCTCGCCTTGGGGGTGGTCAGCGGCGAGCCGCCGACGCCCCGGTAATCCAGGGTCAGCACCCGATAGCCGGCTTCCGCAAGAAAATGGGCGATATGGCGGTAAAACTGTTGGGTAATGCCCAGCGCCGGGGCGATCAGAACGCTGGCGATTTCCGGGGATTCCGGCAGGTAGGTGATGGTTTGGATCCGCTGGCCATCCTGGCAGGGCAGCATCCGGGTTTCAGTACGCAACGAGGGACTCCTTCCGTCTCAGTCAGCCCCATCATTTGCAGATTTGGTGGTTCAAGGCAAGGCAGTGGTCCGATTTGTTGTTGCCCGGCAACGTTGCGCTCAATGCAACGCACTCCAGATCGGGGCCCAGCCCAGCAGGCCAATCAGGATGACCCCAAGCGCCGCCAGTTTCATGCGGTATCCCAACGGCAGCATCTCCTGACGCTGCACCACTCCGGCGCTGTAGAGCACCGCATTGCCCGGTGTGGATGATGGCAGGATGTAAGCGGTGGACCCCCCCATCGCCAGAATAATGGCCACTTCCGCCATCTCCAGCTCCAGTGGCACCATCAGGTACAGCACCATCGGACCCCAGATCGCCACGGTCCCGGAGTTGGTCACAAACTCCGTGAACGCCATGATGGTCACCAGCATGCCCAACACCAGCAGCGGTATTGGCACCACTTCGGTAATGGGCTGCAACGTCGCGCCCAATCCGCAGGCCACCCCCAGATTTTTCAATACCGCACTGAGTACCAGGGCACTGACAAACACCCCCACTGCAGGCCACTGCACTCCCCCCAGCAGATCCCGTACCCGTTCGCCACTGAGCCACGCCAACGGCAGGATCGCCAGCATCGGCAGGGCGATGGCCAACGTCCTGCCCCACTCTGCCTCCGAACGGTAGCAGTACAGCCACAGCAGCAATACGATGGCAAACACCCTCAGGATCCAGCGCTGCCGGACGCTCAGGATCACATCCCCGGGCAGGCTCGCTGACACCGGCTCAAACTGCGGCGAGAACACCCGGGCGGCGACAGTGGCACCGACCAGCCAGAGTGTGATGGTCAGCGGCAACATCAACTTCAGCCAGTCCAGCAGGCTGATTTCGGTCAGCCCCGCCACAATCAGGCTGGTGGTGCTGCCAATGATGGAAGAGATCCCACCCATGGTGGCGCTGAGCACAATCAGTACCCCGATGTACTTCTGCAAGGGGCTGGCCTGCGTGCCGTACTGATAGGGGGCCAGGGATAGCGCCAGCGGAAAAAACAACGCCACACTGGCGACATTGGTCACCAGCATGGAGGAGAGAAACGCCAGAGTGGCAAATCCTGCCAGCGCCAGTTGCGGTCGACCGCCGGCAAGGCGAAGCACCTTGACCTGCACCCACCGCCCCAAGCCACAACGATGGAACAGATAGGCAAAGACAAAGCCGAACACAAACACACTGATAACGGGGCTGACCGCCTTATCCAGCACCAGCGAGGGCTCAACCATGCCGAGTACCAGAGCAATCGCCGGGATCATCACAGCTGCATAGGCCGGGCCGATCCAGCCGGTTGCCCAGCACAAAATGGCCAAAGCCAACAGGCCTGCCCCCTGTACCATCGGCGGCAACAGGGCCAGCAGCAACGTCGCTGCAGCCGCAACGGACAGACTGATCAGATGGCGTTGGTCCACGGTGTTCTCACAAACAAGCATCTCAAAGACAGGAAAAGCGTCGCCAGAGTATCAATCTGCGGTTCGGGGGAATGGGAATTGGATCCCGCCCTGAGGTTTTGTATCGACTGGGTAAAGAAACTGTGAGCCCGCGCTGAGCCGGTGCAGGAGCCCGGATCAGCGCGGCGGCCGATCAGAAGATGTACTTCAGATGTGCCGTCATCAGGGTGTCATCGAACTCAACACGACCGCTGGCATCGGTAAACTCGCCGTCGTAATAGGACGCGATGGCACCGACTGTCACCTGCCTGGACAGGGCATAGTCGTAGCCCAGTGAGTAGGCGTAGGCTTCGCTATCGGACACGGTATCCAGGTCAGCCCCGGCATTTTTGGTGATCTTACCCAGGCCTGCATCGTCCATGCTCCACTGCGCTTTTACCTTGTGCCTGCCGGATTTCCACGCCGCGCTCACCAGCCAGGAGTCCCCTTCCAGATTGGTGTAGGCCAGCGACTCGGAATCCTGATACAAGGCGCCCAACTGCCAGTTCCCCAGCTTATAGCCTGCGGCCACACGCAGCGCTTTCAGGCCGTTCAGGCCATCGGCGTACGCTACCGCCAGATAATGCGGGGTCTTTTTCATCTTGCCGTCGCCGTATACCAGGCTGACCGCATAGTTGTTGGCGTCATCCAACTCCGCATTGCCACCGAAGTCATCCTCCGGGGTATAGGTGGCGCCAAACTGAAAACCACCGAATACCGGAGTGCGGTAAGTGATGGTGTCTCCGAGTCGATCATTACCGGAAATCAGTCGATTCATATCAGACGAGGTAATATTAAACTGGTCGATTCCACCTTCGATCTTTTTAAATACGGTGTCATTTCGACCAAATACCACTTCACCAAAGTTTCCGGAAAGGCCCACATAAGTATTCCGGGACTTAAATACATCACCAGCGCTGTTATCGAAGCTCTCCAGACCCGCTTCCGCCTTATAGATAAGGTTAAGGGTTGGTGATATTTCGTGCGTTCCTTTCATACCTACGTAGGAGGCAAAGTTCTCCAAACTGGTGCCATCTACCTTTTCGTTGCCGGCCAAACCGTTCTCAGAATAGGTACCACCCACCCAGAAACGGCCATAGAAATCAGGCTCTTCAGCCTGGGCAGACGCGGAAACACTGGCTGTAATCAGCACCAGAGCCATCTTTTTCATAAGTCACTTCCTCTTGCGATTTCGGCAACAGTCTATGATGCGAAAATGTTTCGCTTTTTGAGGAGGCTCACAGCCAGGCGGCTTACCCTTCAATAAAACTTAAACCCCTTTAATTTAATTGAAATCATCAGAAAATTAACTTTGAAGCGGATCAAAATTTCCTTTGCCGAGTGATTGGTATTCTTTTCCCCGACAAAAAACTCGACCTAAAAAGGGTGTGATGATGAAACTTAAGTTAAGTGCACTTTCTGTTGCGGCAGTCATGTTTTCCCTATCTGGAGCGGCTTACGCACAAAGCGGTTCTCTGGCGGATTTTCATAAAGAGATGGGCGGTTGTGATACCTGCCACAGCAAACCTCTGAAAGTGTCTGACAGCGAAACCCACGAAAACCAGCAGTGTCAGAACTGTCACGGTGGCTATGAAGACCTGGCCAATGACAAGCTGGAGTTCGACCCCCACACCTCTCATCTGGGTGACATCAACTGTACCTCCTGTCATCGCGCACACGATGCACCGAAGATGTACTGCAATGAGTGCCACAGCTTCGACGACGTAGCGATGCCGTTTGCCGACACCAAAGCCAAACCAGCCTGGGATGCAGAGTGGGATCAGGAAGCGATCGCCAAAGCCATCAAGGCGGGCCCGAAAGAGACCACCCAGGTGGTTATCGTTGGTGCTGGCTCTGCCGGTTACAATGCCGCCATCGCGGCCAAACGCGCCGGTGCAGACGTGATCTTGCTGGAAAAAGCGCCCTTCACCGGCGGTAACTCGATGTTGGCTGCCGGTGGTTTCAACGCCGTGGGCACCCCGCAGCAAGCCAAGAAAGGCATCGATGACAGCATCGACTCCTTCGTCGAAGACGCCATGAAAGGCGGCCGCTACCAGAACGACAAAGCGCTGGTTCAGATCATGGCGGAAGAGTCCGCTGACGGCGTGAAATGGCTGGAGTCTCTCGGTGCCAACATGGATGATCTGAAGCGCTCCGGCGGTGCCAAAGTCGAACGTACCCACCGTCCCACCGGCGGCTACAGCGTCGGCCCGCACATCATTGACACCCTGCGTGCCGCCGCTGAGCGCGAAGGCATCGACGTGCGTCTCAATTCCCGCGTCGAGAAACTGGTGCTGAACGACGACCAGAGCATTGCTGGCGTGGTGGTCCACGGTAAGCACTCCGGTCATAAGATGATCGGCGCTGACGCCGTGGTGCTGGCCACCGGTGGTTACGGCATGAACAAAGAGATGGTGGCTTACTACCGCCCGACCTTTAAGGACATGACCAGCTCCAACAACGTAACCGCCACCGGTGACGGCATCCGTCTGGCCAAAGAGATTGGCGCGTCCATGACCGACATCGACTGGGTGCAGGCGCACCCGACCATCGGCAAAGACAGCCGCATCCTGATCTCCGAAACCGTACGGGGTGTGGGTGCCATTATGGTGAACGTGCACGGCCAGCGTTTTATCAGTGAACTGACCACCCGCGACCGCGCGTCCGACGCCATCCTCAAGCAGGATGAGCAATACGCCTGGCTGGTGTTTGACGAGCAGTTGATCGAGAAGAAACAGATGGTGCGCGGCTATGAGCATCTGGGCATGCTGAGCAAAGCCAACTCCGTTGAAGAACTGGCCAAGATCACCGGCATGGAATCTCTGCCCCATACCGTGACGGACTACAACCGTTACCAGGCCAACGGCAATGACGAAGCCTTCGGTCGCGAGGATATGCCGCTGAACCTGACCAAGCCGCCCTACTATGCGGTGAAGGTGGCTCCGGGCATCCACCACACCATGGGCGGCGTCGCGGTCGACACCAACTCCAACGTGCTGAACCTGCAAAGCTGGCCGATCGCAGGCCTGTATGCCGCCGGTGAAGTGACCGGTGGTGTTCACGGCTACAACCGTCTGGGTGGTAACGCCATCGCGGATACCGTGGTGTTTGGTCGACGCGCCGGCGAACACGCGGCGGAGTTCGCCAAACAGAAGTGACCCCTTCTGACTCTCCCTCATCACAGCGACGGAGCCTTCGGGCTCCGTTTCTGTTTTTACCGCGCCCTGACTTTGCCACAGTGTGACGTTGCCCCGCTCCGTTGTTGCGTTAGTGTGAAGTGGCTCGGATACCGGTTCAACCCCGCCAGATACACTGCCGGACTGCACACAGGAATCCGATATGCGCATCACCCTTAAACAGCTTGCCGTCTTTAAAGCGATCTGCGACCACCGTCAGCTCTCCAAAGCCGCCCGCCACCTGCACCTTTCTGTGCCGGCGGTCAGCATGAGCCTGAAGGAGCTGGAGACCTCGCTGGAAGCCAAACTGCTGGAGCGAACTCCCCAGGGCATGGTACTGACCGATGCTGGCAACCTGGCGCTGCAGCAGGCCAACACGATTCTCAAGCAGACCCAGCAGCTGGAGCAGATGTTTAAGGAGCAGGCCAAAGGGCTGGGGGGCAGCCTCAGCATCGGCGCCAACAAAACCTCCGGCAACTATGTGCTGTCCCGCAAACTGCCGCGCTTTAAGGCGCTCTACCCGTCGGTAAATACCCGCCTGAAGATCGACTCCAGTGCCGCCGTGGAGGCGATGGTGGAGCGCAACGAGCTGGATATGGCCTTTATCAGCCAAAAACCCCGGGATAAGGGCATCGCCTACCAGTGCTGGCGCAACGACCGGCTCTGCATCGTCGCCGCACCAGGCCACAAGCTGGCCCACCGCGCCGCCACCCCGGCCGATCTGACCGCCGCCACCTGGATTCTGGATGAAGAGGACTCCGCCACCCGAATTGAGTCCCTCAACCTGCTGAAATCCCTGGGCGTAACGGTGCAGGATGAGATCGTCATGAACACCATGGGTGCCATCAAGCGCGCCGTGGATACCGGGCTGGGGCTGAGCATCCTGCCACTGTTGGCGGTAGACGCGGAACTGGAGCGCGGCGCCCTGAAAGAGGTGCAGACCGGCGCGGAGATCCCACCCCGGGAGATCTACGTCATCTACAAAAAGAGCGAGATGTCGCCGCTGATGGAGCGCTTTCTTTCGCTTTGCGGGCTGAACGGCGGCGAATAAAAAAAGCCGCCTTGGCGGCGGCATAAAACAAGATTTGCAGGGTTGATAGAAGCCCGGGCGGGTTGGCGGTTCGGGAAGAGGGTGTCACCCCGGCACCAGGCTTCATGCTGGTTACGCAGTCACTCGCGGATAGGATCACCCGAATTAACGAAAATCCCGGGAGCGCACAGCCAGTTGCTGGATCCGCCCCGACCAATCCTCCAGCCGCCCCGCCACCACGTGGATCACCTCCCCTTCCCGTTCCAGAATGCCGTTAACCTTCAGCAGCCTTGCCGTCAGGTAAGGCTGACGCTGCGCCCGGGCGGTGTCCGCCCACACCACCAGGTTGGCGTTGCCGGTTTCATCCTCCAGAGTGATAAACGTCACCCCGGAGGCGGTGCCGGGACGCTGCCGACCCACCACCAGACCCGCCAGCTGCACCAGTTGCCCATGGCGGCAATGAAGCAGGTCCGCCGCGGTCAGGCAGCCTTTCAGTTGTCCCTGTTCCCGCAGCAGGCTGAGCGGATGACGGCCCAGGCTCAGTCCGGTCTGGCGATAGTCAGCAAAGATCGACTCCGCCTCATCCGGTGCCGCCAACGCCACCTTGGTGCCGGTTTCGCACTCGGCAAACAGCGGCAGTTGCTGCGCCTCCCCCGCCAACAGCCAGCGCGCCTGATGGCGGTGCCCGGCCAAATCCGTCAGAGCATCGGCAGCGGCCAGCGCTTCCAGTGCACCGCGGTCCAGCGCCGCGCGGCTGACCAGCTGGTGCACCGTGTCAAAACCGCTTTGCGGGCGGGCCGCCAGTAAGGCCTCCACTGCCGGGCGGCTCAGCCCCTTCACCAGCCGGAACCCCAGCCGCAGCGTCATCACGCCATTCACCGCCACCACCTGATGGTCCCACTGGCTGTGATTTACCGACACCGGCAACACCTGCCCGCCGTGGCGCTGCAAGTCCTGCACCAGCTGGGACGGGGTATAAAACCCCATCGGCTGACTGTTCAGCAGCGCGCAGGTAAAGGCCACCGGATAGTGATATTTCAGCCACGCCGAAGCGTAGGCCAGCAGGGCAAAACTGGCGGAGTGGGACTCGGGGAAACCGTACTCACCGAAGCCGCGGATCTGGCGGAATATCTGATCGGCAAACGCTTCGCTGTAACCGCGCTGGGCCATCCCCGCTTTCAGCTTCTGCTCAAACTGCTCCAGCTCGCCGTGGCGCTTCCAACTGGCCATCGCCCGCCGCAACCGGTCCGCCTCGCCGCCGGAAAACCCCGCCGCCACCATCGCCAGTTTGATCACCTGTTCCTGAAAAATCGGCACGCCAAGCGTGCGTTCCAGTACCTCCCGCACCGCCTCACTGGGGTAGTCCACCGGTTCCAGCCCATGCCGCCGCTTCAGGTAAGGGTGCACCATATCTCCCTGGATCGGGCCGGGACGCACAATGGCAATCTGCACCACCAGATCGTAATAACAGCGGGGCCGCAACCGCGGCAACATATTGCTCTGAGCGCGGGACTCAATCTGGAACACGCCAACACTGTCAGCCTGACACAGCATGTCGTACACCTTCGGGTCTTCCCACTTGACGTCGGACAGCGCCATGGGCCGCCCCTGCCACTCCCCCACCAGTTGCAGACAACGGCGGATGGCGCTGAGCATCCCCAGCGCCAGAATGTCCACTTTCAGCAGCCCCAGCGCTTCCAGATCGTCCTTGTCCCACTGAATCACCGTGCGCTCCGCCATCGCCGCATTCTCCACCGGCACCAGCTCCGATAATGGCCCGGCGGAGATCACAAAGCCGCCGACGTGTTGAGACAGATGGCGGGGGAAGCCCAACAGTTGCTCCACCAGGGTCAGCAACAGCGCGCCCCGGTGGCCGCCCAGCCCCAGTGCCCGGAGCTGCGCCTGCCAGGGCCGGGTCGGGTCGCGCCGGTCCACCCCGCGGATCAGCCGCTCAATAAGGCCCTCATCGATGCCCAGCACCTTGCCCAGATCCCGCATCGCGCTTTTAAAGCGGTAGCTGATCACCGTGGCCGCCAGCGCTGCCCGGCCCCGGCCGTATTTGCGGTAGATGTACTGAATCACCTCCTCCCGTCGCTGATGTTCAAAGTCGACATCAATGTCCGGCGGCTCGTTGCGCTCACGGGAGAGGAAACGCTCAAACAGCAGATTGACCTTGGTGGGGTCCACTTCGGTGATGCCGAGGCAGTAACACACCACCGAGTTGGCGGCAGAGCCCCGGCCCTGATGGAGGATCCCCCCGGCTTTGGCAAACTGCACAATGTCGTAGATGGTCAGGAAAAAGTAGTGGTAGCCCAGTTCATCAATCAGGCTGAACTCCTGCTCCAGCTGCTTTGCCACCGCCGCCGGCAACGCCTCACCAAAGCGACGACGCGCCCCTTTCAGGGTTTCCTGGCGCAGATGGTCGCTGGCGCTGACGCCCTGCGGCACCAGCTCCGCCGGGTATTCGTAGCGCAGCTCATCCAGTGAGAAATCACAACGCCGGGCCACCGCGTCGGTGGTCTCCAGCCAGTCGGGTTGATGGCGCTGGGCCAGCCGGGACAGGGGTTTCAGGTACGCTTCGGCATTGCCGGCGATGCGGTCGCCGGCCTGGTCCAGCCCACAGCCCAGCCGAATGCAGCTGACCGCATCCAGCAAAGGCTGCCGGGCTTTCTCATGCATCCGCACCGGGTCCGCCGTCACCAGCGGCCATCCCAGTTCAGCGGCCAGTTGCTGCTGAGCCTGCAACCACGCCCCTTCGCCACAGCGCAGCACCCGCTCCGCCATCAGGTAGCAGCGCCCGGCAAAACGCTGCGCCAGCCACTCGCCCCGCGGCTGCGCTTTGCTCGGCTCCGGCGGCGACCACAACAACAGGCAATCCGGCTGGTTCAGGTCATCCCACTCCAGCCGGTACTGCCCCTTCTCGCTGCGACGGCGGGCGGTGGTGATCAGCGCCGACAGCGCGCCATAGCCCCGGCGGTTCATCGCCAGCAGCACCAGCCTATGCTGGTCCAGCACAAATTCACTGCCGACCAGCAGCGGGATCCGGTGGGCTTTGGCCGCTTCGTGGGCTTTGACCACTCCGGCCAGCGAGCACTCGTCGGTAATGGCCACCGCCCGGTAGCCCAGCGCTGCCGCCTGAGCCACCAGCTCCTCCGGGTGGGAGGCGCCCTGCAGAAAGCTGTAGTTGCTGAAGGCGCGCAACTGCGCAAACGCCATATTAAAACCACCCATGCACAAACCAGCCGTGGCCATCGCGGAACAGCCACAGCCGCCGCCCCGCCCCGTCCTCGGCAACAAAATAGTCCCGCGCCACTGGCTGATCATCCCACCAGCCGGTTTCTATCCGCTCCGGCCCGCTGATCAGCGTCATCCCCTCCCGGGCGATGGGTGCCGGTTCCGGCAACAGCCAGGCGGGGCGCTCTCCCGGTACAGCAAGGCCGCTGCCCTGCCCCGGCTCGCAACGACGATGGGCCCGCTCCGGCCGCACCTCCGCCACGGTTTGCAGGCTGTAGATCCGCTCCGCCCCCAGTCGCGCCTGCAACTGGGCCAGCAGGTCGCGGGCGGCACGGTCCGGCCCCTGCCCCGGCAGCAGCGCCCCCATATCCGGGGTCAGCGGCAACAGCACCGGTGCGGAAAGGCTCAGCGCGATCACCGGCTCATACAACACCAGCCGTTCCAGTTGCAGCTGACACAGGGTTATCCAGGCTTCCGCCCGATGCTCCGCCCCAGCGGGCCGCAGGGTCAGCGCCGTGGCCGGGCGGTCGCGGTGATGCAGGTTAAGATGCAGCTCAGCCGCCGCCAGCTGCCGCCGACGCAGCACCTCCGCCAGTTCCAGAAACAGACGGTTAAGCGGGAAACGCAGCACCGCGATGGTCTCAATTTCCTCCATCAGCTCCAGCTTGCGCTGGTAATGCTCCGGTGGCTGGAAGTGGGTTCGCGGGTCCGGCCGTTCGCCCAGCAGCCGCTCCAGGTAAAGCAACAACTCCGCACCAAAGCGCTGGCCCAGCTCCGACCGGGGCAGCGCCAGCAATGCCTCGCCCTGCCGTACTCCCATACCCGCCAGCCGCGACAACGCCTCACCGGGCAGCTGCCAGTCGTTTAACGGCAGCGGTGCCAACGCTTCCCTGACCGGCCGGGCGTGCGACTCATGACGCCCGGCTTGTGCCAGCAGCGCCGCCGCCAGCGGGGTTTCCGACAACACCCAGTGAGCGGGCACACCCAGTGATGCCAGCCCCTCCTTCAGTGCGCTCAGCCAGGCGGGTAAACCGCCAAACAGCCGCAGCATCGACTGCACCTCCAGCACCAGAGTACGGGGCGGGAACAGCATCACCTGACCACTCAGGCCATAGGCCCACTGGGCCATCGCTTCCAGCAGCGGCGTCTCATCCGGCATCGGATGGCACAGCAGGTCATCGCACAGCGCCGTGGCGGTGGCCAGACGCTGCCCACACACCACCCCTTGCGCCTGAGCCGCGCCGTTGCACTGCTGAATCAACAGCGGATGGCCGGCGATCATCGCCAGTGGCCGGTCACTGTCCGGCAGGCCCCGGGCCAGATGGTGCAGCGCCAGATCCGGGAAGTGGATCCCCGCCAGCATCACCATGGTCCCTGCACCAGCACCGAGTCGGCCACGGGCAGCTCCGACGCCTCATGCTCTTGCGCGAAGGGCAGAAAGAAAGCGGGCTTAGGCCAGCCGCCCCGCTGCTTCAGCAGGGTCAGGTTGAGGCCACCGGGCACCTGGGCCCACTGCAGCCGCAGAGGCACCGGATGGGGTTGCGCCGCCATCGCCTCCGGCAGATGCAGCATCAGCAGACACTGGCCGCGCTCGGCCGCCAGTTGCAGGCGGCGCACCTGGGCCACGCTCGGCTCAGACAGCCAGGCCAGAACCAGCGCACAACGGCCACTGTTGAGCGCCTGTTCCAGCACCCACAGTCGCTCCTGATCGCAACACGCCTCGACGCAGACAAAACGCTCCAGCGCCACGCCCTGCGCCTGCAGCCCCGGCGCATAAGGCATCAGCGGCGGTGCCACGCACAGTTGCCAGCGGTCGCTGTCCGCCCGGCTGAGCAGCGGTTGCAGCAGCGGCGACAGGCCCAGTGCGGGCCCCAGCAGCTCCACCACCCCGGCTTTGGGCCAGCCGCCCAGCGCCAGGTGCTTATCCAGCCGGGCAAAGCCGGTGGACACCCCCTCCTCCCGGGCGTATTGCTGGCTGGCCAGCCAGATGTCGTTGCGATTGAGCAGAGTAGAAACTGGCGCTTCCATAAAATGACAAAGATTACTGTATGGATATACAGTGATTTTAGTGTTCCGGGGAATGATCGCAAGCAAAAGCGGATCGGCGATCAGGACAGAGAGGGAAAAATACGAATTAAAACATCAAATTAGCCACAAAATTGGCAGCAAAAGAAATCCTGAACGGAGGCGATCCATACGGAGCAAAGTGAGGGGCCGGGGGGGAAGGCTGGCCGAAATCGGACGAGTTGGCTGACTGCTTTAAGTGCCAGGTACCCTCTTCTCCGCCCGAGGAACACTTTCAGTACCTGGATTTTCGGTTTCAGCCAGAAACCACTATCTAAGGCATTGATGATATGAAAGTCGGTTGCTGGCGTGGTCTCGCTTTCACCGGTTTTTATGCGACCATGAAGGCATCGTAGGCAAAACCACTCCATGGTTAAGCGACACATGATTGAGTCAGCAGAAGAGTTCAAAAGGCTTAGAGAAAGCAAAGAGGTCGAAGAGTATACGCGCGCTGCTCATGAAGAGGCCTCACCGGAAGTGTGGGAAGCGGTTCTAAAAAGCTATCCTGAATTGGCTTTCTGGGTAGCGCACAATAAAACGATACCCGTTGAAATAATTGAAACGTTAGTTCTGCATGATGATCCGAAGGTGCGAGAAATGGTCGCCCGGAAAAGAAAAATCCCAGAAACACTGATGCTGGCTCTAGCAAAAGACGAAGATGAATCTGTAAGGCATGCACTGGCCAACAACGGTAAAGTCACTGAAAAGGTTCTGAGAGTCTTAACCAATGACTCCTGGCAAGTCGTCAGGGAAAGGGCTTCTGATAAGCTCGAAGCCCTGACAAGGAGCCCTTAGCTGGGCATATACCTTAAGCGAGATGCTCGGAAAGGGGCTTCCGGAAAGATGCACTGCTGAATATCCCATTAGGCAGGTGACGGCCAAATTAGAAGTAGAGGCAAAGTGGCCCTGGCTACCCAACTGCCGGTACGGGGTGTGCAGTATAGAAAATGCAGGTTACATAACTAAAAAGGCCCCTGGCAAGGGGCCTTTCAAAGCTATCAGTTAAGATTGGTGGCACACATCCTGCCGCTAACCGTTAGTTAAGATAAATCTTACTTGACAGTGCGTCAGGCATAATGGTCACAGAGTCGTACTGTTTGGTTTTCCCATCAACGACGTCTGAAGTAAAAATACTTTGCCACTGGACGGAGTCGGCTTTATTACTCGAGCCTTCATCATCAATAGAACTTGTTCCACCAATAAATGCGATTTGTTTAGTGGTTTCGTTAAACAATATAAGACTGTTATGCCGAGAAAACGCCCAGCCCGGATTTTCTTGCAAAAATCTGATATAGGCCAAATCATCGGTAAGCTTGATCAACTTCACTTCCCTTTCGTCATTGAAATTTTGACGAAGCAAGGTGTCGGTGTCATACGTAATACCAGCCATCAGCATGGGTTTGGTATGCGATCTGTGTAAGTTACTAGTAAGCAGGTCTAAAACATAATAACTGCCATCACTTCCTTTAAGCAGGTGTAAGCCATATAGATATTTGGTTCTGGAGACCCATTCAAAGGTGATATCACTTGGTAACGACTTGGCGACTGGGAAGTTGTCCTCGGTTTTGGTGTCCCCTTTCAAATCACTATAATCGAAGTAACGAGTGACCTTTTTATGACTTGCATCTTCATTTTCGTCTTCGACTAAGAATTGATTAGAGTACACTGAGCCATCTTCAGATAGATAGGCCGATTTATTCAAGTTATCGCCGCCCTTGAATGCGCTTAATAACATCCTAACTTGACTATCATTAGGAAGTACTACTTGCTCATAACTTCCACTTCTAAGAATATAATATTTCCCACTGGCAGTCGACACTATCAAGTCATAGACATAGCTACGGATATTAACAATGGTTTCTCCAGGGATCTTCGGCTCCTTTGTCCATGCTCCTGATGTTGCATCGCTTGATGTTGCCAGTACAAAATTACTGTCTTCATCTTTTGCTGGTCCATTAGCAGGCTTCCAGATGACCCCTTCCTCATCCAATATTCTATTCTGAATGGACGTTGGCCCAGAACCGCCTACCAGAGTGGCTGTCTTAATCCCTTCTGCATATTTAACTGGGATATTTACCTTCCCTGAGCCATAGCCTCCTAGCTTTTGATCTCTCGCTCCTACTGACCACAACTCACTGTTTTTAGTCAACATGACGTTGGGGGTGGTCCGGTTATTGAAACTGATACCGATCCCTGCCAGATTATTTGGTAAGCACAGTGCTTGCGGATTACTGGAAAGATAAGTTAAGTCAACGGTTTCATTAGCATGCCGTTTATATTCATCAGGGTCAAATTCACACGCTGACGTTTCATATATACCATATCCGCTATGATTGCTCACACTTACCAGATCACCATCACCGTCAATTTTTCGAACTGTCTCGCTCGTTGGCGAAAGGCTGAATCCATGAGCACCGAGACCAAATGAAACGAGAGTGTCATTTTTGGTAACGAATAAGAGGTATTGATACCAGTTGTTGTAATTGTGCCCAGCCCCGATAGTACTGATGACAGGCTGCTTACTCAGTGGTTGATGAGCAAAACCAACATAGGTGTTGTCTACGGCACGTTGAGTTGGCATAGAAGTGTCTAGAGCATCAGACTGTGGAACATTTTTCTGCGTAACCACATTCCCATCAAAATCTGTCCAGAGTTCGCCGGTATTAAAGTTAACAAACACCACATTCTCGACGCTTTCACCGGTCAGTCCGTTGGTTTGAGTGATCTTATAGCCAGCGTTGCTATCCACTTCTACGGTGTTGCCATCTTCATCCTGTTCCAGCTTGGTCGCTCTAACTGGATTGCCTTCACTATCCAGTACCAGGTTGATTGCCCCTCCATTTGACGTAACCAAGTCGTCGCCATAGGCGTTCACCAATTTATTGTTGTTGATGATGACACCGGGCTTTACCAGGAAAGGATAACCGTTGGCATCGGTCGCCGGGTTGCCATTGCTGTCGGTTTGCACCACCTTCACTGCGCCGGTGGGATTGCCCTGGCTGTCTACCACCTCCAGCAGCAAATTGCCGTTGATGTCCCGGTCAATGCCGGTTTCGCTGCTGTCGATGGGTCGCAGTTCATAGCCTTCAGGACCGAGGGTAATGGCGTCACCGGACGCGTCAGTTAACCGGTCACCGACAAGAAAATCCGGCGCGGTTCTGACAGAGGCAGTACCATTCTCACCCATCGACACGGTGGCGCCGTTGGCGGAGACCAAATCACCAAAGCGGTCATAAACGTCGACCACCAGATTGCCGCTGGCGTCAGTCACCAATTCATCCTCGCTGGTGTAGGTGGGCCGGAACTGCTGATTGCTGTCGTTGGTGACCAGATCGCCATTGCCATCAATCAGGTAGCCGTCTTCATTAACCAGCACGTCCGGCAGCGGGTTCAGGGTGGCATTGCCGTTTTCGTCCACCACCAATTCGCCTTTGTCGCCGGTTGCTGCGCCGGTGTCCGGGTCAATCACATCAACAATCAGGTTGCCGTCCGGGGAGGTAACCAGATCGCCATTGTCATCAATAACGGCTTCCACTTCCTGCTGCTCACCACCCACTGCCACTTCCAGATTGTCGCCGTTGCTGCCGGTGATCGGCTGACCCGGCTCGACGATGAGATCCGGGGCGGTGCCGATGGTCACGGAGCCATCGTTACCCATGGTGGCGGTGGCACCGTTGGCGATAACCAGGTCGTCGTTGGCGCTGTAAACGTCCAGTATCGGATTGCCATCGGCGTCCGTGATCAGTTCGTCGTTGTCGTTGTAGGTGGGTTTGAACTTCTGGCCCCGATCGTTGGTGACCAGATCGCCGTTGCCATCAATCAGGTAGCCGTCTTCATTAACCAGCACATCCGGCAGCGGCTCCAGAGTGGCGTTGCCGTTTTCATCCACCACCAGCTCACCCTTGTCACCAGTGGCTTCACCGGTGACCGGGTCTATCACATCCACAATCGGATTGCCGTCCGGGGAGGTGACCAGATCGCCATTGTCATCAATGACGGCTTCCACTTCCTGCTGCTCGCCACCCACTGCCACTTCCAGGTTGTCACCGTTGCCGTCGGTGATCGGCTGACCTGGCTCGACGATGAGTTCCGGGGCGGTGCCGATGGTCACGGAGCCATCGTTACCCATGGTGGCGGTGGCACCATTGGCGATAACCAGGTCGTCGTTGGCGCTGTAAACGTCCAGTACCGGATTGCCATCGGCGTCGGTGATCAGTTCGTCGTTGTCGTTGTAGGTGGGTTTGAACTTCTGGCCCCGATCGTTGGTGACCAGATCACCGTTGCCATCAATCAGGTAGCCGTCTTCATTAACCAGCACATCCGGCAACGGGTTCAGGGTGGCATTGCCGTTTTCGTCCACCACCAATTCGCCTTTGTCGCCAGTGGCTTCACCGGTGTCCGGGTCTATCACATCCACAATCGGATTGCCGTCCGGCGAGGTAACCAGATCGCCATTGTCATCAATGACGGCTTCCACTTCCTGCTGCTCGCCATCCACTGCCACTTCCAGATTGTCGCCGTTGCCGTCGGTAATTGGCTGACCTGGCTCGACGATGAGTTCCGGGGCGGTGCCGATGGTCACGGAGCCATCGTTACCCATGGTGGCGGTGGCACCGTTGGCGATAACCAGGTCGTCGTTGGCGCTGTAAACGTCCAGTACCGGATTGCCATCGGCGTCGGTGATCAGTTCGTCGTTGTCGTTGTAGGTGGGTTTGAACTTCTGGCCCCGATCGTTGGTGACCAGATCGCCGTTGCCATCAATCAGGTAGCCGTCTTCATTAACCAGCACATCCGGCAGCGGATTCAGGGTGGCGTTGCCGTTTTCATCCACCACCAGCTCGCCCTTGTCACCAGTGGCTTCACCGGTGTCCGGGTCTATCACATCCACAATCGGATTGCCGTCCGGGGAGGTGACCAGATCGCCATTGTCATCAATGACGGCTTCCACTTCCTGCTGCTCGCCACCCACTGCCACTTCCAGGTTGTCACCGTTGCCGTCGGTAATTGGCTGGCCTGGATTGATGATGGCCACCGGCGCAGGGCCAGTAGTAACCACACCGCTGTCGCCCATGGAGGCGGTGACGCCGTCTTCAGTCACCAACTGGTCATTGGCGTCGTACACGTCCAGAACAACACTGCCGTTTGTGTCCGTGACCAAGGCGCCGTCGTCGCTGTAAGTGGGTTTGAACTTCTGGCCCTGATCGTTGGTGACCAGATCGCCGTTGCCATCAACCAGGTAGCCGTCTTCATTGACCAGCACATCCGGCAGCGGGTTCAGGGTGGCGTTGCCGTTTTTATCGAGCACCAGTTCGCCTTTGTTACCGCTGAGCTCACCGGTGTTCGGGTCAATCAAGTCCACAATCAGGTTACCGTCCGGAGAGTGGACAAAGTTTCCGTCTTCATCGGTGACCGGCACCACTTCATGCGCTTCACCATCCACATCGACCTTAACGGCGTCGCCTTCAAGGTCAGTGATTGGGTGATCTGGGAGCGCGATTGAACCGGGCTTTCGGCCGCTTAAGGTCCCTTCGGATTGATTGTAGGAATCGGCTCTAGCCTCAGACAGGGTGCCATCCCGGTGGTAGGAATCGACGATCACATTGCCCTGTTGGTCAAAGAGAATGCTGCCGTCCTCATTGCGGGACGGTTTAATCCATAAGCCGTCGCTGGTGCTGAAGCGGCTGCCTTCCGGACTCACCAGATAGCCCTGGCTATCCACAATCAGCCCGGGCTCCTTGAGGATCGGACTGCCGTCCGGACGGACAGTTGGTTTGCCGTTGCCATCGGTTTTCACCACCAGCACTTCGCCGGTGGGATTGCCGCTGTGGTCGACAACCTCCAGCAGAACATCGCCATTGATGTCTGTGGTGATGCCGGCAGTATGATTCATCGGGCGTAACTGGTAACCGTCCGGCCCATAGGTGATGGGGTTGCCGGAGAGATCAGTAAGCCGGTCGCCTAGCAGCAGTCCGGGGGCGGGTTTAACGCTGGCAACGCCACTGTCATCCACCGCCACGGTGGCACCATTTTCGCTGACCAGATCACCGTTGGGGGAATACACATCCACGACGACGTTGCCATTGGTGTCGGTGAGCAGTTCACCACTGTCGGTATAAGTGGGCTTGAAGCTTTGGTTCTGATCGTTGGTGACCAGATTGCCATTACGATCAACCAGGTAGCCCTGATCATTCACCAGAACCGGCGGCAGGGGGCCGATGGTGGGGTTGTTGTCTTCATCAATGGTGAGCTCACCTTTGTCGCCACTGGGCTTGCCGGTGTCCGGATCGATAAAATTAATCACAAGGTTGCCATCCGGAGAGGTCACCAGTGCGCCACTTTCATCGACAATTGGCGTCAGGGCCCACTGCTCGCCACCGCTATCTACCAAGACTGGATTGCCATCAAGGTCGGTGATGGAGTGGCCAGGCACCACCAGAACATCCGGGCCATTGCCCGTCAGCTCAGCGCTCTCTGTGTCCATAGTGTTGGCTTTATTGGCGACCAGAGTGCCGTCGGTGGTATGGGTATCGACGACGACGTTGCCTTTGCTGTCAAAGAGGATATTGCCGCCATTGTCCCGTGAAGGCTTGAGCAGCAGATCACCGCTGGATTGCAGCCGGCTTCCCTCGCTATCAACGAGGTAACCCTGGCTGTCAATCATGGGGTAAGATGCGGGGAATAGCGTCAGCTCGCCGACGCTATTCAGGAGCGGTTTATTATTGTCGTCTACTTCGACAAATACCGTTTCATCGGTGTCTGAGAGTTTGATCAGAACCCTGCCATATTCATCTGTAATCAGGGTTTGGTCTTCGGAAAGCACCGGTTGGAATTGTTCGGTGAAGAGGAACGGGTAAGGCGATTTTTGCTCAACCTTTTCGGTTTGGTCAAAAACCTTTATTTCATCATCACCACAGCCAGAGACTCCCGCCATCATAAATGCGGCAGCAATTAAATTTAATTTAATGTTTTTCATGGTCACCCTAACCAATACAATAGTGTCTGATGCTCCTGCGAAAAGGGAGCGGAAGAAATAGAGCGAAATAGGTTAATGTTCAGGCGTCAACTCCTTAATCCAGTGTAAGTAAACGTCATTGTTAGCGAAGCGACTCTTCGACCATGAACATCAGGCACAAGGGTATAAATAACTGATAAATCAGCAACCTAAGGAGTGTTATCCAGAATCGCGCCAGACAATACAATGGTAAGCGGTTTATTAAATTTCATATACACGCCTGAATGGAAATTGTGTATTTCGATTGTAATCTTGGATTTCACAGGGGCGATTGCAGGCAATCGAAACTGAATCATTGCTCAAAGGAAGAGCATTAATATCAGTTAATAATTGCTTGCATGGTTTAATTCTCTGGGTTGTTGAAAGTAACATCTGATGATGCAAAGACTCGGGTTTATCCGGTTTCTGGCTGTCTTCCGATGTACTGGAGTTGCTCTCTTTCTTGGTGCTCTGTTCTGACGCCGGGAGTAAGTGGACTGCAACTCTATTCACTCCATTCTGGAGAGAGAAACCAGCCTGTGACAACCGGGCCAAGGCACAGCTTCAAGGTACAAACGGTCCAGATGACGTCTTACTTTGCCCACCGAATATTGAAGGCCCGGCCACGGCAAACGCGCGTGTCCATCCAGGCCTCACCGACGAAGATAACGATACCGGCGTCAACATCGATGACGGGCTGCTGGTCGATCACCTCTTCAGCAGCAGGCCATGTGGGAAGAATAAGTAAGCAAAGTAACAGGAAGGCTTTAGGTAGGCTTTTCATCACGTTAACTCCTTCTTCTGCAAGACGGGAGAAACTCTGACGGCTGCCAGGGAATGGGAAAGCTTAGCCCACCAATCTGGTGTCAGCGGACTTCACCCATAACCATAATTCTATTGCGGGTATTGCACTGATTCTCATTAAAAAAAGGCGGGCAGACCAGAAAAAATGCCTAAATATCCTGACACCAGGAACTGACCAACTGACTGAATATCCGCCTTAAAAAAGGGGTGCCCTCACTGGCACCCCGCTGTCGTTAACCTCTAAGCCAACCCCTTCCGTTGAGGTGGCGTTTACCGCTCACACCATCAATGCCGGCAGTTCCATCATGCCGTGACGGCGATAAGGCTCGGCCAGGGCATAGCGACTGTGGCAAACCAGCCCGGTGTGCAGGTACAGCGCCCGGTCCATCGCCCGCTGCACTTCCCGTCCGCGTTGCTGCATCGGCAGGTCGGAAAAGTGCGGGTGGATGGCCAGCTGTTCGGCGGCACTGAGGCGCTCAGTGAAGTGCTCCCCGGAGTAGGTCATCTGGGCTGCAAGGCAATCCATCGCTTCCTCTTTCTGCTGCCACACCTCCGCCAGCGAGACACAGCAGTTAGGGTTTTTCGGGCTCATATAGTAAATGGTCGGCACCGGGTGGGGGGCCAGCTCCGGCATGGCATCCAGGCCAAAGTCCCGTCCCGCCAGGGCAATGGCTTCGAGGATCAGCAGCATGGCCGGACGGCGGTCCGGGTCGAGGTCGTCAAAGCTGTGTTCCGGGTCCTGGGTGATGATGATGTCGGGCCGGGTTTCCCGGATAACCTTAACCAGCGTCAGCTTGTACTCGTGGCGCAGGTCGATGCCGCCGCGCTCAAAATCGTTGAAGTCGACCCGCTCTACCCCCAGCACGCTGGCGGCACGACGAAGCTGCGCTTTCATCTCTTCCCTCGCCAGCATCACAGAGGCGAAGGAGTGCCCGCCGTTTCTGGCATTGATGGCCAGCGCACCGCCGCACTCCACCATCTCCATGCCATACACCCCAATAAACAGAATTCGCTCACTCATGTCGTGCTCCTAGAACTGGTAACGGTAATTGAACTGCAGATTGCGGGGCATGCCCCGGGTGGTGATCGGGGCGCGGTGCTCTTCCGGTGCGGAAGACCCCGGGTTAAACACACTGACGTCATACTCTTTGTCCAGCGCGTTCTCCAGCCGCAGATTGAACTGATGCCGGGCCAGCCGGTATTGGGCCCCCAGATGGAGCAGCCAGTAATCGCCGGCCAGAGTTTGGTATTGGGTGAATTCCC
Source organism: Marinobacter nauticus (assembly GCF_019801015.1). Lineage (GTDB taxonomy): Bacteria > Pseudomonadota > Gammaproteobacteria > Enterobacterales > Shewanellaceae > Ferrimonas. The sequence goes on from NZ_JAHVJZ010000001.1 coordinate 925,122, forward strand.
CGGTGTAGTGAGCCTGCATAAACAGCTGCAGGGATTCGGTTGGCAGAATTTTCAGGTCAGCACTGGCCAGCCATTTGGGCACCTCATCCAGTTGCTGATCGCTGCCCTGCTCCTGACTGCTGGCGTAGCTGGAAGCCATGTCGAATTGCCAGTGCTCGCCGGCGGTGCCGAGCAGCAGTTCCAGCCCGTAGGTCTCCACCTGCCCTTCCAGGTTGCGGAAATATTTGTCCTCAATGCCGATCAGATCATCGACCCGGCGCCAGAACAGCAGCGGCTCAAGAGTCCAGTCGCCCAGCGTCATCAGTGCGCCCAGGTTGGCATTGAGGCTGTGTTCGGGTTTCAGGTTGGGGTCGCCGATGATGCCGCCCTCCTCCTCCACCGAGTACAGCTCCTCCGCCGTGGGCAACCGGAACCCGCTGCCCAGTGACGCGTTAAACCGGAGGAACTCGCTGTACTGGTGCTCGCCGCCCACGCTCCAGTTGAGGCTGTCACCCGCGCCGGAGATGTTGCTGTAGCGCAGCCCGAAGGCAAAGTCGGTGGCCAGCAGCCGGGGCCGGAACTGGGCAAACAGGGAGGTGACGGTTTCGGTTTCACTGACAAACTCCATCACTTCGTCTTCGCCCCGGTAGCGCTGCAGTTCTGCGCCAAACAGCCAGCTCTGGTCGGCGTGCTGATCCCAGCGCAGCATCGCTTTTAAGCCGTAATCCTCAAAGCCCCAGTAGCTGTTGTCGTCCACCACGATGATGTCGCCGGACTCATTCTGGTCGATGCGGTCGTAATAGCTGTCCCAGGCGTGGTAGTAAGCCTTGAGTTGCAGCATCCAGGAGGGGTCGAGCCGGTGTTGATAGTCCAGAGTGGCGATTTTCTCTTGCCGCTGATTGTTGCTGTCGATGGTGCCATAGGGACGAAGCCGCTCCAGATCGCTGTCGTTCCACTGCGCCAGCAGCGTCAGGTAGCGATCGTCATCCAACACCCATCGCACCTTGCCTCCTAGATTGCCGACCCGGTATCCGCGCTCTACGTCATCGGCGGCGGTCCAGTGGATGTCGCTGTCGGACCAGAGCTGGTAGCCCTCACTCCAGGCGTAAGCGCCAAACAGCGACAGCTCCACCGAGCCGATGGCACGGCTGAGAAAGAGGTCGGTATTAACGCTGGGCAGGGTATCGGTGCCGACGCCGACGCTGGTTTCGCTTTCGCCCCGATAGTTACGGGTGACGATATTGATCACCCCAGCGATGGCGTCGCTGCCGTAGATGATCCCCTGCCCCCCTTTGAGCACTTCAATACGCTCAATGATGTTGGGGTTGAGGCTGTCGAGGTAGATGCCGCCGTACAGCCGGTTATTGAGCCGGTTGCCGTCAATCAGCCAGAGGATGTCCTGCTTGCGCGAGCCCTGCAGTGAGTAGTAAGCGCCGTCGAACCTGCCCCCTTTGCCGGCGGCAAACAGGCCAGGGACCATTTGCGCCAGAATGTCGTTGATGTCGCCCTGGCCAAATCGCTCAATCTGGTCACGCTCGATAATGACCAGACTGTTGCCAAGACGGGCCTGATCCAGCGCCAGACTCTCCTCCAGAGTTTGGTGCGTCACCACCATGACGTCATCCACCGCCATCGACGGCATCGCCATTGGTAAGACCGCGGTGATAACGAGCAACCCTGCTCGGTTCATATCCCATTCCTTTTGTTGTGGTGAGGCCCCAGTACGGTGACCTGAGGGCGTCCAAGCACGCCCGTAGCAATGTGGGTATCGACGCCGTAAGCCTTCAGCAAATTGGCTTCCGTCAAAACCTGCTCCGGTGCGCCGCAGGCCACCTGTTCGCCATCGGCCAACAGCAGCAGCTGGTCGCAGTACTGGGCGGCCACATTCATATCGTGAAAGCTGGCAATAACGGTGAGTGAGCGTTGCCGCAGCATCGACAGCAGATGGTGCAGATGGAAGATGTCCAGGTGGTTGGCCGGCTCATCGAGGAGCATCACCGGGGTATCCTGAAACAGCGCCTGAGCCAGCATGGTGCGCTGAACCTGCCCGCCGGACAGGCATTCCAGCGGCGCATTACGCAACCCGGTCAGTCCACACAGTTGCAGCAGTTGCGCCAGCCAGGTTCGGTCCAACGTGCGATCGGGGGCTTTGCCGAGTGCCACCACCTGCTCCACCGTCAGGCCGCCGCAGGGGGCGTTGTGTTGCACCATGATGGCCAGTTGATGAGCCCGTTCTCTGGGGGTCATGCTCAGCAATGAGTGGTCGGCAAACCACAGCTGCCCTTCACCGGCAGGCAGCAATCCCGCCAACGTTTTCAACAGCGTGGTTTTGCCACAGCCATTGGGCCCCAGCAGCCCCAGCCACTGGCCTTGAGGCAGACGCAGCTCCAGGGGTTGCGACAACCGCAGTCCGTGGCTGGCCAGCTGCAGATGATCAATGAACAGCATTGGCCTGCCTCCGGATAAGCGACAGCAGCATCGGGGCGGTCAGAATCGCCAGCGGAATGGAGAGGGGAATTTCGGTGGGCGCCAGTACGGTGCGGCACAACAGATCGACCGCCATACAGAGAATGGCCCCCACCAGTGCTGCGGTGGGCAACAGGATGCGGTGTCCGGCGCCCATCCACAGCCGACACAGATGCGGCACCAGCAGGCCCAGGAAGCCCACCACACCGGCGCTGGCCACCGCCAATCCGGTCAGCAGCAGAATCGCCAGAGCCAGCAAACGGCGGGTGCTGACCAGACTGAGGCCGAGGGACTGCGCCTTATCCTCTCCCAGCAGCAGCCGGTCCCACTGATGGCTATGGTGGATAAGCAGCGGCAGTACCAGCGCCAGCACCACCGACAGCGGCAGCAATTCACGCCATTCGGTGCCCGCCAATGACCCCATCAGCCAGTGCAGAATCTGACTCAGGGCGCGCTCATCCCCCATCAGCATCATCAGTGTGGTCAGCGACGCGCCCAGTGCACTGATGGTGACGCCGCACAGGATCAGGGCAAAAGGCGCCAGCCGCAGCCCCTTCTGCTGAGCGGTAATCATCACCAGGACAAACGTCACCGCAGCCCCCAGCAGCGCCAGCACCGGCTGGGGAATGGCCAGTCCCAGCGTCAAGCCGGCCACAGCGAAGAAGGAGGCACCATTGGCAATCCCAAGCAGATAGGGGTCAGCCAGCGGATTGCGCACCAGGGTCTGGCTCAGCACCCCAGCGACCGCCAGCGCGGCCCCCACCAGCGCCGCCAGCAGAGCCCGCGGCAGGCGCATCTCCCAGATAATGGCCTGAGCCAGCGCCTGGTCGCCCTGACGCCTGAGCCCCCCCACAATCTGGTTAAAGTCGAGAGCCAGTGCACCCCAGGCCAGACTGGCCAACAGCAGCCCCAACAGCAGCACCACGCCCGCGCAATAAACGACCGCCGGATTTGATGCCGCCCTCATGGCTGCCAGGCCCGGAACCGTTGATGGGCCCGCTCAATCCCATCGGGCAGACGCACGCCTGCCATCGCCTCCGAAAACGCGATGGCGTGCAGCTGTCCGGCCGCCACGGCGCTAAGGTGACGGGCGTACAGCGCGTTGTTCAGAAAGGTGTGTTTTTGCTGAAACGACGACCAGTTGGAGTCCACCATCAGGATCAGGTCTGGCTGACGGCTCAGGATGGTTTCCCAGGACAGGTGCCCCCAGGACTTCGGTAAGTCAGCGGCAATGTTGATGCCACCGGCCTGCTCAATCAGCAGATTGCCAGCGCCACAACAGCCCGCCACATAAGGCAGGTCATACTCGCGCAGCCACAGCAGCACCCGGGGTTTAGGTTGCGATTCCGGCCAGTGCAGTTGGGACAGGCGTTGTTGCTGAGTCTGAATCCATTGTTCCGCCTCAGCCTGCCGGCCGGTCAGTTGGCCGAGATTGGCCATGTCGCGATACAGCCCATCAAGGGTGACCGCCTGAGCGGCACAGGCGGATTCAAACAGGTAGCTGCGGGTACCGTAGCCCAGCCAGCGTGCCCGCTTGCCCACGCCCCAGTCACTGAAGGCGCTGGCAAATCCCGCCACCAGCAAATCCGGCGACTTCGCCAGCAGCGACTCCGGGTTGGGGTACTCCTTCGCCAGCTGGGGGATGGCATTAAACCGGGCGGCCCAGCGGGCTGCCGGCGCATCATCCTGATAGGCCTGGCCCTGTATCTGCTGGTCAGCACCGATGGCCAGCAGGGCCTCGGTCGCTTGCTGATTGAGCGTCACAATGCGGTGTGCCGGTGATTCCAGCGTTATGGTGACGCCGCAGTTGTCGTAGTGGTCAGCGGCACACGCTTGCGCTGGCAACAGACTGGCTGCCAGCAGGAACAACAAAAACCTCACTCCACTCACTCCTTGATAGCGGTGTGAAGATATTAGTTTTCTTCATACTTTGTGTTTCTGATCCGAATCAATAAAATGTGAAGACGTGAAAAATCGTAATACTGGGGATGGGAACGATGACGACCGAACGGATCACCGTGTCACTGGACAGTGAACTCCTGGCCGAGCTGGACCGGATGACGGAGCAGGGAGAGTACCGCAACCGCAGCGAGTTCTTCCGCGACCTGATTCGACAACGCCGCTCAGAACAGTTGATACAAGCCGAGCCGGATGCCGAGTGCATGGCAACGCTCAGTTACGTCTTCGATACCCGTAAACGCACCCTGCTGACCCGACTTCAGGACAATCTGAATCAGCACCACGACATCGTGCGGGCCAGCCAGATTGTGTGCCTGGACAACCACTTCCGGCTTGAGAGCGTGGCGCTGGTGGGCAAGGCCCATGAGTTGAACCAGTTCGCCAACCTGCAGTTAAGTGAGAGCGGCGTGATGAACGGCTGCCTGCACCTGGTGCCGATGATTCTGGATACCACCATCTGATTCTGTACCGCTTTCCATATTGGCAAGCGCAGGGAACAGCACAGCAGCCAGCGCCTTCTGACTGACGCGTTCAGGCCGGTTCAGGATTTACTGCGGCGTCCAGGAATCCACATGCAGTTTCCAGGCATTGCCGACACGCTTGAACACCAGCACAAAGCGGCTTTTATGGGTGTTCGATTCCGCGTCCGTGATGATCAGCTCGCCGGTCGCATAAGCCAGGTTTCCCTCCTGTTCAGCACTCTGAGTGATCAGTTCAACGTTCATCGGCTTTGACCCAACCACCGACTCCCAGAATGGTCTGATCGCGTCTTTGCCGCAGGTCAGTGGCGCTTGCGGGGCAATAATGCAGCCGTCATCGGTGTAATCGTTCACCAGATAATCGATGTCGCCAGCCATAATGGCCTTTGCGAACGCCTTATTTGCCGCATCAAGCTGCGCCAATACCGATGCAGCCTGACCGGCTGCAGGCAGCAACAGGCAAACCAGCGCCGTCACGACCGCCGTGATTCTGACTTTCATCATTGCTTCCTCTTTAATCGGGTTAAGGATCCGACTAAGGCAGGGACACGCTGTGAAAAGCGAACACCGAATGAGACAGACACCCACGGGACACCCGCCATAGGATCTTTTGGTCGCTATGAAGTGTAATCAGGCAGCGGCGATTCTCCACCGATGCCTGGTAATACTCCGCCAACCTCAGGCGCCCAGTGCCTGCGCATGAAAGCGCAGATGGTCATCGATAAAGGTGGAGATAAAGTAGTAGCTGTGGTCGTAGCCCGGGTGCATGCGAAGGGTCAGCGGATGATCCACCGCTTCGCAGGCGGCGCGGAACGCCTCCGGCATCAGTTGCTCTGTGAGGAAGGGGTCTTTGCTGCCCTGATCAATCAGGATGGGCAGACGCTCTTCTGCTTCGGCCACCAATAGGGTCGCATCGTACTGGCGCCAGCTGGATTCATCCGGGCCAAGGTAGCCTGAAAAGGCTTTGCGGCCCCAGGGGCATTGGGTCGGGTGGCAGATGGGTGAAAACGCGGAAACGGAGGCATAAACACCGGGATTGCGCAGCGCCGCCACCAGCGCACCGTGGCCGCCCATGGAGTGGCCGCAAATGCTCTTGTCGGCACGCACCGGAAGATTGATCTCAACCAGACCGGGCAGTTCGTCGGTGATGTATTCGTACATGCGGTAGTGATCAGCCCACGGGGGTTCGGTCGCATCTACATAGAAGCCGGCACCGGAGCCAAAATCGTCCGCCTCGTGTTCGCCGGGCAGCGCCAAGCCTCGCGGGCTGGTATCCGGGCAGACGATCGCCAGCCCCAATTGCGCCGCCAGCCGGAATGCCCCGGCTTTCTGGCAAAAGTTCTCATCGGTGCAGCACAGTCCCGACAACCAATAGAGCACCGGCACCCGCGCCGCCATCACCTGAGGCGGTAAAAACACCGCAAACACCATATCGGTGGCGGTGGCTTCACTGTGGTGGCGGTAGCGGCGAAGCCAGCCATCGAACACTTCGGTCTGGGATAACAGTTCCATCATTGCTCCTTAATCCGGCTGCACAGTACCGCCTGTGGAGTATAGGTGACGTCGGTTATTTGCCGCGGCGCGCCTCGCCTTCCACCAGGATGCATTCGTCCATATAGCCAAGCCGCACATCAAGGCGACTTTCAACGCTCATATTGGCCAGAAACTCCGCCCCCGCCTTCGAACCCAGCGCCCGTTCAAAGGCGGTTTGCGTGGAAGGCGGCTCCCCGGCTGGCAGCAGATAGATCCAGTAGCGCTGACAACTGGCGCCCGAGACTGAACCCAACGCTTCGCTGTTTTCCCACTGTGTCGGGGTGGCATAGCTGTGGGCGCTAAAGCTGCCGGGAACGCCGCTCTGGCAGCCTGCCAGCAGCATTGCCCCCGCCAGGCCGGCGATTCTCTTTTTCATGGAACTGACCGATAATGAACAGAAATTTCCCCCAGACTACCAAGTCCGGATGCCATCGCAACCGTTAAGGAGTGCGGATGTCCCAACCTGATAACCTGATCCGCATCTGGAACACGCTGGAACGGGTGCCCTACGGTAAAGTGGTGAGCTATGGCCAACTGGCGGACCTGGCGGGTTTGCCCGGCCGGGCCCGACTGGCTGCGCGGGCGTTGCGACTCGCTCCAAAAGATCGGCAACTTCCCTGGCACCGGGTGATTGGTGCCAGCGGCAAAATCAGCATCGCCAAAGACACCCCCGCTTACCGGGAGCAGATGGCACGGCTGCGCAGCGAAGGGGTGGAAGTGAACAATGGCCGAATCAAGCTGTCACTGTATCAGTGGCAACCGGATTTGGCAGAGTTGCTCTGGCAACTGGATTATTGAGAGGAACGCCTTTGATGAAACGTCTGTTGTTTGTGCTGTTGCTGGCTTTGCCCATGGTGGGCCAGGCCGACCCCTTTGCCCCGTTCCGGGCCGACTATGAAGTGTTTCACGGCAAAAAATCTTTGGGCGGGGGGTACTACAAACTGGAACAGCTCGATGACAACCGCTACCGCATGGGCTATCAGAGCGACGTGTCGTTTCTGCTGCTGTCCGATGTGCGCACGGAAACCAGCGAGTTTCTGCGCCAGGAGAATGACCGGCTGAAACCGCTTAACTACCAGATGAAGCGCAAAGGCAGCGGCCCGGATTTCGGTGCCAGCATTCAGTTTGAAGGCACCCAGATTGTGGCGAAGTACAAGAAGCGGGAAAAGGTGTTTCCGATGCGCAGCCCGGTGTACGACTCCCTGCTGTACCAGCAGCAGCTGCGGCTGGATGTGGCCGCAGGGAAGCCAGAGATGCACTATCCGCTGATCCAGAAAACCAGCGAGCGCAACCACACCTACCGTCTGGTGGGTGAAGAGGAGGTCACCATTCCGATGGGAACAGTGAAAGCGGTTAAGGTGGAGCGGATCCGCGAAGCCGGCGATCCCAAGCGGACCCTGATCTGGTTTATCCCGGAGATGAACTACATTGTTGCCCGCCTGGCTCACTACGACAATGGCGAGCTTCAGGCGGACATGCGTCTTAAGAAGGTGGAGTTTTACTGAAACCCTCGTGCTGACCTGCTGCGCCCGGGGCACTCAGCCCTGGGCCACCACATCCCCTTCCCGGAACAGGCACCAGCTTCCGGTTTCCATCTTGTGCCACGCCTCGTTGCTGGTCAGGGGGCGGGTGGCAATCACCGAGACCACATCGTCCGGCGTGGTTTCCTGCTGAAAGTCGATCACCATCTCGGTGTCAATCAGTCGCGCTTTACCGAACGGCGCACAGCGGGTGATCCAATGCAGATTGGTGCCGCACAGCGCCAACAGATACACCCCATCGGTGATCAGCATGTTGAAGACCCCAAGCTGTTGCAGCTTTTTGCCCTCCCGGGCCAGAAAGCGAAACGCCTGCTTGCGGTCTTTTGGCGGCTTCGGATAACGGGCCGCCAGCCGGTCCATCAGGGTACAGAACGCCAGTTCGCTGTCGGTGTTGCCCACCGGTAGGAACCGTTCTGGCTTCAATTCGTGCCGGTAGTCGCTGAGCTGGCCATTATGGGCAAAGCACCAGTTCCTCCCCCACAACTCCCGCCCAAAGGGGTGAGTATTCTCCAGGCATACCCGGCCGCGGTTGGCCTGGCGGATATGGCTGACGACGGTTTTGGATTTGATCGGATAGGACTTAAGCAGGCTGGCCACCTCCGAGTGGCAGCTGGGATCGCTGTCCTTAAAGGTGCGATTGCCGGGACCATCGTAAAAGGTGATGCCCCATCCGTCCCGGTGCGGACCGGTCTTACCGCCGCGCTCCACCAGGCCGGTAAAACTGAATACGATGTCCGTTGGCACATTGGCACTCATCGCCAGTAACTCACACATGAATCTTTGCGTCCTTCTCTTCCCTTTCCGGCAACTCCAACCGGTCGCCAGCGCCTAGCATAGCGGGAAAGCCTGATTCGGCCCAGACCTGGCACGCTAACTCCCCTAGCAAAAAATCAAACGGATGTTTACTTTTTCCGTGACACTGGTCGGATCTGTGTCATACACTGTGATCATTCGCACAGTGCCTGGCGCACCGAGACACAAGGAGAATGACTGTGACTACCCTACTTTGGAGCCTCGCTGCCATCGTGATTTTGGGAGCTGCCCTTTACCAAAGGGCTTCCCTGCTCGTGTTTACCGCCCTCGCTGCCGTCCTGCTCGGGATCGGCCATTACATCGGCCTTGTTGGCCCCATTGGCTGGACGGTGTTTGCCGTCATCTTCCTGCCGCTGAACCTGACTCCGGTGCGCCGCGCACTGCTGACTGCCCCGATTCTGAAGGTGTTCAAAGGCATCATGCCGGAGATGTCCCAGACCGAAAAAGACGCCATCGAAGCCGGTACCGTCTGGTGGGACGCTGACCTGTTCTCCGGCAAGCCCAACTGGAACACCCTACATAACTACCCCACCCCGACCCTGAGTGCCGAGGAACAAGCGTTCCTGGACGGCCCGGTGGAAGAGGTGATGAAGATGGTCAATGAGTTCGACATCACCCACTACGATGCCGACCTGCCGCAGGAAGTGTGGCAGTACCTGAAGGACAACAAGTTCTTCGCCATGATCATCAAGAAGCAGTACGGCGGTCTGGAATTCACCCCGTACGCCCAGTCCCGTGTTCTGCAGAAACTGGCGGGCCACTCCACCGTTCTGGCCTCCACCGTGGGCGTGCCCAACTCCCTCGGCCCGGGTGAGCTGCTCCAGCACTACGGTACTGAAGATCAGAAGAACCACTACCTGCCCCGTCTGGCGGTTGGTAAAGAAGTGCCCTGCTTCGCCCTGACCAGCCCGGAAGCGGGTTCCGATGCCGGTGCCATCCCGGATTACGGCATCGTTTGTAAAGGCGAGTGGGAAGGCAAAGAAGTACTGGGTATGCGCCTGACCTGGAACAAGCGCTACATCACCCTGGCCCCGGTGGCCACCGTACTGGGCCTGGCGTTTAAACTGCGCGACCCGGACGGCCTGCTGGGCAACGAGAAAGAGATTGGCATCACCTGTGCCCTGATCCCCACCGACATGGATGGTGTGGAGATTGGCCGCCGTCACTTCCCGCTGAACAACATGTTCCAGAACGGCCCGACCCGCGGTAAAGACGTGTTCGTTCCGCTGGACTTCATCATTGGCGGTCCGGAGATGGCTGGCCAGGGCTGGCGCATGCTGGTGGAGTGTCTCTCTGTGGGTCGTGGCATCACTCTGCCCTCCAACTCTGCCGGTGGCGTCAAAACCATTGCTGCCGCAACCGGTGCTTACGCCCGCGTGCGCCGTCAGTTCAAACTGCCCATCGGTAAGATGGAAGGCATTGAAGAACCGATGGCCCGTATTGGCGGCAACGCCTACCTGATGGACGGCGTCACCGCGCTGACCACCACCGGCCTGAACCTGGGCGAAAAACCCTCGGTGATTTCCGCCATCGTGAAGATGCACCTGACTGACCGGATGCAGAAGTGTCTGATCGACGCCATGGACATTCACGGCGGTAAAGGCGTGTGTCTGGGCCCGGATAACTACCTGGGTCGCGGCTACCAGGGCGCTCCGATCGCCATCACCGTAGAAGGTGCCAACATCCTGACCCGCACCATGATCATCTACGGCCAGGGCGCCATCCGCTGCCATCCGTACGTACTTAAAGAGATGACCGCCGCCTTCGATAAGGATCAGCGAAAAGCACTGAGCGACTTTGATGCCGCGGTATGGGGCCACGTTGGCTTTGTATTCAGCAACCTGGTGCGCAGCGTATGGTACGGCCTGACCGGTGCCCGCTTCTCCTCCAGCCCGTTCAGCGACCAGACCAAGCGCTACTATCAGCAGATGAATCGCTTCAGTGCCAACCTGGCTCTGCTGTCTGACCTGTCCATGGGCATGCTGGGCGGCAGCCTGAAGCGCAAAGAGCGCATCTCCGCCCGTCTGGGTGACCTGCTGAGTCAGCTCTACCTCTCCTCTGCCGCCCTGAAGCGTTATCACGATGAAGGCCGTCAGATGGAAGATCTGCCGCTGCTGCAGTGGGGCGTGGAAGACAGCCTGCACAGACTGCAAACCAGCCTGGATGAGCTGCTGGACAACTTCCCCGCCTTCGGTGGTCTGCTGAAGTTCCTGCTGTTCCCGTTTGGTAAGCCGATGAAGCGTCCGTCTGATGTACTGGACCACAAAGTGGCCCGCATCCTTCAGACCCCGTCTGCCACCCGCAGCCGCCTGATTAACGGCCAGTGGCTGGAAGCGCACGACAGCAACGCCATCGGCAAGCTGGAGCAGACTCTGGAGCGCATCCTGGCTGTTGAGCCGCTGCACGACAAAGTGTGCAAAGCCGCCGGTAAGAAGCTGCCCTTTATGTTCCTGGACCGCATCGCCGATCAGGGCCTGGAACTGGGTGTGCTGACCGAGCAGGAAGCGGAGCAACTGCGTGTGGCTGAAGTTGGCCGACTCAACGCCATCAACGTGAATGACTTCGATCCGGAAGAGCTGAAAGCACAGCGCCCTGCTCCGAAGCCGAGCGCAGATCAAGCCGCCTGAGAGGCAAATTGATGCAAAAGGGCCGGTATCACACCGGCCCTTTTTCTTTGACTTCGATCACCCATGCCGCAACCCTCCATTGTGATTCCGATCACGCGCAATGCGCACTTTTCAGCCTCGATCTCGTTCCTGCGCGTTGTAAAACACTTCGTTTAAAAACTGTGTCAATTTGTCCCGAGCGCCTGGATATTGCCCTTGGAGTTTCTCGGATGAATAAGCATGAACCGCTCTTCAGGAAAGCGTTTTCACCCAACTGCGCCAGCTTCACGCTGACCGAGCAGATCGTCTCTGTCACCCAGATCGCCCACAAGGTGGTGCAGTTGTCTGATCATCTTGGCCCTTGCCCGCGTCCCGGTGACCATCCGGACACGCTCACCGCCTGGCAGGAGGGGCGCTACCTGATACGGCTGCTGCGCCAAAGCCGCCAGATCCAGATGGCCAGTACCGCTGTTCCGGAGCTTAAGGTCGCCATTGAGCAGTTCCAGCACGCCGAGTTGACCGTGCCAGTGGAACACCTGGTTTACTCCGGCGCTCCGCCCTATCTCACCGAAGCCCAGGATCGCCTGGCCGCGCTGATTGAGTAGACGTAAAAAAGCCCCGGCGACAAATCCGGGGCTTTCGCTGTGTGCTTAAGCGTCGAAACTTACTGCACGAGTTGCTGGTCCGCCTCTTCCAGGCTGATCTCGCCTTTGTTCAGGCGCCGCAGCAAATTGATGTTGGCCGCTACCGCCCGATGACGATTAATGTACATGGCGTGCAGGATGGCCAGGGTCGGACCGGAAGCCAGGCGATCACCGCGAATCAACTTGCGGATCGCGTCTGGCGTCAGGCCGGTTAACTCAGCCAATTGTCGATTGTCATAACCAAAGTGATCTTTAATCACCTGGATGATTTGCTGTGCATCGTTTCTCATGCGAGTCCTAAAATCCGCGCTTCTGTCTCGAATAGTACCGAGCAATAAAGCCAATTCAAAGACACAGTATCACTGAGTCATCACACGCCCATCCCAAACCCTTTCGTGGTCACCGCCCAGGCAGTCATCGCACCAACGTAAGAGAGTAAGCACCCGCCGGACACGCAGACCAACGCACGGAAAACAAAACCGGTTCTGCTCATAGAGCCTCCTTATAAAGATTGTACGTAAGACTTGATCGCCCCCAGCCTGACCACGGCGGCCCCAATCATGTCGAGAAAGCCCAACGCCGGATGCGGCTTGTTGGCGCTGATCCAGGCTGACCCAGTCGTCCCCAGAGGCATATCGAGCCCCTCCGGCATATCAAACTCAAGAATCACGGTACGGCCAACCGGTGCCGCTCCCCGCTGGATGAAGGCCCCAACACTCTGGTCAAACGGCAGCGGACTGCCCTGGGACTCTCCGGTCGCCATCGTGATGCTGTGCACCCTGGCGCGGAATATCTGGCCGGGGTAGGCATCGACATAAAACTCGGCAAACTGGCCCGGCTCAATGTACTGATAGGATTGGTCAGCAATGCGCATCTCCACGAATTTTCGGCCGGTGTCATACACGTGCAGTGCCCCAACCCGGGACCCCTCTCCCACGATGACGTGAGTGACCAAACCATCGTGCTTCGCCGTAATCACATTTCGCGACAGGGTCGCGGCTTCCCGCTCCGCCTGAGCAATCCGCTCCGCCAAATACACTTCAGCCAGTTCAACCGCTTCCTGGGCTGACCTCAGGTCATCCAGTGAGGCGTATTCGCCCAGGCTATTCTTGTCCGCCAGACGACGCTCTGCCTGGGCCAGCTTGACCCGCTCCTGCTCTACCCGTGCCTCAGCACGCGCCAGACGGGCTACCTGCTCATCGTCCCGCAAGCGATACAGCTTTTGCCCCGCCGTGACCCGCTCGTTGTGATCCACGTAGATCTCAACAATCTCCTGACCCAGCGCCGGCGACATCACCGTATGCGGCGCCCGAACCTGGGTGGAATGCGTCAGGTCCGCCGGGGAGTAAAGCCGGTGGGCAAAGAACAGCGAGGCAAACAGCAGCACGCCGCCCATGGTCGCAATAAAGTAGTTTCTGGGACGCTTGGCAATCAGGCCAAAGCGGAACATCAACCAGCAGAGCAGGACATAAGGAATCAATAACTCTTTCATGCGCTTTCCCCCGCAAACCAGGCACGCAGTGCGTTCCAGTCCACCACCATCAACAACGCGGCCAACACCCAAAGCGGCTTAAACCACAATCCAAAGATACAGAGCCAGAATACGAAACGCCCCTGAGAGCGCTCCTTGGCCAGCTTTTTAGGAAGGCTATGCAGCTTCCAGAACTGACCGGCCAGAAACAGCACAAGGGCAAGCGTGACAAGCAGCAGCACCCACATAAACATCGCACTGTCCAATAACGGCATGATGGCGGGAACCTGAGTCCACTCCATCTCTGTCGCATGTATCTTCATAACTCTCCTCGTTGAGTTTGGGTCTCTTCTTGTACACCGTCCCGGACCGTCCCGTGTCCACTGTGTGTTTGATGCGGAGAATTATTGCTCAGGCATCAGTATCGGATCAAACGCCATTTGTAACATTATGCGATACCCTGTATCGATTCTGAATGCAGACAGGGCTAGGCATGTGCTGTCGTCTGTTGAGTTGGCAAGGCTATGCCAACAAAGTGCCGTTTAACGGTAATAGGAACTGAAAAGAGGGTCTGGAGGAGAGGCTTTAGGAGGTAAGTGTTACGTTCAGGAATCGAAAGAGTCGCTAAAGGCCCCTTTCGGCCTTTGGCCAGATGGGTGCTTTGATAAAAGGGAGAGATGACAGTGCAGTCAGAAGGGACCCGGCTCAGCAAAGAGAGCGGCTTATTTCCTCAGGGTTTTGGTGAATTCGCTGAGCGTCTCTACCGCAACCGTCCCCTCCATCGGTTCAGGATGGTCACGGTTGTAGGCGGCCAAAAGGCGAACGTTGTCCCAGTCCGTCTTCTGGGCACTGGCGATGGCCCTGAGTACCGCCAACTGCGTCCCTTTGGCATTCACCTGGCCTCGCTGCCAGCGCCGGACACTTTCGGGTGTGGTCATCAGCAAGTCGGCCAATGTCGCCACATCCAGATCCCCGCGTTCCCGGATGATTTTCAGCAACTGTGCCGCTTCCGTGTTTCCAAAGCTGGCCACTCTGCCGCGCTGTTTTGCCATGACCGATTCTTCCCGAATGCTGAACCGTCTGCATCTTACACCCTCAGACGACAAGCGCCCATCCATAGGCGCAAGCCAACGGCCTTTACCACTCCTGCGCCAGGGTAAAGTGGAACTCTGCGTGGGCCCGTAACAGCGGATCCGCATCATAGGCATGAGCCACACCACTTTGTGCATCGACAAAGATCACGTGAGTCAGCAGCTTCCAGTCATCAAAATAGGGATTGAGCGTTCGCAGCCCATCGCCAACGAACTCAATGTATTTGATGTCGGAACCGTCAGTGAGGCTCTGGCCAAAACTGACGATGGAAGACTGGCCAGTGGAAGCGCTCTGCAATCGCTGCGTCACAATCGCCAGATCACCATGCACTTCGATAGGGTCATTCATTGGGTTCATCACCGTAACCGACAGCACCACCCCTTTGCCCGGTGCGCCAATCGTTTCCGATTTATACTGCGAGTCTGGTGCAATCAGTGTTTCCAGTGTTTCGCCGTCATAGCCCCAGGCGCGGAACTGGTTCCGGTCCCACGCCAGTTGATGGTGGGCGCCATCAAGTTCGACGACGGCCTGAGCCAACTCACCCACTTCGGCCCGAAACCGGTACTCATCAAAGTGAACGTCCTGATCCTCGACCAGCAGGTGCGTCGACACGGTACGTCCATCGAAGAGCGCCGCAATCTCGGGGGTAAAGTCAAAGTCGAAGGACGCCATACCCGCATTGATTGACGTGTGCGCCCCCATGCGGACTTCGCAACGCCGTCCCTGGTCACAGCCATAATCCTGCCAGACCCGCTGATACTGGCGACTGGTGGCCATGTTCAGCCGCTCGCCCTCAGCCCTTGAGTACCAGTTGATTATCCAGGCGGTGTGCTCACCCGGCTCAATAGACCGGGCTGGCCCAATGGTACCGCTGAGAAAACGGCCGGCATTGTACTGGGACACGTTGCCCATAAACTCACTGCCCAAAGCAGCCACCGCCTCCCGGGTCAGACGGCAGACCGCATCGCCACGGGTATCTTCGATTCCGTAGCATTTCGCATTGGGCTGCTCAACGTCGCCGGAACCCTCCTCACTGGAACAGCCGGAAGCCAGAACAACGGCAGCAATCAACAGCATCGGGTGTTTGTTCATTCTTACACTCTCAGTCTCAGAACAGGGCACTAATAAGGACCAATCAGCCTCTGACCTCACAGACAGACGCTGATTGAATGCCCCTCCCTGGGACGGTTTTACTGCGCAGACAGCTTGGCATCTTTTCCCTGTTCAGAAACTGAACCACCAGCCCAATTTGCTACACCGTGTAGCAATATTCATTTCATCTCCCGAAGCAAATAGCCGGATCAACAACGGGCCAGTTCAGTGAAACAAGGGCGGCAAGAGCCAGCGATATGGCCCGAAAAGGAAACAGGGCGGGCACCTCTGCGATGCCCGCCCTGTGATGGACGAAACGCCCAGGTTCAGCGCATTTTTTGCGCCATCACAAACAGGAAGTTGGGTTGGGTGGTCAACCGCTGGTAGGTTTCCGGGCTGCGCTGACGCAGACGCTTTGTCGGGGTGCCCTCCTCCAGCGCCGTAATAACAAAGCCACTTTGAGTGACGGCACCAATCTGCTCACTCAGTGAGCGACGATAGAAGGTCACCGTCACCGGCACCCCGACCGTATCCCACTGTTCGGTGATCGCTTCACGGGCATAGTAGTTACCCGAAGGCGAGGCTTCCGCGTCCGCTACCGGGCTGTGGGTGGAGAACAGCAGACGACCACCGGGTTTGAGAACCCGGGCACATTCGGCAAAGAAGGGACGTTGGTCTTCCAGGTAGTGGACCATCAGTGGGCTCAATACCAGATCGTACTGACCGTCCTGCTCCAGTGGCAGGCCCAATGCCAGATCCTGCTGATAGCAGTGAACCCGCGCATCGCCGACAAAACGCTGCTGTACCAGCTCGACCATAGGAGCCGCCAGGTCCAGGGCCGTCACCCGGGCACCACGCGCCAGCAATTCAGCCACGTACTCACCGGAGCCGCAGCCCAGATCCAGCACGTTTTTGCCGGTCAGGTCCGACATGACACGATCCAGCATCGCCAACGTGGTGGGCCGCTCAAATTCCGCGTTGTAGTCGTTGTCCTTTACCACCTTCGCGTAAGCCTGGGCGTGTCGGTTATACATCTCGTTCATCTGTTCTTGCCTGTTGTTTGATGGCATAGCTCCGCTCCGTTGAGAGTTTACCTGCGGGATGGCAAATCTGGCATACAACGCAGAAGCCCGGCTTAATAAGCCGGGCTTCTGTCACGGATTTGGATTCGGTTTACTCGCCGCTGAGCGCCGTTAGTACTCCACCCGAACCACCACACGTCGGTTCAGATCCCGCCCTTGCGCAGTGCGATTACTGGCAATATGCCGCTGTTCACCGTGGGCGCTGGCAATGATTCGGCTTTCCGAGATACCTGACTGCATCAGGTAGGTTTTCAGGGAGTTAGCCTGCTGCTGAGTGATCGCTTGGTTGGTCGCTTTGGAGCGATGATTGTCGGTGTAGGTGTCGGTGAGCACCAGCTCGACAGCCGGGTCCAGTTGCAGGTACTGGATGATCTGGTCAATGCGGCGCTTGGACTCGCGGGTCAGGTCGCCGTCCTTTTCCTGATAATGCAGGATAGAGAAGGCAATATCTTCATAGCCAAACGGCAGCAGACTATCCAGACAGTTCACAAAGTCACGGTAGCTGGGGCCGAAGTTGGCAGAGGAGAGTCCAACGGCGACCTGATCGGGACTGTACCAATCCTGATAGAAGAAGGTCGGCTGCATCCCCTGCTCCAGCTCGGTCAGCATCAGCCAGGCTTCCTGCTTGGGCAGCTCGCCGTTGAAATGGCGATAATAGGTCAGCGCGCCGATCTCACGGGGCGGTACGCCCGGACGCCAGGCCGGGGCGATGGAGCGCACCCAGGCTTCGGTGGTGACATCCGGCTTGCGGCGCATCTCCAGGGTAAAGTTGAGGTTCAGCTGTTTGCTGGCCCGGCTGACAAACACCGCCTTGCCGTAGCGCGGGATCTCATGGGTCAACACACACTGAAGGGGGGAGGATTGTTCCAGCTCCCACATTGACCCCTCGATGGGTGCCACGTAGTTACGGATACCACCCTGCGCGGCGCTGCTTAGCAGCAGCATCAATAAGCCTGTCCAGCGAATCATTCCGTCCCCCTTTACCGTTCTGTTCTCCTGTATCGGCACCTTCGAGCCAGGCTTTAGCTCAGAGAACCGCCAGTTGCGCCGCCTTCGCCATTTCATTCGCCGGATCGGTTTGCGATAATAGCCGGCCTTGCGAACCAGCCAGACGGATTTATGACCAACCAGAACGACGCCCATCTTCTTAGCAGCCGATTCCGGGGTTACTACCCGGTCGTGATCGACGTTGAGACCGCCGGCTTTAATGCCCAGACCGATGCTCTGCTGGAGATCGCGGCGGTAACTCTGAAGATGGATGAGGAAGGTTGGCTGAAACCGGACCAGACCATCCACTTTCATGTGACGCCGTTTGAAGGCGCCAATCTGGAGCCGGCCGCACTGGAATTCAACGGCATCACCGACCCGTTCAGCGCGCTGCGCGGAGCGGTGTCCGAGCATGAGGCGCTGTCCGAGATATTTAAAATGGTGCGTAAAGGCCAGAAGGCAGCCGGTTGTAACCGCTCCATCATCGTCGCCCACAACGCCACCTTTGATCAGAGCTTCGTCAACGCCGCAGCTGAGCGTACCCGGATGAAGCGGGTGCCCTTCCACCCGTTCGGTACCTTTGATACCGCCGCCCTGTCCGGCCTGGCGCTGGGCCAGACGGTACTGGCCAAAGCCTGTCGCGCCGCCGGCATCCCATTTGACAATAAAGAAGCCCACTCAGCGCTGTACGACACCCAACGCACTGCCGAACTGTTCTGCTATATCGTCAACCGGTGGAAGGCTTTGGGTGGCTGGCCCATGATAGAGCCAGAGCAACAGAGAACGGCAGAGTAAAAGAAAAAGCGGCGCTTACGTCGCTTTTTTTGTGCCCTGAAGCCGGGCTCAACAACCCATTATCGCCCCTTCCCTGGATCATCACCGATTGCCCCCATTCCCCCGCCACAAACCCCACCGACTCCACACGTTGAATCTCACTCATTTATGCTGTCTGGCGACGTCTCCTGACGGTATATCTGGCCTTGCTGTCTCCAACCAAAACCACAAGGAGCGTACTGTGAAGAGATGGATCATTAGCGGTGCCTGGCTGCTCTGCTGCGCACCGGCACTGGCCAGCGATATTGAGTTTGACCTGTCCGAGGGCATCACCTTTAAAGAGCAACAACAGCCAAGCGGCGAGGTAACGGTCTCTTTCACCAACCTGTTGCCCAAAGGCGGCTACACCTACACCATGCGTCGCACCACGGCAGGGCCAAAGCTGCCCAACCCTTTTACCCCGGGCGCCGTTCCCTTACCAACCCACTGTGCAGCCCTCAACAGCGAAAATCTGGCGTTCTGGGCGCTGGAGGATGAAACCAACGTACCGGAAGGCATGGTTCGGATTAACAAAGCCATAGAGGCCGTTGTAGAAAATGGCGAAGCGGCGCAATGTCAGGTTCAACTGGCGAATGCCAGAAAGATGCTCAGCAATACGACGCACAAGGAGCAATACACCCTTGGCGACGATGAAACCCTGACAATCAATATCAGCAGGGAGGGCGGAACGGCACGAACTCTGGTGCTGAAAGGCGATCCAAGCCGGATCTATACCCACGTGGGCTTTGGATTTATTGATAACCGAAGCCAGGCCTATTACAGCAAGGAGATCACCGATTCGGAGGGCAACACCAGTTATGAAATTGCCTCTCAAACCAAGAGGGACAGTTTCAACTATTCAGCGTTAGCGCTGTTCACCATTCCCTTTGACACCGGCTATCGCGGCGTGGAATGGGGACCAACATTTGGACTGGGGGCAACATCCGACTCCCCGACACTGTATATCGGCTTAAGCACGGTGCTGAAGAGGTCGGTTCTGGTCTCCGCCGGCTTATCGGCCGCCGAGTTTGATGTGCTGAAGGGCCGGTATAACGTTGGCGACCCTCTGTCGCAGGCGATGGACTCCAGTGATCTGGTGGACCAGGCCTACAAAACCGCGTTTACCTTTACCGTTGGGTTCAATTTCTGATTGTGCTGAAACGGAAAGGCAAAAGGACACAAAAAAGGCGACCTCTCGGTCGCCTCTTTCAATCACTGTGGCTTACAGGCCTTCAGCGTGCTCGGACAGGAAGCGAGCTACGCCGTCCGGGGAAGCGTCCATACCCTGCTTACCTTTTTCCCACTGAGCCGGGCACACTTCGCCGTGCTCTTCGTGGAACTGCAGAGCGTCAACCATACGCAGCATCTCGTCGATGTTACGGCCCAGCGGCAGGTCGTTTACGATCTGGTGACGTACCAGGCCTTCTTTGTCGATCAGGAAGGAAGCGCGGAAAGCAACGCCAGCTTCCGGGTGCTCTACGTCGTACGCCTGGCAGATTTCGTGCTTAACGTCAGCAACCAGCGGGTAGCGAACTTCGCCGATACCGCCGTTTTCTACGGAGGTCTTACGCCATGCGTTGTGGGAGAACTGAGAATCGATGGAAACACCGATAACTTCAACACCACGCTTCTGGAACTCTTCGATGCGGTGGTCGAAAGCGATCAGCTCAGACGGGCAAACGAAGGTGAAATCCAGAGGGTAGAAGAACACTACCGCAGGCTTGCCTTTGATAGCAGAATGCAGGTTAAAGGAGTCAACGATTTCACCGTTACCCAGTACAGCTGCGGCGGTAAAATCCGGGGCTTGACGACCTACGAGTACGCTCATTTTCCATCTCCAATGGTATTGGTTTAAATTCCGTCGGTTAGCGATGTCGCTCACCGTTGGAATGCATAATACGTTCGGCTCTTCCCCGACACAACACCTTCCCTGTTCTACTTTTTCGATTGCGCCGAGAGAAAAACCGAATGTCGATTTTGTGTTACCCCGCTAACACTTTTACCTGCTGAAGGAAAAAAACGCAGTCCATTCTGCCAACCATGTGGACAGCGAACTGGGGATCCCTTACAAATGGGAGCCTTGCAACGCCCATTCCCATAAGAAAAACGATTGAGACACCTTTTGCTATGAATGCAGTCATTATTGCAGTGGCGCTGATGCTGGCGTTGAGCCTCGCCAGGGTCAACGTGGTGATCGCCCTGATCACCAGCGCACTGGTGGCCGGCCTGACCGCCGGTATGGACATCAGCACCACCATTAAAGCCTTCAACGATGGTCTCGGCGGCGGCGCCGAAGTGGCTCTGGCCTATGCCTTATTAGGCGCATTTGCCGTGGCACTGGCCCATACCGGGATCACCGACCTGCTCTCCCGCTCCATCATTCGCCGCCTCGGTGGTAAGCCCGACCCAAGCACGGTACGCAAAGTTCGTATTCTGCTGCTGATGGCCATCCTGGCCATGGCGGTCATGTCTCAGAACCTGGTGCCGGTGCACATCGCCTTTGTGCCGATTCTTATTCCGCCACTGCTGCATGTTATGAGCAGCCTCCGTCTGGATCGCCGTCTGGTGGCCTGTGTCATCACCTTTGGTCTGGTGACCACCTATATGGCACTGCCGGTCGGCTTTGGCCTTATCTTCCAGGAAGGCTTGTTGCTGCAGAATCTGCTGAGCAATGGCCTGCAGGCACAGGTAGACAGTGGTGCCGTCAGCCAGCTGGTGGTGGGTGACGTGGCGTCAGCCATGATCATCCCTGCCATCGGCATGGCCATTGGCCTGGGTATCGCGGTGTTCATCAGTTATCGCAAGCCTCGTGATTACAACGAAGCAGAGATCCTTGCTACCGAGCCTGAGCATACCGAGCTGAACCCCCGACGTATCCAGGTGGCACTGGTTGCCATTATTGCGGCTCTGGGTGTCCAGCTCTGGACCGGCTCGATGATTTTCGGTGCCCTTATTGGCTTCGTGATTCTGAGCGTTGCGGGGATCGACCGGGAAGAGATCACCGCCCAGGACGCCTTTACCCGGGGCGTACATATGATGGCCAACATCGGCTTTATCATGATTGCGGCCAAAGGCTTTGCGGAAGTGGTTAAAGCCACTGGTGAAGTGCCGATGCTGGTGGAGTCCGTTCGCGACATCATCGGCGATAACAAAGCACTGGCCGCCTTTATGATGCTGTTTGTGGGCCTGGTGATCACCATGGGGATTGGCTCCTCCTTCTCCACCATTCCGATCATCGCCACCATTTATGTCCCGCTGGGGCTGAGCTTTGGCTTCTCCGTGCCGGCCATTATTGCGCTGGTAGGTACAGCAGCAGCACTGGGTGATGCGGGCTCTCCGGCGTCCGACTCCACGCTAGGGCCAACCTCGGGACTCAACGCGGACGGTCAGCACGACCATATCCGCGATACTGTGATCCCCACCTTTATCCACTTCAACCTGCCGCTGCTGGCCGCAGGCTGGGTAGCTGCCATGGTGTTGTAACACCCCGCTCGCTAAAAAAACGCCCCGCATTGCGGGGCGTTTTTACTTTACCGAAATCGAACCGTTACTCAGGGGGGCTTTTATGGCTCAGGCGGTCGGGTCAGCTCAATTTCCACCCGACGATTACGGGTACGGCCCCGCTCAGTCTGATTGGTGGCCACCGGGTTGCGCTGGCCATAGCCGACGATGTCAATCTGAGTCTCCGGCACCCCAAGTTGAATCAGGTATTCCTGCACCTCACGAGCCCGCTTTTCGGAAAGCAAAAGGTTGTTGGCATAGTCACCGCTGGTATCAGCATGCCCAGAGAGGCGAACATGGGTATAAGGGAATTGTTTAAATACCTCTGCAACGGTTTCCAGCTGGGATTTGGCTTTCCGCGTCAATGCCGTCTGCTCGAAGTCAAACAGCACCGGCTCAAACACGGGGAACGACTCCTCCTTCTCCACCTTATCGACTGTCGCGACTTTATCAGCACGCTGCTGGAACGTCGTCGGTGCACCACCAAAATAGTAGGTCAGCCCTAAGGAAGTGAAATAGCCAGGCCCATTCAACGAATTGAGCAACATCTGCTGTGCCAGGCGTACGGAGAGCGCTGGCATCACCGCGTACTCCAGTCCGAATTCGCCCAGGGTGCTCCACGCACTTTGGCCCTTCAGATCTTGCCCGTCCAAAGCCCGATCGACATCCTGCCAACTCCCTCCCACTTTGACGAAACCGAGAGTCTGAGAACCAAACAGCCAGTTGTAACGCACAGCAATGTCATAGCCCCTCAGCCCGGCACTGAACTTGCCACTGTTCAGGGTTGCCCGGTAATCCTTGTAATCGGTAATACCCAGTTCAACGCCCCAATGCGGAGTAAATTGATAACCGCCATAGATGCCCATTCCCCACTGGTTATCATCACAACCCTGCTCAATGTTGTTACAAAAGTCAGAGAGGTAGTTGTGACCAATTCGTCCCCCGATGTAGGGTGCATGAGTCCACTCTTCTTTCTTGTTGACTGCATCGTTTGAATTAGCACTGGCCTGATTGATTGAATCAAAAAATAGAAAGAAAAGAGAGATAAAAAGAATAAACCTCATATTGTATTTCCTTTAAATATGGGGAGTGGAGAGATGCAACCTTATGCGGACAGGTGCGCACAAAATCAGTCATGTAACAATTTTTGGCAGCGCTATGGAATCGAGGACCAAAGTCAGAAAGCAAAACCGACAATGACGGTCATCAATAGCGCTGTGTCATCACAGCGAAACAGGTCATTACCAATTAGAGGGCGGCGATATTATCGGGTGAGATTATAAGAAATTACGAAGGCAAAAATAGTGTGAATTACACTTCACTTACGTCGAAGTGGCTTTAATTTTCAAATATGGATATTTATCTTATTTAATGGACCTGCATGAGCGAAACGAATTGAACACCTCCATTAACGGGCATCCATTACAGACACCATGCTCAACTTAACCAATGCTTCATCTGGCAGAGGCACAGCACGCTACCCCAACTCTCCCTCAGTCGGTAGACTAAGCGACGAAATCGTCAGAGAAGCACCATGGCCTACACCCTCCGTCCCTATCAGCAAGAAGCCGTAAAGGCCGTCATCACCCACTTCCGTCAAAAGCGCACCCCGGCGGTGGTTGTCCTGCCCACTGGCGCGGGCAAAAGTCTGGTGATCGCTGAACTGGCCCGGCTGGCGCGTGGGCGGGTGCTGGTGCTGACCCATGTGCAGGAACTGGTGGCACAAAACCGGGAAAAGTTTGATTCCTACGGTCTTGAAAGCTCGGTGTACTCAGCCGGCCTGGGCGAGAAAGACCTGAGCGCGAAGGTCGTGTTTGCCTCTGTCCAGTCGTTGGCCAGAGCAGCGGGACAACTGTCCGAACCCTACTCCATTGTCATCATTGATGAGTGTCACCGCATCAGTCAGGAGGAGGAAACCCAATACCAAAGCCTCCTTACCGCCCTGCGCAACAGCAACGCCAATCTCTGTGTGCTGGGCCTGACCGCGACCCCTTATCGGCTTGATGGCGGCTGGATCTACCGTCGTCACTATCAGGGCACCCTTCGCAGCACCGAACCAAAGCCCTTTGATGAATGCATTTTCGAGTTGCCCATCGGCCACCTGATTAAATCCGGTTACCTGACGCCCCCCACCATGATGGACGGCGCGGTGGCCAGCTGGCTGCTTTGTGATGAGGAGGAGACACCCAAGCTCAACCCGGAGCTGCGAGGCCGGGCCACCGCATTAATCTGCGAACAGCTGATCGAGCAAGCTAAGTCGCGTCAGGGCGTGCTGATATTTGCAGCCAGTGTGCGCCACGGCCGGGAGGTGCTCGCGTTACTGCCCCAGCAGGACGCCGCCCTACTGACGGCGGAAACACCCAAAGCGGAGCGCGAGCAGCTGATTGACGCGTTTAAGCAGCGACGCCTGAAGTTCCTGGTCAACGTCTCGGTACTGACCACCGGGTTTGATGCGCCTCATGTGGACCTGATCGCCCTGCTCCGTCGAACCGATTCCGTCGCCCTGTTTCAGCAGATGGTGGGCCGTGGCCTGCGCCTTGCTGACGGTAAAGCGGACTGTCTGGTGCTGGATTACGCCGGCAACGGTTACTCGCTGTATTCTCCGGAAGTCGGTGAACCCCGCCCTCATCCGGATACCACGCCGGTCAACGTGCCCTGTCCAAAGTGCGGTCATGACAACGCCTTCTGGGGCAAAACGGACGAGCAAGGCGTGGTGCTGGAGCACTATGGTCGCCGTTGTCAGGGGTTCACCCCGGATGAGGACGACAAACCGGTACAGTGCGATTACCGGTTCCGCTACAAGGAGTGTCCTGACTGTCTGACCGAGAACGACATCGCCGCCCGGGAGTGCCATGGTTGCGGCAAAGCTCTGGCCGATCCGGACAAACGCCTGGCAGAAGTCCTGCGCCTGAAGGATTACAAAGTGATTCGCTGCGCCGGCCTGAGCATCAACACGGTTCAGGGCAAGCAGGGGCAACAGTTGGAGATCACCTGGCACGACGAGGACGGCGAAACACTGACCCGTCGATTCAGTTATGACACCCCGGCTCAACGCGGCATGTTCTACCACCAGTTTGTGCGCAATCACCTGAAAAGCCCCGGCCAACCATTGCGGCTGCCCGATCTGGATTCGGTGATGCGCCAGGCGGACCGCTTCCGCCATCCGGACTTTGTCATCGCCCGCTTCGAGAAAAAACGGTACTGGCGGGTGATTGAAACCCTGTTCGACTACCAGGGGCGTTTCCGCAAGGCCGACAGTGCCTCAGGCTAAAGGCAATTAATCCCGATAGCCCTAATCGAAAATGCAGGCTTGGATAATGCCATTCTGATCGGCATAGTAGCCGAATCACAAAATCGCGCGCCCAGGTTCGACCCGGGTCATACCCATAAGGCTGAACTGTGATATAACGGCTCAGCAAAACCAGATGGAGAACATTATGTTTGTGGTTATTTTTGGCCGCCCGGGCTGTCCTTACTGCGTACGCGCCAAAGAGATTGCTGAAAAGCTTGAGGAATCCCGCGACGATTTCAAATTCCGCTACGTCGACATGCACGCGGAAGGCGTCAGCAAGGAAGACCTGGAAAAGACCGTAGGCAAGCCGGTTCACACCGTGCCTCAGATCTTCGTGGACCAACAGCACGTTGGTGGATGCGATGATTTCGAAGCCTTTGCAAAGGAAAACCTGGGTTTGTATGCCTAAGGTTCAGGTTTCTGTTGATGAAGCGGCCATGCGGCCGCTTTTTTTGTAGTAAAATAAAGCTCTTAATCTACAAAAAGGAGAAACGCATGCTTGACCTGTTGCTGACGCAATTTGTCCTTCTTTGGGCGGTGATCGATCCGGTGGGTTCGGTTCCGGTCTTTCTGTCTCAGACAAAAGGCATGACAGCCGTTCAGCAGCGTCGCATCGCGTTTAAGGCGGTCTTTATATCCGCCATCACCCTGGTGTTCTTCCTGATGGCTGGCCAGCTTCTGCTGGAAGCGATGGAAGTGCCTCTGCCCGCCTTCCAGGTTGCCGGAGGTCTGGTGCTGCTGCTGTTCGCCCTGACCATGATATTCGGTGAAAGCAAACCGGAGCAGGAGATGGCGCTGAAGGATGAAAACCTTTGGGATAAAGCCGTCTATCCGCTGGCTATCCCCTCCATCGCCTCACCGGGCGCCATGCTGGCGATTGTTCTGCTCACCGACAACAACCGATTTGGCCTGGTACAACAAGCCATCACAGCGGGCATTATGCTCTCGGTACTGCTGATCACGCTGCTGCTGCTGTTGATGGCCAACCCCATTCAGCGATTGATTGGCAACGCCGGTGCCGCCATTGTCAGCCGGGTGATGGGTCTGATCCTCGCCTCAGTGGCGATGAACGAGCTGCTCAGCGGTATCCACAGCTACTTTACCCAGCTTCAGGGCTAAACAACGCCCACAGAAAAGGCCGGCAATTGCCGGCCTTTTTTTGGTTTTCTAACTCGCCTTACAGCGCGTACTTAAAGGAGAGCATAAAGCGGTTCAGCTCACCGTCATCGCCATCAGCCTGTTCATTCAACGCGTACAGGTACTCTACCCCGATGGTGACCGGCTTAACCGGTGAGTACAGCAGATTGATGTTACCGCTGTAAGCGGTCTCATTGGCGTTGGAGTTAGCCAGCATGCTGGGGTTATCCGCCTCAAACGCCGAAGCGGTGATGTTGGAACGCCAGCGGTCGCTCCACCAGTGCTGGTAAGAAACGAATCCGGACACCGAGGAGATGGTATCCGCCCCGCCGAAGTTACCAATGGTGGCACCATTAACGAAGTTCAGCGCGATATAACGACCGGCACCATCACCGTAGTTGAGCATAAACTTCAGCATGTCACGGTTGAACACCGGAATCACACCCGCAACAGACACCCCATAGCCAGTTTCGCTCTCATCGAACGGGCCTTCATCGATCTCCAGCTGTCGCAGCAAGCCGGCAACGGAGAAGCTGGCATCACCCGCCTTGAAGTTATAACGCGCAACAAAGTCCGGGATGTAGCTGGAGTCCGACTCAACCCGTGAGCCGTCGGCTGCGGTAAACGTCGCTTTGGGATTTTCCAGCGCCAGTTGCAGGCCACCCGCGGTGTAGCGAATCAAACCCTGACGCACAAAGGGCGTACCCTCAGCGGCGCCAACAAAGTCCAGCGCCTCAGGCAGCGCGCCGGGGTTCTGGAACGTTGACCAGGTTTGGCCCGCGGTCCAGTTATCAAAAGTTACGGTAGCGTGGCGCAGACGGGGCGAGTAGCTGTTAGACACCCGCTGGTTACCGTCTGAATGAGTAAAGAAGTCCAGCTCCAGGAAGAACTTCAGCTTATGACCGTCCAGATCGCTGGTTGAAGTGAAGTTGAATCGGGTTTCACGGGCCTGGAAGTCGGTGACCGTACTGGCACGAGTACTATCTCCATAGATGGTGCCGGGTACGTAGAACTGGCGCGACAGGTTACTGTCTGCTGGAGCGCCGTTGCTGTAATCGCTGACGATGACATCCGCTTTGACGTAGCCGCCAAATTTGAATTCCGTGTCAGCCAGAGCCGCCGGAGACGCCGCAAGCATCGCGATCGCTACCGGACCCAGTGCAGTTTTAGGCAGTTTAAACGTGTTCACCTAGATCTCTCCCTGTCATTTTTATGATCCAAAGATACTATCCAGCAGCGACATCCCCCCCTGTATTGGCAAAAAGTCGAAGACAGTTCAGGAACTTCTGTGCTACACGAACACAACATAGTACAAACTTCGAACTTTGTTCCATTAAGAATCAAGGAGAAGGCACCAATTTAAGCAAAAGGTCTAAGTGCTTTAAAAGGCAGAAGGTTCTTGACTGGATGAAGCGTTGGATTTAGGGAAAATCGGAAAACAGGCCGATCAGACGCAATCTGGCCGAACCAGTTCGGCTGAGACAAAAATGCAGGCAAAGGTTGTCACCTTTTCTGAACACCATCAATAGGGACCAATGTATGCCTGGGCTGAACCCCGCCCCGCCAGAACCCAATGCCGAATTCTCTTCAAAATCAGCACCTTGACAACAGAGTGAAGCTGGGCGCACTATGCGTTTAAGCGTCTGGTTTTTAACCCCTCCAGACGCTTTGGGAAGCGCGAAGTTTTCGGTTAGTCTCCCTTCGCGCTTCCTCCTCACCATCCGGTGTACCCCGCAGCTTCAGCCCTTCAAAATCTTCAGAGCGCCAACGACGCAGGCAAAACCAAGGAAAGGTAAGTGTATGTTTCAAATCAACGAAACGGGCCTTTACGCCGCCATCATTACCATCGTCGTGACCGCCGGATTGATCTGGCTATACGAAAAGTGGCGAAACAGGAAATAGAACGGACGAGCTGCAAAAATGGCGTCATTTTTCCGGAATAAAAGCGGAAGTGTGGTGCCGGAAACGAACTGAAGGGGTGAAACGAAGGAAGTGGTGGGTTGTGAAGGACTCGAACCTTCGACCAATTGGTTAAAAGCCAACTGCTCTACCAACTGAGCTAACAACCCACAGAGGGGATTTCTTTGCAGGGGGCAAAGAAGTGGTGGGTTGTGAAGGACTCGAACCTTCGACCAATTGGTTAAAAGCCAACTGCTCTACCAACTGAGCTAACAACCCACGATAGGTTTCTTCGCAAGGGGCAAAGAAGTGGTGGGTTGTGAAGGACTCGAACCTTCGACCAATTGGTTAAAAGCCAACTGCTCTACCAACTGAGCTAACAACCCACAATAGGTTTCTTCGCAAGGCGCGAAGAAGTGGTGGGTTGTGAAGGACTCGAACCTTCGACCAATTGGTTAAAAGCCAACTGCTCTACCAACTGAGCTAACAACCCACAATAGGATTTCTTCGCAAGGAGCAAAGAAGTGGTGGGTTGTGAAGGACTCGAACCTTCGACCAATTGGTTAAAAGCCAACTGCTCTACCAACTGAGCTAACAACCCACGATAGGTTTCTTCGCAAGGAGCAAAGAAGTGGTGGGTTGTGAAGGACTCGAACCTTCGACCAATTGGTTAAAAGCCAACTGCTCTACCAACTGAGCTAACAACCCACTATAGATTTCTTCGCAAGGAGCAAAGAAGTGGTGGGTTGTGAAGGACTCGAACCTTCGACCAATTGGTTAAAAGCCAACTGCTCTACCAACTGAGCTAACAACCCACTTCAGGTTTCTTCGCAAAGGGCGAAGAAGTGGTGGGTTGTGAAGGACTCGAACCTTCGACCAATTGGTTAAAAGCCAACTGCTCTACCAACTGAGCTAACAACCCACTTCAGGTTTCTTCGCAAAGAGCGAAGAAGTGGTGGGTTGTGAAGGACTCGAACCTTCGACCAATTGGTTAAAAGCCAACTGCTCTACCAACTGAGCTAACAACCCACTCTGTACGCCTTCAGTGTCGGGCTTAACACCCTCCCCTGTCGACGGGCGGCTATAATACCAAGTTCGCTTGGCCATGCAACCGGATTTTCTGATTTTCGTGCCGCTTGCCCACAAAAGCGCCGAAACGGTTAAAAAATCCAATTTATCCAGTGCCAACAGGCCCTTGGGGCCACTTAATTGAGGTGTTTTTGCGCCATTTGAGCGGCACTGCTGCCACCGTATTCGCTGATCACCTGCTTAAAGAAACCCTGCGCCTTAGCCTTATCTCCCTGACGATCCGCGATCAATCCCTGTTTCAACAAGGAGTCGGAACGTTTGGATGACTGGGGATACTTGTCCGCAACGGTGGCAAACATGGTTGCCGCTTCAGCCAGTTGTCCCTGGTTGTACAGCAGCTGCCCCAGCCAATAATACGCATTGGGAGTATAGCTGGACTCGGGATACTGCTCGATAAAGCGTCGGAATGCCGGGATGGCGTCGTCGAAACGACGTTCTTTGGTGGCCAGATTCAATGCCTGGGTATAGGCATCAGCCTCAGAGAGGGAGGAGACGGCCGGAGAGCCAGCAGAGGGGGTGGAGGCAGGTGCAGCCTGGGCTGCCGGGGCGCTTTGCAGTTTGGCCAGGTCCTGATAAAGCTGGCGCTGGCGTTGCAGCATCTGCTCAATCTGATAAGCCTGGTTTTCACTCTGGCCACGCAATTCGCCAATCTCGCGCTGCATCTGGTCCAGCGTTTGCTGAAGCTGCAACTGAGACTGGTTGCGGGCCTGCATCTGTCGTTCCAGACGCTCCACACGGCTGTTCAAATCGCCCGAACGGGCGCTACTTGGGGCAGCCTCTACAACGGGAGCGGGCGCAGCCATTGGCTGCGCCCCCCAGCATAGAAGTGCCGTAACAAAGACGACTCGCTTCATGGCTTTCCTATTGGATTAGTACACCAGTACTGCACGACGGTTCTTGGCGTGCGCAGCGTCAGTGGCAGAGGAATCCAGCGGCTTCTCTTCACCGTAGGATACGATGGTGATTTGAGAAGACAGTACGCCCAGACCCTGCAGGTAACGCTCTACAGCCTTAGCACGACGCTCACCCAGCGCGATGTTGTACTCCGGCGTACCGCGCTCATCAGCGTGACCTTCGATCAGTACTTTGGTGCTCGGGTTTTCAACCAGGAATGCCGCGTGGGCTTCCAGCAGTTCGGCGTAGGTGCCAGACACATCGCTGCGGTCGAAATCGAAGTAAATGATGTGCTCCTGACGCAGCTGCTCGTACTTCTGGCGCTGGATCTCTTCCGGAGTCTGTACCTGCTCGATAGCACCGGTTTGAACGCCGGATTCTACCTGCTGCTGGTTAGAGCTGGTGGAGGACTGAGCATCAGTGTCGCTGGTGGAGCTACAAGCAGTCAGAGCCAGAGCCGGAACCGCAATCAGCAAACCCTTAAGAACTTGGTTCAATTTCATCGGACGAATCCTATTTTTTTTACTTAAATGACGATACTTCTTACAGGAACGGCGACCAGGCCGGGGCTTTAACGTTGCCCACCTGCACTGGCAGTCGCGCCTTAAAACGGCCATCCATGGAGACCGCAGCCAAAACCTGGCGACCATTATGGGTGGTCCCATAGATGATCATGCTGCCGTTGGGCGCCACGCTCGGCGACTCATCGAGATAGGTCTCGGTGAGTACGTCCATGTAGCCGGTGCTCAGCTCCATGCGCGCGATGTTAAATTTCCCATTGGTGCGATTAACCATTACCAGATAGCGACCATCTGGCGTAATCGAGCCCCCGAGGTTCCATTCACCTTGGAATGTAAGCCTCTGAATTCGACCGGAATCCAAATATACCCGATATATCTGGGGCCTACCACCTCGCTCGGAAGTGAATACCAGCGACTTGCCATCGGGGTGCCAGGTCGGCTCCGTATCGATGGCGTAGTGGTTGGTGATCCGCTTCAGTTCGCGGGTGGCCAGGTCCAGGGTGTAGATCTCGGAGCTGCCGTCCTTGGACAGGGTCATCGCCAACTGTTTGCCATCCGGAGACCAGGAGGGCGAACCATTAATGCCGGCAAAACTGGTTACCCGCTCACGCTGCTGGGTATACAGGTCCTGAATGTAGATTTCAGAACGACGGTTCTCGAAAGACACGTAGGCCAGCTTGCGACCGTCCGGAGACCAGGACGGCGACATCAGCGGCTCCCGTGAGCGCAGCAACACGGTCTCGTTGTAGCCATCATAGTCGGCCACCCGCAGCTGGAACTTAAAGGGTGCAGCGGATTCGTCCACGGTAACGTACGCAATCTTCGTCAGGAACGCGCCTTTGGTGCCGGTCAGCGCTTCGTACACCAGATCGGAGATGCGGTGACCATAGCGGCGGAACTGGGATTTTGGGATCACCGTTTCACGGCCTTCAATGACGTGGTCTTTGGTCTGCACCAGGCCATTGCCATCAAACCCTTTGGAGTCACCACCAGTGGCCTGAGCGCGGATCAAATCCACCAGCTCGAAACTGACCTTAAACTGATCCGGCCCCTGCTGGCTGACCTTACCAATCACCACCGCTTCCGCACCGGTGTTGATCCAGGCTTCCAGGTTCATCTGCGGTTCAACGCTGATGTCGGCCTGCGGCAACTGGGTTACCGGCAGAGGGTTAAAGCTGCCGGAACGGCGCAGGTCTGAGGTCACCACGTCGCTGATCTGCTCCGGCATCGGGCCGGTGCCTTCCCAGACAAAGGGCACCACGGCCACAGGCCGGGCGGCGTTGACCCCTTCGGTGATCACAATCTCCAGAGTGGCGCGGGCTGGCATTGACGCCAGCAGCACCAGGGCCATTGCGGCCTGAACAATACGTGGGATCCAGGAGTTCATCATGTCCTTACAGTTCCGGTTCTACGGTTAAATCAATCTGTTTGAGCTGGTTGTACACATCCGGCTCTTTCGACACAGGCAGTTGTCCGGCAGCCTGAATGGCCGCCTGTGTTGCACGGCAAACGCCCGGGTCTCCGGACAGCACGCGGGAATCGAAGACAAAGCCATCCGGCGCCAGATTAATCCGAACCCGACACTGCTTGCCACGCATGCTGGTGTCGGTACGCAGGTTGCGCTGAATGACCTGACGAATCAACACCGAGTAGCGTTCGACTTCGGTCAGCACCTGCTGCTGACGGGCCTGGGCCAACTCAGCTTGCTCCGCCGCCATCTGAGCAGCCAGCTCAGCTTCACGGGCTTTGCGCGCTGCCTCTTCGGCTTCCTTACGCTTACGCTCTTCCTCTTTGCGCTTGCGCTCCGCTTCGGCTTTGCGGGCGGCCTCTTCTTCCGCCTTACGCTTGCGCTCCGCTTCCTGACGAGCCGCTTCCTCTTTGGCGGCTTTCTCGGCCGCCTGACGAGCGCGCTGCTCCTCTTCCTGCTGTTTGATCTTGGCCAGCTTGGCGGCCTCTTCCGCTTTCTTAATCTCGGCCTGGCGCTGCTGGCGCTCCTGCTCCAGCTTGCGGATACGATCCTGCTCAGCCTGACGCTTGCGTTCGGCCTCTTTGGCCTGACGCTCCAGATCAGCCTGGCGCTGGCGCTCCGCTTCGCGGGCGGCAGCCTCCGCCGCTTTGATCCGTTGAACGTGCTGCTCAACCTGAGCTTTATCAACGGCGACCGCCTGCACCACCGGCGCACTGGCCTGAGGTTGCGGCTTGGGCTTAGCGGAAAAGTCGACGCTGACTGCCAGTAACCCGAGCAAACCTACGTGCAGCAGCACGGAGATGGTCAGGGGCAAGCCAATCGGCGACGTTCCGTGTTGGGGTTGCTTACTCATTGGATTCCGTCATCAAACCAACAGACGGCACGCCCGCACTCTGCAGGCTTACCATCAATTGCACGATCTGGTCATAGGAGACCTGGCGGTCGCCATTCACCACCACCGGTCGGTCAGGATTGATCTGCAGTTCTGCTGCCACCAATGCCGCCAGTTCATCCAGCATCAGGGGTTTGCGTTCATCCACTGATCCGTTATCGAGGAAATACTCCCCCTCTTTGTTGACCGAAGCCACCAGTGGCGGCTTCGACTCCGCAGAGAGCGGTTCAGCGCTGGCCTGAGGCAGGTCCACCTTCACCCCTTGGGTGACCAGTGGCGCCGTAGCCATAAAGATGATCAGCAGCACCAGCATCACGTCGATATAGGGAACGACGTTGATCTCCGCCACCTTGCGGCGTCGCTTACGCTGGTATCCGGTCATCATGCGCGGGGCTCTCCCTGCTGCTGGCTGTAGGCCTGGCGATGCAGAATGGCGGAGAACTCCTCCATAAAGTTGGCGTAGCTGTTTTCCAGCTTCTCAACCCGTGTGGAGAATCGGTTAAAGAAGATCACCGCCGGAATCGCCGCAAACAGACCCATCGCGGTGGCGATCAACGCCTCGGCGATGCCCGGCGCGACCATGTTCAGGGTGGCGTGCTGCACACTGCCCAGCGCGATAAAGGAGTTCATGATCCCCCAAACGGTGCCGAACAGGCCGATGTAGGGGCTGGTGGAACCAATGGTCGCCAGCATCGGCAGATGCTGTTCCAGTTTGTCCACTTCACGGGAGAGGGAAACGCGCATGGCGCGGTAGCTGCCGTCCATGACCGCTTCCGCACTGCGGGAGGATTTGGACAAGCGGGCGTACTCTTTGAAGCCGTTGGTGAACATCAGCTCCAGGCCCGTGTTCTGATCACCGCGGGCAGACAACTCCTGATACAGGCGGTTCAGGTCAACACCGGACCAGAAACGGTCTTCAAACCGCATGGCCCGGCGCTGTGCTTCTTTGAGGGCTTTCTGGCGCTGAAAGATCACCGTCCAGGCGGCAACCGACATCAGCAGCAGGAAAATCATCACCAGCTTTACCAGTAAGCTGGCTTCCAGGAATAGGCCAATAAACGAAATCTCAGCCGGCACGTGCAAGCTCCTGTTTGATCGATTGAGGGATTTTTTGCGGTGTAAACGCATCGGCGCTCAAGCTGCCGATTTTGACCTGGGCCTGGCAATACACCTCGCCCGCCTCATCCATGAGCTGCTGTTCAAACACCAGGCTGACGCCACCGAGTTTGACCAGACGGGTCACCACTTCAAGTTGTTGATTGAACCGCGCCGGGCGGATGAAGTCGATGGTCATCTGCCGAACCGCAAAGACCAGATTCTCCGCCATCAGCCGGTCCTGTTCGAAACCGAGGCTGCGTAGCATTTCAGTCCGTGCATGCTCGAAGAAGTTCAAATAATTGGCGTGGTAAACCACACCACCGGCGTCCGTATCCGAGTAGTAAACCCGAACCGGCCAGTGAAAAGCTCCGTTCGCCACAGCATCCATCGCATTGATAAATCGTCCGGCTACTATACCCGAGGCTCTGAAGGGATGGGAGAGGGGTGCGGACGCTAACGTGGCAATTAACTGATAAAAAGAACGGACATTCAGCCTTTTCCGAAGAAAAGCGTAAAAACGGCGACCATTTGGTCGCCGTTCTGGTGAAATAACCGGTTACAAACTGTCCGGAATGCTCAAGCCAAAGCTGTGCCACAGGAAGGCATAGATGTCTCTCTGCTCAGCAATGCGCATGGCCGTAGGCTTACCCGCTCCGTGACCCGCGTTGTGCTCGATACGGGCAAAGATCGGCGCTTCACCGGTCTGTGCCGCCTGCATCGCTGCGGTGAACTTATAGCTGTGTGCCGGCACCACGCGGTCGTCGTGGTCTGCCGTCATCACCATGGTGGCCGGATAGGCCTGCTCGGTCACGTTGTGGTAAGGCGAATAGGCTTTCAGGAACTCAAAGTCTGCCGCGTTATCGGCACTGCCGTACTCCGGCACCCAGGCCCAGCCGATGGTGAACTTGTGGTAGCGCAGCATATCCAGCACGCCAACCGCCGGCAGCACCGCCGCAAACAGGTCAGGGCGCTGAGTCAGAGCCGCCCCCATCAGCAAGCCACCGTTGGAGCGGCCATAGGCCCCTAAGCGCTCACTGCGGGTATAGCCCTGATCGACCAGGTATTCAGCCGCTGCAAAGTAATCGTCAAAAACGTTTTGCTTATTGCCCAGCATGCCGCCCTGATGCCAGTGCAGGCCATACTCACCGCCGCCGCGCAGATTCGGCACCGCATAGACACCGCCCATGTCGAGCCAGGCAATGGTGGCCGGCGAGAAGCGCGGGGTCACGGAGATGTTGAATCCGCCATAGGCGTACAGCAGCGTGGGGTTGTTGCCGTCCTTCTTCAGCCCTTTCTTATAGGTGATCAGCATCGGCACCTGGGTGCCATCCTTGCTGCGGTAGAACACCTGCTCAGAGACGTAATCGTCCGGGTTGAAGGCCACTTCCGGCAGACGGTGAGCGTCCACTTCAGCGCCCTTGAAGTCGTAGCGGTAGACGCCGGCCGGATGAATGGTGGAGTTAAAGGAGAAGTACAGCGACTCATCGGTGCGGCGTCCACTCAGACCCACAACGCGACCGGCACCGGGCAGGTCAAGTTGGGCTGACGGTTGACCGTTCAACTCGTACACCGCCACGTCCGCCAGGACGTCCTTCAGGCGCACCACGACGAAGTGGTCATTCACCAGCTTAACGCTGTCGATGGGAGAAGCGGTTTCCGCCACCAGGGTTTGCCAGTTGGCCGGCGCCGGGTTGGCCACGTCCATGGCGATGATGCGGCCATTCGGTGCGTCCAGATCGGTCTTAAAGTAGAAACGGCTGCCGTCATTACCCAGGAAGCTCATCTCCGCTTTCAGCTCAGCCATCAGCGGAGTCACTTTGCCGGTAGCGAGCGTTTTCAGGAACACGCGATTGCGTCGGTCAGTGCCCTGCCAGACGCTGATGACCAAACCCTTACCGTCGTCGGTCAGGGTTGGGGAGAAGCCCCATTCCGGCTGATCCGGGCGCTCGTATACGAGCGTGTCGTCGCTCTGAGCATTGCCGATTTTGTGGTAGTAGAGCTTCTGGAAGTGGTTCACCTCTTCCAGTTTGCCCTCCCCTTTCGGAGCATCGTAGCGGGCGTACCAAACGCCGGTGCCGGCCTTATCCCACTGCGGAGTCGAGAACTTAATCCACTCCAACGGCTCACCCAGTGACTTACCATCGTCGATGCGGACAAAGTGCCACTGCTGCCAATCTGAGCCGGACTGGGAAACCCCGTAGCCCAGAATCGTACCGTCCGGGCTGACAGAGATGCCGCTCAGCGCCACGGTGCCCGCTTCGGACAGGGTGTTAGGATCCAGCAAAACGCGGGGCTCCGCACCGGGCTGGTCAATCACGTACATCACAGACTGGCTCTGCAGTCCGTCGTTGCGGAAGAAAAACTCGCGCTCACCTTTAAACCAGGGCGCGCCTACCTTCTCGTAGTTCCACAGCTCACTGATTCGGTTCTCGACCACGTCGCGATTGGGGATCGCCGACAGCACCGCTTCGCCGTACAGGCGTTGTGCTTCTACCCAGGTCTGAGTCTGGGGCTGTTGCGGATCTTCAAGATAGCGATAGGGGTCGGCGACGGCCTGACCGTGCAGTTGGTCAACCACCGGTCCCTTAGGGCTGTCGGGCATCTGCGGCAGACCGCTCTGGCACCCCGCCAACAGCGCCGCAACCAACAGGCTGCTCCACTTGCTCTTGCTTAACATAGCGTTACTGCTCCCTGTGTTGTTGTTTTGTACCTTGTTATGTAAACCGCGCCACTCTACCTATCCCTCATATCCGGGATCAACTCGCCGACGCAAGAGAGCTGACGCACAAACTAGATTTTTTTACCTGAACTCAAAGGTGTGATTGTTCACAAGGTAACCTTGAGAGATGAATTTTCCGACCTTAAGCGCCCGTTAAGTGCGGATTTTATCGTATCCCGACGTTGGTTTTGCCGAGTATTTTCGGTGCCGACTCCGCCCCAGACTAAAATTAGTTTTTCTAATTCGAAGTTCGAATTTTTCTAGTTTGATGGCCTGCCGGCACCTCCCTAGAATACGCCTTGTTTTCGGAACAGTCCGGCTTCCACGCCGCCCAAATCCGACGTTATCGAAGTTTAAGCGCCTTCGATAATGTTCCCTGGTTCTTTTGCTTAACTTCCTTCTTAGATTGTTGATTGCATTCAATCTTACCCGCTGAGTTTCAGCGGGTTTTTTTTTGCCTTTTTTCGCCCGGCCCACTTCCTTCCCGACTCAAAAAAAAACGCACGGCAAGCCGTGCGTTTGTCAGTTGGGATTGCCGCTCATCGAATAAAGAAAACGTAACCCAACAGCAGAAACGAGATCAGTCCGGCAAACACCACCGGGTACAACAGATAGCCGTCACTGGCCCGCCGGGCCCGCACCAGGCAAAGCTTCATCAACAAGACGTTGTAAGCCACCACCAGCAAGGCGATGGCACTGCCGTGAACAAACGTCAGTGAGTCCAGCACCAGGGCCACACCCGCCAACAGCAGCCAATCGGCAACGATCAGATAAAGAAAGAATTTTTGTAGTTTGTCGGGACCATGTCGCTGAAATCGGCTCACCGTCCTTCCCTCATGCTCTTCAACCGGCTGATCGCGGAGTACAGCGCCAGCAGTTGTGTTTGTTCCATCGCTTCCCAGCGCAATCCGTAGAAGTGCAACGCCCCCTGCACCGGGACCTTGCGCACCACCCGGCACGGCAGGGATAACTCCCCGACTTCCAGTTGAACCTGGCTGTCCATCTCAATCGGAGCGGCGCTGATCAGCCCGCAACCGCCCACGCTGACGTCCTTCAGTGACCCCAGCCCAAGCACTTTGTCCCGGAACCAGTGGAGTTTCACCAACCGGGCAGGAATGCCGTCACAGGCCAGCACCAGAGGCTGTTCCGGATCCCGGCGCAGCGACATTCGGGCGTGGGCGCGGCGATTCTCCTCCTCGCTCACTAACTCGTCGGTCATTGCACGGCCTCGGCATATCGGCCCCGGGGCTGATTGTCCCGTGCCCCCTGCTGGGCGACCGGGACCGTGTGGCCACCCGGAACCCCAAACAGGTTGCGCAGCTCCTGCTCCGCTTTGTGGGTCAGCACCATCAACTCAATTCGGCGGTTGGCACTGGAACGCGGGTCATCGGCTTCCACCGGCACCTGATCCGCCATGCCCACCACTTTGAAGAACTGCTGGCGCCCTACTCCGCCGTACTCCAGCGCACGACGCGCTTCCAACGCCCGCTCACTGGAAAGTTCCCAGTTGCTGCTGCTGTTGCTTCTGAAGTGTGTGGAGTCGGTGTGGCCAGAAACCATCAGCGGGTTTTCCACTTTCTGCAGCAACGGCGCCAGGGCAAACAACAGGTCCTCAAAATAGGGCGTCATCCGGCTGCTGCCGCGGGCAAACATAAACTGCTGAAGGTTGTCACGGATCAGGATCTTCAGGCCCTGAGGCACCACCTGAACCGCCACGTTATCCGCAATGGCAGACTGTTCAATGATGCGGTTAGCCTCTCTGGCCAGCACTTCGAGCTGAGCCTGAGTTTCCACCGGGCCGGGCAACAGGCTGGTCAGGCTGTCCCCCTTCCCGGCAGCGGCACCACGCTCGCCCTTCGGGATCTGATTCACCATTGCCGGGCCAGCGCGATCAACCCCGGTACCGGTCGCCGGCATCACCGCTTCGGTCATCGACAGAGTGCCATCCAGATCCAGCATATGGGGCCGGTTGGAATCCCAGGAGCTGCCGGTGCTGGCTTCCAGCAGGGTTTCCCCGGTCAGCGCCTGAACGATCGCGGCCCGCTCCTGTTTATCCGCCACCTGCACCAGCCACAGCACCAGAAACAGTGCCATCATCGCCAGGGTAAAGTCGGCGAACGCCACCTTCCAGGCCCCACTGGCTTTGGCTCGCGCCCCTCCGAGAGGGCGGCTTTTCAGCACAATGATCTCTTTTGAGCCGGCCATCAGCGCGGCTCCTCAGCCAGATAGCGCTCCAGTTGCAGGAAGCTGGGGCGGTTCTCTTCCTGAATCAGGCGGCGTCCGGCATCCAGCGCCAGCAACGGCTGCTTGCCAGCCACCTGAGCCACCATGATCGCTTTGACACAGTGCAGCTGGGCGACCTTGCGATCGATCAGGTGCGCCATCGCCGAGGCCGCGGGCTCAAACAGGCAGTAACAGGCAAATACCCCCATAAAGGTGCCAACCAGCGCTGCGGCGACGTGGACGCCAATCATGGTCAGCGGCCCATCGATCGCCCCCATGGTGATGATGATGCCCATCACCGCGGCAAGAATGCCGAATCCTGGCAGTGCCTCACCGGTACGATGCATGGCGTGCGAAGGGCGCATCCGGTCTTCCTGCAGTCGGTGGATCTCCTCTTCCATCAGGTGCTGGAATTCATGGGCGCTGAGTTTGCCCATCGATTGCAGGCGCAGGTTGTCCACCAGAAAATTCAGCAGCATCGGCTGACGCAACACTGCGGGATAAGTGAGGAAAATGGAGCTTTCGAACGGCTTTTCGATGTGTTCGTCCAGCACTTTCAGGCCACTCTGGCGGATCTGCATCATCAGCGTGTTCATCA
The DNA here is from genome assembly GCF_019801015.1 of Marinobacter nauticus. Classification (GTDB taxonomy): domain Bacteria; phylum Pseudomonadota; class Gammaproteobacteria; order Enterobacterales; family Shewanellaceae; genus Ferrimonas. The sequence goes on from NZ_JAHVJZ010000001.1 coordinate 965,010, forward strand.
GCCCAAACAGCTGCGGGTACAGCTCCGGGTCCTCTTTCTCATAGCTGACGATGCCTTTCAGTTGCGCCAGGGTGTCGCGCAGTACCGGCATCGGGTTGGAGATGATGTAGGAGCCAATGGCCGCGCCCATAACGATGATCACTTCCGCAGGCTGCCACAGCGCCGCCAATTGACCCTGAGCCAGCAGGAAGCCCCCAAACACCGATGCAATAACGGTTAACAATCCAAAAAACTTTAACATGGGCAATTCCTTACTGATCCTGGTCCCAATCCTGGTAAATCGCCTTCAGCTGCTTAACGGCGTGCTTGTGCAGCTGACAGATCCGCGACTCCGTCAGCCCCAGAGTCAGGGCGATCTCCTTGAGGTTCAGTTCGTGTTGGTAATAAAGCGACAGCACCAGCTGCTCCCGCTGATTCAGTTTTGCCAGCGCACTGGCCAGGGTTCTGTGTTTCTGGAAACGCTCGGTTTCATTGCCCTCTTGTTCGAGGCTGGCACCGGCACCCAGCAGCTCGTCCAGACTTTGCAGGGACTCCGCCTGAGACGCGTACAGCCGTTCACGATATTGGTCGAGGGAGAGCGACAGCGCGTCCGCCACCTCCTGATCCTGGGGAGGACGACCCAGCTCCCGGGTCAGACGGCGGACGGTGTCGTTGAGCTCGTGGGACTGCTGACGAAGCTGACGCGGACGCCAGTCCTGACGTCGCAGCTCATCAAGAATGGCGCCGCGGATCCTCAGGCTGGCAAAGGCGATAAAACCGTTGTCCGGCTCACCCGGATACCGTCGCAGCGCATCCAGTAACGCCATCAGGCCAATCTGCTCCATGTCTTCCGGCCCCATCATCGGGCCGCAATGACTGCGCAACTGGCCCATGGCCCGCTTCACCAGAGGCAGATACTGTCGCAGGTAGTGGTTTTCGTCGTGAGCCCGGCCGGTGGGGTTCGCCACCGGCTCCTGATAAGCGTGTTCAGTCTGCAGCATGGGCGAATCCTTATTGCACCACGAGTCGGGTGAAGAGCACGTCGTCGATCTGGTCCGGATAGCCGTTCCGGCTCAAGGTATCGGCCAGCAGTACCTTGACCTCGTTCTGCAGACCGTTGAGATCTTCCAGCTGACTGAGCTCTTCGTACTGCTTCTTGGAGAACAGGTGCATCAGGCCATTGCGCACCAGTGGTTCGGCCTGCTCCAGCACCTCGCCAAACTGAGCGGATTGGCTCTTGATCGCCAGTTCCAGCTGGACATAGTGCTGAAACTGTTCACCCGGTACGCTGATTACGAATCGGTCCAGTTTGTGGAAATGGGCGGTGGGCAGCAGGGTCTGCGCCTGGCTGTCCTTGCTCCAATAATCGGCGGTCTGGGTACCGCCCCAGTAACTGAGGCCGCTGACGGCTGCCAGCAGAATCAGACTGCGGCCCCACTGCTTTCGATTGCTCCCTTGGGATTGCATATCCTTCTCCTGCCCTACGCCAGGGCATCAATCTGATGATTTAGGCGGTCTTCCGCCGTACTGTGGCTCGGGGCGGCGGCCAGCACACCGGGGCTGACAACAGTGTGTCGAGGCGACGCTTCACGTTGGCCATCGCCCTCCTGTCCGACATCGACATCCACCTGGCCGCCATGACTCTGCCCCAATTCGTCCCGCAGACGTTCGGCGCCGCTTTGCAGGGCTTCCCGTACCGTCGGGTTGGCGGCATTCAACTGAACAATCAGCCTCTCGCCTTCCAGCCGAACGTTGAGCTCAATGCGGCCCAGATCCGGCGGGTCAAGCCGCAACTCAGCGCTTTTCACCTGCTGTTCAAACTGGAAACGAAGCTGGTCGCGCAGCGGCGTCAGCATCTCCCGCGCCCACTGCTGAGGCTCACCAGGCAGACTGAGCGGCCCCCATTGAGGCAAGCCGCGTCCGTGCGCCTGGTGAGACGCCTGCGTGGTGGCATGGCTGCTTGTCGCCAGCGCCGCCGTTGCTGAGGCGGTGTCCGCCGCGCGCCCTTCCGCGCTCTGAATCATTGGGCGATCGGATAGGCCCGCCTGGCGCAAAGACGTCAGCAGGTCGGTGTTGCCCAGCCTGGGTGCCTCAATGGCCCCGGACTGAGAAGACGGGATGGCACTCATCGGCGGATGGCCTGTCAGTGAAGCCAGGGAAAACCGGCCTCCTTCACTGGCTGGCTGCGCACTTCGCAATGCACCAGGCTCCGCGTTCTGAGTGGCAATGGCCGCCGGTATGGGTCTCGGTCCGGTTGACTGAGTCGGTGACAGCCCAACCATTGCCTGAGGCGTCTGTCCATTGCCCGCGCCCGCCATCTGCGGGTCGGCAAGCCGAACCGGATTGAAGGGTTCCGCACCTGAGCGCGGTTGTTGTCCACCCGCACCTTCGGCTGCCTGGTGGAAAGGGGCTGGCTGAGAGCCGGTGTTGTCCACCTTTGCTTCGCCAGTCACCGGCATCATCTGGCCAAACCCGTCAGCCGGTGTGTCGCCCTCTCCCTGCTGAGCCCGGACTTTGCCGTCCGCCTGGCCAGTGTTGGGATTGGATATGGGGAAAATCCGCACCTTAGTCTCCACTTAACTTGGTCAATTCGTAGGCGCTGAGGCCTTCCTTGTCCTGACGCAGCTTCTGCATCCGCCCAGCCAGCTCATCTCTGGCACTGACGACCTGGTGCAAGGCCCGGCGATGTGAATCGGCCAACAGCCGGCGCGCATGTTGCTCAGCAGGGTCCTGCGCCCGGCCGGCCTGCTCGAGCCGCTGCCGCATCGCCATATCCAGCTTGCGCAGCTGCTCCCAGTCCTGCTTGTCTGCAGCCTGCTTCAGCAGCCGGGCCAGCTTTTGCCACTGGTCGCAACGTGTCCGCACGTCCAGCTCCGGCTCAGTTGAGGTTTTGCCAACCGTCATGGACATCGCTGATCACCTTGACCACAGGAACGAGCAAACTGGCGTCGTTCTTAAGACTTGCCTGAAACAACTGCTGGCTGCAGTAGTCGTACAGACGATGCAGGTTTTGAGCGATTTCACCGCCCTGTTCCGTGTCCAGAGCACTGTCGAGGCCGTGGATGATGTCCAGGCATTTGCCGATACTGGCGCCTTTCTCCGCCACCCGTTTTTCGGTGAGGTGGCCTTCGGCCCGCGCCAGCTCGTCCAGCAGGCCGTTAAGCAGCATGCGGACCAGCTCGTGCTGATTTGCGGCAGCAGCCCGGGCGTTCACTTCGGTGTGCTTATAAGCATCAAATGGGCTTTGTTCGCTTAGCATGGCAATCTCAATGTGTTGAAAATCAGTAGAAAAGGCTGCTCGACTGCTGCATTTGCAGGGTCAGCTGCTCAACCCGGACAAACTGCGCCAGGTAGCGGTTGTACACCTGCTCCATGCGCATATCGTGCTGCTCCATCCGGTCATCCACCCGGCGGATGTTGGCCTCCATGGAGTCCTGACGGTTCTTCAGATAGCCATCTTTGTCGGTGTAGATCGCCAACGCGGAATCGATGCGATCGAACAGGCCTCCGTCTTCAGAAAACAGGTTCTGTACCTTGTCGCCCTGAGTGGCGAGGGCATCCTCAAACTTGCTGCTGTCCAACTCCAGCTTGCCGTCGCGGGTCACTTCAATGCCGATATCAGACAGACGCAGGCCGTCCGCAGATTCAGCGTACAGCTCGCTGCGCAGGCGTTGACTCAGGCTTCGCAGTGCCCCATCTCCGGACAGAACACCAACGTCGTCCGCACTGTCGTCGCCCTCCTCGCCGCCGACCGTTTTGCCGAAGGTGTACTTGCCGATTTCGTCGATGAGCGCGTTGTACTCGTCGATAAAGCTCTGCACCGACTCGGTGATGGCTTCATTGTCCTGACCCACGCTGACCCGCAGAGGGCCACCAATAAAGTTGCCGGAAGCGTCAGTCTGGTGCGCTTGCTTCAGCTCAATGGTCAGCCCGGAGATGGCGTTATCGAGGGTGTTGGAGGCGGAGCGGATCTCAATCGGATTGGTCTCACCCATCAGCACAATGGCGTCCTGGGCTTTGGCCATTTCGTTGAGCGTACCGGTGATGTCGGTACCGTTGTGGGAGACGGAAATGGCATTGCCTTCACCCGTCTCGGCGCCGGTCAGAACCAGATGAACCTTGTCGCCGCTCTGTACCAGAGAGGCCTGGACGCCGGGGTTGAGGTCGGAGTTATTGATGGCGTCACGCAGCTCATTTAAGTCTGTGTAGTCCGCCATATTGAGCGTCATGGTTTCGCCACCGACGCTCAGGGAGATCTCACCGGCAGGCAGCGGGCCGTCTACAGAGTCAAACTCCCAGGAGAGCTGGTGCGCACTGGCGAGCTGCTTGACGTAGAAGGCGTAATCGCCGGTTGCGGCGTCCGCCCCGGCGGTGATGTTGGCGATATCCTCATTGGACACCGTAACGCCCTTTTTGCTGAACGCGTCATCGGTGATGGAGGACATGCTGTCGCTGAAACTGTTGAGCTTGGTTTCAATCGCTTTGTATGCGGCAAGCTGCGCCTCGTACTGCGCTTTCTGGATGCTGTATAGCTGATCCTTGGGCGCGCGTTCTGCCTGAACCAGCATGTACGCCATGTCTGCTGGGTTGATACTGGAACCGATCATACTCTCTCCTTTGGCCAGACCATCTGCAAGCCTGATGCCAACCAGGTTAGGCCTTTATTATTCAATGATTTAATTCGTATTCTTGGCAGTGACCGACACCGAGACTTCCGCTTGTTTCGGGGGGGAAGGAAATGCCCTTTCCGCCTGGATAACCGCCTCTCCTGGCAGTTATAGGCGTCGGGAAAACGGGGGGACTTGAGCGCCGCGGGTGGCGGAGTTAGTGATCCGGGGAATTCAGAAATTCCTGGTCGAAGGCCGGGAGCAATTCGTTCAGCTCACCGTGTTGATCTGACTGAGCCAGGGCTTCCGCCCAGCCGCGTTCAAACTCGGTGTGTGCCTCACTGCCAACCGGATAGGGATTGCCCACCTGGCTCTGCCGGAAACTCCGCAAACCAAGCTGGTAGGCCTTGCTTTTACCGTTCATTGCAAAACGTCCATGATATTGAGGTAGAGGCCCGCCTCTTCCCTGAGGTAAGGGCCCACTGACCTGAATAACGTTAGCATTGGCATAGCGACGGTTTGTCGCGATTCACTCAAGTGCCGGACTGGCTGAACAGCTCTCTCAGTTCAAACTCGAAATAGTCGGCGAGCCCGACATAGTCCTGGCGTTCCATGCAACTCAGCAGCTCCGGGAAGAGCACCTGCGCCTGGGCCAACCGCTCGGCACTCAGCGACGAAAACTGGTTCACCATCTCCGGCATCAGCGCCGCCACCTGACGATTGGCGTCGAACGTCGCTCCGGCCCGGAACAGCCCCCCTACCCGTTTCAGCTCACGGATCAGCTCGGTTCGTTTCATGCGGCGGCCTCCTTCAGTGACAGCGTGCCTTTAATCAATGCTCCGATTTCACCCATGTTGGTAAAACGCACGCCGGGATGACGACAGATGTAGTCCTCCAGCGTACGCAGATACATCGCCATATTGGGCTCAGTGGCCACTAACTCACCATTACAGCCGGTGATCATATAACGGGCTTTCCTGGCGGATGCTCCCAGTTCACCGTCCTCGTAGCCGGTGTGGGTCTGGCCATTGGGGTAGGCAAAATCGCAGCCAAAAAGCGCAATGTCCGTGGCACCCATTTTGACCGCCAGGTCCACCGCGGTGAGCGTCACACTGCCGCTGCTGTAGACTCTTCCACAGCCGGCTTTACGAGCCAGAACATCGTATCCGCTGGCCTCCCAGACGGCGGCAATGCGCTCTCCCGGCCAGCGCCTCAGCTCAGCCGGGGCGATACGGGGGAAGTAAATCAAAGGCACCGGCCCGACACGCTCGACCTGAAGATGCTCAGCGGTGATCCTGGCGTCGATGGTCACCACGTAGTCCGGCGTAATGCCCGCATCAAGCAACGGCTTCAGCGCCGTATCCACCGCGATCACGATGGCGTTCTGACGCGCCTGACGGATCCGCTCAAATCCGAACTGCAGCGACGGCCCAGTGGCAATCACCAGGACTTTTGCCTTACCGGCTGACGCCGACAGGGTGTTGAACAGCGTCGCCACATCGGTATCACTTTTAATCAGCGGCAGCAGCTCCCGAAAGCGACTGCGCACTTCGGGGTTATCGGCGCTGTGGATCTGGTTGGCCCGCTCCTCGTTCATCTGCCACATCAGGCGATCCCGCAGCCCTTCACACGCCCGCTCCGCTAGCATCACTTCGCCGGGCACCGTTGCCAGAGGAGGACGCAGCAGCGTACTGCCATCAAACACCAGCTCGACCCGGGGGTCTTCCAGCCAGCTTCGCTGCTCAGAGAGGGTCAGGACATGGCGGAAGATGGCACGATTCAGTATCACCACCTTGAGGGATTCCAGCGCCGGGCGCTTCAGCAGGAAATGTTGTACGTCGCCAAGCGCGGTGCCGAACAGGGTGGCACTGCGGGCGCTTTTGGGGATCTTACGGGCCAGCAGGCTGGCCTCAGCAATTCGGTCATGCCGGCTGGTCAGTTGAATGCCTTGAATCGAGAGGGTGGTTTGAAGCCCCTGCACCAGCTCGGCATCGGGGCTGATATCGGGCTGCGCTGCCAGCATCTCCGCTAATGCGGGCCAACGCTGGCGTAGTATCGCCATATTATCCTGGTAATGCTCTGTCATTGGGTTTCTGCGTCTGCGTAAAAACGGATGGTCGAGCGCAAAGCAAGTCCAATGCCAAGGTCATTATGCTTTTATTTCAATGCGTTAGTTTCGTGCGGTGACAACGGCCACCACGCCGGTTCCGCCTCCGGGGGAAGGCCGATTTCCGCTTTCGGCCTAATCGCCACAAAAAAAGGGGGCCCGCCGGGCCCCCTCAATATTCAGACGGTGTCTGGTGATTACAGCAGACCCATTACCAGGCCGCCCATCTGGTTGGACTGGGCCAGGATGTTGGTGCCGGCCTGAACCAGCAGCTGGTTCTTGGTCATGTTGGCCGTTTCAACCGCGAAGTCGGTATCCATGATACGGCCCTTAGCGGCTTCAGTGTTTTCCTGAACGTTGGCCAGGTTGTTGATGGTGTGCTCGATACGGTTGATGTTGGCACCGAAGGTCGCACGGTGGCCGTTTACGGTATCCAGAGCACCCATCGCGGTGTCGATAGCGGCCTGAGCGTTGGCTTGGTTGGTCAGGTCACCACCGATGGCCAGACCGGTCGCATCAGCGGTTACAGTCAGCTGGTCCTGACCGGCGTTCAGAGCACCAATCTGGAAGGTTACGCCGCCGGCGAAGGAGGTAAATACGTTCTGACCGGCAAATTCAGTGGACGCAATGATACGGTCAACTTCAGAGGACAGCTCCTGGTATTCGGCATCCAGAGCGCTCATTTCCGCAGTACCGTTGGTGCCGTTGGCAGCCTGGGTTGCCAGGTCTTTCATGCGGTAGGCGATGTTGGTGATTTCATCCAGACCACCTTCAGCCACCTGCATCATACCGATGGCGTCCTGACCGTTACGCATCGCGACAGACATACCACGGGACTGCGCTTCCATGCGGTTGGCGATCTGCAGGCCTGCGGCATCGTCTTTGGCGGAGTTGATGCGGAAACCCGTGGACAGGCGCTCCATGGCGGTGCCCATGGCGGAGTTGGAACGACCCAGAGAGTTCTGAGCAACCAGAGAGTTGTAGTTAGTTTGAATAGACAGCATGGGGATTCCTCCAGTGAAGTGCTGTTAACTGTTGCACTTACTCAAAACGTCCTGCCTCGGGAAATCCTTAAACTGCGCCCCACAAATTTTCACGAAAAATTTCTATGAGACTGTTTTTATTGGCTTTTTGGTGCCATCAAAAACGGATGTCGTGACCAGTTTCAGCGCGTTAAAGTCATGATCATGTTGCCAGTTTTGCTGTCGTGCACGGCGCTGCTGCCGCCCGGGAGCGCGCTTTGTCCATCCTGACCCTGCGGAGCAAGGCCGGTGTATTGGCGGCTTTTGCTTCGCTCCCTCGATGCTTTTTGCCAAAAACGACCGCTTGCCACTGTCCGGTTCTGGAGCAACCACAACAGCGCCCTTTCCGATAAGGCACAAAAAAAGCGCAGCCATTGGGCTGCGCTTTTTCAAACCTGTCTCATCAGGCTCTGAGCAGATCCGTCACCTGCGAGCGGGACAGGTTGGCCTGCGCCATCAGCGCCGCCACCTGACTGGCAAAGGGCGAACGGGCCAGCTCCCGATTCAGGTCTGCCATAACCGTATCGACATCGCCGGTGCCGGTATGACGTCGGATCTTATCCAGTCGCGCCGACACCGTGGCCTGGAGGCCATCCAGCTCGCTGAGCTGACTCTCCACTTTGTTCAGGGTTTTACGGATCTTGGCCTGAGCCTGCTTGAGCTGGTCCAGACTTTCAAAGCGCCACTCCCGGGGGTCGGCCCAGGGGTAAACCTCCTGGGTCTTCATCAGAACCCCATCGCCGGCAGGAAGGCGCTGGCCCTGGCCGGACAGCCACAAGCCACCATCAAGCACCTTTTGCTGCTGCTGATCGAGCATCAGTACCGGGCGCCCATCCCGGCCCACCTGAACCTGCACGCCCACGCCCGCCAGGCCATCGCGTAATGCGGTCAGTACCTGCTTGGCGTCCGCCTGCCCCGGCAGCGTGAACTCAGCGCGCTGCTCGCCAAACTGTACAGTGATGCGTTCATCTCTCGGTTTGGCGGCAGCCAGATCGGTTCCTTTGATCGCGTATTGTCTTGGTGCCGGACTCTGCTTACTGGTGACCAGGTTCAGCTGATGGTCCACCAGGGTCTTGCCACGGTACTCGGCAGTGAGGTTCAGCAGCTTATCCCGCTGCTGCGCCATCGCCTGACCGTTGCCGTTACCCTCGCCCTGACGCAACGCCTGATCCACCTGACGCTGGAGCAGGCTTAACTGAGTCTGGGCCTGACGCAGCACCTGAGCGCCGGTTTGTGCCGCCGCCACCTGATGCTGGCCCTGACCAATGGCCGCCCAACGACGATAGCTCTCCATCCGCCACTGGGGCAGGTCCACGCCGGATTTGGCGCGCTCCTTGGCCGGCGTTCCGCTGGCAGACAGGCCTGCCGGTGCGGCCTGCGCCTCTCGTCGTTGTTGTACCGACAGCGCGTCGGAAACGGCACTGACCATCCTGGGTCTCCTTACAGATGGTTAAACAGACTGAGCTGGTTGATCTTGACGTAGCTTTGCTGGGTCGCCTGCAGCGCCGTCAGATAGGTGGCCAGCGCCAGGCTGGCTTCCGAATAGTCGAGGTTTTCAATCTCGCCGATCAGCTCCTGGTTGAACATGCCGATGTCCTGATGCGCGGTTTCCAGCAGATCCATCGCCTGCTGTCGGCCGCCCAGCTCGGTCATGGTCTGGCCGATGCTGCCCATGGCGCTGTCAATGGTGCTCAGGGCACTGTCAAACGCGGCCTCAAAAGCGGGGTCTCCGGGGGCCAGGTTGGGGTCTTCCAGCACCGAAATCCAGTTATCCAGCTCATTAAAGATGTCGCTGCCGCCAGAGAAGAAGATGGCGCCGGCGGTGTCATTGCCGGGCACCCAGTTGCCCTCGCCCACCGGCACATCACGCTGGGCCAGGTCACCCTGGTAGACCCAGTTGCCATTGGCGTCACGTTCCACCGCCGGCGTGTTCACCTCATTGCCGGAGTAGATGTATTTGCCTTTCTCATCCTTGGCATTGACGTGCTCCACCAGCGAGTCCTGCAACACCCGCAACTCGGCAGCGATGCCCATGCGATCGGCATGGCTCAGTGCGCCGTTATTGCCCTGCAGGGTCAGGTCCCGCACCCGGTACATCACGTTGTTCATGTTATCCAGGGCGGACTCGGAGCGGCTCAGGCTCATCCGCAGACTGGAGATGTTGCTCATGTACTGGTTCAGCGACGCCTGCTCACGCTGCAGGCTCAGGGACTGCACCGCGCCCAGCGGATCGTCCGACGGCACATTCAGTTTTTTACCGGTGCTCATCTGCTGCAGCACCTTGCCATAGTTGGCCTGATTGGTCTGCATGCTGTTGATGTTCAGCCGATGCATCTGTTGCATGGATACGCGCATGGTCGGAACTCCTTAGAACATGGTCAGCATGGTTTGGAACAACTGATCAGCGGTGCTGATCACCTTGGCGTTGGCTTGGTAAGCCTGCTGGTAGACGATGATGTTGACCCCTTCTTCGTCCAGGTTCACCGCACTGACGCTGTCGCGCTCGTTCAGCGAACGCAGCAGTTCACCATCAGCCGCATCGGACTCCAGTTGTGCCTGACGGCTCTGAATGCCCAGCTCACCCAGGTACATGGCGTACGCCTCGTTAAGGGTGGCGTCAGTGCCCAGAGAGGTGAAGGTCAGCTTGGTGTCCGCCAGCGCCAGCAGGTCTTTCAGGTTGCTGTTGTCGCCTGGCGTGCCATCCTGGCCAAACGCCAGCATGTCAGCGGTAAACCCGTCGGTGACCTTCAGCGTACCGGCCGGATTGGCGGGGTCGTAGGTGAACAGGTCCAGCGCCGGGGCATTGCCGTTGAGGTCGGTACCGTTGGCCAGAATGCTGTTAAAGCCATCGGCCATCTGCATCGCCAGTTCATCGATAAAGTCGCGGCTCTGCTGCCAGTTGGTGTCCCGGTAGTCCACCAGCGCCCCCAGCTTGCCGCCCAATTCGTCCTGGATCTCATAGGTGGTGCCACCGATGGTCAGGCTCAGGGCGGAAATCTGCGGGTTGTTGGGATCCGGGAAAGCTTCAAAGGTGGCCGCAGAGGTGCCCAACACCAACGGCTGCCCCTTCGGCAGGGTAATGTTGATGGTGCCGTCGGCGTTGTCGGTGGTGCGAATGTCCACCATCTCTGCCAGCTCCGCCACCGCCTGATCCCGGGCATCCAGCAACTGCGGCGGCACTTCACCGCTGCCCATGTTGCTTTGGATCTCTTTGTTGATCCGGGCGATGTTTTCCAGCCGGGTGTTGATCTCAGTGACCGAGCCTTTGATCTGCTCTTCCACCTGCTTGAGCTGGCTTTCCAGACTCTGGTTGATGGTGGAAAACCGGCTGGCCAACGCCTTGGCTTCATTCATCACACTCTGACGGGTGGCGATGTCATTGGGGCTTTCCATGGCGGCATTGAGGGCACCAAACAGGCTGTCCAGCCCCATGGAGATGCTGGCCCCCTTGGAACCGAACACCTCTTCGGTTTTACCCAGGTAGGAGGCCTTGGTGTTGGAAAAGCCGGCCTGGGTGCTGGCGCGCCAAACCTGAGCGGTGAGGTATTCGTCGGCGACCCGGCGCACGCCGTCCACCTGGACGCCGGAACCGGCGCCCATAAACCCACCGGGGCGGGCACTCACCAGCAGTTGCTGGCGGCTGTAGCCCGGCGTGGTGGCGTTGGCGATGTTGTTGGAAGTGACGGCCAGATGCATCTGGGCTGCGTGCAGCCCGGAAAGGCCATTACCAAGCATGTTCATTAGGACTCCTTATCAGCCCGGGGGAACACCAGGGCTGGTTGCATGGCGCGGATGGGCACCACCTGAGGTTGCGTCTCTTGCCCGTTATGGGCGACCGAAGCGGCCTCTGGCTTTAGTGCTTCCGCACCGCGCGGCGACAACTGGCGCACCATCACTTCCGCCAATCCCATGCCCTGGTTCTGGCTCATGCTCTGGGCCAGCTCGGCGTCGTAGAAGTCGTGGAACACCCCGCGTTTTTCGCTCAGGGGCCCCGACTCGTCTTTCAGCGCATCGGTGGCAGAGCGCATCTGCTTCAGGACGGTTTGCAGAAACTGGGTTTCAAACTGTCGGGCCACCTCGCGGATGGCACCGGCTTCACCGTGCTGCTGTTTCAGTTGGTGAGCACTCATGCCCGCCAGTGCGCTCTGCGGTTGTTCTATACGGCTCATCAGATCACCACCAGTTCTGCGTCCAGGGCACCGGCTTCATCCAGCGCCTGAAGGATCGCCATCAGGTCGGTCGGTGCCGCGCCAAGGCTGTTCACCGCCCGGACAATCTCATCCAGGCTGGTGCCTTCCGGCCACACAAACATGTTGGCGCTGCCCTGGTTGATGTCGATCTGACTGTCCTGGATCACCGTGGTCTCCCCGCCACCAAAGGCGTTGGGCTGGCTCACCTGCTGACGCTCGGTGATGGTCACGGTCAGGTTGCCGTGGCTCACCGCAGCGCGTTGTACCCGGACCTCCTGGCCAATCACCACGGTACCGGTGCGGCTGTTAAACACGATCCGCGGACGCTGACGCCCCACTTCCACTTCCAGCTCCTCCAGCATCGACATAAAAGTCACGCGCTGGCGAGGGTCCATCGGTGCCTGAACCAGCACTTTGGCGTGGTCCTGGGCCCGGGCGACATCCGGGCCAAACAGGTCGTTGACGCTGCGCTCAATATTGCGCGCGGTTTTGAAGCTCGGCTGACGCAGGTTAAGGACGATGTCCGGCAGTTCGGTAAAGGTGGAGGGAATGTCCGCTTCCAGAATGCCACCGCTGGGGATCAGACCAACGGTCGGTGTGTTGATGGTCACGGAGCTGCCATTGCGGCCCTCGGCAGTGATGCCGCCCACCACCAGGTTACCCTGAGCTACCGCGTAGACTTCACCGTCAACACCGTGCAGCGGAGTCATCAGCAGGGTGCCACCGCGCAGGCTTTTGGCGTCACCGATGGAGGACACGGTGACATTGACCGTCTGCCCCGGGCTCGCCAATGGCGGAACCGTGGCGTGCACCGCGACAGCCGCCACGTTTTTCAGTTTGGGGTCGATGCGATCATCCAGTTGCACGCCAAACTGCTTGAGCATGTTGACCACCGACTGGCTGGTGAAGCGCACCTGGGATTTGTCACCGGTGCCGTCCAGCCCCACTACCAGGCCATAGCCCACCAACTGGTTTTCCCGCACGCCCTGAACATCAACGATGTCCATCAGCGGCCGGGCCTGCAGAGGCAGCGCCAGCAAGGCCGTGAGCAGAAGTCCAAAGAGTTGTCTCATTGATTCGCCTCAGAATGGGAAGATCGGGTCGTTGAAGAAGCGCATGCCCCAGCCCGGTGCATTCACTTCGGCCAGCGTGCCGCGGCCGCCGTAGCTGATGCGGGCGTCAGCAATGCGCTGGGAGGAGATGCGGTTGGCCTGATCAACGTCTTCCGGACGGACCAGCCCCACCAGTCGGATGTATTCATCCCCCTGATTCAGGCGCAGCCATTTTTCACCGCGGATAACCAGCACGCCGTTCGGCAGTACGTTGGCCACCGTTACCGTGATGGCACCGGTCAGCTGGTTTTGCTGAGAGGAGGATCCGTTACCGGAAAAATCCCTTCCTCCCCCCAGTTGTGCCTGGCCCGAACCGGTGTTATTGCCAAACCCATAAGACCCCGAGCCCTGAAGGCTGGAGTCTTTTGAGGTGCTGGTGTCCGCCTTTTTGCTGGCCTGGGTTTTCTCTTCCAGATCCACCGTCAGGATGTCACCAACGCGGTACGCCCGCCGGTCCTGGTAGAGCGCCAGGTTGTAGCCCTTGCGATACAGGCTGCCGTGGCTGGGGGTCGGCAGAGAGAACTCCAACGCCGGCGGCGCGTATTCCGGCGCATCCGGAGCCACCGGCTCCGGAAGGTAGTTGCTGCTGCAGCCTGCCAGAAACATCAGGCACAACATGCCCCACAGTTTGGCGAGGCCGGCTCGGTTAAGGCACCAGGCTGTCATGGCTCTCTCCTTACAGCACCTGGTTCAGGTACTTGAGCATGTCGTCAGTGGAGGAAACCACTTTGGCGTTCATCTCGTAAGCGCGCTGAGTGGAGATCATCTCCACCATCTCCTCCACCACGTTGACGTTGGCGCCTTCCAGGGTGCCCTGCTTCAGCTGACCCATGGCGGCATCGCCGGGGATCCCCTCAATGGCGACGCCGGAGGCGGCCGTTTCGCGATAGAGGTTATTGCCAAACGCTTCCAAGCCCGCCGGGTTGGTGAAGTTCACCAGGGTGATCTGGCCCAGCTCCTGAGGCTCGGCATCACCGGCGATCTGGGCGGTCACAATGCCGTCAGAGCCAATCGTGACGGTCAGGGCGTCTTCGGGGATCTCAACCGCAGGCACCATCGGCATCCCTTCGGAGGTCACCACCATGCCATCGGCATTGCGGTAAAACTGGCCGTCACGGGTGTACGCGAAATCGCCATTGGGCTGCTCCACCTGGAAGAAGCCCTGCCCCATGATCGCCAGATCCAGCGGCTGATTGGTGGTGATGATGTCACCGGTGGAGAACACCTTCTGGGTGCCGGTAATGCGCACGCCGGTACCCAGTTGCAGACCGGAGGGCAGCTCGTTTTGCTGATCGGCCATGGCGCCGGGCTGACGCTGCGTCTGGTAGAACAGGTCATTAAAGGAGACCCGGTCACGCTTAAAGCCGGTGGTGTTCACGTTCGCCAGGTTGTTGGCGATGGTGGTCATTTTGGTGTCTTGGGCGGTCAGGCCGGTTTTGCTGACCCACAGTGCAGATTGCATCGTTATCTCTCTTGGTTATCCGTCACGCAGCAGCCGGTTCCCGGACTGGGCCAGGGTTTCGGCGCTCTTCATCAATTTCACCTGCAGCTCAAACTGTCGCGACAGGGACATGGAGGCCAGCAGCTCTTCAACGGCAGTCACGTTACTGCCCTCAAGAAAGCCATTGGCCAGTTTGACCGCCTCGTCCTGAGGGGCGATCCCGCCCTGCTCCAGGCGCATCAGGCCGTCCTGTCCCTTCACCAGCTGGTTGGCTTCGGGGTCGACCAGCTTGAGCTGGCCCACCTCTTCAATCAGGCCACCTTCGGCGGGCAGCACGCTGATGGTGCCGTCCTCGCCGATGTTCAGCTCCTTGTACTCCGGCAGCTGAATCGGGCCGTCGAGTCCCATCACGGCGCGGCCATCGATGGTGACAAAGCCATCGGCGTCCAGCACCATCCCGCCGGCGCGGGTGTAGGCCTCGCCATCGCCGGTCTGAACGGTCAGCCAACCGTCCCCCTGGATGGCCACATCCAGGTCCCGTCCGGTGGCGTTCAGTTCGCCGGCTCGCAGGTTGGCGCCGGTTTGCTGGGTCTGCGCCAACACCCGGGTGGGCAGGCCGCTGCCCCCCAGGGAGTGAGCCTGAACCCGCTCCAGATCGGCGCGGAAGCCGTTGGTGTTGAGGTTGGCCAGGTTATTGGCGCGGATGGTTTGCGCTTCCATCACCCGGTTGGCGCCGCTGGCCGCGGTATAAAGCAGCTTATCCATGACTCAGCCCTTAGATGGCAGCGAACAGCGCCTGAGTCAGCTTGTCCTGCGTGCTGATCACCTTGGCGTTGGACTGATAGTTGCGCTGGGCGGTCATCAGGTTAACCAGTTCCCCGGTCAGGTCGACGTTGGAGCCCTCAATGGCGCCCGCTGTCAGGGTGCCCATGGTGCCGGTACCCGCTGCACCAATCACCGCCTGACCGGAAGCGTAGGTGGCGGTCCAGGCGGTATTGCCCACCTGCTGCAAACCATTGGGGTTGGCAAAGTTGGCCAGAATCACCTGGCCCTGGAGCTGGTCCTGGCCGTTGGTGTACACGCCATACAGCATGCCGTTGTCGTCGATGCGGATGCCGCTCAGCTCACCGGAGCTGTAGCCATCCTGGCTCATGCTGGCCACGGCAAAGTCGGAACCGAACTGGGTGGCGCCCTTAAAGCTCAACGCCACATCCAGCGCGGAGGCGCCGTCCAGTACCGGGTTGCCATCGGCGTCCACCAGGTTGTCCGGGATGTTGAGGGTCAGGTCACCACCGCTGACCAGCTTGCCGTCAGAGTCAAAGGTGATGGAGGTGTCGGAGGCGTAGGCCGTAACGTCGGTGCCGTCCAGCTCATAACGGACTTCCCACTGGTTCGGACCGGTCTTCATGTAGTACTGGGTCAGGTTGTGCTCGTTACCCAGGGAGTCGTAGATCTTGGTGGAGTTCAGGGCGTGGTAGGTGGACGGGTCGGACGGATCAAAGTCAGCCGGGTCTACCGCGTCATTACGGGAATCCAGGTTCAGAACCAGCCCCATAGACGTGGTGGCACTGGCCGGCAGAGAGCCGTTCTGCACCTGCAAGTCGGTCACGGCACCGGTCAGCAGCTGGCCGTTGGGTCCGACCTGGTAACCCTGCAGCACACCGCCATGGGCATCAACGATGTAGCCATCCTTGTCCTGACCAAACATGCCGGAGCGGGTGTAGGTCATGGTGCCCTGGTTGCTGGTCATAAAGAATCCGCCGCCGGAGATGGCCATATCCATCTCGCGGCCGGTGTAGAGCACATCGCCGCCGGCATTGAAGTTCTGGGACACGTTGGCCACCGCCACACCGCCGCCCTGACCGCCTGCATAGACGGAGGCAAACTCAGTGCGGGAGCCACGGAAGCCCGGGGTGGACACGTTGGCGATGTTGTTGGAGATGGTGTTCAGTTCCTGGCTGGTGCTGCGCAGGCCGGACAGAGCAATATTGAAAGACATGAGGGTTCCTCTCTGGCCGTCAGGCCATTTCACGAATATCGAAAATGGACACCGCACCCAGGCCGTGGCCCAGTTCCAGCATCATGTAGCCAGTGGCGGAGTTGATGTGCACTTTGTTGACGGTGGCTGCCACCATGGTGAGCGCTTCGCCGCTTTCACCACCGGCCACGGTCTTGGCTTTCAGCCCGTATTCACCAGGCGGCAGGCCCAGTGCTTCCGGGTCCAGCTCAAAGGTCACTTCCCCTTTGGACTGGCTGCCTTTCTCGATGGTGGCTACCACGTCGCCATTCTCATCGGTCACTTCCAGGGTGAGGGACTCAACACCGTTCTCCAGGAAGATTTTGCCGTCCACCACGTCGGTGCCCAGCTCAACGCTGTCCGCGTCCACCAGGACTTCGCGGCCAATCAGGTTGGTGGTGCCCAGCACCTGCAGGTTCTCCATCAGGATCGCCTGGTTATGCTGGCCAACCCGCAGATGCTCAAGGCTCTCGACCTGGGAGAATTGGGCCAGCTGGGTTACGTATTCGGTGCCGTCCAGTGGGTTGAGCGGATCCTGGTTCTGGATCTGCGCCACCATCAGGGTCAGGAATTCGTTCTTCAGCGCGGTGGAGCTGTTGGGGTTACTGTTGACCTGTGCGTCGGCGCTGGTCTGACTGGCTTGTGCGCCATCAAGGGCGATGCTGTTCACCGTTACATCCCTCCGAGTTTGAGCAGGCTCTGCTGCATCGAGCGGGCGCGGGACATGATGTCCACGCTGGTTTCAAAAGCCCGGGTGGCGGCCATCATGTCGGCCATCTCCTGGACGGTGTTAACGTTGGAATACGTGACGTAGCCCTGGTCATTGGCCATCGGGTGGTCCGGCTCATAGCGGCTTTCCAGCGGGGCGTCCGACTGCACGACGCCGGCGATCTTGACGTTGGCGCTGACGCCGCCCTCATTGCTCTGTTCATACAGAGTCTGAAACACCGGTTTGAGCGCCCGATAGGCGCTGTTTTCGTCCGGTGCTGCCGCTTCCGCGTTGGCCAGGTTACTGGCCACGGTATTGAGGCGGATGCTCTGGGCGTTCATCGCCGAACCGGCGATCTGATAGATGTCGACAAAGGACATGATTAGCGACCCTCAATGGCCTTTTGCAGGCCCTGGATTTTCATGTTCAGGAAGGTCAGGCTGGTCTGGAAATCCATCGCATTCTGCGCGAATCGGGCCTGCTCCTGTCCCAGTTCAACGGTGTTACCATCCGCCGAGGTCTGGTAAGGCACGCGGTAGGCGTGTTGGTAATCACGGCTCACCGTCTGGCCCCGTTCCAGCTGAGTCATCAGCTTGGAAAAGTCCAGATCCTGGGCCAGGTACCCCGGGGTTTCGGCGTTGGCCAGGTTGCCCGAGAGCACCTTGGCGCGCTCCACCCGGAAATCCAGGGTGTGCCCGTGGACCCCCAGTGCGGCGTCGAGATTGATTGCCATGACGACTCCTTATTTGCTTGTCTCGGCTCAATGGCGGTGCCACCATATTGGTCGGCGACAAGCACAAAACAAGAACCGTGCCAAGGTTGTAAAGCAATAACTATCAATGACTTACAAAGAGACTCCGGAAAAAACAGGAATCCATTTTTCCGCCTGGCTTCCCCTGCTCTGTCTGCTGCTTCCCCCCGGAAAAGCGGCCTGGGCCACCCCGCCTTCCGGGGAAGCCACCGCGGCCCAACAGGTCACCCGTGCGCTGACCACCACCCTCAACCGCGAACTCACTCAATGGAGTGAGCGACGGGGATTGACCCTGCAACAACGGCAGGTTCGGGTGGACCCGGTGAGTGGCCTCAAGAAGCAGCAAGCCTGCCCAACCCCCTTGGTGGTCGACCCCCCTTCCGATCAGGCCTTGCCGGTCGGGCGACTTCAGCGCCAGGTGAGTTGTCCGGCCCTGGGCTGGCGCTACTACGTCCGTGCCCGGGTGTTCGCGGTCGCAGAGATCCCGGTGCCCCGAATCCGCCTTGGCCGGGGCCACACCATCAGCGCCAGTGACCTCACCCACAATCGCCGTGAGTTGGGCGTCAGCAGCCAGGACTGGGTTTTCGATGCCAGCGAACTGGTTGGCCAAACCGTCCGACGCGCGGTCCGCGCTGACCAGCCAATCCGCCACAGTCAGATCACCTCGCCAAACTGGGTCAGCGTCGGCGAAGAGGTGATCATCCAGGCCAGTGGCGGCAGCTTCAGCGCGGTGATGAAAGGGGTGGCACTGGATGCCGGTGCAGAAGGGGATACCGTGCGGGTTCGTAACCTGAGTTCCGGTGCGGTGATCACCGCCTACCCAGTGGCACCGGGAAAAGTGCAAACCCGGTTTTAAGTTTTGACGCCCAGGGGTCGCTTTTTTGACAGTGACAAGATTTTTACCCCCTGAGTAGCGAGCCAATATGATGGAAATCAACAAATTAGCTTCCAACTTCCCCGCCAATCTGGCGACCCAGAAGAGCCCGGCCCAGCCGTCAGAGGCCCCGCTCGCCGCCCAGCCCAAGGGCAAAGACCCCATCAGTGATGACTGGCAGTTGCTGGAGCAGGCCGAGCAGGAACTGGCGGGTCTGAGTGATGTGGATATGGATAAGGTCAATGCCCTGCGCAGTGCCCTGAGTGAAGGCCGATTCGACCTGGACCTGAACGAACTGGCGCAATCCATGTTGGAGCAACACGGCTAAATGACCAGCAAACGGGAAAGCCTGCAGATCCTGGTGCGCGAGATCCGACTCGACATCGAGGACTATCAGCAGTTGCGGGCTCTGCTGCGCCATCAGCGCAGCCTGCTTGAGCGGCGGGACCAGCAAGCACTCAACCAGCATAACGAGCGGGTTGAGTCGCTCTGCAACAAGCTTCGGGACCGAGCCGCACGTCGCACTGCCACCCTGAAGCAGCTTGGTGTGTCGCCCGACGCCAATGGCATGCAGCGCCTGTTTGGTGCCCTGGGTCCACAAAGCCGGCACACCGTCACCAGCCTGTGGAACCACCTGCAACAACTGGTTCGGGACTGTCAGGTGGAGAATGAGCTCAACGGCAAATTGCTGGCAGGTCAGAAAAGTCTGCTGGACAGGGTGCTGGGGGGCGCCCATGCCGATGCAGAGCATCAGGACTACGGTGCCGACCAGCCGGTAAGCTGAGGTCAAATAGCGCACAACGAAAAGCCCGCCATCCGGCGGGCTTTTTTCTCCCCACGGCATCAGGGTAAGGGGATGAACTCTTTCTCATCGCCCGGCACCCGATCAAAACGCCCCGCCTGCCAATCCGCCCGGGCCTGGGCGATTCGTTCCTTGCGGCTGGACACAAAGTTCCAGTCCATATATCGGGGTGTCATCGCCTCTCCGCCAATCAGCGCGATCAGGCTGTCCCTATCGGCACGGACATGGACCCCCTCATCGGCCTCCAGAATCGCCATCTCGTGCGCTTTGATGGCCGTGTCGCCAATGCTGACCGCCCCCTCAACCAGATACATGGCGCGCTGTTCCGCGTTGGGTAACAGCAGCGACTGCCCTGGTTGAAGACGGGCTTCCAGATAAAGGGTTTGGGCAAAGGTTTTGACCGGTGAGACAACCCCGTAAGCCGCCCCCATGATCACCCTTACCGGGACCCCTTCCATCGTCACCACAGGAATGTCACTGCCGGGATAGTGGTAAAAGGCAGGCTCAATCTCCTCGTCGGCTTCCGGCAGTGCCAGCCACAACTGAAGCCCGTGCAGGGCGTGCGGGCGGGCCGTCACTTCAGGCCGTTCCCGCTCCGAGTGGACAATGCCCCTGCCCGCCACCATCAGGTTAACGTCCCCGGGCTGAATCGGTTGCAGACTGCCCAGTGAGTCGCGGTGGAGGATCTCGCCTTCAAACAGGTAGGTCACCGTAGCCAGATTAATATGGGGGTGGGGCCGGACATTGACGCCCTCCCCCGCCGGAAACTGCGCGGGCCCCATATGATCGAAGAACAGCCACGGCCCCACCATCCGCTGCTGGCGAACCGGCAACGCCCGACGCACGGTAAAACCGCCCAGATCCTTATCTCTGGGCAGAAGCCGCAGACGAATGGCGCCACAACCGCTTTGGTGGTCGCACGGCGCTTCCGGGGAAGGGGTCTGAATGCTCATAACGGTTCCTTGCGTTGTCGGCGCACTACCTGGCACCGAAGTATCACCTACCCGTTGAGACTAGCGCATCGATATCGCCCCCGGGAACCAGAGCGCAGGGCGCTGTTCCATCTCAGTGTTTGGCGCTCGCCAGTCCCGTGCAGAACCTCCGGCCCTGGCGAGCTTTGAGTTGGTTGATGTGAGGAAGGATGGGCGCTGGTCCTTACTGCAAGGGGCTTGATCGAGTTGGCGGAGATGAATGACTGCTATCGGCCAACTCCGGTCAGTCGAATGGCTGGGTGGCATGTCCACTTCCAAGCAGATAGTGGACGTTCCGTGCTACATCAGTATGTGAGAATCGCTACAGGCCAGCCTAAACTCTGGATAGTGAGCACAAATCCAAATCTCGTACCGATAGGGAGTCACTCAAAAATGATTCGCTATTGTCCAAATCCGTCCATAATTATTAGACTTATATAGCTCTTCGCGATACCACACTTGTCACACCAAGTATCTAACCGGTCTCGATTCGATGAGATGAAGTTTTGCCCCTCATTGTCTGACACCATATGAAGGATTGATGAAATTGGACGAATGTAATTTCCGCTTTGCTTAAATAACATGGTGCTCATGAGTCTATTTATAAGATCATCACGCTCTACTGAATTGCTAGTAGCTATTTCATCAAGAATGTCCAAGTGTACGTAACCACCAGTGCTAAGCATTGAGTAGATGATTTCAGTTACATCTTCTGTTATTTTCCTTGGTTGCCATGCCTGTAGATTGCTTCGCATGCTGAGGTCAGACTCTTTTAGTCTTATTGGTACATAATACCACCCCGCACCATCTTCATTTTCAATCGGTTTCGCAAACATTAATGGAGCCGTGACTTCTGTATCAGAGTCATCTCCCCAGGGCATCGCAACATCAAAGTGGAGAGATATCTTGGACCAGATAACTTCAAGGATTATACGGGCAGCATTCCCTTTAGTTGATAGTAAGGCAGCCCACTCGCGATCTTCGTTTATACCGATGAACGGTACACCATTCCCTTTAACAATACTAAAACCATTAGTGGTCACCAATGATGGTAAGCTTGGAACTCCAAGTCCCTCACCCGAGGTTTCACCTTTCTCAAAGAGAATGTCTAAAAATGAATTACGCATTCCAGATTCAGTCGTATAACCACCGTAGCCATGGATGATACTCAGTGGTGCAAGTGTTTCCTGAACTAAAGAGTAAAATAGTATGCCTTCAGATTTTGATAGAGTATGAATCTGGCTATATTTATCTGGTGCTTCCTTGCCAGTTATCTGTGAAAAATGTTTGCGTGCAACCTTAATATTTGGTTCAAATGTTGGGTCGTCGTCAAATTTAGATTCAAAGTGTTCGGCGTATTTCTGCCTGATTACTCGGAGATGATCAAATGCATCAACGTAATCGGCTTTATTTAGTGTCTTCTTAACTTCGAAAATGCAAAGAACTTGGTCTATTGGATAAATGTATTCTTTAGTTCTACCATATTGTATACCTTCACCACAAACCAACATTCCATCAATTTGTTGAGGTAACATTTCTTGACCTACCGAAATGAAGCCAGACACTACTCTTAAATCTAAACTTTTAGGAATAGCAAAGCCTTGGTCGATTCCTTGTTTTGTAATCTCCTCGTATGCGCTACCTAACGTAGGCATATGAGGCATATCGACCGCATCTAATGCCTGCCTTTCGATTTGTATAAACTGCTCAAGCAGTTCGGATGCTTTCGCTATCATTGTTTTTATGCCTTAAGAAAACACACCCTGCTAAGGAGATGCTAATATTCACCCAAGAAAGGAGAAAAATATAAACATTACAAAATTATGTTTTTATTGTCGTGCTGCTTTGCCATAGCTCGCTTTCAACAATAACATTAAAATCACTTTCTTTTAGTAGTGTGGCGAAGTGTGAAATATGATTTGCTCCGCAAATCACAAGGATTGGGTCAGCTGTGAACTTACTTATTCGCCTCAGCCACTCCTGCTCACGAGCCCTAAATCCTGATTGCATTCTTTTTTCACATTCTGCCAGCGCATCTGGTGACTCACTGTCATCGTACTCCATGAACACTTCATGTTTGACTTGATTTATGCTGGCAATACCTAGCTCAATACGTTCTTGTTCATTTGGTTCTATAACTTGATAATCCAATCCCATTTCAAGAGATATTTCTGATGCTAAAGAATCAAGGGTGTCTATCTCTTCTCCAATGGACTTGATACCATACCTGCCAATAGAGTCCCTAATGAATGTAGAAAACTGAGCATTTCCTTTGTCCCTTTGGATAGAATGGCTAGTTCCTATAAGTACAACTTTATTCAACCTATTTTCCTCTGCGGCATAATGCACCGTTTATCGTAAACAGATATTATAGAATCCGTCTAAAAGTACCTTGCTATGTGACAACGAACTCGAAAAGTTGCTTCGCAGCGAATTTGATAGTCTCAATATTCAAAACCTTCCCTGCATCATTGATATATTGCTTAATTGTTTTCCAATTGCTTTGATCGGCAACCACGTCAGCAAACTCGTGACCTTCCCATGTTAAGTGATGAAGATGTACTGCAGCAAATGGCTTAGTTGAAGACAATGACGCCTCAAGAACAGGTCCCTCGGCTAAACCTGCTTGAACTAGTAAATACTTATGATAAGTAACTGTCCATGAGTCATAGCCCTCGACATTGGCATTAGGTTCTGAACTCTGACAGTTCAAAACAATTTTCCTAATTAATTCCATGTCTCGTTTCATGCGGGATTCCTTTGGTTGTCGCATAACGACTATTAGATTGATGATCTTAAGCACGCTACTTGCCAGCGTGGTAATAATCACCTGAATGCTTCAAGATGCCTGCACATGGTGATTGCTAAGCCTTTTGGTCCAATCCAACGTATTGAAAAGTATATTTAGAACCATAATTTATGGGATTCAGCTGTACATTGGAAGGCCTGAACAAGGCTCAGGCCACTGAACTTGCTTGAGATCAAACGTTTCGCTGCACGGCGATAAAAAAGCGCAAATCGACCATTCCTTGTATTTGCTGTTACGGCAAATGGTTACCGCTCATGCTCAATGTGGCTCCCTGGGTTGTTCCAAGCCTATGACCAGTGGTCACAAACCGCCCCAAAGCGGTCATATCCAGGCCAAGGCTATCCGTCTCCTTTGAGCACACAAGCGCCCTTTGGCCTTTACCAGGGCGCCATAGGCTCCAGGGACGACCTCAACAGTCGCTTACCGGCCAGGAGCGGTCAGTCAGGCACTCTGGCTGTATGTCTGCTCCTGAGCGGATAGCGGTCGTTTAACGCCGCGTTAAGTGGACTAAAACTGTTGGTTATGCTGTGAAGCGAAACCTACCAACTGTTTTAATTCCGTTTAAACGTCTAGTTAAGTCTTTTGTAGACTTACTTTTCCACGACCAATTTTCTCGGCACTATAATACTGAATCCACTCACCATCTAAAATCGTTCTTTGAGCCTTTCGCTGAAGCAATACCAAACCTGTAATGTCTTGCTTCCCTGCAACTCCATTAAACTTAAACCAAACCACTCTATCGAGTACCTCACCAAAAATCTCATATTCACCAAGGTCATCATTGAATCCAACGCCTTCAAATTTACCCCTCTTCAATTTTGTTATTTTAACTCTATCAGAGAAAGCGTCATAAGTTCTTGGTACTTGGAATGACCAATTACATTCCCATTCTCCGAGTATAAATTTCAGGTCTTTATCAGTTTTCCTAGTGATAAATTCACTTCGTATGAGGATGACAATAGGGAACAAACCACCAATTGCAACAACAATTGGCTCAAAACCGCCTTCTAGTTTGTACCATATGGCACAGGCAACAAGGAAAAGTAAGGACAATAAAATTTCGATAACTAATATCATTAGATACCTCGATGCAACTTAACGCTCCACTTAGCGGGAGTAGCTTACCCGGCTGCACTTGCGAGGCACGAGCAGAGCGGGCTGGCTGAAATCCGGCTACAGTGCCTTGTTAGGGTTACTGTGACACTTGGTAGCCCATTGATTTTATCGTTTGGATTGTGTCATAAACCACTTTATGACTAGCTGATTTGTCAGCTTGAATTATGACAACGACAGATTCACAAGACTGTTTAACAAGCTGATGTTTTGAATAAAGCAAACTCTCAGAAAATTGTGAACTGCCAATAGTTACCTGGTTATCAACTGAGATTGAAACCCAAATATGTCCTTCGGTAACAGCTCCATGGCAAGTGATAATGTCAATTGATTTTTCACTGCAACCTAAAATACTAAAAACAAGTATTAATAAATAAATGAAGTGAAAATTTTGCACTTACTCTCCTTGTAACCATAACGCTTATTATATTGACCTTGCAAGGTTGGCCATAACAACAAGGCCTGCGGTCTCTAACCTAACGAACCCCACGGACTTTGGGAAGGGCGAGGCGTAGTGGTGCAATGACTGCTTTCCGCACAAGAGCAGCCGTTCAGCCCAAATGCACTGATGACCCCTTTGAGCACAAACCAGCCATTCGTCTCTACAAAGCGAGCCTGACCCAATCAGACTGGCTAAGCGCTTCTGGTCTGCCTCAAACGGCAATTCCTTGACGATGGGCCTGCGTCGCTTCAGCTCCGTGAAGTTCAAACCTGCGACGGCTTTCACCAGCGCTTTGAGAGCGCTCCTCCATGCCTAAACATCCATGTGATTGAGGCAGAGGTGGAATGATCGAGCCAACAACACTCAAATGAAACGCGCCAAACGCAGAAAGCAAAACGCCGACCCGGGGGTCGGCGCTGGTTGGCAGGCACTGGCTCAGGCCCTGCGGGGACGGCCTGCCATCTCATCCATCTGCTTTTGCTCCAGCCGCTGCTGCAATGACGTGGCACGACGACGCTTTTCTCCCTCCAGCCAAACCAGGCCCTGACGACGCCCCAATTGCTGACGCCACTGGCCTTCAATGGTTTGCAGGTCCGCCTGGGCCACCAGCTGCTGGCGCTGGCACTGTTCCACCAGGGGCTGAAGCTGGCGCACCATCTGGCTGCGATTGGCCATCATCAGGATGTGGCCCTGTCCGGAACCGCTGTAGTCTTTGATCAGCGCCGTAAGCTGCGCTTCGTGCTGTTGCAGCTTCACCAGACGCTGCTGGCGATCGGTTCGCTGAGTGCCCAGCGCCACCAACCGTTTCTCCTGCTGCTCCCGCAGCAAGGCTATGGGGTCAGCCATGTTCTACCTGCTCCATCAGTGTGCGTAAGCCGGCACGACTGGTCTGGTAGTCCCGGCATTCATTCATTCCCTGACGCAGAAATTGCGCGATTTGCGGTTGCACCCGGACGGCAAGGTCCAGTTCCGGATCCTGACCCGGCTGATAGCCCCCCAGCGGCAACAGCTCCCGTACTTCCTGAAAGCGCGCATTCAGGTGCCGAAGCCGCTGCATCGCCGCCTGGTCCGGCTCATCCACCAACTGCGCTGCCAAACGCGAGGCGGAGGCATTGACGTCGATGGCGGGAAAATGCCCCTGCTCGGCCAGGGCGCGGGACAGCACAATGTGGCCATCCAGGATGGCCCGGGCGGCGTCGGCCACCGGGTCGTTCTGATC
This sequence comes from Marinobacter nauticus, assembly GCF_019801015.1. Lineage (GTDB taxonomy): Bacteria > Pseudomonadota > Gammaproteobacteria > Enterobacterales > Shewanellaceae > Ferrimonas. The sequence continues at coordinate 991,175 of NZ_JAHVJZ010000001.1, forward strand.
GTCCCCTTCCACCAGTACGGTATAGAGCGCGGTCAGACTGCCCTGCCCACCTTCACCATTGCCCGCCTGCTCCACCAGCGACGGCAGTTGAGTGAAGGCGGAGGGCGGATAGCCCCGGGTCGCGGGGGGTTCACCAAGGCTGAGCGCCACCTCCCGCTGTGCCTGGGCGTAGCGGGTCAGCGAGTCCACCAGCAGCAACACATCATGGCCTTCATCGCGGAAACCGGCCGCGATACGATGGCATAAACGCATCGCCCGCATCCGCATCAGGGCGGTCGCGTCCGCAGGCGCCACCACCACGACGGCACGCTGTCGGCCCTCTGCGCCAAGAGCGTGCTCGATAAACTCGCGCACTTCCCGGCCACGCTCACCCACCAGCCCAACCACGACGATGTCGGCCTGGGTGAAACGGGTCATCATGCCCAGCAATACGGATTTTCCCACCCCGGAACCGGCGAACAGGCCGAGGCGCTGGCCTTTGCCAACCGTCAACAGACTGTTGATGGCCTGCACGCCAACATCCAAAGGCGCGTCGATGGGACGGCGTAACAGCGGGTTGGGTGTGACCGGCCGGCCAGAGAGGGAGCGGACATTGTGCAGCGGGCCGAGTCCGTCGATGGGGTCACCACAGCCGTCAATAACCCGGCCCAGCAACCCTTTTCCAACCACCGCCGGGGCATTGCCTGCCAACGGTTGAACCCGGGCACCCGGCACCAGTCCATCAGTGGGTGTGACCGGCATCAGGCAGAGGGTGTCACGGTGAAACCCGACCACCTCCGCTTCCACCATGCTGCCATCGCGCCGCTCCACCAGGCACCGCTCACCGGTACCCAGATCGCAGCCGACCGCTTCGAGCAGCAACCCGGTAACGCGCACCAGTCGCCCGTAAATCCGGGCCACCGGCACGGCGGGCCAATCAATGATCGCCGCGTTCTGGGGCACGCTCGGCCTCCGCTTGTTCCGCCAGATCCATTGCATCCAGTCGGGCTTGTACCTGACTCATACAGGCATCAAGACGGGACTCAACCGACGCGTCCGCGTCGAGGTTCTCGGAAACGATGCGGCAGCCGCCGGCGCTGATGGCGGGGTCAGGCACCAGAGTCCACTCCTGGATCCGCTCCGGCGCCAACTCTTTCAGACGCTCACAGGCCGCGGGCTCCAGATGGATCTTCAGGGCATTCTGGCCATCAGGTAACGCCCGCAGTGTCTCTTCCACCAGATTCAGTACCTGTTGTGGCTGCAGGGTCAACTCACAGCGGATCACCTGCTGCGATACCCGTTGAACCAACTCCAGGATCAGGTCTCGCTGCTGGCGCACCTGTGACTGGTAACCCTCTTCCAGCACCCCTTTGAGCGCCTGAACCGGAACCAGCACCTGGGAAAGCTCCTCACGGGCCTGCTCAGTGGCATGGTTCAGCCCTTCCTGACGGCCGCTGGCGAAGCCTTGCTGGCGCCCGGCATCCAGCCCCTGAGCCTGGCCTTCGTCGTAGCCGGCCTGATGGCCCTGCTGCTGGCCCTCTTTGTATCCCCGGTCAAAGCCTTCCTGGTAGCCTTGCCAGTTATCGCCATCCCCCGGACTGGTGTTGTTCTCCAACGGCAGCGGTGTGAATCGATAGAGACGGGCACGGCCCCCATCCAGGCGCCAACGGTTCTGCATGCTCATTACTCCACCACCCGCTCTTCATACAGTTGCAACTCAATTTCGCCGTCCGTCATCAGGCGGCGCGCCACGGCCATTACCTCAGCCCGAGCCCCATCGGCACGGGACAGTGCTACCGGGCCCAGCGATTCGATCTGGAGCTCCAGTGCCTGAGACATCCGTTTGGGCAGTGCCGACAGCAGGCGGCGCTTAAAGTCCGCATCCAGACCTTTCATCGCCAGCGCCAGCACCTCCTGCTGCACCTCCTGCAGCAGGTACTGCAAGGTTTCATCGCTCTGGCGGGCCAGGATGATGAAGTCAAACATGTTGGACTCCACCTCAACCGCCAGGCCCTGATCGTGCAGTTTGATCATCTCCATCAGCTGGCTGCGATCGCCGCTGAATCGATTCAGAATGCCCGCCACCTGACGCACCCCGGTGACCCGGGTGTGGCTGCGCTCGTTGGCCACCACCAGGCAGCGATCCACCAGCTCTTTGAGCTCTTCAATCACTTCCCGGTCCAGTTCACCCAACTGAGCAATCCGTACCAGCAGTTCGTCGTGGCTGGCGGCCGGCAGGCGCTGCAGCACCTGAGAGGCCGCATCCGGTGGCAACAGGCCAAGCAGCACCGCCTGCAGCTGAGGGTGCTCCGGGGCAATCTGGCGGGCCAGCAATGCCGGCTCCACCCACTCCAGGCGCTGAACCAACGTTTTCACTTCGTCGCCATAGATGGAATCCAGCAGGCCCTTGGCCAGCTTGTCCCCCAGCGCCAGGTCCAGAGTGCGTTGCAGGTATCCGCGACTGGCCCGGGCGATGCCTGCCTGGGTCCGGTAGTCGTTGAAGAAGCGTTGCAACACCCCTTCCGCATCGTCCTGACGGACGTTGGAGAGGCGGGCCATCATCTGGCTCACCTGCTGCACCTGGTGGCTGGAGAGGTGCGACAGCACTCGGGCAGCCCCCTCTTCACCCATGCTCACCAGCAGCATTGCTGCCTGCTCCACGCCCCCCAGATGGGTGCTCAATTCCTGATTAGTCGCGCTCATTGTTACCCATCCATTGCGTGATCACTTCGGCCACTCGTGCCGGTTCTTCGTTGGCCAGCAGGCTCAGGTGCTCAAGCTGTATCGACAGCGCCGAGCCCGGCGGCGGCAGTTCAGGCACGGCAGTCTCCTGCACCGGCTCATGCATCGGCAACAGCGCGGCCTGAGCGGCTTCTTCCTGAGCCTTCTCCTGCTCCACGGTGCGGGTCAGGTGTTTCACCAGCGGACGCAGCACAAACAGGATCAGACCGAGGCCGAGGAAAGCACCAATCAGGTAACGGACGTACAGCTGGTACTCCTGCGTCTGCCACCAGGGCAGCGGCTCCATCTCTGGCATCGGCTGGGCAGCAAACGGGAAGGCGTGCAGGCTCAGGGTGTCGCCACGGGCGGCTTCAAAACCAATGGCGTCTTCAACCAGCTGGCTCAGCTGGTCAAGCTGGGGTTGAGTCCAGGTGGCCGCGTCGCCGTTAAGCAGCACGGAGACGGACAGACGTTCAAGTTGGGCTTGCTGGTACTTGGTGTGACGAACCGAACGGCTGGTTTCGAAGTACCGTTCGCTTTCACTGGACATGTTCTGGACTGCGGCGGCTTCCGGCTCACCATCGGTGGCGGGCGGCTGGTTGCTGAGGGCGCCGGGGATGCCCATGGCCAGGTCGCCACCACGGGTGTCAGAGCGGCTGGCTTCACGGGTCATCACGGTGTTAGCCGGGTCCACCTGCTCACGGGTTTCTTCGATCTGGTCGAAGTTGACCCGTGCTGCAACCTGCACCCGGTAGTTGCCGTACCCCAGTATCGGCAGCAGCATATCGCTGGCACGCTGGTTCAGGGCCTGTTCCATCTGCTGGCTGTAGGTCAATTGACGCTCGCCGGAGCGCGCCAGCTCCTGGGCCAGTTCCAGATCGGCGCTGAGCAGACGACCGTTCTGATCCACCACTGACACCGCTTCCACCGGCATCGCCGTCACGGCCCCCACCACCAGGTTGACGATCGCTTCCACCTGATCACGGCCCAGCGACGCACCGGAGTACAGCTCCAGCATAACGGCCGCAGAGGGCTGTTCCGGTTGCTGGCGAATAAACAGCGTCCGCTTCGGGATCGCCAGATGCACCCGGGCACTGCGTACGGCCTTCATCGCCATGATGGTGCGGGCCAGCTCCCCTTCCAGGCCGAGGCGATAGCGGGCCTCTTCCAGGAACTGACTGCTGCCGAGGGAGCCGGCTTTATCCAGCAGTTCCATGCCTGCTGGCATTTTGGCGCGGATACCGCGGGCGGCCAGCGTCATGCGGGCACGGCCAAGCTGGTCTTCCAGCACCAGGATCTGGCCGGTATCGGCCTGCATGCGGTAGGGGATCTTCTCCGCTTCCAGCACTTCAATGATCTCGGCGCTGTCGAACCCTTCCTGACTGCCGTAAAGCGGTCGATAACCCTGGCTCGCGGTCCAGAGCACCAACACGATCACCGTGGCCACCACGGTGGCCATAACGGCGATGACCAAAACCTGACGGTCGCTGCGGCTGGCGCCCTTCCAGCGGGCCCAGAGGCCCTTGAGCCTGGACAGGGTGCCGCCTTCGTTTGGCGGCGTCATCGTATCAGCGGTCGCTGTAGTCATTGTTTGTGTTCCTTACAACGGCATCTTCATGACGTCATCAAATGCCGTCACCAGTTTGTTTCTCACCTGAACCAGCGCACTGAAGGTCAGACTGGCCTTCTGCGACGCCACCATGGCGCCCACCAGGTCATCACTTCGGCCCAGATCAACCGCCGTGCGCATCGCGTCAGAGCGGTTCTGATCAGCACTGATGGCGTTGACCTTCTGACCCATAAGATCAGAAAACGAGGGCACGGCAGCGGGGCCCGATAACTGACGATCCAGCGGGTTGGGGCCGATGGCGATCTCGCCGGCGGCTCGCTCCCGGTTCAACTGCAGGGATTCCTGCAGGCGGGCCTGGGTCAGGGCGATGGATTGGGGCATATCAGACTCCAACGTAAAATTCAGGCAGCGTCAGACGCGTTCAGCAGGCGGTCGATGTCCCACCCCTGCTCCCGCATCTGCGCCAATTTGTAGCGTAACGCCCGGGTGGTCATACCCAGTGCGTCGGCACTGCGGCTGCGATGGCCATCAAAACGGCGCAGCACATCCACGATGTATTGAAACTCCGCCTGGCGCTTGGACGCCTTCAGGCCGGATTCGGTCTCCATCGGCACCGTGGCGCTCTGCGCGGTCTCCGGCAAGCCAAGCTCTGCCACCTGCAGGGCGCTGCCACGGCGCATCACCAGGGCGCGCTGTACGGTGTTCTCCAGCTCGCGGACGTTGCCCGGCCAGTCGTGAGCCAACAGCACCTGACGGGCGGCGTCACTGAAATGGCAACGGCTGCCGTCGCCGTATTGGCCGAGGAAGTGTTCCGCCAGCGGCAGGATGTCTTCACGACGCTCCCGCAGCGGCACGGTTTTCAGCGGCAGAACATCGAGGCGATAGAACAGGTCCTCACGGAAGCGCCCTTCTGCCACGGCCTGGCGCAGATCCTGATTGGTTGCGGCAATGATTCGAATGTCCAGGGCAATGCCGCGATGGGCACCAAGGCGCTCCACTTCCCGCTCCTGAAGAACCCGCAACAGTTTGGCCTGCAGCAGCATCGGCATCTCGCCAATCTCATCCAGCAACAGAGTGCCGCCGCTGGCCGCTTCAAACTTGCCGGGTTTGTCGGCATGGGCACCGGTAAAGGCGCCTTTGACATGCCCAAACAGCAGGGATTCGAGCATCGCTTCGGGAATGGCCGCGCAGTTGACGGCGAGAAACGGGCCATCGGCCCGCGGGGAGTGTCGGTGAATGAACCGGGCCAGTTGTTCCTTGCCGGTACCACTTTCGCCGGTGAGCAGAACACTGGCGTCGGTTTGTGCGGCACGGTGGGCCAGCATCAGTAACTGGCGGGAGCGGGGGGAGACGGCAACCACATCGGCCTGATCCTGCTCCAGGTGCATCAGCCGCGCCAGTTGGCTCACCAGTTGGTCGGCATCCAGCGGCAGCAGCAGGTAATCCTGGGCACCGTGACGCATCGCTTCGCTGGCCAGTGCGGTCTGTTCCGGCGCTACCAGCGCAATCTGATATTTACCGGCACTTTGGCTCAGGCGCTCGCTCACCTGTTCCGGCTGGCACTCGCTGAGGTCCACCAGCTCAACCCAGACCGGGGCACCATCGCGGGCAATCTGGTAGCCCTGCAGCTCCAGCTGCGCCAGAACAATGCCGGGTACCGCGAGTTTTCCCAATCCCAGCCGCGGAGCTTCAATGTTGACCACCGGCCACCTCCTGTACCTGTCCATCGCGGACCAGTCGAATGGTGACCCGGCGATTCTGGTCGCGGCCCGGGGCCGTACCATTGCTGACCAGTGGGTAGCGCTCGCCGTGGCCGCGGATCTGAATTCGGCTCCGCTCTACCCCACGCTCATGCAGCAGTGCGCCCACTTCATCGGCCCGATCCCGGGACAGCGCCAGGTTCGCCAGATGGTCGCCGACGCTGTCGGTGTGGCCATCCACCAACACTTCGGTGATTTTGCCGTCCGCCGCTACGTATGCGGCGATGGCGTCCAGTTCACCCAGTTGCTGGCGCGACGGCAGCAGTTGTCCGCTGCGGTAGCTGAGGGTCACATGACGAACCTCCGAGAACGGCTTGGGCACCAGCGCAGTGCGGCACTGACGGAACTGCGCCAGTACCTGACGCACCGCCACCGGGTCGGCATTCAGGCGATAGCCGGACTCGTCGCTGAGCTGCACATCCAACTGCCAGCCCAGTCCCAGTTCGAGCGCTTCCAGATAGGGGGTGGCGTCGCCTTCCATGACCGCCTTGCGCCCGTTCCATTGCCACAGGCGCTGTGCCACCTGAGACGGCGACCGGTGCTGCCATTGGGCAGCGACCAGACGGCTTTCGCTGTGAACCGGCGTTTGCACCAGCCAGTCAGCGCGCAGGGTAAGCGCCAGAGGACGTCCGGGTTGATCGGCCAGCACCAGGGTTCCAAATCCGGCCACATCCTGACGCAACTCGCAGTGGAATCGATCGCCCTGAAAACGCCACTGGGCGCCATCCATCGGCGTTTGAAACTGACTTAACTGGGGAGTTGCGTGGCAGGAAAAGCCGGCAAGGAAAAGCAAAACTGTCCCTGATGTTTTTTTAATCATGACATTCTCTGTCCGGTCACGGTCTTATTAAGTAGCGACAACTTCATTGTTGGCGTTAAATTTTCAGGGGACAAACTTAAATTCAAACAAGGGGTAAATGCAATATTGAAATTCGGATTTTTTTACTGATATGGTATCGCACCAAAGCCAGCCACATCAGGCATTTGCGGAGCGAAGCCCGTCAATATAATGGCTAACAAAACGGATTTTTGACAGTGACAGAAAATATGCAAAAACCTATGAAAAAGTGCCCATTAAATTGGCGACAGATAATTGTCGGCGTCAATAAATATAAATGAGCCAGAAGTTTGTCACCTGTCAAAATAATATCTCGATGCTTACGGCATCTCGTTTTTCTGCTTTTTTTCGAGTTAGTCACAACACTTAGGGAACTGAGCGAATGAAAACCACTGCCAAAGCCACCGTGCTTCGTGCGTCCGATCAGCACGCCTACAGGCCCGTGGCCCTGGTGCAGGAGCGGCTCGCCCGAAGCCGGCTGCTTTTCGAGCTGGAAAAGCGGCAGCGCCTGGTACTGGAAGCCGCCGGTCAGGCTCTGACACCCGGCACCGACCGTGGCCAGAGCCCACTCGCCGCCATCTCCACCGTTCAGGACAACCCGCCTCTGGGGCGGGAGCTGTCCTGGTTCCAGCTCAGCCAGGAACGACAGCCTCTGATCTGGTGGGGCATCGACCGCTGCAGCCTCGATCAGCTCGCCAGCAGCTACTACGGCGGCGGCGCGCGTCCGCTGTTCTGCCCATTGACGCCGCCAAGCCAGTCCGAACTGAGACTGATCAAGCGCCTGATGGTTGCCGCCCTTTCAGCCCTCTCTCCGGAAGCGCTGGACGCCGAACAGTTGGAGCTGGAACCACTGGAATCCGACCAAAAACTGACTGCGCCGCTGCGCTGGCATTTTGACTGGGCAAAAGTGACCGGCCTGCCGAAGATGCAGTGCCTGCTCAGTGATGCCGCGCTGGCCCGGCTGACGCGCACCCCGACGGAAACGCCGGTTGCACCGGATCTGGCGGCAAAGCTGAAGCGTCGCCTGCACCAATTGCCGATCCGCCTCTCCTGTCAGCTGGCTCAGCAATCTCTGCCCACTCAGGCCCTGTCGGGACTTCAACCCGGCGAGATTCTGCCGTTGACCCTGACCCGTCGCAGTCCGGTATCGATCGGGGGCCGACCCATTTTCCACGCCACCGTACACAGCCATGAAGGGCAACTGGTGGCCAAGCTCACTCACGAACTACATCAACACGAGGATTAATCGATGTCCGAAGATACTTTGCTGCTGGACGACGACCTGCTTCTGGACGACGACCTCTTTGCCGATGAGCCGGCCCCCAAAGCGGCACCGGAAACGCCCCGCGCCCCCAGAGACATGAACTTCTTCAGCCATCTGCCGGTGCAGGTCTCTCTGGAGCTGGCCAGCGCTGAGCTGAGTCTGGGTGAATTGATGGCCCTCGGCGAGGGCGACATCGTTGCGCTGGACCGGATGGTCGGCGAGCCTCTGGATCTGCGCGTTAACGGAACGCTGTTGGGGCGCGGTGAAGTGGTGGAAGTGAATGGCCGCTACGGCGTCCGCCTGTTGGAAGTGGAAGCCAGCAAGCTTTCCGGACAAGGCAACTGACGGTATGCGGGTCTGGCTTGGGCTACTTGTTTTGCTCAGCCCCTCGGCGTTCGCCGAGGGGGGTCTGACGCTGTTTACAATGTCGGACGGCGCCACCAGTCAGGAGTTTGGCGTCAAGATGGAGATCCTGGCGCTGATGACGGCGCTCAGTTTCCTTCCTGCCATGCTGCTGATGATGACCAGTTTTACCCGGATCATCGTGGTGCTGGCGGTGCTGCGTCAGGCGCTGGGCCTGCAACAGAGTCCGCCCAACAAATTGCTGATTGGCATCGCGCTGGTACTGACGCTGTTCATCATGCGTCCGGTCTGGACCGAGATCCATGAGCAGGCGTTTCTGCCCTACGATGGCGGTGAGATTGGCCTGAAAGAGGCGGTGGCCCGTGCCGAAATCCCATTACGCACCTTTATGTTGGGGCAGACCCGGGAAACGGATCTGGAGCAGATGCTGAAGATCGCCGGTGAATCCACCCAACTGAGCGCCGCCGAAGTGCCTTTTTCGGTGCTGATGCCGGCCTTCGTGCTCAGTGAGCTGAAAACCGCCTTTCAGATCGGCTTCCTGCTGTTCATTCCATTTCTGGTGATTGATCTGGTGGTGGCGTCGGTACTGATGTCGATGGGTATGATGATGCTGTCGCCGCTGATCATCTCCCTCCCCTTTAAGCTGATGGTGTTCGTTCTGGTGGACGGATGGTCGATGACCGTCGGCACCCTGGCCGCCAGCTTCGGACTGGGATAGGAGCGCGCATGGACGCACAACAGCTGACCACCATTTTTGCCGATGGGATCTATCTGGTGGTCGCCATGGTGGGAGTGCTGATCATGCCCGGCATGGCGGTCGGTCTCGTCATCGCCATTTTGCAGGCTGCCACTCAGGTCAATGAACAAACCCTGTCGTTTCTGCCCCGCCTGCTGATCACCCTGCTGATGGTGTTGTTTGCGGGCAACTGGCTGCTCCAACAGTTGAGCGACCTGTTCAACCGCCTGTTCCTCGACATCCCTCATTTGATTGGCTGACGATGTTTGCCTTCTCTACCGAAGAGATCCTGCTGATGATTGGCCGCGTTTGGTGGCCTTTCTTCCGGATTGCCGGGGCATTTACCCTGCTGCCGTTTTTCTCTAATGGCCACATCCCGGTTCGGGTCAAAGTGCTGTTCGCCTTTTTTCTGGCGGCCCTTATTGGCCCGGTTCTGCCAACCCCACCGCCAATAGACCCGCTATCACCACGGGCCTTGCTGGTGGCGTTTGAGCAGTTGGCCGTCGGCGCCATGATGGGTCTGATGCTCTCGATGCTGCTCCACATCCTTTCCATGCTCGGTCAGATGCTGTCGATGCAGATGGGCCTGGCAATGTCGGTGATGAATGACCCCGCCAACGGCGTCAACCATGCTCTGCTGGGGCAGTGGATGGTGATGTATGGCACGCTGCTGTTTCTTGCCCTGGACGGCCATCTGGTGGCACTGGGCGTGCTGGTGGAAAGCTTTACGCTTTGGCCCATCGGCAGTGGCGTCCTGGATTTGCCGCTGATGATGCTGATCATGAAATTCGGCTGGACCTTCGCCATGGCGCTGATGCTGGCGATTCCGGCGATCATGGCGATGCTGATGGTCAACATCACCTTCGGGGTGCTGAACAAATCCGCTCCCACCCTGAACGTTTACTCCCTGGGCTTTCCGCTGGCGATGATTCTGGGATTGGTGAGCATTCTGATTTCGTTCAGTGGCCTGCCGGAACGGTACACCGAGCTGTGCCTTGATGCCCTTACCGCCATGCACCAGTTTGTTGGAGGGACGCAATGAGCCAGTCCAGCGCCGACAAAACGGAAAAGGCCACACCCCAACAACTGAAAAAAGCCCGCGACAAGGGCCAGGTTCCCCGATCCAAAGACCTGGCCACCGCGGCCCTGTTCATTGGCTGTGCCCTGATGTTGATGGCCAGTGCAGACTGGTTTGCCAACGGCGCCGCCGAACTGCTCCGCTTCAACATGTCGCTCACCCGCGAAGATCTGCTCGACCCGAACGTGATGACCCGCCACGTCGGTGCCTCTTTGATAAAGATGATCAACCTGCTTGGCCCGCTGTTTCTGCTTATCGCCGTATTGGCGATGGTGGCCGGTGCCCTGCCCGGCGGCCCGCTGCTGAGCGCAAAGAACCTGGCCTTCAAGGGCAGTCGCATCGACCCGATTGCCGGCATTAAGCGGATGTTCTCCATGAAGTCGCTGGTGGAGCTGGTGAAGTCGGTGCTCAAAGTCTCGCTGCTGCTGGCCACGCTCTATTTCCTGCTGCGCGGCCGCCTCGAAGGCCTGCTCTCACTTTACCGCCTGCCGCTGGACCAGGCGGTGCGCGAAGGCGTCAGTTTTCTGGCCTTCGGCGTCCTGACCCTCGGCGTCGTACTGCTGTTTATTGCGCTGATCGATGTGCCCTGGCAGATCTTCGATCACCAAAAGCAGCTGAAAATGACCCGCCAGCAGGTCAAGGATGAACACAAACAGATGGAAGGTAAGCCGGAGGTGAAGGCCCGCATCCGGCAGATCCAGCAGAAGATGGCCCGCTCCCGGGCCGATACCGCCGTGCCCAAAGCCGACGTGCTGCTGACCAACCCCAGTCACTACGCCATCGCGCTCAAGTACGAACCTGACCGGGCAGATGCCCCCTTCGTATTGGCGAAAGGCACCGATGATCTGGCGCTGCACATGCGCCAGCTGGCCCGGCTTCACGGCGTCGAAATCATCGAAGCGGCGCCGCTGGCCCGGGCGGTTTACCACTCCACTCAGGTGGACCAGATGGTGCCGCAGGCCCTTTACGTGGCCATCGCCCAGGTACTCAGTTATGTACTGCAGCTCAAGGCCTACCGCCAGGGGCAGCAACAGCGGCCGGAGCCGCTGCCCAGTTTCCATATTCCCAAGCATTTGCGTCACTAAATCGAGGACTCGATGATGAAGTTTGCCCTGCCGTCTTCGCTCGGTATCAAAAACAGCTTTATCGGCATACCGATACTGCTGCTGGCCGTTCTGGCGATGGTGATTCTGCCGCTGCCGCCCTGGCTGCTGGACATGCTGTTTACCTTTAACATCGTGCTGGCGATTCTGGTGTTGCTGGTGGCGGTCGCCGCGACCCGGCCCCTGGATTTCTCGGTGTTTCCCACCGTTCTGCTGCTCGCCACTCTGATGCGACTGACCCTGAACGTGGCGTCCACCCGGGTGGTATTGATTGAAGGCCACCAGGGCGGCGATGCCGCTGGTAAGGTGATTCAGGCCTTCGGTGAGGTGGTGATCGGCGGCAACTATGTGGTCGGTATGGTGGTGTTCCTGATCCTGATGATCATCAACTTTGTGGTGATCACCAAAGGGGGCGAGCGCATCTCCGAGGTGAGCGCCCGCTTTACCCTGGACTCGTTGCCGGGTAAGCAGATGGCGATTGACGCCGATCTGAATGCCGGCGCCCTGTCTCAGGACCAGGCCAAAGCCCGTCGCGCCGAAGTGGCTCGGGAAGCGGACTTCTACGGCAGCATGGATGGCGCGTCAAAGTTTGTGCGCGGCGACGCCATCGCCGGGATCCTGATCCTCTTTATCAACATCATCGGTGGTGTCGCCATCGGTGTGTTCCAGCACGACATGAGTGCCGGTGACGCCTTCCGCACCTTTGCGCTGCTGACCATCGGTGATGGTCTGGTGGCACAGATCCCGTCACTGCTGCTGGCCGTCGCTGCCGCCATCATTGTGACCCGGGTTTCCGACGCTGAAGAGATGCCTGAGCAGGTGTCCCGACAGCTGCTGGCCAACCCGGCCGTACTGGGCACTACCGCGGGCGTAATGGCCATTATCGCGCTGGTACCGGGCATGCCGACTCTGGCCTTTGGTGCCTTTGCCCTGGTCCTGGCGTTTGTGGCCTGGAAGCAGCACAAGTTTGCCCCGCCGGCCCCTCTGGACGTGGTCGAAGAGAAAGTGGAAGCGGCCCGGTCAGAGAGCAAAGCGCCCACCTGGGAAGCCCTGCCCTACACCGACACCTTCGAAGTCAGTCTCGGTTACCGTCTGGTCCACCTGGTGGATAAGAACAAAGGCGCCGAACTGCTGACCCGTCTGACCGGCATTCGTCGCACTCTCTCCGAGCAAGCGGGCTTTCTGCTGCCGGAAGTGCGGGTGCGGGACAACCTGTCGCTGGCACCCACCAGTTATCAGGTCGCCTTTATGGGGATCCCCGTCGCCTCCGGAGACCTGGAGCCGGAGCGCTTGCTCGCGATTCAGTCCGGTCAGGTCTACGGCACCATTGACGGCACCCTCACCAAAGACCCGGCCTATCAGATGGATGCGGTCTGGATCGACCCGGACAATAAAGCCAAAGCCCTCAACCTGGCCTACTCCGTCGTCGACAACGCCACCATTATCGCCACCCACGTCAGCAAGCTGATGCGGGAGCGGCTGGGTGAACTGATTCAGCATGACGACATCACCGCCATGACCGACCGACTCAGCGCTCAGGCACCCCGGTTGGCGGAGTCCCTCAACAACGCCCTGACGCCCATCCAGCAACTCAAGGTGTACCGGGCATTGTTGAAAGAACAGGTTTCCCTGAAGGACATCCGCACCATCGCCACCACCCTGCTGGAGTGTTCGGAAAACACCAAGGATCCGATTCTGCTGGCCGCCGACGTCCGCTGTGCCCTCAAGGAAACCATTCTCCATCAGGTTGCCGGCAGCCGGAACAAACTGGAAGTGGCGACCCTGGCACCGGAGCTGGAGCAAACCCTGATGAATGCACTGGCTCAGGCCCAAAAGGGCGGACAGGTACCTCTGGACAGCTTTGCCATCGAACCGGCGTTGCTGGCCCAGCTCCAGAGCAAAATGCCGGCGCTGGTTGGCATGATGCAGGAGCAGGGCCACCCGCCCATCCTGCTGGTGCCGCCCCAGCTGCGCCCGGTACTGGCTCGCTACGCCCGTGCATTCACCCGGGGCCTGAACGTGCTCTCCTACAACGAGATGCCCGAAGACCGCGAGCTGGCCATTGGTGCCACGCTGGGTTAACCCGTTTTCCTGGAACGTTTGCGGCCCGATAGGGCCGCTTTTTTTTGGCCAGTGAATCACGGGCTGGATCATGGTCCATTTTTGTATACAATCTTCAAAAACCGTACAGCAAGGAACATTATGACTCTGCCAATTGGCGTCGGCGGCGCCACCCCGGAAGCGGAACTCGCCCGCCTGCGTGCCCTCTCCTTTCCTCATACGCCCATCAGCACCGAAGAGTACCAGCAACGTCGTCAGCGTCTGGTTGCCGAAATGCAGGCCCATAATGTCGATGCGGTTTACCTCAACGCAGGCACCAACCTGTATTACTTTACCGGCCTGAAGTGGTCCGCCAGCGAGCGTCTGGTTGGCGCCCTGCTGATGGCGGACGGCGAGCTGGTCTACCTTGCCCCGCATTTTGAGGCCGGCTCCATTGAAGACTTCTGGCTGGAGCCCGGTCCGCTGGCGCTGTGGCACGAGCACGAATGCCCCTACGCACTGGTGGGTGAGGAGCTAGCGAAACGCCAGCTGGCCAACGGCACTCTGGCAGTAGACGGCAGCGCGGCCTTTTTCCTGGCGGATGGCCTGCGTCAGGCCAATGCGACGCTGACGCTGATCAACGCCGCGCCGCTGCTCACCGCGTGTCGCGCCTGCAAATCGCCGGCGGAGATCGCGCTGATGCAGACCGCCAAGAACATGACCATGGAAGTGCACAAATCCGCCGCACGCATTCTGCGAGAGGGGATCAGCACCACCGAAGTGACCGCCTTTATCCACGAGGCCCACAAAGCGGTAGGCGCCCCGGGGGGTTCCTTCTTCTGCATCGTGTTGTTTGGCGTGGCCACCAGCTTCCCGCACGGCGTGAAAGAAGCCCAGGTCCTGAAGCCCAATGACTGGGTGTTGATCGACACCGGTTGCCTGGTACAAGGCTACAACTCCGACATCACCCGCAGTTTCTGCTTTGGTACCGCCACAGCGGCACAGCGCCACGCCTGGGAAGCGGAAAAAGCGGCTCAGGCGGCCGCCTTTGACGCCGCTCAGCTGGGCCAGCCCTGCGAGGCGCCGGACTACGCGGCCCGCGCCGAGCTGGAACGCTTTGGTTTCGGCCCGGACTACGCCCTGCCCGGTCTGCCTCACCGCACCGGCCACGGCTGCGGTCTGGATATCCACGAAGGCCCTTATCTGGTGCGGGGCGACAAAACCCCGCTGGCCACAGGCATGGTATTCTCCAATGAGCCGATGCTGGTGATCCCGGGCCAGTTTGGTGTCCGTCTGGAAGACCACTTCTATATGGATGAAAGCGGCCCGGTCTGGTTTACCCAGCCCAGCCACAGCCTGGATGACCCCTTTGGTCTGAACGCCTGAGTACCGACTCCACGCCCGGCCAATGCGCCGGGCGTTTTTCCCGATGGCGCTCTGACCCAGACCGGTGTCGCCTCCCGCCCCACCCGCTCAGCCTTAAGTCAGCAGGATACAAGCCGGGAACCCAACCGTTATCTACGCATTCACTACCAATCACACCAAAGTGATGCTGGTTCGGGCCAGATTCTTTCGAACAGGCGTTATCCGCTAACCGCGTAACTCAACCAGAATCGTTCATAAAGTCGATTAGTGCTCTCCTTCTTAAGACAAATTAATCATACGAAGGAAAGACGGTATGCGCTTCACCCTGCCTTTGGCTTTCACCCTGTTTGCCTCGCTGACTTCGGCAACCTGGGCCAACACCGGCTACACCGTAGATCCGGAGCACTCTGCACTGACCTTTGCGACGGTCAAACTCTCCTACGTGATCGAACCCGCGGCGATCCCCAAACTGACTGGCCACATCACCGCCAATGGTGCCGTGCAGGTCCGCGCCAAACTGGCCAATATCGAGACGGGAATCCCGATACGAAACCAACGACTGAATGAACTGTTTTTCCGGTCTGAGCGGTTCCCGGATATCGAGATCACCGGCCACCTGCCCCGGGCAGTGACGCAGCTTTCTGCCGGGGTCATCAACACCTGATTCGACGCCACCATTACCCTGATGGGCCAGACGCTGAAAACCCCACTGCCGATCACCGTCGTCAAAACCGGGGAGTACCTGACCGCTACCGCCAGCAAACCGCTCATCATCAGCGCGGACAGCTTCAACATCCCGGCCGCAAACCTGACAGCACTGGCCGCCACTGTTGGCGGGATCCCCATCTCTGACCGCGTACCGGTGCAGTTTCACCTGGTGCTGAAAGCCAATACTGAACCGAAGGACACCGGCAAATAAGCCGCCAGAAAATCCGGCCATCTGGCCGGTTTCTCTCTATCTATGGCGGAGTGGGCGGAGGGCACCGTCGCAACGCGACGCAGGCCCGAAGCGGCTGCCAGGGATGGCAGCCTGAGGAGTGCCACAGGACGTGTTGTTAGCACTGTCCGCTCACGAACCACTGAACCGTCCACGCTCCAAAGTAAAAAACCACCTGCATAGCAGGTGGTTTTGACTCGGCCCCCTTTAAGGGGGCTGCTTAGTTCTCGGGGTTGCCAAAGGCATGAACGGATAGTGCTCCACTCACCTCCTTTGCCGGGACGGCCCGGCGGCCGCCAGAAGGGCTTCGCCCCTCTGGACTCCCCTTTGCCTCCGGCGCAGCGAAAGCCCCTCGCTCCCACTCCTTC
>NZ_JAHVJZ010000002.1 GCF_019801015.1 Marinobacter nauticus
CCTCCGGCGCAGCGAAAGCCCCTCGCTCCCACTCCTTCCCATTTCGGCACCGGCCAGACTCGCTTCCATGCTCGGCTGGCCGCTCGAGCCTTCCCTGGCTCTCGGCCTCATTCCCAGTCCTTCCCGCTCGGCGCTGCGAGTCGGCGCACGTGGACGGCTTTCGCCGTGAAGGTCTGGTGCATGCCTCTCCTTTTTTGTGCACCGGCTTTCAATCCGTCTCGTCTCTTAGCAGTACTCTTCGGGCAAAGCCCAGAGCAAGCGATCACCACCTCCATAGGAGGTGGTTTAGGGATGACAACAAAAAGGGCACCCGAAGGTGCCCTTTTTTGTGCCTTGTCGCTCAGCCCTTGTTGGGGCGGCCTTTGGCCGGACGGGCGCGGTGCTTGTGCACGGCGCGACGGATCTTACCGGCTTTCAGGGTTTTCTGACGACGGGCGCCCAGTTTGTCCTGAGCCAGCAGTGTGCGGGACTCGCGGTCCAGACCCACCAGATCACGCAGGTAGTTGACCTGTTCCAGCGGCAGCTCAACCCAGCCACCACGAGGCAGACCTTTCGGCAGGGTGATGTCGCCGTAGCGGATACGCATCAGGCGGCTCACCTGAACTTCCTGGCTTTCCCACAGACGACGAACCTCGCGGTTACGGCCTTCGCTCAGCACACCGTGATACCAGGTGTTGAGACCTTCACCACCGGCCGGAACCAGGCGCTTGAACTGGGCGGTGCCGTCTTCCAGCTCCACACCGGTGCGCAGGTTCTTGAGCATATCCTCGGTCACTTCACCGAATACGCGGATGGCGTACTCACGCTCCACTTCCTGAGAGGGGTGCATCAGGCGGTTGGCCAGTTCACCGTCAGTGGTGAACAGCAGCAGACCGGAGGTGTTGATGTCGAGTCGGCCTACGGCCACCCAGCGGCTGTCGCGAACCCGGGGCAGACGGTCGAATACGGTCGGGCGGCCCTGCGGGTCGGAACGGGAGCACAGCTCGCCTTCCGGCTTGTAGTACGCCAGTACCCGGCAGATCACTTCCTCTTCCCCTTTCAGGGAGACCATCTGGCCATCAATGCGCACTTTCAGGTCGGCGCGACCGTCAATCCGGTCACCCAGCTTGGCCACCTGGCCATCGACGCTGACGCGCCCTGCGGCGATCATGGCCTCGATCTCACGACGGGAGCCATGGCCGGCACGGGCCAATACTTTCTGTAACTTTTCGCTCATTCAGATCTTCTTTAATGTACTTGTGGTTCAGCCTCAATCTGACCGGCGCTTAAGAGGGCATCGAGTGCGCCCTCTTCATCCAGCTGCGGCAGACTGGCCAGGCTGTCCAAACAAAAGTAGTGCAAAAACGCATCGGTGGTCGCATAGAGGGCGGGCCGTCCCGGCACTTCCTTATGACCAACCACCTTGATCCAACCCCTGTCCTGCAGGGTCCTCATAATATTGGCACTGATCGACACCCCTCGAACCTTTTCAATCTGGCCGCGGGTAATGGGCTGGCGATAGGCGATCAACGCCAGCGTCTCCAGCAGTGCCCGGGAGTAGCGAGGCGCACGCTCCTCCCACAGGTTGCCCAAAAAGGGACTTAAACTTTCCAGCGTCTGGAATCGGTAACCGCCACCGACCCTGACCAACTGAATGCCCCGGGGCCGATAATCCAGCTCAAGTTCATCCAGTGTTTCATTGATCCGTCCGATGGACACGGCAAATCCGGCCAGCACCGAGTCTTTCAGACCACGGGCGGTCATCGGTGCATCCGCCACAAACAGGGCGGCTTCAATCAACTGCTTTAGCTGTTCGTCGCTGATCCGTTTCATGCTCGTGCCCTGACGTGGATCTGGCTGCCTGGCGCCGCCTGTTGCAGCTCAATCAGCTGCTCTTTGGTCAATTCCAGAATCGCCAGAAAACTCACCACTACGCCAGCCCGTCCCTCTTCCGGCTCGAACAGTGCCTGAAAAGGCGTAAACGACTCGGTGGTCAGCAGATCCAGGATCCGGCTCATCCGCTCCCGGGTAGAGAGCACTTCCCGCTCAATCTGGTGATGCTCAAAATACTCGGTGCGCTGAAGCACACTTCGCAACGCCCCCAGCAGTTCATCCAGAGACACCTCTGGCGGCACCACAGCAGGCACCAGATCGGCGGCTTTCTGCGCCTTGGCGCGCCAGAAATCCCGCTCTTCGCGGGGGCGGTCGTCCAGCTCCGAGGCGGCGTTTTTGATCACCTCATACGCCTGCAACTGCTTGATCAGCAGGGCACGAGGGTCTTCCTCCTCTTCCCCCTCCTCCAGTTGCCTGGGGAGCAGCAAGCGGGATTTGATCTCCGCCAGCGTCGCCGCCATCACCAGATACTCCGCCGCCAGCTCAAACTTCATGGTTTCCATCAGTGCGATGTAGTCCATGTACTGCTGGGTGATCTTCACCACCGGCAGGTCGAGAATGTCGAGTTTCTGTTTTCGGATCAGGTAGAGCAGCAGGTCCAGCGGACCTTCAAACGCCTCGAGAATGACCTCAAGGGCCTCCGGCGGGATGAACAGATCCGCCGGCCACTGAGTGACCGGTTCACCCCGGACCACCGCAAGGGGTAATGGCTGTTGGATCTGTGGCGAAGCGTCCATTCACGTCCCGAAGAAAAAACACGCCATTATACGCAAGGGCAGCGGCGCTTGTCAGTGATTATTCGAACGGCGCGGGATCGCCGGCACCGACGCGAACCACTTCCCCGTCCCCTTCGGAGAAATCCACCACCGTGGTGGGGTTTTCGCCCAGAAAACCGCCGTGCATGATCAGATCGACCTGGTGCTCCAGCTTATCGCGGATCTCATCCGGGTCAGACTCCGCCAGCGTCTCTCCGGGCAGAATCAGCGAGGTGGACATCAGCGGTTCACCGAGCGCTTCCAGCAGCGCCAGGGCGATCGCATTGTCCGGCACACGGATACCGATGGTCTTGCGCTTGGCGTTGATCAACCGGCGCGGCACCTCTTTGGTGCCCTTGAAAATAAAGGTGTAAGGACCAGGGGTGTTGTTCTTGAGCAAACGGAACGCGGCATTGTCCACCCGGGCGTACAGCGACAGCTCAGAGAGGTCACGGCACATCAGGGTAAAGTTGTGGTTCTCGTTGAGCCGGCGAATGCGGCAGATCCGCTCCAGCGCCGACTTGTCGCCAATGTGGCAACCCAGTGCATAGCCAGAGTCGGTCGGGTACACGATCACCCCACCCTTATGGATCATCGCAACCGCCTGATTGATCAGGCGGGACTGGGGATTTTCCGGGTGAACATAGAAAAATTGGCTCATAGCACGTCCTTATACCCAGCCGAAGTGGTGCCAGACTCCGGGTAATTCCGGGCGATGCAGGCCCCGGCCCAGTTCTATCCAGCGCCCTGGCTGGTGAAAATCGGAGCCGGCGGAAATCAGCAACTGATGCTCCTCCGCCAGACTCAGCAGAAAGCGGCGTTGGTCCGGTGACTGCTGGCTACCCAGCGCTTCCATCGCCATGCCATCCGCCGCTTGAAACTCATTGAGTAATTTACGCAACCACTTGTTGGAAAGCGAGTATTTCCCGGGATGGGCCAGTACCGAAACGCCACCAGCCTGATGGATCACTTCCACCGCCTCGGCGATGCTGCACCACTGGGTGGCCACGTACGCGCTCTGACCCTTGCCCAGGTATTTGTCGAAAGCGGCCTGAGGCTGATTGACCACGCCCCGCTCCACCAACACCCGGGCAAAATGACCGCGACCCACAATGCCGCCGCCCGCCTTGGCTTTGGCGGCGTCGTAAGCGCCCTCAATGCGCCGCTTGGCCAGCTTTTCACCGATGGCCACGGCGCGGGCTTCCCGGCTGGCTTGCTGGGTCGTCAGAAGTGCCGTCATCGCCGGATGCGCCGGGTCAAAACCCAGCCCGACGATGTGGATCTCAAACCCCTGCCATCGGGTTGAGATCTCGACGCCACTGATCAGCTGCACACCGGAGTCTTTCGCGGCAGCGCTTGCTTCCGGTAAGCCATCGGTGGTGTCGTGGTCGGTGATCGCCAGAATCGCCACCTGTTGCAGGGCGGCCCGGGTAACCAGTTCAGTGGGCGTCAGAGTGCCATCGGAAGCGGTAGTGTGGCAGTGCAGATCGATTTTCATGAGGTTCCTTTGCTGTCTGCGCGCCATTGTACTGCACTGACGGCGCAATTACCTGCTGGCGAAAATTCACCCTTGACACCCGGGGGCGGGGATCGGTAGCCTTGCGGTGTAAAGTCAAAACGTCAATTTTCTGGTACAGGTTTACACCGAATGTTTATTCGTCAGTTCAACAACATCGCATGGTGGTGGCACTCCCGAACATAGCGGGGGTACGTTGAGCTGTACCTGAAGAAAACACACTGAATTTCTTAAAACCCGCTTTCGACCATCGAAAGCGGGTTTTTTCATATCTGGGGAACGTGAAGCATGATCATCATCTTGAAACCCGGCATCAGCGAGCAGGATGCCAAGGAACTGGTCAATAAGATTGAGTCGACCGGCCTGAAGCCGCTCTATATGCCGGGTGTTGAGCGCACCGTACTGGGCGCCATCGGTGATGAGCGTGTGCTGCAGTCCCTGCGCCTGGACAGTGACCCGCGCGTTGATGAGATCAAGCCGATTCTCTCCAAGTACAAACTGGTATCCCGGGAACTGAACCCGGTGGACAGCCACGTGATGCTGGGGCAGCACCTGGTGGGTGGCGGCCGCTTCACCGTGATTGCCGGCCCCTGTGGTGTCGAAAGCCGGGATCAGCTGCTGAGCGTAGCGGAAATGGTCAAAGGGCATCCGGTTGCCGCCCTGCGCGGCGGCGCTTTCAAACCCCGCACCAGCCCCTACAGTTTCCAGGGACTGGGTGAAGAGGGCCTGAAACTGCTGAAAGAGGCCAATGAGCAAACCGGCCTGCCCACGGTATCCGAAGTGGTCGACGCCGCCGATGCCGAGCTGATGGCCCGCTACGTAGACTGCCTGCAGATCGGCGCCCGCAATATGCAGAACTTCCGTCTGCTGGAAGCGGTGGGCAAGCTGGGACTGCCGGTGCTGCTTAAGCGCGGCATGAGCGCCACCATCGAGGAGCTGCTGCTGGCCGCGGAATACATCGTCAACGCCGGCAACCCTAACGTGATTCTGTGCGAACGCGGCATCCGTACCTTTGAGACCGCCACCCGCAACACCCTCGACCTGAACGCCGTCGCCTACCTGAAACGCAAAACCCACCTCCCGGTTCTGGTGGACCCCAGCCACGGCACCGGGGTTCGGGAGCTGATCGCCCCGCTCTCCTACGCCAGCGCCGCCGTTGGCGCCGATGGCATCATCGTCGAAGCCCATCTGAATCCGGCCGAAGCGCTGTCCGATGGTCATCAGGCATTGAATGCAGAGCAATTTGGTGATCTGATTACCGGTCTGCGACCCTTTGTTGAAGCGGCAGGCAAGACCTTATGAATCTCTCCCTGAACCCGGGCCAGTCCCGTACCCTGACCACCGCGGCTCGCTACAGCAGCGAGCCGGCCGAGGTGTTTCAGGCCCTGTGCGACGAGCGTCCCCACACGCTGCTGCTGGAGTCCGCCGAAATTGACTCCAAAGCCGACCTGAAAAGTCTGCTGTTGGTCGACGCCGCGCTGGAATTGCGCTGTGTGGGCCGCACCGTGACCCTGACCGCCCTGTCGGTCAACGGCGAACAACTGCTGCCCTTTCTGGCGGGCCAACTCTCCGGGTTCTCGCCCCGGCAAAGCGGCAAGACACTGACCGTGGCGCTGCCGATCCTGCCCTCCGGCATGGATGAGGACGCCCGTCTCAAAGCGCCCTCTCCGCTGACCGTATTGCGCACGGTGCAGCAGTCCATTGACAGCGATGACGCACTGGCGGAATCGGTGCTGCTGGGTGGTGCCTTTGCCTTTGACCTGGTGGCCAGCGTCGAGCCGCTGCCGGCGGTCACTGATGGTGCCAATGTCTGCCCGGATTACCTGTTCTACCTGTCTGAAACCGCTTTGGTGCTGGACCACCAGGCCCGCACTGCCCGCCTGATTGGTGCCGTGTTCGGCGGTGACAAGGCGGAAGCGCTGGCCAACGACAAACGTCAGCGCCTGGCGGCTCTGGTCAACCGGCTGGAACAGCCCCTGGCGCCTCTGCCCAAGGAGACGCCCGAGGCGCGGACGGTCGAGGTGAACCAGAGTGATGAAGCGTTCTGCGCCATCGTTGAAGACCTCAAGGAACATGTCCGCGCCGGCGACATCTTCCAGGTGGTTCCCGCCCGCCGCTTCTCTCTGCCCTGCCCCTCGCCCCTGGCCGCCTATGGCCGACTCCGCCAGCTCAATCCCAGCCCCTACATGTTCTTTATGCGTGCCGACGCCTTCACCCTGTTTGGCGCGTCCCCGGAAAGTGCCCTGAAATACGACCGCCTCACCAATCAGGTGGAGATCTACCCCATCGCAGGCACCCGTAAGCGCGGCAAGAAACCGGACGGCAGCATCGACCACGATCTGGACAGCCGCATTGAGCTGGGGCTGCGTCAGGACCAGAAAGAGCTGTCTGAGCACCTGATGCTGGTGGATCTGGCCCGCAACGACGTGGCCCGGATCAGCCAGCCGGGCACCCGTAAAGTGGCCGACCTGCTGAAAGTGGACCGCTACAGCCACGTCATGCACCTGGTATCCCGGGTGACCGGCCAGTTGCGGGAAGACCTGGACGCCCTGCACGCCTACCAGGCCTGCATGAACATGGGCACCCTGACCGGCGCCCCGAAAGTGAAAGCCGCGCAATTGCTGCGTCAGGCGGAAGGCGAACGTCGCGGCAGCTACGGGGGCGCGGTAGGCTACCTCAATGGCCGCGGCGATATGGACACCTGCATCGTGATTCGCTCTGCCCTGGTGGCGGACGGCATCGCCCACGTTCAGGCCGGGGCCGGCGTGGTCTATGACTCCGATCCCCAATCGGAAGCGGACGAAACCCGAAACAAAGCTCAGGCCGTGCTGCGCGCCATTGGAGGTGAAGCATGACCCCCGTGACCCTGCTGGATAACTTTGATTCCTTTACCTGGAACCTGGTGGACCAATTCCGCGCCAACGGCCATCCGGTCACCGTGTATCGCAACGACATAGACCCCGACCGGCTCGCAGAGCAGCTGCTGAGTCAGGAGGAGCCTGGCGTACTGGTGCTGTCACCCGGCCCGGGCGCGCCCCACGAGGCGGGCTGCATGATGGCACTGCTGGCCAAACTGGCGGGCAAATTGCCGATTCTCGGCATCTGTCTGGGCCATCAGGCCTTGATTGAGCATTACGGTGGCAAAGTGGGCCGCGCCGAGCAGGTGATGCACGGCAAAGCCAGCGCCATGCGCCACGACGGCTCTGCCCTGTTCGAGGGGATGCCGAATCCGCTGAGCGTGGCGCGCTACCATTCTCTGGTGGGCCAGGTGATCCCGGATTGCCTGCGCGTCCCGGCCGATGTGGACGGTATGACCATGGCCGTCATCCACCCGGAGCACCGTGCCGTGGGCTACCAGTTCCACCCCGAATCCATTTTGACCGAGCACGGCGCCACCCTGCTCAGTCGCACCCTTTCGCTTTTGACTGAGGATCGCCCCCTATGCTGACTCCGACCCAGAAATTGATGGCCCAGCTGTTTGACGGCCAACCCCTGAGCCGCGAGCAGGCCAAATCGCTGTTTGGCCACATTGTGGCCGGGGAAATCAGCGACGTTGAGCTGGCCTGTGTGCTTACCGCGATGAAGATGCGCGGTGAAAGCATCAGCGAAATTACCGGTGCGGCCGAAGCCCTGCGCGCTGCCGCCAAGCCCTTTCCCCGCCCGCAAGGGAACCTGATTGATATCGTCGGCACCGGCGGCGACGGCGCCAACACCATCAATATCTCCACCACCGCCACCTTTGTTGCCGCCGCCGCAGGCGCCAAAGTCGCCAAGCACGGCAGTCGCTCGGTGTCGTCCAAATCCGGCGCGTCGGACCTGCTCACTCAGTTTGGCGTCAACCTGACCATGAGCCCCGAGCAATCCGCCCAGTGCCTCGACAATCTGGGCGTAACCTTTCTGTTCGCCCCGCACTACCACGCTGGCATGCGTCACGCGGTACCGGTCCGTCAGGTGATGAAGAGCCGCACCCTGTTCAACCTGCTGGGCCCGCTGATCAATCCGGCCCGCCCTAACCAGATGCTGCTGGGGGTGTACGACGCCGCGCTGGTCCGCCCCATTGCTGAAGTGCTTCAGTCACTGGGGGTTGAACGGGCACTGGTGGTGCATGGCTCCGGACTCGACGAACTGGCCATTCACGGCGATACCCTGGCGGTGGAACTGAAAGACGGCGTTCTGACCGAGCAGCATTACACCCCGGCGGATCTGGGCATTGAGCAATACCCGCTCAGCGCCATCCGCGGAGGCGAACCGGAAGAGAACAAGGCGATCTCCGAAGCCCTGCTGGGCGGCGCAGGGACGCCGGCGCAACGTGCCGCCGTGGCGGTCAATGCCGGTGCCGCGCTCTACCTCGCCGACAAAGCGGACAGCATCAAAGCCGGTACCGCACTGGCACTGGCCACCATGGACAGCGGCAAAGCCCTGGAACTGTTGCAGCAGTTTGCGGAGGCCAGCCAATGAGCCTGGCGGGAATCAAACACACCGATACCGTGCTGGACCGCATCGTCGCCACCAAACCGGCTCAGATTGCCCAATTGGCCGAGCGCTACGGTGAGCTGCTGGAGACCCGGGCCGAACCGTCCCGGCGCAGCCTGTTCGACGCGCTCAAGTCCGGTCCCACCGGTTTTATTCTGGAGTGCAAAAAAGCCAGCCCGTCCAAAGGGCTTATCCGCGCTGACTTCGACCCGGTGGCCATCGCCACGGTCTACGACCGCTACGCCGCCGGCATTTCGGTACTGACCGATGAGCAGTTTTTTCAGGGGGACTTCGAGTACCTGCGTGCCGTCTGTGACGCCGTGTCCGTTCCGGTGCTGTGCAAGGACTTTATCGTCGACGCCCGCCAGCTCCGTCTGGCCCGCCATCTGGGTGCCGACGCCGCATTGTTGATGCTGTCGGTACTGGACGATGCCCTCTATCAGCAACTGGCTGCCGAAGCAGACACGCTGGGGCTGGACGTCCTGACCGAAGTCAGCAATGAAGAAGAGATGGAGCGCGCCATCGCACTCGGCGCCCGAATCATTGGCATCAATAACCGTGACCTGCGTGACCTCTCCATTGATCTGGCCACTACCGAGCGGCTGGCCGGCAAGGTGCCGGAGGATCGTGTGGTGATCAGCGAGTCCGGCATCTACACCCATGCCCAGGTCCGTCGCCTGGCCCCCCACGCCGATGCATTCCTGGTGGGGTCGAGCCTGACGGAGCAGGCGGACGTAGACCTGGCCTGTCGTCGCCTGATCTATGGCCCGGTCAAAGTGTGCGGACTGACCCGCGCGGACGACGCCAAAGCGGTCGCCGAGGCCGGGGCCAGCTACGGCGGCCTGATTTTTGCCGCCAAATCGCCCCGCTGCGTCAGCCTGGAACAAGCCCGCCAGATCCGCGATGCCGCCGCACTGGACTTCGTTGGTGTGTTCGTCAACGAACCACCGGAACGGGTGTCGGAGCTGGCCAATACGCTGGGCCTCCACGCGGTGCAGCTGCACGGCAGTGAAGATGACGCCTATATCGACGCCCTGCGCCCGCTGCTGAACGACTGCCACATCTGGAAGGCGGTTAAGCCCGATGGCAGTAACGCGGTCAGTAACGCCGACCGGGTGCTGTTCGACAGCGCCAAAGGCAGCCAGTTTGGCGGCACCGGTACGGTGTTTGACTGGTCACTGGTGGGCGGTGAGCGCAGCGACGCCATGCTGGCCGGAGGATTGGGGCCGGACAACATCGATGATGCCGCCCGCGCCGGTTTCTATGGCCTGGACATCAATTCCGGTGTGGAAAACGCACCGGGCCTGAAAAACGCAAACAAGATCAGAACCTGTCTGGCCACAGTACGTCAGTACTGAGCCGGGCACAGATAAAGAGAGAGCAGCATGACCATTCTCAACCCCTACTTCGGTGAGTTCGGCGGGCAATACGTATCGCAGATCCTGATGCCGGCCCTGAACCAGCTGGAAGCCGCCTTTGTCGAGGCCCAGCAGGATCCCGAGTTTCAGCAGGAGTTCACCAACCTGCTGAAGGAGTACGCCGGACGGCCTACCGCCCTGACCCTGACCCGCAACTTCAGCCCCAACCCGCTGGTGAAGATCTACCTGAAGCGGGAAGACCTGCTGCACGGTGGCGCCCACAAGACCAATCAGGTGCTTGGGCAGGCGCTGCTGGCCAAGCGCATGGGTAAGAACGAAATCATCGCGGAAACCGGCGCTGGCCAGCATGGTGTGGCCTCCGCGCTGGCCTGTGCCCTGCTGGGCCTGAAGTGTCGGGTCTACATGGGCGCCAAAGACGTTGAGCGTCAGAGCCCCAACGTGTTCCGTATGCGCCTGATGGGCGCCGAGGTGATCCCGGTGCACTCCGGTTCCGCCACCCTCAAGGACGCCTGCAACGAAGCGCTGCGTGACTGGAGTGCCAACTACGACAAGGCGCACTATCTGCTGGGCACGGCGGCGGGCCCGCACCCCTTCCCGACCATCGTCCGCGAATTTCAGCGCATGATC
Organism: Marinobacter nauticus; assembly: GCF_019801015.1. GTDB lineage: Bacteria > Pseudomonadota > Gammaproteobacteria > Enterobacterales > Shewanellaceae > Ferrimonas. The sequence continues at coordinate 10,623 of NZ_JAHVJZ010000002.1, forward strand.
GGTGAGGAGACCAAGTCCCAGATCCTGGCCCGCGAAGGCCGGCTGCCGGACGCGGTGATCGCCTGTGTCGGGGGTGGCTCCAACGCCATCGGCATGTTTGCCGACTTTATCGACGAAACCGACGTGCGACTGATTGGCGTTGAGCCGGCGGGCCACGGCATCGAGAGCGGCGAGCACGGCGCGCCGCTGGCCCACGGTAAGCTGGGGATCTTCTTCGGCATGAAAGCGCCGCTGATGCAGAATGAGCACGGCCAGATTGAGGAGTCCTACTCCGTCTCTGCCGGCCTCGATTTCCCGTCGGTGGGCCCACAGCATGCCCATCTGGCCGCCACCGGCCGCGCCCAGTATCCGTCCATCACCGACGATGAGGCGCTGGAAGCGTTCCAGCGGCTGGCCCGCAGCGAAGGGATCATCCCCGCGCTGGAATCCGCCCATGCCCTGGCCCACGCCTACAAGATGGCTGAACAGGCCACCGAGGAAACGCTGCTGGTGGTGAACCTGTCCGGCCGCGGCGACAAAGACATCTTTACCGTACACGACATTCTGGAGAAGGAAGGCAAGTTATGAGCCGCTACCAACGCCTGTTTGATACTCTGAGCACCCGCGGCGAAGGCGCCTTTGTTCCCTTTGTCACCCTCGGTGACCCCAATCCGCAGGACAGCCTGGCGGTGGTGGAAGCATTGATCGCCGGTGGCGCCGATGCGCTGGAACTGGGCTTCCCCTTCTCCGACCCAGCGGCGGACGGCCCGACCATTCAGGAGGCGAACATTCGCGCCCTGGATTCCGGTACCACGCCGGACCACTGCTTTGAGATGCTGGCGCAGATCCGCCAGCGCCATCCGGACCTGCCCATCGGCCTGCTGGTGTACGCCAACCTGGTGTTTGCCCCCGGTCTGGACACCTTCTACCAGCGCTGTGCCGATGTTGGCGTGGATTCCGTGCTGGTGGCGGACGTGCCGGTTCAGGAAGCGGCGCCCTTTATCGCCGCCGCCAAAGCCGCCGGTGTGGCGCCCATCTTTATCGCGCCGCCCAACGCCGATGACGCCACGCTGAAAGCGGTGGCGGAAGCCGGAGAAGGCTACACCTACCTGCTGTCCCGCGCCGGGGTCACCGGTACCGAAACCGCTGCGGGCATGCCGGTGGACCACCTGCTGGACAGCCTGAAAGCTCATCACGCCCCACCGGCGGTACTGGGCTTTGGGATTGCCGAGCCGGCCCAGGTGAAAAACGCCATCGAAGCGGGCGCCGCCGGTGCCATCTCCGGCTCTGCCGTCGTTAAGCTGATTGCTCAGCACAAAGACGACATCGGGGCACTGACCAGCGCACTGACCGACTTTGTCCGGAAGATGAAAGCGGCGACGCGACGCTGATTGAGACATTCCTCACACAGCCACCCAACCGGGTGGCTTTTTTTTGTGCTGCCCTTACCCTGTGGTTGCAAGGAGATTTCATGCAGAAAACACGTCTGATCCAGCCCTGGATCGCCTGAGCCACGAGACTCGCCGAACGCCCCAGTCTCGTCAGGAACCCCCGCGCGTTCCATGACGCCACCTGAAATTGATCAGGAGTCATGCATGACCCAAATTCACTGGACCCGCACTGAGCGGCTGCATCAGAGTGTCCGCAACCCCAACATCCACATCAAAGGCGAGCACAGTTATTACAGCAACGCCTGGGATCGGGGATTCGAATCCGACGTTGTTCGCTACCTTCATGGCGATGAACACACCCGTGACCGTCCTGCCCGTTGGCCGGTTGATCAGCTCTATATTGGCGATTACGTCTGCATCGGTGCTGAAGCGGTGATTCTGATGGGAGGCAACCACACCCACCGTACGGACTGGTTCGCCTTGTACCCCTTTATGAGCACCATCGATGCGGCTTACCAGCGTCGTGGCGACACTCACCTGGGCAATGGCTGCTGGATTGGCATGCGCGCCATGCTGATGCCTGGTGTGGTCATTGGCGAAGGTGCCGTTGTCGCTGCAGGCGCCATCGTGACCCGGGATGTCCCGCCCTACACCATCGTTGCGGGCAACCCGGCCCGTGCAGTCAGACAGCGATTCGATACTGAGACGGTGCAACAACTGCTGGCAATGCGACTCTACGATGGCCCGCCAGCGCGATTGAATGCCCTGCAGCCGCACCTGTGCAGCGACGATATTGAAGCGCTGGCTCAGGCTGTCAGGAAGTGGGAAAACCATCCAGGATAACGGAGCCGATCTCACGGCCGGGGAACCTTTCATCCTTAACGCTGGCCAAATGGCTCGTCAGCCATCACAGACAAAAGCGCCGGGGTTGAGTACACTCAGCCCCAATGGATCCCTCGATTTAAAGAATTTTAATGAAGCAACTGATCGATTTTCTGCCGCTGTTGGTGTTCTTCGCGGTCTATAAGTTCTACGGCATCTTTGCGGCCACCGGCGCCATTGTCGTCGCCACAGGTGTTCAGCTTGGCCTGATGTACGCCCTCTACCGCAAGGTGGAGAAGATGCACCTGGTCACCTTCGGTCTGCTGCTGGTGTTCGGTGGTGCAACCGTGCTGTTCCACGACGATGCCTTCATCAAATGGAAGGTCACCATCGTCTACGGCCTGTTCAGTGCGGTACTGCTGATCAGCCAGTGGATGGGCAAGCCGGTGATCAAATCGATGCTGGGCAAAGAGATCACCCTGCCGGATCGGATCTGGAGTGGGCTGAGCTACGCCTGGGCGCTGTTCTTCACCTTCTGCGCCGGCCTGAACCTCTATGTGGCGTTCAACCTGCCTCAGGAAACCTGGGTCAACTTCAAGGTGTTTGGCCTGATGGGCATGACGCTGGCCTTTATCGTGGCCACCATCGCCTATCTCTATAAGCACCTGCCCAAAGAGGATGGCTCCAAAGAGGACCAATCCTCTGAGTAAACCAAGCGGCCCTCCGGGGCCGTTTTCTTTTGGTTCCGCCTCTCCCTCTGTGACCAGGATCACACCGCGGTTAACATAAAGACGATCCCATCACCAAAAGTCGAAAAAACCTCATTACTCCCTCTCTACTCTCTGGTCCGCTCGTTCTCTGCTCTTTATAGTACGCGACCCGAATTATTGGCCTGACCATTAACCCAACGCTCGTGGCAGAGATGTCCCCGGGCTCAGCGAGTAATCCGATGAATCGTGCCGTTAAGATCCTGCTTGCAGGTGTCTGCATCAACCTCGTGATGGGCGTTCTGTACGCCTGGAGTATCTTTTCCAAAGCCCTGCAAACCGAACTGGGTTGGTCCAGCGTTGACGCTGGCATGCCCTACTCTGTAGCGGTTCTGGTGTTCGCTTCCAGCCTGCTGGTTTCCGGCATTCTGCAGGACCGTATGGGTCCGCGCCGCATGGTGATCCTGGGCTGCTCTATGGTCGCAACCGGCCTGCTGCTCTCCTCCTTTGCCACCACCCCGCTGATGCTGGTTCTGAGCTTCGGTGTACTGGTGGGTGCAGGCATCGGCTTCGGCTACGCCTGTCTGAGCCCCTCTGCCATGAAGTGGTTCCACCCCTCCAAGAAGGGTCTGGTCAACGGCCTGATCGCCGGTGGCTTCGGTATGGCGCCGCTGTACCTGGCACCGCTGACCACCAAACTGATTGAGCAGTACGGCATCAACAACGCGTTCCTGTTCCTGGGCGCGGGTGCCCTGCTGATCGCCGTTCCGCTGGCGTTCACCATTGTTAACCCGCCGGCAGGCTACACCCCGGAAGAGCCGAAGAACCTGGCGGGCAAAGCCAAAGCTCCGGCTAACGCCGACATGAGCTGGCGCCAGATGCTGAAAACCCCGCAGTTCTACATGCTGTGGGTGATGTTCTGCTTCGCCTCCTCCGCCGGCCTGATGCTGATCGGCAACATCACCAGCATCGCCGCGCTGCAGGGCAACCTGAGCAACGCCGCCTTCCTGGTGGTGGTACTGGCGGTGTTCAACACCCTGGGCCGCATCGTGATGGGCATCCTGTCTGACAAGATGGGCCGCACTCAGACCCTGCTGCTGGTGTTCCTGATCCAGGCGGGCAACATGCTGCTGTTCCCGAACCTGACCACCGAGTGGGGCTTTGTTCTGGGCGCTGCCCTGGCGGGCATCGGTTACGGCGCACTGCTGTCCGTGTTCCCGTCCATCACTGCGGACTACTACGGCCTGAAAAACTACGGCTCCAACTTCGGTGTGCTTTACACCGCCTGGGGTGTGTCCGGCTTTATTGGTCCGGTTGTCGCGGGCTACGTGGCGGGCGCTTACGGCTCCTACGCCATTGCTTACACCCTGTCCGCGGTGATGCTGGCGGTTGCCGCCATCCTGGCGGTGGTGATTAAGCCGGTAAAAACCGACGCACAAACCGCTGAGGCGACTCCGGCTGCGGCCTGATTCCATCCTCAGAAAAAGCCCGCCTCTGGCGGGCTTTTTTGTACCTTGGAGCGGCCGTTCTGGCGTGGTAAGGTCATCCGCACTTTAGCCAACAGGAATCAATATCAATGTGGTACATGATTTGTTCTACCGACGTAGAAAACAGCCTGGAAAAACGACTGGGCGCGCGCCCGGCTCACCTCGCCCGCCTGCAACAACTGCAGGATGAAGGCCGCCTGATGACCGCCGGCCCGTTCCCGGCCGTGGACAGTGAAGACCCGGGTGCAGCGGGTTTCACCGGCTCTCTGGTGGTGGCACAGTTTGACTCCCTGGAAGCGGCCGAAGCCTGGGCGGCAGCGGACCCATACATCGACGCGGGTGTGTACAAGAAGTCCGTCATCAAGCCCTTTAAGAAAGTGTTTGGCTAATGAAATTTGTCTCCTTCAACATCAATGGACTGAGAGCGCGCCTTCACCAGTTGGAGGCGCTGATTGCCAAACATCAGCCGGACGTTATCGGCCTGCAGGAAACCAAGGTGGATGATCCGCAGTTTCCGCTGGAAGCGGTCGAAGCGATGGGTTACCACGTGGCGTACCACGGTCAGAAGGGGCACTACGGTGTGGCCATGCTGACCAAGCAGATACCACTGGCGATTCAGAAGGGGTTTGCCAGCGACGAAGAGGACGCTCAGCGTCGGATGATCATGGTGACCGTGGAAGACGGCGAAGGAAAACCGGTTCACGTGCTGAATGGCTATTTCCCTCAGGGGGAAAACCGTGCGCACGAGACCAAGTTCCCGGCTAAACGTCGCTTCTACGCCGATCTGATGACCCACCTGGAAACTCAGCGCAGCGCCGATGAGCAGGTGGTGGTGATGGGCGACATCAACATCAGCCCCGCGGATCGGGATATCGGCATCGGCGAAGCCAACGCCAAGCGTTGGCTGAAAACCGGCAAGTGCTCCTTCCTGCCGGAAGAGCGTGAGTGGCTGGCGACCTTGCTGAACTGGGGCCTGACCGACAGCTTCCGTCACCTCAATCCGGAGGAAGCCCAAACCTACAGCTGGTTTGATTACCGCTCCCGCGGGTTCGACGATAACCGTGGCCTGCGCATTGACGTGATCCTGACTTCGGCGCCGCTGACCGGACGACTGGTTGAGTCCGGGGTGGATTATGAACTGCGCGGCATCGACAAGCCGTCTGACCACGCCCCCATCTGGACCACCATCCAATGACCACACAGGCTGCCCCGGCAGCCTGTGTTCTTTTCTTACGCTTTTTCCCCGCGCCTGAAAGTGAACAACAGTTCCCAAACCCCCTCTCTCGGGCTTTAGTGTCACTCGCGAGTGATAGTGCCGTAAGAATGCCCGCCCAATAACAACACTTCCGCGCTATTCGTTACCTCCTCACAGCAGTTCGCCACAGAAATTAACACCAAAAAAGACGATTCTGTAAGTTTCGGATCAGCAAGCGATTTCCCCTGAGTTTGTCTGTGCGCAGGATCATATTTTGCTTTCTTGTCACTGGTCGAATGCAGACGCTACTGATATCAATATCATCCATCTGGCGGCGCACTGCCTGGCGTCCAGCCAGAACTTCGACCTTTTTGGGGCCCTATTCATCCGTTGAGCAAAGGAAAAAGATAAATATGAGTCACGCTCAATTGACCAAAATCATGCAGTGTGTGGAAATTTTCCGCGAGGTGTACAGTGAGATCCCGCCACAAACCTGTCTGATGTTCATGCAGGTGTGTCAGGAAGAGGGCTGTTCCATTAAAGAACTGCAGGAGCGCTTTGAGATGTCTCAGGCCAGCGCCAGCCGCAACGCCCGACTGCTGTCTGATCGTGTTCACTCCGGCCGTAACGGTCTGGGCCTGGTGGAACTGCGTGTGGATGAACAGGACTACCGCATCAAGCGCGCTTTCCTGACCGAGCGTGGCCGCGAAATCCGCGACCGTCTTGAGTCCCTGATGCACTGAGCATCCGCTTAACGAAAAAAAGCAGGCCATCGGCCTGCTTTTTTTGTGTCTGACGCCTGAGGGCGGCGTCAGGTCCGACGGCCGAGGCAGAGCAGGACAAACACCACACCGCTGAGGGCCAACGACGGCACAATGGCGTGCAGCCCCAGCGGCTTGATACCAACAGTGGTCCAGTACAGGAACAACGCCAGGCCGGTCAGCATTGAGGCGATCGCCCCACGGGCATTGGCTCGGGGCCAGAACAGGCCCAACACCAGCGGCCACAGGAACACCACCTGCAATGCCCCCAGTGAGGCCAGATTCAGCCATACGATCATGTCCGGCGGGTCCAGCGCCAGCACACCGCACAACAGCGTCAGACCCACGGTAGCGCCATAGCTGAGCCCTTTTTGCGCCCGCTCCGACAGCGGACGATGGCGCTGAACCAGATCACGGACCAGCGTCGAGCCCGCCTGCAGCAACATAGAGTCAACGGAGGACATCACCGCTGCCATCGGCGCCGCCAGCAACAGCCCGGCCAGCATCGGCGGAAACAGCGTTACCATCAACGTCGGCATCACTTCATCCGGGCTGGCCAGATCCGGCAGCAGTGCCCGCCCCAACACCCCACTGAGATGCGGCAGCAAAATCACCACAGCCGACACTGCGGTACCCAGAATCATGGCCCGGCGCAGCGCGCCCATATCCTTTACCGCCATAGTCCGCAGCACGGTGTGAGGCAGGCCCAGCGTACCAAGGCACACCAACACCCAGAACGACATCAGGAAAGGCCAGGAGAGGAAGTCATCGGGACCGTGGGGTTGCAGCAAGCCAGGGTCCTGAGTCGCCAGTTCGGTGGTCAGGTTGGCCATGCCGCCGCCTTTCACCAGCAGGCCGATAAAGAGGGCGATCATACCGAAGATCATCACCAGCCCCTGCAGCGCGTCGGTATAACTCACCGCCCGGAATCCGCCCCACAATGTATAAAGCAGCACCGTACCGACAAAGATCGCCAGCCCCAGCGAGTAGTCCACTCCGGTCATCACCGACAGCAGGCGCGCCCCCCCGGTGAACTGCACCACCACCATGCCGACAAACGCCGCCAACAGACTGACCCCGGCCAACACCAACAAGGTGGGGCTGCGATAGCGCTGGTCGAGCACATCCAGAATGGTGACGGCCCCGCTCTCTTTGGCCAGACGCCAGAGCTTGGGGCCCAGTACGCCCAGGGTCAACATCGCCACCGGCACCTGCACCATCGCCAGCAACACCCAGCCAAGGCCGAACTTGTACGCCGCTCCCGGACCGCCAATAAAGGAGGACGCACTGGTGTAAGTGGTCACCAACGCTAGCGCCAGCAGGGTGCCCCCCATAAACTGGCCGCCGAGAAAGTAGCGCTGAGTAAAACCGCCGTTGGCACTTTGCCGCGCGGCGGCCACCCGGGCAATCACCAGCGTGACAACCAGATAAAGCAGGATGGGAATCAGCAGAGTGAGATCACCCACGTGTGCCTCCCAGCCAGATAAACAGCAAACAGAGCAGCACCAGAGGTGCGGCAACGCAGGAAAGCCAGAACCACGCGGGCAGACCAAGCCAGAAGCCGGAATGGCTCAGAAACAGCGGGCCGCAAAGCCACAATATAAAGTAGAGCAGCGTCAGAGAAAGCGCCGCCAGGGCCAGCCGACTGGCCAGCTTGTTATCCATCATCGGAACGGTTCCATCGAGTAGCCAATGGGAAAGGGGCCGATCCTAAGCAATCCGAGCCACGTTGCCAAGATTTTGCACTAACAAGGCAAATGGTATTACCATTTGGTTCCGTGAGTGAGATGACGGCATACAGGGTTTTCCCGATCGGCGAATCTCTGTTCCAAAGCGCGAACAGGATCACTCGAAACGGCGATTTTGCTTGAGCGCCATCACAGTTTTAGTGGAAATGCTGAGCTGTCTGCAATTTCACCACCGGTTGCAATACAGCTCCTGACCCCTGTGTTACGCTCTTGCCATGTTATTTGGTATGACCAATTGAACTGATTAAGATTCAGTCCGTTGGAAGCCAGGAAAGCACGCCTTACCAAGGCGTAACCAATCCAGTGCGATGGATCACGCACCATACCCACAGCGGCGATATACTTCGCTAACAAATGCACTTTGGCGACGACGGACCTGGTTCCATGACCCAAAAGACCCGTTTGCATCATCTCTGGCTTTCCGCACTGGCCGTCCTGGCCCGGCCGCACTGTGCCGTTGCGGAACTGCGCCACTTAGTCGCCGCTCTCCAACCCGCTTTTTCACCGATCGCCGCTTTGCGGGGATCGCGTTTTGCCCTGGCCGTTTCCGGCCCGGACATGACCCTTTCCGGCCGCACTGAGCGGCCACAGCCGAATTGTTTCGGATCCTAACGTGAAGGTAACTGTCATGACTGATAACACCGAACTGTTTGCCCAAGCCTGGAACGGCTTTGCCGCTGGCGACTGGAAAACTGAAGTCAACGTACGGGACTTTATCCAGAAGAACTACACCCCTTACGAGGGTGACGAGTCCTTCCTGGCGGGTGCCACTGAAGCCACCGATGCCCTGTGGGCCAAAGTGATGGAAGGCATTCGCATCGAGAACAGCACCCACGCGCCGGTGGATTTCGACACTGATCTGGTGTCCACCATCACCGCGCACGATGCGGGCTACATCAACAAAGATCTGGAGACCATCGTTGGTCTGCAGACCGACGCGCCGCTGAAGCGTGCCATCATCCCCAATGGCGGCATCCGCATGGTGGAAGGTTCCTGCAAAGCGTACAACCGCGAGCTGGACCCGCAGATCTCCAAGATCTACTCCGAGTACCGCAAGACTCACAACGCTGGCGTATTCGACGTTTACACCCCGGAAATCCTGGCTTGCCGTAAGTCCGGCGTACTGACCGGTCTGCCGGATGCCTACGGCCGTGGCCGTATCATCGGTGACTACCGTCGCGTTGCCCTGTACGGCATCGACTTCCTGATGAAGGACAAGCTGGCGCAGTTCCACTCCCTGCAAGCGGACATGGAAAACGGCGTAGAGCTGGAAGACGTGATCCGTCTGCGTGAAGAGATCGCTGAGCAGCACCGCGCTCTGGGTCAGATGAAGACCATGGCCGCCAAGTACGGCTACGACATCTCCGGCCCGGCTAAGAACGCTCAGGAAGCGATCCAGTGGACCTACTTCGGCTACCTGGCTGCGGTTAAGTCTCAGAACGGCGCCGCCATGTCTCTGGGCCGTGTGTCCACCTTCCTGGACGTGTACATCGAGCGTGACCTGCAAGCGGGCATCATCACCGAAGAGCAAGCTCAGGAGATGGTTGACCACTTCGTCATGAAGCTGCGTATGGTTCGCTTCCTGCGTACCCCTGAGTACGATGAGCTGTTCTCTGGCGACCCGATCTGGGCAACCGAATCTGTCGGTGGTCAGGGTCTGGACGGCCGTACCCTGGTTTCCAAGACCTCTTTCCGCTTCCTGAACACCCAGTACACCATGGGTCCGTCTCCGGAGCCGAACATCACTGTACTGTGGTCTGAAGAGCTGCCTGACGGCTTCAAGCGCTACTGCGCCAAAGTGTCCATCGACACCTCTTCCATCCAGTACGAGAACGACGACCTGATGCGTCCGGACTTCGAGTCTGACGACTACGGCATCGCTTGCTGTGTATCCCCGATGGTTATCGGTAAGCACATGCAGTTCTTCGGCGCCCGTGCCAACCTGGCCAAAACCCTGCTGTACGCAATCAACGGCGGCGTGGACGAGAAGTCCAAGGCTCAGGTCGGTCCGAAGATGGAAGCCATCACCGATGAGGTTCTGGACTTCGATACCGTTTACGCCAAGCTGGACACCTTTATGGACTGGCTGGCCAAGCAGTACGTAACTGCCCTGAACACCATCCACTACATGCACGACAAGTACAGCTACGAAGCGGCCCTGATGGCGCTGCACGATCGTGACGTTACTCGTACCATGGCATGTGGTATCGCGGGCCTGTCCATCACCGCTGACTCTCTGGCTGCCATCAAGTACGCCAAAGTGAAAGCGATCCGTGGTGAAGACGGCATCGCCACTGACTTCGAAATCGACGGCGATTATCCGAAGTTCGGTAACAACGACCCGCGCGTAGACGACATCGCCTGTGAGCTGGTTGAGAGCTTCATGACCAAGATCCGGTCCCTGAAGACCTACCGTAACGCGGTTCCGACTCAGTCTGTACTGACCATCACCTCCAACGTGGTATACGGCAAGAAAACCGGTAACACCCCGGATGGCCGTCGCGCTGGTCAGCCGTTTGCTCCGGGTGCCAACCCGATGCACGGCCGTGACGAGTCTGGTGCAGTTGCGTCCCTGACTTCCGTAGCCAAACTGCCGTTTGCTCACGCGAAAGATGGTATCTCCTACACCTTCTCCATCGTTCCTGGCGCGCTGGGCAAAGATGAAGACGGTCGTCGTGCTAACCTGGCTGCCCTGATGGACGGCTACTTCAAGCACACCGAGTCTCGCGAAGGCGGTCAGCACCTGAACGTTAACGTGATGAACCGTGACATGCTGGAAGATGCGGTTAAGCACCCTGAGAAATACCCGCAGCTGACCATCCGTGTATCCGGCTACGCCGTGCGCTTCAACGCACTGACTCCGGAACAGCAGCAAGACGTGATTACCCGGACTTTCACCCAGTCCATGTAAGCACCGGGCGTCTCACGCTAAACTAGGGGCCTGCCCGCACTTGCGGCGGGCCCTTTTCTTTATTGAGTGGGAGAGGATTATGGGCGTCATTGGACGCGTACATTCCTGGGAAACCTGTGGCACCGTTGACGGCCCGGGTATCCGCTTTATCGCCTTTTTACAAGGCTGCCTGATGCGCTGCCAGTACTGCCACAACCGGGACACCTGGGATCTGGAAGGTGGCAAAGAGGTGACCGTGCCTCAACTGATGGAACAGCTGGTCAGCTATCGCCATTTCTTTGAAGCCAGCGGTGGTGGGGTAACCGCCAGCGGTGGTGAAGCGGTTCTGCAGATGGAGTTCGTCAAGGAGTGGTTCACTGCCTGTAAGGCAGAAGGGATCCACACCTGCCTGGACACCAACGGCCTGATCCGCAAATACACGCCAGTAGTGGATGAGATGCTGGACGTCACCGATCTGGTGATGCTCGACATCAAACAGATGGATGACACCATTCACCAGAATCTGGTGGGCGTCTCCAACAAGCGTCCTCTGGAGTTTGCTCAGCACCTGGCCAAACGCGGCCAGAAAACCTGGATCCGCTACGTGGTGGTACCGGGCTTTACCGATGACGACGCGTCGGCCGAGAAACTGGCAGAGTTTCTGGCGCCGATGAAGAACGTCGAAAAGGTGGAGATGCTGCCCTACCATGAACTGGGCAAGCACAAGTGGGAAGCGCTGGGGGAAACCTACCCTCTGGACGGCGTGAAACCGCCACCGAAAGAGACCATGGAGCGCCTGAAGGCGATCTTCGTGGCCCATGGCCTGAACGCCATCTACTGATCTTCCGATGCCGGCTCCTCCGCCGGCATTTTTCTGTCCCGGCGTTAAGTTGCCTTCCCCCCTTTCCACGTCCCGGTTCACAAGCGACAATAAGGTTATTCACATCCCAACAACCTGGACGCGTTTTTGAACCTGTTGCTGTGCGTCGGCTTTTTGCTGTTTTTCCTTTGGGCTCTGCGCTCCTCCGCCCTGGCGATGCGCTGGCGAGACCGCCGTTACCTCAACCTGGCTGCGCTCTGCGCCCTGGCCCTGCTGGCCCTGTGGCGGGTGCGGGCCGGCATCTATGAAGGGCTGGATCTGCACTTTCTTGGCCTGACGGTAATGACCCTGATGTTCGGCTGGCGTTCGGCATTGGTGCTGGCTTCGTTGGCACAGCTGATCCTGTTGCTGGTGGGCGTCGATGTGTGGGAAAACGCGGCGGGCCTGTTTTGGCTGGGAGTGGCGCTGCCGGTCATCGCCAGTTTTGGCTGGCTGACGCTGTGCCACAACCTGATGCCCCGCAATCTCTGGATCTACGTTTTTGTCGGTGCCTTCTTTAATGGTCTTCTGACTTTTATCGTCCGCACCACCGGACTGGGCCTGTGGTATACCGGTCAATACGACTGGACCATCGTGATGGACAACTACCTGATTCTGATCCCGCTGTTTGTGTTCCCTGAAGCGATGCTCAACGGCTTTGCCACCACCATGATGGTAGTTTACAAACCGGACTGGCTCGCCACCTGGAATGAGCGCGAATACCTGACCGGCCCAAAGCAGTAGATTTCTCCCATAAAAAACGCCGCCCATTTCGGGGCGGCGCCTGGTCACGACACGGCGGACTTACAGTTCACGCCAAAAGGCGGAGTCGAGGCGTTTGTACGCTCGGTTTAACAGCCTCGCCATGTGCCGATAAGTTGAATGTGGCGCAATCGGCGCGACATCGCAACCGGCAGCCACCAATTTTTCTCTCACTTCGCCACACCACTGCACCAAAGGCAGCGGCAACGGCTGTTCTGAACGCCACCCCAGCCAATACAGACCTTGCAACGGCAAGCTCAAAATCAGTGCCGCCTGGGCCAGCGCCAGAGGCAAGATATCACTGCCCAGTGTCGACAACTGGAAGGTGATGCTTACCCCAGCCACTACCGGCATCCAGGTAATGGCCATACGCGTCGCCCGGATCACTCTGTATTCGGGAAAATAGGCTGCCAGGGACCGGTTTAATGGCCAAATCTTCATATAGCCACTGCCCTGGCGCAGTCGAGTCATCCACTTCATGGGCTCAATACCAATTAGTTAGTGATACCAATCACAGTTCAACCATCTCCCTGACGGTAGCACAATTCAACCTGCTGTGTAATTGGGTAAAATGGTCAGACCTAGCCGGACAACTAGACAAAGCGACACTATCGCAACGGATCGTCAGTTCGTGACACGGCCCGCAAAAAGGCCCCGGCTATACTGTAAACTTTGTCAGGATTCCTCGGGAGACCGGGACTCGTAGAGAGTGTTGGTCGCCCAAAACCTCATTGCTTAGGTGTTGATAAAATGAGCAAACTTGTACTGGTTCTCAACTGTGGCAGTTCCTCTCTGAAATTCGCTGTCATTGATGCACAAACTGGTGACGAGCATCTGTCTGGTCTGGCCGAGTGCTTTAACCTGGTAGACGCCCGCATCAAGTGGAAATTGGACGGTAACAAGGACCAAGCGGACCTGGGCGCTGGCGCCGCACACCGCGAAGCCCTGGATTTCATGGTCAACACCATTCTGGCTAAAAAGCCGGAGCTGGCTGAGCAGCTGATTGCTGTGGGTCACCGTGTTGTTCACGGCGGCGAAAAGTACACCCGCTCCATGCTGATCACCGACGAAGTGGTTCACGGCATCGAAGAGTGCGCCTCTCTGGCCCCGCTGCACAACCCGGCTGCCCTGATCGGTATCCGTGCTGCTCAGGCCTCTTTCACCGGTCTGCCGCAGGTTGCCGTATTCGACACCGCTTTCCACCAGTCCATGCCGGCTGAAGCGTACTCCTACGCCATCCCGCAGAAACTGTACCGCGAACACGGCATCCGTCGCTACGGCATGCACGGCACCAGCCACCTGTTCGTTTCCCGTGAAGCCGCTAACGTTCTGGGCCAGGACGTTGACGCCACCAACGTGATCACCTGCCACCTGGGCAACGGCGGTTCCGTAACCGCAGTGCGCGGCGGCAAGTCCGTTGACACCTCCATGGGTCTGACCCCGCTGGAAGGCATCGTAATGGGCACCCGTTCCGGTGACCTGGACCCGGCCATCATCTTCCACCTGGTAGACAACCTGGGCTACACCCTGGAAGAAGTGAACAACATGCTGAACAAGCAGTCCGGTCTGCTGGGCCTGTCCGAAGTGACCAACGACTGCCGCGGCATCGAAGAAGGTTACGCTGACGGCCAGAAAGGCTGCACCCTGGCCCTGGAAGTGTTCTGCTACCGCCTGGCCAAGTACGTGGCTTCCTACACCGTACCGCTGAAGCGCGTTGACGCCATCATCTTCACCGGCGGCATCGGCGAAAACTCCGACCTGATCCGCAAAAAGGTTCTGGAGCACCTGGCCATCTTCGGCTACGAAGTGGACGACGAGAAGAACACCGCTGCCCGCTTCGGCAACGAGGGTGTTATCACCAAAGACGGCAGCCCGATTGCCATGGTGATCCCCACCAACGAAGAGTTTGTCATCGCCTCCGACGCGCTGGCCCTGATCTAACACTCTCGAGTCCTCGGGCTCCGCTTCCGCGGGGCCCGAATTCATTATTTCGCGAGGAAACGTATGTCTCGTTCAATTATGTTGGTTCCGGTGGGCACTGGTGTCGGCCTGACCTCCGTCAGCATGGGTATGGTCCGCGCTCTGGAGCGTCAGGGCGTGAAGGTGAACTTCTTCAAACCCATCGCTCAACAGCGTCCGGGTGATACCGGCCCGGAACGCTCTACCACCATCCTGAGCACCTCCCCGACCATCAATCCGCCTGAGCCGATCTCCATGGAGTTCGCTGAGAAGGTGATCAGCGCTGGCGACACCGACGTGCTGCTGGAAGAGATCGTTGCGGCGATTAAGCCGGTTGAGGCGGAAACCGAGGTTATGGTGGTTGAAGGTCTGGTGCCCACCCGCACCCACCCCTTCGCCAACACCCTGAACGCCAACATCGCCAAAGCTCTGGACGCCGATATCGTGCTGGTGATCAACCCGGGTGCGGACACCGCTGCCCAGGTTCAGAACCGTCTGGAAGTGGCCGTAAACAACTTCGGCGGTAAAGGCAACAAGCGCATTCTGGGCGCCATCGTTAACAAAATCGGCGCGCCGGTTGATGAGCGTGGCCGTGCCCGTCCGGACCTGTCCGAAGTGTTCGAGCACGAAGGCGTAGTGCGTGGCAGCCAGGCAGAGATGTTCCAGCTGTCCGCCAACAGCCCGGTGCCGATCCTGGGTGCCATTCCGTACAACCTGGCCCTGGTTTCCCCACGCGCTTCCGATCTGGCGAAGCACCTGGGTGCCCGCCTGGTAAACGCCGGTGACATGCACACCCGTCGTCTGCGTCGCGTCAGCTTCTGTGCCCGCTCCATCCCCAACATGATTGGCCACCTGCAGGCCGATTCTCTGCTGGTGACCTCTGCCGACCGTGAAGACGTGGTGGTTTCCGTGTGTCTGGCGGCCATGAACGGCATGAAACTGGGTGCCCTGCTGCTGACTGGCGGTTACGAGCTGGATGAGCGCGTATCCCGTCTGTGTCAGCAAGCGTTCGACACCGGCCTGCCGGTACTGGTGGTGGACACCAACACCTGGCAAACCGCGCTGAACATCCAGAACTTCAACCACGAAGTGCCGCTGGACGATATGGAGCGCATCGAGGAAGTACAGAACTTCGTTGCCTCTCACATCGATCGCAAGTTCATTGAAGGCCTGTCCGACACCTCCAGCCGTGAGCGTCGTCTGAGCCCGCCGGCGTTCCGTTACCAGCTGACCGAGCTGGCCCGTCAGGCTGCCAAGCGCGTTGTGCTGCCGGAAGGTGATGAGCCGCGTACCGTTAAGGCCGCTGCCATCTGTGCCGAGCGCGGTATTGCCAACTGCGTACTGCTGGGTAATCCGGATGAGATCCGTCGCGTGGCTGAGCAACAGGGTGTGACCCTGGGCGAAGGCATCGAGATCGTCGACCCGGCAGAGGTGATCGAAAACTACGTGGCGCCGATGGTTGAGCTGCGTAAGAGCAAGGGCCTGACCGAAGTGGTGGCTCGTGAGCAACTGCGGGACACCGTGGTACTGGGTACCATGATGCTGGCTCAGGACGAAGTGGATGGCCTGGTTTCCGGTGCCGTGAACACCACCGCCAACACCATCCGTCCGCCGCTGCAGCTGATCAAGACCGCCCCGGGCTCCTCTCTGGTGTCCTCCGTGTTCTTTATGCTGCTGCCTGATCAGGTTCTGGTGTATGGCGACTGTGCCATCAACCCGGACCCGAACGCCGAGCAGCTGGCTGAGATCGCCATCCAGTCCGCCGACTCTGCTCAGGCCTTTGGCATTGAGCCGCGCGTTGCGATGATCTCCTACTCCACCGGCAGCTCCGGCGCCGGCGCCGATGTGGAAAAAGTGCGTGAAGCCACCCGCATCGCTCAGGAAAAACGCCCTGACCTGGTTATCGACGGCCCGCTGCAGTACGACGCTGCGGTGATGCCGAACGTTGCTGCGTCCAAGGCGCCGAACAGCCCGGTTGCTGGTAAAGCCACCGTGTTCGTCTTCCCGGACCTGAACACCGGTAACACCACTTACAAAGCGGTACAACGTTCCGCGGACCTGATCTCCATCGGTCCGATGCTGCAAGGCATGCGCAAGCCGGTGAACGACCTGTCCCGTGGCGCCCTGGTGGAAGACATCGTCTACACCATCGCTCTGACCGCGATTCAGGCCAACGCCTGATCCCATCAGAACGTAAAAAGCCCGCCAAATGGCGGGCTTTTTTTATGACCAGTGACGGAAATCTGACCCGCCAAAAAAACCTCACAAAAAGAGCACGTTAGATAGTCAAGCGTGTACTTTTAACAGGCTTGTCCACAGAAATTGTGGATAACCTACTCCAGCCCCTTTAGTACCAGGTCCCGGTAGGCTACCAGGCCGATGATGACACCCTGTTCCTGAACCGGTGCTTGATTGATGGAGAACCGCTCGAACAGCCGGGCGCAATATCGGATGTCCATCTGCGGTGACACGGCTAACACCGGCTTGCTCATCACCTCGTAGAGGTTAACCCGGTCTGCGGCCCTGTCCCGGGCCACCACCTGCTTACCAATGTCCGACAACAGGACCAATCCATACTCGTCAGTGTCATCCCGTTTGTTGATGATCAGGGCATCGGCGTGCGCCTCCCGCAGCCGGGCGACGCCCTCTGCAACGGTACAAATCCCATCCAGCGCCACAAATCGCTCGGTCATGACCTGGCGAACGGTTACCCGCGGCTTATTCATAGTCGGTCCTCCAGTTTGTCGCTCAGAGTCTCGATCTGATGCGCGACCCCTACCACGTCTTCCACATCCAGTTGCAACGCGATGCCGGTGCCCGGGGTGTGGTCAAACTCGCCCACTTTGGCAATGGTTTCCAGAATGTCGCGGGCCATATGCTCCTCCACCACAAACAGCAGCACATCACGCTGAAGCTCAAGGTTGAGACCAAAGAAGGTTTTACGGGGTTTCAACCCTTCGCCCCGGGCGTGGTTGATCAGGGTTACCCCTGTGGCACCGGCTTCTCTGGCGGCATCCACCAGAGTCTGAGACTGCCGATCATCCACAAATGCGATGATGAGTTTGAAGCGCATGAATCACCTCGTCCGTTGATTTCGTTGGTGCAACCAAAGCGTCAGCTGGGCATAGCCCATCACGGTCATAATGGGAAACAGGCTGGCAAAGGCGATCAGCCCAAAGCCATCCAACAGAGGGCTGCGGCCGGGAATGGCACTGGCAAGCCCCAGTCCCAGCGCCGCCACCAGCGGCACGGTCACCGTCGAGGTGGTGACCCCGCCGGAGTCGTAAGCCAATGGAATGATCATCTTGGGCGCAAAGCGAGTCTGCACCACCACCACCAGGTAACCGGCCAGGATGTACCAATGCAGCGGGTCACCCACCACGATTCGATAGCTCCCCAGGGCGATGCCGATGGCCACGCCCAATGCCACCGCAATACGCAGTCCCCAGGGGTGGATGGCATTGCCGCTCACCTCGCTGGCCTTGATCGCCACGGCAATCAGTGAGGGCTCCGCAATGGTGGTGGCAAATCCAATGCAGAAGGCAAACAGGTAAACCCAGTAGTAGTGCCACCAAAGGCCGCTGCCCGGCAGGAAATCCGCTGCGGTCAGTTGGCTGGCCATCAACTCTCCGAGTGGGAACAACGCCCGCTCCAGCCCCACCAGAAACAGCGCCAGCCCCAGAATCACGCAGCCCAGCCCCAACAGCAACGGTCGCCACTGAGAGATGCGCTGGCGCAACACCCCAAGCTGAAACCCGAACAGCACCGCCACGATGGGCACCACGTCTGCCAGAGTGTCGACCAGGGTATCCCACAGCGCGATCAACCAATCCATGGGCGCAGTATTCCAAAACCAAGAACAAAGATGATGGGCAGAAGCGAGGCGAAGGCAATCAGGCCGAATCCGTCCAGCAACGGATTGCGCCCCTCAAGGCTGGTGGCCAGCCCTACGCCCAGAGCGGTCACCAAAGGGACCGTGATGGTGGAGGTGGTGACCCCACCGGAATCGTAAGCGATGCCGATGATGTCCGCGGGCGCGAAGAGGGTCAGCACCATCACCACCAGGTAACCGGCGATGATGATTCGATGCAACGGCCAACCCAGCAGAATCCGCAGCACACCAAGCAAAATGGCCACGCCCACCGACAGGGCCACCGTCAGCCTCAGGCGATCCGCGTAACGGGATTGCGCCTCCTCATTCAGGCCGATGATCCCGGCTTCGGCAGCGACCTCAGCCGCTTCCTCCGACACCGCAATCAGGGCCGGTTCCGCCACGGTGGTGCCAAATCCGAGAAGAAAAGCAAAACTGAGCAGCCAGAACAGGGAGCCACGCCGGGCAAACGCCCGTGCCAGAGACTCCCCCAGCGGAAACAGCGCCAGTTCCAGCCCGTACACGAACAGGGTCAGACCGGCGATGACCAGCCCCAGTCCGATCAGGATGGTGTCGAGCCTGGGCAGTGGCTGACCCAATACCACCAGCTGAAAGAAGCCGACCACCAGGACAATCGGCAGCAGGTCACGCGCACTGCCTAATAAGGTTCGCACTACATTGCCCAGTTCCAAATGCCCTGCCCCATCCCTGCACGTTCTGCCACCAGTAAATCACATTTTATTAACACTTCGGGATGATTTGGATCAAAGGGGCGAGGGACTCAACTTGTCCGGGCCGTGGCCGATACCGTGACAAAGCCTCTGAGAAAGACTGATGAAACCTTTACTTTTTATCGCCGCATTGGCGGTTTTTGTGCTCGGCGGGTGTGATGCCCGGAAAGATACAACCCGGCCTGAGAGCATTGCCATCGCGTTTTTTGACGCACTGTATAATCAGGCCGATGCGGACACCGCGATGACCTTCGTCAACGAGGAACTGCGGGATGTGATGCGTCACTATCGAATCGCCAGTCAGATCCAACGTAACGTGATCGGGTTGTCTCTGGATGAGGCGGAGTTGTCCATCGGCGAGGTGGAGATCGACTTTTTCCGTCGCAACACTCAGCAGGTGGAAGTACTGGTCCGTTTCAATGGTGTCAGGGATCACCGGCAGATCCGGGATGACCGACTGATTCGGCTGGAGCGGATGGGCGAGAAGTGGGTCATTACCCACCTCTACAGTGACCCGTTCCAGACCAACGGCTGATTCAGCCGCCGCTGGCCAGCCCCTCTCTGCGGGGATCCGCCGCCCCCTCCCAGCCGGAGGGGGTTTTTCGTATCACCTGAACCCCGCTGTTCAGGGGCACCAGCTTCACCCGATAGCCCCGATCAGACATCGCTTTCTCCGTGCCTTGCCACGGCTGCCCGGATTCCAACGCCAGATAGTCATTACGATGACTCACTCGTGGCAGTGCCATGGCCGCCTCCAACGACATGTTCCAGCCCAGTATGGCGATGGTGGTTTGCGCCACGTAACTGATGATCCGGCTGCCACCGGGGGAGCCGATGGCCAACAACGGGGCCCCGTGACCGTCCAGCACAATGGTGGGGGCCATTGAAGATCGCGGCCGTTTGCCCGCTTCCACCCGGTTCGCTGCCGGTGCAGTGTCCGGTCCCGGCACCCGGGAAAAATCGGTCAGTTGGTTGTTCAGCAGGAAGCCGCCAACCATCACACTGGAGCCAAACCCCATTTCGATGCTGCTGGTCATGCTGAGCAGGTTGCCTTTTCGGTCCGCCATCACCAGGTGCGTTGTGGACGGCAATGCCTGCGTCCCATCCGCACTGGGCTTCACCGCCATCTCGCCGGCAACCGCTTTACCCTGATCGCGCTGCTTCGGGATCAGGGCCTGGCGGGCCAGCAAGTATTCCGGGGCCAGCAGTTGCGCCACCGGGACCGTAACAAAATCACTGTCCGCCAGATAGCGGTTTCGGTCGGCATACGCGAGTCGCGATGCCTGGGAGAACAGGTGGAGGAAGGTGTCGCTGTTGGGCTTGACGGTGGCAAGTTGATGGGGCGCCAGCAGCCCCAGAATCTGCCCGACGGTCACCCCGCCTGAGCTTGGTGGGCCCATACCACACACCTGGTACTCTCGGTAGGGCGCGCACACCGGAGCCCGCCACTTGGGCTGATACCCTGCCAGGTCGGTCAGGCTCAGTCCGCCCGGATGGCTTGGGTCATTCTGTACCGCTTCCACCATCGCTTGGGCAACCGGGCCCCGGTAGAAGCCGTCCGGCCCCTGCTGTGCAATCCGCTTCAGCGTTTTCGCCAGGGCTGGGTTGGTCAGGGTGTCGCCAGCCTGAAGCGGCTTGCCTTGCGGATAGAAATAGGCGTTTGCGGCACCGGGGCGCAACAGCCCCGGGTTCAGCTCCCTGGCCAGCAAAGCCGCCAATCTGGGCGACACTTCAAAGCCCTCTTCCGCCAGGGCTATCGCGGGAGCAAGCAAAGAGGGCCAGGGCAGTTCTCCGTAGCGCTGGTGGGCGTCATACAGGGCAGCAATCACCCCGGGCACCCCAACCGAGCGTCCCCCAATCACTGCATCCATAAAGCCGGCAGGCTGGCCCTGACTGTCCAGAAACAGATCCGGACGGGCCGACGCCGGGGCGGTCTCCCGGCCATCCAGAGTCACCAGCCGCTGAGCCTGCGCGTCCCACATCACCAGAAACAACCCTCCGCCGATACCGGAAGATTGCGGCTCAGTCAGCGTCAGGACCATCTGAGCAGCAATGGCGCCATCCACTGCCGATCCACCATCCGCCAGTACCGAGCGCGCCGCTTCCGTGGCGTAGGGGTTGGCGGTGGCCGCCATAAAATTCGGTGCGGTTACCGCCGGGCGACTGAGAAAACCGGTTGGGGCTTCCGGCTCTGCCGCTCCGAAGGCGGGAAGGTGAATCGCCAACCCCAGCAGGGTCAGGGAAAGCAGGGTTCGCATAAGGCACTCCTTTGACACAACCGCCCCAGTCTCCATAAGCGACAGCCTGATGTAAACCCAAAGAAAAACAGCGGCCAAGATGGCCGCTGTTTCTCAAAAGACGGGTTGGGGCTCAGTCGAGGTAAGCATCCTCTTCCAGGTCCACCGGCAACTCGTCGGCGACTTCGTCCTGAAGTTGGTAGTAAGCGTCCTGATAATCTTGCACTTCCATCCACTTGCCTCGCTGTTGGTGGGGATCTCTGCCCGTTGCAGACACACAAAGTGTACCACCGACGGCCACCAAAAACCATTAAGTGGCTGTTTTCAAAGGATTAATGTATTTTTACAACCAAATCCTTCCAAGTCACTGATCCCTGGCACAGCAGAACACGGTTTGACCAGTAAATTACGAAAGTGAGCAACATCCTCCCCGCCGCTTATGATGCCCGGTTCCCAAAAATCGCTGGTTGCGCCGCAATGTTCTAATGAAATGAGCGGCGATGGCATAGAGTCAACTCAATAGGTTCCGGCGGAGGTAGCTCATGAACACTGTCGTTGAATTTGAAGCGGCACAACTGGAACAGTTGCTGGACTCAGACCCGCTCGCTGCCCGTATGTTTATGGACAACATGCAGATCCCTCTGGATGTGCAGGACAGCATCATTGCGGAAGCGGGGAAATTGCGCCAGCGGAACCGAGCGGCGCTGGCGCAGGTGATTGAGCAGCACGGTATGAGCGAGCTGCCCGACAAGATCAACCGTTAAGTTTTCGATAGCGAAGCACTTTCAGCCCCTTATCCGGATCCCGCTCCGGAAAGCTGGGCGGGTTGCTGAGGCGCTCGATGAAGGTCAGTTCCGGCGCGCACTCCGCTACCTGGGCCTGGAGGTGACTGAGGCTCAGTTCCGGGGCGTTGAGACACAGCAACGCCTCGGCACCTTCCGCCATCAGGCTGTCCAGACGGCGCAGCAGCCGGGGGTAGTCCTTGGTGGCGATAAAACTGCCCTGCTGGAAGCTGGGCGGGTCCACCACCACCAGATCGTACGGCCCAAGCTTGCGCAATTTACCAAAGGTTTTGAACAGGTCATGGGCCAGGTACTTCACCCCCTCAGCCAGGCCATTGCGCGCGTGGTTGCGCTTACCTTGCGACAGCGACGGGGCACTCATATCCAGGTTCACCACCGATTCTGCGCCCCCGGCACGGGCCGCCACCGAGAACCCACAGGTGTAGGCGAACAGGTTCAGTACCCGTTTTCCCTGACTCTGCTGCCGGACCCATTGCCGACCCGCGGCCATATCCAGAAACAAGCCATGGTTCTGCCCTTTCATCAGGGTAATCTCATACTCCAGGCCCGCTTCGCTCACCCAGTGGTTCAGCGGCAGTGTCCCGTGCAGCAGCTCAGTCTGCGCCGGGCTGACGGAGCGGTCCTGCCACACCAGCGTCAACGGCTGGTCAGACACCTTTTGCCACCACTGCTCCAGCTCCGCCTGCAGCGCGGCGCGTTCCGTTTCGGCCAGAGGACCAAACTGGGTCAGCAACAGGGCCGGAGGAAAGTAGTCCAGGGTGATCCGCTCCAGTCCCGGGAAGCAATGGCCGCGGCCATGGAACAGCCGCTGAGCTTCCGCCTGCGGCGCCGCTGCAGGCAGATGAGGCAACAACATCATGAATCGCTTTCCCGCACGTCACCGTTGGCCTGCGCCACCATCGGCTGACTCACCACCTGCGGGTCACCCTCCAGCAACACCGCCATCCAACGCCCGCCTTCGGACGATTCCAGCGCGATCTTGACGATCATGGTCAGCGGCACTGACAGCAACATGCCGACGGAACCCAGCAGCCAGCCCCAGAAGATCAAACTCAGGAACACCACCAGCGTCGACAGGCCCAGGCTTCGGCCCATCATCCGCGGTTCGACCACATTGCCCATCACCATATTGACGCCCACATACAGGCCCGCCACGCCAGCAGCCGGCCCCACGCCCAATTGGATAAACGCCAGCGCCACCGGCGGCACCGCCGCGATGATGGAACCGATATTGGGGATGTAGTTGAACAGGAAGGCCACCAGGCCCCACAGCAGGAAGTAATCAACACCAATGATGTACAGGCCCAGCCCGCAGATCACGCCCGTACCGAGGCTGACCACGGTCTTGATGGCCAGGTAACGGTTCACCGAGTCGAGGAAGCGGTCAATCTGCTTCAGGCGCATCTGAGGATCGTCCAGCGCGTAGTGCAGCTTGCGATTCAGGCCGGAGCTTTCGAACAGCATGAACACCACGGTCAGCACAATCAGCAGCATGTTGGTCATCAGGCCACCCAGGCTGGAGACGATGTTGGTGGCCACACTCATCAGACCGCCGGGATCAAACTGTTCTTTGACCTGGTCCGTAGAGATGTTGAATTGATTGGCCTTTTCCAGCAGTGTGCCAAAGGTTTCGGTCAACTGCGCCCGGTACTCCGGTAACTGACGGGTAAAGTCGTTGATGGAGCTGCCCACCAGGGTCGCGATCCAGGTGCCAGCGAGGATCACCACCACCATCACGGTAAAAATGGCCAGGGCGCGCGGCAACTTCAGACGCATCAGGCCGCGAACCATGGGGCTGCAGATGATGGCGATAAACAGCGCCAGCAAAAACGGAACTACGATGGCACTGGCGGACTTAATGCCGGCCAGGATGACCATGGTAGAGGCCAAAAACACCGCAGTACGCAGTGCGACAGACCCTTGATTCAAGGAAGCGGGTAACATTAGTGTTGTCCTATTATCCAAAAACACTCATCCACAAAGGATTGGAGACATTATGCGGCAAA
This sequence comes from Marinobacter nauticus, assembly GCF_019801015.1. Taxonomy (GTDB): domain Bacteria; phylum Pseudomonadota; class Gammaproteobacteria; order Enterobacterales; family Shewanellaceae; genus Ferrimonas. The sequence continues at coordinate 34,831 of NZ_JAHVJZ010000002.1, forward strand.
ACCAAGCGGTTATTCGAATTAAAAACCTGCGCCTTCGTACCTATATCGGCATCAATGAGGACGAAGTTCAGAACAAGCAGGACGTCATCATCAACGCCGAGATCCACTACTGCGCAGACAGAGCCCGAAACAGCGATAACATGGACGATGCGCTGAACTACCGCACCATCACGAAAAAAATCATTAAACTGGTGGAGATGAACCGTTTTTCTCTGCTGGAAAAACTCACCAGTGATGTCCTCGCCATTGCCAGCGAGCACCACTGGGTTGACAGCGCCATTGTTGAAGTGGACAAGCCTCACGCCCTTCGCTTCGCCGATTCGGTCTCGCTGCAACTGAGTTACCAGCGCGACTGAGCGAGGTGCACCGTGAAAATGCTGATCACCGGCGGCACCGGCTTTATTGGCCGGGCCCTGATTGCCCAACTGGCACCGCAGCACGATATCACGGTGCTGACCCGAAACCCTGAACAGGCGCTGTCGCGCCTTGGTTCAGGCATCACGCCTCTGCGCTCTCTGGCGACGCTGGCCAACCTCAATGAGTTTGAGGCGATCATCAATCTGGCTGGTGAACCCATCGCAGATGGTCGCTGGAGCACCCAGCGAAAGCGGGCCATCTGCGACAGCCGCTGGCAACTTACCGAAGCGCTGGTGCGACTGCTCAACGCCAGCGATACCCCACCCAAAGTCTGGATCAACGCGTCCGCTATTGGCATCTATGGAGCGCGGGACGCCACACCAGTCGACGAATCCACGCCGCTGACGCCCATGGGCTTTGCAGAGCAGGTTTGTGAACGCTGGGAAGCCATTGCGAAGCGGATAGCCGACCGTACCCGCCTGTGCATTGTCCGCATCGGGTTGGTCCTTCACCCCGATGGTGGCGCACTGAAAAAGATGTTACCCGCCTTCCGCCTTGGCCTGGGCGGCCCCATCGGCTCCGGCCAGCAGATGATGTCCTGGATCCACCGGGATGATCTGGTCTCGATGATGATCTACCTGCTGGAGCAGGATGCCTGCCAGGGCGTCTTTAACGGCACCGCGCCCAATCCGGTCAGCAATAAAGCGTTTGCCAGTTCGCTCGGGCAGGCGTTAGGGCGTCCGGCGTTCCTGCCAGCCCCCGCCCCAGTACTGAAACTGGCGCTGGGGGAGATGAGCAGCCTGCTGCTGACCGGTCAGGCGGTGTTGCCAAAGGCCGCTGAAGCGGCCGGGTTTGAGTTCCGCTATCCCAATCTGGACGACGCGTTGTTGGCGATGTTCAATCGCGCCTGAGCAACGCCGCACAGTTTTGCGCCAGCAGACGCCGACACGCCAGACGACCCATCAGGCCGATGAGCAATGCACCGGCCAGAGGCGTCAGGGCCCACCACAGCCAATGGGCCTTCACCACCAGATTGAATACCTGAGTTTTCAGCAGGTAGAGCGTCAACTCTGCCACCACCACCGCCAGAAAGCCCGCCAGGGCACCAAGGATCATAAATTCCCAGTTAACCGCGCTGCGCAGTAACCTGCCCGGGGCCCCAAGGGTGCGCATGATGGCCAACTCCTGGCGCCTGGATGCCATGCCGGCTTCGGTCTGAGCCAGCAGCACCAGCGCCGAGGCCACCACTACCACCAGCAACACCAGCGAAAGCGCCAACGACACTTGATTGATCACCCCGCGCAGCTGCTCAATCAACGCCCCCACATCAATTACGGACACCGTCGGAAACTGGCGGATAAGATCGCCCACCAGCTCCGGCTGCCCTTGCGGGTGGTAAAAGCTGGCAATGTAGGTCGCCATAAAGGGTGCCAGTGTGTCCGGCGGAAAGATCATAAAGAAGTTCGGCTGCATGGTTTCCCAGTTCACCTGGCGCAGGCTGGTCACCCTGGCCTCAAACTCCTGGCCATCAATGGTAAAGCTGAGGCTGTCCCCCAGGCCGATACCCAGGCGCTCCGCCACCTGTGACTCCACCGAGACCTCTCCGGCACTGTCCGGCTCAAACCACTGCCCGGCCACCACGGGATTGTTGGGTGGCAACGCCGTACGATAGGTCAGATTCAGTTCCCGGCCAATCCCCCTGGGCGCATTGCGCTGTTCGCTTTCCGGCTCTTTGGTCACCTGACGCTGAACCCGCTCCCCATTGATTGCCGAAAGCCGGCCACGGATAACCGGGTAGAGATCGGTGGACACCACAGAGCGTTCCGCCAGAAACGCTTCAAGCTCTGCGGTGTCCTCCGGAGCAATGTTGATCAGGAAGTGGTCCGGCGTGTTCTGAGGCAATTGCGCCTGCCAGTCGCTGAGCAGATCCTGACGCAGCGCCAGGATGGTCAACAGCAGCATCAACGCTACCGAGAATCCAACCAGTTGCAGGGCATTGTCGCTGGCACGACGGCGCAGACCGGCCAAAGCGAGCTTCAGCGGGCTGGATGTCGACATCCCCAGCTGCCGGCCGCTGCGCAGCATCAAAAAGCCCACCAAAGCCAGCAAGCCCCCCAGCACCAGTGCGCCCACCACCAACACCAGCGTCATCTGAATGCTGCCGCTGTAAAGCCAGGCCAGCAACGTCAAAGCCGACATCGCCAGCGCGGCGTTCAATCCGGCCCCCCATCGGGCCGGGCCCAGATCTTGTCGCAGCACCCGCATCGGCGGTACGGACAACAAGCGCAGCAGCGGATAGAGGGTGAAGCCGAAACCGGCAATCAACCCGGTCCCGGCTCCCAACGCCAGAGGGCGCCACGGAAAGGCGTCCATGGCGGCACTGCCAAACTCTGCTGGCAGCAGGGTGATCATGCCCTGAGCCGCAAGCCAACCCAGTACCAGACCCACCAGGATGCTCAGCAGCGTTACCAACGTCAGGTGCGTGACAAAGATGGCCCGGACCTGATTGTGACTGGCTCCAAGCGTCTTAAACATCGCGACCACGTCGTAGTGACGCTGACAGTAGCGCCGTGCCGCCACACCAATTGCGGCGCACGCCAGGGCAATGCCCAGCAGCGCGGACAACAGCAGGAACTGCTCTGCCCGGCCAATGGCGCGGGCCAGGGGCGACTCCTGAGACCGCACATCCACCAAACGCTGAGAGGTGCTCAATTGCGGCTTAAGATAGGCTTCCAGCTCGGCGATGGCCGATTCCCGTCCGGCAAACTGGTAGCGCCACTGCAGACGGCTTCCCGGCTGAACCACGCCGGTTTTGGCCACATCCTCAAGACGCATCAACACCACCGGCGCCGAAGCGAAGACGTTAAAGCCCGCATCCGGCAAGCGATTGATGGCCCCATCCAGACGGAATATCGCTTCACCCACTTCCGCTTCGGTTTCACTGTTCAACCAGCTGGCCAGGCGCCGATCAAGCCACAGGCCACCAAGAGGGGGCAAAAACCCTGTTGCCGGCGGCATCAGTTCAATCTCGCCGCGCAGGGGATACTGCTCAGAGACGGCCTTGATGGTGACCAGTTGCAGCTCGTCCCCGGCGAACAGCATCGACTGGAACTCCAGGGTGGTGGCCACCTCCACGCCCAGAGAGCGGGCATGGTTCAGCCACTCCGGCGACACCTCCTGGGGAGAATTGAGGATGCGATCGGCGGCGAGAAAGGTGGCAGCCTGATGATCAATCGCGCGCTTCAGGCGATCGGACACCAGACCCAATCCGGTTACGGCGGTAACAGCCAGAATCAGGGCGGCGGCAATCAGACGAAGCTGTCCGCGGGCCAACTCCCGGCGAAACAGCCGCCATGCGAGAGGCATACTGGTCATAGCGCCTCCAGTTGTCCGGCATTCATGGCCACCTGACGCTGGCAGCGCTTGGCCAGTTCCAGATCGTGCGTAACCAGTATCAGCGTGGTGCCCTGCTCCCGATTCAGCTCAAACAGCAAGTCTTCAACCGTCTTGCTGTTGGTATGGTCGAGGTTTCCGGTGGGTTCATCGGCAAACAGAATGGCGGGGCGGGTCGCGAACGCCCTGGCAATGGCCACCCGCTGTTGCTCACCACCGGACAATTGGTTGGGGAAGTGGTCCAGACGGGGCTGCAGGCCGACTCTATCCAACAGCGCTTCAGCAGTCGCTTTTGCCCCTTCGTGGCCGGCAAGCTCAAGAGGCAGCATAACGTTTTCCAGCGCCGTCAGGCTGTCCACCAACATAAAGGACTGGAAGATGAATCCAACTTTCCGGCCACGCAGGTTAGCCCGCTGCTCCTCATCCAACTGGTGCAACGGCGCTCCGGCCAGCCAGACTTCGCCACCGGTCGCCCGGTCGAGCCCCGCCAATAACGCCAGCAGCGTCGACTTGCCCGCGCCGGATGGACCAATCACCGCTAACGACTCACCATGCTTGACTTCCAGATCGACCCCTTTAAGGATCGACAGAGCGCCGTCGAGCGTATCGACGTCTCTACGAAGTTGACGTACCACGATGGCCTGTTCAGGCGTGTTTTGAGAAGAAGGAGTGGACATGCTGCGGCGATCCTTGCTGATTTTAGTGTTCTGTTTATACCAACCCGGCGCATGGGCCGATCAGGCTTCCATTCTAATACTGGGCGACAGCCTAAGTGCAAGCTACGGAATGGACGAGACAGAGGGTTGGGTAAAAAAATTGCAACAAAATCTACCGGATGCGCAGTTGATTAACGCTTCGGTCAGTGGCGAAACCAGCGGCGGTGGGCTTCGTCGTTTGCCCGGGCTGCTGGCCCACCACGAGCCTGACTGGGTCTTTATCGAGCTTGGCGGTAACGACGGCCTGCGCGGCTTTCGTCCTGCCATCACCCAGAAGAATCTTGAGGAGGCCATCAACCTGAGCAAGGCCGCCGGGGCGCGGGTGCTGCTCTCTGAAGTGATGGTACCGCCCAACTACGGTCGTCGCTACGCCGAACAGTTTGCTCAGATCTACCCGCAACTGGCAGAAGCGCACCAGATTGAACTGGTCCCATTCTTTATGACCGAGATTGCCACCGACCCAAGCCTGATGCAGGCTGACGGCATCCACCCGAACCGGGCTGCCCAGGAGAAGATTGCGGCATTCTTGAAACCCTGGTTTGAGCAGGCCATCGGAGAGTAACATCGCCCCTGTTGCCCGAATCAAAAAGCCACCGTTTGCGGTGGTTTTTTGATGGCACTGACGCGCTCCGGACCGGACAGCAGGATTCAGGCCATCCTTTCGGATGGCTTTTTACAAGCGCGTTGGTTGGGATTCACCACCGCACTCACTGTGCGCTGATTGGCGTTCCGGCAAAGCTGCATCACCGAGCTCAGAAAAGCAAAAAGCCACCCTTTCGGATGGCTTTTCACAAGCGCGTTGGTTGGGATGCGCCACCGCACTCATAGTGTGCTGAATGACGGTCCGGAAAAACCACACTCCCAGACCTGAAAAAGCAAAAAGCCACCCTTTCGGATGGCTTTTCAGAAATAGTGGCGTCCCCTAGGGGATTCGAACCCCTGTTACCGCCGTGAAAGGGCGGTGTCCTAGGCCTCTAGACGAAGGGGACCCCGGACTCACCGTTTAATCTCTGGTGATAAGAGAAAATGGTGG
>NZ_JAHVJZ010000003.1 GCF_019801015.1 Marinobacter nauticus
AAGCGCTCTCCCAGCTGAGCTATAGCCCCAGGATTTGGTGGGCGATACCGGGCTTGAACCAGTGACCCCCTGCTTGTAAGGCAGGTGCTCTCCCAACTGAGCTAATCGCCCAAATCCAGGTTGGATTGCCGACATAAAGGCGTGTCGTCAAACCATAAATAGTGGCGTCCCCTAGGGGATTCGAACCCCTGTTACCGCCGTGAAAGGGCGGTGTCCTAGGCCTCTAGACGAAGGGGACCCCGGACTCACCGTTTTGTCTCTGGTGATAAGAGAAAGTGGCGTCCTGTACGGATGCGCCCCGCTACCGTCTTACTTAAGTGCTGAGTTTCAGCAACTCTGTTCAACCGTAGCGTCTGCCCGAAGGCGTAAAGCGTGGCGTCCCCTAGGGGATTCGAACCCCTGTTACCGCCGTGAAAGGGCGGTGTCCTAGGCCTCTAGACGAAGGGGACCCCGGACTCACCGTTTAGTCTCTGGTGATAAGAGAAAGTGGTGGGCGATACCGGGCTTGAACCAGTGACCCCCTGCTTGTAAGGCAGGTGCTCTCCCAACTGAGCTAATCGCCCTTATTCGTGCGAAAACCCGCCGCAGCGAACCTTCTGAATAAAGTGGCGTCCCCTAGGGGATTCGAACCCCTGTTACCGCCGTGAAAGGGCGGTGTCCTAGGCCTCTAGACGAAGGGGACCCCGGACTCACCGTTTAGTCTCTGGTGATAAGAGAAAATGGTGGAGCTAACGGGTGGTGCGACACTCGCTCGAACCCCTCTCGTTAAGTCCAACCGGTTGCCGAAACAACCAAAATTGGTGGAGCTACGCGGGATCGAACCGCGGACCTCTTGCATGCCATGCAAGCGCTCTCCCAGCTGAGCTATAGCCCCAGGATTTGGTGGGCGATACCGGGCTTGAACCAGTGACCCCCTGCTTGTAAGGCAGGTGCTCTCCCAACTGAGCTAATCGCCCAAATCCAGGTTGGATTGCCGACATAAAGGCGTGTCGTCAAACCATAAATAGTGGCGTCCTGTAAGGATGCGCCCCGCTACCGTTTCACTTGAGCACTGAGTTTCAGTGACTCTGTTCAACCGTAGCGTCTGCCCGAAGGCATAAAGCGTGGCGTCCCCTAGGGGATTCGAACCCCTGTTACCGCCGTGAAAGGGCGGTGTCCTAGGCCTCTAGACGAAGGGGACCCGGACAACAAGGGCCGCGTTGGCGGCCCCTTAGAAAGTTGGTGGAGCTACGCGGGATCGAACCGCGGACCTCTTGCATGCCATGCAAGCGCTCTCCCAGCTGAGCTATAGCCCCAACTCTCTTGGCGCTTCAGGGGATGTCCCCTTCAGTGCGAGGCGCATTTTAGGTAGCCCCCCCTAGAGAGTCAACACGTTTTTCAGGAATTCGCTCTGCTTGCTACAAATTCCACCGCCTTGCCGATTCTATCGACGGAACGTGCTTGTCCAATCAGCAAAATCGTCTGATCCAGGCTTGGAGATTGGCCGGCGCCAGTCACGGCTACACGCAGTGGCATACCCACTTTACCCATACCCAATTCCAGCTCATCAGCGGTTTCCTGAATGCAGCGGTGAATCGCTTCGGCATTCCACTCAGTCAGAGCAGCCAGCTTGGTTTGAGCCAGGGCCAACGCGTCCTGTGCAACCGGGCGCAGGTGCTTCTTGGCCGCACCAGCATCGAACTCGGCAAAGTCCTCATAGAAGTAGCGGCTGGAAGCAGCCAACTCTTTCAGGGTCTGGCAGCGCTCAGCCATCACCGGGATCAGATCGGTCAGTGCCGGACCGTTCGCCAAATCGATACCCTGATCGTCAAAGTGCCACTTCAGCTCTTCGGCAACGCGCTCAGCCGGCAGAGATTTCATGTAGTGCTGGTTCAGCCACAACAGTTTGTCGGTGTTGAAAGCAGAAGCCGATTTGTTGATCGCCTTCAGGCTGAACAGTTCGATCATCTCCTCCAGGGTGAAGATCTCCTGATCACCGTGGGACCAACCCAGACGCACCAGATAGTTCAGCAGTGCTTCCTGCAGGTAGCCATCGTCACGGTACTGCATCACGCTCACGGCACCGTGACGCTTGGACAGCTTGGCACCATCGTCACCCAGAATCATGGACACGTGGGCAAATTCCGGCACCGGCGCACCCAGCGCATGGTAGATGTTGATCTGACGCGGGGTGTTGTTGATGTGGTCTTCACCACGGACCACCTGAGTGATGCCCATATCCCAGTCGTCAACCACGACACAGAAGTTGTAGGTCGGCGCGCCGTCGGTACGGCGGATGATCAGATCGTCCAGTTCTTTGTTGTCGATCTCGATGCGGCCACGGACGTGGTCGTCAAACACCACTTTACCCTCGGTGGGGTTTTTAAAGCGCACAACAAAGGTGGCGTCTTCGGCGTGGTCGTGGTTACCGTTACGGCAGTGGCCGTCATAGCGGGCTTTCTCGCCATTCGCCATCTGCTCTTCACGCAGCGCGTCAACGCGCTCTTTGGAGCAGTAGCACTTGTAGGCTTTGCCTTCCGCCAGCAGTTGATCAATCAACTGGTTGTAACGGTCAAATCGCTTGGTCTGGTAGTACGGACCCTCTTCCCAATTCAGGCCCAGCCATTCCATGCCTTCGATAATGGCATCAATGGCTTCCTGGGTGGAACGTTCCAGGTCAGTATCTTCGATACGCAATACAAACTGACCACCCTGGCTGCGGGCATAGAGCCAGGAGTACAGCGCGGTGCGGGCACCGCCCACGTGAAGGAAGCCAGTGGGGCTGGGCGCAAATCGGGTCTTAACGGTCATGTTCTTCTCGATTCTCAACAAACATCGACGGCCTGTCGGCCAATAAGCCCGCTAGTTTAGCAGCCTAGCGGCGACTCACCAATCACCACAAACACGCTTTGCCAATCCTTCCCGCTTTTGCCATGACTCTCCTTCTGGTTGTGTTCTACCCTTGGCAGAGAGGGAACACGGAGACCCGACCATGTCCGATAACATCTCCCAATCAGCTCCGATCGAGAGCATTGCGGCTTATCTTAAGCAGGTGCATGGCTATGACAGCGTCAGAGCCACCTTTGAGGCTGAGCAAGTGGTGACTGAATTCCGGAAAATGCAGCGTCTGGGCTACATCCAGGGCTGGTACTTCGATGAACAGGGCCACCTCGAGCTGATCCCCAGTGACGACACGCTAAACCGCCTGGGTGAAAAATAACCTTTACCTGAGTGCCGGACCGGGATATAAATAAACAAATAACTTTATTTATTGGAGTCCCGGATGACCCCGCATCGAATTCTGGCCGCCACAGCGATGGTGACGCTGATCAGCGTCAGCGGCGTCGCACTGCCCTACCCCATCCTCGCCCCTCTGTTTCTTGATGTCGCCCACCCCATCAGTCAATTTGGCAATCTGCCGCCCAAACTGTTGCTGGGGGCGATTCTTGCCATTTATCCGCTGGGCATTCTGATGGGCAGTAACGTGATTGGCGCCTGGTCGGATCGCCTGGGTCGACGGCCAATCCTGATGTGGACCATGGCGGGCTCCGCGCTCGGTTACGCCCTGTCAGCCTGGGCGATTTACCGTGGCGATTTTCTGCTGTTTGCGCTGAGCCGCCTGCTGACCGGCCTATGTGAAGGCAACCTGAGTGTGGCCCGCGCCATCGCCTCGGACCTTCACCCCCATATTGACCGAACCCGCGCTTTCTCCTTACTCAGCGCCACCACCTACGCGGGTTATCTGATTGGTCCGCTGATTGGCGGCTTCCTGCTGCCGCTGGGTGCGCCACTCGCGTTTATGGCCGCTTCCGCAGCCTGCGGCATCGCGGTTGTCCTGATCGCCATTACCCTGCCGGCCGACAAGCCCAAACAGACAGACGGGGTACAAGCAGAAACCCACAGCCTGGCCCTGCTTCGTGACCCGAGGATCCGCACCTTTTTCGGGCTCTACCTGATGCTGATGTTATCGGTAAACGGCTTCTACGAGTTTTACCCGGTGTGGCTGGTCGAAACCCGTCAGTTCACCAGTCTGGATATCGCCTGGGCCACGGTTCTGCTGACCAGCTCAATGATTGTGGTCGCCACTCTGCTGAACATGAAGGTAAAGCGGCGGCTCGGCCTCGCCAAAGCTGGCCTGCTGGGCATCGGCTTGTTCAGTGTGCCGCTGTTGCTGCTTCCCCTCAGTCAGGGAGAGTACGTGCTTCCCTTCGTGTTGATGGGCAGTGGCATCGCCCTCTACAACGCGATGTTACCCAGCTACCTTGCTGAACGCGGCGGCAGCCACGGCCAGGGTGCTCTGATGGGACTGATGGCCACCAGCTTCTTCCTGGGCAACGTATTGATGGCGGTAGTCGGCTCGGCCTTGTCGTTGTGGGATACCCGGCTGGTATTGAGTCTGTCAGGTCTTCTGGGTCTGGTGGCCGCGGTACAGTTTGCCCATCACCATTTCCGACGCACCACCTGGCCAGCTCCGCAAGCGCCTATCCCCCCGGAAAAAGAGATAGCGAGCGGTTTATAAGTCTTTGTATTTGTTTTTAATGCTGGCATATTAAAAAAACTGCCACAAAAACTCCGGGATCACCGCTTTTACTATGGATCTTCGACAGCTTCGTAACTTCGTCATGGTGGCGGAACACGCCAGCTTTACCCGCGCTGCCCGGGTACTGGGTGTGGCCCAGCCTGCCGTCAGTACCGCCATTAAAAAGTTGGAGACCGATCTGGGGCTGGTGCTGCTGCACCGCCAGGATAAGCGGGTGCAGCTTACCGCCGAAGGTAAGGAGTTGCTGCCCCACGCCAAGGCGATTCTGGAGCGCGTAGAACACGCCACCGCCGCGATGAACCGCCTGCGGGATCTGGACCGGGGGGAAGTGCGCATCGCACTGCCCGGCATGATCGGCTCCTACTACTTCCCCGCTTTGCTGATGGCCTTCCACCATCGCTACCCGGAGTTGAAGCTGTCACTGTGCGAAGCCGGCACCCGGGAGATCCAGGGCATGCTGGAGCGGGATGAAGTGGACATCGGCATCATTATCGAACCAACGGCCGATCAGGGACTGGAAACCGTACCGCTGACCCGTCAGGAGATGATCGTGGCGGTGGGAACCGATCACCCGCTGGCCAGCGAAGAGAAGATCGACATCGAGACCTTCTTCCAGCACGAGTTGGTGATGTTCAAACACGGCTATTACCACCGGGAGTTGATCAACAACCTGGCCAAAAACCTGGGCGTTACCCCGGACATCGCGTTTGAGACCAACCTGATCGAGCTGATCCGCAGCATTGTGCGCCAGGGCTTCGCCATTACCACCGTACTGAAGATGGTGGTGGAGCAGGACCCGGACATCCGGGCCATTCCATTTAAGGAGCCGCTCTACATGGACCTGCACGTCGGCTGGAAGAGCGGGCGGGCACTGACCCAGGCAGACCGCACCTTCTTGGATTTCCTGCTGGAGCAGAACGGCCGATAACGCTCAGGGCTGCAGGTTGTTGATCGTCAGCTGCAGCACCAGCGCATTCGCCAGATCCACAAAGAACGCATTGGCCAGAGGCAGAATCATAAACGCCAGGGGCGCCGCACCGTAGCGACCCACCAGGGCGTTCATGTTGGCCATGGCGTTCGGCAACGCCCCCAGCCCCATTCCCATATAGCCGGCGCACAACACCGCGCTGTTGTAGTTTTTTCCGAGCAGCGGAAACAGCGCAAAGCGCACCATCAGCAACATCGCCAGAACCTGCGCCACCACCGTCAACAGCATGGGCAATGCCAGGTCCACCAGCGTCCAAAGCTGCATGCCCATCAGCGACATCGCCAGAAACAGGCCCAGGCTCACTTCCGACAACAGCGGCAAAGCCTGTCCCTGGGACGGGGCTTCCAGCTTCGGCAACACACGGGGCAAGGTATTGGTCATCACCATCCCTACCAGCATGCAGGCCAGAAACTCAGGAATGTTCACACCCTGCGTTTCCGCCCAGTTCGACACCGCACCACCCAGAATCATCCCGGCACTGACGTACATCAGCACCACGAACATCTCCTGGCTGCTGATGCGGCGGCGGGGCGTTTCCCCACGGGGGTGCGCATCCAATACCGGCTCAGCAGACTTCAGGCTATAGCGTTCGATCAGACGCTGTGCCATCGGGCCACCCACAATGCCCCCCATGATCAATCCCAGGGTTGCACTGCCGATGCCAATCTCCAGCGCATTGTCGATGCCAAAGCGCTGCTCGAATACTGACGCCCACGCCACCGACGTGCCATGCCCGCCAAACAGAGACACCGAGCCCAACAGCAGCCCTTCTGAAGGTGCCAGTCCGGTCGCGCCCGCCATACCAAGCCCAACCAGGTTCTGCAGAATCACACCACCCACACAGAACAGCATCAACACCGCCAATGGCCGGCCGCCCCGGGTCAGGGCATCCAGCCGCGCTGTCAGTCCGATGGTAGTAAAGAACGCCAGCAGCAACGCGTCGCGCAGTGCCATATCGAATTGCAGCTCAAGTCCCCAGAACTCATGAGCCACCAGGGCCAGCACTGAGGCGAAGATGCCTCCGCTGACCGGTTCCGGAATGTTATAGCGTCGGAGTACGGCAAAGAGGTGGGTCAGTCCCCGGCCGATCAGCAGCACCAAAATGGCCGCCAAGACCGTTTCTTTCAGGGAAAGCACCATAAAACACACCTTATCTGCACAGCGATTGGTCCAAATGTTTGACCAATCGTAAAAACAAGGTTCGCGATGCTACCGTTTCCCTACGGACATTACCAAGCATCCAACTCACTCGCGAATGCAAAACTTCGACATGGCTCCACTCTCATCACCGCATTGCGCCACAGAAATGAAAGCTCTATCTGTTTGAAATGGTTCGACTTGTCGTCATGGGCACTGACGATATGGGGGAACTAGCAAGTATAGGCGGCGCCGATACCGGATGCGGGAAAAATAACCGGAAACACGGGATCGTGTTTCCGGCCTGGTGGATCTGGCGCTTTAGAGTGCGTCGGGCTGCTGCTCCGGAGCGGCTTTGGCGAACGCCTCCATCTCGCGGCAACGCGCGGTGATCGCCCGGATCAGCGGGTAATCATCCAGCGGCACGTTAAAACGCTCGGCATTATAGACCTGCGGGATCAGACACAAATCGGCGATGGAGACCTCGTCCCCCACGCAAAATGCCCCGGCGGTTTGTTCGAGCTGCAGTTCCAGCCCCTCAAACGCGGTCTTAATCCAGTGGTGATACCAGGCCGTTTTCTGCGCGTCCGTCACCTTCAGCTCACCACTGAGATATTTCAACACCCGCAAGTTGTTGAGCGGGTGGCAATCACTGGCGATGTTATGCGCCAATGCCCGAGCCTTTGCCCTGGCAACCGGCCCCTCCGGCAACAATGACGGCATCGGATAGGCTTCATCCAGATATTCGATGATGGCCAGTGACTGGTTCAGAATCAGGTCACCATCCACCAGCGTCGGTACCAGGTGGTTGGGGTTCAGCACCCCGTAGGCGGGCAGATGCTGCTCTCCCCCATCCCGAACCAGATGTACCGACCGGTTCTCAAACGCCAGCCCTTTATAGTGGCAGGCGATCCGAACCCGATAAGCGGCGCTGGAGCGCCAGTAGCCATAGAGTGTCAGCATTCACTTTCCCTGTTCTCTGCGGAAGACCTTCCGCCATGTTCCTAAGCTAGCACCATTTTTGTAATACGGAGAGTCCCCACTTCAGCGGAGGCAGATGGCTCCTCTCTGCCCAAGGGAAAGGGCACAAAAGAGACGGCGGCCCGATGGACCGCCGCCAGCATATTCCGCTATGGAAGACCCGGAATCGGGGCGTTAAATCACGCCTCGACGGATCTGATCTTCTTCAATGGATTCGAACAGAGCTTTGAAGTTGCCTTCGCCAAAGCCTTCGTTACCTTTCCGCTGAATGATCTCGAAGAACACCGGACCAATCACGGTCTGTGTGAAGATCTGAAGCAGAATGCCGTCCTTCATCGGGGCGCCGTCCACCAGAATCTCCAGCTCACGCATGGCGGCCAGGTCCTCACCGTGGCCAGGCACGCGCTCATCCACCTTCTCGTAATAGGTGCCGGGAGTCGGCATAAAGTCCATGCCGCCAGCACGCAGAGCACGGACGGAGTCGTAGATGTTGTCGGTGGTCAGGGCGATGTGCTGAATCCCTTCGCCGTTGTACTCACGCAGATACTCTTCGATCTGGCTTTTATCGTCGGAGGACTCGTTGATCGGAATGCGGATCTTACCGCACGGGCCGGTCATGGCGCGGCTGACCAGGCCGGTCAGTTTGCCTTCGATATCGAAATAGCGGATTTCGCGGAAGTTACCGATGCGCTCATAAAAGCCGGCCCACTTGTCCATGTTGCCCTGGAACACGTTGTGGGTCAGGTGATCGATCTCAAACAGCCCCTTGTCCGCCGTTTTCAGACGAGCGTCGGCATCGTCGTAGAAGTGGAAGTCCACATCGTAGATGCTCTTGTCGCCGTAGCGGTCAACGAAGTAGAGGGTGGAGTCTCCAATACCGTGCACCGCCGGGATCATCAGCTCCATAGGACCGATATTGCCCTCAAACTGAACGGCGCCGTTTTCCAGCGCGTGCTTCAGCGCAGCACCGGCATCTTTAACACGCCAGGCCATGCCACACACAGAAGGACCGTGCATCTTGGCAAACTCTGCGGCCTGTGAGTGCGGCTGAGCGTTGATGATGAAGTTGATGTCGCCCTGACGGAACAGCCAGGCTTCCTTAGAGCGGTGCTTGGCAATTTCAGCAAAGCCCAGCAGGCTGAACAGCTCTTTCAGCGCATTGATGCCTGCCGCATCCGGGGCGGTGTATTCAACAAACTCAAAACCGTCGGTTCCCAGTGGATTCCAATCCGGATTCGCAGTGTGGGCCATAATGACTTCTCCCTGATTGCATTGTTGTTATGTCTGAAAGACTGTTTAAACAATGAGACCAGAAGAATAAATAGTGTGCACCGGATCACACTTCCCTGAACGTACAAAGGGGATGTCACCCTGGCTTTACGCTGGGCCACATCCCCTTTAAATTCATTAACTTAAGTTACTTCTTGCTTTTGCCTATGCCGTGCTCGCGCAGTTTGTTGGCGATGGCGGTATGGGACACACCAAGCTTACGGGCCAACTGCCGCGTTGAGGGGTAAGCGGGGTACAGCCGGCGCAGCAAACTGGCTTCAAACTGCTTCACCGCCTCATCCAGGGTGCCCTCAAACTCCTGGTCGAAGTAACCAAAACCTTCGGTCCAGGAGGGCAGGCGCAGTTGCTCCGGCGTCAACTCGCCGCGCTCATCCGCCATGGAAACCGCCCGGAAAATGGCATTCTTCAGCTGGCGCACATTACCCGGCCAGGCGTAGTTCTTCATAAACTCCCGGCACTCGGCAGACAGCTGGCGCAGCGGACTGGCCAGTTGCTGGCTGTAGTGCTCAAGAAACAGCTCGGCCAGCGGAATGATGTCCGCTTTGCGCTCCCGCAACGGCGGCAGGTGCAGATTGAGCACGTTGATCCGGTAGTAGAGATCCTCGCGGAACTCGCCACGCTGGCACAGTTCAGACAGGTCTTTCTGACTGGCGCAAATCACCCGGAGGTCGACGCGAATTTCGGTGTCGTCTCCCACCCGCCGGAAACACCCGTCCTGGATCAGGCGCAGCAGTTTCACCTGCAGCTGGGAACTCATGTCGGCCACTTCATCGAGGAAGATGGTGCCGCCATCGGCCTGTTCAATTACGCCGCGCTTCACCACCTCGCCCGGACTTTTGCACAGGCCAAAGAGTTCACTCTCGGCCACGCTGTCCGGCAGGGAGGCGCAATTGATCACCACAAAACCCTTGTCCTGTCGCAGGCTGGCCTCGTGACAGGCCCGCGCCAGCAACTCTTTGCCGGTGCCGGTTTCGCCAGTCACCAGCAGCGGCGCTTCCAACTGGGCCATACGACGAGCTTCCGCCAGCAGTGCACGCATCTTGTCGCTTTCCGCCAGCAGGGTGTCAAAGCCGCTGATCTGGTCACGCAGGGCATTGAACTGTTTACCAACCCGGGCCGGGGATTTCAGCAGCACCATAGCACCGGCCAGGATGCTGGTGCCCTGCTCATCCGGCAGATCAATCGGGAGGATTTCGGCGAGATACTGGTTGCCCTGAACGGCCACACGGGTGGCCTGAGGAAGCACTTCATCCATGCCGAGCCAACGCAGAAAAGAGAAGCCCTGAACCCAGTTGGCCACCGGCTCCTCAATGACCTGGTCCCGCGGCAGCCCCAGCAGAGACAGGATGGAGTCGTTGGCCATGGAGATCCTGCCTTTAAGGTCAATGGCAAAAATAGGATCAGGCAGCGTGCGCAGCAGCGCTTCCATGGCGTAGTGCTCACGCTCGGAAGGCATAAAGGGGACGGTTTTGACGTCGGTGACGCCGGGAATTTTCCGGATCATCGGCATCAGAATTTGCAACTCCTCGAAGCTGGGTGCAGGGATCTGAAGAAACACGTATCCCGCGCTGCCCGCGTCGATGGCGTTGATGTTGATGCTTTGCTTTTCCAGCACTTCAAGGATTTCACGGGCGAGCCCGATGCGGTCCTCACAGCTGACTTGTAATCGCATTACTTGCCCTTCCTGTTGTTATAGTTCCGTTATCTTGGTCGGGATGCGTCGATCATACTGGAAAAACGCGGCCCTGCCACGGCATTTGTAAGGACAAAAAAACCCGCCAGAGGGCGGGCTTTATCGGACAGTACGCTTTTCAGTCGGCCATCAGCGCATCGGTTTTGGCCGCCATGATGAAATCGTTCTTATGCAGCCCGCCAATGGCGTGAGTCCACCAGGTCACGGTGACCTTGCCCCACTCCAGCAGAATGCCCGGGTGGTGAAACTCCGCCTCAGCCAACTCAGCTACCTGATTGGCAAACGCCCAGGCCAGCTTGAAGTTCTTAAATTTATACACCCGCTCCAGTTGCAGAACGCCGTCGCGCGCCGGTGCGGACCAATCCGGCAGTTCACGCATCAGGCTCGCCAGTTCATCGTCGGACACTTTCGGGGCGTCGGCCTGACAGGCTTCGCAGGTCATTTTGCTCAATTCGCTCATGGCTAATCCTTAGCTTGCTTGTGATTTTGGGGGAAACTTGGGCTCAAACAGGCCCAACCCCATCGCCTGGTGCACCAGCGCCATCAAATCCGCTTCCGCCATGGCGAACAGGTCATCGATGCCGTCGAGCACGTAGTAGATGGGTTGCATGATATCGATTCGGTAAGGGGTCCGCATGGCGTCCAGCACGGCCATCGACTGATGTTCCGGCTCGTTGGACAGGGCGTAGCGGGTTTCACCCGGACTGGAGAGAATGCCGCCACCGTAAATGCGGCGCCCCTGTGGGGTATTGACCAGTCCAAACTCCACGGTAAACCAGTAAAGACGGGCAAGGTAAACCCGCTCTTTGGGGCTGGCTGCCAGTCCGAGCTTGCCGTAGGTGTGGGTAAAGTGGGCGAATGCCGGGTTGGTCAGCAGCGGACAGTGGCCAAAGATCTCATGAAAGATGTCCGGCTCCTGAAGGTAGTCAAACTCCTCCCGGCTTCGGATAAAGGTGGCCACGGGAAACTGCTTATTCGCCAGCAGTTCAAAAAACCGCTCAAAGGAGATCAGGGCTGGCACCTGCGCGGTGCGCCAACCGGTTGCCGCTTCCAGCACCGCATCCACTTCCGCCAACTGCGGAATGCGGTTGCGAGGCAGGTCCAGTGCCGCCAGTCCCGCCATAAACTCATCACAGGCCTTACCCTGGATGCACGCCAGTTGACGTTCAATCAGATCGGCCCAGACCTGGTTCTCCTCATCGGAGTATTGAATTACCCCGTTCTCGTCCGGAATACGGGCCTGGTATTGGGTGCCTTTCATTGACTCTCCTCCCCGGCCATCCGCGCCGATTGCTGGGATTCGCTGCACAGTGCAAGGGCCTGCTTCAGATCCGCCAGAATGTCTTCGATGTGTTCCAGCCCCACTGCCAGCCTTACCATGCTATCACTGATTCCGGCCGCTGCGCGGTCTTCCGCGCTGTAAGGGCTGTGGGTCATTGACGCGGGATGCTGCACCAGCGACTCGGCGTCCCCAAGGCTGACCGCGATGCTGAATAACTTCAGCTGATTAACAAACCGCACCGCATCTTCGAAGCCACCATGCAGCTCCAGCGCCAGCACACCACCGGCGGCACGCATCTGCCGTCCCAGCAAACGGTGGCCAGGGTGGCTTGGCAGCCCTGGATAGTAGACCCGGGCAACCTGGGGGTGCGCTTCAAGGTAGTGCGCGACCGCCATGGCATTATCGCTGTGCCGTTCCATCCGCAGTGCCAGGGTTTTCAAACCGCGCAGAATCAGCCAGGCATCATGGGGCGACAATACCGCCCCAAAGTCCTTGCGGATGGCCATGCGGACCGGCTCCATCAGCTCGCGCCGACCGCACACCACACCGGCGATCACGTCACCATGGCCGTTCAGGTACTTGGTCGCACTGTGGATCACCAGGTCCACCCCGTGGCGCAGCGGCTGCTGCAGTAAGGGCGTCATAAAGGTGTTGTCGACAATGGTGATCAGCCCTTTGCGGCGGGCCAACGCCACAATCGCGTCCAGATCGTAGACCGCCAGATGCGGATTCACCGGCGTCTCAAGGAACAGCACCCGGGTGTTGGGGCGAATCGCCGCTTCCACGGCCTCGATGTCGGTAAAGTCCACCGAGCTGCTTTCGATGCCGAAGCGGGGAAACTGCTCTGAGATGAGCGCGTGGGTACAGCCATAGAGGCCAATCGCCGCCACCAGATGGTCGCCGCTGGCGAGCTGACTCAGCAGCGCTCCGGACACCGCCCCCATGCCACTGCCGAAAGCGACCGCATCTTCAGCGCCTTCGAGCAGCGCCATGCGTCGCTCAAACTCATCGGTGGTCGGATTGCCAAGTCGAGTGTAGATCGGGCCGGATTCTTCGCCGGCAAAGCGGGCCCCGCCACTTTCGCAATTGGGAAAGACGAACGTGGCGGATTGGTAAAGCGGGGTGGATAAACTCCCCGGTGCGCACCGCTCGTGACCGCCGTGGATCACGCAGGTGCTCTGGTGCTTAAACGCAGCCATCTTGCTAACTCCCCTTGATGCTTGGTCCGTCGTTGTTTGTTGTGTAAGGGACGGATCCTGTTGGTCTACCTTATACGCAGACCGGGGCAAGCAGACCGCGTGACCGCGATCACATTTTGGCCACCCTGTAAATTATCAGTTACATCTCCCGCTCTGAGCCGCGCCCCGCCTTCTGGCGAACGCTTGCAAGTGCGTCCGCAGATATGCGGGTAAGTTCGGACAACAAACGGCCCTGCACCTTAATCAACGACGGCCGCTGGCGCGCGTTGTAAGGCAGCGGCCGGCACTGTGCCATCGCCGCATAGCCCAATCTGGCCGTCAGCAGGCCCGCGCCCAATCCCTGCGCGACCCGTGCAGAAAGCTTGCCGGTCAATTCAGCCGACAACATCTGCGTGCCCAGATCCACCGCCAGCTCACTGCCCCCGGCGTAGAGCAGGTTCTGCAGAATCATCCGAACCAGACGCACCCGGCCCCAATAGCCAGGTTCGATGCCATAAATCCGGGCCACTTCATCCAGCATCGCCTGGTTGCGCCACAGCATCAGCGCCATATCCAGCGCCGCCATCGGACTGGCCGCCAACAGCAAGCTGGCCTGGGCGGAATAGCGATAGATGCAGGCCTGCGCCTGTTCATCCTGAGCGCTCAGCACCGTCAATTCATACAGGCGCAGTTGTTCTGCGTCGCTGTGGTGATCCTGACACTGTGCTTCAAATTGCTGCCACTGGCTGACATTGGCTGCCGGCAGGGTCCGCTTCAGCTCTGCCAGGACCGTGGCCGCTTCGCCCTGCTGCTGGCTTTCTGCCAGCCGCTCTCCGGTGCGTCGCAGGCTGTCTGCCCGCTTCAGTTGTCCCAGCCGGCGCCACTCTCGCCACAGTCCCCGGCCAAGCCAGCCTGCGGCAGCGACAAAGGTGGTGGCGTAGAGCGCAAACAGCGCCGGGCTGCGCTGCCAGCTGTCCCACAAGGTCAGCCCGCCTTCCACCAGCAATACCATCAACAACAGCGACAGCACCAAGGTGCCCCAACGACGCCCGCGGGGCCGCGTCGCTACGGAGGGCGGTGGCGTCATATCCTGCCACTGGAAATCATCGCACTCCTGGGCCGGCTTCAGGGTCGGTTTCAACTCAGCCTGTTGGGTTTCAAAGTCCTGGGCAGGTTTCAAACCACTCATCGCATCTTATCTCCTAACAACCACTCCAGAAGATGGTCCATCCGAATGTGAGGCAGAGAGCCATCGTCGGCTTGTGGCGGTGCCAGGGGAACAAAATCAAACCCCTGCCCCTGCCAGAAATCGGCCGGCGGCAGTCGTTCCGGCACCTCTCCGGGAAACCGCACCATGGTCTGTCCGTCCAGCCGGCGGCCCCGAATCACTGGGATCGGCCCCCGGCCATTGTCGACCTGCCCCTGTTCGCTGGCTCGTATCGCACTCAACACCATGGTTTCCACCTCTCCGCCAGCAAAGCGGATCTGCCGTTGCGCCTCGCCCATCAGGCTCTGGGTCAGCTTCAGCAGGTTGGGGTGCTGGTCCACGCTGACGTGGTCAGCCTTGGTGGCAGCAAACAACAGCTTGTCGATCTGCGGCTTAAACAGCCTTCGTAGCAGGGAGCCAGGGCCATACCGGAAACTGTCCAGCACCCCTTTCAATGCCTGCCCCATCTGCTCAACCGGCTCGCGCCCCTGATTCAGCGGGGTCAGGCAGTCGACCAGCACCACCTGACGGTCAAAGCGGGCAAAGTGCTGTCGATAGAAGGGCTTGACCACCTGTTCGCAATACGCATCAAAACGTTCCGCCATCAGGGCGCGAAGCTCGCTCTCACCGTCTGATGGCTGCGGCGGGAGCGGGAAGAATTCGATGACCGGTGTCCCGGCCAGCTCTCCGGGCAAAAGCGCCCGTCCCGGTTGCAGCAGGGTGGCACCCTGCTGCCGCAGTTGCCCCAGCAGCCGGGCATACTCTTCAGCGCAGGCCGTCACCGCCTTTTCATCATCGCCGCTCAGTGCTGCGACGCGCTCCCGCCACGCCTGGGTGCTGTTCTGCCATTGTGTCTGCGCCAATCGATGCCAGGCCTGCTCGCTCCACTGGCTGTAGTTTTGGCTCAGCATCGGCAGGTCCAGCAGCCATTCGCCGGGGTAATCCACCAGATCCAGATAGAGGGTAACGCTGTCCTTGAACTGGCGGCGCAGACCGCGCCCCGGACGATAGCGCAGTGCCAGGCGGATCTCACTGATGCCGCGGGTGGAGGGCGGCCAGCTTGGTGGGGTGCCGTTCAGGCTCTGCATGGCGCTGTCGTAGTCGAAAGGCGCCAGGGTCAGATCCGGCTGTCTGGCCCGCTGAGCCCCGAGCCAGCGCCCCTGTGACACCACTTCCCACATGGGCAGGTGGTCCCGCTCGGCATGAAGCAGTTGGTGAACCAGCGCGGTGATAAAGGCGGTTTTACCGGCACCGCTCAGGCCGGTGATGCCAACACGCAGGTGTTGGTCCATACCACGATGGGCCCACTCTTCCAGGTGTTGGCCAAAAGCTTTCAGGCGGGGTTTGATGGCGTCAGAGGCTCGTGACACGGGGAACTCGCTATAACGGGAACGGGCGCCCGGCTCGGGCGCCCGTAGAGGGCTTTACTTGAGGTTATCAATTTCGCGTTTCAGGCTGTAGGAGTCTGACGTTACGTGCTGCTCCAATGCTCTGAGACGCAACTCCAGGGAGCGAAACCGGGTGCTGATTTCCCGGATGGCCTGTCGGGGAGAATCCCCAGCCTGCCATACCTTGGTTTTCAGCTCCGAGCGGTGCAGCGATTGCGCCGCCGGTTTCTTGTCCAGGAGTACCCATGCAACGATGTAGAGAAGCAGGGCGAAGCTGAATACACCGGTCAGAATGATGGCGGAGAGCACAACGATTCGAACCAGCCAGATCTCGAGATTGAAGTACTCAGCCAGACCGGCGCAGACGCCGGCGACCTTGCCCTGCTCCGGGATCCGATACAGCTCTTTTTTACCGTTCGTGCTCATGTTTACTCCTCCATTCCGGCGATTCCGCATCCAGGATCCGCTCCAGGGTCTCGATCCGATCCGCCATTTTGTCAGCCCGTTGCAGCAGGCCGTTCAGTTGCTGGTACTCCTCCTCAGTGAGGCCCTGACTGATCTGCTTCTTACTGCGGTAATGCAGAATCAGCCAGATCGGTGCCACCACAATCATGAATACCAGCAGCGGTGCCACCAACAGTCCAATCAGCTCTTCCATGGTCGGATCCCCCTATTCTCAATCGACGCTCAGGCTTTCTTCTTAGCCATTTTTTTCTTCATGGCTTCCAGCTCCTGGTTCACCTTGTCTTCGGCTTCCAGGGCGGCAAATTCATCTTCCAGCGAGCGGGCCTGACCCAGGTCATAAGACTCCACTTCCGCTTCCAGACCCTCAATTCGACGCTCATATTGCTCGAATTTGTTCATCGCCTGATCAATTTTGGACGAATCCAGCTGACGCTTTACGTCCAGGCGGGAAGACGCAGTCTGCTTGCGCATGATGATGGTCTTCTGACGGGCGCGGGCGTCGTTCAACTTCTCTTGCAACTGAGCGATCTCTTCTTTCAGGCGCTCAATCTGCTCTTCGATGTTGATCAGCTCACGCTTCAGTGCGTCAACCAGTTCACCGGCCTTCTGCTTCTCAGCCAGTGCCGCCTTGGCCAGGTCTTCACGCTCTTTACCCAGTGCCAGTTCGGCTTTGGCCTGCCACTCTTCCACCTGACGCTCGGCGCGCTCAACGCGACGCAGCATCTCTTTCTTTTCAGCCAGAACTTTGGCTGAGGTGGAACGAACTTCAACCAGAGTGTCTTCCATCTCCTGGATGATCAGACGCACCATCTTTTCCGGATCCTCGGCCTTGTCCAGCAAGGCGCTGAGGTTGGAATTCACGATGTCAGCAAAGCGAGAAAAAATACCCATAATGTGTTTCCTCAATTGTTGATTTGCCCTCGGCCAACAACAATCAGATTCCGTGCCAAAGTCGAATTTATTCGTAAGCTATTATTATAAAAGGACTTTTACAAGAGGTTTATTTTTTGGCCCACGCTACCTATCATGGAAATCACCAACTATTAGCCAAAACCACTACATCAGGGACCGATGCCAACATCACGCCAACAGGACAACCTCATTGGTCAGTCCGTCAGCTTTCACGAAGTACTCGACCACGTATCCAAGGTCGCGCCGCTGAATAAACCGGTGTTGATCATCGGTGAGCGCGGTACCGGCAAGGAGCTTATCGCTGAGCGTCTCCACTTTCTTTCCAGCCGCTGGGACCAGCCCTACCTCAAGCTCAACTGCGCGGCACTGAATGAAAACCTGCTGGAAAGCGAGTTGTTCGGACACGAATCCGGCGCGTTTACCGGTGCCAGTAAGCGCCACGAAGGCCGCTTCGAGCGGGCCGACAAGGGTACGCTGTTTCTTGATGAGCTGGCCAACACCTCCGGCCTGGTCCAGGAAAAGCTGCTGCGGGTGATTGAATACGGTGAGTTTGAACGGGTCGGCGGCAGCCGGACAGTGCGCAGTGATGTCCGCCTGATCTGCGCCACCAACGAAGACCTGCCAGCCCTGGCGGAGCGCGGTGAGTTCCGCGCGGACCTGCTCGACCGCCTGGCGTTTGATGTGATTACCCTGCCCCCGCTGCGGGAGCGTCCTGAAGACATCCTTATGCTGGCTGAACACTTTGCCATCCAGATGGCGCGTCAGTTGGACCTCGAACTGTTCGCCGGCTTCACCGAGCGTGGCCGCCGCACCCTGCTGGACTACCACTGGCCCGGCAACATCCGGGAGCTGAAAAACACCGTTGAACGCAGCGTGTATCGCCACAACAACGCCCAGCTGCCGGTGCACGAAATCATTCTGGATCCCTTCGACTCGCCGTGGCGTCCCAGCAAAGCGGTCCGCACCCGGGACCAACGGCCGGTGGAAACCGCCACCCCCCAGCCCGGCTCTGCCATCTCAGACGCCCCGGTAAACGGCGCGGACAATGGCGCTGCTCTGCCGGCGTTCCCGCTCGACTTTAAGCAGACCTGTCAGACCTTTGAAATCCAGATTTTGAAACAGGCACTGGTGCAAAGTCAGTACAACCAGAAGAAGAGCGCAGAGCTGTTGGGGCTGACCTACCACCAGTTGCGGGGCATACTGAAAAAATACGACCTGTTGGGCAATGATATTTGAGCCGGATTTTGCGCCTTGCTAGACTACGCAGATCACGGCGTTGTGAACTGAAAACATGGCAAAATTACGGCTGTTGGCGACACTCTGTGTTGCACTTGGGTGGCTCACCGGCTGTGGCGGCGCATCAGAACCGCCCGCCGGGCTGGTGTACTGCTCAGAGGGAAACCCGGACAGTTTCAACCCCCAACTGACCACATCGGGCACCAGCATCGACGCCAGTGCCAAGCAGCTTTACAACCGTCTGCTGCGCTTTGATCCCCAAAATGATCACCTGGTTCCGGACCTGGCCACCGACTGGCAGGTCAGCGCGGACGGGCTTGAAGTGCGCTTTACCCTGCGCCAGAACGTACAGTTCCACACCACCGCTCAATTCCAGCCCAGTCGCCCGTTCAATGCGGACGATGTGGTGTTCAGCTTTCAGCGGGTGCTGGATCATGATCACCCGTTCCACAACATCGGCGGCGGTCGTTACCCCTATTTCCAGAGCGCTGGCCTGACCAAGCAGATCCGGGACGTACGCCGCATCGATGACCGACATGTGGTGTTTGAGCTGAACTACGCCAGTGCCAGCTTCCTGTCGGAACTGGCCACCGATTTCGCCATCATCCTCTCTGCCGAATACGCCGCTCAGCTTCAGGCTGATCTGACCCCGGAGCGTTTGGATCTCGACCCGGTCGGTACTGGTCCGTTTAAGCTGACTGGCTTTCAGCGCCACCACTTTATTCGCTACCAGCGTCACGAGCAGTACTGGGAAGGCCCGGTCGCGCTTGAGCGTCTGGTGTATGACATCACCCCGCACAGCACCAGTCGGCTGATCAAACTGATTGGTGGCGACTGTGACGTCGCTGCCCTGCCGCAGATCAGCGAACTGTCGGTGATTCAGCAACAGGATGACCTGGCGGTGGACACCCGGCCCGGACTGAACGTGGCCTACTGGGCGTTTAACACCCAAAAACCGCCGCTGGATAACCCCGTGGTGCGCCGAGCGCTCTCCCTGGCGGTGGATCAGCGCCGCATTCTGGCGGCGGTGTACCACAATACTGCGGTGGCCAGTCACGGCCTGCTTCCGCCCATCTCCTGGGCCTATGACCCCAACAATGCGCTGCCGGAGTACAATCCGGATAAAGCGCGGCGTCTGCTGGCGCAAGTGGGCGTAGAGCAGCTGGATATGACCATCTGGGCCATGCCGGTAGGTCGCATCTATAACCCCAACGCCATTAAAACCGCGGAGCTGATCCAGCAGGATCTGGCTGCCATTGGCGTGGACAGCACCATCGTCAGCTATGACTGGACGGTGTTTGTCGACCGGCTGGAGTACGCCGAGTACGACTCGGTGTTGATCGGCTGGAGTGCCGACACCTATGACCCGGATAACTTCTTCACGCCACTGCTCAGCTGCGAAGCACTGGTGTTTGGGTCCAACCGGGCCCGCTGGTGCAACCCGGAGTTTGACGCCCTGATGCGTCAGGCCCGCCAAACCAGCGACCCGGACGCCCGCAAAGCCCTGTATGGGCAACTGGAACAGATCCTGCGTCAGGAGCTGCCCCTGTTTCCGCTGGCCCACGCCAGCCGCACCCTGGGCCGCCAGCGCGTCTGGCAGGGCCCCATGCTGCACACCACCGGCGGCATCGATTTCTCCGCCGTGGCCAAGGAACCCTAGATGTACACCTATCTGCTACGCCGTCTCAACCTGCTGGTGCTCACCACTCTGGTGCTGCTGGGACTGCTGTACGGCGCCACCCTGATGATGCCGGGAGACCCGATCAGCAACCTCAGTGGCATTCAGGAGCCCACTTTGGCGGAAGAAGCCACCGTGCTCGATGAGTACCGGTTGGACCAATCCCTGCTGTCCGGCTACCTCGCCTACGTTCAACGCCGCCTGTCCGGCGATCTGGGCGTGTCGATGAGCACCGGAGAACCGGTGCTGGAGCAAGTCGCCACCTACCTTCCCGCTTCGCTTGAACTGGCTGCGGTCGCCATGATGCTGGCCCTGCTGGTGGGCATCCCCTTTGGCATCCTGGCCGCCAGCCGCCAGGGAATACTGGCCAAGGTGCTGTGGGCAGTGACTCTGCTGGGCTTCTCCCTGCCGGTGTTCTGGCTGGGCCTGCTGTTGATGCTGACCTTCGGCATCGAGCTGGATTGGCTGCCGCCGTCCGGCCGCTACAACCTGCTCTATGAAGTGCCCGAACGTTCCGGCTTTCTGCTGCTGGATATTCTGATGTCCGACGCCAGCTGGCGCTGGGCCGCGCTCCGGGACGCCATCCAACATCTGGTGCTGCCCTCTGCGGTGCTGGCAATGCTGCCCACCACCATCATTGTCCGTACCGTCCGCATCGCCATGCTGGCCGAGATGGACAAAAACTACATCCGCGCCCTGACCGCCCGTGGCGTGCACCGTCTCAGACTGGTGCTGTTTCACGCACTGCCCAACGCCCTGGCCCCGATGCTGCGTACCCTGAGTCTGCAGATTGGCTCGCTCGCGTCCGCCGCCATCATGGTTGAGGTGATCTTCTCCTGGCCCGGACTGGGCAGCTGGGTGCTGACCGCCCTGCACCAGGGAGACTTTACCGCCCTGCAGGGAGGCATCCTGGTGATCGCCCTGTTTATCATCGTGCTGGGGATCCTGATGGAGATCCTTCAGGCCCTGCTTAACCCCATCAGTCGGAAAGAGATCCATGGCTAGTCCGCAGCTCTATCACGAGGACAAGATCCCCTCGCCCTGGCACCTGATCTGGCAGCATTTCACCAATCGCCCCACCGCGATGCTGGGGCTCTGGTGCCTGACGCTGGTGGTGCTGATTTCGGTGTTTGGCCCCTGGCTTGCGCCGTATGACGCTGAGTTTCAGGCCGCCGAGGCGCTGCTGAAGCCGCCCTCCTGGCACGCTGAAGGATCCGTGGAGTACTTCCTTGGCACTGATGACCTGGGCCGGGACATCTTCTCCCGTCTGCTTCACGGCGCTCACCTCACCTTTGGTTATGCCGCGTTGATTGTACTGGTGGCGCTGGCAGCCGGGTTTGTTATTGGTGCCTTGTCCGGCATGAGCGAGGGCCTGAAGTCCTCAGTACTGGGCCATCTGCTGGACGCGCTGCTGTCGCTGCCATCTGTGGTTCTGGCGCTGCTGATCGCCGCCGTGCTTGGCCCTGGGCTGGATAACGTCTTCTGGGCCGTGGGGCTCGCCCTGCTGCCGGGCTTTATTCGTGCCGTCCACAATGCCGTACACGACGAGATGCAGAAAGAGTACGTGATGGCCGCCCGGCTGGATGGCGCCAACCGCTGGCAGCTGTTCCGCTATGTGATCATGCCCAACGTCACCGATGCCATCATCGTTCAGACCACCCTGGCGTTCTCCAACGCCATTCTGGATATCGCCGCCCTGGGCTTTCTGGCTTTGGGGGCACAGGCGCCCTCGGCCGAATGGGGCGCGATGGTAAACCAGGGACTGGATAACGTACTCAGCGCCCCATGGACGGTAACCATGCCCGGCCTGGCGATTCTGCTGTCGGTGCTGGCCACCAACCTGGTGGGCGACGGCCTCCGTCAGGCCATTGCAGAGGAGCGCGGCTGATGCCCCTGTTGGACGTGAGAAACCTGACCATTGAGCTGGACACCCCCCACGGGCGCGTGGTCGCCCTCGACCGCTTCAGCCTGAAGCTGGGCGAAGGCGAGATCCACGGTCTGGTGGGCGAGTCCGGTTCCGGAAAAAGCCTGTTGGCCAAAGCCATTCTTGGCATCGGCGACCGCCGCACCCACATCAAGGCAGACCGCCTCAGCTGGAACGGGCTGAACCTGCTGGAGATGACACCGTCAGAACGCCGGGCCCTGATGGGACGGGAGATCGCCATGATCTTCCAGGAGCCGGCTTCCTGTCTGGACCCCTCCGCGCGCATCGGTGGCCAGCTTCTCGAAGCGATGCCCGAACCGGAAGGGGTACGCTGGTGGTGGAGCCGTCGGGCCGCCCGTAAGGCCCATGCCATTCGCTTACTGCACAAAGTGGGCGTAAAACAGCACACCAAGATCATGAAGGCGTTCCCCTGGGAACTGACCGACGGCCAGGCGCACAAAGTGATGCTGGCGATGGCGCTGGCTCACCAACCCAAGCTGCTGATTGCCGATGAGCCCACCACCGGCCTGGAAACCGCCACCCAGGCGCAAATCTATCGGCTGTTGGCGAAACTGAATCAGCTGCGCGGCGTGGCCATTCTGTTGATCAGCCACGATCTGGATTCGGTGGCCCGGCTCGCCAATAAAATCAGCGTGCTTTACTGTGGCCAGTTGATGGAATCCGGCCGTGCCAAGCAACTGCTGAAAAAACCGATGCACCCCTACACTCAGGCCCTGATCCAAAGCGCCCTGACCACCCGCAGCAAGTTGGAAGCGAAAAGCCCGCTCTCCGCACTGCCTGGCGGCATTCCGCCAATGCATCACCTGCCGGTCGGCTGCCGATTGGGCCCCCGTTGTCCCTATGCCCGGCGCGAGTGCGTGCAGCCGCCACGGATCCGGACCCAGGTCGGACAGGCATTTCGCTGCCATTACCCGCTGAATCCCATCCAGAAGGAGCCACAGGCATGAGCGCGCTGCTGGAAGTGCGACAACTGCACAAGCGATTCCCGGTGGGCAACTGGTGGCGACGCCAGTACCACACCGCACTGGCCCCGCTCTCCTTTAATCTGGAGCCGGGACAAACCCTCGCCTTTGTCGGCGAAGCGGGGTCCGGACGCACGACCCTGGCTCGCATTCTGACCGGTGCCCAAACCCGCACCGGTGGCCAGATCCTGCTGGACGGACAGGAGCTGGAAAGCCGCAATTACCGCCAGCGAAGCCGCCTGATTCGGATGATTTTCCAGGATCCGACTACGGCGATGAACCCGCGCCTCCGGGTCGGGGAGCAGCTGGAAGAGCCGTTGATCTTCAACACCGATATGGACGCGGAAAGCCGCCGTGCGGCGGTGGAAACCACGCTGACCAAAGTGGGCCTGTTGCGCGAACATGCGGACTTTTACCCGCATATGATGGCACCGGGTCAGCGACAGCGTCTGGCCATTGCACGCGCCCTGATGCTGGAGCCGAAAATCATTGTGGCGGACGAAGCCTTTACCGGCCTGGACACGTCCATTCGTGCCCAGTGCATCAATCTGCTGTTGCAGCTTCAACGTGAGCTGGGACTGGCCTACGTGCTGATGTCCCATGACCTGGGCCTGGTGCGTCATATGGCCGACCGGGTGATCGTGATGAAGTCCGGCGAAATCGTGGAGCAGGGCCCGACCCGGGAAGTGTTTGATGACCCACAGCACGAATACACCAAGCGCCTGCTGGAAGAGCAGGTATTCCGCCAGGAAAGGTAAGAGGCACACAAAAAAAGGGAGCGCAATGCGCTCCCTTTTTGTTACCTGTCGCGATTAGCCTTCCAGGGTCACCACGTCAAACGGCACCTCGGGGTTCACGTCCGCGTCGTAGTCCACACCGTCCAGACCAAAGCCAAACAGGCTCAGGAACTCTTCCTTGTACTCAACGTAGTCGGTGAGCTCCTTCAGGTTCTCGTTGGTCAGCTGCGGCCACAGCGCCTTGCAGTGGTCCTGAATGTGCTCCTGAAGCTCCAGATCGTCCAGACGCAGGCGATTGTCGCCGTCAGTGGGGATGACACCACCGTCGGCCTGATAGAGGCGCTCATTGAACATGCGGTAGATCTGCTCAATACAGCCTTCGTGCACGCCCTCTTCACGCATCTTCTTAAACACCATGGCGATGTAGAGTGGCATCACCGGAATGGCGGAAGACGCCTGAGTCACAACGGACTTCAGTACCGCCACGTTAGCACCACCACCAATGGTGGAGAGCTGCGCGTTCAGTGCAGCGGAGGCTCGGTCCAGATCTTTCTTCGCTTCGCCCAGCGCGCCATCCCAGTAGATGGGCCAGGTGATTTCGGTGCCGATGTAGCTGTACGCTACCGTGCGGCAACCTTCGGCCAGTACGCCCGCTTCGGACAGTGCCTGAATCCACAGTTCCCAGTCCTGACCGCCCATAACGGTGACGGTGTCCTGCACTTCCTGCTCAGTCGCCGGCTCAATGCTGGCTTCAAACAGTACGTCTTTGTTGGTGTCCACGGCAGTGGCGGTGTAAGTCTGTCCCATCGGCTTGAGGGAGGAGCGAATCAGTTCGCCGGTTTCCGGCAGCTTGCGCACCGGAGAAGCCAGTGAATACACCACCAGGTCAATCTGGCCCAGATCGGCTTTAATCAGTTCAATCGCTTTGCGCTTGGCATCATGAGAGAACGCATCGCCATTGATGCTCTTGGCGTACAGGCCCGCTTCGTGCGCGGCCTTATCAAAAGCGGCTGCATTGTACCAACCGGCAGTACCCGGCTTGCGCTCAGTGCCCGGCTTCTCGAAAAACACGCCGAGGGTTGCTGCGCCGCCACCGAAGGCCGATACGATGCGGGAAGCCAAGCCATAGCCGCTGGAAGAGCCGACCACCAGTACCCGCTTGGGGGCATTGGCGATGGCACCCTGGCTCTGGGTGTAGGCAATTTGATCCCGCACGTTCTTCTCACACCCCACCGGATGGGTGGTGGTGCAGATGAAACCTCGGATTTTCGGCTTGATGATCATGTCATGATTCCCTTAATCCAGCCCCGGGGAAGTGGGACCTGTGTCTGTGGTCCGCAAGTTGCGGACCGGCAAGATAAAGCTTGAGCGCAAGGTTAACCCAGAAGTTGGGGTTCTTGAAGCCAAAGCAAGGTGATCCGACCTGACCGGCCGGGCCACCGCAACAAACAAAAACGGCGGCCATTGGCCGCCGTTTTTTCAACATTGCCGTTACTGAATTTGCTGCGCTTCCGCGTTGTCCAGGTAACGGATTTCAGCAGCAGCACGCAGGCTGTCGATCAGCGCACGGTAGTCGGCTTCGCCCATCTGCTGAGCCATGCGGCCCTTCAGTGCACCTACCATCTCCGGCTCAACCGCGCCGTCGGTCACCTTATCCAGGGCCACAACCGCGATGTCACCATTGGGCAGACGGAAGTGACTGAACA
Source organism: Marinobacter nauticus (assembly GCF_019801015.1). GTDB lineage: Bacteria > Pseudomonadota > Gammaproteobacteria > Enterobacterales > Shewanellaceae > Ferrimonas. Next base: position 25,305 of record NZ_JAHVJZ010000003.1, read on the forward strand.
CCGCACCGTTATCCGGCTTACTCATGGTGAACACGGACTGCACCAGAGTCGGGTCCAGGTCCGGCTGGCCAAAGCGGCCAACGCCGTTGATGGCAACAACGTCTGCAGGCGCGCTGCCGGCCTTCCAGGCCGCTTCGATGTCGGCCGCTTCGGTCATCGCCTTCTCGCTGGCTTTTTCGGTGACCAGCTGAGCGTTGATGCGATCCTTCACCTCGTCCAGAGACTCGGTGCCCGCCGCCTGATGCTGGCTGACGCGCAGAACCAGGATATGGCCGTTGTCGATCTGCACCACTTCAGAGTTCATGCCGTCGAGCAGAACAGCGTCGGAGAACGCCGCCGCCAGGGCACGCGGGTTATCCATCGGTACCGGCGCATTGCTGCGGGAGAACAGCTCGGTGCTCTTCACCTCACCGTTTACCGCTTCGGCGGTTTCGGTCAGGCTGTCCGGCACCTGGAAGCTGACGTCGGCCAGTTTCTGCTGCAGACCGTAGAACTCGGTTTGCGCCTTATCGGATTGCAGCGTCTGGATGATGCTGTCCTTCACGTCAGCAAACGGACGCTGGGTGGCGGCTTCAACCTGCTTGGCGTTGACGATTTGGAAACCGTAGTCGGTTTCAATCACGTCGGAAGTGGCACCCTCTTCCAGACCAAACAGGGCAGCGTCGAAGGCCGGGTCCATCTGGCCCGGGGTCATCCAATCCAGCTCACCACCGTTCTCAGCGGTAAAGGTGTCATCGGACGCGTCGGCAGCCACATCGGCAAAGGCTTCTCCGGCGCGTACGCGGGCCAGAGCGGCGTCAGCACGAGCTTTGGCATCGTCGCCTTCAAACAGCATGTGGGCGGCCAGACGGCGTTCCGGCTGTTGGTAGGCCACGGCCTGACTGTCGTAGAACGCTTTGGCTTCCTCGTCGGTCACGGTGACGTTCTTGGCCAGGTCGGAGACTTTCAGCTCAACGTACTCGATCGCCACCTCTTCCGGGGTCGCGAAACGGGCCTGGTTGGCCTGATAGAAATCACTGATTTCCTGCTCGCTCACTTCGATGCCGTCGTTGTAATCGGCCTGCGAGATCAGCAGGTAGCGCAGGTCGCGGGTCTGCTGCTGCAGAGCGGTCAGCGCCTGGGCTTCTGCGTCAGTCACAAACTCACTGCCCAGCAGGCCAACAACCAACTGTTGACGGCTCATGTCGCGACGCATCATGTCACGCAGCTGAACGCCGGTCAGGTTGTTCTGACGCAGTACCGCCTGGTAACGGTCGTTATCAAACTGGCCGTCTACCTGGAACTCCGGCATGGCGACGATAGCCTGTTGGATCTGGCCATCGGAGACGCGCAGGCCCAGAGCCTCAACCTTCTGGTCGATAAGGCGTTCTGCGATCAGGCGATCCAGTACGCTTTGACGCAGGCCCGCCATGTAAGTGGGATCAGCGGCCAGGCTGTCGAACATCTCGCCCAGCTGAGCGCGCATCCGAGCCTGCTCGTTCTGGAACGCTTGATCCAGGTCGTAGCGGCTGATCTCTTCACCATTGACCTCGGCAGCCAGCATCTCGCCGCTGCTGCCCAGATAGCTGTATACGCCAGTCAGGGCGAATGACAGGATCACTGCCCCAAGGATGATCTTGGCGGCCACTCCCTGTGAGCCTTCGCGGATCTTTTCTAACATCGACCTTCTCTTAATTCGAATCGGTTTTTGGAATGGTTCGCAGTGTCATAAAAAAAGCGCACCCTTGCAAGATGCGCTTATGATTGCGTGACACCGTAGTCGTAATTTCTGACCAGTGGGTCGAACCTCTGTTTGCACAGAATGCGTCTACCGTATCAAACAACAACGCTCAAGCCGAAGCTTGAGCGTTAGTCCGTAAACCAATGCTTAGTTTACAGCGTCTTTCAGCGCCTTACCGGCTTTGAAGGCAGGAATCTTCGCCGCAGCGATTTTGATTTCCTTGCCAGTCTGGGGGTTGCGGCCAGTACGCTCAGCGCGCTCACGCACTTCGAAAGTACCGAAACCAACCAGAGAGATTTTATCACCGTCTTTCAGAGAAGTGGTGATGGCGTCGATGAAAGAGTCCAGCGCACGGCCAGCAGCCGCTTTAGAAATGTCCGCGCCAGAAGCAATTTGATCGATCAGTTGAGACTTGTTCATATCATCCCCTTGAATGCAATTATTCGCGCCGTCGCCTGTTCCATTAAAGCGCGGTCTGCGGAAGTTTTATAGCAAGCTTGAAATTGAAGTTCAAGCGCAATACAGACAGCAAATTCCATTAATTGGATACGGCTCAAACCCAGTCCTGTCGCGGTTTGCAGCAAGGTCTAGGTTGCGTCAGTTCCCTACACTACCACGTATTTTTCCGTTGAAAAGCCCTTTTTATGCATCTTGAGGCAAAAAATGCGCCCCGGAGGGCGCATTGAGATATTGAGTGCTTATTTTGTGGCTTGTACCACTTCAAATCCTTCGGGCGGATGTTCTAACGCAAGGGTGAGAACTTCATCAATCCAACGGACCGCTCGAATATCCAAATCGGCTTTTACATTATCCGGGATCTCTTCCAAATCGCGCTCGTTTTCTTTCGGAATGAGTACCCGTTTAATGCCACCCCGGTGGGCTGCCAGAAGTTTCTCTTTCAGACCGCCAATCGGCAGCACTTCGCCCCGCAGGGTGATTTCACCGGTCATGGCCACGTCGGCACGAACCGGGTTGCCGGTCAGACTGGAAACCAGCGCGGTACACATCGCGATGCCCGCAGACGGACCATCCTTCGGCGTTGCCCCTTCCGGCACATGAACGTGAATGTCGCGCTTCTCATAGAAGTCGCCAGCCACGCGCAGTTTCTCCGCACGGGCACGCACCACGGTCATCGCCGCCTGAATGGATTCCTGCATGACGTCACCGAGTGAACCGGTGTAAGTCAGCTTGCCTTTGCCCGGAACGGAGGTGGTTTCGATGGTCAGCAGGTCGCCGCCCACTTCGGTCCACGCCAGGCCGGTAACCTGACCAATCTGGTTGCTCTCTTCGGCTTTGCCGTAATCGAAACGCTGGACTCCCAGGAACTCCTTGAGGTTGTCCATGTTCACCACGACCGGCTTATCGGATTTGCCCAGCAGGATCTGTTTCACCGCCTTACGGCAGATCTTGGAGATTTCACGCTCCAGGCTCCGTACCCCGGCTTCACGGCTGTAGTAGCGGATGATGCCGATGATGGCGCTGTCCTCGACCGTCAGCTCATCCGGCTTAACGCCGTTGCGCTTCAGCTGCTTCGGCAACAAATGTTGCAGGGCGATGTTCAGCTTTTCGTCTTCGGTATAGCCGGACAGACGAATCACTTCCATACGATCCAACAGCGGGCCCGGGATGCTCATGGAGTTTGAGGTGGCCACAAACATCACGTCGGACAGGTCGTAATCGACTTCCAGATAGTGATCGTTAAAGGCGTTGTTTTGCTCCGGGTCGAGCACCTCCAGCAACGCGGAAGCCGGGTCGCCTCGCATATCGGAGCTCATCTTGTCGATTTCATCCAGCAGGAACAGCGGGTTTTTCACGCCCACTTTGGACATCTTCTGGATCAACTTACCCGGCATGGAGCCAATGTAAGTACGACGGTGACCACGGATTTCCGCTTCATCACGCACGCCGCCCAGTGCCATGCGCACGTATTTACGGCCGGTGGCTTTAGCAATGGACTGGCCCAGAGACGTTTTACCTACACCCGGCGGTCCTACCAGGCAGAGAATCGGGCCTTTCAGCTGCTTCACGCGAGCCTGGACCGCGAGGTATTCCAGAATGCGCTCTTTAACCTTATCCAGGCCAAAGTGGTCGGCATTCAGTACGTCGCTGGCAACAGTGAGATCTTTTTTCACCTTGGAGCGCTTGGCCCAGGGCACACCCACCATCCAATCGATGTAGCTGCGAACCACGGTGGCTTCCGCCGACATCGGAGACATCATCTTGAGCTTGTTCAGCTCAGCGACGGTCTTCTCCTTGGCCTCTTGCGGCATCCGCGCTTCGTCAATCTTCTTGGACAGGGCTTCGAATTCGTCCGGCGCATCATCCAGCTCACCCAGCTCTTTCTGGATCGCCTTCATCTGCTCATTGAGGTAGTACTCGCGCTGGCTCTTCTCCATCTGCTTTTTCACGCGGGTACGGATCTTTTTCTCCACCTGCAGGATGTCGATTTCCGACTCCATGGTGGCCATCAGGTACTCCAGGCGCTCGCCCACATCCACCATCTCAATCACGGCCTGCTTATCGGCCAGCTTGAGAGGCATGTGTGCTGCCATGGTGTCAGCCAGACGCGCCGCTTCTTCGATGCCGTTGAGGGAGGTCAGCACCTCCGGCGGGATCTTCTTGTTGAGCTTGATGTAGCCTTCGAACTGGCTGATGGCGGTACGAACCAGCACCTCTTCTTCCCGATCGGGCATCGGCTTGGAGGTGAGGAACTGCGCTTCCGCAACGAAGAAGGGGTCCACTTCGGTCATCTGCTCAATGCGCGCACGCTGACCGCCTTCCACCAGCACCTTAACGGTGCCGTCAGGCAGCTTCAGCAGTTGAAGAATGGAGGCAACGGTACCCACCTGATAGATGTCATCTTCAGTGGGTTCGTCCTGGTCGGCCTCACGCTGGGCCACCAGCAGTACCTGCTTTTCCTGTTCCATTGCCGCTTCCAGGCAACGGATTGATTTTTCTCGACCCACAAAGAGAGGGATCACCATGTGGGGATAGACCACCACATCCCTGAGTGGGAGCACAGGAATGACTACGTGGTCAGAACGCTCTAGGGTCATCGCTCGATTCCGTTTAGCTGCAGGATAAAAGGGAGATATCCAGTATATGGGGCTGGATCTCAAGGATTCAATGAGGGGGGAATAAAAAAGGGGCCTCATTGGCCCCTTTTTCATCAACGACTTTGCTTACTCTGCAGACGCAGCCTGAGCATCACCGTTGTAAATCATCAGCGGAGCGGTTTCGCCCTTGATCACGGACTCATCCACCACCACCTTGGCCACATCCTGAGCGGAGGGCAGGTCGTACATGGTGTTCAGCAGCACGCCTTCCACAATGGAGCGCAGACCACGGGCACCGGTTTTCCGTTCCATCGCCTTGCGAGCAATGGCACGCAGGGCGTCTTCACGGAACTCCAGCTCAACGCCTTCCAGGTCAAACAGCGCGCCGTATTGCTTGGTCAGGGCGTTCTTCGGCTCCTGCAGAATCTGGATCAGGGCATCCTCATCCAGTTCACCCAGGGTCGCAACCACCGGCAGACGACCGATGAACTCCGGGATCAGGCCGTATTTGACCAGATCTTCCGGCTCAACGCGGGCAAAGGTCTCGGTCAGAGATTTGCCGTCGTCCTTGCTGCGCACTTCCGCACCGAAGCCAATACCGGTTCCGGTAAAGGCGCGCTGTTCGATCACCTTATCCAGGCCGGCAAACGCGCCGCCACAAATAAACAGGATCTTGGAAGTGTCCACCTGCAGGAACTCCTGCTGGGGATGCTTACGACCGCCCTGGGGCGGTACCGCAGCCACGGTTCCCTCGATCAGCTTCAGCAGCGCCTGCTGAACGCCTTCCCCGGACACGTCACGGGTGATGGAGGGGTTATCGGACTTACGGGAAATCTTGTCGATCTCATCAATGTAGACGATGCCACGCTGGGCTTTTTCCACATCGTAATCGCACTTCTGCAGCAGTTTCTGGATGATGTTTTCAACATCCTCACCCACGTAACCGGCTTCGGTCAGGGTGGTGGCATCGGCCATGGTAAACGGCACATCCAGCAGGCGGGCCAGCGTTTCCGCCAGCAGCGTCTTACCGGAACCGGTCGGGCCGATCAGCAGAATGTTGCTCTTGCCCAGTTCCACTTCCGCTTCGTCGCCACCGTGGCGCAGACGCTTGTAGTGGTTGTACACGGCAACAGCCAGAACCTTCTTGGCCTGTTCCTGACCGATCACGTATTCGTCCAGGTGTGCCCGGATCTCATGGGGAGTCGGCAAACGGTCGGAGGCACGCTTCGGTGCCAGCTCCTTCACCTCTTCCCGGATGATGTCGTTGCACAGGTCAACGCACTCATCACAAATGTAAACTGAGGGGCCGGCAATCAGCTTGCGCACTTCGTGCTGGCTCTTTCCGCAGAAAGAGCAGTACAGCAGCTTGCTGTTGTCGCCGTCACCCTTCTTGATATCACTCATCAACGACCTCGTAGTGCTGGTGCGTTACGGTATATAGAGTCTAAGACAGGCTAAAGGGCTTTGCTTATTCAGCAGCCCGACGAGTCAGCACGGAATCAACGATACCGTACTCCACCGCATCGGTGGCACTCATAAAGTTGTCACGATCCGTGTCACGCTCGATCACTTCAAGCGGTTGGCCGGAATGTTCAGCAAGCAGAACGTTGAGCTTGTGCTTGATACCCAGAATTTCCTGAGCATGAATAGCGATGTCGGAAGCCTGACCCTGGAAGCCGCCCAGCGGCTGGTGGATCATCACACGGCTGTTAGGCAGACAGTGGCGCTTACCCTTGGCACCACCGGCCAACAGGAAGGCACCCATGCTGGCCGCCTGACCCATACACACAGTGCTCACGTCCGGCTTGATAAACTGCATGGTGTCGTAGATGGACATACCAGCCGTTACCGAACCGCCCGGGGAGTTGATGTACAGGTAGATATCCTTATCGGGGTTTTCCGACTCGAGGAACAGCAGCTGCGCCACCACAAGATTAGCCATGTGGTCTTCCACCGGACCGGTAAGGAAGATCACGCGCTCTTTGAGCAGGCGAGAGTAGATGTCGTAGGAGCGCTCGCCCTTGGCAGTCTGTTCCACCACCATGGGTACTAGCGCATTCAGGGGAGAATCAAGCAGGTGCTGCATAAGTATTCCGTCTTCCTAACAAAATGGCTCGCATGAGCGAAGCCTCATACGAGCCATTATAAGATTGGCCGAGGCGGCCAAGTCAAATCAACTTCGCTTAGCGCTGTTGATTCATGAACTCTTCGAAGTTCACGGCTTTCTCGCTCACTTTCGCTTCAGCAAGAATAGCTTCAACTGCCTGTTCTTCCAGAGCAACGTTGCGCATGTTCTGCATCATTTCCTGGTTGCCTTTGTAGTAATCCACAACTTCCTGCGGATCTTCGTAGGCAGACGCCATGGAAGCGATCAGCGCGTCAACACGCTCGTCTTCCACTTTCAGGTCTTTGGACTTGATCACTTCGCCCAGCAGCAGACCGATCTGTACGCGACGCTTGGCTTCGTCCTGGAACAGCTCAGCCGGCAGCTCCGGCATGTTGTTGCCCTGCATGCCGCCGAAGCGCTGCATGGCCTGCTGACGCAGTACGTTGATTTCGGAGTCAACCAGAGCCTGCGGCATGTCGATGTCGTTGGCTTTAACCAGACCGTCGATAACCTGCTGCTTAACGGCATTTTTCAGAGCCTGGGACAGCTCACGCTCCATGTTCTTACGAACTTCGGCGCGCAGCGCTTCAACGCCACCTTCGGCGATGCCGAACTTAACAACGAACTCGTCGTTCAGCTCAGGCAGAGTCTGCTCTTCAACGCTGTGCAGTTTGATGGCGAACTGAGCGGCTTTGCCTTTCAGGTTCTCAGCGTGGTACTCCTCAGGGAAGTTCACGTCGATGGTGAACTCGTCGCCAGCCTTGTGGCCTTTAACGCCCTCTTCGAAGCCCGGGATCATGCGGCCGGAACCGATAACCAGGTCAAAACCTTCAGCCTTACCACCTTCGAACTCTTCACCGTCGATGGAGCCCAGGAAGTCGATCTTGGCACGGTCGTTGTCGCCCGCTTCACGGTCAACCGCTTTGAACTCAGCGTGTTGCTTGCGCAGAGTTTCCAGCATGGTGTCAACGTCAGCGTCGTTCACGTCACAGGTCGGCTTCTCAACTTCGATGGCATCCAGACCAGCGATTTCCACTTCCGGGTAAACTTCGAAAATGGCAGCGAATTCCAGGTCAGCACCCTCTTCGGTCTTCAGAGGCTCGAACTTCGGCATGCCAGCCGGGTTGATCTTCTGCTCAACGATGGCCTGGAAGAAGCTCTGCTGCATTACGTCGCCCATTACCTGAGCGCGGATGGAAGCGCCAAAGCGCTTCTTGAATACGGAAACCGGCACTTTGCCAGGGCGGAAGCCATCCAGACGGACACGCTTGGCTTCTTTCTTCATCTCTTCCAGCACCTTGGGCTCAAAATCGGCGGCCGCAACAGTGATGGTCATGCGGCGTTCCAGGCCCTGGGTGGTTTCAACGGAAACTTGCATTTCGTTACCTCAAGTACTCGATATTCTTGTGCAAACCAGCGGAACCTTCCGCTGGCAAAAAATCCGGCCTCAGCCACTCGGTTTCGAGTAAAACTGAGGAAAAGTCGGCGTCCACGCCGGGATCAAGACGCGCCATTATAGCGACAGCACTGAACAGAGTCGAGATAAGGGTGGAGAGAGAATAAGCAACGAAAAAGGGGAGACGCTAAATGCGTCTCCCCTTCGAAAGAGTGGGGTGGCTGACGGGACTTGAACCCGCGACAACCGGAATCACAATCCGGGACTCTACCAACTGAGCTACAGCCACCACTGTTTTTTGGCACGCCCGGCAGGACTCGAACCTGCGGCCAGCTGCTTAGAAGGCAGCTGCTCTATCCAGCTGAGCTACGGGCGCAGAAACAGGGTTAATACCTTGCGTACCTGAAAAGTGGTCGGTGAAGAGGGATTCGAACCCCCGACCCTCTGGTCCCAAACCAGATGCGCTACCAAGCTGCGCTATTCACCGACTGATTCTGTTGTTTACCCCAACAGACGGGTTTCTTTTTGGTTGAGGACATCGCCTCTCAACGGGGGCGCATATTAGCGCTGGCCTCTGATGCCGTCAAACCTTTTTTCCAACTGTCAGTTTGTTTGTGCAAAGCTTGCCCAACCATCTTACCTCACCTTGTGACAGAGATGGCATCCATTGGTAAAATGCCGGCGCCATCACACTTTACGACAGAGTTTTTCATGCCAGCTGCCATCATCGACGGTAAAGCCATTGCCGCTTCCCTACGCCAAACCATTCAAGCCACCGTCAGCGAACGGGTCAGCCAGGGCCTCCGCGCACCGGGGCTTGCCGTGATTCTGGTGGGGCAGGATCCGGCCTCCCAGGTCTACGTCGGCAACAAACGCCGCGCCTGTGAACAGGTGGGTTTTCTCTCTAAGAGTTATGACCTGCCCGCCGACACCGGTGAAGCGGAACTGCTTACCCTTATCGACACCCTGAATCAGGATCCCACCATCGATGGCATTCTGGTGCAGCTGCCGCTGCCGGCCCACATTGACACCGCCAAGGTGATTGAGCGCATTCAGCCAAATAAGGATGTGGACGGTTTCCACCCTTATAACGTTGGCCGCCTGGCCCAGCGCATCCCGGTTCTGCGCCCCTGTACACCGATGGGGATCATGACGCTGATCGAATCCACCGGCATGAAAACCCACGGTTTGCACGCCGTGGTGGTGGGCGCCTCTAACATTGTCGGCCGGCCGATGACCCTGGAACTCCTGCTGGCCGGTTGCACCACCACAACCTGTCATCGCTTTACCGAAGACTTACGAGCCGAGGTGGAACGCGCCGACCTGCTGGTGGTGGCCGTCGGTAAGCCCAACTTTATTCCCGGTGACTGGATTAAACCCGGCGCCATTGTGATCGATGTTGGCATCAACCGTCAGGCTGATGGCAGCCTGGTCGGCGACGTTGAGTTTGATGTTGCGGCCGGGCGCGCCAGCCACATCACCCCGGTACCGGGTGGCGTTGGCCCGATGACCATCGCCAGCCTGCTTCAAAACACCCTGTTTGCCTGCGAGCAGTACCACAGCTGAGCCGGCGTCAGAACGTAAAAAAGCCCGCATTCGCGGGCTTTTTTCTTTTGGAGAGGCTTACTTGCGACGCCAGGTGGTGCCACCAGCACCGTCTTCCAGAACGATGCCCATGGCCGTCAGTTCATCGCGTGCAGCGTCCGCCGCTGCCCAGTCTTTGCTGGCACGAGCGTCGTTACGCGCTTTGATCAGACCTTCAATCTTCGCCACTTCATCTTCATCACCGCCGCCCTGCAGGAAAGCTTCCGGGTCTTGCTCAAGCAGACCCAGCACACCACCGAGCTTACGCATCAGCCCGGCCAGCTGAGCCGCCTGTTCCGCTTCGCCGTCCTCTTTGGTGATGTTCAGTTCGCGCGCCAGGTCAAACAGCACCGGCAGCGCTTCAGCGGTATTGAAGTCATCGTTCATCGCATCGTTGAAACGGCGAACGTGCTCGCTGTCCATATCCACCTCGGCGGCCGGAGTCACACCACGCAATGCGGTGTAGAGTCGCTCCAGTGCCGCGTGCGCCTGGTTGAGGTTCTCTTCCGAGTAGTTCAACTGGCTGCGGTAGTGGCTGGAAAGCAGGAAGTAACGCACCGACTCCGCTTCGTAGGCTTTCAGCACCTCACGAATGGTGAAGAAGTTGTTCAGAGACTTGGACATCTTCTCTTTGTTCACCTGAACCATGCCGGAGTGAATCCAGTAGTTCACGTAATTGGTGTCATGCGCACAGCAGCTTTGGGCTACTTCGTTTTCATGGTGCGGGAACATCAGGTCAGAGCCGCCGCCGTGAATGTCGAACACTTTGCCCAGGTGCTTGCCGTTCATGGCAGAACACTCAATGTGCCACCCCGGGCGGCCTGCGCCCCACGGAGAGTCCCAGCTCGGTTCGCCAGGCTTAGCGCTCTTCCACAGCGCAAAGTCCATCGGGTTGCGCTTGGTTTCGTCCACTTCCACGCGGGCACCGGATTGCAGCTGCTCCAGATCCTGACGGGACAGCCTGCCGTAGTCGGCAAAGGTCTTCACCTCAAACCAGACATCGCCGCCCGCGGTCACGTAAGCGTGGCCTTTGTCGATCAGGGTCTGGATGATGTCGATGATCTCACCCATATGGCCGGTAACCGTCGGCTCAATGTCCGGGCGCACCAGATTCAGTGCGTCGAAATCCTGGTACATTGCCTGGGTAAATCGAGCCACCAGGGCCTCGCAGCTCTCGCCATTTTCGGCGGCACGCTTGATGATCTTGTCATCCACGTCGGTGATATTACGAACGTAAGTCACCTCAAGGCCCTGACTACGCAGGTAGCGCACCATGGTGTCGAACGCGACATAGGTACGGGCATGGCCGATGTGACAGTAGTCGTAGATGGTTACCCCGCACACATACAGGCCCACTTTGCCGGGCTCGATGGGTTGAAATGCCTCTTTCTGTCGGGTCAGGGTATTAAAGATCTGCAACATCGTTAATCTCGTAAATGCCAATGCCTTGGTGGCCAAAACAAAGACGGTAGTCTAACACGTAAAACACGGCGGTCGGTGAGCTTTTTCCCGGCGCGCCGATCCGATAGAATTTCGCTGATTATTCACAAAGAGAACGCACCCATGGTGACACTGCATACCAACTTCGGCGCCATCAAACTGGCGCTGGACGCCGAAAAAGCCCCGAAAACTGTGGCCAACTTCCTCGAGTACGCCAACGAAGGCTTCTACGACGGCACCATCTTCCACCGCGTCATTGACGGTTTCATGATCCAGGGCGGCGGTTTCGACGCTGAAATGGCCCAGAAGCCGACCAAGGGCGGCATCCAGAATGAAGCCAGCAACGGCCTGTCCAACAAGACCGGTACCATTGCTATGGCCCGCACCCCGGATCCGCACTCCGCCACCGCTCAGTTCTTCATCAACGTGAACGACAACAACTTCCTGGATTTCAAAAATGAATCCATGCAGGGCTTCGGCTACTGCGTATTCGGGGAAGTGGTTGAAGGTATGGACGTGGTGAACGCCATCAAAGGCGTATCCACCGGCAACTACGGTATGCACCAGGACGTACCGCTGGAAGCCGTGGTGATTGAGAAAGTCACCGTTGAAGCCTGATACGCTGACTCAGAGGGCCGCGCAAGGCGGCCCTCGTACTCTGATCATCGGGGACCTTCACCTCTCCCCTACCCGGCCAGACATCACTCAGGCCTTCCACCGATTTCTTGAGAAAGAGATCGATGGTGCCGACGCACTCTATATCGTCGGCGACCTGTTTGAAGCCTGGATTGGCGACGATGACCTGACAGAGTTTTCCCTCTCTATCGCGGAAAAGCTCCACGCCGCCAGCCAGCGGGTTCCCATCTACTTCTGCCATGGCAACCGCGATTTTCTGCTTGGCCCCCGCTTTGCGCGGCGCTGCGGTATGACACTGCTGCCCGAACCGGAAGTGCTGGAGCTGTATGGGGAAACCACCCTGATTCTCCACGGAGACAGCCTCTGCACCGAGGACCGCGAATATCAGAAATTCCGTCGTTTGCGTAACCGCCCCTGGTTCCGAATGATGGTGCTGTCACTGCCACTGGCACTGCGCCGTGGTCTCGCCCGTCGGGCCCGGGCCCGCAGCAAGATGTCCACGCAGATGAAAGACGCCCGCATTATGGACGTCAGCCCCACTGCCGTTGAGGCAATGATGGACAAATACGGCGCACGCCGGCTGATCCACGGCCACACGCACCGTCCGGCCATTCACGACCTGCCGCAGCAGCGACAACGCATGGTGGTAGGTGACTGGTATACCCAGGACAGTGTGCTGGTGGTAACCCCCACCGACGCCACGCTCTACAGCAACGCGCTCTGATCCCGTTACGCCGGGACCCCGCTGTGAAAACGCAATTGCGGGTCCGGGCGTTCAATCAATGCCGCTTCAGCCTTGCCCAGTGCCTCAACCCGTTCCGTTATCGGCTCGGGACTGAATCGCTCGGCGAGCGCCAGATAATCCTGGTAGTGCCTCGCCTCGGAACGCAGCAGGGAGTGGTAAAACCGACCAAGTCGCTCATCCACGTGGGGAATAAGAGCGGCAAAGCGTTCGCAGCTGCGCGCTTCGATGTAGGCGCCGATGATAAGGCGGTCCACCAGCGCCTCCGGCTCGGTTTTTCGCGCCACCGCCAGCAGCTCATTGGCATAGCGGGAAGCCGACACCGCACCGTATCTCACGCCGCGCTCCGCCATGATTTCCAACACCTGTTCAAAGTGATGAAGCTCTTCTCGCACCAGCAGAAACAGCTTATCCACCATCTCAGACTTGTGGCTGATGACCGGGGTCGCCGGCCGGTTGGCCAGCAACTCCGACGGCGCCATTCGGCCAAAGGATACCGCTTCATATGGGCCAAGCCACTCCCGCATCGCCTGCTCAGGCACGGCGTCATAACGGCGCATCAGCCGGACAGCGGCCTGAGCCGCTTTCAGCTCGCAGTTGCAGTGGTCAATCAACAGGGTAGCGGGATCGGCTGCGGCAGCATGCAGCCAGCGCTCGGGGGTGGGGCATTTCAGAAAGTTCAGAATGGGGTCCAGCAGGGCGCTCACAGAGACTCCTTTTCACACGGGCGGGCCAGCAACAGCCAGCAGTATACCGGATCAACCCACAAACAAAGGCTTGACTCCCCCTCAACATTCACCAATAACTAAGAGGTGAGCAGTAGTTGTACCGTCTGAAGTGACTGACGATAACGCACAGTGACGTAGAGGAAAGGATTATAACTATGATTCTCAATCATTTATGGGGTTTGTACGCCCACCCGAAGCAGGAGTGGAAGACCATCGAGCGAAGCCATGAAGGCTTCTCTGCGAGTCTTATTCACATCATGATCATCGCCCTTATTCCAGCCATTTGCGGGTATTTCGCTACCGCGCACATTGGTTGGAGCATTGGCGCCGGTGATCCCATCCGCCTGACCCAGGCCAGCGCCGTTAAGATTGCCGGAGCCATGTATGTGGCCCTGATCGGTGGGGTTTTCGCCCTGGCGTACCTGGCCAACTGGATGGCAAAAACGTTTGGCGCCAAGCCGGACTTTTCCCAGGCGCTGGAGCTGGCGGCCTACACCGCAACCCCGCTCTTTATGGTGGGATTTGCCGCCCTGTATCCGGAGCTCTGGTTCCTGATGGTGGCCGGACTCGCCGGTGTTACCTACTCCGTCTATCTGCTGTATTCCGGTGTGCCCATCCTGATGAACATCCCGGAAGAGCGCGGATTTATCTACGCCAGCTCGCTGGTGACCTGCGGCCTTGTGCTGCTGGTGGCCATTATGGCCAGCTCGGTGATTCTGTGGAGTTATGGCTTCGGCCCGGCCTATATGGGCTGAACCTGACTGGCAGAAAAAAACGCGCCCTGGGGCGCGTTTTTTTGTGGAGTATCAACGCCGCTTACGGATGGCAGACGTTGTGGATCTCCAGGTTGGTGCTCTGTTCGGAATCGCGGGCCGTTTTGGCGTTGTCGTTACGGGACGCATTCAGGCGGTCCAGGTAGGCCTGATCCACATCGCTGGTCACGTAATGGCCGTTAAACACCGAGGTTTCGAAGTGCTGAATCGCCTCGTTGCCTTCGCGAACGGCCGCTTCCAGATCCGGCAGGTCCTGGAAAATCAGACCGTCGGCACCGATCAACTCGCGGATCTCCTCCACGTCACGGCCATAACCAATCAGCTCGTTCGGGCTGGGCATGTCGATACCGTAAACGTTGGGGAAACGGATCTCCGGGGCCGCGGACGCGAAGTACACCTTGTTGGCGCCACTCTCACGGGCCATATCGATGATCTGCTGGGAAGTGGTGCCCCGCACAATGGAGTCGTCCACCAGCAGCACGTTCTTGCCTTTGAACTCATCGCTGATCGGGTTGAGCTTGCGGCGCACCGATTTCTTGCGCTCGTTCTGGCCCGGCATGATGAAGGTACGGCCAATGTAGCGGTTCTTCACAAAGCCCTGACGGTAAGGCAGTTCCAGTTCGTTGGCGATCTGAAGTGCGATGTCGCAGGAGGTTTCCGGGATCGGAATCACCACGTCGATGTCGTGATCTTCCCATTCACGGGCGATCTTGGCGCCCAGTTTACGACCCATGTTGACCCGGCTGGCATAAACAGAGATGCCATCGAGCATGGAGTCCGGACGGGCGAAATACACAAACTCGAAGATGCAGGGAACGTGCTGAGGGGCATCGGCACACTGCTGGGTGAACAGTTGGCCTTTGCGATCCACGAAGATCGCTTCACCCGGTGCCACATCGCGCATGCGGGCAAAACCGACCGCATCCAGCGCCACGCTTTCCGATGCCACCATGTACTCGGTACCCAGCTCGGTCTCTTTCTTACCGAGCACCAGCGGACGGATGCCGTTGGGATCGCGGAACGCCAGCATACCCTGGCCAACCACCAGTGCCACGGAGGCGTACGCGCCGCGCACCTGACGATGCAGGTTGCGTACCGCCGCGAACACGTCCTCAGCGGTCAGCTCCTGGCCCGGGATCATCTGCAGTTCGTGCGCCAGCACGTTAAGCATCAGTTCGGAGTCGGAAGTGGTGTTGATGTGGCGACGCATGCTGCGCATCGCATCGGTCAGTTCATCCGCATTGGTCAGGTTGCCATTGTGGGCAAGAGTGATACCAAAAGGAGAGTTAACGTAGAAAGGCTGAGCTTCCGACGAGCTGGAGCTGCCGGCGGTAGGGTAGCGCACGTGGCCGATGCCACTGGTGCCCTGAAGACGATGCATGTGCTTAATTTCAAACACATCCTTCACCAGGCCATTGGCCTTACGAAGGCGGAAGGCGTCTCCGTCCACGGTCACAATGCCAGCGGCGTCCTGGCCGCGATGCTGCAGGACAGTCAGGGCATCATAGATGACCTGATTGACTGGATAGTGACCGACGATTCCGACGATACCACACATTATTGAAAGTCCTCACAAAGGTCGATGTTCTATTTTAGGGCTTGTTGTTATTAGGTTCGGAAACTGGAGGATTGCTCCAGGTAATCAAAAAACCATTGGATCACCACGCCGAACTCAGGGATCAGCACGGAGTCCTTCCACCACTCGGCGTCCGAGGCACCGGTGAAGGAATCCAGGAAAAACAGCGCCGCCGCCACGACCAGCACACCACGTACTGCGCCAAAGCAGACGCCCAATACCCGGTCAGTACCGGACAGGCCGGTCTTGTCGACCAGTTGGCCTACCAGGTAATTCACCAGCGATCCCAGAATCAGGGTACAGACGAAAAGGATGGCAATTGCCGCCCCTTTTCGCATCATAGGATCACTGAGCTGAGTCAGATATACCGCCAGATCTTCATAGAATCGGCTGGAGATGAAAAAAGCCGCGACCCAAACCACCAGGGACATGGCCTCGCGGGCAAATCCGCGAATCAGGCTGATAAC
Source organism: Marinobacter nauticus (assembly GCF_019801015.1). GTDB lineage: Bacteria > Pseudomonadota > Gammaproteobacteria > Enterobacterales > Shewanellaceae > Ferrimonas. Next base: position 41,530 of record NZ_JAHVJZ010000003.1, read on the forward strand.
GACAGATAGGCCGACAACGGCCAGGATTGCGTAGTCAAACCACACCATGGTCACACGTTATTCCTTCCAATATTGTAATGCGCGGCGATCCTACCAGAACCACCGCCCTTTCTCACTACCCCCTGCCACCGCATCGGCGTCGCCGCCAGACAGGCAGAAAAAAGCCCGCGGGAGCGGGCTTCACATCTGCAACGGATCATACTGAACCAACTGGCTTTGCAGACCCAGCTCTTTGGCCAGACGCGTCTGCTCATTCTTCAGCTTTTCACGGGACACTTCCGGGCCCACATAGACCACGGTCAGCTCACCGTTCACCGGCGTCGATGGGACGGTGTAGGCACGGTAGCCTTTGGACCGCAGATTGGTGACCAGCCGGGTAACGTTGCCCGCATCCCGGAAACTGCCCAGTCGAATCGCCCAACCGGCCTGCTTAGGCTCGGGGGTGGGCTTCGCTTTGCTCTCCGCCGGGGCTGCAGGCTGGGGGCGGGCCTCCGCCTGGGGCCGCTGAGCAACCTCAGCGCCTGCGTCGGTGTCTTCCAGCAGCTCTGCCACCTCACTGGGCTCATCTTGCTCAATCGGCAAATAGGCCGTTTCGGAAGCACCAGCGGTGGTGGTGCTCGGCCGCAGCGGGATGGTGGCAAAATGCTCCTCCACTGACGCTTTCTGGCCGTTCAGCAGTTCCGGCAGGAACAGAACGCCCAGGGCGGTCAGTACCACGATGCCGACAATGCGGTTCTGAAGCTGTTTGGGCAATGTCATCTCCTCGTTTGCCAATGCGCTTTGGCCTGGGCAACAGTGTAAAAGGAGCCAAACACGATGACCAGATCCCCGCGCTGCGCATCTTGCACCGCCGCGTCCAGGGCATCACCAACCGACTCAAAGGTTGCCCCGCCCTGCACGACCGTCGCCAAACGGTTTGCGTCCGCGCCTCTCGGGCCACTCAGTGGCGCAAGATACCATTGACTGACCACCGGCATCATCGCCGCCAGCGTGGCATCAATGTCTTTGTCCTTCAGCATGCCGCACACCGCCCGCACCCGGGCCACCGGCTGGGTAGCCAGCCATTGTGCCAGGTGGCGCGCAGCGTGAGGGTTATGGGCCACATCCACCACGATGCGCGGCGCGTCGCACAGCGGCTCCAGTCGTCCCTCAACCCGGGTTTGCTTCAGCCCGGCGCTCACGGCGTCCGGCGCCAGCTTAGGCCAGAGGCGTTCGAGGGCCGCCAGCGCGGTCACCGCATTGTCCCGGGGAATATGGGGCAAGGGCAACGCGTCCAATTGCCAGTGGGCACCGCGGAATCGCCACGCGGTGTCACCGAATTCCGCGTCGAAGTCCTGCCCGCGCTGGCACAGTTGTGCCCCGATTCGCTCAGCTTCCTCCGCCACCGTCACCGGCGGGTTGGGTTCGCCGCAGATCGCCGGACGCTGAAGCCGGAACACGCCCGCCTTTTCCCGCCCGACGCTTTCCCGGGTGTCACCGAGGTACTCCTGATGATCCAGGTCCACCGAGGTGATCACCGCCAGGTCCGCATCAATCAGATTGGTGGCATCCAGGCGGCCGCCCAGGCCCACCTCAAGCAACACCACCTCCGGCTGGTGCCGGGCAAACAGGTGCAGAGCGCCCAGGGTGGAGTATTCGAAGAAGGTCAGAGAGGTGTCGCCCTGCGCCGCCGAGATCGCCTGAAACGCCTCAACGTGCTCCGATTCAGGACGCTCCTGCCCATTGATGCGCACCCGCTCGGTGTAGCGTTCGATATGGGGAGAACTGAACACCCCCACACTGAACCCGGCCGCCATCAGCACATTCTCCAGCAAGGCACAGGTGGTGCCCTTGCCATTGGTGCCGGCAACGATAATCACCCGGCTGTTGGGCAGGGTATCCAGTTTCAGGGTTTGGGCGACGGAACGGACCCGGGTCAGGCCTAAATCGATTTCGGAGGGGTGCAGCGCAAGGATATGGTCAAGCCACTCCGCCAGGGAGTGGCTTGAAAAGGGACGAGCACTCATGCAGAGGCTTCAACCGCGATGGCGTCGTTATGGGTAAACTTGGCCAGCAGGCGCGCCACGGTGTCGCGCATTTCACGGCGGTCCACGATCATGTCGATGGCGCCTTTCTCCAGCAGGAACTCACTGCGCTGGAACCCTTCCGGCAGCTTTTCACGCACGGTCTGTTCGATCACGCGGGGGCCGGCAAAACCGATCAGCGCGTTGGGTTCACCGATGTTAACGTCACCCAGCATCGCCAGACTGGCGGAAACGCCGCCCATGGTGGGGTCGGTCAGCACGGAGATAAAGGGCAGGCCACGCTCACTCATGCGAGCCAGTGCGGCGGAGGTCTTGGCCATCTGCATCAGGGAAAACAGCGCTTCCTGCATGCGGGCACCACCGGAAGCGGAGAAACACACCAGCGGCAGGTTCTTCTCAAGACACACCTCAACGGCGCGAACAAAACGCGCTCCGACTACGGACGCCATAGAGCCGCCCATATAGGAAAATTCAAACGCACAGGCCACCACCGGCATGCCGTGCAGCGATCCTTCCATGGCGATCAGGGCGTCCTTCTCACCGCTGGCTTTTTCGGCCTGGCTGATGCGGTCTTTGTACTTTTTGCTGTCGCGGAACTTCAGAATGTCCTGAGGCTCGAGCTCTGCGCCCAACTCACGGGTGCTGTCCGCGTCCAGGAAGCGGAGCAGACGATCCCGCGCAGGGATGCGCATGTGGTGGTCACACTTGGGACACACCTCAAGATTACGCTCAAGCTCTACCCGATAGAGGATCTGGTCACACTTATCGCACTTGCTCCATACCCCTTCCGGGACACTGCGGCGACGATCGGAGACCGCTTTACTCTTAGGCAGGATCTTCTTTAACCAGCTCATTTACAGTCCTGTATCCGTTTAGGCCATCTTGGGCCTATCTGTTTCGAACCGGCAGGGATATTGGTGGAAGGCTGACCAAACGGCCAGGGACGCCTTAACAGACAGCCAATATGCCGGAATTAGAATGGCAAACATTAAACCACAAGGGGGTTTAGGGGGCTAACGAAAACTGGTCATACCCGGTGAACCCCCTCAATAGAGCGGCGAACACCGGCGAAAACTCAAGCTTCGTATCACTTTTGTATGTTTATAGCGGATCAGGAAGAAACAGGGGGCCTGGTTCAGCCCTGGGCAGGCCAAACTGGTCGGGGTAATCCACTTCCACCAGATACAGCCCCTCCGCCTTGGCGGTGGCCGCTGCGAGGTTGCGATCCTTACCAGCCAGCAGTTCGGCAATCCACTCCACCGGCTGGTTGCCCATGCCCACTTCCATCAGCGAGCCGGCAATGTTGCGCACCATATGGTGCACAAACGCGTTGGCTTTGATGTCGATGATCACGTACTTGCCCTGCCGGGTGACGCGCAGATGGTGGATGTTGCGCCAGGGCGTACGCGACTGGCACTGAATCGCCCGAAACGCGCTGAAGTCATTTTCGCCAAGCAACTGCTGCCCGGCGGCATGCATCAGGGCTTCATCCAGCGGATGGTGATAGTGGCTGACGCCGTGGCGAAGAATGCCCGGACGCAGACGATTGTTGTAGATGACGTAACGGTAACGACGGGCCGTTGCCGAGAAACGGGCATGGAATTCGTCGCTGACCTCCTGGGCCCAGCGTACGGCGATGCCATCCGGAAGATTGGCATTCAAGCCCAGTGTCCAGGCGGCGGGGCGACGGTCAAACTGCGCATCGAAATGCACCACCTGCCCGGTGGCATGAACACCGGCGTCGGTGCGGCCGGCACAGACCACCTCAACCGGATGGTTCGCCACTTTGGCGATGGCGGCTTCCAGGCGCTCCTGCACCCCAACCACCTCGCGCTGGCGCTGCCAGCCATAATAGCCGTGGCCATCGTATTCAATGCCTAATGCGATCCGCATATTGCCCCCTGTCATGCTTTAGGGGGCGCATTATAGCGGCGAAAAAAAACGGCGGCCATCGCCACCGTTTCCTTTTTTCAGAGCTGTTCCAACAAGCTGTTGGCTTCCGCCTTCTGCGATTCGTTGCCGTCGAAGGCCACCTCTTTCAGCAACGCTCTGGCACTGTCGTGATCTTCAATCTCGATGTAGGCCCGGGCCAGGTCCAGCTTGGCGCTGACGGCGGACTCATCATCCGCCTCTTCCGACGCTTCGCCCGAACTGTCCATATCGAAGCGAACGCCGGGATAGGCTACTTCAACCTCCCCTTCGCTCTCCTCGAGCAATTTATCGATATCGATAAAGGGCTCTTCGTCCATCGCCGCCGGTTGAGGGGCCGCCTGCGGCACTTCTGGCGCCAACTCAGGCTCGGCCACGGCCTCTGGTTGTGCAGCAGGCTCAGCCAGGGTCTGGGCGAACACGTCATCAAAGTCCGGTTCCGGCGTCGGCTGCGCTTCGGCGATGGGGGCCTGAGGCTGTGCTGCCGGCTCGGCGGGTTCGGATGGCTCAGTCTGTTTATCGACCTCGGCCAGCAACGCATCCAGATCGTCGTCCATCATCAGATGGTTATCCAGATCCACCTCTTCACGGCCCGACTCCTGCTCGCGCAGCAGGTCGCTGAGAGACTGCCCTTCCTCTTCCATCTCCGGATCCAGCTGAACCGCAGCAGGCTCCACCTCGTCAAACTGAGGCGGCTCAAGCGTGCCATCGTTGTGCTCCTCATCCAGCAGCGCCTCTTCGGCCATCACGGCATCACCACGAGACTCATCGGCCAGCTCATCGGATTCGGTATCACTGCGGCGGCGTAACCAGGCGAACAGCGCCAACAGCAGCAACAGTGCCGGCACCACGGCCGCCAGGGTCAGTACCCAGGGTGTCCCGGCCAGCCCCTGCCAGAAGCTGGGCGGCTCGGGGGTCGGCTCAGGTTCCACCACCACCGGATCTGGCTGAACGGCTTCTGCGGGAGCCTCAGCCGGCGGGGCCATCTGCTGCTCCAGCTGCTGGTTCAACGTCTGTTGCTCGTCCAGCGCCACCTGAAGCAACGCCAGTTCGTTGTTGAGGCCATCCAGCCGACGCTTGAGCTGCTCGTTTTGCTCCAGCATCGCCGCCAACTCCTCCACGGAGGTGGCCAGCTCACTGCGCAAACGCTGCACCTGTTCGGCATCACCGCCCTGCTCGGCCAGCTGCGCACTCAGGCGGGCGTTTTCCGCTTTGAGACGTGCCAGTTCTGCCGGATCGATGGCAGGGGCAGCAGGCTTGGATTGAGCGGGCTGTGCTTTCGGCTTCGCCGGAGCCGGCTGCCACTGTTTGTCGTCCTGGCGGGCGCGGTCTTTGGCTTCCGAAGCCGGCAGGGATGCCATCACCTCACGGGTGGGGATCCGCAGCACTTTGCCCCGCTCAAGGCTGTTGAAGTTGCTGGAATTGAACGCATGCGGGTTAGCCTGGAAGATGGACAGCATCACCTGGTAGATGGTGATCCCCTCATCCGGACGAACCTCATTGGCTATCCGCCAAAGCGTGTCAGTACGGGTCGTCGGGCCGTACTCCTGGAACGGCGTGTCGGCCTCCTGCCGAATCTGACCATCTGGCCCACTGATCTGAAGGGGTTGGGCTGCGAGCCCACCACTGACCAGCGTAGTGCTGATAAGCATCGCCAGGCTAAGGCCGTGGATCCGTGTATTCATGCGTTCAGTCCGTTTCCTAGTTATTCGCTGAGCGGGGTTACTTTGATACTACGACCTAACCCACGCTCAGATAAAGTACTCTGTTTACTGGATTTTACAGATATTCGCGCACCAAAAGTTCGGCGATCTGCACGGAATTGAGTGCAGCGCCCTTGCGCACGTTGTCCGCCACAACCCAAAGGTTCAGACCGTGCGGGTGCGAAATGTCCTGACGAACCCGTCCGACGAACACTTCATCCTGACCCTGAGCGTTGCCAAAGGGGGTCGGATAGTCTTCGTCGTCGGCCATCAGGGTGACGCCCGGTGCTTGGTCCAGCAGCGCTTTGGCCTCATCAACCGAGGTCGGCTGACGGGTTTCCAGATGGATCGCCTCAGCGTGGCCATAGAACACCGGTACGCGCACCGCGGTGGCGTTTACCCGGATATCGGCATCACCAAAGATTTTTTGAGTCTCCCAGACCATTTTCATCTCTTCTTTGGTGTAACCGTTGTCCATGAAGCGGTCGATCTGCGGCAGCACGTTGAACGCGATTTGATGGTCAAACACGTCATGAGTGGCAGGCTGAGCGTTCAGCAACTGACCACACTGCTTCGCCAGCTCTTCAATCGCCTTGCGCCCTGCACCGGAAACGGACTGGTAGGTGGCCACGTTGATGCGATCGATGCCGTACGCGTCGTGCAGCGGCTTCAGCGCCACCACCATCTGGATGGTGGAGCAGTTCGGATTGGCGATGATGTTACGGTTACGGAACTCCGCCAGCGCGTGAGGGTTCACTTCCGGCACCACCAGCGGGATTTCCGGGTCGTAGCGGAACTGGCTGGTGTTGTCGATCACCACACAACCGGCGTCAGCGGCCACCGGAGCCCAACGCTCGGACACACTGCCGCCCGCGCTGAACAGCGCGATCTCAACCTGGCTCCAGTCGAAGGACTCGACGTCCAGCACATCCAGGGATTCACCGTGGAAACTGACGGTTTTGCCGGTGCTGTTGGCGCTGGCCAGCGGGTAGAGTTTAGCCACGGGGAACTCGCGCTCCTCGAGGATTTCAATCATGGTTTGGCCGACGGCGCCGGTGGCGCCCAATACCGCAATGTTGTATGCCATTTTGCGCTTACTCTTCTGTATCGAATCCAAGGGAAGCCAGCATTGCCGCTTCCCCACTGTCTTTGCACCGCACTGTAAGTGCGGAAAACTCCCGCCGGGCCAGATTGGCTTTGCGGCGGGCATCAAATCCTTGCGGCTGCTCTATCGCCTGTCGGAACAGCCGGTCTTCCTGAGTCAGATCATAGACCCGGCAACACAGCGCCCGCAGGCGGGCCTCATCCAGTGGGCCTGCCAGTGTCTCGCGGCCCAGCCCCGGTTCGGCCAGCAGGTCGGCCAACGCCGGCGTGGCGGTCATACCCGGGAGGGCTGCACCGCTGTCCGCCAGGGCCTGATGAAGCATCTGAGTGCCGCGGATTTTGCCTTCCACCGAATAGCCGGCAATGTGTGCGGTGGCGATGTCGCACAACGCCACCAACTCCGGCATCGGCGTTGGCTCCCCCTCCCAGACGTCCATCACCAGGCGCAGGTCCGGGCGCTCGCCCTTGACCGCGATCAGCGCCCGGTTATCGACCACTTCGCCCCGGCTGGCGTTGACCAGCCAGCAGCCCGGCTTCAGTTGACGCAAACGGGCATCATTCAACAGGTGAAAGGTGTCGGGCTGGTTCGGCACATGGCAGCTGATCACATCACACTGCGCTATCAGTGCATCCAGGCTGTGCCATTCACCCGGCGCACCGGCTGCCGCCTTGGGCGGGTCGCAGCGCAACACCTTCAGCCCCAATGCCATCAATCTTCGGTATACCGCGCTGCCGGTGTTGCCCAGCCCAATCAGGCCTATGGTTCTTGACGCCAGACTCACGCCGGTTCGCTCCGCCAGCTCCAGCAACGCCATTAGCAGGTACTCACCTACGGCTTCCGCGTTGCAGCCCGGCGCGCTGGACCAGGCAATACCGCGGGCTTCAAGTGCAGCAATGTCGAGGTGATCGGTGCCGATGGTGGCAGTTCCCACAAATCGCAGTGCCGGCATGGCGTCAATCAAAGCGGCATTCACCGGCGTCACGGAGCGCACCAGCAGAGTGTGTACCTGGCTCAGCAGTGCAGCATCGATTTGGTCAGGAGAGATGGCCCTTCCCGGGCGGGTATGGATCGGCGCAAGGCCCGCGAAAAGCGGTTCCAGGCACGCCATATTTTCATCAGCCAGAAGCATGTCAGGGGAGGTTTTGAACGGTCCGGTCGGACAGTGTAACCGATGCGCCAGGCTGGCGCGAGAAGGGGAAAGAGCGGGCCCGGCGATGAGTGCCAGGCCCGAATCCGTTTACGGCAGCTTACGGAAGATCAGGGTGGCGTTGGTGCCACCAAATCCAAAGCTGTTGCTCATCACGGTGGAGAGCGCCTTTTCCTGACACGCGGTGACGATGTTCATCCCCTGAGCGTCCGGGTCGAGGTTGTCGACGTTGATGGAGGGCGCAACGAAACCGTTCTCCAGCATCAACAGGCTGTAAATCGCCTCATGCACACCGGCGGCGCCCAGCGCGTGGCCGGTCATCGCTTTGGTGGCACTGATCATCGGCGTGTTGTCGCCGAAGGTCTCACGAATGGCGCCCAGTTCACGGGTGTCGCCCACCGGAGTGGAGGTGCCGTGGGTGTTGAGGTATTCCACCGGGCCCGCGCCCGCTTCAGCGGCCTGGGACAGCGCCTGCTTCATGCAGCGCACAGCACCTTCACCGGACGGCGCAACCATGTCGTAGCCGTCAGAGTTGGCACCGTAACCGACGATTTCAGCGTAGATCTTGGCACCACGCGCCAGCGCGTGTTCCAGCTCTTCCACTACCACGATGCCGCCACCACCGGAGATCACGAAACCATCACGGTCCGCGTCGTAGGTACGGGACGCCTTGGTGGGGTCGTCATTGTATTTGGTGGACAGCGCGCCCATGCCATCGAAGCCCATCGCCAGGGTCCAGTGCAGCTCTTCAGAACCACCGGCAAACACCACATCCTGCTTACCCAGCTGGATCTGCTCTACCGCGTTACCGATGCAGTGAGCACTGGTGGCACAGGCGGAGCTGATGGAGTAGTTCACCCCTTTGATCTTGAACGGGGTCGCCAGACAGGCGGACGCGGTCGAGGACATGATGCGCGGCACCAGGTAAGGACCGATACGACGAACGCCTTTGTTGCGCAGCGTGTCTGCCGCTTCCACCTGATTCAGGGAGGAAGCGCCACCGGTACCGACAATAATGCCGGTGCGATCGTTGCTCACCTGCTCTTCGGACAGGCCCGCATCGGCGATGGCCTGTTCCATGGAGAGATAAGCATACGCCGCAGCGTCACCCATAAAGCGGAGCACTTTACGATCAATGTGCTCAGCGGGGTTGATCTTCAAATCACCCCAGACACGGCTACGAAGCCCCATCTCTTCAAACTGTTCGGAGTAGCTCAGACCGCTCTTCCCGGCCTTGAGGGCAGCTGTCACCTCTTCGGCGTTGTTACCGATACTGGAGATCACGCCGATCCCGGTAATTACCGCTCTTTTCATGCTTCCATCCTATAACGTTAGATCTGTCGCAAGCCGCGCTATGTTAGCGCGAAGACTGGCCACAAGTGGTCGGCTTTCCCTAAAGGGGGCTAAAATGGGGCCCTGTTTTTCCCGTCTGAGGATCCCCGTGAGCGCTTCCACGCCCCCGAACACTCTGGAATCTGCACGCATCGACTGGTCCGATCCGGCTGCGCCGGTATCCGCTCAGTTCGACGACGTTTACTTTTCCAAACACGATGGCGCCGCAGAAACCGACTACGTTTTTCTGCAACACAACCACCTGCCTTCGCGCTGGGCCGACCATCCCCGCCGCCACTTCACCGTGGCCGAGACCGGTTTTGGTACCGGACTCAACCTACTGGTGTTGTGGCAACGATTCAATGCCCATTGCGAGCAACATCCCGAGGCTCACTGTCAACGACTGCATTTTGTCAGCTTCGAAAAATACCCCCTGAGCGTGACCGACATGAGCCGGGCGCACCGGCAGTGGCCGCAGTTTGAGGCACTGGCCGCCGAGCTGCGGGCGCACTACCCGCCCGCCACCAGCGGCTGTCACCGGCTTGTGCTGCAGGGCGGACAGGTGGTGGTCGATCTGTGGTTCGGTGACGTGCTGGAACAGCTTCCCACCCTCGACGGCGGAAACAGTGGCATCGTCGATGCCTGGTTCCTGGATGGCTTTGCCCCGAGCAAAAATCCCGATATGTGGCAGCCGGTTCTGTTCAACGAAATGGCCCGGCTCTCCCGCCCCGACGCCACATTTGCCACCTTTACCGCCGCCGGTATTGTTCGTCGGGGCCTGAAGGACGCCGGGTTTGACGTAGAGAAAGTGCCGGGCTTTGGCCGGAAACGGGAGATGGCCCGTGGTCGGATTGCAGCCGGCCAAACCGCTTCAGCACCGGCACCGCAAACGCCACAGAGCGCGGTGATTGTTGGTGGTGGCCTGGCCTCCGCCGCAACGGCTTTAGGGCTGGTGCGCCGGGGCGTTGCCGTCACCCTGTGCAGTCAGGACCGCGGCCCGGCCCAGGGCGCATCCGGCAACCGTCAGGGGGCGATCTACCCGCTGTTGAACCAGGCCGATGACGGTCTGTCCCGCTTCTATCAGCAAGCGTTCCCGCTTGCCCGCCAATCATTGCTGGATATGGTTGCCGCCGGGCACACTGTGGCCCATGACCTCAGCGGCGTACTGCAACTGAGCATCGATGACAAAAGTCAGGATCGGCTCCGGGCTCTGGCTGAGGTGGGCTTTCCCAGCGAAGTGGCTCACGGTGTCGACGCCCAGACCGCCAGTTCGATCGCCGGGGTACCGCTGACCCGGGGTGGCCTCTATTACCCACTGGGCGGTTGGCTCTGTCCGGCTCAGCTGACCCACGCCCTGCTGACCGAAGCGCAGAACAGTGGCTTGCTGACACTGGCTTATGGCCATGCCATGACGGGCCTGCAATACGATGGTCAGAACTGGCAACTGAGCTTTGAGGGGGCCAGCGCGTTGAGCAGCCCGTTGGTGATTCTGGCCATGGGCCATCGCAGCAGCGGGTTCGAAGCCACCGCTCCGCTGCCGCTGAACCCGGTACGGGGCCAAATCAGCTATCCCAAAGCCCGCGCCATCACCGGCGAGCTGAAAACCGTGCTTTGCGCCGATGGCTATCTGGTGCCCGCCGACGAAGGCCGGCTGACCTGTGGTGCCAGCTTTGGCCGGGGCGACGACAGCAGTGACTGGCGCGATGCCGACCGGGATGAGATCGCCCAGCGGATGAACCGCAGCTTCGGCCGTGAAGGCTGGGACGAAGAGTTGGAGTTGGATGACAGTGGCCGGGCGGCGGTCCGCGCCGCAGTACGGGATCATCTGCCGTTGGTGGGACCGGTGCCAGAATGGGACACGCTGGCAGAGTGGCAACCGGGCGAGCCCCTGCCGAATCAGCCGGGATTGCATCTGCTTACCGGTCTGGGCTCTCGAGGACTTTGCTCAGCGGCACTGTGTGCTGAACTGCTGGTCAGCCAGCTGATGGACGAACCGCGTCCCCAGAGCCAGGAACAACAAGCCCGGCTTGCGCCGGGCCGGTTCTGGGTACGAAAGCGACTGAAAGGGCAACCCGTCAGCCGCTGAGGCGATCACGCAAGGCGCTGGGCCAGTTCCGCCCAGGCGCCTTGTACCAGCGCCCAGTCCGCCGGTTCCAGCTCGGAACGGGCCTGCTCCAGATGGGACGCCATACCGGCCATCAAATCATCCAGCGTCACGGAATCCTGCTGCTCCAGCCCCGCCAGCACTACGGCGAAATGGCCCTGCAGATAACCGCTGGCAAAGACCTCATCATCATTGCCACTTTCCAGATGCTCCGCCACCCACTGATGGCAGATCTCATCCCACCGCTCTAACATAACGCGTCCTCCGGGTTGGCCAGGGGATACAGCACCGCATCCCGATAGCCGGTAATAATTCGGTAGTGACCCTGCAGGTCACTGTCCAGTTGGCTGTCGCCGGTGTCCGCCACCATGGGGCGGTGCTCCAGCGCCGTCAGTTTGGTTTTGCTGGCCAGGATGATGATGTTATCCCGGCCAATGGCCCGGATCACCGCCGGGCTCAGTTGTTGGTTGCCACGGCCAAACAGATGGCCCTGGCCACCGATTAAGGTGATGACCAGCTTGGTGGGGGTATCCTTCACCCTTTCCAGCAGTTGCGCGGCGGTGAGATCCGACGCCAGCAGCGCGCCGTCCTGGATCAGGTCCACCCCCAGCAGGGTATTGTCCAGCCCAAGATGGCCCATCACTGCGGCGACCGTGGAGCCAGAGCCCATCACGTACTGCCACTCCGGTTCCATCATGTCGGCCGCTTCCGCGGCGATGTCATCGGTCACCAGCGCATCGTCTTCACGACCGCCCATCTTCACCGCCTGCACATAACGCAGCGATTCCGGCACCGTCATCTCGCCAAAATAACGGGCACGGACCTGGCCGGCACGAAACGCCGCTTCATCAATGTCCCGCACTTCGCCATCGGTAACGCTGACCAACTCCCCTTTAACCATCTGTGCCGCGACGATGCCGCTGGCTTTCGGGGTCAGGCCGTAGACGCCGGAGTGAATCTTTACCCCGGCAGGCACGCCCAGCACCGGCTGCTGCTCACCCACGGCGGCGCACAGGTCTCGGGCGGTGCCATCGCCGCCGGCAAACAGAATCAGATTGGGATGATGAACCGCCATCGCCTGCGCCAGCGCCCGGGTGTCTTCAGCGGTGCTGGGGTCAGCACTCTGGTGCAGTACTTCGGTATTGAACCCCAGTTCGCGGGCCAGGCATTCTCCCATGGCGCCGCTGCCGGTCAAGACCCGAATGTGGGATTTCAGTGGCGTCAGGTACGCCAGCGCTTCCGCCATACGCAGGTGCGCTTTGGGCTCCGCCCCCAACGCCAGTGCCTGTTCGGCCACCTGGTCGCTGCCTTTAAGGGCAACGCTGCCCCCCAGACCGGCCAGGGGATTAATGATCAGTCCCAGTGTAAACACGACCGTCTTCCCTTAACTGAAAATCGTCCATTGTCGGCATCGGCTGGCCAAAATGTTGGGCCAGCACCGCCATCAAAGCCCGGGTGCGCTCCGGCAACCCGCGCTCGAAGTAGCCTTTGACCTGAGCCAGTACCGCCCGCCGGAACGCCACGCGGTCCACCTCAATGGCGTGGTTGTCAGCACTCACATCAAAAGGGTGGCCACAAGCGCGGCAGAGCATCCACTCCAGCGCCTGGGGCTTAGCTTCCACCGCTTCAAACGCGGCCTGTTGTTGTTCGCTGCGGCCATCGGGGTGGTACCAATAGCCATAATCCACCTGAGTGCGGCGTTGCGCCCCCGCCTGGCACCAGTGGGCCAGCTCGTGCAGAGCACTGGCGCTAAAGCCGTGGGCAAAGTAGATGCGATGGTAGGGGCAATGCGCATCCGCAGGAAGATAAAGCGGCTCGTCGGTGCCCCGTACCAGTCGGGTTTGATGCTGTTTGCCGAGGGTGTCATTGAACACCTGCATCAGCTCACTGACGTCGACCATCTCTCTCCTGCCCTTTTCCCATCAAGGCCAAACCGGTGACCGCTGCGACGGCGGCTGCGGACGCCAGTGACCAGGTCAGGCTGGCGCCGGCGCCATTGTGCCACAACTGGCCACTGATGTAGGCGCCGATGGCGCCGCCCAGGCCAAAACTGGTGCTGGCATACAGCGCCTGCGCTTTGCCCTGATGGCCGCTGCTGAAGTTACGATGAATAAACTGAATGCCGCAGGCGTGCGCCAGACCAAAGCTGAAGGCGTGCAGAGTCTGAGCCAGTCCATGGAGCATCAGGCTGTCTCCGGCGTCGCCGGTCACCGCCCAGCGCACTGACGTCAGCAGACAGCACAATACCATCAGGCTGCGCACCGAGTAGCGCCCCAGCAACCGTGGTGCCAGCAGGAAGATGCCGATCTCCGCCAGCACCCCGAGTGCCACCAGCACGCCGGCGGTACTTTCCGCCAACCCCAGCCCCCGCAGGTAGAGCACATAGAAGGTGTAGAACGGCCCATGGCTGGCCTGAAGCAGCATGGCGGAGAGCAGAAACAGCAGCACCGGGCGCTGAAAAAGCTGGCTCATAAAGGGCACATCGGTTTCAGCGTCATCCCGCTCCCGCGGGGCCACTTCGGTGAGTGCCATTGACGCTCCCACCAACGCCAGAAACAGCACCAGGCCAATCCACGGCAGATCCGCCGGGCCGCGCACGCCAAACCACCAACCGGCCCCGACCACCAGCACGATGTAGCCGACGCTGCCAAAGCTTCGCAGGCCACCGTAATCCTGGGGTCTGTCCGCCAGGGTGGTCAACGTGACCACTTCAAGCTGGGCCAGAATGGCGTTCCAGAAAAAGGTGTAGATCCCCATCACCACCGCCAGCACCAGAAACTCTTTGGCCACAAACAGGCCGAGATAGGTGAACGCGGCGGTCAGTGCCCCGGCGCGGATGATACGCACCGGGGTGCCCAGCCGATCCGACAGTGCTGCCCAGATGTTGGGGGCCACCATGCGGGTGGCAAACAGAATCGCCAGCATCCAGCCAATCTGAGCCGAGTTAAAGCCAAGGTGGTCCAGGTAGAGGCTGAGATAGGGCACCATCAAACCAAGGATGGCGTAAAACGCAAAATAAGAGGCCGCCAACGCTTTACGCTGGCGGCCTTCCAGTAACGCACTCATGCAAACATCAATCTCGCATGGACAACACGGGGGTAGATACGGATACGTCCAGGTTCTGGGCCCGGTGGCGGAGCAGGTGATCCATCAGCACAATGGCCACCATCGCTTCAACGATGGGCACGGCGCGGATGCCAACGCAGGGGTCGTGACGACCGCGGGTCACCATCTCCACCGGATTGCCATCCACATCAATGCTGTTACCGGGCACCATAATGGAGGAGGTGGGTTTCAGCGCGATCTCCGCCTTAATGGGCTGGCCGGAGCTGATGCCACCCAGAACACCACCGGAGTGGTTGCTGGCAAAGCCGTCCGGATACATTTCGTCACGATGTTCCGAGCCTTTCTGGGTCACCACATCAAAGCCATCACCCACGGCCACCGCTTTCACCGCATTAATCCCCATCAGGGCATGGGCCAGATCGGCGTCGAGGCGGTCAAACACCGGCTCACCCAGACCTACCGGCACGTTCAGCGCTTCCACCATCACTTTGGCACCAATGGAGTCACCGGCCTTTTTCAGCGCCCGCATGGTCTCATCCAGGGCTTCCAGCTTGCTTGGGTCCGGGAAGAAAAACGGGTTTTGTTCCACCTGGGTCCAGTCAAACTGCTCCGCCACCACGTGGCCGAGCTGGTTGACGCAGGCGCGGATCTCAATGCCGTGCTGCGCTTTGAGGTACTTTTTGGCGATCGCACCGGCCGCCACCCGCATCGCGGTTTCCCGGGCGGAGCTACGGCCGCCGCCACGGTAATCACGATTGCCGTATTTGTGGTGGTAGGGATAATCCGCATGGCCGGGGCGGAACAACGGCGCAATGTCGGAGTAATCCTTGCTGCGCTGGTCGGTGTTCTCGATCAGCAGGCCAATGGGGGTGCCAGTGGTTTTGCCTTCAAACACGCCGGACAGGATTTTCACCTGGTCCGGTTCGCGTCGGGCGGTGGTATAGCGGGAGGTGCCGGGGCGACGGCGATCCAGGTCGCCCTGCAGGTCCGCTTCTGAGATGGGCAGCCCCGGAGGGCAGCCATCGACAATGGCCCCGAGAGCGAGGCCGTGACTTTCACCGAAAGTGGTGACAGTAAAGAGGTTTCCGATGCTGTTGCCGGCCATGGCGACGCACTCCTAATTCAATCAATCCCGGTAGATGGCGAACAGATCCTGAGCTTCGAGCAGTTGCTCGCGGGTCAGCAGGAATACGCCGTCGCCGCCACGCTCAAACTCCAGCCAGGTAAAGGGCACTTCGGGGTATTGTTCCGCCAGGGCGACCATGGAGTTGCCCACTTCAACAATCAGAATGCCGTCGTCGGTCAGGTGATCCGCGGCACGAGCGAGGATGCGCTTGGTCAGGTCCAGACCATCGCGCCCGGACGCCAGACCCAGCTCCGGCTCATGATGGAACTCTTCTGGCAGATCAGCCATATCATCCGCATCCACGTAGGGCGGATTGGAGACGATCAGGTCGTATTTCTGACCTTCCAGGTTGCTGAAACCATCGGACTGAATCGGGAACACCCGCTCCAGCATGCCATGCTGTTCGATGTTGATTTGCGCCACTTCCAGCGCATCTTCGCTGATGTCCACGGCATCCACTTCGGCATTGTCGAAGGCATAAGCACAAGCGATGGCAATGCAGGCAGAGCCGGTGCACAGGTCCAGCACGCGGTTTACCGGCTTGTTGTACAGCCAGGGTTTGAAGTCATTCTCAATCAGTTCGGCAAACGGGCTGCGCGGCACCAGCACGCGCTCATCCACGTAGAACTCCAGACCGGCAAAGTACGCGTTGTTGGTCAGGTACGGCACCGGCACACGCTCACGCACACGGCGGATCACCAGCTCGACAATGCGGTGTTTTTCGGTGCTGGTCAGGCGGGCATTGCGGACCTGGTTGCCCAGTTCCAGCGGCAGGTGCAGGGTGTGCATCACCAGCGCCACGGCTTCATCCCAGGGGTTGTCTGTGCCGTGGCCGTAGTAGATACCGGCCGCATTAAAACGGCTTACGCACCAGCGCAGCATGTCGTCGATGGTGTGAAGCTCGGTAATGGCTTCATCGAGAAAAATCTTTTCCACGGGGAAGGGTCCTTAGACTGACGAATGGCGGCCATTGTACCCAATGGTGCTGCTGGTTCCTATCTCAAGCCGCATTGGCATAAAATGGCGTTATGAAGAAAAAGCCTACCCTGGATCCTGAAGAGCTGACGCTGTTTCGGGACACCGTTAATGGCATCCGCCGGCTCAACCACGATACCGTGGTGCACCGGCGTGCCCAGTCCGCCCGTCAGGCCGTAAAACAGCAACAACAGCGCCGGGAAGCGGACCACTATTTCTCCGACACCTACCAACCGGCTCTGCCCACCGAGGGGCCGATGCGCTATGTGCGGGAAGGGGTTTCCAGCTTTGAGGTGAAGCGACTGCGTCGGGGAGACTATGTGCCCGATATGCTGCTGGACCTGCACGGCTACACTCAGGCGGAAGCCCGCCACGAGATCATCGCCCTGATCAATGCCTGCAAGAAGCAGCACATCGCCTGCGCCAGCATCATGCATGGGTTGGGAAGTGGCGTACTGAAACGTCAGGTGCCCGCCTGGCTGGCCCAGCACCCGGACGTCATGGCCTTCCACCAGGCCCCACTGGAATGGGGCGGCGATGGCGCATTGCTGGTATTGGTGGATATCGGATTAGACGACGAGCGCTAAGTCCTGCGGCCCCTGAAGCCGGACCAGACGGCGCTCCGGAGTCAGTTCAATCTCCGCCATGGCTGAGGTGGCGAACAGCGGGGGATGCGCCCCGGGAACCAATTCGCTGACCAGGTACCCCAACAGAGGCATGTGGGCCACAACCAGACCGGTTTCAGCCCCGGCCACTTCCATATGCGCCAGCAACAAATCGTGGGCTTGTGCGGGACTGGCTTCGGGCACCAGTTCATCCAGGCAATGGACGCTGGCCGACTTGGGCAACAAAGGCTGACACGCTTCCCAGCTTTGTTGGGCCCGCAGATAGGGGCTGACAAACACCAGATCCAGTTGCTCAATCTGGCTGGCCAGATGGGAGGCCATTTGCTGGGTCTGGGAAACGCCGAGCGGCGTCAGTGGCCGCTGCCGATCGGTGATGGCATCGAAGCTGGCTTCGCCGTGGCGCATTAAAAACAGTTTCATGGATGAATTCGGTCTCAAACAGTTACGCCTATCTTATCGCGCCCATTTCTCTGGAAAAAAGCCCTGATTGGCTAGTCTTTAGTCGTTAGTGACCGAGCTAACATTGCGCCCGACTCCGACAACGCGCAAACTGGATCCACTTTCCGTTGGCAGCAGGAACCGGCCCAACCCGGCGGGTATTCCAGGATAAGGATATGACCGACAAGCTGAAAATCAGTCCCAACGATACCCGACAATACCGGCCCCTTACCCTGGATAACGGCTTACGCGTCACTTTGGTTCAGGATCCGGAAGCCAGCAAAGGCGCCGCTGCTCTGGCCGTGCGAGTGGGCCACTTTGATGATCCCGCCGATCGCGAAGGCATGGCGCACTTCCTTGAGCATATGCTGTTTTTGGGCACGGAGGATTATCCCAAAGCCGGGGAATACCAGCAGTTCATCAGCGAACACGGCGGCAACCACAACGCCTGGACCGGCCCGGAGTTCACCAGCTACTACTTTGACGTGGATACCGGCGCCCTGCAGGAAGCGCTGCATCGGTTCAGCCAGTTTTTTACCGCACCGCTGTTTGATGCCCAGCTGGTGGAAAAAGAGCGCCAGTCGGTGGACTCTGAATTCCGCATGAAGCTGCAGGACGACATGCGTCGTTTTTACCAGGTGCACAAAGAAACGGTGAACCCGGCCCACCCCTTCTCCAAGTTTTCGGTTGGCAATCAGCAAACCCTGGCGGACCACCCTGACCGGCCGGTTCGCGACGAACTCATTGCGTTTTATCGCCAGCACTATTCCGCCAACCTGATGACCCTGGTGGTGGTAAGCCCGCTCCCGCTTGACGCCATAGAACCCATGGTGAGCGACCATTTCAGCGCCATCCCCAACCTGGGCCTGACCAAATCATTGCCGGATGTCGCCCTGTACCGGCCGGAGGATCTCAATCAGGAGATCCGGATGCTGCCCAACAAGCGCCAGCGTCAGATGACCCTGACCTTTCCGCTGCCGGAGCTGGACCCCTGGTATCGCCACAAGCCGCTCACCTATCTCTCCTACCTGCTGGGCTATGAAGGCCCCGGCAGTCTGTTGTCGGTATTGAAATACGAAGGGTTGGTCAGCCAGCTCAGTGCCGGCGGCGGCATCAACGGTTACAACTTCAAGGACTACAACGTCAGCTTTCAACTGACTGAAAAAGGCCTGAACGACCCGGATCGCATCATCGCCCTGACCTTCCAGTACCTGGAGATGATCAAAAGCGGTGGCATTGAGGATTGGCGCTACCAGGAGCGCCAGCAGTTGCTGGAGCGCGCCTTCCGCTTTCAGGAGCCCAGCAAACCGCTGGATCTGGCCAGCCACCTCGCCATCAACATGCACCACTACGACCCGGAAGATGTGGCCTACGGCGACTACCGCATGGACGGGCTCGATCACCAGGCCGTCGAGGGCATTCTCCAGCGTTTCGAGCCGAACAATGTCCGGTTGGTCCTGATCGCGCCGGATATCGAGACAGAAAAAGTCGCCAAGTGGTACGACACGCCCTATATCTGTGTGCCGATCGGCGCCAGCCGCAGAGCCCGCTGGGGGGCCGAGCCGCCGCACCCGAAACTGGCACTGCCGGACGCCAATCCCTATCTGGTCGGGCTGCTGGAACCGCGACAGGAAGCCAGCCCCTCAGAGGACCCCGAGTGCCTCCCGCAGCAGGAACGTCTTACGCTCTGGTACAAGAAAGATCAGGAGTTTAATGTTCCCAAAGCGCATCTGTTCCTGGCGCTGGACAGTGAAACCTGTCATCACGATGCGCGGACTGCTGCCCTGACCCGCCTCTACATCGCCATGCTGATGGATTCGCTTGCCGAGCCCACCTACCAGGCCGAAGTCGCAGGCCTGAGCTACAACGTCTATCCCCACCAGGGCGGGCTGACTCTGCACCTCAGTGGCTTTACCGGTGGCCAGGAGAAACTGTTGGATCTGCTGCTGCGCAAAGCCCGACAACGCGACTTCGCGCCGCAGCGCTTTAACGAGCTGAAAGCGCAGTTGCTGCGCAACTGGAACGGCATCCGCACCGCCCGTCCCATCTCCCGGTTGTTCAACGCTCTGACCGCCACGCTGCAACGGCGCAGCCATGAGCCCCTGAACATGGCGGCGGCGCTGGAAGACTGCACCCTGGAGCAGCTCCATCACCATATCGACAGCCTGTACCAGCAGGTCCACATTGAAGGGTTAATTTACGGCGACTGGTTGCGCTCCGAAGCGGAAGGACTGAATCAGCGCCTGAACCAGACCCTGGCCCAGGTCTCCCAACCGGGTCCTGAAGTGCAGCGTCAGCTGATCAGCATCAAGGGACGGGGCACCATCCTCAGGGAGATTCGGCACGACCATCAGGACAGTGCCATCATCGTCTACTACCAGTCCCGTCAGAGCGATCTGCACAAGATGGCACTGTTCTGTCTGCTCAATCACAGTATGTCGAGCAGCTTCTTCAACGAGCTCCGTACCAAGCAGCAACTGGGCTATATGGTGGGCACCAGTTACGTGCCGATGAACCGCTGTCCGGGCATCATTTTTTATGTTCAGAGCCCGGTTAGCGGCCCATTGCAGCTGCTGGAATCCATCGACCAGTTTATTGCGGACTACAGCTACGCCCTGATGCAGATCTCGGCGGCACAGTGGCAGGCCACCAAAGATGCACTCTGTAACCAGATCCTGGAGCAGGACAACAACCTGAAGTCCAAAGCCCAGCGGGTCTGGGTCAGCATCGGCAATAAGGACACCGACTTTAATCACCGGGAGCGGGTTGCAGAGGCGATTCAGAACCTGGAGCGGGCGGATTTGATCCGTTACCTGATGCAGCAGATGCGACGGAGCAACCCGGACCGACTGGTCCTGTATGCCACCGGAGGCTCACACAGCGAGCACGAACCGCTGTCGGGGGAACGCACGATTACCGACCTGACCTACTTTAAGGGCCAAGCGGATCTAATTGATTTTTAAGTATCATTTCAGTTCAATAACCCGGTTGTCGCCCTATAAAATGTTACCTGGCAACCGGGCAGTAAATGGATGTGTGACTTAATTTAATGAATCGGCCTCAGGTGTTGGCGTCTCTCACTTCCAATGCTATCGTTACCTACTGATAACAATAATTAATTCGACTAAACCAATCTTAACGGGACGCCTGATGAAGCCATGGATAGCGCTGCTTCTCCTCTGTGTCAGTCTTACAGCGGATGCCAGTGGGCGACAGCTAACCCCGGCCTACAACCTTAATGAGTACGGACTGGAGCAAAACCTGTCCGAAAGCTCCGTCACCAGCATCGTTCAGGATCAGCTCGGCTTTATCTGGGTCGGCACCATCAATGGGCTGAACCGCTTTGATGGCAGCATGTTTAAGCGCTATCACACCTCAAACTCCGCCCTGCACGGACTCAACCACAACACCGTCCGGGCGTTGCACATCGACACCCAGGGTCAGCTGTGGGTGGTCACCAATCAACGGATCTATCAATACGACAGCGAACGCGACTACTTTAAGCCGCTGGACGTCCCCATGCCCCAGAAAAAGTTCTGGACCGTGAACAGCGACGAACAGCGCCTGTACCTGGGCACAGACTCCGGGCTGATCCTTTACGACAAGGTGTTTCAGCGCTTCGAACTGCTGGAAGAAACGGAGCCGTTCGGCATTTCCGGCATCTACCACTTCGACAAGGACACGCTGATTCTGGCCACCGGCCAGAGCGAAGGCATCAGCATCAACCTGCAGACGCGAAAGTTTGAAGACCTGCCCCTGAGCGGCCACATCAAAGGCCACTTTAAAGTGTCCGACGAACTGAGCCTGGTGCTCACTACTCATCAGCTCCGACTCATTGATGCGCAAGGCGACGAACGCCTCTCACAGGCGATCAGTCCGACCCATAAAGCCGCTTTTGACCCCTCAAGCAACCGGGTTTATTACACCGCCGGCAAAGAGGTGCACTTCGTCACCGTGGACGAAAACCGGTTCACCTTCAGCCCACCGCAAAGCCTCCAGTTGGATCTTGAAACCGAGCCTTCCGACCTCTACCTCGACCGAAACGGCGATCTCTGGGTTGGTGTTATCGGCACCGGGCTGATTAAGGTCTCTACCAGCACTCATGAACTGTCCCACTATCACGGCATCTGCGAAGACAACAGCTGTGACCAGGTATGGAGCCTGGCCTACCAGGACGGGCAGGTCTGGGTGGCCAACGATTCCGAAATGCTGGTGGCTTTTGACGAGAACAGGGTGGTAACCCAGCAGTACAACACCGGCATTACCGGCCCCAAAACCATTCACTCTGACGGCAACACCATTTTTGTTGGTGGCCAGAACCGCCTCTACTTCCTTCAGGACCAGCAGGAATACGGCATCGAGTTCGATGGCACCATTATCACCTCCATATCGTCATCCGGTTCGAATAAACTTCTGGGGACATTTGACGCCGGAATCATTGTTCTGGATGAAACGGGACGTTTAATCCGGGATCGCTTTGTCCCTCAGGTCGATTCAACGATTCTTTCGCTTAAAGTTGAAAAGAACAAAGTTCTGATCGGCACCCAAACCGGGCTTCACATTTACCGTTTCAACGACCGCCTTCATATTTGGGAAAAGTATGAGCACATGCTTAATGACAATATCGTCACTGCCATTGAATCTACAGAGAATGGTTATGTGATTGGTACGGTCAGCAGCGGGCTGCATTTCCTCGATCGGCAATTCAAACTGAAGAAGTTAGACATTGATTTCCGTGAGCAGGATAACCTGCTCATTTACAGTCTGGTTTCCACTCCGTCAGGGCTTTACTCCAGCAGCAACTTCGGCATTTTAAAGATTGCCCCGGATTCACTGACCTTAACGGATTTTTACGGCTATTCCCGCGGCGCTCAAAAAGAGTTTAATGGCATGGCGGCCATGGCCCACGGGGACACCGTCTATTTTGGCGGCACTGAGGGGATCAACATTCTCCAGGGCGCCCACAGCAGCAGTTACAGCTTCAGCTTTGCACCGGTGTTCACCTACCTGAAAGTGTTTGATGAAGAGGTCACACCCGGCGACAAACTGAGTAAGAACATCGCCCTGTCCGACACCATTTCACTGGACTACAGCGACTACCCCTTCACCATTGGCCTGTCCCGGCTGTCTGGTCAGTTCTCTCAGGACATCGACTACCAATACCGCCTGCTGGGCCTCGACAATGACTGGAAGCCGGTTGATCGGGCCAGCATGTCCATCACCTTCTCCAAACTGCCGCCGGGCCGCTACCGCCTCGAGACCGCATCGGTCACCCCCTTTATCAAGGAGCAGAGCAGCCGGCACGCCATCAACATCGTGATCCACCCGCCCTGGTGGCTCTCGCCTCAGGCCAAGCTGGTGTACGGCTTCATCGCCCTGATGTTGCTGCTGTCGTTGTACAAAGAGATGCTGCGACGTCGCCGGGTTCAGGAGCGCATCGCCCAGAGCGAAGAGCGACTCAAGCTCTCGCTGTGGGGCAGTGGCGATGAGATGTGGGACTGGGACATGGAAGCGGGCAAGATTTACCGCTCCAACATCTGGGGCATTCTGGAGTTTCCTCAGGACGGTCAACGCAATGGCAGCGGCGAAAGCAACATCCATCCGGACGATCTGAATCGGGTTAACGAACTGCTTAACGCGCACTTCTCCGGGGAATCGGAGCACTTTGAGGCCACTTACCGGGTCAAGAGCAAGCGCGGGGACTGGGTCTGGATCCTCGACCGCGCCAAAATCGTTGAGCGTGACGACCAGGGCAACCCCACGCGGATGACCGGAACCATTAAGGACATCAGCAGCATCAAAGAGGCGGAAGAGCGTCTCAACCTGTTTGCCCGGGCGCTGCGCAACATCTCTGAAGGGATGTTCATTCTGGATAACGACATGCGCTATCTGGAAGTGAACGAAGCCTGCCGGGAGATCACCGGCTTTGAAAAAGGCCACTTTATCAACCGGTACCTTAACTTTGAGCGTTACCCCCAGGCGTACACGGAAGACATCATTCGCATCGTGCAGCAGCAAGGCCGCTGGAACGGTGAACTGGAGCTGAGCCGTTCCAATGGCCGCATCATCCAGATTGAGCTGACGCTGGACCAGATCAAAGAGAGCGGCACCCACAACCACTTCTACGTGGGGGTGTTCAGCGACATCACCCATCGTAAGCAAGCGGAATCGGAACTGCGCCGACTCACCAACAACGACGTCCTCACCGGCCTGCCAAACCGCAGTTACCTGCAAATCTCCCTGGACAGCCTGGTGCGCCGTCAGGTACCGCTGTGCCTGCTCATTTTTGACCTGGATAACTTCAAGAAGGTAAACGATTCCCTCGGCCACGTGGCTGGCGACGCCCTGCTGTGCCACGTCGCCAACCGGGTCCGGAACCACCTGCCGGAAGAAGCGTCGCTGTACCGTCTTGGTGGCGATGAGTTCGCCGTTATCTATGACGGAGAGCACGCCATCAACTACAGCACCAAGATGGCCCAGGAGATCCTCAACGCCTTCAGCCACCCGTTCCAGCTCGATCAGGGCGAAGTCGTGGTCAACAGCAGCATCGGCATCGTGACCTATCCGGACGACGATGTGGACCGTCAGGCGCTGCTCCGAAAGGCGGATTTGGCGATGTACCACGCCAAGGGCCAGGGCGGACAGTGCTACCAGTTCTTCAACGAATCGCTTAACCAGGCCGCCATTGTCCGCCTGGATACTGAAAACCTGATCCGTCAGGCGCTGAAGGACAACTACTTTGAGGTGTACTACCAGCCGAAAGTGGACCTGCGCTCCCGTAAAATTAAGGGAATGGAAGCTCTGGTTCGGCTCAATCATCCGACTCGCGGGCTGATCAGCCCGGGAGAGTTCATCCCCCTGGCGGAAGAAACCGGACTGATTGTCGAGATTGGCGAACACGTATTGAAGCAGGCCTGTTTCGCTGCGGAGAAATGGCGCCATATGGGCCTGCTGGACGGGCGGGTTGCCGTCAACCTGTCCTCGCAGCAATTTATGTTGCCGGACCTCTGTGACCGCATTGAGCGCATTCTCAAGCTGACCCGACTGCCCGCCAAGTTCCTGGAATTGGAGATCACCGAGGGCACGGTGATTCAACAGCCTGAACAGGCCATCACCACCATGAAGTCGCTCCACAAACTGGGCATCCACCTGGCATTGGACGATTTCGGAACCGGCTACTCGTCCCTCTCCTATTTGAAGCGATTCCCCATCAATACGTTGAAGATCGATAAATCCTTTGTCGACGATATTGCTGTAACCGCCAAGGACAGAATGATGGCAGCGTCTATCATTACCATTGCACGCAATATGGAACTTCAGGTGGTTGCTGAGGGTGTCGAAACCGAAGAGCAGCTCGGCGTTCTTCAGGAATTACGCTGTGATATGGTTCAGGGCTTTTTGTTCAGCCGGCCGGTTCCAGAGGATGAATTTGAAAAGGCCTTATCCTCGCCTCGCCATTTAGAAAAGGTTTAACAGTCAATAATCTGTCGTTTTTTTGGCACGGGGTTTGCTGAATAGCGTGCAATTCAAATTGGATTTGCACGCTTATTTCAGGAGATCTTCCCATGCTGACCAAATTGCGTTTTGCCGTTTCTGCTGTTGCCCTTTCTATTTCCGCTTCTTCTTTTGCCATGGTGCCCTGGGTAGAAAATGCCGAGCAAACCAAAGGCAGCATTCCGTGGATTGACCATACGGTTTCAACCGTTAAACAAAGTAAAGCCACGGAAAATACGATCTTCGAATTCAATGACGAAACCGCCGGTATTCCGTGGATCCGCCACGTTGAAATGGACACCGCAGGTATCCCGTGGATCCGCCACGCCGAGCTGGAAACCGCCGGTATCCCCTGGATCCGCCAC
Source organism: Marinobacter nauticus (assembly GCF_019801015.1). Classification (GTDB taxonomy): domain Bacteria; phylum Pseudomonadota; class Gammaproteobacteria; order Enterobacterales; family Shewanellaceae; genus Ferrimonas. The sequence continues at coordinate 66,964 of NZ_JAHVJZ010000003.1, forward strand.
GCCGAGCTGGAAACCGCCGGTATCCCCTGGATCCGCCACGCCGAGCTGGAAACCGCCGGTATCCCCTGGATCCGTCACGCTGAAATGGAAACCGCTGGTATCCCCTGGATCCGCCACGCCGAGCTGGAAACCGCCGGTATCCCCTGGATCCGCCACGCTGAAATGGAAACCGCTGGTATCCCCTGGATCCGCCACGCTGAAATGGAAACCGCTGGCATCCCCTGGATCCGCCACGCTGAGCTGGAAACCGCAGGTATCCCCTGGATCCGCCACGCTGAGCTGGAAACCGCTGGTATCCCGTGGATCCGCCACGCTGAGCTGGAAACCGCTGGTATCCCCTGGATCCGCCACGCTGAGCTGGAAACCGCTGGTATCCCCTGGATCCGCCACGCTGAAATGGAAACCGCAGGTATCCCCTGGATCCGCCACGCTGAAGTAGAGACCGCCGGTATCCCCTGGATCCGCCACGCTGAAGTAGAGACCGCCGGTATCCCCTGGATCCGCCACGCTGAAATGGAAACCGCTGGCATCCCGTGGATCCGCCACGCTGAACTGGAAACCGCCGGTATCCCGTGGATCCGCCACGCTGAACTGGAAACCGCTGGCATCCCGTGGATCCGCCACGCTGAACTGGAAACCGCTGGCATCCCCTGGATCCGCCACGCTGAACTGGAAACCGCTGGCATCCCGTGGATCCGCCACGCTGAACTGGAAACCGCTGGTATCCCGTGGATCCGCCACGCTGAACTGGAAACCGCTGGCATCCCCTGGATCCGCCACGCTGAAATGGAAACCGCTGGTATCCCGTGGATCCGCCACGCTGAACTGGAAACCGCCGGTATCCCCTGGATCCGCCACGCTGAGTTTGAAACTGCCGGTGTCCCCTGGATCCGTCACACCGAGCAAAAGCCTCAGCCGAAGCCGGAGTCCACTCGCAACATTCCTTGGCTGAAGCCTAAGTCCATTGCCTAACGTGGGCCGTAACTAAGATTGGGTAAGAGGAGAATTGAGTATGTTTGACAAACTGAAGCAGGTACTGGGTTTCTGCCCCCGCCGCAAGAAAGTGGCACTGCCCCGCGGCCTTCAGAACCTGGAAGTGGTTACCGCAGAGCGCTGGTGGCACTGAGCGCTAAGCGCTAAGCTCTGGGCTCTGGGCTCTGGGCTCTGGGCTCTGGGCTCTGGGCAGTAGCCCGCAACTCCAATTGAATTTGATGATGCGGTCAGCCTTCCAGGCTGGCCGCGTATTTTTGTTGAGCCCGGCGATGCAGCTGTCGCTCAACCTGAAACAGTGGCCACAGCAGCGGCCCCAACAGTAACCCTTTCAACAACCAACGCTCCGGCTTCATGCCCGCTTTCATGGCCTCAAGGTAGAAAAACGGTGCGCTCATCAGCGCCAGTACAGCCCACAACAACATCGTTCCCCCTCATTCAATCGCGCACAAATTGTACTGACCAAATCCACCAGTGAAACAAAAAGGCGCCCGAAGGCGCCTTTTTGGGATCAGGGTCACGTTTCAGTTAAGAATAGAAACGCTGGTCCTGCTCAGCCATCTCCACCAGCTTATCGGCAGGCGCGAAACGGTCACCAAAGCGCTCCTGATAGCTTCTCAGGCGCTCCACCAGGGTCTTGGCACCCAACCGGTCCATATAGCGGAACGGGCCGCCCAGGAACGGCGGGAAGCCGATACCGAAGATGGCACCGATGTCACCGTCACGAGGCGAGGCGATGATGCCCTCTTCCAGACAACGTACCGCCTCGTTCAGCATCTGGATGACACAGCGCTCCGAAAGCTCCGTTTCGCTCAGGCGGCTCTGGGGCTGAATGCCCAACACACCGTAAACGGACTCGTCGACGGGCTTTTTGCCTTTGGCCTTACCACCGTACTGGTAGAAGCCTTTTCCGTTCTTCCGGCCCTTCCGGTCATCCGCCAATAATTTGGCGAAAGCCGCAGGTGCAGCAAATCGCTCCCCCAGCTCACTCTCCAAAATTGGCGAAATTTTGGCACCGACATCGATACCGACTTCATCCAAAAGCGTCACCGGACCCACCGGGAAACCAAACTTAACCAACGCCTTATCCAGTTGCTCTACCGGCTCGCCGTCCAGCAACAGGTTGGCCGCTTCGTTCATATAAAGCGCCAGGATGCGGTTTACGTAGAAACCCGCGCCGTCCTGCACAACGATGGGGGTTTTCCCCTGCTTGCGGGCAAAAGCCACGGTGGTCGCAATGGTTTCCGCAGAGGTGCCTTTATGGGCAATCACTTCCACCAACGGCATCTTCTCCACCGGAGAGAAGTAGTGCAGACCGATCACCTTATCCGGGCGATTGGCCGCTTCCGCAATCTGGCCAATTGGCAGTGACGAGGTGTTGGAGGCAAAGATGGTGTGTTCGCCACAGTGCGCTTCCACATCCTTCACCATCTGGTGTTTCAGAGACAGGTCCTCAAATACCGCCTCCACCACAATATCGACGTCTTTGATGCCGTCGTAACGGGTGGTGGTTGAGAGCAGACTCATCGCCTTATCACGCTGTGCTGCGGTCAGCTGCTTTTTCTTAACGCGCTTGTCCACCTGCTTGTAGGTGTACGCCATCGCGTTCTGCAGGCCGGGTTCAGCAATGTCCTTGATTCGGGCCGGTACCTTGGCTTTCAGCGCGGTAACAGAAGCGATTCCGCCGCCCATCAGGCCACCGCCCAGTACCATGGCCTTTTTCACGGGCAACGGCTCAACATCACCGGCACCGCTCTCCTTCTTCATCTCAGTCGTGGCGAAGAAGATGGAGCGCAGCGCTTCCGATTCCGGGGTCATCACCAAGTCGCCAAAGTGGCGGGCTTCGGTGTCATAACCGGCGGCCATGCCCTTTTCCATCCCGGTGCGAACACAGTCGATGATCTTCAGCGGCGCCGGATAGTTGCCCTGAGTTTTGGACAGCACTTTCTTCCCCGCCTGATCGAAGATCACCTTGCGGCCAAAGGAGGTGCTTTCCAGCAGTTTCTCCGCCCCTTTCAGGTTGGGTTTAATCGACTTCCGTTTGCCCTTAAGCGCGTAGCCTTTGGCCACGTCTACCAGCACCGACAGCGGTACGGCTTCCTCCACCAGGCCAAACTTTCTGGCCTGCTTCGGGCGCAACTGGCGACCGGACAGCATCATATCGAGAGAGCGGGCCACACCCACAAGGCGCGGCAAACGCTGTGTGCCGCCACCACCGGGCAGCAGGCCCAGCTGAACTTCCGGCACGCCCAGCACGGTTTTGTCACTGTCGGAACAGATGCGGTAATCGCAGGCCAGCGCCAGCTCCAGACCCCCACCGAGGCAGGGGCCATGAATCGCAGCCACCACCGGCACCTTCAGGTTGGCCAGTTCATCAAACAGTTGCTGGCCGCCACGGGAGATCTGATAGGCGTCATCCGCACTCTTGCATGCCGCCAGCATGGCGATGTCGGCACCGGCGATAAACGAGCTGGGCTTACCGGAGGTGAACACCACCCCTTTAATGCTGGAATCGGCTTCAATCTCTCCCAGCAGGTCGCGGACCTCGGCGGAAAAGGTGTCACGCAGGGTGTTCATCGACTCACCGGGCACATCCATGGTGATGATGGCGACGCCGTCGTTGCCTACCTCGAGGCTAAAGGTTTTTTCACTCATTATTCTGCCTCCACAATCATCGCCGCACCCAGACCACCGGCCGCACAGGCGGTGGTCAGAGCGGTACCGCCACCACGACGTTTCAGTTCACGGCACACCTGAGTGATCAGGCGAGCGCCGGTAGCAGCAAACGGATGTCCGTAGGCCAAAGAGCCGCCCATCACGTTGAACTTGGTCATGTCGATTTCACCGATGGCTTCGCTGCGACCCAGCTTTTCTTCGGCAAACTTGCGGCTGGCAAACATCTTCACGTTGGCCAGAGCCTGAGCGGCGAAGGCTTCGTGCATCTCGACCAGGTCCAGATCCGCCAGGGTCATGCCGGCGCGCTCCAGCGCCAGCGGGGTGGCGTAGGACGGCCCCATCAGCATGTCTTCCCACACGTCGATGGCGGCAAAGGCGTAGCTCTTGATGTAGCCAATCGGCTCATAGCCCATCGCTTTGGCTTTGCTTTCCGGCATCAACAGCAGAGCGGAAGCGCCGTCGGTCAGCGGGGTGGAGTTGGCGGCACTGACGGTGCCGTGTTTGCGATCAAACACCGCCTTGAGCTTACCCAGCTTCTCCAGCTGGATGTCGGCGCGGATGTTGTTGTCGCGTTCGATGTACTTCTTGTAAGGCGGGATGTGGCAGGTCATCACTTCATCGGCCAGCAGGCCGTCATCCCAGCTTTTCGCCGCCAGCTGATGAGAGCGTACCGCCATCTCATCCTGTGCCAGGCGGGTAATCCCGTGGGTTTTGGCCATCTGCTCAGCCGTCTGTCCCATGGAAAGGCCGGTGGAATACTCTGCCACAGCCGGCGGCACCGGCAGCAGGTCCTTCAGCTTCAGCTTCTTGATGATGTTGAGACGCTGACCCAGGGTGCGGGCTTTATTGAGGTCCACCAGCGAGTGCGCCAGACGACGGCTGACGCCGATGGGCAGAACAGAGCTGGAGTCCGCGCCGCCGGCAATGCCCACCTCGACGGTACCGGCCATGATGGACTCCGCCACGTTCACGGCAGACTGGAAAGAGGTGGCACAGGCGCGAGAGACGGAGTAGGCGTCAGTATGAACCGACATGCCGGTACCCAGCACGATTTCACGAGCGATGTTGGGCGCGGCCGGCATCTGAACCACCTGGCCGTAGACCACCTGGTCCACCACCTGCGGATCCAGGTCGTGGCGAGCCAGCAACTCACTGACCACCATCTTGCCCATATCCAGCGCGCTGACCCCGTGAAACTCCGTTGCCTGGCGGGCAAAGGGGGTGCGCAAACCCGCCACAATGGCGATACGATCGCCCGTCGCGGTTTTGACCTCTTGTCGTCGACTCATCGCTGTTCCTCTCGATGGGGGCCAGACTGGGTTCGAAGTGTGATCCGTGATGGTCTGACCAGTAAAGTGTGACCCGATTCTAACTTTTCACAGCTCAGTTTCAAACAGTTGTGTGAATCGGACGGGGGACTTCGTGAACCTTACAGCCCTTGAATCCCGTTGCTGTCCTCGTTATAACGGCGATAACACTGATTTACCCAAGTTTTTTTATGAAGCCGGATTTTAATCAAGCGCGCCGCCCTCTTTCCGTTTGGATCGCCCTCCTCTATCTGCCCCTTGGTATTCAGATGCTGTTCTGGATGATGGGGTTCAGTTACGTCGACTTTTCCCTGCCCGACAGTCTGCTGGGGATCCCGGAGATGTTGCTGCGCTACTACATCAGCATTACCGTATTGCTGTACCCGGCTTTCTTTGGCTATGGCCTGTTCTACGCCCTGCACCTGAATCGCATTGGTGCGCCCGGCTGGAAAGTGATCCGAGCCAGCCTTATTCCCTTTCTGAGCGCTGCCCCCTACCTGCTGGTCGGGGAGATGCAGGCCACTTTTGCCTGACGAGGACCCCAAATGCAGTTGGAACGCCTGAATCAGATCCAGCACTACCTTGAGCAGATGGTGCTGGGCCAGCCCGCCCTGGTTGAGGGCCTGCTTATCGCCCTGATTGCTGATGGACACTTGCTGGTGGAGGGCCCGCCGGGATTGGCCAAAACCCGTGCGGTAAAAGCCCTGGCGGATTGCATCGAGGGCAATTTCCACCGGGTCCAGTTTACCCCTGACCTGCTCCCCGCCGACCTCACCGGCACCGACATCTTCCGCCAGGAAACCGGGCAGTTTGAGTTCCAGCCCGGGCCACTGTTTCACAATCTTATCCTCGCCGATGAGATCAATCGGGCACCGGCGAAGGTGCAGTCCGCGCTGCTGGAAGCGATGGCAGAGGGACAGATCACCGTCGGCAAACGCAGCTATCCGCTGCCCAAGCTGTTTCTGGTGATGGCGACTCAAAACCCGATTGAAAACGAAGGCACCTATCCACTGCCGGAAGCCCAACTGGACCGTTTTCTGCTGCATCTCGCGCTGGATTATCCGGACGCGGAAACCGAACAGCAGATCCTGGCGCTGTCCCGTAACGAAGCGATGAACACCACCCTGAGTGCGCCCGAACCGCTCAGTGAAGTGGAGCTGTTCTCCGCCCGCCGCCAGGCGCTGGACCTCTACCTCGCACCTCAGCTTGAGCGCTATATGGTGGAGCTGGTGATGGCCACCCGTTCCCCGGCCCGCTACGACGACACCCTGGCCAGCTGGATTCAGTGGGGTGTCAGCCCCCGCGCCACCATCTCGCTGGAGCGCTGTGCCCGGGCCCGCGCCTGGATCTGCGGTCGCGACTACGTGGCTCCGGAAGACATTCAGGCGGTGGCGCCCAATGTTCTGCGCCATCGCATTCTGCTCTCCTATCAGGCGGAAGCCGAAGGGATCGACGCCGACAAGGTGATCCACCGCATTCTGAAACTGGTGGCCGTGCCCTGATGCCCAACGCTGCTGCATTGCCCCGTCACGGTGACGGGGTCAATCTCGCTTTGCCGGAACTGCTGGCCCGGGCCGAGCACCGCTCCCTGGTGCAGAGCCATCACAGTGGCCAGGCCCGCGCCCTGATGGCGGGGGAGCGCCTCAGCCGCCTGAAAGGGCGGGGGATGGAGTTCTCCGAAGTACGGGGCTATCAGCCGGGCGACGACGTTCGCACCATCGACTGGCGGGTCACCGCCCGTACCGGCAAAGCCCACACCAAGCTGTTCCGTGAAGAGCGGGAGAGGCCGGTACTGCTGTGCGTCGATCTCGGCCAGCGCATGCATTACGGCTCTGAGTTGCTGCTGCAATCGGTGCAGGCTGCGCACCTGGCCGCCCTGCTGGGCTGGCACGTCAGCGCCGAGGGTGATCGGCTGGGCGGACTGATCCTCAGTGAACAGGGCCACCGCGAGCTGAAACCCCGGGCCCGCCGCAGCGGTCTGCTGGCGCTGCTGGAGGCGCTGGTGGAACTGCACCCGCGCAACGGCGCCGAGGATCCCAACTACTGGTCCGCCGGGCTGCAGCGACTGGAACGGCTGGCCCGTCCCGGCACACTGGTGGTGGTGATCACCAACACATTGGGTCTGGATGAGGCCAGTCTGGCCACCCTGACCAAACTGAAGCGACACACCGAAGTGCGCATTTTTAATGTTACCGATCCGCTGTTTGACCGGTTGAGTGATGGCCGCGGCCTGCTGCCGGTGCGCCAGTCCGGTTCCGGCCAGACCGGCTGGATGAACCGCAATCAGCGTCAAAGCCTGGCTGAGCACTGGCACCAGGCGCAGGCCCGTGCCCTCAGCGGCGTTCGTCAGCGCCAGCTGATCTACAGCGAAATCACCGCGACCGAGCCTCTGGAGCAACAATGGCGGAGGCTGTGGTTATGACCCCGGACAGCGCCACTCACGCGCTCCACGACATTGTCCTGCCCGGCGCCGTCTCACCCTGGCCACCTCTGGCCATCTGGTTACTGCTCATCTTCGTCGTACTGAGCCTGGCCGCTCTGGCCGGATTGGGCTGGCGCCGTCATCGCCGTGCCGCACCGATCAGGGCAGCCCGTCAGGCCCTGACCAGCCTGGACCCGAACGCCCCCACCCTGCCGCTGCAGGTGCAGGCGCTGCTGAAACGCACGGCGCTGGCCTATGGCTCCCGGGAGTCGATTGCGGATCTGAGCGACACGGCCTGGTATCAGTGGCTGGATCAGCAACTGCCGGAAGCCAAACGGGGCCAATGGCCGCGACTGATGGGCAGTCCCTACAGCGCACAGCCCAATCACGGCGGCAAAATGCTGCTGAATCATGCGGAAGTCGCTCTGCCACGACTGATGACAGGGAGACGCGAACGATGCTGAGTTTCGCCCTGCCCTGGATCTGGCTCGCCCTGCCCCTTCCCTGGCTGATTCGACGTCAGCGCCATGCCCAGGCCCGGGCATTGCGCCTGCCCGACACACTGCTGGCACAGCAAAACCTGGCCAGCGCCCCGCAACCCCATCCCGCCTGGCGCTATCTGGCCATCCTGGCCTGGCTGCTGATTCTGCTGGCCGCCAGCCGTCCTTTGTGGATTGGTGAACCGGTGGCAATGAAGCGGGAAGGCCGCGACCTGATGCTGGCTGTGGACTTGTCCGGCTCGATGCAGATTGAAGATATGGAACTGGGCAACCGGGTGGTGGACCGCTTCACCATGGTCCGCCACGTTCTGAGCGATTTTATTGAGCGTCGTGACGGTGACCGCCTGGGTCTTATCCTGTTCGCTGATCAGGCCTATCTGCAGGCCCCGCTAACCTTCGACCGCTTTACCGTCGCCCGCTTTCTCGACGAGGCCGTACTGGGGCTGGTGGGACAGCAAACCGCCATCGGCGATGCCATTGCGCTCGGGGTCAAACGCTTTAACGAGTTGGAGCAAAGTTCACGGGTGCTGGTGCTGCTGACCGACGGTGAAAACAACGCCGGGCGCTTTACCCCGGCTCAGGCCACCAACCTGGCCCGTCAGGCTGGCGTGAAGCTTTACACCATCGGCATCGGCTCATCCGAAGTGCACCGCCGCGGCCTGCTGGGCAGCCGCACCATCAACCCCTCCAGTGAGCTGGATAAAGCGGAGAAGGAACTGAGCGAACTGAGTCAGTCCACCGGTGGGCGCTATTTCCGCGCCCGCAGTACCGAAGAGTTGCAGCAGGTCTACCTGGCGTTGGATGAACTGGAGCCGCTGGCCCGGGAAGAGAGCCAGTGGCGCCCCCGGACCGAGCTGTTTTACTGGCCGCTGGGACTGGCTCTGGGGCTGATACTGATACTGTCACTGCGGAGGGCGTATGGCTGAGTTTCATCTGATCCGCCCCTGGGCTCTGTTGCTCTGGCTGCTGATTCCGCTGGTGGGCTGGGCCCTTTTGCGCCTGCAGAGCCACGCGGCACTGTGGCACAAACTGCTGCCCGCGCATCTGCAGCCGGCCATGCTGGACGGCAACGTGGCGTCACAACAAGGAGAGCGGCCACTCTGGCTGCTGCTGGCGCTGGCCATCGCCGTGTTTGCCCTCGCCGGCCCGGCCTGGGACAAAGAGGACGTGCCGCTGTTCCAGCTGCAGAAAGGCCGGGTGTTGGTCATGGACATGTCCGACTCCATGTGGGCCACCGATCTGCCGCCCAACCGACTGACCCAGGCCCGCTTTAAAGCCACCGACCTCCTCCGTCAGGCCAAAGAGGGCGAAATGGCGCTGGTGGCTTACGCCGGCGATGCCTTTACCCTCTCACCGCTGACCGAAGACCGGGCCACACTGCTTAACCTCCTGCCGGCGCTCTCTCCGGAGATCATGCCGGTGCGCGGATCCAATCTGCCAGCGGCGCTCAAGCAGGCGGATCAACTGCTGCGGGACGCCGGTTATCAGCAGGGGGAGATCCTGCTGCTGGCCGATGACCTGCCGCCCGAGTACGCGGAAGCGGCACTGGAGTTTGCTGCCCGAGAGCCCTGGCAGATCCAGATCCTCGCACTGGGCAGTGAAGATGGCAGCCCCATGAAACGCCCCAGTGGCGAACTGATTCGCGACCTGGACGGTGCCGTCGCGTTAGTGCGTACCCACTTTGACCTGCTCGCTCAGTTAGCACAGGAGAGCGGAGGCCATCTGGTGCGCTACCGGGCGGACAGCTCCGACGTAACCGCCCTGCTTAAAGCCGGGTCACGGCTGGACGGCAGCGAAGAGAAAACTGAGTCGGAGCAACACCACAGCCAATGGCAGGACCGGGGCGGGCAAATCCTGCTGCTGGCCTTGCTGCCGTTGGCCTGGGGTTTGCGCCGCCAGGGCTTGCTCTGCCTGCTGCCGGTGATGTTGTTAACGCCACGGGCCGACGCCGCCTGGTGGCAAACGCCGGATCAGGCCGCCAAAGCACAGTTTGATGCGGGCCAGTTTGCCGACGCCGCCGAAGGGTTCAGCGATCCTAACTGGCGCGGTGCTGCCTATTACCGGGCCGGAGACTATCAGCAGGCGCTGGAAGCGTTCCAACAGTCCGACAACGCCGACGCCCGTTACAACCAGGGCAATGCGCTGGCGCAGCTTGGCCAGTACCCGGAAGCGGCGGAACGCTACCGCTCGGTGCTGGAACAACAGCCGGACAACCAGAACGCCCGGGACAACCTGAAGTGGGTGGAGGAGCAGATGGCCAAAGCCCCGCCGCCCGAACAGCAACAGGATCAGGGCGAGCAGGGCGAATCCGACCAGGACAAACAGGATGGCAATCCCTCGGATCAGGAGGGGGAAGGCGAGCAGCAGGACCAGCCCGGCGACAACAACAGCCAGCAACCGCCGCCCACCGAAGACCCCTCGCAGTCCGGTAACGACCGTGAATCCGACCCGCAGTCCAATGAGGGTTCCGAATCGCAGCAACAAGGGCAGCAGGGCGGGAATGAGCGCGAGTCCTCCGCTCAAGAAACCGAGCAACCGGCTCAGGCTGAACCGGGTAACACGCCCCCTGAAGACGGGGAGGACGCCCAATCCCCCCTGCCGACAGACGGCCAGCCTGGCGACGAACAATTGCAGCGGCTGCTGGACCAGGTGGTGGATGACCCCGCCCGCCTGCTGCGTAACAAAATGGAACTGGAATACGAGCGTCGCCGCCAGAGTGGCGACATCAACAGGGAGCAAACCCAGTGGTAAGTTCTACCCTCACCCGCCTGTTGGCCGCCTGTGCCCTGCTGCTCAGTCTGGCCCCCGCCGCCCAGGCGCTGACCCGACTGGAAGCCACCGTGGACCAGAACCCGGTGGTCGCGGGTCAATCCTTTATCCTGGAAGTGGTGGCCGATGATGACATTGAGAGCGACGCGCTGGACACCAGCCCATTGCTGCGCGCCTTTGCCGTCGGCCAGACCCGGGTCAGCCGTTCAACCCAGATCATCAATTTTGACGCCCGCCGGGAAACCCGCTGGACCGTAATGTTGATTGCCCGTGATACCGGCCAGCTCACCATCCCGGCACTGGACATCAACGGCGTGCGCAGCGAACCCATCAGTCTGACGGTGCTGGCTCAGGGCGACAGTCAGGCCCAGAACCAGACCCCTCTGGTGTTTCTGGAAACCGACCTGAACAGTGACACCATCTGGCTCGGGCAGCCGGTAAAAGCCACGGTGCGGCTGTTCCTTGGTGCGGATCTGCAAAGGGGGGCGCTCAATGCGCCAAGCTCCGACACCGCCCTGATCCGTCAGATGGGTCAGGACCGGGAAGCCAGCCAGATTGTCAAAGGGCGTCGCTACCGCATCATTGAGCGGGACTACGTCATCGTGCCGCAAAGCACCGGCAAGGTGGACCTGCAGCCCGCCAATTTTGAGGGCGATGTGCTGGTGCCCTCCGGCCGACGGGACCTGTTTGGCCGGGCTCAGCCTCGCCCGATGGCCATTCAGGGCGAACCCATCAGCCTGACGGTGAAAGACAAACCCGCCGGTTATCAGGGCCACTGGCTGGCCGCCGATCTGGTCACCCTGACCGATAACCTCGACGCGCAACAAAGCTTTGATGTGGGCGAACCGATCACCCGCACCCTGACCCTGACGGCCGTCGGCGCGGTAGAGGAAAGCCTGGCGGAGATCCCCGTCAGCGTCCCCGATGCCCTGCGGCTTTACCCCGACAAAGCGCAACGGCAGGGCGGGGTCCAGAACGGCCAATTGATCGCGCGGCTGGAACAGTCCATGGCCATCGTGCCTTCTCGTCCCGGAGAATACGTCCTGCCGGAAGTGCGGGTGCCCTGGTGGAACGCCCGCCTGGCCCGCCAACAGTGGGTAACGCTGCCGGAGCGCACCATTACCATCACCGGCACCGCCCCGGTTGCGGTGGAATCGCCCGCCGTGGCGACCCAGCCTGAGGTCCCTGTGGTGGTGACTCAGGAAGTCAGCCGTCGCGGCCTGTGGCCCTGGTTCACCGCCACGTTTGCCCTGCTCTGGCTGGTGACCCTGTATTGGGGCTGGCGCCGTGGTCAACGGGCAGCAATGCCCGAAGCTCCCGCCTCGCAAGCCGAATCCGGGTCAGGATCCGAGCGGCAACTTCGCGCTGCCGTGATCGCTGCGGCGAAGCAGCACGATGCCGAAGCGGTGCTCAGGACGTTGCCGTTGTGGGCCAGCGAACACGCGGGGGTGCCGGTCAGTCTGGCGGAGATTCCGCGGTGCTACCCGACACTGTCCGGCCCGCTGCAGACGCTGCAGCGCAGTCGCTACAGCGCCAGGGGCGACAACTGGCAGGGACAGGAACTGGTCCAGGCACTTAAAGGGATCGATGGCACCGGTGGGGCAAAGGGAGAAACCGCCTTGCCGCCACTCAATCCCGCCACCAGAATCAATAGATGACGCCGCCGGGCCGGTGCCGTCACCAGGACGAAAGAAAATGTTGAACTGGTTTGGAAAGAAAAACGCGGCTGCTTCGGTCTCTACAGACATGATCAGCAAACAAAGACGCTATGAGACGCTGGTGCGTGCGTTGCACGGCGACCTCTACCGCTATGCCTACTGGCTTTGTCACGATGCGTCCGTGGCGGAAGATCTGGTCCAGGAAACCTTTCTGCGTGCGTGGAAAGCGCTGGACTCCCTCAAGGATGATAAGGCCGCGAAAGCCTGGCTTATCACCATTCTGCGTCGGGAAAATGCCCGCCGATTCGAGCGCAAGCAGTTTGATCTCACTGACATTGACCAGTGTCAGGTGGCAGACAACGACACACCCAGTCATGAACAACTGGCGGATCACCGCGTGTTGCACCGACAGATGGCGATGCTCAGTCCGGAATATCGCGAGCCGCTGATTCTGCAGGTGCTCTATGGCTTCAGTGGCGATGAGATTGCCCAGATCCTGGAGCTCAACCGCAATACCGTGATGACCCGGCTGTTCCGGGCGCGTAACCAACTTCGGGACGCCCTGAGTCCCACGCAAGCTTCAAGGGGCCACAGCAATGGATGAATTGGAATTTCGGCGCCGCGCCTACGCCGATCCCAACGATCAGGCCGACGAATTTCTCGCTGCCGCCGGCGACGAGGCGGGTCGTGCTGAATTTGTACAACAGTTGCAGGCCATGGACCGCCAGCTCGAACAGGTATTGAAAGTGCCGGTACCGGAAGACCTGGCTGACCGGTTGCTGCTCAAGCAGAACATGGACGTCCACCAGCAGCAGAAGCGCCGCCATCGCTGGCAACTGGCCACGGCCGCGTCGATCGCCTTTGCCATCGGCCTGTCACTGACCCTGCTCAACGCCGGCTCCCACGATTTGGGGCAGCACGCTCTGGCCCATGTGGCCCACGAGGCGGGTTTCACCAACGTGGTGGATGAGAAGGTTGATCTGAACGGGCTGAACACCAAGCTGGCCAGCTTTGGGGGCCAGTTCAGCGAACTGCCGGGACAGGTTTACTACGCCAACTACTGTGATTTTGAGGGGATCCGCAGCCTCCATGTGGTCATGAGTTCGGATCAGGGGCGGGTCACCCTCTTTGTGATTCCCAAGCAGAACGAGATGTCCCTGCCCGCCCAGTTTGCCGATAAGCGTTATCACGGCATCGGCGAAGACCGCAATGGCGTCCACCTCGCCATTGTCGGCGACAAGAATCAGGCACTGGAGCCGGTTCTCAGACAGGTGGAGGCCGGTTACCAACCGCTCTGAACCGATAAAAAAAGCGGGCTTCATGCCCGCTTTTTTTACCCTTCGCGCACCATATCCAGATGCAGCACGCCGCCATCGTCGTAGGGCTCTGAGGTGCCGACAAAGCCAAACTGCTCGTAATAGCTTTCCAACGCCAATTGCGCCGAGATCTTCACCGGCCGGTCAGCGTATGCCTTATCAGCCCGGGCCAGGCCAGCCCGAATCAGCTCTGGCCCCAACCCGCTGCCCCGCGCTTCGTACGCCAGCACGATGCGTCCCAGCTTGACCGGACCGTTCTGCGGCGCCAGCAAACGCAGGTACCCCACCAACCGGCCCTCTGCGGTTGCCAGCAGGTGTTCGGCGTCCTGATCCAGGTTATCCAGCTCCTCATACAGGCTGTTTTGCTCCAGCATAAAAACCTGTTCCCGCAAACGCAGTACGGCGTAGAGCTGATGCACATCCAACGCCTCAAAGCGCCACCATTTCAGGTCCGGCGCTGAACCCCATTTGTTGGTCAACATCACATTCCTCTGTTAGCATCGTTGCGATTTTTCGAAAAGCATCAGTGTATAACAATGATATCAACCGCAACCATGATCACCTTCTTTGCCTATCTCATCCTTTTGCTGGTGATAGGCACCCTGGCCTGGAAGGCCACGTCCACCTCCTCAGACTACATTCTGGGTGGCCGTAAGATGGGGCCAGCGGTCACCGCCCTGAGTGTGGGCGCCTCCGACATGTCCGGCTGGCTGCTGCTCGGCCTGCCCGGTGCCATCTACCTCTCCGGATTGTCTGAAGCCTGGATCGGCGTGGGCCTGGTCATCGGCGCCTGGCTGAACTGGCGACTGGTTTCCAAACGCCTGCGCGTCTACACCGAGTTCACCAACGACTCGCTGACCCTGCCGGACTTCCTTGAGCGACGCTTTGCCGACCCGGGCCTGCTGCGCCTGGTGGCCGCTACCACCACCCTGCTGTTCTTTATCTTCTACACCTCCTCCGGCATGGTCAGTGGCGCCATCCTGTTTGAGCAGGTGTTTGGACTGGATTACACCACCGCCCTGCTGATTGGCGCGGCCATCATCGTCTCCTACACCTTTGTCGGCGGGTTCTTTGCGGTCAGCTGGACCGACTTTTTCCAGGGCATTCTGATGCTGCTGGCGCTGCTGGTGGTGCCGATGGTGGTGCTGGGCGGCGGCGACGCCGAAGGGCTGCCGGAGCTGGACCCCGCCATGCTGACCATGCTGCCGGAAGGCACCACACTGCTGGGCATCGTCTCTCTGATGGCCTGGGGTCTGGGTTACTTCGGTCAGCCCCACATCCTGTCCCGCTTTATGGCCATCGGTTCGGTTGATGACCTGCCCACCTCCCGCCGCATCTCCATCGGCTGGATGGTGTTGTCACTGATTGGTGCCCTGGCCACCGGCCTGGCCGGCGCGGTGCACTTTGCCGGTACCCCGTTGAACAATCCGGAAACCGTCTTTATCGAGCTGACCAAGGTGCTGTTCAATCCCTGGATTGCCGGGATGCTGATTGCCGCCATTCTGTCCGCCATCATGAGCACCATCGACTCGCAGCTGCTGGTGTGCTCCTCGGTGATGACCGAAGACTTCTACCGCAAGTGGATCCGCCCCAGCGCCAGTGAAAAAGAGCTGGTGTCCGTTGGCCGCATCACCGTACTGGCCGTAGCCGTGGTTGCCACGCTGATTGCGATGAACCCGGACTCCACGGTACTGGACCTGGTGGGTTACGCCTGGGCGGGCTTTGGTGCGGCCTTTGGCCCGGTCATCCTGCTCTCCCTTTACTGGAAGGACTACAGCCGTCAGGGCGCCATTGCCACCATCCTGATGGGTGCGGCGGTTGTGGTGATTTGGGACGTTCTGGACGGCGGCATTTTCGACCTCTACGAAATTCTGCCAGGCTTCCTGTTCGCGACCATTGCCGGCGTGATCGTCAGCAAAATCTGGCCACCTGGCGACAAAGTGCTCGCCCAACACCGCGAGTTTGAGCAGAAGCTCTAAACCAGACCAAAACAAAGGGCGCCTCAGGCGCCCTTTTTAATTCACTTCGAATTAACATCATTTCTACCCGCAACATCGAATTCCGTGTCATAAGCCGCAAAATGGCGACCTTTTCAACGATTTTGCCATCTGGTCGGATATGTCAGGAAGGTTACGAGCCCTAGAATCTCGGCCCAATTACAACTATTCCAACTGCCACCTACGAGATAGCAGATGAAAACGATGAACAAGACTTTGCTCGCCACTGCCATTGCCCTGGCCAGCACCCAGACTATGGCCGCCGGCTTCCAGCTGAACAGCCAGTCCGCGACCGGCATCGGTCGTGCCTTCGCCGGTGATGCCGTCATCGCCGACAACGCTTCCGTACTGGCCCGTAACCCGGCTGCCATGGCGCTGTTTGATGCCCCGGCTTTCTCCGGCGGCCTGACCTACGCCGACGTCAGCATCGACATCAAAGACGTCAGCTTCTTTGGTGGCGTGTCTGACCTGGGTGGCATCGATGACGCGGGCAGCGGCAAGGTGATCCCGAACATCTTCTACATTCACCCGCTGAACGACAAAGTGGCCGTGGGCTTCGGTGCCTTCTCCAACTTCGGTACCGGTACTGACAGCAGCAGCCTGATCAAGGCGGATACTGCTCTGGCGCCTTACGACCTGATCGGTAACACCGAAGTGACCACCGTTAACTTCAACGCCAGCGTGTCCTACCGCATCAACGAGCACCTGAGCCTGGGTGCCGGCCTGGACATGATCTACGGTGAAGGTTCCCTGGACCGCTACATGGGCGCAACCCCGCTGGTTGACGTTGAAGCGGACGGCATCGGCTTCGGCGGTATCGTGGGTGCCACCTACGAAATCAACGAAAACCACCGTTTTGGTCTGAGCTACCGCTTCAGCCCGGATATGGGCGTAGAGGGTGACATCAACACCATGACCCCGACCATGGTGGGCACCACCCCGACCTTCGTCGCCACCAACTTCGACGAGTTGGAAGTGCCGCTGGCTGACATCTTCCAGTTTGCCGGTTTCCACCAGCTGACCAACAAGTTTGCCCTGCACTACACCGCACAATGGACCCAGTGGAGCAACTTCCACCAGATCACCGCCAAAGACGGTACCGGTGTGGTTCTCGGCTTCCCGGATGCTGACCCGATCGCCGTTGGTGATGTGGCTCTGAAAGAGTACAAGTGGAAAGACTCCTGGTTCCTGAGCCTGGGTGGTACCTACAACCTGAACGATAAGTGGACCCTGCGCGCCGGTTACGCTTACGACCAGGGCGTTGTAGACGAAATCAGCTCCATCTCCATCCCGGATTCCGACCGTCAGTGGTTCACCGGTGGTATCGGTTACAACCTGACTCCGAAGTCCACCATCGATTTCGGCATCGCCTACGTTATGGGTGAAGAGGTTGACCTGGTAGAACAGAGTGCAGTGGTTGGCCCGGTGAACGCCACCACCGAATCTGGCGCCATCTACTACTCTCTGCAGTTCAGCCACCAGTTCTGATTTCTGGTACTGAATTCAAAGGGGCCTTCGGGCCCCTTTTTGCGTTTTCCTCCCGGCCAAGATTGCCCCCCTGCGTCATCGCGTCGCACTCTCCCGATTTCACCTTGCATTGAATCCCGCTCTCTCTTAGAGATCGATTGACGTCCTGCTGTCGAAAACACCGTACCCCTGTAAATTAGATTTCTCTAATTCTTGATTATTAGATTTTGCTAAAGTAGGATCTCAGCATCAAGAAGTACAGCCATCAGGAGAGCCCATGAAAGCCGGATTTATCCGCTTTGCCACAGAGCGCCCCCGCACCGTTTATGCCCTTATCTGGGCTCTGGTGCTGGCCACCGCCGCTCTGATCCCCAATATCCAGATCGACACCGATCCGGAAAACATGCTGCCGACGGATGACCCCGCCCGGGTGTTCCATAACCAGGTCAAAACCGATTTTGCCCTGTACGACAGCATCGTGGTTGGGGCCGTGGCAGAACAGGGCTTTTTCAATCCCGACTCCCTTGCGGCCATGCACCGGCTGACCGACCAGATCCTGAAGCTGGAGCCGGTGGTTAAAGCGGATCTGATGGCACTCTCCACGTCCGACAACATCACCCAGGGTGGCCCGGGCACCATCCGCTTTGAATACCTGATGAAGGACGCCCCTCAGACTCAGGCGAGCGCCGATGCCATCGGCGATGCGGTGGCCCGTCTGCCGCTGCTGAACAACACCCTGGTGTCCGGCGACGGTAAGGCCGCAGCCATCTACGTGCCGCTCTACAGCAAAGACGACAGCTACCAGGTGGCGCAACAGATCCGCGCCCTGATTGCCGACGAAGCCCCCAAAGACACCTATTACCTGACCGGTCTGCCGGTGGCCGAGAATCAGTTTGGCCATGAGATGTTTGTGCAGATGGCGATCTCCGCGCCACTGGCCGGCGCCATGATCTTCGCCCTGATGTGGTTCTTCTTCCGCAGCATCCCGCTGGTGGTGGCGCCGATGCTGGTGGCGATGGCGACCGTGATTGCCACCATGGGCACCCTGATTGGCATGGGCTATACCGTGCACATCATGTCCTCCATGATCGCCATCTTCCTGATGCCGATTGCGGTGGTGGACTCGGTCCACATCATGAGTGACTTTACCGACCGCTACCGGGCCGGCGACGACGCCAAGCAGGTGATCCGCGAAGTGATGGGCGACCTGTTCAACCCGATGCTGTTCACCTCCGTCACCTCGGCGGTGGGTTTCTACTCGCTGATGCTGACCCCGATCCCACCGGTGCAGATCTTCGGGGCCTTTGTCGGCAGCGGCATCCTGCTGGCCTTTGTGCTGAGCATTCTGCTGGTGCCCGCTTACGTAGTGCGGATGAAGCCTGAAACCCTCAATGCGATGCAGGCGCGACTGCACAGCCACAGCGGCAAAGGTGGCCTGCTGGCCCGCCTGCTGCCCCGCGTTGGCCGTTTCAGCGCCCGTCAGGCCAAACCCATTGTGGTGATCGCCATGGTGATTATCGGCTTCTCCGCCTGGGGCATCAGCAAGATTCAGATCAACGACAACCCGGTGCGCTGGTTCAAGGCCGATCACGAGATCCGCGTCGCCGACAAAGCGCTCAACGACCACTTCGCCGGCACCTACGACGCCTACCTGGTGCTGACCGACGACCGCCCGCTGGTCAGTGATGCACAACACAACGAATTGCAGGCTCTGCTGACCCAGGCATTGCCCGGTGACAGCGACGCCGCGGCCCTGCTGAGTCAGGCCAATGGCCAGTCCCTGGCAGCGCTGCTGAGCCGCCTTGATGACGCCGCGTTCGACGCCGACAGCGACACGCAACTGGCGGCCATTGATGCCCTGATGGCCCGGCTGGAAACCCTGACCGAGCAGAGCCGTCGTTTCCTCGACCCGGCCTTGCTGAGCTGGATGGCCGAACTTCAGACCGCCCTTAATGACAGCGGCCTGGTGGGCAAATCCAATGCGCTGCCGGACATCGTCAAAACCGTCAACCGCGAGCTGCGCTCCGGTGCCGACAGCGACTTTATCCTGCCGGACAGCGCCGCTGGTGTGGCCCAGACGCTGCTGCAGTTCCAGTCCTCGCACCGTCCGCAGGACCTCTGGCACTTTGTCAGCCGCGACTACCGTCAGAGCCTGATCTGGCTGCAACTCACTTCCGGTGACAACCAGCATATGAATGGCGTCATCGCCTTTGTCGACGACTATCTGGACAGCCACCCGCTGCCGCAGGGGCTCAAGGCGGACTGGGCCGGCAAGGCGTACATCAATGTGATCTGGCAGGACGCCATGGTCAGCGGCATGCTGGAGAGCCTGCTCAGCGCCTTTGTGGTGATCTTCATTATGATGAGCCTGCTGTTCCGCTCCCCCCTCTATGGCCTCATTGCGATGCTGCCGCTCTCGCTGACCATCGCCTTTATCTACGGCCTGGTAGGCTGGCTGGGTAAGGACTACGACATGCCGATTGCGGTGCTCTCTGCACTGGCGCTGGGCCTGTCGGTGGACTTTGCCATCCACTTCCTGGAGCGCACACGAGCCCTGCATAAAGAGACCGGCAGCGTCAGTCAGACCCTGGCCCTGATGTTTGAAGAGCCGGCGCGGGCCATCAGCCGCAACGCCATCGTGATTGCGCTGGGCTTCACTCCGCTGCTGCTGGCGCCGCTGGTGCCCTACATCACTGTGGGTGTGTTGATGGCGTCGATTATGGCGGTCTCTGCCACCGTTACCCTGTTGCTGTTGCCCGCCACCCTGGCCCTGTTTGCCCGCTGGACGCTGCCCGAGGCGAAGTCCGCACCGACCCCGTCACAACCGACTTCCGGAGGTCATCATGCGTAAGTTTTCCCAAACCGGTCTGACCGCCGCCCTGTTCGGTGCACTGACCCTGCTCGCCACCACGACGGTAAAGGCCGAAAGCCTCAGCGCCGAGCAGGTGATCGACAACGCCAACCTCGCCGCCTTCTACGCCGGTGACGATGGCCGCAGCCAGGCCCGGATGAAGATCCAGGACAGCCAGGGGCGCGAGCAGATCCGTCAGTTCACCATCCTGCGCCGCACCAAAGAAGCGGCCGGCGACCAGCAGATGCTGGTGTTCTTCTCCCGTCCGTCTGACGTGCGCGGCACCGTATTCCGTGTCGAGAAGAAGGTGGCCAGCGACGATGACCGCTGGCTCTACCTGCCGGGGCTGGACCTGCTTCGCCGCATCAGCGCGGGCGATAAGCGCACCTCCTTTGTCGGCAGCGACTTTTTCTACGAGGACGTGTCCGGCCGCAATCCCCGCGAGGACACCTTCACTCTGGTGGAGCAAACCGCCGAACAGTATGTGATCGACGCCAGGCCGAAAAACCCCGCCAGCGTTGAGTTCAGCCAGTATCGGGTCTGGATCGACAAGGACACCTTCCTGCCGGTAAAAACCGAGTATCAGGACAGCCAGGGCAAGGTGTACCGCCGCATCAGCGTGGCCAAGGTGGAGCAGATTGATGGCCACCCGACGGTGACGCGCTCCATGGTGGAAGACCTGCGCAGTGGCGGCCGCACTCTGATGGAGTTCCGGGGCGTTCAGTACGACATCGGTTTGCCGGAGTCGATCTTCAGTGAGCGCAGCATGCGCAATCCACCGACTCAGTACCTGCGGTGATCCCCATGTCAGCCGTTATCCGCAATCTCGCTGTCTCGTTGATGACCCTGTCCCTGTTGCCCGCCGCCTGGGCATCGGAAGACCCCTGGGGGGAGGATGACTGGGGCGACGACTGGGGCGAAGAAATGGTGTCGCCCTGGCAGCCGGTCAGTGGCTTTGTCGAGGGCGGCTACGGCGGTCGTCTGCAAAGCGACGGCGCCGGCCTGCCCCGCCAGACCCTCAGCGAAGCCCGCGCCCGGCTGGAAACCGGCTACCGCAGTGAAAGCCTGAGCGGCGATCTTCGGGCCGACCTGCGCTACGATGATCTTGTGGAGGGCTGGGAACTGGATATCCGGGAGTTGTCCGTGGGCTTTGCACTGGGTGAGCGCATCGACATGAAAGTTGGCCGTCAGGTGTTGACCTGGGGCACCGGGGACTTTCTGTTTCTGAATGACCTCTTCCCCAAGGACTGGCAGGCGTTCTTTACCGGCCTGGATGACGAATACCTGAAAGCCCCGGTCAATGCGGTAAAGGCCAGCTACTTCGGCCAGTACGCCAACCTGGACCTGGCCTGGATGCCCCGCTTTGAAAGCGACAACTACCTCAACGGCGAGCGCCTCAGTTTCTACAATCCGGCCGCCGGTGGTCCGGTAGCGCCGGGCTTTGAGGCCGATGAGCCCAGCGACGATGCCATGGCCGCCCGGCTCTTTGGCCAGCGGGGCAGCGTCGAGTGGGCGGTCTACGGCTACTGGGGCTACACCGGTTCACCGGAAGCATTAGACCCTCAGGGGCAACCCGCATTTACCCGTCTGAACGCCTACGGCGCCAGCGTGCTGCTGCCACTCGGCCCGGGCCTGTTCAACCTGGAAACGGCCTACCACGACATCCAGCAACAGCGCGGCGGCAGCGAAGGCGTGCCGGCCGACAAACTGATGCTGCTGGCCGGCTACCAGATGGAGCTGATCGCCAATCTGACGCTGGGGGCCCAGTACCAGCTGGAGCATCTGGTTGATTACAGCGCCTACCGCGCCAGTCAGCCGCTGCCCGAGTACGCCCCGGACCAGAACCGCCACCTGATGACCCTGCGGCTGGATTACCGGGCAATGCAGGAAAAGCTGACCCTCTCTCTGTTCACCTTCTACAGCCCGTCGGACCAGGACGTTTACCTGCGTCCGCAGGCCAATTACCGGCTGGACGATCACTGGAGTTTCGCCGCCGGATTCAACCTGCTTGGCGGTCAGGAGGATCACACCTTCTTCGGCCGACTGAGTGACAACAGCAACGGCTGGGTGCGCGTGCGCTACAGCTACTGACCCACGAAAGGAGATCATCATGGCCAAAACCTCATTCTGCACCACCCCGAGCACCACCGAACGCGCGCTGTTCGCTTTTGCCGGCTTTATGGTGCTGCTCTCCGTGGCCCTGACCGTCTGGGTACATCCCGCTTTTGTGTGGCTGACCGTGTTTATTGGGGCCAATCTGTTCCAAAATGCCTTTACCGGCTTCTGTCCCGCCACCATGGTGATGCGCAAGCTGGGAATGAAATCGGAAAGTGAGTCAGTGACTCAGCAGTAAGGAAGTAGAAACGATGAAAAAGTGGTTGGTCGGTCTGGCACTGGCCCTGGGCATTCAGGGCGCAGTGCTGGCCTCTGAAAGAGCGGAAACCGCATGGCAGTGGGTCGACAACGGCGCGCTGCTGGTGGACGTCCGCACCCCTGGTGAGTTCAATGCAGGCCACCTGCCCGACGCCATTAATGTGCCTCTGGACCAGCTCCCCGCGCGTCTGGATGCACTGGGCGAAGGCAAAGCTCAGCCTATCGTGGTGTACTGCCGCAGCGGCAATCGCTCCGGCCAGGCCCAGATGTTCCTCAACAACAAGGGCTACAGCCAGGTACACAACGGCGGCGGACTGGTGGAGATGCAGGACAGCAGACACTGAACACCACCGGTAAAACAACACCGCCCTCGGGCGGTGTTGTTGTTTTCAGTGGCCGTTGCGGGCCTTGGTCATGCGGTCAATCTCCGCTTCAATCTGGTTCTGCACCTTAAGCACAGCGGCTTCCCCGGCGGCAATCGCCTCCTCCGCCCGCTGGAACTCCATGGTGCCGATGGCGCCCACGTGGGGCAGCACCATCACCTCCGGCGGATCGCCCATCAGGCGGGCGCGCTTATGGCGCTGTTCCAGAATCTCCATCGACTGATGCATCACCGCCAGCATATTGGGGTGATGCTGGTTTTGATTGGGGGCGGTGACGCTGTCCACCACCCGGTTCAACAGTTCGCGTCCGGACACCAGCAGGTCCATAAAGCCGTTGCTGGCCTTCTGACGCTCCACCTGAGCTTCGCTGACCGGAGTGGTCATGCTCACCACTTCCGCCACGTGCTGACGGCCATCACCGTGGAGATCGACGGCGATCACCAGATCTGCACCCAACGTCCTGCAAGGCGACACCGGCACCGGGTTTACTACCGCACCGTCCACCAGCCAGCGGTCGCCCAGTTGCTTCGGTGACATCAGGCCGGGAATGGAGCAGGAGGCGCGCACCACGTCAGAGAGTTTGCCTTCATCCAGCCACACTTCCTGGCCGGTGTAGAGGTCGGTGGCCACCGCCAGAAAGGGGCGCTTCACTTCACTGATGTCGGAGAGGTCGATCGCCTTACTGGCGGCCTCAAACACCTTTTCCCCTTCAATCAGGCCACCACGTCGCCAGGAGACGTCCATCAGCCCCATAACATCCCAGGTGGAGAAACCGCGGACCCACTCTTCCAGTTCATCCAGTCGATCGGCCGCGTAGGCAGCACCGACAAACGCGCCGATGGAACACCCGGCCACCACATGTGGGTGGACGCCCATCTTGAGCAACCCACGCAATACGCCAATGTGGGCCCAGCCTTTCGCCGCACCACTGCCCAGCGCCACCCCAATCTTCAACTCGTGGCTCATCAAT
Organism: Marinobacter nauticus; assembly: GCF_019801015.1. Classification (GTDB taxonomy): domain Bacteria; phylum Pseudomonadota; class Gammaproteobacteria; order Enterobacterales; family Shewanellaceae; genus Ferrimonas. The sequence continues at coordinate 90,643 of NZ_JAHVJZ010000003.1, forward strand.
CGACCCTCTGAAATTTCTGCTCTTTCTATCCTAGCTCCGACGCCCCCGACCACTCCAGCCCGGCTTCAGTTTTCGCGCCAGCGGTCGCTATTTTAAAGCAGATTCCCTTTGGACCACTCCCAACCCGCTTCCTGACCAGTGCGATTTGGTCCCTTTCAGCGCGAGCCTCCGTATGCTCGCGCTTTTTTTCCGTCATTTTGCTGCCATCCTTTTTTGACAACTGGCGCCACGGCTGTTAATTTTCGCGCCTTTTGACAACCTTTTCGCTACAGGGATCCCCAACCCGATGTTTGAACTTCGCAGTAATCCCCAAGCCAGCGTCAAAGCCGATCTGCTCTCCGGCCTGACGGTTGCCCTGGCTCTGGTCCCCGAAGCCGTTGCCTTTGCCTTTGTGGCCGGTGTCGAGCCGATGGTGGGCCTCTACGCCGCCTTTATGGTCGGCCTGATCACCGCTCTGATTGGCGGTCGTCCCGGTATGATCTCTGGCGCCACCGGCGCGCTGGCCGTGGTGATGGTGGCTCTGGTGGCCCAACACGGCGTGCAGTACCTTTTTGCTACCGTGGTCCTGATGGGGATCCTGCAAATCCTGGCAGGCGCATTGAAACTGGGGAAATTCATCCGCCTTGTCCCGCATCCGGTGATGCTTGGCTTCGTTAACGGCCTGGCCATCGTGATCTTCCTTGCTCAGCTGGGCCAGTTCAAAGCGCTTAACAGCGACGGCGAAATGGTGTGGATGCAGGGTGCACCGCTGATGATCATGCTGGGCCTGGTGGCCCTGACCATGGCCATCATCCACTTCCTGCCGAAGCTGACCCGCGCCATCCCGTCCTCTCTGGCAGCGATTCTGGTGGTAACCGGCCTCGTCCACGGCATGGGCCTGGATACCGCCACGGTGGTGGACTTTGTCCGCAGCATGACCGGCGATGCGGACGCCACCCTGAAAGGCACCCTGCCCACCTTCGCCATCCCGATGGTGCCGCTGAACTGGGAAACCCTGACCATCATCTTCCCCTACGCACTGGTGCTGGCTGCCATTGGTCTGATTGAGTCACTGCTGACCCTGACCCTGGTGGATGAACTGACCCAGACCCGCGGTCAGGGCAACCGCGAGTGCGTCGGCCAGGGTGTGGCCAACGTGGCCACCGGCTTCTTTGGCGGCATGGGCGGTTGCGCCATGATCGGCCAGAGCATGATCAACATTAACTCCGGCGGCCGCTCCCGTCTGTCCGGCGCCTCTGCGGCGCTGTTCCTGCTGGGCTTTATCCTGTTCGGTGCGCACCTGATCGAAATGATTCCGGTGGCGGCGCTGGTGGGCGTGATGTTTATGGTGGTGTTGGGCACCTTTGAGTGGTCCAGCTTCCGCATTATGAGCAAGGTGCCCAAGGCCGACGCCCTGGTGATTGTGCTGGTGTCCGGTGTGACCGTAATTACCGATCTGGCGGTGGCCGTTCTGGTGGGCGTGATCGTGTCCGCCCTGCGCTTCGCCTGGGACCACGCCACCCACATGACCGCCAAGACCGAAATCGACCAGCAGGGCTGGAAAGTCTACCAGCCGCAGGGCCCGCTGTTCTTCGCCTCAGTAACCAGTTTCCTCGACCTGTTTGACGCCAAGAACGACCCCAAAGACGTGGTGGTGGATTTCGGCGAATCCCGTGTTGCGGACCACTCCGCGCTGGAAGCGATCGACACCCTGGCCGAGCGTTACCTGCGTGAAGGCAAAACCCTGCACCTTCGTCACCTGAGCCCGGAGTGCCGCCAACTGCTGCACAAAGCCGGCGATCTGGTGGAGGTGAACGTGCTGGAAGACCCCACCTACAAGGTGGCCACCGACGAACTGGCGTAAGCCGGTTTGCTTGCCGTAAAAAAGGCCGCGCACTGCGCGGCCTTTTTGTTTGTCTTACCCGGAGCTCAGGGCTGCGCCAAAGGCCTGTCGCCAGGCGCTGGGGGACAGGCCTTTGGCGGCTTTAAAGTGTTTGCGGAACACACTTTCGCTGCCAAATCCGGCCAGCTCGGCAATGCGACTGACCGACGCGTCACTGTGCTCCAGCAACTGCTGGCTGTAGGCCAGACGCCGGCCAATCAGCCAGGGGGTAAAACTCATGCCGGTGTACGCTTTAAACTGGCGGGTAAAAGTGCGCCGGCTCATGGCACAGCGCTGCGCCACGCTGTCGACGCTGTGCGGCTGTGCCAGGCTTGCCTGTACCGCATCGAGCACCCGCCCCAGCGTGCCCTCCCCGGCCCGGGGTTTGGGCACCGGCACCGGAATGTACTGTTTTTGCCCGCCATGACGGTAAGGCGGTGCTACCAGCACCCGAGCCACGTCCGAGGCCGCTTCGCTGCCCAGGGCACGGCGCAGCAGGTGCAGACAACAGTCCATCGCCGCCGCCATCCCCGCTGAAGTGACGACTCCACCGTGGTCCAGATAGAGCGGGTCCGGGTCCACCTCCACCGCCGGATAGCGCTCGGCCAGCACGTCGGCAAAAGCCCAGTGGGTGGTGGCCGTCAGCCCATCCAGCAAGCCGGCCTGCGCCAATACCGACGCCCCCAGGCACAGCCCCACCACCGTTGCGCCGCGCTGATGCGCCCGCCGCAGGGCCTCCAGCAACTCAGGCGGTGCCGGCGTGCTGGCATCGTACCAGCCGGGCATGATCACCCAGTCCGCCAGCTCCACCGCACTCAAGTCCGCGCTGATGCCCAGATTGAAACCGGACATCGACGCCAGGTGCGCCCCGTCCAGGCTGCATACGGTCAGCTCAAAGGGGTTGTCCCGATACTGGAAGGCATCATGAAACACCGCACAGGGTATCGACAGGTAAAGCGCACTGACCCCCTCATAAGCGATCACCGCCACACGTTGACGCGCCACCGCTCCCTCCTATCTGATCGTAACTTGGCCCAATTTGAGCGAAGTATGCCCTTTGCGCCATTGTCGTGCCAGGCCACACTCTTCCACAATGTCTGTATCGACGATTCAACCACACAGGTCTCCCCATGAAACTGCATCACCTGCGCAGCGCCACCTTCATCATTGAGTCCGGCGACCACCGCATTCTGATTGACCCCATGCTGGGAGCAGCCGGTTCCATCCCGCCGTTCTCGGCTTTTCGCTTTAAGGCCCGGCGCAATCCCACGGTGGACCTGCCCGCCAACGCCGGTGACGCTCTGGAAGCGGTGACTCACGCGCTGATCACCCACAGCCGTACCTTTGGCATACGCGCGCTTCAGCATCTGGACCACCTCGACAGCGAGGGTGAGCGCCTGCTGACCCGTAAACAGACGCCAGTGTGGACGCCGGATAAAGACGCGGACTACCTGCGCAAGCTGGGCATCAACGTCAACACCGGGCTGGTGCCCTGGCAACCTGTCCCTTTCCTCGGTGGCACCATCACCGCCGTGCCCTGCCAGCATGGCCACGGCTGGATTCATACCGTGATGGCCAACGGCTACGGCTTCTTTATTGAGCTGCCCGGCGAGCCCAGCCTCTACATCAGCGGCGATACCGTCCTGACCGACGATGTGCGCCGCGCGCTGACCGAACTGAAGCCGGACATCGCCATTCTGGCCGCTGGCCAGGCCCAGATGGATCTGGGGAAGCCGCTGCTGATGGCCGGGACAGAGCTGATGGAGTTTGTCCGTCTGTCTCCCGGCACGGTGGTCGCCAACCATATGGAAGCGCTGAACCACTGCGCGGTGGACCGCAAAACCTTTGCCGAGTTAGTGAAACAGGCGGGGGTCAGCGACCGGGTTCGGATCCCGGGGGATGGCGAGGTGCTGACCTTTTGAGGGTCTGAAACGCGCAACGCCCGGCATGGCCGGGCGTTGTCATCACTGAAGCAAAACAGCGCGCTCAAATGTAGTTGAACAGGGTCAGTCCGCTGACTTTACCGAAAGTCTGAGACAGCGCGTTCATCGCCATCGACTGCTTCTCAAACTCGGTGATCGCCTTGGCGTAATCCAGATCTTCCAGATTGGACTGGGCCGACGCGGCCACCAGTTCCAGGTTCTCATGCTGAGTCTGGTAGGTGTCCAGCGACTTCAGGTAATTGCCGGTTTCCGCCCGAATCACCGAAGCGTGGGTCAGGGTGGAGCCAACGTCAGCGATGATCTGCGCGTACTGCGCCTGCTCCCGCTCGCCCACCAGTCCAGCCGGGGTTTCCAGCATGGTGATGGCGTCCTGCAGGCTGGAGAAAATGTCCACTTCCGGCTGCTCACCAATGGTGACGCTGTCGCCAATCTCCGGCGTGCCGGACAACTGCACCTCCATGCCGTTGAAGCTCAGAGGCACCGAAGCGTCAAAGGGCTGAGACGGGACCGGATTGGTGGGCGGCGTGGCGTCGTCCCACACCTCGACATTGACGTTACCCGCCCCGTCATCCACAAACTGGATGGTGAAGTTGGCCGGCGTGTGGGCCGCGGGGTTGGTGATGTTGGCCTGCTCAACAAACCACTCGCCGGTCATGGTGGCGTTGGCGTAATCGGCCCGGTAATCCCCGCTGCCGTTCGGGATCGACATAAACACCCGATCGCCGGTGTCATTCACCGGCACACTGACGCCATCCGCAACCACGGCTTCCCGGCGGCCGCTGTCGCCCTGATAAACCACCGCACCATTGGCGTCGACCGCGAAAGGTTTGGCACCGGTCTGGTAACCACCGAACAGAAAGTTACCGGACTCATCCTGATTGTTGGCCAGCGCCAGAATCGCTTCCCGGGTCTCTTTCAAATCCAGCGCCAGGGCTTTTTTGTTCTCGTCTGACAGGGCACCGTCGTTGGCCTGCATGAGCAGGTCACGGGCGTTCATGGTCAGGGTTTCGTACTCCGCCAGTCGGCCTTCCTGCTGCGACAGACGGTTGTTGGCCAGGTTGATGTTGGCCTTGTACTGGTTGATCTGCTGCCCCTGCTGTTTCAGGTTTTCCAGCACGATGGAAGCCACCGGGTCATCCGCGGCAGTGTGGATCTTCTTACCGGAGGAGAGGTGCCCCAATGTTCTGTTGGCGTCCGACTGGAGGCGCAGCAGGTTGGTGGTGTTCAGATGATAAAACTGGTTGGTCGCGATGCGCATACGCTCTCCTTATCGAACCGCCGCAAACAGCGTATCGAAGGTTTCCTTGGCCACGGTCATAATGCGGGCGGAGGCCTGGTAAGCCTGCTGATAGCGCATCAGGTTGGCCGCTTCCTCATCCAGATTCACCCCGGATTCCGCTGCCACCCGGTCAGTGGCCTGCATCTTGACGGTTTCGGCGGACTCCAGCGCCACTTCTGCCGCCCGGGTCTGCCCACCTACGCCGGTGGTGACCCCTTCGTAGACGTCATTCAGGGTGGCGTTGCCGGAACCCATGATCTTGCTGGTGGCCAGGCCAGCCATATTGATCGCATTGCGGTTGTCGCCAGGGCCAAAGCTGATGTCGAGGCTGAACTGGTCGCCGGTGGCGGCGTTGGGGTCCAGCTCCAGGGTAAAGCCCAGCGCACTGATCTGGTTGCCGGCGATATTGCCGGTGGCCAGCGAATTGTTCTGGCTGTCGGTGATGCTGAAGGTGGCCGGTGTCACTGAGTAGTCCACCTGTACGGTCATCACTTCGCCATTGGCCGGCAGATTAGGGTCCATCCGGTCCACCGCCAGCAGTCGGGCTTCGCCATTGCCGGACAGCGTTTCCAGCCCGTAGCCGGCCGCCGCCAGATGGTGCGGGTCATTCAGCTCCACACCGATACTGGCTGCCGCTCCGGCGGAGGGGGTCAGGGTCCATTTGTCACCGGAAGCGACGGAACCCGGGCCAAGGCGTACCGAGAAGCCATCCGGTCCCACCAGGCGGGTGGCATCATTGGGATCGGCGGTCAGTGTGGTGGTGGTGCCATAGGCGTCTGTCACCTGGTACTGGGTGCCGTTGTAGCTCATTTCGTAACGGCCACCGGTGAGTGCGCCGGGGTCATCAATCTCGACACTGAGTGCTTGAGTCCCGGTATTGCCGGCGTACACCGCCGCCCGGCCAATGGCCATATTGGGGTCGTTGATGTCGGTAAACAGGTTCTGTCCCACGTTGCCGTTGAGGTCCAAACCCGCCGCCTGCGACTGGTTAAAGGCGTCTGCCACGCCGAGGGCCATCACCCCCAGTTTCTGGATGGCACCGCTCAGGTCCTGATCCCGGTACTCCATCAGCGCCTGCATCTCCCCGCCGATGGCGGAATCGCTGAGGATCACGGTCTGATTGCCGCTGGTGCCGGTCAGGCGGGTTTGATGGGTGATCGGGTCACCGGCGGTAACGCCCAGTTGCATCGGGGTCTGCCCCGCCACCAGCATCACGGAACCACCGGCCATCACGCTCTTCACCCCCATATCCTGAGGGATCACGTTGACCTGCACGTACTCAGACAGCTCGTTGATCAGGCGGTCCTGATGATCGAGCAGCTGGAGGTCTTCGCCGTTGACCTTCTGAAGCTGAGTGTTGATGTCCGCCAGCTCTGCGGTGATGGCGTTGACCCGGTCCACCACCCCTTCAATCTGTTGGTTAACCTGGCGGATCTGCCCTTCCAACTCCTGCCCCAGCGAGTTGAAGGCGGAGGTCAGCTGGCCGGCACTGGTCAGCAGGTTTTCCCGCACGCCCAGATCCGACGGCATGTCCGCCATGTTGTTCACGTTCTCAAACAGGGTGTTGAGGGAGTTGGGCACCGACTTGCCAACCACAGAGAACAGCTGGTCCAGTTCCGACAGCTTGCTGTAGCGGGTCTCCGCCTGACTGTGCTGACTGATGGAGAGCGACAGCTCCCGCTGGGCGTAGTCGTTGTAGATCCGCTTTACGTCAGAGATGTACGTACCGGTACCAAGGAAGTATCCGGCGATGTGGGTGGACTCGGAGGTGCGCTGTTCCGCGACCTGACGGGTATAACCCTCAGTACCAACGTTGGCGATGTTGTTACTGGTCACCCCCATCTGCTTCTGGGCGGCGAGTACCCCGGAGCGGGCAATGCTCATCAAATCGGCCATGGGACGTCCTTACTCTGACAACCTGAAGGGGGTGTACTGTTTCATTAAGCCGTTAAACAACTGCATGATCTTATCGGCGTATTGGGGGTCGGTGGCGTATCCGGCCTTGTGCAGAGCACGGATGTAGCCTTCGTTATCCCCCGCTTCCAGCGCATCGCGATAGCGCGGCTGACGGACAAACTCGACGTAATCGTCAAAGCTGGCTTTGAGGTCCTCGTAGATGCGGAAGTTGGAGCGACGCATCACCGGCAGTTCCGACTCGAATTCCAGCGCATTGACCGAGGTTTTGTCCCCCTGCCAACGGTTATCGGCCTTGATGTTGAAAAGGTTATGGCTGCTTTGCCCTTCGGCGTCTTTCAGCACCTTCCGGCCCCAGCCGGTTTCCAGTGCGGACTGGGCGATCAGCAGCATCGGGTCCACCCCGAGCTGGTCACCGGCCTGTTGCGCGTGGGGCATCAGGCTGCGAACAAAGTGTTCCGGGCCATCAAAGCTCTGGGGCGATGGGTTAACTGCAGCCGCCAGCGGCGGGTGCGCCGGCGGCTCTGCCGCAGCAGCCACCGGCGTCGGCTGCGCTTCAGTGGCCGCGTCAACCGGGCGGGTTGCGGCCGCTGCTGGAAGCGTCACCGGGCCCAGCGGCTGGCCAGTGTTGAGCGCCGAGGCCGGCGTCAACGCATCATCGCCGCCCAGTTGCGCCACGATCAGATCCGCCAGCCCCAACGAGCCCTGCTCAGACAGGGACTGAGCCATCTGACTGTCGTGCATCTGGCGGTAAAACTGGGTGGTGTGGGAATGAAACGGGCTGTCGCTGTCCTCAAACGCCGCGTTGGCATCACGCATGCTCTTCAGCAGCATGTTCATAAAGATGCCTTCAAACTGCAGCGCCACCTCGCGCAGGCTGGCGTCCGGGTCCTGCTGGGCCTGTTGACGGAGCTGGTCCAGCCCCGCCAGGTCCATGTAGTGCTGTCCCGATTGCTTCAGACTGTCCATCAGATGATCACCAGTTCGCCGCGCAACGCGCCCGCCTGGGACAGCGCTTCCAGAATGGCCATCAGGTCAGACGGGGCCGCGCCTACTTCGTTGACCGCCCGCACCAGCTCATCCAGAGTGGTGCCGGTGTCGAATTTGAACATCCGGCTGTCGTCCTGAGTGACGCCAATCTGGGATTCCGGGGTCACCACCGTGTTGCCGCCGGCAAAGGCATTGGGCTGAGACACGTTGATGTTTTCGCTGATGGTCACGGTCAGGCCGCCATGGGTGATCGCCGTCGGCATCAGCCGCACATCCTTACCCACCACAATGGTGCCGGTACGACTGTTAACGATAACCCGGGCGGACTCATCCGCCGGCTGCACCTGAAGATTCTCCAGAGTGGCCAGATAAGACACCCGCTGCGACGGGTCACGGGGGGCGGACACCTGAATTGAGGTGGCGTCCAGCGCCCGGGCGACGCCGGGGCCCAGCAGGCCATTGACCGCTTCCACCACCCGCTTGGCGGTGGAGAAGTCAGGACGGTGCAGGTTAAAGGTCAGGAAATCGCCGTTGGCAAACGGCGTGGGCACGCTGCGTTCAACCATGGCGCCGCCCGGGATGCGACCCACGGTCGGTGTGTTCTGCAGCACTTTGGAGCCATCCAGTCCCTCGGCGGAGAAGCCGGACACCACCAGACTGCCCTGTGCCAGGGCGTAGACTTTGCCGTCGGCCCCTTTCAGGAAGGTTTGCAGCAGAGTGCCACCGCGCAGGCTTTTGGCGCTGCCGACGGAGGACACAGTAATGTCGATGCTCTGGCCCGGCTTCACAAACGGCGGCAACTCAGCGTGCACCGCCACCGCCGCCACGTTTTTCAGCTTGGGACGGGCGTTGGCCGGCAGGTTGATGCCGAAGTTGGAGAGCATGGTGGTAAAACTCTGCTCGGTGTAGCGGGACTGTTCACCGGTGCCCGGCAAACCCACCACCAGGCCATAGCCCACCAGTTGGTTAGAACGCACCCCCTGCACATCGGTGATGTCTTTCAGTCGCATCGCTTGTGCCGACAGGGGCAACAGCAGCAAAAGTACGGTAATCAGTGCGCGCACGGTTCTCTCCCCTTAGAACGGCCAGAGCGGGCCGGAGAAGAACTTGGAGAGCCAGCCGGACTTCTGGGAATCCGCAAAGGTGCCGGTGCCGGAATACTGAATGCGGGCGTTGGCCACCCGGGTGCTCTCAATGGTGTTGTTGGGGCTGATGTCCCGCGGGCGGACGATGCCGGTGATGCGGATAAACTCGTCGCCGTCGTTGATGGTGATCCACTTCTCGCCGCGGATCACCAGGTTGCCGTTGGCCAGCACCTGCAACACGTTGACGGAGATGGAGCCGGCCAGGCTGTTGGACTGGTCCGCATCGGACTCCCGGCTCATATCGAATTTCTCTTTATAGGCGAGATCGATGGTCTGGCCGTTAACGGTGATCGGGCCACCGCCGGCGCTGATGGGGTCCAGCTGCATCTGGTTGTCTTTGCTGATCTCGTTGGAGGCGGACTTTTTGGCTTTGGTCTGCTCCGCCAGCATCACGGTGATCACATCGCCCACTTTCAGGGCCTTGATGTCGGAGTACAGCTCGTTGGCGTAGCCGTCGTTGAAGATGGACCCGGTGGTCACCACCTGACTCGGCGGCAGGTCCGGATAGACCGGCGCGTAGTACGGGTCATCCGGGATCGGGGAGTTGGGGTGGACACAGCCGGCCAGAGCCAGCATGGCCAGCGCTCCCAGCGCGGTGCGAATCACGGTGTGGGCCATCCTATGCCTCCCTTTAGAGCTGCTGGTTCAGGTTAGCCAGCATCTGATCCACGGTGGAGATCACCTTGGAGTTCATCTCGTAGATGCGCTGGCTTTCAATCATGTTCACCAGCTCTTCGGTGACGTTCACGTTGGAGGTTTCCAGCGCGCCCTGACGCAGCGTACCCAGACCATCCAGACCCGGTACGCCCTGAATCGGCGCGCCACTGGCACCGGTTTCCAGGAACATGTTCTGGCCAATCGGTTCCAGACCGGTGGGGTTCACAAAGTTGGCGATCTCAATCTGGCCAATCACCTGGTTCTCGGCGGCGCCGGGCACCCGTACCGACACCTCGCCCTCACCGGATACGGTGATGCTCTGCGCGTCTTCCGGCACCTGAATGCCCGGGTTCAGCAGAAAGCCTGCGCCGGGCGTCACCAGCTGGCCTTCATCATCGAGGGCAAACTGGCCATTGCGGGAGTATGCGATGGTGCCGTCCGGCAGCTGAATCTCGAAAAAGCCCGGGCCTTCAATCATCAGGTCGAGGCTGTTGTCGGTGGTGAGCATGTTGCCCTGGCTGAAGATGCGCTGAGTGGCGGCCACTTTGGTACCGGCACCCAGAGTCAGGCCAGCGGGCAGTTCGCTGTTCTGGGAGCTGATGCCGCCCGCCTGATTGATGGTTTGGTACAACAGGTCTTCAAAGATCGCCCGGCTTTTCTTGTAGCCGACGGTGCTGGCGTTAGCCAGGTTGTTGGAGATGGTGGCGATGTCGGTCTGCTGGGCGTCGAGCCCGGTCTTACTGATCCATAATGCCGGTTGCATGGTCGTTCTCCTTCAGGCTCAGCGCATCAATTGCGCCTGAGCGCGATCATTCTCTTCCGCGGTCTTCATCAATTTGAGCTGCATATCAAACTGACGCTGGGCTTCAATCATGCCCACCAGTTCATTGACCGGATTGACGTTACTGCTTTCCACCGCACCGGTGGCCAGCGCCACCTCTACGGCGTTTTGATAGGGTTCACCGTCGAGGCGACGGAACAGGCCATCTTCCCCTTTGGTGAGGCTGTTCAGGGGCGGATTAACCAGGCGCAGCTGGCCCACCTCTTCCATGGCGTTGGCCGGCGCGCCCTGAGGCCGCACCGTCACCACGCCATCCTGGGCAATCTCCACTTTCTCAATCGGCAGTGGCAGGAAAATCGGCCCCGCCAGACCCATCATCGGCTGGCCCTGACCGTTCATCAGCATGCCCGCTTCGTCAAAATGCAGGCTGCCGGAACGACTCAGCGCTTCGTTGCCGGTGGCGTCCTGCACCACGAACCAGCCCTGGTCCTTGATGGCCACGTCGAGGCTGCGTCCGGTGGTTTTGATGGCGCCGGGATCGAAGTTGGTGGCGGGGCGTTCGCTCATGGCAAATACCCGGGTCGGCAAACCTTCGCCAAACGCCTGCATGGCACGGGCCTGAGACATGTCCGCCTTAAAGCCGTCGCTCTTGGCGTTGGCCAGGTTGTTGGCGTGGCTGGCCAGTTGATGCAGGTTCTGTTTCGCGCCGCTGGCTGCGATATAGAGGTAGTTGTCCACCGTCGTTCCCTGGGTCAAATTCCTGAAACTCTGGGCAGAGTTTTGCAACTATCGTGCCAGTGATTTTTGACGGCTAAATATCGGTCGGCAATGCCGGTTAATGGGGGGTACGGAGGGGGTACGGGTCAGCAGGAAGGGGAAACGACTTGCCGCCCCCCGGAGGAGGCGGCAAGAGAGAGGCAAAGCCGGATCAGCGGATCTGCAGGATGTTCTGGGACAGCTGGTTGGAGACGTCCAGGGCGCGGGAGTTGGCCTGGAAGTTTCGCTGGGCGCTGATCAGGTCCACCAGCTCGGTGGTGAGGTCGACGTTGGATTGCTCCAGCGCGGCAGAACGGATGCTGCCGAAAGCGCCAACATTGGGCTCGCCAACCAGCGGCTCGCCACTGTCCTGACTCTGCTTCCAGGAGGTGTTGCCGATCTGGGTCAGACCCTGCTCGTTGGCAAAACGGGCCATCGCCACTTTGCCCAGCGCCTGTTGGGTGCCGTTGGAGTAGGTGGCGTTGATCAGGCCATCCGCGGTCACTTCCACGTTGGTCAGTCGGCCCACGGTGGAACCGTCCTGGCTCAGTTCGGTCACTTCAAACGGCGCCGCGTACTGGGTCGGGTTGTTGAAGTTCAGGGTCAGACGCTGAGTGCCGTCGGCACCCGGGCCAATCACACCCGCACCATCACCTGGGGTGGTGGAGGACGGGTCATCCAGGCCCAGTGCCTGAGTCTGAATCAGTGCCGGGTCGGAACCGATGTAACCGCCCACGTCATCAAAGCTCATGACAAAACCGGTCTGACCGCTGGCAGAGGTGGCGTTGTTGGTGACATCCGCCACGCCGTCACCGTTGGTGTCCTGACCCCACTGACCGGAGTCGGCAGCGCCACCGGCCACATCCCAGATGTTCACCGGCTGGTTGTCCACGGTGGTGAACACCACCCACTGGTTGTTGTTGTTCAGCGAGCCGCCGGTGGGCTTGATGAAGTAGCTGGTCTGAATGTGCGGCTCACCCAGTGAGTCGTAGATGGTGACCGAGGTGGCGGTGTTGTAGGTGGTCGGGTCGGTCGGGTCGAAGTTGGCCGGGTCCATCTCCACGTCGTTGGCCGGCAGGTTCATCGACATGGTGATGGTATCGGTGGCGGTCGGCTGACCGGCGGTCTGCGGGATCTGCACCGGGGTGGTGGTGGAGAGCGACACGGACTGCACGGAACCGTCGGAGTTCACCGGCAGCGCCATCAGGTAGTTGCCCTGGCTGTCCACCACGAAGTTGCTGTCGTTCAGCTTGAACGCACCGGCACGGGTGTAGGAGAAATCCTGACTGCCGAACTCAGAGTTGGTGACGAAGAAGCCGTTGCCGTTGATGGCCAGATCCAGCGCGTTGTTGGTAAAGGAGAGCGCGCCCTGGTGGAACTGCTGGGCGATCTGCGCCGTGGCCACACCGGCACCCACGTTGGTCTTGCTGTTGGTGAACAGCGAGTTGTTGTACACATCAGCAAACTCAGCACGGGACTCTTTAAAGCCGATGGTGTTGACGTTGGCGATGTTGTTGGACGTGGTGTTCAGGTCCTTCTGGGCGGCGTTCAGACCGCTGAGGGAGATATTGAATGACATGGTTTCGCTTCCTTTATCCTTCCGCAACGGCCAATACGTCACCCAGGCTGATGCCGCCCAGGCCACGAAGATTCAATACGGTGTCATAGTCTGCGCCGCCAAGGGTGACGCTGTTTACATGGGCATAAGTAGAGACCGGCAGTTCCTGGTTGGCGCCATCGGCCATCCCCTGCGCGGAGAAACTGTAGGTACCGGGCGGCAACGGATTGCCATCGGCGTCGGTGCCGTCCCAGACGAAGTCAACATTGCCGCCGGTGCCCGCATCCACATTGATGGTGCGCACCACCTGGCCGGTGCTGTCTTCCACCCGCACCATCAGGTTCTGGGCGCCTGAGGGCGCGCTGACCACACCGGAAATCGGCGTTGCCGCGTCGCTCAGGTAACCGACGTTGGAGGGGATCAGCACCTTCTGACCCACCAGACCGGACGCCTGCAGCGCCTGATTGGAGGTCATCACGGTGTTGAGGCTCTTAATCTCGTCGTTGAGGTTGTTGATGCCGTCCACGGTGGCGAAGGAGGACATCTGGGAGATCATCTGATCGTTGTCCACCGGCTTCATCGGGTCCTGCATCGACAGCTGCTGAGACAGCAGCGAGAAGAAGTCTTCCTGGGTCAGCGCCTGGTTGGCATTGGACTCCGGCACCGCCGACTCCTGCTGCCAGCGCATGGCGTCCAGGTAGTTGTTGTTAATGCTGCTCACGGATAATTACCCCCAATTAGCCTTTGCCCAGACGCAGAGTCTGCTGGGCCATATCCTTGGCCGCGCTGGCCACCTGCACGTTGGCCTGATAGCTGCGCGAGGCGGAGATCATATTGGCCATCTCTTCCACCACATTGACATTGGGCTTGTAGATGTAGCCGTCCTGGTCCGCCAGCGGATGGTTCGGACTGAACTGACGCACCAGCGGTTTGTCGCTCTCCACGATGCCGGCGATTTGCACCGGCACGCTCTGGCTCTGCTGGCCGGAGGCCTGCTGCAACGCGGCTTCGAAGATCGGCTGTCGGGCGCGGTAGGTTTCACCGGCGCTGGAGCTGACGCTGTTGGCGTTAGCGATGTTGGACGCGGTGGTGTTCAGGCGCACCGATTGGGCGCTCATGCCGGAACCGGCGGTATCAAAGATCTTGAACAGACTCATGCTCAGTCTCCCCGCAGGGCTTTTTTCAGGCCGCTGAACTTACTGTCCAGAAAGCCCAGGCTCATCTGGTATTCCAGGGTGTTCTGCATAAACAGATTGCGCTCTGTCTGCAGGTCCACGGTGTTGCCGTCACCGGTGTCCGGATGCAGCGGCACCCGGAACTTCACCCCCGGCTGGGGATCGATGCTGGCATCAAAGTGATTTTCATGGCTGCGCGACAGGGCAAACGCTTGCCGGCTCTTCGCCCCCGCCAGCGCCTGCTCGAAATCGAGGTCCTGCGCTTTGTAATTGGGGGTATCGGCATTGGCGATGTTGCTGGAGAGCACTTCCGCACGCTCCGCCCGCACACCGAGAGTGTGCTGATGAACGCCTAATGCTTTGTCGAAAGAGATGGCCATACTTTGCCTCCTGGATCCGTATGGGCCATAAAAAGCAAAAGGCGTGCCATTCGACACGCCTTATTGGGAGAGCAGGGAGCGCTTAACGCTTCCGATAGAGTATTCCCGCGGGGTAGCGGCACATTTCAAAGTCATCGCTCAGGTTGGCGATGGACTCCGATGCCCCAAGGAACAGGTAGCCACCGGGGTTAAGAGCGGCAGCGAATTGCCGCAATATCTTCTGCTTGTTCTCCGGCGAGAAGTAGATCAGCACATTGCGGCAGAAGATGATGTCGAAGCGGCCCAACAGCAGGTAGCTTTCGAGCAGGTTGTGCTGACGGAAGGTGATGCCCTGACGCACCTCCGGCTTCACCCGCATCCGGCCTTCACCGAGGCATTCAAAGAACTGTTTACGGGGTTCACTCAGGCCACGGGCCATGGCCAGCGCGTCGTATTCGCCGCGCTGAGCCTGTTCCAGCACCTGGCTGGAGAGATCGGTAGCCAGAATTTCAGCCCCCTGCACCAGACGGCCCGGATTCTTGCGGCGGTACTCCTGCAAACTGATGCTCAGAGAGTACGGTTCCTGCCCGGTGGAACAGGCCGCCGACCAGATCCGCACGCGCCGATTGGGCTGACTGAACTCCGGCAACACCTCGTTCTTAAGCAGCTCGAAGGGGTAGCCGTCACGAAACCAGAAGGTTTCGTTGGTGGTCATCGCCTCGATCACCTGGGTTTTCAGGGCGGAGCCGCTGGGGCGCATCGCTTCGCGCACCAGGTCCGCCATGGTGGCATGATGCGCCTCCATCAGTGGACCCAGCCGGCTGCGCACCAGGTACTGCTTGTTATCGCCCAGAACGATCCCGCACTGGTTCTGCAGGAAGTCGGCAAAGGCCTGGTAGTCTTGGGTTGCCAGAGACTTCGTTGGCAAGGTTATACCCCTTGGTTTTTCGACAGGTAACTGTTGACCGTACGAGCCAGCTCATCAGGATTGAACTTGGCGATGAACTCATCCGCCCCAACCTTCTGCACCATCGCCTGGTTAAAGACGCCGGACAGCGAGGTGTGCAGAATGACGCTCAGTGATTTGAGTTTGGGATTGGCCCGGATCTCGGCGGTCAGCGTGTAGCCGTCCATCTCCGGCATTTCGATATCGGAAACCACCAGCCCCAGCTTGCTGGAGATGTCCTGGCAATCTTCGGCCATCTCTTTGAGCTTGTTCAGCGCTTCCAGGCCGTCCTTGACCACGATGAGATCCAGCCCCATCGGTTCCAGCGCGCGCTGTACCTGCTTGCGGGCCACGGAAGAGTCGTCCGCCACCAGCACCGCACGGCGCACTTCGGCCACCGGAGCCAGCTCAGCCACCACCTCTTCACTCACCTCTGCCCGGGCCGGAGAGATCTCATCGAGGATCTTCTCAACGTCCAGGATCTCCACCAGCTGTTCGTCCAGCTCGGTCACGGCGGTGAGGTAGTTGCTGCGACCACTGCCTTTTGGCGGTGGCAGAACGCCTTCCCAGTTCAGGTTGACGATGCGTTCAACGCCACTGACCAGGAAACCCTGCACCGAGCGGTTGTATTCCGTGATGATGATAAACGCGGTGTCGAGATTCTGAGTGAGCGGGCCGCCAATGGCAGCGGAGAGGTCAATCACTGAGATGGTTTGGCCACGGATGTGGGCCACTCCGCGGATCAGGCCACTTTGGTGGGGAAGTGCGGTCAGCTTGGGGCATTGCAGCACCTCGCGAACCTTAAACACGTTGATGCCGTAGCGCTGGCGTCCTTGCAGACGGAACAGCAGCAGTTCAAGGCGATTCTGACCCACCAGCTGAGTGCGCTGGTTCACCGAGTCCAAAATACTGGCCATAAGGGAACGTCCTTATCAAAGATGACGAAAATCGGGGCCTTGGGCCCATAGTGGGTTATATCGGCCGATTGTCGTTATAATGCAGCGGCGTTGTATCAATTTCTGGAAGTCGGTTCAACCGAGCCAACCGGAAACGAGGTGAAACGCTCCCCTGAATGGGATCAATTATAGGATTAATGGATCGGCGAATGCGAACTTTCTCAACCGTTTACTCCAGGGTTTTTGCGCTGCTGTTGTCACTGCTGTCTTACGGCGCCGCAACCGCCAGCGAGACACCGTTAGAGGTGATTCGAAGCACCGCCGCCGAGTACGTTCAGGCGCACATTACCGTGCCGGATGGTGCCCGGGTGTCGGTCACCGCCAATGACCTCGACAACCGCCTGAAGTATCCTGTTTGTAACCAACCGCTGCTGGCGAGCGCACCGGGCAACAATGGCTTCGGCCGCTACGTCACCGTGAAGGTAAGCTGCCCGGACGATTCTGGCTGGTCACTGTACGTTCCGGTGCAGACCCGCTTTGAATACCCGGTGGTGGTGGCCACCGCCACCCTGAACGCCGACGCGGTGCTGGAGCCGCAGCATCTGCGCGTGGAATACCGCGATGCCAATACCCTGCGCGGCCAGACCGTGACCGACCCCAACCAACTGGTCGGCGCCCGCCTTATCCGCCGCATCGGCAGCGGCCAGCCCATCAGCAACAACAATATCTGCCTGGTGTGCAGCGGTGATCTGGTGACCATCTATGCCCGCACCGGCGGCATCGAAATCAAAACCAGCGGCGAAGCGCGGGGCAGTGGCGCACAGGGTGACAGCATCCGGGTGCAAAACAACCGTTCAAAACGTATTATCGATGCCAGAGTGGTCGGGGTTGGGGAAGTGGAAGTGCGGATGTAAAAAACCCCTAAAGCTTTCGCCGTCACAGACGATAACCAAAGACAGCAAAGACACAAATTTTACGGAGCCAAGCATTATGGCGATCGATCTCAGCAAACTGACCAGCGGTGCCAGCCACACTCTGCCGAGCCAGAGCAAGGCCAAACCTGCCGTCAGCAGCGAAAGCAGCCAAGCCCCTGCCCGCCCGGCTGGCGACGCGGTGGTGCTGACTGAGCAAGCCCAGCAGTTGGCCCGCGCCGAGAGCAACCTGGCTAACGCCAGCGGCATCGACCAGGCCAAAGTGGACGCCGTCCGCCAGGCCATCTCCGAAGGCCGCTACCACGTCGACCCGGAGCGTCTGGCGCAGAACATCACCAAGTTCGAAAACGAACTGAACGGACTGGCGGATGAGTGAACCCACTCTCGCTGAACGGCTTTCCCAACAGCTGATCCGACTGGATCAGCTGTTGGCGCTTTTGACCCGCGAAACCGATGCCCTGGTGCAACGGGATGTGGATCAGATTGAAGCGCTGCTCAAAGAGAAGCTGACTCTGCTGGACACCATCGGCCAGGCCGATCAGCAGCTCAGCCGCCACCCTGAAATTGCTCAGGCCAGCGCCGACCCGGAGCTGGCCGACACCCTGAAACAGGCCCGCGAGCGCCTGGCGGAATGCCAGAGCCGCAATGAGCACAACCAGGCCCAGGCAGAGCTGGTCAGCGCCAGTCTGACCCGACTGCAACAACTGCTGCAGCGCACCCGCCACGCCAGCGCCATGACCTACACCGGCGAAGGCCAGACTCACGTTGGCCAGCGCCTCGGTAAACGCATTCAGGTCTGACAGCCGGTTCAGCGACCGACACAAAAAAGCCCGGCCAGTGCCGGGCTTTTTGCTGTGGGGCGTTCAGTAATAGCTGACCGAACGGACCCGTTGACGGGGCTGCTGCTGGTAGAGCTCCCACACCACTTTATAATCCAGCTCCAGCTCGGTAACGTAGCTGTCGCCCACCGGGTAGCTGCGTACCACCCGGGCACCGCGGATCACCCCATCCACCTGGGCCCGGAACTCATCCCGGCGCAGCACCATCTCATCCATCTCGCTGACGCCCTGAATGCGCTGACCATACACCTGCTCTGCCAGTTCGCGGTAGGCGTCCAGCTTGGCGGCGCGCATCGCCCGGCGCATCTTCTCCTGCTCGGTTTCTCCCAGCTGGGCAGAAAGCGGCGCAATGCCGGTGGCGGTCAGTACCGGGAAAGACTCCGGCGCCACGGTTTCATACTCGACGTAGCGGTCGTAACCGGCGCAACCGGTCAGCGCCGTCAGCAACAGCGCGCAAGGTAACAGTCTCATCGTTCCTCCCGTTCCACCACGCCGCCGCGACCAGACGCCTCATGGCGGTACAACCCGCCCGCTTCCAGACTCACCTGACGGGAAGGGCCAAAGTGCTGCGGCAACTGCTGCCAAGGCACACTGCTGTGCGACGTGGAGACAATCCGCTTATTGGCGACCGACAAGATGCGGCTGTTGATCACCACCGAATCCCGGCTGGTGGCGATGGTGGCCACCACCACCTCCTCCACCGGCAACTGGCTGGCCAGCTGCTCAAAGTCGCGGGTCAGCATCAGGTTGCCCTGCTCAGTAACCCGTACGGTGTTGCCGCCGTTCAGGTCCAGCAGGTTCAGGCCCTGCTGATGCAGCGCTGCTGTCAGGGCTTCACCCAACTGGCGGGCAAACTGGCTGCTCTGATCAAACTGCTCCAGCATCACCGGCGTGGTAACGGCCATCAGGCGGGTGGTGTCCATATTGTCATGGTGACGCACCAGATCGCGGGCAATGGTTTCCGCCAGTACGTTCAGTTCCCCCTGCGGCGGCAACACCTTGCCGTTTTCCTCAACGGGATAGCCCGCCGGAGGCTCGGGTGCCGTGGCACAACCGAACAGTCCCAGCAGCAGCGTGGCCGCCAGCGTTCGCGCCTTTACTCGCATTGATTGGTCTCCTGTCACTCGCATACCTTGGTATCGACCCACAGCCCATAAGCTTTAGGCACAAGCTTTGCTTATAATCGGGCCAACCACAACGCCAAGGTAACCCCAGCCCGATGAATCGGTTATGCCTCGCCCTGCTCTCACTGCTGTTGCTCACGCCTGCCGCCTTTGCGGGTTTTATGGAGCTGAGCGGCCATGCCCAGATCATCAATGATGATGTGGAGTCCGCCCGTCAGCGCGCCATCGACCGCGCCCTTAGTCAGGCAGTGATGAGTCACGGTGCGCAGCTCGACTACCAGCAGCGCAGCCGGAATGGCGTGCTGATTGATGAACAGCTGACCATGGACAGCCAGGCCAGCGTGGAATCGATGGAGATCCTCTCTGAGCGACGCAGCGGCAACCAGTACTTTGTTGAGATGCGGGTGCAGATGGTCAGCGACGCCCTCGGCAAGTGCCGTGGCCCGGCGGGCCGGGTGGCCATCAGCGTGCCCCGCGCCCAGGTGCGCTACCGCGAGCAACTGGTGCCCGGCGGCCTGTATGAGCTGGACAGCGCATTCAGCCGCCTTATCAGTAATACCCTCAACGGCGAAGGCCGCTACGCCTTTGGCAACGCCCGTGATGACCTGCGCATCGACATCGCCGGATACGACCGGGAGTGGGTGCGCTCTCTGGGCGAGCAGGACAACAGCCAGTACGTGCTGGCGCTGGTGTTTGATGACCTCAGCCTTGACCGCCCGGACCGGGTGATGGGCTACTGGGAACGGGACGCCACCCGACAGTTGGCGCTGGAAGCGGTGCTCTACGACGCCTTCACTACCGAACGGGTATGGAGCCAGCGTTACCGCAGTCAGGGCGGCTGGCCTTATGAGCGTCAGGAGATGGCGGACACCGCCACTGAAACGTTCTGGAACAGCGACTTTGGCCAGGAGCTGCGCAAGATTGGCAACGACATAGTGCGCGACCTGAACGACACCCTCGCCTGCCAGCCGCTGAAAGGCCGCATCATTGAGTTGCGCGGCGACCGTGCCGTGGTCAGCCTCGGACTGCGCCACGGCTTACGACCGGGCGACAAACTTCAAATCATCACTCAGCAGGACAGCTGGGCCCAGCCCGGCGAACTGGTGCTGACCCTGGAACAGGTTGAGCCGGAGCGCGCCCGCGCCCGACTGGAGGGCCCCACCGCCCTGATGGGCGTACAGGTGGGTGACTGGGTTCAGCGCGCCCCACGCCAGCGCAAACTTTAGACAACTGATTTGCAGGCCTTTTCAATCCCGCATTCAGCTGGATAGAATGGGCCTGCCTACCGCCTCCCCATAGCTCAACAGGATAGAGCAGCCGCCTCCTAAGCGGCCGATAGAGGTTCGAGTCCTCTTGGGGAGGCCATTTCAAGCAGATCGCTTATCGCCCCCCCTCCCCTTCGTACCCCAACCGGAATCCTCTAAGCAATGCCAGATGCGACGGTTTCAGGAAGTACGCTCGGGCATCAAATCAAAGCCGGCAACATCGAGAAGAGCATCAACGTTGCCATCAAGGCATTAAATATCCGCGCCCGGCCGCCTTTCAGATAACGGCCAACCAATGTCCCCGCAGCGAGCCACGGGAAGCACCCTATAAGACTGGTTACGATGAACGTTACTGCCAAAATCGTTGCCTGAAGCAAGAGGCTCTCTGCAGCATCAAGGTAGGCAGCAATCACCGAGGCACAGATTAGCCATGCCTTCGGGTTTACCCATTGGAACGCTGCGGCGCCCCAAAAACCAATAACGCTATGGCTCGCTTCTGGCTGCCCGGATACGACGTTGTCCTCCAACACAGGGCTCGATGCGATCTGCCATGCCATCCAGGTGATTATCAGAATGCCTAAGATGCGCATTCCCCAAATAAGGGCAGGTTCAGCAAGAACAACGAACTGTCCGAACCCGAGTGAAACCAAAAAAATCATCATGGCGAAGCCCAATGTGATTCCCAGAAGCGCCGGTATACCTCGACGTAGCCCCACGGCTGCACCAAGCCCGGTCAGCAATACGTTATTCGGGCCAGGTGTGGCAGACGCTGAAAGAGCAAAGGCTGCAAACCCTAAAATTTCTGGGGGGAGGTTTTCAATTGGCATTTGTCAGTTTCCCTTCAGACGTTTTCGTCATGTGAAATGCATTGAAGAGGTGAGATTTTCATAGGTAAGCCATATATTTTGGCGGTTCAAAAAAAACGACCAAGAAAAGCCAATCCCGTTAAGACTTCAGGAATGCCAATGGATTCGCCACCATCACCGAGTGGAATGGATCTGCGAACAAAACACGTCGCTTTCTTCATCGTTTAATCGGACGCAAAGTACGGAACGCATCAAGGCGCGGAGCAAGCAAAGCCTCCATCATGACGCCGGATATATGTCAGCATGCCGCCCTCCATCAACACGACTTGTGCTTTTGAGGGCGTCTATATATGTCCAGTTAGACTTATATCCATAGATCAAATATTAATAAACAGTGCAGACAAGAAGATAATCGCACTAACTAAAGAATAAAGTACAAAGTTTAGGAAGCCATATTTTCTTACTAATTTACCGTTTTCCATTTCGCACTCAAAGCCTGAAAAGCCTTCGTATTTGGAACGCCTCAACCGAAACCAAATGAATGGTAAAACAAAAAGAACAACGACAGTAATGATGAAGTTGCTTTCATTATACACCCAGTCATTTATCCGAATAAAAACACTGGGAGAGCATAGCTCTCCTAACAACAGAAAACTATGAACATTCAGAAGAATAAAAAAGGACAGAATCGATAGAGATGATGCTAATGAATAAAAATTACTACTACCCTTGCTCTTTTCTCGCATACAAAGAACATAAAGCATAATCTTATAGAAATTTTCCATACCACTGATTCTCCCTCTTACCTATAATACTCCACCCCTTCCTGAATGCCACTCTGGACCGTAACTGGACCGTAACCGTAACTGGACACCCATTTTTATCTGCATTTGAAAGGTGCATGTCTGCACTCACCTTCTCGGCCCTAAACTAAGCCCGTTTGACTGGTCCATCAAGGGCTCTTGGCCCCTTTAAGCCCATAACCTTGAATCGCCCCGCTTTTCTTAGACACTGTTCTGATTAGAAAAGTACTGCTTCTCAAACTCTACGGGTGATAGCTGGTTATTGGAACCATGGCGTCGCTTCGGGTTATAGAATATCTCTATGTAATCGAACACATCGCTGCGCGCTTCGTCCCGTGTTCCGTAATTTTTCCGTTTGATGCGCTCTCGCTTGAGCAGTTGAAAAAAGCTCTCTGCAACCGCATTGTCATGGCAGTTTCCACGTCGGCTCATGCTGCCTTTCAAGTTATTTGCCGCCAGAAAGCTGCGCCACTCCATGCTGGTGTACTGGCTTCCCTGATCGGAATGGATCATGACCTCCCGCTTCGGTTGGCGTCGCCAAATAGCCATCATCACCGCATCGATGGCCAAGTCTGTCGTCATTCTCGGCTTCATTGCCCAGCCAATCACCTGTCGGGAAAAGAGGTCAATGACCACGGCCAAATAGAGCCAGCCTTCGTAAGTTCGAATGTATGTGATGTCCGTGACCCAAGCTTTGTTGGGCTAAACAACATCAAATTGACGCTCTAGAAAATTAGGCGATGCAACAGGTGGTTTCCCTCCATAGTGACCAGGCCGAAGCCGGTATCCTGTTTGGGTGCGCAGTCCAGAAAGCTTCATCAATCGGGCGACTCGGTGCTTTCCACAAGACTCTCCATCTTCGCGCATGTCGTCATGGATTTTTCGAAACCCGTAGACCCCACCACTTTCCAGCCATGCCTGCTTTATCAGGCCCGTCAGACGCCGGTCATCTTTGGCTCTAGGGGAAAGTGGCGTTTTCAGCCACGCATAGTAACCGCTTGGATGGACATTCAATGTCCGGCATAAACGGCGTACTGCGAAGTGGATGGAGTGCTCTTTGATGAAGGCGTACTTCAGCCTGACTCCCTGGCAAAGTACGCGGCGGACTTTTTTAAAATATCGCTTTCTTCAGTTACTTGCCTGAGCTCCGCTCGTAACCGCCGGATTTCAGCTTGCTGGGCACTTTCTTCCTGCTGCTGAGCTTCAGGTTTTCCGGAGCGTTTTAGAAAAGCGTAGAGACTGTGGCTGGATACAACTAAGTTGCGTGAAACCTCGGCCACAGAACGACCACGATCGGTCACCTGTTTGACCGCTTCGATCTTAAATTCTTCCGGATATCGCTGATTTGTCATAACACCTCCTTGATTGCCTCATTCTAAGGCTTTGAGGTGTCTAGGAAAGTGGGGGCGATTCACCTCCCATATCCTCCACCCAATGGACATGACCAACCCTACACTGGAGTGCATTTTGATAAAGGCTGGAGTTAATCGATGTATCTATGCGGCGAACAAACGACGAGCGTTGCCTGAACCCCGAATTCGGACGGTTTCTTCGTAGCAATGGCACCTTTGGAGGCTGGACAATGTGCCAGCACGGCAGCCGAACTGGTACTCAAATCCTTTGGTTAGGGTCAGCCAGTTGGGGATGGATATGCCAAGGCGGTGGGTTAAAGACGGTGCGCTCTCCGGGATATGTCCGGGTTTATCGGCTCTCTGAGCCCGTCCGGTGAATTCCACCACCTCCAGATAGTCGTTCAGGTGGCAGGGCAACGCGTTGTCATTGTTGCCGCTGTCGGTTTGGAAGCGCTTTAACGTGGTTGGCTGTTCGCCCTTTAGCGCTGCTCGGATACGCTGCTGAATGCTGGTGTGGTCTGAAGCCTCTGGCGTTCTGGCAATGTTGGCCCGGATGGGGTTGAGGTCAACATAGGCCATGCAGGTTAACAGCGCTTGTTCATCCAGCAGGGCCTGAGACTTAAAGCGCCCTTCCCAGAAGCGTCCGGTGCAGCCGTCTTCCCGGTTGGCCATTCGGGCGATGGGTTCGTTAAGGGCCCGCATAAACCAGCTGATGTCGGTCAATCTTTGCCGGTAGGTTTCCACCAGCAGTTCAACCGCCAGTCGCTCGGCTTTGGTCATCTGGTCATACTCTTCTGGACGGCAGTATCGCCGGGTTAACGGCATGCCCTCGTAGAGTTGATGCCATCGCATCAGTACCGTTTGGGCGTCCCAGCTTTCTGCCCGCTCTGGCTCGGCGCACAGCACCACATGGGTGTGGTTGCTCATTACCGCAAAGGCGCACACGCTGATGGCGAAGGTGTCCGTCAGGCTCAGCAGTCGGTCTTCAACCCATTGGCGCCGGTGTTCGTAACTCTTACCCGTATAGGGGTCTTCCCCACACAAGTAGCTTCGCCGCACACAGCGACTGATGCAGTGGTAGTAACAGGTATCCTGAAGGTTCACCTGGTTTCGACGGGCCTGAGGCATAAGCGCACCTTGAGAGGCTGTGGCTGATACCAATGAACCTAGGCCCTGAAAATATTAATCTCCCTAAAAATGAGCCAAAGGATGGGTGTCCAATTAGCTCATGATGCCATCGCAACGCCAAGGCGGATTGCAAGCAGTTGGGTAGCGCTGGGCTTCTCGACGTGCGATGCCCCACGGGTGCAAAAGTGGGTGTCCAATTAGGCATTGAGAGGCTGTGGCTGATACCAATGAACCTAGACCCGGAAAATATTAATCTCCCTAAAAATGAGCCAAAGGATGGGTGTCCAATTAGCTATTAGCTGGTGGGAATTGCTAGTAATGATGATGGTTAAAACCGTAATACCGGGAGTCAGGATCCCGAAGGGATCCTGACCTTTACTGTTAATCACTATTAGGCCAAGTTAATACGCCTTTCATCTCCTTTTCATAGTTAACGGGGTTGTTTTCGGTGCTCTTTATGGTCACATATACCCATGACTCTAATGAATCTTCTAGTTTGGTGTTATCAACTGAAACTCCGCTCGTTTCAGGGTTATTCTGCAATAGCTTGTCAATAGACTGTGCCAAATCTCTACTCACTGACTCTGAATTTACAAAAAGCTGACCTAGCTTATATTCTAAGGAAGATTCAAAATCATCAGGGTCGCAATCAAAGTTGAAAGGTACAAAATGACCTTCCATTTCAGATTGAAAACAAGCTGTCCCTCCAGTCTGATTGAAGTAGACGCAGTTGGATTCAGCCTGAATAACTAAACCCGCGCCTACCATATCCCATAAACATACCTTCATTGTTTAAAGCTCCTTTTCTAGAACGAGTGAGGCTTATGAATATACGAATCAAGCAGCTTAACTGGACACCCACCTTAAGAGCTACCTTAAGAGCTTTAGTTCTCCGCAGCTTGTGATGCCCTCGCAACGCTAAGGCGGGTTGCAAGCAGGTGGGTAGCGCTGGGCTTCTCGATATGTGATGCCCCAAGCTTAACTGGACACCCACCTTAAGAGCTTTAGTTCTCCGCAGCTTGTGATACCCCCGCAACGCTAAGGCAGATTGCAAGCAGTTGGGTAGCGCTGGGCTTCTCGACATGCGATGCCCCACGGGTGCAAAAGTGGGTGTCCAATTAGGCACTAAAAATGAGCCAAAGGATGGGTGTCCAATTAGCCGGTGTCCAATCAAAGGTTGCCGGTGTCCAATCAAAGGTTGTTAGAATATACCCCAACCAATCACTAGTTCGCATATTTTTTAAATTTACTCACAAGAAAGAAATAAAGAAAGGAGAAGATAAAAAAGCTCACCCCCAATAGCAGAGCTCCGTAATCCTCTACTAGAAATGTCATTTCAAACTCAAAGATAAACAACAAAAAGAACACATGTAGAATAATTGCTAGAACTAGCGTAGTCATCATCGCTGCTAGTTCTACCCATACTAAACGGTCCTTTTTTCCGAATAGCTTACATAATGTGAAAAATAGATACTTCATCACTGCGTACTTCCCGTAGGTGCTTGGAATTCTTCTTCGCGCCTACCCACAACTTTATCATATATAAATTTGGTCAAATTTCCTCCCGACAAATAGTCGGCCCCATAATATGCAGCCGCTATTCCCCAGCCAACTGGACCTGCGAAAGCTGCTGCACCTGCGGCAATATCGGCTATACCATCCACACCACGTAAGACCATGTCTTCAGTAGCTTAACTGGACACCCACCTTAAGAGCTTTAGTTCTCCGCAGCTTGTGATGCCCTCGCAACGCTAAGGCGGATTGCAAGCAGGTGGGTAGCGCTGGGCTTCCCGATATGTGATGCCCCACGGATGCAAAAGTGCGTGTCCAATTAGGTACCACGGATACAAAGCGTGCAAAAGTGGGTGTCCAATTAGGTTTCTCTGGGTGATACATTCACACCGTTTTGTTCTAGGTATTTAATTACTTTGCCTCTCCATTGATAAAGTTCGCTACCTTTAGATATGTTGTTATCTTCTATTCTATCCTTAATGGTTTTGCCCCACCTGTTCCCTAGCCTGAAGTCAGCACCATGTTCAAGTAAGTGATAAACAATATCATATTGATTAAGAGAAGCTGCCGCTATTAATGGTGTATCTCCTGCACCATCTTGGGCGTTTATTTCTGCACCATGCTTTAGAAGAAGCAGTAAGTGTTCTAGGTGTCCCGGTGAAATAGCATCAAAGATAACATTTCGCTTTCTATTAGGGTGAAAATAGTTTGCATCACCACCATTTTCTAAAGCCATTCTTAGGTAGGTTGGGTCATCAGCAGATGCTGCGAACGTCATGACAGAGCCTCCCGTAGCAACAGGTAAGTTCGGGTTAGCTCCAAGCTTGAGCAATAAACCAAATCCTTTTTCGCTTTTTTCCCCTAATACCCAAAGCAATGGAGTCATGCCATCTTTGCCTTGGTGGTTAATGTTGACCCCTTTCTTCATTAATTCAGATACTGCCTCTTCATTACCGCTCATTGCTGATGTTGCCATCTTAATTACTGAAGGGTCATCAAAAAAATCTGTTGGTTTATTGGTGTAAGTGTTCATTCCCGCTTCACTACAGGCTGTTAAAGGAAGCAGGAGCATCAATATACCTGCAATTATCCAGTTGTTTCTCATTATCATTTTTGCCACTCCGGAGAAGCTAATACTTCATTCATACCATGTAGTTGATATGAGCGATACGCCTTGTATGCTGGTGAGTGCCACCACTTAATGGGGTTTGCTGCATTAATAGGGATTCGTCTCCCAACAGCACTTTGGAGAGAATTCAATATTTCACCCTTCACATAGTACGCAGATATTAATTTGTTCGCACCAGACATGCTTCCGCCGTATCTTCCTATTGTTGAAGGGTTCACTCGTGCAGCGTTGAATGTGGTTGCGTATGTATTGGTGATGATGGCAGCAGCACTCGCAACAGCTTAACTGGACACCCACCTTAAGAGCTACCTTAAGAGCTTTAGTTCTCCGCAGCTTGTGATGCCCTCGCAACGCTAAGGCGGATTGCAAGCAGGTGGGTAGCGCTGGGCTTCTCGATATGTGATGCCCCACGGATGCAAAAGTGCGTGTCCAATTAGGTATTGGTTTCGACCGCAACTGGACACCCACCTTAAGTGGCGTAACTGGAGTGGCGTAACTGGACACCCATTTTTTATCTGCATTTGAAAAGTGCATGTCTGCACTCACCTTCTCGGTCCTAAACTAAGCCCGTTTGACTGGTCCATCAAGGGCTCTTGGCCCCTTTAAGCCCATAACCTCCCATATCTTCCACCCAATGGACATGACCAACCCTACACTGGAGTGCATTTCGATAAAGGCTGGAGTTAATCGATGTATCTATGCGGCGAACAAGCGACGAGCGTTGGCTCTTAACTGGACCCCCACCTTAAGAGCTTTAGCTCTCCGCAGCTTGTGATGCCACCGCAACGCTAAGGCGGATTGCAAGCAGTTGGGTAGCGCGGGGCTTCTCGACATGTGATGCCCCACGGATGCAAAAGCGTGCAAAGTGGGTGTCCAATTAGGCTTATTAGGCATTAGTTTTAGCTTTAGTTTTTCAGAACATGGTTAAAAACCATAAAGATTTATACGGTGATGGAGATTGCTAGTAATGCTGAAGTAGGTTTGGAACTATGATTATGGGTAGAAAAAGGCCAGCTTATTGTCGGCCTTTAGCGCTTAATTTATAAAACGAAGTGTTACAGCTAACAATATGGGGATAACATGAAAGAAGACAAAAGACTTTTTAAGACCCCAGTCTTTACATATAAGCTGATAACCAACTGTATATGCAATTGCAATGGCAACACCTAAGAAGTAAAACGCTTTATCTGAATCAATGCCAATCTCGCCATCGAAGGCGAACCCTAAACAGCCAGCAAGAACCATAATTGTGGATATAATCGTAGCCAATATCTTAATCATTTCTGCAAACTTCTCTCAATTGACGTCTTGCTGTCATGAATTATTTTAAGTAGCTTAACTGGACACCCACCTTAATAGCTACCTTAAGAGCTTTAGTTCTCCGCAGCTTGTGATGCCCCCGCAACGCTAAGGCGGATTGCAAGCAGGTGGGTAGCGCTGGGCTTCCCGATATGTGATGCCCCACGGATGCAAAAGTGCGTGTCCAATTAGGTGGCCAATTAGGTGAATTAGGTACACTCCCGTCAGCGTGCCCCCTCCCGATCCAGTTCACAATCCCACCAAACGGTTCGTTTTGGACCATTTGTCAGCTCATCCGGACCTGTGTCGGCTGAACGTCGATCAGTACTTTTCCCTTTGCGATAAGCACCATAACAGCAATAGGGAATGATGATGAGAAGACACACTTTAACGCCGGTGGCAAAGGGGTTGATGGCCTGCTGCATCGCGGCGACGCTGGCTGCCTGTGGCAGCGACAGTGATGATGGCAACGGCAACCTGCCGCCGGTGGCCATTCCGGTTTCCGCGGTGGCGCTGATGGGCGAAGCCACCGCCGTGGATGTGCTCGCCAACGATGTCGATCCGGACGGCGATGCCCTGACCCTGACCGCGGTCGAGCTGACCAGCGGCATCGGTGAGGCGAGCATCAAGGACAAACTGCTCTGGTTTGAGTCTGACGAGGAGGGCCTGGCCCGGGTCAGCTACACCATCAGTGATGGCCGCGGTGGCGTGGCCGAGTCCTACGCCGAAATCGAGGTGAAGCTGAGCCTGCAGAGCTACGTCGGCACCGAAACCTGTCTGCGCTGTCACCAGGATAAGGCCAGCTATATGCTGACCGGCCACAACTTCAAACTGAGCCCGGTGGTGGACGGCCAGGCACCGCAGTTCCCATACACCAACATCGATGACACCATTAACTTCGTTCACGGCGTGGAAAACTCCGCCGGTGATCCGGAAGGCTGGGAAGACGTCAGCTACGTGATTGGCGGCTACCTGCGCACCGTGATGTTTATGGATAAGCACGGCTACATCATGTCCGGCGAATCCACCCGCATCGTGCTGCCGGAGAACGGTGAAGAGTACGGCCCGGAGCACGCCTTTGCCTACGCCCCCGGCGACGGCCCGGATTCTCATCCTTACAACTGCGGACGCTGCCACGCCACCGGCTGGCGTGACTTCACCTCTGAAGCTGGGGACGACCGCAACCCGCACCACCAGGACGATATGATCGGCATTGCCGGCACCTTTGAACAGGCCGGTGTGCAGTGTGAAGCCTGCCACGGCGCCGGCAGTGATCACGCCAAAGCACCGACCCCGGACAACATCACCCGCATCGCCAAAGGCCGTACTGCGGCCAGCCTGCAGGGCCCGACCATGGCTTACGGCCAGCCCATCGCCTGTGGCGAGTGCCACTCCAAAGACGGTGAGCGCCGCTACCCCAGCTACGTCAGCCCCTACAACGCCGAGTTCGGTGGTGACAGCCTGGGTGGCCGCGTGGTTGAGTACTCTCAGGGTGGCCGTTACGCCATCGATGGCCTGCTGGGGATGAACCCGGACACCGGCAAAGCAGAGGGCGCCAAGCGTCTGTTCCACTGCAGCGAGTGTCATAACCCGCACCAGTCCACCCAGAACCGCGATAAGCCGGAGCACGCCGGTGCCCTGACCAAAGCCTGTCAGGATTGTCACGGTGAAGTGAAGTTTGCGGACGGCATCGGCGCCCAACACGCCGGCTTCGCCAGCTGTAACGACTGCCACATGCCGGGCAGCGCCCACATGTTCAAGATTGACCTGTCCCAGCCGTCCGACGACGCCTACCACTTCTCTGCCGATGGTAAGTTCCGTCAGCCCTGGCTGCGTCCGGTGGAAGCCTGTCAGCGCTGCCATCAGGAAGATTACGACGACCGGGCCGCGATGGTAGACACCATCCACCGCTGATCCGATACAATAGGGGCGCCAGGATGACCTGGCGCCCTTTTCTATTGGCAACCCAACGACGATCATCCGCCTCCGTGGACAGCTATAACGACATCCCCACCGTGACATACCGTCAACCCGCTCACCGTTCGCCCGGTATCGAAGTGCTCGATCTCAGCCTGTTCCGCGCCCGTGAGGGCCGTTACCGCTTCGACCCCTTCTCACCCCACCGGGTCAGCTACTTTTGCTTTATCTATATCGAGCAGGGCTGCGGCCAGCACTGGGTGGATGGCGTGGCCCACCCTTACCACGACGGCAGCGTGATTTTTGTCAATCAGGACCAGTTCCACGCCTTTGACCGCAACGACCAGCCCACCGGCAAGATGATCAACATCACCCCGGGCTTCTTTGCTGAGTGTGCCGCCAACATCCGCAAATCCTACTTTGTGTCGCGCCACTACAGCCTGACCATGGCTCCGGTGCTGCCGATGGACGCCACCCTCAACAAGAACTGCCGCGAGTTGCTGGAGCAGATAAGCGAAGCGCTCAAGGTGGTGGCCGCCAATGAGCACGAAGACGACGTCGTGGTGCAGCTGCTGTTTTCGGCGTTGATGATCAAACTGGCCCGCGCCCGCCAGCAACTGCCGCACACCGCCAACGAGTGCCAACGCAATCGCTTTACCGAGTTTCTTAACCGGGTGGAACGAGACTTCGCCCAGGACAGGGAAGCGAAAAGCTACGCCGCCCAGATGGGGCTGACCTACAAAGCCCTCAACCAGCTGTGCAAGCGCTGCTGTGGCCACACCGCCAAGCAGATGATCGACTTCCGGCTGAACCTCGAAATCACCCGCAAGCTGTCGATGAAAGGGGGCACCATCCAGTCCATCGCCTTTGAGCTGGGCTTTGATGACACCACCAACTTTGTCCGTTATTTCAAGCGCCACAACGGCGTCACCCCCTCCACCTACCGGGCGCAAGCGGAATGCCTGTCCCCAGCCGAGCCCAACGGCGACCACAACTGACGCCTCGACGCCGCCACCCCGTCCCTCCGGCGAAATAGAAACCAGCGCTAACTGCCGTGCTGGTTTATATTTCGGCGAGTACGCAACAGAACACAAACCCGATACACCAATTCATTAGACATCCGCTGCGGGTGAAACATCAAAAAATACAGAGCGATAGACATTATTCACCCCACCTTTAATCTTTATTGATTATTAATTTGTCTTCACAAATATTAAATATCGCGGCGATATCACCAAATTCAACTAGAACAGAGTAAGGCTTGTTTATTCGACCGCTGGAAAAATCCCCACAAAAATCCAAAAACAAAGCCTGACAGAGAAACCGACATTGCCACTTTGAAAAGGAATTTCCCATGAAACCCTTTAAGCTCTTCGTGGTCCTGTCTCTGTGCCCATTGTTGTCTTTTGCAAGAGACTACCAGGACTACCCGGATTACAACGCCGAGATCTCCTATCATCGGGGCCATATCGTAAAAAACAGCAACCACCTTTGGGTTGCCCGCATCCGCTCAAAAGGCAAAAAACCTGAAAGCCATCGCATTCACTGGCAACGGGTCAAACTCGAAAAGGTCGACAACTGGAGCCGCCGCACGTTCTATCTGGCCGGTGCCGTGGTGCACTATAGCGACAAGCACTATTTCGCCAAATCCCTGACCTTTTTCCGGCCCGGTGGCTGGCTGGGGCGCCGCAGTTGGGAGTCCTTTTCCCACCCTGCCATCGGGTTGGACCTGCCGGTCGTGGACTGGGAGGAATCCCGGCAGCAGTTGGAAGGGATAGACGCCAACTTTAATGGCCTGCGGGATGATTACGAAGCCTACGTCATCATGAAAAGCCCCAGCGAACGCGCCAGAAATATCGGCATGCGGGCCGGCGCCCTCTACACCAGCGTGATTAACCTGATTGGTACCGACGTCTCGGAGATGACTCATGAAGACGCTGCTTCAATGATGAATGAGCTTATCAACATGCGTCGATGCAGCCGGACTCTTCGAAGAGGAAATCAGAATTTCCAAGGATTCCACCCCGGATTCTTTAATACCACAGATCGAATGCTTGGGAGCTTCCAAGGCCAATATAAGTTGTATGACCTTTTAGGTGATCACTTCAGGCCAACAGTCGAAGAAGACCCCTGTGAACAGTTTGATATTTAAAGCTAGGATCGCTGCCATGAAGAACTTCATTATTCTTATTGTCTTTCTCGTGTTCTCATCGGTTTCGCAAAAAGCGCCTCTTCGGCGTTCGACGGTTACGGCGCATCGAAAAAGAGCCAGATTCCGGACCTCAACTTTATCCGTGGCGGCGTCTACCGCTATCGCACCGTACCAGTACCCGTGATTGAGGGTTTTGAATCCGCATCCTCACAAGGCACCTATTTCAACAGCGCGATTCGCGGGGTCTACCGAGTAGCGAAAGGGGGGGATCCATTAACGGCCCAATCCCCCCCTTTTTCCAACCAACTCATCCTCCACTGTACCCACGGTTAGCCTCGAACCGCGCTTTCCCGCCCTAACACATTGGCACGGCGAAAACGGGTAAACTTTTTCACGCCGGGTCACAATGTAAGCAAACAGTATCTCATCTGTGAAAATGTGTGTTGTTTCAGCGGGTAACCCCGATAGAGTGGGCGTGTGGTCAGGGCGGTTCCCCCCCCTTGGCTACGACACCTAAGGATTTGGGCCGACGCTGACTTCCCCCCATCGGCTCCCCAATTTGCCTGACGTGCCTCCTCTTAATGGACTTGGACTCGCTATGGGCTACAAACAAACCTCTCTCAAAACAAAAATCCTCTTCGCCTTTCTGCTGTCAGGCCTGCTGCTTATCGGGGTGTTCAGTCTCCGCCTCTATTTCAACCTCAATACGTTGCAGAACACGCTGGTGGAGCAAACCAGTACCAGCTCCGAGCTGGAGGTGCTGGCACGCCTGAAAAGCGAAACCGCAACTCTGAGCGAACAGATTGGGCAAACCTTTGTCGGCCTGAAACGGCTGCCGCTGTCACTGGCGGCCATTCTGGCGACCTCTCTCGAGTCGGACGATGTGCCGTTGTCCCGGGAACAAGCCAACCAAATGGTGGCATCGCTGTTTGAGCAGAACCCGGAACTGAGCACCATCTACGC
Organism: Marinobacter nauticus; assembly: GCF_019801015.1. GTDB lineage: Bacteria > Pseudomonadota > Gammaproteobacteria > Enterobacterales > Shewanellaceae > Ferrimonas. The sequence continues at coordinate 124,124 of NZ_JAHVJZ010000003.1, forward strand.
CCAGTTTGAGCCGCAGGCGTTTGACGGCAACGATGCCCAATACGTCGGTGGTGAGTTTATTCACAGCGTGCCGGAAACCGGCGGTCTGGAGATCTATCTGTTCCGCGATGAAAACGGGGCCATCGTGCAGGAGCAGGTGGAAGACCCCACCGAAAAGTACGATGACAGCCTGAATGACTCAGGCCAGCGGGAGGCGGAGTGGTACCTTTGCCCCCGGGACAAACGTCAGCTCTGTCTGCTGGAGCCCTACGCCTATGAAGTGGTGACCGGCAGCGGCGAATACGAACTGATGACCAGCCTGGTCACACCCGTTATTGCCGCTGGCCGCTTTCGGGGCGTCGTGGGCGTCGATGTGGACCTGCCAGAGTTGCAGAAAATCGTCTCCACTCTGAGCGATTCACTTTATGGCGGGCAAAGCCGCATCAGCGTTTTGAGCAATCAGGGACTGCTGGTGGCCTCGACCCACTATAAAGACCACCTGGCCAGTCCCCTGACAGCGGCAAAGCCCCAACTGGGCAATAGGCTGGCTGCGCTGCACAGCAGCAACGACCGGGTCTGGCTGCACGAAGGCATCTACTACCTGGGTTACCCCATCACCATCCCGGGAACCGACAGCCAGTGGTCAGTACTGGTAGAGCTGCCGCAATCCGTGGTGCTGGCCAACGCCCATGCGCTGGCCAGCCACATTGATGACAGCGTGCTGGGGATCATGACCTCAATGCAGCTGACCTCGGTGGTTCTGATCCTGCTGCTCTCCGCCAGTGTGATTGTGCTGGTGCGCTCCATCACCGCTCCGCTTAAGCGCCTGCAGGGCAATATTGAGGAGCTGGCCAGCAACGAGGGGGACCTAACCCGAGAAGTGCATCTGGATACCCACGCCGAACTGATTGGCCTCAGCAATGGGATGACCCGCTTTATCCAGAAGCTCAGGACTCTGGTGATGGAAGCCAAGGCGATCGGCAACGCCGCCAACGACAACGCGGTAAAGAGCAGCGAGCTGAATAACCGTGCCCGTCAGGCCACCGACCAACAGCAGCATCAGATTGAAGCGATTGTGACCGCCAGCCACCAGATGTCGACCACCGCCGCCGAAGTGGCCCAGCGTGCCGCCGCGGTGGCTGACCATATCCACGCAGCCAACGGCGAAGTACATACCTCGCAGGGTTATCTGAATGGCTCACTGGAGATGGTAGAAGGGCTGACCCGTGACATGACTCTGGCCAGCGACTCCATCTCCGAGGTGGTGGCCCACACCAGCGACATCAATCGCATCCTTGATGTGATCCGGGCCATTGCCGAGCAGACCAACCTGCTGGCACTGAATGCTGCCATCGAAGCAGCCCGGGCAGGTGAACAGGGCCGGGGCTTTGCGGTGGTGGCTGACGAAGTGCGTTCACTGGCCTCGAAAACTCAGTCCAGCACCGAAGAGATCCACGCCATGATTGCGGGGCTGACGGCAGTGGTCGACAACGCGGTGACCGTCATCGAAGCGGGCAGTGGCAAGGCCGAGCAGGCCCGGGCTCAGACACAGAGCAGCCATCAGGCACTGACCACCGTGTCGCAAGGGTTCAGCTCCATCGCTGACCATATTGCCCAGGTGGCCACCGCCGCCGAAGAGCAGAATGTGGTGACCGATGAAATCAGCCAGAACCTGGCCGCCATCAGCGAAGCCGCGCAATCACTGGCAGAGCTGACGGCACAAAATCACCACTTCAGCGATGAACTGCAAACCCAGATGGCGCTGCTGAGCCATCAGCTCAGCTCGCTGAAAACCGGCTGAGCCGTTCCCCGCGACAACCCAGCCCGCCTTCCCAGGCGGGCTGTTTTTTGGCGCGGTGCAAAAATGCGCCCAGGCGCCGACTTTTACAACCTGTTTACCTGAAGATATCGGCACGTTCGCCACTGGTCGGCGCTGTTTCGCCTTGAGGGGGCATCGGCGCCGTGCTATCTATACGCCACTTTTTTCTGGCAAGTTGTCCCGCTGATGAAACATCTGATTGCTCTGCTGGCATTGGCTCTGTCCGTGCTGACTCCCGCCCACGCCGCCTCCGTTGGAGGGGTAGACCTTGAGCCGCAAATCACCGTGCAGGGTGAAGCCCTGGATTACTACGGCGCCGGTATCCGCTCCAAGTACTTTATGAAGCTCTATGTTGGCTCCCTGTACGCCCAACAGGCGGGTCTGGATGCGGACGGGATTCTGGCCAGTGACCAGATCACTGCGGTACGTCTGAACATCCTCTCCGGCATGATCACCTCCGAACGGATGATCGACACCATCGAAGAGGGTTTCGAAACCGCCACCAACGGCGACGTGGCCCCGCTGCGTGAGCGTCTGGACAACTTTATGGCGGTGTTTGATGCGCCGGTTGAGGTGGGCGATCAGTTCACCATGGTGTCCATCCCGGGCGTGGGGCTGGAAGCCTACAAAAACGGCCAGTTGCTGACTCTGGTGGAAGGCGACGACTTCCGCAACGCGCTGTTCGCCATCTGGCTGGGCAACAAGCCCGCTGACAAGAAGCTGAAAGCGGCGATGCTGGGCGAATAAGCCTCAGCACGCAATGAGAAACGGCGCCTATGGGCGCCGTTTTTGTTTCAGAACTTCCAGCTCATATTGATGCCGAAGCCCACCCGGCCGTCCAGCTCCTGCTTCGGGTTGGGGGCACCGTCCGGCTCCCACTGCATCTCGCCTTCGGCGCGGTAGCCAAAGGCGGCGGACACATCCCAGCGGTCACTGGGGAAGTAGCTGAGTCGACCAAAGAACACCGGTTCCTCAAACTCCACCGCGCCGTTCTCGGTGGCAAAGCGGTCACTGCGGTAAGCCCCGCCGACGCCCAGTTCAAAGTGCGGGTTCCAGCGGTAGCTCAACTCCAGACCGGCGCGGCCGGCAAAGCCCGGGTCAAAGGGGTTATCCAGTTTGAGCTTGTCGGTGATCTGCCACTTCACCAGCAGAATGGGGAAGCTCTTGGTCTCTTTCACATCATTCAGGTAGGAGAGGCCCAGCCCGAGTTGCAAGCCCTCACTCACCCGGTACATCCCGCCCGCCAGCACGCCGTAGCTGAAGCCGTCAGACAGGTCGGCGCCGTCCGCTGCCGCCCACTGGAATCGCGGCGCCACAATCACCTGCCACTCCCGGCTGTGCAGATAGATGCCGTTAAAGCCGAAGCCGATGCGGTCGCGGTAGTCAAAGCGCCCCAGCGTGCCGTCAAACAATGTGGGGGCATCAAAGTCGAAGGTGCGGCGATTCAGGCTGACGCTGGAACCCAGCATCCACTTCGGGCCAAGACGGGTGCTGTACGCCAGCTCCGCCCCGAACGAGGCATCGCCCATGCCGCCGTCGCGCTCAAGGTCGGTATCCGCCATCTGGACACCGTACAGGTCCAGTTCCCAGGGAGCGGGGGCACCCTGCGGGCGCGCCAACGCCGGCGCGACGGCCAGGGTCAGAAGGGGCAGGGAAATAAGAGCAAGCTTCATCCATTCGTCCTTGAACTTTCAATCATTTACATTGATACGGTTTGGTGGTCCGGCTTCGATCACCCTTGGTAGCCATAACCGCGCAGGAAAAGATCCACGCTCTGTGTGACGCGCTGATGGCAGGCCGCGTCGTCCTGATCCATCGGCAGGCCAAGAGCCAGACGCATATTGCCAATACCCCGACACATCAACAGCAACTGTTCCGCGGCAATTTGAGGGTCATCCAGAGTCAGAACACCCGCTTCATGCAGCGACTTCAGGTACTCGGCCAGAGTGCCAATCACCTTGGCCGGGCCAGCTTCAAAGTAGCGCTGGGAGAGATCCGGATGGGTTTCCGCCTGACTGACGCAGAGCCGGTACACGTAGACCGCCTCTTCGCTGTTGATCATCTCGACAAAGCGCCCGATGAAATCCATCAGCACATTGCGTGGGTTACTGCCGGTCAACCCGCTGAACAGCAGTTCGTTGACCACGCATTTGCGCTCAATGCAGTGGGTAAACAGTTCGTCCTTACTGCCAAAGTGGGCGTACACCGTCTGCTTGGACACCCCGGCCTGCTGAGCCACTTCGTCCATGCTGGTGGTGATAAAACCCTGCTGAACAAAAAGCTGCCCGGCCGCTTCCAGGATCTGTTCCCGCTTCCGTTCACTCCGGGTGCTGAGGGGTTGAGTCATTATCCATCACACCTATTTACATATCGAACACATTCAAACTAGACAGTCCAGTTTGACGAAACTAGACTGGACAGTGCAGTTCAATTATGGACCGATTGTTACCGTTATGGCCAGATCCCTTACCGTTTTGATGTTACTGGTGTTAACCGGATGCCAGCCTTCAACCGAGGCACCCGCCCCCAGTAAAGCGCCCTACCCGGTGGTCACTGAAACCCTGTTAACTCAGCCGGACTACCCCATTACACACCGCTTTGTCGGTCGTCTTTACTCCTCCACCACCAGCCAGGTGGGCTTTGAGCTTGCCGGTGTCGTGGAGTCGATAGAGGTGGACACCGGCGAGCGGGTCTCGCAGGGCCAGGTGCTGGCCACACTGGACGACGCACTGCTGGTCAGCGAAGCGGCCCAGCTGGCCGCCAACCTGGACCAGATCCGCGCCCAACAATCGCTGGTCAACACCACCCTTGAGCGACAGCGCACGCTGGAGGCTCAGGGCTACCAGTCGCAGCAACAGATCGACGAGTTGCTCAGTCAGCAGAACGAGCTGACTGCCCTGGCCCAACAACTGTCCGCCAGCCTCAACAGCAACACCATCCGTCGCCAGAAAAGTCAGCTGGTGGCCCCCTTTGACGGCATCGTGTCGCAGCGCCAACTGGCGCCGGGCCAGGTGGTGTCACCAGGCCAGCCGGTGCTGACGCTGGTGCCGGAAGCGCAGGGGGAAGCCCGCATCGGGGTGCCGGTACGGCTGCTGTCCCGCCTGAGCAATGGCAATGACTTTACCGTGCTGGTTCAGGACCAGCCGCACCCGGCCCGACTGGTGGGCCGCAGCGCTGAGGTCAACCCGGTCACCCGGACGGTGGAGTTGCGCTTTGCCCTGCCGCCGATGGACAACCTGGTGAACGGCGATCTGGTCTACCTCAGCGTTGAGGAGCGCATCGTCCATCGTGCCGCCAAAGTGCCGGTTTCCGCCCTTACCAGCGGCCTGCGTGGACGCTGGAACCTGATGGTGGCGGCCGAGGCCGAGGGCGGCCATGTGCTGGAGCGCCGGGACGTCACCATTCTTCACAGCGACGACGAATACGCGTTTGTCAGTGGTGCCATTGCCGACCGTGAGCAAGTGGTGATCACCGGCCTGCAATCACTGGTGGCTGGCCAGCGGGTGGCCCCGCGCGCCAAGGAGTAAGTCATGGTTCACGCTCTGGTGCGCAATCCGCGCCTGATCCTGCTGTTGATTGCGCTGATCCTGGTGGTAGGCCTTGGTGCACTGAATCAGCTGGCCCGGACGGAAGATCCCCACATCACCAACCGCTTTGCGGCGGTGATCACCGCCTATCCCGGCGCCTCCGCTGAGCGGGTGGAGATGCTGGTGACCGAGGTGCTGGAATCCCGTCTGCGTCAGCTTGATGAGCTGTCGCTGATCACCTCCAACTCCCGTCCGGGGATCTCCGCCATCACCCTGGAACTGAAAGACAGCGTCTTTGAGACCGACCCGGTCTGGTCCCGCGCCCGCGACCTGCTGGCCGATGCGGCCTCCGATCTGCCCGCCGGGGCCGCCCGTCCCTCGCTGGATGACCAGCTCGGTTACGCCTTTACCCGCATCTTTTCGCTGCGCTGGCAGGGCCCCGGTGAGCCGGACCTGACGGTATTGGGGCGTTACGGCGAAGCCCTCGCCAACCGCCTGCGGGTGCTGTCCGGCACCGATTTCGTTAAGGTGCAGGGCCGCCCCCAGGAGGAGATCCTGGTGCAGGTGGACGACAACCAGATGCAGGCACTGGGACTGACCACCGACGCCCTCGCCGGCCTTATCGCCGCTGCCGACGCCAAGGGGTCTGCAGGGACGCTGGAAAGCGCTCAGGTCCGCGCCCAGGTGGAGGTGGCGGGCGAGCTGGATTCCCTTAACCGCATCCGTCAGATCCCGCTGCGGCTGGGGCAGGATCTGGCCGGCGTGCGGGTCGGAGATATCGCCTCGGTCAGCCGCAGTCAGCTGGAACCGGGGGACGACCGCGCCATTGTGCAGGGCGAACCGGCGGTGCTGGTGGCGGTGCGGATGCTGTCAGACGTTCGGGTCGACCTGTGGGACAACCAGGTAGAGGAGCAACTCACGGCCCTGCGCGCCCAACTGCCCAGCAATGTGCAGCTCGACACCCTGTTCTCCCAGCGCGACTACACCGAAACCCGATTGTCGGAACTGCTGGCCAACCTGGGGCAGGGCTTTGCCATCATCCTGGTGGTGCTGCTGGTGACACTGGGGCTGCGCTCGGCGCTGCTGGTGGCCACCGCCCTGCCCCTGACCGCGCTGATCACCCTGGCCTGCATGAAGTTCTATGGCCTGCCCATTCATCAGATGTCCGTCACCGGGTTGGTGGTGGCGCTGGGGATCATGGTGGACAACGCCATCGTCATTGTGGACGCCATCGCCCAACGCCGGGGTCAGGGAATGGGGCCGGTGGACGCAGTGCGTCAGACCCTGCGTCACTTCTGGCTACCGTTGCTGGCTTCAACGCTGACAACGGTACTGGCGTTTGCCCCGATCTGGCTGATGCCCGGCCCCGCCGGGGAGTTTGTCGGCGGCATTGCGCTGTCGGTCAGCTTTGCCCTGATCACCTCCTATGTGCTCTCGCACACCGTGATCGCCGGGTTGGGCGGGCGCTTTATTCCGCCCCGCTCTGACGGCGCCTGGTGGCAGCAGGGGCTGACCATCGCCCCGCTGGCCAAAGGGCTGGAACGCGCCATTGCCTTCGCCCTGAAGCGCCCGCTTCTGGCGGTGATTGCCATGACGCTGCTGCCCCTGTCCGGCTTTTTTGCCGCAGGCCAGATGACCGAGCAATTCTTCCCGCCTTCGGACCGTGACATGTTCCAGATCGAGGTGCGGATGGGCGAAGCCGCCAGTCTGCCCGCCACACAGGCGCAGGTGGCCGAACTGGACGCCTATCTGCGCCGCCAGCCGGGCATCGTCCAGACTGCCTGGAGCATCGGCCGCAATGCGCCCTCCTTCTACTACAACCTGCTGCAACGGGAGCAGGGGGTGCCGCGCTACGCCCAGGGGATGATCACCACCGACAGCTTTAAGCGTGCCAACACCCTGATTGAAGCCCTTCAGGCGGATCTGGACCTCCGTTATCCGCAGATGCAGATCCTGGTGCGTAAACTCGAGCAGGGCCCGCCCTTTAACGCCCCGGTGGAGTTCCGCATCTATGGGCCGGACCTGGCCGAGCTGGACCGCATCGGTGAGCAATTGCGGGGCGTGCTTCAGGCCCAGCCGGAAGTGACCCACACCCGCGCTGCGCTCGGCAGTGGCCTGCCACGGGTCAAACTGGCGCTGGATGAACCGGCGGTGAGCGCCGCCGGGCTGACCCTGGCCGACGTCACCGCACAGATCCGCGGCAGCCTGGACGGCAGCGTGGGCGGCACCGTGCAGGAGGGGCCGGAATCCCTGCCGGTACGGGTACGCCTCAACTCCGACGTGCGTCGCCAGAGTGGCGATCTGGGCAATCTGCAACTCACCACTGCGGATGGGCAGATCCTGCCGCTGTCCGCGCTGGGCGAACGCACTATCGTCGCCAGCCGCAGTCAGATCCCCCACCGCAACGGCGAACGACTGAACACCATTGAAGCCTTTATTGTCGCGGGGGTGCTGCCCGCCCAGGTGCTGAACCAGACCCTGGAACAGCTTGAGGTGCAGGGGCTGGCTCTGCCACAGGGGTACCGTCTGGAAGTGGGCGGGGAAAGCGCCGAGCGTAACGAGGCGGTGGGCAAGCTGATGTCCAGCGTCGCCATCATCGGCGTGCTGCTGGTGGCCATCGTGGTGCTGTCGTTCAATTCGTTCCGGCTGACCGCGGTGATTCTGGCCAGTGCCTTCCAGTCCGTCGGGCTGGGGTTGCTGTCGGTCTACCTGGCGGGATACGCCTTTGGCTTTAACGTCATCATCGCGCTGATGGGGTTAATGGGGCTGGCGATCAACGCCGCCATCGTAATTCTGGCCGAGCTGGAGGATTCCCCGGCGGCCCGCGCCGGTGAACTGGAGCCGATGATGCGGGCGGTCACCAGCTGCGGGCGCCATATCGGTTCCACCACCATCACCACCATTGGTGGCTTTATGCCGCTGATCCTGGCCGGTGGCGGATTCTGGCCGCCCTTTGCCATCGCCATCGCCGGTGGCACGGCGCTGACCACCCTGCTCTCCTTTATCTTTGTGCCGGCCGCTTACCGTCTGGTGCGCCGCTGGCGCAGCCCCATCGCCCGGCCCGAGCCGGTGGCCGTCGCCGCATAAGCACAAAAAAACGGGCCAATTGGCCCGTTTTTCATTGGCGAACACTCAGCCGCCATTGCCATTCAGCAACCGCTTGTGCAGCTCATCTTTCAGCGATACGCGGCGGCTTTTCAGCGTCATAAAGTTCTCATCCGTTGTGGGGACAGCGTTCACCTCCAGGCCACGGATTTTATGATCCAGCTCGTGGTATTCCTTAGCCAGTCGGGCGAACTCCTCGTCCGTCTCTTTCAGGTGGTGAATCACATCCCGGTGTTCGGGAAACTCAAAGATCAGGGCATGGTTCTCCCCAAGCATGGCGCGGCTCCTTCTGGCTGTGGTCATTCTGCTAACCATAGCCGAGCACACACAAACCCGCCTTTAAGATGAGCCAACGGCATTACTGGGTAGGGGTTTTCCCCGCCAGTGCCGACCTCATCGCCTCAAGCTGCTCGGCACTGAATTCACCTTCCTCAATCATGCGGGTGATCGCCTTAGCCGCTTCCGCTTTGTGACGCACCACGATGGTCGGGATCACCATCTCGGCCATATGGGCCTCAATCCGGGCGGTTTCAGCCTCGATGCGGGCCGTCTCCTCGGCGAGGCGGGCGTGAACCTCCTCCATCTTCGCCTCCATCTCCTCGGTCTCCATCACCATTTCGATGTGGGGCAGAAACACGGTGCGGACGCCGCCGTTATGGTCCAGCGCCAGGCTCAATGGGCCGTCCCCCTTGAGCACCGATTCAATCATGCTGCGCCAGCGCTCCGCTTCCGGGGCATCACCGAACGCGGCGTCCAGCGCCGCCCAGTCCGGATTGTCCGGGTCCAGCGTCAGCTCAGTGCGCTCATCGTCCCGGTTCACCACCACCGAAACCGGCCCTTCGCTTTCCCGTACCACCCGAAGGCTGTTGGCCAGCGCCACCGTGGAAACCATGCCCAGAAGTCCAATCGCCATCCAGCGTGTCAGTCGATTCATTGTTGCTCTCCTTTGTGTCAGTCCGATCGGGGACTCGTGCCCGATAACACCCTGAATAGAAAGAACCGTACCAACTCGCCAAACCCCGTTCTCAGCGGCGTTTTCCGGCTTCTGAGCTCACTCATATCCCGATATGGGCAACGTGCCCTTCCCGCTTTGGGGAATCCCGCTCCTCTTGCACCCTCCGCAACGCCCTGACAAGCTGGGATGACTGTTTGGCACGAAAGCTGTATTGCCTTTACCAACCTTTGTTGGAGCCCGGACCACCATGTCGTTAAAGCGCTACCTGTTTCTTGCCTTCGGGTCACTGATGCTGCTGTTCACCGCCGTACAGCTGCTGTTGCTGACCACCCTGACCAATGACTTCCACCGCACCCTGGGGGACCAGTCCGGTGAAGTGGCCCGCCGGGTCGCCGAAGTCACGGTCGAGTCCCTGTTTGATGATGAGTCCCTGCGCATTGAAGTGCCCGAAGTGGTGGCCCTGCCGGATGGGGTGCCGGGCGTGGCGATCATCCAGCATCAGAAAGAGGTGGTGCGCCGGCATGAGGAGATGGAGCAACACCGGCTCGAAGCAGAGCATCAGCTTCAGGAGGCGGAGGAGCAGCGTCAGGCCGCGCTGCAACAGGAGCTGGCCGCTCTTGCCGAGCACAGCGAAGCGATGGCGGAGCAACTGCATGGGCTGTCTGAGCTGCCCCATCTGAGCGAGGCGGACCGGGTTCGGATCCAGGCCGATCTGGCCCAGGCCCGCGCCGAAGCGCTGGAGCAGGCCCGACGCATCAAAGTGGAATTTGAGAAAGGGAGCGACCGGGTGTTTATCCGTGGCCTGGAGGCCCCGCTGGAGATGCACCTTATGCAGCCGCCGGAGCAGCGATTATTTCAGGAATTCCGTCACACCCTGCTGTGGCTGTTGGGCGGCTCCGCGGTGGTGGGGTTGTTGCTGGTGTACTGGCTGGCCCAGCGTCTGTCCCGCCCGTTGGAGGCGCTCGATAACGGCTGTCAGCGATTGAGCGAAGGGGAGTTGGGCCACACCCTGCCTTCGCAAGGCAGCTCCGAGGTGCGCCACGCCATCGACGCCTTCAACCACATGAGTCAGTCACTGGCGCGGATGACCGAAGAGCAAAAAACCCTGCAAAGCCGCCAGCACCTGGCGGAGATCGGTGAGATCGCCCGGGGACTGGCCCATGCCCTGCGCAACCCGCTGCACACCATCGGATTGGCCCTGGAGCGGATGAACGAGTCGGATCCCGATGAGCGGATTCGCTGGGGAGAGCAGATCCGCGGCAAGCTGCGCCATATGGACCGCACTCTGACCGCCCTGCTGACACTGGCCGCTAACGGCATCGACCGCAAAACCCGGCACAACGCCCGCGGGCTGGTGGATGACATCATTCTGGAGCTGTCGATGGCCGGTGGTCGCGCGGCCCAGTTCGACAACCGGGTGCCCGAGGCACTGATGCTGACCGGCGCCCACTCCGAGTTACGCACCATGATTCATACCCTGATGGTGAATGCTCAGGAAGCGATGGACGACGCCGACAGCGACGCCCGCATCACCATTGAGGCTCAGCAACAGGGAGATCGTTTCGCCCTTTGCGTCACCGATGGCGGCACCGGCATCGCCGACTCGGTAGCCAGCCAGCTGTTTGAGCCGCACCAGACCACCAAGTCCGACGGCTCCGGCATGGGGCTTTATCTGGCCCGGCGACTGGCCCGCCTCTGGTATGACGGTGACGTCACGCTCTGCAATCGCGATGACGGCCATGGCTGCCGTGCCACCCTGACTCTGCAACAAGGACCCGCTTTATGACCGCCTGCGCCATTCTGGTACTGGAAGACGACAACGCCCAGCGCACCCTGCTCACGGAGATTCTGGCGGAGGCCGGCCACCCGGTTGAGGGCGTGGCCACCGCCGACGAAGCGGAAGCTGCCCTGCAATCCGGCCGCTGGCAACTGCTGTTGTCGGACTGGAAACTGGCACAGGGCGATGCGGGGCCGCTGATCCAGTCCGCCCGTCAGAACAACCCCACGCTCGGCATCATCGTCGCCACGGCCTACGGCTCCATCGCCCACGCGGTTAACGCCATCCAGCTGGGGGCCGACGACTATCTGGCCAAACCGTTTCAGCGTCAGGAGCTGATGCTGGCGATCGACAAGGTCAGCCGGGCCCGGCGGCTGCGGGAAGACAACGCCGCGCTGTCGGCGCAACTGTCGGAACAGGAGCGTCTGGTGGATCTGGTGGGCCACTCTGCGCCCATGCAGCAGGTGTACCAGCGCATCAATCGCATCAGTCAGGTGAGCGCTACCGTGCTGATTCAGGGGGAAAGTGGCACCGGCAAGGAGCTGGCCGCCCGGGCACTGCACAAGCTGTCCCCACGAAACGGCCCCTTTATCGCCGTAAACTGCGGGGCGATCCCGGAGAGCCTGGCGGAGTCAGAGCTGTTCGGGGCAGAAAAAGGCGCCTACACCGGGGCCCACCAGACCATCACCGGCAAAATTGAAGCCGCCAGTGGCGGCACCCTGTTTCTGGACGAGATTGGTGAGCTGCCGCTGGACCTGCAAACCCGGCTGCTGAGGGTACTGCAGGAGGGCACCATCACCCGGCTGGGCAGCACCCAGGAACGCAAGGTGGATCTGCGGGTCATTGCCGCCACCCATCAGGACCTGCCGTTGGCGGTCAGTGAAGGCCGCTTCCGGGAAGACCTGTTTTACCGCCTTAACGTGATTCCGCTGAAGATGCCGCCGCTGCGGGAGCGGCCGGAAGACATTCCGGCATTGATTCAGTGCTTGCTTGAGCGCAGCGCACAGCGCCATGGCCTCGACAGTCCGTCGCTGACCCAGCCGCAATTGAAAGCGCTGATGGACTACCCCTGGCCCGGTAACGTGCGGGAGTTGGCCAACGCGGTGGAGCGGCTGGTGCTGCTGGGCGAGCTGGAACTCAACCCAATGATGCCCGCCAGCAACGGTAGCGAGCCGATGCTGCCCAGTGACGGCATTCAGTGGGAGGTGGTGGAGCAGCGTTACCTGAAAGCGGCGCTGGAACGGGCTCAGGGCAACCGTTCTGAAGCGGCCCGACTGCTGGGGCTGGGCTACAAGGCGTTTCTCTATCGGGCGGAAAAGTACGGGCTGACCTGATCCCGCATCCGGGGACAAAAAAAGCGGCCCATTGGCCGCTTTTTTCTGAACCCTGTCCGGTTACTTCAACCCTTTGCTGGTAAACAGCACCGCGTTGTCGCCGGCAAAGCCCACTTTGATCTGTTTTTTGTCGTTGCCCCAAACGCAGCTTTCCGTGCCCATCGCCTGCTCGCAGGTGTCGGCGCCACCGAGAATCGCTTCCACGTCGGTCTTGCTCATGCCCATTTCGATTTTGTCGTAGTTTTCCTGGGTCAGCTTACTGCAGCCGGTCAGCAGCAGTGCAGCCAGAGCGCCCATCATCAGCGGTCTCATCCATTCACTCCATATCTCGCCATAAAGTGGCGCCTAGGGTAACAGATCGAAGCGCGCAGGGCAGCGTTGCTGTCCCTCAAATTTGCGGGGTTTTGCCTGGCTCGGATCCGTCGGCAGGTCAGGTTGCAGATAGACCCGTACCTCCTCCAGATAGCCGCTTTTGCAATGCAGGCTGACGGCGCCCTTAAAGCCCCAATCCGCAAACCAGTCCAGCACCGCCGCACGGCTGACGGAACCCCCTGATTGCGCACGCATTTGGTTGGCGGGAGACGAGGTACGCAGCCACTGGCTGTACGCCACCGCCTGATCAAAGTAGGGCTGCGCGGCCTTGCCGGAACAGCTGCCGTGCTTATGCCACTGGTAGCGGTCCAGGCACACTTTGCTGCCCGGCATCACGGCATCCAGCCCCCGACGGGTGTCGGCGTTCAGCGACAGTGGGCCATAACCGCAAAAACGCTGTTTGCGGCTGCCATCGCAATAAGCCGGATGGGCCCCACGGGCATTGGAAGGCCACAGGCCATGCAGCACCAGATCGCCTTTTGCACCGCGGCAATCCGGGCGATTGCGACCGTTACAGAAGCCGCTGTGCCAGCTCATCGCCAGGGTGTAGAAGTCAAAGTCCGCGTTGTTACCGCCTGTCGTCGGTGCCACCTGTTGCGCCGGTTGCGCCGCGCCAAGGTGGGTGCCACAGGTTTTGGCCACCCAGCGTCGCTGGCCTTCAACGTCCAGCAGGAACCAGTCGCCGCCTGGCTTGTTCTCGGCCAGCACCCGGTATCGTTGGCCCACTTCCACCGCCAGTTCACCGGGGTTGGTTTGTTTGCGGATCGATTGGTACGCCGGGCAGGTCCGGTTGGCCTCCAGCTCACCGCTGGCGGGCGATTGAGCAGCGGCAACAGGGCTCAGAAAAACGGCAATAAAGGTCAGACAGGCAAGGGCGCGCATGGCGGTTCAGCATCAGGAAATCGGAAAGGCGCATAGCGTAGCACGACGCCATAAAAAAGGGCCCCGGAAGGGGCCCAAACAGTGGAGATCATCAGAAATTCTGTTTGTATGTGGCGTACCAGGTGCGGCCACGAATGTCGTACAGGCTGGTATCGGTCTCGCCGTTGACATCGAGACTCGGGTCCTCATCAAACAGGTTACGGCCGCCCAGGGTGATCGTGCCCTGCCAGGGGGTGTGGTAGGTGTAGCTCAGGTTGACCGAGGTGTAGGCGTCAAACTGGTCATACACTTCGCGCTGTTCGGTTTCCGGGTTGTACCAGTCGTCCTTCTGCTCGCTGATGTAGTAGGCGTACAGCGCCACGGCGTGGTCACCCATGGTCCAGTCCAGCGTCAGGTTGATGCGGTCATCCGGGTAGTACTTACGGCCCGCCTTGTCCTGACTGGTGGTGGTTTCACCGCTCTCTTCATCCACGTACTCCTCGGTGTATTTGAGGTAGTGAGACCAGGCTACGGTCCAGCCAAAGTCGCCCAGCCCGGTTTCATAATCGCCACCCATCTCGATGTCGATACCCTCACGCTCGGACGCTCCGAAGTTGCCGGTCAGAGAGTAGATGCCCTGCAGGCGGCCATTGGCGCCGATCTCGTAGCCCAGGCCCGGCACCACATCGCCAATGTACTCGTCAACGCCGTTCTCCCACAGGAACACCTGAGACAGCAGCACCAGATTCGGATCGTAGTCTTCGATCAGGTTTTCCAGCTCCAGGTGCCAGTAGTCCGCCTTAACGTAGTGCGTGTCACCGATGTTCCAGACCACACCGAAGTTGTAGCTTTCAGACTCCTCCGGCTCGAGGTCTTCGTTACCGCCGGTGTACGCCGCCGCGTAATCCCACTCGCCGCAGTCCGCCGGGCTGGTGCCGTTCTCGTAGCAACGGACAAAGTTCTTACGCCAGCCGTAGCCTTCCTGCAGGCCGGAGTAGAGGTCGGTCAGCGTCGGGGCACGGAAGCCGGTGCCCCAGGACGCGCGGAACATCAGGTCGTCAATGGGGTTGTAGCGCACGCCCACCTGCGGATTAAAGGTGTCGCCGAAATCGGAGTAGTCGTCGTAGCGACCCGCCAGGTTCAGGTCCAGGCCATCCAGTATCGGGATCAGCAGCTCCGCATAGGCCGCCCATACTTCCCGCTCAGCGGTGCCACCGGCCCCGCCGTTGCCGCCATACACGTTACCGGCTTCCGCCTGGGCATCCACCTCAGAGCGGTATTGCTCTTCCCGGTAGCTGGCCCCGATGTAGCCACTGATGACACCCGCGGGCAGATCGAACAGGTCGAGACCGATGCCGCCCATCGCTTCCCAATACACCGCTTCGTTGCGCTTGTCGTAGTTGGCCTTCACGTCAGCAGGCACTTCGGAGTACGGGTCACGGGGGTCCCACCCTTCAAACTCTCCGGTATCGGGGTTGAAGTCACCGACTGCATTGGTCAGGGACGGGGTGTGGATGTAGTTCTGGCCCCAGGTGAGGTTGTTGTAGCGGTTGTGGTTAAAGGAGAAATCCCAGCTCAGTGCATCATGGTCGCCGTTCAGCGCCAGCATAAAGTCGAGGATGGAATCGTTATGCTCCGCCTGACGGTTGCCCATGGTGTTGAAGCGGTACAGCATGTGGTCACCTTCGAACACTTCCACCACTTCATGGCCTTCCGCCGTGGTGTAGCTGGGCAGGTCTTTATCAAACCAGATCCCTGCCGGAGTCGGTGCCGAGGTGTCGATGGTCTCGTTGTAGGCCCAGTAGGCCCGCGCCGTCATCATGATCTCATCGGTGATGTCGTAGCGATAATTCACCAGGGCATTGTCGCGACGCTGGTCGTTCTGAATGGCCGCTTCAAGGGTGTAGTCGTAGGCACAGATGCGATCGTTGGGGTAACTGGCGTCCTCCAGCGGACCAAAGAACTCGTCCTTGCCGGAAATGTTGTAAGCACCGCAGTCGCCGCTGGTCAGCGGCACCAGATAATCCCAGCTGTCGGAGGAGCGCACCAGGGTACGTCCGCTGGCGGACAGGCCGGTGTAGTCATAGACGTAGCGCGGATCACCGCCCTCTTTAAGCTGGTTGCGGCTGTAATCGCGATCCCGCATGTAAATGGCGTCGCGCTCGTAGTGTTCCCAGGTGAACACCACCGACCCCATGTCGCCAGAGATGCCGCCGGTAAAGGTGTAGTGAGCAGACTCACCACCTTCCATCTCGGGCCACTCGCCTTTGGCGGCCACTTCCACACCCGAAAACTCCTTTTTCAGGATGATGTTGATCACCCCGGCGATGGCATCGGTGCCATAAATGGCGGAGGCGCCACTGGTCAGAATCTCAATGCGCTCTACCGCCGCCATGGGAATGGTGTTGAGGTTGGCCGCGCCGCCATCCATCACCGGCGATTTAGCCATACGATGACCATCCAGCAGCACCAGAGTGTGGAACACGCTGGAGCCTTTAAGCGCCACAGTAGACTGGGACCCCCAGCCGTTATTGGCACCGCCGCCCCAGGAACCGAACGAGTTGAGGTTGGAACTGCGCAGCGCATCCCCAACAGTGGAGAAGCCGGTGTTGATCAGATCGTCGGCAGAGAGAACGGTGATGGGGGAAGCCCCTTCCATGTCGATCTGTTTGATGTGCGAACCTGTGACTTCAATGCGCTCGGGTTCGTTGTTGTCGGTGTTGTCTTCCGCCCATACCGGGGCGGCACCCAAAGCCCAGGCGGCGCTGACGCAAAGCGCCAGATGGCTGCGATTCATGGTTATCCCTCTTGGTTTTTTCTGATGGTTTTTGACGGGCCATGGGTACCGCTTACCCCCAACAACATATTGTATACAACTCAGCCCTGCGCATATTGTATACAGTATTATTTTACATTTTTGCAACATTATTGAACGGCGTTTTATTGATTTGCCTCAATCCACTCCCCTCCAGCACTGACATAATCTGGTCGTTGTTCAACAGTGGAAGTTTCTATAAAAGAGGCAGTTATGAAGTTTTATCAGTGGCGATTCGGGCGTCAGATCGGCACGCTTTCCATCGTGATTTCCATGGTTGTTCTGACCGGGCTGGGATTGCTCACTTATCAACTGTCTGCTCAGGCATTGCGCCAAACCACCATGGAGGGAGTACAGAGCCAGCTGGACGCTATGGCGGCCCTGGTCGGTATCCAGTACCAGTCCCAACGGGAGCTGGCAGAGCGCAACGCCAAGCTGTTCCGGGATCTCTTCCCCGGCGAATTTGTCCTCGCGGGTAAGCGGATCACCGTCGGCGGTACCAACGCGCCGGAACTGCGCAGCGGCACCCGCCTGGTCAACACCACGCTGGCCCAGGTCGATCGCTTTGCCAGCATCACCGGCGGCACCGCCACGGTGTTTGTCCGCGACGGTGACGACTTTCTCCGCATCACCACCTCCCTGCTGAAAGAGGATGGCAGCCGCGCCACCGGCACCTGGCTGGGCAAAAAACATCCGGCCTACGCCAGCCTGATCTCCGGACAGCGCTATGTCGGCTATGCCACCCTGTTTGGCCGCCAGTTCATCACCGTTTATGAGCCGGTCAAAGATGCCGCCGGACAGGTGATTGCGGTTCGCTATATCGGCCAGGATGTCTCCTCAGCGACCGCCCAGATGGCCCGGACCCTGGCAGCCATTCACCTTGGCGACAACGGCTACTTCGCGTTGATTGACCAGCAAAGTGGCCGCTTTATCTACCATCCGCAGATGGCCGAACAGCCGGATGCAACCAAGCTGACCGATGACCTTGGCCAGCCGCTCTACCTTGCCGACAGCGACCGGTCAGGCAGCGTTGATGCGCACCGGCTGAACGGCGAAACCTGGCTGCAAAACGCCGCCGCTGTCGAAGGCCCGGGCTGGCGTCTGGTGGCCATGGCCCCGGAGCAGGAGTTGGAGGCGGCGCTGAGCGGCCTGCAAAAATTCACCGTACTGGCATCGGCTGTGGGTTGTGCCCTGATCGGCCTGCTGCTGACCCTGATGCTGGCCCGTACCCTGAACCGCCCGCTGGCTGCCTTGTGTCAGCGCATCGATGAAATCGGCCATGGCAACCTGGCCCTGACCCTGCCCAAGGTGCCTGAGGGATCGCAGAACGAGGTCCATCGCATCACCGCCAGCGTCAGCAGCATGAGCGACAGCCTGCGCACCGTCCTCACCAGCCTGACCCACTCAGCGGAATCTTTGGAACACGCCGCCTCTGGCCTGCAGTCCGTGGCCCAGCGCAACGGCAGCGGTGCCGCAGAACTGATGCGCCAGACCGACCAGATCGCCACCGCCATGGAGGAGATGAGCAGCTCAGTGCGGGAGGTGGCCCGCCACGCCACTGGCTCGGCTGAACAGTCCCACCAGGTGGACGATGCCGCCCAGGAGGGGGACCGTCAGGTGGACGCGGTGATTGAGCAGATGCAGGTTCTGGCTCACTCACTGCAGGAAGGCTCCAGCAGCATGGACCGGGTGTCGGAAGAGAGTCAGGCCATCGCCAAAGTGGTGCAGGTGATCAACGAGATCGCTGAGCAGACCAATCTGCTGGCACTGAACGCCGCCATTGAGGCCGCCCGCGCCGGTGAACAGGGCCGGGGCTTTGCTGTGGTTGCCGACGAAGTGCGTTCGCTGGCTCAACGCACTCAGCACTCAACCACCGAGATTGGCAACACCATTGAGCAGCTGCATCAGCGCACCCGCGATGCCGTCAGCCAGATGGCGGAAAGCCTGGCGCTGAGCCAGCGCTCCACCGAGCAATCCGGTGAGGCCGGAGTGGCCCTGACCCAGATCACCCGCAGCGTCACGCAGCTGGCTCAGAATGCCACCTCCATTGCCAGCGCCGCAGAGCAGCAAGGCGTGGTGGCCGATGAGATCGCCTCCAACCTGGGCCACATCACCGAACTGGCCCGGACCAGCGAACAGGATGCCGGGCAAACCGTGGACGCCGCTCACGAGCTGACCCAGCTGTCGGTGTCCCTCCGCGATCATCTGAGCCGATTCAGGCTGTAATCCTTACGATTTCCTGCCAATCAGCGCCACCTTCGGGTGGCGTTTTTTTGCGCCTCCGTGCCCCCCTTTCCTCACGCCACGCCCCCCTCAGCTCATCGCTTACATGCCCGACACATCCCTGAACACTGCTCGCGAATAAAAATCGCTAAATTCGACCCGACTCTTTGTGTAACTGGCCAGGTTACACCCATAAACCACTCAATTGATTATCAAAGTGAGGCCGTATGAACTTCTCCCGATGGCGCATCTCCCGCCAAATCGGCGCCCTCTCCCTGCTGCTTGCCATTACGGTTCTTACCGGTCTGAGCCTGCTGACCTACCAACTCTCTTCACAAGCACTGCGGAGCGCACTGGCGGAAAGCATGCAGGATCGGCTCAGCACCATCGAATCGCTGGTTGATCTGGAGTACCTGGATCAAAGCGAGTCGCAGCGTCAGTACGCTGACCTGCTGGAGGAGTTTTACCCTGAGCCATTTCAGCGCCTCAGTACCCGAATCATCGCCAATGGCATCAGCGCGCCGGAACTGCGCAGTGGCGATACCTTGTTCAATGGCAATCGCGACGCTCTGGACCTGTACGCGGAGATCATCGAAGGCACGGCGTCCGTCTATGTCCGCGATAAAGGGCAGTTCGTGCGAATCGCTCAATCCACCGATGACGGCGGCACCATCCTGGACAACGAGACCGCCATCAGCCCGCAACACAAAGTTTTCCCTCAGGTGAAAGAGGGCCAACTCCAGGTCGTCAGTGAACTCCAGAGCAACCGGCTCTACGCCACCCTGTATCAGCCCCTGTACGATGCCAACCGCCAGGTGGTCGGCGTCCTTAAGCTCACCACTGACCACTCCGACTTTATCGATCGACTGGTCAAGATCCTCAGTGCTATCCAGATCGGGGACAACGGCTATTTCAGCCTGATTGACGAGCACAGCGGACGCTTTATCTACCACCCCAGAATGGACGACATACCGCTTGCCAAAGATATGCTCGACGACGCCGGACAGGGCCGCTATCAGCATGCTCTGTCGGAGGGGCGCCGTAACATCCGGGTGCTGATGGTCAATGGCGAGAACTGGCTTCAGTCCGGTGTCGAGGTGGACTCGGCCCATTGGGTGCTCGCCGCGTCCGCTCCGGAGACCGAGCTGGAATCGGATCTCATGGTGCTGAAAAACACCTCCATTCTGATGTCCATTGGCGGCTGTATGATCATCGGTATGCTGATCCCCCTGATCCTCTCCCGCACCCTGAACCACCCTCTGGAGCAACTGTGTGCCCGAATCGATGCGGTGGGTCAGGGCGACCTGAGCCAGCACCATCAAACCGTACCGGAAGACTCCAGCAATGAGATGCATCGCATCACCGCCAGCGTCGATACCATGAGTCGCCAGTTGCGCAATCTGATGGCCGAGCTGGGCCACTCCACCGAGGCACTGGAACACGCTGCCAGCGATCTGCAGGATCTCGCCCAGCGCAATGGCACCGGCACTTCAGAGCTGAAGCGTCAGACCGACCAGATCGCCACGGCCATGGAGGAGATGAGCTGCACCGCCCGCGAAGTGGCCAGCCACGCCAGTGAATCCGCCGGTTATTCTCAACAGATGGACAATACCGCCGATGAGGGAGACAAAGAGGTGGACGCGGTGATTCAGCAGATGACCAATCTGGCCCACTCCCTGAAAGAGGGCTCTCAGAGCATCGACCGGGTGGCCAGCGAAAGCCAGGCCATTGCTAAGGTGGTGCAGGTGATTGATGAGATTGCCGAGCAGACCAATCTGCTGGCCTTGAATGCGGCCATTGAAGCGGCTCGGGCCGGTGATCAGGGCCGTGGCTTTGCGGTAGTGGCCGATGAAGTCCGCCAGCTGGCCCAGCGGACCCAGCACTCCACGACCGAAATCGGCGAAACCATTGAGCAGCTGCACAAACGGACTCAGGATGCGGTGGCACAGATGGGCAGCAGCCTGACCATGAGTCAGCGCTCGACGGAGCAATCCAATGCGGCGGGGGCAGCACTCAAGGCGATCACCGCAGGAATTGGCCAACTCTCCTCCAGCGCCAACACCATCGCCAGCGCTGCCGAGGAGCAGGAAGTTGTGGCCGGTGACATCGCCGCCAACCTGACCCAAATCACCGACCTGGTTCGGCTCAGCGAAGAGGATGCCGGCCAGACCGTGGAGGCGTCGGAGGCTCTGGCAAAACTGGCGGGGAACCTGCGTCAGCACCTGTCCCGGTTCCGGCTCTGACCCACGCGGTCCGGGCCATAAAAAAAACGCCGTCCATTGGACGGCGTTTTCGGTATTAGGTTGGCCCACCGCAATCTGCGGTGAGCCAGGACTTGAACCAACGAGGAGTTGTCAGTCTTCGTCCTTATCCAGGGCTTCCTGCGCTTCAAGCCACAGGCCATTGATGATGCCAAAGGCACAGGCCAACAGCACACCCAGGATCCAAGTGAAGTACCACATAGTATCTAGCTCCTTATTTCCCAGGCCTTAGTACAGAGAGGCCGAGTTCTTCTCGATGTGGGCGTCGTTCAGACGACCAAACATCTTCACGTAACACCAGATGGTGTAGGCGAGGATGATCGGCACGAAGATCACCGCCGCAACCAGCATCACCTTCAGGGTCAGCTCAGACGCGGTGGCATCCCACATGGTCAGAGAGTGGTTCGGGTTCTTGGAGGACGGCATTACGAACGGGAACAGCGCCACAACCGCAGTCACAATCACACCAACAATGTTCAGGCTGGAGAACAGGAAGGCAAAGCCGTTCTTGTTCGCCTTGGTCGCGGCCAGTACCAGCAGCGGCATCAGCACGGCCAGAGCCGGGAAGATCCACAGAACCGGGTAGCTGTAGAAGTTGTTCCACCAGGCACCTGCCTGCAGTTCAACGGTCTTGGTCAGCGGGTTGGTTGCCGCCGCAGTATCGATGGCGGAGGTGATCACGTAGCCGTCGATAAAGCTGTTCTGCCATACACCGGCAATCACGAACAGCAGGACAGAGGCGGTCGCCAGTACCATGGTGGACTTACGGGCACGCTGGTACAGCTCGCCTTCGGTCTTCATCTGCAGCCAGGTGGCACCATGCAGAGTCAGCATCGCGAAGGACAGCAGACCCGCCAGCAGGCCGAACGGGTTCAGCAGGCCGAAGAAACCGCCATCGTAGTAGCTGCGCATCCACTCGTCGTAGTAGAAGGGTACGCCCTGGAACAGGTTACCGAAGGCCACACCGAAGATGATCGGCGGAACAAAGCCACCAATAAACAGACCCCAGTCCCAGGCAGTACGCCAGCGCGGATCTTCAATCTTGGAACGGTAGTCAAAACCGATCGGACGGAAGAACAGGGCGAACAGAGTCAGCACCATGGCGATGTAGAAGCCCGAGAAGGACGCGGCGTACACCAGAGGCCAGGCCGCAAACAGCGCACCACCGGCGGTCAGCAACCAAACCTGGTTACCGTCCCAGTGGGGGGCGATGGAGTTGATCATCACCCGGCGTTCGTTGTCGGTTTTACCAATGATGGGCAGCAGGGCGCCCACACCCATATCAAATCCGTCGGTGACGGCGAAGCCAATCAGCAGTACTACAACCAGTACCCACCAGATCAGGCGTAGCATTTCATAATCAAGCATTGCTCGGATTCTCCTTGGCCGGGGCAGTCACGGCTGCGTCAAACGCCGCTTCTTTTTGTTGCTGTTGACCTTGCTCGAAATGGTAGCGACCGGTCTTCAGGCTGCTGGGGCCCAGACGGGCAAAGCGGAACATCAGGAACATTTCCACCACCAGGGCCACGGTGTAGAAGCCACAAATCAGGATGATGGAGAACCACAGTTCGCTGACAGACAGGCTGGAAGCGGACATATAGGTCGGCAGAACTTCTGCAATGGTCCAGGGTTGACGGCCGTACTCAGCCACGAACCAACCACACAGAATCGCGATCCACGGAGCCGGCAGCAGGACAATCAGGCCCTTCAGCAGCCACGGCTTCTCGTCGACCTTCTGCTTGCAGCTCTGGTAGAACGCCAGGCCGATACCCGCCAGCATCAGGAAGCCCAGACCCACCATCACACGGAAGTTCCAGAACAGCGGACCCACGGCAGGGATAGAGTCATCCACCGCCTTGGCAATCATCTCTTCAGACGCGTTGGGGATGTCGTCGGTGTAGCGCTTCAGCAGCATGCCGTAACCGATGTCACCTTTGTTCGCTTCGTAGATTTCGCGCTCCTGGTCAGACAGCTCACCAGCACGCAGTTTCTCCAGCAGACCAAAGGCCATCATACCGTTACGGATGCGCACTTCGTGCTCCGCTTTCAGGTCGATGATGCCGGTAACCTGCTCATCCAGAGAACGGGTGGCGATGATGCCCATTACGTAAGGAATGCGTACCGCGAAGTGGGTTTCCATGTTTTCGCTGTCCGGAATACCGAAGGCGGTAAACGCGGCCGGCGCAGGGTGGGTTTCCCACTCGGCTTCAATGGCAGCCAGCTTCACTTTCTGAACGTCACCCACCTCGTAGCCGGACTCGTCACCCAGTACCAGTACGGACAGGATGGAGGCCATACCAAAGGCAGCCGCTACGGAGAAAGAGCGACGGGCAAACGGCAGGTCACGCTTCTTCAGCAGGTAGTAGGAGCTGATGGCCAGAACGAAGATGGAGCCGGTCACGTAGCCAGCGGCTACAGTGTGTACGAATTTAACCTGGGCGACCGGGTTAAACAGCACTTCGGCAAAGGAGACCATCTCCATTCGCATGGTTTCGTAGTTGAACTCGGCGCCGATCGGATGCTGCATCCAACCGTTGGCGATCAGAATCCACAGTGCGGACATGTTGGAGCCAATGGCCACCAGCCAGGTTACCGCCAGGTGCTGACGCTTGGAGAGGCGATCCCAACCGAAGAACATCAGACCCACCAGAGTGGATTCAAGGAAGAAGGCCATCAGGCCCTCGATAGCGAGGGGGGCACCGAAGATGTCACCCACGTAGTGTGAGTAGTAAGCCCAGTTGGTGCCGAACTGGAACTCCATGGTGATACCGGTGGTAACACCGAGGGCAAAGTTGATGGCAAACAACTTACCCCAGAATTTACACATGTCCTTATAGACCTGCTTGTTGGTCATCACATAGAGAGACTCCATGATCGCCAACAGGAAAGCCAGGCCCAGGGTCAGGGGCACGAACAGGAAGTGGTACATCGCGGTTAACGCGAACTGCAACCTCGATAGATCGACGACTTCATCGATAATCATTGCGTTCTCCTCAACACCAACGCGCCCACTTATAAGGTAGGACACGTTGGCAACGCCTAGTTCAACAAATACAGCTTAGGGACGGAAACCTATCGGTCACCATCCTCAGCTCTGAAAAGGGGCGCGCAAAGACACGACTGAAGGGCGTCGATGGGGGGGACAGTCCAACCTGGGTCAGAAAAGTACTCTTCCATGTCGCGGCTCCGCGCAAATTACATCCAATTAACACCAGACAGGAATTACCCCAGCCGATGGAACGGGAAAAAAGTGAGAAAACCGAATATGATGGAGACCACACTTTTAATGCTGTTTATAGCATCGGCAGCAGAACGCTCTCAATCCCTGCCAGAGAGCGAGATCCTGTTTTGTGACTCACCCCTCAGAACACAATTTACGAGCGAAAAGGTTTACCTTGTTTCCATAATGTTGCACTCACCAGCGACAGCAGATCCGGCACAGGACATTTGCGGCACCAAACGACAAAACCCTAACGCTGTCACACTTTTGACAGACTTATATTTATCGTTTTTAGTGAATATCCATTCACAATTGATATTTTATCGATTTTTATCAGTTGGTTATGAGCAGCCTAAAGTGTCACCCGCCAAATAAGTGATTAGATTTTCTAATTTCAAATACAATTTTTCTCGGTTGTTGCTGCCCGGTCGCCTCACTACACTAGCCCTGCGACATTGAGACAGGCTTTAGAGTGGCGTCAGCGCCCCACAGCAGCCCAGTCTCTGCGCATGGGTTGTAAATGAACTTATCTGTGTGGAGGCCGTGATGAAAAAGTTTGTAGATTCCCTGGTGGCAAAGTATCAGCGCTCTTTCGTTGAGCTTTACCGTCAACAGGCGAAATAATTTCGTCTGAAATTTCCTTTCTTGCGTTACTTCTTAGTGCTTTTTATCTTGCGTTACTGCTAGTGCTTATTTGACCGCCCGGTTTGGGCGGTTTTTTTTGGATTGAATTCATGAGTTTGATCCAAATCAATGCGCCGCTGCATCTATACCCATCGGGGTATATCTCCACCGCAACATTGGATTTACATTGCACCCGAATTGGATTTACAGACCGGATCACCGAACACGCCATTTTGCGAGTCGGCGCCGGTTTTTAAGGGGTTACAATGAATCCGTCTCGGATTTGGCGCCGACTGGCTCGTACACATTCCTCACCCATCCGCATGCCTCACCTGGTGGCGGAGTCTCGCTTTATCGAGCAATGCAGCCGCTGCGATGCCTGCCTCAAAGCCTGTGAGACCGGTGTCATCACCAAGGGTGACGGCGGCTTCCCTGAGCTGAACTTTGAGCGGGCTGAGTGCACCTTTTGCGGCGATTGCGCCAGAGCCTGCCCTGAACCCCTGTTTCTCAATCCTGCCGATGCCCCCTGGCCCTACCGGGCCGCGTTCGGCAGCACCTGCCTGCCGTTATCCGGCGTCGAATGCCGCAGCTGCGCAGACGCCTGCGATGAGATGGCCATCCGCTTCAGGCCCACCACCGGTGCAGCAATTCCGACCCTCACGGAAGAGTGCACCGGTTGTGGCGCCTGCCTGCCACGTTGTCCTAATCAGGCACTTTCATTGACCCCAACCCGACAAGGAGAAATCGCATGAGCGAACAGATCTGTTCTCTGGTGGTCAACGCCAACCCCAACTGCCGGCCCGTCGTTGAGGCCGACATCGAAGCCCTGGCCGGTGCCAGCGTGGCGGTGTCAGACCCCAGCGGCAAGCTGGTGGTGCTGCTGGAACATCCGGATCAGAAAGCCCAGGTGGACTGCATCGATCAGATCAAAGGGCTGCCCGGTGTGGCGGCCACCACCCTGATCTACCACCAACAACTTTCCGAACACTGATAAATAAGAAAACGTAGGGATACAACATGAAACTGACCCGTCGTGAATTCGTAAAGGCCCAGGCCGTTGCCGCTGGTGCGGTGGCCGCCGGGCTTGCCGTTCCCGCAGCGGCAAAGGGCATCATCGCTACCCGGGACGCTGACAAGATCCATTGGGACAAAGCCCCCTGCCGATTCTGCGGAACCGGGTGCTCGGTTTTGGTGGGCACCAATCAGGGCAAAGTGGTCGCGGTACAGGGTGACCCTCAGGCACCGGTCAACCGCGGGCTGACCTGCATCAAAGGCTACTTCCTGCCGAAGATTCTGTACGGACAGGATCGCCTCACCCAGCCGATGCTGCGTAAGCGCAATGGCCAGTACGACAAGAATGGGGAGTTCACCCCGGTGTCCTGGGATGAAGCCTTCGATGTGATGGCCGACAAGTTTAAGCAGTCTCTGCGCGACAAAGGCCCCTCCGCAGTCGGCATGTTTGGCTCCGGCCAGTGGACCGTCTGGGAAGGCTACGCCGCTGCCAAGCTCTACAAAGCCGGTTTCCGCTCCAACAACATCGACCCCAACGCCCGTCACTGCATGGCTTCGGCCGTTGGTGGGTTTATGCGTACCTTTGGCATCGACGAGCCGATGGGTTGTTATGACGATCTCGAGCAGGCTGACGCGTTCGTGCTTTGGGGCTCCAACATGGCGGAGATGCACCCCATCCTGTGGTCCCGTCTGAGCGCCCGAAAACTGTCCGCAGACCACGTTGAGGTTGCGGTGCTCTCCACCTTCCGCCACCGCAGCTTCGAACTGGCGGACAACGACATCGTCTTCACCCCCCAGACCGACCTGGCGATCCTCAACTTCATCGCCAACTACATCATCCAGAACGACAAAGTGAATAAGGACTTTGTCAGCAAGCACGTCAACTTCCGTCGTGGCACCACCGACATCGGCTATGGCCTGCGCCCGGATCACCCGCTGGAAAAAGCCGCCAAACACCCTGGTGACGGCAGTTCCGAGGCGATCGATTTCGAGCAGTTCAAAGCCTATGTGGCCGACTACGATCTGGACTCCGTCGCTGAGCTGTCCGGAGTCGAGCCGGACAAGCTGCTGGCCCTGGCCGAACTGTATGCCGACCCCAACCGCAAAGTGGTGTCCTACTGGACCATGGGCTTTAACCAGCATACCCGCGGCGTTTGGGCCAACAATCTGGTCTATAACATCCACCTGCTGACCGGAAAAATCTCTCAGCCTGGCAACGGTCCGTTCTCCCTGACCGGCCAACCCTCCGCCTGCGGCACCGCGCGGGAAGTGGGCACCTTCGCCCACCGTCTGCCCGCGGACATGGTGGTCAAAAATCCCAAGCACCGCGCCCTGTCTGAAGAGATCTGGCAACTGCCGGAGGGCACCATCCCGCCCAAGCCCGGTTACCACGCCGTCCTGCAGGACCGGATGCTGAAGGATCGCAAGCTCAACGCCTACTGGGTGATGTGCAACAACAACATGCAGGCTGGCCCGAACATCAACACCGAGCGCCTGCCCGGCTATCGCGACCCGGCTAACTTTATCGTCTGCTCCGACCCCTACCCCACCGTCACGGCCATGGCCTCGGATCTCATCCTGCCCACCGCCATGTGGGTTGAGAAGGAAGGCGCCTATGGCAACGCGGAGCGTCGCACCCAGTTCTGGTATCAGCAGGTGAAAGCGCCGGGCGAGGCCAAGTCTGACTTGTGGCAGCTGGTGGAGTTCTCCAAGCGCTTCAAAGTGGAAGAGGTGTGGCCCGAAGAGCTGATTGCGCAAAAGCCGGAGTACAAGGGCAAGACCTTGTTCGACATCCTCTTTGCCAATGGCGAAGTCGATAAGTACCCGCTCAGTGAAGTGCCGGAAGCGCGTCTCAACGACGACGCCCGGGCCGCAGGCTTCTACATCCAGAAAGGGTTGTTTGAAGAGTACGCCCGGTTTGGTCGCGGCAAAGCCCACGACCTGGCCCCGTTTGACCGCTACCACAAGGAGCGCGGCCTGCGCTGGCCTGTGGTGGACGGGCAGGAAACCTTGTGGCGCTTCAAAGAGGGTTCCGATCCTTACGTCAAAGCCGGCAACGACTTTGAGTTCTACGGCAAGCCCGATGGCAAAGCGGTGATCTTCGCCCTGCCCTATGAGCCCGCAGCGGAATCTCCGGACGCCGAATACGACCTGTGGCTGTCCACTGGCCGGGTTCTTGAGCACTGGCACACCGGCACCATGACACAGCGGGTTCCGGAGCTGTACCGCGCCTTCCCGGACGCGGTGGTGTTTATGCATCCGCTGGACGCCAAAGCGCGCGGTTTGCGTCGTGGCGACACCGTGATAGTGACCTCCCGCCGAGGCGAAGTGGAAACCGTGGTGGAAACCCGTGGCCGCAATAAGCCGCCCCGGGGCCTGGTGTTCATGCCCTTCTTTGACGCCAGCACCCTGGTGAACAAGCTCACCCTGGATGCCACCGACCCGCTGTCCAAAGAGACCGACTACAAGAAGTGCGCCGTTAAGGTGCGCAAAGCGTGATTTTGCCGGGAGGCGGATCGCCGCCTCCCGCCTGCCACATTCTGGAGCCTGTTATGACGCTACGTACGCTGATGACCTTCGCCGCACTGGTGCCCCTTCTGGCCAGTGCCGCAGACACACAACATTTCGAGTTGCGTGCGGATATCCCGCTCGAGCAAACCAGCCCGGCCACCGGCCTTAAGCCGGTACTGAAGGAAACCGATCGCCGCGCGCTGAACTACGTGAACCAGCCGCCGCTGATTCCTCACAAGGTGCAGGGCTATCAAATTACCCAGTCCACCAACCGTTGCCTGCAGTGCCACGACGTCGACAACTACCTGACCACCGGCGCGCCGCGGATCAGCCCCACCCACTTCACCGACCGCGACAACATTGTTCAGCCCCAGGTGGCGCCACGCCGTTACCTGTGTCTGCAATGCCACGTCACCCAGGCGGACGTGAAACCACCGGTGGAAAATGACTTCGCCGGTCTGGGCCAATTTGCCAACGATTAAGGGAGTCAGCATGCCTATTACCAACGGCCTGAAACGTCTGTGGAAGCGATTCCGGCGCCCGAGTTCCATGGCACTCGGTACCCTGCTGATCATCGGATTCATCAGCGGCATCCTGTTCTGGGGCGCGTTCAATACCGGCATGGAACTGACCAATCAGGAAGCCTTCTGCATTGGTTGCCATGAGATGAAGGAGAACGTCTACGAAGAGTACGTTTCCACCGTCCACTACAACAACCGCAGCGGTGTCCGCGCCACCTGTCCGGATTGCCATGTGCCCAAGGACTGGACCCACAAGATGGTCCGCAAGATCCAGGCCTCCAAGGAGGTGTTGGGCAAAATCACCGGCATCGTTGATACGCCGATGAAGTTCGATGAACATCGACTGCAGATGGCGGAGCGGGAGTGGGCCCGGATGAAGCGAACGGACTCTCAGGAGTGTCGGAACTGCCACAACTTTGAGTTTATGGACTTCACCGAGCAAAAGGGCGTTGCTGCCGAGCTTCATGCCCGCGCCAGCAGCCAGGGCAAAACCTGCATCGATTGCCACAAGGGGATTGCTCACCGGTTGCCGGACAGCTATCAGGGCAACGACGCGCTGTCGAGCACGCTCTCCGGATCGGAACACCCCACCCTCAAATGACCCTTTCAGCCCCCGTTATCGGGGGCTTTCTTCTCGCGAAAAGCGTTGATCCAAATCAAGGCGGCGATGCATCTATCCCGTTCGGGGTATGTTCTAACGCCATGGCAAGGCGTAATTTTAAAGCCAATCCGGAACCCCAAACTTGTCGGGCGAATGCCGGGCAGAGTGTCTGTCCTTCCGGATTGTTTTTGTTACCGGACGCGATCCACACCGTCTCCATCACACTCTTTTACGGTTCCCTGCAAACCGGATCGTCTTGGCTAACGTGGCCCCCTGATTCAGGGGGCCATTTTTTTGCCTTGATCTCCGCCTGAGCTGTCGCCACCATGACGCTTTCCCCCCAAAATGGACAAGGAGAGCCAGCGTGCAGATCACCAGCGCTTTTGACAGTGGCAACATCAACGTGATTGATGCCCGTGATGCCAGCGACATCCGCCTGACCATCCAGCCCGACCACAACACCGAAAAGTTCCAGTGGTTCCACTTCGCCCTGCACGGTGCCGCCGGACAGGCTTGCCGACTCAACATCACCAATGCCGGTGAGGCCGCCTACCAGGATGGCTGGAAGGACTACCAGGCCGTCGCCAGCTATGACCGGGAGACCTGGTTCCGGGTTGAAACCGAATTTGATGGTAAAACCCTGTCCATCACCCACACGCCTGAGCGCAACCTGATCTACTTCGCCTACTTTGCCCCCTACCCGGCCGAACGCCACCGTGACCTGATCGCCACCTGTCAGGACGACGACCGGGTGGAGTACCAATGCCTGGGCCTGAGCGCCGATGGCCAGAGCATCGACATGCTCCGCATCGGTGAACCGAGAGAGGGTAAGAAAGCCTGCTGGATCATCGCCCGTCAGCACCCCGGCGAAACCATGGCCGAGTGGTGGATGGAGGGCTGTCTGGCCGCGCTGTTGGATGACGCCGATGCAGTCAGCCATGCGCTGCTGGAGCATTGCGTGTTCTATCTGGTCCCCAATATGAATCCCGACGGCAGCCGCCGCGGCCACCTGCGCCACAACGCCCACGGCACCGATCTGAACCGCGCCTGGCGTCAGCCCAGCCTGGAAACCAGCCCGGAGGTGTACCACGTGCGCCAGAAGATGGAGGAGACCGGGGTCGACTTCTTCCTCGACGTTCATGGCGACGAGGGGCTGCCCTACAACTTCATTGCCGGCTCGGAAGGGATCCCGGACTGGAACGACCATAAGCAGGACCAGCTCGACAGCTTTAAGGCCGCCCTGGTGGCCGCCAGCCCTGAGTTCCAGACCGAGTACGGGTATGACGTGGACAAGCCCGGCGAAGCCAATCTGGACATCGGCAGCAACTTTATTGCCCAGCACTTCGGCTGCCTGTCGATGACCCTGGAGATGCCCTTTAAGGACAACGCCGCCCTGCCCAACCCCATCGTCGGATGGAGCCCGGAGCGGGCCTCCGCCTTTGCCCCGGCAAACCTGAAAGCACTGCTGCATTGCCTCAGGGCTGACCTGATCTGAAGTCGCTCAATTCGAAGGCCCCGCTTTGGCGGGGCTTTCTTTTGGGCCCACTAAAAAAGCGCCCTTGGCAGGGCGCTTGGCAGGCTATGGAGAGTGTCGGCGTTAATCGACCGTTACGGTCAGCGTCGCGCCGGAGTAAGCACGGTATCCGTAAATACCGATGTACCAGGTGCCAGCGGTCGGGTTAGCGCCGCTGCAGGTTTCGTTGTTTCCGCTCTGGTAGGGGCGACAATCGTAGTCCCTGCGGCCGGGGTTGCTGCCGTACTTCACGTACAGATCCGCATCGCCGCTGCCACCAGACAGACTGACGGTGAGGTTGGAGGCCCCTGCCGGCACCTCGACACTGAAGTACTGCCAGCTGCGGCGGGCACCGTCGAGGTTTTCATAGGTGTCGGTGGTGCCGTCGCCGCCCCCGGTGTCACCATTGATGGCCGCCGTTACCGCCGCATCCGAGTCCACCAGACCCACACCACAGTTGCTGCAGTTGTCCGCCCGAGAGGTGGATTTCAGCAGGTTTTCTGCGCGATCCGGGGTCATGGTCGGGTCCGCTTCATACAGCATCGCCACCAGGCCAGCCACGTGTGGGGCCGCCATTGAAGTGCCCTGGAGATAGTCGTAGCTGTCGCTGGCTGGAGCGGTGGTGCCACTGTTATAAGTGGAGAGCACACCATTGGGATCACCGGCGAAGCTCATGGCACCGCCCGGTGCCGAGATATCAATGGTGCTGCCGTAGTTGGAGTAGTACGCACGGGTGCCGTCACGACCCAGTGCCGCGACCGTCACCACGCCACTGCAGTTGGCCGGGTTAAAGCCACTGGCGTCGGCGTCACTGTTACCCGCCGCCACGACCACGGTGGCGCCATTACTGCGGGCCGTATTGATGGCCGCCTGGGTGGTGCTGGAGCAACTGCCGCTGCCGCCCAGACTCATGTTGATCACGTCAGCCGGGTTAGCGTTGGTGGGCACACCGGACACGTTGCCACCGGACGCCCAGATGATGCCATCGGCAATGTCCGAGGTGTAACCGCCGCACTTGCCCAGTACCCGCACCGGAACCACTTTGGCGTCATACGCGACACCAACGACGCCCGCGTTGTTATTGCCCACCGCGGCCACGGTACCGGCGACGTGGGTGCCGTGCCAGCTGCTGTCGTAGTCGGAAGGCGGGTAGCCACCACCGCACTCCCCCTGAGTCATGGCATCGCCTGGATCCTGTGCGTCGTTGTCCCGGCCATCGCCATCCACCGACACAAAGGTATCGCTGATCATGTCATAGCCCGGCAGGATGTTGGCGTTCAGGTCTGCATGGGGGCGATAGCCAGTATCCAGTACCGCCACCACCGTATTGGCACCGGTGGCATTGTCCCAGGCGGCAGGCAGGTTCATGCCGGCGGCGGACTCATAGTAGTGCCACTGATCGTTGTAACGAGTGTCATTGGGAGTCGCCATCGGACGCAGCAGTTGGTCCACTTCAATAGAAAGAATGCTGGGGTCATTGGCGATCATGTCGTTCATCATCGCTTCCGCATCCTGACGGGACAACGCACGATCGGTGGCCATGACGTGGCGCTGTGCCACACCCATTGCGCGCAGATAGCGCAGGTTTTTGCCCAGGTTGCGGCTCAGCGTATCGGTGCGTTCCTGCATGCGTGTCGCCCGCTGCCGGGCATTCATCAGCCCCCACTGACCCGGGGAACTGGTCAGCGTCTGCTCTTCATACTGAACAATAAATCGGGTTGCAGGCCCCTGAGCGAGTGAACCCGCCACCAGTTTCGGGCCGGCTTTCGCGGGGCGTTCTACCGCCAGAGCGGGCGTGGCAATCAGCATCACGCCGCTCAGAGCGGCCAAAAGTAACGTCGGTTTCATAGCAGTTCCTTGCGTATTTCCGTTGGCGGAGTGGACCTCATAAGCGTGTCGATTCCACTTATTTCCCTTCCAACACGACGTTATGAACTCTTCATCAGTTGATTCGAAGTGGATAGCTCCGATGAGCCATCGGTGACATAGCCTTATGCAGAAAACCCATACAGATGCACCCGCGTGCGGATGCTTATGAGCGAACCGGTGATTGCCCACAGTTCACTCGATGCAAATCAGGATGGTAAAGGTCACAACTTGACGCTCAACACCCAAAGACTGTATACATATACAGCACTGTTCTTTTATACAGACGCGTATTATGAGCACATTCCAACTGAGTCATAATCAGGCGGTCGACTGGCTGAAGTCTCTGGGACGTCACTCCGCCGATCTGGTGGTCACCGAACTGCCGACACCGCGCCGTGGCCCGGCCATCGCAACGGAGTTAAAGAACGCCCGGTCGGTCCGCAACCAATGGTTTGCCATCTTCCCCAATGACCCCTACCCCGGCCTGTTTGAACAGCTTTTCCGGGTGCTCAAACCCAACAGCCACTTCTACCTTTTCTGCCGTCAGGAATCGCTGTTTGTGGTGAAGCCGTTGGCGGAAGCCGCCGGGTTTCGGTTTCAGACCGTCCTGGTATGGGACCAACAGCGCAAAAAAGCGGGCCGGACCTACCGCAGTCAGTTGGGGTGGATCTGCCTGTTTGAGAAGGGGCAGCGCCCTGTGCTGGATCCTGCTCAAAGCGATTTGCTCAGTTACCCCTGCGACGGCGCCGGAAAACCCGCCGCACTGCTGGCGCTGCTGATGAACCAAAGCAGCCAGCCGGGCCAACTGGTGATCGACCCGTTCTGCCGGGACCGGCAGATCGCCGCCACAGCACTGGCCGAAAATCGTCGGTTCTGCGGCGCCTGTGAGGATGCCGAGCGGCACCCCGCTCTGAAAGCGGAACTGGCGGCACTGCCCGGTGTGACGGAACTGCTGACCCGGCCGGTGTCCGGCCCTGCATTACACTGGGGACAGGGCAGCGCGCAGATGGCCCTGCTGTGAAGCCCCATGCAGTGAACCCGACGGGATAACAACACGCGACCAAGATGTTGTTTTGAATGGGTTTTATGTATGATAAATCGGCAATGGAGCAACGAGATAAGAACCGATGATGCACGGACGCCTGACCCTCTTACCGCTGGCTGCAGCCCTGCTGGCCGGCTGTGTGACTGACCCAGCCAAGAACGTGGCCGAGTACGATGACAACGTCACCCTTCGTTATCCCAGTCTCAGCCTGTACCAGACTCAACTTCCCCCAGAGCAGCTATCCGAATGTCGGGAGTATGACCAGAGTTCGGCGCTGAACTACTGCCTGGTCAACGACATTGATGGCTACAGTTTTGTCGATTCGATCCGCGATAGCCGTCTGTTCGAGCAAGTGTATGCCGGACAGGAAGGGGGCGAGTATGAGCTGTATATCAGCACCGCCCGCTACAAATCAGAAGGGGCAGAGGAGATTGCCGCAGCCGCCTTTTCCGGCGCGACCCTGTTGTTGGTCCCGACCGAAATGTCCAGTACCGTCAAAGCCAACCTGACGCTTGCCTGGCGCGAAATCCCCATAAAAACCTACCAGTATGAACTCCCCCACGTTCATACCTTGTCGCTGTTTCATGACCCGAATGCCAGTGACAGTAACTTCGCAAAATCGCTGTTTTCACACTTTATGAAAGACGCACAGCAGGATGACGCGTTCAGTCAGCAGTTCCTGCAGCAAGCTCTGAGCAGCAGCAATTACAGCAGCGAGTTGACCTTACCTCAGCAGATCCATGACTTCAGCCGCCTCGATACGGTTATCCAGCGGGACCCGCTGCAGGGCGTAGATACCTGGTATCAGCATCCGGATTACTCTGACGACCAGATCCATCTGAATATCCGCCCAATCCCCCGTACCGAGTGGGATGAGATGGAGGCCGTACTTGTACAAGCGCTGACCAAAGCCCAGAAGTCGGTGGAGATTGAGGCAATGGAGCAGCAGTTTAATGACGTACAGATACAGGACGTCACCTTTGTCTCGTCCACCCAAAAAGCGTTGCCCGGTGCTTATTTGTCGGTATCAATGACGGACAACACCGGTGAACCGTTGCACCGCTCCATCTTTGTTTATGCCAATGAAGACAAGCTGATCCAATTTACGACCAACTTCCCGCCGAAGTGGGCGACACCACGCATCACCGAAGCAGTAGACGCCATCGAGGTTCCCGGTGAATCACTGTTTATAGCGAAGCTCAGGCAGCAGCATCGCTGAGGCCGCAGCAAATAAAAAAGCCCCGCAATGCGGGGCTTTTTCGTGACCGTCTGGTTTAACCCAGCGTCACCCGGGCACTGCGGAACATCCGCATCCAGGGGCTGTCTTCGCCCCAGCCGTCCGGGTGCCAGGAGTTGGCTACGGTACGGAACACCCGCTCCGGGTGCGGCATCATGATGGTGGCACGACCGTCGATGGTGGTCAGGCCGGTGATGCCCGCCGGAGAGCCGTTGGGGTTGGCCGGGTACTGGGTGGCGATCTGACCACGGTGGTTCAGATAGCGCAACGCCACAGTGCCGGAGGTGTCGGCCGCCTGGAACGCGTCCAGATTGGCAAACTCGGCACGGCCTTCTCCGTGGGAAACCGCGATGGGCATGATGGAGCCAGCCATACCGCCGAGGAACGCGGAGGGGCTTTCCTGCACTTCCACCAGGGAGAAGCGAGCTTCAAAACGCTCAGAGCGGTTGCGCACAAAGTGCGGCCAGTGTTCGGAGCCAGGGATGATGCTCTTCAGGTTGGAGAGCATCTGACAGCCGTTACACACACCCAGAGAGAGGGTGTCCGGGCGTTCAAAGAAGCCCTGGAACTGCTCACGGGCGCGGTCGTTAAACAGGATGGACTTGGCCCAGCCCTCACCAGCACCCAGTACGTCACCGTAGGAGAAGCCACCACAGGCCACCAGCGCCTGGAACTGCTCCAGAGTAAGACGACCGGACAGGATGTCGCTCATATGCACATCAATGGCTTCAAAGCCGGCGCGGTCAAACGCGGCCGCCATCTCAACGTGGGAGTTCACGCCCTGCTCCCGCAGGATCGCCACTTTCGGCGCAACGCCCTTGGCGATGTACGGTGCCGCGATGTCTTCGGCGGGGTCAAAGCTCAGCTTGGCAAACAGGCCCGGATCTTCCGCGTCGTGTTTGGCCTTGAACTCCTCTTCCGCACACTCCGGGTTATCCCGCAGAGACTGCATCCGGAAGGTGGTTTCACCCCAGATGGTGCGCAGTTCGGTGCGCGCTTCATCCACAAGCACAGCATCACCCTGACGGATAACGATGCGGTCATCGCTGGACAGGCCACCAATGGCGTGGCTGCAGTCCGCCAGTCCGTGCTGCGCCAGAATCGCCTGTACCGCGGCCAGGTCGTCATTACGCACCTGCACCACCGCACCCAGCTCTTCGTTGAACAGCAGCGCCAGCGCGTCGGCACCCAGCCCGGTCAGATCGACGTTCAGGCCCAGCTTACCGGCGAAGGCCATCTCGGCCAGGGTCACCAGCAGGCCACCGTCGCCTTTATCGTGGTAAGCGATCAGCTTTTGCTCAGCCACCAGCTGCTGAACCGCCAGCCAGAACCCTTTCAGGCGGTCAGCGTCATCCACATCCGGGGCTTCGTTGCCCAGCTGGTTGTAAACCTGCGCCAAAGCGGAGCCACCCAGACGCTGTTTGCCAGCGGCCAGGTCGAGGTAGATCAGCGTGCTGTCGCCCAGGTCACTGCGCAGTTGCGGCGTCACGGTATCGCGGACGTCTTCAACACGGCCAAAGGCGGTGATCACCAGTGACAGCGGTGCGGTCACGCTCTTGGCTTCGCCGTTCTCTTCCCAGGCGGTCTTCATGGACATGGAGTCCTTACCCACCGGGATGGTCAGGCCCAGGGCCGGACACAGCTCTTCGCCCACCGCTTTCACCGCTTCGTAGAGACCGGCGTCTTCACCCGGGTGACCGGCAGCGGCCATCCAGTTCGCGGACAATTTCACGTGCTTAAGCGGGCCAACGTGGGCAGATGCCAGGTTAGTCAGGGCCTCGCCCACCGCCATACGGGCGGAAGCACCGTAGTTGATCAGCGCCAGCGGAGTGCGTTCACCCATGGACATCGCTTCACCGTGGTAGGTGTCCAGGGTGGCAGCGGTCACGGCACAGTTGGCCACCGGCACCTGCCAGGGACCGACCATCTGGTCACGGGCCACCAGGCCGGTGACGGAGCGATCGCCGATGGTGATCAGGAAGGTTTTCTCTGCCACTGCGGGCAGACGCAGAACGCGACGGATGGCGTCGTTCAGCTCAATGCCCTGAGTGTTCAGCGCCGGGGCATCACACTGAGTGGTGGCCACATCACGGTGCATCTTGGGCGCCTTGCCCAGCAGGACATCCATCGGCATGTCGATGGGTTTGTTGTCGAAGTGGCTGTCTTCCAGCACCAGTTGCAGCTCTTCGGTGGCTTCACCGATCACCGCGAAGGGAGCACGCTCGCGCTTACAGATGGCAGCGAAGGTATCCAGATTCTCCGGCGCCACGGCCATCACGTAACGTTCCTGAGACTCGTTACACCACAGCTCCAGCGGGCTCATGCCCGGCTCATCGGAGAGCACATCACGCAGCTGGAAACGGCCGCCACGGCCACCGTCGTCCACCAGCTCCGGCATGGCATTGGAGAGACCGCCCGCGCCCACGTCGTGGATAAAGGCGATGGGGTTCTGTTCGCCCATCTGCCAGCAGCGGTCGATCACCTCCTGACAGCGGCGCTCGATTTCCGGGTTGTCACGCTGAACAGAGGCGAAGTCCAGATCTTCAGAGGACTGGCCGGACGCCATGGAAGACGCGGCACCACCGCCCAGGCCGATGTTCATCGCCGGGCCACCGAGAACGATCAGCTTGGCACCCACCGGGATTTCGCCCTTCTGAACGTGCTCTTCACGGATGTTACCGAAGCCACCCGCCAGCATGATCGGCTTGTGGTAACCGCGCACTTCGGCGCCGTTAAAGCTTTCCACCTGCTGCTCATAGGTACGGAAATACCCGTTCAGAGCCGGCCGGCCAAATTCGTTGTTGAAGGCGGCACCACCGAGCGGGCCTTCAATCATGATGTCCAGCGCGGTGACGATGCGGTCCGGCTTGCCGTATTCCTGCTCCC
The DNA here is from genome assembly GCF_019801015.1 of Marinobacter nauticus. Lineage (GTDB taxonomy): Bacteria > Pseudomonadota > Gammaproteobacteria > Enterobacterales > Shewanellaceae > Ferrimonas. Next base: position 162,190 of record NZ_JAHVJZ010000003.1, read on the forward strand.
AGGGCTGCTCAAAGCCCGGGATCTTCAGGTTGGATACGGTAAAGCCGGTGAGGCCGGCTTTGGGCTTGGAGCCACGGCCGGTGGCACCCTCATCGCGGATCTCGCCGCCGGAGCCGGTGGCAGCGCCCGGATAGGGAGAGATGGCCGTCGGGTGGTTGTGGGTCTCCACCTTCATCAGGATATGAACCGGCTCCTGATGGTAGCGGTAAACGCCATCGGCGTCGGGGAAGAAGCGGCCGGCGTTGGAGCCAGTCATCACCGCAGCGTTGTCCTTATAGGCGGACAGGGTTTCTTCCGGGGTCACCTCAAAGGTGTTTTTGATCATCTTGAACAGCGACTTGGGCTGCTCAACGCCGTCGATGGTCCAGTCGGCGTTAAAAATCTTGTGACGACAATGCTCCGAGTTCGCCTGGGCGAACATGTAGAGTTCAATGTCGTTGGGATTACGACCGAGCCTTTGGAAGTTCTCCACCAGGTAGTCGATCTCATCCTCTGCCAGCGCCAGGCCCAGTGAGACGTTGGCGCGGGCCAGGGCATCCCGGCCGCCAGCCAGAATGTCCACACTGTTGAACGGCTTTGGCTCAGACGCTTCGAACAACACCTTGGCGTCGTCAAAGGTCGGCAGCACCGCTTCCACCATGCGGTCGTGGATCAGGGCCAACAGGGCTTTCTGCTCCGCGTCGTTCAGCTCACGGTCCAGTTTGACGTACCAGGCCAGTCCGCGCTCAAGACGCTTCACTTCCGACAGGCCGCAGTTTTTGGCGATGTCGGTGGCTTTGGAGGACCAGGGAGAGATGGTGCCCGGGCGGGGGACAACCAGCAGCAGAGTGCCTTCTGGGGTGTGCTCCTCCATGCGAGGGCCATAGGTCAGGATTTGGGCGAGTTGCTGGGAGTGTTGCTCGGACAGGGGAGCGGAGAGATGGGCGAAGTGAGTGTATTCAGCGTAGAGGTCAGTAACGGGCAATTGGGCGTCTCGGCAAGCTTGCTTAAGCTTGTTGACCCGGAACGCGGATAATGCCGGAGCACCGCGAAGGATCTCAATCACGTCGGTTCACCTTATATATTGTTATGATGCAGGGTATGGTTGAGGTGGGCGCTATTATAGAGAAAAGCCCTGCCTAAAACACCCTCAGTCAATCAGGAAGATGACCACCATCGTAAGGCCCTTGAAGTTTGCCGTAATTCCGGCGCTGTTTGCCCTGTTTCTCAGTGGCTGTCTGGAGATCGCACCGCCGAAAACCCAGGCCCGCGCCGTAGTGAATCCCACCACTCTGGATGTGGGCACGCTGTATGGTCCCACCACCTACGTGGTCGGGGGCCAGGGCGCCAGTGGCTTCGATTATGACCTCGCCGTCGATTTTGCCGACTACCTTGGTGTGCCGCTGAAAATCCACCCTTATCACAGCCACGAAGCGCTGTTCGACGCCATGGAAGCCGGCAAGGTGGACCTGATGGCCGCCGCCCTGACCAGCACCCCTGCCCGTCAGATGTTCTGGCAGTTTGGACCGCCGCTCTATGAGATCAGCAATCAACTGGTGTACCGCAATGGCGTGCCCCGGCCCAAAGACTTGGGCGCCCTCAGCGGCACTCTGGTGGTGGCCAGAGGCAGCAGCCACGTTGAACTTCTGCACGCCGCGACCGTTCAATACCCCAATCTGACCTGGCAGGAAACCAGCGACTACGACAGCCAGGAACTGCTGGCCAGAGTGGCCGAGGGCGAGCTGGATTACACCCTGGCGGATTCCTCTGCGGTGATGGTGACGCAACGTTTTTACCCGGAACTTCGGGTCGCATTTGACCTGGGGGAGCCGATGTCAGTGGCCTGGGCGTTGTCCCGCTCCAGCGACAACCCGCTGTTCAGTGACCTGCTGGATTTCTGGGATCGCCAGGTGCGCGGTGACCGGCTAATCCGCCTTGAGGAGCGCTATTTTGGCCATGTGCAGGGGTTTGACTATGTCGACACCCGGGCCTTTATTCGCGCCGCCAAATCCAAACTGCCCCGCTATCAGCCGCTGTTTGAGCGCTACGCCGGTGATCTGGACTGGCGCAAACTGGCGGCCGTCAGCTATCAGGAATCCCACTGGAATCCGCACGCCCGTTCACCAACCGGCGTGCGGGGCATGATGATGCTGACCCTGCCCACCGCCAAACGGATGGGGATCCGTAATCGTCTGGACGCGGAACAGAGCATTCGTGGTGGCAGCGAGTACCTGCAGCAACTGCTCACCCGGTTGCCTCCCCGCATTCCGGAAGAGGAGGCGATCTGGTTCGCCATGGCCGCCTACAACATCGGACTGGGGCATCTTGAAGACGCCAGGGTGATCACCCAACGCCACGGCAAAGATCCCAACAGCTGGAAAGACGTGAAGGAGTTCCTGCCCCTGCTGCGCCAGAGAAAGTACTACCAGGACACCCGCTATGGCTTTGCCCGTGGGGATGAAGCCGCCCACTACGTGGACAATATCCGTCGTTACTACGACACCCTGGTGTGGCTGGACAGCCAATCGCAGTTGCCCCCCGCCTTACACCAATAGTCAATTCCCGCTTTTGAGTGAGTTTCTTACTTTCAATCACTTTATAAACCCGCGCTCTACTACGCTTTGCTTCTACCTAAAGGGTATGGACACCCACCGTGTACTTAACGGTCCACTCAGGAAGAGAGGTGAATGCGATGAAGGGAAGTTGGCGTATCGAGCGTCTGGACTCACTGTCCATCAAAGCCAGAATTCGGTTAATCAACCTGCTGCTGTTGGTTTTTATCGGCTTATATGCCCTCTATGCGCAATACAATGCTGCGCTGTTGCAGAGGCTTGATCAGGCGATTCAGCTGAACCATCAGAGCGAGGTTGATCTGCTTTCCCTCCGCCGGAATGAAAAGGACTTTCTGCTCAGACAAACACCCAAATACCTGGATCAACATCAGGAGGTCGGCGATCGACTCAGTGGTCAACTCACTGAACTTAGTGCGATGCTGACGGATCTTGAACTGGCCGATCCCACCACCATCAATACCATCAAAACCGATCTGGCCGGCTATCAAAATGAGTTCTCGCGGCTGGTCCGGCACACCCAGGCCATCGAGGGCACTGCCACTGAGCCCGGACTAAAACCCGCAGTTGAGATGGCTCGGTCGGCACTGAATGATGCCGTTGCCAATACCAAAGACTTTGAGCTGGAACTGAGCGCCATGGCCCTGTTTCTCTCTGAACTGCAGTTTAGCGCCCGGCCCACCACCGACGCGTTGACCCGGTTTTCCGCTCTTTTGGACCAGTTTGCCCAGCATCAACGCGCCCACCCGGATCTGTCCGAAGCACTGCTGCACTACCAGCAGGCCGCAGAGCACCTGATAAGGGCTTATCGCACTTATGGCCTGACTCCTCAGGAGGGGATACGGGGGGCGCTGCGCCAGAATGCTCACGCCATCGAGACCAGTCTGCTGGCACTGAATCAAAACTTACACGCCACCATCGACGGCCGGCTTGAAGCCAACCGCTGGCGTCAGGGCGTGGTCGGTCTGGTCATCGCATTGCTGTTGAGTGCCATTCTTGGCCTGGTGGGAAAAAGCATCGTCCGGCGCATCGTGAAACTCAGGGACTCCATGTGCGACATCGCCAGCGGCAGTGGCGACCTGACGGCGCGCATCAACGAACGTGGCAATGATGAGCTGGCCCAACTGGCCCAGGCCTTCGACACCTTTGTCAGTCAGCTGCACGGACACATCGTCGACATCGACGAGGTGATGACCACCCTGTCACAAAGCTCGGAACAATCGCACCAGTCCGCCCGCCAGAGTCTCGATAATACGGAACAGCAAAAACGGGAATCCGAGGGGGTGGAAGTGGCCATAACCCACCTGTCATCCAGCAATCAGGAGATCGCCGCCAGTCTTCACGATACCGCTCAGGCCGCGCTCCAGATACAGCAGGCCAGCCAGACCGCGCTGACCCTGACCCACGACTCCAGCAGCAACATTGAAACCTTGGCGCAGAATATCGGCGACACCCAGGTACTGGTAAGCCAACTGGAAGCGCAAAGCCGCGAGATCAACAAGATTGTGACCACCATTCAGACCATCTCAGAGCAAACCAATCTGCTGGCGCTGAATGCGGCCATCGAAGCGGCCCGGGCGGGTGAGTATGGTCGCGGATTTGCTGTGGTCGCTGATGAGGTCCGCCAGCTGTCTCAGAAAACCAACCAGTCCACCACCCAGATCGACCAAACCATCAGCGACCTGACCCAAAACATCGACAACACCGTCTGCCAGATGTCCTCCAGCCTGACTCAGGCCCAGACCAGCACCGCAAACATGAGTCAGGTGGTGGATGCCATTGAGCGCATTACCGACCAGATCAATGAGGTTTCGGATAAACACCGTCAGATCGCGGCGGCGTCAGAGGAGCACGCCCAGGCCACAAAAGAGATCGACAGCAAGGTGGTCAATATCAGTCACCTGGCAGGGTGCACCTACACCGCGGTTTCCGGCTCCGTCGCCGACAGTGAGCAGGTGGCCAGCGTCAGCCAGAAGCTGAAGCAGATCCTGAGCGCTTTCCGCTACTGACGACCGTGTGATGCGTCACACCCGCCAGCAACAAGTCGTGATGCACTGCACAATCACGGGGCGTTTTGTGCTGGCTCAACTTGACGGTGCTTCAGCCCTGGGTTAAGCATTAGGTCTGGATGTTGCTTAGAAATAAGGAGAAAGGCGGTCGTCACAATGGCGTCACCCGCGTGACACCCAACCGTCATCCAGGCGGGCCATCGTTATGCTTCGATGGGTTGTTCAGTCAGAAAGGAGGAACCGGTAATGGCGAGAAAGCAAAACCGCCGTCGCAAGGCCTTAAACAGCTTGATGGAGCGTCGCCGTCAGTGCCGTAAGCGCAACCACCTGCGTGTGGTCCATCGCGTTAAGCTGTTCTCTGCCTCTCAGGCAGAATCGTTGGAGTCCAACTCCGCCCTCTGAGCCTGTTTTAAGGCTTTCTTTTCCGCCCTGCGCCGTTTGAAAAACGCACTGAGCTGATTCGCGCAGGGCTCGGAAAGCACCCCGGAGATCACCTCCAGCTGGTGATTCAAAGCCGGATGGCGCAGCAGGTCCATAATGCTGCCCGCAGCACCGGTTTTCGGATCACTGGCACCATACACCACCGTCCCTACCCTGGCATGCACCAGCGCTCCGGCGCACATTGGGCAGGGCTCAAGCGTGACGTACAACGTGGTATCCAGCAGGCGATAGTTGCCGATCGATTCACCGGCAGAGCGCAAACAGAGCATTTCGGCGTGGGCGCTGGGATCATTGCAGGTGATGGACTGGTTATAGCCTTCAGCAATCACCTCGCCGTCGCGCACCAGCACGGCCCCCACAGGCACTTCGCCCAGGGCTTCCGCTTTTTCCGCCAACTGCATGGCATGCGCCATCCACTTCTGATGTTGTTCCACAGCACTCTCCTCGAAAACAGGCGTATTGTAGCGACCCCGAAATGGCCTGCAAGTGACGCGTTGTGCCGGCAGCGACCAACAGGCAGCCGCACCACGCGCATCGGCAGAAACGCCGGAGCGGACTCTGAAGTGCACCTCCCAAATTATTTCATTACATTTCGCCCACTTTTTGGTATATGTTTTAACCGCTTGGTGAAAATAGAGAGAAACGGATGTCTCCTAGTGAACCGGCCGACAATACCAACGAAACGGCCCAACCCAATTCCCTGCTGCGCCCACGCTGGACCAAACTGCGTTCCGGCGCGCTTTACGCCGTAGGGCTGATGATCGCCTTTGGCAACTGGAATGACACCAAAGAGTTGTCCACCAGTCTGTATGAAGGCGCGATCGCACACTTCACCCACCAAACCGAACTCAACCAGCTTGAACAGCTGGATGTGGGCAACTACCTGGCCTATTCCGAAGCGTTGTTTGGTATCCCCCAGGTGGTGAAAGCCTCCCGTCTCGATCCCGATCTCCAGTACCGCTATTACAAAGCGGACAAGTACCTGCTGACCCTGCAGGTCAGGGATCAGCGCATCACCGGGTATCTGGTGCAAACCCTGACCCTGGAAGACAGCTTCAATACGGCGGGCCCCTTTACCCCACCGGTGCCCTTTACGCCACTAAGCCTGGACACCCAGCCTCTGGCTACGGTGCCCTTTGCCGATGAAGGCTTCGCTCTGGACAACCACAACCTAGTCTATTTTCTGGAGCGCCACCCGATGGCCGCTGAGGGCCTATACCTCAACCTCTATCTGGGCATTACCGAATATGGTGACCCCATTCCGGGACTGAGCCAGGCCATCGGCGATCTGGATCAGGCCCTGGTCTTTGATGAAGAGGCGTCGAGTGGCAAAGCCCTCTCAGCCGTCAGGGAGCGCTATGCCCCCAACTTTTATGGACTGAGCGAACTGGATAACCAGTTTATGGCGGAAGCCCTGCTGACCCGGTACGAATTCAACGCCTACTTCTGACCCACCCTCGCCCATCGATTCTAAGGAGAGACTTTGGTGCGCCTGATAGTGATGCTTTTGATGCTGGTATGCGGTTATGCCAGCGCTGCCCCGCAATGGTTTCTGGCACCGCCGCTGTCCGATCAGGATCAGTGGTATGGCGCAGGCAGCGGCCCCACCAGTGCGGACGCCCGCCAGAAAGCTCTGGCGGATGTGGCTCAGCAGATCACCACCACCTTGCAGTCGCAGTACCACAGTCGCATCGCCCAACAGGGTGACGCCACCGAGATCCGTCGGGAAAGCCGGGTCCAGGCCAGCAGCGAGACGATCGCGTTCAGTGACCCCCAGGTGGTGCAGCAGTCCCGTCAGGGGGAGACCACTTTCGTCCTGGTCCGGGTGGACCGCGAGGCGTTCATTCAGAGCCAGCTTCAGGCCCTGCAGCGGCATCTGGCTGATGCGCGCCAGGCCCTGAGTGGGTCACCTCAGGGGCACGAGGCGTTTTTGGCCTGGGCCCGCTACGACAACGCCCGGCATCAAGCCGCGCAGTTGATTGACAGGCTGGGCGGCCTCTCCCCCCGATTTGACGATTATCCACCGCAACTGGCGGTGCTGGCCGAACAGAAAATGGCGTTGCTGTCAGGCCTTCGGGTGAGCGTTCAGGGCCCGGCGGCAGCGGCCCCTTTGTTGCCGGTGTTGCGGCATCGGCTGGCGCAGGAAGGGATCCTGGTCCAGCACCAGGATCCCAGCCCCCCTCACCTGTTGTTGCTGGTCACGCCGGTGATGCAGACCGGCGACGCCAATGGCAACAAAGTGGCCCGCCTGTCGGTAACGCTGTCCCTGAAGGATTACGGAGCACTGCACGACACACTGGCGCAAGCCCACCACGAATACTGGGGACGCGCCAACGGCGAGTTGACCCATGCCATGCAGCAGGCCCACCAGGCGGCTGCAGAAGATTTGGCGCAGGACGCGCTGAAACCACTGCTCAGCTTATGAGCGTATTCACACCATCAAGGATGAACCATGAAACTGAAACCCCTCTGCCTCGCGCTCGCCCTTAGTACCGGGCTGACGGCCTGTGCCAGCACCGAAACCAATACCGCCTTTGTCGACAGCAATGGCGCGCCCATGACCGAAGAGCAGATCGCCAAGCTGGATCGCAACCAGTATGTGGCGTTGCTGAAGCAGGACTTCGAAACCGTCGGTTTTGAAATCACCCCAATCAGCATGAGCATCGACACCGTTTCCAGCGGCATCAAAGAGGTGTTTGAGCGCCAGTACGATGTGATGGAGCAATACCGCATCATCGCGGAAAACCACCGTGACGTTCAGTCGTTCCTTTACGCCAATCAGGGCAAATCTGAGCAGGAGTTGCAGGCGGCGATGGCGGCCTTTGATGCGCAGCGGCCCGAGGGCGAGCCCCGCCTGAGCGACCGTGTGGCCGCCTATAACGAAGCCAACGCCTCCATCTTCGCCTCCAACATGGAGCTGACGATTGAGCTGGCGACCCAGGGCGTGGTGTTCAGCGAGCTGGCCGCCAACGCCCACGAAGTGCTGCTGGCGGAAGGGATGAGCATGGTGATGCGCATCGGCGATATGGATGATGCCTTGGAAGAGGCCCAGACCCGCCTTGAGCTGGCCATGAAGGCCAACGACGTGATTGAGCAGGATCAGGCGGTGGTCAAGATCGCCCAGGAGATCCAGTCCCTGCGTTTCTGATCTCAAGGACGAGCATTAATGACACGCCAACAACTGATGGCGGTGCTGCCGGCGATGGTGCTCGCCGGCTGCGCATCCAACGCCACCATTAAGTACCCACCCCAAACCCAACAGCAGGCGGAGATTGATAACCGTCAGTCCACCGCTTACGTGGCCAAAGCCGCGACCGAATTTCGTGATCGGGACATCGTGGTCCCGGCCTATTTCGACACTCAGGGGCTGGAGCTGTGCACCTTTGACCCGGCCAACGAGTCCGACGGCTGCCCGCTGAAGAAACCGGTGCTCAGGGTCTACTTCGATGGCAACCAGGTGCAGGGCAAAAGTGAGCTGGCTGAAGCCCTGCACAGTCTGGACAACCTGAACCTGAGCAAGATGTTCGAGAATCAGGTGGTGGGCCTCAACCGGTTTCGCATCGTCACCCGGGACCAGTCTGCGGTGGACGTGGAACTGGACACCCAGCTTCGCGATGGGGGCGCCTCGGCGGTGATCGCCCGGCGCATGGAGCAGGCCCCGCTGCTGCCCGACTACCTGCTGAAGATCGACACCCTCAAAACCGCCGACACCTTCTACGCCGAGTACAACGGCATGGCTCAGTACGGGCTGGAGCTGACCTCTGCGGTGCTTAACCCGATGACCAAGGAGAAACTCAGCCACCCCAATGTGGGCAAAGTCCGGGTCCGGGGCACCGATGTCCGGGCGAAGTCAGAGTTGGTGTTTACCGAAGTGAGTGGCCGCTACTACACCGGTTTTGATTACACCAACCCGGACAACGTGCGGGCGGTGATGAACGACATGGCCTCGCGGGGCTTCGACATCATGATCACCCGGCTGTTGTCGGAGATGCCGGCGACCGCTCAGGTGCAGGGCTTCAAAGGCAACCAGGTCACGCTGGATCGGGGCCAGAATGCCGGGATCCTGCCTAACGAAACCATGGTGTTGTTCCAGTACGAAGCGGGCTTTGTGGAGCCCATCGGTATCGCCACCATGACGCCGTCCAGCCTGAGCGCTTACGGCACCGTAGTGCGGTGGAAAGACAATGATCTGGCGGACGGCATCCGCCGCAACGCTAAAGGGCAGATCTACCGCCCCGACCCCGCCGTCCGCATCTTTGCGGTGTCGGTCGGCACCCCACCGGATTTTCTGGATAAGCGGATGTGATGCCGATGAAACGATGGGCTTTTCTGTTCTTGCTGCTGAGCACTCCAGTGCAGGCCAACGTCCCGGTTGAGGCGGAGGGCTGCGCCTATGGCCGGGGGCCTCAGTCACAACAGCAGGCCAGGGCGGCGGCCACTCACGCGTTGCAGCAGCAACTGGATGTCACTGCTGACGCCTGGACACCGGCCTTTTCGACGCCCACCCTGCGCGGCAACGACACCTGCGTGCAAGCCCGCTATACGCCACCGACGGCCTCTGAGCCGCTGTCATTGCAGGCCGACGTGGTGTGGGACAACGCCATGCCCCAACACCTGATGGTGACGGCCAGCGGCCGCAATGCACAGGAGGCGTTGCGACACGCCATCGCTCAGGCGGTGAGCAAAGCCCAACAGCAAGCCCCCGCCGCCACACCGAAGCAGGCCCGCTACCGGTCACTGCTGGCTCAGCACTGGCCTGAGCACGCCGTGACCGACACCCTGGTGCTGACGCAGCAGACCCGTGCCGATGGCCAGCATCAGATCACCGCCTACCTGACGGTGGAGCTGGAACGGCTCGATGGCTCCCTGCAACGCCAACGTGCGCCCAGTCTCTATCTGGCAGGAACCAACGACCTGAATGGCCGGTTGGGGCAATACCTGGCCGAACAGGGTTACACCATCGCCAGTGAACCGGACCAGGCGGACCTGATCCTGCAACTGGCTCACCACCTTGAAGGCCAGGGTCGCCGCCAACTGCATCTGGAAGCCCAAATCCGCAATCACCAGGGGGACCAATTTGGGCTGTGGCGCAATGAGCCATCCCTGTTCGCACTGCCCGATACCCCGCAAACCGCCCAACGCCTGCTTGAGGTGCATCTGGAAGCCGCCCGTCAGAGCCGGGCCCTCTCCCAGGCGTTAGAGCAGGCCCGCCTGACCCAGTTGGAACAGGGCGGTGCAATGCGGGAGATCTGGCTGACCCGGCACGCCCTGACGGCCGCAGAGATTGAGGCGCTGCTGAGTGCCCTTCCCGGCGCCAGTCAGGTGCGCATTGAGCAGCATCAGGGCCAGTGGCGGGCCCAGCTTCGTCACCCCGGCAGCAGCCAGACCCTGGCTGAACTGATTCAGGCATCGCTGGCCGAGCAGGGACAACCCCATACGGCCCCCTCTGCCATCACCGTTCGACAGATCCGTTTTTAAATTGCGATTGAACATTCAACACTGAAAGGAGATCACCATGAAAAAACTGCTTCTTCCCCTGCTGGTCGGCACTGCCCTGACCGGTTGTGCCTCCAATGAAGAGGTCGCGCTGGCCTGCACTTTCCCGGACGCTGCTGAAACCGCAGCCCCCAACTGGGTGTGCGACGAAGTCGTTGAAGGCTATGCCCTGACCGGCGTCGGCTACGCCAAACAGAACCCCGCAGGCATCGGTTTTATGAAAGAAGTGGCCGCCAATGATGGACGAGTGAAAATGGCCCAGGCCTTCCGCACCCGCGTTGCCGCGACCTTCCGCCAAAGCGTTGTGGCAGCGGGCAGTGACGGCGACGAAAGCACCGAGACCCTCATTGAAGCCGCGTCCCGCAATGTCACCGAACAAGCGCTGTCCGGCGCCCGCATTCTCAAGTCCCGCACCAGCCCCAGTGGCGCACTGTATGTGCTGGTTGGCATGAGTGAAGCCGACTACGAGCGCACCATGAAAGAGGCGCTGAAGGCCAGCAAGAGCCAGGATGGCGAACTGTGGCAACGCTTCAAGGAAGATGAAGCCACTAAGCTGCTGGATGCCATGCTGGACTCCACCCGCAAGCTCTGATCCCAAGGAGAGACCATGTCAGGCTACAGCGCAGGGCCGAAGCACAGCCTTACGGCCATCGCACTTGCGCTGTTTGCCGGTTTGGGAGGAACGGCGTTCGCCACCACGGCAGACACCAAATCCTCGCCGCCAGGCAGTGAGTGGGCGGCCTTCCAGGCCTACAAGCAGCAGCAATTGTCCGCATATGAACAATACCGCCAGCGTTACCTGGCGGCCTATGATGCCTACCGAAAGGAAGTGCTCGCTCACTGGGATGACGCCCCCCTGGGTGACAGCCACACGCTGGTGCAATACAGCGATGACAAGCAGCAGCGCACCGAAGTGGATTACCAGAGCGGCACCGTCACCATCTCGGTAATCCATGAACCGGATGAACGCCCCACGCCGGAGCGGATCCAGCAAGCCCTGGCGGAGCTGGCTCAGGAGGAGGTTCAGGACGCGCAGACGCTGGACCCAATCCTGAAAGCCACCACACCGGCCACCGCACCCCGGTCGGAGGCACCCCAGCCATTGCTTCCCGAGCTTCAGTCCCGGGTCAAAGGCCCGGAAGCGGAGGCGCAGAAGAAGCTGGAAGAGATGGTCGCTTTGGCACGGGTGCAAACCCGCCAGCGCAACTACACCGCCGAGCGTCTGGCCCGGCTGGAAGCGGAGCTGAAATCTCAGGAACGGGCCGCACTGCGGGAACTGGAACGTCAGCAGGCTTTGGTTGCGATGGCGCAGGTCGCCTCGGTGGAGCAGGCCGACGAACCGGAACCGGTGCCGGAGGCGCAGCAGGCCCGGCTGATGGCAGAAGGTCGGGCGCGCCAGGAAGCGTTACAGGTGGCGTACCAAACCCGTGCCGAGGACCCCACCAGCAAGCAGATCACCACCTATCGCATTCAGTTGCCCAGCAAAAGCCAGCAGACTCGGGCCCGCCCCTATCTGCCCCACGCTCAGGCCCAGGCGGATAAGTGGGAAGTGGAACTGGAGCTGGTGCTGGCGATCATGCAGGCCGAAAGCAGCTTCAATCCGATGGCGCGCTCCCACATTCCGGCCTTTGGTCTGATGCAGATTGTGCCAGCCAGCGCCGGACGGGATGTACGGGAGAAGTTTGAGCAGTCCAGCACGCCGCCCACTGCGGATGAGCTGTACCAGCCGGATTTCAATATCCGCTTTGGCAGCGCCTATCTGAACATCCTGGACAAGCGTTATCTCAAGGGGGTCAGCGATCCGCAAAGCCGTTTGTATTGCGTGATTGCGGCCTATAACACCGGTGCCGGCAATGTCGCCAAGGCGTTTAACCGTGACGGCAGCCGCCGGCTCAAGAGCGCCCTGCCCCACATCAATGCCATGACGCCTGAGCAGGTCTATCAGCATCTGGTGGACAACCTGCCCTACGAGGAAACCCGTAAGTACCTGGTCAAAGTTCGCGGTTACCAGGAAAGCTACGCCGCCCTGGGCGACGGCCTGAGGCTGTAAACCCAAACGGGGCACCACAAGGTGCCCCGTTTTTTCATTCCAGCCACTCCCGGTAGAGCTGCGCTTCACTGCCCAGGTAGTTCAGCAGCCACTGCATCAGCGCCGAATCGCTCTCTTTACGCCAGGCCAGACAACAGGGGCTGGGCCGCTGTCCGCCGGTCATGGTGCGCTCCACCAGGCTACCACCCGCCAGCAGCGGCCGAGCCAGATGGCGGGGCATATAGTTCAGCCCCAGCCCCGCCTGCACACAAGCCACCGCGTTGGGCCAGTCCGGCACCATGATGCGGCGTTGGTTATCCTGCAGCCAGGTGGTTCGTTTAGGCAGGGTGCGGGAGGTGTCTTCCAGGCAGATTAGCGGAAACTGGCGAATCGACTCCGCGGTCAGTGCGCTCATTCCCGCCGCCGGGTGAGAGGGCGTCATCACCAGCGCCCAATCCAGGTTGCCCATATCCCGATAGCCAAAATCGCCGCCCACCGGCACCGCCGTGGTAGCGCCGATGGCGATGTCCGCCCGACCTTCCGCCAGGGCATCCCAGACCCCGTTAAACACCTCAATGCTGAGAATCAACTCGGCATCGTCGAAGGCCGCATAGAAATCCCGCACCAGCGCGGTGATCCGATCCGCCTTAACCACGTTGTCCAACGCCACCCGCAGACTGCGTTGCCAGCCATTGGCCACCCGTTGGGTCTGCAACCGCACCTGCTCCGTTTCCCGCAGCCACTGCCGGACCTGAACCAGAAAGTGTTCACCCGCCGGGGTCAGCACCACCTTACGGTGTTGCCGTTCAAACAGGGTGGCACCCAGCTGCTCCTCCACCTGACGAACGGCATAGCTGACCGCCGAGGGGACTTTATGCAGTTGCGTGGCGGCGGCACTGAAACTGCCATGGCGGGCAACCAGGTCCAGCATCTGAAGTGTACTTTGGGCAAACATAGTGCTTTCAAATTTTTTGACAGGAAAGGACAAAATATACCGTTTAACAGCGAGCCGATCACCCAGTAGACTGCGCGGCCGACTGAAATCAGCCAGTTTCAGGTGAATCTGGCGACAAATTGATTGATACCATGTCTAAAAATATCCCCTTTATTGAGCTGCTTTACCTGGCAGGCCTGTCCATGCTGGCGTTCGTTGCCACCGACATGTACCTGCCGGCGTTCAAAGCGATGGAGAGCTACTACGGCACCGGACCAGAGTCCATCGCCCTCTCCCTCTCCGTGTTCCTGGCAGGCCTAGCCGGTGGCCAGCTGCTGTGGGGTCTGGCGTCTGATCGCTATGGCCGCCGTAATACCCTGCTGGCCGGTCTGGCGCTGTACACCATCGCCTCTCTGGGCCTGACCTTCAGCGACACCATCTGGCAGCTGCTGAGCCTGCGCTTTGTGCAGGCCATCGGGGTGTGTGCGCCGGCGGTGATCTGGCAGGCGCTGGTGATCGACCGCTATCCCGGCGAAAAGGCTCAGCAGGTGTTCGCCACCATCATGCCTCTGGTGGCCCTGTCTCCGGCTCTGGCGCCGCAGCTGGGTGTTGGCCTGACTCTGCTGTTTGGCTGGCAGAGTATCTTCCTGGCCCTGACCGCCATCGGTGTGGTCTGGCTGGGCCTGACCCTGCGTCTGCCTAAGCTGAAGCCGGTCCGCAGCCAGCGTTCGGTACGCGGTGACATCGCCGGTCTGTTCGCCTCCCGCACCTATCTGGGCAACGTGGTGATCTTCGGCTCCGCTTCCGCCGCCTTCTTCGCCTACCTGACCGGTATGCCGGAGATCATGGCGAGCCTGGGCTACGACGCCAGTCAGATTGGCCTCTCTTTTGTGCCTCAGACCATCGCCTTTATGGCCGGCGGTTACTTTGGCAAGCGCATGGTCAGCCGTTACGGCGACGGCGCGGTGCTGAAAGGCCTGCTGGTGATGTTTGCCCTGGCGTCCGCCGTGATCGTGGTAGCCAGTCAACTGGCGATCACCACCATCTGGCCGCTGTTGGCGCCGTTCTGCCTGCTGGCGGTAACCAACGGTGCGCTCTACCCCATCGTGGTAAACCGCGCGCTGTCCAGCGCGCCGGAGTGTGCCGCCACCGCTGCCGGCCTGCAAAACAGCCTGCAGATCACCATCAGTTTTGGTGCCAGCGCGCTGGTGGCCGCGTTTGCCAGCATGGCCCTGCCGGTAACCGGCGTGACCATCGGCGCCGCCGCCCTGCTGGTTCTGCTCGGTGCTTACTGGGCCAACACCGCGCCGGTACCACAGCCGGAACCGGAACTGGTGACCGAGTAACAATAAAAAACGCCGCTCAAATGAGCGGCGTTTTTGTATGGCGACCAAGGCGTCAGTCGTTCAGCTCCACCGTCATATCGGCGGTGACGGTGCTGGAGCAAGCCAGGAAGTAGCCTTGCTCAATCTCTTCCGGCGTCAAACCCAGTACTGAGCTGCTTTCCAGCTTACCCTTCTCCCCTTTGCACTTGCAGGAACCGCAGACGCCGGTCCGGCACGCGGCAAAGATTGGCAATCCGCCTTTCTCCAGGCTGTCCAGTACGGTCTGACCCGGCAGAATAGGCAGCTCGATGCCATCCACCGACAGTTGGTGGCCTGCCTCGTCAGAATCCGCTTTGAGGGTAGCCGACTCCGGCGCCACAAAGGCCTCGTTGTGGATCCGATCCTCGGCCACGCCTTCCGCCTGCAGCATCGCCTTTACCGCATCCATATAGGCGGCCGGTCCGCAGATCATCGCGGTGCGATCGGCCAGGTCCGGTACCCGCGCTTTCAGCTGTTCAGCATCCAGCCTGCCTTTAAACGGCTCCGGGTTCGGCTCATCACCAATCACCCAGTGCAGTTTCAGGTTCGGGTGGGCCGCCGCCAGTGCTTCCAGCTCGGCCGGGAACAGCCGGTCAGCCGTACTCCGGGCGCTGTGCACAAACACGATGTCGGCGTCCGGCTCCCGTTGCAGACGTTCGCGCAGCATCGAGTAGACCGGCGTAATGCCGCAACCGGCAGAGAGCAGCAGCCAGGCGCCCTCGCCCGCCGCGTCACGGTGAAACTCACCGGCTGGCGCCATCGCTTCCAGCGTGTCACCGGGTTGCAGGGCGTCCAGCAGATGGTTGGAGACCCGGCCACCAGGCACCCGCTTAATGGTGAGTTGCAGATGTGACTCGGAAGGGATTGAGCTCAGGCTGTAAGCCCGGGCGCTGGTGCGCGCCTCAATCGGGACCAGCAGGGTCAGAAACTGACCGGGGATGAAGTCCACGGGCTGGTCACTGTTGAAGAAAAAGCTGGTGACGTCCGAGGTTTCCGGGCGCACTTCGTAACAGGTCAAAAGCATGGGGATTCCAGCGAGTTGAGAAACAAAATGGGGGCGGAAAGCCGCCCCCGTATTCCGCCTTATCAGGCCGCCATGATGTCGGCGATGTCCTGCTCAACGGTGGTGATCAAACGGAGACCAAACTTCTCGTTCAGTGCCGCCACCAGATTGTCGGTCAGGAAGCCCGGTACGGTGGGGCCCACACGGATGTCGGTGATGCCCAGCGCCAGCAGGGTCAACAGAATGGCGATCGCTTTCTGCTCAAACCAGGACAGCACCATGGAAAGCGGCAGTTCATTCACACCACAGTCGAACGCTTCAGCCAGGGCAACGGCCAGCTGGATGGCGGAGTAAGCGTCGTTGCACTGACCCACATCCAGGAAACGCGGCACACCGTTGATGTCGCCAAACTCCAGGTCGTTGAACTTAAACTTGCCGCAGGCCAGGGTCAGGATCAGGGTGTCCTTCGGCGCTTGCTTAGCAAACTCGGTGTAGTAGTTGCGCTCGGCTTTATCACCGTCACAACCGCCCAGCAGGAAGAAGTGCTTGATGTTGCCGGCCTTGACCTGGTCAATCACCGCCGGAGCCGCCGCCATCAGAGCGTTACGGGCAAAACCGGTGGTGGTGTAGTGCGGGATTTCGTCGTACTTGAAGCCTTCGCACTCCAGCGCTTTCTCAATCACGGTGCTGAAATCTTCACCCACCAGGTGAGTCACGCCCGGCCAGCCCACGATGGAGCGGGTAAACAGACGGTCGCCGTAGCCTTCGATGCCGCGGCCCGGTTCCGGGTCGATCAGGCAGTTGGAGGTCATCACGATGGCGCCGGGGAAGTTGGCGAACTCTTTCTGCTGGTTCTGCCAGGCGGTGCCGTAGTTGCCCACCAGGTGCGGGAACTTGTGGCCCAGCTCCGGGTAGGCGTGGGCCGGCAGCATCTCACCGTGGGTGTAGACGTTGATGCCTTTGCCTGCGGTTTGCTCAAGGATGTGCTGCAAGTCGATCAGGTCGTGACCGGAAACCAGGATCGCCTTACCGGCAACGGGCTTCATGTTCACTTTGACCGGCACCGGGTGACCGAAGGTGTCGGTTTCACCGGCGTCCAGCATCGCCATTACGCCAAAGTTCAGGTGGCCGATGGCCATGGAGAGTTCCAGCAACTCGCCCATCTCGGACGGGTCTTCGCCCAGACGGGCCATAATGCGGTGGAATTCGCCGTACAGGGCTTCATCCTGCTGACCCAGAACACGGGCGTGCTCCATGTAGGCGGCAACGCCTTTGAGGCCATACAGGCACAGCAGGCGCAGGCCGACGATGTCTTCGCCCACTTCCGCTACGCCGCGGTTTACTACGGTCTGCGGGGCTACCGCCAGCATGGCGGCTTTGTCCACGCTCAGTTCCAGCTGAGCAGCACCTTCCGGGGTCACTACGGCAACGCCCTGTTCGGCGCAGGCCGCTTCATAGGCGGCTTTCATGCGGTTGCGCAGCGCCATGGCCTGGTCGGTGTAGGCCACCAGGCGCTCCGCATCAAAATTCACGTTGGTCAGGGTAGAGAAAAACGCCTGAGGCAGGTAGGCATCCACTTCGGCATCGATAACGCCAACCTGACGCCCCAGATGGGCGTAGGCGCTGACGCCCTGGATCAGATACACCAGTACGTCCTGGAGATCGGAGATCTCCGCGGTCTTGCCACACATCCCCAGGGAATAGCTGCAGCCGTTGCTCACCGGGGTACGGATGGTTTGCTCACACTGAACACAAAACATGGTCTCACTCCATTAGTTGCAATAGTTATGCATCTTTTGGAATGCATCATACGCCGACGCCCGAATTAAAACATGCATCAAGGATACTCTTTTAGCATTTCTCTGATCCGGATCAACAAAACCCCGGACTGTCTCCCTGTTTAACGGCGCATCTTGGATGCCGTATAACAGAGGCCAGTCCGGGGTTTCATGGCATAACTCTTTGTTTGAAATCCACCGCTTAGGTGTCAGCTGACTGACAGCCTGAGAAACGATGGTTACCGGATTGCGCGCCGCTCAGTTCTGTTCAGCCAGCAGCGCCATCACCTCATCCCGGTTGGGAATGGAGCTTTGCGCGCCCATGCGAGTGACGGACAAGGCGGCCGCTGCCTGGGCGAAACGGATCGCCTGAGCCATCGGCTGCGCTTCCAGCAGCGCCGTGACCATTGCGCCGTTGAAGGTATCTCCAGCGGCTGTGGTGTCCACCGCCTCCACAACGAACCCCACAATGTGCTCCCCTTGCCCGTCCTGACTCAGCCAGACACCACGCTTACCGAGGGTGATGATCACGGTGCTGATGCCAAATCGCTCATGCAACGCGCTGGCTGCACGGTCAGCGTCCTCAAGGGTCCCAATGGCGATGCCGGTCAGTTGCTCCGCTTCAGTTTCGTTGGGCGTGAGAATGTCGATATGACGCAGCAGACTGTCTGGCAAAGTCCGGGCCGGTGCGGGATTCAGCACCACACGAGTGCCGGCTTTACGGGCCAGCTCCGCTGCGCGCTCCAGGCTTTCCACCGGCGTTTCCAGCTGCAGCAGCAACAGGTCCGCTTCGGTGATGCGTTTCTGGTGGCGCTCCACCCGCTCCGTGCTGAGCGCCGCATTGGCCCCGGGCCAGATGCCGATGCTGTTCTCCCCTTTGCTGTCGACATAGATCATCGCCAGGCCGGTGCTCTGTCCCGGCACCGCGTCAATGGCCCCGGTGTCGATGCCATCGGCTGCAAGCTGAGCCACCATCTGGGTGCCAATCGCATCCTCTCCCACGCAGCCGATCAATGTGGTCCGGGCACCAAGGCGGGCCGCGGCAACCGCCTGGTTGGCGCCTTTCCCACCCGCCACGGTTTGGTACTGATTGGCGGTCAGGGTCTCCCCCGGTCGGGGAAAGTGATCCACCTGGGCCACGTGGTCCACATTGATGCTGCCCAATACGGTGAGTGTTGCCATCGAACGGTTTCCTTAAAGTGGTGCTCACTTAGATTGGGGCTCACCGCCGATAGAGAGCGCGGCGCTTCGTTGCCGCCTTTTCCGGACAGTCAGCCCAAAACAAGCTCAGACCTTTGAATGCATTGGCTCGTATTGTAGACCCGGTCATTGAGGCAACTGAATGGGGCTGGCGCGATCCCGCTCTCAGTTCCGGGAGGAGAGAAGCCGTCAGGGCTCGGTCAGGCGGGCACAAAAAAGCCCGCACGGTTTCCCGTGCGGGCAATGGGTCTGCATCGCTGTTAACTGAGCAGAAAAACGGTCATGGAGCTGGCGCCGTGCGCACCGATCACCAACGCCTGTTCAATGTCGGCGGTCTTGGACGGTCCGGCAATAAAGGCACCATGGTGGCCTGAGGCCAGATCGATGGCGGGCACGGCCTGATGCATGGTGGGGTAGATGGCATCCGCCTTCACCACCGCAGCCAGGTGCTCGGTGATGTAGGGCGCCACACGATGGCCGGTGACGGTGTCCTTGATGAACACGGCACCATTCTCGGCCACGGCAAACTCGGCACTGACCAGGGTATGGTCCACGTCCCGCAGATCGTGGGCGTTCTCGTTCAGCTCACGATTGCCGGTCAGGCCCTCGACCAGACTCATCACCTGGCCCCCCTCTCCCATGCGCTCGTTGAGATACTGTTGGATCTCGTCAAGGCTGGACACTTTCACCAGCACGCCGCCAACCTTAGCCAGGCTCGCTTCGTACTGACCCGGCAGGTCTTCGGTATTGGGCTCTACATCGATCACCGGCAACGGTTGATCCGGCAGAGTGATCTGGCCCAGGGCCTGCAGAATTTGGTCACGGCTGGACATCATTTCTTCTCCCGATTCTTTTTAAACCAGCTTTCAAAGGAGCCTGTGGTGGGCGCTTCCGGCAGTTCACGGTGCTTGGTCCAGGCGCCGCCAAAGGGCTTCATCAGTGAACCCGGCAGAATGCGCAGGGCGCCGCGGGCCATGCCCATGCCAGCATTGAGCATGGTTTCGCTGCCCATAAACTTGCCAACCAGCGGCATGTAGCTGCCTTTGCCGTAGGGCAGACGGCCCTGCTTGGCCTGGATCTTCCGCCAATGGTGGATGATCTGGTCCAGCGGCACTTTGGTGGGACACACCTTGGTGCAGGAGCCACACAGGGTGCAGGCCCAGGCCATGGAGTGGGTTTCGTCGTTACCGGCAGACACGGCGATGCCGATGGGGCCGGGGATCAGCGCGTTGTAGCTGTAGCCACTGGAGCGACGGTACACCGGACAGGTGTTGAGGCAGCCACCGCAACGGATGCACTTGTAGGCTTCCGCCAGCAGCTTGTCCTTGAACAGTTCGGTACGGCCGTTGTCCACCATCACAATGTGCATCTCGCCGCCCGCTTTGGGGCCCTTGTAGATGGTGTTGTAGGTGGTGCTGGGCTGGCCGGTGGCGTTACGGGCCAGGGTACGGGTCAGTACGCCCACCGCGTCCAGATTGGGCACGATTTTGTCGATGCCCATGGAGTGGATCTGCAGCGCCGGCAGGTTCACGCCCATATCGGCGTTGCCTTCGTTGGTGCACACCACCACCGCACCTTCGCTGGCGATGGCCATGTTGACGCCGGTCAGCGCCGCGTCGGCAGTCAGGAAGTGTTCACGCAGGTGATAACGGGCCTGCTTGGTCAGATAGGTGGGGCAGGAGGCGCCCTTTTCAGAGCCGATCTTGCGGTGGAACAGTTCGCCAACCTCCTCCTTCTTGAGGTGGATGGCCGGTACCACGATGTGGCTCGGCGGCTGCTCATTCAGCTGGATGATGCGCTCACCCAGATCGGTATCGATCACTTCGATGCCGCGCTCAATCAGGTAGGGATTGAGGTGACACTCCTCGGTCAGCATGGACTTGGATTTCACCAGCTTCTTGACCTGGTGCTTTGCCAGCAGACCGTGAACGATTTCGTTGTGCTCTTTGCCGTCTTTGGCCCAGTGCACCACGATGCCGTTATTGCGGCAGTTGGCTTCAAATTCCTGCAGGTATTTCGCCAGGTTGGCCAGGGTGTGGTATTTGATTTCGGAGCCAAGCTGCTTAACCCGCTCCCATTCATCGCCACCGATGCTGTCGGCGGCCATATCGCGCTTATGACGCAGGGTCCAGAGGGCTTTGTCGTGCCAGTTCACCCGGTCTTCATCACGGTTGAACTTCTCCGCCGCGCTGGCATGCGTTTCAATCTCACCAATCAGTGCCATGGGATCGCCTCCTTACAGCGCCTGGTTAATCAGTTCTGCGATGTGCAGAGACTTAATGGGATGCAGCTGCTTGCGGATAACGCCATCCAGATGCATCAGGCAGGAGGGGTCGAAGCCCACCACGTAGGTCGCACCGGTGTCGGCATGGGCCTGGGCCTTGTCCTTACCCATCTTGCCGGAGACCGCGCCCTCGTCGAGGGCGAAGGTGCCGCCGAAGCCGCAGCATTCGTCTTTGCGGTCCGGATAAACGATGTCGATGCCTTCGATGCGGGACAGCAGCGCTTCCACCTTGTTGTAGCTCTTACCCTTGGTTTCGGAAGGGGTCGCCAGGTCCAGCATGCGGATACCGTGGCAGGACATCTGCAGGCTGATCTTGTGGTTGAAGGGCTTGTTGAAACGCTCCAGGCCGTGGATGTCGTGGAGGAATTCGGTCAGCTCTTTGAGCTTGCCAATCACCGCCGTGGCTTCCGGGCTGCAGTCAAACTCGTGGAAGTTCTCTTTCGCCGCCACCAGACAGGAAGCCGCCGGACAGACGATGTAATCGCAGTCCACACCCTTGAAGGCGTTCAGCAGTTTGAGAGTGGTTTTCTTGGCGTCTTCGTAGCAGCCGGAGTTGGTCATTGGCTGGCCACAACAGGTTTGCCCTTCGGGCAGGATCACCTCATGGCCCAGCTTCTCCAGCAGCTCCACGGTAGCAATCCCAACTTGCGGAACCATATGGTTCACCAGGCAGGGTACGAACAGGGCGATCTTCATCGTTATCTCCGCAAAAAATGGTTCGCGCGAGAAGCCTCGATACCTTGCCCGCGCACGAGGGGTAATTTACCGTTTTCCCCCACCTCTGGCGCGGGTTACCAGAATGTAAACTTTGCCCAGATGACGCCCCTTCGCAACCCTTTCGCAACGCCCTCACTAACACCATGATCACGCACTGTTAATTCTTCATTATCTTGGTCAGACCAATCCGACCCCAGTTGTTTCGCACTTGTATTCGCGCCGATAACCCACGGTTAACACGGGCCGATGAAATATTGTTCCGTTTTGTGGCCCCGCTCACCTTTTCTCCGACTTTGACGAAAAGGCGTGCTTTTGTTAAACAACGACGTGCGTTCTGATCGCGTCAGTTTGTCCCGGCCGATTCGGCAAAACGGTTGTTAACATCCGGGTATTTGCGTTCGAATCGACATAAAAAAAGGGCCCGTTAAGGGCCCTGTATTCGCTGTGCCGGCCTTAGTGGCGGGCTTTAGGCTTGGACGCCTTATCCAGCAGAGTGAGGATGTTTTTGTAAGGAATGCCGGAATGGGTGGTCAATCCCACCTCACAGGTTGCTGACACCGAATAACCGCTGGTGCAGCCCTTGTCTTTGGTTTCCTCTTTGAGGTGACGCAGGCCGTGCTCGTTCAGCTCCGGATAGTTCATGCCGCGGTTACCGGCCATGCCACAGCAGCCCACCTTCTCCGGCACCACCACTTCCGTGGCGCAGAGTTCGGCCAGGCCCACCAAGTCACCCACAATGCCCATCTTGCGGCAGGTGCAGGTGGGGTGAACCGCGATCTTCTCTTCGATCTTGGTGATGTCGAGTCGCTCCACCAGGAACTGCATCGCGAACTCTTCCGGACCCAACAACTTCAGGCGCGTGTCGCAGGCACGACGCATCCGCTCCAGACAGGCGGTGGTTTCCACCAGAATCGGGTGCTCGCCGTTGTTGGACACCTGCAGCAGCCACTGGGACAGCTCGTCGGACTTGCGGTCCGCCTGTTCGTCATGGCCGTAGGATTCCCACGGCTGGCCGCAGCACAGGCCTTTCGGCTTGTGGCCACTCACCATCTCCAGGCCGGCTTTCTCAAACAGCGCCTTGATGGTTTCCGGAATGGAACGCTGGTCCTCATGCTTGGGCGAGGTGCCCATCATGCGGTTCAGACAGGCCGGGAAGTAGACCGCTTTCAGGTCACCCTGAGTTTTCAGCTCCGGCAGGGCTTTACCGCGCTTCGGCATGCCTTCGCTCCACTGCGGGACCGGCAGGCCGGTCTTGCGCAGCCCTTTGGTGATGCCGGAAATGGCCCCGTCACCGATAACGGCACGGGTCACATCGGTGGCCCCAAGGGCAAAGCGGGCAACGGACTCCAGCGCGCCAAACTTGTTGGCGGTGAAGTCGGAGATCTTCTTGTCGCCGTCGCTGGCGCCTTGAGCGCGCATCGCTTTAACGAACTTACCGGTATCGATGCCCATCGGACAGCCGGTCTTACACAGGCCATCCGCGGCGCAGGTGTCCAGCGCGAAGTAGGGGTACTGCTGCTTCAGGTCTGCCAGCACTTCCGGCTCGGCACCGGTGCTTTCCAGGGTCTTCATCACCCGCGCCACCGCGGTACGCTGACGGGGCGAGAGGGTGAGGCCATGCGCCACACAGTGGGCTTCACAGAAACCACACTCGATGCATTTATCGACGATGTCATGCACCAGCGGCAGGGGCTTAAAGCCTTTGGCGTGGCAGTCCGGGTCATCGTTGATGATGACACCCGGGTTGAGGATACCGGCCGGGTCCAGCACCTGCTTGGTGCGTGCCATCAGGGCGTAGACGTCACTGCCCCACTCTTTCTCGACGAACGAGGCCATGCCGAAACCGGTGCCGTGCTCCGCTTTCAGGGAGCCGTCGTACTTAACGGCCACCAGCTCGACCATCTCCTGCATAAAGCGATCGAAACGGTCGATCTCCTCCTGAGTACCGAAATTCTGGGAGAAGATAACGTGGTAGTTGCCTTCCAGCGCGTGGCCGTAGATCACCGCGTCGTTGTAGCCGTGCTCAAACGAGAGCGCCTGCAGGTCCAGGGTGGCCTGGGGCAACACCTCAATCGGGAAGGCGATGTCTTCAATCACGCAGGAGGTACCGGCCGGACGCATTGAGCCCGCCAGCGGGAAAACCGCTTTACGAATCGCCCACATGTTGGCGATTTCGGCGGTGTCCTGGGTGAACTCCACCGGACGGTACAGGCCATGCTTGGCCATGATGGCGCCCATCTTGGCGATGTTGGCGTCGATCTGCTCCTGGCTCATGCCGAAGGTTTCAAACAGTACCGCCGTCACGTCCTTATGGATGTCGGTCAGGAACTCCGGAGTCTGGTACTTGGAGGCCGCCACCGCCTGCAGGGCAAAGTTATCCAGCAGCTCAGCGGCGTTGGTTTCATCAAACGCGTCTTTGCGCAGTTCAACGATCGCCTCACAGGCGCCTTTCAGAGAATCGAAGTAGACCATGGCAGAGGCGCTGTGGGTCGGCTTGACCACGCTCTTCATGGTGATTTCGGACATAAAGCCCAGGGTGCCCTCAGAGCCCACCATCAGGTGCAGCAGAATGTCGAACGGGTCCGTGAACTCAACGAAGGAGTTCATGCCGTAGCCGGTCACGTTCTTGATGGAGTACTTGCGCTTGATGCGCGCCACCATCTCTTCATCGGCCATGATGGTGTCACGGATCTCCGCCAGCCCTTCCAGAATCTCCGGGTGCTTCAGGGCAAACTGGCCACGGCTCTGCTCACAGCCGGTGTCCAGGATGGTGCCGTCTGCCAGAACAATGCGTGCAGAGTCGATCAGGCGGTAGGAGTTGTGGTGGGTACCGCAGTTCATGCCAGACGCGTTGTTGGCCACGATGCCGCCCACCATGGCGGACGCGATGGTGGCCGGGTCCGGGCCGAACTTCCAGCCCAGCGGCGCCAGGATCTGGTTGACCTTGGCACCAATCACACCGGGCTGAAGTCTGATGCGGGCGCCGTCGTCCAGCACTTCGTGCTCGGTCCAGTGGCCACCGGCCACCATAAGCACGGAGTCAGACAGGGCCTGACCGCACAGCGCGGTACCTGCCGCCCGGAAAGTCACCGGAGTTTTGGCCAGGTAGCATTCGGCCAGGGCAGAAGCGACTTCCGCTTCGGTTTTCGGGTGCAGCACCACCTGGGGGCGCTTCTGATAGAAGGAGGCGTCGGTCCCCCATGCCACCCGGCGAAGGTTATCGGTGTAGACGCGATCCTGCTCAAGGATTTGGCCCAATTTGTCGGCCAGCACACTGATGTTTGACTGCAACATGTGATCTTCCTTTGTTTTTTTGCTCACAAAAGACAACAAAGCCGGGCGTCTTGCCCGGCTGTTGTCTGGCTCACTGGCCTATCAGAGGCCACCCCAGATAAAGGCAATGGTACCGGCGATCATGGCGTAGCCCAGTGCCACAGGCAGGGTCTTACGGATGATCTCGGACTCACGGCCTGCCATGCCCACAACGGTTGCTGCAGCCACAACATTCATCACGCACATCATGTTACCGGCGTTGGCACCGATGCCCTGCAGGGCCAGTACCAGCGCGTGGTTCATGCCAATGTTGTCCGCCACGCCATACTGCAGGCCGGAGAACATCATGTTGGAGAAGGTGGCAGAACCGGACAGGAAGGCGCCGAAGATGCCCACAACCGGTGCCATCCAGGCCCATACGGCCCCCATGGAGCCCGCCAGCAGTTCAGCCAGCTGGTTTGGCATGGACGCCAGACCCGCCGCGTTCTCACCGGAGTTGAGGAAGATCTTCACCATCGGTACAGACGCACCCAGAGAGATGATGGTCGGGACCATGGATTTGCAGGAGCTGGTAAAGCTGGTCTTAAACGCCGCCGGCTTCATCTTGAAGATAAAGAAGCCGAGGATACACACGGTCACAAAGAACGCGCCCGGTGCGTACAGGGTGGCAAAACCCGCTTTCAGGTTGGTGCCCATGATCTCAGTCCAGCTGATGTTGAAGCTGCTGAGGAAAGACTTCAGCGGCGCCACGGTACGGGACAGAACCAGCAGAGCCGCCATCACCAGGTAGGGTGTCCATGCCGCCAGCTGAGAGATCTCATTCTTGGTTGCTGCCGCACCCACAGACTGAGGCTGACCCATGGCCGGCGCGTCGTCGGTTTTGGTCTTATCCGCGTCGGCAAAGTCGTGCCAGGCCTTGCTCGGCAGCAGGAAGCCTTTCTTGGCCGCCGGGATAACGATGGCCATGCCGATCAGCGCACCGATAACGGACGGGAACTCCGGGCCGGCGATGAAGTTGATGGTCCAGGCCGGAATGGTGAACGCCAGACCCGCGAAGATGGCGAACTTCCAAATTTCAAAACCTTCAGCAAAGGACTTGTTGCGACCGAAGAAACCGGTCAGCACACACACGAGGACCAGCGGGATCAGGGTGCCGGTCACCAGGTCGATGGTGATCATGTGCAGAGCGATGAACTGCGCGTAGTCAGCAAAGCTGCCGCCATGCTCAGCGATCTGCGCGGCTGCCATGGACACACCGCCTTCCATCAGGCCCTGCTCCATACCGAACAGCACCGGCAGACCGATCGCACCGAAGGAGACCGAGGTGGAATCTGCGATCAGCGCCACCACTGCGGCGGCCACCGGCGGAACGCCCAGCAGCACCAGCAGCGGTGCGCCAATGGCGGCCGGAGTACCGAAGCCCGCAGAACCTTCAATGAAGGAACCGAACAGCCAACAGATGATGATCACCTGAACACGGGCATCACCACTGATGTTGGTGAAGCCCGCACGGATGGTGTCCATCGCGCCGGAGTTCTTCAGGGTATTCAGCAGGAAAATCGCACCGAAGATGATGGTAAGCGGGGTAATGGCGGAGTAGAAACCTTCCACCACAGACGCCATCAGGTAGGTGCCATCCATCTCCCATACAAAGAAGGCCACCAGGGCGGTCAGCACGGCAGAGATGGGCATGGCGCGGGAAGCGGGCATCCGCATCAGCACCAGGAACACCAGTACCGAGATGACTGGCGTCAGCGTCGCCAGAGTTTGAATGAGGGTCACAACCTTGTCCTCTTTTATGTCACTCGCGTGTTTATTTTATGTTCGTTTACCGTTCCCCACATGGGAATGGAGCGAGATCGTCCCTGAGCGGCACAATCAGCAGGCAGGTACTCCAAGCCTGGGGAAAGGCGAGAAGGATTCTTCCAGTCTGACCAGTGTATTTCCGTGATCCGGATCACCCGGACCGGGATGCATGCATGCATGAATGGCCCTCACTTGAGCGAGATCAAAAGGTCTCACCAATGTTGCGCGAGAGTTACGCCTCGATCACGTTTCGCGCAATTATTTGTTTTTGTGCGCATTTTTGTGTCGATTCGGAAAAACCATTGCTAACCAACAGGGGAATAATTGGGCCATGCCTCATAGAACAATCCAATTATGGATCAATGGCATGACCACTGATGCCGCGATGGCGGTCAAGGCCATGGCCAATCCGGCAAACGCGCCCGACTCCGGATGCAACTGGAACGCCCTGGCCGCTCCCTGGCCGTGTGAAGTGGCCCCCAGTGCCAGCCCCATCACTTTCGGGTCACGGACCCCTAACTTTTGCAGCACACCACTGCCGATGATGCTGCCGAGATTGCCGGTGATAACCACGAAGACAATGGTGAGGGACACCACCGCTTCAATGCGCTCACTGATCCCCATGGCCACCGGCACCGTGACCGACTTCAGTGCCAGCGACTGCCCCACTTCTGCCGGCATCGCCAGCCACCGGGTGATCTGCACCGCGGAGAGATAACTGATCAGCACCGAAGCGACGATCGCCAGCCCAATCGGCCACCAAAGTCGGCGCAAGTGCGCCCGTTGCTGATAGAGAGGAACAGCCAGAGCGACGGTCGCCGGCCCCAGCAACATATGGATGACCTGAGCCCCTTCGAAATAGTGGTCATAAGGCAGGTTCAGCGCGCTCAGTAACGCGATAAGCACCAGAATCGCAAACGCCACCGGATTCAGCAACGGGTGGCGGCCACTGCGCTCAAACAGCCACTGACCCAGAGCAAAGACTAACAGGGTCAACATCAGGCAGAAGGCCGGCTGAGCCAGAATATGCGCCATCATCTGCGACGCCCCTTAATCCGCATCGCGGCGGACATCACCCCGGCACTCACCGCCAGGGTCAACAGGGTGGCCACAACGACCGCCACCGACGTCGGCAGCCACGCCGCCAGGAGCTGATCGCCATAAACCATCACTCCCACCCCCGCAGGCACAAAGAGCAACGCCAGATATTTCAGCAGCCCTTCACTGGCGACGGCGATGGACGCCGGTACCCGCCCCAACAGGCACAAAATGGCAAACAGCAGCAACAGCCCAATCACCGAACCGGGAATGGGCAGCGCCAACCCGTGACTGATTCCCTCGCCCAGTAACCAGAACCCAAGAAGAGATCCCAGACCCAACAACAGCTCCATCAACTTCCCACTTTTTCGCGATCACAACGGCGCACTAGAATGCCGTCTCAATCGCAAAATGCGCGACGGATGGACCAGGCTGTGAACCGGATCATCCCCATTTTGCACGGATGCCGGTTTTCTCCTGAGGGATCAGGCGGTAGAGTGGAGCCAACGCAATGAATGGAGAGATGTAGGGTGGAGTGGCTGATTCTGGCAATCGCTGCGGCAGCGGCAATCTGGTGGTGGCAATTTGCGCCCCGTTCCCATCCGGCCCGACCGCTGCTCAACGCTGAAGAGCGCCAGTGTGAACAGGACCTGCGCATACTGGCGGGCGAGGGCGTACAGCTGCACAGCAAAGTGCACCTGTCGGCCATCATGCCGGAGCGCTTCCGGGCCCGGAGACAGACGCTGGATTTCCTGATAAGTCACCGTATTACTCAGAAACCCCTGGTGGCCATCACGCTCAACGACAACACCACGTTGAGCCGTCTTTGCCGGGAAGCAAATCTGCCCCTGATGAACGCCCGGCACGGTGTCGACAGTGCCCGACTCTCCGCGCTGCTGCCCGCCAACCACCAGGCGGATGTTACCCCTCATGGACACCTGACAGACGAAGAGCGGGACAGCCTGTTCGATGCCATTCAGTCTCTGAACAGCGAGCCCGCCAAATAGGCGGGCTCTTTGGTTAAAAGCGATCCAGCAGCGACACTTCGAAGGGTGGCAATGCCACCTGATGCTGTTCCACCAACGCGGCGATGCGGTTCTGCTCGCGGGCCACTTCCGACAGGGTCAGGGTGTTGTTGTCGAGGCGATACACCAGCGCCCGGCTGCGGTGATAAAACTCCATAATACTCAGTGCCGCAGCGTCACCCGCTTCCGCCGCAGTCTCAATCGCCTTCTGCTTACGGTAGATGCGGTTATGCAGTTGTTTGAGTTGCCACACGTACATGACGTCCGCCATAAAGGGCTTATCCTTCATACCGGCAAACACGGCTGAACAGAGCGCCAGTGCCAACAGCACCCCCATCACATTCAGATGAAAGTTACCGGTACTTTCGCCGGCGACCGGCGCAGGCTGGCCAAAAAGGGCGATAGACAGCGCCCCCAGCGACACCGACAACACCGCCAGCGCGCCCACAAATCCGATACTGACCTGATTGACCCGGCGTCGATAGGCCTTCGGGTCGATATTGCGTAACTCCATATCGCTCTGTCTTACTGTCAAAAACCTGCCCGCAGTGTACCCCCAACTCCCCCCTGACCCAATGGCAGACTATGGTTAAACCAATCGGTTTTTGAGGGGACGGTAGCGAAGCGATGACGGCTTACCTGTTGATTCTGTTCGGCTTGGTCGTGGCACTGATTACGGCCCTATGGTGGCGCAGCCGACCATCCCTGGCTCAGGGGGCCGCGCTGACACATCAGGAGCGAACCTTTCAGGCGGCACTGCAAACCGCACTGGATGCGCTGTCGCTGCCTCTGCGCCCGTTTGCCAAGGTCAAGATTGCCGATGTGCTGGCACCGGGCCGGGGGCAATACCGCCAAAGCTGGCTGGCGAGGTACGCCGAGCTGCAGGAGGCCACCTTCGATTTCGTATTGTGTGACGCCCAGAGTCTCAAGATTGAAGCCGCCATCGCCCTGGACACCGGACAGCGCAGTCTGCGAACACGGGACCAATTACTGGACACCGCCTGCCAGCAAACCGGCCTGCCCCTGCTCCGCTTCCCGGCGCAGCGCCACTACCCGCAGGCTGAGTTACAAGATGCGCTGAGATCGGCATTGGCCCACCGGGTGCCCACCGACGACAGTACCCCATTGGTCTCTGCTCCGGTTCCCCCCACGTCGCTGACGGCCGATCTCCCCCAGACCATCGAACATCTCAGCACCGAAGAGTTTGCCGCCCGGATGTCGCTGCACCCTCGCGCGCTGTTGGCCATGCTGGCCCGGCTGGGCTACCTCGAGTGGGATGACCACGGCCAGCTACAACTGACCGACAAGGGACGCCGAAAAGGCGCGGTGCAATGGCAGGGTGACGCTGAGCGACGGCAGTTTCAGTGGTCGGTCCGGGACCCCCATCGTGCCGGGAAATAATTTAAAAAACCGCGCTTAGCGCCCATTTTTGCGATTCCCGCTTGCGCCCGCTCACTGCATCAGTAGAATCCGCGCCCAACAATTTATGGCGCTGTATAAAACTGGAAATCTGGTCCAGAAGTCTCTACCACAAGACCGAATCTTGTGACTACAGTCCAATCCCCGCACGACGTCGCCGCGTCGGGCGGAACCAGTAATACCGCCGGTAAATTGCCCTGAAAACATTCAAACCGAAAGGCAAACATTTTGGCGATCACATCCATTCTGAATCGGGCTGGACGCTCCACTCTGCTGGACTCCACCTTTAAGCTCACCCAGCGCAACACCACCGTCGGCACCGAACTCTACGCCGGCTTTATCACCTTCCTGGCGATGAGCTATATCCTCGCGGTCAACCCGGCCATCCTCGGTGGCATTGAGGGCATGGATCGTGGTGCGGTGTTTACCGCCACCGCTTTGGCGGCCGCCTTCGCCACTCTGATCATGGGCCTGTTTGGCAACTACCCGGTAATGCTCGCCCCCGGCATGAGCATGAACGGCTTCTTCAAAGGCATGCTGCTTTCCGGTTCGGTGGCGCTGATCTGGCACGAAGCACTGTTCGGCATCTTCCTGTCCGGCATCGTTTATCTGATCTTCTCCATGACCCGCATCCGCAAACACATGATCGAGTCGATACCGGAAGATCTGAAGCTGGCCATCACCGTGTCACTGGGTCTGTTCATCGCCTTTCTGGGTCTGAAGAATGCCGGCATCATTGTCTCCAACCCCATCATTCTGGTGAGCATGGGTGACATCGGCAATCCACAGGTCGCCATCGCCTTTATCAGCTTGTTTGTGGCGCTGGGCTGCATGGTGCGGGACGTCAAGCTGGCCACCTTTATCGCCTTTATGACCTCCATCGTACTGACCCTGCTGAGCGATGCCTTCCTCGGCACCCAGTACGCCCCGCTGCCGGACCAGTGGTTCTCTGCACCGCCGAGCATCGCCCCCACTTTCGGCCAGATTTTTAACTTCCAGTTCCTGACCGCCGAGAAGCTGTTTGACCTGCTGTTTATCGTCCTGATCTTCTTTATCGTCGACTTCTTTGACGGCCTGTCCACCATCGTCGGCGTGGGTCGCGATGCCGGCATCATCGATAAAAACGGCAAGGTGCCCAACGCCCGTGCGGCCCTGGTGGCTGACGCCGGCGGCACCGTCGCTGGCACCGTACTGGGCACCACCTCCATCACCGCCTTCTCCGAATCCGGCATCGCCTCCGCGCAGGGTGCGAAAACCGGCCTGGCGGCAGTTATGGTGGCGATCCTGTTCCTGCTGTCGCTGTTCCTCTATCCGGTGTTCTCCCTGTTCTCCACCGCCATCGTCGCCCCGGCCATGATCGTGGTGGGCATCTATATGGTGGGCCGCCTGGGACAGATCCAGTGGGACAAGAAGGAATCCCGCATTGCGGCCTTCTTCACCATCATGTTCACCATCCTGAGCTTCTCCCCCGCCAACGGCATGGCCATGGGCTTTATCAGCTACGCCTTTGCCATGGTCGTGGCGGGCAAGCACCGCGAGGTGCACCCCATCATCTACGGCCTGTCCCTGATCTTCGTGGCTTACCTGTTGATGCTCTAACCGACTTTTAGCGAGATTCAAGATGAACCCATTACAACAGCGGATCCTGGAACAAGGCGTAGTCAAGAGCGCCGCCGCACTGGATGCCAGCGCCTTCCTGACCAAACAGGTGGACGTGGCCCTTCTGAACTGGTGTGCGCAAACCATCGCCGAGCAGTACCGCGACGCGGGCATCGATAAGGTGGTCACCATTGAAGCCGGCGGCATCGCCATCGGTACCCTGACGGCATTGGCTCTGGGCAAGCCTTTGGTGGTGTGCAAAAAGGCCGCCAGCATTCTGGACAATGCCGACCTGTACACCGAAGAAGTGAAAAGCTTCACCAAAAACACCCAATACACCCTCACCTGCGACAAGCGTCATCTGAATGCCGGGGAAAAGGTGCTGTTTGTCGACGACTTCCTGGCCCACGGTCAGGCCCTGCTGGGCATGAAAAGCGTCTGTGAACAGGCGGGCGCCGAGCTGGCCGGGCTCGGCATCGTGATTGAAAAATCCTTCCAGGAGGGCCGCAGCATTGCCGGGCAGATGAATCTGCCTCTGCTGTCGCTGGCCCGACTCAAATCTTTGGAACACGGAATCGAGTTCCACTGAACAGCGGTCCGCTGCGGCGGCAACCACTGTGCCCTACAAAAAATGAAAACAAAACGACCCCCGTCAGAAAGGATTCTGACGGGGGTCACCCTATTTTTGAGGCCGAAAACGCTCACTTCATGGAGTGCAGGCCGATGGTATTGCCATCCGGATCCGCCGCAATGGTAATAAAACCGTACTCGCCAATGCTCATCTTGGGCCGCAACACCTGGCCACCGGCGCCAGCCACCCGGTCCTGCTGAACCTGGCAGTCCTCACACCCGAAGTAGACAACGGTGCTGTTGCCGCCGGGCTTCACCCCCTCCATCTGGCAGATGGCACCGGGCGCGCCCGGTGCATCGTTCTCCCAGGGAAACGCCCACATCACTGGCCCGCCCCCTTCGCCGGCGTTCAGCTCAAACAGCTCAACATCGAACAGCGCCTGATAGAACGTCACCGCGCGCTGAATGTCCGACACGTAGATCTCAAACCACCCCACAGGATTGCCCATCGTCTTCTCCTTGCTGCAAATTGGCCTTCTCAGCATAGAGGGTTTTGGGCGTGCTCCCCCAACCCAGAAAACGCCTTCTTACGAAGGCGTTTCATGAGCACGGAAGAGGAAGGGATACCTCAAAACAGGGGCAGGTTCTCCAGTCGCTGCCACAGCATGGTGCGCATCATTGGCGACGTATCACTGCCCCACATGCCTGCGGCATAAAAGAACAGCGGCAGCACAAACAGAAAGCCGATCAACACCAGTACCATAGCGCGCGGCGTCAGCGGCCAGCGGCGTCCCGGCGCACTGAGGGCTAGCGCGCCTCTGGCGGGGCAGGCCGCCACACAACGCTGGCAGCTGTGGCACTCATCGCTGTGTACGGTGCCCACCACCTCCACATGGATGCGGGAGGGGCACGCCCGATGGCATTTGTCGCAGTTCATGCCCTTGGCTTCGCGCAAGCACCGGCCGGTATCGCGGCGGATTTTGTAGGGGCTGAACGCACCGGCGATGGCCATCAGGGCACCGTAAGGACACAGGTAGCGGCACACGCCGTTGCGTCGCACCAGAGCCAAAGCCACCACCACCATCAGACCAACGACCATTCCGGCGGAGGGCTGGGTGAACAACACCCACATTTTCAGATCGGCGGCCTGGTGATACATCCCCTGGAGATAGCGGGCCACCATCATTGCGGGCATGCCACTCATCAGCAGATTCACCAGCCAGGCCAGAATGCCGTACTTCACCAACCGGAGTGCCCAATCCGCCAGCCAGGCCAATACGGTGATGGTGCGATTAAGCCACTGCGGACCTCGCGCCAGCGTGTCGCGCCAATCCACTTTCAGCACACGACGGCGCAGTTGATAGCCCTGCTCTCCCAGCCAGCCAATCGGGCAGGCCCAACCACAAAACGCCCGCTTTACCGTCAGGCTGAGACCCAGTGCCGCCAGCAGCATCACCAGCCCCGCGGGATGGTGCGTGTCCCACAACCCCAGTTCCAACAGCCCTTTGAGCTGAATCAATGCGGCAATCGGAAGAAACGCGTCCACCACATCCGGCCGGGCAACACTGGGCACCCCGCCGTCCAGTTGCCAGACATGAATCGCGTATTGCGCACCGGCGGCGGCCATGGCAGCCACCAGCAACCATTGCGTGATGTCACGCCAGCGATTCCAGTCCCGGGCCTTATGAGGTTCACTCTGAAACCACACAAATGGTCGGCGTTGAGGCATGACCGTGGCCAGCAACAGTACCAGCGTTACGCCCGCCAGCCCGAGCCACAACAGCGGTGCCAGCGACAAACCCAGAGCCAACAGGGCCAAAACCGCGGTGATGCCCGCGCCGTAACGTCGCTGACCGCTCAATAGCGCCCAACTGCCCATAATCAACGCCAGGCCCATTGCCAGCCATTCAGTGATGCTCATCTTTTTCCCTCTGGTCACGCCGTTTTCGGTGACGATGGCTAAAGGGTAAAAAAAGGGGGGGCGGCAAACCGAGAAACAAAACCCAGGATCTGTGTCATTTCATCCATGGCGTTTGGCTTTTGTGATCCTTCAGGCAGTTTGCGCCCCCCGGGGGAACCTCTGAACCGTCAACGAACCTTAAGGCTCTGAGAACCTTCCCTTAAAGCCCGAGACCATGGACAGCCAAACACGCATTCTGCGCGCCTTCACTGCACTGCTGAATCAGCGCGAGTACCGGCAGATCACCATTCAGGACCTGATCGCCGAAGCGGGCATCAGCCGCAGCACTTTCTATCGGCACTTCACCGCCAAGCTGGGGATCATCACCTACCTTCACCAACGCCGGTTTGCCACCCTGCTGTGTGAACTCTCCACGGCAGATGACTGGCGCCGGCCGGAGCCGCCAGCCTCGTTGGTGGCGATGTTTGCCCGGTTCGAGGGGCAGCGTGCCATGCATCGCTCCTTTAACGACGCTCTTGGGGCCGACGGTGAGCCGGCGCTGAAACAGATAGAGCAGGCGTTGATCCAGCACCTGGCTGGCCGGCTGGAGATGGCCTTTCCCACGGCGCTTTGGTGCATCCCCCCCAGAGACGTGGCGCTTTCTATCGCCGGCCTCTACCAAACCCACCTGACCCATTGGCGCCAGGGCCAGGCCCGGGGTGATGCTCACACGGTCGCCACACTGGTACACCGCCACAGTCGCGCTTTGGTCTGGGATGCCCTGCGGACTGAGACAGCCTGATCCCCGCCCTGCCCCACGCCGACACAGGTGAATAACATTTCTTTCTGACCGGCTCATCAAAGGATGCAGCCGTGTTGCAAATTTGTCCCAGCGCACACTTTTTGCGCTTGGCGCACAAAACACCGACAAATCAACCTGAACGGAATGTTAACGCCAAGACGCCTCCAAAGGCGCATTCTTACGTATCTTCCCGTCCCAAATCTCATTTGAAGTACTTTCGCATCACCTTTTTGCAACATCATTAATTCTTTTGGAACAACAACTTAGTTGACACAACTCGCATTTACATGAAGTATCGGCGTGTAAGCAACTTGTGTTGCTTCTGGGATAAAAATAATCACAAATGGCCGCCAGGAACGGGCGGAGATTTAGGGAGTTAATGATGGCTATGGAATCATCGGTATCCAAAGCAGTACGCCAAGGATTACTCGCTACCACTTTGGGCTCACTGGCCTGGATTGGTTCAGGGGCTGCAATGGCTGAAGAAGCCCCGGCAGTAACGGACGACGTAGAACGTATTGAAGTAACCGGGTCCCGCATTTCACGCACCGACGTGGAAACCGCCTCTCCGGTACAGATCCTCGACCGCAGCTTTATCGACAAATCCGGTGTGTCCAACATCGCTGACCTGCTGAAACAGGTACCGGCTAACCAATCCACTCAGGATGTACGCCAAACCAACGGCTTCGCGGGCGCGGCCTCCGGTGTCGACCTCAACGGTCTGGGCGTCGGCAGTACGCTGACCCTGTTGAACGGTCGCCGCATGGCACCGCATGGCCGTCCGACCATGACCGGCACCGCAGAGATGTTCGTGAACATCGACACGATCCCGCTGGCCGCGGTTGAGCGTGTTGAGATCCTGCGTGACGGCGCGTCCGCCATTTACGGCTCTGACGCCATCGCCGGGGTGGTAAACATCATCCTGCGCAAGGACTACGAAGGGGTTGAGCTGAGCACCCGCTACGGCCAGACCACCGACGGCTCCAATATGGAGGAGATCGAAAACAGCGTCTTCGCCGGTGTTGCCAACGACAAAACCAGCCTGACCATGATGGTGTCGCAGTATAAGCGCGACGGCATTCTGGGCTCCGATCTGGGCCTGAGCGCCAACAACGGCCTGTTTGACCACTCCAGCTCCGCAACCCCGGCGGGTACCGTATGGGTACCGGGCGGTGATTACGCTGCCACCTCCGACCGCTGCGCTGAGAATAACGGCGACGGCACCTGTAAGTACGACTACATGCCGGTCAACAGCGTACTGCCCAAGATCGAGCGTTGGGGCCTGATGGCCAACCTGAGCCATGAACTGAGCGCCGACCACATCTTCAAAGTGGAAACCCTGCTCTCCAACTCCGAAAGCAGCTACCAGTCCGCCCCGGCCCCCTGGTTTGCCGACAATGACGGCGTCACCATCAACCCGAACAACCCGATTTATGACCAAATCGCGTCCGGTGACGGCGTTTGGGACAACGGCGAAGCCTGGGATGGCAGTGAGCTGACCTTCCGTCGCCGCTTTGAGGAAGTGGGCCCGCGTACCACTCACGAAGAGAGCAACAGCTATCGCGTTCTGGTCGGTCTGGACGGTTACCTGGGTGAGTCCTGGACCTACTCCACCGGCGTAGTGTTCAACAAGTCCTACACCGTAAACCGCTCCGGCAACATGGTGTCCGCCTCCCGCGCGACTGAAGCCCTGAACCAGGGTGTCGACCTGAACGGCGACGGCGTGATCAGCGATGACGAGTGGTTCAATCCGCTGGCCGAAATCTCTGCGGATATGGCGGACTACCTGCGCGCCACCACCTTCCAGGAATCCACCTACACCACCTGGAGCGCTGACTTCACCATCTCCAACAGCGAGCTGTTTGAGATGTGGGCCGGTTACGTGGGCATGGCTGCCGGTATCGAATACCGCGAAGAGAAGCTGCAGGACATCTCCAGTGACAACCTGAAGTCCGGTGACCTGGTGGGTACCGGTGGTTCCGACGCCAGCGGCGAGCGTGACCAGTTCTCCGCCTATGTGGAGTTTGCGGTTCCGCTGATGGACAACGACTTCGGTTACTGGGATATGCAGGTGGCCGGTCGCTTCGAGGACTACTCTGACTTCGGTACCAAGACCACCCCGAAAGTGGCCATGAGCTACACCCCGACCCCGGGTGTGATGGTTCGAGGCTCCTACTCCGAAGGTTTCCGCGCCCCGAACCTGTATGAGCTGGATGGCGCCAGTGTCGGCTTCCAGAAAGTGATCGACCCGCAGCGTTGCTTCGAAGGCGGCCCGAACACTCCTAAGGATTGTGGCTCCGTGCAAACGCGGATTGTCAGCGGCGGTAACCCGGATCTGGATCCGGAAACCTCCACCTCCTACAACGCCGGTGTCGTGCTGGACTTCGACAGCATTGGCTGGGTCGATGGTCTGAGCCTGACCCTCGATTACTTCAACATCGAGCACAAGGACCGGATCGAGAAGCTGAGCGCGACCGAGATCCTGCGTCTTGAGGAAGCCGGTAAACTGCCGGAAGGCACCGAAGTAATCCGTGGTCCGGCTGACGGCGACCTGCCCGGTGAGATTCTGGAGATCCACACCTTCTCCACCAACCTGGGTTCCCGCGAAGTCACTGGCTACAACTTAGGCCTGAACTACGTGGTTGGCCTGGGCAGCTACGGCGAACTGTCCTTCAATAACGCCACCTACTACCTCGACAGCTATGAAGTCGAAGGCGAACAGTGGGCCGGCACCTGGCTGCAGCCGCGCGTGCGCAACACCGCGCAGATCGGCTGGGATTACGAGGACTGGGCCTCTTCCATGAGCATCGTCTACCGCGGTCGTTACGATGACTACTATGGCGAATACTTCGGCGTACAGGATGAAGTGCCTTCCATGACCACCTTCAACCTGCAGGTGAGCTACATGGGCTTCAACAACCTGACCCTGACCATGGGTGCGGACAACCTGTTCGACAAGGATCGTCCGGTGGACGCTTCCAGCGATACCGGTGGCACCTCTGATCTGGACAACCCGTACGGTCGCTTCGTCTACGGCCAGGCCAAGCTGGTGTTCTGATTTCCTAACCTCAGAGTCAAAGGGCACTTCGGTGCCCTTTTTTTTTGAATTGAGGCCGGTACACCTGCCCGCTGTGCTGGACTAGGCTTGAAATCGACCGAGTAAAAGGAGCCCTTTTATGGCAATTGCACAACTGTTGCAGTTGGGAGCCCGGGCGTTTTCCCAAAGCGGCACCAATGCCGCCCACCTGCCCGAAGAGAATGTGGTGGCCGCCCTGGCCAACCTGCTGGGCGGCGACGCCGATGGCACCGGCATCGACCTGAGCACGCTGCTGGAACGCCTGAGCAGCGCCGGACTCATGAACCTGGCCGAAAGCTGGCTCGGAGACGGGGACAATGCGCCCCTGACTGCGCCGCAGCTATCCCGGGCACTGGGTCAGGACAAACTGACCAGTTTTGCCACCCAGCTTGGGCTGGAGCAAAGTGACGCAGAAGCGGGGCTGGTTCAGGCGATCCCGGCCATCATCGACAAAGCCAGCAGTGACGGCCAATTGCTGGAACTCTCTGGTGGCGCGGAAGGCATCATGGGAATGGTCGGCAAGCTGTTTGGCAAATCCTGAACCCGCAGCCCCTGGATAAGACGCTGCGGCTCGGATTGCACCAGCCCTGCTTCCACCCCGTTTACCCAGCGACTCCATCCGCCATCTTTGCCGATGAACCACACCGGAATGGATCAACATCGCCCCTGGCGCACCAAAACCAGAAAAGAGTATTCTCAGTAACACCCAATTATTTTGAATCCAAAAGAAACAGCAAAGCCTTATATATCCACACGGACTCAACAAATAATAAAAAGGCATTTACCCAGCAAATCCAAAAATGAATCTCAACTCGCCTTTTTCGAGCATTAAAACAGAAAAATATCCCCACAAAACGGCAGGGGCGCATTACTTTAAATAAGAATGGCTCTCACTCGACCACAACCTCACCTTTACCGCCCGATCACATACCGAGCCGATTCAGACTGAATATTAATCGAAAATGCCTACCCGATCGCTATTCGTGACGCCGATCACTACCCATATACCTCTTTAGGTATACCTCCAAAGAGATATTTGTTACTACCTTGATCACACTTCCTTTAAAATCGAATTCCCACCTGTGACGTTATTAAATTGGTAATGCTTAAATCATTCCTGCAATGGGTTTATTGCCAACAAAATAAATATTGCAGAGGGATATGATGAAACGAAATAAATTACTTGTTGCAATTGCAGTTTCAGCGGCGCTGGCTGGCTGTAATGACGATGACAATACCATTCAGGTGGAGTGTGGCGAGGGCTCCGTACTGAATCCGGACACCAACGTCTGCGAAGTGGTACCGGTACCGCCGCCGGTTGAGTGTGGTGAAGGCACAGTACTCGACCCGGACACCAACAGCTGTGTGCTCCCGCCTTCTGAAGGCCCGGTGGACTTCTACAACAGCGACAACTGGGCGGAAACCTTCCCGGAGCAGCACGCCTCCTGGGCTGAAACCGAAGAGAACACCCCGGAAGCCGGTCCTGACGATCTGCTGGCCAACAACCCCAACCTGGTGATCGCCTGGGCGGGCTACGGCTTTGCCAAAGACTATAACCGCGCCCGCGGCCACCATTTTGCCCTGACTGACGTCATCTCCACCCTGCGTACCGGCAGCCCGATGATCAAAAACGGCGTCGTGGTTGGGGAAGCGATGGCCGCCAGCTGCTGGGGCTGTAAGACGCCCGATATCGCCCGCATGTACGACGAGATTGGCGAAGCCAACTTCTCCGACAACAGCTGGTCCACCTGGGGCCACGAAATGGCCAACACCATCGGTTGTGCCGACTGTCACGAGCTGGGCGAAGACCACCTCCGTCTGTCCCGCCCGTACACGGATCGCGCCATGACCACCATCGGCCGCACCTTCGAAGCTCAGGATGACGCCGAGAAAGGCAATCAGGTGTGCGCTCAGTGTCACGTGGAGTACTACTTCGACGGCACCGACTCCAAGAAAGTGAAGTACCCCTGGGACTTCTGGGTACCGGGTGTGAATACCGACTACGCCACTCAGGCAGGGTATGCCGGTGACGATGGTCTGTACCAAGGTTTTGCCGCAGAAGCGCAGCTGGCCTACTTTGACGCCATCGGCTTCAAAGACTGGACCAACGCCATCTCCGGTACGCCGAACCTGAAGACTCAGCACCCTGAGTACGAAAACCTGGTCGACCGCACCGGTCACATGATGTCCAGCCATATGGACTTCACCTGTACCACCTGCCACATGCCGAAAGCGGAAAATGAAGCGGGTCAGACCTACTCCAGCCACAACGTGCGTTTCGACCCTGAGCGTCTGCCGAGCAGCTGCCTGGGCTGTCACGACGCCGGTGCCTTCGACAGCATGCTCAAAGCCCGTAAGGCTGAGATCAACGAGCTGCGCTTCGGCGACAACGGCACCGACGCCCGCCTGACCGAGCTGCACTTCAAGGCCCAGGCCATCTGGTCTGCCAACGGCGTTGAAGGTCTGCCGCAAGGCAAGTCCATCGGTGAAGCCAAAGCCAGCTACGAAGGCGCACTGAAAGCCGGTACTGAGCTGGCCGGTGAGATGACCAGCCTGCTGACCAAGATCCGTAACGCTCAGTGGTTCTGGGACAGCGCGACCGCCTCTCACGGCATCCACGCGCACAACGAGGCGGAAGCACTGCGTCTGCTGGAGAAATCCAACAGCATCATCGACGCCGCCCTGGTTGAAGCCGACGCCCTGCTGCAGAAGTACGACCCGGACTACGTGTTCGACATCACCACCGTAGACACCAAAGCCAAAGCCCAGCCTCTGGCCGGTCTGGACCTGGAGAAGATGGAAGCCGATAAGGCGGAATTCATCACCGAGCGTGTTGAGAAGGAGTGGCCGCACGAGCTGAAACAGTAAGGAGTCAGCCAGACGCGCACTGGCCGGGGCGTTCCCGCCCCGGCACTCATCATCCCGGTGCGTTGTCAGGCGTCCATTGACTGAAACACTTCGCCCCGCCGGGCATTACGGCGGGGCGTTTTTTATTGGGTGGCATCGTGCACAAACAGCGGGGCCGGATCTGCTCCAGCACACTCAATCGCATTGAAAAAACAACGAGGTATCCGGATGTTGGCCTTTTGGTCAACACAAGGACAGTGGAATGGTCATCGTACTTTGGCTTCTCTTTGCCGGATTGGTCGGCTGGTTTGCTTCAACCCGCGGTCGCTCCGGAATTCTTTTCTTCCTGCTCTCTCTGGTGCTTTCGCCGCTCATCGCTTTCATCATCGTTATGGTGATGGGACCCAATGATGAACTCAAGGCGGAGGCCTCCGTCGCCTCCGGAGAAGCCAAACGCTGCCCCTCATGCGCGGAGGTGATCAAAGCCGAAGCTCTGAAGTGCCGTTACTGTGGAGATGAGCTCACGGCCAGCTAAGCAGAAAAAAAGCCCCGGGCGGATGCCGGGGCTTTCTTGCCGTTCGCATTAAGAGGACGCTAACCCTGGCTGTGCGACGTAGCGGCCCGGACGGTGGTTAAAGCCCAGCACCAGGTTCATCAGTACGATACAGAGGGTCGAGGCCAGCAGCGTCTGAATGCCAAAGAAGTACGCGGTTGCCGCCAAAATCACACCATCCAGCCCCATCAGCAGGTATCCAGCCCGCCAGCCAAAGCGCTCCTGGCAGAACAGCGCCAGCACGTTGAAGCCGCCAGCGCTGGAGTGGTGACGAAACAGCACCAACAGCCCCACCCCGCACAACACCCCACCAATGGCACCGGCCATCAACGGCGTCAGGCCCTGAATCACAAAGGTGTGCTGCATCAGGTCAGTCAGCCAGGAAACCAGCCCCACCGTGGCCAGGCTTTTGATGGTGAACGCCCGGCTCATACGGAACCAGGCCATCAGGTAAAACGGCGCACTGATGGCAAAAAACAGAGCTCCGAAGCCCCAGTCGGACAGTTGGCTGACCAGCAGCGCCAGTCCTGCCACGCCACCGACCACGACCCCCGCCTGCTTCAGAATCACGATGGCAAAAGAGAGCGTCACAATGCCGATGGCAAGCGCGAACAGATCTTCATGGAGAGCATGGCTGGGTTTCACTTTCGGGGCCTCTTATCACTGCGGGCGAATTTTGGCGCCGATCCTAGTGATCCCGGGCAGGATCACAACCTGACAACATGGAGTAATCTGTTGTCAGATGGCTTCCAGCCCGGCCATCCAAGCCATCGGCCAGGCCAATACCCATCCCAAACTCCACCACCAAACGTTTGGCAGCAGGATCGTCTGAATTGGCGACCAGAGTACAAATCGATGCATCAGCCGATAACCAGACGGGATGGTCCTCGCCCGCAGAGACAAAAAAGCCCCGGATCGGAGTCCGGGGCTTTCTTTATCTCGTTACCTTGCGGTCAACGCGGGGTCGTTATTCCCACTCGATGGTCGCCGGCGGCTTGCCGGAGATGTCGTACACCACCCGGGAGATGCCGTTGACTTCGTTGATGATGCGGTTGGATACGCGGCCCAGGAAGTCGTAAGGCAGGTGAGCCCAGTGAGCGGTCATAAAGTCGATGGTCTCTACCGCACGCAGGGACACCACCCAGTCGTACTTCCGGCCATCGCCCATCACGCCAACGGAGCGTACCGGCAGGAATACGGTGAACGCCTGAGACACCTTATTGTACAGGTCGGCCTTGTGCA
Source organism: Marinobacter nauticus (assembly GCF_019801015.1). Classification (GTDB taxonomy): domain Bacteria; phylum Pseudomonadota; class Gammaproteobacteria; order Enterobacterales; family Shewanellaceae; genus Ferrimonas. The sequence goes on from NZ_JAHVJZ010000003.1 coordinate 205,144, forward strand.
GCTCTTCGATGAAGATGGCATCGGCACGGCGCAGCAGGTCGCAGTACTCTTTCTTCACTTCACCCAATACACGCACGCCCAGACCCGGACCCGGGAACGGGTGACGGTACAGCATGTTGTAAGGCAGACCCAGTTCCAGGCCGATCTTACGCACTTCGTCTTTGAACAGCTCGGTCAGCGGCTCAACCAGACCCAGTTCCATATCTTCCGGCAGACCACCCACGTTGTGGTGGGACTTGATCACGTGTGCTTTACCGGTGGCGGCGCCAGCGGATTCGATCACGTCCGGGTAGATGGTGCCCTGAGCCAGCCATTTCACGTCTTTGATCTTGGCGGCTTCTTCGTCGAACACTTCGATAAAGGTGTGGCCGATGATCTTACGCTTGGCTTCCGGATCGTTCTCACCTTCCAGCGCAGACAGGAAACGCTCTTCCGCGTCGACACGGACGATGTTCAGGCCGAAGTGGTCGCCGAACATCTCCATCACCTGATCGCCTTCGTTCAGACGCAGCAGGCCGTTGTCCACGAACACACAGGTCAGCTGGTCGCCGATGGCGCGGTGCAGCAGCATCGCCACTACGGAGGAATCCACACCGCCGGACAGGCCCAGAATCACTTTGTCGCCACCCACTTTCTCTTTGATGCGGGCGATGGCGTCGTCGATGATCGCTTCGGAGGTCCACTTGGCTTCGCAGCCACAGATGTTCAGTACGAAGTGCTCCAGCATGCGCTTGCCCTGCTTGGAGTGGGTCACTTCCGGGTGGAACTGAACGCCGTAGAAACCGCGGGACTCGTCGGCCATGGCCGCGAACGGGCAGGTTTCGGTTTCCGCGACTTTGCTGAAGCCTTCCGGGATGGCAACGACTTTGTCGCCGTGGCTCATCCACACGTCCAGCAGCGCCTTGCCATCTTCGGCAATGGCGTCTTCGATGTTTTCAAACAGCTTGGTGGGCTCAATCACCTTCACCTGGGCGTAGCCAAACTCGCGCAGGTCGGAGCCGGCCACTTTGCCGCCCAGCTGCTCGGCCATGGTCTGCATGCCGTAGCACACGCCCAGTACCGGCACGCCAGCGTCGAACACGTACTGAGGGGCACGGGGAGAGCCAGCCTCGGTCACGGATTCCGGGCCACCGGACAGGACGATGCCGGTGGGGTTGAAATTGCGGATCTGTTCCTCGGATACGTCCCAGCCCCACAGTTCGCAGTACACACCGATTTCACGGATGCGACGAGCGACCAGCTGAGTGTATTGAGAGCCAAAGTCCAGGATTAGGATACGGTGGTCATGGATGTTGCTCATGAAGCGTTTATTCTCTTTTTAATGATGGTGAAAAGTGGGCCGGTTTCCCGGCCCACTTTCTGAATGCGATTATCCCAGACGATAGTTGGGTGCTTCTTTGGTGATCGTCACATCGTGAACGTGACTTTCCTTAATCCCGGCACCGGAGATGCGTACAAACTCCGCTTTGGTGCGCAACTCTTCGATGGTGGCGCAGCCGGTCAGGCCCATACAGGAGCGCAGGCCGCCCATCTGCTGGTGGATGATCTCTTTCATCTTGCCTTTGTAAGGGATGCGGCCTTCGATGCCTTCCGGCACCATCTTGTCCGCCGCGTTGTCGGTCTGGAAGTAACGATCGGAAGAGCCTTTGGTCATCGCACCCAGAGAACCCATGCCACGGTAGGACTTAAAGGCACGGCCCTGGTACAGCTCAATCTCACCCGGGGCTTCTTCGGTACCGGCGAACAGGCCGCCCGCCATCACACAGGACGCGCCCGCGGCGATCGCCTTGGCGATGTCACCGGAGAAGCGGATGCCACCATCGGCAATCACCGGCACACCGTGCTGATTACATACGGCTGCGGCTTCGGCTACGGCGGTGATCTGCGGTACACCCACGCCGGTCACGATGCGGGTGGTACAGATGGAGCCCGGGCCAATGCCCACTTTCACCGCGTCCACACCCGCTTCAATCAGAGCCAGGGCGCCCGCGGCGGTCGCCACGTTGCCACCCACGATCTGCACGTTCGGGAACGCCTGACGGGTTTCGCGGATGCGCTGCAATACGCCTTCAGAGTGGCCGTGGGAGGAGTCGATCAGAATCACGTCCACACCGGCTTCCACCAGCGCAGCTACACGCTCTTCGTTACCGGCACCGGCACCCACAGCGGCACCACAGCGCAGACGACCCAGCTCATCTTTACAGGCGTTGGGCTTGCGCTCGGCTTTCTGGAAATCTTTTACGGTGATCATGCCCTTCAGAGTGAACTGCTCGTCCACCACCAGCACCTTTTCAATACGGTGCTTGTGCATCAGGGCCTGGGCGTCGGTCAGCGGGGCGCCTTCCGGCACGGTAACCAGGCGATCTTTGGGGGTCATCACTTCAGCGACGGTCAGGTCCGGGTCGGTGACGAAGCGAACGTCACGACCGGTGATGATGCCGATCAGCTCGTTGTTGTCGGCAACCACCGGGTAACCGGCGAAACCGTTTTGCTCTGCCATCTCACGCAGAGTGCGCATGTCGACGTCAGGCGTAACGGTGATGGGGTCCTGAACGATACCGGCTTCGTACTTCTTCACTTTGCGCACTTCAGCAGCCTGCTGCTCGATGCTCATGTTTTTGTGAATAAAGCCAAGGCCACCTTCCTGCGCCATCGCAATGGCCAGTCGGGCTTCGGTAACGGTATCCATAGCCGCAGACAGCAGAGGCAGGTTCAGGCTGATCTTTTTGGTCAGCTGAGTGCCAAGGTTGGCGGTATTGGGCAGAACGGTTGAGTGGGCGGGAACCAGGAGGACGTCATCGAACGTCAGTGCTTCTTGTTTGATGCGGAGCATAGCAACATTCCACCGAATTGAGGATTTGGACGAGGTAAAATATTGCGGTCGCATTATAGCGACTCGCCCTTGCCCCGACAAACAAAAGTTGATACCAATTGACGATCACCTTCACGAACCACAGCGAAATCCTCATTTGTCCGCTCCCAACACCGTCCTGACTGTTTCCGCCCTGAACCGCCAAATCAAAGCCCTGCTCGAGCAGCAATGGGGGCGAGTCTGGCTGTCCGGTGAGATCTCAAACCTGGCGATGCCCGCCTCCGGCCACTGGTACTTCACCCTGAAAGATGACCGCAGCCAACTGCGTTGCGCCATGTTCCGCAGCCGCACCGCCAGGGTCGGTTTCCGTCCGGAGCACGGGATGCAGGTGCTGGTGCGAGCCAACCTGACCATGTACGAACCCCGCGGGGATCTGCAATTGGTGGTGGAGTCGATGCAGCCCGCCGGTGACGGTCTGCTGCAACAGCGCTTTGAAGCGCTGAAGATGCAGCTGGCGTCGGAAGGGTTGTTCGCGATGGACGCCAAGCAATCTCTGCCCCACCCGATTAAGCGGCTGGGGGTGATCACCAGCGCCAGCGGCGCCGCCATTCAGGACGTGCTCTCTGTGCTGAAGCGGCGAGACCCGATGCTGGAGGTGATCATCTACCCCACCCAGGTACAGGGGGCAGAAGCCACGGCGCAGATCTGCCAGGCGCTGCATACCGCCAACGCCCGAAACGAAGTGGACGCACTGCTGCTGACCCGGGGCGGCGGCAGTCTGGAAGATCTCTGGTGTTTTAACGAAGAGGCGGTAGCGCGGGCCATCTACCAATCGCAGCTGCCGGTGGTCAGTGCTGTGGGCCACGAGGTGGACACCACCATCGCCGACTACGTGGCCGACCTGCGTGCTCCGACCCCGTCCGCCGCGGCGGAGCTGCTCAGCCAGGACGCCGGACTTCGGCTGGACCGGCTGGGCCGCGACCACCAGCGCCTGATTCAGGCGGTGTCGGGCCAGTTGCGGGGCCAACAACAACGATTGACGCTGCTGGCCACCCGCCTCAACGCCAGTCACCCCAGCCGCAAGCTGGACCAGCACGCCCAGCGGCTGGATGAGCTGAATCTGAGGCTGGATCGGGCCATGGCCAACCAGTTGAACTACCGGCAACAGCGGATGGAGCGGCTGGAAGCACGGCTTAACCGTTTCCACCCCACCCCGCGTCTGGCCAACCTGTCCCAGCAACTGAACGGGCTGGACCACCGTCTTAACCGGGCGATGGGCCAGCACCTTCATCAGCACAAGCTGACTCTGGCCAGTCGGGTGGCCGCACTGGAAGCGGTCAGCCCGCTGGCGGTGCTGTCACGGGGCTACAGCATTCTTCAGGACGAACAGGGCCAGACCATCAAGGCCAGCGGGCAAGTGACGGTAGGGCAGCGCCTGACCGCGCGCCTGCATCAGGGCACGCTGGGGCTGAAAGTCACCGACAGCGAATAAACTCAGGGGGGCCAAATGGCCCCCCTTTTTCCATCCGGTTTGGCATCAGTCCGGCTTAATGTTCTGGTTGAGGTGAAGCAGGTTGTCCGGGTCATACCGGGTTTTCACCTGTTTCAACCGGGCGAAGTTTTCCTGGTAGGCGTCTTCGACCCGGCCGCCCTCCTCCTCGGTCATAAAGTTCACATAGGCACCGGCCGACGCGTACGCCGCCGTCGCCCGGAACAGGGCTCTGGCCCAGTCGATGTGCGACTCATCGTCCGACGCCTCCTGCCAGCGGGCGTGCACATTCATCACAAAGCGCGCGTCCCTGGCCCCCCAGGCCGTCGCGCTGGACGGAATGGCATTGGCCTTACCGGCGATCACCGCAAAGAACACCTCGCACTCCAGTCCCGGCATGGTATCGCCGTAGTCCAGCGCCACTTCCAGCATCTCCTCCCCCAGTTCGGTGAAGTTGTGGGTCTTCCAGTAGTTGCGGGCGCCTTCCGTCAGCAAGGGGTCGAACGCCTGCTGCCACTGCACAAAGGGCATCGGTCCAAGGTGGGCACCAACCGGCTCACCAAAGCGGTGCAGCGTTTGCGCCAACGCCTCCCCTTCGGCCAGATCACCGCTGTGGCAGACCGCCATCACCACCACCTTGGTGCCGTGTACTGATACGTCGAGAAACGGCAACGGCGGTGCATGACGGATCACCACCCAGGCGTTGAAGGTTTCCGGGGTGGTCAGGATCCAGTCCTTGTATTGATGAAGGACGGCCCTGGCCTGCTCAAAGGGGAACACAATCAGCCCACCGAACACTTCCGGCCCGACCGGGTAAGCCTCAAACTCAAACCGACTGACCACACCAAAGTTGCCTCCACCGCCTCGGAGCGCCCAGAACAACTCGGCATTTTCCGTCTCGCTGGCGGAGCGCAGTTCTCCATCCACCCCCACTACCCGCGCCTCCTTCAGCGCATCCACGGTCATACCGAAACGGCGGGTCAGCCAGCCGAAGCCACCGCCCAGCGTTAACCCGGCAATGCCGGTGGTGGAGTTGATGCCAACGGGCACCGCCAGTCCATGCGCCTGGGTCGCCTCGTCCAGTTGGCCCAATGTGGCACCGGGCTCTGCCTGAACCCGGCGGGTCGCCGGATCCACATGGACCTGGTTCATCAGGGAAAGGTCGATAAGCATTCCGCCGTTGCAACTGGCGTTGCCGGCGATGTTGTGGCCCGCCCCTCGCAGGGCGATCTCCAGATCGTGAGAGCGGGCAAACGCCAGCGCCGCCTGAATGTCCTCTTCGTTCTGGCAGCGGGCAATCAGTGCCGGTCGCTTATCCGCCATGGCGTTCCACAACTGGCGAACCGTGTCGTAATCGGGGTGGTCGGGAAGCAGCAGCGGACCACTGAAATGGTCTTGCAGGGATAACACATCGAAGCCGTTGGAAACACTCATGGTACACCTCTCTCCACAAGGAGAAGAACCCATTCCAAGGAGCAAGCTTAGTTGACTCAGGCCCGTCCTGACGCCTTAACGGCGGTCAAATGTCCGCGCTGACAGGCTCGGCGGCGCAGCTGCGATTTCGGCCATCCGCTTTGGCCTGATAGAGCGCTTTGTCCGCCCGCAGGTACATGTCCGTTAAGCGATCGCCGGAGCCCCGCCAGGCGGTTGCCCCAACCGACACCGCGATGGACACGGTGTGGCAATCGCACTGTTCCTGCCAGTGGATATGGTGACACAGGCACTGAGCCACATCGTGCACACACTGACCCCGCTTCAACGGCATCAGCAGGGCGAACTCTTCGCCGCCCACCCGGGCCACCAGCGCTTCCTCTTCCACCAGGCTGATCAAGCGCTGACCAAACTTGGCCAGAATGCGGTCGCCAAAGGGGTGGCCAAAGCGGTCGTTGATCCCCTTAAAGTGGTCGATGTCCATCAGGATCAGCGCCAGTCCATCCTCCTGCTCCACGGCACGGGCCAGGTAGGGCTCGGAGTAATCGAAAAAGTGTCGCCGGTTGGAGAGGCCGGTCAGCGGGTCGGTCAGTGCCATCGCCTTCAGCTTCTCCATCTGCCGAACCTGGTGAGAAACGTTGCTGACCACGGTGCACACCGCTGGCTCCCCTTCCCACATCAGCACAAAATCCACCAAATGGGCATGCAGCTTACGGCCGTTGAGGGTGTGATGCTCAACCACCTGGGTTTTGCCCAGGGTGCCCTGCTGCATCAGTCGGTCATAGTTGGACTGGGCTTCGGGCCAATGGTCCTCACCGATGATTCGGCGCAGGCTGTCCAGCTCCACCACCTGTTCAACCGACTCAAAATCAAACAGACGGGCAAACGCCGGGTTGGCGAACAGCGGCTTAAAGCGGCGATGCACCATAAACGCACAAGGGTTACGGTCAACGAGCTGCTGATAGTGGTCGGAGAGGTCACTCAATGGGGTAAGCAGGGTGAGCCAGGCGCCCCGGTCGGGCAGGCGGGAACTGGCAAAGCACAGTTGAACGGCACCGTCTGCCGGACGATAGCTCAGGCGACCTTCACCGCGAATGCGTCGCAGTTGGTCCAGCACCCCGGACTCAAGCAGCAGCGATTCCGCCCTGGGGTTGGCGGCAAGGATGCCCACACCATCATGGATGACGGCCGCTTCCGGCATCAGATTCAGCCACTGGAGGGTAGTAAACTGCAGGTCCTTCATGGCAACGAACGCCAAACTCCTATCTAACCAGCTTGTATTGTAAGGATTTTTTATTACAAACGCGGGAGACCCGCCCGACTTTTACCATTCTCACCACAGGTGGCAACAGTGGCGTCACATCCGCCGGGCGTCGTCCGTTAAGGGGGTCACAATCTGGAATCGAAACCAAAAAAGGAGCCCCGGCGGGCCCCTTTTTTCAGCGATGCGTCACTTGCGACGGTTTTTCAGGTGCCCCAGTACGCGCTTACGCTGTCGCTGCTCGCTGGCGGTCAGCTTCTTACGCTTGCCGTCGAACGGGTTCCCCCCCTCCTGGAACAGCACCTTGATGGGGGTACCGACGATCTTCAGGGAGCGGCGGTAGTAGTTCATCAGGTAGCGCTTATAGGCGTCCGGCAGATCTTTTACCTGGTTACCATGCACCACGATGATCGGCGGGTTATAGCCCCCGGCGTGGGCGTACTTCAGCTTAACCCGACGGCCGCGCACCATCGGCGGCTGGTGGTCGTCCTGCGCCATATGCATGATTTTGGTCAGCATCGAGGTGGAGGTACGACGGGTCGCACTGTCGTAGGCTTCCTGAACCGATTCGAACAGGTGGCCAACTCCGGTACCGTGCAGCGCGGAGATAAAGTGCAGCTTGGCGAAGTCGATAAAGCCCAGACGACGATCCAGCTCGCGCTTGATGTCCTCTTTGACGCTCATGTCCAGGCCGTCCCACTTGTTGACCGCCACCACCAGCGCACGGCCGGCGTTGAGGGTAAAGCCCAGCAGGGAGAGATCCTGATCGGACAGGCCTTCGCGGGCATCCACCACCAGCAGCACTACGTTGGCGTCTTCGATCGCCTGCAGGGTCTTAATCACGGAGAATTTCTCTACCGCTTCATAGACGGACTTACGGCGACGGACACCGGCGGTGTCAATCAGGACGTATTCGCGCTCGTCGCGCTCCATCGGGATGTAGATGGAGTCGCGGGTGGTGCCGGGCATGTCGTACACCACCACCCGCTCTTCGCCGAGGATGCGGTTGGTCAGGGTGGACTTGCCCACATTGGGCTTGCCGATGATGGCCAGCTTGATGGGCAGCGCGCGCAGACGCTCCGCTTCGGACTCGGCGTCCTCTTCGGTCAGTTGCTCCGGCTCGGCTACGTCCCATGCGTCTTCATCGATCTCGTCCAGCTCACCGGATTCCTCTTTCAGCTCTTCCGCCATCGGCGCCAGAGCGTAATGGATCAGGGAGGAAACGCCGCGGTTCTGGGCCGCAGCAATCTGGTGGATCTCGCTGTAGCCCAGGGCATAGAACTCGCCTACGGCCGCGTCAGCATCGATGCCATCGGTTTTGTTGGCCACCAGCAGGGTGCGCTTCTCGCGGCTGCGCAGGTGCTTGGAGATCGCCTCATCGGCGGCCGTCAGGCCGGCACGGGCGTCCACCAGAAACAGCACCACATCCGCTTCCTCAATGGCACGCAGAGATTGCTCCGCCATCTTGGTCTCGATCCCTTCTTCGGTGCCGTCGATACCGCCGGTATCCACCACGATGAAGTCATGGCCCGCCAGATTGGCCTGGCCATACTTACGGTCCCGGGTCAGGCCAGGAAAATCGGCCACCAGGGCATCGCGGGTACCGGTTAACCGGTTAAACAGGGTCGACTTGCCCACATTGGGACGTCCAACCAGGGCCACCACTGGGATCATCGCGTGCAAACCTCTCGAATAAAATAAAAACGCCCCCGGGATATCGGGGGCGGCATAGTGTACAGCCAGATCAGGGAATTGTCACCGCAGCTATGCGTCCCGCCCGTGTCTGGATGTAGAGTGTATCCCCATCCAGCACCGCTTGCGTATATAAGCCACTGGAATCCACCTGCACCCGACCGAGCATTGCGCCGGTATCACGGCTGAGGATATGGAGGTAACCCTCGAAATCTCCCACCACCAGATAGTCGCCCAACACCTGGGGCGCGGTGACCATCCGGCCGGTCAATTCGCTGTTGGCCCACTTCTCCAGACCGTTACGACGATCGATGGAGAACACGGCACCGCGGGCGTCGGTCAGGTAGATGTCAAACCCGCTGATCGCCAGCGGTGAGTAGCTGGAGTATTGACGCGCCCACAACACACGGCCGCTGCGCAGCTCTACCGCTGCCAGGTTGCCGTTATAAGCCACGCCATAGACGGTGTCGCCCAGAACAACCGGCGAGGCATCGACATCAACGACGCGTTCCAGTTCGTTGGCGCCGGTGGCTTCACCCAGTCGGGCTTCCCACACCGGGGCGCCATTCTCGGCGATGATGGCAGTGATCTTGCCGTCCGGCGTCCCCACCAGGGCAGCGCCCTGGGCCTGGCCGATACCGGAGGTGCCACGCAGCACCAGTGACGGCATGGTCAGATCCATCTGCCAGCGGAATTCGCCGTTGTCCACATCGAACGCCTGCACCTTGCCGGAGCCGGTGTTGACGATCACCAGGGAGCCGACCACTTCCGGGTCAGACAGTACTTCACCCCGGGTGTCCGCCTGCCAGAGCACTTCACCGGACTCGGCATCAAGGGCAAAAAGCACGGCATTTTCACTGCCGACGAAGACCTTGTTAAAACCGGTTGCCAGGCCACCGGACAGTCGTGCGCCTTTGTTTTTCTGCAGCGCGCCTTCGGCAAACACCCGGCGCAGGTTGGTTTCCCAGACCTTTGCGCCGCTGGTTTTGTCGAACGCGCTGACCAGACCAAAGCGCTCGGATACAAACACTTTGTCGTACGCCACCGCCGGAGACAGTGAAGACCAGTAATCTTCAATGCCTTTACCCACACGGGCCGTCCACTGAACGGTGGATTCGATGGGGTCGGCGATCTCGGGCAGCGGCGCAATCACTTCAGCTTCGTCATCGCTGGAGGCGCAGCCCCCCAGCACCAAAGCCGCACCGATCAGGCCCGCCAGCCATCCTTTTCTTGCCAGCAACATCGGCACGACTCCTTAGGCCAGATCGTCCAGTTTCATCTGCAGGGCCGGGCTGGTTTGAGCCCCACCGGCGTCCAGCGCAGACTGATAAGCTGCACGGGCAGCGTCCAGTTCGCCCTTCTTAACCAGAATGTCGCCCTTCAACTCTTCACGCTGAGCGGCGAAGGCGTCGTTGGTGACGTTGCTGAGAGTGGCCTGAGCCGCATCCAGCTTGTCCTGAGCCAGCTGAACGCGGGCCAGTCGCAGCGTCGCCAGCGGTGCGGTTTCCGCATCCAGTGCCGGCAGCACGTCGGTCAGCAGCGTTTCCGCCTTGGCCAGGTCGCCCGCTTCCACCGCCGCGCGGGCCAGCAGCAGCTGGCTCAGCGGGCCGTAGCCGGAGTTGCCATGTTCAGCCTGGAAGTTTGCCACCGCAGCGTCCAGTGCATCCTGGGACTGGGCTGCCTGCTCAATCACCTGGGTGTAAGCAGCAGAAGCGGCTTCGCGCTGGGACTGCTGGTGGTCCTGGTAGGTGTTCCAACCGAACAGACCACCCAGGCCCAGTACCGCGCCGCCCACGATGGAGACGCCGTACTCTTTCCAGAATTTCTTGATCGCTTCTACTTGTTGTTCTTCAGTGCTGTAAATTTCCACGGGTTCCCCTTAATTCTGCACCAGAGCCTTCAGTTCCGTGGCCAGTGCGTCCCGGGACAGTTGACGCTGCTCGCCGCCTCGCAGGGGCTTCACGGTCACCAGTCCTTGTTTCAATTCATCCTCACCCAAGATCAAAGCCAGTTCGGCTCCGCTCTTGTCGGCGCGCTTCATCTGTTTCTTGAAGTTTCCGCCACCACAATGGGTCATCACCTTAAGGCCAGAAACACTCTGGCGCAACTCCTGAGCCAGTTGCAGTGCGGCGGCCTGAGCGCCGTCGCCCATGGCGCAAAGGTAAACGTCGACGTTACGCGGCAACGCATCAAACTTGCCCAGGGTGTCCAGCAGCAGCACCAGACGCTCCATGCCCATGGCAAAACCCACCGCTGGGGTGTCTTTGCCACCGAGCTGGCCCACCAGGTTGTCGTAACGACCGCCGGCCAGAACGGTGCCCTGAGAGCCCAGACTGTCGGTGACCCACTCAAATACGGTGCGGTTGTAGTAGTCCAGACCACGAACCAGACGCGTGTTTACGGTGAATTCGATGCCAGCGGCGTTCAGGAGTTCACACAGAGTGTGGAAATGTTGCTTGGACTCCTCGCCCAGGTAGTCCATCAGTACCGGCGCATCAGCCAGCAGCGCCTGAACGTTGGCGTCCTTGGAGTCCAGAACCCGCAGCGGGTTGCTGTAGAGACGACGCTGGCTGTCTTCATCCAGCTTCTCTTTGTGCTGCTCCAGGAACACCACCAGGGCGTCACGGTAAGCGGCACGCTCGTCAGCGTTACCCAGGGTGTTCAGTTCCAGGCGGACATGTTCGCCAATGCCCAGACGCTCCCACAGTGCCGCAGACAGCATCAACACTTCCGCGTCGATGTCGGCGGTAGCCAGGCCATACACTTCCACACCAAACTGGTGGAACTGGCGGTAACGGCCTTTCTGCGGGCGCTCGTGACGGAACATCGGACCCATGTACCACAGGCGCTGTTCCTGGTTGTACAGCAGGCCATGTTCGTTACCCGCACGTACGGTGGAGGCGGTGCCTTCCGGACGCAGGGTCAGGGAATCGCCATTGCGATCCTCAAAGGTGTACATCTCTTTTTCGACGATGTCGGTCACTTCGCCGATGGCGCGTTTGAACAGGCCGGTCATCTCGACGATGGGAGTGCGGATCTCCTGGTAGCCAAAGCTGGCAACCAGCTCACGCAGGGAACCTTCCACCTGTTGCCATTTCTGGCTGTCCGCCGGCAGGCAGTCGTTCATGCCGCGGATCGCTTGGATCTGTTTTGCCACGATTTACCCGTAATGATTTGGAGGTTGAATTCGCAAGAACCCGCCATTATAGAAAGCGCCCGCCCATTGGAAAAGGGGCGGGCGGCGGGAGTGGGATCAGACGTCCTCTTCTTTGACGTCGATGCGTTGCGCTTTCTCGGCAACGCGGGCACGGATCTTGGTTTCCAGCAGGTTAACCAGATCGTTGTTGTCGAGGCGCTCTTTCTGGCGCTCACCGCCAATGTAGAAGCCACTCTTGCGGTTGGAGCCGGCCAGACCCAGGTCAGAAACCAGGGCTTCACCAGGACCGTTCACCACGCATCCGATGATGGACACATCCAGCGGGGTGGTGATGTCTTCCAGTCGTTGTTCCAGCTCGTTTACGGTGCCAATCACATCGAACTCCTGACGGGAGCAGGACGGGCAGGCAATAAAGTTGATGCCGCGAGCACGAATGCGCAGGCTCTTCAGAATATCGAAGCCCACCTTCACCTCTTCCACCGGGTCAGCGGCCAAAGAGATGCGCAACGTGTCACCAATCCCTTCGGACAGCAACATGCCCAGACCGATGGCGGACTTCACGGCACCGGCCCGGGCACCGCCCGCTTCGGTGATGCCCAGGTGCAGAGGCTGCACAATTTCGCGGGCCAGCTGACGGTAGGACTCCACCGCCAGGAACACGTCAGAGGCTTTGACGCTCACCTTGAACTGGTCGAAGTTGAGGCGATCGAGAATGTCCACATGACGCATGGCGGACTCCACCAGCGCCGCCGGGGTCGGCTCGCCATACTTCTCCTGAATATCGCGTTCCAGAGAGCCGGCGTTGACCCCGATGCGGATCGGAATGTTCTTATCCCGGGCGCAATCCACCACGGCGCGAATGCGGTCTTCCCGGCCGATGTTACCCGGGTTGATGCGCAGGCAATCCACCCCGTACTCGGCCACCTTAAGAGCGATGCGGTAATCGAAGTGAATGTCCGCCACCAGCGGGATGTCGGTCTGCTGTTTGATCAGCTTAAACGCTTCCGCGGCTTCCATCGTCGGCACAGAAACCCGGACGATGTCTGCGCCCGCTTTCTGAATCGCATTGATCTGCGCCACCGTTGCATCCACATCGGTGGTGCGGGTGTTGGTCATGGACTGGACGGAGATAGGCGCATCGCCGCCTACCGGCACATTGCCAACCCAAATCTGGCTGGACTTACGACGAACAATCGGGCTTTCGTGATGCATAACTGAGTTACTGCGGCAGGGTCAGGCGGGCAACCCGACCGGCACGGAAGGTGGAGAGGTCAACGGCTTCACCGTTGAACACCAGGGAGACGGCTTCGGGAGCACCGATGCGCAGACTGAAAGGCGCCTCACCCTCCAGTTCCGTGTTGAAGCCATCCAGCTTGAGGCCCTCGAGCAGAACCTCACCATTGGCATCCTGAACCAGCATCCAGCATTCAGCATTCAGGCTGATGGCCAGGCGGCTGGTGGCCGCGTCAGTGGTGGACGCGTCCGCCACTTCGGCTGCGGACTCGGATGCAACCGGTTGTTCCGGCTGTTCCACAACCGGAGAAGATTCGGGCTCGGACTCGGAGGCGGACTCGGTCACCGGAGGGGTGACGCCCATCTCAATCTCACCGGCGGACTCGCTGCCCGGGTAAGCGGGTTCTGACACCTCTTCGGATTGTGCCTCTTGGTCCGGCTGTGGAAGCTCAGCCTCCGGCTGTTGTTCGGCGGCTGGCGCCTGAACCTGTGCCGGCTGGCTCTGCGGAGCCACCTGGCGAGTGTCTTCGTTCGCCAGCCACCACCAGATCACCAGACCCAGGATCCCGGCGGCAATGACCCAGGTGGCCATCATCCAGCGGTTGTCCGCTTTCTCCCGGTTGGTGCGGCGGGAGAAACTTTGCATGTTCGGGGTGGGCTCCACCTGATGGAGGCCATCCAGTGCTTGATTCAGACGGCCTTCATCAAGGCCGACCAGACGGGCGTAGTTCCGTACATAGCCGCGAATGTAAGTTACCGAAGTGCCGGGCTCGAAGCTGTCCTGCTCCATACCCTGCACCACGGAGTGACGCAGGTTCAGGCGCTGTGCAACCTGCTGCGTCGTCAGTCCCGCGCGCTCTCGGGCCGCCTTCAGAAGTGGGCCGGGCGTTTCAACGGGGTTTTCGTGGTTCAGTTCGTCACTCATCAGTAAAACTTCGTTCGGTAGGTTTTCGCCTGCTCAGATCCTGGGTATTTTGCCAACAATAGCACCCCGTAACGGCGAGCCGCATCAGTATCCTCGGCTTCGAGCGCCAATTCCACCCCTAAAAGGAGACTCTGAGGGGATTCGTTGCCACCTTTGTGGTAGCGATCGAGGTACTTCCGGGCTTTGCCTGCCTGTTCACCGGCAAAAGCCAGCTCCGCCACTTCCAGTAATGAAGCGGCACGGCGGGGGTTATAGTTGAGCGCCTGTTCGAGATAGGTCAGTGCCTTATCGTTCCAACCGGCTTCTCGGGCGCAGATCCCCAGATTCTCATAAGTCTGGGCTTGGCGAATGTAATCGGGATTGTTGACGGCTCGACGCATCCAGGTGTCCGCCTCTTTGTACCGCCCCTGGCGGCAAAGAAATACACCGTAGTTGTTGGCTGCGTCCGCGTTGTGGCGGTTGACTTTGAGCGCCTGCAGGTAAGCGCGTTCGGCTTGCTCAGTGTCGGAAACGGTTTCGAAATAGTACGCGAGGGCGAGGTGCGCCTCGTCGAGGTCGGGCGCTTGTTTCAGCGCCCGGTCCAGATTGAATTTGGCTTGCTCCATGTCGCCACGGCGCAAGTAGGTCAAGCCCAGAGCGATACGCTCACGGGCTGCAGAAACCGCATCATAGGTGGGTTCAACCACCGCTTGATCAGTACCGCTGTACGTAGTCTTTTGGACGCATCCGGTGAGGCAAATCCCAGCCATCACCATCAGCCATTTGCGGTTCATTTTGACCCTGATCCTTTGCCAAACAGGAGGTTAGACCATTGTGACCGAAATGCCGTCCTCTTGCATACGTTTTTTCAGCATGCGCTTGGTGCGGTCTCGCACGTCACCAACCAGCTGACCACAGGCGGCATCAATGTCATCACCGCGGGTCTTTCGGACGATTACGGTCATGCCGTATTCCATCAGCACCTTGGCAAAACGGTCAATACGGGAGTTGGAACTCTTACCGTACGGGCTGCCCGGATAGGGGTTGAACGGAATCAGGTTGATCTTGCAGGGGGTGTCCTTCATCACCTTGGCCAGCTCGTGTGCCTGGTCGGTGCTGTCGTTGATGTGATCGAGCATCACATACTCGACGGTCACCCGGCCTTTGTTGGCGTAGGACTTGGTCAGATAGGTACGCACAGAGGCCAGGAAGGTCTCGATGTTGTACTTCTTGTTGACCGGCACCAGCACATCACGCAGCTCATCGTTGGGCGCGTGCAGACTGATGGCCAGGGCCACATCGATCATATCGCCAAGCTTATCCAGCGCCGGCACCACGCCGGAAGTGGACAGGGTCACGCGGCGCTTGGACAGGCCAAAACCGTAGTCATCCAGCATGATGTCCATGGCCGGAACAACGTTGCTCAGGTTCAGCAGCGGCTCACCCATACCCATCATCACGACATTGGAGATGGGACGCTCGCCGGTTTCATTTTTCAGGCCAAGGTACTTCGCCACGCGCCAGACCTGACCGATGATCTCGGCCACGCTGAGGTTGCGATTGAAGCCCTGCTGAGCAGTGGAGCAGAAGCTGCACTCCAGCGCGCACCCTACCTGTGAGGACACACAGAGGGTGGCACGGTCCGCTTCGGGGATGTACACGGTTTCCACTTCCTGACCGTTACCCACATCAATGGCAAACTTGATGGTGCCATCGGAGGAGTGCTGGCTGGTGCTGATTTCAGGCGCAGCGATAAAAGCCCGCTCAGCCAGCTTGGCCCGCAGCACTTTGTTGATGTTGGTCATCTGCTCGAAGTCGTCACAACCGAAGTGATAGATCCACTTCATCACCTGATCCGCGCGGAATGGCTTTTCGCCCAGCTCGGCAAAAAACTCACGCATCGCTTTGCGGTCCAGGTTGAGCAAGTTGATTTTGTCTGTCATCGGTCGCCTCGTGTAAAAACCCGCCGAAAATGGCGCGCAATTGTACAGGCCCAGGCGCCAGTGAGTCCAGCCCGGACCGTGTCCTATATGAGCTTAACAAAGATGGGTGAAAAGCAGATTTCCGTTACCGAGTGAAAGTCGTGGTAAAATGCGCGCTCTTTTTCCTTAGGATCCCCTTTATTTAAGGCCAACACGGCAATGACAATCTTGATCATTTACGTCACCGTCGCCATCGGCGTGTCGTTTATCTGCAGTATTTTCGAAGCGGTTCTGCTCAGCGTAACCCCCTCTTACATTGCGGGCTTGCGCGCAGACCGCCCCAAAGCTGCCGCTAACCTGGCGGAGCTGAAAGAAAATGTGGAAGCGCCACTGGTCGGGATCCTGACCCTGAACACCATCGCCCATACCGCCGGTGCCGCTGGTGCAGGTGCACAGGCTGCCAAGGTGTTTGGCAGCGAAGCGCTGGGGATTTTCTCCGCCATCCTGACCTTCGGCATTCTGTTCTTCTCCGAGATCATCCCGAAAACGCTGGGTGCCAACTACTGGCGTACCCTGGCGCCCAGCGCCGCGGTGGTGCTGAAAGGTATGGTGATTGTCTGCAAACCGCTTATCTGGATGTCGATGCGCATCACTTCGCTGATGGGCAAAGGTGAGTCTGGCCACTACGTGCGAGCCGAAATGTCCGCCATGGCCGACATCGGGGCCGAGTCCGGTGAACTGAACGAGCAGGAGTCCAACATCCTGAAGCAGATGCTGAAGGCGCGCTCTGTGCCGGTCAGCGCGATCATGACACCGCGGACCGTGATCCACTCAGTTAACCAGAACATGACCCTGACCGAGTTCACCCACCAGCACGGCAAACGACGCTTCTCACGGGTGCCGGTGTTTGATCAGGACAGCGATGACATCGTGGGCTACATCAACCGCTCAGAAGCGTTGCTGGCAGAGAAGCACACGCCGAATGCCCCGCTGAAGTCCATTCGCCACACCATCGTTGCGGTGCCGGAAACCGCGCGCCTGATGAGCCTGTTTGAGTCCCTGCTGAAGAAGCACACTCAGATCGCCATCGTGGTGGATGAGTACGGCAGCGTGTTGGGCCTGGTGACCATGGAAGATATTGTTGAGTCCCTGCTGGGTCTGGAGATTGTCGACCTGAGCGACCCGGCCACTGATATGCAGCAGGTGGCCCGCAAGCTGTGGGAACACCGCCAGAAGCAACGCAAAATCCGGATCAGCAAAGATCAGGATTAAGCCGAAAACGGACACAAAAAAAGCGCCCCAAGGGCGCTTTTTTTCTGCCTGAGATTCGCTTAGCGAGTGCGCGGGCAGATCTCTTCAGCAGTGAAGAAGTAGGCGATTTCGCGCTCAGCAGAAGCCAGTGCGTCGGAACCGTGTACCGCATTCTCATCGATGCTGTTGGCGTAGTCGCTGCGCAGGGTACCGCGAGCGGCGTCAGCCGGGTTGGTAGCACCCATGATTTCACGGTTAGCCAGAACGGCGTTCTCGCCTTCCAGAACCTGAACCATGATCGGGCCAGAGGTCATGAAGTCCACCAGGGCGCCGAAGAACGGACGCTCTTTATGCTCAGCGTAGAAGCCTTCGGCTTGCTCGCGGGTCAGGTGAACCATTTTGGAGGCTACGATCTTCAGACCAGCAGACTCGAAACGGTTGTAGATGGCGCCGATCAGGTTCTTTGCTACGGCGTCAGGCTTGATGATGGAAAAAGTGCGCTCAAGGGCCATTGTCCACTCCATGTTGTATTCGGACAGTAATTTCTCGGCGCGGATTATATGCTAACTCCCGCCGCAAACACAGCCCCCCGTCACAGACAGCAAAAAGCCGGGCTGTGCCCGGCTCTCATATTGAATGCGTTTCTTGCTGGCCATCACCCTTTGCAGGCGTACTTCACACCGACCCAAGCGCAGTGCTTGTCGCAGTTACGGCGGTAGCGGGTCACAAAGCCTTTCTGGTTTGCACAGAGGATCGCCGATTGCAGCTGATTGCCTTCACCATGAGGCAGAGTGAGCATTAATCGACCGCCATTACTCAGCCGACGCCAGGCTTGATCCATCAGCGGCTCGTAAGGTTCGGTCAGGCGCTCTGGCAAGATGCAGATGGCATCACAATGCTGTGTGTCGGTGCTGGGGCCGGGGGCAACCACTTTGACTTGCGGAAACAACCGAAGCTCGCCTTGCAGCGCCACACGCTCGCCGTCACTGACGCCGGGCTCGGTCAGCACCGTAACCTGCCCCGCCGGGCCGACCGCCATGGCCAGCAACTCGACGGTGCCCAGATCCTGGGTGCCCATCAAAATGACGTGTTCTCCCCGCTTGAGGGACAATTTTCGGAGCAAAAAGCGTAGCTGCCACTGGGGCAAACCGGCTTTAGCCGGCAACGAAACCTCTTGAGGCTCGATACTGCGGACAATTGGAGTCATTGTTGTCTCCGCAAGGCGATATTGTAATTTGTGGTAAGAAGCGCAAAGTAAGCCGATTTTCGGCACTCTGGCTAAGAAAGCGACAACCAAGTGCCCAACATAAAGTGTGTTGGTTGCAAAAAAAACCCCCAAACATGGTTTTTTTCTCACCAACGGGGGAGCAATTTTCCTAAGTCCCTCACATGTCACAAAAAGCAGCATTAACGTTAATCTAATTTCATTTCCGAACCGGAACGGTCGCCCGGCCAAACTGCCAAATTCAGACGACTGAGCCCCCATGTCAGTCCAAAACAGTGCAATCGATCGTTTTCGGTGCAAACAAAAACGGAGCCCGCAGGCTCCGTTTGTTCAGTCCATCTCGTCGATCCAGGCCTGTTGAATGGCTTCGAGGACCTTCTCACCGCAATGGTCGGGGTCATCATCAAAGTCATCCAGCGCCAGTACCCACTCCCGCAGCTCCACAAAGCGCAACTGGGTGGGGTCGACATCGGGCTTCTGTTCCGACAGCTCGATGGCAATGTCCTGTACGTCAATCCATTTCAGGCCCATAGGATCTCCTTAGTGGTTTTCTGATACCTGGTTAATGGTGTAGCGCGGGATTTCGACCACCAGGTCTTCATCGGCGACACGTGCCTGGCAGGAGAGACGAGACTCCGGCTCCAGGCCCCAGGCTTTGTCCAGCATGTCATCTTCCAGCTCGTCACTCTCTTCCAGAGAGTCAAAGCCTTCACGCACCACACAGTGGCAGGTGGTGCACGCACAGGATTTTTCACAGGCGTGCTCAATGTGGATGCCATTCTTCAGCGCCACATCCAGGATGGTCTCACCGGATTGGGCTTCCACTTCCAGGCCGTTCGGGCACAGATCCTGGTGGGGCAAAAAGACGAGTTTCGGCATCGTATCCTCTTAAACGTTATCCACGGACTGGCCAGACAGCGCTCGGCGGATGGCCAGGTCCATACGGCGGGCAGCAAAGTCGCCACTCGCCTTGTCGAGGGCCTCGATCGCGGCTTTGATCGCCTCGCCATCGGTGCCTTCACACAGGGTTGAAAGTTCGCTCATGCGGGTTTCCAGTTCCGCCCGCTCTTGGGCATTCAGCAGAGTGTCACCGTCTTCCGCCAGACCGCGGCTGAGGCTCTCGATGACCCGACCCGCTTCAATTCGCTGCTCGGTCAGCATCCGCTTAACGATGTCCTCTTTGGCATGCGCCATGGAATCTTTCAGCATCTGCATCACTTCGCCATCGGAAAGGCCGAACGAGGGCTTCACTTCGATGGCGGCCTGAACGCCGGAGGTTTTCTCCATAGCGGTCACGCTCAGCAGGCCATCAGCGTCCACCTGGAAGGTCACACGGATCACCGCGGTACCGGCCGCCATCGGCGGGATCCCTTGCAGCACAAAGCGCGCCAGAGAACGGCAATCATCCACCATCTCCCGCTCACCCTGCACCACGTGAATCGCCATGGCAGTCTGACCGTCTTTAAAGGTGGTGAACTCCTGAGCACGGGCCACCGGAATGGTGGTGTTACGCGGCACCACTTTCTCAGTCAGGCCACCCATGGTTTCCAGACCCAGAGACAGCGGCAGTACGTCCAGCAACAGCATGTCGGAATCCGGCTTGTTACCGGCCAGGATGTCCGCCTGTACCGCGGCGCCAATGGCAACTACGCGGTCCGGGTCGATGGAGGTCAGCGGCGGACGGCCAAAGAACTCGCCCACGGTGCCCCGCACCAGCGGCACACGGGTGGAGCCGCCGACCATCACCACATCCAGCACGTCCTCTTTGTCCACGCCGGCGTCTTTCAGACAGCGGCGGCAGGCCATCAGCGTCTGTTTCACCAGGGGCTGAATCAGCGCATCAAACTCAGCACGGGTGACGTCACCCTGCCAGTCGCCGACCTGAGCCTGCACACTGTCCGCATCGGTCAGGGCTTCCTTGATTCGGCAGGCCTCCACCATCAGCGCACGCTGCATGGCCGGAGTCTGCGTCTCCAGTCCGGCCCGACGAGCCAGTTCATCCGCCAACAGGTGGTCAAAGTCGTCGCCACCCAGCGCGGAGTCGCCTCCGGTTGCCATCACTTCAAACACCCCTTTATTGAGGCGCAGAATGGAGATGTCGAAGGTGCCACCACCCAGATCATAGACGGCAATGACGCCCTCCTGACCGGAGTCCAGACCGTAGGCAATCGCAGCAGCAGTCGGCTCATTGAGCAGACGCAGCACCTTGACGCCGATCAGCTCAGCGGCGTCTTTGGTGCCCTGGCGTTGGGCGTCATCAAAGTACGCAGGCACAGTGATCACCGCGCCGGTAAGGTCACCGCCCAGGGTCGCTTCAGCGCGCTGGATCAGCGGCCGCAGCACTTCGGCAGAAACCTGGATGGGATTGACCTTGCCCTGACGGGTTTCAAACAACGGCAGGCCGTTGTCGGAAGCAGCCAGTTGATAAGGCAGGTTGGTATAACGTCCCTGCACGTCCGCCAATGAGCGGCCCAGGAAACGCTTTACGGAAATGATGGTGTTTTGCGGATCGTTCACCGCTTCGGACTGTGCTTCGAAGCCGGTGGTCACCCCGTCTTCAAGGTAACGCACCACCGAAGGCATACGGTGTCCGCCGTTTTGGTCCGGCAAGGTGTCTGCCTGGCCGCTGCGAACGGAAGCCACCAGAGAGTTGGTGGTGCCCAGGTCGATGCCCACGGCCAGTTTGTGCTGATGAGGCGCGGCGCTTTGGCCGGGCTCGGCAATTTGGAGTAGTGCCATGATGCTGTGTTATCCGTCGCTCACTGAGCCCACTGCTCTTCCAGCAGGGACAGCTCGTCTTCCAGTTTATGGATGAATTTGAGTTTGCGCACCGTGTCGGCTGCCGCTTCCCACTGCTGGCCATCATACTGGTTCTGGAACTCGCCATACATCGCTTTGCGATCGGCCGTGAGGCGATCCGCCAGCTCAAACGCAGCGCTGTCAGGATCGTCACTGTGGGGCAGTTCCGCCATCGCTTCACGCAGCTCCAGCTGTTCCATCAGGAACATCGGATCTTTGATGGTGGTGGACTCCCCGCGCAGTTCCAGACCGTTGACCCGAAGCAGGTATTCGGCACGACCCAGAGGGGACTTGAGGGTTTGAAAGGCGTCGTTGATTTCGGCGGTTTTCTGTACCGCCATCAGGCGCTGCTGTTCCGGGGCAGAGGCGAAGTTGTCCGGGTGTACCGCCCGTTGCAGCTCGCGATAGCGGCTGGCCAGGGCGGCCCCGTCAATTTCGAAACCCTGGGGCAGGCCGAAGAGTTCGAAGTAGTTCATGGTCAGACGGTAAAGCTCTCGCCGCAACCACACTCCCCTTTGGCATTGGGGTTGTCAAACTTGAAGCCCTCGTTGAGGCCCTCTTTGACGTAATCCACCTGAAGCCCATCGAGGTAAGCCAGGCTTTTGGCATCGATGATCAAATTGACACCGCGGTCCTCAATCACCTCATCACCCGGGCTCAGGTCGTCAACAAACTCCAGCACGTAGGCCAGGCCGGAACAACCGGAGGTTTTCAGACCCAACCGCAGGCCAATCCCCTTGCCCCGATTTTTCAGGTAGGTTTTGACGCGCTCGGCAGCGGCTTCGGTCAGCGAAATGCCCATGGGTACAGCTCCAGCTTTGATTATTTGTCGTGCTTGCTCTTGTAATCAGCAATGGCCGCCTTGATGGCGTCCTCAGCCAGGATAGAGCAGTGAATTTTCACCGGCGGCAGGGCCAGTTCTTCGGCGATGGCGGTGTTCTGGATCTGCTCCGCTTCCTCCAGGGTCTTGCCCTTCACCCATTCGGTGACCAGGGAGCTGGACGCGATGGCACTGCCACAGCCGTAGGTTTTGAACTTGGCGTCTTCAATCACGCCACCTTCGCTGATCTTCAATTGCAGCTTCATTACGTCACCGCAAGCGGGCGCACCAACCATACCGGTGGCCACGTTCGGGTCGTTCTTATCGAAAGAACCAACGTTGCGCGGGTTTTCGTAGTGGTCGATAACTTTATCACTGTAAGCCATGACTAACTCCAATACTTACTCTGTTCGTGAGGGTGATCCCGCCGCTTCGGCGGGACCCCGAAAACCCTTAGTGGGCGGTCCATTCCACCTTGGACAGGTCCACCCCGTCCTTAAACATCTCCCACAGGGGAGACATTTCGCGCAGCTTGCCGATGGCGTTGTTGATCAGCTCTACCGCGTAATCCACTTCCTCTTCGGTGGTGAAACGACCGATGGAGAAACGGATGGAGCTGTGTGCCAGCTCGTCATTCAGGCCCAGGGCGCGCAGCACGTAGCTCGGCTCCAGAGAGGCGGAGGTACAGGCACTGCCTGAGGACACCGCCAGATCTTTCAGCGCCATGATCAGGGACTCACCTTCAACAAAGTTGAAGCTGACGTTGAGATTCCCAGACACTCGCTGCTCAACGTCACCGTTGATGTAAACCTCTTCCATCCCCTTGATGCCGTTCCACAAACGGTTACGCAGGGCCAGAATGCGGTCATTCTCAGTCGCCATCTCTTCCTTGGCGATGCGGCAGGCTTCGCCCAGGCCCACGATCTGGTGGGTTGCCAGGGTGCCGGAGCGCATGCCGCGCTCATGGCCGCCACCGTGCATCTGCGCTTCCAGACGTACGCGGGGCTTACGGCGCACGTACAGGGCACCAATGCCTTTCGGGCCGTACATCTTGTGGCCGGAGATGGAGATCAGATCCAGTTTCATGGTCTTCACGTCCAGCGGGATCTTGCCGGCGCTCTGAGCGGCATCGACGTGCAGCAGTACGCCTTTGGCACGGCACAGTTCACCGATGGCCGCCACGTCGTGAATCACACCGATTTCGTTGTTCACGTGCATGATGGAAACCAGAATGGTGTCCTCACGCATCGCTTCTTCAAAACGGGTCAGGGGGATGATGCCGTTGGCATCCGGCTCCAGATAGGTCACTTCGAAGCCTTCACGCTCGAGCTGACGGCAGGTATCCAGAACCGCTTTGTGTTCGGTTTTGCTGGTGATGATGTGTTTGCCCTTCTTGCCATAGAAGTGGGCCACACCTTTGATCGCCAGGTTATCGGATTCGGTGGCGCCGGAGGTGAAAACGATCTCGCGGGGATCTGCGTTGATCAGCTCAGCCACCTGGTTGCGCGCCACATCCACTGCCTCTTCAGCCTGCCAGCCAAAACGGTGGGAGCGGGACGCCGGGTTACCAAAGCTACCGTCCGGAGTCAGGTACTTAATCATCTCTTCAGCGACTCGAGGATCGGTCGGTGTAGTGGCGGAATAATCAAAATAGATCGGGAGTTTCATCTTCTTCTCCGCTTGCGGGCCGGTCAATTATGGTACCGGCGAAGTACGACATAAAAACGGGTGTTCAGGCCCGAGCCTGAACGCGGGTCTGAGCCTGCTCCTGACGCAGACTGACCACCTGGACATCACGATTGGCCATCAAATCGGCCAGGCTGATGCCATTTAAGAAACTGGAGATGCGATCGCTGAGATCGCCCCACAGGGAGTGGGTCAGGCACCGGGCACCGCCCTGGCAATTGCTCTTGCCGTGGCAGCGAGTGGCATCAACGGATTCGTCGACCGCATGTACCACCATTCCAACGGCAATTTCGGCCGCCGGACGTCCCAGAAGATAACCACCGCCCGGTCCCCGTACACTGGAAACCAGACCGTGTTTGCGCAATTTGGCGAACAACTGCTCCAGATAGGACAGGGAGATCCCCTGACGCTCAGAGATGTCCGCCAGAGGGACTGGCCCTTCCGGAGAGTGCAGTGCCACATCCAAGATGGCTGTCACCGCGTAGCGGCCTTTCGATGTGAGTCTCATGCCAACTTCCTTCCTACTGTCTGCCGCCCAGTCTACTTACCCGAGTATTTTAGTCAAGTATTAAACCCTATAACTAAGTCGGGTTTTATTCCGGGGAATACCCCGGCGGCGGGCCCGGGTATTTAACCCCATTGACCGCTCGGGATCAATGACCGAACCCCCGGGATCTGACCGATTACTTCAACCGGTTTTTTGAACTGGATCACAGCATTGCGCCACAGTGGCGTGACAGGGCAGTAACTTCTTCGGTGCAACTGCGTTATTTTCGACCAGAGGCTTTGTCGACTGAGGTCAGCACACCACGAAGAATGGCCAGTTCAGTCTGCTCCGGGCGGGCCCGGTTAAACAGACGACGCAACTTGTTCATCACCTGCCCCGGGTGCGCCTTAATAATGAAACCGGTATGGCTGAGGGTTTGCTCCAGATGGTCGTAGAACCCTTCCATCTGACCCTGGCTCGGGTATTCCACCGGCTCATCCTCTTCCGCCTTTTCCGCCATCGCCAAATGGGCCATGCGGGTTTCATAGCTGAGCAACTGCACAGCCTGAGCCAGGTTAAGGGAGCTGTATTCCGGGTTGGCGGGGATGCACACGTGGTAATGGCACATCTGCAACTCTTCGTTGGTCAGGCCATGGTTTTCACGCCCAAAAACAAAGGCGACCGGACCGGATTGTGCTTCAGAGGCCATCTTTACGCCCGCTTCGCGGGCATCGAGCATGGGCCAGCTCAGAGTGCGGCTGCGAGCGCTGGTGCCAATCACCAACGAGCAGTCGGCAATGGCGGAGGCCAGATCGTCAGTCACCACCAGGTTCTTGATCAGATCTGAGGCCCCTGCGGCCAGCGCGATGGATTGGCCATCGGGTTGCACTCGGGGTTCCGCCAGTACCAGTTGGGACAGGCCCATGGTTTTCATGGCGCGGGCGGCGGAGCCAATGTTACCTGGGTGGGAAGTGCCCACCAGTACAATACGGACGTTGCTGAGCATGGTGTTGCCGATCAGTGAAATTCTGTGGTCGCGAAGTCTACCACACCCGGGTCTATGCTAGAGAACGAAACCACAACGGAGGCCGGCACCGATTCCCGCTTGCGCATGGGGCGCTTTATCGGTAGTATTTTGCGCCCTGCCGCAGGCCAGCAGCTTGGTCCGGCTCACCGTTCTTTCACATCCTGGGGTATCGATATGCATCCGATGCTGAACATCGCTGTGCGCGCTGCGCGCAACGCGGGTAACGTTATTGCCCGT
Source organism: Marinobacter nauticus (assembly GCF_019801015.1). Taxonomy (GTDB): domain Bacteria; phylum Pseudomonadota; class Gammaproteobacteria; order Enterobacterales; family Shewanellaceae; genus Ferrimonas. The sequence continues at coordinate 230,577 of NZ_JAHVJZ010000003.1, forward strand.
GCTTATGAAGATCTGGACAAGGTAGAAGCCGAACAGAAAGGCCTGAACGATTTTGTCACCAACGTAGACCGGGATGCGGAGCGTGCCATTGTGGCCACCATCCAGAAGGCCTACCCGAAGCACACCGTCATTGGCGAAGAGTGCGGCACCATCACCGGCGAACACGATGAGTTCCAATGGATTATCGATCCCCTGGATGGCACCACCAACTTCATGAAGGGCATCCCCCACTTTGCCGTATCCATTGCTCTGCAGATCAAGGGCAAGATCGAGCACGGTGTGATCTACGATCCCATCCGCAATGAACTGTTCTCCGCCAGCCGCGGTGCCGGCGTTCAGCTGAACGGCTACCGCATCCGTGTTGGCAACCAGCGCGACCTGAAAGGCACCGTGCTGGGCACCGGCTTCCCGTTCAAGCAGCGTCAGCACATGGAACCCTACATGGCGATCTTCAGTGAGCTGTTCAATGATGTGGCGGACATGCGTCGTGCCGGCTCTGCCGCGCTGGACCTGGCGTACGTTGCGGCCGGTCGTCTGGACGGTTTCTGGGAAATCGGCCTGAAGCCCTGGGACATCGCTGCGGGTGAACTGATGGTTCGCGAAGCGGGCGGTCTGGTCAGCGACTTTGTTGGCGGCCACGGCCAGCTGACCACCGGTAACGTGGTTGCCGGTGCCCCGAAAGTGACTGCGGCCATCGTCAGCAAGATGCGTCCGCACCTGACCGAGTCCCTGAAGCGCTAAGCGCCGCAGTGACCCAAAAAAGCGCCGTCAACGACGGCGCTTTTTTTATGCGTGCTCGCTGGCGCTTCCACCCCGACGACGGTGCCACCATCGACTGGCCCACACCAGCGCAAACCACCCCAACAAGGCCAGTCCCACAGCGGGAGCGGAGATCAGGCAGAGCAGACCGACCCAGAAATAGGGTAACTGGCGCGGATGAAGCCAGCGCTGATGGCGAGTTATCCCAAGGTTCATCCCCGACCCCCTATGATGATCTGACCTGATAAATCATGGACGAAAAAAAGCCGGGCGTGTTAGCCCGGCGCAAAAACGAGAAGCCAGTGATAAAGCCAGGTGTCGAAAAAGGCTTTCAACGGCAGTCACCTTGCGCCTTCACCATGACACTGCGATGACATTGGGCCCCAGTTTGAGGCAAAAGCGCGCTGAGCCGGGTCATTTTCTGGCGAAACGCCCGAACTGGCATAGGATTCAATATGGTACGGCACTTGCTCGTTCAACATCCTAAGCCTGAGCTTTAAGGAGTACGTCATGCCCTGGATCCCTCTGCCTCCCGCCGACCTGCCTTCACTTCCGGCGCATCTGCAATGCAGCCGCACCTATCCTGACCTGCTGCTGTACCGGGACCCCTACTCCTGCCGCCTTTACGTCCTCCACAACCGCAATCCTCTGAGCGCCAAACGGGATTTGACCGACGCCACCGTCATTCATCTGGGCGAGCACCCGGTTCTGGCGATTGACGACGCTCACTTTGCGCTTGCCACCGGCGATTGTCTGGAGCTGCCGAGTATGACGTTACCCGTGGTGCCGACCCGACACTGGAATGACCAACTCGAGATCTACCTGCCGAGTCATTGATTCCCCTACGGTTCCTGATGAACAGCTTTTCACCCCGGAACGCCGAAAGTGCGGAAAGGATCACAGCCTGGACCGTGGGCAGCAGCCCGCCCTGCCAGTAAACTAACTGACAGTCAATCCAACGGACCCTACCCATGAACGGACTGTATCAACGCTTCGGCAGCAAAAGCCTGAAATTCGCCGAACACGGCATTCTGATCATCATCTCTATCGCAACGCTGTTTGCCATTTTTGAAGAGGTGATGTTGATGTTCAATCGCGGCAGCGTCGAGCTGGGCGATCTGCTGCTGCTGTTCATCTATCTGGAAGTGCTGGCCATGGTGGCCAATTACGCTGAGGTAGGGAAACTGCCGATTCGGATGCCGATCTACATCGCCATTGTCGCCCTGGCGCGTTATCTGATCCTGGATATGAAATCGATGGATGAGTGGCGGGTGTTGGCGGTCTCTGTGTCCGCACTGGTGCTGGCCGGCACGGTGTTGGTGATTCGCTTCGGCCAGCTGAAGCTGCCGTACCCGAAAGACGGCAGCGACTGAGCGGTCAGTGATTGCAGACCCGGGCGGCGTTAACCTGGTAGCCGTCGCCCACCTGCATCAGCTTGTCCCGTTCCAGCAGGAACGTCAGCAAGGCATCGATGGTCAGGTCATCGAACTTACAGGTGTGAAACCGCACATCGGCACCGAAACGCTCGGTCGCCATCGCCTGCAGTTGCTCGAGGGTTTTCGGTTCTGCCGCGTCGGCAACCATAGCCAGAAACTCGTGGGCGTGTACACTGCTCATAAATCGCTCCTATTTATTTAATGAGCAGATGATATGCATCTTTTGGGGCCGGTTCGGTGATCCGGCTCCAACTTCTGCGTCATCCCGCTCTGTTCTCTGCGTGAATTCCGAATGGAAGTATTCGACCTCATCATCAGCCTTACCCAGCAGATGAGCCTCTATCTGGTGATGGCTTACCTGCTGACCAAAACGCCGGTGCTCCGCCCGATGGTGGATCTCGCCGTGCACCTGCCCCATAAGCTGATGCTCTATGTCGCCTTCTCCATGCTCTGCATCATGGGCACCTATTTCGGCGAAGCCACCCATGGCGCCATCGCCAACACCCGTGCCATCGGCGCCATTCTGTCCGGTCTGCTCGGCGGGCCGGTGGTGGGCACGCTGGTGGGCTTTACCGGCGGCATGCACCGTTACTCCCTGGGCGGTTTTACCGACGTGGCCTGTGCCATCTCCACCACCGCCGAGGGCCTGCTGGCAGGCTTGATCCACCAGCGCCTGGTGCGCCGAGGCAATCTGGATGGCCTGTTTGATCCCCGCCGGGTGGCGTTGACCGCACTGACCGCTGAAACCCTGCAGATGCTGATCATTCTCGCCGTGGCCCGCCCCTTCGGCGACGCACTGGCGTTGGTCAAAGCGATTGCGTTGCCGATGATGCTGGTCAACTCGCTCGGTGCCGCGCTGTTTATGAGCATGATCCGGGACCAGCGCGCCATCGCGGAAAAGCTCTCCTCAGTGCACTCCGCCAAAGCGTTGAAAATCGCCGAGCGCACAGTCGGGGTTCTGGTGAACGGCTTCAATCAGCAAACCACCGCCAAGGTCGCCCGCATCATCTTTGAGGAAACCAAGGTCAGTGCGGTGGCGATCACCGATCGGGAGAAGTTGCTGGCCTTTATCGGCACCGGCGCCGACCACCACATCCCCGGCACGCCTATCTCGTCGAAAATGACCCTGGAAGCGATCGCCACCAATCAGGTGGTGTTTGCCGACGGCGTAGAGCGCCATTATCGCTGCTCCATCTCCGATCACTGCCAGCTGGGTTCCAGCCTGATTGTGCCGCTGCGTGGTGACAATGAGGTGATCGGTACCATTAAGCTGTATGAAACCAAGAAACGCCTGTTCCTCAGTCTCAACCAGACGCTGGGGGAAGGGATTGCCCGCCTGCTGTCCAACCAGATCCTCACCAGTCGCTACCTGGAACAGAAGAGTCTTCTGACCCAGGCCGAGCTGAAACTGCTGCACGCTCAGGTGAATCCTCACTTCCTGTTCAACGCACTCAATACGCTGGCGGCGATCACCCGCCGCTCTCCGGAGCAGGCCCGTGAGCTGATTCAGCACCTGGCCGCCTTCCTGCGGGGCAACCTGAAACGGGGTACCGGTGAAATTACGCTGACGGAGGAGCTGGAACACATCCAGGCCTACCTCACCATTGAGCAGGCCCGGTTTGGTGACCGCCTGCAGGTGTCGGTTCAGGTGCCGGAGGCCCTCAAACAGTACCGGCTTCCCACCTTCACCCTGCAACCACTGGTGGAGAACGCCATCAAGCACGGCACCTCCACGCTGCTGGAGCCGGGCCAGATTGAGATTGGCGCCCGGGAAGAGCAGGACACTCTGCTGTTGTGGGTCAGTGATAACGCTGGCGCTTACGAGACCAAAGCCGATTCCGACGGGCTCGGCATGAACATCGTGGATAAGCGCATTAAGAACGAATACGGAGAGCAGTACGGCATGGAGGTGCACTGCGATCCACAGGTACGAACCGAGATTCAGGTTCGTCTGCCGAAAAGAGACGCCCCATGATCCGAACCCTGCTGATTGATGACGAACCCCTGGCCCGGGAAGAGCTGGCCATTCTGCTGGAGGCCCACGATGACATTGAGATCGTCGGAGAGGCCAATAACGCCATTGAAGGCATGGGGCTGATTAACCAGCTCAAGCCTGACCTGGTGTTTCTGGATATCCAGATGCCGAAAATCACCGGCATGGAGATGCTGGCCATGCTCGACACCGCCACCATGCCCAGAGTGGTGTTTGTCACAGCGTACGATGAACACGCGGTGAAGGCCTTCGAGAAGAACGCGTTTGATTACCTGCTCAAGCCGGTGGCCGAAGCCCGGCTGACCACCACACTGGACCGGGTCCGGGCTGCTCAGGCCCCGCAGGATCTGAAGCCGGTAATGGGCAACCGCATTCGCCACCTGCCCTGCTATCAACGTAACACGCTGAAAGTGGTGCGGATTGAACAGGTGGAGTACGTCTTCTCCGATTTGAGCGGTGTCCATGTCGCCACCGCCGAGGAGACCATCCACACCCAGCTGACCCTGAAGGTGCTGGAGGAGCGCTCCCCCCTTATCCGTTGCCATCGCCAATACCTGGTGAACCCGGAAGCGATTGCGGCCATCCGATTGCAGGAGGGAGGCTACGGTGAGATCGAAACGCTCAGTGGCCAGAAGCTGCCGGTCAGCCGCCGTTATATGAAGCCGCTGAAACAGACCTTCGGATTTCAGTAGCTTTCTGGCACATCGCCACACCCCGACTACACTGAGAAAACCCCCTGCGGGGTGCCTTTTGTAGTGGTAATTGAGTGAGGTAGTGGCATGTCTCTGACCAAGGCCGATTTGACCGCCCACTTGGTTGACCATCTTCACCTGAAGGTGAACGATGCCAAAATTCTGGTAGACACCTTCTTTGAGGAAATCCGGCAGACGCTGGAAAAGGGTGAAGAGGTCAAACTCAGTGGATTCGGCGTATTCCATCTAAGAGACAAGAACCCCAGGCCGGGACGGAACCCGAAAACCGGTGAAGAACATGAGATTACGGCCAGGCGGGTCGTGACCTTTGCCGCAGGGGGGAAACTAAAAGGCCGGGTGGCAACCCTGAAAGCCTGAGTCTCAAACGCCGCGTTTTACGCGGCGTTGTCTTATCGGCCCACGACTGCGCAAACCGCTTAATGCACCCCACAACCGCTTACTCCTGCCCGCCACCGCTTACCCTTCTGACCAACCGCTTACCCCCAATGGGCAACCGCTGAACAATCCTGGTGACCGTTGAGCCGGGTCCACAAACCGCTCAGCGCCAGATAATGCCGCTCACCCGGCAGATGCTACCGCTCGGGAGATAGCGCAAGAATGAGCGCGATTCAGCCAGTAAACTTGCCGCAATCTCATCTGAGGACAATAACAATGCTCTGGTTCTTCACTTGCGTCGGCCTGCTGATCGGCGGCTACTTCATCTACGGCGCCTTCATTGAGAAGGTGTTTGGCATTAACGAGCAGCGCCAGACTCCGGCGCACACCAAGACCGATGGCGTGGACTACGTGCCCATGTCCAAAAACAAGGTCTACCTGGTTCAGCTCCTGAACATCGCCGGTGTAGGTCCGATCTTCGGTCCTATCATGGGTGCGCTGTATGGCCCGGCCGCAATGCTGTGGATCGTGATCGGTTGTGTGTTCGCCGGTGCGGTACACGACTACTTCTCCGGTATGCTGTCCGTGCGCAACGGCGGCGCCTCCGTACCGTCCATCGTGGGCAAGTACCTGGGCGCTCCGGCCAAGCACTTTATGAACCTGTTTGCCATTGTCCTGCTGCTGCTGGTGGGTGTGGTGTTCGTCTCCGCTCCGGCGGGCATGATCACTAACCTGATCAACGAGCAAACCAGCATGACCGTAAGCCTGGGCATGATGGTTGCCATCATCTTCGCGTACTACGTGATCGCCACCATCGTACCGGTGGACAAGATCATCGGTCGTTTCTACCCGTTCTTCGGCGCCCTGCTGATCTTCATGTCTGTTGGCCTGATTGGCGCACTGATGGTCTCCAGCGAGCACAGCCTGATGGCGGGTTACCAGGTGAGCGACATGTTCACCAACATGAACCCGAACGACATGCCGCTGTGGCCTGCCCTGTTCATCACCATCGCCTGTGGTGCCATCTCCGGCTTCCACGCCACTCAGTCTCCGCTGATGGCCCGTTGCATGGAAAACGAGAAGAACGGCCGTTTCGTATTCTACGGAGCCATGATTGGTGAAGGCGTTATCGCCCTGATCTGGTGTGCGCTGGCCCTGTCCTACTTCCCGGACGTACAGTCTCTGGCTGAAGCCGTGAAGAACGGTGGCCCGGGCAACGTGGTTTACTCCGCTTCCTTCGGCCTGCTGGGCGTGTTCGGTGGCATCATCGCCTTCCTGGGTGTGGTGATTCTGCCCATCACCTCCGGTGATACCGCTTTCCGCTCCAGCCGTCTGATCCTGGCTGAGTACTTCAACATGAGCCAGACCAGCATCAAGAACCGTCTGGTTATCGCAGCGCCGCTGTTCGCCATCGGTGCGGTACTGACTCAGGTCGACTTCGGCATCATCTGGCGCTACTTCGGCTTCGCCAACCAGCTGACCGCGGTAATGATGCTGTGGACCGCCAGTGCCTACCTGGCCCGTGCTGACAAGCTGCACTGGATCACCACCGTACCGGCCATGTTTATGACCGCCGTTGTGACCACCTTCATCCTGAACAACGCCACTCTGGGCTTTGGTCTGGGCATGACCGTCTCCACCGCGTGCGGCGTACTGACCGCTGTGGGTGTGGCATTCGGTGTGACCACCGTTATCGGTAAGCAGGAACTGCCAGCCGACGCCGAAGCCTGATACCGGCATTGAAGAGAAAAAACGGAGCCTTCGGGCTCCGTTTTTTTATTGTCATTTTGCCGACGCGGAATCGTCACGCCGTACCGGCAGACTGCGCCCCGTATCCCCATTCAATCCAATCACCGTCATGGCTCAATTCCATTCTTATCCGCCCTCACCCACGGCTCCGCAGGATAACGGCAACCCCGAAGTCGCTCTGTTACGCTGGCGGGTAGAGGGCATTTGGCACAGCCCGCAGGGAAAAGTGAAAGAGGTTCGCCACTTCAGTGGCAGCCGCGGCCATATCGAACGGGTGCTGGCCCGGCTGGAAGGCAAAGGTCGGTTACTGCGCCGCCTCAGTCTGCATCCCGCGTGACCGCGCCGGGGGCAAAGCGTCCCGGACACAACGTCGACAGCAGCGCAGCATGCTGTTGCTGCTCCTGCGCGGTCAGCACCAGCAGAAGTTGCTGTCCCGCCGCCAACGCGGCGCTGAGGTCGTGATCCGGCTTTAGGGTATGCCGCTCCGCATCGCGGCGGCAGAATCGGCTCAGGGCCTCTGACACGGGGCTCAGGCTGTAGATGCCATCCAGGCCCTGGAGAATCTCCAGCGCCGCAATGGGCAGGGTTTGCGGATCCATATCAGGGTCGACTACCCAGCATTGCCCGGCCGCCACCTCCCCCGCTTCCGCATCACGCAATCGGTCAACGCTTTGCGCGTCCCACTCCAGCCCATTGCTGTTGAGAAAACGCTGCCACACCTGGCGGGGCTCCTGATGCTCTGCCATCACCCGGGGACGCTGCTCGCCGATAAAGTGGGCCAGCCGGCCCAGCGTTGAGGGCAAAATGCCCTCCAGCATCGCCCGCAGGGTACGCACCAGCACCGGTGCGCCCCCTTCGCTGCCAATGGCCACCACCACCGGGGCGCGGTCCACCAGGGCCGGGGTTATCACGCTGCAGGCATCAGGATCATCGACCACATTGACCCAAAGCCCGCGGGCACGGGCGTGTTCGCTGACCGTGCGGTTCAGCGAAGGGTCATCGGTGGCCGTGATCACCCCCTGATGGCCCTCAAGCTGTTTGGCATGATAAAACTGGGCCAGATGGCGCACCCGTCCGACCCGGATCAGGTCATGAATGGCCGGCACAATGCGGGGGGCAATCACCGTTAGCCGGGCCTCGGTACGGCTCCATAGTGCCAGTTTTCTGGCCGCCACTTCGCCGCCCCCGATCACCACCACAGAGAGTCCCTGGGTATCATGAAACAGCGGGAAATAGCGCATCAGGCCTCCGGCTCAGCGCCGCATCGCCAGCACACTTCAAAGTGGCCATCGTTCTGTTCACCACAGGCGGCACATTGCCAGGGAGCCAGGTCCTGCTGATAGCGATTCAGCAACGCCCGGGCCCGACTCTGGTGGCATTGCTCCACCAACAGCCTCACTTCCTGACTTTCCACCGGTAACTCACCGGTAGCACCGCCGAGGGCCTCGCCCAGAACCCGAACCATTATCCCATTCTGCTCCAAGTATCCTTTCAGAGCATGGGCTTCAATCATATTGGCTGCACGATACAGCTCGACATAACTATCCATGGTGGACATCCTCTCCTTGTCTCATGGATGACGACATTGGCACCGTAACCGTCCGGACAACAAAAAGCCACCCCGAAGGGTGGCTTTTCAAAGGACTTATCGGATGTCAGGGCATCAGCGGATCCTGATCCGCCCCTTCCTTCTCGACCTGCACCGGCAGCATATGCTCGCGGGTCAGGCCCAGACGGATGGACGCGTAGCTGGCCACGTAGATGGAGGAGTAGGTACCCACACCAATACCCAGCAGCAGCGCGGTGGCAAAACCGTGAATCATGGAGCCACCCAGCAGGAACAGCGCCACCACTACCGCCAGCGTAGTGCCGGTGGTGATGATGGTACGGCTCATGGTCTGAGTCACCGAGGTATTGACCACGTGTTGCGGGCTGCCTTTACGCATCTTGCGGAAGTTCTCCCGCACCCGGTCAAACACCACAATCGTATCGTTAAGCGAGTAACCCACCACCGCCAGCAATGCCGCCAGTACGGTAAGGTCAAACTCCAGCTGCAGCACGGAGAACACACCCAGCGTCACGATAACGTCGTGGGCCAGGGCAATCACCGCACCCAGTGCCAGACGCCACTCAAAGCGCGCTGCCACGTAGGCCAGGATACAGATCAGCGCCACCAGAACGGCCAGGCCGCCCTGCTCCGCCAGCTCTTTGCCCACCTGGGGACCGACAAACTCAACCCGCTTGATCTCAGCGCCGTTGCCGAGACCGGTCGCCGCCGCTTCCACTTTGGTCACCAGCTCGTTGCCTTCACCCGCTTTGGGCGGGATGCGGACGATCAGGTCACGGGCACTGCCGAACTGCTGTACCACGGCACCTTCAATGTCCTGCGCTTCCACAGAACGACGCAGGTCCGCCGGGGAAACCGCTTCGGCGTAATTCACCTCGATAACGTAACCGCCGGTGAAATCCAGACCCCAGTTGATGCCGCGCAGACCCAGGCTGAGCAGCGATGCCACCACCAGCAGGATGGACATCAGGCTCACCACTTTGGCGTGCTTCAGGAAGTCGACGGTGCCTTTGACTTTTAATAGCTCAAACATCACATCGCTCCTTTAAATGTCCAGCTTCTTGAGACGCTTGCCGCCCCACAAGGCGTTCACCACGGCGCGGGAAGCGACGATGGCGGTGAACATGGAGGTGGCGATACCGATCATCAGCGTCACGGCGAAGCCTTTCACCGGGCCAGTGCCCACGGCAAACAGGATCAGTGCGGTGATCAGCGTGGTGATGTTGGCATCCGCAATGGTGGACAGCGCGTTGCTGTACCCTTCGTGGATCGCCTGCTGAACGGTGCGGCCGGCTTTAAGCTCCTCACGGATACGCTCAAAGATAAGCACGTTACCGTCCACCGCCATCCCCACCGTCAGTACGATACCGGCGATGCCTGGCAGGGTCAGCGTGGCCCCTGGAATCATCGACATTACGCCAACGATCATCATCAGGTTCACCACCAGGGCACCAACCGCAATCAAACCAAACTTGCGGTAGTAAATGGCCATAAAGACCACCACCGCCAGCATGCCCCACATCAGCGCGGCCATACCGTTGTTGATGTTTTCCTGACCCAGAGACGGGCCAATGGTGCGCTCCTGCACGATGGTGATCGGCGCAATCAACGCACCGGCACGCAGCAGCAGAGCCAGATTGTGGGCTTCAGCCGGAGAGCCGATGCCGGTGATGCGGAAGTTGCGACCCAGGCGAGCCTGGATGGTGGCAACGTTGATCACCTCTTCAATCTTGTCGAACTGGGGGCTGCCATCTTCGTTGCGCTCGCCGGTCGGCTTGTACTCGATAAACACGGTGGCCATTGCAGCGCCCACCTTGTCACGAGTGAAGTCAGCCATCTTGTTACCACCGGCCGCGTCCAGGCTGATGTTCACCTGGGGCTGGCTGGTTTCACTGAAGCCGGACTGAGCGCCGGTGATGTGGTCACCGGTCAGAATCACTTGCTGCTCAAGCACCACGGGGCGGCCATCACGGTCTTCATACAGACGGGTGCCCGGGGGCACCAGGCCACGGGTGGCCGCGTTCAGGTCAACGTTCTGAGCCACCATGCGGAACTCCAGGGTCGCCGTGGCACCGAGGATCTCCTTGGCGCGGGCGGTGTCCTGAACACCGGGCAATTCAACGGTGATGCGCTCGGCACCCTGACGCTGAACCACCGGCTCCGCCACACCCAGTTCATTCACACGGTTACGCAGAATGTTGATGTTCTGGTTCAGGGCGTACTCTTTGATCTCTTTGAGGTAAGCCTCAGAGAGGGTCGCCATGATCACCAGATCATCGGGCTGACTGAACACCAGATTCTGGTTGCGGCCGCGCAGGAAAGCGTACGCCTGGTCCGCGACGGCGGCGTCACGGAAGCGCACTTCCACGGCATCATCAACGACGCGCACGCCGGAGTAACGCAGACGCTCTTCGCGCAAGTCAGCACGGAAGTCAGTGACGATCTGTTCCTGCTGCTTGTGGACCGCTTCGTTCATGTCCACTTCCATCAGGAAGTTCACACCACCGCGCAGGTCCAAACCCAATTTCATTGGGTTGCCGCCCAGTGCTTTCAACCATTCGGGGGTGGCCGGCGCCAGGTTGAGTGCAACGATGTAATCGCTGCCCAATGCTTCCGCTACCACTTCCTTGGCTTCGATCTGATCCTCGGCGTTACCAAAACGCGCCAGGATCTGACCCTCTTCCATCACAACGCTCTTAGTCGCCAGGCCCTTCTCTTTCAGCGCGGACTGGACCGAATCCAGAGTGGCGCTGTCCAGCGCCACGCTCCGGGTTGCAGAGATCTGCAGCGCCGGGTCCTCACCGTAAAGATTGGGTGCCGCGTAGAGCGCCCCGATGGCGATCACGAAGATCACCATCAGGTTTTTCCACATCGGGTATTTGTTCAACACGCCGGTGCCCCTTAATTACTTGGTGGTCTTATTCTTCTGTTACAGAGACTTCACGGAGCCTTTCGGCAGAACCGCGGTGATGAAGTCTTTTTTGATGGTCACTTCGGTGCTCTCGCCCAGGGCCAGAACCAGGTAGTCATCTTCAGCACTTACTTTCACGATCTTGCCTACCAGGCCGCCGTTAGTCAGTACTTCATCACCTTTAGCCAGAGACTCGACCAGGTTCTTGTGGTCCTTCACCCGCTTGTTCTGGGGACGCAGGATCATGAAGTAGAAAATCAGGCCGAACACCGCCAGCATGATAACCATCTCCATGCCGCCACCTTGCGGGGCACCGGTATTGGCGTAGGCGTTTGCGATAAACATAAGCGTTAACTCTCTAGTTAGTTATTGTGATTTCAATCGTTTAACGGCGGTACTTCCCGGCCTTGGCGGGCGTAGAATTCGGCCACAAAGCTGTCTAGGGTACCCTGCTCAATGGCCCCCCGCAAACCCTCCATCACCCGCTGGTAGTAGCGCAGGTTGTGGATGGTGTTCAGGCGTGCCCCAAGGATCTCATTACAGCGGTCCAGGTGATGCAGGTAGGCCCGGCTGTAGTTTTTGCAGGTGTAGCAATCGCACTCAGCATCCAGCGGCGAGGTGTCGTCGCGGTGCTTGGCGTTACGGATTTTCACCACACCTTCGGTGGTAAACAGGTGGCCGTTACGGGCATTACGGGTCGGCATCACGCAGTCGAACATGTCGACGCCACGACGCACCCCTTCCACCAGATCTTCCGGCTTGCCCACACCCATCAGGTAACGCGGCTTCTGTTCCGGAATTTTCGGACAGATGTGTTCGAGGATGCGGTGCATGTCCTCTTTCGGCTCGCCCACGGCCAGGCCGCCAATGGCATAGCCATCGAAGCCGATGTTCATCAGGCCTTCGAGGGACTCGTCACGCAGGTATTCGTACACGCCACCCTGGATGATGCCAAACAGGGAGTTCTTGTTGCCCAGCTTGTCAAAGGCATCGCGGGAGCGCTGAGCCCAGCGCAGAGACATGCGCATGGAGGCGCCGGCTTCCTCTTCGGTGGCCGGATAGGGGGTACATTCATCGAAGATCATGACGATGTCGGAACCCAGGTAGTACTGGATCTCCATGGAGCCTTCCGGATCGAGGAAGATCTTGTCGCCATTGATGGGGTGACGGAAATGCACGCCCTCTTCGGTGATCTTGCGGATGTCGCCCAGGCTGAACACCTGGAAACCGCCGGAATCGGTCAGGATCGGCTTATGCCAGTTCATAAAGTCGTGCAGATCGCCGTGCTTCTGCATGATTTCATTACCCGGTCGCAGCCACAGGTGGAAGGTGTTGCCCAGACAGATTTCAGCGCCAGTCGCTTCCACCTCTTCCGGGGTCATCCCTTTCACGGTGCCGTAGGTGCCCACCGGCATAAAGGCCGGAGTTTCCACGGTGCCACGATCAAAAGTCAGGCGGCCGCGGCGGGCTCGTCCGTCAGTGGTGATCAGTTCAAATTTCATCAATACCTCGTTCCAGAGAAACAGTCCGGAGATGGCTTAGTGTAGGCCGTTCAATACGGCATATTAGCGGTAAAATGGGGGCGGCCGGGGCGCGCTTCAAGCGTCCCGGCCAGAAAAATGGGGTTTTCGTGACGAAAGCCCGCTCAAGCGGTGGTGTTTTGTTCCTGTCGGGTCACAAACATGGCGTCGCCGTAGCTGAAAAAGCGGTATTTCTGTTCAACCGCGTGCTGATAGGCGTTCATCACGTTGTCCTGACCGGCAAAAGCGGACACCAGCATGATCAGGGTGGACTCCGGCAGGTGGAAGTTGGTGATCATCGCGTCCACCAACAAAAACTCGCAGCCCGGATAGAGGAAGATGTCGGTTTCCTGGGCATAAGGCATCAGCAGTTCACCGTGCTCACGGGAGGCCTTGGCGGCGGATTCCAGTGAACGTACCGAGGTGGTGCCGACGGCAATCACCCGGCCACCGCGCTCACGGGTGCGCTTAACCGCTTCCACCACTTCGCTGCTCACCTCGGCAAACTCGGAGTGCATATGGTGCTCTTCGACGTTATCCACCCGTACCGGCTGGAAGGTGCCCGCGCCAACGTGCAACGTCACGTAGGCGGTCTCAACGCCTTTCTCTTTCAGCGCCGCCAGCATCTCCTGATCAAAGTGCAGGCCAGCGGTCGGTGCGGCCACCGCGCCAGGACGCTGATTGTAGACGGTCTGATAGCGCTCACGGTCGCTGTTCTCGTCCGGGCGATCGATGTAGGGCGGCAATGGCATATGGCCAATGCGGTCGAGGATGCTCAGTACCGGCTCGTCGCCGTTAAAGGCCAGCTCAAACAGGGCATCGTGACGAGCCACCATGATGGCGGTGACGCCTTGGTCAAACTGAAGCTCGGTGCCGGGCTTGGGGGATTTGGAGGAGCGCACATGCGCCAGCACCCGCTGGCTGTCGAGGACACGCTCCACCAACACTTCAATCTTGCCGCCAGAGGCTTTCTGGCCGTGAATGCGGGCGGGGATCACCCGGGTGTTGTTGAACACCATGAGATCGCCGGGACGCACCAGCTCAAGCAGATCCGGGAACTGTCCGTCGTGCAGGGCGCCACTGTCGCCATCCAGATGCAGCAAGCGGGACGCGGTGCGCTCCTGGGTGGGATAACGGGCGATCAGCTCATCGGGCAGATCAAAGTGAAAATCGGATACCTGCATCGGTTCGGCACTCTCTCGACGATTAAAAGGCGCCCGAGTGTGGGCGGGGGCGCTAGTCTAAAAAGAGGCCGGGCCGGGATCAAGTCGGGGTTTAGCGCTCACTCTCCTTGGCGGAGGGCGAATTGGGCTCCCGATGGTTCTCCAGCAACTCTCGCATGCTGCCGGGCACCTCATGGGTTTCAAAGGGGATATCGAGTTCGATACGTTGTCGACGCCGAAAAGCGCGCTGGATATGATCCTGAAGCCATCTTATCGCCATGGGAACTCCTTTCCCTCAATATAGGCTGAACACGGGGAACCTGCGGCATCGTTGCCTTCCCCCTCACAAAACGCCATCCATTGGCGTTAAGATAATGTAATTACTGCTGTTATTTTGAGCAAGGCTTATTCGTGAATTTCCTCGCCCACCTGTTGATCGCCGACCACACCCACACCAGCCTGGCGGGCGCTGTGGGGGCCGATTTCGTGCGGGGCCCACTGACTGCCTGGCCGGAACCCCTGCGCACCGGCATGGCGCTGCACCGATTTGTCGACGCACAAATAGACAGCGACCCCAGAGTGCTGTCTCTGAAATCCGCGTTTGATCCAGCCCATCGTCGCATGGCGGGAATCTGCCTGGATCTGGCCTTTGATCACCAGCTGGCCCGGCACTGGTCCCGCTACCATCGATGGCCGCTGGACCGCTTCAGCCAGTATTGCTACGCCGAAATGGCCAGTACCGATCCACTGCCAGAGCGCTTCCGCCCGGTGCTCGCCGCCATGGCCCGCACCGATTGGCTGCTGCAATACCGGCAGGCCGCCAACATCGACGGTGCCTTGTACAACATCGCCCGCCGACTCTCCCAACCGGAGCGACTGCGTGCCGCCATCCCCGAGATTTGGCGGCTGGAGCCCGTGATCGCCACCACCTTTGCGGAGCTGATGCCGGCGTTGCTGACCGACGCTGAAGGCTTCCTGCTGAAACAACAAAGCCCCGCGGATTAGGCGGGGCTTTCAGGGTTAACCGGAGATCACTCCGTCAGGGGCTGAGGTGCCTTGTCCGACTTCGCTTTGGTCCGCTCCCGCAATCGCTGGAACAGGGCAAAGAAGCCCGGGATAAAGCAGGTGCCCACCAGCAGCACACAAAGCAGTCCGCCCAACAGCGTCCAACCCAGTGACCACTGCGACAACTCCCCTGCTCCGGAGGCCAGAATCATCGGAACCATGCCGCAGATAAAGGACCAGGAGGTCATGTTCACCGCGCGGAAACGCAGTTTGCCCGCTTCCACCGCCGAGTCCTCAATGGTGCGTCCCTCCTCCTCCCGCTTCAGGCGGGCGAACTCGACAATCAGAATGGCGTTCTTGGCCGCCAGTGCTATCAACAGCACCAGCCCCATCTGGGCATAGAGGTTCAGCGGCAGCCCCACTGACTTCAGCGCCGCCATCGCCCCCAGCACCGCCATCGGCACCACCAGAATGATCGCCGTGGGCATGGTCCAGGATTCGTACTGGGCCACCATAAACAGGTAGATAAACAGCAGCGCCAGGCCGAAGGCGTAGATCGCCAGGTCTCCCGCCGCTTTCTCCTGGTAGGCCATCCCGGTCCATTCGAAGGCGTAGCCGTCCGGCAGCATCTGTGCCGCCAGTCGCTCCATCGCTTCCAGCGCCTGGCCCGACGCGTAGCCCGGAGCCGGCTGACCGGTAATGGTGGCGGCGTTATAGAGGTTGTAACGCCAGGCCACATCCGGAGCCAGGGTCGGTGACAGAGTCACCAGAGTAGAAAGCGGGATCATCTCTCCAGACGCGCTGCGCACATGGAATCGTCCCAGGTCATCGGTGTCCCGACGGAACTCCGCTGCCGCCTGCATGTTGACCCGGTAGGACTTGCCATACAGGGTCACGTCGTTGACCCGCATCGCCCCCAGGTTGGTTTGCAGGGTGGAGAAGATTTCGGTGATCGGGATCCCCAACTGACGCGCTTTCAGGTAATCCACGTCCACGTAGTAGTGCGGCACGTTGGCCCGGAAGAAGCTGAATACGCTGGTCAGCTCCGGCTGCTGGTTGGCAGCGCGAATAAAATCGTCCATCACCGCCGCCAGTTCCTCACGGGGACGGCCGCGGGTGTCTTCCAGCATAAACTCGAAGCCGTTGGCGTTACCCACACCGGGCACCGCCGGGGTGCCAAACGCCATCACCTGGGCATCGTGGTACTGGGTGGCGGCCCAGACGTTGAGACGGTGGGTCACTTCCCGCAAGCCAGCATCACGATCGGCCCAGTCGTGCAAACGAACAAAGAAGGTGGCGGTATTGGATTGCAGTGAAAACGACAGCAGGCCAAACCCCCGCGCGGCGCCCACCGCGTCCACTTCCGGGTAGCTCATCAACACCGATTCCAGCTCGTTCGCCACATCGATGGTACGGCGCAGGGAGGCGCCATCCGGCAACTGAACGTTCACCAGCATCATCCCTTTGTCCTCTTCCGGCACGAAACCGGTGGGGATGGAGGGGGTGATCAGCGCCAGCATCGCCACCGCCGCCGCGAACAGGCCCACCAGCAGGCCGGACTTGCGTACCAGCACAGCAGCGACACGGCCATAGCGATCGGTCAGGCGGTCAAATCCGCGGTTAAACGCCTGGTACCAGCGCGGGCCTTGATGATTGCCGGGTTTCAGCAGCATGGCGCACAGCGCCGGAGAAAGGGTCAGCGCGTTGATGCTCGACAGCACCACGGAGATCACGATGGTCACCGCGAACTGCGCGTACATCTCGCCGGTGATGCCCGGCAGCAGCGACACCGGGATAAACACCGCCAGCAACACCAGGGTGGAGGTGATGATGGGGCCGGTCACCTCCTTCATCGCCGTAATGGTGGCCTCTGCCCCGGTGAGCGTGGGATTTTCGCGCATGTTGCGCTCCACGTTCTCAATCACCAGGATGGCGTCATCCACCACGATGCCGATGGCCAGGATCAGGCCAAACAGGGTCACGGTATTAATGGTAAAGCCCATCGCCAGCATAAAGGCGAAGGTGCCAATCAACGAGACCGGAATCGCCACCAGTGGAATCGTGGTGGCCCGCAGTGAACCGAGGAACAGGTAAGTCACCAGCACCACCAGCGCCACCGCCTGCACCAGCGTCGCCAGTACCGACGCGATCGACTCTTCAACAAACACGGTGGTGTCGTAAACGATGTCGTAGGCCATGTCCTCAGGGAACTGCTCCGCCGCCGACGCCAGGAACGCTTTCACCGCCTGCCCGGTGGCCAGGGCGTTGGCATCCGGTTGCAGCGAGAGACTGAGCATCGCCGCCAGCTGACCGTTTCGGGTCGCTTCGAAGTCGTACATCTCCTTACCCAGGTCGACCCGGGCCACGTCTTTCAGGTAGAGGGTGCTGCCGTCGGAGTCGGCCCGCACAATCACGTGCTCAAACTCTTCGACGGTTTTCAGCCGCCCCTGAGTCACCAGCGGGATGGTCATGGCGGGCTGGTCCAGATCCGGCGCACCACCGATTCGCCCGGCAGGCATCACCACATTCTGCTCCGCCAGGGCGCCGTACACGTCGGTAGTGGTCAGGCCGTAACGGGCCAGACGCTCGGGATCGAGCCAGACCCGCATGGAGTAGCGGGCACCACCAATCAGCGACACATCGGAGATGCCGGGGATTCGCTTGAGCTGCTCCTCCAGGTTCAGCGCCACATAGTTGGTCAGGAAAATGTCGTCGTGGGTATCGTTGGGCGAATACACCGTCATCGCCATCAGCAGATCCGGAGACTTCTTGGCCACCTTGATGCCGCGCTCGCGCACGTCCACCGGCAAGCGGGGCGTTGCCTCGTTCACCCGGTTCTGCACCAGTACGGTGGCCATGTCCGGATCGGTGCCGATGTCGAACGTCACCTCAAGAAAGTAGCCGCCATCATTGGCAGAACGGGAGCGCATGTACAACATGTTCTCCACCCCGTTGACCGCCTCTTCAATGGGCTGCGCCAGGGTTTGTTCCACCACCTCGGCGTTGGAGCCGGGGTACATGGCCGACACCTGAACCACCGGCGGAGTGATGCGGGGGAACTCATTCACCGGCATGGTGCGCATGGCGATAAGCCCCACCAGCACCATCACCAGCGCGATGACGATGGCGAACTTGGGTCGATGGATAAAGAACCGTGAAATCATACGCCCTCACCCACTACCGACACCTGAGCGCCGGAGCGCACACGGTGGAGACCGGAAACCACCACCCGCTCGCCGTCAGCCAGACCGTCCAGAATCACAATCTCCTGCCCCAGCCGGGTACCCAGCTCAACATTACGGCGCTCCACCACCTTGTCATCGGCCACCACCATTACAAAGCTGCCCTGCTGATCGTTCTGGACCGCACGATTGGGGATCACCACGCCGGAAAGGGATTGCTCCGGGCGCACCTGAACCTGCACAAACTGACCCGGCAGCAATACGCCATCCGGATTGGCGAAATCCGCATGCAACGCCAGGGTGCCGGTGGCCAGATCGATGCGGTTATCGAAGAAGGTGATTTTGCCCGGCTGGTCATACTGCTTGCCGTGGCCCAGGTCCAGGCTCACCGACACCCGCTCCTGCCCCGCCAGACCGTTCACCACCATCGCCAGCCGCTCACGTTCGGAGATGCGGAAACTGGTGCGGATAGGGTCCTGTTGCACCAGCGTCATCAGCGCCCCCGACTGAGGGCTGACCAGGTCCCCCACCGCGGCAGTCGCCGCACCGACCTGGCCATCAATCGGCGCCAGTACCCGGGTATGGGACAGGTCCAGTTCTGCTTTCTCCAGGCTGGCCTGAGCCTGCATCACCCGGGCATCGGCCATCGCCAGATTGGCGCTGAGGTTATCGATGTCCGACTGACTGACGCTGCCACGGCCCAGCAGCTCCTGATTGCGCTTCAGATTGACCTGCGCAATGTCACGGGCCGCATTCGCTTCCGCCAGCGAGGCTTTCGCGGCGCTCAAGGCCGCGCGGTAGGGGCGGGGGTCGATTTCAAACAGTGGCGTACCGGCCGTCACTACCTGACCGTCGGTGACAAACTGTTGGGTCAGATAGCCGGACACCTGGGCGCTGATCCGAATGTCCTCTATTGCCTCAATGCGCCCTGAGAAGCGGCGCACCGGCTGATAGGTTTGCTCGTTGGCTGTGGTCACTTCCACCGACGGCGGTGGCAGAGCCGTGGGCGCAGCGCTCTGCTCGCAGCCGAGCAATCCAAAGGGGATCAACAGTGCCAGGCACCGTTTGGAAAAAGGGGTCATGGGCGTGGGGTCCTGTACTCTTCCGGCCGCAGCCGGATGGAAAATAGGGCCACTGTAGCGAGTCACCCTGAACGTCAGCTCAACGGAATTTCCGAAAAAAGCA
Organism: Marinobacter nauticus; assembly: GCF_019801015.1. Classification (GTDB taxonomy): domain Bacteria; phylum Pseudomonadota; class Gammaproteobacteria; order Enterobacterales; family Shewanellaceae; genus Ferrimonas. The sequence goes on from NZ_JAHVJZ010000003.1 coordinate 250,135, forward strand.
CCGAAAATCTTCGAGTTGTATCCAAATGTTCAGGAAGTGCCAAAACGAAACCAACGCTTGCAAAGGGCAACCCGGAGGCAACAAACACCTTACGGTGTGGCTGCATCCCACCCAGGGTTGTTACCGGCGGCGATAAAAGCGAGGAATGGTCGGGATAGCGACCGGACATCGACGCGAAAAAAAAGGGAGGACCGAAGTCCTCCCAAAGCACAAGCAACGTGGGAAACTCAAAGAGAGTTGGGATCAGAACTGGTTCATGGTGTTGTCGTCACCGGCCGCCTTCAGAGCGGCATCACCGGAGAAGTACTCCTTGTGATCATCACCCATATCGGACCCGGCCATGTTCTGGTGTTTCACACAGGCGATGCCCTGACGGATCTCCTTACGCTGTACCTTGGACACGTAAGCCAGCATGCCTTCATCACCAAAGTAGTCCTTGGCCAGGTTGTCGGTGGACAACGCCGCGGTATGGTAAGTCGGCAGAGTGATAAGGTGGTGGAAGATCCCCGCCTCCCGGGCCGCATCCGCCTGGAAGGAGCGGATCTTGGCATCCGCCTCACAGGCCAGCTCAGTATCGTCGTACTGGGCGCTCATCAGGTTGGTGCGGTCGTAGGCAGACAGGTCACGACCAGCCGCCTCCCAGGCATCAAATACCTGCTGACGGAAGTTCAGGGTCCAGTTGAAGGACGGGCTGTTGTTGTAAACCAGCTTAGCGTTGGGGATCACCTCACGGATGCGGTTCACCATGCCGGCAATCTGGCCAACGTGCGGCTTCTCAGTCTCAATCCACAGCAGGTCAGCACCGTTTTGCAGTGAGGTGACGCAGTCCAGCACCACACGGTCCTCACCAGAGCCGGCCTTAAACTGGAACAGGCCACTGGCCAGGCGTTTCGGCTTCAACAGTTTGCCGTTGGCCTTCACCACCACATCGCCATTGTCGATGTCATCGGCGCTGGTAACGTAATCGCCGTCCAGGAAGCTGTTGTACAGGTCGCCCAGATCACCAGGCTGGTTGGTTACGGCGATCTGTTTGGTCAGGCCGGCGCCCAGCGAGTCAGTACGAGCGACAATCACACCGTCGTCCACCCCCAGCTCCAGAAACGCGTAACGAACCGCGCGGATCTTGGCAAGGAAATCGGCGTGGGGCACGGTAACCTTGCCATCCTGGTGGCCACACTGCTTCTCGTCAGACACCTGGTTTTCAATCTGGATGCAGCAGGCACCCGCTTCAATCATCTTCTTCGCCAGCAGATAAGTCGCTTCCTCGTTACCAAAACCGGCATCGATATCGGCAATGATCGGGACAACATGGGTTTCGAAGTTGTCGATCTTGGCCTGAATCTCCGCTTCCTGAGCGCTGTCACCGGCCTTACGGGCGGCATCCAGCTGACGGAACAAGCCGCCCAGCTCGCGGGCATCGGCCTGGCGCAGGAAGGTGTACAGCTCCTCAATCAGGGACGCCACGGCGGTCTTTTCGTGCATGGACTGGTCCGGCAGCGGGCCGAACTCACTGCGCAGTGCCGCCACCATCCAACCGGACAGGTACAGGTAGCGCCCTTTGGTGGTGGTCAGATGCTTCTTGATGCTGATCAGCTTCTGCTGACCGATAAAGCCGTGCCAGCAACCCAGGGATTGGGTGTAGTTGGCCGGGTCAGCATCGTAGCTGGCCATGTCCTCGCGCATGATTTTGGCGGTATAGCGGGCAATATCCAGACCGGTCTTAAAGCGGTTCTGAGCCTTCATGCGGGCAACGCTCTCAGCGTCAACACCCCACGTCTGCCCCTGGGTTTCGATCAAGCTGTTAGCGGTATCGATGTCGTTTTGGTAAGTGGCCATGATTAGGGACTCCTTTAAAATGCTTATCCTTGAGCGAGGGTGGGTTGGGTCAGGATCTGGTACCCGGGCAGGGTCAGAAAATCCGTCAGTTCGTCGGCGCAGGTGAGGCGCTCAAATATCTCGGCAGCTTCGTCGAAACGACCGCCATCGAAGCGCTCGGGGCCCAGTTCCTCTCGAACCACGGCCAGCTCCTCCTTGAGCATGGAGCGGAACAGCTCGGCGGTAACCAACTGGCCGTTGTCCAGATGGGTGCCGTGCTTAATCCACTGCCAGATGGAAGCCCGGGAGATCTCCGCCGTCGCGGCGTCCTCCATCAGGCCATAAATCGGTACGCAGCCATTGCCGGAAATCCAGGCTTCGATGTACTGCACAGCGATGCGGATGTTGGCACGCATGCCGTTTTCTGTAGCCTGCCCTTCACAGGGGGCCAGCAGCTCTTCCGCAGTAATGGGGGCATCCACATCCCGGGACACCTGAAGTTGGTTGGGGCGATCGCCGATGTATTCGTTCATCACCGCCATGGCGGTGTCGGCCAGTCCGGGGTGCGCAACCCAGGTGCCGTCGTGACCATTGCGGGCTTCCAGATCCTTATCCTGCTGCACTTTGGCCAGCACCTGAGCCTGACGCTCCGGATCCTTGGCAGGAATAAAGGCAGCCATCCCGCCCATCGCCAGCGCACCGCGCTTGTGGCAGGTCTTGATCAGCAGACGCGAGTAGGCGGACAGGAACGGCTTGTCCATGGTCACGACCTGGCGGTCCGGCAGAACGCGGGTGGGGTCATTCTTCAGGGTCTTGATGTAGCTGAAGATGTAATCCCAGCGGCCGCAGTTCAGGCCGACAATGTTGTTGCGCAGCTCATAGAGGATCTCATCCATCTCGAACACCGCCGGCAGGGTTTCAATCAGGCAGGTGGCCTTGATGGTGCTGGGGGCCAGACAGAAACGCTCTTCGGTGTAAGCAAACACTTCGGCCCACCAGCGCGCTTCCAGATGACTCTGCAATTTCGGCACGTAGAAATACGGGCCGGAGCCTTTGGCCAGCAAAGCCCGGTAGTTGTGATAGAAGTAGAGCCCGAAATCCACCAGCGCACCGGGCAGTGGCTGGCCCTGCCAGGTCAGGTGGGCCTCATCCAGATGCAGACCGCGCACCCGGCAGATCAGCACCGCAGGGTCTTCCTTAAGGCGGTATTCCTTGCCGGTAACCGGATGCTGGTAGTCGATGGTGCCCGCCACCGCGTCCTTCAGGTTCTGCTGACCCTGGACCACCTTGTCCCAGGCGGGGGCAAGGGAGTCTTCAAAGTCGGCCATAAAGACTTTGACGTTGGCATTGAGCGCGTTGATCACCATCTTGCGATCCACCGGCCCGGTGATCTCAACCCGGCGATCCTCCAGATCCGCGGGAATGCCGAGGATCTGCCAATTGCCCTCACGAACGTCGCGCGTCTCTGGAAGGAAATCCGGAAGCGCGCCCGCATCGATGCGGGCCTGACGCTCAACCCGCTTCTGCAGCAGAGCGTTGCGCGGTGCGGTAAAACGCTCCGCCAGCTCGCTCAGGAACCCCAACGCCTCGGCGTTCAGTATCTTCTCTTCGCCGGCCACGAACTGGCCACGCTTTTCGATGGTCTGTTTCGACTCAATGGCTGCCTGGCTCATTCGTCCCTCCACACTGTAATTTCATATGAAAGTTTAGGACCACAATTCTTTCAATTGGACTTTGGTGGTCATTGCACCGTCCTGGTGCTCTAGAGTGAAATTTAAGCTGCTTTATGGTGCATGAAAAATCAAGACGGAAATCACAAAATTTTCATAAAATAGCCTCAAAGCCCTGTTTTGTTGGGTTTAATGAGTGCAGGGCAAATTGGAGCAATAGCTTTAAACGTTCGTTTCACTGCCAATTCGCACTGACGAAAAAGAAACCACCAAATGTAATTTAATTACGTACTTTTACCTCCTGCCGTATATTAAAGTTGACACTGGGCCCCAATAACGTCCGCCTTTAATTAACACCCGGCCATTGTTTAACCGTTTGCCCCTGACCTTAACGTTAGCCCCAAAGCCCGCTTCTGGCGGGCCCTGGCGCTGACTCTTTTTTGCACAAGGGTTAAAACAACCGTTTGATTCTTACGTTAACGTAAGCGTAACAACTGCGCGCGTCCGTCCAGTGATCGCTTGAATGGGGTTGTCGATTGGAAATGAAATACATCAGCCAGAGAGCTGAAGGGCCCGACATAGCTGGGTTTCAGAGGGAAGAGGGTCTGACCAATTCAGTACAAAGGGTCTGACCAGACCCACCGCAAAGGGAAAAAGCCAGTCACAAAAAAAGCCCGCCATATTGGCGGGCTTTATCAAACAATCAATTCAGAAAACGGTCTGTTCAGGCGGGTTGCCCTTTGAATCGCTCTCTCATTCGTTGCAGCACCACGTAGAACACCGGTACCAGCAAGGTGCCGACGATGCCGGCCGCAATCATTCCGCCAAATACGGCGTAACCCAACGAATGCCGGCTGGCCGCCCCTGCCCCACTGGCGAGCACCAGCGGCAACACACCGAGGATAAAGGAGAACGCTGTCATCAATACCGCGCGGAAACGCATACGAGCCGCTTCCTGACCGGCATCCACAATGCTGTGTCCCGCTTCCCGCTGTTGCTTGGCAAACTCCACGATCAAAATGGCGTTCTTCGATGCCATCCCGATCAACAGCACCAGACCGATCTGGGTGTAGAGGTTGACGTCGGCCTGGGCAATCAACACGTTCAGGAACGCCCCCAACACCGCCACCGGCACTGACAGCATCACCGCCAGCGGAATGGTCCAGCTCTCGTACTGCGCCACCAGGAACAGGTAGGTAAAGATCAGCGCCAGCGAGAAGATAAAGGGCGCCAGGTTGCCCGCCTTAATCTCCTGATAGGTTTGGCCGGTCCACTCGTACTGATACCCGGCAGGCAGGACCCGATCCGCCACCCGCTGCATCGCCGCAATCGCTTCACCGGAGCTGAAGCCTGGTGCCGGAATGCCGTTGATGGTGACCGAACCATAGAGGTTATAGCGGGACACCACTTCCGGGCCCAGAATCGGAGTAATGGTCACCAGCGTCGACAGCGGCACCATTTCGCCGGTGGCGGTGCGTACGTAGAACTTGCTGATGTCCTGCTCCGAGTTACGGAAGTCCATCTCCGCCTGCGCCATCACCCGGAAGGTTTTGCCAAAGCGGTTGAAGTCGTTGACGTAAGCCCCGCCCAGCATGGTCTGCAAGGTCGAGAACACCTCGGTCAGAGGAATGCCGAGCACCTTGGCTTTCTGACGATCCACGTCCACGTACATCTGCGGCACGTCGGCGCGGAAGTTGGAGAACGCCATGGCGATGGCCGGCTCCTGGTTGGCCTCAATGATCAGGCCGCGCATTACCGATGCCAGCTCTGCGGCACTGCGCCCCATGGTGTCCTGAAGCACGAACTCGAAACCGCCAACGTTACCCACACCGGGCAACGGCGGCAGGGCAAACGCCATAGCGTTCACCCGTGGGTCGGCGGAGTATTGTGCCTGCAGACTTTGCAAAATCGCCTTGTCGGACAGCTCCGGTGCGGTGCGCTCTTCCCAGGTATCCAGCACCACCACCAGCAGGCCGCCATTGGAGGCAACCGAACCGGTCAGCACTGAGAAGCCGGAGGCGTGAATCACGTTGGAAACCCCCGGCTGCTGGAGCGTCAGTGCCACCAGATCTTCCATCACCTCTTCGGTCCGGTTCAGGGACGCGCCATCGGGCAGCTGCAGGTCCACCATAAAGCTCTTTTTGTCCTCGGAAGGGACAAAGCCGCTGGGCAGACTGGTGCCCAAATACCCGGTAACACCAATGGCCACCACAAAGGCCACCATCACCATCGCCGACTTGCGGATCAGGTTCGCCACCAGCGAGCTGTAGCGCCCGGTGAGGCGCTCAAACTGGCGGTTAAAGGCAGCATGGAAGCCGGTGTCATGTTCCTTCGGTGGCTTCAGCAGCGAGGCACACAGCGCCGGAGAGAGCGTCAGTGCATTGATAGAGGAGATCAGCACCGACACACAGATGGTGATGGAGAACTGGGCATACATCTGCCCGGTAATGCCCGGCATCACTGCGGTCGGCGCGAACACCGCCAGCAGCACCAGTGAGGTCGCCACAATCGGCCCGGTCACCTCTTTCATCGCTTCGATGGTGGCGGTGCGCGGGTCCATCCCCTTCTCTTCCATCAGTCGGGTGACGTTCTCCACCACAACGATGGCGTCATCCACCACAATCCCGATCGCCAGAATCAACGCGAACAGGGAAACGGTGTTGATGGTCATGCCGAAGATCAGCAGGAACAGGAAGGTCCCGATCAGCGAGACCGGAATGGCGATGGCCGGCACCAGGGTGGAACGAACATCCTGCAGGAAAATGTACACCACCAGCACCACAAGACCGACGGAGATAAACAGCGTCTCCACCACTTCCTGAATCGACACTTCCACAAACTCCGTGGTGTCGTAGAGGATGTCGTAGGCCAGATCGGTGGAGAAGCCCTCGGACAAACGGGCCATCTCAGAGCGGATCCCCTTCGCCACTTCCAGCGCATTGGCGTCCGGGCTCTGGTAGATGGCGATGATCGCACTGGGGGCGTTGTCGAGCTTACCCTGGGCGTCGTAGAACTGGCTGCCCAATTCCACCCGGGCCACATCCCCCACGGTGATGCGGGAACCGTCCGGGTTGGAGCGGATGATCACCTGGGCAAACTCTTCCGGATCGGTCAGTCGGCCCTGAGCCTGAAGGCTGTACTGGAACTGCTGGTTGGGATCCACCGGGGCGGCACCGATACGGCCTGCCGCCACCTGGATGTTCTGTTCCCTCAGCGCCGCAATCACATCACCGGAGGTCACCGCCAACGACGCCATGGCGTTGGGGTCGAGCCAGATCCGCATGGCGTAATCCATGCCACCGATGATCTGCACTTCCGACACCCCACTGACCCGCGCCAGGGTGTCCTTAATGTTCAGACCGGCGTAGTTGGTCAGATAGAGGCCATCAAAGGTGCCATTGGGGGAGTAGAGGTTGGCGATCATCAGGAAGTTCGGGCTTTTCTTCTTAACCTTCACCCCCTGCTGAGTCACTTCCGCGGGCAGTCGGGGCAGCGACTGCTGTACCCGGTTCTGCACATTCACCTGCGCCATATCGGCATCGGTGCCCACCTCAAAAGTCACGGTCAGAGAGTAGGAGCCATCGTTGGAGGACTTGGACTCCATGTAGATCATGTCCTCCACGCCGTTGACCTCACTCTCAATCACCTGGCCGATGGTGTCCTTCACCACATCGGCACTGGCCCCCGGATAGCTGGTGCTGACCGAGATCTGCGGCGGCGACACATCGGGAAATTCCGCCACCGGCAGTGCCGGAATCGACAACAACCCGGCCAGGGTCAGTACGATGGAGATAACAAAGGCGAATTTAGGCCTGGAGACAAAAAACTGGCTGATCATAGTGGTTCTCCCGGCTTAGCGCTGCGCATCCTGGCTGAACGGCTGCGTCTCCTGAACCACGGGAGTCACCACAGCACCGGGGCGGATCTTCTGCAGCCCCTCCACCACGATCTGTTCCCCCTCTTCCAGCCCTTCCAGAACCGCCCACTTGATGCCATAACGCTGGCCAAGGGTGACCATTCGTTTCTGCACTTCGTTGCCTTCGGCCAGGACCATCACGTAGCGGCCCTGCTGGTCTTCCTGCACCGAGGCCTGGGGCACCAGCAAACGGGGCTCAGCCTCAGGCGGGCGGATCACCAGAGTCACGTACATGCCCGGCAGTACCCAGCCTTCCGGGTTGCTGAACCGGGCACGCAGGTTGACGGTGCCGGTGGCGGCGTCCACCCGGTTGTCGACAAAGTCGATGCGACCGATTTGATCAAACATCTCACCGTCGGGCATCCGCATCTCCACATCGAGGTCGGTCAGGCGGACGTCCTGACTGGGATCTTTGCGAACCATTGTGCGGGCCGCGGCCATCTGTCGCTCTGACGCCTGAAAAGTCACCCAGAACGGGTCAGCCTGAACCAGAGTCGCCAGTTGGGTCTGCGGCGTGATCAGGTCACCGGTGGAGACAAAGGCGTTGGAGATACGGCCATCAATCGGGGCGCGAACCTGGGCGTATTCCAGCTGCAGGGCCGCCGCATCCAGTGCGGCATTAGCCTGTACCACCTGGGCTTCGGCCTGCAGTTTGCGGCTGGTCAGCTCGTCCATATCGGTATCGGAGATCACCCCTTCCGGATGCAGACGTTTACCCCGTTCCCAGTTGATCACCGCCACATCCCGGGCCGCCTCGGCCTGAGCCAGTACCGCATTGGCCTGATTCACCTGGGCCTGGAACGGTTCCGGATCGAGAGTAAACAGCAGTTCTCCCTGCTTCACCCGATCACCCTCGGTGAAATGACGCTGAATCAACTGGCCGGAAACCTGAGCCTGAATGTGCACATCCTCGTAAGCCTGAGTACGGCCAACAAACTCACCGGATGGACGCACCTGCTCAAACTGAACCGCGCGCACCTGCACACTGGGCGGTGGCAAATCCGGCTGATTGGCCACCTTGCTGCATCCGGCGACCGCCACAGCCAGCAACACCACAACTCCCTGGATCCCTTTCATCCTCATTCCCCCGGCCTGTTCAGCCTGATTAATTCAATCCTGTTCACAATCTTATCAGCCCACCCAAACAATTGCCCTCACATACTGTGTACTTTCTTCATAACAACCAACAGTTTGGTTACAGTGAAGGGGTGTGCCGCAGAGGAAGCGTTATGAAAAAAGCACTCTATGAGTCGGAGCTGAAACGGCTTCAGGTGGAACTGGTCGCCCTGCAGGAGTGGATCAAGCAGGAAGGGCTAAAGGTAGTGGTGATCTTCGAAGGCCGCGACGCAGCGGGTAAAGGGGGCGCCATTAAACGCATCACCGAAAAGCTCAACCCCCGGGTCTGCCGCATTGCGGCTCTCCCCGCGCCGTCCGACCGGGAGAAAACCCAGTGGTATTTCCAGCGCTATGCCGCCCACCTTCCCGCGGCGGGTGAGATGGTGTTGTTTGACCGCAGCTGGTACAACCGGGCCGGCGTCGAGCACGTCATGGGGTTCTGCACCGAAGCGGAGTACAACGACTTCCTGCGCGCCTGCCCCGAGTTCGAACGCATGCTGATCCGCTCCGGCATCATCCTGATCAAGTACTGGTTCTCGGTCTCCGACACCGTCCAGGAAGCGCGTTTTCTTGAGCGCCTGAACGATCCGGTAAAACGCTGGAAATTCAGCCCCATGGATCTGGAGTCCCGAAGCCGCTGGCAACTCTACTCTCAGGCCAAAGATCGGATGTTTGCCCATACCGATACCCGCCACAGTCCCTGGTTTGTGATTGAGTCCGACAACAAGCGAAAAGCCCGCCTGAACTGCATCCGGCATCTGCTGAGTCAAATCCCCTATGAGCCAATCCAGTACCCGGAAATCACCCTGCCCCCGCTGGACAGCCGGGGCTACGTGCGGCCTCCGGAAGAGGAGCAAACCAAGGTGATGGACCACTATTCCTCGGGCGACGAAACCTCGTGATGAAATCTTGATAATTTCGTGAAGCTGGCTTGATACCTCGTTCCTAGACTGGCCCTGAATGCACACACGTTCCGGGAGAAAAACGATGAGTATCAAGCCACTTGCCCTTTCAATGTTGTTGACCTCCGTGCCTCTGGCTGCACAGGAAGTGACGGTCGAGATCACCAACCTGACCCAGGGCATTTACTTTACCCCGCTGCTGGTCAGCGCCCACACCGCAGAAGCCAGCCTGTTTGAGGTCGGCACCGACGCCAGCCCGGAGATTGCGGCCATGGCGGAAGGGGGAGACATCAGCGGTCTGGTGACCGTCGTCGACAGCATTGGGGCGGTCTCCTCTGCCAACCCCGCCGGTGGCCTGTTGGCACCGGCCATGTCCACCACCGCAGCCCTCAGCGAGGTGCCGATGGGCAGCGTGCTCTCCGTCGCAGCCATGGTTCTGCCCTCCAACGACGGCTTTGTTGGCCTGGACAACTGGGCCATTCCCACTGAGCCGGGCACCTACACCGTCTATTTGAACGCCTACGACGCCGGTACCGAAGCCAACAATGAATTGGTGATTGAGGGCAGCGGCGCGCCCGGCGTGCCCGGCATCCCCGCCAATCCCGGCGGCAACGGTGGCACCAGCGGCACCGGCGTGACCGATATGGAGCCCAATACCCTGATCCACATCCACCGCGGCACTCTGGGCGACGACAACCCCAGCGGTGGCGCCAGCGATCTGGACAGCCGCCTGCATCGTTGGCTGAACCCGGTGGCCCGGGCCGTGATCACCGTGCAATAAGGAGGCCCAGATGAAATACGCAATGATGCTTCTGGGGCTGTCGGTGCCGTTTGTTCTGACCGGCTGTCCCGATGACGATGACGACATCGTAGTGACCCCACCGCCCGTGGCCATGGCCACCTACCAGTTGACCGTGACCAATCTGACGGCCGCTCAACCCATGTCCCCGCTGGCCGCCTACCTTCACGACGGCAACGTCTCAGGCTGGCAGATCGGCGAGAGTGCCAGCACCGGGCTGGAGCAACTGGCGGAATCCGGCGACGGCACGGAGTGGCTGATGGAAGCGGAAAACGCCGGCAGCCTTGCCAATGGCAGCGGCAACGACATCCTGATGCCGGGCATGAGCCAGACCCTGGAGCTGACGCTGGAAAGTCCCGATGCGGTGGCGCTCAGCCTGGCCACCATGCTGGTCAACACCAACGACGCCTACACCGGAATTGACGGGCTGGACCTGGCCGCTCTGATGGCTGGCGACAGCATGATGCGGACGTTGCCGGCCTACGATGCGGGCACGGAAGGTAACACCGAACTGGCCGCGACCATTCCCGGCCCCGCAGGGGGCGGTGCAGGCTTCGATGCCACCCGGGATGACGTCGATTTTGTCGCCCGCCACCCTGGTGTGGTGTCCGCCGATGACGGTGCCCGCTCCTCCACACTGCGCGCCCACCATCGCTTTGACGGCCCAGTGGCAAAACTGGTTGTAACACGAGTGGAGTAACTCCGGTCTGTGTGACCTCCGGCACCGAAGCCGGAGGTCACCGGCGAAGGAGCCCGTCATGGCGAACCTGTTACTGATAGAAGATGATGAAGACATCAATGGCCTGATTGCACTGAATCTGGAAGCGCTCAGTCACCACGTGGTGCGATGCCGCGATGGTGCGGAGGGGTATCAACTGGCCCGTTCGCGCCGCTTTGACCTGATCGTGCTGGACCTGATGCTGCCCGGCATGGATGGCCTCAGCATCTGTCAGCAATTGCGCCAGCAGGAGTGCCACACCCCGATCCTGATGCTCACCGCCTGCAACAGCGAAACCGACCGGGTGGTGGGCCTGGAAACCGGCGCAGACGACTACCTGACCAAGCCCTTCAGCGTGCGGGAGCTGCAAGCCCGGGTCAAAGCCCAACTGCGCCGGGCCAGCCTGACGCAGGAAAGCGAACCGGCCGCACCGGAGGTGATGGAACGGGGCCCCTTACAACTGGACCCGTCCCGGCGCCGGGTGGAACTGAAAGGCCAGGAAGTGGAGCTGACCGGCACCGAGTTCGACCTGCTCCTGTACCTGGCGCGGCACCCCGGCCGGGTCTATCGGCGGGATCAACTGCTGGACGCCATCTGGGGCTATCAACACAGCGGGTATCAGCACACCGTCAACTCCCACATCAACCGACTGCGGGCCAAGCTGGAACGGGATCCTTCCCATCCGGAGTTTGTTCTGACCGTCTGGGGCATCGGGTACAAATTCAATGACCATCTTTCCCTTTAATTCGCTGTTCTCCCGTCTGGCGCTGGTGCTGCTGGGCAGTTTTTTGCTGCTGGGGTTGATGCTCACCTGGCTGACCCGGCTTCTCGATCACCACTACCAGGACGAAATCACCCAGCGGCTCCATTTCGCCCTGGCGGAGCACATCGTGCATGAGGGCCCCCTGTTTCGGGACGGAGAACCGGACCCGACGGCCGTTGAGCGGGCTTTCCACAATATGATGATTCTGGGCAAAGGGTTCGAGTTCTACCTGCTCGACCCTCAGGGCAGACTGCTGAACTTCTCAGCCCCCCCGGAAAAGATAAAGCGTGACCGGATCCCGCTGACCGCGATCCAGCAGGCCCTCAGCGATACGCCAGATCTGCCGTTACGGGGACCCGACCCTCGCTCACCGGACCGGGACAAAATCTTCTCCGTCGCCCCGGTGGCGCTGGAAGGCACCCTGCAGGGCTATCTCTATATCGTCATCAATGGCGAGATCTACGACTCGGTGGTGGCTCAGGTGGCGGCTGAAGAGTGGCCCCATCGCGCGGCATTGATACTCGCTGCCACCCTGGGGTTTCTGCTGGTGACCACACTGGGCTTGTTTGCCTGGCTGACCCGGCCATTGCGGCAATTAACCAATGAGATAGAGAGCCTGGAAGCGCAGGGATTTGGTAACGCCACACTGAAACTGCGGGGGCCGGCAGCGGACGAAATGCACCGCCTGACCCGCGCCTTTAATGGCCTGTCGGAGAAGCTGGAGATCCAGTACCGCAAAGTGAAAAGCGTGGATGAGATGCGGCGGGAACTGCTGGCCCACGTCAGCCATGACCTGCGCACCCCGCTTGCGGCGCTGCAAGGCTACCTGGAAACCTGGCTGATAAAGCAGAAAGACGCCCCGGAAGGCGACGTCACCTACATCCGCATTGCCCATCAGAACGCGGAGAAGATCCACAAGATGGTGGATCAGCTGATGGAGCTGGCCAGACTGGAGAGCGATCAGGTGCCGATGCAGATCGAACCGGTCAGCATTGCGGAGCTGGTTCAGGACGTATTGCAGAAGTACCGACCTGCCGCCGAAGCCAAACAGGTGCTGCTGGACGTACAACCCAAAGACCCCAGCCTTCAGGTACTGGCCGACATCGAGAAGCTGGAGCGGGTGTTCACCAACCTGGTGGACAACGCCCTGCGCCACTGTCAGGCCGGTGACACCATCACCGTCCGCCTGACCCCGGGCACCGAGCATCTGTCCGTATCCGTGAGCGACAGCGGCATCGGCATCCCCGCGTCCGACCTGCCCCACATCTTCGACCCGCACTATAAGGCGGCCAACAGTGTCCGGGGCGACAGTGCCCACAGCGGCTTGGGCCTGGCGATCACCCGGCAATTGCTGGCCCTGCATCACGCCGACATTGAAGTGTCCAGCCAGGTGCAGCAAGGCACCGAGTTTCGATTCCAATTGAGCCGGGTGTAAGCCGCAAAGACCAAAACGCCCGGCATCGGCCGGGCGTTTTGATGTCTGAAGGGGCGTTACTTCAGCAGGTCTTCCACCTGGTTCATGTCCAGATGACGGACGTCTTTGCCTTTGACGTAGTAGATGATGTACTCGCAGATGTTCTGGCAGCGGTCGCCCACCCGCTCCAACGCCCGGGCCGCCCACAGTACGTCGAGTACATTGGGGATGGAGCGCGGGTCTTCCATCATAAAGGTCATCAGCTGGCGCACCACCGCCTCATACTCTTTGTCGACCTTGGCGTCCTCTTTGTGGATGCGCATGGCGGCGTCCACGTCCATCCGGGCAAACGCGTCCAGTACTTCATGCAGCATCTTCAGCGTGTGGCGCCCCATCGCCTCCATCGACACCAACATGCCACGCTGGCGCTTGGCATGATGCTCAGTGGCCAAGCGAGCAATGCGTTCGGCGCTGTCACCGATGCGCTCCAGATCCGAGACGGTTTTGGAGATCGCCAGCACCAGGCGCAGGTCCGACGCGGCAGGCTGACGCTTGGCGATGATGCGGGTGCACTCTTCGTCGATGGAGACTTCCAGGGTGTTCACCTTACGGTCCCGCGCCACCACCTTTTTGGCCAGCTCTTCATCGCCGGTTTGCAGCACCGAGAGGGCGTTGGTCAGCTGCTCTTCCACCAGTCCGCCCATTGCCATCACCCGATTACGGACGTCTTCCAGTTCGGCATTGAACTGGCCGGAAATGTGCTTACTCAGATTCAGGTTTTCCATGACAAACTCCGCGATCAGCCGTAACGGCCAGTAATGTAATCCTCGGTCTGCTTCTTGGCCGGGGTGGTAAACAGGGTATTGGTGTCGCTGTACTCAATCAGCTTGCCCAGATACATAAAGGCGGTGTTGTCGGAAACCCGCGCCGCCTGCTGCATATTATGGGTCACGATCACCACGGTAAACCGGGACTTCAGGCTGGTGATCAGCTCCTCGATGGTCAACGTGGAGATGGGATCCAGCGCTGAGGTGGGCTCATCCAACAGCAGCACTTGCGGCTCAATGGCGATGGCACGGGCAATCACCAGACGCTGCTGCTGACCACCGGACAACCCAAAGGCATTGTCAGCAAGGCGATCTTTCACTTCGTCCCACAACGCCGCGCCTTTCAGCGCCTTTTCCACCGCTTCATCCAGTCGACGGCGATCGTTGATGCCCTGAAGACGCAGGCCGTACACCACGTTCTCGTAGATCGATTTGGGGAACGGGTTGGGCCGCTGAAACACCATGCCCACATTGCGGCGCAGGGCCGCCACGTCCACATTGCGGTGATGAATATCGCTGTTATTCAGCAGGATATCCCCCGTTACCTTGCAGCCATCCACCAGATCATTCATCCGGTTCAGGCAACGCAGCAAAGTGGATTTGCCGCAGCCTGACGGGCCGATAAAGGCGGTCACCTGGTTTTTCGGGATCTTCATGGAGATCCCGTCCAGCGCCTGTTTGTCGCCGTAAAACAGGTTGAGATCGCGGATCTCAAACGCCGTCTGCTCCGGGCTCAATGCGGTCAGGTCCAGCTCTGTGCCGCTGTGACCAGCGGTATCGATAGACAACATAAAATCGCCCTCGCTCAATGTTCAAAGGCGCGGAATTTCTCCCGCAGATGGTTGCGCACCCCAATGGCGGTGAGGTTCAGTGCCACAATCACCGTCACCAGCAGGAAAGAGGTGGCGTACACCAACGGTCGCGCCGCTTCGACGTTGGGGCTTTGGAACCCCACGTCATAAATATGGAAGCCCAGGTGCATGAACTTTCGGTCCAGGTGCACATAGGGGAAATTGCCGTCTACCGGCAGCTGAGGCGCCAGCTTGACCACCCCAACCAGCATCAGTGGGGCCACTTCACCGGCCGCCCGGGCTACCGCCAGGATCAGCCCGGTCATGATCGCCGGGCTGGCCATCGGCAGCACAATGCGCCATAAGGTTTCTGCTTTGGTGGCCCCCAGTGCCAGGCTGCCCTGCCGCACTGCGGATGGAATTCGGCTCAGGCCCTCTTCGGTGGAGACGATCACCACCGGCAGCGTCAGAATTGCCAGCGTCAGGGCTGACCACAGTACACCGGGGGTGCCGAAGGTCGGGTTGGGCAACGCTTCGGGGTAGAACAGCTGGTCAATGGAACCGCCCACCATGTAAACAAAGAAGCCCAGGCCAAACACGCCGTAAACAATGGAGGGCACCCCGGCCAGGTTGATCACGGCAATCCGGATTAGCCGCGTAACCGGCCCCTTATGGGCGTATTCATGCAGGTATACCGCGGCCATGACGCCAAAGGGCGTGACGATCACCGCCATCAGCAGCACCATAAACACGGTGCCGAAAATCGCCGGGAACACGCCGCCTTCGGTATTGGCTTCCCGCGGCTCATCCACGATAAAGCTGCCAACCGCCTTCATCCAGTGCCAGACTTTGCCCGGCATCGACAGGTCGTTGGAATACGTGACGTCCCTGACCTGGTTCAGGGGCAACCGCACCTCCTGCCCCCGCATATCCCGCACCAGCAGAGCGTTGTTGCCGGCTTCGGCACGCAGGTCAAACAGCCGCTGCTCCAGCACCAGATATTCCGCATTCAGGGCATCCCGTCGCGCAGTGATATCTGCCAGGGCATCAGGGGTATCCTCGCCGTCCAGCGCCCGTTTGCGCTCCTCCAGCCGCAACCGTTCCAGCTGATGGTTGATGCGGCCAATGTCCCGGCTTTGCAAGCTGTCCGCTTCACTGTTGAGGGCATTGGCCTGAGCGATGGCCTGGTCAATCCGATCACTGAGGTCCGGGCCGCTGATCCGCGACTCCCCTTCCATCAGCGCCACCGGGTAACCGTAGAAGTTGCCATTACGACTGCGTTCGATCACCGCCAGATCCCCCGGCGTCCGGGTCGAGGTGATGGTGGGCACCAGCACCCAGCGGAAATCCAGCGGCACGAATTCACGGTTGCCGGTTTTCACCAGCAGCCGCTCAACAAACTCGTCATCCACATCCAGGTGAATGCCCGCGTCGGTCAGACGCTCCACCGGCACCCACTCCCGATCGTAAACCTCACCAATCAGGCGCTCCTGACGGCCATCCAGGTGGGTCAGTTCCCACTCGTACAGGGTGGAGGGCCAGAAGTAGGTCAGCCCCCGCCAGGCGATCAGCAGCAACAGGCCGAGCACCGCCACCAGGGAGAGGCTGACTGCGCCAGCCGTCATCCAGATCCACGGGCTTCCCGATTTAAACCACTTTCCCATGCTCATCCCTACAAGGTGCTGTATTTTTCACGCAACCGCTGCCGGATGAACTCAGCCAGGGTGTTGAAAATGAAAGTAAATATAAAGAGTACAAAGGCAGTCAGGAACAGCACCCGGTAGTGGGTGCTGTCGATGGCCGATTCCGGCATCTCCACCGCGATGTTGGCGGCCAGGGTGCGCATGCCCTGGAAGATGTTCCACTCCATCAATGGCGTATTGCCCGTTGCCATCAACACAATCATGGTTTCGCCTACGGCACGGCCAAAGCCCATCATGACGGCCGAGAAGATGCCCGGGCTGGCGGTCAGCAACACCACCCGGGTCAGGGTCTGCCACTGAGTAGCGCCCAGCGCCAGTGAGCCGTTCACCAGATGACGGGGCACGGAAAACACCGCGTCTTCGGCGATGGAGAAGATGGTGGGGATCACCGCAAAGCCCATCGCCAGCCCCACCACCAGCGCATTGCGCTGGTCAAAGGTGATGCCGAGGGTGTTGGTGACAAAACCGCGGGCATCACCGCCCATCAGGTAAAGCTCCAGATAGGGACTGGAGGCCATGACCGCCCACCCCACCAACAGCAGCAGCGGCACCAGCAGCAGTTCGCGGTAGTCCCCCCAATGGCTGTTCTTGATGCGGTCCGGCAACGCGTGCCAGCCCAGTGCCGCGGCCAGCATGGTCAGCGGCAACGCCAGCAACAGCAGCAAAATACCCGGCAGATTGGCTTCCACCAACGGCGCCAGCCAGAGCCCGGCCAGGAAGCCCAGAATCACCGTCGGCAACGCTTCCATGATCTCCACGGTCGGCTTCACAAAGCCGCGCACTTTCGGCGACATAAAGTAAGCGGTGTAGATGGCTCCGGCAATGGCCAGGGGGACCGCGAACAGCATGGCGTAGAGCGCCGCTTTCAACGTACCAAAGGCCAGCGGCATCAGGCCCAGTTTGGCTTCAAAATCATCGGAGCCGGAAGTGGACTGCCAGACGTGCGCCGGCTCCGGGTAGCCCTCATACCACACCTTTTGCCACAGCGCGCTGAACGACACCTCCGGGTGCGGATTATCCACATCGAAGACCCGGATGGTCTGGCCGGTTTGCAGCACCAGACCGTTGGAGCGTGGGCTGAAGGCCGCATTGTGCAGCGACTCGCCGTCGAAGCGGGTGGAGAGCAATGCCTTCTGAGAGGTGGTGTAGTACATCGCCATCCCCCCCAGGCTGTCACCAACCGCGAAGGTTTTACGGAAATACTCGGTGCTCAGGGCCGTGACCGGTGCGCCATGGTCAAAATCACGGATGCGGGCAAACTGACGCCCCTCCGGGCCATTAACCGTAAACCACTGGCTGATCACGCCATTGTCATTGGCCACCAGCAAAGAGCTGGCGCCCGCCAGCAGCGCAATGTCGGTGATCTTTGCCCCCGGCTCAGACGCCTCAATGCGCTGCACTTCCGCAGCCGCACCGGCATTCCGAATGTTCCAGACCGAAATCTGATTGTCGGCAAGCACAAAGAGCTGGCGCTGGTCCGGGGTGATCAGCAACTCATCAATGGAGGCAGAGAGTCGGGGCAGCACCACATCCTCCCGGACCCAGGTCACCTCGTCAGTCAGAAAATCCACTTCGGCAGCCAGCCGGGTCAGGGTCATCCGGGCGTCATCTTCCCCGGCCCAGACAAAGGTGGTGGCTTCTTCATTGCGCTCAAACGCCAGCGCCGTGATCGCCTCATTGTCGGGGTCCAGATCGATCAGGGCCTCCCCCAGGGGGTATTTCAGCCCCGGCACAATGGTGCGGATGTCGTTGGGGTAACTGATGTCGAACTGCGCCATGGCAACCAGAACCTGGCCATTGTCCAGACCCAGCGCTGCGGTCGCCGATGCCGGTTGAGACAGAGCGTCACTGGTGACGACATGCCCTTCAGGCACCCCAAGAGCGATACGTTGAGGCGCCTCTCCTTCCAGAGAGTAAAACTCCGCCTCACCATCGGTGCTGAAGCGGTAGGCCCAGGTATTGGCCTCATCCAGCCCCAGCTTGATGGTTTCACCACCGCCCATCGGCGCCATCTCGGCACGGGCTTCGATGCTGGCGCCCCGGAAGGTGGGCGCGACAACGTACAGCAGGTAAACGAAAATCAGGATGAGCGCCACCAGGACCATGATGCCGCCGGCGGTAATGCCCAGTTCGGCTATCTTGTCTTTCATACGGCGGCGATGACTGCCTTTAAACCGCTCTGAACTTGCGACTTCCATCCCTTTCCTTTTTGACCTGCTGCACGGCCCGTTACTAACGAAACCGGATTATATTTCGTTTATATGACAGTCAGGTGACACTCGCAGGTGACTTGACCGGGATCACGGTCGCGCAGAATAGCAAAGGTAAGCTATAGATATCACTGGAAAACCACCTGTTGTTGGTTCAGGGGAGCACACCAAAAAGCGGCGTCTGTCATCCCGACTGATGATAAATTGGGCATTATCACGGCGGGATTTCATCAACATGACATCTGGATGAACCAGACTGCCGCGACACACACTACCTAAAGGGACATTCAGGGGCGCTATGTCGGCACAAATCACCTTTCCCTACCTGGAAAAAGAGCTCAGCTGGCTCTCATTCAACGAGCGGGTACTTCAGGAAGCGGCCGATCCGGAGAATCCGGTCATCGAGCGTGTCCGCTTCCTGGGGATTTTCTCCAATAACCAGGACGAGTTTTTCCGGGTGCGGGTTGCCGACCTCCGGCGTCGTATCCTGATCGCCGAAGCCAAGGGTGGTGGTCAATCCGCGCGTACCCTGCTGGCCGAAATCAACGCCAAAGTGATGAGCCTGCAGACCCAGTTTGATGACATCTACCGGCAACTGCTGATCGATCTCGCCCGCCGCAACATCTTCCTGGTGAATGAAACCCAGCTCAGCGACGCCCAGGGCAAATGGCTGAAACGCCACTTCCGGGACAAAATCCGTCGTCACATCATCCCGATCCTGCTGACCAAAGACACCGATCTGGATATGTGCCTGGAAGATGGCATCACCTACCTGACCACCGAAATCCGCCAGGGTGACAAGGTGCGTTACGCCTTTATCCCGGTGCCTTCCGGCAAACTGCCGCGCTTTGTGCAGTTGCCCTCGGAAGGCAGTAAGGCCAAGAAGACCCTGATCCTGCTGGACAACATCATCCGCCACTGCCTCAATGAGCTGTTTGACGGCATCCTCGAGTACGACACCCTGCGCTGCTACTCGATGAAACTGACCCGCGACGCCGAATATGACCTCTCAGACGAGATCGAGCTGAGCCTGCTGGAAAAGATGTCCTCAGGCCTGAAGCAGCGGCTGACCGCCGAGCCGGTGCGGCTGGTGCACGACCGCGAGATGCCGGAAGCGATGCTGGAGGTGCTCCGCGAAGCGCTGGGTGTGGCCAGCTATGACTCGGTGACGCCCGGTGGCCGCTACCACAACTTCCGCGATTTTATGTCCTTCCCCAATCCGGGCCGGAAGTACCTTGAGAACAAAAAGCTGCCGGCGTTGTCCAGCCGCCAGTTTACCGACTACACCACCGGTTTCGACGCCATCAGCGCCGGCGATGTGCTGCTCTATTACCCCTATCACAAGTTCAGTCATCTGACGGAGTGGTTGCGCCAGGCCGCGTACGATCCCGCGGTCAAGGTCATTAAGATCAACATCTACCGGGTGGCCTCCAACTCCCAGGTGATCAATACCCTCACTGACGCGGTGAAAAACGGCAAAGACGTCACCGTGGTGGTTGAGCTGCGCGCCCGTTTTGATGAGGAGAACAACATCGAGTGGGCGCGCCATCTGACCGACGCCGGCGTTAAGGTGAACTTCGGCATCCCGTCCCTGAAGATCCACTCCAAGCTCTGCCTGATCAGCCGGGTCGAGCAGGGCGAAATGGTGCACTACGCCCACATCGGCACCGGCAACTTCCACGAGAAGACCGCCAAGATCTACACCGATTTCGCGCTCTTCACCCGTAACCCTGAGCTCACCCGCGAGGTGGATGCGGTGTTTGATTTTATTGAGCACCCCTACCGCCGCTCCAAGTTCCAGCACCTGCTGGTGTCGCCGGTGGACGCTCGCCGCAAGCTGTACAGCATGATCGACCGGGAGATCCAGAACCGCCTCGCCGGCCAGCCCGCCGGTATCACCCTCAAGGTCAACAACCTGGTGGACACCGGGCTGGTGAAGCGCCTGTATGACGCGTCCCGGAATGGCGTCCGGGTGCAATTGATCATTCGCGGCATGTGCTCGCTGCTGCCTGGCGTCCCGGGCATGTCCGACAACATCCGCGCCATCTCCGTCATAGATCGGTTCCTGGAGCACCCCAGGGTGATGGTGTTTGAGAACAGCGGCGATCCCAGGGTATTTATTACCAGTGCCGACTGGATGGGCCGCAATATCGACAACCGCATTGAGGTGGGCTGTCCGGTTTACGACCCGCGACTGAAAAGACAGATCCTCGATATCCTGGCGATTCAGTGGCAGGACACCACCAAAGCACGGGTGATCAACCGGATGCAGGACAACGACTACGTTGCCCGCGGCAATCGCAAAAAGGTGCGCAGTCAAATCGCCATCTACGATTACCTGGTGGAAGTGGAGCAGACACCTTTGGCACAATGCCGCTAAGTCACTGATCGGTAAAGCTATGCCAAATAAACACCGTCCGGCCCAGGTTGGCGATACCATTGCTGCCATCGATATGGGGTCAAACAGCTTTCATCTGGCGATCGCCCGGGTGATGGAAAACAACGTGCAGATCCTGCACCGGGTTAAGCAGCGGGTCTCGCTGGCGGAAGGGATGGACGACCGGGGCAACCTGGCCGATGCCGCCATGGAGCGGGGCTGGGCTTGTCTGGCCCAGTTTGCACAGCGGCTGCAGGAGAGCCGCATCAGTGACCTGCGCCTGGTGGCCACCTACGCCCTGCGTCAGGCGCCGAACCGCCAGCCCTTTCTCGAACACGCCCGCACCATCATCAACGCCCCCATCGAAGTGATTCCCGGCCGGGAAGAGGCGCGGCTGATCTTCCACGGTGTCAGCCACGCCGAAGAGCTGGACGTTCCGACGCTGGTGATCGACATCGGTGGCGGCAGCACCGAGCTGATCATCGGTCAGGATGGTGAGCCCTTCCAGCTGGAAAGCCTCAATATGGGGTGCGTCAGTTTTCACGACCGCTTTTTCCACGACGGAAAACTCAGCCAGAAACGCTTTGAAAAGGCGATAGTCGCCGCCCAACAGCAACTGGAACCGTTGCTGGAGCGCTATCAGCAACAGGGCTGGCAAGCGGCGCTGGGCACCTCTGGCACCAACAAGGCGCTGACCCAGGTATGCGCCTCCGAGTTTGACAAAACCCTCATCACCCGAAAGTCCCTGGAAAAGTTACTGCTCAAACTGGTGGAGGCGGGCCACATCGACAAGATGGGCATGGATTACCTGTCGGATACCCGACGACCGGTTCTGCCGGCCGGGCTTGCCGTGCTGCTGGGGTGTTTCCGGGCTCTGGAGATCGATGAGATGGGTTTCTGCGATGCGGCCCTGCGGGAAGGCGTGATCTTCGAGATGGCCAACCGGGCGCCTCAGGCCTCCGTTTGCCAGGACACCGTCGAAGCGATGCAGCGGCTTTACCATGTGGATACCCGCCACGCCCGGCGTGTCGCCGAAACCGCCTGCCACCTGTACCGTGCTCAACCTGGGTACGACGAAGAGCTGGAAGAGCTGCTGTTCTGGGGTGGCCAGCTGCACGAAGTGGGCCTGGCACTGAACTCAAAAGGGGTACAGCGCCACTCCGGCTACATCCTGGCAAACAGCAATATGGCGGGATTTCATCTGGAGCAGCAACAGCTGCTGGCGTTCCTCGGCCGGTGGCATCGCAAGCGCCTGGATGAGTGTGAGCCGCCCTCACTGCAACTGGCCCGAAACAGCCAGCTTCAGGCCCTGTTGGTCAGCCTGAGACTGGCGGTCATCTGGCACCTGGGCCGACGTCATCATGTCGACCTGCCCTCGGTAAGCTGGGAGAAAAAAGGGCTGGAACTGACGCTGCCGCAGGCACTGAGTGACGACGCCCTGCTGACCGCCGATCTGGAGCAGGAAACCGAGCACCTGAAAACGGCAGGTTGGGCCCTGAAGCTGATCCCCGGAGAAGCACCAGCCTGAGGCCCACGTGTCCGGTTACGCCGATACGCCCGCCATGGCCAGAATGGTGTGCCATTCCGACTCGCTGACCGGCTGTATGCTCAGCCGGCTTCGTTTCACCAACACCATCTCCGTCAGTTCCGGATTGGCCTTGATGGCCGCCAGGCTGACCAGCGGCAGATGCCGTTCATAATCCACATCCACCATGATCCAGCGCGGATTGGCCGGGTCGGATTTCGGATCGTAATAGGGGCTCTCAGGGTCAAACTGAAAGTGGTCGGTATAGGCCTCGCGGGACACCGTGGCCACGCCAGCCACCCCCACATGCTTGCAGGAGGAGTGGTAGATAAACACCTTATCGCCCCCCTTGACCTCATCCCGCATCAGGTTGCGGGCCTGATAGTTGCGTACCCCTTCCCAGCAACTGGTGCCTAGGGTTTTCAGAGTATCAATGGAGAAGGTGTCCGGTTCGGTTTTAAACAGCCAGTAAGCCATATCAACAGCCATCTTTCACAGTCAGGACGTCAGTGTAAGCCATTGTCGCTGTGCAACAAAAAACGCTCTGCAATGCAGGGCGTTTACGCTGGCCGTCAACTCAGAGCTGAATACCAAGGCGCTCGAGGTCCCTGGCAATCACCGCACGTGGCAGCGGCACATAACCGTCCTTATCCACGATCTGCTGGCCCTCTTTCGACAGCATAAACTTGATGAACTCCGCCACCATCGGGTCCAGCGGACGATTGGGGTGCTTGTTCACGTAAACGTAGAGATAGCGGCTCAGCGGGTATTGGCCATTGGCAGCGTTGGCGGCCGTCGCTTCCACAAACTCATTGCCTGACTTGCCCAGCGGCACCGCCCGCACACCCGCCGTTTGGTAACCAATACCGGAGTAACCGATGGCGTTCAGAGAGGTGGAAACCGACTGCACCACGGAAGCGGAGCCGGGCTGCTCATTGACGTTCGGCTTGAAGTCGCCTTTGCACAGCGCTTTTTTCTTAAAGTAGCCATAGGTACCGGACACCGAGTTACGACCGTACAGCTGAATGTCACGGCTGCTCCAGGAGCCGCTGAGGCCGAGATCGCCCCAACGTCGTACCGCGTCCCCCCCGCACTTCAGCGTCGAGGAGAACACCCCGTCCACCTGTTCAATGGTCAGCCCTTCAATGGGGTTGTCCTTATGGACAAAGACCGCCAGAGCATCGATCGCCACCCGAATGGCGGTCGGCTTATAACCAAAGCGCTTAACGAAGGCTTCCTCTTCATTCGGCTTCATCTTTCGGCTCATGGGGCCAAACTGGGAAGTGCCTTCGGTCAGCGCCGGTGGCGCAGTGGAGGACCCCGCCGCCTGGATCTGGGGATTGATGTTGGGGTACTGCTTACGAAACTCTTCCGCCCAGAGGGTCATCATATTGGCCAGCGTGTCAGACCCCACGGAAGAGAGGTTACCGGACACACCGCTGGTTTTTTGATATTCAGGCAGCGTTGGGTCAATCGCGGCTGAGGCAGACGCGCTGAACACACTGGCAACCATCAGGCTCAGGCCACCAATAAGGGGTTTGATGTTCATGGGTAACTCCAGGTTATTCCAGGGTCTGGTCGGAATTTACTCAGGCAGTATTGTCAGCTCAGATGACAGAAAGGTGACACTTTCGTGTCGGCCCGATGATCCCCCGCCATTATCCGGCCTTCTGCGCCACCAGTGAGGCCGGCAACTCAAAAGCAAACACGCTGCCCTGACCGACGACCGAACTGATCTCCAACTGGCTGTTATGGTGGTTAAGGGCGTGTTTTACGATGGCCAATCCCAGGCCGCTGCCGCCGGTATCCCGGGAGCGGGCCTTATCAACCCGGTAAAAACGTTCCGTCAGGCGGGGCAAATGCTCCGGCGCGATGCCCTCGCCCTGATCACGGACTTCGAACCGGGCCCGGTCGCCGCGGCGCAGCCAGCTCACCCGGATTTCACCGCCCGCTGGGGTATAGCGGATGGCATTCTGAACCAGATTGGCGCAAGCGCTGTGCAGCTGCATCTCATCGCCGAACACCCGCAGTTCCGGATCAATCTCGAACACCAGTTTGTGGCTGCCGGCGGCCAGGGCCGCGCCCTCCTGCTGGATGGTGCTCATCAGTGCCGGCACATCCAGCGCATGTTCAAGGTCCAGATCGGTGGCGGATTCGATGCGGGACAGAGTCAGCAGTCGGTCGATGAGGGTTTTCATCCGCAGGGACTGCTCCTCCATCGCTTTAAACTGGCGCCCCTGCATCGACTCGGTGTCACAGGTCATCTGCATCATCTCGACGTAGCCCTGAAGCACCGTAAGCGGGGTTTTCAGTTCATGGGAAACGTTGGCCACAAAGTCCCGGCGCATCTGTTCCAGCTGACGCAGCCGGGTCACATCACGGGCAATCAACAGACGTTGGCTGTCGCCGTAAGCCATCACCCGGATCTCCAGCAGCCAGCTGTCATTCACCGGCGAAACCAGCTCCAGCGGCTCGGAGAAACGGCGCTTATTCCAGTATTTTACAAAGCGGGGATGGCGCAGCAGGTTATGAATTCGGTTGCCCGAATCCTGTGGCCACCGAATGCCGAGCAGATGTTCCGCTAACTGATTACTCCACAGGATCTGCCCTTCCGGGCCCAGCACCATAGCCGCATCAGGCAGCGCCTCCGCCCCTTCACGGAAGCGGGAAAGCAATCGGGCCAGCTGCGCACGCCGGCGTCGGTTCTTACCCTGAAGACGGTAGATGCCGTTAAAAATGGGCTCCCAACTGCCACTGCCGTGGGGTGGAGTCAGGCGTCGATCATGCCAGAGCCAGTTGGCCAGCTTATTGAGGTGTCGATAGTGCCAGAACAGCAGCAGCCATGAGCCGATCAACAGAGAAAGGGCCAGCTGGTCAACCAGCAGGCCCAATATGGCCCAGGGGACCATCCACAACACCAGCTTCAGCAACAAGCGGTAGCCGGAGTACGACTCAAACATGCTTTACGTCCAAGTGCACGTGCCCAAAAGGAGGTTAAATCTTGGTGGAGAACCGATAGCCGGCACCACGCACCGTCTGAATCAGTTTGTCATGACCGCTTTCCTGAATCGCTTTACGCAGGCGACGGATGTGCACATCCACGGTACGGTCTTCCACATAGACGTTGGTACCCCAGACGTTATCCAGCAGCTGTTCGCGGCTGTATACCCGTTCGGGGTGGGTCATGAAGAAGTGCAACAGGCGGAACTCGGTCGGCCCCATGTCCAGGCCCTGATCTTCCACGGTGACACGGTGGGATACCGGGTCCAGTCGCAGGCCCTGCACTTCCACCGCTTCTTCCAGGCGGGTTGGCGCCGAGCGGCGCAGTACCGCTTTGATGCGGGCAACCAGCTCTTTTGGCGAAAACGGCTTGGTGATGTAATCGTCCGCGCCCACTTCCAGGCCACGCACCCGATCCTCCTCTTCGCCGCGAGCGGTGAGCATGATGATGGGGATCTGGCGGGTGTGCTCATCCTGGCGCAGGGTTTTGGCCAGCTGTATGCCGCTGCCGCCAGGCAGCATCCAATCCAGCAACACCAGGTCCGGGTAGGGTTCGTTAATGGCGTTCAGGCCCTGGTCGTAATCCGCCGCACTGGTGGTGCGAAAGCCGTGCTGGTCCAGCACGAACGTCAGCATTTCGCGGATGGCGGATTCGTCTTCAACAATCAGGATATTGGCAGTCATAACAAGCTTTTGGATCCACGGGTGACAGTTCGTGGATGATTATCTGTCCAACAAATGACAGAAATATGAATCTCTGACAAGGAGTGTAATAAAAAAGAGGGCCGAATGGCCCTCTTTTCCCGGCTTTGGCAGTGATTCTTAGAAGTCGTAACGCACACCGACGGCGAAAACGCTGTCGTTGTCTTCCGTGTCATAGCTGGTGCCGGTGTAGTAACCGTTCAGGCGCATCTGCTGAGACAGCTTGTATTCCGCGCCAACCGAGTACACGGAGCCGGAGTCAGCAAACTTGTTGCTGCCATCGGCGTCCTGGAACTGAGCCTTCAGTTTGGTTTTGCCGATGCTGTATGCCGCGGACACCAGGAAACCGTCGAAGGACTCCGTGCTGTTCACTTTCTCCTGATCGTTGTACATCGCGCCCAGCTCAATGCCGGCGATCTTGCCGCCAACGGTGATGCGCATAACATCCCAGCCAGCCACTTCGCTGTCGTAAGCCACTGCCGCATAGAAGGGCTGCTTCTTGTAGTTGGCGTCACCGAACATACCGGCGATGGAGAAGCCGCTGTCGCCCCCCTGCTTATCATCCGCTTCAGCCACGTAGGTCACTTCGGCACGGAACAGGTTGGCGATGGTCGGGGTGGCGTAGGAGACCTGCTGGGCCGCACGGTTGTCACCGCGGAACAGGGCGTTCAGGTCGCCTTCAAAATCGTTGAACTGGTCCACTTTCCCCTGAGACAGCTTCAGCGCGGTGTCGCGACGACCGAGGGTGGTCATGCCGAAATCGCCCTTCAGACCGATAAACTGGTTACGGTTGGAAAACACGTCACCACCGGTCACATTCAAACCAAACTCAGCCTGGTAGATGGCTTCCAGGCCATCAGCAATCTCGTGGCTGCCCTTGACACCGATGCGGGAAGAGTGGGACGCGATGCGGGTTTCACCGTCGCTCGTGTCACCGCCCAGATCAGCGTACTGTGCAGTCAGATTCAGGCGGCCGTACAGATTCACATCGGCAGCCGCAGTGGCAGGCAGGATTGCGGCAGCCACAGCGGCAGCCAGAAAAGTGCGATTCAGAGACATGGTTATAGATTCCTTGTTAAACGGGTGTTTTCCGGGTTCAGGAGAAAACGCCGCAAAGTGTGCCAAGGGTTTGTGACAGTTAAATGTCAAAACATCGTGACACTTTTGTGACAACACGAAGCGCATTCAACAGCATCTTTGCCCGTTTAACAAGGAGTTAATCAGCGGTTAACGCTCGATTACCCGTAACTGGCTGGTGCCTCCACCTGCCGCACTGAGCTGCACCCGGGTGCCAATTCGCTCCACCAGAGTCTGAACGTGGGAGATCACCCCAACCTGCCGGCCCGCTGCCTGCAAGGCATCCAGACAGGACAGCGCCATCTCCAGCGAGTCCGGATCCAGAGTGCCGAAGCCCTCATCAATAAACAGCGAGCCGATGCGGCCTCCCCCGGTCGTCAGCGCAGACAATGCCAGTGCCAACGCCAGAGACACCAGGAAGGTTTCACCGCCTGACAGGCTCTCAATGGCGCGGATCTCCTCGCCCATATCGCCATCCACCACCTGCAGATCCAGGCCGTTGCCCGGCGCCGGTTGCAGTTGATAGCGGGGTGCCAGTTCCGCCAGCTGAGCGTTGGCCAGCAGCAGCAACTGAGCCAGCGTCAGCGATTGCGCCATCGCCCGGAAGCGGCTGCCGTCAGCGGAACCGATCACCTCCTTCAGCTCCAGCCAGACCCGGCAATCCTGCTCCGCCTGCTGCGCCTGAGCGCCCAATTGTTCAGCCTTTTCACGCAGGCTGGCTTGCTGGGCCTGGGTGTGGCGCAGGGCAAAGTGCTCCCGCTCCAGCGCCTCAATGGCGTGCTTCAGGCCGGCCAGATCCCCGGCATCAAACGCGCTCTGTTGCAGTTGCGTCTGCCACTGTTCCAGTGCGGCCTGATGCAGGGCCTGACGCTCCGCCAGAGCCTCCTGCGCCCGTTGATGGTCACGCCGGGCGCCTTCGCACGCCAGGTGATACTCCGACAGGCTCTGCTGTTGCGCCTGACGCCAGTGGTGATCCCGCCCCATCAGAACCAGCACTTGCTGCTCCGCCAGCCCCAGGGATTGCAGCAACGCCGCCCAGCGACCCACGCATTCACGGCGCTGAGCCTGTTGCGCGGCGCGGCTTTCACTGAGCTGGGTGACGGCACTGCTCAACGAGGCACACTCAGTGCGCACTTCACTCTGAGCGTTTTCCGCCGCTTTCAGCGCCTCCCGGGCGTTGTGCCACTGGTCATGCAGACGCTGGTGCCGCACCGTCACCTCTTCACCGGCCAGGCGACGATGCAGCTCGGTCTCCAGACGCGCCTTCAGCGCCTGCAACTCGTTCTGCTGAGGTTCGAGCAGGGTAAGGTTGGCCCGCTGCTCTCGACCATCCAACGCCAGCTGCTGCTGTTGCTGCTGAAGGGCCCGTAAGGTTTGCTCCAGCTCAGCAAGGCGCTGCTGGGCTCGATGCAGTTGCTCAATCTCCTGATCCAGCTGGCCCACCAAATCCGGCACCTGTGCCGGTTGCAGAGCCAGTTGATCCCAGGGTAACTGAGGCAACACGTCCGCCAGCTCACGCTGCTCCTGTTTCAGCGCCGTCTGCAGACGGGCCAGCTCCGATTCACGCTGACTCTGCTGCTCCTGGCCGGACTTCACCTCAAGTTCCGTCTGATGGGTCAGCTGTTGCAGCTCTGCCAGTTCCTGGCGGAGCGCATCTGCCTGAGTCTGCAGCTGAGCATGCTGCTGTTGCCAGCGACGCCACAGTTGCTGTTGCTGGTGGCCCTGACGCAGCGAGCGCTCCTGCTCCTGAGCGTGCTGCTGCAGTGACGCCGTATCCATCCCCTGCCACTGCGGATGCAACGCCAACAGCTTGCTCTGTTCCGCCTGCCATTGCGCCATCGCGGTGCCGTGTTCGCTGAGCTCCCGCTGGATCTGACCCAGCTGAACCTGAGCCTGCTCGGCCAGGGCAACGCCACGGTGAAGCGCCGCCCGGTCGGCTTCCAGCGCCCGTTTCAGCTCGTCGAGACGCCCCTGCATCCCCGCCAGCAGGGCATTCACCGCCGGGGTTTCATCGGCAAAGGGGTGTTCGGTCGCGCCGCAAAGCGGACAGGGCTGCTCCGGTTCCAGCAGCGGCCGGTACTGCTCCAGCGCCAGGGTAGCCTGGGCCTGCTGCCACTGGTGCTGCGCTTCCAGCTGGGCCTGGGTATGGTTATGGATGCGCTGCTCCAGCTCCGTGCGTTTGGGCGCCCACTGGGTCTGAGCCTGAGTCAGCTCCTGGCGGGCCTGCTCCAGCCCCTCAATGCGGCGACGGGTCGGCGACAGTCGTTCCTCCAGCTCCAGCAGCCGGACCAGTTGCCCCAGGGTTTGTTGTTGCTGTGCCAGTGCCTCGCTGTCCGGCGCCTGGGGCTCCTGCTGACGCCATTGAGCCAGCGCTTCGGTCAGGTTTTTTTCGTCGCGGCTCAGGCGCTCACGATGGTGCTGTCGCTGTTGCAGCACGTTCTGGGCCTGCATCAGCTGTGGAGCATGCTGGCGCTGCGCCTGGCGCAACTGGTGCCACTGCTCGCTGTCTCGTCCCAGCGCCAGCAGCCGATTGCGCCACTGTTCCCACTGACCCGACAGGGCCACCAGGGCCGGCTGGGTTTCACGGTAGTGGGTCAACTGCGCCTGCTCCGTGGTCAGGGCTTGGTGCTGCTGCGCCAGTGCCGCCAGCTGCTGCTCGCCACTGGCCAGATCCGCCCGGAGGGGGGCCAGACGGGCATCCAGTGTCGCCAGG
The DNA here is from genome assembly GCF_019801015.1 of Marinobacter nauticus. Taxonomy (GTDB): domain Bacteria; phylum Pseudomonadota; class Gammaproteobacteria; order Enterobacterales; family Shewanellaceae; genus Ferrimonas. The sequence continues at coordinate 280,173 of NZ_JAHVJZ010000003.1, forward strand.
TCGTCATCCACTCCCTGCTGCTGACGCAGCAGTTGCTCCGCCTCAGCGCGTTCCCCCTGCCACTGCTGCCAGCGTTGCTCCGCCGTTTGCAGCGTTGCCGTCAGTTCCGGCAGGGCGGCGGTCAATTGGTCGATGCGGGATTGCGCCTGCGCCAGCGCGTCCTGCTGCCGCTTCAGCTTGGGTTCGGACTCGGCCAATGCCACATCAAGCTGACTCAGCTCCTGATACAGGGGTCGGGCAGACTGAATTTCATCGAACACTTTGAGCTCAGCGTTGAGCGCCTCAAACCGGTCACTCTGGGCCTCCAGTGCGGACTGGGCATTATGGGCGGCCTCAATCTTCTCCTGCTGGCCCTGACACTGCTCCGCCAGCGTGGTGACTTTGCCCGCCTCGGCCACCAATGCCTGGCCCTGATTGAGGGAGGCACCAAGGGCACTCAGGTCTTTTGCCAGCGTGGCCAACGCCTCATCGTCCATCAGTTCCAGGCTGTCGCGCGCCTCCAGCAGTTTGGCCAGTTCCTGCTCTGCCCGGCGTCCCCGCTCAAACGCGGCGGCGCCGATGCGGCTGTAGATTTCGGTACCGGTCAGCCGCTCCAGCAGTTCAGAGCGGGCCTTGGGGCTGGCCTTAAGAAACGCCGCGAAGTCGCCCTGGGCCAACAGCACCGCGCGCCGGAACTGCTCCCAGCTGAGCCCCACCTTGGCTTCAATGCTGTCCAGCACCTCGGTCTTCTTGCCACTCTCCACCCGGCCACTGGCCAGGTGGGTCAGACTCATCTCCTGGTTCTGCATACGGCCATCCAACCGGCCACGAGCCCGACGCACGCTCCAGCGGGCCCGGTAGCGATCACCGTCGGTGGCTTCAAAGTCCACTTCAGCCCAGCCTTCCGGCTTGCCTCGGCTGAGGATCTGGCGCACATCATTGCTTTTCAGCCAGAGTTTATCGTCGCCATCACGAGCGCCCACAGAAGCCCCCTGACGACCCGTGGTGTAACGGGGCGTCTGGTCATAAAGCGCCAGACACAGGGCATCCAGCAGGGTGCTTTTGCCGGAGCCGGTGGGCCCGGTAATGGCAAACAGACCGGACTGGGCCAGCGGGCCGTCCGCCAGCTCAATGTCAAAGGGGCGGGCCAGACTGGCCAGGTTTTCACCCCGAATCGCCAGGATCTTCATGCCGGCTCCTCCAACTCATTCAGCAGGGTGTCGAAGGCCGCCATCAGTGCCGGCGCCGGCGCGTCACCAAACCGGGCGTGATAGCCATCCACAAACACCTGCTCTGGCGTCAGCGCAGCCAGCCCTTCGCTCTGGCGATTCAATGCTGCGCTCTGCCCCGGATGGGTTACGTGGATGCGGGCCAGCCGCACTGCCCGCCCCTCCAGGGCGGCGACGATCTGTTCGCGCAAACGGGGCTCCGGCTTATCCAATGCCACCCGCACCTCAAGCAGCGGCTGACGCTCCAGCTCTGCCTCCGGCAACGGCAACGCCGCCAGCGCCTCCAACACGTCCGCAAGAGGCGCCGGCCTGGCGGGGATCCTCAGGATCGGCACCGCGCGAGGAATCGACATCGCCACATCTTCGACCACGGCGCCCGCTTCAAAGCGGACCTTACGGACCTGATGAGGGTAATGCTCCTCCGCCAGTGACAGCGGGATGGGGCTGCCGCTGTAGCGCACCTTGCCGGCCTTATCGACCCGCTGCGCTTTGTGCAGGTGACCCAGCGCCAGGTAATCCAGCGCGTCCGGAAAGCCGGAGACCGGCAACGCGTGTTGATTGCCCCCGAGAATGCGGCGCTCTGACAGCTCCGACAGTTCGGTCCCCGCCAGGTAGGCATGGCCGGTGGCGATCAGCGCCTGTCCCGGCTGAGACTGTTGCTGCATGCGCGCGGTGCCCTGCTGATACAAACGAGTGACACCCGCAATCAGCTTGTCTTCCACACCATCCAGCTCCGGGTCCGACAGATTGAGATCGGCACTGCGCAAAAACGGCAGGGCCAGACACCAGGCCGCCGTTTCTCCGCTGGCATCGGTCAGCGGCAGTATCAATCGCTGCCAGTCGGTGTCGTTGTCCGCGGTCCGGGGCAACTGGCCAATCACCGTGATGCCAAAGCTGGCAAGCAGGCTGTGGGGGGCATCCAGTTTGGCGGGGGAGTCGTGATTGCCGCCCACCAGGATCAGGTCCAGCGCGGGCATACGGCGTCGGCAATCCGCCAGAAAGCGATAGAGCATCTGCCAGGCGTACGCCGGGGGGTTGGCACTGTCAAAGATGTCCCCGCAGATCAGCAGGGCGTCAGCCTGCTCCGCTTCCAGGGTGTCCAGCAGCCAGGTCAGGAACTGCTGGTGTTCAAACGCGCGGCTGTGGCCGTGCAGCAACTGACCCAGATGCCAGTCTGCGGTGTGAAATAGGTTCATGAATCAAGGCGTCAGTGAAGTCTCCCGGTTAGGATACCAAGCTCTTCCGACTGACGTCAGCGTTTGCCTGCACGGGCGCTTTTCCCATACACTGCCGCCCCATTGACTGACCAAGCTGACAGGATCCCCTATGTGGTTTAAAAATGCGCTGCCCTACCGCCTCACCAAGCCCGTTGAATGGCAAGCGGATGAGCTGGAGCGGCAGATGGAGGCACTGACCTTCACCCCCGCCGGCAGCCAGGAGATGACCAAGCTGGGCTTCGTGTCCGCGCTGGGACCGAAGGCGGACGGCGGCCTGGTCCACATCGCCGATGGCAACCTGCTGATCGCCATTGAGAAAGAGGAGAAGATGCTGCCCTCCTCGGTGATCAAAGAGGAGCTGGATGAGCGCGTAGGTCAGCTGGAAAACGAACAGGGTCGCCCTGCCCGTAAAGCGGAGAAGGAAGCGATGAAAGAGGACATCGTGGCGATGCTGCTGCCACGTGCCTTCAGCCGTCGTAAGCGCATCCGTGCCCTGATCCTGCCGCGCCAGCAACTGATTCTGGTGGACAGCTCCAGCGCCGCCCGCGCCGAAGAGCTGCTCTCACTGCTGCGTCAGGCCATTGGCTCCCTGCCGGTGGCACCGCTGATGCCCAACACGCTGCCGGAAGAAGCGATGACCGATTGGGTACGCACCGGCAACGTCGGCCACAACATGACCCTGCTGGAAGAGGCCGAGCTGAAAAGCCTGGCGGAGAACGGCGGCAGCGTAAAACTGAAGGACCTGCCGCTGGACAGCAACGAAGTGACCGCTCACCTCGATGCCGGCCTTCTGGCGGTAAAAGTGGGCCTGGACTGGGCCGAGTCCATCAGCTTTGTGCTGAGTGCCGACCTCTCCGTTAAGCGCATCAAATTTGCCGATGTGCTGCAGGACCAGAACGACGACATCGACAAGGCGGATCTGGCCGCCCGTCTGGACGCGGACTTCGCCCTGATGTGCGGTGAATTTGAGCGTATGTGGCCGGATCTGCTGGCCAGCATGGGCGGCGTCGACGAAACCATCTGAGCCGGACCGGCCACAAAAAAGGGAGCGCACTGCGCTCCCTTTTTTTCTGCTCAGGCCTCAGCCTGCAAACGGCCAGTCGACGCCCAGCCAGGCTTTAAAGCGGGCCTTTTGTTCCGGCGTCACCGCATCAAGCGGCACGATTTTGGCTTTGCCTTTGGGCTGGCTGCCAAGCACCAGTTCGCGCTCCATCAGCCGGTCGCGGCGGAAAACCGTGACCTTGATGGTCTGTCCGGCCTGATGCTGGGCCAGGGTCTGACTCCACAGTTTGGCGTCAAAGCGCTGGCCATCCAGAGCCACCAGTTGATCCCCCGGCGTCAGGCCCGCCTGCCAGGCGGCTCCGTCGCGGCGGACTCGGGTCAGTTTGCCGTCGTTGTCGTGGCTCAGCCCCAGATCCAGCTTCTGCTCGTCGTCCTGTTTCAGTACCAACCCAGCCTGTGCCAGTAAGCCATCGACGTCCAGCGCCATCGCTCCGTCAATGTGACCGGCCCAGAATTCGGACACATCCCGATTGCCCAGACGGGTCAGCAGGGCTTTCAGCTTGGCGTTGTCGTAAGCGCCAGGCAGACGATGCTCCTGGTACAGGGCGCGGTGCAGATCATCAATGCCGCTGTCGCCATCCCGCAGCCAGAAGTCCAGTGCCCAATTGGCCAGAAACCCTTCGGAATAGATGCTGACGCTGTGGTTGGTGCCGTAATCACCGCTACGGGCAATCCAGTTATCGAAACTGGCTTCGGCCACACTCTGTTGCTCCCGGCCCGGGGTCGCCTGATGGCGTACCAGACGCTTGGCCATGTCCTTCAGGTACTCGTCCACGCTCATCACGCCAGCCTGAACCAGCCAGATGTTCTGCAGGTAGCTGGTGCCCCCTTCCGCCAGCCACAGCAGCGGCGTGTAGTTCTCACTCTGATAGCCGTAAGGCACCAGTCCCTGAGGGCGGTACGCTTTCACGTTCCAGGTGTGCACCAGTTCATGGGAGGCGGTGGAGATAAAGCTCAGGTACTCCTCCCGCTTGGCGAAAGTCCAGCGCGGGCGCTGAATGACGGTGGAGTTCAGGTGCTCGGTGGCACCACGCACGCCGGTGGTGGCGTGAACCATAAAGACATAGCGCTCATAGGGATAGTCGTGGTGGTAGTAGGCGCCACCGGCGGCCACCAGGGCTTTCAGGTCCGCCACCATCAGTTCGGTGTCGTAGTTGCCTTCACCCCAGATCACCAGTTCATACTCGCGGCCATCCACGGTAAAAGCGAAGTCCTGATGAATGCCGGTTTCGATAGGGCTGTCCACCAGCACATCGTAGTTTGGCGCAACAAAATGGTGTTCGCCTTTGCTGTCCATGCCGGACACGCTGCGCCAGCCTTTGGGCACATCCAGCGCCACGCTCAGCGGTTCGTCCCGGAAAGTGGGGCTGTACATAAACACGCCGGACGCATCCAGATAGGCGTGCGTGTCATCGATGTGGCGGCTGCGATCCCCCAACTCGGTCGCGTGCACCTGGTAGCGAACGGTCACCTCACTGGGCGTGTCCAGCTCAACGGACCAGGTCGCCCGGGCGGTTTTCTGCCACGCCAGCGGGTTGCCATGATCGTCCACAGCCTCAAATTTTCGTACACCATCGGCCATCGGCAGCAGGGTGTAACGACCGGTACGCCAGTTGGGCATCTGAACCTTAAACGACCCAGCCTGAGCCGTCGGGAAGGTGACAGAGACCTGAGCCAAATGGTGGTCAGGTTGATCAATATCGATGTGATAAGCCACATCCGCCCAGGCCGGTATGGCGGTTGAAGCCAGAGCAAGCAGGGTCCCTGATAACGTCCTCATATCAAAATCCTTTTCGTCATCGTTATAGTTGTTATGAAAATGTCGGGCTGGCACTATACCCAGTGATGACAATGGGATCCAGATGAGGCAGGGCATGTTACGGGCGGGGCTGGTAGTATTAGCAGGGTTGCTGACGGTATCCGCGTGGGCGTTCAGTCCCGAAGACGCACGCTCCGGCTGGACCCAGCTGGAGCAGGACCCGGAAAGCATTCTGCAGCAGTGGCAAAACACCTCAGCCCGCACCCCCTCCCTTGAGACCGAGCGTTTATTGCTGGTGGCTTTTGCCCAATTCGAAAAACGCAGTAAGGCCGAATTGGAAAGCACTTTTCAGGCCCTCAACAACCGCAACTTTTCCCCCATGCTCCAAGCCCGTCGAATGTTTCTGGATGGCCTTTACTCGGCCAGCATGAACAGCGAATTCGACTATGCCCTGAAGCAGTTTGATGGTGCCCTGCTGACGCTGACCGGTCTGGACAACCTCGACAGCTTGCGCCTGCAGGTGCAGATCCTCACCAAAACCGGTTCCCTGCTGCGTTACCTGCACCGAATGCCGGAGTCGATTGAACGACTGGGCCAGGCCCGCCAGCGCGCCGTGGCATTGGGCGACAAAGCGGCACTGGCTGAAGTGGAGCGGCAACTGGGCCGGGCGCTGCGATTTGCCGACCAGCCTCGCCTTGCCGCCGAGCACTACAGTGCCGCGCTGAGTCTGGCTGAACACGTTGATAATCCGCGCTTTCCCGGTTCACTGGAGCTGGAGCTGGCCCGCCTGAACCGCACCATGGCGGAGTTTGGCCGCGCCCTTGAGCACGCTCATAACGCTGCGGCCATCTTTGAGGAACAGAGTGAGTCGCTGTTTCTGGCCGACGCGCTCAGTGAACTGGGCGCCACCTTCCGAGATCTGGAGGACCCCGCTCAGGCGCTGCATTATTTTATGCTGGCTCTGGACCTTGGCCTGAAAGAGGAGTCCGTTCTGGGGGTTGCCCGTACCCGCCATATGATCGCCCTGACCTACCTGGATGCCGGTGAACCGGACAAATCCCTGGAATACCTGCAACTGTCGATTGCCGCCGTCACAGAACGAAACCAGCAGCGGATGACCTTCACCACCAATGTGGCACTGAGTCAGACCTACCTGGCATTGGGACGCTGGAATGAAGCGTTGCTGCTGGCGCAGGAACTGCTGGTGCAAAGTCGTCAGGAAGAGGATCTGGAGAATGAACGGGCTCTGCTGATGGTGATGGCGGAAGCAAATCGGGCCTTATCAAGAACCGAGCAAGCGTGGGACCAACTGCGTCAGGCTGCCGACATCTCGCTGCCGATGCCCGGCAACAGCGGCGTCAGTGCCGCCAATCAGTTGGCCGAGCAGCAACTTCGCAATCAACTGCAGCGCCAGGGTGAGGCGCTGGACCAGTCTCAGGTGGTCCTCAGCAACCTGCAAAACCAACGACTGCTGATTGTGCTGCTGCTTATCGCACTGAGTCTCACCCTGACCCTGCTTTGGCTGCGTCACCGCAGTAAAGGCAGCCAACTTTCCAGACTGCAAAACGAAGTGGAGACCCGGCGGGACACCGGCGCGGGCAATCGCCGAGCCCTGTATCAGCATCTGCAACACTGTGAGTCCGGCTATCTGGTGCTGCTCAAACTGGGTGACCTTCCACAATCGGAGTTACGCAGCGGGCAGGCCCTGTTCACCCGACAGCGCCAGCAGATGGTGACGTTACTTCAGCAGGAGGGCTGGATTGATCGGGTGTTTGAGCCCAGCCTGGGTCTGGCGGCCATCACCATTCATCAGGACACGTCACTGGAATGCGAAATGCTGAGGTTGTTCGACCGGCTGCAACGCAGTTTTACCGACAATCTGGCCTTCGGTGGTCCCATCAGTGCCGGCATCATCCCTCTGCCTTTCCAGCCGGGCGCCCTGCTCCGACTGGCACCGGAACAAGCCCTGGAACTGACTCAACTGGCGCTCTGGAGTGCCGATGATCTGGCCAACCGCACTGGGTGCCATCAATTTGTGCAGTTGCGCCCCGTCGCCCTGAGCGCCCCTCTGCTCAATCCCGACCAGCTCTACGCCAGCGCAGTAAAAGGCATCCAACATGGGGTGATTCGCTGTCTGGTCAGTCACGGGCAGGAGACATTACGCTGGCCGGTGGCCGATGTCACCGCGGAGAGCCCCGAATTCACTGAGCAAGAGCGGCAAAGATCGACCTAGCGCTACGGCGGGCTTGCACTTACCAGTTCCTCAGATACCATGTGTTTAATTATCAGGTAAAAAACAGTAAGTAACGCAATCAGCGTATCGCGGACCTAACCACGAATGAAAGAGGCCACCCCCTCGAAACAGGCTCAGGATACCCTGGCGCACCAACTCAAGCGTGCTCAGGAAGCCCAGCAGCAATTGAAGGATTATAAAGAGCTGCACGATCGCCAGATCAAAGCCTTGGTGGAGTGTCTCCACCACCTGAGCATTAACTGCAAGGGACAGAATTTGGAGCTGGACAACCGTCTGGCCAAGCTGCGTGCTCAGTTGGCCGAAAAACCCGACATCGACAGCATCCTGCCGGAGCTGACCAACCTGTGCCGGGCGCTGCAGAATCAGTATCAACTGACTCAGCGTGAAATCGGCACCAGTCAGCAAGCCCTGCTCTCCCTGTCCCGCCGCCTGGGGCAACTGGCACAGATTCCGGATCAACTTCAGCGCGAACTGCACTTCTTCCAGCAGGATGTTCAGAAGCCGGTGCACACTCTGTGGGAGTTCCTGCCCCAGATGAACCGTCTGGTTGGCCATTACGAGAGCTTGCTGAAAGAGCGTCTGGCCAGCGAAGAACCGCTGCCCATTACGCCCCGGCACCGCCAATTGGCGCATGAGCTGGCGCAGTTGCTGAGTGAGATCGATTTCCGCACCGAAAGCCGGGATGTGATCGCCGCCATCAAAGCGGAATTGGCCGGTGACATCACCGCCGAGCAGCTGCTCGAGGCGTATCAGCAGGTTCTGTCTCTGTTGATGGCGGACATCGCCAAGGAAAAAAGCGCCTCTCAGCAATTCCTGTTTGCGCTCAACGATGCACTGACCGCCGTACGTGAGGCCGTTGCCGATAACTGGAATCAGTCACTGCGCAACTTTGGCCATCAGCGGGAGTTTCATCGCCAGCTCTCCAGCCAATGCCTGGAGATTGGCGAGTCGGTACAGAACGCCACGGAGCTGGATCAGCTCAAATCTCTGGTGGCCACTGAGCTGACCGCCATCCGGGAACTGCTGCGCAAGCGCGATGAAGAGGAAACCCGCGAATTCGCCCGCCTGAAAGGCAGCATGGAAAAGATGCGCAAAGAGCTGGCGGCGCTGGCCTCCGAAGCCAGTGGCTATAAGGACCAGCTGATCGAACAGCAGCGTCTCAATATGCTCGACGCGCTGACTCAATTACCCAACCGTGCTGCTCTGGACGAACGTCTGAAACGGGAATACCGCAACGTTCGCCGCTACGGCAATGACCTCTGGGTCGCCGTGGCCGACATCGATCATTTCAAGGGGATCAACGATAACTTTGGCCATACTACAGGGGACAAGACCCTGCAGGTGGTGGCCATGGCGTTGAAGAACTCCCTGCGTAAAGGGGAGTTTGTTGCCCGTTACGGTGGGGAGGAGTTTGTCCTGTTGCTGCCGGATGTGTCCTCTGATCAGGTGGGTCAGATCCTCAACCGCACCCGGGAGCGGATCAAAGCGATCCCCTTCAAGTTCCGCAACGAGAAACTCTCCATCACCATCTCCATCGGCGCCGCTCTGGTGACCGGCAATGAAACCATGCAGGAGACCTTCGAACGAGCCGACGCCGCTCTCTACCGCGCCAAGCGCAAGGGACGCGATCGGGTCGAAATCGACAGCTGACAACAACGACAATAAAGGGAGGGGTCATGCAGGTACAAGTGCGTCCCCGGGGCAGTCTGGATCAATTGTCCCAACTGGAAGTAGAGCGGCTGCGCGAGAGCGCCGCGTCCGAACTTTACCAACTCTACCGCAACTGCTCCCTGGCGGTGCTCGCCTCCGGATTAACCAGCGACGACAGCACCGCCCTGTTTGAACGCTATCAGGACTTCAAGGTTCGGGTACTGCGCAGTGAACGGGGCATCAAGCTGGAACTGACCCAGCCCCCCGAAGCCGCATTTGTGGATGGCGAGATCATCCGCAGCATTCAGGAACACCTTTTCGCGGTCCTTCGCGACATCCTCTACATCAGCGACCGCTACGAAAACCTCCGCCACATCAATCTGACCAATTCGGTCCACATCACCAATGTGGTGTTTGAGATCCTCCGCAACGCCAAAGTGATCAGCCCCGGCGGGGAAACCGATATGGTGGTGTGCTGGGGTGGCCACAGCATCAACGCCGAGGAGTACCAGTACACCCGGGAAGTGGGTTATGAGCTGGGCCTGCGTGACCTGAACATCTGCACCGGTTGTGGCCCGGGGGCGATGGAAGGACCGATGAAAGGGGCCGCCATTGCTCACGCCAAGCAGCGCATCCGTGACGGCCGCTTTCTGGGTCTGACCGAGCCCTCCATCATCGCCGCCGAACCGCCGAATCAGATCGTCAACGAGCTGGTTATCCTGCCGGACATTGAGAAACGTCTGGAGGCCTTTGTCCGACTGGCCCACGCCATCATCATCTTTCCGGGCGGGGTCGGCACCGCAGAAGAGCTGCTCTACCTGCTGGGGATCCTGCTCAACGAAGAGAACCGGGATCAGCCCCTGCCGGTGATATTGACCGGCCCGGCCAGCAGCCGGGAGTATTTTGACGAGATCAACGCCTTTATTGGTGCCACCCTGGGCCCGGAAGCCCAAAGTCGCTATCACATCATCATTGATGACCCGCAAGCGGTGGCGCGTTACATCCGCCAGCAGCTCGATGACGTGAAAACCTTCCGGCTGAGCACCGACGACGCCTTTGCCTTTAACTGGCGACTTAAGATTGAACCGGAGTTCCAGCTGCCTTTCGAGCCGGACCACGCCACCATGGCCAACCTGGACCTGCGCCCCATGCCCAACAAGGCGATGCTGGCAGGGCACCTGAGAAAAGCGTTTTCCGGTATCGTCGCCGGTAACGTAAAGGCCCAGGGCGTGAAAGCGATCCGCCAACGCGGTCCATTCCAGCTCAATGGCGACCCGGCCATGATGGCCCGTCTGGATACCCTGCTCAGTGCCTTTGTTGACCAGGGCCGGATGAAGCTCCCCGGCAGCGTTTACCACCCCTGTTACGAGATTCAAACCCGATGAAAGCCAAACTGCTGCTGGTGGACGGCCTTAACCTGGTGCGGCGGCTGCACGCCGCTGTGCCCGGTGAAGCCACTGAAGACCTGAAACGACGCTGTCTCGGCGCCATGGAAAAGGCCCTGCGCCAACACAAGCCCAGTCACGCCATCCTGGTCTGGGACGGGGGCCACGACAACAGTTGGCGACGCCAGCTTTACCCGGAATACAAAGCCCATCGTAAGCCGATGCCTGAAGATCTGGCCCGCGCCCTGCCTACCCTGGACAGCGCCTTTGCGGATCTGGGAGTACGTTCCGTCAAAGTGAAGGACCTGGAAGCCGACGACCTGATCGCCACCATCGCCACCAAGGTGGCCGGAGCCGGTGGCGAGGTGGTTATCCTCTCCACCGACAAAGGTTTTGGCCAGTTACTGAAACCGGGAATCGGCCAGTGGGATCACTTCGATGGCCGCTGGATTGACGCCGACCTGCTGGCCGAAAAAGTCGGTGTGCCACAACCCCGGCTGCTCGACTTCTGGGCGCTGGCCGGAGACAGCGGCAACGGCATCCCCGGGGTGCCCGGGGTCGGTAAGAAGACCGCTCAGGAGTTGATTGAGCGCTTCCCTGACCTCAAAGCGCTGTTCGTCCCCGACGCCGTGGAAGGCAAACTCGGCGAGCGCCTGCAAAGTCATCAGCAGGACGCCCGGCTCAGTTACCGTCTCGTTCAACTGAAGCAGGACCTCCAGCTTCAGCTCAATCTGAATCAGTTTCGTTTAGGGAGTGCTTCATGAGTCAAACTGTTCTCATCACCGGTGCCAACCGTGGCATCGGCCTGGAGTTTGTGCGCCAGTACCTGGCGGACGGCAACCGGGTGATCGCCTGCTGCCGCCAGCCGGAGCAGGCAGAGGCGCTGCTGGCGCTGGCGGAAGCCCATCCCAGCACCCTGGATCTGGTCGCACTGGATCTGGGCCAGCCCGAACAACTGACCGGTCTGAAAGCGTTTCTGGGTGGCCAGAGCCTAGACCTGTTGATCAGCAACGCCGGCGTGTACGGCCCCAAAGGCGTGCCCTTCGGTCAGATCGACGCCGACGCCTTCGCTCCAGTGATGGCGGTGAACGTGCTCGCTCCGCTGCTGTTGGTGCAAACCCTGGCGGACCACCTGTCCAGCGGCGCTAAGGTCGCCCTGCTCTCCTCGAAAATGGGTTCCATCACCGACAACGGCAGCGGCGGCAGTTATCTCTACCGGGCCTCCAAATCCGCCCTCAATGCCATCGGCAAAAGTCTGTCTGTGGACCTGGCCGGTCAGGGAGTCAGTGTGGCTCTGCTGCATCCGGGCTGGGTGCAGACTGAGATGGGCGGCCCCAACGCGCTGATCACCACCCAGACTTCGGTAATGGGAATGCGCCGGGTGCTGGAACACCTGGACCTGTGCGGTTCAGGACGCTTCTTCAACTACGACGGCACCGAGATACCCTGGTAAGTCATGGCCACCCGGGAGCGCTTTCATATTGGCCCCATCGAGGGGATACGGGTGGGCCGTTTCGGCTTTGGCATCAACACCACCTTTATCGTCTATCGGGTCGGCGACACCCTCATCGATACCGGGCCACCGAACCAATGGCCTTCGGTGAGGGCGTTTGTGGATGAGCAACCGGTCAGGCAGCTGTTGCTGACCCACCACCATGAAGACCACAGTGGCAATGCCGCCCGGCTCAGCACCCACCTGGGGCTGACTCCCATGGCGCCGGAACCCGGCCGGGAGAAGCTGGCCAGAGGCTACAAAACGCCGCCATTGCAGCGGTTGATCTGGGGCCGCCCACAACCGGTCGAAACCCGGCCTCTGGCTGTCGGGCTGAGCCTGAGCGACGGCAGCCCCATTGTTCCCATCGCCACCCCCGGCCACGCCAAAGATCTCACCTGCTATCACCTGCCCCGACAGGGATGGCTGTTCAGCGGCGATCTCTACCTCTCACGCAAACTCCGCTACCTGCGCAGCGACGAAAACCTGGCCCAGCTGATGGACAGTCTCAGAAAAGTGCTGGCGCTGGAGTTCGATACCCTGCTCTGCCCTCATCGAGGGCCGGTGGAAGGGGGGCATCAGGCGCTCAGCGACAAACTGCATAATCTGCACACCCTGTGTGAGCAGGCACAGGCGCTGGCCAGCAAAGGCAAGAGCGAAAAAGCGATTCTCAAGGCCCTGCTGGGACCGGAAGACTGGCTTGGCCACCTGAGCCGCTACAACATCTCCAAGACCAACCTGATCCGTGAGGCACTCGCCGTCGAGCTCTGAAAGTCGACGTATGGCAGACACAAAAAAAGCCCGGCGATCGCCGGGCTTTTTTTCGGGTTCAGGCTCAGCCCTGACGGCTGGCGGCTTTGTCGGCCGCGGCAGTGAAGATCACGTCAGTGGAGCTGTTCAGTGCGGTTTCAGCAGAGTCCTGCAACACACCGATGATGTAGCCCACAGCCACCACCTGCATCGCCACACTGTTGTCGATACCAAACAGGCTACACGCCAGCGGGATCAGCAGCAGTGAGCCACCGGCCACGCCCGATGCACCACAGGCCGACACGGCGGCCACAATGCTCAGCAGCAGTGCCGTGGCCATATCCACCTGAATGCCCAGCGTGTGTACGGCCGCCAGCGTCAGCACGGTAATGGTGATGGCCGCGCCGCCCATGTTGATGGTGGCACCCAGCGGAATGGACACGGAGTAGGTGTCTTCGTGCAGGTTCAGGCGCTTACACAGATCCAGGTTGACCGGCACGTTGGCCGCGGAGCTGCGGGTAAAGAAGGCGGTAACGCCACTTTCACGCAGACAGCGCAATACCAGCGGGTACGGATTCTCGCGGGTTTTGACGAAAACGATCAGCGGGTTCACCACCAGCGCGATGATCGCCATGGCGCTCAGCAGAACCGCCAGCAGGTGGGAGTAACCCAGCAGCGCACCAAAGCCGGTGGTGGCCAGGGTGTTGGACACCAGGCCGAAGATGCCCAGCGGCGCAAAGCGAATCACCACTTTCACGATCTGGGTGATGCCGTGAGACACATCGTGGAACACCTGTTTGGTGGCGTCGGAAGCGCGATGCAGAGCCAGACCCAGCGCAATACCCCAGGCCAGGATGCCGATAAAGTTACCGGTCATCAGCGCGTTCACCGGGTTATCCACCACCTGGAACAGCAGGTTATGCATGATCTCACCAATCCCCTCCGGCGGGGACAGGGTGCTTTGGTCTGTCACCAGCACCAGCGTGGTGGGGAAAGCGAAGCTCAGCACCACCGCCGTCAAGGCCGCAGCGAAGGTGCCCATCAGATAGAGGCCAATGATGGGACGCATGTGGGTATGCTGCCCCGGCTTCTGGTTGGCGATGGAGGAGGCCACCAGGATAAACACCAGAATCGGTGCTACCGCTTTCAGAGCGGAGACGAACAGGTCACCGAATAAGGCAACCGATTTCGCCCACTCCGGGTTCAAGCTGGCCAGTGCGATACCGGCAATAATGCCGATGAGGATCTGCATCACCAGGCTGCCCTGAGTGATTCGTTTGATGAGTGATTGCATTTTAAAAAAAATCTTCGCTATTTATCATTGTTGTACTCTGCGGTCTTTTGCCGCAGAGATTAAGGGTTGTAACAACGTAAGAGGGTTTTTGTCTATCCCGTTTTCACGGTTAGGTGATCATTATCCTTCAGTAACAAAATTCACCGGCAGATCGACCCCCTCCCCCACTTTGATTGGTCTTGCAGCACTGCTAATCTAGACACTTCAGCAACAACGGATTAACACGATGTCTCAGGGAAAATCTCGAGTAGTTCCAATGGTCGCGGGCTTTATCGGCCTTTATCTGGTGTTTGTGGTGGTGGTGATCGCCCTCTGGGAAGAAACCCCGGCCACGCCAGACAATATGGACTGGGATGACCGACAGAAACACAATGTGGCAGCCATCGCCTCCCTGGAACCCGGCTTGAGCAAAGCGGTGGTTCTTGAACGCCTTGGTAACCCGGACTTCTCCGAAGCGCTGCAGGATGACCAAGGGAACATCCAGGTGCTGCGTTACCGCACCCACAGGATCAAAGGCGACGGCGAAACCACTTTGGATGAAACCACTCCGCTGCTGTTTCGCGACGGCGTCCTGTTTGCCTGGGGAGAAACCGCGATGACGCGACTCCGGGACGGTGGATAAAAAAACGGCCGCTGACGCGGCCGTTTTTGTTTTACCTAATCACTTGTCCGGTTTGCTGAAGGGCTGACCGGACACCCACCACTGCGGTGCGGGCATCCCTTTGAGAGTGTGGTCAAAGAACGCCTTCATCTTAACGCTGTAGTCCAGCTTATTGGGGTACTGCTTGGGATGATGAGGCTCATCCTGGTACTGCAGCATCACCACCGGCTTGTTCAGGCGGCGCATCGCCAGATACAGCTCAATCCCCTGCTCCCACGGCACCGCATCATCCACATCACCGAACATGATCACCATCGGCGTTTTGATGTTATCGGCGTAGAAGATGGGGCTGTTCTCCAGATACAGCTCCGGCGCTTCATAGAGGGTCTGACCGATGCGGCTCTGGCCGGATTCGTACTGGAACTGGCGACCCAGTCCGGAGCCCAGACGAATCCCGGTGTAGGCGGAGGTCATATTGGACACCGGTGCACCGGTCACCACGGACGCAAAGTAATCGGTCTGAGTGGCAATGTAGGCGCTCTGGTAGCCGGCCCAGGAGTGGCCCTGAAGGCCAATGGCTTCGGGGTCTGCCACGCCCATTTCTACCAGCTTTTTGGCACCGGACAGCAACGCCTGCAGTGACGCCCGGCCCGGGTGGCCCACTTCAAACACCACATCCGGCAGGAAGATGGCGTAACCCTCACTGGCGTACCAGGGGAAGTTGGGACGATGGTTGATCGCCATCTGCGGGAAGGCGTGCAGACGGTCACTCATGATCCGGTAGAAATAGATCATGGTGGGCAGCGGCGCTTTACCGTCGTAGCCCGGCGGGGTGATCAGCACCCCTTTGAGGTCTGTGCCCGTTTCCGTCTGCCAACGCACCAGCTGGGCCTGACCCCAGTCCATCCCGGTCATCTGGGCGCCCAACTGGGTCACCCGCTTCGGTTCGGCGCTGGCACCATTGCTGAGGTAAAGATCCGGGAAGCGATCATAACGCTGATAGCTGATCATCAACGTGTCCGCGTGTTCCGCCTTGGCGTGGAAGGCGATTTTGTAGTCCCCCTGCTGCCAGGCGGCCAGCGCGGCGTCCGTCAGAGCCAGCTGGTATAACCCTTCCGCTTTGGTTTCTTCATTGACGCCGTGCACCAGCAGCGTGGCATCCGCCGCGACCGACAGCGCGTCGGGGTCGGTCGGTTTGACGCGATACAGCGTGGTCGCTTCACGGCCCTTGGTCAGCCGCGATAACGTGCCGCTGGCCGTGTCAAAGCGCCAGATGTCGAACTTGTCGTACACCAGGACAGCGGCGTCCTGTTCCAGCCAGGGACCAAAGCCATAGCCCGGTGCCGGACTGGGGTAATCGTGGTTCTCGTTGGAGAAGCCGTCCGCCAGTTTGCGGGTGCGATTCGCGGCAATGTCGTGATGGTAAAGCGCATCGCGCACATGCCAGAGCACGTGGCCATCGTCCGGGCCCAGAGTGGGTTTGTCGCCACTGCCCAGTTGCACCGCCAACTGGCGGCGAGCGCCGCTGTTGATGTCCACCAGGTACCAGTCGCGGTAGAAGCCCGCCCAGGAGATCATCTTACGATAGGGTTTGTCAGAGCTGGCCAGCAGATAACGGGCGTTATCGGCGATCACGAGATTCGGCACGTCGGCGTCGGTCAGCTGGATAAAGCGATCGCTCTTCAGGTGCCAGACACCGGGGTAGGTACGCTTGCGCTCCTTGTCATACTGATCCATCTCGCGGGTTTTGATCTGCTCATCATCGCCGTGCCAGAGCACCAGGTCAGAACGGGCCAGCAGCCGCTCGGTGTCGGTCAGTTCCGTTTCGGATTCAAACTGGGGCTTTTCCGCCACCTTTGCGACCCGCGCCTGACGGCCGATAAAGAGACGCTCACCGTCGCGGCTGAAGCTCAGGTCACTGTGGCCGGAAACCAGGTAATCGGCGTGGTTCAACGCTTGCCAGCGCAACTCACCGTTGGCCCAAAGGCCAATCCGATGTTCACGATGGCGGGGAGATTCGGTCAGGTCACCCCAGGTGAAGGCCAACTGTTTGCCGCTGCGATCCCAGATCAGATCACCGCTGCCCATGCCTTCCTGCTGATGCACCAACTCGGCTTTGAGGCCATCCAGGCGATAAACCGCGTTGCCTTTACCCGCTTCGGCACTGGTGCTGAACGCCAGTGCACCCGCCTCTTCAGCCAGGGCAAACGCCCGCACGTTGTCGAAGCGGACGGTTTGACCTGTGGTCAGATCCCGCACCAGCAGTTCGCCGCCCAGCTCCTTCTTATCGATGGCTGGGGTATCATCTCCCTCCGCCTTTTCCTGATCTTTGGCGTCGCCCTCTTTGGCCTTCTCCTCCGCCTCAAACAGCACCACCAGCAGGCGCCCGTCGTCGCTGAAACCGGCCTCTTTTACCCGCTCAAAGGTGTCCTGCTGGCCGCTGTTCAGATCCACCAGCACCCGGCCCGGCTTCAGCTTTTTGCGTTCCTTTGCACTGGCGTTTTCAGAGTCCAGCAACGGTACCGGTTGTTCAAACAGGGCGAAACGCCCCGCTGCGCTCAAAACCGGCTTCTGTGCCCGTTCCACTGTAATCAACTCACCGTTGGCCCGCCGAATGCGCCCTTGCGGATTGCCACGGTCCGGTTTGGCGGTAAACGCCACGGCAGAACCATTGTCCGCCAGCACCGGATCTTTCAGGCTTTTGAATTCCATTATGCTTTGCGGCGTCACTGGCGCCGCAACCGCGCTCCCCAATGCCATTCCCAAAATAGGAAGGGCTGTCAGCAATCTCCTTCTCACCGAGATACCTCTCAAAATGTCCGTTTTTGTGACTTATACCTTCTGCTAACTGTTAGTAAGCTGCAAAAATCGTTAGAATGTGGGCCGCAACATGCTAACAAAGCCCCGCCTCTCCGTCACAGGGAACTCTGCGCACGGGGAATAAGAAGGGCCAAGGATCCAACAAGTTCAACGTGGAAGGATGTAACCATGTCCGCAAGAAGCATTACCGTGATCCCCGGCGACGGGATCGGACCCGACATTGTCGATGCGACCCTCAAAGTGCTGGATAAAGCCGGCTGTAACTTCAATTACGAATTCGCAGACGCGGGTCTGGCCGCGCTGGAAAAGCATGGCGAACTGGTCCCCGCCAGCACTCTGGAACTGATCGAAAAGAACCGCGTTACCCTCAAGGGCCCGCTCACCACGCCCATCGGCGAGGGCTTTACCTCCATCAACGTCAGCCTGCGTAAGCGCTTTAACCTGTACGCCAACGTGCGTCCGGTGCTGTCTTTGAAAGGGACTCAGGCCCGCTACGACAACGTCGACATCATCACCATTCGGGAAAATACCGAAGGGATGTATTCCGGTGCCG
This sequence comes from Marinobacter nauticus, assembly GCF_019801015.1. Classification (GTDB taxonomy): domain Bacteria; phylum Pseudomonadota; class Gammaproteobacteria; order Enterobacterales; family Shewanellaceae; genus Ferrimonas. Next base: position 298,218 of record NZ_JAHVJZ010000003.1, read on the forward strand.
GCCAGCGCGTGACCGACGACGGCGCCACCGCCGAAGCGATGAGCATCATCACCCGTGAAGGGGCTGAGCGCATCTGTGAGTTCGCCTACCAGCTGGCCCGTAAAGAGGGTCGCAAGAAGGTGACGGCAGTCCACAAAGCCAACATCATGAAGTCCACCTCCGGCCTGTTCCTGAAAGTGGCCCGCGAAGTGGGCGAGCGCTACCCGGACATCGAATCTGAAGAGATGATCGTGGACGCCACCTGCATGAAGCTGGTGATGGATCCCTCCCAGTTCGACGTGATCGTTACCACCAACCTGTTTGGTGACATCCTGTCTGACCTGTGTGCCGGTCTGGTTGGTGGTCTGGGCCTGGCCCCTGGCGCCAACATCGGCACCGACGCTGCCATCTTTGAAGCGGTACACGGCAGCGCGCCGGACATCGCTGGTCAGGACCTGGCTAACCCCACCGCCCTGATCCTCGGTGCGGTGCAGATGCTGGAGTACCTGGGCATGTCCGATAAGGCTGCCAAGATCCGCGATGCGGTTCGCGAGACCATCGCCGAAGGCGAAAACGTCACCCGTGACCTGGGTGGCAACGCCGGTACCAAGGCCTTTACCGACGCCATTCTGGCCCGTCTGTAATCCGGTCTCCGGACACAAAAAAGGCTCCCGTCGGGAGCCTTTTTTATTGCGCTGAGCTCAGCCTCGGCGACGCAGGTACACGGTGATCTCTTCACGATCGTGATAAAGCTGTTTGGCCTGCATCTCAAAGGCCACGCCTGAGCCATCCAGGATCTCCGCCAGCTGATTGAGGCATTCGCATACGGTGGCGTAACGCTGCTTCATCGGCAGCTTGAGGTTAAAGATCGCCTCGCTGCACCAGCGGCGGGCAAACCAACTGCCCATCAGGTGGGCCACCCGGTCCGGCTTTTCAATCATGTCGCAGACCAGCCAGGTCACGTTCTTACGGGCCGGCTCGTACTTGAAGCCGTCTTCCATATGATGCGTTACCTGGCCGGATTCCATCAGGCTTTCCGCCATCGGGCCGTTGTCCACCGCCTGAACGAACAGGCCACGACGCACCAGCTGATAGGTCCAGCCGCCCGGGCAGGCCCCCAGATCAACGGCGCGCATGCCGGACTGCATCCGCTCCGCTTCCTGCTGTTCGGTCATAAAGTGGCGGATCGCCTCATCCAACTTCAGGGTAGAGCGGCTCGGCGCTTCCGGCGGGAATTTCAGACGCTCAATGCCCATAAAATACGGAGAGCCATTGTCGGAGCGGCTGTAACCCAGGAACCCGTTCTGGTTGTCGCTGAGGAAGAGGTGAATGCGGGGCATGTTCTCTTTCTCAGTCTTGGTCAGCAGGCCGTTCTGACGCAACGCCTGACGCAGCGGCACAGTGAACTTGCGGCAGAAGGTCAGCAGCGAGTGATAGGCATCGCCTTCACCGGTCTCGACCCAGAGTTTGCCCGATTTGGGCAGGGCCTCAGCGTGCTCAAGCACGGCAGCGACCCGGTCTGCCGGGTCCATCTCCTTCAGTTCCGCCACCACGGCAAACCAGGCGCGGGTGAAGATCAGACTGTGCAGGGGCAGTTCCTGGATCAGTCGCTCCGCATCGTCCTGCTGATAGCACTCAAACAACACAAAGCCACTGTTGCGCTCCAGACGGGGGAAGCCATAGACGCCATACTCACCAGCCCGTTCCTGGATCTCCGCCGCACAATCTTTCTCAAAACCGGGACGGCAATGCAGCAGTACCTTATTCACGCTCACCCCCTTGCATCACGGCAGCGGCAGCAACCAGTGCCCAGCCAATCATCAGGGTCATGCCGCCCATCGGGGTAATGGGGCCAAAGCCCTTGGTGCCAAACAGCACCAGGCCATAGATGCTGCCAGAGAAGCCTAGCATGCCAATCAGAAAGGCGATTCCCGCGCCCGTCAGCAGGCGGCTGGGTTGACGCATCAGCCACAGGCCAACGCCCATCAGGGCCAGTGCATGGAAGAACTGGTACTGCACTGCGGTGTTAAAGCTGGCCAGCAGATGGGGGCTGACTTTGCCCGGAAGCCCGTGCGCGCCATAGGCGCCCAGGGCGGTCGCCAGCAAGCCCAGCAGGGCAGCCAGAAGCAGAAAGGTTCGACTCATGATGCGTGTCCTTCAATAAAGGTCCGGGTCAGCTGTGCTGCCAGGTCCAGGTTGTCTTGTTCGGTCAGGCCGCTGCTTTTGCGCGGCTTAAAGCTGTGGTCACCATCGGCCAGGTAGTGCAGTTGCGTTCCGTCTGGCAGGGTGTGGGCTTCCAGCTCGGCCCGGCTGCCGAAGGTGTCCCGCTCCCCCTGCAAAATCAGCAGAGGCAGCGTGCATTGCTGTACCGGCTCCCAGCGCCACTTCTCCGGCTCGGCTTTGCCCACCGGATGAAAGGGGTAGCCCAGGGCAATCACCCCGGCGGCGGTGGCATCGGCACCACAGACGGTGGCCACCCGCCCCCCCATCGATTTGCCCGCCAGGAACAGGCGTCGACCGCTGCCTTCCAGCGCAGCAATCCACCCCTGATAGCATTCGGTGAGCCTGGGCAGCCGGTCCGGCGGCCGACGTTTGTCTTCGGCGCGGGCGCGAATCATATAGGGAAATTCAAATCGGATCACGGCGATATCGTCGCTCGCCAGTGCCTGGGCGTACGCCGCCATAAAGGGGTGGTCCATACCAGCGCCTGCACCGTGGGCCAACAGCACCAGGTTGGCCGCCATCGGATTACCGTCCAGACGGTACGCCTCGGGAAACGCCTCAGTCGGCAGAGGGGATAAGATCACTGTGGGCCTCGTCACTGAACATCTGCAGCATCCACTCGCGGAATGCTTCAATCTTGCCAAGGTCTGCCTGGTTCTCGTGGCAGACCAGGTAGTAGGCGTTTTTGCTTTTCAATACGTCGCCAAAGGGGCACACCAACCGGCCCGCTTCCACTTCAGGACGCGCCAGCACCGAAGAGCCCAACGCCACCCCCTGACCGTGGATCGCCGCCTGCAACACCAGAGAGGAGTGGCTGAAGATGGGGCCGGAATTGACGTTAGCGTTGGCGCCAACCTGCTTCACCCAGGCTTTCCAGTCCCGCCGCGACATGTCGTGCAACAGGGTAAAACGGGACAGATCGGAGATCTCCCGCAACGGGTGCTCCCCCTGCAGCAGACGCGGCGAGCAAACCGGTACCAGGCACTCGCTGCGCAGCTTATCCGCTCTCAGCCCCTGCCAGTTGCCACGGCCAAAGTAGATCGCCACGTCAACGTCGTCGGTCAGTGAGGCTTCATCCTCGTCCACCGCCTTGATCCGTACGTCGACTTCGGGGTGCGCTTCTGAGAAACGGGCCAGTCGGGGCACCAACCACTGAATCGCGAACGACGGGGTCATGCTGACGGTGAGCGATCCGGTGGCACTGCGCGCCAGCAAACGTTCGGTGGCATCCGCTAACTGAGTGAACAGATCCTTCACATCAAGAAAGTAACTCTGACCCTCTTCCGTCAGCAGCAGCGAACGGTTCCTTCGGCGAAATAATTTTAATCCCAGAAACTCTTCCAGAGCCTTGATCTGGTGACTGACTGCGGCCTGAGTCACGAACAGCTCTTCCGCCGCCCGGGTAAAACTCAGGTGCCGGGCTGCAGCCTCAAACGCTTTAACGGCATTAAGGGGGGGCAGACGCCTGGACATGGTGATCCACCTCACGTTTATTGATTAATAAAACTAATGTCGAATCTTACAATAATTCGTTTGTCACCGTTACCGCCAAAGGCTAAATTTTGCGCCGAATTCGACACTTATTTTGCCTTACGGCAGGAGACGTTCCATGACCACCATCGCACTGCTGGCCGCCCTGATCACCACTCCCGCTCTGCAACCGGAGCCGGTTCACTTTGACCGCGCCGGAATCGACCAGGAAGTACAGGCCCAGCTGCAGGTTCAACTGGATGAAGTGCATCAGTCACTGTTTAACATGGACGTAAGCCCGTCTCTTGAAGTGGCCCGTACTGAAGGCCAGCAAGAGCACAAAGACAGCGAATAACACCGCTGCAAAAAAGCGCGCCGGAAACCGGGGCGCTTTTTTTGTGTCCATCAGACAGTAAAAAGCCCCGGCCATCAGGACCGGGGCTTTTCGCATCTGGGCCACAAGCCGTTACTGAATGTCCAGTTCCGGCTGGGCCTTGATCAGGTCGTCGAGGGCTTTGAGCTGAGCCAGGAAGGGCTCCAGCATCGCCAACGGCAGCGCACTGGGGCCATCGCACAAGGCGTTATCCGGATCCGGGTGGGCTTCCAGGAACAGACCAGCAAGGCCGGTCGCCATGCCCGCCTTGGCCAGCTCAACGGTCTGACGACGACGACCACCGGAGGCCGCGCCCAGGGGATCGCGGCACTGCAGGGCGTGGGTCACGTCAAAGATCACCGGCAGGCCGCCGGAGGCTTCCTTCATGGTGCGGAAGCCCAGCATGTCCACCACCAGGTTGTCGTAACCGAAGTTGGCACCACGCTCACAGAGGATCACCTCCTCCTTGCCGCACTCACGGAACTTCTCAACGATGTTCTTCATCTGGCCGGGGCTCAGGAACTGCGGCTTCTTGACGTTCACCACCGCGTCCGTTTTGGCCATGGCGGCCACCAGGTCGGTCTGACGGGCCAGGAAAGCGGGCAATTGGATCACGTCCACCACCTCTGCCACCGGCGCTGCCTGATGGATTTCGTGTACGTCGGTGATCAGCGGCACATTGAAGGTGGATTTGATCTCTTCAAAGATCTTCAGACCCTCGTCCATACCCGGGCCACGGTAGGAGTGGATGGAGCTGCGGTTGGCTTTGTCGAAGGAGGCCTTGAACACGTAGGGGATCCCCAGCTTTTCGGTTACCTGCACATAGTGCTCGGCAATCCGCATGGCCAGGTCACGGGACTCCAGTACGTTCATGCCGCCAAACAGCACGAAAGGCTTGTCGTTGGCCACTTCACATTGGCCGACTTGGATGGCGATCGCGTCCATCATTACCTCACTTAGGTCAACTCACGACAGGCTGACGCCTGCCGCCATAGAATTCATTGCGCCAGGCTCTGCAGGATCTGCCCACAGAACCAGGCCATATAGGTGCCCAGCACGTACCCCAGTACCGCCAGCAACACCCCCACCGGTGCCAGGGCCGGGTGAAACGCCGAGGCCACCACCGGCGCGGACGCCGCGCCGCCAACATTGGCCTGGCTGCCCACTGCCATGTAGAACAGTGGCGCGCGGATGGCGCGGGCTACCAGAAGCATAATGGTCGCATGCACCAGCATCCAGACGGCGCCCAGCAGAAAATAGACCGGCGAATCCAGGATGGCGGCGATGTCCATGTGCATGCCGATGGTGGCCACCAGCACGTAGATAAAGGCCGAGCCCACCCGGGAGGCGCCCACGGCTTCCAGTTTATGAGCCCGGGTCAGTGACAGCAGCACACCCAGGGTGGTCGCCATCACCATCAGCCAGAAAAAGCCGGAGTGGAGGCTGTACTTTTCCAGGCCGGGAAAGTTTGCCGCGAACCAGGGCGCCAGCCAATCCGCCCCATAGTGTGCCAGACCGGTTGCCCCAAAGCCTACTGCCAGAATCAGCATCAGGTCACGAAGCAGGGGGATTTTGGCGTGTTCCTCCTGCCAGGCGGCCATCTTATGCTTCAGCGCGTCCAGGGCGGTGGTGTCCGCCCCCACTTTGGCGTCCCAGGCTGAGGCCCGCGGCACCAATATCAGCAATACCGCCATCCAGGCGTTAGCCACCAGCACATCCACCGCAATCATGGCGGAAAAGATGGCATCACCGACGCCGTAGATCTCCTTCATGGCGGTCTGATTGGCCCCTCCGCCAATCCAGCTGCCGGCCACTGTGGTCATGCCGCGCCAGACCGCATCCGGGCCGTGCCCGTCCAGCAATGATGGAAACAGCGCCGACACCAGCAGCAGCGCAATGGGCGCGCCGATGACAATGCCCACGGTACCGGCCAGAAACAGAATCACCGCCTTGGGTCCCAGCGAGGCGATCGCTTTCAGGTCCAGATTCAGCGTCAGCAACACCAGCGCCGCCGGCAGCAGGTAACGGGACGCGACGTAATAAAGGGATTTATCGTTGCCGTCGATAACGCCGAAGGTGTTCAGCAGCGACGGCACAAAGTAGCAGAGCAGCAGCGCGGGAACGTACCGATAGAACCGGCGCCAGAACGCTTTGGGACTGGTTGAGGTGTAAAACACCGCCCCCAACACTGCCATCAACAAACCCAGTACCGATGCGGGATTGGTGACCATCGCCTCAGCCATGAAAAAACTCCTTCTTTACCACGTACCGTTCAGAACACAGAAAAGGGGCCATCCGGGCCCCTTTGTCATCGCTGCGGGGCTTAACCCAGCAGGATAGGCGTTTTGGTCATCGCCAGCACCGCCATGTAATACACCCAGCCCAGTGCGCCGAAAAACGCCACCAGGCGGAACAGTTTGCCCCGTTGCAGCTTAAAGGTGATCACACCCAGCGCAATGTAGGCCACCAGCGCCATCATCTTTTCCGTCAGCCACGGGGCATCAAACGGATACTGGGCAATGGCGACGCACAACAGCGCACCGGAGAGCAGCAGAAAGGTGTCCAGCACATGGGGAGCAATGCGCGCCCACTTACGCTCCAGCATCGGTGACGACATCATCAGCCAGACAAAGCGCAGGATAAAGAAACCGACGCTGGCCGCGATCAGTGTCATATGCAGATGCTTCAGACCCGGGTAGAGGGAATAGAACCATTCCATATCGTTGAATTTCCTTCCGTAAATGATTCGGCCTAGATTACCGCTTCCCGCTCAGGAAACCCAGCGTGTAGCGTTCACGATTGCCCAGATCCCGACCGGTTTCTACCCGTTCAAACCCCGCCTCGGTGAAAATCCCTCGCACCGCTTCGCCCTGATCCCAGCCATGCTCCACCATCAGTACGCCACCGGGCTTCAGGTAATGGCGTGACTCCGCCGCCAGGTAGCGGATGTCCGCCAGGCCGTGCTCGTCGGCCGTCAGCGCCGACAGAGGCTCAAACCGGACGTCCCCCTGCGAAAGATGAGGGTCTTGCGGGTCGATGTAGGGCGGGTTGGAGACGATCAGGTCGAACTGCTGGCCGCCGAGAGGGACAAACCAGCTGCCTTCGTGGACGGTAATGGGCAGCTCAAGTGCCTCACTGTTGCTGCGGGCCAGGGCCACCGCATCGGCGATGCGGTCGACGCCGCTGACGCGCCATTGCGGCTGCTCGCTTTTCAGTGCCAGGGCAATGGCGCCGGTGCCGGTGCCGAGGTCCACCACGTCAGCCTGCTCCGGCAGGCGCAACGCCAACGCCGCTTCCACCAATGCCTCGGTGTCCGGGCGGGGGATCAGGGTGGTGGCGTTCACTTTCAGCGGCAGCGACCAGAACTCGCGCTGGCCGGTGAGGTGCGCCACAGGCTCGCCGGCAATGCGGCGCGCCAGCAGGCCGGCCAGATTGGCCACCAGTGGGCCGGGCAACTCATGTTCCGGCCAGGTGAACAGAAAACTGCGGGGTTTGCCCAGCCGGGACAGCAGCAACAGCTCTGCATCCAGTCGGGCGCTCTCGCTGTGCGGCGCCAATTGCTCGGTGGCCTGAGCCAGCCAGTGGTCCAGACGCACTTACGCCTCCTCCGCCAGAGCCGCCAGCAGGTCCGCCTGGTGTTCCTGAAGAATGGGTTCCATCAACGCGCTCAACTCCCCCTCCATCACCTCTGTGAGACGGTAGAGGGTCAGGTTGATGCGATGATCGGACACCCGACCCTGCGGGTAGTTGTAGGTGCGGATCCGCTCGGAGCGGTCCCCGGACGCCACCAGTGAGCGGCGGGTGCTGGTCTCTTCCGCTTTGCGCTTCTCATCTTCCGCTGCCTGCAGTCGGGCGGAGAGCACCGCCATCGCCTTAGCGCGGTTCTTGTGCTGAGAACGCTCATCCTGGCACTCCACCACGGTTCCGGTAGGGACGTGGGTGATGCGCACCGCCGAGTCGGTTTTGTTGACGTGCTGCCCGCCCGCCCCTGAAGCGCGGAAGGTGTCCACTTTCAGGTCAGCAGGGTTGATCTGAATCGCTTCCGCTTCCGGCACTTCCGGCATCACCACCACGGTGCAGGCGGAGGTGTGGATGCGGCCCTGGGATTCGGTGGCGGGCACGCGTTGCACCCGGTGACCACCGGACTCAAACTTCAGCTCGCCATAAACGCCTTCACCACTGAACTTGGCAATCACCTCTTTGTAACCACCGTGGTCGCCTTCGCTGGCGGACATAAGCTCGATGGACCAGCGCTTCTGCTCGGCGTAGCGGCTGTACATGCGCAGCAGGTCACCGGCAAAAATGGCCGCTTCGTCACCGCCGGCACCGGCGCGGATTTCGACAAAGGCGCTGCGGTCGTCGTTGGGGTCCTTGGGCAGCAGCAGGATTTGCAGCTCCTGCTCCAGTGCCTCAGTCTGAACACGCGCTTCCGCCAACTCCTCTTCAGCCATCTCCTTCATTTCCGGATCGGCCAGCATCTCAGTGGCTGTGGCAATGTCTTCCTGGTTTTGCTGATACGCCAGGAACGCTTTGGCCACGGACTCCAGCTGAGCGTACTCTTTGGACAAGTTACGAAAACGCTCCTGATCGGCGATCACATCGGGCTCGCCCAGCAGCGCCTGAACCTCTTCATAGCGCTCCAGCAGTCCTTCCAGTTTGGCGTATACGGTCGGCTTCATTGAATACCTTCTTGCGGCCACCCTCAGGCGGCGAAATAACAAAACGGAAGCCAGTGGCTTCCGTTTCGCATCCGATTTGGGGATGAGGAATGACTTAATTGTCGTCGATGCCGAGGGCACCGCGCAAGAGCTCAAGACTGTCCAGGTCTCCGGAACGGGCCGCTTTGGACAGCGCCTGAGTGGGAGAGTGAATCAGTTTATTGGTCAGCTTGTTGGCCAGTTCCTGCATCACCGCCTCCGGATCCGCGCCACTGGCCAGTCGCTCCTGGGCCCGCAGCAGCGCATCCTGCTTCAGCAGCTCGCTCTGGTTACGGTAGGCACGAATGGTGGCCACAGAGTCCAGGCTGCGCAGCCAGCTCATGAACTCGCCGGACTGGTCGTGAGCGATCAGCTCCGCCTGCTCGGCGGCTTCCAGACGGGACGCCATGTTTTTCTCTACGATGCCCTGGAGGTCATCCACGGTATAGAGGTAGGCGTTTTCCAGATCCGCCACTTCCGACTCAATGTCGCGGGGCACGGCGATGTCCACCAGCAACATCGGCTGATGACGACGGGCCTTAAGCGCGTTTTCCACCATCCCTTTGCCCAGAATCGGCAGCGGCGATGCGGTGGAGGAGATCACGATATCGGCTTCCGCCAGGTGTTCGGGGATTTGCGGCAGGGTCACCGCTGTGCCACCAAACTCTGCCGCCATGCCTTCAGCACGGGCCAGGGTCCGGTTGGCAACGACGATGTTGGTTACACCCTGCTCGCTCAGGTGACGCGCCACCAGTTCGATGGTTTCACCGGCGCCCACCAGCAGTACCCGGGAGCGGGACAGGTCATCAAAGATGTGACGGGCGAGGTTCACCGCAGCAAAGGCAACGGATACGGCAGAGGAACCGATTTCGGTTTCGGTGCGGATCCGTTTGGCCACCTTAAAGGTGTGCTGGAACAAGCGGTCGAGGGTATGAGCGATAGTGCCAACGCGCTTGGCGTCAGCGAAGGCCTGTTTGATCTGGCCGAGGATCTGGGGTTCGCCCAGCACCAGGGAGTCAAGGCCGGCGGAAACCCGCAACAGGTGGTGCACAGCGGATTGTCCGGTATGCAGATAGATGCACTCACGAAGCTCCGCTTCGTTGAGGTTGTGGAACTGGCTCAACCACTGGATCAAGCGTTCGCATTCAACCTGGTTGGTATACAACTCCGTGCGGTTGCAGGTAGAGAGGATCACCGCCTCTCCGGTTCGGGTCTGATCGGCAAGACTCTTTAGGGCATCGGTGAGGATGTCCGGGCCAAAGGCCACTTTTTCCCGCAACGAAACGCTGGCGGTCTTGTGATTGATTCCAATAGCAACTAACGTCATGGCTTCGTAACTAACTCGCCCTTTTCTCTGTCAATCCGTGGCGGCTCAACAATTTTATGCATAAAGCGGATGGCGATGGAAATAAAACCGGGACGTGAGACCGGCCTCATCCTCATCTCTGAGGGGTGGCGCACAAAGTTGGAAAGAAATGCTTAACCTACCATTCAAAACGTTACCGCTTTTATTCTTCATTATTCTCATTTCGGGTTGCACCACAACCATTCCGGCTGGTGATGCGCCCGCCGCAGAAGCTCCCAACTGGCATCTGCGGGGCAAACTGGCGGTCATTCAGCCGGATGAGCGGATGTCCGCCAACCTGAGCTGGCGCCATCGTGACAGCTCAGGCCAGGATGATCTGCGCCTTTCTACCCCGCTGGGCACCACCGTTTTGGTTCTGAACAGCCAGCCGGGGCTGGCCCAGGTTCAGTTCGACGGTAAGACCCACCAGGGCACCAGTGCAGACCAGCTTATCGAACGTCTGACCGGCTGGCCGTTACCGCTGTCGCAAATCAGCCGCTATCTGCTCGGCGACACCCGCGGGGCAGAATCGGTCGAATATGACGAACTGGGTGAAGTGAAAAGTCTGACGATGGTGCACCCGCAAACCGGCGAGCAGTGGCAACTGCACTACCTTGGATGGCAGCAGTTATCCGGCTATAAGGTGCCGGTTCAAATCGAGTTGCGCCGCGGCGATCAACGCTTAAAATTGGCCCTTTCCCACTGGCAACCGGAACCCTGATGTCCTCCAGCGCCTCCTGGCCAGCGCCGGCCAAACTCAATCTTTGCCTGCACATCAATGGCCGTCGACCTGACGGCTACCACGAGCTGCAGACCCTGTTTCAGTTTGTCGACTTTGGTGACAGCCTCACTTTTGAGATCACCGATGACGGCATCATCACACTGACTCCGGAAGTGGCAGGCGTTGCCCACGACGACAATCTTATTGTCCGGGCTGCCCGTCGCCTGCAGGCGCACACCGGCACCCCGAAAGGGGCCCGCATTCATCTGGATAAACGCCTGCCGATGGGCGGTGGCCTGGGGGGCGGCTCCTCCGATGCCGCCACGACGCTGGTCGCGCTGAATCATCTCTGGGCAACCGGCGTGGATGAGGACACTCTGGCGGATCTGGGCCTGGCACTGGGCGCGGATGTACCGGTGTTTGTCCGTGGCCGCGCGGCCATGGCCGACGGTGTGGGTGAAAAGTTACGACCGGTGGCAGTGGAAGAGCCCTGGTATCTGGTGGTCGTACCGGACGTGGAAGTCAGTACCGCAGAGGTATTTGGCCATCCGCAACTGACCCGGGACACCCCAAAGATCGTCAACCTGGAAACCCAGCCGGAACGCTGGCAGAACGACTGCCAGACTGTGGTGTGCGACACCTACCCTCAAGTTGCAAAGGCGTTGAGCTGGTTGATAGAATACGCGCCGTCAAAAATGACCGGTACCGGCAGCTGCGTGTTTGGGCGATTTAATCACCAACATGAGGCGGAAGCGGCGCTGGCAGCGATGCCCGTTCAATGGCGGGGATTTGTTGCTCAAGGCCGTAATCTGTCACCACTGCAGGCTACACTGGGTCAATAAAAATACTGTCCATTGGGCTATCGCCAAGCGGTAAGGCAGCGGGTTTTGATCCCGCCATTCCCAGGTTCGAATCCTGGTAGCCCAGCCATAATCCGGATCGCGGTCTTGCTAATTCAGGATGTCCAGACTGGATGACTGCGTCCCACCTTCCGGCGGGACCGGAGGGTGCCCAGAGGCATTTTTGACACAGGTTCGGGGTGTTTCCCGATCAGATGAAGTTAACGGAGAATGACCAGCACGCCGCTGGGTCCTCAATCCCAGGCGCGCGGTCTTCAGCCCAATTCAATAAGCCTGAGGTTCTTCCTGTGCCCGACATCAAGCTTTTTGCCGGCAACGCCACGCCGGAACTTGCCAGTCGCATTGCCCAACGCCTGTACTCCTCCCTGGGTGAAGCCGAAGTGGGTCGTTTCTCCGATGGAGAGATCAGCGTCCAGATCAATGAAAACGTTCGCGGCGCTGACGTATTCATTATCCAGTCCACTTGTGCCCCCACTAACGACAACCTGATGGAACTGGTGGTTATGGTCGACGCCCTGCGTCGCGCCTCTGCCGGCCGCATCACTGCCGTTATCCCCTACTTTGGTTACGCCCGTCAGGATCGCCGCGTGCGTTCCGCTCGTGTGCCGATCACCGCCAAAGTGGTTGCCGACTTCCTGTCCAGCGTAGGTGTTGACCGCGTTCTGACCTGCGACCTGCACGCTGAGCAGATCCAGGGCTTCTTCGACGTACCGGTGGACAACGTGTTCGGCAGCCCTGTGCTGCTGGAAGACATGCGCGCCAAAGCTCTGGACAACCCGGTTGTTGTATCCCCGGACATCGGTGGTGTGGTTCGCGCCCGTGCGGTAGCGAAACTGCTGGACGACACCGATCTGGCCATCATCGACAAGCGTCGTCCGCGTGCCAACGTGTCTCAGGTGATGCACATCATCGGTGACGTGAAAGACCGCGACTGCATCATCGTTGATGACATGATCGACACCGGCGGCACGCTGTGCAAAGCGGCCGAAGCCCTGAAAGAGCACGGTGCCCGTCGCGTATTTGCCTACGCCACTCACCCGGTATTCTCCGGCAACGCTGCCGAGAACATCCGTAACTCCGTTATCGACGAAGTTATCGTGACCGACACCATCCCGCTGAAGGATGAGATGAAGGCCACCGGCAAAGTGACTCAGCTGACCATGAGCCAGGTTCTGGCCGAAGCGATCCGTCGCGTCAGCAACGAAGAGTCCATCTCCGCGATGTTCGATCAGTAATCGTCTCGCCGGCCCAAAACGCCCTGCTCTGTGCAGGGCGTTTTTGTTTGTGATCCCGGTCACAACCCATCATTACTGTCACATCCGCCTCTTTTTCCAGTGTTACAGATAGCCCGCCCAGGATTGGCACCACTATTCACTGACTAAAAAGAGTACAGATTGATGACCTTTAAGCGCACTTGTATCGCCCTCGCCCTGACCGGCCTGATGGCGGGTTGTGGCAGCAGCTCAAACGACAACAACTCTGGCAACGCCTTTACCCTTACCATCGCCCACATCAACGACACCCACTCCAATTTCGACCCGATCAACAGCAGCTTCGCCAATCCGGCACTGCGTGAGGGTAACGCGGTGTACAACCAGTTTGGTGGCCACCCTCGCCTGCTCAGTGCCGTGAACGACATCAAAGCCGATGCCGAGCGTCAGGACCAGAGCCTGCTGTTCCTTCACGGCGGTGACGCCTGGCAGGGCACCGGTTACTTCAAGCTCAACAATGGCCGCATGAACGCCGACATCCTCAGCCGGATGGGGCTGGACGCGATGGCGGTGGGCAACCATGAATTCGATCTGGATAACGCCACCCTGGCGGAGTTCATCAACCACGTCAGCTTCCCGGTTCTGGGCGCCAACATGGACGTCAGCCAGGACGCCGACCTGGCCGGAGTGGATAACCTCAAGCCCTACGTGATTTACGCCTTCGACGGCAATGAGAAGACCCCGCTGACCGACCTCGACAATCTGCCTGAAGACAAAACGCTGGTGGCGGTATTTGGTGTGGTGCTGGAAGACATGCCCACCATCTCTCCTAACGTGGGCGACGTCAGCTTCGGCAAGGAAGCGGAAACCGCTCAGGCCATCGTTGATGAACTGAAGGCCATGGGGGTCAACAAGATCATCGCCCTGACCCACCTGGGCACCAGCCGTGACATCGCCATGGCGGAAGCGGTGGACGGCATTGATGTGATTGTGGGCGGCCACTCTCACTCCCTGCTGGGCGACTTCACCAATCTGGGCATGGGCGACAGCGATGTGCAGTACGCCCAGCTGGTTAAGAACCCCAACGGCGGCCTGACCTGCATCGTGCAGGCCGGCCAGTACGCTCAGGCCGTAGGCCAGGCTCAGGTAACCTTTGACGGTAACGGTGCGGTTGCCCAGTGTGGCGGTGGCAACACCCTGCTCTCCTCCGACACCTTCTATGCCGAAAGCCAGCGTGACGACGCTGACCGTCTGGTGGATGCGGAGCACGCCGAAGTGGTGAACTTTATCGCCACCCAGGACAACATCCGCATTCAGAGCGAAGACCCGGCCCTGCGGGATCGCATCGACACCCTGTATAAGCCGGCGCTGGACGAAGCTTATGGCGAAGTGATCGCCCAGGTGCCGCAAACCCTCAAGCACGAGCGTCGTCCCGGCGACAACGGCGTCGACGAGCACGGCTCCCGGGTGGCTCCCATCGTGGCCGAAGGCCAACTGTACTGGGCCAACCTGCCGGAAGTGGTGGCGCTGACCGGCATGGAGGTGGACATCGCTCTGGTGGGTGCCGGTGGCGTGCGTACCGACATTGAAGAGGGCGCCTACTACGAAGGCAATGTGGCACTGGAACTGCTGCCCTTCTCCAACTACCTCTCCGTGGTGGCGCTGACCGGTGCGGAAGTTCGTCAGCTGCTGAACGAAACCATCACCCTGGCCCTGCCGGACAGCGCCCATATGGGCAAATTCCCCTACATCGGTGGGGCCCGCTACGTCTTTACTGAGACCCAGTCTCAGGTCAGCGGCCATATCGAAACGCTGGAGCTGCGCACTGGCACCGAAGCCGACCCGCAATGGACCGCCATCAATGACGACCAGACCTACAACGTGGTGATGACCAACTACAACGCCAACGGCAACGACGACTGGACCGCCATGTACGACGCCCAGGCGGACAGTGCCCAGCGTTTTGACATCATTCTGGTCGACGGTGAGCCGGTGGTTTACCCGGTTGAGAAGGTGCACTTCGACGGCAGCAGCTACTCCGCCATTTACAGCAATGGCGCGCCGGATTGCGATCAGGAAACCGCCCAATGCAACACCGACGCGCTGGCGGTGATCGAGTACATTCGTGACACCCGCAACGAGCTGGTGGAGATGGCCTACCCGCCGGTCACTCTGCAACGCGCTCAGTAAATCGCGCTGAACCACGACAAAAGCCCGCCGTTATGGCGGGCTTTTTTTGTCCCGCCGAGGGCCCTTTGCCGCCTCAGTTTGAGCACTTCGCCATCAAAGTGGTAGACTACCGCGCCGGCATTTCCCTTGGTGATCTGCCGGGACTCGTCTAAAAGGATAAAACCCTGTCTTGGTCGCGAGGCAGGGGGACACCCACACAAGGAGAACGGACCTATGTCGCAATTTCAATTCGACGCTGAAGTCCGTACCGAGATAGGCACCGGTGCGAGCCGCCGGTTGCGTCGGGCAGAAAGACTGCCTGCAGTGTTGTACGGTGCAGACGAAGCTCCTGTGGCCATTACCCTGGACCACAATAAACTCAACCAAGCTCAGGAGCAGGAGGCGTTTTACAGCCAAATCCTGATTCTGAATATCGACGGCAAAAAGGTGGAGGCGATCGTGAAAGCGATGCAGCGCCACCCCTATAAGCCCAAGCTGCTTCATATTGATTTTCAGCGCGTAAAACGTGGTGAGGCGATGACCGCCACCGTACCGCTGCATTTCACCAATGAAGAAGACTCGGCCGGCGTTCGCGCCGGAGGCACGGTGATGCACCTCGTTAACGACGTGACCATCCGCTGTCTGCCGCAGGATCTGCCAGAGTATATCGAGGTGGACACCCTCAACCTGAACACTGGGGAAACCCTGCACCTGTCGGACCTGAAAACTCCGAAGGGCGTAGAGTTCCCGAACCTGGAAGCGGGATCTGACAACGACTTGTCCGTGGTCAGCATCCAACCGCCGAAAGGGGGCAGTGACGACGGTGAGGAAGACACCGAAGCTGACAGCGAACAGACACAAGAGTAACGGTGAGCAACAACATCCGTTTAATCGTGGGCCTGGCTAATCCAGGCCCCGAATACGCCCAAACCCGTCACAATGCCGGTGAATGGCTGGTTCAGGAACTGGCCCGCAGCCACAACGTGACGCTCAAGAGCGAAAGCAAATTTTTCGGTCTGACCGGACGCATTCAGTCCGGCAGTCAGGATCTGCGCCTGCTGATCCCCACCACCTTTATGAACCTCTCCGGTAAAGCCGTTGGGGCGATGGCCAATTTTTATGGCCTGGAACCGGAAGAGATCCTGGTGGCCCATGATGAGCTGGACCTGCCGCCCGGCGTCGCCCGCTTTAAGAAAGGCGGCGGTCATGGTGGCCATAACGGTCTGAAAGACATCATCAAGGCCCTGGGCAACAACAAAGAGTTTTATCGCCTTCGGATCGGCATCGGCCATCCGGGGGATCGTAACCGGGTATCCGGTTACGTACTGGGCAAGGCCCCGGCGCCGGAACAGCGCGCCATTGAGGAGGCCATTGATGAAGCCAGCCGCAGCATCGACATCTTGCTGCGCGACGGCATCACCAAGGCTCAGAATCGACTTCATACCTTCACGGCCCAACCGGCCTAACTGACGTAAAGGTTAACAACACCATGGGTTTTAAATGCGGAATCGTGGGTCTGCCTAACGTGGGCAAATCCACTCTGTTTAACGCGCTGACCAAAGCTGGCATCGAAGCCGCCAACTTCCCCTTCTGTACCATTGAGCCGAACACCGGCGTGGTACCGGTGCCGGATGCCCGTCTGGACGCACTGGCCAAGATCGTGAACCCCCAGCGAGTTCTGCCCACCACCATGGAGTTTGTGGACATCGCCGGTCTGGTAAAAGGCGCTTCCACCGGGGAAGGCCTGGGCAACAAGTTCCTGGCCAACATCCGTGAAACCGACGCCATCGGTCACGTGGTGCGCTGCTTCGAGAACGACAACATCGTGCACGTGGCCGGTGGTGTAAACCCGGCGGCGGACATCGAGGTGATCAACACCGAGCTGGCCCTGGCGGATATGGATGCGGTAGAGAAAGCCCTGCAGCGTCTGGCCAAGCGCGCCAAAGGCGGCGACAAAGACGCCAAAGCGGAAATCGTGGTACTGGAAAAGGTCCTGCCGGTGCTGGAACAGGGCGGCATGGCCCGCTCCGTTGCCCTGGAGCCGGAAGAGAAAGCCCGTATCCAGTACATGGGTCTGCTGACTCTGAAGCCCACCATGTACATCGCCAACGTCAACGACGACGGTTTTGAGA
Organism: Marinobacter nauticus; assembly: GCF_019801015.1. GTDB lineage: Bacteria > Pseudomonadota > Gammaproteobacteria > Enterobacterales > Shewanellaceae > Ferrimonas. The sequence continues at coordinate 315,398 of NZ_JAHVJZ010000003.1, forward strand.
ACAACCCGTACCTGGACCAGGTACGTGAAATCGCCGCCAACGAAAACGCCGTTGTGGTGCCGGTATGTGCCGAAATCGAGTCCGAAATCGCCGAACTGGACGACGAAGAGCGCGTTGAGTTCATGGCTGATCTGGGCATCGAAGAACCGGGCCTGAACCGCGTGATCCGTTCTGGCTACGAGCTGCTGAACCTGCAAACCTACTTCACCGCTGGTGTGAAGGAAGTGCGCGCCTGGACCATCCCCGTTGGCGCCACTGGCCCGCAGGCGGCCGGTAAGATCCACACCGACTTTGAGCGTGGCTACATCCGTGCCGAAGTGATCGCCTACAACGATTACATCACTCTGGGTGGCGAGAATGCCGCCAAGGATGCCGGTAAGAAGCGCTCTGAAGGTAAGGACTACATCGTTAAAGATGGCGATGTGATTCACTTCCTGTTCAACGTCTGATTCCTCGACGTTGGCCAAAGAAAAAAGCCCGGCGTTGCCCGGGCTTTTTTACCTTCTGACGATCGGCAACGCCGCCAACAGCCGGGAGCATAAGGAAATAATCCGGCGGCCATGCGAACGCTTTTTCATCAGCGGGAGGAGCGAACTGCTGCTTCTTTATCTAGTCTGATTATTTTCCACGCGAACAATCCCGTTTGGAAAGATTTCGCGGCAAAAGCAGTTGACGCTGTGGGGGCAACTCAGCATAATACGCCCCGCTCCCAGCGATGGGAGGCAACAAGTGATGGCTACGTAGCTCAGCTGGTTAGAGCACGGCACTCATAATGCCGGGGTCGCAGGTTCAAGTCCCGCCGTAGCCACCATTCTTCTGCGGAAGTGGCGGAATTGGTAGACGCACCAGATTTAGGTTCTGGCGCCGCGAGGCGTGAGAGTTCAAGTCTCTCCTTCCGCACCATTTGTTGGGCTATCGCCAAGCGGTAAGGCAGCGGGTTTTGATCCCGCCATTCCCAGGTTCGAATCCTGGTAGCCCAGCCATCTTTTTGATGTTTGACGTTGTCGGGCATCGATTGGGGAAACCCAATCAACACGGTTTACGTGGCTATGTAGCTCAGTTGGTTAGAGCACAGCACTCATAATGCTGGGGTCGCAGGTTCAAGTCCCGCCATAGCCACCATTTTTCGATTGCACTGCAGTCACCCCAGTTGGGCTATCGCCAAGCGGTAAGGCAGCGGGTTTTGATCCCGCCATTCCCAGGTTCGAATCCTGGTAGCCCAGCCATCTTTCGAATGACTCCGGTTGTTCACCCCCAGTTGGGCTATCGCCAAGCGGTAAGGCAGCGGGTTTTGATCCCGCCATTCCCAGGTTCGAATCCTGGTAGCCCAGCCATCTTTCGAATGACTCCGGTTGTTCACCCCAGTTGGGCTATCGCCAAGCGGTAAGGCAGCGGGTTTTGATCCCGCCATTCCCAGGTTCGAATCCTGGTAGCCCAGCCATCTTTCAAAAGCTCGCCTTGCGCGGGCTTTTGTCGTTTCTGCCCCCCGGAAATCGCCCTCCTCCTCTAAGACACAAAAAAGCGGCCCCTTTCAGAGCCGCTTTGGTTGGCGAGGTTGATGAAACCTTAGAAGTGGTAGTCGAGGCGCACCCAGGCGTTGCGTCCAGGCTCGTTCACCCGCACAGTACGCTCCTCCGGCGGCAACATGTCGTTACCGGAACCGGATTTGCTGACGTGCTCGGCGTAGGCCTTGTCAAAGACGTTATCGATGCCGAAGCTCAGGCGGGTAGACTCACCGTGCTTCCAGGCACCGTTGAGCGACAGCACACCAAAGCCCGCGGTTTCCCCCAGGTCCTGGCCCACAATGTTGCCCTGCCCTACGGCCACCCGGTCCTGGTTGTCCACCAATCGCCACAGCGCGCCAAACATCCAGTTGTCGTTTTCATAGTCCAGAGCAATCCGCCCTTCGAGCGGAGAGATCTGGCCCAGTGCGACGTCGTCGGTGTCGTTATCGCCGTGGGTATAGGCCACGGTGGTGGTCAGCTTGAAATACTGGGCAAAGGCGTAGCTCGCACCAAGCTCACCGCCCCACAGGGTGGCGTCCACATTACGGGCCGAGGGCATGCTGTTGTTGTCGATCAGGATGTAGTCCTGAATGTCGGCGTAGAACATCGACGCTGACAGCTCCACCGGGCCTTTGTGGATCCAGCCGATATCCAGCTGGGTGGTCTGCTCCGGGTCCAGGGTCAGGTTTTTGCCGGCCTTCATCACTTCCCAGTAGTCGGCGATGCGCTGGGCATAGCCCACGCCTGCATAAAACTGGTTGCGCTCCAGCAGCCATTCATAGCGGCCGAATCCGCTGAACAGGTTTTCGGTTTTCTCATTCACCTTACCGGCACCAGACCAACTGCCCAGCAGAGCTTGCTCATAGCGGTCATAGCGGGCACCCGCCACCACTTTGCCCGGCCCCACGGTCCAGTCGGATTCCAGCAACAGGCCCAGGTTCTCCTTGCTGTAGACATCCTCAAAGGCCGCACCCAACAGTTCATCGAGACTGAGGCCATTGCGCATATCCTGGGTACTGTCCAGATAATCGATCCCGACCAACAGCTCCCAGCCGTCCACCGGCATCAGTTCAAACCAGAGGTGGCCACCCACATTGGTGCGACGGGGATTGGCGCCGGGGGCGGTGTTCTCCGGCTTGTCGAACTGGTCCATGATGTGGTCGTTCTGGTTGTAGTAAGCCTGAAACTCCATCATCGACAGCCAGCTCAGCTCAGAGCCGGTGCGCATCAGCAGGGTGGCGTTCTCGTTGTCGATCTGACGGGCTTTGTTGGCCCGGTCCGCGTATTCCGCCGAACCGGAGGAGAAGCCATAGCTCAGCTCCACGACCGACTCGGCATCCGGCGTCCAGCCCAACGCGGTGTGAAAGTTCTGACGGTCGTAACTGGACTGCATGGTGTCGCCGTTGCCGTCCTCAAAGTCATCACTTTCAGAGTGGTTGGCATCAATGCGCCAGTAGTGGTCAGCGGTGCCGGTGATCAGCTCCATGGCATAGTCTTTACGCTCAAAGCTGCCAAAGGTCATGCTGGCGCGCCCTTCGGTACCGGCTTCCGCCAGGCCAAAGTGGTCGCGCTCAAACAGCACGGTACCGGCGGAACCCACCGGGCCGTACTTGACGGTTTGCGGCCCCTTAATCACCTCCACCCGCTCATAAGTGTCCGGTGAGATGTAGTTGGTCGGCGGGTCCATACGGCCGCCGCAGGTGCCGCCCACCTGCTGGCCATCATTGACAATGTTCACCCGGGAGCCGGCCATACCTCGCAGGGTAATGTCACCGCCGGCACCGCCTTTGCGAATGACGTTAAAGCCGGGAATGGTGCGCAGGAAGCCGGAGCCATCAAACGCGGGCAACGGCTGTCGCGGCAGCTTGGGGTCGGTGACGACGGTCAGCGGCGATTGCATCACCTCCGCCGTCACCACCTGGTATTCGTCGCAGTGATCCTCCTCAGTACAGTCACTGATTTTGTCAGCGTAGGCGGGCAACGCCAGCGCCAGGTTTACGGCCGCGGCAACGGCCAGATGCTTGCTTACGGGCATGAAAGGTCAATCCTTGTGATCGGTCAGCGCGGGGCAAGTGCCATGGGATAGCGCTGTTTTACTCCGATCCCGGGAAAGGCCAAGGAGAGGGTCGCAGGGTGCGACAATATGCCGCAGAGGGGCGCCGAAAAGGCGCCCGATAGAGAAGCAAAAGGCTCAGGGACGAGGATGATTGGCTGGCGCAAAGACCCAAATCTGGCTGGCAAAGTAGTTCACCCCCATGCCCGCCAGCACTCCGCCCACCAGAGCGATATAGGGACTGATACCCTGCTGCCCCAATAGCATCAGCAGCAGCTGAAACACCCCAAGGTTGGGGATGGCCGCCACAACAGCACTGGCCAGTGCCTTACGCCATTGTAACCAGCGAGGCTGGCTGGGCCGGTCAGCGAACGTGAGCACGCGATTACCCAGCCAGGTGGTGCTGGCCGCAGCCACAAAGGCGATGGCACGGGACAGTTGCAGAGGCCAGCCCATCCCCTGCCACAACAGGGCAAAGCAGAGGCTGTCCACCACAAAGCCCAGGGCGCCTATCAGGGCGAAGCGGGCAAACCGGCTCACTGCACCGCCTCACAGCCATACAGCACCCGTTTACCGCTTTGGCGCAACGGCTCACACTGTAACCGCTTGCTCTCCAGCGGCTCAGACAGTGCCGCCGGGCGACCGGCCAGGTAAAACCGCCCCTGCACCGGAAGTTGCTCCAGACTGTTCGCCTCCAGCGCTTTACCCTCAGAATAGAACTGGCCGGAGAACGGCCGCTTCTGCCAGTAGTAGAGGGGCGCTTCGGGCAACGCTGCCAGCAGAGCTTTGTCGCTTTTCCGGTCCCGCAGCTCGTGGCTCTGCAACGCCACCACCGCCACCAGCAACAATACCGGGGTCACCAAACTGGCACCGGCCACCACCTTCATCTCCCGCTCACTGACCAGGCTGGCGATCAGCAGCGCCAACCCGGGGATCCCCGGCAGCACATAGGCGGGCAGGATGTTCCCTGCCATGGTAAACAGCAGCATTGGGGCGAGGGTCCACATCACTAAATAGCTGAGCCAGGGATGGTTGACCCCGGCCTGACAAACCCGGGCGCGACGCCAGACCAGCCAGGGCAGCAACAGCGACCAGGGCAGCGCACTGTAGAGCCAGAACAGCCAGATGGTGCCCCGGGGCTCATCGTGGGCGGACCCATACAGGTCACCCTGCCAGCCACTTTCCACAAATCGGGAAAAATGCTCCCCCACCAGGAAGTAGTCGAGAAAGCCTGGCGTGGCCTGTTCCGCGAGGTAATACCATGGCCCGGCCATCGCCAGCATCAGTGCGGTCCCGGACAGCAGCGGGAAGCGGCGCCAAAGCACCTGAAAGGTTCCGGTAAATCCGTGTTGAAGCAGCAACCAGGGCCCCACTGCCAATGCCATCAGAACGATCACCACCGGCCCCTTGGCGAGCAGGCCAACCGCCAGCCCCGCGAACGACAGGTAGCCCCAGTAATACTGGCCCTGCCAGCCCAGATAGAACCCCATCATGGCGAGAGTCAGGCCCAGAGTCAGCGCCATATCGGTCATCACTGCGCCGCTGGCGATGGCAAAGATGGCGCAACTGGCCAGCACCAGTGCGGTCAATGCCGGATTGATCCCCTGCCGACGGGCCAGGCTGACCACCAGCGCCAACGTCAGCAGACCGGCTATCCAGTGCGGCACCCGGGCCGCAAACTCGCTGTCCCCCATCAGGCTCATGGCCCCGGCACTCATCCAGGTATGCAGCGGCGGCTTGCCCCAGAACGGCACACCATAATCGAACTGTGGTGTCAGCCAGTTGCCGGTTTCCACCATGATGCGTGCCATCTCACCGTATCGGGCTTCTGTGGTGTCCATCAGTGGATACAGCCCAAGCGACGCCAATCGAACCAGCAACGCAAACGCCGCCAAAAACCACAAAGTACGGGTGCGGATCATTGCTGAGCCTCCTGCGCCGCGCGAATGCTCTGACGCGGGTGCTCGGTCACTTCGCCCACCAGGTAGTTGGGACGGGCTTTTGCCTCGATGTAGACCCTGCCCAGGTACTCCCCCAACAGCCCCATCGCCAGCAGCTGAACGCCACCCAGTGCCAGAATCGCCACCATCAGTGAGGGGTAGCCCGCCACCGACTCTCCCCAAATCAGGGTTTTGGCCACCACCCAGGCGCCATACAGAAACGCGCTGGTGGCCACGGTTAGCCCCGCCCAGGTGGCCAGACGCAGTGGCCGGATACTGAATGCGGTGATGCCATCCATCGCCAGTCCGATCAACTTGGTGTAGTTCCATTTGGTGTCACCGGCTTGTCGGGGGTCCCGATCAAACTGCAGGGTGATCTGGCGAAACCCCGGCCAGGCAAACAGGCCTTTCATGTAGCGATTGCGCTCAGGCAGCGCGTTGATCTGGTCCACCACCTGGCGGCTGAGGAGGCGAAAGTCACCGACGTTCTCCGGGATCGGCATCTCGGAGAGCCAATTGAGGATGCGGTAATAGGCGGCGGCGGAGGTTCGCTTGAACCAACTCTCGCCGAGCCGGCGACGGCGCTGCATGTTGACCACGTCATAGCCTTCCCGCCACTTGGCCAGCATTTCAGGAATCAGCTCCGGCGGATCCTGCAGGTCAGCGTCCAGCAGAATCACCGACTGGCCACGGGCGTAGCTGAGGCCGGCGCTCATCGCTGCCTCTTTACCAAAGTTGCGACTGAGCGACAGGCACAGGTGCTCGCTGCTGCTGGCGGGCAGGGCTTGCGCCATCTGGTGGCTGCCATCCACGCTGCCATCATCGACGTAGACGATTTCGCAGCGCTCCGGCAGGCTGTCCAATACCATCGTCAAGCGGCTGTGCAGTGAGGGCAGAACTTCGGTTTCGTTGTAGAGGGGGACGATCACACTCAGGGTGATGGGGGTGATTTCACCCTTAGGTAAGGCTTTGAGTTTCAGCATCGGTCTCTCACAATAGGGGAATTGCGGCCACTTGGCCCGATGACGCCGATTTTCCAGAGCCTCCGTGTAAAAAACGTTGTCGACATTTTTTTCACGTCGGCCACCCGATCCTGAGTGAACGGAAACGCAATATGACGACCCAGGTGTTGAAACGACTTCTTTTGGTGGAAGACAATCGTGATGTTGCCGGCATCATCTTTGACTTTTTTGAAGCCCAGGGAGTGGTGCTGGATTACGCCGATAATGGTGAACTGGGGCTGGTGCTGGCCCGTGAAAACGACTTTGACGCCATCATTCTGGACCTGATGCTGCCCAGAATGGACGGCCGTACCCTGTGCCAGAAGCTCCGTCAGGAGGGCAAGCGCACGCCGGTGCTGATGCTCACCGCACTGGGCAGCCGCGAAGATACCCTGACCGGCTTTGAGTGCGGCGCCGATGATTACCTGGCCAAGCCCTTCGATCTGGATATCCTGCAGGCCCGCCTCACCGCTCTGGTGCGGCGTTTCCGCGGTCAGGTCACACCGATGGAACGCACCTTTGGCGAGTTGGTTCTGAACCCCAATACCCGCTCTGCAACCCGACGGGGACGCCCTCTTGCGCTGAATCCGACCACCTACACCATCCTTGAGCTGCTGTGTCGTGCTGCCCCGGAGATCGTCACCCGCGAATCCCTGTGTGAAGCCTTGTGGCCCGATGGTGAACCCAATAATGAAGTGCTCCGGAGCCACATCTACCAGCTGCGTAATCAGCTGGATCGGCCCTTCCCGGTGCCGATGCTGGTCACCGTACCCAAAGTGGGCTTCCGCCTGGAGATCCCGGAATGAACCATCACTCCACCGCCACCATGACCCGAAAACTGGCCTTGCTGTTTGCCGGCCTGTCGGTGCTGGTTGGTCTGGTGCTATACCTGCTGTTCCGCGAAGCGATCATGCTGGCCGAAGACAACGTCAGCCTGCGCCATCTGGAAGCCAACCGGGGATTTGCCGAAGCCCTCTACCTGACCGGCGCCAGCGGGCCTCAACAGGTGGATGAAGTCACTTTTGCCTACAACAACCCGGATCACCTGCCCGAGTTCGTGGAGGATGAATACCGCTTTGCCGTCAAGCTGCAAACCGAGTTCTCCACCGATTACGGCGAGTTTTTCTTTCTGGCTGACCGCTATCGCGACGGTAACGAGATCAAGCCGATCTACCTGTTAGCGCATGCCGAGCCACTGGAGCTTACCGAGCATGAAGGCGGCCTTATCAGCCTGGTGATTCTGGCGATCACCGTGGTGCTGCTCACCTGCTTTGGTGCCGTTCTGGTGCGCTTGTCAGCACGGCTAATCCAGCCGGTTAACGACCTGAGTCAGCAGTTGGCCGCCCACCAGGGAGACCCCGAGCGTCCCTTTTCCGTCTCTCCCGGTGCGGCCAGAGAGTTCGTTGAACTGAAGGAGCAGCTCAACCATTACCGCCGCGAGGTGAACCGACTGCTGAAACGGGAGCAGGCCTTCGCCCGCTACACCAGCCACGAGTTACGGACCCCGCTCACCATTATTCGCGGTGCAGCCCGGTTGCTGGACAGCGACGCTCAGCCGGAGTTTCGCCAGCGTCAGCAGCAGCGCATCACTACCGCTGCGGGTCGGATGGAGGAAACGGTCGAGGCCCTACTGAGCCTGGTGCGTTATGAGCGGGATGAAGAGTCGGTACAACGCCCGCTGAGCGGCGATGAGCTGGAGCGGATCCTGGAGCAAAATCGATCCGCTGCTCTGGGCAAACCGATCGAGTTTCAGGTCGATGTGGCCGCAACGCCGATCATCAATGCCTCGGAGGCGGTGACCGCCATGGTGGTTGGCAACCTGATCCGCAACGCCATTGGCGCGACGGAGCAAGGCACCATCCGTCTTGAGATGGACGCCAACAGCCTGACCATCAGCGACACCGGCGTGGGATTGGGCGAGACATCCGACAGCGCCGAAGGCCACGGTCTGGGGCTGCTGATTGTGACGGATCTTTGTCAGCGTTACGGCTGGCAATTCTGCCTCAGGAACCGTCCGCAGGGGGGCTGCCTTGCTCAGGTGCGGTTTTCGGACCCAGTAAACCACTGAGTCGCTGATAGCGCTCCAGCAGCAGCGCCATCTGGTAAAGCACGAAGCCGGCACGATTGGGCTCCTGTTGCATCAGCTGCTCAGACAACCAGCTGGAGGTGCGGTCCAGTTCCGCAGGCCAGGAGTGGGCCGTTCCCTCCTGGGAGGACACCAGCACGCCGTAGGCCCGGTCAAACCCCTCGCGCAACCTGTCGGCCGTGTCGTCCGCCAGCACCACACCGCGGCGGGCAAAAGGTACCACGGCGTTCAGATGACTCATGGCGCCCTTGTACTGCGCCAGCAGGGCCAGACTGGTTTCCTCATCCCGGTAGCCCGGCTCCTGCTTCATCTGCTGAAAGCTGGCTGTGAGGCTGATCCCCTGCTCATAGGCCAACCGCCGGGCCCGGGCCAACTGCACCGGTTGCACCGGCTTTCCGGCAAAGGCCATCAGCACCAGTTGCAGGTAACGATGAAGGTGAGCCAGCGCCTGACGCCGCAACACGGTCTGACGGCCCCCCTGCCACTGGGGCCAGAGCCAGCGAAACGCCGCAAACACCAGGGTGCAGCCTATCAGGGTGTCCATCATTCTCGGCAGCAGGATGGTGTCCCCGCCAATGCCAAAGTACTCGAACATCAGCACCAGCAGGGTGGTGGCACTGGTGGTGGTCAGCCCGTGGTGCTGCCTCACCAGCGCCAAGGTCACCGGCACCAGCGTCAGCGCCATTATCAGGGCCGCCTGTCCGGTGAACCCCAGCCACACCAACAGAGCGCCAATAGCCAGCCCGACAAAGGTGCCGGCGGCCCGCTGTCCCACTCGGTGGCGGGTCGCCACGTAGCTGCTTTGGGTCACCATTACGATGGTGGTCAGTACCCAGTAGCTGTTCGCCATGCCCATATGCTGACTGATGGCCGCGCCCATCCCCAGCAGCACCGCCAGGCGCACCGCCCCCCGGGCCACCGGCGAAGACCACCCCCACAGGCCCCGTATCCGGGCCCGCCAATCCGGTTCTGGTTGGGGCAGAAAATCCCGCTGATACAGCGGCGCAACCCGCTCCGCCAGCCGCGAAATCCGTCGCACGTTGTCCATCATGTAGTGCGCCACCATCCCCCGGGGCCCGCCACCTTCGGCGATCGGTGTTAACGCGGTAATCAGGGGTTCCGCCAGGGCCTGGTGGCGATCATCGCTCTGCAAGGGACGATGCTGGGCCAGATCTCTGGCCAGTCGGCGCAAGCGTGCGGAGACGGCGCGGGTCCAATCCCGGTACAGAGGGAAAATGGTGGGGTCGGTAAAGAGCGCTTTGGTCTGCTCAGGATGGGGGGTCGCCTGCAGCCGCTCCTGCAGATCCACCGCCGCGATAAAGGCGTTGCGCAACGGTCCTATCTGGCCCTGACGGCCAAAGGCCAACAGCTGCTGGCGACACAGGGCAATCTGGGTTCCGAGGGTGGAATCAAACTCAGCCGGCAGCCCCTTAGCCCGCAGTTGTCCGGGACGGGCGAGCAGGATCTGCGCCAGACTGTGGTAGACCGCTGAGAGGCTCTGTCGCAGGGGATAATGGCGCCATAGCCGGTACCACAGGGCACTGAAGATCATCAGCCAAAGCACGCACAGGCCGAAGTTCAGGGCCAGGGCCCAGGGCGCGCCCTGAGGGGCCGTGGCCAGGCCAGCCACCGCCATCACCAGCATCCCCATTCCCAAGCGGCCAGCCAGCTCTCCCCAGGCCGCCAGCGAACCCAGCAACAACCCGAGCAAAGCAAACCACAACGGCAATATCCCGGGAAGGTGATGAGTCAGGGTAGCAGTGAGTCCGCTGGTCAGAATAAACCCCGCCAGACCAAGAGCAATGCGCCGCCACCAGAACGGTGAGGGCTGGTCCAGTGCCGATACCAGCACCGCGGGCAGCGCCAGCATCGATAAAGCCGTGGGCGCAAGCAGGCCCAGAGGATAGGCCGCTGCCAGCGCCAGGATCAGAGCGAGGGTCAGTCTCAGAGACTGATTGAAAGCGGGATTAAACCAGAGCTTACGCACTGGTGATTAAAGCCCCATGGCGTAGCGCATCACCTGGTTCTTAATGGGTCCGGCATTTTGCGCAGCCAGCAACCCCAGGTTACGCACCAGTTTGAGCGGCGCGCGGTCATTGGAAAACAGGGTGTAGAACAGATCCATGGTGGACTGCATCAGCAGGTTGTCGCGACGGCGGGTACGTTCATACCGGGCCAGTACCGCTTCGCTGTCCCAGACCTCACCACAATCCTTGGCCTGGCCAAGCACCGCCGCCAGCTCCGCCACATCCTTAAAGCCCAGGTTCACGCCCTGGCCCGCCAGTGGGTTGATGGTGTGGGCCGCGTCTCCCAACAGCACCAGACGATCGCGGAAGTAATGCTGAGCGTGCTGCCGGGTCAGGGGAAAGCTGCCACGGCCATCGATGCTGAACTCGCCAAGGCGGTCCGGAAACGCCTGAACGATGGCGGCTTTCAGTTCCTCATCGCTCATTCGCATCAGGGTGGCGACCTTTTGTGGGCTGTCGTACCACACCAGTGAACCGTGCGGACCGGCCAGTGGCAGAAACGCCCTCGGCCCTTCCGGTGTGAACTCCTGCCAGGTGATCGCCTGTTGCGGCTGCTCGGTGGTGATGTTTACCGCCAGGCAGTGGTGACGGTACTGCCAGCCAGTCAGGCCGATGCGGGCCGCGTCCCGAACCCGTGACCGCGCGCCATCACACCCCAGCAGCAAACGCCCACGCAAGGTGCGCTCCCCCACCACCAGAAACGCGCCATTGGCATCCTGACCCATTTGGCTGGGCGCTTCACCGGTCAGCAGCGTGATGTTGTCCTGCTGGGCCATCGCCTGCCAAAGGCCCAGCTGCACCACCCGGTTTTCGATGATGTGGCCCAGGTGGGGGTGATTCAGCTCTTCAGCATCGAAACGCACTTCGCTTCGGGACCACTCCCAGGTGGCCAGCACCTGGTAGGGCGCCATCCGCATTTGCGCTATTGCATCCCAGGCGTGCAGTTCCTGAAGAAGCCGTTCGGACGCCGCGCTGATGGCGCTGACCCGCAGGTCCATCGGCTGCTCAGCGGCGAACGGTTCCGGCGTGTAAGCCTCGACAATGGCAACGGAAAAGCCGCGCTTAGCCAAAGCACAGGCGCTGACGGCGCCAACCATGCCCGCGCCAACTATGAGGATGTCGTACTGCTCCATGACGATGCGATTTCAGGACAGAAATAAGATGGCCCCATTCTATGTCAAAAGGGCGGCTTACGTAATAAAAGGTCAATGAGAGGGGTTCTACTCACATCCGCTTACATCTCATCCGGAGCCATCCGCAACCACCCCCTAAGCTCATCCTGTCTGAGTGAGGGAAGAGACCGAGGAGGCACGTCATGAAAATCATTCCAGTTGTATTGGGCCTGGCACTGATCGCTCCTTCAGCCCTGGGAGCAAACACCCACTTTACCGTTTACGGCCACCGAGCCACTAACCCCATCGTCGAGGAGATCAATCAGGCTCGGGCCGTGATCCACTACGAGGTGGTGCTGGATGTGCAGCGTCAGGTTCAGGATACCCTGGCCGAATGGGGCAAGGCCTACCAGATCAATCAGCTGGCGCAAGAGGCTGAAGAGGAAGAGGTTACGGTGTCCGCTGCAGTCGATGCCGGTTTCATTCCCCGCCATTGCCAACCCTGAGACCGCGCGATAACTGGTCAGCGTCCGCTTTCGGGTATAAAATACTCCGCTATTTTTTCCGGAGCGACGCTGATTGATGAGCAAGAAACTGCACATTAAGACCTGGGGTTGTCAGATGAACGAGTACGATTCTGCCAAAATGGCGGATCTGCTCGACGCATTTGGCGGCTACACTCTCACCGAAGAAGCCGAAGAGGCCGATGTTCTGTTGCTGAACACCTGTTCCATTCGCGAAAAGGCGCAGGAAAAGGTGTTTCATCAGCTGGGCCGCTGGCGCCCGCTGAAAGAGCAGAATCCGGCCCTGGTGATTGGTGTGGGTGGCTGTGTGGCCTCCCAGGAAGGCGACGCCATTCGCGAACGCGCTCCCTACGTCGACATTGTGTTTGGTCCCCAGACCCTGCACCGTCTGCCCGAGATGATCGCCAAGATCCAATCTGGCGAAAAAGGCGTTGTTGACGTTTCTTTTCCCGAGATTGAGAAGTTCGACCGTCTGCCGGAGCCCCGTGCAGAAGGCGCCACCGCGTTCGTTTCCATTATGGAAGGCTGCAACAAGTACTGCTCTTTCTGCGTGGTGCCCTACACCCGCGGCGAAGAGGTCAGCCGCCCGCTGGACGACGTGCTGTATGAGATCGCCCAACTGGCGGACCAGGGGGTTCGTGAGATCAACCTGCTGGGTCAGAACGTGAACGCCTACCGTGGCGAGATGCACGATGGTGAGATCTGCCGCTTTGCCGATCTGTTGCGTTACGTCGCGGCCATCGACGGCATCGACCGCCTGCGCTACACCACCAGCCACCCGGTGGAGTTTACCCAGGACATCATCGACGCCTACGCCGACGTGCCGGAGCTGGTGGATTTCCTGCACCTGCCGGTACAGAGTGGCTCCGACCGCGTCCTGACCATGATGAAGCGCAACCACACCGCGCTGGAGTTCAAGTCCATCATCCGTCGTCTGCGTAAAGTGCGTCCGGACATTCACATCAGCTCCGACTTTATTGTGGGCTTCCCGAACGAGACCGATCAGGACTTCGAGGACACCATGAAGCTGATCGCCGACATCGAGTTCGATCAGAGCTTCTCCTTCATCTACAGCCCCCGCCCGGGCACCCCGGCGGCGGACATGGTGGATGACGTTACCGAAGAGACCAAGAAGCAGCGTCTTTACATCCTGCAGGACCGCATCAACCAGCAGGCGATGCAGTTCAGCCGCCGCATGCTGGGCAGCGTTCAGCGCATTCTGGTCGAAGGCGTGTCCAAGAAGAACGCCATGGAACTGCGGGGTCGCACCGAGAACAACCGTGTGGTTAACTTTGAGGGTGACGTCGAGCTGATCGGTACCTTTGTGGATGTGGAGATCACTGAAGTGCTGCCCCACTCTCTGCGTGGTAATCTGATCCGGACCGAGCAGGAGATGGATCTGCGCCGCGAACTGCGCCCCGCAGACATCCTGAAGAACCGTCCGAACGGCCAGCCGGATGAGCTGGGTGTGGCGACTTACCAGCCCTAAAGGGACACTGTGAGCAATAAACTGCTGACCTTAGAGGTCTTTCTTGAGCCTGCACAGAACCAGCGACTGGCTGCGTTGTGCGGGCCTTTCGACGATAACCTGAAGCAGATCGAACGCCGCCTTGGTGTGGAGATCAGCTATCGTGGCAATCACTTTACTGTCGTGGGCCAGCCCCATCGTACCCAGGGCACCATTGAGCTGCTCAAAACCCTGTACGTGGATACCGCCCCGGTGAAGAACCAGCATCCGGATCTCGATCCGGAGCAGGTCCACATTGCCATTCAGGAACTGGTGGCACTGGAAGCGGAAGACGACAGCGCCATGGGCAAAGAGGTCTTCTTCAAGACCAAGCGGGGCGTTCTGAAGCCCCGCAATCCCAACCAGGCGCAGTACGTGCGCAACATCATTACTCACGACATCTGCTTCGGCATCGGCCCGGCCGGTACCGGCAAAACCTATCTGGCGGTGGCCGCAGCCGTGGACGCGCTGGAGCGTCAGGAAGTGCGTCGCATCCTGCTGACCCGCCCGGCGGTGGAAGCGGGTGAAAAGCTGGGCTTCCTGCCCGGTGACCTGTCCCAGAAAGTGGACCCTTACCTGCGCCCGCTCTACGACGCCCTGTTTGAGATGCTGGGCTTCGAACGGGTGGAACGCCTGATTGAGCGCAACGTGATTGAGGTGGCTCCGCTGGCTTATATGCGCGGTCGAACCCTCAATGACGCCTTCATCATTCTGGATGAAAGCCAGAACACCACCGTCGAACAGATGAAGATGTTCCTGACCCGTATCGGCTTTAACAGCCGTGCGGTGATCACCGGTGACATCACTCAGGTCGACCTGCCCCGCGGCGCCCGCTCCGGCCTGCGTCACGCCATCGAAGTGCTGCGCGATGTGGACACCATCAGCTTCAACTTCTTCCAGAGTGGCGACGTCGTGCGTCACCCGGTGGTGGCCCAGGTGGTGGAAGCCTACGAGGCTTACGAAGAGGGCGAGCGCGCCAAGAAAGCGGAACAGGAACGCCAGCGCCGTGCTGAGCAGGCGGCGGCTCAGGATTCCGGAGAAAGCCAATAATGGATCTGGATCTGCAACTGGCTGTTGAGGCCGACAACCTACCGACTCAGGCCCAGCTGGAAAGCTGGGCTGCCCTGGCCCTGGCGGATCGCCCGGACGCTGAGCTGACCATCCGCATCACCGACGAAGCGGAAAGCCAGCAACTGAATCGGGACTACCGGGGCAAGGACAAACCCACCAATGTGCTCTCTTTTCCCTTCGAAGCCCCTCCGGGCATCGAGCTGCCGCTGCTGGGCGACCTGGTGATCTGTGCGGCCGTGGTGGCCCGGGAAGCGGATGAGCAACAGAAGCCCGCGATGGACCACTGGGCGCACATGGTGATTCACGGCTGCCTGCACCTGATCGGCTACGACCACATTGAGGATCAGGATGCGGAAGAGATGGAAGCTCTGGAGCGCCAACTGCTGGCGCAGATCGGCATTGCCGATCCCTACCAAGAGCGGTAATCTCTCTGTCAGTTCCATAACCCACAGGACAATATGAACGAAGACCAACCCCCGTCGAGCCAGGCCCAAGTGAAAAAGGGCTGGCTGGACCGTCTCAGCCAACTCTTTGGTGGCGAGCCGCAAAACCGACAAGAGCTTGTTGATGTGATTCAGGACGCGGAAGAACGCGCTCTGATTGATCAGGACACCAAAGAGATGATCAAAGGGGTACTGCAGGTTTCCGACCTGAAAGTGCGCGACCTGATGATCCCCCGCTCTCAGATGATCACCATCGAAAAGAACCAATCCGTTGACGCATTTCTGCCCATCGTGATTGAGTCTGCCCACAGCCGTTTCCCGGTGATTGATCGCGATAAGGATCACATCGAAGGGATCCTCTTGGCCAAAGACCTGCTGGCGTATGGTTTCGGCAACGATGCCAACTTCACTCTGGAGCAGATCCTGCGCCCTGCCGTGGTGGTACCGGAAAGCAAACGTGTTGACGTGCTGCTTAAGGAGTTCCGCTCCGACCGCTACCATATGGCCATTGTGGTTGACGAGTATGGCGGGGTTTCCGGCCTGATCACCATTGAGGACGTGCTGGAAGCGATCGTCGGTGACATCGAAGATGAGACCGATCTGGAAGAGGACAACGACGTTCATATCCGCCGGGTAAGCCGTCAGGTTTGGGCGGTTGCCGCTCTGACCCCCATCGAAGAGTTCAACGAACACTTTGATGCCAGCTTCTCCGATCAGGAGTACGACACGGTTGGCGGTTTGGTCAGCCACGCCTTTGGCCATCTGCCGGAGCGGGGCGAACTCATCGAACTGAATGGGTTCGAGTTCAAAGTGGTCAACGCCGACACCCGTCGACTCGTGCAGCTTCAGGTTCGCATTGGTGACAGCGACACAGAAAGTGACCGCGACACCAGCAGTGAGGACGCTCCCGCTGCCTGATCCGACACAAGGACACCCAATGGCAAATCTTTGGATTGCCGCGTTTATCGCCCTGCTTAGCGGGGCGATAAGCCATCTGGCTTTCGCGCCCTACGACATCTGGCCTCTGCTGCCACTCTCCCTTACCGTGTTGCTCTGGCTCTGCCAGGGTGCCTCCCCCCGACATGCCTCCCTGCTGGGCCTGGCCTATGGCTTCGGCCAGTTCGCACTTGGTTTGCGCTGGGTTCACGTCAGTATCGATCAGTTCGGCGGCCTGCCCCTGATCGTGTCGCTTCTGTTGATGGCCCTGCTCTGCCTCTATCTGGCGCTCTATCCGGCGCTGGTGATGGGGCTGCTGAGTCGCTATTTCAGCGGCAGCATGATCAGCCGTGTTATGGCCTTCCCGGCGCTGTGGCTGCTGGGCGAATGGATGCGGGGCTGGATGCTGACCGGCTTCCCCTGGCTGTGGCTTGGATACAGTCAGACCGATGGCCCGCTGACCCCGCTTATCCCCTACATCGGTGTTCTCGGTCTGGGGCTGCTTATCAGCGCCAGTTCCGCCGCCCTGCTGCCATTGCTGCAACGACGCTGGGTCTATCTCGGGGTGCCTGCGGTGGTGGCCCTGATGGCAGTTGGCGCTTATCTGACGCCGCCCAAGGTCAGCGAGCACGGCAGTCTGGATGTGGCGCTGGTGCAGGGCAATATTCAGCAAAGCATGAAGTGGCGACCGGAGATGCTCTGGCCCACCCTGCTCAAGTATCAGGATCTGTCCCGGCCCCATATGGACGCCGACCTGATCGTCTGGCCGGAAGCCGCCGTACCGGCGCCGGAAGCGATGGTGAGCGAGTTTCTTCATCAGTTTGAGCGGGCGGTGGCGTTCCGGGAAACCGAAGTGATCACCGGCATCATCAGCATGGACGCTCAGGAGCATTTCTATAACTCCCTGCTGGTGCTGGGTCCCGGCGAGCATGACGGCCCCTTCAGCCCCAATGATCCAAACCGTTACCACAAGCACCAGCTGCTGCCGATTGGCGAGTTTGTGCCGCTGGAAGATTGGCTCCGTCCACTGGCGCCGTTCTTTAACCTGCCAATGTCGTCGTTCAGTCGGGGGGGATTTGTTCAGCCCAATCTGAACGTCGCCAACCAGCACCTTACGCCCGCCATCTGCTACGAAATTGCCTTCCCGGAACTGGTGCGGGCCAATGTGCATGACAACACTAACTTGCTGCTGACGGTGTCCAACGACGCCTGGTTCGGCGACTCCATCGGCCCCCATCAACATATGGCGATTGCCCGGATGCGGGCACTGGAGCTGGGTCGCCCACTGCTGCGGGTGACCAACAACGGCATCACCGCCATTGTCGATCTGCACGGTCAGATCCTCGCCTCCCTGCCCCAATTTGAAACCGGCGTCCTGAGAGAAACCGTCGCACTGGAACAGGCGGAGACCCCGTTCCGAGAATATGGTCAGCGGCCGCTCTACTTTATCGCCGTCACTTTGCTGTTTCTGGCCTGGCGCTGGCGTCGGGACTGAACGACCCTCCCCTAAAAAAGCCGCCCTTTGAGGCGGCTTTTTTCATGCCAAACCGAATCCGGCATGAATGTAAATTCGCTTTCGATTCCTACCCACCTTGTGGTAGAGATCCATTTCCCTTTTAAATCATATGGTTATGTGATTATAACATGGGGCTATACCTTATAACTTTCAAGGAGGAGAGGATGACGAGCCCAACTCGCCGTCAGCAATACTCCCGGTTGGCTCTGGCCTGCCTGACCGCCATGACGGTCAGCAGCGGCATTCAGGCCGCACCGGTAACCAGCAAGGTCGTAGACAGCCATCGCACCCTGCGTGCGATCACCATCGACCCATCCCATTTTTCTGAGGCCGACCAGAGCGCCCTCTACCCGGACCTGCAGGGCCGCAATGTGATGGTGGCACCGGTCAATCCGGAATCCGTGTTCACGCCGGAAGCCGCGCTCTACGGCGAACACGATTACATCGTGATTCTGAGTGAGGGCGCTGCCCTGGCGGAAAGCCAATTGACTGGCCACCCAATGCAGCGCACTGCGCCGGCCGTGCTGGCTCATCAGCGCAATGCGATACTGGGCAAGCAGGACGCGCTCCTGACGGAAGCCCGCAATGCCGGTGTGTCACTGCAGGTGAAGCGACAGATGTCGCTGGCGGTTAACGCTATGGTGGCACAGATGGATCAGAGCAACGCTCAGGCCCTGTCGAAGCTTCCCGGCATCCGCAAGATTTACCGCGCCCGTACTCTGGAGCTGCTGACCGATCGCGGCCCGGATTTCATTGGTGCCACCCCGGTCTGGCAGGGTGAAAGCACCGGCTACAGCCACACCGGCCACGGCGTGGTGATGGGCATCATCGATACCGGCATCAATCCGCATCACCCGGCCTTTGACGGCACCGACATCGACAACCCGCTTGGCGATGGTGTCTACCTGGGCGACTGTGAAACCGATCCGAGCCTGTGTAACAGCAAACTGATTGGCATTCACAGCTACGATGAGATCACCGACGTTTATGCCGACCCGGTGTTCCAACCCGGCTTCCCCAGCTGGCAGACGCCCGAACCGCTGCGTCCCGCTAACGGCTTTGATTACAACGGGCACGGCACCCACGTTGCCAGCACCGCAGCAGGCCGCATCATCAAGGATGTGCCCTACACACTGCCGGGCATCACCAATCCCAGCAATGGCGTAGCAACGGACCTGATTCTGCCCCAGGTGAGCGGTGTGGCACCGGATGCCAACATCATCGCCTACCAGGTGTGCTGGCCCGGCGGCGGCGGTGACCCCCACGCTGGCTGCCCCGAAACCGCGTTGTTGGCTGCCATTGAGCAGGCCATTGAGGACGGCGTGGACGTCATCAACTTCTCCATTGGCGGAAGCGAGAGCCTGCCCTGGGAAGATGCGGTTGAACTGGCCTTCCTGTCAGCCCGTCAGGCGGGGATCAGCGTCGCTGCCGCCGCCGGTAACTCCGGTCCATATTTCTACTCCACCGACCACACTTCCCCCTGGCTGACGTCCGTCGCCGCCACCACCCACGACCGTCAGATCGTGGTGCCGGAGAAAACCATCGGTGGCTTTGAAGGGGGCGAAAATCTTCCGTGGCAAAGCGAGATGACCGGCCTGAGCCTGTCCGGTGCGATCACCGCGCCAGTCGTGCACGCCCGTGATTACGCGAACCCCAACTCCATGCTGGCGCCGGAGCTTTGCGCCGATCCTTTCCCGGCGGACACCTTCACCGTTGACCGTGACGGCCAACCCCTGGCCGAAGCGCCCATCGTGGTGTGTGATCGTGGCGAGGTGGCCCGTGTGGCCAAGGCCGCCAACGTTCAGTCCGGTGGCGCCGGTGGCTTTGTGCTGGCCAACGTGGACTGGAGCGAGAGCGTGGTGGCGGACCCCTACCCGATCCCCGGCATCCACGTGGATTACAACGCCGGCAGCAACCTGAGCAACTGGCTCGCCAGCGGCAGCGGCCATCGTGCCAGCATTACCGCATCCGAGCCGCAACGGGTGATTGACGGCGAGCAGGCGGACGTCATCGCGGAGTTCAGCTCCCGCGGTCCCAGCATCACGGTGCAAAACCACCTGGTACCCAGCGTGGCAGCCCCGGGCGTCGCCATCTACGCCGCCTGGACACCGGACCAGCCCTTTACCGCCTACCCGACCCCGGCGGATTACGCCATGATTCAGGGCACCTCCATGGCCAGCCCCCATGTGGCGGGTGCCATGGCGCTGCTGACGGAAGCTCACCCGGAGTGGACGCCGGCGGAGATCCAGTCCGCCCTGATGCTGACCGCCTATCAGGGCATCATGCGTTCCGCAGGCAACTTCCTGCTGCCGGTGGACGCGCCGTACTATGCGGGTTCCGGTCGGATCGACGTCAATGCGGCAATCCAGGCCGGCCTGGTGATGGATGTGCCCAATGAGGAGTATCTGAAAGCCGACCCGACCCAGGGCGGCTTCGTTAATCGCCTCAACACCCCCAACATGGTGGAGCTGGACTGCCGCAGCCAGTGCAGCTGGTTGCGCACTGTCACCGCCACTGAAGCGGGAACCTGGCAGGCGCAAGGCATGCCATGGCAGGGCAGCGAGGGGCTGAGCATTCAGGTCACTCCGGCCCAGTTCACCCTGGCGGCCGGCGAGTCCCAGCTGTTGGAAATCGTTGCCACCATCAACGAAGACAACACCTCCCAGCCCTGGGAGGGGGTCAGCATCGACAATGAGTACCTGCAGTATTTTGGTGCCATCAGCCTGACCAGCAGCAACGCCGATACCCCGGTCAGCACCATGCAGGTGGTTGCCGGTTTCCGTCGTGGTGAGATGCCCGCTGAAATCACTCTCAGCGCCGGGCGCGATCAGGGCAACACCACCGTCACCGGACTGGCGTTCCCCTCCTTCACCGACCTGACCAGCCGCTTCTACGGCCCGGTTGCCCCCGAGCAATCCGTTCACCTGCTGCACGGCGACAGCTACGCCCTGAACCCCTTCGATGACATCACCGATGGCGCCGCCTATCGCAGTGTGGTGATTCCGGAAGGCACCAAGCGCTTTGTCGCCGAGGTCGTGTCCGCTGAGCCCTACGACTATGAGCCGCTGATCTTCCGTCAGCCGACTCTGATTGTGGGACGCAGCGCCGATGGCAGCGGCACCCCTCCGGTTGGCATTGATGCAGCGCGTCCCGAGATGCTCTGCGTGAGCTATCACGCGACCGCCAGCAACTACTGCGCGTTCAACAATCCGGAGCCGGGTACCTACTGGGTCATCGCGCACAACATCAACTCGCCGTGGGACCACGACGGCCAGCTGGAAGTCGTCCTCAATACCGCTGTGATCGGTGAAGAGAGCAGTGATGTGATGGACCTGACCGGCCCCGCCAGCCACGACGGTGTCGGCCAGATAGACCTGACCCTGCATTGGAACTGGCCCGACAGCGAAGCCGGTGAGGTCCTGTACGGCGCCGTTGAAGCCGGACCGTCCATGGACGCGCCGGCCGGCTTTGGCTTCAGTGGCCTGCGTCTGGCTCGTGACCACGATGACATCCACATGAGCAGCAGCCACGACGGTGCCAAAGCGGGGGACATCGTCGAGTTCACCCTGAACATCCGGGAAAACCTGGAGCGTCAGGACCGCGAACTGGCCATTGAGCTGGCGCTGTCCGAGGGGCTGACCCTGATCCCGGACAGTGTGCGGATGAGCGACGGCCTGACTGAGATGCTGACCCAGGGTGAGAGCGGGTTTACCGTTGCCGGTGTGCAGCCCACCTCCCGTGAGGTGGCGCGCAGCTATCGCATCACCAATAACCTGACCCACCCTCAGTGTGTCACTCCGGACCTGGCCGAGAACTGGCACGGTGGCTACATCAACCTGCATGAGTTTGGCCTGCAGCCGGAAACCCCGTGGATGGACGGCAACGCCGCGGACGTGTTTGCGATGCCCATCGACTACCTGTTCTTTAAGCCTGCGGACATCATGCTCTGGGGCCAGCCCAGTTGGGGCATGGTGGAGCTGACACCTGCGGGTCTGATGAACTTTGAACAGAGCTGGTCGCACACCTGGCACTATGGCATGGCCATCGGCACCTTCAGCAAGGCGATTGCACCGTTCTTCAATGACGGCTTTGAAACCACCTATCAGCCCCATTGGGAAGACCCTCAGGGCCTGACCATGGTCGCGCTGTGGGAAGAGGACAATCCGGACCTGGGTGATCTGGCCATTCTGGAGTATGACAACGTTCGCGACCCGATCAGTGGCGCTCAGGTGGATTTCGAAATCATCCTGCGCAGCGGCATCGACTTTGGTGCCGGCAAGCCGGAGATGATCATGGCCTACGACAATCTCAGCGGCGACTACGCCCGTGGCATCATCGGTGCCGTTGGTTACGCCGGTAAGTGGGACATCTGGGGTGACGGTGGCGGTACCGAAGGCACCTTCTACGACATCCTGGGCCTCGACAATCTGGATGAGGTGGTCAGCGATGACCTGGTGATCTGCTTCGACTACGACGGTCCGGAGCGCACCCGCCAGTCACTGAGCTTCCAGGCCCGGGTGCATGAACAGGCTGCCGCCAGCAGCCAGAGCGTCACCCTGACCCACGCCATCAGCAACAGCGATGCCAAAGAGCAGGTCCATACCATTGAAGTCAGTGGCAACCTGCAGGTGGCCGCCATTGCTGACCAGGAGATCGATGAAAACACCACGTTGGAAGGGATCCGCGTCAGCTACACCGATGCCAACGCCTACCCCAACCGGATCCTGGTTTCCGGTGAGCACATCAGCGCAACGGTCCACGGTGACGAAAGTGGCAGCACCTTCGACATTACCCCGGATGCCGACTGGCACGGGGAGACCATGGTGACCGTAACCGTACAGGACAAGGTGCATGGTAACGACATCACCACCACCACCTTTATGCTGACCGTGGCCTCCGATGGCGTTGAACCGCAACAACCGGATCCGCAGCCGGAGCCGGAGTCCAGCTCCAGCAGCGGCAGCCTCGGCTACGCCCTGCTGGCTCTGCTGGCCCTGGGCCTGCGCCGCCGCTTCAGCTGATATCCGTCAAACCAAAACGCCGCCCTACGGGGCGGCGTTTTTTATGGTATCCGGGCAAGGCTCAACCGAGGATCTGCCGCACCATCACCGCAATGGCGGAACGACTTTCCCCATCCCGCAGACTCAGGCAACGCAGACTGTCACCGGCAAACCGGCGATCCACTTCCAGCATCACATGGGTGACACCGGGCTGGGCCACGAAGGAGACTTCCACTTCATTAAAGCGCACCCCGCCGAACCCGGTAGGCCGGAACTCCAGCTCCTGGTAGCAACCCAGAGTTGAAGCGAAGTTGGGACCGCGCAGGTTGCCGCGCTCCACATCCGCCCCCTTCAGGGTAAAGCCGCAGGCGGCCACCGCTTCCAACACCGCCGCCATGGTGTCGGTAGGTGCAATCTGCAGGCTGTCCCGATCACGGCCATCCAGGCCCTGAGCGATATCCAACCCGGTTTCCAGCCAAACCCGGGTCTGATGACGGCGCAGGTCCAATACGGTGATCGGCGTCTCCAGCGGCAACATCAGTTCAAAGCGCTCGCTTTGCCGCTCGCCGGCACCAATCTCAAAACGGTCATCCAGATGCCAGTGGTGCAGGCGAACGGCCTGACGGCTTTCACCGTCGGCGTGTTCCACTTCCGCTTCGGTCATCAGGCTCAGGTCCAGTCCATTGATGGTCTGCGCCACATCGCCGCCCTGGATCTGAATCTCGATCGCTAACGGGCTGCCCGGTTGCAGGTGCTCGCTGAGGATCAGGGTGTCCACTTTGGCGGCACCGATGCCCACCGACGCCAGTAACTTCTTAAACATCTTCCATTTCCTTGCTGAAAAACCGGCCCCATCATGTCGCCATGATGGGGCCTTGGCAACGCGTTGTTGAGGCGCGCTTCAGATCGCTTCCAACGCCTCAGTCAGCTTGCTTACCGCAATCACTTCCATTCCCTCTATGGGCTGACGAGGCGCATTGCCCTTGGGCACAATGGCGCGACGGAAACCGTGCTTGGCCGCCTCAGAGAGGCGCTCCTGGCCATTGGTCACCGGGCGGATCTCGCCGGACAGGCCCACTTCGCCAAACACCACCAAATCACGGCTCAGGGTGTGATCCCGGAAACTGGACACCATGGCCACCAGCAACGACAGATCGGCGCCAGTTTCAGCCACCTTAACGCCGCCCACCACGTTGGCGAACACATCCTGATCCGACATCATCATGCCGCCATGGCGGTGCAACACCGCCAGCAGCATCGCCAGTCGGTTCTGCTCCAGGCCCACCGCCACCCGACGGGGGTTGGCCAGTTGGCTGTGATCCACCAATGCCTGCAGCTCCACCAACAGCGGCCGGGTGCCTTCCCACACCACCATCACCACCGAGCCGGGCGCCTGCTCTTCACCACGGGAGAGGAAGATCGCGGAGGGGTTGGCCACCTCTTTCAGGCCCGTCCCCGTCATGGCAAATACCCCCAGCTCATTGACCGCACCAAACCGGTTTTTGTGGCTGCGCAGGGTGCGATAGCGGCTGTCGCCATTACCATCCAGCAGCACCGAACAATCGATGCAGTGCTCCAACACCTTCGGCCCGGCCAGGGTGCCGTCCTTGGTGACGTGGCCCACCATAAAGATCGCCACGTTGTTCTGCTTGGCAAAGCGGGTCAGGTACGCGGCGCTTTCCCGCACTTGCGCCACCGAGCCCGGTGCCGATTGCACGTCGGCCATGTGCATCACCTGAATGGAGTCGATCACCATGATGGCGGGCTTCTCCTTTTCGGCGATCAGGCAGATCTGCTCGACCGAGGTTTCCGACAGCATCTTCAGTTTGTCAGTGGGCAGCGAGAGGCGGTTGGCACGCATGGCGACCTGCTGCAGCGATTCTTCACCGGTGACATACAGCGCGCCCATGCGCTGGGACAACTGACACATCACCTGAAGCAGCAACGTCGACTTACCGGCACCGGGGCTGCCGCCGATCAGAATCGCCGCGCCGGGCACAATGCCGCCGCCGAGCACCCGATCCAGCTCAGAGTAGCCGCTGGTAAAACGGGGGACTTCGGACAAATCGATCTCAGACAGGGTCTGCACCTGGCTGGAGCCGGCACCGGCGTAGCCACTGAAGCGCTCGGTGCGGGCCGCTTTGGCACTGCCCAGTCGCACTTCGGTCAGGGTGTTCCAGGCGCCGCAGGCGTTGCATTGTCCCTGCCAGCGGGGATGGTCAGAGCCACAGTCATTACAGACGTAGGCGGATTTTGCTTTTGCCATTGGAAATTCAATATTCTGGACGTTGGTGGCCATTATCACCGATGGCCGTTCGGGGTTACAATGCGTCACGGACTATGGGACACGACCGAACATCAATGGACAAGCATCACGCCCTGATTGAGCAGCTCAAGCCGCTGCTGCAGGAAGCGGATTTTGATCAGATCTATCAACAGCTCAGCCAGGATTTACCCAGTTCTGAGCGCTTCCTGGTCAAAATGGAACTGCATCGCCTCAACCAGCCCAGCCGCCAGGTTATCGACCTCCGGGAACGCGTCGGTGCCTGCGAAGAACGGGAGTTGGGTGGCATCACTCACTTTCTCAATGAAAGCAGCGCCCGACGTCTTGAGGAGCTGATGCGGCTTTATGGCCAACGCCTGACCGTCGGTGCGGTGGAAACGCTGCTGAGCGAAATCAAGCCTCCACGCTCAGCCCCCGCCACCCCCGGCAGCCCGGCCGTTGCCGCCTCGGATGGACTGACCCAGCCCCAGTTGCTTGGCCACTACATCACCCGCACCGAAACCCGGCGCACCTTCAGCACGACGATCACGGCCCAGCAGGGTCAGGGCCTGCCAACCGAGGGGCTGACTCTGGATGTCTCCGTTGGCGGATGTCAGATCCGCTTGCCCGGCGATTTCCGCCTGAATCAGGATGCCCCACTGACCGTGGTGTTCACCGCGCTGGGTCAGGAGTTTCTGGCGCCGGGACTGAGTGCCGGACTGCCCTATCAGGTGCTTAAGGTCCAGCGCCGCAAAGGCTACCAGTATGTGCGTCTGAAACGGCTGGGAGAGGACCCCGACGCCGAGCAGGAACTGAGCCGGGTTATCCAGGCCTGCAGCCTGCGCACCACCCCTGAAATCAACCACCTGATCGCCACCACCCGCAGCCACGGATACGAGCGCCACTTCCTCCCCAAGCTCACCGCAATACCGCTGTTTTTCAAAATGGTCGATCAGCAACTGGTGCCCATATTCTCGCTGGCGACCGAGCACAATCAGGACGCGTTGGGCTATTGGCAGGATGAACGGGGCATTGGCCAGCTGAGCGCCTCTTTGGGTACTTTGCGGCTCTCTCGTGTGCTTCAGGAGCCGGAGGTCGCCGACCACCGTCTGCTGTTCAGCTTTCAGCACACTCAGCAGGACCAGGTGCTGTTCTTCAGTGCCACCTTGTACGAGCTAAAGCAGGCCAATCTGGTGGATGACTTCCTGGCCCTGGCCAGCCGCCGCAGCAGTTTCCGAATTCATCAGATGGCGGTACACACCCTGTCGGGTGACGATCGGGATCTGGCCCTGCGCTGCCCGCTGAGCGGGCGGCCCGCGGATCCCCTGGTGCAACAACAACTGAACGAACTGTGCCTGACCCTGATGCTGGAGGAGGTCACCTCACCGACGGCGATTGCCCAGTATCAGCAGCGCCCGGCACCGCAGGACGCCAACGCCCTGCGGCGCTTTGGCATGGCCCGGTTGGCGCGTGACCCGATCCGGGTGCTGCCGCTTAACCGCAAAGAGTTGCGCCGCGAGGCCCGCTTTGGCCTGCGCACCCAGGCCTTGGTGTCAGTGGGACGGAAAACCTTGCCGGCACTGACGCTGGATGTCTCTCCCCGGGGCATCAAGCTTCAGTTGGCTCAACCGCTTGCCCAGGCGCTGGAGCGCGATGCCCGGCTGGAACTGGAGTTGCCCAAGCTGCAGTCACTGGCGGGCAAACTGAAGCTCAAAGGGATGCCTTATCGCCTGGTTCGGGCTCAGAAAGATGGCCGGACACTGCACATCAAAGCGGAAGGCACATCCGGCCACACCGGCGTGGTGTTCCTGTCTCACCTACTCAGCCAGAACCGGGCCAAGCTGTCCGAAGTGGGCAGTGCCCGCCAACACCGACAGGTCACCGACGCCCTGAAAAGCCTGATGTTCAAACGGCTGCACAGCCTGCCGGTGTTCGCCCACAAGCGTCAGGGACGGCAAAGCTGGGACCTGGTGGGTCAGGCCACCGGCGGCAACCCATTGATGAACACACTGTCGCTTCAGTGGCCCACCACCCTGGAGTGGCTTTGGGAGCGCGGGGGCTTTAATGCCCTGCTGCCGGAGTTGAAGCGCCCGGACTGGGATCAGGACACCGTTCTGGAGTGCCTGGTGAGGCTGCCGGGAGAGGATCAGAAGGGTGAGGTAATCAGGCTGACGGCCGATCAGGATGTCGATGACCTGAAATATCAGCTTCAGAGAATCATGGAACAGGGACGGTTTATGGCAATCAGAGCCCGACTGTTCCCGGCCAACCGGCCCGATCTGGACTACCTGCAACAGGACCTGGCCGCCATCAGCACCCATGCCCTGCATCGGGCCCGGGAGCTGGAAGACATGCTCTGGCAGGTGCAGGCTTGCGGTCAGCTTATCGACATCACCGACGAGATACGCTGTCGCTACCAGCTCGCCTCAGGGGCGGAGTAAACCCAACACCGCTTCCAGGCCCAGTCGCTGGACCACCGCGTCCGCCTGGGCCGCCACCGCTGGCTTGGCGTGCACGCCGACGCCCAGTGCCGCCTGGCCAAGCATCGGCAGATCATTGGCGCCGTCGCCCATGGCCACCCACTGGCCCGGCGGGATCCCCCAGAGAGCGCCCAGTTCACCAAGAATGGCCGCTTTGCGCGCCGCATCCACAATGGCACCATCGACTGCACCACTGAAGTGCCCACCCTCGGTCGCCAGTGCATTGGCCTCAAAGCGGTCAATGCCTGCGGCCTGAGTCACCGCCTCAGCAACAGCATTGAAGCCGCCGGACGCCAGGCCCAGCTTCCAGCCATGGCGTTTCAAATGTTGGCAGAGGGTCACCAGCCCCGGCATCAGCGGCGGCTCTGCCGCAATCTCTTCTAGCACCGTCGCCGGGATCCCCTTCAACATGGCAACGCGTCGACGCAGCGATTCCGCAAAGTCCAGTCCGCCTGCCATCGCTTCTGCCGTCACCGCCGCCACCGCATCGTAAACGCCACCCTGACGGGCGATTTCATCGATGCATTCGATCGTGATGGCGGTCGAGTCCATGTCCATCAGCAGCAAGCCAGGCTGAGACAGGCTGGGCAGATTGGCGGGCAGCCATTGCAGCTCACACTCGCCCTCAAGAATCGGCAGGCCCTGTCGCGCTTCTCCTTGCCACCCTACCCGCTCCAGCCCTCCGGGCAGCGTTTCCGCCACCACCGCCGCCATCGGGCCACAGTGGCTCAGCACCTGGTCTGCGTGCGCCCGGGTCAGGTTGCGACCGATCAGCATCAGGGTCGGCTGGGCTGGTTGCCAGGGCAGAAGGTCCGAAGCCAATTGGGGTAATAATGGAGTGTCAGGGGCGAAGCCAGGCATGATAAATCCTTGTATCTCTTCTGTTCTTGCTCGCTACCCATTATAAAGAGAGTTATTCAGATGGAAACGGATCGGGTCATTAATGCTCTGGCGCAATCGAATGCGGGTTTGGCGATTTTTCCAGGTGGGGCTGGCCCTGATCCTGGTCGTGGCGATCCTCCAATTGTGGCTGAGCAGTGAGCGGCAGACCCACAACCTGCTCGCACGGCAAACCGACCAACTGGCAGACAGCCTGGTGCGTCAGGGCGCTCACGCTGCTGCTACGGCTCTCAAGTTGGATGACCCGGAGCAATTAAACTGGCTGGTCAATTCACTGGTGGCCGATCCCCGGGTGATCTCCGCCACCGTATTCAGCCACGAAGGGCAGCGCCTTGCTTTCAGCCAGTCCCTGTTTCCGGAGAATCAACTGCCGGACGATGAGACGCTGCATCACGCTCTGGGCCGCTTCGCTCCACTGACCGCCTCCGTAACCCAGGGCGAAGAGGTGCTCGGATACCTTCGTATCCGCATCAACCGCTCCCTGTTTTTCCGGGATAATAAGCTGCTGCATCAACAGCAACACGATGAACAGCAACTGATGCTGCTGCTCGCCGGCCTGGTGGGGGCCCTGCTGGCCCGGGCCTTCTCCTTTAAGCGCGCCAGTTATGCCTACCAACAGGCCCAGCGTCGCAACCGGGTTCGTGCCCGCCGACGGGCTCAGAAAGCCCGTGAGGCATCCGACGAGGCCAAACAGCCGACAACCACACCCGACTGATTTTAAGGGCTTTACCCCACAGTCGGCATCGAACCCACAGTTTGCCGGCATGGAGTTGATGCACTGGCGGCGCCTTTTTTCACCCTACTCGGGGGCCTCTACCAAACCGCAGCTTATCGCGCTGTTTTCGGGACCTCTGATCTGATACGCCGCTTAAACCAAAAAAAGGGGACGCCCTGCGTCCCCTTTTCTTTATGTCTGCTGAGATTACAGCAGAGAATCCAGCGTCATGGTGATCATGTCGTTGAAGGTGTTCTGACGCTCTTCCGCGGTGGTGGCTTCACCGGTGCGGATGTGGTCAGACACGGTCACAACGCACAGCGCCTTGGCACCGTACTCGTGAGCAACGCCGTACAGGCCGGCCGCTTCCATCTCAACGCCCATTACGCCCATCTTCTCCATCACGTCGAACATCTCCGGGTCCGGAGTGTAGAACAGGTCAGCGGAGAACACGTTACCGATGCGAACCGGGATCTGCGCCTTTTCAGCGGCATCCACAACGTTACGCAGCAGGCCGTAGTCAGCGATGGCAGCGAAGTCGTTGTCTTTGAAGCGGGTGCGATTCACTTTGGAATCGGTGCACGCGCCCATGGCAACGATCACGTCACGCACCTTCACGTCGGTGGAGATGGCGCCACAGCTGCCAACGCGGATCAGGTTCTTCACACCGTACTCAGTGATCAGTTCCTTGGCGTAGATGGAGCAGGACGGGATGCCCATGCCGGAGCCCATCACAGACACCTTCTTGCCTTTGTAGGTGCCGGTGAAGCCGAGCATGTTGCGTACGTCAGTCACCTGTTCCACGTTCTCCAGGAAGGTTTCTGCGATGTACTTGGCACGTAGAGGATCGCCCGGGAACAGGACGGTTTCAGCGAATGCACCTTCGGGTGCGTTAATGTGCGGCGTTGCCATGAAATGACCCCATTATTCCGTTGTTATAGAAAGGATTTGCCATAATCCATGGGTTCCAGCCCAAAGTGGCTGGCCAGGGACTGGCCGATGTCGGCAAAAGTTTCTCGCTTGCCGAGGGAGCCCGATTCGATGCCGGGCCCGAAAACGATCACCGGCACATGCTCACGAGTGTGATCGGTGCCGGTCCAGGTGGGGTCACAGCCGTGGTCGGCCGTGATAACCACCACATCACCCGGTTGCAGTCGGGACATCAGTTCCGGCAGACGGGTGTCAAAGTACTCCAGTGCCGCAGCGTAACCGGTAATGTCACGACGGTGGCCATAGGAGGAGTCGAAGTCGACGAAGTTGGTGAAAATCAGGCTGCGATCGTCCGCTTCATCCACGGCCGCCAGGGTCTCATCCCACAGCGCTTCCAGGCCGGTGCCTTTGCGCTTCTGGGTGATGCCACAGTGGGCGTAGATGTCCGCGATTTTGCCGACCGAGACCACTTCGCCACCCGCCGCTTTGAGCTTATCCAGCACCGTCGGTGCCGGCGGCTCGACCGCGTAATCTTTGCGGTTACCGGTACGGGCAAACTCCATCGCGCCATTGCCCACGAACGGACGAGCAATCACCCGACCGATGTTGTAGGGCTCCAGCTCTTCGCGGGCGATCTGGCACAGTTCGTACAGACGCTCCAGGCCGAACGTCTCCTCATGACAGGCGATCTGGAACACACTGTCAGCGGAGGTGTAGAAGATCGGCGCACCGGTGCGCATGTGCTCTTCGCCCAGGCGCTCCAGAATGGTGGTACCGGAGGCATGGCAGTTACCCAGGAAGCTGTCCAGACCGGCGCGGGCCAGGATCTTGTCGGTCAGTTCCTTCGGAAAGCTGTTCTGTTTGTCCTCGAAGTAACCCCAGTCAAACAGCACCGGCACCCCGGCCATTTCCCAGTGACCACTGGGCGTGTCTTTGCCGGAGGAAAGCTCTTCGGCAAAGCCGAAAGCCCCGGTCACTTCGGCTTCCAGGTTGAAACCGGCCGGCACCTTACCGGTGCTTTCAAACGCCAGCCGAGCCAGACCCAGTTGAGTCAGATGCGGCAGGTGCAGCGGGCCGGAGCGGCCGACTTCGGCGCCACCTTCGGCGCACACCTGGGCGATATGGCCGAAAGTATCGGCCCCTTCATCACCAAATTTCGGGGCATCGGCGCTGGCGCCCACACCGAACGAATCCATCATAAGCACAATGGCTCGAGTCATGTTTCCTCCTGTCAGCGGTTCTCGTTACGAACCAGCCGATACACTTCCGGATCTGTCGCAGGCGCCACATCACCCAGGGTGATGGCGTCGCGAAGGGCTTTCGCCCCGGCCTGCCACTGCGCGTCATCATTGGCGTGCAGCACGGCCAGCGGGGTTTGTTGGTCCACCGTCTGGCGCAGGACGCAGAGATTGTCAAAACCGACACTGTGGTCGATGGCATCGCTGGCCACCTTGCGGCCCCCGCCCAGATTCACCACCGCCATACCAATGGCGCGGGTATCCATCGCGGTTACGATGCCCTTATGCTCAGGATAAACCGGACGCACCACCTTTGCCTTGGGCAGGTAGCGATCGGGGTTATCCATAAAATCAGCAGGCCCACCCAAACCGGCCACCATCTTGCCAAAGCGCTCTGCTGCGGCGCCATTGGTGAGTGTGGTTTCCAGCATCTGCCAGGCGTGTTCCGGGTCTTTCGCCAACTTGCCCAAGACCAGCAGTTCAGCACCCAGGGACAGGGTGACGCGATGCAGACGGGGATTGCGATGGGCGCCGGTCAGGAAGTTTACCGCTTCGCGGACTTCCACAGCATTACCGGCGCTCGATGCCAGCACCTGGTTCATGTCAGTGAGCAGTGCCGACGTCGGCACTCCGGCCCCATTGGCCACCTCAACAATGCACTGAGCCAACTGCTCAGACGCCTCGTAAGTCGGCATAAAGGCACCACTGCCCACTTTCACATCCATCACCAGAGCGTCCAGACCTGCGGCCAGTTTCTTGGACAGGATGGAAGCGGTGATCAGAGAGATGGAGTCCACGGTGGCGGTGACATCGCGGGTGGCGTAGAAGCGTTTATCGGCCGGGGCCAGGTCGCCGGTTTGGCCGATGATGGCCACGCCCGCGGACTTCACCACATCACCAAAACGTTGATTGTCCGGCATGATGTCGTAGCCGGGAATGGATTCGAGCTTATCCAGAGTACCGCCAGTGTGGCCCAGACCACGCCCGGAAATCATCGGGACGTAGGCGCCGCAGGCGGCAATCATCGGGCCGAGCATCAGCGAGACAACGTCGCCAACACCGCCGGTGGAGTGTTTATCGAGGATCGGGCCATCCAGATTAAGATGGTCCCAGCTCAGAACGGTGCCGGAGTCGCGCATGCCGGTGGTCAGCGCCACGCGCTCAGACATGCTCATGTCATTGAAGAACACCGCCATCGCGAAGGCCGCAATCTGACCTTCGCTGACGCTGTTGTCCGCAATGCCCTGAACGAAAGAACGGATCTCTTCGGCGCTCAGCTCAAGGCCATCGCGCTTTCTTCGAATGATCTCTTGCGGTAGAAACATCCTTAGCTCCCCACAGTCAGAGTGGGGGCCGCGAGGCGGCCCCGGATTGATCAGTAGGCGTTGCTGTCCGCTGGGCCTTCACCGTGGCCCAGGGTTTGCAACAGGCTGGCCAGCAGGCTGGAGGCACCGAAGCGGAAAGTGCGCTGGGACACCCAGTCCGGGCCCAGGATGGATTCAGCCAGTGCCAGGTACTCCGCAGCTTGTTCCGCATTACGGACACCGCCGGCAGGCTTGAAGCCAACGGAGGTGTCTTTGGCGGCGATCACTTCCATCATGATGCGGGCAGACTCCAGGGTGGCATTCACCGGCACTTTACCGGTGGAGGTCTTGATGAAGTCAGCGCCCGCGTCGATGCTGATTTCAGAAGCACGACGGATCAGCGCTTCCTCTTTCAGTTCACCGGTTTCGATGATCACTTTCAGCAGTACGTTGTCGCCGCAGGCTGCTTTACAGGCTTTCACCAGATCAAAACCCACCTGCTCGTTGCCCGCCATAAAGGCGCGATAGGGGAACACCACGTCCACTTCGTCAGCGCCGTAAGCCACTGCAGCTTTGGTTTCAGCAACCGCGATGTCGATGTCGTCGTTGCCGTGGGGGAAGTTGGTGACGGTGGCGATCTGAACGTCGGCAGCGCCGATGGCGTTCAGGGTCTTGCGAGCGATGGGAATAAAGCGGGGGTAGATGCAGATGGCGGCGGTGTTGCCGGCCGGGGACTTGGCATCATGACAGAGCTTGATCACCTTCTCATCGGTGTCGTCGTCGTTCAGTGTGGTCAAGTCCATCAGGGACAGTGCGCGCAGGGCGGCAGCGGTCAAATCGCTCATGAATAACTCCCAGTTCCGGTTGGTTGTACGCAGTATAGATAACTTCCCTCGCCCAACTGTGACATTGTGAGGTCGTTCTGTGATGCAGGCCCGGAATGGAGGCACGGCGAACCAGCACTCGTCACAGCAAGGCGACGCGGACTTGGTTCCTTGAAGACTTAAGCGGAGCCCGGAAGGGGGAACACCAACTTTCGCGAAAAATCCTTTTCCCCGCAAAATCGCGTCGATGATAGCAAAAAGGGCCTGCCGAGGGCAGACCCTTTTTTCACCTGAGTAACAACTTAGAAGTTGTACTTCAGGGTGTAGATCAGCGCGTCGCCGTAGTTGGCATCGCCCAGCTTCTGATCGTAGTAGCGGTACTGGATACCAGTGGTGATCTTGTTCGGCAGGTGCCACCACAGTGCAACCGCACCGTTCTGGCCTACGCTGTCCAGCTCACGGCCGTCAGCGCCGGTACGGAACTGGTCTTTACGACCGAATTCAGTTTCGTGCCAGTTGGACACGGAGAACTTCTGACCGCCAACCTGGAAGTCGTAGCCCAGTACCCAGCCAGCCATGTAGCCGTTGAAGCCGTTGCCAGCGAAGGTTTGGTTTTCGATGTGAGCACCGATGAAGGGCTTGAACCAGAAACCGAAGTCAGTGAAGTAGTCGTAGCTGGTACCGATAACCAGGTTGGTATCGGAGAAGCCAGTGTCTTCAAAGTGGTATACGTGGCTGTACAGGTTCCAGTTGGAGGAGCCCAGGTTTACAGCGATAGAACCTTTGGTGGCGATACGGAAGCCACGGGCACCCGCGTCTTCGTCACCCAGGTTGTGCGGGTTTTCGATATCGAAGAAACCGTATACGTCACCCCAGGAGAAGCCAGCACCACCTTCCAGTTCGATGTAGTAGAAGTCTTTCTTGCCACCGAAGGAAGCGCGATCTTCGGCTTTATCGGTCCAGTCCAGGTAGTTTACGGATACGTTGGAGAAGCCGTAGAACTGCTCGGCGGCAGCCGGAGCAGACATGGCCAGTGCGGCAGCACCAGCTACAGCCAGAGAAGTGAACTTGTTCATCATTAACCCCTGTGTTTTACAGATCGTTTTTTGTCTAGGACCCACTATCCTTGCAGGCAGGCGCATTGTATCCACTTGGTTTCGTTGTGCAACAATCACAGGCGAAAGCAAGGCGCAGATGGTCGATCGATGTGCGATCGATCACAGTTTCGCAACGCCATAGTAGACCTTTTTAACTGAACGATCTTCACCCCCTACCTGATTGCAACAAAAAGGCGACCCCCAGGGTCGCCTTTTGTGAATCGGGTCGGTTTGTTACAGAGAGAGGAACAAGCCGGCCAGAGTCGCACTCATCAGGTTGGACAGGGAGCCCGCCACAACCGCACGCAGACCCAAACGCGCCAGGTCATGGCGACGGTTCGGTGCCATTGCGCCCAGACCACCCAGCAGAATCGCGATGGAGGACAGGTTGGCGAATCCACACAGGGCAAACGCGATGATCGCCTGAGTGCGGTCGGACATCACCGCACCGTTGATCAGTGTTTCACCATTGATGTACGGCGCGAAGTTCACGTAAGCCACGAACTCGTTCACGACGATCTTCTGACCGATGAAGGAACCGGCCACGGTGGCCTCTTCCCACGGCACACCCATCAGGAAGGCCAGCGGGGCAAAAACGTAACCCAGGATCACTTCCAGAGTCAGGCCTTCAATGCCCACCATACCGCCAGCCCAGCCAATCAGGCCGTTGATCAGCGCAATCAGACCGATGAAGGCCAGCAGCATCGCACCCACGTTCAGAGCCAGCTGCATACCGGAGGACGCACCCGCGGCAGCGGCGTCCAGCACGTTGGCCGGCTTGTCATCGGCTTCACCGATGTCTTCCATGTGCTGCTTCGGCTCTTCGGTTTCCGGGTGCATCAGCTTGGCCATCAACAGACCGCCCGGTGCCGCCATAAAGGATGCCGCAATCAAGTACTCCAGCGGCACGCCCAGACCGGCGTAACCGGCCAGTACGGAACCGGCAACGGAGGCCAGACCGCCCACCATGATGGCGAACAGTTCAGACTGGGTCATGGTCGGAATAAAGGGACGAACCACCAGCGGAGCTTCAGTCTGGCCCACGAAGATGTTCGCGGTGGCAGACATGGACTCAGGCTGGCTGGTGCCCAGTGCCTTTTGCAGCGCGCCACCGATGATGCGGATGATCCACTGCATCACACCGAGGTAGTAAAGCACCGCAATCAGGGAAGAGAAGAACACAATAACCGGCAGCACATTGATGGCGAAAATAAAGCCAACCTTGAACTTAGCCAGGTCACCAAACAGGAAGCCGATACCATCGTTGGCGTAACCGATCACACTGGAGACAGCGGCAGAAATGCCTCCAAGAATGTCTTTACCCACTGGGACGTAGAGTACGAAAGCCCCCAGGGTAGCCTGGATGGCAAACGCGCCACCGACGGTACGCCAGTTGATGGCGCGACGGTTGTTGGAAAGCCCGAAGGCAATCAGCAGCAGGGTCAGAATCCCCACCAGACTCATTACGATATTCATGAACCTGTA
Organism: Marinobacter nauticus; assembly: GCF_019801015.1. Taxonomy (GTDB): domain Bacteria; phylum Pseudomonadota; class Gammaproteobacteria; order Enterobacterales; family Shewanellaceae; genus Ferrimonas. The sequence continues at coordinate 351,355 of NZ_JAHVJZ010000003.1, forward strand.
AACCTCATTTTCTGGACTTTTATTACTTTCTTGTAATTTGAAGGAAATTCGGCGCCGATTATAAGCGCAATGGGGAAAGAAATCCCCATTGCATTCCTAAAAAAAGGATCTTCGCAACAGATCTTGATGAAATTTAACAAAAATAACTTTGAGATGATTCATGGGCCCGCTCCCAAATCATCGGGATAGGGTTAACCATAGCAGTCCGGAAGGGTTTTAAGTCAATGGCGGATGGATTGGCAGGCGGGGAAAAAGCCCTTGAGCATTGAGAGTTAGCTGCGTTGCCAGCTCCGATTCCGGCTGCTGACGCAGTGCGGCCAGGGTTTCCAGAACCTGACGAACTCGCGCAGGTTCATTTCTCTGGCCCTGGTGGCCACTCAGGGGCATATCGGGGCTGTCGGTTTCCAGCAGCAACGCTTCAGCCGGCATCCGGGCCACCGCCTGACGGGTCTTGTTGGCCCGCTCGTAGGTGATCACCCCACCGACACCAAGCCGGAAACCGCGTCGCCAGTATTGCTCCGCCTGTTGGAGGCTGCCGCTGAAGCCGTGTACCACCCCACCTTCAGGAAGTGGGATTCGGCTGAGCAGGGTCAGCATCTCGTTATGGGCCTTACGGACATGAAGTATCACCGGCAGGTGGTGCTGTCGGGCCAGTTGAAGCTGTGCTTCGCACATCGCCAGCTGAGTGGGCATTGTCGCCACGCCAGCCACGGCATCCAGCCCGCACTCGCCCAGCGCCACCAGGTTGGCTTCGCACTGCAGCCGTGCCGCCAGGGCGTCCAGATCACCCTCCTGATGGGCAAAGCAGGGATGCAGCCCCAGTGCCGCCCCGATCGCCACCGGCGCCGTCGCCTTTGACAGGGCAATGACCGCATCCCAGTTATCGCGGCCTATGGCCGGCACCACCACTGCGGTAACACCGGCCTGCCGGGCGCGGCTAAGCACCGCATTCCGATCGCCCTCAAAGGCGGGCAGGTCAAGGTGGCAATGGCTGTCAATCAGCACGCTCACCCCGTTTGATCGCCTCCTGTGCCCGCTCCGATAACGGCACACAGCAACGCTTGCTCTCCGGCGTCAGGCCGAGACTGTCCAGAAAGGCGCAGTACTTTTGCCACCAATGGCGCAACCACTTCATATCACGCTCCTGTTTATCACTGAACCGCTGACACTGTATCAGGAAGCGCCCCGGCTGATCAGCTTTGCCTTGCGGGTTGCGATGGTCACGGCGAACCGGGATGATAACCGGATGCGATTTCACTCAAGTCAGGTCATGAGCTCAGCCCAACCGCCCCTCAAGTTACACGAGTTTATTCCCTACCGGCTGGCAGACCTTGCCCATCGTCTGTCTCAGGAGCTGTCCGCCATCTATGGGGAAACCCCTTTTGCCATCGACATCGCTCAGTGGCGGGTGCTGGCCCAATTGGCGGAGCACGCTCCGTTAACCAGCAAGGCCCTGGCCGACCTCACCAATATGGACAAAGCCAAGATCTCCCGCGCGGTGGCCCGCTTGTCCGAGCGCGCGCTGCTGGTCAGGGAGCGGGACAGCCAGGACCAGCGCCAGAGTCATCTGCGCCTCTCCCCGGACGGGGAAGCGCTGTACCGCCAGCTGGTTCCCCACGCTCTCGACTGGGAACGCAGCCGTCTCGGTGCCCTGAATGATGAGGAGCGCACTCAGTTGCTCGCCCTGCTGGACAAGCTGGACGCCGCGTCCCGGTGACCCTGCAAGAAAAAACCCCGGAGCACGCTCCGGGGTTTTTGCTTTTTCTGCCTGGCTTAGCGAGCCGGCAGTACGGTGCTGCGCACTTCGCCAAAACCGATCCGGGGGGCGCCGGGCTTCTCACACACCGCTTTCATAATGATGGTGTCGCCATCCAGCAGGAAGGTACGGGTTTCGCCGCCCGGCAATTCGATGGCTTGTTTGCCGCCACGGCTCAGTTCCAGCATGGAGCCCGCCTCTTCGTGGGCCGGGCCGGATTGGGTGCCGGACCCAAACAGGTCACCGGCTTGCAGGTTACAACCGTTCACGGTGTGGTGCGTCACCATCTGGGCAATGGTCCAGTAGGAGTCCTTAAAGTTTGAACGGGACAGGCGCACCGGCTCGGCCATCGCCGGGGTCTGGATCAGGCACTCCAGCTGCATATCCACGGCGCCGGACTGGCTGTTGGATTCGGCAGTCAGGTAGGGCAGCGGCTGCGGGTCAGCCTCAGGACGGCTGAACGCTTCGCGATAAGGGGCCAGTGCCTCCATGGTGACAATCCACGGCGACAGGGTGGAGGCAAAGCTCTTGGACAGGAACGGCCCCAGCGGCTGATACTCCCAGGCCTGAATATCACGGGCAGACCAGTCATTCAGCAGACACAAGCCAAATACGTGGGACTCCGCCTGGTCGATGGCGATGGGCGCGCCCAATTCGTTGCCGTGGCCGATAACGATGCCCACTTCCAGTTCGTAATCCAGACGCTTGCAGGGGCCAAAACTCGGCTCTGCCGCATCCGGCGCTTTCAGCTGGCCTTTGGGACGATGGAATTGCTGACCGGACACCCCAATGGAGCTGGCCCGGCCGTGATAGCCGATCGGCACCCATTTGTAGTTGGGCAGCAGCGGGTTGTCCGGACGGAACAGTGAACCCACGGCGGTGGCGTGATGGATGGAGGTGTAGAAATCGGTGTAGTCACCAATCTGCATCGCCAGATCGTATTCCAGCTCAGACAGCGGCACCAGACAGGCTTCCAGTGCGCCCTGCTCCGCCGCGCCTTCGCGCAGTGCCCGGGACAACGCCAGACGCAACGCGGACCAGGCCTCCTGGCCCTGAGCCATAAACGCATTCAGTTTCGGCTGCGCCGCCAGCGCCACCAGCAGGGCAATCTCACCGGCGAAGATCTGGGCATCGCGGACTGCCGCCATATCCAGGGCAACGTCACCGATCGCGACCGCACCACGGAAAAGCTCATCACTGCCGGCGCGGCGCACGCTGGCAAAAGGCAGATTTTGAATGGGGAAGTCGCAACCCGGGCAATTGGCGCTGGACACCCAGCTGGTGAGGGCCAAATCGTGGGTTTCGTTCAGTGTGTGCATGGTGATTCCCTTACTACTGAGCGCCTCAGCGCTCTCCATTAAAGTGTTTGGTCAGTCCGCTCCAGCAGCTCTGATAATCGGTCTGACGCAACGGCGTGTCCAGTGCAAATCGGGTCGGCTCAATGACGTAGCGCGACTCCAGCATAAAGGCCATGGTGTCCTGATAGCGTTGCGGGGCCAACTCAACGGTGCTGGCTTTATCGAACACCTCCGCTTCCGGTCCGTGGGGGGTCATGGCATTGTGCAGGCTCATGCCGCCGGGGACAAAACCCGTCTCTTTGGCGTCGTAGACCCCTTCAATCAGCCCCATAAACTCGCTCATGATGTTGCGGTGGTACCAGGGCGGACGGAAGGTGTCCTCCGCCACCATCCAGCGGGGCGGGAAGATAACAAAGTCGGCGTTGGCCCAGCCTTCGGTGTCACTGGGGCTGGTCAATACCGTAAAGATAGAGGGGTCGGGATGATCGAAGCTGACGGTGTTCATCACGTTAAATCGCGCCAGGTCGTACTTGTAGGGCGCGCTGTTGCCGGTCCAGGCGACCACGTCCAGCGGTGAATGATCAACCGGGGCGCTGAACAGCCCGCCGCAGAACTTGGCCAGCAGTTCATACTCGCCTTCCTGGTCTTCAAACCAGGCCACCGGATAGTGGAAGTCCCGGTCATTGGCGTAACCATTGGAACCCACCGGCCCGCGCTCCGGAAGGATAAACGGTGCACCATAGTTTTCGCACAGATAGCCGCGAATCGGCCCGTCCAGAGGTGCCACCCGAAATTTGATGCCCCGTGGGATCACCAGAATCTCACCGGGTTTCACTTCCAGCACACCCAACTCGGTTTCCGCCCGCACGCCACCCAGCTGGGGAATGAACAGCATCTCGCCATCGGCGTTGTAAAACACCCGGTTGCCCATATCGGTGTTGGCGCGATAGATGTGGATCCCCATCCCCAGCTGCGCTTTGGCGTCACCATTGAGGGCCACCGTCACCAAGCCATCAATAAAATCGGTGGGGGCATCCGGCACCGGCAGCGGGTCCCAGCGCATCGGGTTTGGCGGTGTCGGCACGTTTTGCGGTGCGGTCTTCCACATCTCGTGGTGCAGTGGGGTGAACTCCCCCATCGCCACCGAGGGACGCAAACGATACATCCAGGTGCGACGATTGGCCGCCCGCGGTGCCGTAAACGCCGTAGAGGTCAGCTGCTCGGCGTACAAACGGTAGGGACACTGCTGGGGACTGAACTGGCCCACAGGCAGCGCGCCGGGCAGGGCTTCGGTTTCGTGCTCATTGCCAAAACCGGTGAGGTATTGCAATTCGGCCATCGCCATCATCCTTGAAACTAGTTTCAGATGAAACCAATTTAGAGGCCGCCTTTAATCAGTACAAGAGGCGAAGGCTTAGTGAACCGGACAGAGAGCGTAAAAGCAGGCTGACAGGGCAACAAAAAAGGGCGCCGTAGCGCCCTTTTCTCCGATACCAGAAGGCATCAGTGTTCCCGGGTTTTGTGGAACTCGATGTCCGGGTAACGCTCCTGGGTCAGGTTCAGGTTTACCATGGTCGGTGCGATGTAGGTGAGGTTGTCACCGCCATCCAGCGCCAGGTTAATGGAAGCCTTACGACGGAACTCATCCAGCTTCTTAGCGTCGCCACACTCCACCCAGCGGGCGGTGGCCACGTTCACCGGCTCGTAGATCGCTTCCACTTTGTACTCAGACTTCAGACGGGCAACCACCACGTCAAACTGCAGTACACCCACCGCACCCACGATCAGATCGTTGTTGTCGATGGGGCGGAACACCTGAACCGCGCCCTCTTCAGACAGCTGCACCAGACCTTTCAGCAGTTGCTTCTGCTTAAGCGGATCCTTCAGGCGAATGCGACGGAACATCTCCGGCGCAAAGTTCGGGATGCCGGTGAACTTGAATTTCTCACCCTGGGAGAAGGTGTCGCCGATCTGAATGGTGCCGTGGTTGTGCAGACCGATGATGTCACCAGGGAAAGCTTCATCCGCGTGAGAGCGGTCGCCGGCCATAAAGGTCACCGCGTCAGAGATGCTGACGTCCTTACCCAGGCGCACGTGGTGCATCTTCATGCCCTTGGTGTACTTGCCGGAGCAGATGCGCATAAAGGCGATGCGGTCGCGGTGCTTGGGATCCATATTGGCCTGGATCTTAAACACGAAGCCGGAGAACTTCTCTTCCGTGGCGACCACCTGACGGTCATCGGTATCACGGGGCTGCGGGGTCGGGGCCCACTCGGTCAGGCCATCCAGCATGTGGTCCACACCGAAGTTACCCAGTGCGGTACCGAAGAACACCGGAGTCAGCTCACCGGAGAGGAACAGCTCCAGATCAAACTCGTTGGACGCGCCGAGAACCAGTTCCAGCTCTTCACGAAGTTGCGCCGCCAGTTCGTCGCTCACCGCCTGGTCCAGCTCCGGATTGTCCAGACCCTTGATGATGCGCACATCCTGAATGGTGTGGCCCTGACCGGTCTGATACAGGATGGTTTCATCGCGATGGAGGTGGTAAACGCCTTTAAACTCTTTACCACAGCCGATCGGCCAGGTGATGGGCGCACACATGATGTTCAGTTCGCTCTCCACCTCATCAAGCAGCTCCATCGGGTCACGGATGTCCCGGTCCAGCTTGTTCATAAAGGTGAGGATCGGGGTGTCGCGCAGACGGGTCACTTCCATCAGTTTGCGGGTACGGTCTTCCACACCCTTGGCCGCATCAATAACCATCAGGCAAGAGTCCACCGCCGTCAGAGTGCGGTAGGTGTCTTCAGAGAAGTCTTCGTGCCCGGGGGTGTCCAGCAGGTTCACCAGCGCGTCGTTGTAGGGGAACTGCATGACGGAGGTGGTCACGGAGATCCCACGCTCCTTCTCCATCTCCATCCAGTCGGATTTGGCGTGCTGACCTGAGCCGCGGCCCTTAACGGTACCGGCTTTCTGCAGCGCTTGTCCGAACAGCAGCACCTTCTCGGTGATGGTGGTCTTACCCGCGTCCGGGTGAGAGATGATGGCGAAGGTCCGGCGCTTCGCCACTTCCTGGGCGTGTTGACTCATGGGATCACTTAAAATCTGGTTGACGGCCTGATGGCGGAAATGACCGCGCATTATAGCGCCACCAAGGGGACAGAAAAAGGGACCTAGTCCGACGAACGGGCGATCCACCCCAATGCGGTCATCACCCAGGCACCGAAAGCCAGGTATCCGGTCGCAGCCAGCATCTGCGCAATGCGCAATATCAGCTTCTCTCCCGCATCCCCGCCGCCGGAAAATGTGGTGGAACCGATCAGGATAAGCAGGGTGGTAAATCCGGTGGCCAGTATCTTGCCTTTGGGCGAACTGAACATGCCCAATCCGAACAGCAGCGCCGTCAGCCACATCAGTGCAGCGAAAAACAGCCACATCGGCACCGCCACCAACAGGTTGTAGAACAGCATCGCTACGGCACCGCCCAGCAAATTAGCCAGTATCATCCCCATACCGGCCTTACTGCCGGCCTCAAGACCGGGGCTTTGGGACAGAATTGCCACCAACACCAGCACCAACAAGTCGCCGGAGCGATCGGTCAGGTAGAAAAACAGCAACAGCGGCAGCACCAACAGGGTGCTGAGCCAGGCGTTGCGATAGGCCACGGCCTCTGAGGGCAACACCGGCGCGGGTTTGGCCGGCGCCGGGCCGGACGGGATCCAGGCGTAAAACAGCGAACACAGGGTCAGGGCAATGGCCAGCGAGCCCAGAAACCCCAGGGCAAAGTCGATGGCGACATTGCGGTCCATCAAGCCCAGTGCCGGAAACATCAGGATGGCGATCAGCAGCATCACCACAATCAGCGGATTGAGTCCCCGTTCGGCCCGGTAAAAGGTGAGAAACAGCAGCAACGTCTGCAGCGGTACAAACACCAGGGCAAAGGGCAGAATCACCACCAGCCCGATGCCAACCGCAAAGGTTAACCCAACCCCAATCAGCAGTTTGGCGTAGGCTCCATGCGGCAAACGCACACCGGGAGGCCCCAGCAGCATGGCGACAAAGATCGGGGTGATCATCGCCAGACTCCATTCGAAACTGGCGGCCAGCATCATGGCCGTCGCGACCCCGGCCCCAAACCGGAAGATGGCCCGTTCGCGCCACCCGTTTTCCGTATGGGCCTGCGCACCCTGTACGTCAGTAGACATAGCTGATCAGGCTCAGCAGCCGTATCCAGGCCTTACCGACCCAATAAAGAAACCCGGCGGACTCGGTGTAGACGATCACATCCGCTTGCCCCCCTTCCCGGCGGAATCCCTTGCTGGCTTCATCAGTAAAGCGGATCAGTACCGGAAAACGCTCCGGATCACGCAGCCAACCCGTGGTGGTCACCGGATCCGGCAGGGCACCAACGCTGCCGCTGCTTTCAAACTGCACGCCATAACTGACCGACACCACTTCGCCTTTGATCACCCGGCCCGGTGCCGCGTCCAGCACCATCTCGACTTCGTTGCCGGGTGCAATGTGCTCCAGATTGTTTTCCCGCAGATAGGCCTCGACCCACACATCCCGGGTGGAGATAAAGGTCATCAACGGTTGGCCCGGATTGGCGTAGTAACCCACGTCATAACGCAGATTGGATACCAGCCCCAACCGGGGCGCCTTGATGACGGTGTTTTCCAGGTCCAGACGGGCCTGCCCCAACGCGGTCAGGGCGCGCTGCAGCTTGGGGTTACGCTCATCATCAATCCCTGCCTGCTGCTTGGCCACTTCCAGATCCGCCTTGGCTTTGTCGACCCCCGCCTCGGCGTTATCCAGCTGGGCACGGGCCTTATCCACGTCGGTCTGCGACACGTAGCCCTCTTCGGCCACCGCCAGAATCCGCGCCGTATCGGCCCGGATGTTGTTCAGATTGGTCACCGCCTCAATCAGTCGGGCCTGCGCCGATGCCACGTTGGCGGTGCCCGCCCCCACTTCCTGACCGGCCAGCGCCAGCTCCGCCTCCGCTTTGCGGACCGCGAGCTCATAGGTTTCCTGTTCAATGCGGAGCAGCACATCACCCTGCTCCACCACCTGATTGTTGACCACCATCACCTGATCAATGCGCCCCGCGACCTGACTGGCCAGCGGCAACACATAGGCCCGGACCCGGGCATTGTCGGTATTGGGGGTGTAGCGCTCAGCGCCGAGATACCAGGCGAAGATCAGCAGACAGACCAGCAGTAGGCTTAAGGACGTATTACGCACCAGACGCCCGGGAGCCGGCGCGTCCGCCTCGCGCTTGACGGTGTCCGTTTCCGCGTTGTCGCCGGTGGTTCGCTCAGTCATTGGCCGACTCCTGGCTGGCGGGCGGAGTCGATTCATCCGATTCGGCCTGCAACCCTTCTCCGGTCAACCAGGCCTCCAGCAGGGTGTACCCCAACGCCAGCACTACGGCACCAACGAACAAGCCGATGATGCCGGACAGCATCATGCCACCGATGGCCCCCAGCAAAATAACCAGGGTCGGCACTTTCAGCCCTTTGCCGAGCAGAAGCGGTTTCAGCAAGCCATCACTGGCACTGACCAGAATCGACCAGACCGTAAAGAGGATGGCGGGCATGCCGGAGGACACTGAGAAGACATAGGCAATCACCGGCGCCAAAACCAGAATTGGAGGCAACTGGGCGATGGCCAGAATGAGAATGAGCAACGTCCACAACCCGGTAAATGGCACGCCCATCAGCGCCATCCCGATGCCCGCCGCCATGGCCTGAATAAAGGCGACGCCCAGAACGCCCTGGGCCACACTGCGCACAGTTTTGGCCGCCAGCGTCGGCAGCGGTGATCCCTGATGGCCAGTCAATCTGTCCATCAGCAACTGCACGCCCTTGCCACAGGCCGGGCCTGTCGCCAGGAACACGCCACTGATCAGTATCGAGAAGGTGAACATCGCCACGGTGGAGAGGACGCCACCAAAGGTCTGCAATACCGATGTCAGGTGTTGTTTCAGGGATTCCGCATGAGTGGTGAGGAAACGCTCCAGATTGGCCGAGGCTTGCTGCCAGGCCTCGTAGGCGCGTTCGCCGATCACCGGCCACTCCTGAACCTGTTTATTGGGTGGCGGCACGACAAAGGCTTCCGCTTCCACCTGCTGCGCCACATCAGTGGCACCACTGATCATGGCGCTGGCGACGATGTAAGTGGGCACCAGCAATATGGCGAGTGCCACTAGAGTGATCAGCGTGGCAGACCACTTGGGTTTCCCGCCGAGGCGGGCCGAAAGGCCAAGGTGCAGTGGGTAAAGCGCCACCGCCAGAATGGCCCCCCATAAAACGGGAATGAAGAAGGGACGAACGATCTGAAAACACCAGATCAGCAGCACCAGAATCAAGCCAAACTTAATCAGTGCCTCAATCACCTGGTTTTCGATTTGCCGGTCAACTGGGGAGGGAGTCATGACGCCTCCTAAATGCGCCCTGTATCGACCAGTAACCATAGTTAATTACGGACTTTTTCGCCGACGCAAAAAAACGCCACCGATATCGGTGGCGTTCAGATGGGGCTTTAAACCTTACTGTGTCTGAGCAGCAGCCTCGGCCTGAATGGCGTCTTCGGCAATCTCCCGCATCTCAACCAGCGCGTAGCGGTGTTCTACGAATTCGTAGATGTTGGTCGCCAGAGCCAGCTTGTACAGGTTGATCGCTTCCTGGGGGCGTCCCTCCACGCGGGCCTTTTTGCCCAGGTAGAAGTAGGCTTCACACAGGCGCTCAGCCAGAGCCCGCTGGTTGTCGATGCCGATGCGACTGCTGCTCAGCAGCGCATTGGGCTCGATGCGACCCAGGAACAGGTCCACCAGGCCGGTAGCCCAGTCATTGTCATCCAGTTGGGTGCGGTTGAAACGCAGACGGGCCTGAGCCCCTTCCGGATCGGTCTTAAGCTCAGCCAGGTAGAGCCAGATCACCCGGTAGGGGTCACTCTGGTCGTCCAGGAAGAAGGTCTCCAGATCCGACACCGCCAGTGAGGGCCGGCCGCCGTAGTACAGGGCGATGCCGCGGTTCAGGTAGGCGTAGCTGTAGGCCGGGTCCAGCTCCAGTACCGCATCAAACGCTTCATAGGCCTGATCGTACTCCTGAGACTGGGTGTAGTAGATCCCCATAAAGTTATAGACATCCGGGATGTCCGGCTTCAGCTGCAACGCCCGGGAGAAGTCGATTCTGGCGAGCGTACGCAAACCCACGCTGTCATAGCGGATGCCCCGATCGTAGAGGAATCGGGCACGCTGCTCATCGGTCAGGTCGGGGACCAGCAGCAACTCGGAGAGTTTCGCCAGCGCGATCTCCAGTTGCTGATCCGGCTGCTGCGGCGTCACCAGCGGCAGCGAGGGAGAGCGGGCAGTGTCGGAGCCGGTGGTGGCACAACCGCCCAGAGCCAGGCTCAGTGCCGCCGCCATCGGTATCCATCGTTTATACGTCATTGTTCTCGGTTCCTTGCCTGGACCATTCTGCCCCCAGTCTAACCCAGAAGGCAGAGTAAAAAGGGAGCCATTGGCTCCCTTTTTTATCGCAGTGTCTGAAGATTACTCGGCAGCCGGTTTGGCAGCCGCTTCCTTCATGGACAGACGGATGCGGCCCTGACGGTCCACTTCGATAACCTTCACGTCCACTTCCTGACCCATCTCCAGGTGGTCAGAGACGTTGTTTACGCGCTCTTCGCAGATCTGGGAGATGTGCACCAGGCCATCTTTGCCCGGCAGGATGTTAACGAAGGCACCGAAGTCAACGATGCGAACCACTTTGCCTTTGTAGATGCGACCCTCTTCCACATCGGAGGTGATCTCTTCGATGCGGCGGATCGCTTCGGCAGCAGCAGCGCCGTCGGTGGAAGCCACCTTAACGGTACCGTCATCTTCGATCTCGATGGTGGTGCCGGTCTCTTCGGTCAGCGCACGGATGGTAGCGCCACCTTTACCGATAACCTCACGGATCTTGTCCGGGTGGATCTTGATGGTGGTGATGCGCGGAGCGTGCATGGACAGCTCAGAACGCGGCGCCGGCAGCGCTTCGTCCATTACACCCAGGATGTGAACACGGGCTTCGTTGGCCTGCTTCAGAGCGATCTGCATGATCTCCTGAGTGATGCCTTCGATCTTGATGTCCATCTGCAGCGCGGTCACACCTTCGCGGGTACCGGCCACTTTGAAGTCCATATCGCCCAGGTGGTCTTCGTCACCCAGAATGTCGGACAGAACCACAAAGTTCTCGCCCTCTTTCACCAGACCCATGGCGATACCGGCTACGGAAGCCTTAATCGGCACACCGGCGTCCATCAGGGCCAGAGAGGTACCACACACGGAAGCCATGGAGGAGGAACCGTTGGACTCGGTGATCTCGGAAACCACACGTACGGTGTACGGGAACTCTTCCGCAGTCGGCATTACGGCCTGCACGCCACGCTTAGCCAGCTTACCGTGGCCGATTTCACGACGCTTCGGAGAACCGATAAAGCCGGTTTCACCCACACAGTAGGGAGGGAAGTTGTAGTGCAGCATAAAGCGGTCGGTACGCTCGCCGATCAGCTCGTCGATGATCTGACCGTCGCGCTCGGTACCCAGGGTGGCCGCAACCAGCGCCTGAGTTTCACCACGGGTGAACAGAGCGGAACCGTGGGTGCGCGGCAGAACGCCCGGCAGTACGGACAGGGCGCGAATCATCTTGGTGTCACGGCCGTCGATGCGCGGCTCACCAGCGATGATGCGGCTACGTACTACGGACTTCTCCAGGCTGCCCAGCAGGTTGGACAGTTCCTGTTGGTCCTGCTCCGGGTTCTCAGCCAGGATCGCTTCTTTGGCTTGTGCTTTCACCGCGTTAACGGCTTCCAGACGGGCCACTTTCTCGGTGATGCGGTAAGCATCGCCCAGACCAGCCTGAGCCAGCTCGGCCACTTTAGCAGCCAGAGTTTCGTTCTTAACCGGAGCGGTCCAGTCCCAGACGGGCTTACCGGCTTCGGCTTTCAGTTCGTTGATGGCCTGAATCACAGTCTGTTGTGCCTGGTGACCGAACATTACGGCGCCCAGCATCACTTCTTCAGACAGCACTTCGGCTTCGGACTCCACCATCAGTACGGCGCTTTCGGTACCGGCGACAACCAGGTCCAGCTGGGAGGTTTTCAGTTCCTCAACGGACGGGTTCAGCAGGTACTCGCCGTCACGGTAACCAACGCGGGCACAGCCGATCGGACCGTTGAACGGGATGCCGGACAGGGCCAGAGCAGCGGAAGTACCGATCATCGCAACCACGTCCGGAGACACGGCCGGCTCAACGGAAACGACAGTGGCGATCACCTGGACTTCGTTCATGAAGCCTTTCGGGAACAGCGGACGGATCGGACGGTCGATCAGACGCGCCGTCAGGGTCTCCCCTTCGCTCGGACGACCTTCACGTTTGAAGAAACCACCCGGGATCTTACCGGCTGCATAGGTTTTTTCCTGGTAGTTCACAGTCAGGGGGAAGAAGTCCTGACCCGGCTGAACGTTTTTCTTACCAACCACGCTCACCAGAACGGTGGTGTCGCCCATGCTGGCGAGAACGGCAGCATCGGCTTGACGGGCGATGACGCCGGTTTCCAGGGTGACCGTATGCTGGCCGTAAGGGAAGCTCTTAATGACGGGATTCACTGGCGATTCCTTAATGCGTTTTTTACCTTGAAATTCGCCCGTTAGTATACTTCAAACGCCGCCGAAAGATAGGCGAGTTTTCCCCCCTGCCCCACCCCTGAATGGCAGGCAAAAGAAAAGGGCGCCCGGAGGCGCCCTTTTCCCAAACTTGGCTCGACTTAGCGACGCAGACCCAGCTTGGCGATCAGCTCTTTGTAACGAGCAGAATCTTTGCGGTTCAGGTAGTCCAGCATGTTACGACGCTGGGCAACCATACGCAGCAGACCGCGACGGCTGTGGTGGTCGTGGATGTGCTGCTTGAAGTGGCCTTGCAGGTGGTTGATCTGGGCGGTCAGCAGGGCAACTTGAACTTCCGGGGAACCGGTGTCGTTTTCGCCGCGGCCGAATTCAGCCAGGATCTGAGCTTTAGCTTCTGCGCTTAGTGACATAGTCATCTCTCCAAAAATAAGGTTAAAGCACTCCGGCCGATCACTAACTCAGCACGGAGGCGGGGGATTGTAGCGGGTTCCTTGACCCGGCTCAACCCTGATGCAGATTGATCAGGCGCTTTGGTGCCACCAGACCATCTTCATTAATCACACCAAGGCCAATAAAGGCACGCTGGTCGCCTACGGTCAGGCGTACGGAGCCTTCCTCGGGCACGCCGGGGATCTGCACCGGCTGACCCTGCAGCAGGTAGCTGGCCACCAGCTCATTCATGTTCACCTCGGGCAGGGTTGCCACAGCGGTGTCCATCGGCAGCAGCAGCGGGTCGAGCAACTCCTTCGGCTTGCGGTCCTGATCCATCGCCTGGTCCAGCAGGTTCTGGATCTGCTCCAGCGTCACCATTCGGGCGTACGGGTAACCGGCCACCTGAGTGCGACGCAGGAAGGTCACGTGGGCACCGCAGCCCAATACCTCACCCAGATCATCGACGATGGTGCGGATGTAGGTGCCTTTGGAGCAGTGCACATCCAGCTCCACCTCGTCACCGTCAAAGCGGTTCAGCACCAGCTCATAGACGGTAATCGGGCGCGCTTCGCGGGGCACTTCGATGCCTTCACGGGCGTACTTGTACAGCGGCTGACCCTGGTATTTCAGCGCGGAATACATGGACGGCACCTGCATGGTGTCGCCACGGAATCCTTCCAGCGCATCATTGAGTTGATCCAGGGTGACGTTAACCGGGCGCTCAGAGACCACTTCACCATCCGCATCGGAGGTGGTGGTGCGCTGGCCCAGTTTGGCCACTACGGTGTAACGCTTGTCCGCATCGAGCAGGAACTGGGAGAACTTAGTGGCTTCCCCCAGGCAGATCGGCAGCATGCCGGTGGCCAGCGGGTCAAGTGCCCCGGTGTGGCCAGCTTTGGCTGCGTTGTAGATCCGCTTTACTCGCTGCAGCGCATCGTTGGAGCTGATGCCTGCCGGCTTATCCAGCAGCAGAACGCCATCTACCGGACGGCCACGGGAACGACGGCGAGTCATTACTGCTGCTCCTCGTCTTCGTCACGACCAAACTTGTCCGCCTTCGCTTCATCATCGCTGCGGGCCTGGCTCACCAGGCTGGCCATGCGAATCCCCTCTACCAGCGACTTATCGTAGGTAAAGCGCAGCTCAGGCATCACGCGCATTTTCACGCGGGAGGCCACCAGCATGCGGATCTGCGGAGTCAGCTCAAGCAGGGCGTCCATCTGACGCTTAACGTCTTCCGGCGTGTCATCCAGAAAGGTCACAAACACTTTGGCGTATCCCATATCGCGGGACACTTCCACTTCATTTACCGTCACCATGCCCAGACGTGCATCGCGGATTTCGCGCTGCATGATCATGGCCAGTTCACGTTGAAGTTGCTGGCCGACACGGCGGGTACGACTGAATTCTTTTGCCATAATCTTCCACCAAAAAGAGGGGCCGTAGCCCCCCTTATCCACCTTACAGGGTGCGTTTCACTTCGACGGTTTCGAACACTTCGATCTGGTCGCCTACGCGAACGTCGTTGTAGTTCTTCACGCCGATACCACACTCCATACCGGCACGTACGTCCTGAACGTCGTCCTTGAAGCGACGGAGGGACTCCAGTTCGCCTTCGTAGATAACCACGTTCTCGCGCAGTACACGGATGGGGGCGTTACGCTTAACCACACCTTCGGTAACCATACAGCCCGCGACCGCGCCAATCTTCGGAGATTTGAACACGTCACGCACTTCGGCCAGACCGATGATCTCCTGCTTGAACTCAGGCGCCAGCATACCGCTCATCGCCTGCTTCACTTCGTCGATCAAATCATAGATCACGCTGTAGTAGCGCAGGTCCAGGTTCTCGTTGTCCACGGTCTTACGAGCCACGGAGTCCGCACGAACGTTGAAGCCCACGATGATGGCGTTGGAAGCCGCAGCCAGAGAGGCGTCGGTTTCGGTAATACCACCCACGCCACGGCCGATGATGTTCACCTTCACTTCTTCGGTGGACAGCTTCAGCAGGGACTCGGCAATCGCTTCCAGAGAACCCTGTACGTCGGCTTTCAGTACCACGTTCAGTTCGGACACATCGCCTTCGGTCATGTTGGTGAACATGTTCTCCAGCTTGGCCTTCTGCTGACGCGCCAGCTTCACTTCGCGGAACTTGCCCTGACGGTGCAGTGCCACTTCACGGGCTTTCTTCTCGTCACGAACCACAGTGGCTTCGTCACCGGCTGCCGGTACACCGGACAGACCCAGAATCTCAACCGGGATGGACGGACCCGCTTCTTCGATGGACTTACCGTTCTCGTCGCGCATGGCACGAACGCGGCCGTATTCCAGACCACACAGAACGATGTCGCCCTGACGCAGGGTACCTTCCTGAACCAGCACGGACGCTACCGGGCCGCGGCCCTTATCCAGACGGGATTCAATCACTACGCCACGGGCCATGCCCTCTTTACGCGCAGTCAGCTCCAGTACTTCGGATTGCAGCAGGATGCCTTCCAGCAGTTCGTCGATGCCCATACCAGATTTGGCAGACACATGAACGAACATGTGGTCACCGCCCCAGTCTTCCGGGATCACTTCGTGCTGAGCCAGTTCGTTCTTAACACGATCCGGATCGGCGGCTTCTTTATCCATCTTGTTCACAGCAATCACCAGCGGTACGCCCGCGGCTTTAGCATGCTGAATCGCTTCGATGGTCTGCGGCATTACGCCGTCATCGGCAGCCACCACCAGTACCACGATATCGGTGGCCTTGGCACCACGGGCACGCATGCTGGTAAACGCAGCGTGGCCAGGGGTATCCAGGAAGGTGATCATGCCGTTGCCGGTTTCAACGTGGTATGCACCGATGTGCTGGGTAATACCACCGGCTTCGCCAGCGGCAACCTTGGCACGACGGATGTAATCCAGCAGAGAGGTCTTACCGTGGTCAACGTGGCCCATGATGGTCACAACCGGCGCACGGTCAACGGTATCCGCTTCGGTGTCGCGATCCGCCATCAGCGCATCTTCGAGTTCGTTCTCGTTGCGCAGTACCACTTTGTGACCCATCTCTTCGGCCACCAGCTGAGCGGTTTCCTGATCGATCACCTGGTTGATGGTCACCATGGTGCCCATCTTCATCATGGTCTTGATCACTTCAGTGGCTTTAACGGCCATCTTGTTGGCCAGTTCAGACACAGTGATGGTCTCACCGATGACAACGTCACGAACCACTTTGTCAGCCGGCTTCTGGAAGCCATGCTGCAGAGAGGACGGGGCTTTTACGCCACGCTTGCCACGACGACGGTCGTTACGGCCTGCGCCACGCTCTTTGTCGCCGCCGGCTTTCTTCTTACGACGCGGACCAGCGCGCTCGGCACGAGCGTCCTGCTGATCTTCAGCCGCACGAGCCGCGGCAGAGGTGGTCACGTGGTAATCCGCGCTTTCCATCTCTTTACGTTTGGCTTCTTCTTCGGCCCAGCGCTGGGCGTTTTCTTCCGCCAGACGTTTGGCTTCTTCAGCCTTTTCACGGGCCGCCTCTTCAGCCTTACGTGCTGCTTCGGCTTCTTGGGCTTTTAACAATGCTTCTGCCTCTTTCTTGGCTTGCTCTTCCGCGGCCTGAGCGGCCGGGTCGGCTTTGGCCTCTTCAGCCTGACGCTTCGCTTCCGCTTCGCGTTTGGCTTTGTCGGCCGCTTCACGCTTGGCCTTCTCATCGGCTTCGCGCTTGGCTTGTTGTTCCGCTTCGCGCTTGGCTTTTGCTTCGGCCTCGCGCTGAGCTTGTTCTTCGGCTTCACGCTTGGCCTGTTCTTCGGCCTCGCGCTGCACCTGCTCTTCGTCCAGCGCACTGCGCTTGACGTAGGTGCGCTTCTTGCGCACCTCTACCTGTACGGACTTACTCTTACCACCGCTGCCTGCCACGCTCAGGGTAGAGCGGGTCTTACGCTGCAAGGTCATACGAGTGGGCTCGGATTTGCCGCCGTGCTGCTCAGAGAGGTGAGTCAGCAGCTTTTGCTTCTCCTCCTCGCTCACCGCATCGCCAGCTTTTTTGTCGATCCCGGCTTCGGCAAACTGGGCCAGAAGGCGATCGACCGGCTTGCCAACTTCGGCTGCCAGCGCTTCTAACGTTTTCGCTGTCATTATTACTATTCCTCCGTTGGACGAATCAGGCGTCCTCGCCGAACCAGCAGATGTTACGCGCGGCCATGATCAGGTCGCCCGCTTTCTCTTCGCTCAGTTCTTCGATGTCGCTCAGATCGTCAATGCCCTGATCCGCCAGATCTTCGAGAGTCACCACACCGCGGCTGGCCAGTACGTAGGCCAGGTGGCGCTCCATCCCCTCAAGGTTCAGCAGGTCCTCTGCCGGCTCGGCGCCGTCCAGGGCCTCTTCAGAAGCCAGAGCACGGGTGGTCAGGGCTGCCTTAGCACGCTCACGCAGCGCTTCAACAGTCTCTTCATCCAGACCCTCAATCTCCAGCAGCTCGTTAACCGGTACGTAGGCGATCTCTTCCAGGCTGGTAAAGCCCTCATCCACCAACACCTCAGCAAACTCGTCGTCGATGTCCAGAGACTCAACAAACTGGTCTACCAGCTTGGCGGATTCCGCCTGATGCTTCTCCTGCATCTCATCAGTGGTCATGACGTTCAGCTCCCAACCGGTTACCTGGGAAGCCAGACGTACGTTCTGACCGTTACGGCCGATAGCCTGAGCCAGGCTGTCCTTCTCGACCGCAACATCCATGGACCTGGCGTCTTCGTCTACCACGATGGAGGAGACGTCAGCCGGTGCCATGGCGTTGATCACGTACTGCGCAGTGTTGTCATTCCACAGCACGATATCGATACGCTCACCACCCAGTTCGCCGGAAACGGCCTGAACACGGGCGCCACGCATACCTACACAAGCGCCAACAGGGTCGATGCGCTTGTCGTTGCTCTTCACCGCGATTTTCGCGCGGGAACCCGGATCACGGGCAGCGCCCACGATCTCGATCATCTCTTCGCCAATCTCCGGCACTTCGATGCGGAACAGTTCGATCAGCATCTCCGGACGGGTGCGGGACAGGAACAGCTGAGAGCCGCGGGACTCCAGACGTACGGAGTGCAGCAGCGCACGAACGCGGTCACCCGGACGGAAGTTTTCACGGGGCAGCATCTCTTCGCGGAACAGGATGGCGTCCGCGTTGTTGCCCAGATCCACAATCACGGAATCACGGTTCACTTTCTTCACCACACCGGTGATCAGCTCGCCCTCTTTGTCCTTGAACTGCTCAACCACCTGAGCGCGCTCAGCTTCGCGCACTTTCTGCACGATAACCTGCTTGGCGGTCTGGGTGGTGATGCGGTCAAAGGTGATGGATTCGATTTGCTCTTCAACAAAATCGCCCACCTCAATGGTCTCATCCTCTTCCATCGCGCGAGCGGCAGACAGGTAAACCTGACGAGTCGGGACTTCCATCTCGGCGTCGTCTTCGATCACTTCCCAACGACGGAAGGTGTCGAATTCGCCGGTACGCTGATCGATAGCAACGCGCACGTCGATCTCGATCTCGTACTTTTTCTTGGTTGCGGTCGCCAGGGCAAACTCCAGCGCCTCAAAAATTTTCTCCCGGGGCACTGCCTTCTCGTTGGACACCGCCTCGGCTACTAACAGGATCTCTTTGCTCATTGTCAGCCTCGTTTCACCCTGAAATCATTAAAACTTATGGATCACATGGGCTTTCTGCACGTTGGGCAGGGCCACTACCTGATCTTTCTCATTGTGTCGCAGTGTCACCATGTCGCCTTCAACAGCAACAATTTCTCCCTGCCACTTCCGCTTTCCTTCCATGGGCATGTTCAGCACCACGACCGCTTCGCTACCCATGTAGCGCTGGTAGTGTTCCACGGTAAACAGAGGCCGATCCAGCCCGGGAGAAGAGACCTCCAGGTTGTATTCGGTGGTGATGGGATCTTCCACATCCAGCACCGCGCCAACCTGGCGGCTGACGGCAGCACAGTCATCAACTGTGATGCCGTTCTCATGTTCGATAAACAGACGCAGAGTGGAGTGGTTACCAGCACGAACGTACTGAATACCCCACAGTTCGTAACCAAGCGCCTCGACTGGCTCTCTCAGCATCTCAGTCAGGCGCTGTTCCATTGTTGACATGGGTTTCCCCTCTAAAACAAAAAAAGGGCTATAAAGCCCAGTCACCCGACTATCTAGGATAGCCAAACCCAAGAGTACAGATAACAAAAAACCCCGGTTGAAAACGGGGCTTTAAGATGACTGAACCCTGTCCTGATGCGCTGTGCGCATCGGCAATCCCTTGGGATTTGCCACCGTCCTCGCCACGGTTTCGATGTCGAATTCGACAAGGCTCTAAGGCCGCGAGGCGATACCGGAACCGGGCAGTCAGGTTTCGATATCGGTGTTATCCATTTTCCGTCTTCAGCAGAGCAGCGGCTGAAGATGGGAACGCCTGAACGTTCATGGAAAGTGGTTGCGGGGGCCGGATTTGAACCGACGACCTTCGGGTTATGAGCCCGACGAGCTACCAGGCTGCTCCACCCCGCGTCAAAGTCGGCGACCAGTATACCCAGATGGCTATCCTGACGCAATATTTTGACTGAGAACCGGACGTTCCAATTCCCTTAAAAATGGTGCCGAGAGCGGGACTTGAACCCGCACGAGCAATGCTCACCACCCCCTCAAGATGGCGTGTCTACCAATTCCACCACCTCGGCACAGAGTTACTGATTTTTAGTGTGCTCAGTTAGGCACATCACCAGCCGGGACATCGGCAGGCTGTTCCACCGCGGGAACGTTAATTTCGTTCCACTCTTCGGTCGGCTGAGCGGAGTGGGAAGACATGCGACCCAGAACCAGACTCAGTACGAAGAACACGGTTGCCAAAATGGCAGTCGTGCGGCTCAGGAAGTTACCAGAACCACTGGAACCAAACAGAGTGGCAGACGCACCGGCACCGAAAGAAGCACCCATACCTGCACCCTGGCCCTGCTGAATCAGTACCAGGCCAATAATGCCCAGTGCTACCAACAGGTATACAACCATCAGAATCTCGAACATCTTCGCTCATTCCGCTTCTGAGGCGATGCGACACAGCGTAGTAAACTCGCTGGCATTCAAACTCGCACCGCCGACTAATCCACCGTCGACATCCGGCTGGGCGAACAGGTCAGCCGCATTACTGGCTTTCACACTGCCACCGTAGAGAATCCGAATATTCTCACCGATATAGGGCGACACTTCAGACAAACGCCGACGGATGTAAGCATGCACTTCCTGAGCTTGCTCAGGGGTGGCGCTCTTTCCGGTGCCAATGGCCCAGAGGGGCTCATAAGCAATCACCGCGTTATCGAAGGCCAGGGTTCCGTGTTTTTTAATGACGGCATCCAACTCTCCGGCAATCACCTCAAAGGTGCGGTTCGCTTCGCGAGCCGGGAGGGATTCCCCAACACAGAGGATTGGGGTCAAACCCATCTTCTGCGCCATGGCGAATTTATCCGCCACGATATCGCTGGTCTCCCCGTACATACGACGGCGTTCGGAGTGACCGATGATAACATAGTTGCAGCCGAATTCTTTAAGCATTTTCCCGGAGATTTCACCGGTATAGGCGCCGAATTCGTGGTGACTGAGATTTTGGCCACCGAGCCTTACCAGGCAATCAGAAAGGGCTTCCCGATTTGCCTCGTGCAGCTTCTGCACGCTGTCCAAGTAGATGCTTGGCGGACAGAGGACCACCTCAACGGAATCGTCCTTGAGCTGCTGAAACTTATCAAACAACTCGGTCGCCAGTTGCTGACTGCCATCCATTTTCCAGTTGGCTGCCACCATAGGGCGTCTCAGGGCCATATGCATCTCCTTCGAAAGCGGGCGAGATAATATCGAACTGCCCTAATACTGACAAGGGCCAAGTTTAAGATTTCGCGCCATTTCGACGCGTTCGCTGAAACATTGCCCAATTAGCATGAATTCCCCCCGCCCAGGCTGTGAACAATGGGCGGGGACTCACCATCCGAACCTTCCGATCTGGCTCAGCGGTGCTGCTGGGTCGCCTGCCAGACCATCAGGGCGTCACGCATCGGCGCGACATCATGCACCCGAACAATCTGAGCGCCCTGCTGCACCGCCAGCAATGACGCAACGACACTGCCAACGGCACGATCTGCCACCGGGCGCTCCAGCAGGTCCCCAATCATTCTCTTTCGGGACAATCCGATCAACAACGGCAGGTCCATTTTTTGAAGCGGGGCCAGGTCAGCCAGCAGACGATAGTTGTGTTCCAGCGTTTTGCCAAAGCCAAATCCCGGATCCAGGATCAGTCTCTGCCGTCCGATACCAACGGATTCACAGGCGGCGATCCGTTCGTTCAGAAAGGCCGCGATTTCCCCAAACAGGTCCTGGTAATGCGGCGCGGCCTGCATGGTGCGTGGCTGCCCCTGCATATGCATCAGGCAGATCAGCGCTTCGGTTTCTGCGGCCGCTTCCAGAGCGCCGGGCTCCCGCAGCGCCCGCACATCATTGATGATGTCGGCACCGGCACGGACGGCCTGGCGCATCACCTCCGGTTTGGAGGTGTCGATGGAGATCAGAATTTCATCATCAAGCTGTGCCCTTAAGGCCTGGATAACCGGGATGGTTCTGGCCAGCTCCTCTTCCAGGGCAACATCGGCAGCACCGGGCCGGGTGGACTCCCCGCCAATGTCCAGAATGGTGGCCCCTTCGGCCACCAGTTGCAGGCCGTGTTCAACGGCGGCGTCACGCTGATGATGATGGCCGCCATCAGAGAAGGAATCTGGGGTCACATTAACGATACCCATAATCTGGGGGACGGACAGGTCCAGTGTCCGGGCGCCACAGCTCAACTTCATGGGGGAAATCTCCTCAAATAAAAAACCCCGCGATGCGGGGTTTTTTCAATTACTAAGCCTTATTTGGCCGGGGCTTCGTTGCCTTTGTCCGCACTGGCGTCGGCTTTCACAGCGACCGGCTCTTCCGCCTGGGCTTCTGTGTCTTCAGCCGGCGCACCGCCAGTCGGCTTATCGCCGCCGGAGTCGCCTTCAGTCCAGTCTGCCGGCGGGCGAACCGGACGACGCTCCATCAGGTCGTCGATCTGCTTGGCGTCGATGGTTTCATACTTCATCAGCGCATCGGTCATGGAGTGCAGGATGTCCATGTTCTCGATCAGAATGGAGCGCGCCCGCTGATAGTTGCGGTCGATGAAGTCCTTCACCTCTTCGTCGATCATCTTCGCGGTTTCGTCGGACATGTGGCTGGCCTTGGCCATAGAGCGGCCCAGGAACACCTCGCCGTCTTCCTCCGCGTAGTTCATCGGGCCCAGCTTCTCGGACAGACCCCACTGAGTCACCATCTTACGGGCGATTTCAGTGGCACGTTCGATGTCGTTGGAGGCACCGGTGGTGACCTTCTCATCACCGTAGATGATCTGCTCGGCAATTCGGCCACCGTACAGGCTGGAGATCATGGACTCCAGGTGCTGCTTGGAGTGGCTCCAGCGGTCCTGCTCGGGCAGATACATGGTCACACCCAGAGCACGGCCGCGAGGAATGATGGACACCTTGTAGACCGGATCATGCTCGGGGACCATACGGCCCACAATGGCATGGCCCGCTTCGTGGTAGGCGGTCATCTTCTTCTCAGCTTCGGACATCACCATGGAGCGGCGCTCAGCACCCATCATGATCTTGTCCTTGGCCTTTTCAAACTCTTCCATCGCCACCAGGCGCTTGGAGGAACGGGCCGCAAACAGGGCCGCTTCGTTAACCAGGTTGGCCAGGTCAGCACCGGAGAATCCAGGGGTACCACGGGCAATCACTGCCGCATCCACGCCTTCGGCCAGCGGCACTTTGCGCATATGCACTTTCAGGATCTGCTCACGACCACGAACGTCCGGCAGACCAACGGTCACCTGACGGTCGAAACGACCAGGACGCAGCAGTGCCGGGTCCAGTACGTCCGGGCGGTTGGTGGCCGCGATAACGATGATGCCTTCGTTACCTTCAAAGCCATCCATCTCAACCAGCATCTGGTTCAGGGTTTGCTCACGCTCATCGTGACCGCCGCCAAGGCCGGCACCACGCTGACGGCCCACCGCATCAATCTCATCGATAAAGATGATGCAGGGAGCGGATTTCTTGGCCTGTTCAAACATGTCACGGACACGGGACGCACCCACACCCACAAACATCTCAACAAAGTCAGAACCGGAGATGGTAAAGAACGGCACCTTGGCCTCACCGGCGATCGCTTTCGCCAGCAGGGTTTTACCGGTACCCGGGGGACCGACCATCAGCACACCGGTGGGGATCTTACCGCCCAGCTTCTGGAACTTGCTGGGGTCACGGAGGTAATCCACCAGCTCAGCCACTTCCTCTTTGGCTTCGTCACAACCGGCAACGTCCGCAAAGGTGGTCTTGATCTGGTCTTCACTCATCAGCCGCGCCTTGCTCTTACCGAAGGACATGGCGCCTTTGCCACCGCCCCCCTGCATCTGGCGCAT
Organism: Marinobacter nauticus; assembly: GCF_019801015.1. Taxonomy (GTDB): domain Bacteria; phylum Pseudomonadota; class Gammaproteobacteria; order Enterobacterales; family Shewanellaceae; genus Ferrimonas. The sequence goes on from NZ_JAHVJZ010000003.1 coordinate 375,016, forward strand.
AAAGAAGATCCACACCCCGATAAGCAGGAGCATGGGGAACCAGGAGATGAAGATCTGTGCCAGCACGCTGGGCTGCTCAGGCGGCAGGCTCTTGATCTGTACGTTCTGCTTGTACAGGTCGTTGATCAGATCTTCGTCGAAGATCGGCATGTACGTAACGAACTTTTCGCCACCGCGAGTCTGGCCCTTGATGGTGGTGCCATCGGGCTGGAACTCGACAGAGTTGACCTGTCCGTCGTTAATGGCACTGATGAAGGTGCCGTAATCCATGGCATTGTTGGTGCGGGACGAGGGGGAATACCCCTGGAAAACCGTCATCAGCACCACGGCAATCACCAGCCACAGGATCAAATTCTTTGCCATATCACTCAAGGTATGGGACCTCGCATATTCCTTGGTTTATCGGGGCTAGCTTACCCTTTGTAACCGCTAGCCACAATGTAGACCTCACGCGAACGGGCACGCGAGCTGTCGGGTTTACGGATCTTTACGTTAGTAAAGACGGAGCGGACTTCCTGGAGGTACTGATCGAAGCCCTCTCCCTGAAACACCTTCACCACAAACGCGCCGTTCTTCTTCAGTACCTGGTGGCACATATCAAAGGCAAGTTCCACCAGATACATGGCACGGGGCTGGTCGACCGCACCGGCACCGGAAAAGTTGGGCGCCATGTCCGACATCACCACATCGACCTTTTCATCACCGATATGGCTCAACAGAGCATTCAACACGGCTTCCTCACGGAAGTCACCCTGAAGAAAGTCCACGCCGGCGATTGGGTCCATCGGCAAAATGTCGCACGCGATCACCATACCGGACTGACCCACCTGCTCCACCGCATACTGTGACCAACCACCGGGAGCAGCCCCCAGGTCAACCACTTTCATGCCGGCTTTCAGCAGGCGGTCCTTGCCCTGGATCTCTTCCAGTTTAAACACCGCCCGAGAACGCAGTCCCTGCTTCTGGGCTTTTTTTACGTACTGGTCGTCAAAGTGCTCGGTCAACCAGCGCTTGGAGCTGGCACTGTGTTTTTTCTTTGTCATGCCGCCGGGAACGTCTCCGAGTATTCAGGGTAAACGGCCAATTCACGACCGTTACCATTAGTATTAGGCTATAGATGGCGTTAGAATACGCCGTTTTCAAGTCCACCAAGTCAAAAAGAGTGCCTGATGACTCAACTGACCAACAAGCAAAAGCAGTACCTGAAAGGTCTGGCCCACAGTCTGCGCCCCGTGGTTCTGCTCGGTGCCAACGGCCTGACCGAAGGGGTTCTGGCCGAGATCGAACAGGCGCTGGATCACCACGAGCTGATCAAGGTGAAAGCCGCCAGCGAAGACCGTGAGATGAAGCGCGCCATTATGGCCGCCATCGTGCGCGAAACCGGAGCCACTGAGGTTCAGGTTATTGGCCATATCCAGGTGCTGTACCGTCCTTCCAAAGACTCGAAGATCGAGCTGCCGAAAGCACGGTAACCCCACCATCAAAAAAGCCGCCCCGAGGGCGGCTTTTTTGTGGCCTCAGGGCTCAGAGGTATTTGACCTCGACCACTTCGTACTCAATGTCGCCAGACGGCGCCTTCACCACCAGCACGTCATCCAGCTCTTTGCCGATCATCGCTCGGGCGATCGGGGAGTTGACGGAGATCAGGCCGGCTTTCAGGTCGGACTCGTCATCACCCACGATGCGGTAAGTCACTTCCTGGTCGGTTTCCACGTTCAGCAGCGTCGCAGTAGCACCAAAGATGATCCGGCCATTGTTGGGGATCTTGGTGACGTCGATGATCTGAGCCACGGACAGTTTGCTTTCGATATCACGAATGCGCGCTTCAGTCAGACCCTGCTCCTCTCGGGCAGCGTGGTATTCCGCGTTTTCTTTCAGGTCACCCAGCTCACGGGCAGCGGCAATCGCTTCGGTGATCTTGGGGCGACGAGTGTGTTTCAGATGGTCCAGTTCTTCACGCAGCAGCTCAGCGCCGCGAACGGTCATAGGTACCTGACTCATAGTCTTGTTTTTCTCCGGCAAAAACACGCCCCGTCCTGGCAGAGCCGGACGTATGGGCGTGTTGGGAAAAGTTGGGATTGTCACCTTTGTCCCCGATTGTAATAGCAAAACGCCGGCGGGTCATCCCGTCCGGCGTTTTGTTGTTACCCGGTTCAGGTTCGGCAAACTGCCGAGCCCGAGTCCGCTGGGGGGTTAACCCAGGCTGCGCTTATGCAGCTCCTGAACGGAGGTCACGTTGTTGCGGTCATCCGCAGTGTGGGCCATGCAGGAGGCAAACGCCGCGTTCATGGTGGTGGTGTAATTCACCTTGTGCTGAAGCGCACCGCGACGCAGCTGACGGGAATCCTCGATGGCCTGACGCCCTTCGGTGGTGTTCACGATGTAGCTGTATTCGCCGTTTTTGATGCGGTCCAGAATGTGCGGACGGCCTTCATGCACCTTGTTCACCAGACGGGGGTTGATGCCCGCTTCGCCCAGCGCTACCGCGGTACCGTGAGTGGCGTCCAGCTCGTAGCCCAGCTCAATCAGCTTCTGAGCCAGGTCAACGGCGCGACGCTTGTCACCGTTGCGCACGGACAGCAGCGCACGGCCGCTCTTCGGCACATCCTTGATGGCACCCAGTTGCGCTTTGGCGTACGCCTCGGCAAAGGTGTCACCCACGCCCATCACCTCACCGGTGGAACGCATTTCAGGACCCAGCAGCGGATCCACACCCGGGAACTTGTTGAACGGCAGCACCACTTCCTTAACGGAGTAGTACGGCGGAATCACTTCCTGGGTAAAGTTCTGCTCCTGCAGGCTCTTACCCGCCATGACACGGGCAGCAATCTTGGCCAGCGGTACGCCAGTGGCCTTGGACACGAACGGCACGGTACGGGCAGCACGCGGGTTCACCTCAATCAGGTAAATCACGTTGTCCTTCACCGCGAACTGCACGTTCATCAGGCCCACTACGCCCAGCTCCAGGGCCAGCTTGCGAACCTGCTCGCGCATCTCGTCCTGAATCGCCGGGCTCAGGGTATACGGAGGCAGAGAACAGCCGGAGTCACCAGAGTGAACGCCCGCTTGTTCGATGTGCTCCATGATGCCGCCGATCACCACGTCGGTGCCGTCGCACACGGCGTCCACGTCCACTTCAGTGGCGTCATCCAGGAAGCGGTCCAGCAGTACCGGAGACTCATTAGACACGCTCACTGCTTCGTTAAAGTAACGGCGCAGATCCTGCTCGTCGTACACAATCTCCATGGCGCGGCCACCCAGTACATAAGACGGGCGAACCACCAGCGGATAACCGATGCGCTCTGCATCGCGAACCGCTTGCTCCAGAGTGGTAACGGTGCTGTTTTCCGGCTGCTTCAGGCCCAGGCGCTCTACCGCCTGCTGGAAGCGCTCACGGTCTTCCGCACGGTCGATGGCGTCCGGAGAGGTACCGATGATCGGCACACCAGCGGCTTCCAGGGCACGAGCCAGTTTCAGCGGAGTCTGACCGCCGTACTGAACAATCACACCTTTAGGCTGCTCAACGCGCACGATTTCGAGCACATCTTCCAGAGTCACCGGCTCAAAGTAGAGGCGGTCGGAGGTGTCGTAGTCGGTGGAGACGGTTTCCGGGTTACAGTTGACCATGATGGTCTCGTAACCGTCTTCGCGCATCGCCAGTGCCGCATGCACGCAGCAGTAATCGAACTCGATGCCCTGACCGATGCGGTTCGGGCCACCGCCGATCACCATGATTTTGTCCTTATCGGACGGGTTCGCTTCACACTCCTCCTCATAGGTGGAGTACATGTAAGCGGTGTCAGTGGCGAATTCCGCGGCGCAGGTGTCAACGCGCTTGTAGACCGGGAACAGCTCAAACTTGTGGCGCAGTTTGCGCACTTCGCTCTCTGCCACACCCAGCAGGGTCGCCAGGCGGGAGTCGGAGAAGCCCTTACGCTTCAGGGTGCGCAGGAAGTCAGCGGTCAGGCAGGCCCAGCCACCCTCTTTCACTTTCTCTTCCAGCTTCACCAGCTCTTCAATCTGAACCAGGAACCAGGGGTCGATGTTGGTGATCTTGAACACCGCTTCCATGGACAGGCCAGCGCGGAACGCGTCGGCGATGTACCACGGGCGCTCAGCACCCACGTCCTGCAGTTCGTAGCGGATCTTGGCCAGCGCTTCCGGCTCGTTGATGTCAACGATGGGGTCGAAGCCGGTCATGCCGGTTTCCAGGCCACGCAGGGCTTTCTGCATGGATTCCTGGAAGGTACGGCCGATGGCCATCACTTCACCCACGGACTTCATCTGAGTGGTCAGACGGTCGTTGGCACCGGCGAACTTCTCGAAGTTAAAGCGCGGGATCTTGGTGACCACGTAGTCGATGGACGGCTCAAAAGAGGCCGGAGTCGCACCGCCGGTGATGTCGTTGGACAGCTCATCCAGGGTGAAGCCCACCGCCAGCTTGGCCGCAATCTTGGCGATCGGGAAGCCGGTGGCTTTGGAAGCCAGCGCGGAGGAGCGGGACACCCGCGGGTTCATCTCGATGATCACCATGCGGCCGTCTTTCGGGTTAACACCGAACTGCACGTTGGAGCCGCCGGTTTCCACGCCGATTTCACGCAGTACCGCCATGGAGGCGTTACGCATCAGCTGGTATTCCTTGTCGGTCAGCGTCTGCGCCGGAGCAACGGTGATGGAGTCACCGGTGTGCACGCCCATGGGGTCAAAGTTTTCGATGGCACAGACGATGATGCAGTTGTCCGCTTTGTCGCGAACCACTTCCATCTCGTACTCTTTCCAGCCAATCAGAGACTCGTCAATCAGCAGCTCGTTGGTCGGGGACAGGTCCAGACCACGGGTACAGATCTCTTCGAACTCTTCGATGTTGTAAGCGATGCCGCCACCGGTGCCGCCCATGGTGAAAGAGGGGCGGATGATGCAGGGGAAGCCCACCTGATCCAGCACCTTATGTGCGTCTGCCATGGAGTGCGCGATACCAGCGCGGGGACACTCCAGGCCGATGGACTTCATCGCCTTATCGAAGCGGGCACGGTCTTCGGCTTTGTCGATGGCGTCCGCGGTGGCGCCGATCATCTCAACACCGAACTCTTCCAGCACGCCCTGCTTTTCCAGCTCCAGCGCGCAGTTCAGCGCAGTCTGGCCGCCCATGGTGGGCAGAATGGCGTCCGGACGCTCTTTGGCGATGATGTTGCGAACCACTTCCCAGTGAATCGGCTCGATGTAAGTGGCATCGGCCATTTCCGGGTCGGTCATGATGGTGGCGGGGTTGGAGTTCACCAGAATAACCCGGTAACCCTCTTCACGCAGCGCCTTACAAGCCTGAGCGCCGGAGTAGTCAAACTCACAGGCCTGGCCAATAACAATCGGGCCAGCGCCCAGGATCAGAATGCTTTGAATGTCTGTACGTTTCGGCATCGTTATTCTTCTCTGTGCTTACTGGGCCTTGAACTTGTCCATCAGTTCGATGAAGTGATCGAACAGCGGGGCAGCATCGTGGGGACCGGGGCTCGCTTCCGGGTGACCCTGGAAGGAGAACGCCGGCTTATCGGTGCGATGGATGCCTTGCAGAGAACCGTCGAACAGGCTCTTGTGGGTGGCACGCAGGTTGGCCGGCAGGGTGGCCTCTTCCACCGCGAAACCGTGGTTTTGAGCGGTGATCATTACGGTGCCGCGGTCCAGGTCCTGAACCGGGTGGTTGCCGCCATGGTGGCCAAACTTCATCTTTTCGGTCTTCGCACCGGAAGCCAGCGCCAGCAGCTGATGGCCCAGGCAGATGCCGAATACCGGGATGTCGGTGTTCAGAATCTCGGTGATCGCCTCGATGGCGTAGTCGCACGGCTCCGGGTCACCCGGGCCATTGGACAGGAACACGCCGTCCGGATTCATCGCCAGCACTTCAGAAGCCGGAGTCTGAGCCGGTACCACAGTCACATCACAACCGCGATCCACCAGCATGCGCAGAATGTTCTGCTTCACGCCGTAATCGTACGCCACCACTTTGTACTTCAGCTCATCAGCCGGAGTGTCAGAGGGCAGGCCCCCCACCAGCTTCCAGCTGCCGTTGCGCCAGAGGTAAGACTCCGCAACGGTCACCTCTTTGGCCAGGTCCATGCCCTTCAGGCCGGGGAAAGCCTGAGCCATGGCCAGCGCCTCAGCGATGTTCGCATCGGTATCCTCACCCACCAGAATGCAGCCCGCCTGTGCGCCTTTTTCACGCAGAATGCGGGTCAGCTTACGGGTGTCGATGTCCGCAATACCCACCACATTCTGACGCTTCAGGTAGTCAGAGAGGGTCTCTTCATTACGGAAGTTGGAAGCCAGAATCGGGAGATCGCGGATGACCAGGCCCATGGCATGAACGGCGGGGGATTCGACGTCTTCGGCGTTGGTGCCGGTGTTGCCAATGTGAGGATAAGTGAGGGTGACGATTTGTCGGGAATAGGAGGGATCAGTCAGGATTTCTTGATAGCCGGTCATGGAAGTGTTAAAAACGACTTCTCCGACGGATGAACCGTTTGCTCCTATGGCTTTACCACGGAAAACGGTGCCATCCTGGAGCACTAACAGGGCAGTTTTATTCAACTTGACCTCCCACCAGAAATAATTATAAGTTGTTAATTCTTAGCCATTTTCGGCTGTAGGGTCACTTACCGGAATCCCGAAAATAGGAATTTTTGGCAAATTCCGCGCAGTATACCAGTCGGATCCGGTTTTGACTACAGATTTCCTCAACAAAAAGGCCCGCAAATCGCGGGCCTTTTTGTTTCAGGCGTTCAACCCAAGCACTTGCTGCATGTCGTACAGGCCTGCCGGCTGGTTGGCCAGATAACGGGCCGCCCGCATCGCACCATTGGCGAACGTCATACGGCTGGAAGCCTTATGCGTGATCTCCAGCCGCTCACCGATGTCAGCAAACAGCGCGGTGTGTTCACCGACAATGTCTCCGGCCCGAATAGTGGAAAACGCGATGGTCTCACGCTCCCGCTCACCGGTGATGCCTTCGCGGCCATAGATGGCACACTGCTTCAGGTCACGGCCCAGCGTGTCGGCGATCACTTCGCCCATCTTCAATGCGGTGCCGGAGGGGGCGTCTTTCTTATAGCGGTGGTGGCCTTCGATGATCTCAATGTCGGTGTATTGACCCATCACTTCAGCGGCCACTTCCAGCAGCTTGAACAGCAGGTTGACCCCCACCGCCATATTGGGCGCCAGTACCACTGGCAGCGTGTTCGCCACATCGGCAATCTGCGCCTTCTGCTCGTCGCTGAAACCGGTAGTGCCAATCACCATCGCCTTGCCGTGGGCCTGACATTCAGCCAGAAATGCCAGGCTGGATTCCGGTGAGGTGAAATCGATCAGCACGTCAAACTGGTCCATCGCTTTGCGCACGTCATCCACCAGAGCCACATCCACTTTACCCCGGGCCACCAGTTCGCCGGCATCAACCCCCATCAGGGTGGAGCCGGGACGTTCGATGGCGGCACCAAGCTCAATGCCCTCGTTGTCGATGGCGGCTTCAATCAGGGTTCGGCCCATTCGGCCACTGGCACCGGTAATGGCCACTCGGATTGCGTGCACGGCAGTACTCCTATTTCAGACTCAATGTGACGCCGAGCACTATATCGGCTTTACCGGCAACAAAAAAGGAAGCCGAAGCTTCCTTTTGTTTATGGGTTGAAGGCCTTAAACGATGGCCAGCAGCTCCACTTCGAACACCAGAGCGGCGAACGGCGGGATAGCGCCGCCAGCGCCACGCTCGCCGTAGGCCAGCTGGTGCGGTACGTACAGTTTCAGCTTGGTGCCGGGGCTCATCAGCTGCAGGGCTTCGGTCCAGCCGGCGATAACGCCGCTTACCGGGAACTCAGCCGGTTCACCGCGAGCAACGGAGCTGTCGAAAACGCTGCCGTCAATAAAGGTACCGTGATAGTGGCAACGTACGGTGTCCTGCAGACCCGGCTTGTCGCCTTCGCCTTCCGCCAGGATTTCGTACTGCAGACCGGACTCAGTCACCTGAACACCATCACGCTGAGCGTTTTCTGCCAGGAACGCTTCGCCTTCGGCAGCAGCGGCCTTGGCTTTGGCTTCCTGAGCTTCCGCCAGGCGCTGGGAGATCACCGCAAAGGCTTCCTGCAGTTCCGGGCCCGGAACGGCGCTGGGCTTGCCTTCAAAGGCGTCAGCCAGACCAGCTTGTACAGCGGCGATGTCGACGCCGTCAAAGCTGTTACCGGCCAGCTGCTCACCCATTTGACGGCCCACGCCGTAGCTCACTTTCTGTTCAACAGAGTCAAAGGTCATTGTGCATTCCTGCGTTTTTCGCGGTAAAGAGCGGGCAGTGTACCACCCTTCAACGCGGGACTCGACAGCCGGGGCGATGCCCCTGCCCGCGCGCTTGCTGATACCAACCCTGAGCCTGCGCCTGCATCTGCTCGAGATCCTGAATGCGGGTGCTGTGAGAGGGGTGAGTGGAGAGCAGTTCCGGCGGTGATCCGCCACTGGCGCGGGCCATGTTGTGCCAAAGTTCCACGCTGGCCGCCGGGTTAAAGCCCGCTTTCGCCATGATCTCCAGCCCAACCACGTCCGCCTCACTCTCCTGCTGGCGCCCGAACGGCAGGGCAATGCCCACCTGGGCACCGAGCCCCAGTCCGGCCATGATCAGATCCTGGTTTTCCGTGCCGCTGGCGCCCAGGGCAATCTGGACAATCTCCAGACCGGTGCTGGTCATTTGCGCCCGGGAAACCTGCTCGTTACCGTGATCCGCCAGTACGTGCGCCACTTCATGGCCCAGCACCGTGGCCAGCTGGTCCGGCGTTTTCGCCACCTTCAACAGGCCGGTATAGACCCCGATATGGCCGCCTGGCAGCGCAAAAGCGTTAACCTGCTCGGAGTCAAACACCACCACTTCCCAGGTTTCACTCTGGTTTGGGTCCACCGTCGCCAGCAATGCAGGAGCCGTGACCGCGTCCGCCACACAACGCACATAGGCGTTGATGGCACGGTCGGTGGAGACCTTCTCCTGCTGCTTGATCTGGGCGAACGACTGCGCGCCCATCTCGCGCATCTGGTCCTGCGAAAACAGCAGCGTCTGGCCCCGACCCGTGGGGGATTGGTTGGTGCAACCCACAAGGGCCAACACCAACAGCGCAACAACCTTTTTCATATCTCTCGCTTCTACCACTGCCCATCCGGATGGGCTTATCTCATCACAACTTCAAGTGCTCATCCAGAAAGCTGAGCATCTCGCTAAACGCTTTTTCCCGGTTTTCCAGGTCATCGAACCCGTGGGCTTCATTGTTCAGCTCCATATATCGGAACGGGTGACGCTCGGCCTCCAGTGCGGCTTTGAGTTTCTCGGCGTGTTCGATGGGGGCTCGCTCATCCTCCTCGCCGTGAATGATCAACACCGGCGCCTTAAGCTTATCGACGTGGTACACCGGGCTGAACGCCTTCAGCTGGGTCATGTCTTCACCAATACGACGCTGCAGGCCTTGGCGCCCCCAGGCGGTATCGGGGATGTCCCCCTCGTCATAGAGCATCGGCAGATCGTACACCCCCATCATGCCGATGGAGCAGGCGTAGAGGTCGGGCTCCAGAATCGCGCTTTGCAGCGCAGAATAGCCACCAAAACTGGCACCAGCAATACAGATATTGCCCGCCTTGGCGATGCCTCGCTCAATAATATGTCGGGTGCCATCAATAATGTCGTACTGCACTTTATCGCCCCAATGGTGGCGTCCGGCGTGCTCAAACTGGTCACCGTAACCGGTGGAGCCTCGGAAGTTCACCTGCAGCACCGCCATGCCCCGACTGGCAAAAAGCTGAGCAATGGTGTCATAGCCCCAGTAGTCCCGGGATTCAGGGCCGCCATGGGGATAAACCACCATGGGCAGATCCTTCGCACTCTCCATCGTCTGGCCCGGCGGCAGCGTCAGGTAGCCGCGGATGGTTTTGCCATCACGCGCGTTAAAGGCGATGGCTTCAGAGATGCCCGAGTTCTGCTCCGTCACCCAGGCGCGGGTTTTCACCAACGCTCTCAAAGCATTCTTTTCGGCGTCGTACAGGAAGTACTGGCCCGGGTCCACATCGCTGAAGGCGTAGACGATGGACTGGCGCCCATCCAGGCTTTGACTGGTGATCACCACCTGTTTGCTGGGGAAGGACGCCAGCAGGTTCTTCAGCGCTTTGGCGGTCGGGTGGCTGCCCCGGACAAAAATGTAATTGGGGTAATCCGGCGACACCGTTACTGCGTACATCTCCCGCCGCATAGGGCCGAAGTGGATGTCAGAGATATTCACGGTGTCATCCCGGAACAGCAGTTTTCGCTCCCCGGTGTCCATATTGACCTTATACAACCCGGTGGTATCGCCATCCCGGCCATCAATGGCGTAAACGTGATTCTGGTCAGCAAAGGCGATCGGCCGGAAATAGCCTTCCGAATCGGAACCGGCGTCGACCTGAGTCCACTCCCACTCATCGCCGGCACGATAGTAAAGCTCCACATCGCCACGGGCACTGATGCCGGAGACAAAGCGCGCTTTGCCTTTGGTATCCACGACAAAGTGCGAATTGCGCACCGGAGCCATGCTCAACGTTTTCCGTTTGCCGGTATAGACGTTGACCCGGAACAGGGTGGGGATCCGGGCATCGCCGTTGCCGCCCCAGGGTGTCCCCATCATCAGGATTTCATCCTCGTTTTCAGGCAGCAGGTCCACCAGGGTTCCCCAGCCATTAAAGCCTTCCCTTTGTTTAACCCGGGTGCCAGCCTGGGTGTCAGCGCCGCGATAGCCAAAGATGTATTCCCGTCTCTTGCCATCGAGGTTGACCGCATACCACTCCCCATAGAAGCCACTGCCGGCATACCAGGGTTTGAATTTCTCCAGGGTCAGGATCACCCGCTCATTGTTGGCCCAATGGAATTGCCCCACCTGCTTCTCGCCGCTGAATTTGACGACGTAAGTGGGCTTCATAGTGTTGATGTCGAGAATGGCGAGGGCGTTTTTGCCCTCAACCGGCGTCAGTACCGCCAGGTGTTTGCCGTCGGGGGAGATTTTCATCCCCTTAAACTCATCATCCCGGCTGAATTCAGCCACGGAAAGCGGCGCGGCTACGGAAGAAAATGCCAGCACCATGCACAGTGCGGCCAGCAGTTGTCTCATTCGGGTCTCCTTACCCTGCAATCAGGTTGCGCAACAATTGCCCAACACTATCAAAACACCCTAGAGAACAAAAGCCGCCACACAAAAGAGGGTTAATGCTTAACCATTGATTAAAGTCGACTTTTGAATCCAGTTACTCACCTCCAGTCATATTGAGTCGTGGTGCTTCCGGGCCCACACCGGCACAAAAAAGCCCGGCCATTTGGCCGGGCTCAGAGTTCGGTTTGACCGTTAGCTGGTCAGGTCATCAAAGAACTTCTTCACACCATCGAAGAAGCCTTCCGCCTTAGGCTTGTGCCGTTTGGCAGAAGCAGCACAGGTTTCATCCAGTTCGCGAAGCAGCTCTTTCTGACGCTCGGTCAGGTTTACCGGCGTCTCGATGATCACCTTGCACACCAGATCACCCACGGCATGGCTGCGGACGGACTTCACGCCCTTGCCACGCAGGCGGAACATGCGACCGGTCTGGGTTTCTGCCGGCACCTTGAGGACCACGCGGCCATCCAGGGTCGGCACTTCGATTTCACCACCCAGTGCGGCATTGGCGAAGGAGATCGGCACCTCGCAGTAGAGGTTGTTGCCATCCCGCACAAAAATGGGGTGCTCTTTGATGTGCACCTGAACGTACAGGTCACCGGCCGGCGCGCCCATTTCACCCGCTTCACCTTCACCCGCCAGGCGGATGCGGTCGCCGGTGTCCACACCCGCAGGAATGGTAACGGACAAGGTTTTGGTTTTCTCAACGCGACCCTGACCGCGACAGCTGGTGCAGGGGTCGGTGATCACCTTGCCGCGGCCACCACAGCTCGGACAGGTTTGCTGAACCGCAAAGAAGCCCTGACGCATCTGCACCTGGCCAGTACCGTGACAGGTGCCACAGGTGTTGGCACTGGTGCCCGGCTTGGCGCCGCTGCCATTACAGGTATCACAACCAGCCAGAGACGGGATCTTCAGCTCTTTCTTACAGCCTTTTACCGCCTCTTCCAGAGACAGCTCCAGATTGTAGCGCAGATCGGCGCCGCTGCGCGCCTGCTGACGGCCACCACGACGGCCGCCAAAGATGTCGCCAAACACATCACCAAAGATGTCGCCGAAGTCCGCGCCGCCGCCAAAGCCACCGCCACCGCGGTTCGGATCCACACCAGCATGACCGAACTGGTCGTAAGCCGCCCGTTTCTGATCATCGGTGAGGATTTCGTAGGCTTCTTTTACCTCTTTAAAAGAGGCTTCCGCTTCGGCATCACCGGGGTTGCGGTCCGGGTGGTACTTCATCGCCAGGCGCTTGTAGGCCTTTTTGATGTCCCGTTCGCTGGCGTCCCGGCCAACTCCCAGCACTTCGTAGTAATCGCGTTTTGACATGTCAGATTGCCGTCTTCTTTTTTAATACGAAAGCGGGCGGCCGGGATGGCCGGTCGCCCACTTGCAGTGCAGTCTTAGAGCGAAAGACTTACTTCTTGTCGTCTTTTACTTCTTCGAACTCAGCGTCAACCACGTCGTCAGCAGACTTCTGCTGTTGCGGCTCGCCTTCAGCCTGGCCCTGAGCCTGAGCTTTCTGCTGAGCAATTTCCATCAGCTTAGCAGAGGCTTGGATCAGCTCCTGAGTCTTGGCTTCGATAGCGTCTTTGTCGTTGCCCTTGGTGGCTTCTTCCACTGCCGCAACCGCTTCTTCGATCTTGGCCTTGTCTTCTGCCGGCAGCGCTTCGCCTGCTTCCTCAACCTGCTTACGGGTGGCGTGAGCCAGACCATCAGCCTGGTTGCGGGCCTGCACCAGCTCTTCAAACTTCTTGTCTTCCTCAGCGTGCGCTTCGGCTTCGTTCACCATCTTGCTGATTTCGTCATCGGACAGACCGGAAGACGCCTGAATGGTGATCTTCTGCTCTTTACCGGTGTTCTTGTCAGCAGCGGAAACGTGCAGAATGCCGTCCGCATCGATGTCGAAGGTCACTTCGATCTGCGGCAGACCACGCGGCGCCGGCTGAATGCCTTCCAGGTTGAACTGACCCAGAGACTTGTTGGCGCTCGCCTGCTTACGCTCACCCTGCAGCACGTGGATGGTCACGGCAGACTGGTTGTCTTCAGCCGTTGAGAACACCTGAGACTTCTTGGTCGGGATGGTGGTGTTCTTCTCGATCAGTGCGGTCATCACGCCGCCCATGGTTTCGATACCCAGGGACAGAGGCGTTACGTCCAGCAGCAGTACGTCTTTCACGTCACCGGCCAGTACACCACCCTGAATGGCAGCGCCCACGGCAACCGCTTCATCCGGGTTAACGTCTTTACGCGGCTCTTTACCGAAGAAATCTGCAACGGCCTGCTGCACTTTCGGCATACGAGTCTGACCGCCAACCAGAATCACATCGTTGATTTCGGATACGGACAGTTCCGCGTCCTGCAGGGCCACTTTCAGCGGCTCCAGAGAGCGCAGGATCAGGTCTTCAACCAGGGCTTCCAGCTTGGCGCGGGTTACCTTGATGTTCATGTGCTTCGGACCGGTAGCGTCTGCGGTCACGTACGGCAGGTTCACTTCGGTCTGCTGAGCAGAGGACAGCTCGATCTTGGCTTTTTCAGCGGCTTCTTTCAGACGCTGCATCGCCAACGGATCGTTCTTCAGGTCGATGCCCTGCTCTTTCTTGAACTCTTCAACCAGGTAGTTGATCAGGCGGTTGTCAAAGTCTTCACCACCCAGGTGAGTGTCACCGTTGGTGGCCAGTACTTCGAAGGTGTGCTCGCCGTCCACTTCGTCGATCTCGATGATGGAGATGTCGAAGGTACCGCCACCCAGGTCATAAACGGCAACGATGTTGTCGCCCTGGCGCTTGTCCATACCGTAAGCCAGTGCAGCAGCAGTCGGCTCGTTGATGATGCGCTTAACGTTCAGACCCGCGATGCGACCGGCATCTTTGGTGGCCTGACGCTGAGAATCGTTGAAGTAAGCCGGAACGGTGATCACCGCTTCCGTAACCTCTTCGCCCAGGTAATCCTCGGCGGTTTTCTTCATCTTCTTCAGGACTTCAGCAGACACCTGAGGTGCTGCCATTTTCTGGCCCTTGGCTTCAACCCAGGCATCACCGTTTTCAGCTTCAACGATCTTGAACGGCATGATGCCGATGTCACGTTGAACCACTTCGTCTTTAAAGCGACGACCGATCAAACGCTTGATCGCGAACAGGGTGTTGTGGGGGTTGGTCACGGCCTGACGCTTGGCAGGCTGACCCACCAGGGTTTCGTTGTCGGTGTACGCGATGATGGAAGGCGTAGTGCGATCGCCTTCAGCGTTCTCAATTACGCGCGGTTTGTCACCATCCAGAATGGCCACACAGGAGTTGGTGGTACCCAGGTCAATACCGATGATCTTGCCCATCGTAGAGCCTCCAAAAAAACGAGAAACCGATACGGTTATTCACTGATAACTGCGATTTGGGGCCAGGGGTGCCCCCTTTCAAGGGGCCAAAACCAATTTTTTTTGGTTGCCCCGGAACTGGAAAGCGAAATGGGGGACCTGGCGCACGTTTTCAAGGCTTTTCCATCAAAATTTCATCTCGAGTCCACATTGACGAAATAGTATACTTTCTACAATTTCCACCACGTTGTTCGAGTGAGCGGTTCGAGATGGTTAAAAACCAAGCCCGCGCGATGAGTTACGGCATCGGTGCCGTGCTGTTGTGGTCCACGGTGGCCACCGCCTTTAAACTTTCCCTGGCGGAGATGAGCCCGGCCCAGTTGCTGCTGTTTGCGTCCATCGCATCCACCGTGGTGCTGACATTGATCCTTGGGGTTCAGGGCAAACTCGGTCGCCTGAAAGGCCAGTTCAAGACCAACCCTCTGATCTATATCCAGAGTGGCCTGCTCAACCCTTTCCTTTATTACCTCGTGCTGTTTGCGGCCTACGACATGCTGCCCGCTCAGCAGGCGCAACCGCTGAACTACACCTGGGCCATTTTGCTGAGTCTGCTCGCGGTGCCGATGCTGGGGCAGAAACTGAAAAGCTGGGATGTGGGCGCAGCACTGCTGGCCTACTTCGGTGTGGTGGTGATCGCCACCGGCGGGGACTTGCTGGCGCTGGAGTTTGAGCGCCCCATCGGCGTGGCCCTGGCGCTGCTCTCCACCCTGCTTTGGTCACTCTACTGGATCGTGAATATCCGCGATAAAGGGGACCCGGTCATCAGCCTGCTGTTGAGCTTCCTGATTGGCTTGCCCTTTATCCTGATGGTGTGCGCCTGGCGCGGTGAACTGGCGCTGCCAAGCTGGCAGGGCCTGGCCGGGGCCACTTACGTCGGCCTGTTTGAGATGGGCTTTACCTTTGTGCTCTGGCTTAAGGCGATGCGTACTGCGGAGCACACTGCCCCGCTCACCAACCTGGTGTTCCTGGGCCCGTTCCTGTCGCTGTTCTTTATCTCCACCTTCCTTGGCGAGTCCATTGCTCCGGCCACCTTTATGGGCCTGGCCCTGATCGTTGCCGGCCTGCTGGTTCAGCAGCTGGGCCCAAAGCTGCGGGCCCGTCTGGCGCCCAGCCGCAGCGCCAGTTAAGCGCTGCGGGCCACCGCCAGCAGGGCCGATACCCCTTCACTGTCGGCCCTGTCAGCCTCAACGCACAAGCCAATCCGCCGGAACATTCGCGGTGCCGCCAGCGGCACCGCGGTCAGCACCCGACTGCCCTCCAGCACTCCGCTGGGCAAAAACGAGATCCCCACCCCCGCCTCCACCAGGTGACGCACCTGAGTTTTGTGCGTGGCTTTGGCCACCAAATCCACGGAAAAACCGGCACTGGCCAGCAGACTTAAGGTTTGCTGGTGCGCCTCACAAGCCGCGCATTCAATAAAGGGGTAATCGTCCAGTTGAGCGATGCTGACGCTGCTCTGGCTTGCCAGCGGGTGTTCGTTGGGCACACAGAGCTGGTAGTCCTCCTCCCACAGCGGCAGGAACAGATCCTGGGGTCGCTTGAACACGTCTAGGGTCAACCGCGCGTCCCAGCCCTGGGCATCGTGATCCATCAGAGAGAGCTCCAGCCTGGGCTCCGCCTGCTGCGCCCGTCGCAAAAACGCCGCCAATTGACTCGGGCTGATGTCATGGAAGTTGGCCACGCCCACCTTAAGGCGGCGTTGACGGGTCTGGAACAGTTTCGGCAACTGCTCAGCCTGGGCCAGCACCTGACGGGCCAGCGGATAAAGTTGATGAGCGCTGTCGGTCAGATCGACGCCACGCTTATGACGCACAAACAGTGCCGTCCCCAGTTCCTCTTCCAGCTGTTTGATGGCGCTGGAGAGGGAAGGCTGGGTGACAAAGCAGCGTTCAGCAGCGGCGGTCATATTGCCGGTTTCGAACACGGCGACAAAGGCCCGGAGGCGACGCAA
The DNA here is from genome assembly GCF_019801015.1 of Marinobacter nauticus. Classification (GTDB taxonomy): domain Bacteria; phylum Pseudomonadota; class Gammaproteobacteria; order Enterobacterales; family Shewanellaceae; genus Ferrimonas. Next base: position 391,520 of record NZ_JAHVJZ010000003.1, read on the forward strand.
ATCCATAGGCAAAACCTATCTCTGATCCAGAAAGATAATATTTTATCCCAATGTCTAGGCTCTCTATAGTGCCCCCATCGCGGTTTTGACCGCCCCTTACCACCTATTGGAGAGCCCCATGTCCAAGCCTCTTATCGTTATCACCGGTGCCAGCTCCGGTATCGGCGAAGCCACTGCCCGCACCTTGTCCGCTGCCGGCCACCCGCTGCTGCTGATCGCCCGTCGTCTGGACCGCCTCGAAGCGCTGGATCTGCCCAACACCCTGTGCCGTCAGGTCGACATCACCGACGGAGCGGCCCTGGCTGCCGCCATTGCGGAAGCAGAAGCGCAGTACGGCCCGGTAGATGGCCTGATCAACAACGCCGGTGTCATGCTGCTGGGCCAGGCCCACGAGCAGAGCCCGGCAGAATGGCAAAAGATGTTCGACGTCAACGTAATGGGCCTGCTCAACGGCATCCACGCCGTACTGGCCGGCATGCGCGCCCGTAAACGCGGCACCATCATTAACGTCAGCTCCATTGCCGGCCGCAAGACCTTCCCCAACCACGCGGCCTACTGCGGCACCAAGTTTGCGGTTCACGCCATGTCCGAGAACATTCGTGAAGAGGTGGCCATGGATGACGTACGTGTCATCACCATCGCCCCGGGTGCGGTGGAGACCGAGCTGCTGAGCCACACCACCAGCGACGCCATCAAAGCGGGCTACGACGACTGGAAAACCGACATGGGCGGGGTACTGGCCGCACAGGACATTGCCAACGCCATTCAGTACGCCTACGCGCAGCCGCAAAATGTCTGCATCCGTGAAATCGTGCTGGCCACCACCCGTCAACAGCCGTAACCGTCTTTCGGATAAGAAAAAAGCCCGCCTGAGCGGGCTTTTTTGTGCAAACTTATTCAATAGCGGGGACAAATTGACCGATTGATCCGGCGCCCAAGCTGTGGAACACTCCAGCGCCAGAAACCCTTAGGAGGCCCTGTGTTCCAATTCCTGCTTTCCCTGATGCTGTGTCTGCTGCTGACGCTGCCCGCCTGGGGTCGTTCCCAGGAGCGAACCGTAGAGCAGGTTTTGTCTTCATACGGCCCCGATGCCCGGGCTCGGCTCGCGCCCTTTTTCGACGTACTGCCGGACCACTTTGAGCCGGTGGCCATCAAGCTGGTCGCCATCAAAGCCGACCGGCGCCTGGAAGTCTGGTTGCAGGATGTGAGCGGTGGCTGGTCCGAACTGCGCAGCTACCCGATTCTGGAAGCCAGCGGCAGCCTGCGCCCGAAGATGCGCCAGGGGGATTTCCTGGTGCCGGAAGGCGTGTACCGCATTGAAGCCGCCAATCCCAACAGCCAATACCATCTGTCCCTGAAGATCGACTACCCCAATGCGATGGACCGCCACTACGGCGCGCTGGAGCAACGAGGTGATCTGGGGGGCGACATCTTTATTCATGGCCGGGATGTGTCACAGGGCTGCCTGGCCATGGGCGACCGCTACATCGAAGAGTTGTTTGTGCTGGCTCACGACATTGGCCTGGACAACATTGAGGTGGTGATCACCCCCCGCGACCCTCGTCATGACGAACTCACCCTGCCCTTTGGCCTGCCCAACTGGGTGGCGCAGAAATACGATGAGATTGAAGTCAGCCTGGCCCAGCTCAGCCCGGCATTTCCCCAGCCTCAGGACAATGTGGAAGCGGAACTCGCCCAGAAAGAGACGGTGCAGCTTCAGCCCTGAGCCTGATGACGCCCCAGCAGCAGCGCCAGCTCTGCGGCGTTGCTGACCCCCATTTTTTCAAACAGGTTGTGACGGTGGATCTCCACCGTCCGTTGCGCAATAAAGAGTTCGGCGGCAATCACCTTGTTGGCCTTACCCGCCACCACTCTCTCCATCAGGTCGCGCTCCCGGGGCGTGAGCGACGCCAACCGCTGCTCAAGATCCGCTTTCTCACGGGCACTGTTTGCGACCTCTTCCGAGCGGGCCAGTCCCTGCTGAATGATGGCCAGCAATTTGTCTCCATCCACAGGCTTTTCGAGGAAATCCAGCGCGCCGTTTTGCAGCGCCTGCACCGCCTTGGGCACCGTGGCATTGCCCGTCAGAAACACCTGACACAACGGACTGCCGAGACGGTTTAACGCCGCCTGAAGTTCCAGACCGTCCATCACCGGCATCTTGATGTCGATGATCGCAACGCCGGTGGCCGCCGGGTCCAGTTCAGACAAAAACTCCTGTCCGGAAGCAAAGCACTGGGCCTGATAGCCACAGCCTTCCAGCATCCAGCTCAGGGCTTCACGCACATCCGCTTCATCATCGATGACGTAAATCGCGTCCTTCATTGGCGTTCTCCCGGTAGCCATACCTTAATTTCCAATCCCGGCCCGGCATTGCAGGCGCGGATTTTGCCCTGGTGTTCATCAATAATGCGCTTGCACACCATCATCCCCAGACCCAGGCCATCGGGCTTGCTGCTCTCAAACGGGAAAAACAGTCGGCCCAGCGCAGCTTCCGACAAGCCACTGCCGTGGTCGCGGATGGTCACGGTCCAGCCGGACGCTTCCGCGTCCAGCCCTATCTCCAGCTGGCGTTGAGCCGGGCTCAAATGCTCCATGGCATCCAGCCCGTTGCGCAACAGATTGACCAACACCTGCTGGATCAGCACCCCGTCGCCGGGCACCTTCGGGTGAGAATTCGCAGGTAAGGACAGCTGCGGATAGCAGTCGAACCGTCGAAAATCCGGTGCCATCATCTCCAAAGTTTCTTCGATTAACGGGATCAAAGGCACGGTGTCTGTTGCCATCGGACGGGCGCAGAAGCTTTTCAGCCGCTGAATGATGCCCTGGGCTTTTTCGGTCTGTCGGTTGATGCGGTCCAGTCCCTCTTTCAACGCTTCCGGCTCCGCCCCGCTATCCAGCCGATAACCACATCCCTGAGCCAGGTAACGAATGCTGGCCAGTGGCTGATTCAGTTCATGGGCGATGCCGGCGGCCATCTCACCGGTCAGCAAGATGCGTTGCGCCTTGTAAAACGCCCGCTCCTGTTCGGTCAGCCGGCGCTGAGTCTGTTCATGTTGCTGCATCTCCTGACGCAGCTCCTGAGTGCGCCGGGCCACCAGGGCACGAACACGCAGGTGGTGCAGGTATCCGGCTAACAGAATCAACGCCAGCGCCGCTGCGTAGGGCATTGCCTGTCCCGCAAGGGCCCGCCAGTCGGTTTCAAAAGGCCACAAGCCAATGGACTTCAACAGGGCGTACACCTCCCGGTCATTCACCGGTACCGTCCACTGCTGATAGCGCCCACTCTGAGCCGCCGGATGCTCCGGTGCAATCTCCAGCAATCGGCGAACCAGATAGGTGGCCACCTGGCTGTCGGCAGTGCTGAGCATGGAGAGGGTGAAATAGGGGTACAACTCACTGCTGACGCCGCAGGCAAAACCATCCGGGCGCTTATCCAGCGCCACGGTCAAGGCGCCCTCCGGCACCACGCCGTCTTTCACCGCGTTCTCTATCAGGCAACTGGGCAGAATGGCGACGTCGGCGCTGCCGTCCAGCAGGCGCTGCAACAGCGCCCGCTGCGGAAAGCCCACAAATTGGAGGTTGCGGAAAAACGACTCCGGCTGCTCCCCCCGATCCGCCAGCTCCCGCCAGAACGCGTAGTAACCACCGAACGCGTGCTCGGAGGTGGAAACCACCCGCAATGGCGCCAGCTCGTCGTAGTGACTGACCGCTTCACCGCTTCGCATCACCAACGCCGAGCCAATGGCTTTTTCTGCCGAGTTGGTCCAAAGCGGAGCCGCCGTCAGCAGCTGGCTGGCCCCGAACTTTTCTTTGAATTGCACCGCCTTGACCGAGTTCTGAATCATAAAGTCGAACTCGCCCCGCTCCGCAGCCCGCATCATCTCTGACGGCGGCATGGCCCGCAGCACGAACTGGTAATCAGACTGGCTCTGATTGAGATACTCAAGCGTAGGCCGCCAACGCCGGATCACCCGATCCGGATGATCAAAAGACGCCACCGCTACCGGGACCGTTTCCCGGGCCACGGCGGGACTGGCCAGACACAAAGCCCACAGCGCGGCACTTAAGGCAACGCCGAACATCAGCCTGTGAGGAAATACGCTGTGTCTCTGCAATCTGCACTCCCGGTTCAGAAACCCCAATCGCCCAAAGCCGTATTACCGGCACCTCGGACTTCACCTACCGCGTATTGTTACCCATTTCGACTTGCATGGACGACGCCAGAGTCACATAAGGCGCAGGATTGCGGAAAACCACTAGTCCACTTTGCCGTGGTTTATGGCACCGGCGCGCCTGAAAACGTCACTTTTCAGACAAACGTGACCGCAACCACAAAGCCCAGGGCAGCGAGAGCACCGTCACCAAACCCGGCGTCGCGAATGACCACTTCTTCCATAGGGATTGTTACTTCCCTGTGACGCTCCTCACTGGTCACCGGGGCCTTCGGAAAACCACTATATCGGGTTCAAACCGCCCTCGGTTGTAATCCACCCGTCGATAACGCCCCACCGGGGCAACCACCACTCGGCGGGTGCCATAGAGCGCAGCGCACTGCCCGGCACCCAGATGGCAACAGGGCCAGAGAGCCCGAAACACTGGGATAACCGATGAACACAATCAAACGCTCCACGCTTGCTGCGGCCTGCACCGCCGCACTGTTTTTCACTGCCAATGCTCAGGCCGACATGCCGACCTTCTACGGCACCCTGGACTACTCCCTGACCTACTCCTCTGCGGGTACCGGTAACCAGCAGCGGGGTCAGGACGGCTGGCTGCTGGAAAACAACATGACCCGCCTGGGGATCCGCGGCACCGAAGCGATCAACGACAGCACCTCGTTCTTCTACCGGGCCGAAGTGGGCTTCAACGCCGACGACAGCGGTGACACCTTCACCTCCCGTCCCACTTACATTGGTCTGAAACACGATGTCGCCGGTGCCATTGCGTTTGGTCGCATCGACCCGGTGCTGAAGATGGTCAAGGGTGGCGTTGATATCTTCGGCCTGACCAACATGTCCATGAACCGGATGTTTGCCGGTAACAAGCGCCACGGCGACTCCATTGAGTACCAGTCCGCCAAGTGGAACAACATCCACCTGGGCGCCAGCGTCATCCTGAAGGACGACGCCAACAGCCCCTATGACAGCAACTACCAGGTCGCGCTGACCTACGGCGACAAGCAGTTCTCCAACAGCAACCTGTATCTGGCGGCGGCTTACGGCGATGGCATTGAGGGAATCGAAGCGATCCGCGGTGTGGCTCAGTACAAGCTGGATAACCTGAAACTGGGTGTCATCGTTCAGAGCACCACGGCTCTGGAAGGGTTTGAGAAAGACGGCACCCACTACGAATCCCGTGATGGTTTTGGTTACATCGTCAACGCGGTCTACCAGATCAACAACTGGAAGCTGAAAGCGCAGTTTGCCCAGGACGACTCCGGTACCGGCCGTGTGGCCAATGAAGTGTATAAGGCCGGGGCCTTTATGGGTGATGACGCGCCGGAAGTGACCCAGTGGGCACTGGGTGCGGAATACAAAATGACCCGCCAACTGACCATGCACACTGAGCTCGGCCAGTACACCATGGACCACTACAGCGACTTTGAAGATGACATCGTCAGCGTCGGTCTGAAGTACCAATTCTGATACTCCGGTCGCAAAAAAGCCCCGATGTTCATCGGGGCTTTTTATCATCATTTAAAAAGGGGCATATCTTGCCCCTTTTCCTATTTACTCAGTCCAGGTTAATTCGGTAGTTATCGAAACCACTGGTTGAGTCTTTATTCCCTTCGTCGTCAAGATACCAAACTGCCTCCAGATAAGGGAGTGACTCTGCCATTTTCATCGCCTCATCTTTAGGCATTAAGAACAGGGTGGTGGACAACACATCGGCATAAATATGTTGATCATTCATCACAACGGAAACGGAAACCCCTTCATCTTTTGGGTAACCGGTATTGGGGTTGATAATGTGATGATATTCTTTGTCACCGACACGGTAATATTTAAGATAATTTCCGCTGGAAACAATCGTCAGATTTTCGCCCGCAATAAATTCATGAAACTGACCGTCCAGTTGGCGACACTGTGCCGGCTCAAAATCGTGTTTCTTGCAAATGGGGTCTTCAATGGCAGTCACAAACGGACGCCCCTGTGGGTGCCGGCCCCAGTGGCGAATGTTGCCACCGGCATTGATCACAAAGGAGCGCATGCCTGCGGCCACCAGTTGATCCAGCACTTTTTCCGCCATCCAGCCTTTGGCGATACCCCCGAGATCCAGGCTCATGCCTTCAGCCAGGGAGACAGTACCAGCCTCCGCATCAAGGTTTATCTTATTGATATCCGTGTATTTTGAAGCTTCCTTTAGCGCCTGCTCAGACGGCAGGCTGCAGCCATTATTGGCGGAAGCGGGCTCAGCACAGGCGTTACGTTGACGTCGCCACTCCTGCACAACCGGCCCCACGGCGATGTTGAAGTAACCTTTCGAGATTCGATGCCAGTCGATGCCAGCCTGAATCAGCTCGACCAGTTCAGGGTCGATCTTGTGGGTTTGTGTCGGGGCATTATTGATGGAGCGGATGTTCACGACCCCGTCATAAGTTTGGTAATCCGAGCCCTGCTGATGCAACCGCTTGATGACATTCAGACTGTCACAAAGTGCGGCTCTGGCATCCCCATCTCCAGCATCATAAATATTGATGGCGATGGAAGTGCCGAAATACTTCAGTGTTGTCAGGCTGGTGTATTCCTCACCCTCAGAGATAATGCCATCCAGTTGGCATTGAGCACCGACATTGTTTTGACCTTGCTGTTTCTGAGGTAGCTTATCAGCAATGGCGTCAGCATTGGGTAATGCTGAAAACGCCGGAAGGAATAGCGCCATGGCGCATACAAGTCGTTTTAATTTCATTGGAGGCTTATTTCTTAGGCATGGAAAATTTATTCTAGCACAACAAATGACCATGGATAGCAATTTAATATTTATCGATCCGGATCACAAAAACAAAACGAACCACCCCGATATAGTGGTTTTCCGCAATTGTCGAAAATAACCAATTCCCTATTCTCACCAATAACAAATATTCATCAAAAAGACCTATGGGTGAGATTGTGAACCACTTTAACCGCATCAAGTTGTGTCTGGTGAGCTCCGCCGTGGCTCTGGCCGTTGCCGGCTGTGCTTCAACCGCTCCTGCTGGCAAGTACGTGGATGGCACCCACGAAGTGTCCGGTAAGGGCAAAAAGAGCGACATCGTACTGACCGTTGTCGTGGAAGAGGGCAAGATCCAGGAGATCAAAACCAAGTCCCACAACGAGACTGAGTCCCTGTTCCTGAACGCCGAACGCCTGCTGCCCCAAATCGTGGCCAATAACGGACACGAAGGGATTGATGCGGTGTCCGGTGCCACCATGTCTTCCAATGGCATCCTGCGTGCCGTCAACGACCTGCCTCGTGCCGATGGCACCAAGCCGGAGTTCCAGACGGTTGGCGCCAAACAGGGCGATGAAGAGGCGTTCAAGCTGAAGTGGTCCATCCAACCTCAGCTGGGCCTGGTAAAAGGCGACTACTACTACGAAGAAGCCCGCTTCCGTCAGGGCCATATGGGCTCCATGACCGTCGTGCTGGACAGCGCCAACCCGAGTGACGTGATCTTCGCTGAGTTCAACGAAGAGGGTCGCCCGAACTACTACACCCGCCTGTATCAGGGCGTACCAAAGCGGATGTCCGAGTACAACTTCTCCATGGGTAAGAAGAAGGGTACCGCCTGGGTTCAATCCTCCCTCACCATGGAGCGACTGATGGTGGAAGAGGACAAGCTGACCTTTGAACCTAACCCGGACTGGGATCCGAAGCTGGCCAACAAGCTGAAAGAGCCGAACCGCCTGAAGTACGAGGGTCTGGACATCGTTGCCGGCGCCTCCAACTCCATCCAGCAGTCCATGGTGCCGCTGACCGCGAAAATCCATAACCGCATTCAGACTGAAGGCACCACGCTGAAGTTCTATCAGCAGGCTGAAAAGCTGTTGGACGAAAAAGGTAAGTGGACCGGCCTGACCGCAATGCTGCGTTTTGTGGTGGATACCGAAAGCCAGAAGATCGTGGACGTGTACTACGACGAGATCTTTGCCGATGAGAAAGCCCAGATCACCGACGCCTCTCTGAAGAAGTTCTACCGTCAGTCCAAGTATCAGTCCATCGGTTACGAGGAGCCGGCCCGTATTGGCTTTAACGTGATGTTCGATGCACTGGAAGACCATGTAGTGAGTGGCGGCTCGATGTTTGACATCAACGACCTGCCGGCCACCGGTGACACCGGCAGCTACGCCGCAACCGGCTTCACCAAGCTCTCTTCCAGCTGGGCCAACTACCTGAAGCTGGCAGACGTGCTCTACAAAGAGATGCGCACCGACGGTGTGGTTGCCGAGCACAACCGTTCCTGATCCCTGCAAATTCAGGAAAACAAAAGCCTCCCCATCGGGAGGCTTTTTTGTTTGGTGCGATCTCGGCACAAAAAAGCCGCCTTGCGGCGGCTTCTCTTGCTGATAAGGATCAGGCCTGGGTGTCGACCGACGGCGCGTCAGAGCCGCGGGACACGATCACCATGGCCGGGCGCAGCAGGCGGCCATTGAGGACATAGCCTTTCTGCATCACGGAGATCACGACGTTAGCCGCGAACTCGTCGCTGGGCAGCATGGAGATCGCCTGGTGCAGTTCCGGATTGAAGGCTTCGCCTACCGGTTGCACCACGTCGATACCAAACTTGGCGACCGCCGCCAGCATGCTCTTCAGGGTCAGTTCCACCCCTTCCAGCATCGGCTTAATCGCTTCATCTTCCTTATTGGACACTTCCAGCGCACGCTCAAGGCTGTCGATCACCGGCAGCAGTTCGTTGGCAAACTTCTCCAGCGCAAACTTATGCGCTTTGTCCACGTCCATAGCGGTGCGGCGGCGGATGTTTTCCACCTCTGCGGCAGCGCGAACCACGCTGTCCTTCTGACCGGCGATGGTGTCCTGAGCCTTGACCAGCTCCGCTTCCAGCTCGGCAATGCGTTCGGCGGCAGCGTCCACGGCCTGAACCTGCTCCTCCGCGGATTGCTCTACCGCGTCAGTCTCAGTCGCTTCAATTTCCTCGTTCGGCGCTACTTTTTGCTGCTTGTCAGCCATCTCAACTCCAGGCAAAACCACTTTATTCAATAAATCACTGAGCCTATTATGGGGACGAACTCCGCCACTTCAAGGGCCAGCTGCAACATCATCATGACCAATCCCTTCCATACCATCGGCCTGATTGGCAAACCGGATCACGACGGCGCCAACCAGACCCTGACCCGGCTGTTCTACTGGCTGCGCAAACAGGGCTATGAGGTACTGCTGGAACGCCGGGTGGCCAAGCACCTCGGCTGCGACAAAGCGGAGCGGGTGGATCTGACCGAGCTGGGCAAACGCTGTGACCTGGCCATTGTGGTTGGCGGTGACGGCAATATGCTGGGCGCTGCGCGGGTTCTGTCCCGTTTTGATGTGGCGGTGATCGGCGTCAACCGGGGCAACCTGGGCTTTCTGACCGACCTGAACCCCGAGCACTTTGAAGCGCCGCTGGAGCGCGTTCTGGCCGGTGAGTTTGATACCGAGCGTCGCTTTCTGCTGCAGGCTGAGATCTACCGCCATGGCGAGCTGAAGGCCAGCAATACCGCGGTCAACGAGGCGGTGCTTCACCCCGGTAAAGTGGCGCACATGATCGAGTTCGAGGTCTACATCGACGGTCACTTTATGTACAGCCAGCGTGCTGACGGCATGATCGTCTCCAGCCCGACCGGCTCAACCGCGTACTCACTCTCTGCCGGCGGGGCCATCCTGACCCCCAACCTGAACGCGGTGATTCTGGTGCCGATGTTCCCCCACACCCTCTCCGGCCGTCCCATCGTGGTCGACGGGGACAGCGAAGTGAAACTTATCGCCTCCCCCGATATGGGCGAACGTCCATTGGAAGTGAGCTGCGACGGCCACGTTACCCTGGCCGCCCTGCCCGGCGATGAGATCGTGATTCGTAAAGCCGACCACGCGCTTCGGCTTATCCACCCCAAAGGGCACAGTTACTTTCAGGTGCTGCGCAGTAAACTCGGCTGGGGCAGCAAACTGTTCTGATTCACCAGGGAATGTCGGCCCTGTAGCGCAGGAAGGCGCCGCTGGGGCCGTCATCATCCAGGGTCGCCGCCCATACCACATCCGCCGCAGCCTCCACGGGGTCCCGGCTGGCCTGTGGCCCGCCCATATCGGTGCGCACCCATCCCGGGCAGACCGAATTCACTTTCACCCCCGTGCCCACCAACTCCGCAGCCAATTCCGCGGTCAACGCGTTAAGCCCGGCTTTGGAGATGCGATACGCGGCGATATAAGGCCCCATATCGTTAAGTGCGCCGTAGCCCGAAGAGAGATTCACTACCCGCCCGTAATTGCGCGCCAGCATCATTGGCACCAGCGCCCGGCACAGGTAAATCGGACCCAGCAGGTTGGTTTTCAGCGTGATCATCAGGGTCTCGTCATCCAAATCCAGCAGTGACACGCCATCATCCAGAAACACACCGGCATTGTTCACCAATATGTCCACGCGTCCCAGGTGCTGATTCAGCCAACGGGCAAAATCCGCCACTTCACCAGAATCCTGCACATTCAGCACATAAGGCAGCGCCAACCCGCCAGATTGCCGTATCCCTGCAGCGGTGGTCTCTGCCGAGGCCGCAGAGCGAGCGGTCACTACCACCTGAAATCCCCGGCTGGCAAGCTGCTCAGCGGTATGCAAACCAATTCCACGATTCGCTCCGGTTACTACTGCGACCGCCGTCATCACCCTACCCTCATCATGCAAAATGTCAGTGTGCGCTCAAATATCTGTTGATGCCGCTTTACCGGACAAAAAAACCGCATATACTGTATTCCCGTACAGCACTGTTTATCCACACAGGGATGCGTCATGCTCACTCAACTGACGGTTGCCAACTTCGCCATCGTTAAATTTCTGGAACTGGATTTTGCCGCGGGTATGACCACCATCACCGGCGAAACCGGGGCCGGCAAATCCATTGCCATTGACGCTTTGAGCCTATGCCTCGGAGGCCGCGGTGAAGCCACCATGGTGCGTCCCGGTGCGGAACGGGCAGAGATCTCTGCCCGCTTTGATGTGACCGGCATTCCGGCTGCCCGCGCCTGGCTGCGCAGCAACGCGCTGGATGAGGAGGAGGAGTGCATCCTGCGCCGCAGCATCAGCGCAGAGGGGCGTTCACGGGCCTGGATCAACGGCAATCCCGTACCGCTGTCCCAGCTTAAAGCCCTGGGGGAAACCCTGATCAGCATCCACGGTCAGCACGCTCACCACGGCATGCTCCACAGCGACACTCAGCTGGCCCTGCTGGACCAATACGCCGGCCATCAGAACCTGCTGCTGGGCTGCCAGGAGGCGTATCAACAGTGGAAATCCGTTGACCTCCAGCTTCGCCAGCTGAAAGAGCAGCAGGCGCAGCGACAGGCCCGGGCCCAACTGTTGGAGTACCAGGTTCAGGAACTGGACGAGTTCGCCCTGCAGCCCGGAGAGTTTGAAGCCATTGAGGTTGAGCACCGTCGACTGGCCAATTGCGGGACACTGCTTGAGCAGAGCCAGAGCGCGCTCTATTTGCTGAGCGAAGGGGACGAAGTGAGTGTTCAGTCCTTGCTGCAGCAAGCGATCAGTCAGGTCGATGCGCTGGCAGGTGACGACCCCGCACTCAGCGACATCAGCACCATGCTGCACGAAGGTCTGATTCAGGTGCAGGAGAGCAGCAGCGAACTGGAACGGTACCGCGACCGCCTGGAGATGGACCCGGAACGCTTTGCGGAGTTGGAGAACCGGCTCTCTCGCGCCATGAGCCTCGCCCGCAAGCATATGGTGCCCGCCGCTGATCTGGCTGAGCACCACCAAAAGCTGGCCGAGGAGTTGGCCGATCTGGCCAGCAGCGATGAACAGATTGAGCATCTGGTCAGTGCGCGCGACGACGCCCATCAGCAGTTGGCCGAGAAGGCGCTAAAACTCAATAAGAGCCGTCAACGCTACGCCCGCGAACTGGATAAACAGGTCACGGATAATCTCAAAGCACTGGCAATGCCTCACGCCCGCTTCCAGATCAGTGTGGAGCACCGCACCGATGCCCTCACCCCCACCGGGGGAGACCGCGTCCAGTTTCTGGTCACCACCAATCCGGGCCAGCCACTGCAACCCATCGCCAAATCCGCTTCCGGCGGTGAACTGTCCCGCATCGGCCTGGCGATCCAGGTGATCACGGCGAAGAAAGTGGCCACACCCACACTGATTTTCGACGAAGTGGATGTCGGCATCTCCGGTCCGACGGCGGCCGTGGTTGGACGGATGCTGCGCCAATTGGGCCAATCCACCCAGGTGTTCTGTGTGACCCACCTGCCCCAGGTCGCCGGCAATGGCCACAACCATATGTTTGTGGCCAAACAAAGCCAGGGCAAGAGCACCGAAACCCGAATGACACCCCTGATTGGTGACGCCCGACTGCAGGAACTGGCGCGCCTGCTCGGCGGTGACACCATTACCGACAACACCCTTGCCAACGCCCGCGAACTGCTGGTTTCGGGCACAGATTGACCAGTTGGAGTCGGGCGTGATCCCGATCAGGCGCCTCAGCCCAAAAGCCTGATCGGGATCACGCCGGCGCCATCCCTCCGGTGCTAGCGTTACTCCCAGAAGCAGATTGGAACCCAATTCATCAAGCTTAAAACTAGGAGGACGCATTATGTCCGCAACTAAGTTTTTTATCCCTTCTGTCAACACCTTAGGCCGTGGCGCACTGGACGATGCCATCAATGACATCGCCACTTTGGGCTTCACAAAAGGCCTGGTTGTGACCGATAAGCCTTTGGTTGATCTAGGCCTTGTTGCCAAGCTCACCGAAGCGCTGGGAGAAAAGGGTATCGGCTCCGTGGTGTTTGATGGCGTTCAGCCCAACCCAACCACCGGAAATGTAGAAGCTGGCCTCGCACTGTTCCGTCAGTACCAATGCGATTTCGTGATCTCCTTCGGGGGCGGCTCTCCCCACGACTGTGCCAAAGGCATTGCGCTGGTCGCCACCAATGGCGGTGACATCCGCGATTACGAGGGCGTCGACCAATCCGCCAAGCCCCAGGCCCCGCTGGTGGCCATCAACACCACCGCAGGCACCGCTTCAGAGATGACCCGGTTCTGCATCATCACCGACGAATCCCGCCACATCAAAATGGCCATCGTCGACAAACACACCACGCCCATTTTGTCCGTCAATGACCCGGAGTTAATGCTGGCCAAGCCCAAAGCACTGACCGCCGCCACCGGGATGGATGCACTGACTCACGCCGTGGAAGCCTATGTCTCCACTGCTGCCACCCCGATTACCGATGCCTGCGCCGAGAAAGCCATTGCACTGATCAGCCAGTACCTCCGTCGCGCGGTTGCCGACGGCAACGACATCGAAGCCCGGGAGCAGATGGCATACGCTCAGTTCCTGGCGGGCATGGCCTTCAACAATGCCAGCCTCGGCTATGTGCACGCCATGGCACACCAGTTGGGCGGCTTCTATGACCTGCCCCACGGCGTCTGCAATGCGATTCTGCTGCCTCACGTACAGGCCTATAATGCCCACGTTGCGGCTCGCCAACTCGCTGGGGTAGCCCGCTGTATGGGCGTGGATACCCAGGGCATGACCGATGAGCAAGGGGCCGAAGCGGCGCTGGACGCCATTCGTCAGTTGTCAGCAGACATTGCCATCCCCGCCAACCTGACAGCGCTGGCGGTCAAGGCGGAAGACATTCCGACGCTGGCCACCAATGCGCTGAACGATGCCTGCGGTCTGACCAACCCGAAACAGGCCACTCACGACGAGATCTGCGCCATCTTCCAGGCAGCGATGTAACGGTGCTCACTCAGAAAAGCTCCCTCCGGGGAGCTTTTTTTGTCCCACAGCCTTGGTTATGATGCTGCTTTAACGCCAAGGTAACGCAGAGATTAGGATGAAGCAGTTCAGGATGCTGATGGTGGCCGCCGCACTCAGTGCCGGTATCACCGGTTGCTCGGTCTTCGATTGGATGGTCTACAAGATCGACATTCCCCAGGGGAACTTTATCGAACAGAGCCAGGTGGAAAAGCTGCGTGTTGGCATGAACCGGGAACAGGTGGAGTTTATCCTGGGTCGTCCGGTACTTCGCGACAGCTTCGCTTCCGATACCTGGTACTACGTTTATCAGTTCAAGAGTGGCCGCACCAACGAAGTCACCCGCAAAGAGTTGGTGGTGAAGTTTGCTGACGACTCGGTGGTGTCCATTGAGGGAGATTACGAACTGAGCAGCGACTTCAGTTCTCCCCTGCAGACTGGCCGCCCCTAATCAGCGGCTGAATGCAAAAGGGCGGCCATTGGCCGCCCTTTCTGTTTGCCCACTACTCGGGCTGGTCGGGCTTGGCCCGCAGGGGATTCGGCTTACCGCCCGTCACCTTATCGGCCCGCCCCTCCTCTTTGGCCTTCTCGGCACGGCGCTTACGCACCTCTCGGGGATCCGCAATCAGGGGACGATAGATCTCCACCCGCTCTCCGGCCTCCAGCACCTGGCTGAGTTTCACCGTACGGCTGAAAATCCCAATCTTCTGCGCTTTCAGATCAATTTCGGGAAAGCGCTCCAGCACTCCTGAAGCTTCAATGGCCGCTTCTGCGGTGCTACCAACCGGCACCATCAGGCGACGCAGAAAGGCCTGCTCCGGCAGCGCGTACACCACTTCCACCTGCATCATCTCAGCCACGGTATACCTCCTTCGCACGCTCAGTGAACGCCTGCACCATATTCTGGGCCAGTTCACTGAACACCTTGCCGAAGGCTTTCTCAACCAGCGCATTGGAAAACTCAAAGCTGAGGTTCAGCTCCACCTTGCACGCGTCTTCCCGCAGTGGCAGAAAGCGCCACACACCCTCAAGTTGCCGGAAGGGACCAGACTCCAACGCCATGGCGATTTCGGAGTCGGAGACCAGCGTATTGCGGGTGGTGAAGGTCTGAGCAATCCCCGCTTTTCGAACGGAAACTGACGCGCACATCTGGCCGTCATCGGCATGATGCACCTCAGAACCCACGCACCCTGGCAGAAACTGCGGATACGCCGCAACATCATTCACCAGTGCGTACATCTGCGGAGCACTGAAGCGCACCAGGGCGCTGCGGTTGATCTCGGGCATCTTACCTCTCCCAAATTCAGAATCGCGCTATTTTGCCACAGCGAAGACGATACCAAAATGGCGGCGGGCGAGTATAATGGCGCGCCTATGGCAAAGAAAAACGCAAAGAAATCCACGTCCACTTCCTCCACCATCGCGCTGAACAAAAAAGCGAAGCACGAATACAAGTTTCTGGAGAAGTTTGAGGCGGGTCTGGCCCTTCAGGGCTGGGAAGTCAAATCGATGCGGGCAGGTAAAGTTAACCTGACCGACTGCTATGTGATCATCCAGCGTGGTGAGGCCTACCTCGTGGCTTGTAACATCACGCCGCTCAACACCGCTTCTACCCACGTGGTGTGCGAGCCGATGCGTCCCCGTAAGCTCCTGCTGAATCGCCGCGAGCTGGACCGTCTTATCGGCCAGGTTGAGCAGAAAGGCCTGACCATCGTGCCGGTTGCCCTGTACTGGAAGAAGTCGTTCGCCAAGCTGGAAATTGCCCTGGCTCAGGGTAAACAGACGCACGACAAGCGCCAGGACAGCAAAGAGCGCGATTGGCAGCGCGAAAAAGCCCGCGTGATGAAAGGCTCCATGCGCTGATTGCTGGGTATCTATCCAGTTATCGCTTGGCGCTGCATTGTCGCGCGTGTTAGACTGATTCAGTACTCGGGGTCGATTCAGGATTCGACGGGATATTAAAGCCCGAGGTGCATGCCGTGGGGCGGTTGGCCACGTAAAAAGCCGCAAAAAAATAGTCGCAAACGACGAAAACTACGCACTCGCTGCCTAATAAGCAGTAGAGAGCCTGCCTCCAAAGCCCCGCCTGCTGGCTGAGGATTCAAGGCAGTCAAACCCTGTAGGATCGCGTGGAACCTTTGTCCGGAGGTGAAGCGTTAAAACTAATCGGACTCGCCCTAGCGAAGCCTGCCACTCGGCGTCGTACGGGTTAACCAAATGAGATGGCTAAGCATGTAGTACCAACGGTGTAGGTATTTCGGACGCGGGTTCAACTCCCGCCGACTCCACCAAATACTGACGAAAAAGCCCATCCGCTAGGATGGGCTTTTTTTGTGGCTGATGATTACCGTCAATCGCCCGGATTTCAGCCCCAAAAAGTCAGCAAACCGCACTGAACGGGTGTGGATAATCATCACCGCAAAGGCAGCATCCCACTCAGCTTTATCCCACCACCTTCTACCTCGTTGAGGAGATGGGCTCTAGTGCAGGTGCTGTCCGGTAAAGCGCTTAATGATTTCTGTCGTAAACCATCCGCTCCCGGTGTAGGTCTGGGTGTAGATGTAGATCCAATCGCCCCGTACCTGGGTAATGGTGCGTGTATCTCCGATTTGCGGCAGATCAGGAAGGTCGGAGAGCGTTGAAGCAGCGCCAGTGCCTGAGCAAACTTCCCTGGAATACTCCACGATGACTTTGGTGCCAGGCTCAAAGCTCGAATCAATGACCCCCTCCGCAACCTCAAAACCCATCGTTTCATATTTACCTGTTTCAATGATGCAGGTTGTACTGCTCTTAGTCTCACCTGCGCAAGCGTCATCGAGGCTCAGGGAAAAAAGCATAACGATAGCCAAAATCCATTTAGACATCTTTGGAACTCCATTTGGTCAAAAAACGATCTACCTATACGGCTGGATAGAAACCGTGGTCAAGTCGCCGGAAGCCGTTCAGGGAGAGGATTAGAGAATGGGTAATTCGCATCTCTGGTGAGCGAAAAAAGGTCAGTTGCTTTTTTGGCTCCCTTTAGCGATTTCGCGTACGTAATCAATAACGGTTTTCGGAGAAGTCCCCTGAATGGCGACTTGCTGAACCGAGGTTTGGGATGAATGGTTTGAGCGCTTCACTTAAGCTCAAGTCGGCCGGCCCAATGGGCACTTCAGTAACACCCCGCCGGCCCACCAGATACTGACGAAAAAGCCCATCCGCAAGGATGGGCTTTTTTTGTGCCTGATGACCGCCGTCAGCCGCGTTTAGGGCCGCTCTGCATGCCGGCCAGAATCGCCCGGTAGCCGATGCGCACCCGCTCGGCCATGCCGTTTTCCATCTCATCCAGTTCCGCCAGAAAGCCTAACAGCGAGCCTTTTAGCGCCGTTTGGTGCGCTTTGGTCAGGAACGGGTAGATGGCGTCCCGCATGACAAAGGCGTAATAGCCTTCAAACCGCTCTTCCGATACCGCTTCCGCGCCAGCCTGCAGTTCGTCCATACAGAGGCAGGCCAGCACTTCAGACAAGTCACGGTAATAGTCATAGATGCGGGACCGGTGGATATTGGCCTCTTTGGCCACCTCGGTCATCTTTACGTGCAGGATCCCCTGCTCACGAATAAGGCGGTCCGCCGCCACCAATATCGCGTGTTCTTTTTCGATTCGATTCATTACGCCCTCCGCCACCCGGATACTAGGGACTTCGGGGCAATGCTGTCAATTGTGACCAAAATCAATCCGCAAGATATGGACACATGTCCTTCACGTGTGAAATCATGAGTTCGCCTTACTGACCTGACGTCATAGTGGCCTCTTGTTTTGCTTGTCATTGTCACGGAGTCCCCATGCCCGCTACTGCCTTTTACCCCTGTCCGTCTCCTGAGGCCGCCATGCCGCCTGGATTGGCCGGCTCGGTGCTGCGGTTTTGCCAGGACCGGCTGCTGATCGCATCGCTCCAGGGCCGATGGTATCTGTGCGTGGATCAGCGCAGCCACGCCTGGCGCTATGTGTTGGGCAGCCTGGCCGAACTGCTGATGCTGGATCTGCGCTATGACGTGCAATTTGATGCGGGTTTGGCGGAGCACCGCTACCTGTGTGCAGAGCTGAAGGATGGCACTGAGCTCAAAGCCCTGATTCGGGCCCTGACCCAACATGACCACGGCATAGGACATAAATGATGAAACGGTGTTGTTTCTGCACGTTTACCCTGTGTTCTGCCATGATGCTGACCAGCGTCGCGCCGGCCCGGGCATTGGCCCTCTCAGCTGCCGAGCAGCATCTTGCTGACCGCTACAGCATGCTGACCGCCTGCGAAACGCTGTATCAGCGCCATAATCAACCACGGAAAGCGGAACGCGCCGGGCAGGAAGCGAAACAGGTGCTGAAAACCGCCAGCCGGGCGGATTCCGTCAGTCTTCTTCAGGTGCTGGCTTATGCGGAGCACTCTGATAATGCCCTCCGTGGCCAGCATGGCCTGAAGCGCTGCAACCGCGAGCTGAAAAAGTAGGCCCCTTTTCCCATGGTGGGCAGCCACAACACCCTTGTCCTTTGTGGCTGCCCGCCTTTTTTCTTATTCCACCTCTTTGGCCATCTTATGCAGCCACAGCTCCAGGTTGGTGTAGCCAGACTCGCTGATGCCATTGGGGTCTGACGGTAGCGTCAGCTTACGGACATTCTCGTCCAGATCTAACCAACCGCCCGCATTCACTTCACAGGGGATCTGGATCCGGAAGCGGGAGCTGGTGTCCGGCACCGTATCCCAGCCGCTGCGGATGTTCAGCGTGACGGTATCACCGCTGCAGCTCTGGCTGTTGACCTCGCGTTCCTGGCCTGAACCTTTGCCTTCATAGATCTCAACCTTCCGCCCGACGTACGCGGTCTTGCTGCTGTCGCAGTCCGGGATCTCACCGCTGATCCGGGTCGAGCCGGCGCTGGACACCTGTGCCGTCGGGTACAGGATGGTGCCGGATGCCACGCAGTTCACAATAGCCCCGGTGCGGTCCGCCACGCCGTCAATGATGCGGCGATCCACTTCATCCCGATCCGCAGGGCGTGCACCGGCATTGGCCAGCACGGAGTCCAGCACCTGACTGGCTGGTAAAACGTGCAAGCCTTTGAGCCAGAGCGGCGGGGAGTCGACCCGGAAGCTTTCGGCAGAGCTGGTGTCCGGTTTCACGCAGGGCCATTCCGGGTTGTCGAAACCTTCACACAGATTGTCTTCGGCATAGATCTTTGAGCCACTTCGGGTTTCATTGATCACCAGCCAGGGCGAATCCCGGTCGGTGTTGGGGCCGTTCAAGCGAACGTTACCCGCCACGGTTGTCGTCCGCACTTTGCCATCATGGGCGGAGTTGTTGGACAGCGGGGACAGCCGCATCGCCACCTGCCGGGTGTTGTAGGTGACGTTGTTGACGACAATGGCGCTGGGTGTGGTTTCCAGTGGTGCCCTGTCATCGTGGTTGGCAATCAGGTTGCCCTGCACCAGCATATTCGGCGCGGAGATCATCAGTCCCTTGGAGTGGCCCCCTTTGGGGTGCATGTTGTACCACAGCCCCTCGCTGACAATGCTGTTGAGGATGCTGACGTCCCGGGCGGTGTCTTTCACCGTAAAGGTTTCATCGATGCCCCAACTGACAGAGATGTGGTCAAACACTACGTTGTAGGGGCGCCGGCTGGCGTCGTCGCTCTTGCCAATGACGTAAACCCCGTCCCGGTCGCCGGGGGTTTTCCCTTCAATGGCATCGCCGGTACGAACCCGAATGTGCTGAATCAGCACATCATTGGCTTCAATACGCAGCGAGGCGCCACGCAGGGTGATGCCCGGGCTGGGGGCTGTCTGACCGGCAATGGTGAGATAGTCATTGTTGATAGAGACGGTGCCCTGCTTGGTCCAGTCGATGGTGCCACTGGTTTCAAAGATGCACACTCTCGGCCCGGATCCATCAATGCAGGCCTTGAGGGAGCCGCTGCCTGAGGCATCCAGGTTGGTCACCCGATACACCGTGGTTTTGGCTGGCGACAGATTGCGGCCACTGCCTGCCGGTGTGGTGATCCCAAACCCTTCGGTGCAGGGGATGATCGGCAGTTCACCATCCGGACGGTCCGGACACTCTGGCGAAGGAGACGGATCGGGATCCGGGTCAGGGGTTGGGTCCGGGTCGGGATCCGGCGTTGGGTCCGGGTCCGGGTCCGGGTCCGGGTCAGGGTCGGGATCCGGCGTTGGGTCCGGGTCTGGATCCGGGTCCGGGTCAGGGTCCGGGTCCGGGTCCGGGTCCGGGTCTGGGTCCGGGTCGGGATCCGGGTCTGGTTTCCCAGGTTTTTCCGGCTTCTCTTTAGGTGGCTTGTCCTGACCAGGCGGCTTTTCCGGCTTGGCGGCATCAGCTTGTGGCATCGTAAATGCGCCAAACAAGGCCAGGATAAAGCCGGCGAGGGTGATCTGAAGTAACGACAGACGCTTTTTCATCACTGGCTCCTACTCTACTGCGCTGGCCATCTGATGGAGCCACACTTCGAGATTGGTGTAACCGGAGTCATCCAGGCTGTTCAGCCCCTCCGGCAGATTGAGGGTGTGCGTATTGACGGCCATATCCGGCCAGCCACCCGCATTGATGGAACAATCGATGGTTTTGCCGTCGTACTCGAAATCGTCCGGACCGACGCAATTGACGATCTGACCGGTGCCGTTGATCACGTCATTGACAATGCGGGTGTCCACTTCATCCCGATCGTTGGGCCGCGCACCGGCATTATTCAGCACGTAATCCAGGGTCTGGCTGGCAGAGAGCACCTCCAGCCCCTGGATCCACAATGGCGGCTCCTTGACCCGGAAGCTCATCCCCTCGTCGGTATCCACCCGCACACAAGGCCATTCCGGGTTTTCCCAGCCATCGCAAAGATTGTCTTCGATGTAGATTTTCGAGCCTTCGCGGTCTTCGTTGATCACCACCCAGGCGGAATCCCGATCCGGATCGGAGCTGGGCCCTTTCAGGCGGACATTCCCAGCCACCGTGGTGGTACGGGTCTTGCCGTCATGGTTGGCATTGTTGGAAAGCGGGGAGAGCCGCATCCCAACCTGGCGCGTGTTGTAGGTAACGTTATTGATGGTGATCGCCGCCGGCGTGGTTTCCAGTGGCGCGCGATCGTCGTGGTGAGCAATCAGATTGCCTTTCACCAACATGTATTCCGCCGAGATCATCAGCCCTTTCGAGTGCCCCCCTTTCTCATGCATGTTGTACCAGAGGCCTTCGCTGACAATGCTGTTGAGAATGGTGACGTTCTTGGCGGTGTCTTTGACCGTAAAGGTTTCATCAATCCCCCAACTGACCGACACATGGTCAAACACCACATTGTGGGGCTGACGGTCCGGATCATCGGATTTACCGATGGCATAGATCCCATCCCGGTCGCTGGGTTCACGCCCTTCGACGGCATCGCCGGTGCGCACCCGGATGTGCTGGATCAGCACATCGCTGGCTTCAATTCGCACCGACGCACCACGAATCATGATGCCCGGGCTCGGCGCGGTCTGACCGGCAATGGTCAGGTAGTCATTGTTGATGGAAACCATCCCCAGCGACGTCCAGTCAATGGTGCCGCTGGTTTCAAACACACACACCCGGGGGCCGGAAGCATCAATACAGGCTTTCAACGTGCCCTCACCGGTGGCATCCAGGCTGTTGACCTTATACACCGTGGTTTCGGGCGGGCTGAGGTTGCGACCACTGCCGGCGGGCGTAGTGATACCGAAGCCCACTTCGCAAGGTACGATGGGCAGCTTGCCACCTTCGGGTTCAGGACAGTCCGGGTCAGGATCCGGATCCGGGTCGGGGTCGGGGTCAGGATCCGGGTCAGGGTCCGGATCGGGGTCCGGATCCGGGTCAGGGTCCGGATCGGGGTCAGGGTCCGGGTCAGGGCCCGGCTCCGGCGACGAGGAGGACTGTTCGCTGCAGCCGGTAGTCACCGAGCTGATCATGATGATAGGAAGGGCCAATAACAGCACCTTACAACCCATTCTCCAAAGAGCAAGCCAATCGCGCCACGTCATACTGCCTCCCGGGCCTCTGCCCGTCCGCCGCACACCACCTGTTTGACTCGTCTTTAGGTATAGCAGGTAGGTGTGCTTAGCCAGCCGGAATCACGGCAGCGCAGACCCGCCGCCCGGCTCTGTTTATTGCCCGCTGTTATTCCACATTCCTGGCCATCTGATGCAGCCACAGCTCCAGCTCGGTATAGCCGGACTCGGTGAGTGCATTGGGGTTTGCAGGCAAGGTCAGGGTTCGTTTATTCACCGCCATATCCGGCCAACCACCGGCATTCACATCACAGGGAATGTGGATACGGAACCGGGCACTGCTGTCCGGACGAGTGTCCCAGTCGGTGGTCACATTGAGCGTCACGGTATCACCGCTGCAACTCTGGCTGCGGACTTCACGCTCCTGCCCGGCACCGGTGCCGTCAAAAATCTCAACCGTCCGCCCGACGTACGCCGTTTTGCTGCCGTCACAATCCGGAATGTCGCCGGTCACAGAAGCGCTTCCAGCGCTTTTCACATCGGCAACCGGATAGAGGATGGTGCCGGGGCCAACGCAATTGATGATGGTACCGCTACGCTCAATCACGTCCCGGACTATCCGTGCATCAACCACATCCCGATCACCAGGCCGGGCTCCGGCTCTGGCCAGCACCACATCCAGAGTCTGGTCAGCAGGCAGTACCTTCAGCCCTTCAATCCATAACGGCGGGCTCTTCACCCTGAAACTCTCGCCTTTGCTGCTGTCGACTCGGACGCAGGGCCAATCGGCGTTTTCCCAGCCGTTGCACAGGTTGTCCTCAATGTAAATCTTTGAACCGTCACGGTCTTCGTTGACGACGACGGTGGCGGAGTCACGTCCGGGGTCGGAGCTGGGGCCGGTCAGACGCACATTGCCTGCAACCGTGGTGGTCCGCACCTTGCCATCGTGGGCCGAGTTATTGGACAGCGGCGACAGCCGCATCCCGACCTGACGGGTGTTGTAGATGACGTTGTTGACGGTAATCGCCGAGGGTGTGGTTTCCAGTGGCGCGCGGTCATCATGATGGGCAATCAGGTTGCCCTGCACCAGCATGTTTTCCGCCGAGGTCATCAACCCTTTGGAGTGCCCGCCTTTGGGGTGCATGTTGTACCAAAGCCCTTCACTGACGATGCTGTCGAGGATGCTGACATTACGAGCGGTGTCCTTGACCGTAAAGGTTTCATCTATCCCCCAGCTCACTGAGATGTGGTCAAACACCACATTGATGGGCTGCCGGCTGGGGTCGTCCGATTTGCCGATGGCGTAGATGCCGTCCCGGTCTCCCGGTGTACGGCCTTCAATGGCATCGCCGGTACGCACACGAATGTGCTGGATAAGCACGTCGCTGGCTTCAATTCGCAATGACGCACCACGAATCATAATGCCGGGGCTGGGTGCCGTCTGCCCGGCAATCGTCAGGTAGTCGTTATCAATGGAGACCATGCCCAGTTCGGTCCAGTCGATGGTGCCACTGATCTCAAACACACAAACCCGGGGGCCAGAGGCATCGGTACACGCCTTCAGACTGCCACTTCCCGATGGGTCCAGATTCGTTACTTTGTAAATTGTGGTTTTTGGGGTGCTCAGGTTACGGCCGCTGCCCGCTGGCGTGTCGATACCGAAGCCCACTTTACAGGGCACGATGGGCAGCTTGCCGCTGGGCAACGGCGGGCAGTCCGGTTCGGGTTCGGGTTCCGGGTCAGGGTCAGGATTCGGCTCCGGGTCGGGATCCGGGTCCGGGATCGGTGGGGGGATCGGGTCGGGGTCCGGATCCGGCGTCGGCGCCGGGTCAGGATCCGGTTCCGGTGTTGGCTCCGGGTCGGGTTCCGGGTCCGGGTCGGGATCCGGCGGTGGGATCGGGCCGGGGCCGGGATCAGGGTCGGGATCCGGCTCGGGGGCTGGTTCAGGGTCCGGTTCGGGCTCCGGATCGGGTTCCGGCTCAGGGTCAGGATCAGGCGCCGGGCCGGGGTCCGGGTCAGGAGCGGGATCGGTACTGGACTGCTCACTGCATGCGGAGATGTTGGCCACGCCCAATAACGTCAGCATCACCAGCAACCAACGCAACGGCTCTCTGAGCCATCGCCAGTTATCGCGCCCGGACATGGATTCACCTCAACTGCATCATCGGAATCAAAGCCGCCTTTAGGTATAGCTCCGTTTCGACGTCAGCGGAGCTGATAAACGCCATGCCTCTCGGCCACTGGACCGATAACCGGATTAAAGCTTGAACTTCCTGACGCGATATCTATGGTGTAGAAGAGAAGAAAATTTTTTCGCAGTACACTCGAAAATAAGGAAATTATCGAAATGCTGTGGTCTGCTTTTCGCACCCGCCTGGTGCTTGTGCAGCTGTTGATCGTCCTCGCCGGAGCCGGACTCTCCTGGCAGATCTATGACAGCGGCCTGACCGTCAACAACAACGCCAGCTCGCTGGTGAATGACCGCTT
Source organism: Marinobacter nauticus (assembly GCF_019801015.1). Taxonomy (GTDB): domain Bacteria; phylum Pseudomonadota; class Gammaproteobacteria; order Enterobacterales; family Shewanellaceae; genus Ferrimonas. The sequence continues at coordinate 415,956 of NZ_JAHVJZ010000003.1, forward strand.
ACCTGAACTGGTGCAAATCCGTACCCTCAAAGAGCAGCAACTCCGTGTTGAGCGGCTGCTGTATGAGTATTACGCCGACCAGAACCGGGACCATTACCTGATAGGCTACTTTCAGGCTCAGCACCAAATTGAACAGTCACTGACCGATCTCAACCGGCGCTTTCCCGAAAGCGCCAGCCTGAGCGAAATCGTGCGCTACCAAGGCGACATTCAGAAGCTTGCACAACGTCTGGACCAAACCCTCGATCAGCGCCCGGTTGACTGGGATCTGACCCGGACACTTCTGAATCAGATCAGCGAACTTCGCCAACAAACGGAACCGCTGGTTAAGCAGCTGGAGCAGGCGCTCAATCAACAGGCCAAAATCAGCCTGCAGAACACCCTGCAGAGCACCCAGTCCGCCACCCGCTACGTGGTGCTGTTCTCACTGCTGATCGTACTGGTGGCGTTGGTGGCCAGCGTTCTGGCCAGCCGTCTGTTGACCGACCGCGCCGAACGACGTCGACTCAGCGCGTTTGCCGAACGCAATCCCGACCCCATTCTGAGCGTCAACCTGAAAGGTCAGCTGCTGTCACTGAATCCTGCGGCGGCCGTTCTTGCCCGGGATCTGGGGGTACCAGCCCAACCCATCAACCTGATCCCGGACCTGACCCAACAGATGGGCAAAATGCTCAACCAGGGCAAAACCGACTACGACTGGGAGTTCGCGCTGGATAGGCGCTATCTGACGGCGCGGGCAGTGATGCTGTCCGACCTCAAGCAGGTACAGGTTCACCTGAGGGACATTACCGTCGCCAGCCGCGCCGAAGCGGAGCTTCGCCATCGCGTCTCCCACGACCTGCTCACCGATCTGCCTAATCGCCACCAGTTTGAACTGGACGCCCAGCTGTTGATTGAACACTACCCCGGCCAGCCGCTGACTTTGGGGCTGCTGAACATCAGCCGCTTCCATCAGGTAACCTCACAGATCGGTTTCCAGGCCGGTGACACCATCATCCGCACGACGGCGCAACGTCTGAGCCGGGCGCTGAATCCCCTGAGCATCGCCGACCGGCCCATCGTGCTGTATCGCTTTAGTGGCACCCGCTTTGCGTTGCTGCTTCAGGGCGACGTCACTCAGGAAACGCTGGCCGAAATCGCCACGGCTGTCGAAGAGGGATTTGATGCGCCGATATTCGCCGATAATGCCCCAGCCAGTTTCCACCTGAGCTTTGACCAGGGTTTTGCGCACTATCCTCGTCATGCCGCCAACAGTCAGGAGCTGCTGCGCTGTGCCGACGCGGCAGTGCGCGAATGCGCGCATCGCCCCACCCGCAGTTACATCCTGTTTGATCCCATCATGCGTGATCAGGAAGACCACCTGATTGCCCTGGAGAATGAGCTGAGAACCGCGATTCAGGAGAAACAGTTCCTGCTCCATTTTCAGCCTCAGCAACAGCTTGAAGACGATGCCCTGATTGGTGCCGAAGCCTTATTGCGTTGGAATCACCCACAGCGGGGCCTGCTCAGCCCGGCCGACTTTATCGATCTGGCGGAGCAGACCGGTTTGATCGTAGAAATAGGTAAGTGGGTGCTGACTCAGGCCTGCGTCCAGGCGCGGCAATGGATGGACCAGGGCCGGGATCTGGTGATTTCGGTGAATCTGTCCGCCAGGCAGATCCAGGACCCCAGCTTTGTCGAGACCGTCGCGGAGATCCTGCGGATTACCGGCGCGCCGGCACAGCGCATCGAGCTGGAGCTGACCGAAAGCCTGCTGATGACCGATCTGGACCGGGCCCACGATACCTTATGCCAGCTCAAGGCACTCAACCTGCAACTGGCCATTGATGACTTTGGTACCGGTTACTCTTCGCTGGCTTACCTGAAGCGGTTGCCGATGGACACTCTGAAGATTGACCGCCGCTTTATCGCCAATCTGCCGGACGACCATCAGGACAGCGCCATCGTGCGAGCCATTCTCGACCTGTCCCAGCACCTGGGGTTAAAAGTGGTGGCCGAGGGAGTCGAAACCCAGGCTCAACATGACTGGCTGCAACGAGCGGGCTGCCATGTGCTTCAGGGCTTCTGGTACAGCCGGCCAATGACCTATTCCGACTGGACTCAGATGGCGGAAAGCCTCGCCCGAGAGAACCAGCAAACGGATGAGCCAATGCGTTGCCTAACAAAGAGTTAACCTTTAGACTCTGTGGTCTACCCGGCGCTTCTCTCCCCAGGCCGGGGCCGCAGAGGAACCTTCATGAAGATCACCATCAAAGACGTAGCCGCCAAAGCCGGCGTCAGCATTAAAACCGTCTCCAGAGTGATCAACAATGAACCGTCAGTGAAGGCCCACACCTTTGAACGTGTGCAGGCCGCCATTGATGAGCTTAACTACCAGCCCAACGCGGCTGCGCGTAACCTCGCGGGCACCAAGGCTTACGCCATCGGCTTTATCTACGACAACCCCAACGCCTACTACGTGATCGACATGCAAAACGGCATTCTCGATGCCTGTCGGGCGCAGGGATATGAGCTGTTGATCCACCCCTGTGACGCCAAAGCCGAGAGCATCTGCCAGCAGCTTACCGCCATGGTCAAACGCTCACGGGTGGCCGGTTTGGTATTGACGCCGCCGTTCTCGGAGTCTCCCGCCATCGTCAATACGCTGGAGCAACTGGATGTGGCCTTTGTCCGCATTGTGTCCGGTTCCGGCGAAGGCGACGTAGACCCCAACTGCCTTTACATTGATGACCGGCAAGGCGCCTACGCCATCACCGAGCATCTGATTGAGCTGGGTCATCAGCGCATCGGTTTTCTGTGTGGGGACAGCGAGCACCACTCCAGCTATGAGCGTCTTAAAGGGTTTAAGCAGGCGCTGGCCGCTCACGACCTGAAAGTGGAACCGCAGTTGATTCTGGATGGGCGCTACGCGTTTGAGTCCGGGGTGGAAAATGCCCAGGCGTTGCTGGCCCAGGCCAACCCGCCCAGTGCCCTGTTTGCCTGTAACGATGAGATCGCCGCAGGGGCGCTGTTCGCCGCGCGTCTGTCCGGTGTGGCGATACCGGAACAGCTTTCGATTGTTGGCTTTGAAAACAGCCCCTTCTCCCGTCAGACCTGGCCCAAGCTGACCACAGTTGATCAGCCCATCGTCGGCATTGCTCAACAAGCCACCGAGCAGCTGATACGTCAGATCCGCAAGGTCGGCGACGGGGAAGCACAAACTTTTGTTCCCCGTCCCGTGGTGCGCGACTCCTCCGGCCCCCAGGCCCACTGAGTCACACCTTCACAAAGATCCCCTTACGAGCCATCAGCGCCAGCAATGCCCATTGCAGCGCCAGCAGGCCGATGACCGCGAGCAGTGCCTGAGCCGGTTCCGGCACGGCACGGATCACGCCACCAATCAGGCTGTCCACCGTGTACTCCCATTTCACCCAGGCGCTGGCCAGATAGATGAAGATCGAGTTGACGCCAATCAACGCAAAAGCCCGCCCCATACGCTGCCAGTTCAGGCCATCGACCAGCGCCAGAAACAGCGCCAGAAACAGCCCGCTCCAGCCCACGGTGACCAGCACAAAGGTGAGCGTCCACAGCGTCTTATTGACCGGAATAAAGGCGTGGAAGGTCCAGCCAAATCCAATGCAAAGCATGCCGGCCACCGCCAGCCACGACGCCCGACGCCAGACACTGGTGGGCTGGCGCAACCAGTAGCCGGCCCAGACACCGAGCAACGCGTTCAGCGCTGCACTCAGGTGGGACAGCAGCCCTTCAGGGTCCAGTGGGGCATTCTGGTAAGTGATGCCCGGCAGCAGATGTTGATCCACCCAGGTATTGAGCGACGATTCCGCACTGTAGGGAGCGGAACCCCATAACCCCTGTGCCAGCGCATACCCAACCGCCAGCAACAGCGCCACAACCACCTGACCACGTAACGGCAGGTGCCAGGCGATCATGGCCGCCAGAAACCAGGCCATGCCAATGCGGCCCAGTACGCTGGCATAGCGGACCTCATCCAGTGCCATCGGCATGCCGGTGCCCCAGCCGTGGTTATACAACACCCCAAGCACACTGAGCAGCAACAGCCGCTTCAGGGCTTTGCGGTAAACCGGTTGACGCTCACTCCAGGGCAGGCCACTGAGTGAATGGCGTTGCAGGCCGATGGTGACGCCGGAGAGAAAGATAAAAAGCGGGAAGATCAGGTCATAGAACGTAAAGCCGTGCCAACGGCTGTGCAGCATCTCATTGGCCGCCAGCTGCCAGAAAGGCCAGCCGGTCAACAGCAGCAAAGCGGCAAACAGCTTTTCTCCGCCAATGATCCAAAACATGTCAAAGCCCCGCAGGGCATCCAGCGCCTGGAGGCGTTGCTTAGGAGTCGACATCACCACATCCTGTGAAAACCGGGGCCGAAGCCCCGGTGTATTGCATTACCAGCTGCGAAGCTTATGACCCTTCACGGCGTAGTAGAAGATAAACAGGTAGCAGGGCAGCCCCAGCCAGTACGCCAGCTGAATGTCGCCGCTGACGTGGGCAATCTTGCCAAACGCCAGGGGCAGGATGGCGCCGCCGGAGATCCCCATGATCAACAGCGCCGAACCCTGAGCGGTAAATTTACCCAAACCGTCCAGCGCCAATGGCCAGATGGCGGGCCATACCAGGGCATGAGCCAGCCCCATCAGGGCGACAAATGCGATCGGGTCCGGCACCACAGGTACCCCACTCCAGCCCCAGAGCACAGAAGCGATAGCGGTACTTTGCTCTGAGGCAGTGGTGACACCAATCACGCACAGCATCCCGGCAATGCCGGACAGCAACAGCGCCTGCTGCTGAGACAGGAAACGCGGAATGCAGGTCACCCCGACCAGATAGCCAATCACCATAAACACCATGGTGTAGGAGGTCAGTGCGGCGAAGTTGGGCACGTCCAGCTGACTGCCATACATGCCGATGGTGTCGGCAGCAATCACCTCAATACCGACGTAGAAGAACAGTGCAATGGCACCCAGCACCACCTGAGGAAACTGGGTGATGTTGCCCTTATCGCTGTGCTCCGCTTCCTCTTCAAACTCCAGCTCCGGCAGGGAGGAGAACTTCACCAGACCAATCAGGGCCGCCAGCACCGCGGCCATGTAGAGGTAGGGCTCAACCAGACGGTTGGACAGCGCTTCAATCTGGGCAGTGCGCTCTGCTTCCGGCAGTTGCGCCAGGTGGTCTGCGGTAAAGCCTTCAAAGCCGGACAGCACCAGTGCGGTGAACACCACCGGCACAATCACACCGGCGCCCTTGTTGATCAGGCCCATAATGCTGATGCGCACCGCGGCGGTCTCTCTCGGGCCAATCAGCACCACATAGGGGTTGGACGCGGTCTGCAGGATGGTCAGGCCGGTGCCGAGCACAAACAGCGCACCAAGGAACAGGAAGTACTCCGCGCTTTGCGCCGCAGCAATGAACGCCAGTGCGCCCACCGCCATCAACGCCAGCCCCACCGCCATACCGTTCTTATAACCGGTGCGTTTAAGGATGCTGGACATCGGCAGCGCCATCACCGTATAGGCGATGTAGAACGCGAAGGTCACAAACAGGGCTTGGAACTCGTTCAGCTCACAGATGATCTGCAAAAACGGGATCAACGACCCGTTGAGCCAGGTTACAAACCCAAAAATAAAAAACATGGTACCGATGATGAACATCGGCAGCAGGCTGCTCTTCTGCGGTGTCACCGCTTGCTTGGCTTCTATCATAGTTATCGCTTCTCTTCCGTTGGCGTTAATTGGACGGGAGTGACTGATCGGCATCCATGCTCTCGCCCCCACCAAATGCACAATGGCCGGTCCCCAATGGGCACCGGCCTGTGTTTATCGTTATTTTGTGAACACCGACTGACCGCCAATCCAGCAGTCGACAACGTGGTAGTCGTCGTCCAGCAGCACCATATCAGCGGCGCTGCCGACCCGCAGTCGGCCGGGGTGTTCCAGCCCCAGAAACTCCGCCGGGTAGCGGCTGGCCATTCTGAACGCGTCTGCCTCGCTCACACCCAACTGACGCACGCTGTTGCGCACCGCTGTGGCCATGTCCAGGACCGAGCCCGCCAGTTCGCCGGTGGGGGCGGTCAGCTTGCCGCCTTCACGGCGGATCTCCCGACCCAACAGGGTAAAGGTGTCACCAACCATGCCCACCGGAGGCATGGCATCGGTGACCAGCATCATTTTCTCTGGGGCCTTGGCGCGAATCGCCAGTTGCAGGCTGGCGTCATGGACGTGGTGACCATCCACAATCAGGCCACACCAGCTGTGCGGGTCCAGCAGCGCAGCGCCAACCATTCCGGGTTCGCGGGAGGTAAATGGCGACATCGCATTAAACAGATGAGTAAAGCCACAGGCCCCCGCTTCCAGCGCCGCCTGAACGGTGGCAAAGTCCGCATTGGAGTGGCCCAGACACACACGCACACCGGCGGCGGTCAGCTCCGCGATCTGCTCCGCCGGCACGTTTTCCGGCGCCAGCGTCACCATCACCACGCCAAGATCGGCGCGGGTGTACACCGCCATTTCGGCCTCAGAAAGCGGGCGAATGTGCTCAGCACTGTGTACGCCCTTTTTGGCCACCGACAGGTGAGGCCCCTCAAAATGCACCCCCAGCACCCCGGGCATCTTATCCGCCCGTGCCTGAGCCACCGCATCGGCCCCCTGGCGAAGCACCTCCAGACTGTCGGTGATCAGGGTCGGCATCAGGCCGGTGGTCCCAAACTGAGCGTGAGCCTGACCCATGGTGGCAATGGACGCCGCCGTCGGCGCACCGTTAAACAGCGCCCCACCGCCACCATTGACCTGAACATCCACAAAACCCGGCACCAGCGTGCCATTAAGCCGCTGTACCTGCTGAGGCGGCTGGCCGTGGCCAAGCGCCACCACTTTACCGTTGTCGATGGTCAGCCAGGCGTCCTGGTGAAAGCGTTCACCGTTGAACAGTCTGGCGATCTGATAGGTCTGACTCATGCTGTCCTCACAGGGTCTGGGTCACTTTTTTCAGCCCTTTCGGGTTATCCGGGTCAATGCCGCGAGCCAGGGCCACTTTCTCGACATCCAGATAAAAGCGTTGCATCAGGGTCAGGGGTGCCAAACGCGGATGAGGCTGCCCCACCTGATGCATCTTGATCACTTTAGCGCCACGGCCGGCAATCTCCGCCATCTGCTCCCGATGTGCCGGCGCCGACTCATCATCGATGTCCAGGTCCAGAACCGTCAGTTCCTGCTCAACCAGAGTCACTGGGCCGTGCAGGAACTCCGCGCTGGAAAACGCCTCCGCGTGGATGCCGCACACCTCTTTGAGCTTAAGAGCAATCTCTTTGGCCACGGCATAACCCAGACCACGTCCCAGCACCACCAGGTTTTTCACCTGTTCCAGCGGTGCCGGAGTCAGCTGCGCCGGGGCCTCGGCTGCGGCGGCAAGCGCCACGGGCAGGCTGTCCATCGCTTCCGCCAGTTCGCGACGTCCGCTCCACGCTGCCACCAGATGAAGCAGGGCGCTGAGGGTCGCCAGATAGCTTTTGGTGGCGGCCACCGCTTTCTCTTCCCCCGCCCGCAGAGGCAGAACGAAATCGGCGATCTCCGCCAGCGGAGACTGTTCATCATTGACCAGTGCTACGACTCTGGCGCCGTTCTCCTTGGCCATCCGGGCCTGGGCCAGGATATCCGGGCTGCGGCCGGACTGGGAGATCACCAGCACCAGCGCGCCGTCCAGTTGCAGCGGGCGGCCATAGACACTGGCGATGGAGGGCGCGGAAGCGAAAGTGGGAATGCCCATCTCGATTTCAATCAGGTACTTGGCAAAGACACCGGCGTGATCCGAGCTGCCCCGGCCAACCCACATTACAAACTTGGGCGGCGTGGTGCGTAACTGGGCCCCCAGCTGCTGCAGCACGGCGCCGTTGTAGCCCAGTTGGTCGCGAACTCGTGCCGGTGCTTCCAGCGCCTCACGCTCCATAATGGTGGTCATTATCCTTGCTCCTTATGTACGCCTGACTGGCGTTGATCCTGGGCGAAATACACCGCGCCCATCTCGGGAGTCGCCTGTGCCGGAGACAGCGCTGCCTGAATCTCGTCATTCAGATGGGGAATCACCAGTGGCCCGAGCCCGCCCAATAGGGAGAGGCGCGGTGCACCGGCGTCCAGCAGCTGCCGGGCCAGACGGTTAATGTAATCGGCGCCTTCATGGCGGATCGCCAGGGCCACGTCGTCACCCTGCTCTGCCGCTTCAAACACCACGGACGCCAGTCGGGCATACGCGGTTGAGCGCTGACCCGCCAGCTGTTCTACCCAGCCCAGCGGCTCATCAGAGCCCAGCACCCGCGCGAGACCAGCATGGATCGTGGTTTCGGGTGCCAATCCATCACTGGCTTCCAGCGCGCGCTGGACCGCCATCAGGCCATACCAGGCACCACTGCCCTTGTCGCCCTGGGGGAAACCGTGGCCCCCAACGATGGTTTGCTGGCCCTGGTAGTCAATAAAGCCACAGGAGCCGGTGCCGGTGATCATAATGGCGCCATCTTCGCGGCCGTGAGCGCCCAGACAGGCGATATGGAGATCGGTGGTCAGATGCAGCTCGGCAAAGGGGTGCTGCCATTCACTCATGGCGGCGAAGCAGGAGGGCAGGTTAACGCCGGCCAGCCCGGCTCCCGCCACACATCGGGACAGCAGGTCCGCAGACAGGCCCGCGGCCTGCAGCGCCTGCCGGCAGGCATCGACAATGGCGCTCTGGGCCGCTTCCAGCCCGTTAACCGGGTTGGCAGCGCCAGACAGACCAGTGCCCATCACCCCCTCGTTGGGGTGGAAAAGAATGGCGCGGCACTTGCTGCCACCACCATCGATCCCCAGCAATAGGGGGCTGTCAAAGCTCGCCACGTTGTGGTTCTCCTGTTCGCTCTGGACGGACGATGGATCGGTATTTGCCGATAATGACAACGCTGTCATTTGTTGTCCACCCCCATTTCCGCTTTATCGGTACCCAGCCAAAGGCTGCGACCCGGGCGTTGCCCGTTCGCTGAGCGGGCGCGAATCTCAATCTTTCCTTCCACCTCAGTCGGTTGCTGATAGGTCTGCCACTCGCCACTTGGCGTGCGGTACTCCAGAGCCAAACCGGGGTAAAGCAGGTTCATTTCCAGCTTGCCGTTGTCAATGCGGCCACCCGGGGTTGGGATCCGGTAGGCCAGGCCCGCGCTATCCAGCTTGACCAGCTCCTGCTGTCCAACCAGCGCGGCAAAGCGCTGCCAGTCCGCCAGCCGGGCCTGTTCCGAGCGGAAGAAGCCGCTGTCGACGCCGTAAGTCCGTCCGGGGGTGTAGGCCAGCTCCCAGTCCGCCCGGTGCCAGGCACGCTCCGCAAGCGCAAGCAGACGGGGGAACAGCTTGTACTCAACCACATCCGCATGGCGGACGGTCTCACCCCAGAACTGCCCCTGGATCCCGCGGTTCCGCTCGCCTTTCAACGCAAACTCGGTGTCCACGGCCTGATAGGGATTGCCCTGTCGGTCTTTCCATACCTCAGCATGGGCAGGCAGGTTGTCCGGCATCAGGGTAAAGATTTTGTGGGTGTTGATGGCGCGGGCGCCCCAGTAGTAGCCGCCTTCGTTTGGATCCGCCTCGTAGGGAAAATCAAAATAGAGCGCATCCGGACTGGACAGCACCACATCCCAGCCACGCTTCAATTGCTCATGGGCTTTGTTATGACCGCCCCAGGCCAAAAGATCCCAACTGTATGAGGTCACCGGAACGCGGATCTGCTCCTTGGACTCCAGCAAACCGTCGCTCCAGCCCCCGGCACGGATGTCACGTTCGGCCAGCATGTCCACTACCCGCCGGATAAAGTAGCCGAGCAGGTCTTCGGTATCGTGCAGGTCCAGCTCCGAGGCGATCAGCGCTTCACACTGGGGGGAGTGTTCCCAGGCGCCAGCAGTTTCGTCCGCACCGATGTGATAGAGGCTCAGCGGCGTGCCGGCTTCCTGATGCATCGCCTTTACTTCGTCCAGCACTTTGCCCAGGAAGGCGTAACTGGAATCGATGCAGGGGTTGATGGTGTTATCGGTGTAGTACTGCACCGACAGGTACTCTGGCGCGTCTTCCAGATCCGACAGGAGGTACTGGCCCGCCTCAGCGGTTCTGCCCTGTGCCATCAGGCGACGGTGACGCTCTGCCATGGCGCGCACCGCAGCACGGCTGTGACCCGGCATATCAAAGGAGGGGATCACCTCAATCTGGCGCGCCTTGGCAAATTGCAGCAGGTCGATGTATTCAGCGCGGCTGAAATAGCCGTTGACGCTGGCATCACTGTCAATGCCGGAGCCCAGTTGTGGCAGCAGGCAGTTTTGTTCATCTTCTTCAGCGCAACGTTGCGCGCCGATCTCAGTCAACTCCGGCAGGCCGGGAATGGCCAGGCGCCAACCCTCGTCGTCCGCCAGGTGCAGATGCAGCTTATTCAGCTTGTACGCCGCCATCTGCTCAACGATGCGGTACACCACCTCTTTACCCGGGAAGTTTCGGGACAGGTCCAGATGCATACCGCGGTAGTCATAGCGGGGCTGATCGTCGACGGTCAATGCCGGCAGCTGGTCCTGTCCGGGGCGGATCAGGCCCGCCAGGGATTGCAGTCCATAAAAGGCACCGGCGTCGCCACTGGCTTCCAGCACAATGCCTTCACCACTGACATTCAATCGATAGCCCTCTGGGGCCAGACCTTCGGTTCGTTTCAGGGTCAGCGGCACACCATCACGGGCCACCAAAAAGCCCAATGAGGAAAGTCGCTCCCAGGCCGCATCCAATCCCTCAAACGCCTGGCCGGCGATCATGTAGCCCTGAGACCAGCGCAGTGGCTGGCCATCGGTCAGGGTAAGTGACGCCGGGGTGGGGATCAGGCCTGCCGCCGGCAGAGCCGACTCGACAGCGCTCAATTCGCGGTTAGCAACATAGAGCTGTTCAGCCGTGGCCTGGGGGGTACGGTCTTCCGCGGTGCGCTTCAGCTGGCGAACCGGGTCGGTCAGCGGCTCAACGAATGGCAGGCTCCACAGGCCGGTCTCCGGATCCTGCACCTCACGGGTACTGGCGATCACTACCGGCTCCAACCCTTCGGCTACCAGATAGTAATTGGGCATCGGGTCGGAGTTGGAAACGCTCCAGAAGTTCGCGGTGTAAGGCACTGCCTGGGTGTGGTCAGCGGCCAGGCCCGTAAACTCGTCGCCGGGAAACAAGCGGTGCAGATCGCCGTTGATGTGTTCAATGGTGAGGGGGCCGGTGCTGCCCTGCACATAGGAAACCTGGCTGAAACGCAGCTCCCAGCCACGGGCAGGCAATGCCGTGTCGCCAGTGGTCAGCTCAATCTCAGCCCGATAGCAGAAGCCATCGCCTTTGTCTTCCCGGCAGTGCGGGCCCGGCCGGTTGTCCACCACGCGGTGCACAACCCGCAGTTCATTAGCGAGGCGATTGAGTGTTTCCTGGTCCAGTGCGGCGTTCGGGGCTGCGCCCCCCTGCTGGCATCCTGCCAGCACCATCAACGCCAGAGGCACGACTGCTCGCATACTCCCTTCCTTGTCGATGCTCGGCCGCTTAAAGCGACCTGTCAGAATAAAAAACACTGGCTGCCGATACGACTGGCAGACCAGCGGACGCCTGGACCGAGGGAGTGGCAAGGCAAAAAGTCAACGGCACCTTGTACGGGGGAATTCGCCACTGCCTGGCAGGCCAATCATTGGGAGAGCCCAAATCAAAAACTACAAATTGATTACATCATGACAACGCTGTCATTCCGTGTCCAGAGCCAAAATCACTTTTTTTGCCCCGATAGTCGCCATCAGAGCCGGTAACGGCCATCAGGACTGACAACGCTGTCACTGAGTGATACCTTAACGACCAATCACCACCATTAACAGAACCGACACAAAGGAGAGACATGGAGGAAAAATATCTGGTGCCAATTCGACGTCGTTTCTGGTCCAGTACGGTGCTGTTGATCGGAGCAGCGCTACTTTTTTCCGCCACCACCTTTCCGTTGCTGACCGAGTTCGGCCATTTTTCACTGTTGGGACTGCTGGGGGCGCTGGTGGCAAACAGTACCGGCGCGGGCGGCGGTGTCGTGTTTATTCCGGCATTTAATCAGCTTAACCTGCCGCCCGATGCCGCTGTCGCCACCTCGTTCGCGATTCAGTGCTTTGGGATGACAGCAGGCGCTGCCGCCTGGTATCGGCACGCGCGAAATGACGCTGTCGGGGCAAATCAAGGCGTCTGGGGCCCGCTGCTGCCCGCCGTAGGCTACACCCTGGCCGGAACGTTACCCGGATTGATTGCCGGCCGCGCGCTGCCTGCCCCCAGTGACCTGCACGCCCTGTTCTCCCTGTTTTCGGTTGCCCTTGGGGCGCTCATTCTGCTGCTCTCTTTTCGCGCCCTAACAGCGCAACCTCGTCAACGATTGGCCGCCCACCACCCTGCCCTGCTGGTGGCACTGGGAGCGGCGGGTGGCGTAATCACCGCCTGGCTGTCCGTGGGGGTGGGTGAGCTGTTGGTGATCTTCCTGATTCTGCTGCGCTGCCACAGTGCCACTGCCGTTGCCGCCGGGGTAATGGTGTCTGCAATCACCGTGTGGTTTGCCATGGTGCTTAATCTGCTGCAGGGCGCCCCAATACACTGGTCCATTGTTCTGTTTGCCGGGCCGGCAGCGGTGGTGGGTGGGGTCGTGGCCCGCAAGCTGGCCACGGTGATGTCGCCGCTGCAACTCAAACGCTTTTTTGCCTGCTGGATCCTGTTTGTGGGACTGGTCGGCTAATCCGCCTGAGACAAACAAAAACCCCCGCCAATGCGGGGGTTTTGAGCGGGTGATCCGTTTACTGGGAAAAACGGTGCAACTGATTGAGGGACGCCAGGTGGAAATGTGCCGCTGCCAGCACGCCCTTGCGAGCGAATTCCAGCATCTCTTCATCCGGCAGCGCCTGAAGCTTCTCTTCATCCACCATATAGATGCCATTCAGGGTGTGCTCCTGTCCGCCAGCACGAACCCGCAAGGATTTGGATACCAGCAGTTCATGCTTCAGCAGCAGCTCAATCAACATCTCGGTCAGGCGTTGATTGTCCGTAAGCCGGCTGATGAACTCGACGGCGGATTTCAGAAACGGAGTCTGTTCGCCTTCTTCGGTGTACAGACGCTCCCCCTGCTCCTGACTGACCCGGGCTGATTGGGTATCGATACCGATAAACACATCTCCGTTCTCGTTGGCCTGATTGCCCAGCACAAAAGGCTGTCGAATCATGTACTGCGGCACGTAACCGGATTTCCAGTGGCTGCCCTCGACAAAGTGATTATGCCCGCCTTTCAGCCCCAGCAGCGCCACAGAACGGAATTGACCGGTTTCACCGTCTTTCACAAACACAATAGGCAGATGGCCACAGGCCTGGCCAAACTCTTTCACCGTCACCGGGATAAGGTGCTGTTCTGCCATAAAGCTGAAATCCGTCAGCGGACTGACCCGCAGCTCCCGATGGGCGCTGGAATTGAGGATTTGAAACCGTTCTTCCATGGTCGTACTCCTTATTATCGTTATTAAATCTGGTGCAGTCCGTACTGGCGCACCTTGTCGATCAATGCCCGATTGGGTTTCAACAACTGAAGCATCCCTTCGGTGTATTGGCTTACGTCAGTGCAGTGCCTTAGGAAAGGCTTATCCGCCCCGCCCCACGCCTGCCGTCCGTGCAGCTGGGTTTCGAATTCCATACCGTATAGGACGTAGCAGTAGCTGGCCAGATTAAACACCTCCAGCCGGCTGTCAAAATCAAACTCGCAGGGCGTGCGGTGCTGCCAGAGAGCCAGTCGCTCCTGCAGCGTATCGGACACGATCGGGTTATTGCGGTTATCCTGCCAGAACGCGGTATCGTCCCGCTGACTGAGCCGGTAGTGCAGCTGGATAAAGTCGATGACCCGCTCCCAGGCCTCGACCATAACCCGGTTAAAGCGACGGGCGGCAACCGGCATCTCGGTATCCACTGCCGGCACCATCTCTGCCAGCATGCGACAGGCGGTGTCGGTCACCAGAATGGCGGTGGCTTCCAGTGGCTCAACAAAGCCCTGAGACAGCCCAATGGCCACACAGTTGTTGCGCCAGAACTCCTGGCGGTAACCGATTTTCATTGGGATCTTACGGGGTTCCAGCCCTTCGCTCCCTTTACCGGCATAAGCGCGCAGTATCCGTTCGGCTTCTTCATCCCCCATATACTGACTGGAATACACGTGGCCGATGCCCCGACGCTCCTGCAGGCCGATGTCCCATATCCAACCGGCAGGCTGTGCGGTTGCAATGGTGGAACTGGCAACCGGCTGCGCGCTGTCGGTATAGGGCACCTGAAATGCCAGTGCGGTATCCACAAACAGCTGTGAAGATTTATCCACGAAGGGCACCCGGTACACATCCCCCAACAGGCGGCAGGCAAAGCCCGAGCAGTCGATAAAGAGGTCCGCTTCCAGCGCCTCTCCCTGCTCAAGAATCACCGACTCGATGTCCCCGTTGAGATGAGTCCGCGCATCCACCACCTTGCCGTAACGGTGGATCACACCAAAGCGTTCAACGGCATTATCCCGCATCAGCTCGGCAAATTTGCGGGCATCAAAGTGGAACGCGTAGTCAAAGTGACCGGCGTATTCGGCTTGGGTCATCAGTTTCGGGGCCAGGCCGGCATCGCACACCGCACCCTGAGCGGTCAGCGTATCGACAAAGCTTTTGTTGCGATCTGACGCCAGCCACTGATTGGCCATGGCGCCATAGGGTAAGGCGCGGTATTCAAAGGGATGATGGTAATAATGACCGGGCTTCTGCTCCGGGTTATGCAGCCAGTCCACAAACTTGATCGATTGTTTGAAGGTGGCGTTGCAGTGACGAAACATGTCGGTTTCGCGAATGCCGAAACGCTTCAGGGTTTCCCGAATCATCGGTACTGTCCCTTCCCCGACACCAATAGTGCCTATCTCTTTCGACTCCACCAGGGTAATGGTGATCCCACTGCCGACCAGGGTTGAAGCAAGATGGTTGGCCGCCAGCCAACCGGCGGTCCCCCCGCCCAGAATGACAATCCGTTTTATTCCATTGCTCATTTTCTGTCCCTAACTGCTTGCGGCGTGTGCCAATCCATTGTGCCCTGTGCCGGGCACCAGACAAGAATAAAAAAGCTCCGATGAATCGCTTCAACGGAGCTTTTTTCTCAACGGTTTACCATCAGAACTTCAGCTTCACACCCACGGTGTACAGCGTGTCACGCTCGTAGGTAGACACCGGGTAGCCCTCGGTAAAGCGAGGCGCACCAGTGTTACCACCTGCCGCCGCGTTATCGTTACCCAGCTCAACATCGTCTTCGCCGGTCACGTTTACCGCATCCAGAGTAAAGCTCACGTGCTCGTTCAGGTTGTAGGCAAAGCTCAGATCCAGAGTACCGATGTCGTCGTGCAGACGGTTGGCGTAGAAACCCACTTCACGCACCATGTACTCGCTGCGCCAGTTGTAGGCCGCACGGGCACTGAACCAGTCGTTCTCATAGAACGCCACAACGTTAACGTAGTTCTCGGAGCTGTCAGAGAAGACGCCATTGCGGTCAGCAAAGTTCAGCGGGTCGGTGGAAGCGTCCGCGTAGGTGTAGTTGAAGATACCGCCGAAGCCACTGTCAAAGGTGTGCATCCACTGGAATTCAATACCCTTGATGTCGCCACCGTCGCCGTTCACACGGGAGTCGATGGTCCAGCAATCTGCAGAAACGCACCCTTCCGGCAGTTCGCCGGCCGGCACGCCAATCAGATCCGGCGCTTCAACCCCGATTTGCTGGTTCAGCTGACGGTCAACACGAGTGAAGTTATCAACGTCTTTATAGAAGGCACCGATGGCCAGCAGTGAAGACGGGGTGTAGTACCACTCAACGCCCAGATCGGCCTGGTTAGCCAGGTAAGGATCCAGACGAACGGTGCCCTGGATCAGGCCTTCGTTACCCGGAGTGTTATCCTGCTGACCGACGAAACGCTGGTTGCTGAACATGTCGTCGTAGTTGGGGCGAGTCAGAACACGAGCCGCACTGGCACGCAGAATCACGTCATCAACGATGTCGAACGCCAGGTTGAAGCTCGGCAGCCACTCGCTGTAATCGTACTCGTCGTACACCAGACCATCGGAGAACTCGATGCCGCCATCAACGAAAGTCTGCTCGTAGTAACCGCCTTTGGCCGTGGTGTCGATGTAACGCACACCAAAGTTACCGCGGAAGCGCTCGGTGGCGTAGGTCGCCATTACGTAAGCGGCCAGGTTCTTCTCGTTAATGGTGGCAGTGGCGGTCTTATCTTCGTACCAGCTGTCGATCTGAGACAGGGTGTGATTGATCATAAAGCTGCCGTCAGGCGCCGCGATCATCTTGCCGCCCATACCCGCTTCCAGAGTACCGTCGGTCATCTGAGACCCGGTAGGGTGGAAGTCTGCGTCCGCTTTGTAGTTCGGACGGAACTGCTGAGTCTTCACGTCATGGTCGGCGTAGCGAACACCCAGGTCGATGGTGTTGATGATGCCCAGATCAACGTCGAACTGGAAATCCACCTGAGCATAAGTCTCTTCATCGGTGTTCGGCTGCTGAACCACCTGGCTGCCTTGCAGGCCCAGCCAGCCGGTGATCTCTTCCGGCACGGCATCTGCGCCATATCCGGGGGTGTCAATGATGGCCACATCGCCGGTAGCATCGATGGTACCCGCTGCGTACTGGGGATCCAGCATCGCGGCGTAGTTGGTTTCGAAGGAGGTGCCGCCAGTGGCTTCAGTGGTACCAAACTGAGTGCTGACGGTGTAGGTGTCACCGCTGTAGGTCAGTTTGAAGTCGATGGTTTCGGAGTCCATGGTCCCGTTACGAGGACGCACATCCCAGAACACCTGCTCGCCGTCGGCGGCGGTAGTGGTTTTGCGCAGACACAGGTCGCTGCCGGTCTGGCTGGTGGAGGGCACTTCACAGCGCTCATCATTGGCGATGCCGCCGGCCTGCGGTACCCAGCTGGCGGTGTTGATGTTGTCCGCACCCAGCTCCAGCTTCAGGTAGTGCAGGGTCATATCCAGGTTGCCGGTCGGCGCGTACTGCATGGTCAGGTCGTAGGCACGACGCTCACGTTCCTGATGGAAGTTCACGTCCGCATAGCGGCCACCCCAGGAAACCAGAGCTTCCTGGCCCTTACGCTCAAGGGTGTAGTCCTGGAAGGCACCGCCCACCAGAATACCGAAGGTTTCAGAGTCGTTTTTCCAGCTGTAGAGGCCTGACAGGTCCGGCTCAAACTCCTCGGAACCGGTGGCATACTGACCGGCGATGGAACCAAATACGCTGTTGGAATCCAGCTCTAGCGGCTTACGGGTGTTGACCTGAACGGTACCACCCACGCCACCTTCAACCAGGTTGGCCTGGGAGCTCTTGTATACCTGAACGCTGGAAACCAGCTCAGAAGGCAACAAAGAGTAGTTGAAGGAACGGTCGATGGCCTGCTGGGAATACCAGCCGGTAGATGCCACGCTCTGACCGTTCAGAGTGGTCAGGGTCTGCTGGTTGCTGGCACCACGAATGGATACGGTGGAACCTTCACCAAACTGTTTAGATACCGCAATACCCGGGATTCGGCTCAGGGAATCCGCAATATTGTTGTCCGGAAACTTACCGATGTCTTCGGCGGTCACCGCGTCAACAACGGCATTATTGAAACGTTTTTCATTCATTGAAGCGGCCAGTGAGGCGCGCAAGCCGCGAACTTCAATACGCTCAACGTTAGCATTCGCTTCGGCTTCTTCAGCCATGGCGGTAGCCGGAAGCAGCGTACCCGCTCCCAGCACCATGGCGATGGAAGTCGCCAGCAGTTGTTTCTCGAACTTAACAGTTCCCATCAGAATCCCCTTCCGTGCTCTTGTTATCTCTGTCGCTTGGATTTCCATGTCGGATGACAGCGTTGTCATGGATGTAACTTAACTTACACAAATTAGCGGGCGATCACCACATCTGGAGAACATTTTTTTAACCGTTAAAAATCATGCACTTGTGATAAGTAATGACCAGAAATCAGGGAAAACGGCCCTATTTGGAAGGCTGGGCATACAGGGAAAAGCCCTATTTTCCCTGACAAAAATGACAAGGCTGTCAATTAGCTTGGTGGTAAAAGCGAAAGAAGGGGGAGATTTGCTGTCGGCATGGATGTAAATGCAATGAAATCAAATTCAGGGCGGCAACTTCCCCTATTTTTTACCGGAGCGAAACATCGCCCCAATCACATTCTGTAATATTTTTTCAGGAATTAATTTCACATTGAGCGCCATTCATTTGCGACCGGATCACACAAAGTGGCTACAAACTCAGGAAAATAGGCGACAGGGAGCAAAAATAGAGTGGCAACACCAATTAAGTCATTTTGAAAGAAAACAACACAATTGCTAGACTTCAGCTATTACGCCACACCAACCCAAGGATCGACGCCTCTTCGGCTCCCAGGGCCTTTGTGCCTATGGTTAGGGTGCGCATTGCCGTTTCAGTCTCAAATACCTGGAGTCAAACCATGACCAATATCGTGATCGTCGGCGGCGGTGCCGGCGGTATGGAGATTGTGACCAAGCTGGGCCGTAAGCTCGGACGCAAGGGGAAAGCCCAGATCACTCTGGTGGATCAGTCTGACCACCACATCTGGAAGCCTCTGCTGCACGAACTGGCCACCGGCAGTCTGGATGAAGGGCTTAACGCTCTGGATTACCGTGTTCACGCTTCCCAGAACGGCTATCGCTTTGAGCAGGGCACCCTGCACGCGCTGGATCAGGTCAATCACCAGATTGTGCTGGCCCCGATCTATGACAATAAGGGCATTGAAGTGCTGCCGGAGCGTCGTCTCGATTACGACTATCTGGTGCTTGGCGTTGGTGCCATCACCAATGACTTTGGTATCCCCGGCGTCAGCGAGCATTGCGACTTCCTGGATCTGACCGAGCAGGCGATGGGTCTGCGTAAGAAGATCCTCAACCGCTTCCTGCGCTACGCCAAGAACCACGATCACAAGCACTTTGAGATCACCATCGTTGGTGCGGGCGCCACCGGTGTTGAGATGGCGGCAGAGATGCACCACGCCGCAGATACCCTGCGTGGCTACGGTTACGAGATCAGTGAAGACCTGCTGCGGGTTACTCTGGTGGAAGCCGCCGATCGCGTGCTGCCCCGGGTCGAGAAGCCGCGCATCTGTAATGCGGTGGCCGAAGAGTTGGAGAAGCTGGGCGTTGTGGTGAAAACCCACACCCGCATCACCGAGGTGACCGAGCGTGGCATGCAAACGGCCGACGGCGAGTTCCTGCCGTCTGACCTGATGATCTGGTCTGCTGGCGTGATGGGTCACCCCTTCCTCACCACTCTGGGTCTGGAGACCAACAACGCCAACCAGATCATGGTGAAGCCGAATTGTCAGGTGCCCAGCAACGATCGCATCTTTGCCTTTGGCGACTGTGCGGCCTGCCCGCAGCCGGATGGCAGCTTCACGCCGCCGCGGGGCCAGACGGCCCGTCAGATGGCTCTGATGATCGGTGACAATATTCAGCGCCTGATGGCGGATCCCAACGCCGAACTGAAAGAGTACGTCTATAAGGACCTCGGCTCCCTGGTGAACCTGTCCAAGTTCCACACCGTGGGCAACCTGATGTCCTTTATGGGCGGCGGCATCGCGGTGGAAGGCAAAGTGGCCAGACTGGTGTACACCTCACTGTACCGTCGCCATATGATCGCGCTGCACGGTCCGGTCAAAGGCTTGTTCCTGATGGGTCTGAATGGCCTGCAACGCCTGATGCGACCTGAGCTGAAGCTGCACTAAGTCGCAGTCTCACAGTAAAAAAAGGAAGCCAACCGGCTTCCTTTTTTGTTGTCAGTTCGGACTCAGTAGAGGGACTCGAAGTAACTTTCCAGAATCAGCGCCGCCGCCAGGGCGTCCACCTGATCCTTTTTCAGGGCACGGTAGCCGCCATCTTCAAACAGCCTGGCCCGCGCATCCACCGTGGTCAGACGCTCATCCTGGGTCAGGGTCTCAATGCCGTAACGGCCAAACAGGCGGTTGGCAAACTTACGGGCCGCCCGGGTCACATGCTGATCGGTGCCGTCCATATTGAGCGGCAGGCCCACCACCAGCTTATCCGGCTGCCACTCTTTGATCAGCGCCGCGATGTCGTCCCAGTTGGGGATCCCATCCCGGGCCTTGATTCCGGTCAGTGGGCTGGCGGTTCCGGTGACACTCTGCCCCACCGCCACGCCAATGCTCTTGGTGCCAAAATCAAACGCCATAATGGTGCTCATGAATGGCCCACCTCGGAAGAGATCTGCCAGATGTCGATGCCCAGGCGACGGGTGGCTTCACTCCAGCGCTCCTCCAGCGGCACGTCAAACAACAGGTCCAGCTCGGCAGGAATGGTCAGCCAGGAGTTTTTGGCCAGCTCCTGCTCCAGCTGACCCGCATCCCACCCGGCGTAGCCTAAAGCCACCAGATACTGTTCCGGGCCAGCCTGGCTGCCCAGCGTTTTGAGGATGTCTTTGGAGGTGGTGATCATCAGATCCGATGTCAGAGGCTGGCTGGACGCCATACCGTGCAGCGGTGAATGCAGCACAAAACCGCGGTCGGGGAGGACCGGGCCACCCACCATCACCCGGTTGCAGAGACCGGCAGGCAGAACGAAATCCGAATCCTGGATCTTCATCTGCCGCAGCAGGTCATCCAGTCCCAATTCGATAGGCTGGTTGATCACCAGACCCATCGCACCCTCTTCATCGTGTTTGCACAGGTAAGTCACCGAACGCTGGAAGAATGGGTCTTTCAGCGAAGGCATGGCGATCAGCAGGTGATTGCTTAAATTTTCCATGCTTACCCTCCAGCCAGTTTGACCTTAAATCCCCGGCTTTCCAGCAACGTCTTCACGGCGTCGCGATTGTCTCCCTGGATCTCAATATCAAACCCTTTGACCGCACCGCCGCAGCCCAGCTTTTTCTTCAGCTCTGCGGCCAGCGTCTTCAGCGCCTTGGCGTCCATTGCGAGGCCCGTGATCACCATAGCCCCCTTCCCTTTGCGGCCCTTGCGCTCCATACGGATGCGCACAATGCCGTCGCCCTGAGGCGTCGCTTCGGCGTCGGGTTCGGCTTTAATACGGCCTTTGTCGGTACTGTAGACCAGTTGCGAGTCGCTATTGGAGATCATAAAGTGCAGGATCGTTTTTAAGGGGGGTTCAGTTTACCAGAATCCCACACACTGGACACTGGGGGGATCATGACCTGGATGGGACGACTGCTGTCATCAGCAGGCATTGGCGCTGCGCGTGTCGACACCTTACTCGGCAAGGAACAGTACCAGCCGGGAGAAACCATTGACGCCAAAGTGATGCTGTACGCTGGCCGGGTGGATCAGCGCATCGACGGCATCCACTTTTCCGTTCACAGCCGTATCGGCTCCAAGGAGCAGGCGGAAATTGCCCACTGCACCCTGGCGGAAGGATTGCTGCTGAAAGCGCACTCGGTACTGGAACTGCCGGTAAAACTGGCGTTACCGGAGTTCACCCCGATCAGCACCGGAGCGATCGAAAGCTGGCTGCATACCGGACTGGATATTCCCAAGGCGATTGACCCCACCGACAAAGACAAAATCCACATCGTCCCCACCGAAGCTCAGCGTGCGGTACTCGATTCTCTAGAGGCACTGGGACTGACGCCCAGCGGTGTCGAAATTGAACCGCTGCCGATGCAAAGCCGGTTGGGCCTGCCCTTTCTGCAACGCTGGCATTACCGTCCCGGGCCCGACTGTTCATTGACCACGCTTGCCGCCCTGAGCCTGTCATGGCGCCCGATGGTCACCGGGCTGGAGTTACTGTTGGATCATCAAAGCACCAGTGGCCAGGACATCAACCAGACACTGATGGTTACCGAAGGCCAGGGTGGCAAGCTGAAAGCGCAGCTTCGCAACCTCCTGAGCATCAGCGAAATCGGCGGCTGAATTCGTTTTTTCCGTCCCCATTCAGATTCCGCTCAGCCATCCGCTGCCGGAACCTTTGGAACTGTGTTAGTGTCAGTGTTAATGACACAAAGATCGAAATGGAACGCAAATGAAAAAGTTGTTTGCCCTCGTTTTAACGCTGTGGTTAACGGGCTGCGCCACCATCAGTACCGACTCTGACTTCAACCCGGAAACCGATTTCAGCCAATACAAAACCTGGAGCTGGGTTGAGCCGAGCAGCACACCGGGCAACCAGCAGTACCACGTTGATGGCCTGACCGATCAACGCATCCGCGCCGCCATCAGTCGCAAGATGCTGGAGTTGGGTTTTGCCGAAGTGCCCGCCGCAGAGGCTGACCTGCTGGTGAACTACCTGACTCAGACCGAGAAGAAGGTGAACGTCGATACCTTCTACACCAGCTACGGCTACCACCCCTATTACTACGGCCGCTACCCCTATCGCGGGGGCGCCAGTGTGCACGCCGACACCCGGGTTCGTGAATACCAGGTCGGCACTCTGCTGGTGGACTTTGTTGATGCCGACAGCCGCCAACTGGTTTGGCGCGGCACCGCTTCAGACACCGTACGGGATTACAAAACGCCGGAAGAGCGCACTGCCAAGGTCAATGAGGCCGTCGGTGCGATCATGGCCCAGTACCCACCGGGGGCGGAAAAGTAAGCTCTCTGGAATTCAGACAAAAAACGCCCGGCATTGCCGGGCGTTTTTTGTTTCAGTCTTTGGGCAGCGGCCGGGGTTTGCCTTCGCCATCAATGGCCACATAAGTGAAGACCGCTTCGGTAACGCGATAATGCTCATCGGTGCCCTTCGCGATGGGGCGCACCCACACCTCCAGGCCGATCTCCATCGAGGAGTTACCCAACCGGCGGGTCTGACCATACACGCACACTGCATCACCAACAGAAACCGGCCGGTAAAAGCTCATGCCATTCACCGCCACGGTGCAGATCCGGCCACGGCTTAATGCCTTGGCCATCAGGCCACCCGCCATGTCCATCTGCGACATGATCCAGCCGCCAAAAATGTCGCCATTGGCGTTGGTGTCTGCCGGCATCGCCAGAGTACGAAGTAACAATTCGCCTGCCGGCTTATGCTGTTCGCTCATCAGACTGCCCCCTTCTCAAAACGATTCAGGCTCTGTACCAGGGCGTCAACAGCGGCCCGGTTCAGGTCTTTATGCAGCACCATACGCGTATTATGGCCTACGGAAAGTTTGCAGCCGTCCGCCAGCAGGTGGGCATTCAGGGCAGCCAGATCTGCATGGTGGAACTGGGCAAACACCATATTGGTGGCGCATTGGCGCACCTCCACGCTGTTCAGGCCACCCAGTTGCTCCGCCAGATAGCGGGCATTGTCGTGATCTTCAGCCAGCCGCTCCACCTGCTCGGTCAGCGCCAGCTGGCCAGCGGCTGCCAGGATGCCGGCCTGACGCATACCGCCGCCCAGCATCTTACGCCAACGTTTCGCTTTCTTGATCAGCGCCTCGTCCCCAACCAACAGCGAGCCAACCGGCGCCGCCAGCCCCTTGGAGAGACAGATGGTCAACGAATCAAAGTGCTGAGCAATCGACTCCAGTGAGGTGTTCTGAGCCACCGCCGCATTAAACACGCGGGCGCCATCCAGATGCAGCTTCAGACCTTTCTCAAACGCAAAAGCCTGGGCCTGGGCCAGGTAAGCCATCGGCAACACTTTACCGCCGATGGTGTTTTCCAGACTGAACAGGCGGGTGCGGGCAAAGTGGATGTCATCCGGCTTAATGGCGGCGGCCACACGCTGCAGACACAGGGTGCCATCTTCTTCATTCTCGATGGGCTGCGGCTGGATGGAGCCGAGCACCGCTGCGCCGCCCCCCTCAAACTTGTAGTTATGAGCCTGCTGTCCGCACAGGTATTCGTCACCACGCTCACAGTGAGCCATCAGAGCCAACAGGTTGGCCTGAGTGCCCGAAGCGGTAAACAGGGCCGCCTCAAAGCCGGCCATCTCGGCGGCCATCTCTTCCAGGGCATTGACGGTGGGGTCATCACCGTAAACATCATCGCCCACCTCGGCCTGGGCCATCGCCCGGCGCATCGCCTCAGTTGGCTGGGTGACCGTATCGGAGCGGAAATCGAACATGCTGTGCGTCACTTTGGATGAATGAAAATCGGCCCAATAGGGTACCAAATTGGCAGCAAAGGTCTGAGAGTTGGATCACCGACGGGATTCGCATTATTTCAATTCATGCACCAAGCATTTCTTATCGCTGTATTCCCTCGAATGACCGGATAATAATGGCGACATCGAAAGGGAACGCCCTTCCGCATTGAAAAAATTTCTCTGATTGCCTGGTTCGAGTTAGCACCTTTACCTGGCCATCGGACAAACAGAGCGACGCCCACTGCCGTGGGCGTCGCTCCCAGGTCAAATTTTGGAGTGGTTATGCTGAGTACTGTGCTTGTGGTTCTGTCGCCTTTGGCCGCTGAAGGTTTTCGTCGTCACTTTAAACTGCACCCGAAAATCTCCGCGACCCTCTGAAAGGCCGTTTAGCCCTGTCGTTCCGGTAGGGCTTTTACGTGCACGTCCATCTGCGGATAGGGGATGCCAATCCCTTCGTTATCCAGCCTCAGCTTAATCTCCCGCACCAGATCAAAACGCACGGTCCAGTAATCGGCGGTTTTCACCCAGGGACGCACCACAAAATCCACGGACGACGCCCCCAGATCCATCACTTCGATGGTCGGCTCCGGATCCTTCAATACCAGCTCATGCTGATTGACCACATCGCGAATCACCGCCTGGGCTTCGCGCAGATCGGCGTCATAGGAAACCCCAACCACCATATCCACGCGACGCTGGTCCTTGGCACTGTAGTTCACAATCACGCCATTCATCACCGCAGAGTTGGGCGCCACAATGCGTTTGTTGTCCGGCGTTACCAGTGTGGTGGAGAAGATGGAGATCTCTTCCACCGTACCTGCAACGCCAGCAGCTTCAACGTAATCCCCCGCCTTGCACGGACGGAACACCACCAGCAGTACACCGGAAGCGAAGTTAGACAGTGAGCCTTGCAATGCCAGGCCAACGGCCAGACCCGCAGCACCGAGGACCGCGACCAGAGACGCCGTCTGAACGCCCAACTGCCCCAATACGGCGATGATGGTAAAGGCGGTAATGATGGCACTGGCCATATTGGCGACGAAACCCACCACCGTCTTATCCATATCCCGCTTGGTCATCACCCGGGTCAGGCCACCGGCCACCAGCTTTGCGATCCAACGACCAATGATAAAGATGACGAGAGCGAGCAGGATGCGGGTCCCGTACACCATGATGAGGTCGGGAGCCTGATCCAGAATGCTGTCAAAAGAGCCCATTATTTTTCTCCATTGGTTAGTCGTAATCCGGTCTCAACCCAAAGTTCGACCCGACGGTTCAGGGTCAGGCCGGTCTCGGTTACGTTATCCCGCCAGGGCAGGGTCTCCCCTATTCCCCGGCGTGCAATCCTGGCCGGATCCACACCATAACGCGCTGATAACGCATTGGAAATAGCCGCTGAGCGACGCTCACTTAAACTTTGATTGTGCGCAAGAGAACCGCGGTTGTCGGCGTGTCCGACGATCACCACTGTCCCGTCCACACCGTCCGCAACAAAACGCGCCAGCTGATCGAAGTGCTCGGGTCTCAGGCGGTCAGAATCGGTATCAAAGTAGAGCACCACCGGGCGGATGACAGACGGTGCACAGCCGTTGGCGAGGACAGTCCGGACCGGGCTGTCAGGGCACGCGTCTTTTCCATCCGGCACACCATCCCGGTCCGCATCGGCGGCCCACAGCAACGGAGCCATCAGGGTCAGTAAGGCAAAAGAGGACTTCACAACGACTTCTCCCGGTAACGAAGAAAAGATAGTCGATGTCAGTCAAAAAGCGTTGTTTGGACAGGGCGATGGGGGTCCATCGGCTGCACTTTTCCCTGCCAGGATGCCGTAGGAACCGCCATCTCACCATCCAGCCAGGCTCGGGCGGATGCCCCACTGAGGCAGAGCGGCATACGATGGTGGTACGCCGTCACTTCAGAGACCGCCGCGCAGGTGACGATCACCGCACCGCCCTGCGGCTGCGCTTCAGACGGTGGCCACCACAGACCGGCAAAGTGCCAGAATGAACCGGCTCCCGGCGAAAAGCGGTACCCCACTTTGTCACGTCCTTCGACGCGCCATTCAAACCAGGCTGTGGCGGGGATCAGACACTGCCGGTGTCCCAGAGCGGGGCGAAATAAAGGACGTTCGGCGAGGGTTTCAAGGCGGGCGTTGATCACCGGACGGCTGGCCTGGGGCGTATCCACACCCCAGCGCCGTTGCTCAACCGTCAGGCCAGACGGGCCGGACAACAACAGCGATATGGACTCAGTAGGGCGAATGCGGGAGGCCGTTCGGAACGACAGTGTGCCACCGTCCATGCCCAGCTGGTCATGGCTGTCATAGTTGACAGGGTCCAGCGCAAAATGGCCGCACATAGGTTTCTCCCGCTCTGCCCCTTTATGAGTGTGGCACTACTGGCCAAATCGGGGAGCACCGTCCTCTAGGTACGCCTGTTCCTCCGGCGTGCTGGCCCGGCTCAACACCGCATTGCGATGGGGAAAGCGGCCAAACTGCTCAATGATCTCCCGGTGGAGTTGTTGAAAACGCAAGGTGTCCGCCACTTTCTTCCTCGCTTCTCCCTGCAAGGCAGGAAGCATCCGCTCCAGCAGCGCTTCACCCAGGTGCTGATCGGCCAGCTCTTCGGAATGCTGCAACGGCATATAGAAAAACAGCTTATGGGAGAGTGACAACAACGCATCCATCCCCTGCTCCACGCCCTCTTTGCACAAACGCAGCGCCAGCGCATCCCAACGGAAAGCATCCGGAGCACCCCGGTAGAGATTACGGCTGAACTGGTCAATCAGGATGATCAGCGCCAGACGGCCTTCCGGCGTCTCCTGCCAATGATCAAGCTGGCCAGCCACTGCCTGCTGATGCAGCCCTCCGAAGCGTTGGGCGATGGCGCTGTCAGTCAGTGAACTGGCACCGAACCAAAGCTTGTCCATTGGCTCCACCGGCAAACCTTCGGCGTCCAGTCGGCCGAACCAGAACTCCAGTATCTGTTGGATCTCTCTGTCCATAACTCCGCCTTAATCCAGATCGATGGTGACGCCGTCCATGTAACCGGAGCCGGTATGGTTCGACTGCTTAAGTTTGATCATCAGGCGCAGATCGTTGGGGCTGTCGGCGTAATGCAGGGCGTCCACCATGCTGATCTCATCCGCCATATAGAGGTCAAACAGCGCCTGGTCGAAGGTCTGCATGCCCTGCTCACGGCTTTTGGTCATGGTTTCCTTCAGCTCAAACAGCTGGTTTCGGGCGATCAGATCCGACACCCGCGGCGTGTTGAGCAACACTTCAATGGCCGCCCGGCGGCCCTGGCCATCCCGGTGAGGCACCAGCTGCTGGGCCATGATCGCCCGCAGGTTCAGCGAGAGGTCAAACAGCAACTGCTGATGCTTCTCCTTGGGCACCAGGTGGAGGATACGGTCCAGCGCCTGGTTGGCGTTGTTCGCATGGAGGGTGGCCATACAGAGGTGGCCGGTTTCCGCAAAGGAGAGGGCAAACTCCATGGTTTCCTGGGAACGGATCTCCCCCAGAAGAATCACATCCGGGGCCTGACGCAGCGCACTCTTCAGTGCCGCATCAAAGGATTCGGTGTCGATGCCCACTTCCCGTTGGGTGACGATGCTCTGAGCGTGCTCATGAACAAATTCGATCGGATCCTCAATGGTAAGGATATGGCCTTTCTGGTGTTGATTCCGGTACCCCACCATGGCCGCCAGCGACGTGGATTTACCGGTACCGGTTGCACCAACCAGCACCACCAGACCCCGCTTAGCCATACAGATGTTCTTCATCACATCCGGCAGGTGCAGCTCTTCCATGGTCGGGATCCGGGTTTCAATCGAACGCATCACCATGCCCGGATTGTCCCGCTGCCAAAACGCCGACACCCGGAAGCGGGCGCTTTGTCCTGGCTCGCTGTAGGCAAAATTGGCTTCCAGCTGCTCGTGGAACTGACGGCGGTTATCGTCGGTCATGACGCTTTCCACCAACGCCAGCGCGCCCTCTCTGTCGAGGGGCTCACTGGTCAGCTGCTGCAACTCGCCGTCAATCTTGGCACTGGGCGGAAAGCCCACGGTGATAAACAGGTCCGACGCTTTGCGCGCCAGCATGGTT
Source organism: Marinobacter nauticus (assembly GCF_019801015.1). Lineage (GTDB taxonomy): Bacteria > Pseudomonadota > Gammaproteobacteria > Enterobacterales > Shewanellaceae > Ferrimonas. The sequence goes on from NZ_JAHVJZ010000003.1 coordinate 444,203, forward strand.
TCCAACAGGTCTTTGATCGCCATGTGAGCTCCTTACAAGGCGTTCTTATTGGCGGTTTTGGTCATCGCTTCTGCGCGGGTGATCAGTCCCTGATTCACCAGTTGCATCAGACTCTGCTCCAGGGTCTGCATGCCGTGTGCCATCCCGGTCTGAATGGCGGAATACATCTGGGCCACTTTATCCTCGCGGATCAGGTTGCGGATCGCCGGGGTGCCGATCATGATTTCGTGCGCCGCGGCCCGGCCGCCGCCCACTTTCTTCACCAGCGTCTGGGAGATCACCGCCTGCAGGGATTCGGAAAGCATGGTGCGAACCATGTCTTTTTCACCGGCGGGGAACACATCGACGATACGGTCAATGGTTTTGGCGGCGGAGGTGGTGTGCAGGGTGCCAAATACCAGGTGGCCGGTTTCTGCTGCGGTCAGGGCCAGTCGAATGGTTTCCAGGTCCCGCATCTCGCCCACCAGAATCACGTCCGGGTCTTCACGAAGTGCGCTGCGCAGTGCATTAGAGAAGCTGTGGGTGTCCTTGTGCACTTCCCGCTGGTTCACCAGGCAGTTTTTGTTCTCATGAACAAATTCGATGGGATCCTCAATGGTGAGAATATGGTCATGGCGCTGCTCATTGATGTAGTCCACCATGGCCGCCAGCGTGGTACTTTTACCGGAGCCGGTAGGTCCGGTCACCAGCACCAGGCCTTTGGGGTAGGAAGCAATGTCCTGAAAAATCTCGGGCGCCGCCAACTCCTCCAGCGATAACACCTGACTCGGAATGGTACGGAATACCGCACCGGCACCGCGATTCTGGTTAAAGGCGTTAACACGGAAACGGGCCAGACCCGGCACCTCAAAGGAGAAGTCCACTTCCAGGTGCTCTTCAAACTCTTTGCGCTGACGGTCATTCATGATGTCGTAGATCAGCGCATGCACCTGTTTATGATCCAATTGGGGCAGGTTGATCCGCCGGACTTCCCCATCGACCCGAATCATCGGCTGGACTCCGGCGGAGAGGTGCAGATCCGAAGCGTTGTGTTTTACACTAAAGGCCAGTAGTTCAGTAATTTCCATATTGTTTTCTTAGGCTCCCCGTAAGATATGTCCACCATAGCAGAGCGGCTAAATGAAGCCCAAGCTCGAATTGATGCTGCCGCCGCCCGTGCCGGGCGCAGCGACGCCATCACTTTGCTGGCAGTGAGTAAAACCAAACCGGCAGAGATGATCCGCGACGCCTACCTGGCCGGTGCCCGGGATTTCGGCGAAAACTACCTTCAGGAAGGGCTGGATAAGATTCAGCAGCTGAAGACGCTCGATATTCGTTGGCACTTTATTGGGCCTCTTCAGTCCAACAAAACACGATCGGTGGCAGAGCACTTCGACTGGATCCACAGTGTTGATCGCCTCAAGATCGCTCAACGATTGAGTGAGCAGAGACCTTCCGGCATGGCGCCGCTGAATGTCTGCATTCAGGTCAACATCTCCGGAGAACAGAGCAAGTCCGGCGTCGGGCCGGATGCCCTGACCGAGCTGGCGGCGCAGATCGCCGGGTTACCCGGATTGCGTCTGCGGGGCCTGATGGCGATCCCGGCTCCGGAAGCGGACGAAGCCCGCCAGCATCAGGCGCTGGCCGAAATGAAGCAACTGTTTGACGCCCTCAAGGCCGAACACCCCGGTCTGGATACCCTGTCGATGGGGATGAGTGGCGATTTGGAAGCGGCGGTCGCCGAAGGCAGCACCATGGTGCGCATCGGCACGGCCATCTTTGGCACCAGGAAGTGAATAACGTGACACAAGATATCCGTACCGTTGCCTTTATCGGCGCGGGAAACATGAGCCGCAGCATCATCGCCGGACTGGTCAAAGGCGGTTATCCCGCTGACCGAATCCTGGCCAGTAACCCCAGCCAGGGCAAACTGGATGCGTTGGCAGCCGATTACGGCATCCGCACCACCAATGACAACCTCAGCGCAGTGGCGGACGCGGATGTGGTGGTGATGGCGGTAAAACCGCAGTTGATGGCGGAGGTGTTTGCCCCGGTCGCCAACATGAACCTGGACGGCAAACTGTTTATCTCCATTGCCGCCGGTGTCACCTGCGAGCGACTGAGCCAGTATCTGGGTGGCCATCAGGCGTTGGTTCGCACCATGCCAAACACCCCGTCCATGTTGGGCCTGGGCATGACCGGGCTCTACGCCGGGGATGCCGTCGGTAACGCGGATCGCGCTTTTGCCGGTCACCTGATGTCCGCTGTGGGAGAGATAATCTGGCTGGACAGTGAAGCTGGTATCGATCAGGTGATCGCCTGCGCCGGGAGTTCGCCGGCGTATTTCTTCCTGTTTATGGAAGCGATGGAGCAGGGCGCAGCGGCTTTGGGTGTCAAACCGGAGGACGCCAGACTGATGATTCAGCAGGCAGCCATTGGCGCAGCCGAGATGGTGAGGCACAATCCTCAGTTAAGCCTGGCGCAACTGAGAGCCCAGGTCACCTCCAAAGGGGGCACCACTCACGAGGCGGTGCAGACTTTGGAGCAGCAGGGACTGCGTGATTCGGTAAATGATGCCATGCAGGCCGCCGTGCGGCGTGCCCAGGAAATGGCCAAAGAGTTTTAATTGGGGAACCCAAATACCATGAATGCGATGACCTATCTGGTAACCGTTCTGTTCAACCTCTACCTGATGGTGGTGTTGTTGCGCTTCGCCCTGCAACTGGTGCGTGCGGACTTCTACAACCCTTTCAGCCAGTTTATCGTCAAGGCGACCCACCCCATTCTGGCCCCAATGCGTCGCATTATTCCCAGTGTCGGCAGTGTCGACCTGGCCACTGTGGTGCTGGCTCTGCTGGTGGGCTGCGGCAAGTGGGTAGCGGTTCTGGCACTCAACAGTCAGCCCCTTAATCCGATGGACATCATTCTGCTGGGTGGCCTGACGGTGCTGAAAGAGGCGGGTGTGCTGCTGTTCTGGCTGCTGCTTATCCGCGCCATCCTGAGCTGGGTATCCCAGGGCTACAATCCGTTTGAAGCGCTGCTGCATCAGCTGACTGAACCGCTGCTGTCGCCGATTCGCCGGGTGATTCCGCCGATGGGCGGTCTCGATCTCTCCATGCTGGTACTGCTGCTGGGGATGAACTTTATCAACCTGCTTATCGGTGACCTGATCCCCCTGTGGCGACTGGTTTAATTTGATGAGCCAGGCGATTGAGCGCCAGGGTGATGACCTGCTTCTGAAGCTCTACATTCAGCCCAAGGCCAGCCGGGATCAGCTGGTTGGCCTGCACGGCGACGAGTTTAAAGTGGCCATCACCGCCCCACCGGTCGACGGCAAAGCCAACGCCCACCTGATCAAGTTCCTGGCCAAGCAGTTCAGGGTCGCGAAAGGGCAGATCAGCATCGTGAAAGGGGAGCTGGGGCGTCACAAACAATTGAAGATTCAGTCGCCAGCGCTGATTCCGGATCCGCTGGCACAGCTACTATAGTGAAGTTAAGGACCAGAACATGTTAAGGAGTCCGCCATGTTGAGGTACGCCTTTGTGCTGCTGTTTTCCCTGTTTGCTGCCCTGCCCGCCAGCGCCGAGCAGGTTCAGAGAGTCGGTAAGTACGCCGTTCACTATGTCGCCTTCGGCAGCACCTTCCTGACTCCGGAAATTGCCCGCACCTATGACATCACCCGAAGCCGCTATGTCGGACTGGTGAATGTCACCGTGATCGACACCTCCCTGCCCGGAGATGAAACCCACGCGGTAGCCGTGGATATCGAAGGCACGGCACGTAACCTGTTGGGCAACGTGAAGAACCTGCGCTTTAAGGAGATCCGCGAAGGCACCGCCATCTACTACATCGCGGAAGTGGATCATCGCAATGAAGAGACCTTCACCTTCGACATCTCGCTGGAGAACACTCAGGGCCTCAGCTCGGAGTTAAGCTTCAAACAGAAGTTCTTTGTCGACTGACCCTACTCTGATGCTGTTCAACACCGGGGCGCCCTTGTAAGATCGGCGCCCCGGTGCTTTTTCAGGCCCGCATAATTAACCCAGATGACCGGAGTGTTCATGTCCACCACCCAATCCATTGTTCTGGCCACCGGCAATGCCGGAAAAGTGCGAGAGTTTGCCCAGTTGCTGGCGGAGTATCCGCTGGAAGTCCTGCCGCAGAGCCAGTTTGATGTACAGGAAGCGGTTGAGGATGGCACCACCTTTATCGAGAACGCCATCATCAAAGCCCGCAATGCCGCCCGCGCTACTGGCCTGCCCGCCATTGCCGATGACTCCGGCATCGAAGTGGACGCACTGAATGGTCGCCCTGGCATCTACTCCGCCCGCTTCGCCGGCGAAGGGGCCAGCGCCACGGATAACTGGCACAAGCTGCTGGCTGAAATGACCGGCCAGAGTCAGCGCAGCGCCCGTTTCCAGTGCGTACTGGTGTACATGCGCCATGGCGACGACCCCTCCCCGATCATCGCCCAGGCCAGCTGGGAAGGCAGCATTGCGGAAGGCCCCCATGGCGATGAAGGCCACGGCTATGACCCGATCTTTACCGTCGCCGGCGATAAGCGCACCGCGGCACAACTCAGTGCCGATGAAAAGAACGCCCTGAGCCACCGCGGCAAAGCGATGGCAGAGTTGCTGGCCCAGTTCAAAGCCAAGGGGATCCTGTAAGTGTCACTGCCACCGCTGTCGCTCTATATCCACATCCCGTGGTGTGAGCAGAAGTGCCCCTACTGCGACTTCAACTCCCACGCCCGCAAAGGCGCCATCCCGGAGTCGGAGTACATTGATGCCCTGCTGGCGGACCTGGATCAGGATCGCCCTCTGGCCCGGGGTCGGCACCTGAGCAGCATCTTTATCGGCGGTGGCACCCCTTCACTGGTTTCCCCTGCCGGCATCGCCCGGCTGCTTCAGGGCGTGAATGAGCGTCTGCCGCTCAAGCCGGACTGCGAAGTCACCATGGAAGCCAATCCCGGCACGCTGGAAGCGGACCGGTTTCGCCCCTACCGGGAGGCCGGCGTCAACCGCCTCTCCGTAGGCGTGCAAAGCTTTCAGCAGGACAAGTTGCGCATTCTTGGCCGCATCCACGGCGCGGATGAAGCCCGCCGGGCTGCCAATGAAGCCCGCAAAGCCGGGTTTGAGCGCTTTAACCTGGACCTGATGCACACCCTGCCCAACCAGACCGTACAGGACGCCCTGTACGACCTGCAGGAAGCGATTGCGCTGGCACCGCCACACCTGTCCTGGTACCAACTGACCATTGAGCCCAACACCCAGTTTGCCTCCCGTCCGCCGGAACTGCCGGACGACGACACCCAGTGGGCCATTTTTGAGCAGGGTAAAGCGATGCTGGAAGCCGCCGGCTATCGTCAGTACGAGATCTCCGCCTGGGCCAAACCCGGCTACCAATGCGAGCACAATCTCAACTACTGGCGCTTTGGTGACTATCTGGGTATCGGCTGCGGCGCGCACGGTAAGGTTACCCAGGCGGACGGGGCCATTCTGCGCACGGTCAAAGTGAAACACCCCAAAGGCTATCTGGAGCCGGGCCGCTCGCCGATGACGGAGCAGTACGAAGTCGCGCGGGAAGATCAGGCGCTGGAGTACTACATGAATCGCCTGCGCCTGATGGAGCCGATGCCACTCAGCGAACTCTCCAGCCGCACCCAGTTGCAACTGGACGATGTCGCCGGCCCACTCGAATGGGCCACCCGGCGCAAGCTGATCCGCCGGGACAATGAGACCATGCAGCTGACCGAACAGGGGCATCGTTTTTTGAACGAGCTTTTGGCGCAGTTCCTGCCTGATTAACCCAAGCGTTAAGATCTGCTAACAGTTTGGGTTTTTCCCATTAGCAACTCACGTGCAACACTGCGCCCACTTCTGGACGCAAGGAGAGCCACGTGAAATCCCAGTTTACCCTCGCTGCTTTGTCAGTTTGCGCCGCCCTCACCCTGAGTGGCTGCGCCCAGCAATCCCCGACCACTGCTGACACCTCTGTGGTTGCCGCCACCGACGTGGCGCAATCGGAGTCGGTCAAAGCCAATGCCCTGTTTGAGTCCATCTTTATGGATAACGTGATGGCATCCCCCATCAGCCAGACCTATCTGGGCATCAAGCAGGATCAGGACAAATGGGACGAGTTCAGTGAAGCGAACTACGCCGAAAACCTGGCCCGCACCAAACGTCACCTGGCGCAGCTGAACGAGATCGATGAGTCCCGTCTGGACCCGCAAACCCGGCTGAGCTTTCTGCTGATGAAGCAACGTCTGGCGCAGAGCATTGAGGACCACCAGTGGCGTCATCACAGCTACCCCATCAACCAGATGTACGGCTACCAGTCCACCACCGCGTCGTTCCTGATCAACCAGCACCGCATCACCAGCGAAGCCGATGCCCAGGCCTACATCAGTCGCCTTGTTGGCATCGAAGCGCGCTTTGACCAGGTCATTGAGCAGCTGAAAATCCGCGAAGCAAAAGGCATTGTGGCCCCCCGCTTTGTGTTCCCCTACGCCATTAACGACAGCAAAAACATCCTCTCCGGGGCCCCGTTTGAAGCCGGTGAAGACAGCACCCTGTTTGCCGACTTTAAGGCCAAAATCGCCTCACTGGACCTGAGCGATGCCCGTAAGGCCGAGCTGACCGCGGAAGCGGAAGCGGCTCTGCAAGGGCCGGTCGCCAAGGGTTACGGCAAACTGGTCAGCTTTATGGAAGGACAGTATGAGCGCGCCAGTGACGATGCCGGTGCGTGGAAATTCCCTCAAGGGGCAACCTTCTACAACAACGCCCTGGCCCGCACCACCACCACCGACTTCAGCGCCAGCCAGATCCATCAACTGGGGCTGGATGATGTGGCCCGCATCCACGATGAGATGCGCGCCATCATGAAGCAAGTCGGTTTCAAAGGGGATCTTCAGGCGTTCTTCGCCTTTATGCGCACCGACAGCCAGTTCTACCTCAGCAATGACGATGCCGGCCGCGCTACGTACCTGGGCCAGGCTGAGCAGTATATCGGCGACATGAACCTGCGACTGGATGAGGTGTTCGGGGTCAAGCCCAAGGCACCGCTGGTAGTGAAAAAGGTGGAAGCTTTCCGGGAGAAGTCCGCTGGCAAAGCGTTTTATCAGCAACCGGCTCCGGACGGCAGCCGCCCGGGCTTCTTCTACGCCAACCTGTACGACATGAGCAACATGCCCACCTACCAGTTGGAAGCGTTGGCGTTCCATGAAGGGATCCCGGGCCACCATATGCAGATTGCCATCGCCCAGGAGCTTGATGGTTTGCCCAAGTTCCGTCGTTTCGGAGGCTATACCGCCTACGTTGAGGGTTGGGGCCTTTATTCCGAGTACCTGCCTAAAGAGATGGGATTCTACCAGGACCCTTACAGCGACTTTGGCCGCCTGGCGATGGAGCTGTGGCGGGCCTGCCGATTGGTGGTGGACACCGGCATTCACGCCAAGGGTTGGACCCGTGAACAGGCCATCGACTATCTGGCCGAAAACACTCCGAACCCGCAAGGGGATGTGGTCAAAGCCATCGAGCGCTATATCGTGATGCCGTCCCAGGCCACCGCGTACAAAGTCGGCATGATGCGCCTGCTGGAGTTGCGCGAGGCCGCTAAAGCCGAATTGGGCGACCAGTTTGACCTGCGCGGCTTCCACGATGTGGTGCTGGCAAACGGGCCGCTGCCTCTGAATGTACTGGGCGAGCAGGTCAGTGAGTGGGTAGAGAATGAGAAAGTGCGGCTGTAACTCGCACTGATGCCCTGGCCCGGCTTTCAGCCGGGCTCTGTTACCGCGCTTTGGGTAACCGAGTGGGACAAAGAAAAAGGAGGCCACCAGGGCCTCCTATTTTTTTATTTTGTTGGGCGTATTTGTTTTTTTGCCGCGGCCCATCGCCAGCTACCACTCCAAAGCTATGCTGCTTTTTGTAGGGTACGGAGGGTGATCCTTGCTTTTAAAAAAGGCCCCGGATCCGACCGGGGCATAAAAGTCCAGATGATGGATCCTAACAATCCGTCAAAGGCATCGCGCGAGGAGCAATGCCTCAGATCAAACGTTACTGACTACTCGAACGTTCCGGAGGGGTCATTCCGGAGGCTTTCCAGTGACGTTTGATGGGGGCCATTCTAGGGATTTAATCGACGCTGACAAGCCGGAATTTGGGCAAATGAAACAACTTTATAACCTTGAGCGATATTCGCCGTGCACACAGATGCCCAACATATGTGATTCATATCAATGAGATATCTTTTTTAGCGCACATTTTATACAGTCATTGTTCTGCATATCGAACAATGATTTCTCTCACTCGCGATTATTACCGTGTGATGTCAGGGCGCGATCCCAGGGGGCGGGGTCGCGGAAGTGGCCACGAACAAAGTCGATAAAGGCCCGCACCTTTGGTGCCAGATTTTTGCGTCGGGGGTAAACCGCCTGCAATGCCAATGGATGGGTCAGCTTCCAGTCCGGCAACAGTTGAATCAGCTCGCCGCTGTTCAACTCATCCTCCAGCAGGTAGGTGGCCAGATACACCACACCAAGGCCCCGCTTGGCGGCGTCCTTCAGTGCTGGGGCGTCGTCCACTCTGTAGTTGCCCTTAACACGGATCTCGCAGGTTTCCTCGCCTTTGGCGAACTCCCAGGCACCGTGTTCATACCATTCGCTCTTGTAGACCAGGCAGTTATGCTCAGCCAGAGCCGCCGGGTGATAGGGCACACCACGACGGGCCAGGTAGTCCGGCGACGCCACCAGGATAAAGCGACAGTTCATCAGCGGGCGGGCCACCATGCCCAACGGGAGCTGTTCGGACATCGTCAGCAGCAGGTCCAGCCCCTCGGCAACCACATCCACTTTATGGTCGAGAAAGCTCAGTTCAAGCTCAAGCGCCGGGTGTTGCTCCATAAAGGCGGGGATCAGGGGCATCAGATGCATGGAGCCGAACGCCTGAGTGATGCCAACCCGAAGCACACCACGGATCTCCTGCTGCAGCGCCTGAACCCCGGCCACGGCCTGGTCCAGATCTTTCAGCAACCCTTCTCCGTGTTCATACAGCAACTCACCACTCTCCGTCAGGCTGAGTGAACGTGTCGTACGTTGCACCAGCTGAACCCCGAGTTGCTGCTCCAGAAAGCTGATATGGCTGCTCACCTTGGATTTGGAGATCCCAAGTTTACGAGCCGCGGAGGAAAACCCCTGGGCACGCACCACGTGGGTGAAGATCACGATGGGTTCGAGCAGTTCGCGCATTCGCGCTCTCCTTACAACAGCTTGTTCCGGACGAAAAAAAGCGACGATATCGCTATCGCCGCTATTGTAGCGCTTTTGCCCGGACTCAGCGCAACATCGCCAGATCCGGATCCCCCTGAACCACCAGGTCAAACTCCGCCATCTCAGGAATGGTTCGCTGCATCTGCTGCTCCAGCTCATCCAGAACCATCCACTCCTCGCAAAGCTCGGTGGCCCGCTCTTCCAGTACTTGGGCCTGAGCGTCCATCTCGGACTCAATGCGTTCGCCCATCCGCTCCATGCGACTGCCGAAATCCTCCATGCGCTGCTCAAAGTCGCTGCTGTCGCCTTCGGTCATCGCCTGACCCAGCGCCACCAACATGCCACCGACTGACTGCGACACCACCTCTTCAATCTCGGATTCCAGCGCCTGGTCCAGCTCATCACCAAAGGTGTCCATGGAGTTCGCCCCCAGACGGTAGCCACCGTCTTCTGTACGCATGCTGGCGTTCACCTTACGTTCAATGGATTCCATGATTTCGCTGCCCTGATTGGGGTCCAGGCCAAATTCAGACAGTTCAGTAAACACCGCGTCCAGCGCCCGCCCGGCCAGATTCAGCGCATCGCCCGCCAGCTCGATCACTTTGGGCAGTTGTCGCTCCATCTCGGCGTGATAGTCACGCACCAACTGGCGCTGACTGCTGTCCAGACTGATGGCCTCACCACGCACCCACAGCTGGTCTCCACGGATTTTATAAAGGGTATTGCCCTCATCGCTGACGATAAGCTGTTCCCGGTTCAGCTCAATATCATAATTCAGCGACAGGTCGCAGGAATCGCCCAGCTGGTAGCCGGAGCTCTCAGCGGAAACAGAGAAGGTAAACAGGGCCGCGCCCAGCATGAGCCAACGTGCAATCATCTTGGTGTCCTTTTCCAGTGCGGAATGGCTTATCGTCCAAACCTATCAAACCTAGCAGTCCCATATGCCAAGATTGGGCCAGTCTCCTCACCAAGGGAAGAAGTTTTTCTATCATGCTGAAAAATAAAGAATAAAAAAGGGCCGCCAATTGGCAGCCCCTTTGTAAAATTCACCACTATTGGCGAAATCCACTAAAAGATAGATCGTCCCAGCCGTTTGGCCAGCAGTTCCAGCGCTGCGGTACCGGCACTGGAGTTGCCACTCTCATCCAGCTCCGGCGACCATACGCAGAGGCTCATTTCGCCGGGCACCACCGCAATGATGCCACCACCAACGCCGGACTTGCCCGGCATACCAACGCGATAAGCGAACTCACCAGCGCCGTCATAAAGGCCCGACGTCGCCAACAGCGCATTGATCTGGCGGGTCTGTCGCTCTGAGACCAGACGACGTCCCCCCAGAGTCACCCCCTGGTTGGAAAGGAAAAACGCCGCTTTCGCCAGATCTGCGCAACTCATACGGATAGCGCAGTGGGCAAAGTAGGTTTGCAGCACTTCATCCACGTCGTTGTGGAAATTGCCAAAGGACTTCATCAGGTAAGCGATGGCGGCGTTACGGGCAGAGTGTTGATACTCGGACACCGCCACCACCTTGTCGGAGATCAGATGCGCATTCCCGGACAGGTCACGCATCAACTCCAGCAACCGCTGGCGCGGAGCACTCAGACGACTCTCCAGCATATCGGTGATCACCAGAGCACCCGCATTGATAAAGGGATTCCGTGGAACCCCCTTTTCAAATTCCAGCTGCACCAGAGAGTTAAAGGGGTTGCCGGAGGGCTCTTTGCCGACCCGGGTCCACAGCTCCTCCTCGGTGTAGAGCATCATCGCCTGCACCAGAGCAAACACCTTGGAGATACTTTGAATGGAGAACGGCTCATGCCAGTCTCCGGCACCAATCACGCCCCCTTCGGCACTGCAAACGGCGATGCCCAGCTTATCGCTGGGCACCTGGGCAAGAGCGGGGATGTAATCAGCGACCTTGCCTTCACCGAGCAGCGGCCGGACCTCCTCCAACACGCTATCCAGCAGCGCTTTATCCGGCAGCACGCGGAATTAGCCCCACCAGAGGTCGAACAGTTCGCTCACCTGCAGGTCGGAAACCGGCTGCTTGGCAAAGAAGGCTTTGACCGCTTCGCGGTGCTCGTCGGTGCATTTACCCAGCTCCTGAGTGCACACCAGACCTTCCCATGCTTTGTGGCCTTCACCGGAGAAACCCAGCTTGTTGGGCTCGATCACTTCATTGATGAACTGGTCAACAATGGCGTCGATCTGCTCCTCGGTCACTTCCGGGTTGAACACCCAAGCCACATCGAAGCCCAGCTCCTGAAACTCGTCAGTACGCAGCTTCTTGCGCAGGCGGGCGTTACGTTTGGCGTCAAGCTTAATGGCCATCAGGCACTCCTTAGTTCACACGACGGTAAATCAGGTCCCAGACCCCGTGACCCAGGCGATGACCGCGGGCCTCAAACTTGGTCAGGGGACGGAAATCAGGACGGGGGACAAACTGGCCCTCGGTGGCGGTGTTTTCAAAGCCCGGCGCCGCGCTCATCTCTTCCACCATATGCTCGGCATAGTGCTCCCAGTCGGTGGCCATGTGGTAGAGGCCACCCAACTTCAGCTTCTGACGAATGGAGGCGATGAACTCCTCCTTAACGATACGGCGTTTATGATGACGCTTCTTGTGCCACGGATCCGGGAAATAGAGCTGAACACGGTCCAGGCTCGCATCAGGAATGCAGTCCGCCAGAACCTCTACAGCATCGTGCTGGTACAGGCGCAGGTTGGTCACGCCCAGCTCTTCAGCGTACATCAGACAGGCACCAACGCCCGGACCGTGCACTTCAACACCGATAAAATTCTTTTCCGGCTCCGCCTTGGCCATCTCCACCAGGGATTTGCCCATGCCGAAACCGATCTCCAACACAACCGGGGCTTCCCGGCCAAACACTTCGGCCAGATCGATGAGACCGCGCTCATGGGTCAGCCCCATGGTCGGCCAGTACTGCTCCATCGCGCGGGCCTGGCCCTTGGTCATGCGCCCTTCGCGCTTGACGAAGGAGCGGATCTTGCGCTGGCGCAGCTCCTCAACCGGCTGCGTCGACTTTTGCTCGTCACTCATCTGGATCTTCTCGCTCTGTGGACCGGACGCTACACTGGGCGCCCCGAAAAACGCGTGATTGTATTTTAGGTTGCTCATTGATGGAAGCGAACACCGGTAGCTTTGCTAAGCGGATGCTGGATTGGTACCACCAGCATGGTCGAAAAGATCTGCCCTGGCAGAAAAATCGCACCCCTTACCGGGTGTGGCTCTCTGAGATCATGCTGCAACAAACCCAGGTGACTACCGTCATCCCTTACTACCTGAAGTTTACCGAACGTTTTCCGACGCTGGTTGACCTGGCCAATGCTGCGGACGATGAAGTGATGCACCTCTGGACCGGGCTGGGCTACTACGCCCGTGCCCGCAACCTGCTCAAAGCCGCCCGTGTCATGCGCGACCAGCATGATGGCCAGTTCCCCACCGACATCGAGCAGGTGATGGCACTGCCGGGCATCGGCCGCTCCACCGCCGGCGCCATTCTCAGCCTGTCACTGGACCAGCCTCACCCGATTCTGGACGGCAACGTTAAGCGGGTTCTGGCCCGCCACCAGGCCATTGAGGGCTGGCCCGGGAGTAAAGCGGTTGAAAATCGCCTCTGGAGCCTGACTTCCGCACTGACGCCCACAGCTCAGGTGCAACCTTACAACCAGGCCATGATGGACTTGGGCGCCAGTCATTGCAGCCGCAGCCGACCGAACTGTGGCGCCTGCCCGGTAAATACCGATTGCAAAGCCTTTGCGCTGGGTCGTCAGGCCGACTTCCCGGGCAAAAAACCCAAGAAAGAGAAACCGGTAAAAGCCTGCTTCCTGCTGCTGCTCCGCCATCAGGAAACGGTATACCTTGAGAAACGCCCCGGTGCTGGCATCTGGGGTGGGCTGTGGTGTCCGCCCCAATACAATGACAAAACCAGCCTGGACATCGCGTTGTCTCCGATGAAGGCAAAAGTAGCGCCACACATGCTGGCTCCCTTCCGCCATACCTTCAGCCACTACCACCTGGACATTCAGCCGGTGCTGGTTGATTTGGCCGTGCCGATCTCTCAGGTGGCCGATCATCCAGGCCAATGGTTTGCACTGGATCAGGACAATCGAATCGGGTTGGCAGCGCCCACCGAACGGTTGCTGGCCGAGTTGCGGGACAATACCCCTACTTTGCCTGCATAGATGGGGCAGCCCGTATCTGGTATAACTGCGCTGTCACCCAAGTGAGGATTGAGAAACATGGCACGTACCGTATTCTGCCAATACCTGAACAAAGAGGCCGATGGCCTGGACTTTCAGCTGATCCCGGGCGAGCTGGGCAAGCGGGTATTTGACAATATCTCTAAGGAAGCCTTCGGTCTGTGGCAGAAGAAGCAGACCATGCTGATCAACGAGCACAAGCTCAATATGATGAACGCCGAGCACCGCAAAATGCTGGAAGAGAATATGGTGAAGTTCCTCTTTGAAGGCGAAGAGATCCATATCGAAGGCTATAAGCCGCCGGAAGCCTGAGCCTTTCGACAGCCAGTTATGACGCCCTGCAATCGCGGGGCGTTTTTGTTGGCTCAGTAAGCCCCGGCATCCCGCAGTCTTTTATCCAGCGCCTCGGCTAACGCCCGGTAACCCTCGGCATTGAGATGGACGGGATCGGACTTGAGCGAAGGCGTCCGCAACAGCTCACCAATCAGGTCATCCACCAGAAGCACGCCATGCTCTTCGGCCAGCTCCCGATACAGCGGCGCGGTACTGGAAAACAGCTTCTTTTCCGGCACCCCGATAAGCACTACATCGATCCCCTGCTCCTGCGCCAGGGCGATCATTTCACCCAGATTCGCCTTAATGCTTTGCGTCGGACGATTTCTGAGAATGTCATTGCCGCCCTCCAACAGGAGCAGCAGGTCAGGCTGCTTCGCAGCGAGCACCTGAGGCAAACGCTTCAGCCCCTCTGCCGTTTGCTCCCCGGAGCGACCCGCGTTCGCGACCTCCAAGCCGGCAAACTGAGCCAGCACCGCCGGATAATCCTGTCCTTCGCCCGCGCCGACTCCCTGAGTCAGGCTGTCACCAAACGCCAGAATCACCCCATCCTCAGTTAATGGTGTCAGCGATGGACCGCCGCACCCTGCCAGCCCAAGCAACAGGAAAATCAGCCAAAACCCTTTCGACATCACATTTTTCACCTTTGCCTCCAGCCAACGAAGTGTGATTCGACTCCGCACCTCACACCTTCGCCTTACTGCATCCACGGCTTATCACGATACACCGCCCTACCCAACGAACAAAACTCCCCAAAACCGCTCAACAAGCGCACCGAATCAGGATGGATCTCGCCCACCTGCGCATCTTTCAAGCAAACGATAAAAATCGAGTTGACTTGCCCCGCCAAAATCCGTTTAATAGCGCTCCGTCGCCAAGCAAGCGACAACAAGTTGCCTCGTTAGCTCAGTTGGTAGAGCAGCGGATTGAAAATCCGCGTGTCCCTGGTTCGACTCCGGGACGAGGCACCACCTTTTCCCCCTTAGTTCAGTCGGTAGAACGGCGGACTGTTAATCCGTATGTCGCTGGTTCAAGTCCAGCAGGGGGAGCCACTTTTGCCTCGTTAGCTCAGTTGGTAGAGCAGCGGATTGAAAATCCGCGTGTCCCTGGTTCGACTCCGGGACGAGGCACCATTTTAGAGAAAGCCCTGAACTTCGGTTCGGGGCTTTTTCGTTTCAATCCGCAGCGGATTGGCTTATTCAAGATCCGCGCGTGTCCCTGCCCCACCCCGGGACGAGGCACCATCTTAGAGAAAGCCCTGAACTTCGGTTCGGGGCTTTTTCGTTTCTGGTTCTCTCTAATCGACTCAGTGGGATTAGCAGCGGATTGGCTTATTCAAGATCCGCGCGTGCCCCTGCCACACCAAGGGACGAGGCACCCTCTGAGAGAAAAGCCTGACCGTCGATTAGGGGCGCTGCCGCCTTTCTCCCCGCCCTGCAGCTAGCCATCCCAAGCCCAAAACCAAAAAAGGCCGAAGCAATCCGCTCCGGCCTACCGCTGATGAATCGCCGTCGATTAGCGAGAACGACGACGGACCAGGTTATCAGCGGCTGAAACCGGTTCTGCGAGGATGGCAACGATGTGCGAAACGGGACTCACGATCTTCTCCTGAATTCGATTGACCGGCACCTAACTGCCTCAGTCTTGAGGGTTTATTTATATCGGGAGAAGGCGGTTCAAAATGTACCAAATTGAATCATTTGGCCTTAAGAACTTGATTCAGGTCTGGCCTTGCGTAGGTTTAGCAATCGACATCGTCAGCGCTCAGATGATTAACAGACCATGAAACTTTTTCATTTGAGCGTGATTCAGCGATGTTTTAACCTGCGAATCAGGACGCTCGCAGGGCAGCAGTAAAAGAGCGACAAAATGAAAAAAATAATAATAACAACACTTTGCGTTATGTCGCCCGGACTTTGGGCGACTCAGAGCTCGGTCAGGCATGACGAATTCGTTGCCATCGACAGCACCGAGCTTTCCATCAGCTTCGGAGTGGGTGAGATGCGTAACCCCATTGCCTACTCCTCTCCCGTTCCGCTCTTCGCTCTTCCCTCCTTTCGCTATTACGGCCAACGCTTCTACCTCGAAAATCTGGATATGGGTTTCTCCCTTGCGGAGCAGTCCAAGTGGCAGCTGGATTTGATCGGTCGGCCCAGTCTGGAGGCGCTGTATTACATGGACCAGGACGGCGCGGCCCTGTTCGCTAGCATCCTGAATGGCGTGCGCCCCTCACTGTTTAGCGCAAGAGAGGTCGAAGACATTGAACGGCGCTTTTCCTATCTCGGCGGTGCCCGGATCGATTACTTTACGGAGGAGAGTCGTTTTGGCGTTCAATTGCTGACTGACCTGACCGGCGTGCACAACGGTCAGGAACTCAGGCTGGAAGCCGAGCATTATCTCGACGGCGCCGCTGGCGGACTTGCCATTACCCTTGGCGCAAGGCTGTTGAGTACTGACTACACCAGCTATTACTACGCCTTGAGGCAAGGCGACCTGCCCTTCACCATCCCTGCCGAGCACCTTGGTGCCGACGCCGCCATCAATCCTTACCTTCGCCTCGATTACCACTACCCGCTTAACCAGGATGTCGCGCTGATTGGTCACTGGTATCTGGAAGATCTGGATGATGCTCTGACCGATGGCCTGCTTATCGACGCATCGGTACTGAGCAACTGGTTTGTCGGCCTCCACTGGAGGGTACTCTGATGCGGTGGATATTGCTGTTATCCGTCGCGCTGCTCACTCCGGGTGCGCAAAGCGACGACACAGACTGGCCAACCCAATTCGAACTTCGCCCGTCAGAGTGCCTGATGCCGGAGCAGGCCGCCGGATGCAACGTGGTGATCGAGTTCTACTGGCAACTCCCTGAATCCGCCCCCGCATGCCTCTACAAAGAGGATGAAGAGACTCCGCTGTATTGCAGCGACCAAAGCACCACCCGCATCCGCCTTAAGTTCTTTATTCACGACTCCACCCGTTTTCAGCTTCGCCTTGAAGACCCTCCCCACTATCAGGCCGAGCAGGAGTTTCAGCTGTTACGAAGCATCCGTCAGGAGCTTCGCCGAAGACGTAAGCATGCATGGAGCCTGACATGAGCCGAGCCAACCTGTTACTGATTGAGGACGATCGGGAACTGGCCCTTCTGATCTGTCAGTATCTGGAGAAACACGATTACCGGGTGGTCCACCTGAACCATGGCAACCGGCTTGATGGCCTGCCGCCCAGTACCCACTTCGATCTGGTCATCTGTGACCTGATGCTACCCGGCCTGGATGGCTACCAGGTGATTGAAAAGCTTCGCCAGAACTTTACCGGCCCCATCCTGATGATGACGGCCCGGGGGGAAGAACATGAGCAGATCCGGGGATTGGAAGTTGGCGCCAGCGACTACCTGGTTAAGCCGGTTTCTCCCTCCCTGCTGCTTGCCCGCATCCGCGCCCACCTGCGCCAAAGCCAGAATAACGCCTTGGCAGAGCCCGCGAACCTGGTGGACGGGTTAACTCTGGATGTCGCCACCCGCAGCGCCCGTCTTCAGGGTGAGAATCTGCATCTGACACCGGCAGAGTTTGCGCTCCTGCAACTCTTTGCCACGCACTTTCGTCAACTGCTTACCCGAGAATATCTCTTTACACATGGTATTGGCCGAGCCTATGACGGTATGACCCGTACCATCGACGGGCGCATCACCCGACTGAGGCGGAAGCTCGAGGGCCGGGGGCCTCTCACCATCAAGACGGTCTGGGGCAAAGGATACCTGCTGACGCACCTTGAGCAGGAGTCGCCATGATCCCCCGTTATTTCAGCTTTACCCTGCTTCTGGTGCTGCTGGTTTGTGGCGCAGCGCTGTTTATCGAGGGGGCACTGCTTCACTCCGCGCAAGGCAACAAATTCTGGCTGAACTCGGACGATCTCCGAAAAGCCATCTCGGCCCGGCAATCCTGCCTGGACCAACAGGGACGATGTGACCTGCTGCCAGCCCAGAAAGTCGAGCCCGAATGGGTGCAACTCGCCCCGGACCTCGCCTCCGAGCTGGATGAGGGAGAGCCGATATTCGTTGGCCTGACGGAAACCCAGGGGTTTCTCTATCTGAAGCAGGATAAGACGCTGTATAAGGTCGGGCCCATTCCAGTTCGCTCCGATGATGAACAACAACGGCGCAATGAAAACTTCTGGTTCATTGCACTGGTTTCACTGCTGTTCCTGCTGTGCGTCCTGCCGCTGTTTACCACCTTGCACCGGTTGAATCGGGCAGCCACCACGTTTTCCCACACCGGCCGTCCGAGTGAACTGACCGTCAGCCGTCACTCCTTTGTGCAGCCGCTGGTCAGCAGTTTCAATCGAATGACCCATTCCCTGTCTGGCCTGATGCAGATGCAGCGGGAGCTGTCCGCGACCGTCTGCCACGAGATCCGGACACCGCTCTCCCGACTTCGCTTTATCACCGAGATGCTGGAGGAGTCCCCGACGCCCACCACACGCCAGCGTCTGCTCAGCATCACCGCCGACATCGAAAAGCTGCTGGATGAGTACCTGGCTTTCGCCGCCAGCGAGCAGCACCGACCCGAGATGGCCTGGCAGGAGCAACCCCTGGCCCCCTTTCTGCAAGAGATGTGTCTTCAGTACCAGCCCTTGCTCAGCCAGGAGGTGCGGCTGGATTGCCCGCCGGAACTGATCGCTCTGTTCGATAACACCAGTCTGACGCGGGCCATGAATAACCTGATTGGTAATGCCGCCAAATACGCCTCCAACCTTATCCACATTCGGGCCGGCATCGACGGCGATGAGTACTGTGTGGTCGTCGAAGATGATGGCCCGGGTATCCGCTCACAGGACAACCTGCTGGAACCCTTTGTCCGTGCAGACAGCCACAAAGAAGGCTATGGTTTGGGGCTCGCCATTGTACGTCGTGTCATGCTTTGGCACGGCGGCCAGGTCAGCATTGGCACCAGCCAGGCTCTGGGCGGAGCAGCAATCGAGCTTCGCTGGCCGATGAAAAATGAAGCAAACGACTCCGCCACCCCCGGTTTCAGTTGACTCATTGGCGTAAAGACCGTTTAATGGCGCCCGCTGCCGCGCAGCACAATAGTTGCCTCGTTAGCTCAGTTGGTAGAGCAGCGGATTGAAAATCCGCGTGTCCCTGGTTCGACTCCGGGACGAGGCACCATCTTAGAGAAAGCCCTGAACTTCGGTTCGGGGCTTTTTCGTTTCAATCCGCAGCGGATTGGCTTATTCAAGATCCGCGCGTGTCCCTGCCCCACTCCGGGACGAGGCACCATCTTAGAGAAAGCCCCGACCGAAAGGTTGGGGCTTTTTCGTTTCTGACTAAGCCTTTGCTACAAAGGCTTGTCCCTGGTTCGATTGTGGATGACATCCCTGTCATCCACCCTTCGGGCCGCCGCAAGCGGCGTCATGTCCGGCATCCTGCCTCCCATTGCCGGGACGAGGCACCATCTTAGAGAAAGCCCTGAACTTCGGTTCGGGGCTTTTTCGTTTCAATCCGCAGCGGATTGGCTTATTCAAGATCCGCGCGTGCCCCTGCCCCGCAATCGGCTCCAACCGATGCGCCCGGTTCGCCGGGGCGATGGTTATCCGGCGGTTTGCTCCGGCACAGACACCAAAGTTAATGGCCGTCCCCAATGTGCCAGCAGACGCTCAATATCCCCCGGCATCAGCACCCAGGTCCGGGTATTGTCCATGGGATGACAATGCAGCCCCTGACCCTGCCAGATGCCCCGATCAATCCACAGTTCGACCTGCTGCTCCGGGTCATTCACCAGCGCCAACAGCGATACTCTGCCCGGCAGGATCCCAAGGTACTTTTCCAGCCGCTCGGCAGAAGCAAAACCCAGTCTGGACAGTTTCATCTGTCGGGACAGAGCCTTTAAGTCCACCTGCTTATCCGGCGCCGTCACCAGGATAAAGTGACGCCGGCCGTAGTTGTCCCTGAGAAATAGATTCTTAGTGCGTTGCCCATCCCGCTCCAGTGCCAAACGGTCCGCCTCACTGCAGTCATGCAGTGGCGGGTGCTGGTAGGCGTGATAATCAATGTTCAGATCGGCGAGCAGTTCAGGCAGAGTCATGGTGAAAAAGGCAGGGAATTTGCGCTCACCTTACCCCGCCCCAACGGGTGACTCAATGGTATCCAGTGCATCAAGCTGATAGGTTCAATGCTCGGCCCCATAAGGAGATGGCGATGATTACCCTGTACGGTTTCCCCAAGTCCCGGTCATTAAGGATCAGTTGGTTGCTCGAAGAGTTGGGTGTCCCCTGGCACTACCACCTGGTCAACTTTAACCTCGGCGAACACCGCAGCCCGGAATACCTGGCCATCACCCCAAGCGGCAAAGTACCAGCACTGACCGACGTTGATCTCACCCTGTCGGAATCCGGTGCCATTGCCCTCTATCTGGCCAAACGCTACGGCAAGGGGCACCTGCTGCCGGAGCCGGGCACGGCCGAAGACACGCAGCACGACTTTTGGCTTTGCTACATTCTTACCGAGCTGGAGCAACCGCTCTGGAGCCTGGGCAAACACCGCTTTGCTTTACCCAAAGCCCATCGGGTTGAGGCGATGCTCGCCACCGCACAGTGGGAGTTTGCCAAGGCACTGGCCGAAGTGGAGGCGCGGATCCCGGAGCAGGGATTCCTGATCGGCGACAGCCTCACGGTGGCTGACATCTTCCTGGCGCACACCCTCTCCTGGGCCGTGGCCTTCAAGCAACCCATCGGTCCGAGAGCCGAAGCCTACCGGCGGCGTCTGAGCGATCGTCCGGCCCGCGACCGGGCGCTGGCGATCGAAACCGCCGCGTTGCCCCCGGCATAGGCCACTAACCCGGCTCTATCCGCACCGGTACCCGCCGGCGCCCCCACACCCCGGGTCGGGACTCAAACCGACCCGGCACCGTTTCGCCACAGTGCGCACAGCGTCCGGCTCCCTGTTCATCGACCACCATCCCCCACTCGCCCAGTTCATACCAATCCCGCTCAATCAGCCGGGATTGGCACTTCGGACACCAACTGCTGCCGCCCTCGGGATCATGCACATTGCCGGTATAGACATAGTGCAGTCCCTCCTCCATGGCGATCTTCCTGGCCCGGCTCAGAGTAGCGGCGGGAGTGGGCGGCCGGTCCAGCATCTTAAAGTCGGGATGGAAAGCGGAGAAGTGCAGGGGCGTGCCAGCACCAAGCGCCTCCCGTATCCATGCAGACAACCGATGCAGTTCGCTGTCCGAATCGTTCAGTCCCGGGATCAGCAGCGTTGTGATCTCAAACCACACCTGGGTTTCCTGACGCAGGTACAGCAGCGTGTCCAGAACCGGCGCCAGCTGGCCACCACACACGGTTCGATAGAAAGACTCGGTAAACCCCTTCAGGTCGACATTGGCGGCATCCATGGCATTGAAAAACGCCTCTCGCGGTTGCGGATTAATGTAGCCTGCGGTCACCGCCACGCTGTGGATGCCGCTCTCCCGGCACGCCTGCGCCACGTCCAGGGCGTACTCCATAAAAATGACCGGGTCATTGTAGGTGAACGCGATGCTGCGGCAGCCCACCCGTTCTGCGGTTTGCGCCAACTGCAGCGGGCTGGCATTGCCAGCCAGCGTATCCATTTCACGGGATTTGCTGATGTCCCAGTTCTGACAGAACTTGCAGGTCAGGTTGCAGCCTGCGGTGCCAAAGGAAAGCACCGGCGTGCCGGGCAGAAAGTGATTCAGCGGTTTCTTTTCAATGGGGTCGATGCAGAACCCGGAAGAGCGCCCGTAGCTCGTCATCACGATTTGGCCCTGCTCAGCCTTGCGGACAAAGCAAACGCCCCGGTGCCCCTCGCGAACCGTGCAAAAACGTGGGCACAGAGTGCAACGAACCCGCCCATCCTCAAGGGCTTCCCAGTAGCGGGTTGATACGGTGCTGTCAGACATGCGCCTCTCCCGACGACTCCCCCTATAATCATAGTGTCGGGCTCACTGGCGGGCCCGGCTGGGAGCACCACCATGAGGATCCGTCCCGCCGCAGTGGCCGGTTACTTCTACCCCGGGGAAGCCAGCGAGCTGGCCCGGGATCTGGACCTGCTGCTCAGCCAGCCCACACCCGTTCTGCCCGGTGTACCCAAGGGCCTGATTGTCCCCCATGCCGGCTACCTCTACTCCGGAGCCATCGCTGCCCGGGCCTACCTGACGCTCACCGAGGGCGACTACCGCCGGGTGATTTTGCTGGGGCCGGCTCACACCAAGGCGGTAAGGGGCATCGCCCTGCCGGAGTGGAGCCACTACCAGACCCCGTTGGGCAGGGTTGCCCTGGACACCGAAGCGCTGCAAGCGCTGGACGGACATCATCAGGCCCACTTCGATGACGTTGCTCACGCCCGGGAGCACGCGCTGGAGGTGCAACTGCCGTTTATCCAGGTTCGTCTGCCTGATGCGCTGTTGTTGCCGATGGTGGTCGGTGCAATCGATGCCCGCACCTTGGCCGAATGCCTGAGCCAATTGCTCACGGAACAGGACCTGCTGCTGATCAGCAGTGACATGAGCCATTTCCTGAGTGAAGCCGAAGCGGAAGAGCGAGATCAGCACACCATCGAGCGGATACTGGCTCTGAAAGACGACCTGCTTGGAGAGGAAGCCTGTGGCGCCTACCCCATTAATGGCGCCTTGCGCTGGGCACAATCTCACGGCCTGAGCGCACACCTGATTGGCCGCAGCAATTCCGCACGGGCCACTGGCGATCACGACAGGGTGGTGGGTTATGCCGCTTTCGCCTTCTGTTGAAGAGGAAAAACGCTGGCTGGCGCTGGCACGAGCCAGCATCGGCAGCCATTGGCAAAAGACCGAGCTGCCCCACCTTGAACTGGGGCAGCAGGTTGCGGATGTTTTCGTCAGCCTCCATATCGATGGCCAGTTGCGGGGCTGCATCGGTGCCACCGACAATGATCAGTCGCTGCAGGAAAGCATCGGCCACCTGGCCCGCCGCTGTGCCTTTGCCGATCCACGGTTTCCGCCACTGACCGAAACCGAACTGGCCTGGACCCAGATCAGCATCAGCGTGCTCGGGCCCAAACGCCGGCTGCCCGTACACGACCAACAAGAGCTTATTGCCGCCATCAGCCCCGGCGATGGACTGCTGCTGAAACAAGGGGGCCGACAGGCCCTGTTCCTGCCCCAGGTCTGGGAAGGGGTGCATGGCCCCGGGGAGTTTGTCGCGGCGCTGCTGCATAAAGGCGGATGGTCCACCTGGCCAGAGGAGATGCGGGCCTGGAAGTTTGATTGCCTGGTGCTTCAGGAGGGACTTGAACACTGAATTACAGACACTTCCGAAATTAAATGGTCAGTTTTCCGCCAAAATGCTTGCAATTTGCGACCGGACACGTAGAATGCGCGCCTTCAAGTTCGACCTCTGAATCGTACACGCCCGTCGGGCTTGATGAATGGGGGTGATCAGCGCCAGACGACTTCATTTTGGGACCGTCTCTGGGCTTTCACCTCTCACTATTTATGCAGGGCCCTCTCCTGCCCCAATACAGAGCACCTAATGTCAAATAGCGTTGATTTTTCCAGCCTCGGTCTGCCCGAGTCGCTGCTGAGCGCCCTTTCCTCTATGGGCTTCACCTCCCCGACCCCGATCCAGGCTCAAGCCATCCCCTTTATGCTGGATGGGCACGATATCCTCGGTGAAGCCGCTACCGGTACCGGTAAAACTGCTGCTTTCGGTCTGCCCGCTTTGGCCGGCATCGACCCGCGTCAGCGTGCTGCGCAAATGCTGGTTCTGGCTCCGACCCGTGAACTGGCCATCCAGGTTGCCACTGCCCTGGAAGAGTTCGCCGTAAACATGAAGGGCATGCGCGTGACCACCCTGTACGGTGGCCAGCCCTATGGCCCTCAGCTGCGTGACCTTGAGCGCGGCACTCAGGTGGTGGTTGCCACCCCTGGCCGTCTGATGGACCACATCCGTCGCGGCAGCATCGAGCTGGACAGCATTCAGTGCTGTGTATTGGACGAAGCAGATGAGATGCTCAACATGGGCTTCCTCGAAGACATCGAGTGGATCCTGGAGCACCTGCCTGAGCAAACCCAGATGGCGCTGTTCTCCGCCACCATGCCGAATCAGATCCGCCGCATCGCCGAGCGTTTCCTGAAAGATCCGAAGCACGTGAAGATCGCTTCTGACCGCACTCAGAAGTCCAACATCGTGCAGAAGGCATGGAAAGTATCTGGTCTGAACAAACTGACCGCGCTGGAACGTCTGTCCGAAACTCTGGACTACGACGCCATGATCGTGTTCGTTCGTACCCGTAACGACACCATGGAACTGGCCAACCACCTGAACAACATGGGCTTCAAGGCCGCCGCTCTGAACGGCGACATGAGCCAGCAGCAGCGTGAGCACACCGTTGCCCAGCTGCACAAAGGTAAGATCAACATCCTGATCGCCACCGACGTGGTTGCCCGTGGCCTTGACGTGCCGCGCATCACCCACGTACTGAACTTCGACCTGCCGATGGACTCCGAGTCCTACGTGCACCGCATTGGCCGTACCGGCCGTGCCGGTCGCAGTGGTGAAGCGATCCTGTTCGCCCGTCCGCGCGAACTGCGTCAGCTGCGCTTCTACGAGCGCGCCACTGGCGGTTCCATCGAAATGATGGAGATGCCGTCTGCTGAGGAACTGGGCAAGCACCGCGTTGCCAAGCTGAGCATTGAGCTGGCTGAGTGCGTGGCTCAGACCGAGCTGGCCGAGATGACCGAGATGCTGAACGACATGGCTCAGCAGAACGAGCTGAGCATCGACCAGCTGGCCGCCGCTCTGCTGTTCCAGCGTCAGCGCAGCAAGCCGCTGAAGCCGAAGGCTGACCCGATGCCGCGCTTTGAGCGTGGTGAGCGTGGCGACCGCGGTGACCGTGGTGACCGTGGTGAGCGTGGCGAGCGTCGTGAGCGCAAGCCTCGTCCGGACATCAAGTGGGACACCTACCGTCTGGAAGTGGGCCGCGAGCACGGCACCCAGGTTAAGGACATCGTTGGCGCCATCGCTAACGAGATCCAACTGGAGAGCAACTACATCGGTCAGATCCGTCTGCACGATGCTCACTCCCTGGTTCAGCTGCCGGCCTCCATGCCTGCAGACGTGCTGTCCAAGCTGAAGAGTGTGACCGTTCGTAACCGTCCGCTGTCCGCTGAAGTGACCAACGAAGTGATTGAGCCTCGTCCGCGCCGCGAAGGTGGCCGTGACGACCGCCGTGGCGGTGGTTTCCGTGGTGGTGAAGGCCGTCGTCGTGATGGCGACAACAACTTCCGCGGCCGTCGTGACCGTGACGGTGAGAGCAACTTCCGTGGCCGCCGTGACCGCGATGGTGACAGCAACTTCCGTGGTCGTCGTGACCGCGATGGCGACAACAACTTCCGTGGTCGTCGTGACCGCGATGGCGACAACAACTTCCGTGGTGGTCGCCGCCGCGATGGCGACAGCTACGGCAACCGTTAAGCCTTAGCGAGTCCGCGTCGATCTGATAAGCTGCCGTGAATTTTTCACGGCAGCTTTTTTTGTATCAATGAAACGCGTATTCCTGATTTTCCTGTTATTGGCCTCTCCCGCGCGGGCCGACAGTGAGCAAATTGCCTCCGCCCTTCGCATCGCCCTTCCGGCCGCAGCCGCTGGCACCAGCCTGTGGAAATCCGACTACGAGGGCCTGTGGCAGTTTGGCCTCAGTTTCGCCGCCGGCAGCGCCACCACCCTCGCACTGAAAAGCGCCGTGGACGCCGACCGCCCCGACGGCAGCGACAATGACAGCTTTCCCAGCGGCCATGCCACCAACGCCTTTTCCGCGGCGGCTTTTTTGCAACGCCGTTATGGCTGGGCTTACGGTGCCCCCGCCTATGCCCTGGCATCCTGGACCGCCGTCAGCCGGGTCAACACCAACGATCATAACTGGGCCGATGTGCTGGCCGGTGCCGCCATCGGCATCGCTTTTAACCAATGGCTGGTGGATCCCTACGCCCCGGTTCAGCTTGCCCCGGTGGTGTTGGAGGATGGCTTGATGATCAGTGGTGTCATTGCCTTCTGAAGCGGCCAATCAGATCAACAAATTGACATATTTTTCAAGATCCTAAGTCGATACACGCTAGACTGTGTCCTAACCACACAATGGGACCGGTCTGGACATGAACCACTCTGAGCCCGGCTTGGCTGCCAACCGCAAGCCGCCACCACTAAGACAACAGCTGTTCTGGCAGCTGTTGCTGCCCATGGTATTGCTGCTTATCGGCATGATGGGGTTCAACCTCTATATCGAACAGCGGCAGTGGCAAAAAGAGGTCCATCAGCATCTGGCGGATGAAGTCACTTTGGTGGCAGAGCGCCTTGATGGGATCCTGTCCGGCGTGGTCACCACGGTCACCGGCTCCGTCATTCTGTTAAGCGAAGAGCCGGAGCTGGAGCCAGAGCAGCTCTACCGCCTCACCCGTTTCCACCTTCAGAACAACCCCTACCTGTACGGCAGCGCCATTGCGCTCAATCCCAGCACGCTTGGCCGCCCCTTCAGCCCCTACTCCTGGCGCGATCGCAGCGGCGTTCAGAGCATGGACATCGCCACCAATGCCTACGACTACAGCGACGGCAACTGGGCCTGGTGGGAAGTCCCCGCCAAGAAGAACACCACCTACTGGACCCCGGCCTACTTCGACGACAGCGCCGGCAACATTCTGATGACCACCTACAGCGCGCCGTTTTTCCATGAAGGGCGCTTCCAGGGCGTAGTGACCGGCGATCTGGCCCTGGCCCGTCTGCATGACCTGCTGGATGTGGGCATGGAGGAGTTGCTGATCGTCGACAGGGATGGGTATCTGCTGGCCCACTCCAATCCGGACTTCATTCTGAACCGCAATCTCTCTGACTTGTTGGCCCCGCTTCCGGACAATGACCAGCTGCTGCTGGCGCTTCGTCAGGCCGAGCAGGGAGCCCGAAGGCTGACCCTCGCCAATGACCGGGAAGTGGTGGTGGCGTTTCAGTGGTTGCCCACCACCGACTGGCTGCTCGCCATTGCCCGCCCCGCTGAGTATGTGGATGCCCCCATCCTGGCCAAAGTGCGCAACAGCATTCTGCAGTTGCTGCTGTTCACCCTACTGTTCGGCCTGATCGCCTGGTGGCTGACCCGCCGCCTGGCACGGCCACTGGAACAGTTGCGCCACCGGGTTATTGCCCTGCAGCATGGCAGCCGCTCACTGACCCCGCTCAAAGTCCCGGGGACCGAAGAGATCAAGGCGCTGGATCAGGGCCTGCTCAGCATGGCTGAAGCCCTGAAGGAGCGGGAAGACCGGCTTCAGGATGCCCACGGCAGCCGTCTGGCCAAACTGCTTGAGGGGATGGGCGACACCGCGCTCTACTTCGCCATGGATCCGGAAGGCAAGGTGATCCACGCCAGCGACAGCGTCCGGGAAGTGCTGGGCTTTGAGCCGGACGAGTTTGCCCGCCGCTACCCCCGACTGTTGGTGGAAGACGAGATCAACGACGTCAGCTGGCAATACCAGGAACAGTTACTGATGGGCCAGTCCGTGCCGCCACACCCGTTGGCCCTGCGCCATCAAAACGGGGAGGTACGCCAGTTCAGCGCTTATATGCAGCCGGTCACTGACGTGCAGGGCAACCTGCTGGGGATCGAAGCCCTGCTGACCGACATCACCGAAGAGCTGGAAGCCAGCCGCTGGTACCAGTCGGTGCTTGATGCCGCGCCGGACGCCATTCTGCTGGCCGAGCCAGACGGCACCATCGTCTATCTCAACCAGCAGGCGGAACAACTGACCGGCTATCAGCGAGAGGCCTTGCTGGGTAAGCCGGTGGAGTGCCTGGTTCCCACCGCCAGTCGTGACGCCCACCCACAGCTTCGCAATGCCTTTCTTGCGGACCCTCAGGCCCGGCCGATGGGCGCAGGACTGGATCTGGCGCTGAAAAGGGCGGACGGTACCGAACTGGCGGTGGAGATCAGCCTCAGCGAACTGCCCGCCACCGCCGGGCAGCAGCCCCGCATTGCCGCCATCATCCGTGACATCAGCGAACGCCGTGCCATGGACCAGAAACTGCGGGAATCGGAAGAGCGATTCCGCACCCTGGTGGGCAACATCCCCGGCGTAGTGTACCGCTGCGCGCTGGATGATGACTGGACCATGGCCTTTATCTCCGACCACATCAAAGACCTGTCCGGCTACCCGGCCAAAGAGTTTCTCAACAACGTAAAACGCAGCTTTGCCAGTCTGGTGCACCCGGATGACAGCACCACGCTGACTGAAACAGTGCATGCCGCCGTCGCCTCAGGCGAGAGCTGGGCGCTGGAATACCGCATTCTGAACCGACGGGGCCAGGTGCGCTGGGTCTATGAGAAAGGCCGGGCTCACTACGACGACGAGGGCAAAGCGCTGTGGCTGGATGGCTCAATTCACGATGTGACTGAAGCGCGTAACAGCCAGGCACAGGTGGAAGCCGCCAAGGCGCAATTGGAAACCATCACCGAATCGGTTCCCGGGGTGGTGTTCCAGCTGCAACAGGATGACTCAGCGCTGGGGGTTCGATGC
The DNA here is from genome assembly GCF_019801015.1 of Marinobacter nauticus. Classification (GTDB taxonomy): domain Bacteria; phylum Pseudomonadota; class Gammaproteobacteria; order Enterobacterales; family Shewanellaceae; genus Ferrimonas. Next base: position 472,550 of record NZ_JAHVJZ010000003.1, read on the forward strand.
AGCTTTGTCAGTGGCGGGATCCGGCAGGCTCTGGGGGTCAGTAAAAGCCGGGTGATGGAGGATCTGGCATCGGTGCTTGAGCTGGTGCATCCAGAGGACAGAAAGGCGCTGGAACACACCCTCCGGCGCTCCGCCCTTGAGGAACAGGACTGGTCGATGGAAGCGCGCTTCGTGATGGCGGGCGCGCCGCAGTGGTTCACCATCGGTGCCAAGGTCAGCCGGGATGAAGCCGGCGCCCTGTGGTGGAACGGCTTTCTGCTCAACATCAGCGAACGCAAAGGGATGGAGGAGCAGCTGGCGGCATCGGAGGCACACTTCCGCGCCCTGTTCGATAACGCGGGTATCGCCATCGTCACCCTGAATCACCTGGGGGTGATCCGGGAGATCAACGAGCGCTTCCAGCAGTTTGCCGAACTGGACCAGGATCAACTGCTGGGTCAGCACATCAGTCAGCTGCTGCCGCCGGAAGACCGGGACCCGTTCAATGAAGCCCTGGCCCCTCTGCTGACAGGCCACCAGCGTCATCTGGCCAAAGAGATGCGTTATCGCAAGCCGGACGGCTCCCTGCGCTGGGCTGATTTACGCGCCGTAGTGCTGGAAGACAGCAAGGGCCAGCTCACCTCACTGGTACTGACCATGTCCGACGTCACCGAACGACGCCAGGTCAACGAGGCGCTGCGTCAGGCCAAAGAAGCGTCCGACGCCGCCAGTCAGGCCAAAAGCGACTTCCTGGCCAATATGAGCCACGAGATCCGCACTCCGATGAACGCCATCATCGGCATGACTCAGTTGTGTCTGCAAACCAATCCACCCGCCCGTCAGGCCGAGTACCTGAGAAAGATCGACACCGCCAGCCAATCCCTGCTGGGGATCATCAACGACGTACTGGACTACTCCAAAATTGAGGCGGGCAAGCTGGATCTGGAAAACGAGCCGTTCGCCCTGGATGAGCTGCTTGAGCAGCTTTCAGATCTCTTTGCGGTGCGGGCCAAAGAGAAGAACATCGAGCTGCTGTTTGCCGTCGAGCCCGAGGTCCCTGCCCGGGTCAACGGTGATCTGCTGCGTCTGAGCCAGGTGCTTATCAACCTGCTCAGCAACGCCATCAAGTTCACCGAAAACGGTGAGGTGGTGCTGTCGATTCGGGTCCTGCCCAATCCGGAAGGCAGCCAGACCCGACTGAGCTTTGCCGTCCGGGACACCGGCATCGGCATGAGCGACGAACAGCAGGCACGTCTGTTCCAATCCTTCTCTCAGGCCGACAGCTCCACCACCCGCAAATACGGCGGCACCGGACTGGGGCTGGCCATCAGCCAGCGCCTGGTCACCATGATGGGCGGAGACATCGGTGTCACCAGCGCCGTTGGCGCCGGCAGCACCTTCCACTTTACCCTGACCATGGCACTGCCGGAGCAACCGCCGCAACCGGAGCTGTTTGAGCTGGAAGGCAAGCAGGTTCTGCTGGTGGACGACAATGACACCGCACTGGAGATCCTGGAGCGCAATCTTAATGCCTTTGGTTTTGAAGTGGTGCCGGCCCACAGCGGGGCACAGGCACTGGAAAAACTGGCCAGCCTGAACGATCTGGTGTTGGTGATCACCGATTACGACATGCCCAAAATGAACGGCATTGAGCTGGCAGAAGCCCTGACGGAGCGCGGCCTCAATGCCGCCATGGTGCTGATGATCTCCGCCTACGGCGATGAATCTCTGCAACGGCAGGCGGAGTCTGTCGGCGTCGGCGCCCTGCTTTCCAAACCCGCCAATCCTTCCCGGTTACTGGACACCATCCTCGGCCTGCTGGACCGGAAGCACACCAGCGCACCGGTGCGGCGACGCGCCCACTGGCAGATGGATGAAGCGCAACTGGCCACCATCGCCAATAAACGTGTGTTGCTGGTGGAGGACAATCTGGTTAACCAGGAGGTGGCCTGCGAGTTCCTGCGTCAGATTGGCCTGCGGGTCAGTGTTGCTGAACACGGCGGTCTGGCCCTGGAGAAGCTGAAAAACGGCGAGTTTGATCTGGTGCTGATGGACTGCCAGATGCCGGTAATGGACGGCTACGAGGCCAGCAGGGCGATCCGTAACGAACTGAAGCTGACCCTGCCGGTGGTCGCCATGACCGCCAACGCCATGCAGGAAGACCGGGAGAAATGTCTGGCGGCCGGCATGGATGACCACATCGCCAAGCCCATCGACCTGGGCCAACTCCACCGGGTTCTCTGGCGCTATCTTTCCCCCGTTCCAACCGAGGACGAGGACGATGCCGGTCTGCAGCCCTGGCCCCACAGTCCACTCCTCGACGTGGATAAGGGGCTCGCGCTGGTGCAGGGTAGCGCCAAGCTCTATCACCGCCTGTTGACGCGGTTTGCCGAGTCCCAGGGCGAGGTGATCAACGAGATCGGCGCAGCCGTTGCCCAGTCTGATTTTGAGTCAGCACGCCGGCTGGCCCATAGTCTTAAGGGGCTGGCGGGCAGTCTGGCCAGCCCTGAACTGGCCCGCTTGCTGGCCCGGCTGGAGAAAAAGCTGGCGGATGAGGAGGATGACCCGGCTCTGAGGGTGAAAGCCGGTAAAGTTCTGTCCACCATACTTGAGGCGATTGCCCGTTGGCAGGCGCCTCAGGTCGAGTCCCCCGCCCCGCCGATGCCGGAGCCGGCACTGGTTAAGGCGGTGGCCGATCTTATCCCGCTGCTGGACGCCTATGATGCCAGCGCGGCTGAGCGACTGGAGCAGATCGCCAATGGCACCCAGGCCGTTGCGCTGGCACCACTGGCTAAACTGATCAGAGGCTATCGCTTCGATCAGGCCAAGGCGTGGATCGAGGAGTGGTTGAAGCGGGCCAAGGAGGCCCCTGACAATGACTGACAGCAAACCCACCATTCTGGTCGTGGACGACATCCCGGAAAACATTGATGTTCTGGTCGGGATTCTGAAACCGGATTACCAGATTAAGGTCGCCCTGGACGGCGTAACCGCCCTGAAAATCGTCGAGCAAAGCCCGCCGGACCTTATTCTGCTGGACATCATGATGCCTGAAGTGGATGGCCTCGAGGTGTGCCGGCGGCTGAAAGCCCAGCCGATGACGTCCCCCATCCCGGTGATCTTCGTCACCGCCCTGGGGGAAGTGGCGGACGAAGCAGCAGGCCTGGCGGTGGGAGCCGTGGATTACCTGACCAAGCCGGTCAACGCCGCCATCGTGCAAGCGCGGGTCAAAACCCATCTGGCCCTTTACAACCAGGCTCAGCATCTTGAGAGCCTGGTGCGTTCCCGCACCCATGAACTGGAACAGGCCCGACTGCACGTGGTTCAGTGCCTGGGCCGGGCCGCAGAGTACAAAGACAATGAAACCGGCCTGCATGTGATCCGGATGAGTCACTACGCCGAGCGCCTGGCCCGCGCCGCCGGGTTGCCAGAGCATTTTTGCCAGGTGCTGCTTCACGCGGCCCCCATGCACGACATCGGCAAAATCGGGATACCGGACCGCATCCTCAAGAAAGAGGCCCGGCTGGATGCGAAGGAGTGGGACGTGATGCGCACCCACCCTGAGCTGGGCGCCAAAATCCTGGGGGATCTGGAAACCGAATTGATGCAGATGGCCAGCACCATCGCCCTGACTCATCACGAACGTTGGGATGGGGAAGGGTACCCTCAGGGACTGAAAGGCACCGATATCCCGGTTGAGGGACGCATCGTCGCCATCGCCGATGTGTTTGACGCCCTCACCTCCCGCCGTCCCTACAAAGGGGCCTGGACGGTGGACGATACGCTGGCAGAAATGCAGCGGGAGCGGGGCACCCAGTTTGACCCGGAACTGGTTGATCTGTTCCTGACCCTGGAGCCGGAAATCCGCGTCATCGCAGAGCGCTACCAGGATAAGTAAGCGCTTGTTACCGGGGGGTTCTTCCGTTAGCGTAAGCGCCCCAACACAGAGCGAGATTCACTATGTTTACCCTTCATCCCCGTCTGGATGCCGATACCGTGCTGCTGGGCACTCTGCCCCTGAGTCAGGTGCGTCTGCACCGTGACGGGCGTTATCCCTGGCTCCTGCTTATCCCGATGCGGCCGGACCTGACCGAAATCCACCAGCTCAACGAAGCAGACCAGACCCAACTGATGAAGGAATCCTGCCAGGTTGCGGCATTGATGGAGCGAAACCTGAGCCCGGACAGCATGAACGTGGGGGCGCTGGGCAACGTCGTCGCACAGTTGCATCTGCACCACGTCGCGCGGTTTGAAGGGGACGACGCCTGGCCCGGGCCCATCTGGGGCGCCTTGCCCGCCAGCCCCTACAGCGATGAAGCGCTGGAGCAAGCCTGTGAGTTCTGGCAACGGGCACTGACCACCCTGACCGGCTTCATCCCGGCGGCCTGAATCAGCGCCGATCAAAAAAGGGCGCCGTCGGCGCCCTTTTTTGGCTCAGTTCAGTGCCTGAGGAGTCAGTGTGACGTAGTGGTCTCCACCACTCACACTCACTTCGCCATCGCTGATGGTGACGGCCAGGTCCATGGTGCGCTGGGCCATCGCCGTGAGGGCGTCGCAGTCATCGCCATCGATAAACCACACTTTCAGGTTATCAAAGCGGCTGAATTTGCTTTTGTTCTTCTCCCACCATACCGGTACGGCACGATCGCCATAAGCGAAAATCACCACCTCTCTGGCGCGGGCACAGGCTTTGCGAACCCGGCCCTCTTCCGGCATGCCCAGGTCGACCCAGCGCTCAATCTCATCGCTGTAGGACTTCTGCCACAGCTCCGGCTCATCGTCCGCGCAAAGGCCACGGGTAAACTCCAGTCGCTCATCGCCGTAAATGGCCCAGGCCAGCAGCCGTACCATCATCCGCTGGTCGGTCTCGGAGGGGTGGCGAGCCAGGGTCAGGCTCTGCTCCATATAGACATGACGATCCAGGTCGGACAGTTGGATACGGGCTTTAAACACAGTGGCTTTCAGTGCCATCAACTTGCTCGCTTTGTTAAAAATTGCGGCTGAGGGTAAAGCAGCGTTGGCAAAACAACAAGCCGATTTTGGCCCGCCATAACTGCCGGAAAGCGCAATAAAAACCCCTGTCAGCTCAATTTTTCAGTGCACAATTTCCGGACAAATGGTCGCTGAACCGGGAACTGTCTGTAGTTTCAAGGCTCTATAGGCACACCAATTCCTTTATCCCCCTTGCACTTTGCGGCAATCGCCCCAATAGTAGTCGGGCACACATTTGGGAGAACATCATGAACAAGCTGTTTAAAGTGGGCCTGATCGGCGCCGCAATTGCCCTGGCAGGCTGTCAAGACGACGCGGCCAAGAACCAGACTGAAACTGCGGCTCAAGCTTCCGCTTCTCAGGTCACTCTGAACACTGAAGAGCAGAAAGTGGCTTACGCCATCGGCGTATCCATGGCTCAGTACATTGGCGGCAGCCTGGACCAGCAGCAAGAGCTGGGTGTCAGCCTGGACCGTCAGGTGGTTCTGGCCGGTGTTACCGATGGCCTCAACAACGCCAGCAAGCTGACCGACGAGCAGATGGAAGAGGTGCTGGTGGCGTTCGAGCAGAAAGTCACTCAGCTGGCCACCGAAAAGCGTGACGCCGAGATGGCCAAGGTGAAAGCCGATGGCGACGCCTGGCTGGCCGAGATGGAGAAAGCCGAAGGTGTGGTTAAGACCGAATCCGGCCTGATGTACAAAGTGGTCACCGAAGGTGATGGCGCCAAGCCCACCGCCACTGACACCGTGACCGTGCACTACCGCGGCACTCTGCCCACCGGCGAAGAGTTTGATTCCTCCTACGCCCGTGGTGAAACCATCAGCTTCCCGCTGAACGGCGTCATCAAAGGCTGGACTGAAGGTCTGCAGCTGATGCCGGTCGGTTCCAAGTACGAGCTGTACATCCCGTCTGACCTGGCCTACGGCGAGCGCGGTGCTGGCCAGATGATCGGCCCGAACACCCCGCTGAAGTTTGAAGTGGAACTGTTCGCCATCAATGGTGAGCCGGCCATGGACGACGCTTCCGCCCAGTGATCGGACACTGACGATTGCAAAAGGCGCCTGACGGCGCCTTTTTTGATCCGGCAACGCCAGCACCGTGGCGGGTCTTTTAACCGGCCGACGCTACCGCCGAGGGTCACGGCTGAAGCTGTGGTAAGGCGTCGACTTTACGGATGGTCAGTGTGACCCTTCCCACCTCCAGGCCCCATTTGGACATCACCGCCACATTGAGCATCTCGTTGTCGTTGATCAGCACCATGGTGTCATCAAAGCGGATAGCCCAGCCCCCCTGCTCTTCCGGCAGCTGCAAGGTGTAGCGCCAGCGCAGCACCGGGCCAACGGCCTGCCCCTCAGCAACGTCCAATACGTCGTCAGCGCGCCCCTGATACTGGCCCTCGCCCAGATCCTTAAGGGTCCACACCCGCTTGCTGACCTCACCGTCGTCCCAGTAGAAGGTTTCATCCAGCACGCCAGTCTGTTCGCTCCACGTTCCGGTCATGGTGACGGTGAAGCGTCGGGTGATGTTGCCACTGCGGTCCTGCACCATGCCGGTCGCCACCAGTGGCCCGTTGAAAAACCGGGACAGCGACAGTGCCGGAGACTGGGTCTGGTACTGGGACAGGTCTCCGCTGGAACAAGCGGCCAGACACACCATCAGGGCGCTGCACGCCATCCATTTGAGCACGTTCATTGGGTTTTCCCTATCAGGGCGTTGCGCAGTTTGGGATAGCGCGAGTCCGGGTCCAGCCAGATGGCCAGAAAGTCAGGGCCAAACTGGCTGCCGGCGATGGTCCCAAGCGGATCGCCGTTATGATAGAAGGTGCTCTGCTCGGGCCCCATCACCAGGGTCAGACGATCCCCTTTTGCCACGTTGGGCCACAGTTTGGTCAGGGTCGACAGCCAGCCTTCCGACGCGTCTTTCCGGTACAGGTCGAGCCGCTTCCACTCAGAGCGGGTGTGCGCCACCAGATCCTGAGCATCGATGTCGCGCAGGTAGAGCAGATCCAGAGCCAGCGGCGCTTCAATGCCATCAAAACGCCCGTCGTCGCTGTAGAGTCGGGCATGGTAGATGGGAAACCAGAGCACCTTAAGGCGGGATTCGCCCACCGGCTTCATCCGGTCTGCAGCGGGGGCCTCAACGGGCAGCGCATTGAGGCTGAGGGACAACAGCAGGGTGGCTAACATGCTTCACCTCCGGCAGCGGATTACCGGGCTTTCTCCAGGGTCAGCTGAACGGTGCTGACCCGTCGCGTCAGAAAGCCCGCTTCGCAGTAACAGAAGTAGTAACGCCACAGCCGGACAAACGGATCATCAAACCCCAGTTTTCGAACCTCGGGCAGTGCCGCTTCGAAACGCGCCCGCCAATGCTCAAGGGTGCGGGCGTAATCCAGGCCTATGTCGGTCAAGTCGCGCATCACCATATTGGTTTGCGCCGCCACCAGATCGCCCATCAGCTTAACGCTGGGCAGAAAGCCTCCGGGAAAGATGTAGGTCTGGATGAAATCAGCACCACGGCGGTAGCTGTCATAGCGCTGGTCGGCGATGGTGATGGCCTGAAGTGCCACTTTGCCACCCGGTTTCAACAGCCGATCCAGAGTCTGGAAGAAGCCCGGCAGATAACGCTCACCCACCGCCTCAATCATCTCCACGGAAACGATCTTGTCGTACTCCCCGGTCAGGTCGCGATAATCCAGACGCAGCAGCTCAATCCGATCCGTCAGTCCCGCTGCCTCAACCCGCACCTTGGCTTCCTGATACTGTGCTTCGGAGATGGTGGTGGTGGTCACCCTACAGCCGTACTGTCGGGCCGCGTGGATCGCCAGTGCGCCCCAGCCGGTGCCCACTTCCAGCAGGTGATCATCCTGGCTCAGCGCCAACTGCTCACAAAGCCGGGCAATCTTGGCTTCCTGAGCCTGATCAAGATCGTCGCTTTCTCGCCAGATGCCGCTGGAATAGACCATGCCGTTATCCAGAAACAGCCGGTAAAAATCGTTGGACAGGTCGTAATGGGCTTCAATGTTCTTACGGGCGTTCGCTTTGGAGTTATGGCGCAACCGGTGTTGCAGGGTCTGCCACGGGCCGAGTACAAAACCAAACCGTTGTTCCAGCTTGTCGAGCCACTCCAGGTTGCGGGCAAACAGCGTCAGCAACTGCGTCAGGTTGTCGGTGTCCACGTCGCCATCACGGTAACGCTCCGCCAAAGCGATGGACCCCCCAACCAGCAACGACCGCCAGACCCGGGGGTGGTGCACGGTCAGCGTCACCTCCGGATGCCCGCTTCCGAATCGCCACTGTTGTCCCCCCTCCTGCAGATGCAAGGTGCCGTGCTTCAGGCCGGGCAGCAGTTTAAACAGTGCACTGCGGCACAAGGCGAAATCCCAGCGGGGCGCCGTACTCACCTGGGTCGTCATGGTCATTCTCCTTGTGTCCGTTTGCTGTTGGGATGGGCGTGAAATCTCGCCCCTTTCCACCACAGTCTCAGTGCTTCAAAGTAGATTCCGGCAATGGTTTTGATCGTCATCGACGGGGTGCGTCTCCATACGCGCCATAGGTTTGAGCGGTTCAGCGGTTCGGTAGTAAGGCTCAGATCCGCAACGAAACGTGGCCGACCCGAATCCACCGACAGGCATCGGATCACGATGCCGATACGCTCAGGTTCCAGCGCCACTTTCCATTGGTACTGCAGTCCCATCGGCATAAAAGGGGAAACGTGGAAGGCTTTGGCGCTGGCTTCGGACCCGTCCAGCGGAACCAGATAATGATGACGCTCATTCCAGGGCGTGTTGCTGACTTCCGCCAGCATCCGGGTAAACCGGCCGCCCTGCTCAAGCAGGTAGAAGTTCACCGGTGAAAAGTAGACGCCCAACATTCGGTACTGGCCCAGCAGCCAGACTTTGCCCTCAAGGGGCTCATCGCTGAGGCCATTCATGGGCTCATCGCTGAGGCCATTCATGGTCTCAAGCACCGCCGATTTCAGGTCGCCATCGCCCAGGTAATCCTCGCGCCGGAACCAAAACAGCGGCCGTTGCCACAGAGCAGTCAGCCGGGGCAACTCATCCAGATCCAGCATCAGCATATGGATGCCATAGCGGAAGCGATGATCCGGCTCGCCAAAACGGTGATGAAACACGGTGCCCGTTGCCAGCTGGGAGTTCATAAGCGCACCCCGAAGCGCTCGCAGACGTCCACAGCGCTGCGCACGCCATCTTCGTGAAACCCGTTGTACCAGTACGCCCCACAAAAGTGAGTGCGCGCCACGCCACAGATGCGTCGGCGGGCTGCCTTTGCCGCTTCCGCCGGAAGGTCAAACTGCGGGTGGCTGTACTGGTAACGCCCCAGGACATGCTTGGGATCAATGGGTTCAACCGGATTCAGCGTCACGCAGTAGGTGGTGTCGCCGCTGAGACCCTGCAGAATGTTCATGTTGTAGGTCACCGCCACCGGTCGGTCTGCGCCCACCTGGTGACCCAGCTGATAGTTCCAGCTGGCCCAGGCTTTGCGTCGCTCAGGCAGCAGGCGGGTGTCGGTGTGAAGTATCACCTCATTGGGGGCATACCGGATGGCGCTGAGCAGTTCACGCTCCTCATCGCTGGCATCCGCCAGCATCGCCAGCGCCTGATCGGAGTGGCAGGCCAGAATCACCTGGTCGAAGTGACGCCGCTGGCCGTGCCCATCTTCCAGCTCAACGCCGCTGTCGTGCCGCCACACACGCTGTACACCATTTTCCAGCTCCAGATTGAAATGTCCGGCTTCAATGATGGCGTGGACATAGCGCCAGGAGCCGCCCTCCACGGTGTACCACTGTGGCCGGTTCTGAATATCAAGCAGGCCATGGTGATGGAAAAAACGCAGAAAGAACTGCACCGGAAAGGCGCGCATATCGTTAAGGCTGCAAGACCAGATGGCGGCGCCCATCGGCAACAGGTAGTGACTGACCATCCAGCCATCAAACCCTTCCCGGTCCAGAAACTCCCCCAGCGTGCAGTCCGGGATGGCCGAGTCATCCACCAGCTGTTTGCCGAGCTGGTTAAAGCGCAGTATCTGCCTCACCATCCGCCAGAACGCCGGCCGCAGCAGATTGCGCCGTTGCGCCAGCAGGGTATCGAGATTATGGCCGTTGTATTCGAGGTTCTGATCCCGGTCTGAAACCGAGAAACTCATCTCGGTGGGGCGGCCCTGCACGCCCAGCGACGCCAGCAGTTTCTGAAACCTCGGGTAGGTGCGGTCGTTGTAGACGATAAAGCCGGTATCCACCGCGGTGCCATCCACTTCCACCGTGTGGGTGTGGCCACCCAGCCACGATTCCGGCTCGAACAGGGTGACGTTGTGATGCTCCCCCAACAGATGGGCGCAGGTCATGCCGGCGATGCCGCCACCGACGACGGCAATGTTCATTGATTTTTCTTGAGCCATCGGCACATCCTTACTTGTAATCCTTCACTCAGCCACGACATCAGCGTTAAAGGGCCACTCAGCCGGAACGGGAAGCGAATGGTGCGCTTTCCGGCCGCCATCCCTTTCATGATGGCCGCACTGGCATCCTCCACCGACATCAGCGCCGGCATGCCAAACGTGTTGCGCCGTGTCAGTGGAGTGTCCACAAACCCGGGTGACACCGCCATGACCCGCACACCCCTATCGCCCAGGTCCACTTCCAGTGAGCGCGCCAGATAGTGCATCGCGGCCTTGCTGGCGCCATACGCCTCAGCGCGGGTAAAGGGCACCAGGCGGGCCAGGCTGTCGACCAGAACCAGTTCGCTCCCCCGTTTCAGGTGCGGCAGCACCCCTGCCAGACAGTGAGAGGTGCCGAGCAGGTTCGCCTCAATCACCCGGGCAAACTGCGTCGTGTCCCAGGCGTCGACATCCATGTATTCGCACGTGCCCGCATTGAGAATGACGCGTCCCAGAGCGCTACCGCCAAGGGTGCCCTCCAGCACCTCGGTCAACACCGCCCGGGCCTGATCAGCATCGGTCACATCAAATTGCGCTGCCACAATATGCTCACCCCGTTCGCCTTGTTTGAGCGCGGCCAGCGCTGCCGTATTCCGACCGCAGGCAATCACCCGCCACCCTTCATTGAGGTGATCGAGAACCAGTTGGTGTCCGATGCCCGACGTGGCACCGGTGATCAGCGCTGTCTTCATTGCGTGCGTGAATGCGTTAAGTGAGTGAGTTTATTGTGGTTGTAACTGACCGTTGTACGCCAGTTGTGGAGTAAAAGATCACTGAACCTTTTCGCTTTCCCGCCCGTAGAAAAGCCACCTAAAGCCGTTCGGGAACGATTCATGTCCAGCTATACCCGTCTGCCCCTGTTTCCACTGACAAGTCACCTTTTTCCCGGCGGCAAAATGCCACTGCGAATTTTCGAGCCACGTTACGTGCGGATGGTGAGAGAGAGTTTTGGACGCGAGCACGCGTTCGCCATGTGCATGCTGGACCCACAGGGCCACAAGGAGAACAACACCCACATATGGCCACTGGCGACGCTGGTCAAAGTGGTGGACTTTGAAGCGTTGGACGATGGCCTGTTGGGGATTACGGTCGAGGGGATTCAGAAGCTGGAGATCCTGACCATCCAGACCGAACACGACGGACTTCGGGTGGGTCAGGCTCGTGCCCTGGACAACTGGCCGACCGCCCCCCTGGATGGCCGTTTCGCTCCGCTCAGTGACAAACTGTCCGAGATCCACCACGACTACCCGGAGCTGGGCCAGTTGTACGAGTCGCCCCAATGGCAGGACGCCGCCTGGGTGGCACAGCGCTGGCTCGAAGTGGTGCCTCTGGAAGCCCGACAGAAACAGCAACTCTGGGCCGGCAACCCCGCCCAGACCCTGGCGCTGTTGCATGATCTGATCACCCACCAGTGATCCATCTTTCGATGCGTTGCGTTAGTTAACTGGTCAAAGCCCACATTGCCGGAGATACTCAGTCTATGGAGACGGTCACGGAGTACGGGATTACAGTGAATCAGAAAACGGACGACGCCAGTCAGCATCGCGCCTGGTTGATTGCCGTCGCAGAGCAACGTGATAAGAATGCGTTTGCTCAGCTGTTTCGGCATTTTGCTCCCCGTCTGTTGAGCCACGCCCGCCGTCAACTCGGTAATGACGCGCTGGCTCAGGAGATGGTTCAGGAAGCGATGACCAAAGTGTGGCTGAAGGCCCACCTCTATCATCCGGATAAGGGCCGGGTGTCCACCTGGATTTTTACCGTGGCTCGTAATGTGTCGTACGACTTATTACGACGTGCCCAGGCCAGGCCCGAGCATCCGAGTGCAGAAGATCTATACCTGGAACCCGCGGTGGATTCGGAGGTTGAATCAGACCAACTCGACCAGCCCGTCCTGCGGGAGCAATTGCAGAAGTATTGCGAGCACCTTCCACCGAAGCAGTTGCAGGTGGTGACCATGATCTATTTTGAGGATCGGTCTCATCAGGAGGTGGCTGACGCGCTGGGTGTCCCCCTTGGCACCGTGAAGTCGCGTTTACGCCTTGCCCTGAACCGGATCCGGGAGCTCTTAAATGAACACCATTAATCACCATCCTGACACCGCGTGGCTCGAAGCGTACGCCGAGGGACGCCTTTACGGCGGTAAAGCGCTGCTGCTGGCCGCGCATCTGGAGTTCTGCCCCCGGTGTCGCCAGAAAGTGGCGGATCACGAAAACGCCCTGTCCGAGCAGTGCTGGCACAACCACTCCGACGCAGCATCGCTGGACACCACGGAAGCGATGTTGAGCAGCATGATGGAGACGCTCCCTGACACGCCACTGGTAACGCCCCAACCGGAGTCCCCGGTGGAGCTGCAGCTGGAACACCGGCGTTTTGTTCTGCCCCGGGTGCTGGCCAGGCAGCTGACGCACCTGGGAAGCTGGAGCCGTCTGCCCGGAGGCCTGCATCAGGCTCGCCTGAATGCGCAGGGGGACGACGACCGATTCTTCTTTATCCATATGGACGCCAACACCTCAGTGCCCCAGCACACTCATCAGGGTGAGGAGTTGACGCTGGTGCTGCACGGCGGATTTGCCGACGACCGTGGGGAGTACAAGGTGGGCGACTTTATCCACCTCGATGGCCGCCACAATCACCAGCCTTTTACCGATGCCGATGAGGACTGTCTGGTGATCAGCGCACTGGACCAACCGCTCCAATTCACGTCCGGTTTGGCCCGGATTCTGAACCCGCTTTCCCACCTTTTCTTTCGCTAAATAACCAAAAAAAGCCGCCACCCGAACCCCTCGGGTGGCGGCTTTTTTAGTAACTTTCCTACGGATGGCGGTTTTTTAACCACCCCAAATTTCTATTCGTTGCAGCAATTTACCGAGCTGGTACACTCTCGTCCGTCCAGTTTCGTGATCCAACTCACAATCGAACTCACGCGCGGTTTTAACCGCTTGCTCAGGGTTCGCTGCCGTTATATGGCTGTGACAGAGAATCCCCATGAAGGGGATCAATAAAAGAAAATTACTACACGCGAGGATATGATGAAGAAAGCTCTTGCCGCCACTGCAGCCGCAGTGTCACTTGCTCTGACCTCTTTTGTTGCCACTGCTGCCGACTTCAAGCCGGCCGTGGCTTACGATACCGCTGGTAAGCACGACAAATCCTTTAACCAGGCCGTTTACGAGAACGGCGTTATCGCCTTTAACAAAGACAAAGGCGTAAAGGTTTTTGAATACGTGCCGTCCAATGACACCCAGCGCGAGCAGGGCCTGGAGCGTATGGCTCGTCGTGGCTACTCTCCGATCGTTGTGGTTGGCTTCAACTACGCCGCTTCCCTGGAGAAAGTTGCCAAGAAGTACCCGGAAACCGACTTCGTCATCATCGACTCCGTGGTTGACCTGCCGAACGTGAAGTCCCTGGTGTTCGCTGAGCACGAAGGCTCCTTCCTGGTGGGCGCACTGGCAGCCATGAAGTCCGACTCCCAGAAAGTGGGCTTTATCGGCGGCATGGACATCCCGCTGATCCGTAAGTTCGCCTGTGGTTACGAGCAGGGCGTTAAGCACGTGAACGGCGACGCTGACGTATTCCAGAACATGACTGGCTCCACCCCGTCCGCCTTTGCGGATCCGGTACGTGGCGCTGAGCTGGCCAAGAGCCAATTCTCCCGTGGCGCGGACATCATCTTTGCTGCCGCTGGTGGTACCGGTAACGGCGTTTACCAGGCTGCCAAAGACGAAGGCAAATTCGCCATCGGCGTAGATTCCAACCAGAACCACATGCACCCGGGCACCATGCTGACCTCCATGGTTAAGCGTGTTGGCTTCACCACCTACAAAGTGTTTGAAGAGTACCAGTCCGGCAACTTCGCTGCTGGTATCCAGGCCAACGGTCTGGCCGACGGCGGCATCGAGTGGGCCCTGGACGAGTACAACCGCGATCTGATCACCGCCGAGGACGAAGCGCAACTGAACGCCATCGCCCAGAAGATCATCTCCGGCGAGATCGTGGTACACGACTACATGGCTGACAACAGCTGCAAATACTAATCCACTAACGGATTCAGTGACTTAAGAAAAGCCCCCGTGTCCCGGGGGCTTTCTATCATGCAATAGCGAGAAACACAGCCATGTCCCAAGCCCGACCCCAGTCGCCGCTTGCATTGGAACTGCGCGGTATCGAAAAACGGTTCGGCGACGTCCACGCCAACCGTGACATCAATCTGCAAGTCCCTGCCGGCACCATCCACGGCATCATCGGCGAAAACGGCGCCGGTAAGTCCACCCTGATGAACATCATCTACGGCTTCTACGAAGCGGATGCCGGCGAAATTCTGGTGGATGGCGAACGCCAGTCCATCACCAACTCCCGTGAAGCCATCGCCGCCGGGATCGGCATGGTGCACCAGCACTTTATGCTGGTGGAAAACTTCACCGTGCTGGAAAACGTGATTCTGGGCGCCGAAGAGGGCGGCCTGCTGGCTGGCTCACTGAGCAAAGCCCGCAAAGAGCTGACCCGCCTGGCCAAAGAGTACCAGCTGGATGTCCCGCTGGACGCCACCATCGAAGAGCTTCCGGTGGGCCTGCAACAGCGTGTCGAGATCCTCAAGGCCCTCTACCGTGGCGCCAAGGTGCTGATCCTGGATGAGCCGACGGGTGTGCTGACCCCCCAGGAAACCGATCACCTGTTCCGTATTCTCGACGCACTGCGCAGCCAGGGCGTCACCATTTTGCTGATCACCCACAAGCTGCGTGAAATCCTCGCCGTTACCGACAACGTGTCGGTCATGCGTCAGGGCGCGATGGTGGGTCACGTCAAGACCGCCGACGCCACCAAGGAGTCACTGGCGGAGCTGATGGTGGGCCGTAAGGTTCGCCTGAAAGTGGAAAAAGGCCCGTCCAAGCCGGGTGACGTACTGATCGCCACCAAAGACCTGACCTACACCGACAACCGCGGTGTGGACATGCTCAAGTCCGTCAATATTGAGGTCCGGGCCGGTGAAGTGGTGGGCATTGCCGGGGTCTCCGGCAACGGCCAGTCTGAACTGATGGAAGCGCTGGCGGGCATTCTGGTGCCGGCCAAGGGCGAAATCCGCATCGGTCAGCATCAGATCACGCCTCAGTCCCCGTCCGACCCGAAATCGGTTCGTGCCATGAAAGTCGGCCACGTACCGGAAGACCGTCTGGCGATGGGCCTGATTAAAGGCTTCTCTGCCGAAGAGTCCGCCATCCTGGGCTTCCACGAGCAAGCGCAGTACAACGGCAAAGTGCTCTCCAAGCCCAAAGTGATCGAGGCCAAGTGCCGCGACCTGATGGAAGAGTGGGACGTGCGACCGCGCAACCCGAAACTGCGCTCCTCCCTGTTCTCCGGTGGTAACCAGCAGAAGCTGATCATCGCCCGTGAAGTGGATCAGGACCCGGATGTCCTGATGATCGGCCAGCCCACCCGTGGGGTCGACATTGGCGCCATCGAGTACATCCACAAACGCATTATCGACATGCGCGATCAGGGCAAAGGCGTGCTGCTGGTCTCTGTGGAGCTGGATGAAATTCTGGCGCTGTCTGACCGCATCGTGGTGATGTTCGATGGCCAAATCGTTGGCGAAGTCCCCGCAGACAAAGCCAATGAACGCATTCTCGGCATGATGATGGCCAACGTTATCCCGGATGAACTGAAAGCAGGAGACGCCCTGTGAACAACAACAAACTGCCAGCGTGGATCAACATCCTGTTGTTGCCACTGCTGAACCTGCTGATGGCGTTTGCCGTCTCTGCACTGGTGTTTATCGCCGTCGACGTGAATCCGGTGGAAGCGGCCAGCCTGATGATTCAGGGTGCCCTGGGTTACCAGGAAGGCGTGGGTTACACCCTGTACTACGCCACCAACTTTATCTTCACCGGCCTGGCTGTAGCCGTGGCGTTCTCCGCCGGTCTGTTCAACATCGGTGGTGAAGGTCAGGCTTACATCGGCGGTCTGGGTACCGGCCTGATGTGTCTGGCCCTGGACGCCTCCATGCCGTTCTGGGTGATCTTCCCGGTCTCCATGCTGGGCGGCATGCTGTTTGGTGCCCTGTGGGCCCTAATCCCCGCGTATCTGCAGGCCTATCGTGGCAGCCACGTGGTGATCACCACCATCATGTTCAACTTCATCGCCTCCTCACTGATGGTCTACCTGATGGTGAACGTGCTGAAGCCGGACGGCGAAATGTCTGCGGTATCCCGCCTGATCGGTGAGAACGCTCGCCTGCCGATGATGCACGATGTGCTTGGCTGGTTTGGCTTTGAGTTTGAGCGCAGCCCGCTGAACTTCTCCTTCTTTATCGCTCTGGCCGCTCTGGTGGTGGTCTGGCTGCTGCTGTGGCATACCCGTTGGGGCTACGCCATCCGCGCGCTGGGCGCCAACCCGACCGCCGCCAGCTACGGCGGCATCAACCCCAAGCGTCTGACCGTGATCGTCATGCTGATCTCCGGTGGCCTGGCTGGCCTGCTGGGGATGAACGAGATCACCGGCTACAGCCACCAGCTGCGTCTCGACTTCGTGGCAGGTTATGGCTTTACCGGTATCGCAGTAGCACTGATTGGCCGCGGCCACCCCATCGGCATTCTGTTCGCTTCGCTGCTGTTTGGTGTGCTGTTCCAGGGCGGTAACGAGCTGGCGTTTGAATACCCCAACGTCGACCGTGAGATGGTGGAAGTGGTTCAGGCCTTGGTGGTGCTGTTCTCCGGTGCCCTGTCGCTGATGCTGGTGAAGCCGGTAGAGAAAATCTACCTGGCCGTTAGCGCCGCTAAAGCCGACAAACTGAAAGCGCAGGAGGCCTAAGTCATGTTTGAGACCATTATCCTGTTGCTGGACGCCACCCTGCGCGTCTCCACTCCGCTGCTGCTGTTGGCCCTGGCCGGTCTGTTCTCTGAGCGCTCCGGCGTGGTGAACATCGCCCTGGAAGGTAAGCTGCTGGCCTCCGCCTTTGCCGCTGCCGCCACCGCTTACGTCACCAACAGCGTCTGGCTGGGCATGCTGGCTGGCATGGGCACCGGCGTGCTGATGAGCCTGATCCACGGCTTTGCCTCCATCACCCACCGTGGCGACCAGATCGTCTCCGGTACCGCCATCAACATGCTGGCAGCCGGCCTGACCATCACCCTGGGTCGTTACTGGTTCGAGATGGGCGGTCAGACCCCGGCGCTGTCCGGTGGCCAGCGTTTCCAGTCCATCACTCTGCCATTGGCCGATGCACTGGAAAATGTGCCGGTACTGGGCCTGGTGTACTCCAAGCTGCTG
This sequence comes from Marinobacter nauticus, assembly GCF_019801015.1. Taxonomy (GTDB): domain Bacteria; phylum Pseudomonadota; class Gammaproteobacteria; order Enterobacterales; family Shewanellaceae; genus Ferrimonas. The sequence goes on from NZ_JAHVJZ010000003.1 coordinate 490,237, forward strand.
TCCGGCCACACCCTGCTGGTGTACCTTGCCTTTGCCATGGTGCCGCTGTCCTGGTGGATCCTGCAACGCACCCGCTTCGGCCTGCGTCTGCGTGCCGTGGGTGAAAACCCGCACTCGGTGGACACTGCCGGTATCTCCGTCACCTGGCTGCGCTACCGCGCACTGATGATTGCCGGTGTGCTGGCAGGCATCGCCGGGGCTTACCTGTCCACCGGCCATGCCGCTGGCTTCGTACCGGACATGAGTGCCGGTAAGGGCTTTATCGCCCTGGCCGCCCTGATCTTCGGTAAGTGGCGTCCGGTGCCGGTGATGCTGGGCTGTCTGCTGTTCGGCTTCCTCGACGCGCTGGCGGTGCGCCTGCAGGGCGTCGAACTGCCGGTGGTCGGCGAAGTGCCGGTACAGGCGATTGAGGTTCTGCCGTACGTGCTGACCGTGCTGCTGCTGGCCGGCTTTATCGGCAAAGCCATCGGCCCGAAAGCCGTTGGCCAGCCCTATGTGAAGTCCCGCTAAAAGGCACTGAGCCACAACGTACAACGCCCCCAATTGGGGGCGTTGTTGTTTCTGTCAGTGGGTATTGCGGCATCGTGCGGCCACACAAGCCAGGGCACTGAACAGCACAAAGCTCAGTGGCATCCCCCACAGTGCCAACTCTACTGTGCCGCTCACCAGCCACAACCCCAGTGCAATCAGCAGATAGTAAGCCAGTCCAAACCAGGCACCGGCCACGCCCAGAGCCTGCTGATACTCTTTGAGCGCCCCACTCAGTACATTGGGCACCACCAGACCAAAGCCCACCACAACGCCAATCATCGGCAGCAACAGCAGCACCAACCCGGTCAGGTTTGCGGTGAGCCAAAACAGCGCCACCGCCAGCTGAATCAGGCTGGCGGCCAAAGCCAGCATGGCCCCGCACCGTATCAGTTGCTGCGGCGTGCATCGGGACAACAGGCGCCGGTTCGCCATCGCGCCAATCGCACTGCCCAGCGCTAGCGCCCAGCCGGTCATACCGAACACTTTCGGCGAGTAACCCAGCGCCGCCACCACGAAAGGCCCCTGGCTGTACCAGCCAAATATCAGCAGGTTCATCAGGGCAATCAGCAGCGCGCTGCGCCACAGCTTCGGATCCCGAACCATTTTGCGTGCCACCGGCCACAACGCCACCGGAGTCTGTGGTTCCGTGCGGGTTTCCGGCAACCGGAGTAAGCTCAAACCCAGCAGCCCAATCGCCATGGCCAGCATCACCAGCAGCACACCGGCAACGCCGCCATACTCTGCCGCAAGGCCGCCAATCAGTGGCCCCAGCGCCGGGGAAAACGACAGGGCAGCGCCCACAAGGGAAAACAGCCGGGCCAGCTCCGCCCCACTGAAGCGATCCCGGATCATGGTCTGAGTGACCACCGAACCGGCGCTGGCGCCAAACGCCAATACCACTCGGGCCAGCAAAAAGGTGGGGTAGTGGCTGGCCCACAGCGCCAGCAGCGCACCCGATAGATAAGCGCTCAGGCCCAGCAGCATCGCCTGCCGACGGCCAATGCAATCACACAATACTCCCCAGAACACCACCCCCAGCGCAAAGCCGATAAAGTACAGCGACATGGTCAGTTGCGCCTGAGCCTCGCCAACCGCGAACTGGCCTGCCAAAGACGGTAACACCGGGGCATAAAGGGTTTCGCTGATTTGCGGAAAAATCAGCAGCAGGATGGTCATCACCACCCCAAGATGGTCTCTTTTCATAACAGCCTCCAATCGAGGCCGATACTCTACTGAAGCGCCAATCTTCCCATTACAATGATTCGGACAACTTATGTAGGAAAAGAGACATTGTGCCCCGACTGACAGAAACCCAGGTGTTTGACCCCGATACCGCTGCCGCACCGGTGCTGGGGTTCGCCATCGATCACGGTCAACACGACTCCGGCTGGCATCAGCACCAGCGCGGCCAACTGCTCTATGCCGAACAGGGCTGCATGCAGCTCAGCCTGCCTCAGCGCCTCTGCATCGTCCCCCCAACCCGGGCTGTCTGGCTGCCATCGGGGCTGCCCCATCAGGTCACCATGGCCGGGCCTACACGTTACCGCTCCCTGTATTTTGATGCCGGTCACTTTGGCACCCTGCCGGCGCAACCGAAGATCTTTGAAGTGACGCCGCTGCTGCAGGCCCTGATCCTGAGAGTCACCGACTGGTCCGGCAGCGACCTGCCCGACCCCGCCCAATTGCGCCTGGTGTCGGTGCTGATTGATGAGATAAACGGGGCGACAGCGGCGGCACTGATGTTGCCCTTACCAACGGACAAACGGCTTCAGGAGCTGGTCTCACACTATCTCTCGGACCCGGGCTGTGGACAGCAACTGGCGGATTACGCCAAACACTGCGGAGCCAGCACCAAAACCCTCACTCGCCGCTTCCGTGAGGAAACCGGACTCACCTTCACACAATGGCGCCAGCAGCTGCGGCTCAATACCGCTCACCAGTGGTTCGCTCAGGGCAAAAGCCTTCAGCAGGTCAGCCAGGGGCTGGGCTTTACCAGCGACAGCGCTTTTATCCAGTTTTTTAAGCAGCACACCGGCCATACGCCAATGCGCCGTCAGCGCTCTCCCTGACCGCATTTTTCGGCTTTTCTTTGCCAGGGTAGAGCGATCACTTTACCTTGCCATGTAGAACGATTACTCTACCCCTCAATTCTGAGGAGGTGATGAGTAATGAGTTTGAAAGAACAGATCGCATTCCGGCTGGAGCAGGTATTCAGCGAGCAGGGGTTCGCCGAGCCCGGCGTGGCCCAGCTGAAAACCGCCTGTGACGTCAGCCTTCGCACCCTCTACAAACACTTCCCCTCCAAAGAAGCGATGATCGTGGGTGCCCTGGAGCATCGTCACCAACGATATCTTAAGCTGTTGAACAGCTGCGCTTCTGAAGATGCAGCCCAAACCCTCACCGGTGTCTTTGATCAGCTCGCCAACTGGATGCGTCACGCCGCGCCCAACGGCTGTCTGTACAACAATGCCCTTGCCGCCTTTCCCGACAGCCAGCCGATTCAGCAGGTCGTCAAACAGCAAAAAGACGCCCTGCATGGAGCACTGGCCCAGCTCAGTCAACGGGACGATCTCGCTACTCCCCTGTTTCTGCTGCACGAAGGGGTGACCTGTGCCTGGCCACTGATGGCCGAACAGGCCGTCGAAGCCGCCAAACGCAGCGCCCTGACACTACTGAAGGAAACCGAATAATGTCCGACTCATCCCACGCCCTGCCCGACGCCATGAAAGGGGTTGCTCTCGTTGGCCATGGTGGCCCGGAAACCCTCGAATTCCGTAACGATCTGCCGGTTCCTCAGGCAGCAACCGGTGAAGTGGTGATTCGGGTGCACGCGGCCGGCGTCAATAACACTGACATCAATACCCGCATCGGGTGGTACTCCAAAAAGGATGGCAGCGCCGATGACGCCAGCTGGAGTGGCACCGCATTGAGTCTGCCCCGGATTCAGGGCGCCGACGTCTGCGGCACCATTGTTGCCGTGGGAGAAGGGGTGGACGCAGCCCGGATCGGCGAGCGGGTGCTGATTGAGCCCTGCCTCTACGAAGCCGCGGGCAAACCACTGGACCCGCCCTGGTACTTCGGCTCCGAGTGTGACGGTGGCTTTGCCGAGTTCACCAAAGTGGCTGCCCGTCATGCCCATGCCATCAACAGCAGCCTGAGCGACGCCGAACTGGCCTCCTTCCCCTGCTCCTACTCCACCTCGGAAAATATGCTGATGCGCTCGGGTGTCCGCGCCGGGGAGCGAGTGCTGGTGACCGGCGCTTCCGGCGGCGTCGGCTCCGCCACCGTGCAGCTGGCCAAGGCACGGGGGGCGACCGTGATTGCGGTCAGCAGCGAAAGTAAGCGGGCTCAGATGGAGGCGCTGGGTGCCGACCAGGTGCTGGATCGCAGCACCAACCTGGTTGAAGCTCTGGGTAACAACAGCGTCGACGTGGTGATCGATCTGGTGGCCGGTGAAGGTTGGCCTGACTATCTGGAACTGCTCAAGCCCCGTGGCCGCTACGCCGTCGCTGGCGCCATTGGCGGGCCGATGGTGACGCTGGACGTGCGCACCCTCTACCTCAAAGACCTGACCCTGTTCGGTTGCACCACCCTGGAGCCGGAGGTGTTCCCAAGCCTGATCGGCCACATTGAGCAGGGCCGCATCAAACCCCTGGTGGCGGCCACCTACCCGCTGACCGCCATCCATGAGGCGCAGGAAGCGTTTCAACAGAAGCGACACGTTGGCAAACTGGTGCTGACCCTCGACTGAGCCGGAATGCCAGGCATAAAAAACGCCGCCCAACTGGGCGGCGTTTTTTGTGGCAGGGCCGGGAAGAGGATTACTTCGCCGCCAGGTACGCCATCAGGTCAACCAGCTGACCAACAGATTCGATGTTGTTCAGGTTGATCAGGTACTTGTTGTTAACAACAAACGCCGGAATGGAGCCCACCTGGTACAGGCGCTGCTCTTTGGCCCACAGCTCCACCTGCTCGCTGATGGCCGGGGTCTCGGCAATGGCGTCGAACTTCTCAGCATTTACGCCGTTCTCAACGAAGATGGCACGCACGTCCGCCAGGGAGTTGATGCCTTCACCGTGCTTGTCACCGGCAGTGTGGTTGTGATCCTTGCCACCCATCAGGGCGAACATCGGGTCTTTGATCAGCTTGGCTTCACCCATCTCCTGCACGGTGGCAAATGCGCGAATCACCGCCTGGTAGGTCTGGTAGTCCGCGTCGTTGCGGGCAAAGTTCACGTGCTTCTGTTCGAAGGCCAGGCCTTTGGACTCCAGCGCCGGGACGATGGTGGGCAGGAAGCGGCTCTCCATGTTGTAGCAGCCGCCACAGTAGAAAGAGAAGAACTCGGTCACGGTGGGCTTGTCCACTTTACCGGCCGGGTTCACCACCTGGTAGTGAACGCCCTCTTTAAACTGGGCAGCGTGTGCAGCCGGAGCCGCCTGCTGAGCGGAGGCCTGAGGCGCCGGAGCCGGCTCAGACTTGGCCGGAGCTTCAGGGGCGGATTCGGAACAACCGGCCAGCATCAGGGCCAGAGCAATACCAAAGATCTTCTTCACGATGTTTTCTCGTTATCGGCTAGACAAATTGTCGCAAGCATAGCCTCTTGGGCCCGTCCAAGGTCAAGCAATAATAGGTGGAACAAACTGAAAGGGTGAACCGAATCACCGGACGAAAAAAACCATAAACATGCGGGGAACCTGGCATTCAGGTTATAGTCGTAGCGTCCTTTTTTTACGGAGCTTTCCATGCCATTGGTGTTTGCCCTTCTGCTGATCTCCGGCCTGGCCGCCTGCAGCAGCAAGCCTCCGCCGCCCCCACAGCACTACTTCACCACCGAAACCGGGGCCGATGGCACAGTGCGCTTTACCTTCAATTACATCCAAATCACCGAATCGAGCCGGACACGCAAACGCGGGTCCCAGCCTGCGTCACCCGAGGCCTACAACTACGTTGGAATGACACTACCGGGACAGGGGCCGCTGATTGACCAGCATCAGCTCTTTGTGGATCTGGAAAAGGCGCTGGACGCACGACAGCTCTGTCTTGAAGGCTATCGCATCGACCAGCGCCACCCGACCCGCCGAGGGGTCAGTTTGCAGGGGCGTTGTCTGTAACCGGCAGCATCGCGGCCAGCACCTGCTGATGGCCCGCACGGTTCAGCCGGGCCAGCCCCAGCCAGCACAGCGGCAGCATCATCAGAATCGCCAGCGAAGAAACGGAAGAGAGCGGCAACAGGTTAACCAGCCCCACCAGCAATGACGCACCGGTCATCTGGAACAGGCCCATCAGCGCCGAGGCGGTACCGGCCCGCTCGCCGAATGGTGCCAGTGCCGACCCACCGGACACCGCAAAGATAAAGCAGAAACCGATACTGGCGATAAACACCGGTCCCATAAAGGCCAGCGGGTGTGCCACATTGCTCAGACCAAGCAGGCTCAGTGCCGCAATCAGACACAGCACCACTGCCAGCAACAGACCATTACGCTTGCCAATGCGTGCCACCACGCTGGGGGCGGCAAAGGCCGCCGCAATATTGATGGCCGCGTTGGTGCCAAACCAGAGACTGAAGGCCAGCGGCGTCTGCGTCATCTCCACCATCAACTGCACCGGGGCAATGCTGACGTAACCGATGATCACCGCCATCGCCAGCATGATAAAGCCGGTGTGATAACGGAATACCGGATGGCTCAGCACCGGCTGATAGCGCGCCCAGCTCACCAGGGCACCATCACTCTTGGTGCTTGCCGGCCGGGTCTCCGGCAGGCGCCAGGCCACCAGAACGCCGGCAAACAACGCGTATGCCGCCATAAAGTAGAAGGTGGCCCGCCAGTCCCAGACCGCCGCCAACACGCCGCCCAGCATGGGGGCCAGGGCAGGCACCACGCAGATCACCCCGTTCAGATAGCTGTAGATGGGGCCAGCGCGTTCCGGGCCATAGCTGTCACGCACTCCGGACATGGCAGAGACCACAACGGCGCAGGCACCAAAGCCCTGCAGCAGACGGGCAATCCAGAGCACTTCAATCAGGTTGGCCCAGGCCGCCAGCAACGAGCCCGCCAGATAGAGGGCAATACCAGCCAGCGCCAGCGGACGGCGACCAAAGCGATCCGCCAGCGGCCCCGCCAGGATTTGCCCCAGGCCCATCGCCAGCAGAAAAACGGCCACCGTGGCCTGAACCTGTGGCAGCGGCGCACTCAGGGCCGACGCCATCTCAGGCACCGCAGGCAAAAAGATGTCAATGGCCAGGGGACTGAAAGCCACCAGCAACATCAGCAAAATAAAGGGAACGGGACGAGTCATGGCACCACTTCGAAGATCAGAGAGGGCGCCATTGTAGGCAACCCAAGTTATGATAAATAATGATTTGTTGTCAGCAGACACTTTCCATTTAGGAATACATCAAAGGAGCGCGCTGTGGCCCTGGAAGCCCTGGATCTGAACCTGTTACGCCTGATGCTAGTCCTGCTCGAAGAGGGCAGCGTCAGTGGGGCCGCTCAACGATTGCACCTGAGTCAGTCTGCGGTGAGCAAACAGCTGGCCAAGCTTCGGGAGCAGCTGGGCAAACAACTGGACGACCCGCTGTTTGTCCGGGCCGGGCAGGGACTGGCGCCCACCCCCAAAGCCCTGACGCTGGAGCCCAAGCTGCGCCAGTGGCTGCGGCTCTCCTGCGAACTGCTGCTGCCGGTAGGGTTTGACCCCAATACCGACCAGCGCCAGTTCCGCGCCAGTGTGGTGGAAACCGCGTTTCCCAGCCTGATGCACCGGGTGCTGACCGACCTACAGGTACAAGCGCCCGGCATGCGCCTGGATATGGTGCCGGGCTCCAACGACAAGCTGGAACTGCTGGCCCGGGGGCAGCTGGACCTGATTCTGCTGGCCCGGGACACCGACGAGCGAGCCCGTGCGCCGTGGCACATCCGCGATCTCCCCACCCTGCCCCAGCAGGAGCTGTACCAGGACATCAATGTCTGCCTGGTGCGGGAAGACCACCCGGCGCTGGACGGCGGCTGGGATCTGGAGGCCTTTCTTGGCCTGCCCCACGTTCAGATCTGGGTTGAGGGTACCGAACTTTGGCTGATGGACCACGTGCTGGCCTCTTCCGGCCTGAAGCGGCCTGTCGCCGTGCAGGTGCCGGACTTTCACAGCGCCGCACTGATGGCGCAGCACACCGACATGGTGTTCACCAGCGCCAGTGTGTTTGCCCACCAGCTGGCGGCACGCTACGCGCTGGCCGTATTGCCTCTGCCACTGCAACTGGCGCCGATCAGCTATCGATTGATGTGGCCGGAAACGCTGGACAGCGACCCGGCCCACCGATGGCTGCGCGGCTTTATCGCCGAGCGCAGCCAGGGTCTGGGAGGGTGCGGCGCTTAAAGCACCACGGAGCCGATGGCGAAGCCGAAGGCCACCGCCAGGGTGATGGCCACCACACCGGGCAGCAGGAACGGGTGGTTGAACACGTACTTGCCGATGCGGGTCGAGCCGGTGTCATCCATCTCTACGGCTGCCAGCAGGGTCGGGTAGGTCGGCAGCACAAACAGGGCGGATACCGCCGCGAAGGACGCCACAATCACCAACGGCTCAACGCCCATGGCAACAGCAGCCGGCATCAGTGCCACCGTGGCCGCGGCCTGTGAATAGAGCAGCATGGAAGCAAAGAACAGCGCCACCGCCAGCAGCCAGGCGTAGTTACGCACCAGTTCACCGGCCACCTCTTTGATGGTGTCGATGTGAGCGGAGACAAAGGTATCGCCCAGCCAGGCCACACCCAGCACACAGATACAGGCACTCATGCCCGCTTTGAAGGTGCTGGCACCGAGGATCTGAGCGGTGTCCACTTTGCACACCAGGGTGATGATTGCCGCCGCAGACAGCATCAGAATCATGATCGCCTGGTCACGGGCCATCACCGGGTTTTCAATCAGGCCGACGCTGTCGCTGATGGCGGTAGCGTAGGCCACGATGGCCAGGATGGTGACCAGGAAGATGCCCACCGCGGTTTTGGCTCCGGGTTTGATCGCCAGCTCATCCGCTTTGGTGGCACGCACCAGCCCTTCCGCCAGACGCTTCTGGTAAACCGGGTCGTCATCCAGCTCCACGCCCTGACGGTTGGCCACAAAGGCGGTCAGCAGTACCGCGGCCAGTGAGGCCGGAATGGACACCGCCAGAATGCTCAGGTAATCCACGCCCAGCGGGGCAAGAATGCCGGTCAGGGCAACCACGGCAGCGGAGATGGGGGAAGCGGTGATGGCGATTTGCGACGCCACAACGGCGATGGACAGCGGGCGGGAGGGGCGGATCCCCTGTTCTTTCGCCACTTCGGTGATCACCGGCATGGTGGAGAAAGCGGTGTGGCCGGTGCCGGCCAGGAGGGTCATGCCGTAGGTAACGAGCGGCGCGATAAAGGTGATCTGTTTGGGGTTTTTGCGGATGATCCGCTCGGCGATCTTAACCAGGTAATCCATGCCTCCGGCAACCTGCATCGCCGCAATCACCGAGATCACCGACATGATGATCAGGATGACGGAGGTGGGGATGTGGCCCGGCGTCAGCCCCAGCATTGCCAGGATCAGAACCCCCAGCCCCCCGGCATAACCTATGCCAATACTGCCGAGTCGGCTCCCCAACCAGATGGCTAACAGCACGACACTTAATTCGACAAACAGCATGGACTCTCCTGAGGGCGTGTAAAAAAAGCGCGCGCATTGTATAGAGTTTGCTGGATTGCCTTTGTGACCGGCCTCAAACCCTGCCGATCACAAAGTGAGAAATAGTGCGCACTCCCCGAGTCTAGAACGCTTCGTTCACCGCAAAGTAGAAACCGCTTTCGCCGTTACCAAAGCCCATGTCGAGACGCAGGTTCACCCGCTGTTTGATCTCAAACCGGTACCCCACCCCCAGGGTGTGCAGCCATTTGTCGTCACCCAGTTCGGACACTTTATCCGCCAGGGTGCCCACCCCGGCCCAGTACACCATGCCGTGCCGGCCACGCAGAGGTTGCCGGTACTCCACCTGCGCCAGGGTCATCTGCTTGTCCCGGTAGCGCCCCTGCTCATAGCCGCGCAGGCGGGTGGCGCCGCCCAGCGTGGCCATCTGATCCCAGGGCACATCGCCGTGGTTAAACTCGCCCGTCAACTGCCAGGCGAGAATACCGGGGATCGACTCCAGCGCCAGATAATCGCTGTAGTTCAACGAGACCTTCTGGTAGTTGCTGTCAGAGCCAAACGCCTCGTCGTAAAACACCACGTCGGCCTGCAGCAACATGCCCGTGCTGGGGTTCAGAATAAAGTCCCGGGAATCATGAACCAGATGGATGCTGGGGCCGGCACTGAAGCTTTTCTCGGGGAACTGAGCCCCTTCGTTACCCTGAGCCCGCGGTTGCGGAGACTCCGTCTCCACTTCACGGGCCTTGGTGCCCACCAGGTCGAAACCGGCGCCGATGTAGGTGCTGGGCAGTACCCGCATCATCGCCTGCGGCTTAAAGCGGTACTCGGTCAGTTCAAAGTCCACCAGGTTGGCCGCCCGGCGGCCGTTTTCCATGCCGATGCCGTAGAACACGTCCGGCGCATCCTGCAGTTCTGCATCGATAAAGAGGCGGTATTTGTCCTCTTTGAGGAAGGTGCGACTCTCCACCCCGATCCCGAGCGAGCCGTTGATGGAACCAAAACCGTTGATGGTGATGGAACTGGGCTGGGATACGGTGTCGTTGCGGTCCGGGAGGTACAAGCCCACGGTGGAAACGCCAATCCCCAGACTCTTCTCCGGGGTGTAGAACGGCCCGGGCATTACGCTCCAGTCGATCCCTTTATCCGGGTCAAACCCACCGTCTGCGCCGAGATCTTCCAGCAGCTGGGCAAACCACTGCTGACTCCGCTCATAAAGCGACGGCTCGGCAGTGTCAGTGGCTTCGCTGGCCAGCACCGGGGTGCTGCACAGCAACAGGAGGCTGGCGAATATTGGCGTTCGACTCATCACTTAAAACCGACGGCCAACAGACATAAAGGTGGTGCGACGAGCACCGAAGCCGGACTCAATCAACAGTTCCCAGTCCGGGCTGAGGGCATATTGCGCCCCGACCACGGTGTTCCAGCGGGAGGTGCCCTGTTGCTCCACCTCAAAGTGGCCATCGGGCGCCAGCACACCGATCAGATCATTCACTTCGCTGGGCAGCCCCAGGTCCAGCAGACTGCCGGTGAGGTACTGGTCCACTTTCTGGTACATGGCACCGGCAAATACCCGCAGTTCACGGCCCCCGTCAAACTCCCAGCGGTAGCCCACCCGCGGGGCGGCCACGAACGTTTTGATGTCGCCGTCAATGATGTTCATGGAGGTGTAGGTGTAGTTCATGTCCACCAGCGCAAACCAGTTGCCCACGCCGCCGGCCAGGGTGGTGCCGATGCCGTAGGTGCCGCCTTTCATCTCCAGTGCAAAAGGAGCGCCGATGGCCGCATCCGAGGCCTCATTGATGGCGCCACAGAGCAGTTTGTTGGGGAGCCCGGAGACTTTATCCATGTCGCAGCTCAGGCCGCGAATGGTGGCCACGCTGTCACCGGAGGTGTAACCCAGGATCCCGTACACGTTCATAAAGGGGAAGATCCAGACATCACCGCGCAGGGTCAGGTTGTAGCCATCAAATTCGGCTTCCGGCGCATTGATGTCCAGCGCCTCCAGCACCGGGTGACCGGTCAGGTTGATGCTGTTGACGGTAACGGGATTGCTCATGTCCATGTAGGAGAGCGACAAGCCGTAAGGCTTGGGCAGGGTGTAGCCCCGGGCTTCGGCTTCCTCGCCCCAGATCGGGAAGAAGGAATCCTGTGCCATGGCGTTGGCACCATAAGCCGCTGTAATCAGGGCAAAAAACAAACGAAACATAAAACACTCACACAAAAAAAGCGGTCAGCTGAGCCTGGGCTCGCGACCGCGAAATCTCTGGTTTACTTTGCACTAGCCCGACGGAGTATAACGAACTGAGGCTAGATCAAAACTGAACGGTCAGAAAGGCGGATAAGGCTGGATCGTAGCTGAACAGCCGAGCCATTGCGGTTTCTGCCCTGCATTCACTGCTCTACAATCCGCTGCCCCCAATCAATGAGCGCATTATAATCAGTCGTATAGAAAAGGAGTACCGGAGATGGGCATTTACGCTCCCCCTGCCTTTTCGCTGATCGCCAACTGACCGAGGTATGGATGTTCCCCACGCGCGTTTTTCTGCTGACCAGTCTGCTGCTGGTTGGGTGCGCCTCACCCACCTGGCAAAGCCACCCCAAGCCCGATGAGGCCGTAATCAGCCGGGCGCTGAATGGCAGCGATCAACCCGTGGCCATCTGGGATCTGCCGCCGGAAAGCCTGCCGGAGTTTCCGGTACCTCAGAATGTGCGCCCCTGCTGTGCTTTCGGCAACCTTCAGAAAGTGAAGGTGGGCCCGGTGCCTTTGCCGCTGTTCCGACTGGGCAATACTGTCGCTCCGAACAAAGTGGGCCCCCACCGCTTTGATGGCGGCACCTTTACCTATACCTCCTCCGGCATGAGCGGCAACAGCAACCGCGGCACCGAGAACAACGGTGTCCTTTACACGGCACAGGGTGGGTTTATCGACCTGGCCCACGTCCGCGACACCGCCGACGATACCGTCGCCCTGTTTTTCCAGATCTTCCGCCATCTGGGCCAGGAGCACTACATCGACCTGCCCAACGAGATTGGCCAGCGTTACGTCCGCCTCCACCCGTTTGATGTCAGTGAACTGAGCGGTCAGGAGCGTTGGCAGCTCTCTGCGGCGCTGGCTGCACGGCTGGCGTACTTTAAAGCAGAGTCCCATGAGATCGCGCAGTGGCACGGCTACACCAGCTTCGCCGGCTGGCCCGAGACGGTTTCCGCCTTCTCACCGGAGGATCTCTACTCCAATATGCTGGGTGCCAAGCTGACCCTGGCGCTGATCAATGCCCAGCTGGTACTGAACGACCAGCTCTATAACCAGAGCCTGACGGTGTGGCTGGATTCGGCGCTGGCCTGGCTGGGCGAAGTGGACCGGAAAACCACCAACGCCCTGTTTGATGTGGTGGACGGGCACTGGTGGGACTCCTCCCGCCCCATCCCGGACAAGTTTATGGTGCTCAAGCGCCATTACGTGATGGGCGACCGTCAGTTACCTCATCTGGTCCCGGAATCGTTGGCAGCAGAGCACCCGGCGTGGAAAAAGGTGAGTCACCTCTACAAAGCGCCCAATACGCCCCACACCCTCCATCTGGCCGACACCCTGTTCGGCCTGGAGCTGGAGGAGTTGGGTGAGCTGGTGATGAAGGTGAGCGATCGCTATGCCCCGAGCTTTGCCGATGTGCCGGCAGAGCTGTGGCAGGAGGGTTTCACTCACCGGGACTTCGGTGCGATCGCCTCGTACGCCGCGCAGGCGGACGCCAAACAGCTGGAAGCGCTGTTGGCCCCCTGAGCCACTGAGGGCTCCGCCGGAAGGTAGATGGAAAGGCGCTGTAATGCCGGATCATCCTCCAGAGCCAGGGGGTGATCGGTGTGTTCAGCCAGCGCCGTCAGCAGTGCCATCAGTTGCTCGCCATCCGGCGCCTGCTGATAGTGCCAGTGGTGCCAGCACCCCTGATCGGTGCACTGTGACTGTGCCTGCATCAATGCCCCCCAGCTCATTATCGGCACCTCATTCTGAGCCCGACCCGGAGCGCAGACCAGTACGGCCATAATCGCTATCACCTTCAATTGATTATCCATTCCAGGTGCCCCCACTATGACCTGTGGCTAAGTGTAGTAAAGCGAGGCTGGTGCCCGGGGGGGAAATGCGTATAATCGCCGCCACTGTGCGCGGCCCGGGTCAATTTTTGCGCCCTGCTTTGCCCTTCTGGCAGAGCGTTTGTACCCGGAATTCGCCAGGAGGGCGGTTGGCGATTTTTCTGTTGCCAACCAAACTCGTTGGGGGGGCGGTAAGGCCATACTTACCAAACCATGCTCAATCTGCCTTCAACGGGAGTTAAACGTAAAATGATGTTCTTCGAGGGCTCCGAAAAAAAAGTCGAAGCGGTGCTCAAGCCTGGCCATGCCTCGCTTCGAGCACTGGGAAAACCATTCTGGGAAACCCTGGTGGCGCAAGCCAACGCCACGATTCTTTCCTCCGTTCATAACGAACACTGCGACGCCTACCTTCTTTCGGAATCCAGCCTCTTTGTCTGGGACGACCGCTTTCTCATGCTGACCTGTGGCACCACCACTCTGGTCCAGGCCGTCACCGAATTCCTCAAGCACTTCAGCCAGTCTGAACTGGCGATGCTGACCTACCAGCGCAAAAACGAGTACCAGTCACACCTGCAGAAAAGCAGTTTTGATGAAGACCTCGCGGCGCTGTCCCAGATCCTGCCCGGCACCGCCTGGCGCCTCGGTCATCTGGATGGTCACCACAACTACATTTTCCACAGCGACGCGCCTTACCAGCCGGAAACGGATGACGCTACGGCCGAATTGCTGATGTACCACATTCAGGGTGAAGCGGCCGACTACCTGCGCAGCACCGCCCAGACTGTGGAAGGCGTCCGCGCGCTGTTCGACTGGCAGGGCATGTTGCCCGACTTCCAGTTTGACGATTTCCTGTTTGAGCCCTTCGGCTATTCCATGAACGGGATCCGCGGTGAACACTACGTCACCGTGCACGTCACCCCACAAGAGGACAGCTCCTACGTCAGCTTTGAATCCAACCTGGATAAAGCGGAACTGGTGCCGGTACTCAATCAGCTCCTGCGTCGACTGAATCCGCAGAGCTACGACCTCATCAGCTTCAACTGGGATGCAGAGCTGGACCATAACGTCCGTGCTCAGCCGGTGGACCAGGCCCTGCAGGACCTGCCGATCGGTTACCGCATGCAGTTTGCCCACTATCTGGTGCCGCCGGCCCAGCCATTGGGCGCCACCAAGCTGTAATGGCTGACAGGGCTTGCTTCGGCAAGCCCTGCTTCGTTTCAGGGCCGCTGTGGCCCCATGGTTTCACCGGCGCACCAGATCTCCACCCCATCCCGGCCAGACGCCTTGACCCGGTACAGTGCCCGGTCCGCTTCCTCCATCAGCTCCGACAAATTCATGCCCAACTCCCCCGGACTCTTGCCGGTGGGCAAACAGGCGACGCCGATGCTGACGGTCAAGCGGCCACTCAGACCAGGCGCGCTGATGGTCAGTTCGCGGATCCGCTTCTGGATCAGCGCCGCCAGTGATGCCAGATCGGTCATCTGCGGTTCGGTAATCGCGACCACAAACTCCTCGCCTCCCCAACGGCTGGCCAGCTCCCCGCCCCGACGGGAAACCGATTCCAGCACCCGCGCGACCTTGGTCAGCACTTCGTCTCCGGTGCCGTGGCCAAAGCGGTCGTTAAACTGTTTAAAGTGGTCGATGTCCACCATCAGCAGCGCCAGCCCACGCTGATGCCGACACAGCCGCCGCCACTCCTCCTCCAGAAACTGCTCCATGGCCCGGCGATTGGCCAAGCCGGTCAGCGCGTCGGTCCGGGCCAGCTGATTCAGCTGCTCACGCTGATGAGACAGCATCCGCATCAGGCTGTTAAAGGCGCTGGCCAGCTGGCGAAATTCCAGAATGGTTGCCCCGCTGCCCAGTGGCCGGAACTGCTGGTTGCGCTCCATCGCCCTTATCTGGGCCACCCCCCGCTCCATCGGCCGCACCAACAGGTGGCCCATCAGCAGATTCACCAACACCACCATCGCCCCCAGGGCGACAAACGTGAGCCATTCATAGCGGGTCAGCGAGGTGGGGGGTTGGGCGGTGTGCGTCAGGTCCAGCACCAGGGTTGGCCTTCCCAATGCGTCTCTGAGCAGCACCTCCCGCTGTGCTTTGGGCTGAAGTATCAACGCCGGGGCCATCAGGTCCGGCAGCAACTCATCCTCCAGCGTGGCCGGGCGCAAGCGGAAACTCAGGCCGCTGGTTTGCTCCATCCGTTTCTCAAAGTCCGCCCCCAGATGGCGCAGAATCAACAGGTAGCCGTGGCCACAATCGTTGCCCATCGGGTTGCACACGGTCGCGGCCGCGTAGATAAAAGGCTCACCGCCCTGGCGGAGAATGCCGTGACTGAAGCGGGGTTTATGAGGGTCAAGCACCGGCATCAACTTGGCCCGTTCGAAGGCTTCTTCGCCGGAGAGCATCGGCAGCGGAAAGCGGGGATCCACATCCTGATAACGCAAAAACAGCGCCGAGTCGTAGAGAAACAGGGCCTGAAGCGTGTAGCCCTGATGCAAAGGCAATCCGCCCGCAACGCTTTCCCGATCGTTCAGGAACGCCATCAGAAAGTCGTCGCTGGCCATATCCTGGGCCAGCAACGCCAGAGTCTGTTGACGGGCCTGGATCTGAAATTTGAGGCCAAGGATCTCCTGCTGCTGGGTGGCCAGGACTTCGCCCTCCACGTAGGGTTTGATCACCAGATTTCGAAGCAGCAGATAACCCAGCGCCATCACCAGCACCAGAGCCAAAGAGAAAAAGAGCGCCAAGCGCTTCAACGGCATAGCCACACTCCGTTCCGCACCACTTTGAGTGTGGCACGGAATCGGAATTTTGGATTCAGACGTCTCAGGCTGGCAGGCAAGGCCTCCTCAGAGTGACTGGACGGGCACCTCCCGACGCAGGCTGCGGGCCGCCTCCACCAGCGCCGCCAGCGCCGGTTCTACCTCACTCCACTGCCGGGTTTTCAGGCCGCAGTCGGGATTCACCCAGAGCCGCTCTGCCGGCAGTCGGGCCAGCGCCCGGCGCAGCAGGGTGGCCATCGATTCTGACGCCGGAGTCAGCGGGGAATGGATGTCATACACCCCCGGGCCGATGGCATTGGGGTAGTCGAACCGGTCAAAATCCGCCAGCAACGCCATGCCGGACCGGGCGGTTTCGATGGTGATCACATCCGCATCCAGTGCCGCAATGGCGGGCAGGATGGGGCCAAACTCGGAGTAACACATGTGGGTGTGGATCTGAGTTTGCCGCGCCACCCCGGACGACGCCAGCCGGAAAGCCTGAACGGCTTCATCGAGGTAACGACCCTGTTCACTGAGTGCCAGCGGCAGCCCTTCGCGCAGCGCCGGCTCATCAATCTGGATAATGCCGATGCCGGCCTGTTCCAGATCCCCCACCTCATCCCGCACTGCCAGGGCCAACTGATTCAGTACCATTGAGCGGGGGGCATCATCACGCACAAAGGCCCATTTCCACAGCGTCACCGGCCCGGTCAGCATCCCCTTTACCGGCTTTGTGGTCAGCCCCTGTGCGTACTGGGCCCAGCGCACCGTCATCGGCCCCGGCCTCGCCACATCAGAGTGAATGATGGGCGGCCTGACGCAGCGGGAACCGTAGCTTTGCACCCAGCCAAAGCGGGTGGTGGCGATCCCCTCCAGTTGCTCGGCAAAGTACTCCACCATATCGGTGCGCTCCGCCTCGCCGTGCACCAGCACGTCCAGCCCCAACCGCTCCTGACGACGGATGCAGTCGGTTACCTCGCGCTCCAGTGCCGCGTGGTAATCCACCTGGCTCAACTCGCCACGGCGGTGGCGTAACCGCAGCTGCCGGATGGCCGCCGTCTGCGGGAAGGAACCGATGGTGGTGGTGGGGAAGCGGGGCAGTTTCAGGTGCGCCTGCTGAGCTGCGGCCCGCTGTTCGAACGGGTCAGCACGGCAAAAATCCTCGGCATTGAGGGCCGCCAGACGCTCACTCACCGCCGGGTTGGCCTCCGGCCGCGCCTCGGACGCTTCAGGCTGCCCTTCCCCGTCCAGCCAACGACGCAGTTGCGCCAGCTCCTCCAGCTTCTGGCGGGCAAACGCCAGACGTGACTTCAACGATTCGGGCAAAGCCGGTTCCTGGTTCAGATCCACCGGCACGTACTGCAGCGAACAGGAAGGCGCGAGCCACAGCCGCTCCCCCAACGCCTCCCGCAGCGGTGTCAGGGGCTCGGCCCAGCGACGCAGGTCCGCCCGCCAGACGCCCCGCCCGTCGATCACCCCCAGTGACAACACCTGTTGCTCGCCCAGCAGCGGCAACAGCACGTCCAGCTGTTCCGGTGCCCGGCACAGGTCCAGGTGCCAGCCGGCCACCGGCAAGCGCGGCAGCAGATCGGCGTGGTGGGCAATGGAGCCGAAATAGCTGGTCAGCAGGATCGGGACCGGCTGTTGCGACAGGGCGCGGCAACTGGTTTCCAGCGCCTGCTGCCACGCGCTGTCCAGCTCCAGTGCCAGCACCGGCTCCTCCAGTTGCACCCAGGCCACGCCCTGCTGTGCCAGGCGCTGAAGCAGCTCACCATACGCTTTCAACAGGTTCGGCAGCAGGGTCAGGCGGTCGAAGGTGTCGCCGGCACAACGGGACAGATGCAGAAAGGTGACCGGTCCAATCAGTTGCACTTTGGCTTCCGCCCCCAGCGCCCGCACTTCCGCAACCGCATCGCCATAGGGGTCGTAGTCCACCGCGAACCTCTGATCGTGGCTCAGCTCCGGCGCCAGATAGTGGTAGTTGGTATCGAAAAACTTGCAGAGGGCCAGGGCGGCGCTGTGCTGCCCCGAGTAATGGGCGCCCCGGGCCAGGGCAAACAGGGTAGCCAGCCCCGGCTTGCCCTGTTGGTGACGCTCCGGTACCGCGCCCAGCGCCAGCGCAAGGGTGGCGACCGGATCGTACCAATCGAAATCGCCCACCGGCAGCAGCTCACAGCCCGCCTGTTGCTGCCACTGCCAGTTCTCCAGTCGCAGGGTGCGCCCGGTCTGTTCCAGCGCTTCAGCACTGCGCTCGCCCCGCCAGTAGGCCTCCAGTGCGAACTTGAGCTGGCGTTGAGCGCCGATCCGGGGCAATCCGAGGGTATGAATGGTCATAATGGGACTCCAATTGAAAGATGTCTGGACGTCCAAAAGGCTATTCCACTACACTGGGCGTCACCAGCCAGCCGGCTTCAACATGATGATGAGGAACGCTCAAGGATGATCGAACTGCGTCAGTTGGAAACCCTGAACGCGCTTGCCCAGCAAGGCTCCCTGACCGCGGCGGCAGAGGCGCTTCAGGTGACGCCCTCCGCCCTGTCCCACCAGTTCCGCGAATGGGAACAACGGCTGGGGGCGCCGCTGTTTGTCCGCAAAAGTCGGCCGCTGAAACTGACCGGGCAGGGCCAGATCCTGTTGGCGCTGGCCCAGGAGGTGCTGCCCAAAGTGGCCGCGGCACAAGCGGCGCTCAATGCCCCCAGGCGGCTGACCGGCACCCTGCGTATTGGCGTCGATTGCCACAGCTGTTTTCGCTGGCTGCTGCCCCAGATGGAGGCGTTTGAGCGCCGCCACCATGGCCTCAGCCTGGATCTGTCCAGCCGTTTTCCCTTTGCCGCCCTTGAAGCGTTGCAGCAGGGCGAGCTGGACCTGGTGCTGACCGCCGACCCCCGCCCTCTGCCACGGCTGGCCAGCGCGGCATTGTTTGAGTTTGAGATGCGTCTGGTGATGGCCGTCGACCACCCCCTGTCCAAACAGGCCCACATCGAGCCCGCCGACCTGGCTGGCGTGCCCCTGCTCTCCTACCCGGTTCCGTCAGAGCGGCTGGACCTGCACCGACTGTTTCTCGACCCGGCCGGGATCCGGCCCGGGCCGCGACGCACCAGCGAAATGACCCAAACCCTGCTGCAACGACTGGCGGTCGGGGATGGGGTGGCGGCCTTGCCCAGCTGGTCGTTGCCAGAGGGACAGCAGTTGAGCCTGTGCCATCGTCCGCTGGGCCGGAACGGGCTGTGGCGCACCCTCCACGGCGTCTGGCGCCAGGACAGTGGCAGCGCGGCCGTCCGGGGGTTTCTTGAGACACTGCAATCGCCCGCTGTAGCCTGGAGAACGGAGACAAAAAAACCACCTGCATAGCAGGTGGCTTTGACTCGGCCCCCTTTAAGGGGGCTGCTTAGTTCTCGGGTTTGCCAAAGGCATGAACGGATAGTGCTCCACTCACCTCCTTTGCCGGGACGGCCCGGCGGCCGCCAGAAGGGCTTCGCCCCTCTGGACTCCCCTTTGCCTCCGGCGCAGCGAAAGCCCCTCGCTCCCACTCCTTCCCATTTCGGCACCGGCCAGACTCGCTTTGTGAAAAGGGCTTTCCATGCCCTTTCCAAAAGCCCGGCTACGCCATCCATGGCTTCGCGTTCACGCCTGTCGGCGTTCACCCATGCTCGGCTGGCCGCTCGAGCCTTCCCTGGCTCTCGGCCTCATTCCCAGTCCTTCCCGCTCGGCGCTGCGAGTCGGCGCATGTGGACGGCTTACGCCGTGAGGGTCTGGTGCATGCCTCTCCTTTTTGTGCACCGGCTTTCAATCCGTCTCGTCTCTTAGCAGTACTCTTCGGGCAAAGCCCAGAGCAAGCGATCACCACCTCCATAGGAGGTGGTTTAGGGATGACAACAAAAAAGGCGCCCTGAGGGCGCCTTTTTCATGGTGGTCTGGGTTACAGACGGTACGCCACCTGGGCGTAAACACTGCGGCCCTGACCCGGATAACTGCCGCCGGAAAAGGTGTCAGCGATGGTGATGTACTCTTCGTCCAGCAGGTTTTCCACCCGCAGGCGCACGACCAGCGCCTCGGTCAGGTTGTAACTGGCTGCCAGGTTCACCAGGAAGTAGGGATCCAGCTTTACGGTGTTGGCGGCATCGCCCCAGCGACTGCCACGATAGAGCAGGTTAGCGCTGACGTTCAGCGCCTGCCAGTCGTAGCTGAGATTCCACTTGGCGTTATGACGGGCGCTGGCCGCCAGTTCATTGCCGGTGCTGCGATCCTCGCTGTCACGCCAGCCATAGCTCACTTCGTGGCGCACCGGGCCGGTATCAAAGGCGGCTTCCGCTTCAATGCCGTCGATCACCGCTTCACCAATGTTAACCGGGCGGTAGGTCAGCGCATCAAACTGGATCAGATCCACCGCATCCTGTCGGTACCAGCCCAGTCGCCAGTCCACTTTGGCCGCTGCCCCTTCCAGTGCCAGCTCATAGTGCTCGGCCGTTTCCGGACGCAGGTCCGGGTTGCCGGACCCGGGGAAGTAGAGGTCGTAGAAAGTGGGCGCACGGAACGCGCTGCCGACACTGGCCACCACCGCCAGATAGTCAGTCGCGGCGATGCGACCACCGACCTGCCAGGTGTTGTGGCGACCAAACTGTTCGTTATCGTCGGTACGGACAGAGGCTTCAAACTGGTGCCCCCCCTCCTCCACACGCAGCAGCGCGTAAGCACCGGTGTTGTCCCGGCTCAGGGTGCCATCGGCAAACGGCGTTGCCTGGCCGGTATTCCAGTCCAGATAGGTGGAATCACCGCGCAGCTGTTCATCGCGCCAGTCCACCCCGGCACCCACGGCGATCGCGTCGCTCAGTTGCAGCTTGTTCACCCAGGCCAGGTTGTACTGACGCAGGTGGGAGAAATCCGGGGAGTCCTTGTAGGACAAGGTGTCCACAAAGTCCTGGCTTTCGCTGTCGCTGTATTGGGCCTGTACGCTGCTGTGCCAGCGCTCTCCCTGGTAGCGGGCTTCCAGCTGGTAGTCGAGGTTTTCCAGACGATTCTCTTTGCGCTCACGCACGTCCGGCATGCCCCACTCCGGATTGCCGACACTGGAGTTGTCGTACTGACTTTCATTCTGGAACCAGCGGGCAGCACCATACAGGCTGAGGCGTTCGGTCACAGCACGCTGATAGGACAGCAGCGCGCTTTTGCCGCTGAAGCCGTGCTTATCACCGTCGTTCACACCGGGCACCGGGTGGACGTTGTAGCCTTCCTCATCTTCATAGGCCAGCACCGCTTTGAGGGTGCCTCCCGCCAGTTGGCTTTGATGACGGACACTGGCTTCCACCTGATCAAAGCTGCCGGCACCGGCCGTCAGCGTGGTGCCGTCGGCACCATCGCGGGTGATGATGTTGATCACCCCGCTGACGGCCTCAGAGCCGTACACCGACGCGCGGGCACCGCGGATA
Source organism: Marinobacter nauticus (assembly GCF_019801015.1). Lineage (GTDB taxonomy): Bacteria > Pseudomonadota > Gammaproteobacteria > Enterobacterales > Shewanellaceae > Ferrimonas. Next base: position 511,702 of record NZ_JAHVJZ010000003.1, read on the forward strand.
AACTCAATGCGCTCAATCTGTGCCACCGGAAAGGCGTTGATGTTCAGCGGGCCCAGCGCACTGGTGGTGCTGCGCATGCCATCAATCAGCACCAGAGTCTGGGCACTGGTGGCACCGCGAACCGTCACCGTCGCGCTCTGGCCCCGGCCGCCGTACTGGTTCACATCCACATTGGGCAGAATGCGAAGCAGGTCGGTCAGGCTTTTGGCCTGGATGGCGTCGATGGTGGCACGGTCAATCACGGCAACCGGCGCCAACACCGAGTCCTGGGTTTGCGCCAGACGGTCGCCGGTGACGATCAGGGTTTCATCCACTTCCGTGGCGTGGGCAGGAAACATCAGGGGGGCCGCAGCAAAGAGTGCCACGGATACAGCGGAGTACTTCATTCTCAGTTCCTAGTTCGCGTAGGGTTTACGCGGCCTGAGAGATCGGGCTTAAGGCTTTCAGCCTCATACCGTTGCGCGCCAGCTCCGGATTCTCACCGGATTCATCTCAGGGTCCGCAGGCTTTCCATTTCCTCGCCCGTGTGGGCGCGGGGGTCCTTCAGTAGCTTTTGCTCTCGAAGGGGATCTCCTCCTGGCCAAAATGGTGCTTGAGGCGCACCGTCAGACAGAAGAAATAGTTGGTCAGCAGGTTGCCCAGCCGCAGCAGACGGTCGTGGACCTCCAGTCCCGCCTCCTCACAGCGCACCAGCTGACGAATGCTTTTCTTGGCCCCGCTGCGGCACAGGTGCAGTGCCATCACCGCCGGCGAACCGGTGGGCAGCACAAAACCGGACACCGCACCGAAACCGTTATGGTGGTCATAGCGGGCTTTGAGCCAGTCCAGATCGGCCTCTTCCACCGCCAACCGACCCCGGACGGAGCCGTTGAGGTGGTAAACCAGTCCCTGCACCTGGTGCAGTTCCGGCTTCAGCTCCGCCAGCAGTCCGGCATCATCGGCCAGCTCCTGTTCCAGCAAAGCGAGGGCATAACCCACCGACGAGCACAACTCGTCGGTCTGCACCTCAAAGTCGGTACTGGGACCGGTCTCAAAGATAAAGGGGTAACACAGCTCCCGCTTATCTTTGCTGAGGCGACGGGGCATCAGTTCTGAGCCAGGGCCGGGTAACGACGGCTCAGCAGAGCAAAACCACCAAACAGCAGGGCACTGAACAGCCAGGTGCTGGCCAGGTCGTTCTGCAGGAACGGCAGACCCATGATCCAGCACTGCACCAGGCCTTCCCAGGTGTGGGGATAGAAGTTGGTGACGGCCCACATGCCGGTGTTGGTAACGAAGAAGAATTGCAGGCTGCTGGCCACACCGGCCAGAGCGACAGTGGCTACGCTGCGCTTATGGCGCAACAACATACCGATGCCAGCCGTGATGGCCATGGACAGGTACACAAACAGCATGGTCTCGTGCAGGCCGATAAACAGGTCGCCCAGCAGCATGGCCACCAGAGGCACAATCAGCGCCATGCGCTTGCTGTCGAACATGGCACCGGCGAACAGGCCCATGGCCGCAACCGGGGTAAAGTTAAAGGGATGGGGCAATACCCGGTACAGGGCGCACAGGGCGATCATGGCCAGAACGGCGATGAGCTTGGTTTTCATCTTTCTCTCCAAGGGGCGGTGACGCTGGGGTACACTCCAAGGCGCTTAGGATAGCCCGATCGGCCGTTGACTTCCACAGTTGGACGGCTAGAAATCTCTATGGCTATTCAGTGTTTTATCCGGTTAAGGGCCTGACCCATAAGGAACTGCAATGCCGCACCTGGTTCTGGAATACAACGAATATTTACTTAACGATGACGCCCTGCCGGGGGTGCTTGAGCGATTACATGACAGCGCACTGGCCAGTGGCGAGTTCAGTGCCGGTAACATCAAAGTGCGCGCCGTACCGGTTCGCTACGCCCTTGTGGGTGGCGAATCCGCGCCTTTTGCTCACCTTACCGCCGCCATCCTGCCGGGACGCAGCGCCGAAACCAAGGACGCGCTGTCCGAGCGCTTGCTGGACACCCTCCATGCCACCCTGCCCCCGGTGGCCGCCGCCTCGGTGGAGATCCGGGAGCTGAATCATTACCACAAGTGGGCCCCGGCAGACTGACTGCGCATTTGCTGACCGCCCCGGGCTTGCCCGGGGCACTGGCTGGGGCAATACTGGGCAGCATCGCTGTTTCACGGAGTTCCGCCATGGAGATGAACCTCAGTCTCAACGAAGCCCGGGTGATTGGCTGCCTGCTGGAAAAAGAAAGCACCACACCGGACCTCTACCCGCTGACCCTCAACGCCCTTAAAGGCGCCTGCAATCAGAAAAGCAACCGTGACCCGGTGCTTTCTCTCTCCGACAAAGAGGTGCTGGACACCCTCGAACAACTCAAAGCCAAACGCCTGATTTCTGAGGAAGGCGGCGCCCGTGCCAGCAAGTACAAACACCGTTTCTGCAACACCGCCTTCGGCGGCCTGCAACTGAGCGAGCAGGAGCGCGGCCTGGTTTGTGTGCTGTTGCTGCGTGGCCCGCAGACGCCCGGAGAGCTGCGCTCCCGTACCGGCCGCCTGTGTGAGTTCAGTGACGTCAAAGTCACCGAGACGGTGCTTCAGAATATGGTGGAGAAGGAACTGGTGGTGCAACTGCCGAGGGAAGCGGGTCGCCGCGAAAGTCGCTATGCCCATCTGTTCAGCGGTGAAGTGGCTGCGGTCACCACCGCCGAGGTGGTGGCGGACGAAAAAGCCCGCATCGAAGCGCTTGAGCATCAGATCAAAGTGCTGACCCTCGAAAACGAACGACTGCGGGCAGAGCTGGCCACAGCAAAGGCCTGATCAATGGCTATGCAGTGCCAAATGGCGGCGCCCCTTGTGGCGCCGTCTTCCGTAGGGGCGTCCTACCCTTAAGTTTCGTCCGTTCCAACTTTGCTGACGTATCGAGATTACGACCAAACCCTGGCCCAGCGCTGCCAGCGCAAAGGTGATCCAGGGAGACTTCAGCCACATCGCCACCGGAAGACTGAGCACAATAAGCCCAATGCCACTGCGGTACAGTAACGTCGACATCCCTTGCTCCTTGCTGCGAACTCGCCTCCGCAACCCGACAAGGTTGGCGCACCAGAGCCGATCATCCAGTTCCGTCAGTAACCAGCTGTGTCATCCAATTCAACCGGCGCACTTCAGCAGCCGGGGCAACCGCTTCAATCTCGTCGAGAACCCCGGCTGACGTCGGCGGCATAACGGAAACCTCCCGTTACCTTTGACTGAAGCGCTTCCACTCACGCCAGAGCAAAGCGGCTGCAACCGCAGACAGCACGATGTTGGAGATGGGCAGCGCCAGCCACACACCATCCAGTCCCAGCCAGGGCGGCAGCAGGAACAGAAAGGGCAACTGAATGCCCATATTGGCCAGGCTGATGCCGGTGGCTTTGCCACTGGCACCAAAAGACTGGAATATCACGCCGACACAGAAGATGAACCCGTCCAGATAGAGCGCCAGCAGGTGCAATCTCAGGCCATGCTCCGTCGCCCCAATCAACGCCAAATCGGTGTTATTAAACACATGGATGATGGGCGTTGCAGCCAGGTTTACCAGCACCAGCGCCACCACACCGCTGCCCACCGCCACCATCAGCATCAGACGAATGTAACGCTTCATCAAAGCAATCTGGCCAGCACCAAAGTGATAGCTGATCAGCGGCTGTGCCCCGGTGGCCACCCCTTCGGCGAACATCAGGTAAACCGCCAGCAGGTAGCTGACAATGGCGTAAGCGCCCACCACCGTGGCATCGCCATAATGCAGGAACAATCCGTTGTGCAGCGCCACCACCACGCTGTAGTAGCCATACATCAACAGACTGGAGAAGCCGATGGTGCAGCTGCGCCAGGCATCATAAGGGCGCAGCTTCAGATCTGCAGTCGTTAACCGGGTTTCCGCCCACGAAGAGAAGAAGTACGCGACGCCCAGCAGAGTCACCAGCAATTGGGCCAGTGCCGTGGCGATGGCGGCGCCGGTCAATCCCCAGCCCAGCTCCACAATAAAGACCCAGTCCAGCACGATATTGGTCACCGCGCCGATGACAATCAGCCAGGTGGCCAGACGGGGAGCTCCGTCATTGCGCAGCATAAAGGGCATGGCCAGACTGCCCAGCGCCACCGGCGCAGCAATCAACAGCACCTGCACGTAATCGCGGGCATAGGCCAGTACCGCGCCCTCGGCATTCTGAATACTCAGCGCCCACTCGCCGGAGAGCCACAGCAGGCCGGTGCCGGCGATCGCCACCAGCACCATCAGTACCAGTCCATTACCCAGCTGCGCCCTCGCCCGCGCCAGCTTACCCTCACCACGGGACAGGGAGCTGAGTGCGCCAGCACCAACCCCCACCATCATGCCCAATCCATAGAGCACACCGGCGATGGGCCAGGCGACGTTGATCGCCGCAAGGCCGTCAGCGCCGATATAGCGGCCGATAAAGATCCCATCCACCACCTGATACAGGCCGCTGACCAGCATGGCTGCCACCGTGGGCAACACATAGCGCCAGAACTGACGGTTCACCGCCTGACCGTTCATCGCTGCGGACATTCACACCTCATTTAATTAGAAAGGCTAACTATCTACTCAAAAAAACTCAGTCCCGTCCCACCATGCGGGCCAACAATGCCGACAACGCGGCCTGTTCATTTTCGTTCAGCCGGGAAAGTCGTTCGTCCAGCAGACGGCGGTACAGTGCCCGGTCCTGGGCCAGCATCGCCTCGCCCGCCGCAGTCAGCCTCAGCAGGACAGAGCGGCCATCTTCGGCACTGCGGCCACGGCTCACCAGGCCTTTGCGCTCCAGTCGCTGGCACATGGTGCTGGCGCTGGGCTTGGCCACCCGCATCACTTTCGCCAAATCTGACAAGCGCAGACACTGGGCTTCCTCCAGGGTCTGGAGGTAGTCGTATTCGGTGTAGCTGAGGCTCAGGCCGCTTGGGTCGCCTACCTCCCGCCAACGGCGGGTGACGTAGCGCTCCAGTGCCATCAGGGACTGGTCAATTCTCATCGGGGGAATTTTATTAGCCTTGCTAACTAAATGCCAGTTTCCTGGCTCGCGACCTACCAGTCGAGGCCCTGCTGCGCTTTGATGCCCGCGTCAAAGGCGTGTTTCACTGGTTCGATTTCGGATACCGTATCGGCCAGTTCCAACAGGCGTCGGTGGCAGTTGCGGCCGGTGATCACCACATGCTGATGGGCGGGACGCGACTCAATGGCGGCGACCACGCTGTCCACATCCAGGTAGTGCAGGCTGAGCATGTAAGTAATTTCATCCAGCAGCACCAGATCGATATCCGGGTTGGCCAAGTCTTTCGCCACTGCCTGCCACACCGCTTCTGCCGCCCGGGTATCGCCTTCCCGATCCTGAGTGTTCCAGGTAAAGCCGGTTTTCATGATGTGGAACGGCACGCCCAGTTTTTCCAGCACGTTGCGCTCGCCGCAGGGCCACTCACCCTTGATAAACTGCGCCACGGCACAGGACAAGCCATGACCCACCGCCCGCAGCACGGTGCCAAAGCCGGCGGTGGACTTGCCTTTGCCGTTGCCGGTCAGCACCAACAGCACGCCACGTTCGGTTTGCGCTTGTGCCACTTTGGCGTCCACCACGTCCTTCAGTCGCTGCTGGCGGGCCTTGTGTTTGTTGTTGTCCCTTTGCGTCATCGCCTACTCCGTGCCGATCTCAATGAATGTTGCTGATTGGGTTCGATATACTGAGACTTATCTCAATACTCGTCCAGAACCGCGATGAACACCGTCATCGATATCCCCTGGTGGCAACTGGCCACCTTCGCCACCATTCTCGTCATCCCGCTGTGGATCAACCAGCGCTTTGAGCTGGGTCAGGGCCGCAATACTCTGACCGCCTTCGTCCGCATGACCGCCCAGTTGGCACTGGTGGGGCTCTATCTGAAGTTTGTTTTCAGCCACGACAACCTCGCGCTCAATCTGGCCTGGCTGGCCATCATGACGCTGGTTGGTGCCAGCGCCATTCTGGGCAACAGCCAGATGCGTCACCGGAAATTGGTGTTGCCGGTACTGGCGGGTCTGGTGTTGTCGCTGCTGCCGGTGCTGGGACTGCTGCTTTTGGGTCTGCTGCAGCCCGCGCCCTGGTACAGTGCCCAGTACCTGATCCCACTGGCGGGCATGCTGCTGGGCAACACTCTGAGCGGCAATGTGGTGGCGCTGCAGCGTTACTTCGGCGCCATGAAGAGTGACTTTGCCCTGTACGAAGGTGCACTTGCATTAGGCTGTACCCCACAATGCGCGGCACGCCCCTTCGTTCAGCAGGCGATACGTCAGGCTCAGGCACCACAGCTGGCCACCATCACCGCCACCGGTCTGGTCACGCTGCCGGGGATGATGACGGGTCAGATACTCGCCGGTACCGACCCCCATATCGCCATCAAGTATCAACTGGTGATCATGATCGCCATCTACGTGATGCTGAGCCTGTCCGTCACGCTCACTCTGCTGATGGCCCAGCGGGCGGTGCTGGCCCCCACCGGGCAGGTGCAGATCCCACTGCCGGACAGCAAATAAAAAACCACCTGCATAGCAGGTGGCTTTGACTCGGCCCCCTTTAAGGGGGCTGTTTGGTTTTCGGGGATGCCAAAGGCATGAGCGGATAGTGCTCCACTCACCTCCTTTGCCGGGACGGCCCGGCGGCCGCCAGAAGGGCTTCGCCCCTCTGGACTCCCCTTTGCCTCCGGCGCAGCGAAAGCCCCTCGCTCCCACTCCTTCCCATTTCGGCACCGGCCAGACTCGCTTCCATGCTCGGCTGGCCGCTCGAGCCTTCCCTGGCTCTCGGCCTCATTCCCAGTCCTTCCCGCTCGGCGCTGCGAGTCGGCGCATGTGGACGGCTTACGCCGTGAGGGTCTGGTGCATGCCTCTCCTTTTTTGTGCACCGGCTTTCAATCCGTCTCGTCTCTTAGCAGTACTTTTCGGGCAAAGCTCGGAACAAGCGATCACCAACTCCATAGAAGGTGGTTTAGGGATGACAATAAAAAAGGCGTGCCAGTCGGCACGCCTTTTTCGTTGAGTGGGGTTACACCACCAGGTTAAACAGGAGGCCACCACCGATGGCCATAATCAGAATGGTCACCACAAACGCGGTCAGCAGCGGCCAGCGGAACAGACGCTTGAGCATGATCAGCTCCGGAATGCTGGCACCGCCGGAGCCGATGGTCAGTGCCATCACCGCACCCAGACTGACGCCCTTGGCCACCAGTGAACCCACCAACGGCAGCAACGCCTCTACCCGGATGTAGAGCGGGATACCAATCACTGCTGCGACCGGAATCGCCCACGGGTTGTCAGCACCGGCCACTTCGGCAAAAAAGTCGCTGGGCACAAAACCGTGTACCAGAGCACCGAAGGCCATCGCGATGGTCATGTAGGGCAGCATGCTGCGGAACAGTGCCATGCCTTCACGACCCGCCTTACGCCAGTCAATCTTCACTTTCTCAGCCTTGGCCGGTTTGGCCTCGGACTCGCCACAACAAGCGCTGCTGACCGGGGCCACGGCGGCAACGGTTGCGCCGCCACAGCAAGCTTCAGCGGCCGCTGGCTGCATCCGTTGCATGGCCGGAGCCGGAGCTTCGCTGGCGCAGCAAGCGGTCTGAACCGGAGCAACTTTGGCTTCACCAGCGCAGCAGGATTCCTGAGCCACTGCCGGCTTGGCGCTTTTATCGCTGTCGCAGCATGACTTTTGGGCGTCGGCATCTTCCAGCAGCTCAGACTTGATGTAACGCTCGAAGCCCAGCGCCTGCAGCACCATACCCGCCACGATGGCCACGCTCAGCGCCAGCAGAGCGTAGATGGCGGTCACTTTCGCACCGAATACCGGAAGGAACAGCGCGATCACCAACGGGTTCAGCAGCGGCGAGGTGATCAGGAAAGTCATGGTCGGGCCGAAACCGGCACGGGCCTTGAGCAGACCGATCAACATCGGAATGGTGGAGCAGCTGCAAAACGGTGTCAGACCACCGAGGCCGGCCGCCATAAAGTAGCCACGACCGCCGCGGCCGCCGAGCAGCGCCTGCACCTTCTCCTTCGGCAGTTTCTGGTTGATCACGCCCACCAGGGTGCTGATCACCAGGAACAGGATGGAGATCTCCGCCATCAGGTAAACGAACATGGAGAGCGCGGAGAGCATCTGGTCGCTCAGCGATCCATTCTGGGTTAAAAAGTCGGGGTTCATAAAAGCCACCTTTCTAAAAATATCGAAATATAGATTACGGCAATCCGCGCTGGTCAATCTGTCGCGGCAACAAATTACAGGGTGCAGCACTCGGCGGTGAGAAACGCCATCAACTCATCCAGAGATTCCATCCGCGCCTTGCAGTACAGGGTACGGCCATCCCGGGTCTGTTCCACCAATCCGGCCGCCACCAGGCGGCTGATGTGGTGAGACAGGGTGGAGCCGGGGATATCCAGATAGGACTGGATCTCACCAACGCTCAGGCCATGTTGGTTGCCCTTTACCAGCAAACGGAAGATCGCCAGCCGGGTTTCATGCCCCAGTTCGGACAGCCGCTTAACCGCCATTTCGTCACCAATCATGTCCTGCTCCTCATGACACCAATGGCGACAATTCTATGATCATCGAAATATAAGTCAACGCTTATATTAGAAAAAATTAAAGGTGCCAGAAGGCACCTTTAATTTCAGTGGTTTATACAAACAACTCTGCGCTTATTCCTCCAGCATTTTACGCAGCACCGCGTTGTGAGTGACGTCATCCGGCGCCTGACCGTCAGCGGGCATCTCTTCGCTGCCGTGGCAGGCCAGACAGCTGCCAACCCGACGAATGTTGTCCAGCTCCTCTTTATTGAACGGACGCGCGCCTTTGTGATTGGTGGCCTGAAGCGCATTGCCCTCCTCGTCAACAAAGCGCTCCAGTTCAAAGGGCACTGGCGCTTTGCCTTCCGGGAAGTTGGCTTCCATGTCGTAGACGCCGCTGCCCAGACCCCACACCTTCGGATTGGTGTGGCACTCTTCGCAGGTGCGGGCCTGCCTGCTGGTGGTGTGGGCGAACACCGGGTTATGGGCCAGGCCACTGGTGCCATCTTCAGTGGTGTAGGTGTGGTTGTTGAGAATCGCGGTTTCACCGTCCATCTGGGTCAGAATGACCTGACAGCCCGGAATAAAGGTGGAGACCTTACCGCGGGAGTTCACACCCAGGGCTGGCATCTCCCAACGCACGTAGGAGCGGCTCTCCTGCCAGCTGAAGGCGTTCTGCTCACGGTTGCCCTTGGTGCTCGCTTTGCTCGGGTCATCGCTGCTGCCCATCAGCCAGTCGCCACTGGGTTTGCTGATGTCCTGTTTGGCGTGGCAGCCATAACACTGCGGTGCCCAGGCGGTGTGGCAGGCGTGACACTCCAGCTTCTCCATGTGCGCCGGGATCTGCACCATCGCCGCCTTGCCTTGCGCGGACAGTTCCGCACCCGCCAGTTGTGGTACGTCAAGCACCTTGCCCTCAGCCTTAGTGGTCAGGGTTACCCGATCGCCGTCCCGTTGCAGGTGATCCATCGGGTTGCCGCGGAGGGTTTTCAGCGTGGCCGGGGCATCGTTGGTGCCGTGGCAGGTTTCGCAGCGGATCTCCACCGCGTTGTGCTTCTTCTCATAGAGATAGCCGTCGCCGTGCATCTCATCTTTGGTGTGGCAATCGATGCAGGAAAGGCCCGCGTCAAAATGGAGATCGGCCTGCAGGAAGTTGTAGTGCTTGCCATGCAGTTTGCCCTGCTTGCCACCGGACCCGGTAAAGGGCGTGCCGTAGCCGTCTGACTCCATCATCCCTTTGTAGCTGGTGCCGGTACGGGCGCCACGATTATGGCAGTGCTGACACTGATCCACGCCCGGAGTACGGGTCATCTTGTGGAAGCGGGGACGGTCTTTTTGGCTCTTATCGATGGCCGCATCCCCTCCCTCATAAGTGCCGGCGTTGGAATACTCGACGTGGCAGGCCGCACAGCCGGAAGCGCGATAGTCGCCGTCACGCTGGTGGCCATCGCTCCAGATGTGACAGCGCAGACACTGGTTACGCAGGTAGTCGTCACCAATGGAGTTGGTGGCGGATTCGGGTTTGCTGGGATCATAACTGGGCAGCTGTTTCAGCTCAGCGACGGTCCCCTCTGGCAGATCGTCGTGCATCGCCTTAACGTCGTAGGTGGCGTATATGGCGTCTTTACCCTGGGCGCCAAAATCATAGCGGGTTCCGGAAATCACACCGGCCATGGTGGCGTGAATGGAGGTTTTGGCCTTATCGACCTCATCGCCGTGGCAACTGCCACAGGTTTGGTCCACCACCCGCAAGTCGGTGGGGTTGGCCCACATGCCGTTGTGGGCAGTGGTCTGGTCCGTGGCGTTCGGATCCCCCTGGTGGCAGTCGGTACAGCTCAGGTCATCCATGCCCGGTACATCGGAAAACTGTTCGATGCCGTTGTGGCAACTCAGACATCCTTTATCCGCATCCCAGGCCGCCTGAACAGGCAGCGTGAGGCTGGCCAGTAAAATCCATAAATGGCGGTATTTCATAGTGTTCCCTGCAGTATTGCGGAAGGGAAACGCCCCTCCAATCACCTACAGGCTCCCACCAACATATTGATAACACCTTGATCCGGATCAGTAACCACACAAAAGATAAGGGCTATTTATGCGATCGACTCAAATACCTAACCGACTTCATAAATTGCATTTTTTTCAATCAATTGCTGAAAGATTTTCCGGACTGCTCTTGAGCCAGCATGCGCTCGGTCCAGAGGTCGAGCCGCTCAATCAGATAGGGGTAAAACGGGTTCCATTTCTGGCGAAGCAGCTCATCCGAAGGGATAGCCAGCATACCGCGTTCCCCCCGCACCGCCTGGCCGCCAAGGTGAATATGAGTGCGCCTGGGATCGCGGCGGGGCCCCAGCAGGGGGTCGGCCTCCGGTATGGTCAGCGCAACGTGAGAGAGGGAGTGCACGCCAATGGGCCAACTCAGCGGCAGCGGCACGACGTCGTCGCTCTGGATCTCCCGGGCCTGCACCTCCGCCACTTCCGGCCCCCGGTTCTCCACAATGGTGGTGCGAAACCGACTCTGGCTGGCATCAAGAAACAGCGCGTAGTCTTCTATGGGGTCCTGAGTCAGCAACCGAAAGTCGAGCCAGGTCCGGTTGATGTCAAACAGCACCAGCTCATCTTCCGGCTTGCCCAGGGTCAGGTACAACGACTCAAACAGGGCCTGGGTATCCACGGTTTGATCGATCACCGAATTGAAGGTGAGCACCGGCGGAAGATGAGCGCGCTGGGTGGGGCTTAGCCGGTCAATCATGGCCTGATTGGCCTGAATCAACTGGTACACCACATCGCCCGCATTCACGGCAAAAGAGCCGTATTTAAAGGGGTGGTATTCCAGCGCCAGACTTTCCCAGGCCAGCTTTTCCAGCCCCAGCCACTGCCCCATCTGCGCCTGCCACCAGGCCCCCTGTGCGATGGGCGCCAATCCCATCGCCGGCGAGATAAACACCATGGCATCAAACCGGGGTGGCTTGCCTGCGGTCAGTTGATTCAGCGAGTGATTCAGTCCCAGCGCCGCGCCGGTGGAGAACCCCACCAGCAGCAACGGTTTCCCACCCAACTGTGCCTCAAGATGACGTGCAGCCAGGCTGGTGGCGGCCTGCAGGTCCTGCCACTGTAACCGGGTGAGCATCGATGGCAGCGTGCCGTGTCCCGGCAGGCGCAGCCCGACCACGTGCGCCCGATCAGCAAGATGGCGGGCCAGATGCGCCATGTAGTAAGGGGAATCGGACATGCCGTGGATCAGCAGGACACCGAACTCCGCGTCCGGGTTGGGCCATTCAAAGCTGCGGTTCCAGTCGGGGTTCCATTGAGAGGGATCGGACAGGCTGTCGTGGAAATAACGGTTGAACGGCTCCAGCGGCATCCGCGCCGTGCGGCTGTAGAGGCGCTGCTCCATCTCCTCGAACAGCGCCTGCTCTTTGCTTCGGTACTGGTCAAAATCCCGGGTGCCATCATCGTAATGGAACTCGGATTTCAGCTTTGTGGTGTGCCAGAGTGACAGCTCTGGCTTGCTGTTCAGCCAGAATACGCCCGCCACAACTGCGGCGATAACGGTGCCCAGGCTGCCATAAAAAACCGCCAGCCCCAGGTGCTTACTGACCCCAATCACCTTTCGACGCACCATCCAAGCAACCTTAAATTTCAATAGGAATGAAGAGTTTAGCCCGTAGAGGCTGTGGCCGTCAGGGAAATTGTGCCGCCGCTGTTTCGAGGCTGGCGTTTCGTCGGCGCCTCTGTTTAAATAGACGTCTATACGGATAAAAGGCCATAACCGCCTGCGGCGGTCAGCAAGAAAGGAAGTGGTGGTATGTCGCGTCAGCATCAACTTGAGCAAGAGTTAGCAACACGGATCCTGATTCTCGACGGGGCCATGGGCACCATGATTCAGGGTTACCAGCTCGAGGAGGCGGACTACCGGGGCGAACGTTTTGCCGACTGGCCCTCACCACTGAAGGGCAATAACGACCTGCTCTCGCTGACCCAGCCGGACATCATCCACGCCATTCACACCGCTTACCTTGAAGCGGGCGCGGACATCATCGAAACCAACACTTTTAACAGCACCACCGTCGCCATGGCCGACTACGACATGGCGTCGCTGTCGAAGGAGATCAACTTCGAGTCTGCCCGGCTGGCCCGTCAGGCCGCGGATGCCGTGGCAACACAAACTGGCGTGCCCCGCTATGTCGCCGGGGTGCTGGGCCCGACCAACCGTACCTGCTCCATCTCCCCGGACGTGAACGACCCGGGTTTCCGAAACATCCGGTTTGACGATCTGGTTGCCGCCTACACCGAATCCACCGAAGCGCTGCTGGATGGTGGCGCCGACCTGATCCTGGTGGAAACCGTGTTCGACACCCTCAACGCCAAGGCGGCACTGTTCGCCATTGATTCGGTGTTTGAAGCCCGGGGACAGCGCTGGCCGGTGATGATCTCCGGCACCATTACCGATGCCTCCGGCCGCACCCTGACCGGCCAGACCACCGAAGCCTTCTATAACTCGCTGCGCCACATCAAGCCTATCGCCATCGGCCTTAACTGCGCCCTGGGCCCGAAAGAGCTGGTGCCCTACATCAGTGAACTGAACCGCATCAGCGAGTGTGCAGTCTCCGCCCACCCCAATGCGGGCCTCCCCAATGAGATGGGGGGCTACGATGAAACCCCGGCGCAGATGGCGGAGATCATTGGCCAGTGGGCCGAGGAAGGCTGGCTCAATATTGTGGGCGGTTGCTGCGGCACCACCCCGGACCACATCCGCGCCATCGCCGAAGCCGTTCAGCCCCATGCCCCGCGGGTGGCCCCGACTCACCTGACCGACGGCCATAACGTCTCTACCCGCCTTTCCGGACTGGAACCCTGCAACTTCGACGCCGACGCCCTGTTTATCAATGTCGGTGAGCGCACCAACGTTACCGGCTCAGCCCGCTTTCTTCGCCTGATCAAAGAGGGCGATTACGAGACCGCCCTCGAAGTGGCCCGTCAGCAGGTGGAGAGTGGCGCCCAGATCATCGACATCAATATGGATGAGGGGATGCTGGACGCCGAAGCGGCGATGGTGAAGTTCCTTAATCTGATCGCCTCCGAGCCGGAGATCGCGCGGGTGCCGATCATGATCGATTCCTCCAAGTGGGAGGTGATTGAGGCCGGTCTGAAATGCATCCAGGGTAAGGGCGTGGTGAACTCCATCTCGCTCAAGGAGGGCGAAGCTAGCTTTCTCCACCAGGCCAAACTGATTCGCCGCTATGGTGCTGCTGCGGTGGTGATGGCCTTTGATGAAACCGGCCAGGCGGACACCTATGAACGTAAGGTGGAGATCTGCACCCGCGCTTATCAGGTGTTGACCGAAAAAGCCGGGTTTGCCCCGGAAGACATCATCTTCGACCCCAACATCTTCGCCATCGCCACCGGCATCGAAGAGCACGACAACTACGCGGTGGACTTTATCGAAGCCTGCCGCACCATCCGCGAGACTTTGCCCCACGCCCGACTGTCCGGCGGGGTGTCCAATGTGTCGTTCTCCTTCCGGGGCAACAACCCGGTGCGGGAAGCGATTCACGCGGTGTTCCTCTACCACGCCATCAAAAACGGTCTCTCCATGGGCATCGTCAACGCCGGTCAGCTGGCGATCTACGATGACATCCCCAAACCGCTGTTGGAGCGGGTGGAAGACGTGGTGCTGAACCGTCGCAATGACGGTACCGAACGGTTGCTTGAGGTTGCCGAAGAGTACCGCGGTGGCGGCAAGCAGGAAGCCGATCCGAAAGACGCCGAATGGCGCAGCTGGCCGGTCAACAAGCGGTTGGAGCACGCCCTGGTTAAGGGCATCACCGAATTCATCGACGAGGATACTGAGCAGGCCCGCCAGGCAGCTGTCCGCCCGCTGGATGTGATTGAAGGCCCGCTGATGGATGGCATGAACGTGGTGGGCGACCTGTTTGGCGCCGGTAAGATGTTCCTGCCCCAGGTGGTGAAGTCCGCCCGGGTGATGAAAAAGGCGGTGGCCTACCTCAATCCCTATATCGAAGCGGAAAAGGTGGAGGGCCAGTCCAACGGCAAAGTGCTGATGGCGACCGTCAAAGGCGATGTGCACGACATCGGCAAAAACATCGTAGCGGTGGTGCTGCAGTGCAACGGTTACGAGGTGATCGATCTGGGCGTGATGGTGCCAGTGGAGAAGATCATCGAGGTCGCAAAGGCAGAAAACGTGGATGTGATTGGCATGTCCGGCCTGATTACGCCGTCACTGGACGAGATGATCCACAACGTCAAAGAGTTCCGCAAAGCCGGTCTCACCTGCCCTGCCATCATCGGCGGTGCCACCACCTCCAAGATCCACACCGCAGTGAAGATCTTCGAGCATTATGAGCATGGCGCCATCTACGTGGCCGACGCCTCGCGGACGGTTCCGGTGGTGGCCAAGCTGATTGGCCCGGAGCGGGAAGCCTTTATCGCTCAGCACTATCGGGAGTACGCCGAGCTGAAAGCCAAGCGGGAAGCCCAGGGCAACCGCAAAACGCTGATAGGCCTCGATGCCGCCCGCGCCAACCGTAACCAGATCGACTGGGAAAACTACACCCCGGCGGTACCCAATCAACCCGGCATTCAGGTGTTTAACGACTACCCGCTGACGGACCTGGTGGAGCGCATCGACTGGACCCCCTTCTTCCGCAGTTGGGGCCTGCATGGCAAGTACCCGCAGATCTTTAAGAACCCCACCGTGGGTGAAGAGGCCCGGGAGCTCTACGACAACGCCCGGATCATGCTGAAGCAGATCATTGAGCAGAAGTGGCTGACCGCCGCCGCGGTGATTGGCCTGTTTCCCGCCAACACCTGCGACAACCACGATGACATCGCGCTCTACAGCGACGAGTCTCGAAGTGAGGAGTTACTGCGGCTGCACATGCTGCGGCAGCAGATTGAGCGGGTGGATAACGACAACTTTGCCCTGTCCGATTTTGTGGCCCCCAAAAGCTCTGGCAAAGCGGACTATATGGGCGCCTTTGCAGTGACCGCCGGTATCGGCATTGAGGAGCACATCGAGCGATTCGAGAAGGCTCATGACGATTACCACGCCATTATGATCAAGGCGCTGGCCGACCGCCTGGCGGAAGCCTTTGCCGAGCGGATGCATGAGCGGGTACGGAAAGAGTTCTGGGGCTACGCCGCCGATGAGAATCTGGATAACGAAGCACTGATCCGGGAAAAATACAAAGGGATCCGCCCGGCTCCGGGCTATCCGGCCTGCCCCGACCACACCGAGAAAGGGCTGCTGTGGCAACTGCTGAAGCCAGAGCAAAACATTGGCCTGAAGATCACCGAAAACTACGCCATGTACCCCACTGCCGCCGTGTCCGGCTGGTATTTTGCCCACCCGGAATCCCGCTACTTTGGGGTAACGGACATTGGCCGGGATCAGGCGGAAGATTACGCGGAACGCATCGGTCTTAGCGTGGAAGAAACGGAGAAGTGGCTGGCACCGATTCTTACCTACCAGCCCTGAGCACCGAAAAAGCCGGCGTTAACGCCGGCTTTTTTATGGTTCTGCGCGGTACTACAACGCGTTCAGCAGCCAGCCCACCAGCGTGAAGCTGAACAGCAGCATGGCAAACAACAGTGCCAGCAAGCGCCACTGCATCACCTGTTTCAGCATCACGAACTCCGGAAAACTGGCCGCCACGGTGCTCATGCAAAACGCCATGGTGGTCCCAACTGGCACGCCTTGCAGCAGCAACCCTTCCATCACCGGTATCACCCCGGTGGCATTGGCGTACAGCGGAATCCCCACCAACACCGCCGCCGGTACGCTCCACCATTGGCCCTGGCCCAGGTTGGCTTCCAGCCAGCCGGCGGGCACAAAGCCATGCAGCGCCGCGCCCAGGCCCACACCAATCACCACCCATTTCCACACCCGGGAGAAGATGGTAAGCGCTTCACTGCGGGCAAACTGATGCCGTTCAGCAAAAGTGATGCTGCCGGATTGGCCACCACCGGACTGAGGCTCTGCGTTCTGGCCCATCTGATAGGCTTTTTGCGCCAGCGGCTGCAACCAGCGCTCCGCTTTGATGGCGTCCAGAAACGCACCGCCCAGGATGCCGATGGCCATCCCGATCAGCAGATACCACAGGGTCAGTTCCCAGCCCAACAGGCTGAGCAGCAACAACACCGCCACTTCGTTGATAAGGGGCGAGGTCAACAGAAACGCCATGGTGGTACCAATGGGGATGCCAGCGCTACTGAACCCCAGAAACAACGGGATGCTGGAGCAGGAGCAGAACGGCGTAATCGCCCCGAAGCCCGATCCCATCAGGTAACCAAACCAGCGGTTTTTGCCCTGCAGGTAACGCCGGACCCGTTCCACATTCAGCGAGGCCCTGAGCCAGCCAATGGCGTAGATCATCACCAGCAGCAGGCAGAAGATCTTAGTGGTGTCCTCGATAAAGAAGTGCAGTGCCGTCGAGAAAGACTGCCCCACAGGCAGGCCAAGCCACTCGTAGACCACCCGATCTGCGAGTTGGGTAAATAGCTCAAACATGGATCACCTCAGAGTGGGCAGAAGGTACTGCACGCAGTAGTAGAGGCCAATGGCGATAAAGAGCAGGCCCGCAACCCGCCGCATCCAGCGCTCCACCGTGGTCAGCCGGTCAAAGAGCTCGGCAATACGGGCACTGCAGAACACCATCACCAGTGCCAGCGCAAACACCGGAGCCGCGGTACCAAAACCGTAGATGGCGGGCAGCGTCACGATCGACTGATGGGCCATCGACAGCGGCAGCAGAGAGGCAAAGAACAGCGCGGCCGAGGTAGGACAGAACGACAGCGCAAACAATCCACCCAGCCCAAAGCTGCCCAGGTAGCCATTGCCCGCCAGCCAGTTCTGCGCCCGCTGCGACACCCCCATGGATGGAAACGGCAGCCGAATCACCTGCAACATCAATAGCCCGGCCAGAATCAGTACCGGCCCCAACACCCGATTCATGTCCGACTGCAGGAAGGCCGATACGCTCGGTGCTGACAGAGTGGTCCCGACCAGCAACGCCGCCAGCAGAATGTAGCTGGCCATCCGGCCTGCGCTGTAAGCCAGGCCATGGGCCACCGACTGATAAGGCTGGCTGACCTGCCGCCCCAGGTAAGACACGGCCGCCACGTTAGCGGCCAGGGGACAGGGTGAAATGGAGGTCAGCACCCCCAGCCACAGGGCGCTGCCCAAAGCCAGGAGCCCTTCAGTCATAGCGCCGCCCGGGATTCAGCCGATCCATCTCGGCGTAGAGGTAGTCCACGAACGCCTGCTCATCTGCCACCAGCTCCCAGACGCGGTCAAGCCGGCGCCAGGCTACGGGCATGTCATCCTCGGTCAGCTCCACCACCACCGAGCGGGTGATCAGCTCAAAATCCGCAATAAAGTGGGCATTCTCGGGACGGTCCACATTGATGGACATCTGCTGCAACCGGCCCTGCCCGATGGGAATAATGAACCCCTGCTGCACCCCCTCCACGGTGTACTTTTCAATCAGTTTGCAGGTGGTGCAGCGCACATCACCGTGGAAGTAGTACACGTTCATCTGCTGGTTTTCCGCCAGCTTCAGCGCCGGTGGACGATAGACAATCGGGGTGTCTTGCTGGCCCTGAAAGGTCCCGGCAAACAGCACCCCGCAGAACACTGCGGCAACGCTGGCCAGGGCCAGCACCATGCTCCGGAACGTCATATCAGCGACCCTCGCTCAACCACTGCTCAATGGTTTGGCCTGAAGGAACAGAGCCGGAAGATTTCACGATGCCATCAATCACCACCGCGGGGGTCGACATCACCTGGTAATCCAGGATCCGGGCCATGTCCGTCACCTTTTCCATCTCCACCGATACCCCGAGACGCTGCGCTACGGAGGCAATCTCATCCGCCAGATCACTGCATTTTTTGCATCCGGCACCCAGAACTTCGATTTTCATCATCACTTGCCTTCTTCAATCACGGCCAGAGAGGCCTCTGCGTTTTTGCTCAGCACCGTTTCAACACAAGACAGCATCTTCAGCAGACAAGGCGTCTGCAGTCGATAGAAGATCTGTTTGCCCTGGCGGCGCCGGCTGACAATCCCAGCCTGCTTCAGCACTGAGAGGTGTTTGGATACGGTGGAGATATCGGCGTCGACCCCTTCCACCAGCTCGCAGACACAGCGTTCCTGCTGCTCCAGCTGCTCAACCAGCCAAAGTCGTGTCGGGTGAGCCAGGGCTTTCAGCACCTGGGCGCGGGCTTCGTAATGGGCAGGATTCATTGGGGCACTCCTTATTTTCTCATTTGGCAAAATAGCCAAATGTTTTCTGTGCCGCACCGGTTATTAATGCCTCGTTGATGGAACTGTGAACGACTCGGAAAACGTGGCGCCAGCGCAGCAAGAAATTTCGCTTGCCCCGGCGTTCCGACAAAAAAAGCCGGCACAAGTGCCGGCAAATCCGTTGGGAAGGGACCCCATCGGGAGAGATTCAGGGGACGGGCCGGGTGTCCTCAATGACCACGCCATCGCGGGGCAGCGCACCGGGTTCCACCCAGCGGGCAGCAACGCCCAGCCGAAGCAGGGCGCGAGCCTGGGCTTCCACTTCGCCGGCGGAAGCCGTCGGCATGGCTTCGGGCTCACACAGCAGTTCAAGGCTGTCCTGCCCAGCCAGTTGACGCACCACCGCCCGCACCCGGCTGAGGCCGTCAATGCGGTTACATAACTGCTCCAGCTGGCCCGGGTGAACGAACAAGCCTTTTACCTTGGTGGATTGGTCCGCCCGCCCCTGCCAGCCCCGGATCCGTAGGTTGGTGCGACCACAGGGGCTGGGAGCCGTTAACACCGAGGAGAGGTCACCGGTGGCAAAGCGGATCAACGGGTAGTCCGGGTTAAAGCTGGTCACGACCACCTCCCCCACTTCGCCCTCCGGAACCGGTGTGCCCGTACCGGGGCGGACCACTTCCAGCAGCAGATCCTCATCCACGATCAGCCCGGTATCCGGCTGACTTTCATACGCGATCAGCCCCACATCCGCCGTGGCGTAGGCCTGGCGCACCTGGATCCCCGCCGCTTCAAAGCGGGCACGCAGGCTGGCCGGCAGGGCTTCCCCTGTCACCAACGCCACGTCGAACGACAGCCGCTGCCCCATCGCCTCCGCTTTATCCAGCAAAATGGCCAGAAACGATGGGGTGCCGCAGTAGCCTTCCGGCTTCAGATGAGCATTCACCGCCAGCTGCTGTTCCGTCTGACCCGGCCCGGCGGGAATCACTGAGCAGCCACAGGCCCGCGCGCCGGAATCGAGGATAAAGCCTCCGGGCGAGAGGTGATAAGAGAGGCAGTTCTGCACCCGCATGCCGGGGGTAAAACCGGCCGCCCGGAACGCCCGGCCCATTCGCCACCAGTCCGGCTCGCAACGCTCCGGCTCCGCAATGGGTCCGGGTGACAGAAACAGACGGTCGACGCAGGCCGTCATCGCGGCCACACCACCCAACGGAGGATGCGCCTGCTGCAGCTGAATCAGGTCCGATTTGCGCAACAGTGGCAACTCAGACAGCGCAGCGCGGGAGGTCAGCGAGCCGCTCTCCACCGCCACCAGCGTCTGGCTGTAGTGGCTGCACTGGCGACGGGCGTAATCCACCACCTCCTGAAGGCTGGCCAGCAGGTTCTGTTCCCTCAGTTGGGGATCCTGATGTTCTCTGGGGTCGTGATAACCTTCCATCGCTCCCCCTTACAACCAGCGCTTGCGGCGCTTGTAGGACTTCAGGTTCTTAAAGCTCTTACGCTCTTCGTTGCCGCCGCCGAGATAAAACTCCTTTACGTCCTCGTTTTCCAGCAGCTGTTCACGAGTGCCGTCCAGCACGATTTTGCCGGACTCCATGATGTAGCCATAATCCGCCACTTTCAGGGCGTAGTTGGCGTTTTGCTCCACCAGCAGCATGGTGATCCCCTGCTCCCGGTTGATCAGTTCAATGATGCCAAACACCTCTTTTACCAGCAGCGGTGACAGCCCCATGGAAGGCTCATCCAGCAGAATCATCTGGGGACGGGCCATCAGCGCCCGGCCAATCGCCAGCATCTGCTGCTCACCACCGGACAGGTAACCCGCTAGCCCGGTGCGCTCCCGCAGGCGGGGAAAGTAGTTCAGCACCATTTCGATGTCGGCGGCCACCTCTTTGTCCCGACGGGTATAAGCCCCCAGTTTGAGGTTCTCAATCACCGTCATGTCTTCAACAATGCGACGTCCCTCCATCACCTGAAACAGGCCAGCGCGAACGATGCGCTCGGGCGAGGCATTGTCGATGCGCTTATCCAGAAAATGGATGTCACCCCGGGTCACTTCGCCATCTTCGCTTTTCAGCAGGCCCGAAATCGCTTTTAGCGTGGTGGACTTGCCGGCGCCATTAGGGCCCAGCAGCGTGACAATCTGCCCTTTGGGCACGTCAATGCTGACCCCACGCAACACCTGTATCACTTCGTCATACACCACTTCGATGTTGTTGATGGCCAGAAGCGCTTGGGTCTCCTGGGCCACTGCTGCGGAATGTGTCATTGGCTCTCCCTGTGCCGGATTGGGGGCCCGAACCTCGGGGCCCCGTTTGCTGTTGCTGTACGACGCTTGACTGAACTCAGAAGCCAAGCCAGTCGCTGCGGCGTTCCAGAGTCATCTGGCTGACTGGCTCAATCCGGATGTCACCGCCGTTGTAGTTGCCCTTATAGATGTTCACCTGGCTGACGCCGCGGTGGTCATCCTCACTCCAGGTGGCGGCCAGACAGACCCCTTCCAGACCCTGAGGCACCCAGTTCTGGCGGGCATACATGCCGGCCTTGATGTTGTCACCGGTAATGCCGCCGTTGGCCTTGGCCCACTCCATCGCCTCTTTCATGTAGTACACCGAGCAGACACCACGGATGTAATGATGGGGACGGAACTGCTCACCGCTGGGGTCGGACATGCGGGAGACCGCTTTAACCAGTGTCATGCCCGGTGCCGTGTCCTCCCAGAACGGAGTCATGGTGGGGAAGATGTAATCCTTGATGCCATCCCCGGCCGCTTCAAACACGGTGCGGTCGCCGCCCCAGATGTTCGCCATAAACTGAACGTCGGTGCCCACGGTGTTGCAGGACTTCACCAGCGACAGCACCGAACTGCCCAGGTTGCCGATGTAACCGTAGTGGGTGCCGGAACTCTTAAGGCTCAGGCACTGGGCTTTAAAATCGCCCGGCTTCATGGAGATCACCACCGGGGGCATCACCTCAAAACCCAGTTCCTGCGCGTACTCCGCACAGGCCGCTTTGGGGGCGTTGGGATAGGGATGGTTGGCGCCGATATGGGTAAACTTCGGCTTGCCCTGCCCCCCTTTGGCTTTCCAGTCCTCAGCCGCCCACTGCACCAGACCCCGGCAGGTGTCGGAGTAGGAAGCGCCGTAGAAGAAGTTGTATGGTGCCGGCTTCTGGGTCTTGGGGTTCAGCCCTTTCGGGTCGGTCAGGTGGGCCGAGTAAGAGGCAGAGAACACCGGTACCCGGTCCTTGGCGGCAAACGAGATCAAGGCTTCGGTGTCGGCCGTGCCCCACCCCTGCATCGCCACCATGTCCTTGCGGGATACCCACTTTTTGTAGGACGCGATCGCCTGAGGCACTTTGTAGGCGTAATCGATGGTTTCAAACTCCAGCCGGGTGCCGCTGATGCCGCCATTGGCGTTGATGTACGCCATCGCATCACGGACGCCGTCGGCATACTGCTTGCCGACAAAGGCCGTGGGGCCGGACATGTCCGCCAGGTGGCCAACGAATACCGCATCTTCGGCCTGGGCCGGCAGGCTCAACAGAGCTGCGGCCGCAATCATCCATCCTTTTTGCATCGGTTTTTCCCTTTCGTTTATGGGGCATTGCGCCCCGTTTTCAGGCCGGAGCGCCGCTGGCGCTCCGATTGCGGTTTCGCCTCAGTAGGCGAAGGGGTAGCACTTCCAGTAGTTCTTGATCTGCTGCCAGCGGTGAGCCAGTCCCTGGGGTTCGAAAATCAGGAACAGAATGATCACCAGCCCAATGGCCATCTCTTTCAGGTAGGCCAGGCCATCCACCACCATCGGAATGTTGCCCCACTCGGTTTGCTTCATCAGGCCTACGCCTCCGGTCAGCACTTCCGGCAACAGCACCATAAAGACGCAGCCCATCAGGGTGCCTTTAACCGAGCCCAGACCACCGATGATCACCATCGCCAGGAACTGCACGGACATCAGGATGGTGAAGCCCTCAGCGGAGACGTAACCCAGATAATGGGCGTACAGTGCACCGCCGATGCCGGCGTAGAAGGAGGAGATCCCAAACGACAGCAGGCGGTATTTGTTGAGCTTCACGCCCATGATCTCGGCGGAGAGGTAATGGTCCCGCACCGCGACAAAGGCGCGGCCATCGCGACTGCGCATCAGGTTGCTGCCCCAGATGTACATAAACACCAGCGCGAACAGGGCGATAAAGTAGAAGGACTCATCCGTATCGAAGGCAAAGCCAAACAGGTTTACCGGCTCCGCCATTGACCCGGCACTGCCACCGGAAAACCAGTCAGCCCGGGCAAAGAAGTCCTCGATGATGAACTGAGCCGCCAGAGTGGCGATCGCCAGATAGAGCCCCTTAATCCGGGCGGCCGGCATGCCAAACAGCATGCCTACGCCCATGGTAAGGAAGCCCGCCAGTGGAATGCAGAACACCACCGGGATGCCGAAGCGGGTGTTCATCCAGGCCGAGGCAAAGGCTCCAAATCCGAAGAACGCGCCGTGGCCCAGGGAGATCTGGCCGGTAAAGCCCACCAGAATGTTCAGCCCCAGCGCCGCAATCCCCAGATAGCTGATCTGGATAAACAGGGTCAGGTAATAGGCATCCAGCACCCAGGGTGCCAGACAGGCCAGCGCGATAAAGGCGCAGGCCACCCAGCGGATGGTGCGGGTTTCAAAGATGGTATTGTCCTGTTTGTAACTGGTGCGGAAATCCCCGCACGGTCGCATCGCCAGGCTCGACATAACACTCTCCTTGTTGATTGATGCGGTACGGGTCAGATCCGTTCGATGTCTTTGGTGCCAAACAGCCCGTAGGGCTTGAACCAAAGAATCACCAGCAGGACGTAGAAGGGGGCGATGTCATACATGTTGCCTACCTGCAGATACTGGCTATCCACAAACTCCGCCAGGTTCTCCAGTACGCCAATCACAATGCCGCCGACAATGGCACCAACAATGGAGTCGAGCCCACCGAGAATCACCGCCGGGAACACCTTAATGCCCATCACCGAGAGCGCGTCGGAGACGCCATTGACCATGCCAATCACCACGCCCGCTGTGGCGGACACGGTAGCCGCGATGCCCCAGCTCATGGCAAACACCTGCTTGACCGAGATCCCCAGACTCTGCGCCACCTGTTGGTTAAAGGCGGTAGCCCGCATCGCCAGGCCGTGCTTGGAGTGTTTAAAGAACAGGTAGAAGCCCACCATGATGAACAGGGCAATCACGGTGCTGAGCAGGTAAGCCAGCTCGATATTGAGGCCAAACAGGGAGACGCTGTGGGTCTCGAAGATGGCGGGGTAGTTGGCCGGTGCCACACCGAATATCCACTTCACCAGAGACTGGAAAAAGATGGAGAGGCCGATGGTCACCATGATCACTGAGATGATGGGTTCGCCAATCATCGGCCGCAGAACGATCATCTGCAGCGCCACCCCGAACAGCGCCATAAACGCGAGGCTGATCAGAAAGCCCACCAAAAACGGCAGCTCCAGGTAGACCAGCAACGCCCAGCACACCCAGGCCCCCACCAGCAGGAATTCGCCCTGGGCAAAGTTGACGATCTGGGTGGACTTGTACACCAGTACAAAGCACATCCCCACCACGCCGTAGAGCAGCCCGACAATCAGGCCGTTCACCAACAGTTGCAGCAGCAGTTCAAAATTCATGACGCTCTCCTTAGCGCGTTGTCCTGTGTCTGCCCGCTCTCGGGCACCAGCGTCCGTACCGGCAATTGGGTCTGCACCCGGGACTGACTGCCATCCTGGAAGCGGATCACGGTATCGATGTCCACCGACGGGGCATCAGCGTAAATCGCCTCAATGATGTCGCCGTACTTGTCCGCGATAACGCTGCGTCGCACTTTTCGGGTTCGGGTCAGCTCACCGTCGTCCGCATCCAGCTCTTTGTAGAGCAGCACGAACTTGGCGATGCGCTGAGCCTCAGGCAGGGAGGCGTTGACCTGCTCCACCTCCTCTGCAAGCTTGCTGTACACCTCCGGCAGACTGGCCAGACTGGTGTAGTTGGTGAAGGCCAGCCCCTGACGCTCCGCCCACTTGGCCACGATGGCGTAGCGGATGCAGAGAATGGCGGTAAGGTAGGGACGATCACCGCCGAGGATCACCGCCTCGCCGATAAAGCTGGAGAACTTGAGTTTGTTCTCGATGTACTGGGGGGAGAACTGCACCCCGGTGCTGGTATGGGCCAGATCCTTGATCCGGTCGATCACCACCAGGTGGCCGGAAGGCTTGAAATACCCGGCATCACCGGTGTGCATCCAGCCATCCTGCACATCCTCTTCATAGGCTTCGCGATTGCCCAGGTAACCGCAGAACATCCCTTCGGTGCGGGCCACCACCTCGCCGAGCCCTTCGCTGTCGGCGTTGATCACTTTCACTTCGGCGTTGTCGAACGGCAGGCCGACGCTGTCGTAATCCACATCCTCGGCCGGGTGGATCACATAGGCGCCGCCCATTTCGGTCTGGCCGTAGAGCTGGCGCAACGGCACCCCGATGCACTGGAAGAAACGGAAGGTGTCCGGCCCCATCGCCGCACCACCGGTGGCGGCGGATTTCAGGAAGGAGAATCCGAGGCGGTCCCGCAGCGCCTTCATCAGCAGCCAATCCGCCAGCGTTGAACGACGCCCCTGCGCCAGCGCGGTTTCCGCCCGCTTCATGGCGAACTGGTAAATCGCCTGCTTCAGCGGCGTGGAGTCCATCATCCGTGCCTGCACATCGGCCAGGATCTGCTCCCAGACCCTGGGCGCCAGCAACACAAAGCTGGGGCCGATCTCGCGCAGGTCGGCCATCATGGTTTCCTGCTCTTCAACAAAGTTGATCACCAGGCGGGCGATCAGCGCCTGCCCCACGGCGTACACCTGCTCCATGATCCAGGGCAGCGGCAGAACGGACACGTAGTTGTCACCGGGCTGGCGCGGGTCAGCACGCAGGTAGGCGCTGCAGTGAGACAGGAACTGGCGCCCCTGCAACAGGGCAATTTTCGGTTTGGAGGTGGTGCCTGAGGTGGTGCAGTAGATCGCCACTTTATCCGGATCAGTGGCGTCCACCAGATGGTCGAACGCCTGGGGTTCGCGGTCTTCCAGCTCCCGCCCCAGTCGGTACAGGTCTTCCACGTCCACCAGTCGTTTATCGTCGTACTTGCGCATGCCCCGTGGGTCGCAATAGACGATGTACTGAACGTCAGGGATGGTGTCTTCCAGCTCCAGCAGCTTGTCGCACTGCTCCTCATCCTCGGCAATCACCACTTTGGTGCCGCTTTGGTTGATCAGGTAAGCCACCTCCTCATGCAGGGAGTCCTGGTAGATGCCGATGGAAAACCCGCCCAGAGTGTGGGCCGCCAGTTCACCCCAGACCCACTCCGGCCGGTTATCCCCGAGCAGGGCAATGGTGTCGTCCACACCGATGCCGAGGCTGCGCAGGCCCAGCGACATCCATTTCACCCGGTCGCGGTAATCCGCCCAGGTGAACTCGTTCCAGATCCCGAACTCCTTCTCCCGCATGGCCACCTCCGATGGCCAGTGCCGGGCATTGTGCCGAAGCAGTTTGGGAAAGGTATCCAGAGCGCCGGTATCAAACGGCACCTGAGCCACATCATGCTGCACGCTCATCAACCCGCCTCCTGCAGTTGTTCATCTTCCAGGCCCAGGTAGGCCCGCTTCACATGCTCATCCGCCATCACCGCTTCCGGATCACCGCTGATCAGCTTTTTGCCGAAGTCGAGCACCATCACTTCGTGAGAGATGTCCATCACCACTCCCATGTCGTGCTCAATCATCACCACGGTGATGCCAAACTCTTCGTTGAGGTCGAGGATGTAGCGGGCCATGTCCTCCTTCTCCTCAAGGTTCATCCCCGCCATCGGCTCATCCAGCAGAATCATTTTGGGTTTCAGGGCCATGGCCCGGGCCAGCTCCACCCGTTTACGCAGGCCGTAGGAGAGGGTGCCAGCCACGGCTTTGCGGACATGGCTGATCTCCAGAAAGTCGATGATCTCTTCCACTTCACGGCGGTGAGCCAACTCCTCTTTCTGTGCCGGTGAAAACCAGTACAGCGGGCCGGTCAGCCAGTTGTTTTTCATCAGGTGGTGACGCCCCACCATGATGTTGTCCAGCACCGACATATGGCCGAACAGGGCCAGGTTCTGGAAGGTGCGCCCCATGCCCAGATCTGCCCGGTCGTTGGGACGAAGGCGGGTGACGTCCCGGCCATCAAAGTGAATGGCCCCCGCCTGGGGGCGGTAGCGGCCGGAGATGCAGTTGAGCATCGAGGTTTTGCCCGCCCCGTTAGGGCCGATAATGGAAAACACCGCGCCTCGTGGCACCTCGAAACTGACGTCGGTGAGCGCCTTTACCCCGCCAAAGGCCAGGGAAACGTGCTCAACCTTGAGGATGGAATCGGTCATTATCCGCTCCTTGGAACCACCGGCCGCCACTGCGGCCGGAGTGCATTCAGGCGGTGCCAGGCACCGCCACGATTTACAGCGCGTAGCGCATGGAGAACTGGCCGTAGTAGGAGTCGGCGTTCTGCTCATTCATCGCGAAGTTCCCCACCTCAAAACCGACGGAGAGATACTTGTTGAGGTCCTGGAACAGGTTGACGCTCCACTGGTCGTTGTCGGTATCGGCCACATCGGTTTCCACCCGGCCGTAGAGGAAGGTGCTGCGCAGGGTGTCGGTCCAGAAGTGACGGTAAGCGGCGAGATACGCGGTCACGCTCTCCACCTCTTCGCCCACCAGATCCTGAGCACCGCCCACGCTGATGTAGCGGCCCAGTTCGCCGACATGCAGTTGCAGACGCAGGTCACTTTTCCCGAAGGTGTTGATGCGCGCGGCCAGCGAGCCACCAAAGGCGGTTTCACTGTTGCCGCCCTGGGTGTTCAGCTCACGGCCGATGCCCGCCAGAGAGACGTTGCCCCAGTCCCCTTTCAGGGTGTACTTGGCAATCACGTCCGGCAGGCTGTCGTTGCTGGTATCGCCGCCCCAGGATTCCGGGTTTTCGATGGACACCTGAAAGCCACCGGTGCTGTAGCGGAACTGGCCCTGACGCACAAACGCCAGGCCGACAGTGGCACCAGCAAAGTCGGCGGTTTCCGGGATGGCGCTGGTGTTCATCAGGGTGGACCAGGTCTGGCCCGCGGTGACGCCCTTGTAGCTGATAAAGGCGTGGCGAATACGGGGGTGGAAGGAGTTGGAGATCACCTCATTGCCGCCACCGCCCAGAAAATCGAGCTCAATAAAACCGGTCACGTCACCGTGGATGTACTTGGTGTTGAAGCGGGTTTCATTGGCAAACAGACGAAACTGACTGGCGTCCTCCGCCATGGGCGTGCCGGTGCCAATCCAGAAGTCCCGGTAGGCCACATCCCCGTCCACGTAGCGGGCGTCCATCTTGATGTAACCACCGAAGATCAGTTTGTCGTTATCCGTAATGTCGATCTCAAAACCAGCCTGACTGGGTGCTGCCATCGCCAGGGTCATGCCTGCGGCCATCAGGGCCTTATTGTGGAAAGTGAACATGGTCTGTCCCTCAGTTGTGCTCCGGGCCAACATCGGTGAATCACAACGCGGGAACAATTGGCCATGGGATCTAGGTCGGAGGGCCTAGTTCAGGGGGATTAATCCAAACGGACTACGACCAAGGTATAGGGTGCAAACCGCTGCCCACAGCCCGGAGCGGTTCGGTACACTGTTGCTCCCGGGGGCAGCCGTACCGCCCAGAGCAACAACAACAGGGATGCTATGTTTGCAAACTGGCTGCTGGTGGCGGTGAGCCTGGGCTACATTGGCCTGCTCTTTTTGATCGCCTATCTGGGAGACCGATTCCGCCACCGTCTGGCGGAAGGGGCTCAACGACTGATTTACGCGCTTTCTCTGGGGGTGTATTGCACCTCCTGGGGCTTTCTCGGCACCGCAGGGCAAGCGGCGGTGGGCGACTTTTCCTATCTGCCGGTTTACCTCGCCCCCATTCTCCTGTTCCTGCTGGCCTGGCCCTTTATCCAACGCATTATCCGGGTCAGTCTGCGGCTTAATATCACCTCCATCGCCGACCTGCTGGCAGCCCGTTTTGGCAAATCCCAGCGGCTGGCCCTGTTGGTTACCCTGGTGGCGCTGATCGGCACTCTGCCCTACATCGCTCTGCAACTTAAGGCGATCGTGAACTCTTACCTGATCCTGCGTCAGGACCCGATGCTCAGTGCCTGGCAGTTGGGTTTGCTGGTGAGCCTGGTGCTGGCAGGCTTTACCATTGTGTTTGGGGTGCGCACCATTGACGTCACTGAACGGCATCCCGGCGTGATGGTGGCGATCGCTTTTGAATCCCTGCTGAAGCTGGTGGCGTTTCTTGTGGTGGGGCTGTTTGTCTGCTTTGTCGCGTTCGACGGCCCGGGCCAAATCATTGAACAAACCCAGGCGGCGGACCCCAGCTTGCTCAGGCCGGAACCCAACGCCCTGATCTCAATGGCCGGCCTCACCGTGGTGGTGGTGTTCGCGTTTCTCTGCCTGCCCCGGCAGTTTCAGGTCACCATGGTGGAGCTTAAATCTCCCCAGCAGGCGCAACTGAGCCGCTGGCTGTTTCCCGCCTATGTCGCCGTCTTTGCCCTGTTTGCGGCGCCGCTGGGGCTGGCGGGCAAACTGCTGTATGGCGACTCGGTGGCCACCGATGCCTATGTGCTGTTTCTGCCCGCCTCCCACGGCCATGACTGGCTCAGCCTGCTGAGTTTCCTGGGTGCCATCTCCGCCGCCAGTGCCATGGTGATCATCTCCACCATGGCCCTCTCCATCATGCTCAGCAACGAGGTGTTCTTTCCCGCTCTGTTCCGCCACAGCCAGCTGGAAAACACCCATTTTCAGCGTTTCCGGACCCGCTTGCTGGCCGTCCGCAAAGCGCTGGTGGTGGCCGTCATCGCGCTGGCCTACGGCATGTTTTTGGTGGCGCCGCCACACACACTGGCATCATTGGGCGAAGTGGCTTTCGGCGCGATCGCCCAGATTGGCCCGCCATTACTGGCCGCTTTCCTGTGGCGCCGGATCACCCTGACCGGCGTACTGGCAGGGATCAGCGCCGGCTTTACTCTGTGGCTGCTGCTTAACCTGCTGCCCCAGCTGGGCCTCTATCCTCATCCCTTTTCCGGCAGCGATTACACCCCGACGACGGTCGCCACCCTGCTCGGCCTGTTGCTCAATGCCCTGCTGATGTGGGGGATGTCGGTCACCTCCCGTCAGTCGGTGCGGGAGCAGATCCAGATGGCCCACTTTTTTGAACGGCCCGAGCCGGGACAAGGCATGGCGGGGTTGTCACGCCGGGTCGATCCCAACGAACTGCAACTGTTGGCGGCCCGCTTTGTTGGTGAAGATAAAGCGCAGCGGGCTTTCGCCGGCCTGAGCGAAAGCGACAACGAGGGCAAAACCCTGCTGCTGTTCACCGAAAAGCTGCTGGCCACGGTAATGGGATCGGCATCGGCACGACTGGTGCTTTCCTGCGCCCTGCAGGGGCGGGATATCGCGCTGGATGAAGTGGCCCAGTTGGTGGAGGAAGCCTCCAGCCAGCGCACAGCACAGAGCCAGGAGGTGTTGCAGCGGGCCATCGAGAATGCGTCAGAAGGGATCTCGGTGACCGACCACAATCTGCGCCTGGTGGCGTGGAATGAGCGCTACCTGAAGCTGTTCCAGTATCCGGAGGCGATGATCTACCCCGGCTGCCCGGTGGCGGACCTGATCGCCCATAACCTGGCCCAATCCCTCGATGACGAGGCCGAAATTCAACATCAGGTAACACGGCGTCTGGCGTTCCTCCGACAAGGCAGCCGCCACAGTTCTGAGCGTCAAATGCCCGATGGCACCATTATCCGCATTGAGGGCAACCCGATGCCCGGCGGAGGCTTTGTGATGCTGTTTACCGACATCACGGTCTATCGCGAAGCGGAAGCGCTGCTGACTGAAAAGAACCTGGATCTGGAGCAACTGGTGTCCGAGCGCAGCGATAAGCTGGCCAAGGCCAATGCGCAATTGGCCCGCTCCAACGCCAAACTGGCCGCCGCTCATGACCAGGCTGAAGCCGCCCACCACCAGAAAAGCCAGTACCTGAAGGCCTGCAGCCACGACCTGTTGCAGCCGCTGTCCGCCGCTCGCCTGTTTTCCTCCACCCTGCTGGAAGACCGGGAGCTGAAACCCCAGCAGCGCACGCAGGTGGAACGGATCGACCGCTCATTGCAGGTGGCCAACGAGCTGCTGCTGGACCTCAATGCCATGGCCCGACTGGAAAGCGGCACCATCGTGCCCAAGCCTGAGCCGTTTGCCCTGCAAACCCTGCTCGATGATCTGGCCCAGGAGTTTGCCGCCCTCGCACCGGCCAGCGGCGTGCGGTTCCGCAGCGTGGCCTGCAACGTCTGGGTCAACACCGACCGGGCCCTGCTGCGCCGCATCCTGCAAAACCTGCTGTCCAACGCTCTGCGCCACGCGCCAAACGCCCGGTTGCTGCTGGGCTGCCGTCGCGGTGCCACGCTTTCGCTGGAGGTGATCGACAACGGTCCCGGTATCCCGAAAGCGCAGCAGGCGATGGTGTTTGAAGCCTTTACCCGCCTGGATGAGAGCGGGCCGATGGGGCTGGGGCTGGGCCTGAATATCGCCCGTGGCCTCGCGGACTTGCTGGGGCTGCCCTTTCATCTGCACAGCGAAGCCGGGCGCGGCTGTCGGTTCTCGTTAAAGCTGAAACCGGTGCCGCCACTGCCGGCGCTGACGCGGCCAAAAGCGGACCCGGTCTCCCTGCAGGGGATCCGGGTGCTCTGCGTCGATAACGACCCCGAAGTGCTGGCGGGCATGAGCGAATTACTCGGCAGCTGGCAATGTGAGGTGATGACCGCTTCCGATAAGGCGGGAGCAGAACGGTGGTTTCGGGTGCGGGAGATCGACATCATGCTGGTGGATTACCAGCTGGACCGGGGTGAGGATGGTCTGAGCCTGATGCAGGCGCTGCAGCGCCAGTGCGGACGACCACTGCCCGGTCTGCTGATCAGTGCCACAACGGATGAGGCGGTGGTGGCAGAGGCCAAGGCTCTGGGCTTTGGTTTTCTGAGGAAACTGATTAAGCCCGCCGGCTTGCGGGCGATGATGAGCGCGCTGCTGATGCGCGAATGGAAGCAGAACTACGTGGCGGAGCCTTCCAGCCGCTCCGGCTGAAGGGATTGCAGGGCGATCACCGCCTGGGTGCGGGTTCGCACCCCCAACTTCAGGAAAATGGCGCTGGCGTGGGCTTTCACCGTGGCCTCCGACAGCCCCAGTTTCTGAGCAATCTGCTTGTTCAGCAGCCCTTCACCGAACAGCATCAGGATCTTGTGCTGGCGCGGGGACAGGCTGGCAATGCGCGCCGCCATCTGATCATCGGCGCTGGGTTCGGCGGCGGTGGGCCACCACGGCTCCCCGGCCGAGACCATCGACACCGCTTCGAGCATGGCGGTTACCGGCAGCGATTTGGGCACAAACCCGGCGGCGCCGTATTGGCGGGCCCGCGCGACCGTGCCATCGTCCTCCTGCCCTGAGATCACCAATACCGGCATCGCCGGGTGGTTCTGCCGGATCTGCAGCAAAGTATGAAATCCCTGTGCGCCCGGAATATGCAGATCGAGCAGCAGCAGGTCCGGCTCCGCCTGTTCAGCCAGCACCCGCTCCAGCGCCTCGACGCCTTCTGCTTCAATAAGGACACAGTCCGGATAGTGACGACGCAGCAACTCCCCCAACGCCTGGCGAAATAGGGGGTGGTCGTCCGCGATCAGTATGCGTTCCGGTTGATACATAAGCTCCCTGTCCTTTGCGGCCATCCGTGAACCTTGACCGAACCTAAAGCAAAAGCGCCAGCGCCTCAATCCCCGTTAGGTCGTAGTCGGGAACGAGACACTGGCGCTTTATGAGCCGGGCGAGGGGTCACCAGTAGCGGCGCAGGTCCGCTTGTTGCGGCAGATCCAGAGCCACCTGCTCTACCGAGCCATCCGCCAGCGCCCGCACCAGGTGATTGCGCTCCACCTTCTGCCACAGGGATTTTTGTGCGGTCAGAGGCTCTGAGCAGATCAGCGTGGCGGCGGTCTCGCCAGCGCGGACCCGCTGCAGCTTAAACCCACCTTCTGTCACCAGCTTTACGCCGCCCGCCATAAACAGTGACGCAGGCTGAACCGAGTGGTCGCTGTTAAAGCGGGTCGCCAGCATCTGCTCACCATCGGAAACCGCAAAGTTGATAAAGGCGTTGGTGTCAGCACCGTGACGCTGACGCAGCCACATGATCTTCTCGATGGTGTGCAGCAGCCCCTGCTCCAGTTCTGCTGCGCTGCACTGTGACTTAAAGCCGATGGTGTCCATAAACAGCGCAAAGGCGTGCTCAGAATCGGTATTGCCCTCAATCAGGCCAAAGGCCTCGTCGGAGAGCTCCTTTTGCAACGCCCGCTTAAAGCTGTCGAACCGATCCAGCCGGCCGTTGTGCATAAACAGGTAACGACCAAAGCTGAAGGGGTGGCAGTTGGCCTGGCTCACCGGCATCCCCACTGAGGCATCACGGACATGCGCAAAGAAGTGACGGGTAGGCACCTTGCTGGCAATCATCGCCAGATTACGGTTGCTCCAGGCGGGGTCCACGTTCACAAACGTCGCCGGCTCCGGATCACCATGGCCGGTATACCAGCCCAGACCAAAACCGTCCGCATTCAGCGGCTTCTTCCGTTTCTGGGCGTTCTTGCTCTGAGCCACCAGACCATTTTCCGCGTCATACAGCAGCGGGTACATCAGGGTTTCAGCACCCCGATAAAGGATAAAACGACACACGAGTAAAGCTCTCCAGGGGCCCCTGCCCCATACTGCATGGACCCGGCTGCGCCGGGGGCGGACAGCTTGCCGCAGTTCGTCTGAACGCGCAATGGGTATCCGGTTTGCCCAGCCTGATGAAAAGCCGGCCGGGACCGCAGAGCTGGCGCCACCCATCTCATGAACAACCCCTTTTCTTATCCCTATCGACTTTCAGAGCCGAATAGAAAACCCCTATATTCAATATAACGACAACAAATGTAATCCCGTTGTAATTCATTACTTGGCCAGCTTGAATCGGCGCTCCTTATTGCTAACTTAAACTCAGAGTCTACTTCTTGGCCCTGAATAACACTGAGCACTAAAATCAGGCCACTGTCAGACCATGGAGCCCAACAGCTCCATGTTGGCACAACAGAATTCGCTGCAGCCTGTGCGGCCAGCACAGCTGGCAGATTACCCATTTAGAGAAGCGGTAAGATACTGGGAAAGGAAAGTAAAAATCGGATGCGAAAGCGATATTGCCACAACCTCATCCAATCACTTTATTAAAAATTATGAAACCGTATATCTTTGGTGTCGCGACCTACTTCTTAGTTTCATC
The DNA here is from genome assembly GCF_019801015.1 of Marinobacter nauticus. Classification (GTDB taxonomy): domain Bacteria; phylum Pseudomonadota; class Gammaproteobacteria; order Enterobacterales; family Shewanellaceae; genus Ferrimonas. Next base: position 545,923 of record NZ_JAHVJZ010000003.1, read on the forward strand.
GTTCATCGAAAACGAAACGACAAACTTAATTACTTCACTGATGGTGATAATCGCATTGATCGTTTTAATGAATAAAAAGCCGTCTTAATTCGGTAGCATTAAATTAAGACGGCCTTTAAACAAAGGTTCAGCAACGAGCCCGTGCACCGCATTCCGTATCCCCCCCGGTAGACCCCCTCCCTAACAAACGATATATTAACCGCTCGTTTATTATTCTAACCAGAGAAGGGAAGCCGCATGAGCACACTCAGGGATTGGGTCTTTTTTGATCGTCACCAGGGCGACTACGAACGCTATCAACCGGCCGAGGAGAGGCGGGTAAAGGGCGCCCCCACCAACGAGTTGTGGAACCACTACTCCGACCCGAGCAACCAGTTTCATGCCGGTGTCTGGCGCTCCGAGCCGGGCTGCTGGAAAGTCAGCTACACCGAGCACGAGTTCTGTCAGATCCTGGAGGGGTGCTCCATTGTCCGCGATAGCGCCGGCAATGAGCAGGTGCTCAAAGCCGGCGACCAGTTTGTGGTGCCCGCCGGCTTTGAAGGGGAATGGGAGGTGGTGGAAACCTGCCAGAAGGTGTATGTGATCTTTGAACCGGCCAGCTAAAGGCCGACAAAGAAGCCGATCACCAGCGCGTTGACGATGTCGATAAAGAAGCCACACACCAACGGCACAATGATGAACGCCTGGTGACTGGCCCCATACTGCTGCGTCACCGCCGTCATATTAACGATGGCGGTGGCAGTTGAGCCCAGGGTGATGCCGCCAAAACCGGCACTGACCACCACCGAGTCATAGTTTTTCCCCATCAGCCGGTACACCAGCAGCACGGTGAACAGGACAGAGAGGCTGATCTGCAATCCCATCGCCACCGTCAGGTAGCCCAGCAGCCCTTCCAGCTCCCATAACTGCAGCCCCATCAGTGCCATGGTCAGGAACATCCCCAGGCAGATGTCAGAGATCATCGCCAACCCCTGCTCGCCTTCGGCAGCCCAGCGTTTTTTGCGATTGCGGGCCAACCAGCGTCCCAGATTGCCCACCACAATGCCAGCAATCAGGCAGCTGACGAACATCGGCAGGCGCACGCCGGCCTCCTCAAGGGACTCGTTCAGGCTGTAGCCCAGAATCAGGCAGACGTTCAGCCAAAGCCAGGCCCACAGCACGCCGTAATAGCTCAGGCGAGTGCGCTCACCCTCGTCAAATTGCACCCCAACATCCAGATCGGTGTCGCCGGATGGCTGAACGCTGTGGCGCTGAATCAGGTAACGGGCAATGGGGCCGCCAATCACACAAGCGGCAATCAGGCCAACGGTGTTGGAGGCCACCCCCAGCTCCATGGCGTTGGCAATGCCCAGCTCCTCCACGAAGGTGGGCGCCCAGGCGAGGGTGGTGCCGACGCCTCCGGTCAGGCTGATGGAGCCGGACAACAGCCCGGCTTTGGGGTCCATGCCATAGAGTCCGGCCACCCCCATCCCCAACAGGTTTTGCAGCACAATAAAGGTGGAGGCCAGAAATAGCAGGGTAAACAGCGGGCGGCCGCCCTTAATCAGGGTCGCTATCTCCGCCCTCAGACCGATGCCCGCAAAGAAGTAGAGCAGCAGCACATCCCGCGCTTCCAGGTTGAAGCTGACCATCCGGTCAAAGCCGTAATAGAGCACGCCAACCGTCGCAGCACACAGAAAGCCGCCGATCACCGGCTCCGGGATGGAGTAGCGTCGCAACAGTTCGGAGCGGTGGGTGATCTCCTTACCAATAAACAGCAGCAGGATGGCGATGGTAAAGCTGACAAACCCCTCTATCGCGATGGGCACCGGCGTGGAAGGCGTCATATCGGGTTCCTTTTCTGAGGCTAAACCATTGACGTGATTAGGTTAGATGAAATGATTGTAGGTCACAGCCAGCGCTTCCACCTTAATAACACCAACTGAAACCCCACAACCGCCAGCATTCCCCCAACAACGACCCAAAAGGCATGGTGTTCAGAGGCCCCGGGGATCCCGCCGACATTGATGCCCAACAGGCCGGTGAAGAACCCCAGCGGCAGAAAGATGGCGGTGATGATGGAGAGCACATACATCCGTCCGTTCAACTGCTCAGACGCCCGTCCCAGCAACTCCTCCTGCACCAGTGCGGCCCGCTCCCGGACTTCGTCAATGCCCTCAATATGGCGCGACAGGTGATCCAGCACCTCCCTCAACCACAGCTGATTGCGGGCCGGGATCCAGGGCTGGCGCTCTGACGCCAGCCGGCCCAACGCTTCCCGCTGTGGCGAGAGGTAGCGGCGCAGGGCGATCACCTGTTGCCGCACATTGGTCAGTGCATTGCGATCCACCTCTTCTCCCTTGTTGACCAGAGAGGCTTCCAACGCATCAATCTCGTCCTCAAAGGCTTCCACCACCGCCTCAATCGGCTGAACCAGCGCTTGGGCCAACGCCACCACGCAAGCCATGCTGCCTTTCGGCCCCATCCCCTGCTCCAGATTCCTGATGGTTTGCGCGGTGGCCTCCAGTGGCCGCCGCCGGGTGGTGATCAGACGATGTTCAGTGAGGTAAAAGCGCAGCGACACCATATCTTCCGGATCCGAATGGGGGCTCGGGTTGATGCCGCGCAACGCCATCAGCAGTCCATCTCCCATCGGGGTACAACGGGGCCGGCTGTCTTCCGCCACCAGCGCGGCAGCAACCAGTGGCGGCAACCCGCTGTCGTTCAGCAACCAGTGACGGGCGTCACTCTGCGAAAAATCCAGGTGCAGCCACAACACGCCCTGCTGCGGCTGCCACTGGCTCACCTGTGGCCAGTCAAGCCGTCGGGCACCGCCCTGCCCGTCCAGTAAAAGCGCGTGCAGCATGCCGGGTAACGATTCGTTCATGGTGGCTCCTTTTACCCTGCTTATAGGGACAGCCTGGGCTGAATGAAATCAAGAAAGACACGGATCCGCTCCGCCAGGACGCTGTTCTGATAGAACACCGCATTGACCCGCTCCCGGTCTGCGATGGGGGTCAACTGGCCGGCCATTACCGTCACCAGACGCCCCGCAGCCAGATCTTTCGCCACCATAAAGTTGGACAGGCAGGCAATCCCCTGCCCCGCCAGCGCCATGGCACGGAGTAACTCTCCATTGCTGACCGCGACCTCAGGCCGGATGGGGGGCTGGTCTGCCAATGGCCACTGATTCAATTTTGATGGTGGAATGAAGCCCAGCAGGCTGTGTTGGGCCAGCGCGGCTCCATCAGCCGGGGTGCCCATCCGTGTCAGGTAATCCGGTGACGCCACCAGATGCAGCGGCGACCGCCCCAAAGGCCGGGCATGGAGCGTGGAGTCGGACAGCGAGCCGATGCGGATCGCGACGTCGATCCGCTTTTCCAGTAGGTCGATGATCCCTTCGCTGGCAGACAGCTCCAGCCGGATAGAGGGGTAACATTGACGAAACTCATCCAGCAAAGGCACCAGCTGGTGCAACAAAAACGGGCTGGCCGCATCCACCCGCAGGCGCCCTGCTGGCAGCCCGGCCACCTGGGCCACCGCTTCTTCGGCGGCACTCAGTTGGGCCAGTCCGTCGCGGATCCCTTGAGCAAACGTCGCCCCCTCTTCCGTCAGCTCCAGCCGCCGGGTGGTTCGGTTCAGCAAGGTGGTGTTGAGTTGCTGCTCCAGTCGGCTGACGGCCCGGGAGACCCGGGCCACCTGAAGATCCAGCGCCAGTGCCGCAGCCGAAAAGCTGCCGGCATCCACCACGGCAAGGAAACACTGCAGATCATCAGAACGGGTTTTCATATCAAATCGGACAAAAGTTTTTTGTCGAATATAGCATTTTTCACAAATGTTCGACGGTCAATAATGCCCGCCATCCGAAGCCCCTTAAGCGAGAAAGTCCATGCCTGTTGCACTGCTGGCGCTGACCCTGAGCGCCTTTGCCATCGGCACCACCGAGTTTGTGATTGTCGGCCTGATCCCCACCATGGCCGCCGACCTCGGCGTGTCACTCCCCTCCGCTGGCCTGCTGGTCAGCCTTTACGCCCTTGGTGTCGCCGTGGGCGCACCGGTACTGACCGCTCTCACCGGCCGTTGGCAACGAAAAACCGTGTTGTTGTCGGTCATGACGTTGTTTGTGGCGGGTAACCTGCTGGCCTGGCAAGCGCCCGGTTACAGCGCACTGATTGTTGCCCGGTTGCTGACCGGCCTGGCCCACGGCGTGTTTTTCTCCATCGGCTCGACGGTGGCCACCAGCCTGGTGAGCAAGGAGAAAGAGGCCTCGGCGATCGCCATCATGTTTACCGGCCTGACCGTGGCGCTGGTGACCGGCGTACCACTGGGCACCTACATCGGCCAGATGTTTGGCTGGCAGACCACTTTCCTGGTGGTATCCGGGCTGGGCGTGGTCGCTCTGGCGGGCAGTGCGCTGCTTATCCCGTCCAATCTGAAGCAGCCTGCGCCCGCAAAGATCCGTGACCAGCTGAAAGTCCTGACCCAGCCCCGCCTGCTGCTGGTGTATGCCATTACCGCCCTGGGTTATGGCGGCACCTTTATCGCCTTCACCTACCTGGCCCCGATTCTGGAGCAGGTTTCCGGCTTCAGCGCCAGCCTGACCGGCGCAATCCTGCTGGTCTACGGTGTTTCGGTTGCCGTCGGCAACATCTGGGGAGGCAAACTGGCGGACCGCAAAGGCCCGGTCAGCGCCCTGACCCTGATTTTTTCTGGCCTGGCTGCGGTGCTGCTGGCCCTGAGTCTGACCGCCTACAGCCAGGTGGGAGCGGTTCTGACCGTACTGGTCTGGGGCGCCTTTGCCTTTGGCAATGTGCCCGGCCTTCAGGTGTACGTGGTGCAACTGGCCCAGAAGTACGCCCCCAACGCCGTGGACGTGGCCTCCGGCCTGAACATCGCGGCCTTTAACGTCGGCATTGCGCTGGGTGCCTGGGGGGGCGGCCTGGTGGTGGCGCAGAGTGGTCTGATGAACACCCCCTGGATCGGCGCCCTGATCGTACTGCTGGCACTGGTCCTGACCCGATTGAGCGGCCAGCTGGACCGCCGCAGCAACGCCGTACCCTGCCCGGCCTGAATCCGCAACACGCCCCGCACTGCGGGGCGTATTTTCAAGACACGTCAAGGCAGGTAAATCCCGGTAAAGGTCGCAACTCTTCGACGTTTTCAGGCTCTCAGACTGGCGAATCCAACAAGGAGGTGACTATGCCGATTTTCCGTTCCCGTCTGTTCTTGCCTGCGCTCTGCGCGTTGCCGATGCTGAGCGCCTGTGCCAGCGACCCGACGCCAGACTACCGCTTCTATACCGAGCCAGGCCCCTCAGGCCTCCGCTTTACTCTGGTGCACTTTAATCATGACGCGGCCGAACCCACGAACCAGCCGGCCGCACAAAGTTCGCGCCCGGATAAGGGTCAGGGCCAGCGCCGGGGGAAAGGGCAACGCCCTGATGCCGCTCAGCGTGAGCGAGAAAGCGCTCCGGTCCCCAATAGCAGCGTCGCAGACAGCGAACTGCTGGCGTTGCTGGAGCAGGAGTTGGACCAACGCAGCCTCTGCCCGGATGGGTATCGCATCGATCAATGGCGACCCACTCAGCGCGGCGTATTGCTGCAGGGTCAATGCCGCTGAATCAGAACGGCAGAGACGCCTTCAGAAAACGGGTAAAGGCCTGAACCTTAGCGCTGTGGTGGATGTCCCGGTGGGTCACCAGCCACAGCGGCGTCGCCCACTCTGCCGGAGGGGGCAGCAAAGGCACCAGCGCGTCGTCGTCCGATACCGACCACTCCGGTATCGGGCCGATGCCCAGCCCTTCCTGTACGGCCAGGCGCAATGCCGGTAACTCACTGCAGCGAAATGCCACCGACGATTCCGGCAGGCGATTGAACCAGGACAGGTAAGGCAGATTCCCGTATTCCCGGGGGGGCGCCACAAACTGGTGGCCATCCAGCCCTTGCTGGGCCCAGAGCGCTTCCGGTTGGATCTGGCCATGCTGAGCCAGGTAATCACGACTGGCGTACAACGTCGCACTGAGGCCAGCCAACCTCTGCACCACGTAATCCGGATGCTGGGGCTGGGCGCCGGGGCGAACGCCAACGTGGGCTTCTCCGTGGTCCAGCCGATACAGACGGGTATCGGATTGCAGGTCCAGTTGCAGGCCAGGATGCTGACGTCGAAAGGCCGCCATAATGGGGATCAGCACCGGGGTAAAGCTGTTGACGCTGGTCACCACCAGAGTGCCGCTTATCTGCTCGTCCGCTCCCTCAATCCGCCCCAGCAGGCGGTCAAACTCACTCTGGGTCTGCGCACCCGCAGCCATCAGCAACCGCCCGGCTTCCGTAGGGGCATAGCCCCGGGCCTGACGGTGAAACAGGCGCACATTCAGACGCTGCTCCAGTGCATTTATACGACGCAGCACCGTAGCGTGATGAACGCCAAGCGCCTCGGCTGCGGCCGACAATGTCCCTAACCTTGCTACCTGAAACGCAAAATGGATGTCGCTCCAATCCTGAGCGTTGGCCGTACCGACGACCGACTTCTGTGCATTCATGCACACCAACTTTGCATCCACTGGCTGTTAGTGCAAGCCAAAACCGCGCATTCTGTACCCAACACAGTCACCGACTGCCGCACAGAATCACTCTAAGGAGCCCACCATGACCACTCACACCCCGCATATCCTGGCGTTTTCCGGCAGCCTGCGTCGCGATTCCTGGAACCATAAACTGGTGGAGCAAGCGGCAGAACGCGCCCGCGCACAGGGCGCAGAAGTCACCGTGATTCAGCTGGCGGACTACCCCCTCCCTCTGTTTAACGAGGAGTTGGAAGGGCAACCCAACCCGCAGCTGGAGGCGCTTCGTCAGTTGTTCAGCAGTGCCGATGGCCTGCTTATCGCCAGTCCGGAGTACAACGGTTCCTTTACCGCCGCCCTGAAAAACCTGCTGGACTGGCTGTCCCGTCCGGCCGATGGCTACACCGTGCCCTACAGCACACTGAGTGCCGCCCTGCTGGCGACCTCTCCGGGCGGGCTGGGAGGCATTCGCGGCCTGAGCCATCTGCGCGAGCTGCTGATGAACCTCGGCACCCTGGTGATGCCCGGCCAACTGGCCGTCGGAGGGGCTTTTCAGGCCTTCAATGACGCGGGACAGCTGGCCAACCCCGCCATGGTGGACCGGCTGGATGCCATCGTGGCAGCACTGGTTCAACAGCTCAGCCGCTGAGTCAAAGGCACCGCGCCCCGCTGATCATGGGGCGTTTGACGCTTAAGGGCCGAAAACGGCCAATTTCCCGCTTCGGCTCGGTTACACTGGCCTCATCGATTGCTGAGACTGAGTGCCATGAACGCCCATCAATACCGACAAGCCCGGCTGGCCAGAGATCCGCGTTTTGACGGCCGCTTCTATGTGGCAGTGCGCACCACCGGGATCTACTGCCGGCCCATCTGCCCGGCTACGGCGCCGAAAGAGGAGAACGTCACCTATTTCGACAGCGCCATTGCCGCCGCCAACGCGGGATACCGCCCCTGTCTGCGCTGCCGGCCAGACAGTGCGCCGGGGTCCTGGGCCTGGCGTGGCACGGACACCACCCTTGAACGGGCGGTACGGCTGATTGATGAAGGCGCCCTGATTGAAGGCAGTGTGGCCATGCTGGCAGAGCGGCTGGGCATTGGCCCCCGCTATCTGAACAAGCTGTTCCAGGCGGGCATGGGCACCAGTGCCAAGCAATATGGGCTTCACCTGCAACTGATGCTGGCCAAGCGATTGCTTCATGACACCACCTGGCCCATGCCTGACGTGGCCGCCGCAGCCGGATTTGGCAGCGTACGTCGGTTCAACGACTGCTTTGCCACTCAGCTGAATCTCACACCGGGGCAGATCCGTCGCGCCAATGCCGCCGCTCGTCCCGGTCTGACGCTGTTTTTCAGCTATCGTCCCCCCTATGCCTGGGCGCCTCTGCGCCAGTTTCTCGCTTTTCGGGCCGTGCCGGAGATGGAGTGGGTCGGCGACGACCATTACGGGCGCACCCTTACCGCCCCGGACGGCAGCCTGGTCCGCTTTACCGCTTACCACAAGCCGGCGCGCAATGGCTTTGAGGTCCGCATTGAGTGCGCACAAACCACCCCGTTGCTGCCGATCATTCAGTGCATCCGACGCCTGCTGGATCTGGACGCCGACATCGCCACCGTGGACGCCCAACTCAGTCAATTGTCGGGCCTCGCCCCACACCTGACGCCAGGGTTGCGCCTGCCCGGAATTCTGACGCCTTTTGAAGCGGGTATCCGCGCCATTCTCGGCCAGCAGGTCAGCGTGGTGGCCGCCCGCAAACTGGTGATTCAGATGGTGCATCAATACGGTGAAGGGGAAGGCGAGCAACGTCGTTTCCCAACACCTCAGACCATCGCCAGCGCCAGTCTGAGTGAGCTTGGCATGCCAGACAGTCGCCGCCAGACCCTGCGCCGCTTTGCCGCCCACGTGGCGGAGCACGGCGATCAGCAGGAGCCCACTGAGTGGCTGGCACTCAAAGGGATGGGCCCCTGGACCGTGGATTACGTCAAAATGCGGGGACGCTCAGAGCCAGACGTGTTCCTGGGGACCGATCTGGGCGTAAAGAAAGCGCTGGCTCAGCGGGGACTGGAACTGAACACCGATGACGCCGCGCCCTGGCGCAGCTACCTGACCTTTCAATTGTGGAATTTGCTATGACCCAGCACTACCTGAGCCGCATGGCCACGCCGGTGGGCCAGCTTGAAATCGTCGCCGATGAGCGTGCCATTATCGCGGTGCAGTTTATCGACGAAGACGCGCCAGCAACGGCACCGGAGAGCCCGTTGACCCAGGAGGCCAAAGCGCAGCTGGAGGCGTATTTCTGCGGCCAGCGCCAACAGTTTGATCTGCCTCTGGCACCGAAAGGCACCCCGTTCCGCCAGGCCGCCTGGCAGGCGCTGTGTGCCATCCCCTACGGAGAAACCCGCAGTTATGGAGAACAGGCGGTGGTGATGGGCAATCCCAAGGCGGTGCGGGCAGTCGGTGCCGCCAATGGTGCCAACCCCATTGCCATCGTGATCCCCTGCCATCGGGTGATCGGCAAAAACGGCACCCTGACCGGCTACGCTGGCGGGCTGGACCGCAAAGCCTGGCTGTTGGCGCTGGAGCAGGATGCCCTGGGCCGTTAAAGCGCCCCCTCGTTAAACTCCCGCTGAAACGCCAGCACCTTTTGCAGGTAACGGCGGGCCTCCGCTTTGGGGTGACGGTTGGTCAGCGCCCAATACACCTGATCCGGCTGCAGGCTGTTCAGGTCCCGCATCGCCCGCTTACGGTCGCGGTCAAAGGTCGCCAGTACCCCGCCAGTGCCTCCGTTATAGGCGGAGATCATTGCGTAATGCAGTGTGGTGGGGTGCTTCACCTCCCGCAGGTAGCGGGTCTTCAACAGGTGAAAGTAGGCCGCGCCAGTGTCGATATTGCTGGCCGGGTCAAACAGGTAGGCCTGGGTCGGCATACCACTTTTGCCCTTCACCAGTTTAAACACGTCCGCCCCGGCGGTTTTCGGGATCACCTGCATCAGGCCGTAGGCACCAGCATGGCTGACCGCATAGGGATTGAAGCTGCTTTCGGTTTTGATGATGGCGTAGAGCAGGTCTTCCGGCAGGTTATAGCGCCGGGCGGCAGCCCGGATCAGCGGGGCGTACTGATACTCCCGCTGTGACAGATGGTTCGACACCATGTCGATTTCGACGAAGTAGGTCTGCCCCCGGGGCAGTGTCTGCTGCTGCAGTTGATGGGCAATCAGGTAATCCGCGTAGCGATTGGCCCGCCAGGTCCATTCGATGGGCTGCTTGTCCTGGTCCACCACCTGGCCCAGCAGAAACGGCTTGCCTTTCAGCTCCACCCGCTCATCGCTGAACATATGCACCGCACTGGGATCCGACGGCATCAGCAACGTCTCCACAATGGCCTGATGCAGCTTCTCTCTGGGCTGATTCCGGGCAATGGTGCTGACCCAGATTTTGCCCTGATCAAAGTTGATGTGGGCTCGGGTTCGAAAGCCGTCGATGTACTTCACGTAGTCGTGCTTGCCCGCTTCCAGGTAATCCCTTTCCCCCCACTGCGCTTTAACCTGGCTGGAAAACTGTTGGATAAGCGCCTCAAACGCCTGCTCATCCCGGGCTGGTGCAGATGCATTCACCGACTCTACCGGTGAGGGTGGCGTGCTGCAGGCAGTCAGAAGCAGCGTCAGGCCGCAGAGAATAGAGGAAAACAGGCGTTTCATGGCACCGGGTTCGTGATGGCCAGTCGCCACCACCTCAGATTCAGTCAAACCCCGGATTGTACGTGGTCACGCCACGTTTGAAAAACCCCTATGAATCAGTGTGCTGGGCCACCATTTGCCGTTCCTCCTCCGTGGCATAGTGACGGTCCCAATGGGCCAGCCTGGGGGCCATCAGCCGGAACCAGAGTGGCGGAATCAACGTCAGCAGAATGGTGGAGAGATAGCCCGCGGGCATAGTGGGGGCCTCCGGCATGGGTGCCAATTGATGAAACGGCTTCTGGGCCGTGGCGTGATGATGGGAATGGCGGGTCAGATTAAAGCTGGCCCAACTGGAGAGGCGTCGATTGCTGTTCCAGCTGTGGCGCGGCTTTACCTGGGTACGGGGATGGCGCACCAGACCGTAGTGCTCCATGTAGTTGACGATCTCCAGAAAGCACTTGGCGATAACAGCGACGGTCAGAAAACCGATTCCACCGGCCACGCCACCCAGCCAGAATGCCAGCAGCGTCAGCGCCAACGACAGCAATTGTCCGGTCAAAAATCGATTATGTCGGCTCCACAACGGCTGACGCTGCAGAGCCAGACGTTGGGTTTCAATCCGCCAGGCACTCACGGTGCCAAAGCAGCTGGAGTGGAGAATGTGTCGGTAGACACTTCGGCCCCGCGGGGCTGACGCCGGGTCCTGCGGCGTCGCCACATGACGGTGATGGCCATAGACATGTTCGATGGCAAAGGCGGTGTCCCAGGAGAACGCCAACAGCAGACGACCGATCCCCAACGCCACCGGGTCCCAGGTTCGGTGCACCAGCTCATGCGCAACAATGGTGCCCAACGCTGAGACCAGCAGGCCACAACCAATCAGACTCACCAGAACCTGAAGCGGGGTGTTGTGCTCCCGGGCCGCCAGCGCATCGTAGCCAAACCCTTGTTGCACTGCGGCCCCCAGGCCCAGCGGGTCTCCGGCGGACAGACTCCATATCTGCACCAGCACCACCAGAGCGACCGGAATCACCGTGGCGTAGAGCATGCCATCCAGCCAGGCTGAATGAGGGTAATCCGGTGTATCGGTATCGTCCCCCAGCACCGCATCGCCACCCACCAGCGTCAGCAGCACCGACGCCAGCCCCAGGGTCAACCACGGGCCCCCAAGCATCACACCGATGATCTGGGGCAGAGCAAGCAGGTACAGCAGGGTAAATTTGAGATAGTGCATAAACCGGGCTCCCTGCATGGCGTGTTGCAGGGGAACCGCCCTGCGCCAGCGTAATGGAAACTTCCTCGACTCAGACTGAACCTAATCCCTGCCGGCGCATTTTTCCAGCCGCAGCGTGACCCAGCCAACGCTTCCGCTCAGCATTTTTGAGCGGCTCTTTCCGCGCAGGCAGAATGGAGGCCCTTTTTCTGCCTGCTTCGTTGCCATGCGCCTGAAACCCCTGTTGTTTGTTCTGTTTGCCACCTCGCTCGGCACAGCGGCTCCGGCCCTGGCAAACCCCACCAGTGGCACCCCGCCTTACGCTGCATTGATGGTGGACTACGTCGCCGCAGATCAGGCGATGTGGGGCGTCACCATCGCCCCGACCCACTACGATCGCGCTTACCCCGATTGGGGCTATTACGCCGGCTTTGCCTGGGGCCCCTCGGAGCGACTTGATCTGCCGGAGCCGGAAGCGGGAAAAGTGGAACAATACATGGGCCGTTTCGGCCTCAGTTATGAAATGGTGCAGGGCCTGTATCTGACCGGTGGCGTCAGCTACTGGGTGAAGGAAACACACCACACCAACGGCATCACGCCACTGTGCACCGATTGCACTCCGGTCTGGACCAGCAAGAAGGATTACACCTGGGGGGGAGAGTTGGGATTGCGATACAACCTGGGCCAGAACCTGGTGATTGGGGTCGGCTACAACTGGGCCACCGAATCGGCGATGTTCAGCCTGGGTTTGCGTTAAGCCGGGGTCAGGTTGCCCGCACCAGCGGCACCAGCTTGTTCTGCTTGGCCTGATACATCTGCTGATCCGCGGCATGAATCAAGGCTTCAGCGTCGCTGCCATCCTGAGGGTGGCTGGCCAGGCCGATGCTCACTTTCTGACGAACCCGCTCACCTTTGGGCAGCACCACCGGCTTCGACATTGACTGATGGATGCGATGGGCCAGCGCCTGAGCTTGTTCCATCTCGGCCCTCTCCAACACCACCACAAACTCATCGCCCCCCAACCGGGCCAGCAGGTCGCCATTGCGCAGACATTGCTGAAGTCGCTGCGCCACTCTGGCCAGCACCGCATCGCCCGCTTCATGGCCGTAACGGTCGTTGACGTTTTTGAAGTCATCCAGATCCAGGTAAAGCAGTGAGAGGGGGGTGCCGTTGCGCTGACTGCGTGCCAGCGCTTCACGGCAATGTTCCTGAAAGTGGCGGCGATTGGCCAGACCGGTCAGCGGATCCGTTGAGGCCAACCGGACCCAATTCTGCTCCGCGGCTTTCTGCTCGGTGATGTCATTGACCGTCGCCAACACCAATGGTGCGCCTCCGGCCTGCGCTTCCAACACCTGGAAGCGCCATTGGCAGCACAGCCGGCTCCCACCACGGGTGTTGTTGTGCAGTTCCGCCTCCAGGTTCTGCCCCTCCTGCAACAGGCGGGACAACAGGCGCCCTACCGATTTCTGATCCGGCTTTTCAAACAGCAGAGTCGCCACCAGTTCTTTCATTGCCGCATCAGCAGACCAGCCGAACAGCTCCGCTGCGGCCCGGTTCCAGCCCTGAATGCGCCCTTCCACGTCCAGCACGATCAGTGGCGTCGGCGTGTGATCCAGCAATTGGGTCATCATGGCGCCCTGACGCTGAAGCCTTTGGTTGCTGCGCCAAAACAGCATCAAAACCGTCAGCGCGATCAATGCGAGCAGGGTGGTCCACGGCGCCTGCGCCGGGGAAGGAGACACCGCCGCGTAAGCCACCGGCAATCCAGCGATCTGCGCCAGGCTCACCCAGAGCCGGGTTGTTCGTGCAGTTCGGGTCGGCCGGGTTGCCGACCAGTGGGCCAACTGGTGCATCTGGAGTTCCTTTCCCATTATCAGGTTCCGCCCTCTTGGCGGCGCGTATGGAGTAAAACGGGAGTGGAACGGAAACCGGCTCAGTTTTTTTATCCGGGCCGCTTTGCCGTATCATCACCCCAACGAAAAAGCACAGGAACACTCGCGTGGCCAAGAAAAAATTCTATGTGGTGTGGCACGGCCGCCAATCCGGCATCTTTACCGACTGGCCCAGCACTGAAGCCGCGGTCAGTGGGGTTGCCGGGGCCAAATACAAGGGCTACAGCAGCGAAGCGGAAGCCAGAGCTGCGCTGACCATGGGCTATCAGAAGGCCATTGCCGCCAACCCGCCCAAAGCCAGGCCAGCCGCAAAAAAGGCCGCCAAGGCCGCTGCTGCCCCGCTGCCTGATACCGACTGGGCCATCTACGCCGATGGCGCCTGTGACCCCAATCCAGGCAAAGCGGGCACCGGAATCGCGGTGTACCGCGATGGCCAAATCGCCGAACTCTGGTTTGGTCTGTACAACCCCACTGGCACCAACAACACCGCAGAACTGAACGGCCTGATTGAAGCACTGAAGTTGGCCCGCAAGGCGCGAGAACAGGGAGCATCCGTGACCGTACTGTGTGACTCCCAGTACGCCATCAATGCGGTCAGTCGTTGGGCCGATGGCTGGGCCGCGCAGGGCTGGACCCGCAAAGGCGATCCGATCAAAAACCTGGAGCTTATCCAGACCGCCTACGCGCTCTGGCAAACCCTCAAGCAGGAGGTCACCCTCGCCCATGTGGCGGGCCATGCGGGAATTGAGGGTAATGAGCTGGCCGATCGGATGTCGGTGTATGCTGTAGACCAGCAGGAAACCGCTTTTATTCGCTATTCCGAGCCGCTGGATCTGGCGCAGATACTGGCGATGCGCGCAGGCTAAGATGCTCACCGGGCATCTATCCCGTATAATCCGCGAAGATGTTTTTCAAGGTTAACTGAACAATGAGTTTTGCCTCCCAGGGCTTCTGCCCCGAGATTGTCCAGGCACTGGAGCAGTGCGGTTATCGCAAGATGACGCCGATCCAGCAGAAGGCGATCCCCCTGGCCCGAAAAGGCCACGACATTCTGGCCAACGCCCAGACCGGCACAGGGAAAACCGCCGCCTTCGCCCTGCCGATCCTGCAGAGCATGGTGGAAAACCCTCAGCCCCGCAGCCGCCGCCATGTCCGCGGCCTGATCCTGGCGCCAACCCGGGAGCTGGCCCAGCAGGTGGCGGACAATGTGCGTCAGTACCATCAGTTTCTGAGCTTCACCTCCGCGGTGGCCTACGGCGGCGTCAAAATGGCGGGCCAGGCCAAAGCGCTGGAAGCCGGCGTGGACATTCTGGTGGCCACACCGGGCCGTCTGCAGGAGCTGATGGAGATGAACATGGTCAGCCTGGCACAGGTGGAATACCTGGTGCTGGATGAAGCGGACCGCATGCTGGACATGGGCTTTATCGGCGACATTCAGCGCATCCGTGCCCAGATCAAACTGCCCCATCAGACCATGCTGTTCTCCGCCACCTACCCGCCGAAAATGAAACAACTGGCGGCAGAGATGCTGAAGAAGCCGAAGATCGTGGCGGCCGGCGAAGAGAACCGCACCGCGGACACCGTTGCCCACGTGTTTTACCCGGTGGATGAGGACCGCAAGATTGAGTTGCTGTCCGAGCTGATTGGCCGGAAAAACTGGCAACAGGTGCTGGTGTTTGTGAACTACAAAGAGCACGCCGATGCCATTGCTGAAGAGCTGAACCGGGATGGCCTGGCCACCGGGGTCTGCCACGGCGATCGCAGCCAGGGCAACCGTCGCCGGGCACTGCAAGAGTTTAAAGAGGGCAAGTTGCGGGTGCTGGTGGCCACCGATGTGGCCGCTCGGGGCCTCGACATTCAGGGCCTGCCCCATGTGGTGAACTACGACCTGCCGTTCCTGGCGGAAGACTACGTGCATCGCATCGGCCGCACAGGCCGGGCCGGTCTGCAGGGGCACGCGGTGTCCCTGGTCGGCCGGGAAGATGAGCTGACTGCGCTTCAGGTTGAGCGCATGATCGGCCAGAAAGTACGCCGGGTTGAGCAACCCGGATACGAAGCCAAACAGCGCGACCAGCTGGTGGACAAGCTGCACAGCAAAGCCGCCTTCCGGGACCGCAAGGGCCGCAGTAACCGGGCCACCGCGGACCAGTCCGGGGCCGAGCGCCAGCTGAGATTGCGCCAGGCCGTTAAAGCGCGACTCAAACAGCGCTGAACCATCCCTCCTATACTTACTCCCAGGGCCGAAAACCTTGGGAGTTTTTTTATGGGACAACCACTTTGCCAACAGTGCCAGGAACAGCTGAAGAACCAATCCGAGCAACCGCACGACCAGCTGCAGGAGTTCGCCCACCACGAAGCCAGTACCGTCGATGGAGGCTTCTCGGAGCATGAGTTCCGATGCAAGCAATGCGGGCATGTGCTGCGCCATATGAGTGGCATCATTATGGACAGCGGCTGGAGCGAGATGCCGTCATCCCGCTGACTCTGAGCCCACCAACCCGATGAGGCCGGGCAACCCCCTGCCCGGCACTGTACCGGTGTTGTTTCGCCGCACGCCCCCTGCTAGGCTGAAACGCCAAATCTAAACAGGTGTTTGAACATGGAGTCGTTTCAGCAAGCCTACCCTTTCCATACGCCCATCAGTGTGGCTTGGGGGGAGATGGATGCCCTGCAGCACGTCAACAACGTGGCCTACTTTCGCTACTTCGAAACCGCCCGCATCGCCTTTTTTGAGCAACTCAACCTGATGGCGGAGCTACAGCAGGCAGGCATTGCCCCGGTGCTGAGCGAGACGCGGGCCCGGTACCGCCGTCCGGTTACCTACCCGGACACACTTTTGGTGGGTGCAAGGATCACCAAACTGGAATCGGACCGGCTCACCATGGAGTACGCCGTCTTCAGCCAGGCACAACAAACCCTGACCACCCTGGGAGAGGCCGAAATTGTCGCCTTTGATGCCCGGGCGGGCCGTAAGTGCGACATCCCTCAGGCATTGCGACAGCGCCTGTCGGAGTACCTGGTGGTGCCGGAATGTGTCTGATTGCCTTTGAGTGGCGGCCGGGCAGTGCGCTTCCCCTGCTGCTCTGGGCCAACCGGGACGAGTTTTACCAGCGCCCCACGGAGGCGCTGAAGCGTTGGGACAACGGCATCTGGGCAGGTCGTGATCGGCAGGCTGGCGGCACCTGGCTGGGCTTGTCAGAGAATGGTGGGTTTGCCGCGCTGACCAATGTGCGGGAGCCGGGCGCGCCCGCAGGCCCCCGCTCCCGCGGTGAACTGATCACCGACTTCCTGCTCAGCGAAACGTCGCCGGAGTCCTTCCTGCGGTCCTGGTCACCGGAGCATTACAGCGGGGTCAATCTGCTGTTGGGCAGAGGCGATCAACTGTTCTTCGGCAGCAACCGGGGCAGTCAAATGCAGCGGCTGTCACCCGGCCGTTACGGGCTGAGCAACGCGACCCTGAACACCCCCTGGCCCAAGGTCAGCCGACTCAAATCACTGTTTCATCCGGAGTGGGACAATGAGAGGGCGCTTCAGGCGCTCAGGGACGACCATCAGCCCGACGACACGGCCTTACCCGACACCGGAATTGGTCTGGAATGGGAACGACGCCTGGGCCGGGTCTTTATTCAAAGCCCCGGATATGGCACCCGCAGCAGCTCGGTATTGCATCTGTTTGACGACGGCCGCTTTGACTGGACCGAACAGGGCTACGGCCCACAAGGGCCGCTGACGCAAACCCGTTTAACCGGCCAGTTACAGCACCCTATTGGGCAGGATCCGGTGGCACATCTTCATCAACTCGCTCAAGAATGATGCTGTCCGGCATCCCTTCTGGCTGACAAAACATCTCGCCGCTTTTCGGGTGCTTCATGCAGTTACCACCGGTCTCAATGCCGGTGGCGCCAACAATGGTGCAGGCCTCCCCCGCCTTTTTCTCTTCGCAGGGCGCCACCATTTTGGCAGCGAGTGATGCCTTCTCATCCTCATTGGCCATCACACCGGTGGCAGGCAGCAGCCAAGCCAGGAAAATCATCATTCGGGCCACCATTTTCATCTCACGTTCTCCTCTGGGAACCTGATGAAAAGGTAGTTGCAGCAATGCTTTCCTGCCAAAAATGAAAACGGGGCCGATTGGCCCCGTTGGTCTTTAATGCGTCGTTCAGAGCATATTTTCTTCGAAGGTCTCCATCGCAACCTTCCACCAGTCGATGGTGTCCTCAAGGTTGTCCCGGCTTACCCCTTTGAACAGGTTAACGGTCATCTCAATGTTCGGATCGCCATCGCTGTCCAGATAGGCCTTACCGTAACGAGTGGTCTCATTCCACTCGTTGATCTCTGACATGCTGACGTTGCTGCCGGACCAGGCCGCAGTGAACTGAATTTCGCGACAACGGCGACCATCATCACAGCCGTAGAAATACACGGCGTACTTGGTGCCGTTGATGCGACCGATGATCATCGGATCGCCTTCACCATCGATATCCAGGCTGGCAGAGCCAAAGCCCCGGGCCAGGTTGACGATTTCTGAGGGGTCGGTAGCGTCCACCAGGCTGGCGGAAAAGGCTGGAGTTGCGGCAAACAGGGCAGCCACAGCCAGGGCTCGGATCGGGGTCATGACCGGCTCCTTGGTCAAAATGAGTGAAAGTAGAGTGGGCACGACTCTAGCCCACTCATCTATTCTGAATCGACTCCGATCCCTATTCAAGTGAACGGGGGATTTTATCTTTCTAATACCGACGCTTGCTCAGCGCTATGACCTTACTGCAGGCGCTCTTCAAACGCGGCCATGGCCACCTTCCACCAGTCGATGGTGTCATCCAGGTTGGGACGGCTTACCCCTTTAAACAGGTTGACCGTGTGCTCCAGCGTGGGGTCGCCATCCTGATCCAGATAGGCTTTACCGTAACGGGTTTCCTGATTCCACAGGTTCATGTCGTCGACGGTGGCCCCGGTGTCCGCCCACGCCGCAATAAACTGGATTTCGCGGCAGGACTGACCCTCTTCACAACCGTAGAAGTAGATCACGTAACGGCTGCCATTGATGCGCCCGATGATCATCGGGTCACCTTCCGCGTCCACATCCAGGTTGGCGGCACCAAACCCCCGGGCCAGTTCCATCACGGTGTTCGGGTCCGTCGCATCGACCAGGGTCGGATCAACGTTGGCGATGGGCGCGGCTTCCACCGCTGACTCGGGTTCAGTGCTGGCACAGCCGGCCATCATCGCGGCGCAGATCAGAGGGAGGGCCAGGAGGCGTGATTTCATGGTCAATCCTTTTGACGGTCAGATAAAGAAAGTACAACGGTGCCAATTTAATTCATTGCACCCAAAAGCTCGACCCTAAATAGGCTTCAATATCACGCCATTAGCCTCACACTGCCCTGTGCTCAGCCGCCGTAAACCGACTGAACTTCCGCTTCGCTCAACTCACGCCACTCACCCGGCGCCAGTTCGTCGCCCAGCTCAATGCCGCCAATCGCTTCCCGGTGCAGACCAACCACCTTATTCCCCAGCGCCGCAAACATGCGCTTCACCTGGTGGTATTTGCCCTCTTCAATGGTGAGCAGCACTTCGGTGTCGCTGATTCGCTTCAGTACCGCCGGACGGGTCAGGCCATCTTCATTGTGCAACTGGACGCCTTCGACAAACCGGGATTCGGCCTCCGCCACCAGCGGATCCGCCAGCCAGGCCCGGTAACGCTTGCTGCACTGGCGTCGGGGTGAGGTGACCTGATGACACCACTGGCCATCGTCACTGAGCAGCACCAGACCGGTGGTGTCCACATCCAGGCGGCCAGCGATGCGCAGGGTCTCGCGCTTGGGCAGGTCAACCAGGTTGAGCACGGAGGGGTACAGTTCATCAACGTTGGAACAGAGGTAATCCACCGGTTTATGCAGCATCAGGTAGCGGGTGGCCACCACTCCGAGGGGGGTGCCATCCAGCACCACCTGCGTGTCGTCGGTCACTTTGAATCCCGGGTCTTTCACCACCTCGCCGTCGCAAAGCACCACCCCTTTGTGCAGCATTTTTTTGGCCATGGAGCGGGTCAGGTCAGTGCAGCTGCACAGGTATTTATCAAGACGCATGGAATCGAACCTCAGAAAATTTCCGCCATTATCGGGCTTTTTCCGCTCCGAGGCGATGGCTTTCAGGCAGAACCCTGCCCCCCTGTATAAGCTTGCAGTGCGGATCCCGGACGGAGTCAGATCATGGCCAACGCTGCCAATCCATTGCGTTCCATCCTTTACGCCCTTGCGGCGAATCTGTCGATCGCAATCGCCAAGCTGGTGGCGGCCATCGTCACTCACTCAGGCTCAATGATGGCGGAAGCGATCCACTCTTTCGCCGACACCGGCAACCAGCTGTTGCTGCTGCTCGGGCTGAAAACCGCGCGACGCCCTCCCTCGCCGGAACACCCGCTGGGCTACGGAAAAACCATCTATTTCTGGTCCTTTATCGTCGCCATCATGCTGTTCAGTATGGGCGGGCTCTACTCGCTGTATGAAGGGTGGCACAAGCTGATGGATCCTCACCCCCTGAACAGCGCCTGGATCGCCGTAGCAGTACTCGTGTTCGCCATCGTTGCGGAAGGGCTGTCACTGCGAGGCTGCATTCAGGAAGTGAACAAAGAGCGGCATGGACGCAGCTACTGGCGTTGGTTTCGGGAGACCCGCAGCAGCGCGTTGCTGGTGATCTTCGGCGAAGATCTGGCCGCGCTGCTTGGCCTGGCGCTGGCGCTGATTTTCGTTCTGCTGACCATGATCACCGGGGATCCGACCTGGGACGCCTATGGCAGCATCAGCATCGGCGTACTGCTGGTGCTGATTGCCGTGTTTATCGGCATTGAAGTGAAGTCGCTCATCATTGGCCAGGGGGTCGAGCCCCGCATCAAACAGGAGATGGTCACCTTTCTGGAAAGCCAGCCTGGCGTCGAGCAGGTGTTCAACCTGCTGACGCTGCAACTCGGCGCGGATGTGATGGTGGCGGTAAAGCTGAAAATGGCTCCACAACAGAGCGCGGAGGGGATGATTCAGCAGATAAACGAGGTGGAGAGCGCCTTTAAATCGGCCTACCCACAAGTGATTTGGCGCTTCTTCGAGCCGGACCTGAGCGACTGACGGCGTTCAGGTCCGTTGGTCGGCTCCGGGCCGGCGTACCCGGCTGACCCACACCATCACCGCCATCAGTGCGCCCACGCCGTACAGCAGAGACGCCCCCAGCGCGTAACCCAGCAGCGCCGTCAGCGCCGCGCCGATCAGCGCCAGCGCACGATAACGTCTCGACAGCAGCTTATAACCGGCCGCCATGCTCAACAGGTATATCACCACGAACAAACCGTTGACCCAGGGCAGCAGCCGATCAAAATCCAACCCGCCCAGGTACGCCACCATCAGCGACAGCGCCAACACTGAAGCCAACGCCAGTATTGCCCGCTGCGGCACCCGGTAGGGGTTCAGCCGCTCAAGGCTGCGGGGCAGATAGCCCTGGGTGGACAGGCTCCAGATCAGCCGCGACATGGCGTTGAGGTAGGTGTTCATGGTGGCGACGCCCGCCAGAACCCCCAGCAAGCCGATCACCCAGGCTCCGCCGCCGCCGAACACCTGGTTAAAAAGATCCACCATCGCCAGGCGCCCCTCCCAGGGCACCAGCAGCACCAGAGCGGTTCCACAGAGATAGATCAGCCCCACCACCACCGTTGCCAGCATCATTGCCGGGACAAAATCCCGCTCCGGAGAACGGAACTCTGCGGACAGGTGGCTCATCGCCTCCACGCCCAGATAACTCCAGATGGCCACGCCTGCCGCAGTCAGAACCGGGTCCAAGGTCCAGGTGCGCTCCAACGCGGGCGTACCGGGCAACCCCTCCTTCATCACCACAGCACTGAGCACCACCATCACCGCCAGGATCACCAGAGTCAGCCCAAACTGCAGCCGACCGGACAGCTGAACCCCGCGCAGGTTGAGCAACACCATGGCAGCCAGCAACCCCATCTGCCCCACCAGTGTGGCCAGGCCCCCGAGGGGCACCAACGAATGCACAAACTCGAAGGTGATCATCATCGCCGCGGGCAACCCCACCGGTGCCGCAAACAGAAACACCAACCCCACGCTGGCACCGGCCCGGCCGCCAAAGGCCTGCGCCACGAAATAGGCGGGCCCACCGGCATGAGGGTATCGGCGCCCCAACTGGGCAAACACCAGAGTGATCGGCAGCATCGCCAGGATCAGCAGCCCCCACGCCCACATTGCGCCGGCACCCGCAATCTCCACCGTCAGTTGCGGCAGAATGAATACGCTGGTTCCCAGCAGCGAGGTGGCCAGCAGGCCAACGCCTTGCCAGCGGGTGATGGAGGGGTTCAGGGCGGTCATTGCAGTTCCTTGGCCAATCATTTCCGATGCGTTAGTGTACGCCCAGCGGTGAATACAGGTCGTCGCCATTCACCGTCAGATCGTCGGTATCCACCCTCAAACGGAATATCAGGGATGAGCGAACAGGAACTCGATAAATTTGACCAGGCGATTCTTGTCGCCTTGCGCGAGGACGCCCGCCAGCCGATCGCGGCCATAGCCCGACAGGTCAACCTCTCCCGCTCCTCGGTATCCGAGCGAATAAAACGCCTAGAGAACAATGGGGCGATCCGGGGCTACCGGGTGCTGCTGCGCCCCAGCGCCCGCACCGACGTCAGTGCCTATTTTGAGATTCGCCATAACGACAAGCAGTGCAAGGCTCTGGTAGAGAAACTGAAGCAGATCCCGGAGTTGCAAAGCTGCCACGGCATCACTGGGGAGATTGATCTTCTGGTGTTGGTGCGGGCGGACTCAATGCAGCGGTTACACCGGATCCGGGACAGCATCGAAGCGCTCCCTGCGGTGACCAAAATCGTGACGCATGTGGTGATGAGTGAATGGTTCTGAGGCCCCTTTCAAATACCTTTCAACCGTTGCCTCAATGATGCCCTTCACAGCAGAATCCGCCTTTCCTTCGCCTGCCATCCCTTTTAGGTTAATGGGTTACCACTCATGAAGAGGGATCTTCCATGCTGAACCGATGCAGCCTGCTGCTTACGGTGCTGATGCTGGCCCTGCCGGCAGAGGCGGGACAGGGGGCCATCGCCGCCCCGGACCACCACAGCGCCCAGACCGGTGCCGACATTCTCGCCCTGGGCGGCAATGCGGTGGATGCCGCCGTCGCCACCGCCTTTACCCTGGCCGTCACTTATCCGGAAGCCGGTAACATCGGCGGCGGCGGGTTTATGACCCTCTGGCATGAGGGCAAGCCCTACTTCCTCGACTACCGGGAAACCGCGCCGGCGAAAGCCCACCGCGATCTTTTTCTGGACAGTCATGGGCAGGTGATTCCGGATCTCAGTCTGGTGGGCGGCAAAGCCTCCGGCGTCCCGGGCTCAGTAATGGGGATGTGGCAGGCGCACCAGCGCTTCGGCCGCCTGCCCTGGGACACGTTACTGGCACCCGCCATCCGGCTGGCTCAGGACGGATTTGTGCCCCACCCTCAGCTGCTGGCGATTCAGCAGGAAGGGATGGCGCACTTTGGTGAGCGCACCAACTTCGCCGCACACTTCGGCACCATGAGCGCCGACAAGCCCTTCCGCCAACCGGAGCTGGCCGCCACTCTGAAACGCGTTGCTGAGGCAGGTGCCGACGGCTTCTACCGAGGCAAAACCGCCGAACTGCTGGTGGCGCAGATGAAGCGAAGCGGGGGCCTTATCAGCCAGCAAGACCTGGCCGCGTACCGGGCTAAGTGGCGTGAACCGATTCAACACCCCTGGCGGGGCCGTACCCTGATCACCGCGCCGCCGCCCAGCTCCGGAGGGATTGCGCTGGCCCAACTGCTGTCTCTGAAACAGGCCCGCCAGAGTGACTTTGACGGCGTCCCCGTCAATGGCCGCCAGTACGTGCACCTGGTGGCCGAAATCGAAAAGCGGGTGTTCGCTGACCGGGCCGAGTACCTGGGAGACCCGGATTTCCACCCGGTGCCGGTCGACCGTCTGCTGGCCGACGATTACCTGACACAGCGGGCGTCTGAAGTTCAGGCCAATGGGATCTCCCCCACCCTGGCGGTTCAGCCCGGATTGGAGTCCCACCAAACCACCCACTATTCGGTGGTGGACCAATGGGGCAATGCGGTCTCCAACACCACCACGCTGAATCTGGAGTTCGGCTCTGGTGTGGTGGTGAAAGGGGCGGGATTCCTGCTCAATAACGAGATGGATGACTTCTCTGCCAAACCCGGTGTCCCCAATGCCTTTGGGGTGATTGGCGGCGACGCCAACGCCATCGCACCGGGCAAGCGGATGCTCTCCTCCATGAGCCCGTCGCTGCTGGTCAACGACGGGGAAGTGGAGCTGGTGATCGGCACGCCCGGCGGCTCCACCATCTTCACTTCCGTGTTTCAGGTGATCACCAACCTCTACGATTTCGGTATGACGCCGCAGCAGGCCGTGGCTGAGCCCCGCTTTCACCATCAGTTGTGGCCGATGAACGAGATCCGCCAGGAGCCTTACGGCAATCTCACCCAACCGGTACAGCAGGCTCTGCATAAGATGGGCTACAGCCTGGTCGAGCAGAGCTGGAATCTGGGCGATGTGCAGGTATTGCAGCGGGACGGTGAGCGCTGGCTTGGCGCAGCCGACCCCCGAGCTCGGGGTGAAGTGCAGTGGGTGGACAGCGCCCCGAACAGCATCAAGCCATAAACCAGGGGGCCATCGGCCCCTTTTTATTTCGCCCTGATCCAGCCCCCGTGGCGTGCACGCAAAGCCGTGCTAAGCGAATGAAATAACCCATAAACGCTCCGTCTTGATGCGCCAGCGCCGGGCTTTTATTCTCTGAAGACGCGTGCGGGCTGTGCCCGCCCATCAGTCAAAGGAGAGAGCATGACCGACTACACCGCCATCCGACGGGACCTGCACCGCCACCCGGAGCTGGGATTTGAAGAGCACCGCACCCAGGCCATTGTAGTGGCCCATCTGGAGCGCTGCGGGGTGGATGAGATCCACACCGGATTGGGGCAAACCGGGGTAGTCGCGATCATCCGCGGTGCATTGGGCCCGGGCGACCGAATCGGACTGCGGGCGGACATGGACTGTCTGCCGATGACTGAAGAGAACCGCTTTGAGCACGCCTCCTGTCACGCCGGCAAGATGCACGGCTGCGGCCACGATGGCCACACCACCATCCTGCTGGCCACGGCCGAGGCGCTCTGTCAGAGCCGCCAGTTCCGGGGCGAAGTGGCACTGATTTTCCAGCCCGCAGAGGAGGGTCAGGGGGGCGCTCAGGCGATGGTGCAGGATGGACTGTTGAGCCGCTTTCCCCTTAAGCGGGCCTATGCACTGCATAACTTCCCCGGCATCCCCCAGGGCCACATCCATCTGCGGCCCGGCCCGATGATGGCCAGCTCCGACCGGTTCCGCATCCGGGTTCAGGGCAAAGGTGGGCACGGGGCCATGCCACACCTGTCGGTCGACCCGGTGCTGGTGGCCGCTCACATCGTGGTGGCCCTGCAAAGCCTGGTCAGCCGCAGTCAGAACCCTATCCGCCCCGCAGTGGTGAGCTGCACCATTGTCAAAGCCGGAGAAGCCACCAATGTGATTCCGGATCATGCGGTGCTGGAAGGCACCTTCCGTGCCTTTGAACCGGCAGACCGCGCCCGCATTGGCGAACAGATGGTGCGCCTGGCCAGTCACACTGCCGAGGCTTTTGGTGCCAGCGCGGAGGTCTCCCTGAACCAGGATTCCCATATCGGCTATCCGGCGGTGATCAATGACGCCGCGGCCACGGAGATCGCGCTGGCCGCGGCACAAGCCGTTGCCCCAGGCGTCAAAGCCGACGCGGATCCGGTGCCCGGCAGTGAAGACTTCAGCTTTATCGCCGAGCAGGTGCCCAGTTGCTATGTGTTGCTGGGGAATGACCGGGGCACCGAACAGGACCAGTTCTTCCTGCACCACCCCCGCTACGATTTTAACGATGCTATCCTGCCGGTGGGCGTGGCCTTCTTCGTTGAGCTGGTCAATCGGGAGCTGGGGGCCTGAAGCGGTTTCGCGAGCCGCTCTCGGTTCACACCAGCGGAGATCGCAATCCACGGGTCACTTTGGTAGTCTGCCGGCGAATTGGAGACAAGGGACTAAGATGGAACACCTTTTTTGGCTGGAGCCCGGCCAGATCGCCGGACGCAGTGGCCCCAATAAAGACCCGTGGACCGCAGACGAACTGAAGCAGGCGGGGATCAGCACGGTACTGTCACTGAACGATGCTGCAGGCGTCGACCCCTCTGCGCTGGCGCAAGTGGGGATACACCATCACCATGTCTCTCTGCCCGGCGAGATCCCGCCACGGGAGCATGACGAGGAAACCTGCATGTTGCGCCTGCCACAGGCGCTGGCCCGCCTGAATCCGGCGCTGAAGCAGGGAGAGCGGGTGCTGATCCACTGCCGCAGCGGCAAGGATCGCACCGGCATGCTGATGGCTTACCTGCTGATGGTTCGCCGCGGCCTGTCACCCAAAGCCGCCATGGCTCAGGTGCGCGAGGTACGCCCCATCGCCTTCACCGCCGATGGCTGGGAAGCCATGACGTTGTCAGTGCTCGAGCGCCTCGCGCCCCACCACTGATTCCGCTTCCAGTGCGCGCCAGAGCCCCCGAAACTGCTCGGTCAGTTTGTGCTTTGGCGCCAGATGGCACAGCGGCACCTGAGCCTGATGGGACTCCCGCAATTTCACCGAACTGCCCAGCTCCGGCTTCAGTACCGGTAACCCTTTATCGGTCAGTTCCGCCACCAGCTGGCGCGGCAAGCGGGCCTGGGGATTGAACTGATTCACCACGATGCCTTCCAGTGACAGATCCGGATTGTGGTCGTTCTTCAGCTCAAGAAGGTTGTCCATCAGCCGGGTGATGGCTTGTGCGGAGAAGCCGTCACAATCGAAGGGGATCAGCACAGAATCCGCCGCGATAAGCGCCGCTTTTGAGTAAAAGTTGAAGTTGGGCGGGGTATCGATATAGACGCGTTCAAACTCCCCTTCCAGCGATTTCAGCGCATCCCGAAGCTTGAAGATTTTGTATCGCATCTCCAACTCCCGCTCCAGTGGCCCTAACGCCTCACTGGCCGGCAGTAACGACAGATTGGGCCAGGCGGTATCGTAGAGATAGCTCTCTGCCTCCGGCAGTCGGCCAAACCAGCCAACGGTCTGTTTAAACAGGTCTGCCACCGAGGGGCCGTCACCCTCCCAGCCCAGGTAGTGGCTGCTGTTGCCCTGCATATCCAGATCAACCAGCAGGGTTTTATAGCCCTGTTCGGCACTGATGGCCGCAAGATTGACGCTGATACTCGATTTCCCTACTCCACCCTTCTGATTGAACACCACCCGTTTCATCCTGACCCTCTCCCTGTGAGCGCTCTGAGTTCAACATACCCAAGCTGCTGGTCAAAAAAAATGCAGACCGAAGTCTGCATTCTTGTTTGCGATGGTGACATTGCCGTGACGATCAGAGCGCCCGGATGATGCCGCCTTCCACGCGCAGCGCCTGACCATTCATCGCCCGGTTGGAGGTCAGGTAAACGGTGGCTTTGGCCACTTCGTTCACATCCACAAAGCGTTGCAGCAGGGAGGTGGGCTCGTGATCGGCGAAGTAGTTTTCGGTCAGCTCGGCCACCGGCTTGCCCTCTTTGGCACTGAGGGTATCAAAATAGTTCTCGACACCGTCGGTCCAGGTCGGGCCCGGCAGCACCGAATTTACGGTGACGTTTTTGCCTTTGGTCAACTCCGCCAGCGCGCGGGACAGGGAGATCAGCGCAGTCTTGGTGACGGAGTAGTGCACCATCTGGCCCAGCGGCTTGATGCCACACTCGGAGGAAACGTTGACGATGCGGCCGAAGTCCCGCTCCAGCATGCCCGGAAGCAGGCCTCGGGCCAGACGCACGGCGCTCATCACGTTGACGTTGAAGTAGTGCATCCACTCGTGGTCTTCGATGGCTTCAAACGCCTTTACCTCAAAGATGCCGGTGTTGTTCACCAGGATGTCGACACCACCCAGCTCACTCAGACGCTCAAGCAGCGCATCACACTGCGCGCCATCGGACAGATCGGCCGCCATGGCCAGAACCCGGCCTTCGGCGTTGCAGGCCGACGCCAGCTCGCGGGCGGTCGCGTCACAGCGGCTCTGGTCTCGGCCATTGATGATCACCACCGCGCCTTCATTGACGTAGTGGGTGGCGATCGCCTTGCCGATGCCACCGGTCGAACCGGTCACCAGTACGCGCTTACCTTGCAGTTCCAGATCCATCGTGCCTCCAAACTCAAACAGGGGGATTGTGTGGCTGAGTTTAGGAGGGCTTCTGGGCATCAGGAAATGATTCCTGATGATGATTTTGATAACGCAGCGTGATGATTCAGACCGGCATCAGGTGCTCCACCAACAGTTGCACGCTGTCGCGCCCCTGCCAGTGGTTGACGTCCAGCTTGTAGACCAGCTCCACCCACTGAATGGCACCGTTGGGCCAGGTGCCCAGATCCACGTTAAAGGCGATGGCATCCAGTTGGCGCCCACCACACTCGGTTTCCAGCGCCATTTTGAGGTGCTTCTGCCCCACCAGTTTCTGGTCCAGCAGGCGGAAGCGCCCATCGAACATCGGTTCCGCGAAGTTCTGGCCCCAGGGGCCGGCCTCCCGCAGCATGCGGGCGGTATCCAGGCAAAGCTCAGCCGCACTCAACTCGCCGTCAGAGAGCAGCTCGCCGGTCAGTGCCGCCTCATCCAACTGGTGGCGCACTTCGGCATCATAGAGCTCGGCGAAACGGTCATAGTCGCTGTCACGAAGGCTCAGACCGGCGGCCATGGCATGGCCGCCGAACTTGAGAATGAGTCCCGGGTTCCGGGTGTCGATGCGCTCCAGCAGATCACGCATATGCAGGCCCGGGATGGATCGGGCTGAACCTTTGATCTCGCCCCCTCCGGCACTGGCAAAGGCGATCACGGGACGGTGATAGCGCTCCTTGATGCGGGACGCCAGAATGCCGATCACCCCCTGATGCCAGTCGCTCTGGTAGAGAGCAACGCCCCAGGGCAGGTCCTGGCCCAGATCCAGCCGCTCCAGCACCTTGATCGCTTCCTCCTGCATCCCCTGTTCAATCTCCCGGCGTTCCCGGTTCAGGGAGTCCAGCTGGCTGGCGATCAGTCGGGCTTCCATCATGTTGTCGGTCAGCAGACACTCAATGCCCAGGGACATATCGTCAAGACGGCCCGCCGCATTCAGTCGTGGACCGACGGTAAAGCCCAGGTCAGACGCCACCAGCCGGGTGGCTTCCCGGTTGGAGACTTCCAGCAAAGCCCGGATGCCCGGTCGACACCGGCCAGCACGGATCCGCTGCAGGCCCTGATGGACCAGCAGCCGATTGTTGGCATCCAGAGGCACCACATCCGCCACAGTGCCAAGCGCCACAATGTCCAGCAGCTCCGCCATATTGGGCTCGCTCAGGCCGGTTTGGGCAAACCAGTTGCGACGCCGCAGCTCACCCCGCAGGGCCAGCATCAGGTAGAACGCCACGCCCACGCCCGCCATCGACTTGGACGCAAAGGGGCAGCTGTCCCGGTTGGGGTTAATGATCACATCCGCCTCGGGCAGCGTTTCGCCGGGCAGGTGGTGGTCAGTCACGATCACCGTCATACCCGCCGCTTTGGCCGCATCCACCCCGGCATGGGCAGAGATGCCGTTATCCACGGTGATCAACACTTCAGCCCCGCGCTCCTGCGCCACCTCAACCAGCTCCGGGCTCAGGCCGTAACCAAAATCAAAACGGTTGGGCACCAGGAAATCGAGGTGCACGCCGCCCAGTGCCCGTAACGCCAGCATGCACAGCGCGCTGGAGGTGGCCCCATCCGCATCGAAGTCACCGACAATCAGAATCCGTTTCTGGCTGGCCAGGGCATCGGCCAGCAACGCTGCGCCCTCCGCTGCGCCACTGAGGGTGGCGGGGTTGAGCAGGCCTTTCAGCTCCGTCACCAACTCATCACCACCGGACACGCCACGGCGGGCATAGATCTGGCGCAGCAAGGGCGGCAGATGGTCAGGCAGGTGGCGGTCATCCACTTGGGGGCGACGGGTAATCCTCAACATAGTTCGGTCACTTTGCGGCTAGGGATAGAAACAAAAACGGCGCGGTAAACCGCGCCGTCTGAATACGGTGGCAGACTGGAAAGATTACTGGGTTTCCAGGGCCTGGAGCAAGCGGCTCGGCGGCAGATAGCCCGGCAGGATGGTGCCATCTTCCAGCACCAGCGCCGGAGTACCGGTTACGCCCATGCTGTTGCCCAGCTCGTAGTGCTTACGCACAATCTCGCCGCTGGGGCAGGTGATGTCCGCCACCTTCTTACCCGCTTTGGCGTCAGTCATCGCGGTTTGCGGGTCCTTGGCGCACCAGACATTCTGCATGTCTTTCCAGGACGGGTTCACCTGGCCAGCGCGGTTACGCTCGCCACCACGGGGGAACGCCAGGTAGCGCACGGTGATGCCCAGGTCGTTGTACTCCTGAATCTCATTGTGCAACTTGCGGCAGTAACCACAGGTGATGTCAGTGAACGCGTAAACCACGTGCTTTTCATCTTTCGCCTTGAACTCAATGGCGGTGCCTTTCACCTTGTCCAGCAGGTCCAGACGCACCTTGCTCATGCGGGCTTCGGTGAGGTTCTTCATCTGGCTGTCCATGTCATAGATCTGACCGTGGATCAGCTTGCTGCCGTCGGCGGTGACGTAAAAGATCCCCTGATTGGTGATCGCTTCATAAAGCCCATCCACCGGAGAAGGGGTAACCGCATCGGCAGTGATACCCAGTTTCTGCTTGAGGGCATCGGCTACGGTTTGTTCCGGCGTCTGAGCCAGGCTGTGACCACTGACGGCCAGCAGTACAGCGGCAAGCAGCGGGGTAAAGGGGAGTCTCATGATTTGGTTCCTGTTGTACATCGTTATCAGCTAGACCCGACCGGGCCACAAAAACTTACCGCAGATCATGGGCTGGCGCTATCAACGGGGGTGATGTTGACGGTGCAGCTCTGTCAAACGTGCCTGAGCAACGTGAGTGTAAATCTGTGTTGTGGACAAATCACTGTGCCCGAGCAGCAACTGTACGACTCTGAGATCCGCGCCATGGTTCAGCAGGTGTGTCGCGAAAGCGTGTCGAAGTGTGTGCGGCGAAAGCGGTTTTGTGATCCCACTCACCTGAGCGTAGTACTTGATTCGATGCCAGAAAGTCTGACGTGTCATCTGCACGCCGCGTTTGCTGGGAAACAGCACGTCGGAACGATTCCACCCCAGCAACAGGGCGCGCCCCTCTTTCAGGTACTCCTCAAGTTGCAGTTGGGCTTGCTCGCCCATTGGCACCAGACGCTCCTTGCCCCCTTTGCCAACCACACGAACCACCCCCTGACGCAGGCTGACCTGCTCCATCTGCAATCCGGTCAGTTCGCTGACCCGCAGCCCCGTCGCGTACAGCAACTCCAGCATCGCCTTGTCACGGAGCTGCACCGGATCGTCCACTTCCGGGGCATCCAGCAACGCGTCCACTTCCGCTTCGGTCAGGGTGTCCGGCAACTTTCGATCCAGTTTAGGTTGTGAAATCAGCGCCATCGGGTCCTGCTCCCGCTCCCCCCGACGCACCAGATCACCATAGAACCGGCGCAATGCAGTCAGGCTTCTGGCGGTGCTGGTTTTGGCCATTCCGGCGGCTTTACGGTGAGCCAGATAGGCCCGCACGTCTTCGCTGTCCGCGTTCGCCAACATCCTGTTTTTCAAGGCCAGGAACTCTGCAAACCGGCTGAGGTCCGAGCGGTACGCTGCGAGGGTGTTGTCCGAGAGCCCGCGCTGAGCCCAAAGATCATCACAAAAGCGCTCGATGATTTGATCGTTTTCCATCAATATCAACACATTAAATAATTGGCGTCACCCTAGTGAGGGCGCTTGCCCGGGTCAATGTCAATTTAGGATATAACCCTTTACAATTGACGCATTAACATTCGGCCACAGCCTGATAACTTATGCTGCCACGGCTCTACGTTGTCTTGCTGTTGGCGAGGTGGCCGGCGCAAATCAGTACGATAAGGATTTTTACTATGCCATTGTTGCTGCGACGCACGATGCCCCTATGGATTTTACTGCTCTTCATTGGAGCGGCAGCCCTTCTGGCCAGTTTACGCCAGCCCCCTGAAAAGAAAGCCGAAACCGAATCATTGCCTGTTGTGGAAGTGATGGCCATCGAAAAGAGCGCCCATCAGGTGCAACTGCGCTCCTACGGCGTGGTTAAGGCTAAGCACAGCACCCAGTTGGTGGCCGAAGTGTCCGGCCGTCTGGTGGAGCTTTCCCCCAAATTTGTTCGTGGCGAATGGGTCAAGCAAGGGGACATTCTGGCCCGCATCGAGCCGGCGGACTACCAGGCCGACCTGATGCAGGCGGAAGCCAACCTGGCCCAGGCTCAGGCGCAGCTTGAAGAAGAGATCGCCCGCGGTAAAGTGGCCGAGCGCGAATGGCAGGGCGTACTGGATGGCATCCCACCGGAGCTGGGCCTTCGTAAGCCTCAGCTGGCCAAAGAGCAAGCCAATGTGCGCAGTGCTCAGGCCGGCTTGGCCCGCGCCCAGCGCAACCTTGAGCGTACCGTGATCCGCGCGCCGTTTGATGGCCTGATCGTGGCCCGTGACGTGGACCTCGGCCAATACATCAATGTCAGCAATCAGCTGGGCGAGGTTCAGGGCAGCGACATTGCCGAAATCCGCCTGCCGGTGCCGCCGGAAGATCTGGAGTTTCTTCAGGACATCAATGGTGCCGAAGTGGTACTGACCCAGGTTCTCGCGGATCGTGAACTTACCTGGCCCGCCAAACTGGTGCGCTCTGAAGGCGTCGTTAATGACGAAAACCGGATGGTCTATCTGGTTGCCGAAGTGCGTGATCCTTATGGCCTGGTCCATGACCGCGTCCACCCGCTCAAATTCGGCAGCTTCGTTAACGCCCGGATTGCCGGCCAGTACATCGATGATCTGGTGAATCTGCCCCGTCACGCCGTTCGTAATGAGCGGGTTACCGTGATCAAAGCCGACAACACCGTTGAGTTGCGCAACGTGCACGTGGTGCGCGCCGATCTGGAGCAGGTTTACATCCAGGGCGGCTTGGAAGAGGGCGAGCGAATCAGCCTGAGCGCCATGGACAGCGTGGACATTGGCCGCAAGGTGAAGGTGCTGGGCGAGGAGCCGGCCCCTGATGCCGCCGGTGCCGCCCAACTGGCCATCAGCGGGGCGCAATAATGGAAAAGTACGATACCCATAGGGGGATCATCGCCTGGTTTGCCCGCAACAGCGTTGCGGCCAACCTGCTGATGATTGTCCTGATGGTTGGCGGCTTGCTGTCGGCCATGCTGATCAACAAAGAGGTGTTCCCCACCTTTGAACTGAACCGGGTGATGGTGCACGTAGCCTATCCCGGTGCTGCTCCCCAGGAAATTGAAGAGGGGATCCTGATCAAGATCGAGGAGCAGATCCGCGACATTGATGGCATCAAACGGATTCGCTCCACCGCCACTGAGGGTTCAGCATCGGTCACCATTGAGGTGAAAGATGACTACGACCCCAAAGAGGTGCTTGATGAAGTGAAGCTGCGGGTAGACGCGATCTCCACCTTCCCGGACAGCATCGAACAGCCCAACATCTACCAGCTCAAGCCGACCCCGGAAGTGATGTGGATCGCCATCACCGGCGATGATCTGAGCCTCTCCGAACTGAAAGAGCTGGGCAAAACCATCCGCGATGAGATCACTGCCCTGCCCGGCGTTACCCGGGCCAGCCTGTTTGGTCACCGCGACTATGAGATCGCCATTGAGGTGTCGGAAAGCAAGCTGCGGGAGTACCGGCTGACCTTTGATGATGTCGCCATGGCGGTGCAGCGCTCCTCCATCAATCTGCCCGGTGGCTCCATCCGTGCGGAAGATGGCGACATCCTGTTGCGCACCGATGGGCAGGCCTACACCGGCGAAGAGTTTGAGCGCATTGTGCTGCGCAGCCAGTCTGACGGTTCCCGCCTCTACCTTTCCGATGTCGCCACCATCGTTGATGGCTTCGAAGAGCGTCTCGGTTACGCCCGCTTTGACGGCAAACGCTCGGTGGGGGTTGAGGTTAACAGCGTGGACAACCAAAACGCGCTGGCCATCGCCGAAACCGTAAAAGCCTACGTCGACGAGAAACAGAAGACGTTGCCCGCAGCCGTTAAGGTGGAGTACTGGGGTGAGCTGACTCAGTTCCTCTCCGACCGCCTCAACCTGATGCTGACCAATATGGTCCAGGGGGCTTTCCTGGTGTTCCTGGTGCTGGCCCTGTTCCTGCAACTGAAAGTCGCGTTCTGGGTGATGATGGGTCTGCCTATCTGCTTCCTGGCGGCGGTCTTGATGATGCCGGTGGAGCCGATGAGCCTCAGCATCAATATGATCACCCTGTTCGGCTTTATTCTGGTGCTGGGGATCGTGGTGGACGACGCCATTGTGATCGGCGAATCCGCCTACGCTCAGACCGAGAAAGACGGACACAGCGTGGAGTCGGTGATCCAGGGTGCCCGCAAAGTGGCGATGCCCGCCACCTTCGGGGTACTGACCACCGTCGCCGCCTTTATCCCGATGCTGATGGTGACCGGCTTTATGGGCGCCATTATGGGCTCCATCGCTGGCGTGGTGATTCTCTGCCTGCTGTTCTCCCTGGTGGAGTCCAAGCTGATTCTGCCCGCCCACCTGGCTCATATGAAGCCGCCCAAGCCCGGCCAGGGCTGGGGCCCCTGGTTGCGGATGAAAGAGCGCTTTAACGGCGGCGTGCAGTGGTTTATCCACGAGAAGTACAAGCCCGCACTGACCTGGCTGATGAACTGGCGTTACAGCGTATTGGCCACGTTCCTTGGCATGATGGTGCTGTGTGGCGGCCTGATCGCCTCTGGTCTGGTGCGTACCGTCAGCTTCCCGGACATCCCCTCTGACTTCATCAATGTGCAGCTGGAGATGGAGAATGGCGTTTCTGAAACCCAGACCCTGCGCGCCGTGCAGCAGATGGAAGAAGCGCTGTTTACCACCAATGACGCCATCGCCGAAGAGATCGGTCTGGATGTGGTGCGCCACAGCTTTGTCTGGCTGGGCTCCCGCACCGAAGCCTCCATGACCATTGAGCTGATTAAAGGCGAAGAGCGCCCCATTGATGGTGTGGAGATCGCCGCTCGCTGGCGTGACGCCATGCCGGAACTGGTGGGCGTGAAGGTGCTCGAGATCAATGCTTCCACCAATGGCGGCGGCGGTGACGTGGCCTTCCGCCTTAACGGCAAGGACCTGACCCAGCTGGTGGCGGCCGCCGACGAGCTGAAAGCCAAGCTGGCGACCTACGACGGCCTGTACGACATCCAGGACAACTTCACCTCCGGCAGCCAGGAAGTCCGGCTGGCCGTAAAACCCGAGGCGGAAGCGCTGGGTATCACCCTGTCTGACCTGGCTCGTCAGGTTCGCTGGGGTTTCTACGGCTACGAAGCCCAGCGCATCCTGCGGGACAAAGAGGAAGTGAAGGTGATGGTGCGCTATCCGGCGGAACATCGCCGCACCATTGGTCACCTGGAAAACATGCGCATCCGTACCCCGGCCGGGACCGAAGTGCCCTTCTCCAGCGTCGCCACGGTGGAGCTGGCTCAGGGTTACTCCGCCATCAGCCGCACCAACGGCGTTCGCTCCATCACCGTCCGCGCGGATGCCCACAAGGGTCGGGTTGAGCCGGGCAAGGTGATCAGCGAGATCAACAAAGAGTTCCTGCCTGAACTGACCGAAAAGTACGAAGGGATCACCACGGCACTGGACGGCTCTGCGGAAGAGGATGCGGAAAACAACCTCAAGATGCTGCAAGGCGCTTTCTTCGCCCTGTTCACCATCTACGCCCTGATGGCCGTGCCGCTGCGCTCCTACTCGCAACCGTTGATCATCATGTCGGTGATCCCGTTCGGCATGATTGGGGCGGTGATTGGTCACCTGATACTGGGCCTCGACCTGTCCATGCTCAGTATGTTCGGCATCATCGCCCTGGCCGGGGTGGTGGTGAACGACTCGCTGATTCTCGTGGACTTCATTAACCGGGCCAGAAATGAAGGGATGGATCTCAAACATGCGGTGGTCAAAGCGGGTACGGAACGATTCCGGGCCATTGTGCTGACCTCCCTCACCACCTTCCTGGGCCTGGCCCCCATTACCCTGGAAACCAGTCTGCAGGCGCAGATCGTGATCCCGATGGCGGTCTCACTGGCGTTCGGTATCCTGTTCTCCACCGTGGTGACACTGGTGCTGATCCCAACGCTGTATCTCATCCTTGATGACGTCAAGCGTCTGGTGAAGTGGTGGTGGCGTCCGGGAGGCGAAGCCTACCCGCTGCGCCGGCCCGACAGCCCAATCAAGCCCTGATGAACAACGCCACCGCAAGGTGGCGTTTCTTTTACCCCGCCATCGAGCACCATTAATCAAATGTAACGCATTGTTAATGCAGGCCAAGCCTGGTTTAACCGGCCGCACACACTTTGCTATGCTGCCCCCCGCCAAGCGCACCATAACCACCGATACCGATAACAATAAAGAGTCGACGGAAATGACAAAATCCCCCTTTGCCTTGAGCCTGCTGGCCGCCACTCTGGCCGCGCCCGCAGCCGCCGAAACCTTTCAGTTCAACGCTCAGCTCAGCGGTACCCCCAATACCCTGATCCTGTTCCAGCAGCAGGATGGCCACCTCTATGGACAGCCTTCCCTGCCACAAACCACCACCAATCAGATCCTGCGCGCCTCCGGCGCGGCCCAGTTCACGGGGAAACAGGGTCAGATGCTGGAGATCCTGGCACCCAATGGCGTGACCGCCAACCGTCTGGTGATCATGGGCCTGGGTGACGATGCCCTGACCGAAGGCGAGATCAACGCGCTGGGCGGCAAACTGGCTGACAAGCTGGCCGACCTGCCGAAACAGGACGTGGGTGTCCTGACTCAGGGCGTACCGAACGGCGCTGAGTTCGCCGCCCAGTTTGCCCATGGCGTTGAGCTGAAAAGCTACCGCTACACGCGCTATACCCCAACCAGCCGCGAGAGCAAAGACTACCTGGTGGTGGCCGATGATGCCGCAGCCGCCAACCAGCGCCACCAGGCGCTTCAGGCCGTTGAGGCCGGTGTGTTTATGGCACGGGATATGACCAACGCCACCGCCGGTGACATGTATCCGGGCAGCTTTGCCAAAGAGGCAGAGTCGCTGAGCAAACTCGGTGTGAAGGTTAAGGTTCTGGGCCGGGATGACCTGGAAGATCTCAATATGGGCGCCCTGGTCGGCGTCGGCAAAGGCAGTGCCCGCGAACCGAAACTGGTTATCGCCCACTGGCAGGGCAGCGACGAAGCCCCCATTGCCCTGGTCGGTAAAGGCATCACCTTTGACTCCGGCGGCTACAACATCAAAGCCACCGGCACCTCCATCGTTTACATGAAGTCCGACATGGCCGGCGCAGCCACCGTGCTGGGCACAGTAAAAGCGATGGCGATGCAGAAAGCGCCGGTCAACGTCGTGGCCATTATGCCGTTGGCGGAAAACATGGTGTCTGAACGCGCTCTTCGCCCCGGGGATGTGGTGGTAACCGGCGAAGGCACCTCGGTAGAAGTGACCAACACCGACGCCGAAGGCCGTCTGATTCTGGCCGATGGTCTGTGGTACGCCCGAGAGTTTTACCAGCCGCAGATGATCGTCGACGTCGCCACCCTGACCGGTTCCAAGGTGCGGGCGCTGGGCCGTGAGTTTACCGGTCTGTTCTCCGACGACCTCACCATGGTCAACGAGCTGACCTACGCCGGTGAGCGGGTGGGTGAGAAAGTGTGGCGGCTGCCGCTGGCACCCGCTTACGGTGACGAACTCAAGTCGGACATCGCCGATATGAAGAACACCGGCAAAACCGCGGGTGCCTCCGTTGCCGCGATGTTCCTTAAAGCCTTTACCGGCGACACCCGCTGGGCCCATCTGGACATCGCCGGTGATGCGCTGACCAGCACCGGCACCGCCGTGGCCCCCAAAGGCGCCACCGGTCACGGCGTGCGTCTGCTGAGCTACTGGCTGACTGAGCAAACGGAAACCCGTTAAGCATCGCCTCGGAATCCAAAAGGGCACCCATCGGGTGCCCTTTTTTGTGGCGCACTCACCAGCGCGAATCGTTTTCGCAGGGGATCCCGTCGTGATCGCCATCCATGCGGGTATCCGGGCAATGAAGCAGGAAAAACTCCGCCTCCTCCCGTGAGGTCATTTCACTGCAATACTGCCTGCCGTCGCAAATAAACCGCGTTGCCATATGGTGTTCCACTTCGTCCTTAACGGCCGCGGGGGTGATCAGGCTGTGCTCGTGCGCCCCGTCCATGAAGGTGATCGACTTCTGGCTGTAAAAGAAATAGGCGCCTCCCGCCAGCAGGAGGATAAGAACCACCCGGCTCATGTCGTTCTCCCTTATCGATGCGACTGCCTTAACAGTAAGCCAGCGACGCACGGCGGCAATACCGGCCCCCCCCTTTCCACTCAAAGGCTCACAGAAAACGGCCCGAAGCAGCGGAAATGTGGGGCCGGGCCCCTGGCTGTCACCCTTTACCCATTTGTGATATACCAACCAGGGTGTCGCAAACTGATAACAAAAAGAATGACCACACTGATCCCACAAACCCCTTCCACCATCGGCGCCTGGGCGTTGCTGATGGCCCGCGCCATAGAGAGTTACGGGGTGGACGCGGATGCGCTGTTCGCTCAGGCCGGGCTGACGCTGGAGGACGCCCGAAGGGACAGTGAAACCCGCTTTCCTGTGCGGCAGATGGCGCAGGTCTGGCAACGGGCAGTGGAACACACCGGTGACCCCTGCATCGCCCTGACCCTGACCCGTTACTTCCAGCCCTCCACCTACAGCGCCCCCGGACTGGCGATGCTGTCGAGTCGCAACGTGCTGGAGGGACTGCAACGCTGCCTCCGCTACTTTCGCCACACCAGCGATGTGGCCCATATCGCGATAGAGGAGCAGGACGATCAGCTGGCGCTGATGATCCGCATTCCACCGGAGAACGAGCCCTGCGCCCCGGAAGCCATCGAAGCCTACTGCGCCACCGCTCTGCGCTTGTTCCGGATGATGGTGGATGACCAGTTCTGCCCGATACGCGTCACTTTCTCTCATCAGGCGGAACCGGAAAAAGCCGAGGCGTTTGCCGGGTTCTTCGGCTGTGACGTTGCCTTTGATCAGGCACAGACCCAGCTGGTGTTTGCCCGCAGTGCGTTGCTTAAGCCCCACATGTATGCCAATCCAGCCCTGGCGGCCTCGCTGGACCAGTGGATCACCGAGCGCCTGGCCAGCTTTGCCGAAAGCCCCTTTGCCAACGATGTCCGGCAATACCTGCTGGATAACCTGCTGTTCGACACGCCGGATGCAGAGCGTGTCGCCAGACACCTCAATATGAGTGTGCGCACCATGCAACGGCGGCTGAAAAAAGAGGGCACCAGCTTTCACCAACTGCTGAACGAGTGCCGCCACCATCTGGCGATCAAGCTGGTGTCAGAGAAGCAGTTGTCGCTGACCGAGATCGCGCATGCGCTGGGGTTCGCCGAGCAAAGCGGCTTTACCCGCGCCTTCCGGCAATGGACCGGCGTCTCTCCCAGTCAGTACGCGCAGTAAACGGCGACGGCCCCACTGAGCAGTGGGGCCGGTTCAAGCTCAGGGCGTCACCAGATTGAATCTGCCGTCGGGCTGATCGAACAGGGTGAGGAAGTTCAGCAGCGTCAATGGGTTGCCATCCAACTCCAGGGCGTCTGAGAACAGCGTCTGCTTGAGGCCCAACTGGCCGGTCAGCATGTCGACAAACAGCGGCTGGGTCAGGGTCAGCACCACGTCCGCTTCCCCGGCATCGGGCGTCACCGGCGTAAAGTGCATCACCGCGTTTTCAATCCACAGCAGGTACCCCTGGTTCAGATCACTGAATTGGATCCTGACCCGGGTGTCCACCTCTCCGGCCTCTTCCGCCTTCAGACGCACCGCCATCGACTGGAAGAATTTATCCACCGAAGTCTGCGCCAGCACATCCCGCATTGAGGCCAGATTCACCGCCCGGTCCGGCATCCCATGCTGCAGTTCATGGGCGGCCACCAGATAACTGTTTCGCCACGAGCCGGCCTCAGCCTGATATCCCAACTGCTGATACGACTGCGCCAGCAGCGTTTTGGCCTGCCGGTTTTCCGGCTGCGCAAACACCAGGTGATTCAACAGCTCGGCGGCCCAGCGGTACTCCCCCTGCGCCAGCGCATCTTTGGCTGCGGCCATCACCCCTTCCGCGCCGCCCATCAACGCAACGTAGCGTTCTGCCTTGGCTTCCGCTGGCAGCGGGTCCAGGTTGGCCGGGTTGCCGTCATACCAGCCCAGATAAAACTGATAGACCGCCTTGGCATTGTGCTTTAACGAACCGTGGTAACCCCGGTTCGCCCAGTTCTGCGCCAGCGAGTCCGGCAGGGTGATGCGTTCGGCCACCTCTTCGGCATTCAGCCCCTGGTTAAACCAGCGCACGGTCTGGTCGTGGACAAACTTGTAGGTGTCCCGTTGCTTGGTCAGGAAATCCTGCACCTCACCCTGTCCCCACAACGGCCAGTGGTGGCTGGCAAAATAGACCTCGGCGTCATCAAACAGCGTCCGGGCTTCGTTGATGTAGTGGCTCCAGCGCAGCGCATCGCGGGCCTGGGCACCACGCAGGGTGTAAACGTTGTGCATATTGCGGGAGACCAGCTCAGCCCCGCAGAACGCTTTAAACTGCGGCAGGTAGAAGGTGAACTCCGAGGGCGACTCCGTTTCCGGGGTCAGCTGAAACACCATCTCCACCCCATCGATGGTCAGGCGCTCGCCGGTCTGTTCGATCACGTGGGTCGGCGGCAGGATGCCAAAGGTGCCCATCACCGGCCCTTTGCCCAGACCCGAACCGATGTACCCATCCGGTGCCACTGGCAACTCGGTGCCATACATCAGCTGTGTACGGCGCGCCATGGCCACACCGGCGATGATGTTTTCGCTGGTGGCCGCTTCCATAAAGTCTTCCGGGGCAATCACCGGAACCTCACCGCTCTGCACCTGCTCCAGGGATGCCACCGCCAGCGCCCCGCCAAAGTGGTCGATGTGCGCATGGGTGAACACAATGGCCTTGATCGGCTTCGTTTCCAGATGCTCAAAAGCAAAGGCCAGCGCTTCGGCGGCCGACTCTTTGGCGGTCAGTGGGTCCACCACAATCCAGCCGGAGTCTCCTTCAATCAGGGTCATGTTGGCCAGGTCAAAGCCGCGCAGCTGGTAGATCCCGGGTACCACCTCAAACAGCCCACGGATGTTGTTGAGCTGAGCCTGTCGCCACAGGCTGGGATTGGCGGTTTGCGGGGCCTCCGCGGAGAGAAAATCAAACCGCTCAGCAGACCAGAGCAGCTCATCACCACGATGAATGTCGATGGTTTTGGCTTCGGCGATCAGGCCACGGCGGGCCAGCTCAAAGTCGTCACGGTTATCAAACGGCAGGGTATCCCGCACCCGCTGATGGGCCTCCAGCGTCGCGGGCGAGACATTGCCGGTTGTTGCCGACGGTGTCGGCGCATCCGAGCAGGCAGAGAGGGCAAGGGTGCTGGCCATCAGGCACAGGGCCACGGCAGAACGGTTCATGGTGTCAGGCTCCTTCTGTCAGGCCAGCCGGGCGGCCCGTTTCCATTCCATTTCAGGCGCGTTACCACGCTTCCATGACGGCCAACCTACCGGAATGTTCGTCATTTCGCTTGTTGTCAGCCGACAACAATTTGTCTCCCTGCGACACCTTATCGACCCTGCAGCGTCCTGCGCGGCGCAGGATCAGGGCATAAAAAAACCCCGCCATATGGCGGGGTTCGATGAACGGCAGTTCAGCTTCAGCCTTGTACCGGCTCCGCCACAACCTGACGCTCGCCGCGCTTGTAGAACACGCCAGCCACAACCACCAGCAGGGTCAGAGGCAACCAGGCCATGTGCTTGTCGTACAGCGGCAGGAAGTTGAAGGCATTAACCAGAGGCTCGGCAACGCCCGCGACATTCAGGCCGCTCAGCACGCCAGTGGTAAAGGCCACCGCGATCATGGTGCTCAGTACCGCTTTCTTCTGGCTGATCTGCTTGCTGGCGAACGCGTACATGATCAGGGCCATGGCCACCGGGTAGACAATAAACAGTACCGGGATGGAGATGGTGATCAGCTGAGCCAGGCCCACATTGGCCACAACGGCACAGGCGGTCGCGTTGATCAGTACCCAGTTACGGTAGCTGATTTTCGGCAGCAGTTCGTTGAAGTACTCAGAACAGGCGGAGACCAGACCCACAGCGGTGGTCAGACAGGCCAGAGTCACAACGGCAGACAGAATGAACAGACCCGGAGTGCCGAACACTTTCAGGACGTAGGCGCTCAGTACCGCACCGCCGTTCTCGGAGCCCGCAGCCAGAACAGAGCTGGTGGCGCCCAGGTAGAACAGGGAGATGTAGACCACAGCCAGACCGATGGCGGCGATAACACCCGCTTTCATCAGGTAGCCCGCCTGGCTGGCCGCTTCGGTGACGCCTTTACGACGCAGGATGTCCACCATCAGGGTACCGAACATCAGGGCGCCGAGCGCGTCCATGGTCATGTAACCTTCCAGGAAGCCAGTGGTGAAAGCGGACTCAGCCCAGGCACCGCTGGAGGCGCCGATCGGATCCTGAGGTGCCACCACAACGGAGATGGCCAGTACACCCAGCAGCAGGATCAGCGCGGGAGTCAGCATTTTGCCCACGGTGTCCAGCAGGTTGCCGGGACGCAATGCCAGCGCAACAGCCAGCACGAAGAAGATGGCAGTGAAGCCCAGTTGGGTCATGGCGGTGCCTTCACTCAGGAACGGCAACAGACCAATCTCATAGGCCACCAGACCGGTACGGGGCGCAGCAAACGCCGGACCGATAACGATAAAGATGGCGACGGCCACGGCAGTGCCCACCCAGGCGGGCAGCAAACGAGTGATGACCGGAATACCGCCACCGGCTTTGGCTACGGCGATCAACCCCAGCAGCGGCAGGCCCACGGCGGTGACCAGGAAGCCCAGCATCGCAGGCAGCAGGTTCTCACCTGAGCTCATGCCCGCCATAGGAGGAAAGATGATATTGCCCGCGCCCAGGAAGAAGGCGAACAACA
Organism: Marinobacter nauticus; assembly: GCF_019801015.1. Taxonomy (GTDB): domain Bacteria; phylum Pseudomonadota; class Gammaproteobacteria; order Enterobacterales; family Shewanellaceae; genus Ferrimonas. The sequence goes on from NZ_JAHVJZ010000003.1 coordinate 588,483, forward strand.
TGAAACCCAAGCTGAGGGTGTCTGTGGTGGTTAATCGCTTGCTCAAAATAAACCTCTACTGCGGCATGTTCTTGTTATCACTACTTGAAACTGTCCGTTGCGCGACCAAACCTGTAAAGCCAGGTTGACACCTCCGGACCCCATCATCGCCATTGCACCTGGCGATTTTTTCACCAACGTGCCGCATTTCTTTGCCATCGAATGACCTTCTGGTCGTTTTTTGTTCTTCACCGATGGCGCGGGGTGCTGACTAACGGCTGCAACTAATATCAGTACAAAAACCCCGGCGCAATAGGGTTTCCCGGATATTAACCATTGAATACACCAGCGCAACAACTGGCCCGCAACGATGTTACAGCCAAATCGGCGAAAATCTGATAGAGTCTGCCGCCTTAATTTTCCGGAGCCCCCTGATGCCCTTCACCTTTAAACAGTTTCACGTGGATGACCGCGACTGCGGCATGCCTGTGAGCACCGACGGGGTGATTCTGGGAAGCTGGGCGGCTCTGCCAGAGTCCGGTCAGGTGCTCGATCTGGGCACCGGTTCCGGCTTGCTGGCGCTGATGTGCGCTCAGCGCAGTGGCGCCAGCATTACTGCCGTTGAACTCGACCCGGCAGCCTGCCGTCAGGCCAGAGCCAACTTTGCCGCCAGCCCCTGGGCTGACCGTATGACGTTGGTGGAAACGGACGTGCGCGACTGGTCAAGCCCGGTGCGGTACGATGCCATCATCTGCAACCCTCCTTACTTCAACAGTGGAGAGCGCAGTCAGCGTGGCAACAACCGTGCGCAGGCCCGCCATACCGATACGCTGAGCCACGCAGACCTGCTGACGGCACTGGCCCGCTTGCTTCACCCCAAGGGGTGTGCCAGCCTGATCCTGCCGACAGCAGAAGCTGAGCAACTGATTTCAGAGGCACCGGCTTTCGGGCTCTTTCTAAAGCGTCAATGTGCCCTGTCCAGCCGGACGGGCAAACCGAACCAGCGCTGGCTGCTGGCGTTCGGAACACAACCTGGTGAGGTGATGAAGGAAGAACTGGTTATCCATAACCAGGAAGGCGGCTACAGTTCAGCCTTTTGCGCCCTGACCCAAGACTTCTATCTCAAGATGGGATCCTGACTTTCATGAGTTTCGCCGATTTTGATCTGGACCCGCGCCTGGAAAGGGCGCTGGCCAAAAGCGGTTACACCAAGCCCACCACCATTCAGCGTGCCGTGCTCGAAGCGGCGCTGGAAGAGCGCGACATTCTCGCCAGTGCCCCTACCGGCACCGGTAAGACTGCGGCCTACCTGCTGCCGGCACTTCAGCATCTGCTGGATTTCCCGCGCCGTGAAAGCGGCCATGCGCGGGTACTCATCCTGACCCCGACCCGCGAGCTGGCGCTGCAGGTGAAGGAGTACGGTGCCAAGCTGCTGGCGGGCACCGGTCTAGCCATCGGTGCCATTGTCGGTGGCAAGGACTACCAACTGGATGCGGATCTGCTGAAGGTCAATCTGGACATTCTGGTGGCCACCCCGGGCCGCCTGATCATGTATCTGGAAGATGAGAAGTTCGATCCCCGCCAGGTGGAAGTGATGGTGATCGACGAAGCCGACCGGATGCTGGACATGGGCTTTATGCCGGTGGTGGACCGTATCGCTGCAGAGACCCGCTGGCGCAAACAGACCATGCTGTTCTCTGCCACCCTGGAAGGGTCGGGCCTGGACAACTTTGTCCGTGAACTGCTGGACGATCCGGTGCACTGCGACGCCAAGCCGCCGCGCAGCGAGCGCAAGAAGATCACCCAGTACTACTACCGCGCTGACGATCTGGACCACAAATTCAAGCTGCTGAAGCGACTGCTGGACGATCCGGAGTGCACCCGCGCGGTGATCTTCACCAAGACCCGGGACAAAGCCACCGAGCTGCATGCCAAGCTGTTTGCCGCCAAGATCCGCACCTCCGTGCTGCAGGGCGCCATGGTGCAGGGCAAGCGGGATGACGCCCTGGAGCGCTTCCGTGAAGGCCGGGTTCAGGTCCTGGTGGCCACCGACGTTGCCGCCCGCGGCATCGACGTCATCGGCATCACCCATGTGATCAATTTCGACCTGCCGCGCACCAGCGACGTGTATCTGCACCGCATCGGCCGTACCGCCCGTGCCGGCGCGAAGGGCACCGCCATCAACCTGGTGGAAGCCCACGATATGCCGATGCTGGATCGCATCCAGCGCTACCTCGAAGACCCAATCAAGCCCCGGGTCATCGAGTCTCTGCGTCCGCGCAGCAAAGCCCCGACCTTCAGTAAACCCAAGAAGAAGGACGCCAAGGGTAAGAAGAAAGACAGCAAAGGGAAAAAGAAAAGCGCTGCCGCCGGTAAAGCCAAAGACAGCAGCAAAAACAACGAGGTGAAAAAGCAGCGCCACCGTGACCGCAAGAATATCGGTAAGCGCCGCACGCCAAGCGACAAGTCGGAGTAATCGCCTTCGTGAGAGCCTGAGCTAACCCAACTGGCTCAGGCTCTCAACCTCGTGCTAACATCGGGCCACCTTGTTGCACATGGATGGCGATTTTGTCCGAACAGAGTGAACCGCGAGCGGGTCTGAGCAGGATCCTGGCTGGCTTTGAGCAAGCCACCCCTCAAAGACAACTGCCTTTTATCTGGCAGTTGCTTCTGATGGTCCTGCTGATCGCCGGTGTTGCTCTGGGCGCCATGAGCGTCAATGCTGAATTGCTTCGCGCCCGCCTGTCAGAACACCGCTTCAGCGAGCTTCAGGTGTTCAGCGACCGCATCAACGACAGCATGTTTCGCCTGGAAACCCGGGCCCAGCTGATGGCGCAGTACGGCATCGCCTCCCACCTGCTGAAACAGCCCACCCTCGACATCGACCCCCTTCGCACCTTTCTGCAGCAACTGCTCACCACCGAACCCAGCTTCCGCAAGATCGCCATTCTCGATATCGAAGGACAGGCCATTCTCAGTCAGGGCGAGGACGACCATTTTCACCTGACCCGTCGCCGCCTTGAGCAGATCATCAAAGGGCTGGATCCCGGCGAAGTGTACAGCTCCCCGCTGCAACTGGAGGGCGAAAAGGCCCACCGCTATGTAGTGGCTCCGGTGTTTGGCAGCCCCCACGGCGCCCGTGCCATGCTGTTTACCGTCGAAATGGCCGAGTCCTGGAAGAAGTTTAAGACGGTGGATGGTGACGACGGCACCCCGCTGGTATTGGTGGACGCCCGGGGTAACTGCTTTGGCATCAGCCGCGCCGGCAAAGTGGGACAAAGCCCGCTGCCTGATCGCCTGCCTGAGCTGTGGCGCAACATGCAGCAAAACGACTTTGGTCAGTTCCAGAAAGAGAACTACCACTACATCTTTATGCAGGTGCGGCCCGGCTCCCAATCGCCGCTCTATCTGGTCACCTACCTCGACAACAATGCCCAGCATCCGCTGGTACAACGTTATCAACGTCAAATCACCATCGCCGCCCTGGTGTTGATTCTGGTGCTGGCCAGGCTGATGTGGCACCGCCGCTACCAGGAAGATCACAGCCGGGCACGCGCCCGTGCCGAGCGCCTGCTTGAGCAGGTGTACCACGGCAGCCAGGGCTTGCTGATCTTCAATTCCGATGGCCGTTGCCTCACCGCCAACCCCAGTGCCGCAGCCCAGCTGGACCTCAGTCCCGAGCGTCTGCACGACCGCCGTTTCCGCCACCTGTTCGACAGCGACAGCCTCGGTGTGGATATGGTGTGGCAGCTGATCCGCGGCTCAGGCTACTGGGAAGGCCGGCTGATGGTGCGTCATCAGCCCAAGCTGGTGGTCAAAACCACCATCCGCGCCATCCCCTTTGAGGACAATGAGCGACTGTTCCTGCTGACTCTGGAAGAGGGACGCCTGCAGCAGGATCAGGAGCGTCAACTGCGCCAGCTGGAGCAGCTGACCGACAGCGCCAGTGGTCTCGCCCTGATCGACGGACATCAGCGCATCCGGGTGATCAACCGGGCCATGGGGCGCATTCTGTCTCAGCCCCAGGAGCGCCTGGAAGGCACCCCGTGGCTGTCGCTGCTGCAACTGACCAATCCGGACCTGGAGCACAGCCTTAATCACCAGCTGTCCAATCGTGGCTTCTGGCAGGGTGCCCTCTGGTTCCGCCGGGGCGATGGCGGCGTGGTCCGCTGCCTGGCCAATCTCCATCAGGGCGACAGCCTGGGGCAGGACGATAACTACCAGGTGCTGACCCTTTCGCCGCTGATGGACCAGAAGCTCGATGACTCGGTCAATAGCGTCGGCCAGCGGCCCCGCCAGAACCTGGCCCGGGTGCTTCAGCAGAGCCACCACAGCAGCCACGCCTTGTTGCTGTTCAGCCAGAGCCACCAAAACGCGCTGGCGACCTTTAATGACTCCGATGCGCTGCTGTTCCGCCAGCACACGCTGCTTCAGCTGCTGGACGGGGCGCTGCCCAAAGACGCTCTGCTGGGCGAAGAGGGAGAGATCGGCGAAACCGCGGTACTGCTGCCGGGCTGGAACGACAGCGAAGCCACCACCCTGGCGGCCAACCTGGTGCCGCTGCTGGACGAGGGCGGGCTGAAGGACGACCTCACCATCGGCCTGGCCCAGAGCCAACCCGGCCAACCCTGGCACCAGTTACTGGACAACGCTCGTGCTGCCGTGGTGCGTGCCACCCTTTCCGGGCAGGCGTACTGTCAGGCCCATACCCGCAACAGCGCTTAAGCTCAGGTTCACGGGAGAAAACAACGCCTTTGAGCGGTGTTTTTTGTGCTCTCCCCCAGCCTCTCCATTGCGCATCCCTCCTCGCACAACCTCAGCCGCGATACCCCTGTTTATTCCAACGGCTCGACACTGAACACCATTACCGCTCGACTATGACAGCTGAATACGGGGGAAAACCCCAAAAATAAAGCCAGTTACACCCCATCTGACCCGGGTTTCAGATCATCATCTTGCCAGCACCGCCTCGCCAGAGCGGTTGCCACGGAGCCTGGCTCCGGATTTACCCGGTCATAGCGGTGCAACCGGCCTTTGACGTCGATGGGCACGCGCCTTCCTGCGCGCGGCCCGACTTTCCAAGGACAAGGAACTGCTCATGCCTGCTATTCGCTCGCTGATGATCCTGTTGCTGTTCGCCGTGGCCAGCCCAATGGCTACCGCAGGCGGGATCAAAATCAACAACGCCATCTACATGGCCCCCTTCGACCAATACGTTGTCTGGGGCAAGGTTACGCAAGGGGGCTCTGTGGATGTCGAACTTCGTGACGGCATCTCCCAGCTGAACCAGTACGCCTCCCGCCGCACCCGCAAACACTTTCTGTTTCTGCTTCCCGGCACCCGTGACGGGGGGATCGGTGCTCACTGCCATCTGAGCATCGTAGCCAATGATCAGGTGCAAACCTTCCGGGTAAAACGTGCCCCCCGCCCCTGTGTCACCGCCTCTGCAGTGCTGGAAGGGTTGATCACCGATGCACCGATGCCCTACGCCACCGTGTCCGTCACGCTGGATGGCGTCACTTACACCACTCAGGCTGATGCCGATGGCCAGTACCGGCTGCCGATTCTGACCACGGACATTGAACAACTGGTGAAAGTCGAATCCGAGGGCAGCGCGGATGGCACCGGCGAGCCGATCAACTTTGTCCATCTGGCGGGAACCTTTGCCCGCCAGATCGAGGATCCGGACCCCACCAATATCACCAATGTCACCACCGCCAGCTATATGCTGACTCTGGCGGCCAATGATGGCCAGGAACCGGACTCGCAGGAAACGCTGGAAGCCGCTCAACGTGGCGTCGATGCCACCGAACTGTTTGAATTGGCCGCCCTGATAAAGGTGATCGTCGATCACCCTGAGTACAGCCTGCCTCAGGGCTTCGACAGCCTGCTGGACTTTATTGCCGACAACGACGCCGTAGAGCACTATCGGGCCGAAGTGGACGCGGCGGAGCCGGATCTGCTGGCCAATACCATGGATGCCATTCTCAGCGACAGTGAGCTGGTAAAGGGCTTTAGCGCGGACGAAGTGCCCGAGTTCTATCTCGCCATCACCAACCCCAACCCGGGCTATATGAGCCGGGAGGGTCGGATCTACCGCTTCAACACCAGCGATAACACCGGTTCCGAGCTGGGCTATCAGGCCTGGAATGGTCAACCCAGAAACGAAACCTTCACCTGGCTTATCAATGACAAAGGCCAGATGGTGATGACACCGGACGCCCCCGTGGTGCAGTACGGCCAAACCTACAGCATTGAGGACCTGACCGACGACCCCACGCTGATAGCGCAGTTTCACAACAGCGAGCGAGCTGATCCCAACGCCCCCATCACTTACCAGTTCACCACCCACCACTGGACCTTTACCCGTCTGACCGACGGTTCAGCCAGCGACATCGTGTCTCTGGACACTCAGGTCACCTACGTGATTGACCCGATTGAACTGGCCGGTGGTGCTCCGCCGCTGCAACTGCCGGAACGGGTCACTTCCAACCGCAGCCTGCAGACCTTCCTCTCCAGCCTGGAGTACAACAGCATCGCCTTTGCGCCCTGCGACGATGGCGAAGCCTGCCTGCTGGGCACCTGGGCCGGCATGTTCCATTATCCTCTGGGCACCGACCCGCGGGGCAATGCGTTTCCTGAGTCGGCCTACGCCGAGCTGATCGATTTTGGTGCCGACGGCCACTGCCGGGGTCAACTGTCCGGCAACGACTGCCGCTGGCAGATCGACAGCGAGGGCCAGCTGGTGATCGATTACGGCGATATGGTGCAAACCAGCCAGATCCTGGAGCAGGATGGGACCCAGTCCGGCGTATTTTCCCGCTTCGAATCCTCCACCCAGAGCTTTGCCCACTATGGCATCTGGGTCCGTGCCGACAGCGACTTCGCCCTGACTGACCAATTTATCCAGCCCAGTGGCCCAACCAAGGCCTGGAATGGCGAGGTCAACGCCTGGATCCCGGGTTTATTGCGGGAGGATGGCTTGCTGAGTTCCGAGCACCTGTTTGGCTGGCGCTTTACCAATAACGGGACGGTACAAAACTACTACCAGGGCAGCTGGAGCGAGCCAGACAGCAGCGGCAACGCCACCTTCCAGTTTACCTTTGGCCAGTCTGTGCCTTACTACCACAACGGCGACGGCTCAGTGACCATCGAACGTTTTCTCAATGAGCAAATCGACACCGAGCGCACCTGGTACCCCATCGCCAGCGCCACCATCAACGGCGTTCGACAATTCTGGGTGATGGAGCAGGAGTATCGGCGCTACAACTGGCTGGAGGCGCCCCAGTGGGGCATTGCTTTCCCACGCCGCGTCAATATCCAGCGTGAACTTGATGAGCAGGATTACGTCGGAGTGAAGCCGGACTGAGCACCAATGCAGACAAAAACACCGCCTTTCGGCGGTGTTTTCTTTTGCGCGGCTGAGGATCAGAACTTGTACAGCAGGGTCGCGGCCAGCGTCGTGTCCGTGCTCTTATTACCCGGGCCCGGATCCGTATCGTGTTTCACGCTGTAGGAGAGCTTCATCGCCAGGCTGCCTACCAGCGCCGCAGACACATAGGTCTCACTACGGGTGATGGTGGAGCCTTCGCCAAACGCAATGTTGGAGGTGATCAGCTGCCCAAACTCAGCGCTTTCGGAAAACTGCCACCAGAAGTCCACTTTGACGCGGCCGATAAAGTCGCTTTCATCGTCTTCATCGGGACGCTTGTCGTCGTCAAACTTCTTATAGCTGTAACCCGGACCGGCTTCGGCAATCAGAGTCATGGTGTCTTGTTCGATAATGCGACGGCCATAACCCAGTGCCGCACTGACAACGTATTCGTAGTCGGTGAACTTATCGATTTCGCCATCCACCATGCCGAAGAAATACTGCTTACCGGTGGACGGGTAATCGCCCTGGTAGAGGCCGTAGTAACGCTCACCTGAGCGTTCGCCGCTGTCTTCGGCATAGAGGATATCCAGCAGATACTGATTCTTCAGATCGCCGATCACATGGGTGGCGTCCACCTTGCCTTTGATGTTGGTGGTTTCGGTGTTACCGGAAACGATGGTAGCGCCCAATTCGGCAGAGCCACTGAATGGAGGCGGAGTGTCATCCGCCAAAGCCGGCATGGCCGCCCCCAGGGCCAGCAGTACGCCAGCAGAAATGGTGTTAATGGAACTCATGATCACTCCCTGACAGTCCGGATCACACAGCGCCCGGAAACAGCAACATTCTACCAACATCTGCGGAACAGACAAAAAAAAACGCCTGCTTTTGCAGGCGTTTCCGGCACAGATAAAAAATCAGATGTGCACTTTCGGGTCCAGCTCACCGGACAGGTAGCGCTTGTACATGGCCTGCAGGGACAGGGGCTTCATCTTGGAGCCCATGCCAGCACAACCGAACGCTTCGTAACGGTCCTTACAGATACCGGCCATGGCGTCCATGGAGGCCTTCAGGAACTTACGCGGGTCGAATTCAGACGGGTTTTCCGCCAGGAACTTACGCACCGCACCGGTAGAGGCCAGACGCAGATCGGTGTCGATGTTCACCTTACGCACGCCGTACTTGATGCCTTCCACGATCTCTTCCACCGGCACACCGTAGGTTTCCGGGATCTCGCCGCCAAAGCGGTTGATCACTTCCAGCCACTCCTGCGGAACGGAGGAGGAGCCGTGCATTACCAGGTGGGTGTCCGGGATGCGGGCGTGGATCTCTTTGATGCGGTCGATGCGCAGTACGTCACCGGTCGGCTTCTTGGAGAACTTGTAAGCACCGTGGCTGGTGCCGATGGCGATGGCCAGGGCATCCACCTTGGTGGCCGCCACAAAGCGGGCCGCTTCTTCCGGGTCGGTCAGCAGCTGGTCATGGCTCAGAATGCCTTCCGCGCCCACACCATCTTCTTCACCGGCCATACCGGTTTCCAGGCTGCCCAGACAGCCGATTTCACCCTCTACGGACACACCACAAGCGTGGGCGAACGCCACGGTGCGCTGAGTCACCTGAACGTTGTAGCCGTAATCAGCCGGGGTTTTGCCATCTTCACGCAGAGAGCCATCCATCATTACCGAGCTGAAGCCCATCTGGATGGAACGCTGACACACGTCCGGGGAGGTGCCGTGGTCCTGGTGGATACACACCGGTACATCCGGGTACTGCTCCAGGGCGGCGTTCATCAGGTAGCGCAGGAACTGAGGACGCGCGTACTTACGGGCACCCGCAGACGCCTGAACGATAACCGGAGAATCGGTCTCTTCAGCGGCCTGCATGATGGCGCGCATCTGCTCCAGGTTATTAACGTTAAAAGCGGGTACACCGTAGTTGTGCTCGGCGGCGTGGTCGAGCATCTGGCGCAGAGAGATCAAAGCCATCTTGTCGGACTCCAGTAGATAGAACGAAACAGGTCAGGGCACGTCCTGTGCCCACGATGCCCGCCGTACTCTGCGGCGGGCTAAGGGGCCACTCACTGGCCCCGTTTAAATTCAGCCTTTGGCGCGCTGTTCCAGCATCGCCACCGCCGGCAGGGTCTTGCCTTCGAGGAACTCGAGGAAAGCACCGCCCCCAGTGGAAATGTAGGAGATTTTGTCGGCAATGCCGTACTTGTCCACCGCCGCCAGGGTGTCGCCACCACCGGCAATGGAGAAGGCGCTGGATTCGGCGATCGCCTGAGCGATGCGTTGGGTACCGGCACCGAACTGGTCAAACTCGAACACGCCAACCGGGCCATTCCACACGATGGTACCGGCGTTTTTCAGGATCTCTGCCAGGGCTTCAGCGCTGTCCGGGCCGATGTCGAAGATCATGTCGTCTTCCGCCACATCCGCGACCGGCTTGAGGGTGGCTTCCGCGTCCTCAGCAAACTCTTTGCCGCACACCACATCGGTGGGTACCGGAATGTCACCGCCACGGCTCTGGGCCTGAGCGGTCAGGGCATTGGCCTGGTCGATAAGATCCGCTTCGTAGAGGGATTTGCCCACCGGGTGGCCGGCAGCAGCGATAAAGGTGTTGGCGATGCCGCCGCCCACCACCAGCTGGTCCACTTTCTGGGACAGGGATTCCAGCACGGTCAGCTTGGTGGACACCTTGGAGCCTCCAACGATGGCCACCATCGGGCGGGCCGGGTTATCCAGCGCCTTACCCAGTGCGTCCAGCTCCGCCGCCAGCAGCGGGCCGGCACAGGCGATCGGGGCAAACTTGGCCACACCATGGGTGGAGGCCTGAGCGCGGTGAGCGGTACCGAAAGCGTCCATCACGAACAGGTCACACAGGGCCGCGTAGGCTTTGGACAGCGCCTCGTCATCTTTCTTCTCGCCCTTGTTAAAGCGGACGTTTTCGAAGATCACCAGCTCACCGTCTGCCACTTCCACACCGTTCAGGTAGTCCTTTTCCAGGCGTACCGGGGCGCTCAGCTTCTCTTTCAGATAGTTCACCACCGGCGCCATGGAGAACGCGTCGTCGTATTCGCCTTCGGTAGGACGGCCCAGGTGGGACATCACCATCACTTTGGCACCGGCTTTCAGAGCCAGCTCAATGGTCGGCAGAGACGCCAGAATGCGGGCGTCAGAGGTGACGACGCCGTTCTTTACCGGCACGTTGAGATCCTGGCGGATCAGCACGCGTTTGCCGGCCAGATCCTGATCGGTCAGCTTGAGTACGCTCATGGTGGTTCCCTCGTAAGATGTCATTCAGATCCAGTTCGCGCGCCGGCCATGGCCAGCGCCGTATCCAACATGCGGTTGGCAAAACCCCATTCGTTGTCGCACCACAGCAACAACTTCACCAGATGCCCATCCGACACCCGGGTCTGAGTGCCGTCCACCACGCAGGAGTGGGGGTCATGGTTAAAATCGATGGAGACCAGTGGGGCCTCAGTGTAGTTCAGTATCCCTTTCAGGCGGCCTTGAGCCGCCTGCGCCAGCAAGGCATTCACCGACGCGATATCGACCCGGTCACGCAGGGTCAGGGAGAGGTCCATTGCCGTTACATTGGTGGTGGGCACCCGAACCGCAATGGCTTCAAATTTGTTGCTCAGTTCCGGCAGGATCCGCTCGATGCCCCGGGCCAGCTTGGTGTCCACCGGAATGATCGACTGACTGGCGGCGCGGGTGCGGCGCAGGTCATCATGGTACGCGTCGATCACCTGCTGATCGTGCATGGCGGAATGGATGGTGGTGATGGCGCCCCGTTCGATGCCAAAGCGCTCGTTCAGCAGCTTGATCACGGGTACCGAGCAGTTGGTGGTACAAGATGCGTTGGACACCACGGTTTCTTCACCGGTCAGGGCGTCCTGATTGACGCCAAACACCACGGTAGCGTCGACGGCGCTGTCGGCCGGGTGGGAGATCAAAACCTGTCTGGCCCCGGCCCGAATATGAGCGTCACACTGAGCGCGGGTTTTCAGTACACCAGAGCACTCCAGCACCAGGTCGATGTTCAGTTCCCCCCAGGGCAGGCTGCCGGTGTCCGCCTGATGAAACAGGGCGATCGCATCGCCGCCCACATGCAGGTAGCCTTCAGAGATGCTGACCGGCTGGGCAAAACGTCCGTGGGTGGTGTCAAACTGGGTCAGGTGGGCAATGGCCTCGGGTTTGGCCAGTTCATTGATGGCGACCACGCGGATCTGTTCCCGCAGGCCGGTTTCATACAGCGCCCGCAGGGTAGAACGGCCGATTCGGCCAAAGCCATTAATGGCAACGCGTAGGGTCATGACAGCCTTGTGGTTGGAGGGTGCATCCTGTTTGAAAACGGGCGCCATTCTAGCCCAGAACCCTTTTGAGCCAAAGCCTTGCCGAAGCATCTCAAAAAAGATGCGTATAGAAACGAACAAAAAGCCGATAATGATCGCTCACCACTTCAAAATGATGAAATAAACCAACATGAGACTGGATCGCCTGCTGTGCCAACACCCGAAATGGAGCCGCCGCCATGTGCTGGGCCTGTTGACCCAGCGGCAAGTGGCGGTCAATGGCGTTGTGGCCGGTAACCCCACTCAGGAGATTTCCGCGTTTGACCGGGTGGAAGCGGCGGGCGAACTTATCCAGGCAGGCAGAGCCGCGCACTACCTGATGCTGTACAAGCCCGCCGGCATACTCAGTGCCACAGAAGATCCGGTTCACCCCACGGTAATGGACCTGCTGCCAGCGGAACTGGCCCGCGAGCTTCATATCGGCGGCCGGCTGGACCGGGCCAGCACCGGGCTGATGCTGCTGACCAATGACGGCCAATGGTCACGCCGCGCCACGGATCCGGACAAACGCTCTCCCAAGGTGTACCGGGTGACGCTGGCCCACCCCATCCACCCGGACACCGAGGCCGTGTTCGCCGAAGGGATCCACTTCCCTTTTGAGGACATCACCACCTCCCCCGCCCAGCTGGAGCGCCTGGGGGAGTGCGAGTGCCGGCTCACCATCTACGAAGGCCGCTATCACCAGATTAAGCGGATGTTCGGCCGCTTCCGAAATCCGGTGATCGCCCTGCACCGGGAGTCGATGGGCGCCATCACCCTCGACCCGACCCTCGCGCCGGGCCAGTATCGCGCCCTGACCGACGAAGAGGTGGCCAGCGTCTAGACTTGTCCGGGGAGGCCCGCCATGCGCAGCAAAATTACCCCGGATAACAACTTCTTTTTTCTGACCGGAGCCCTGATCCTGCTCCTGCTCTCCAGTGCGCTGGAACAGGTGCTGTCCAGTGGCATCCTGGAACCGGTGATTCAGGGCACCGCCCTGATCACCTTCGCCACCTGTCTGGTCAGCCTCAAGTTCGAGCCGGGATGGTCCCGGTTTCTGATGCTGCTGGCGGCCTGCTGGGTGGTTCTGGCCCTGCTCAAGCGCTGGCTTCATATCACCCTGTTTGATCTGCTCGGTCTGGCGATGATGCTGATGTTTTTTATTGGCACCTTAAAAGCCTGCGCCCGTCAGATCCTGTTTACCGGTGGCCCCATCACCGGCAACCAGGTGATTGGCTCACTGGCACTGTTCCTGCTGCTGGGGCTGATTTGGGCCTTAATCTACCTGGTGATCCTGGAGTTCTCCCCTGAAGCCTTCAGCGGGCTGGAACCCCGCCCCTGGCAGGACAACCTCAATCGGGCCATCTACTTCAGCTTCGTCACGCTCACTACGCTGGGCTACGGCGAGATCACCCCCAATAACGCTTTCGCCCAGGCGGCGGTCTATCTGGAGGCGATCATCGGCACCTTCTACCTGGCGGTGGTGGTGGCCAGTCTGGTCAGTGCCAAACAGGCGGAGCCTTAACAGACGCCCCGCTAAAAAGCGGGTATAATTCGCGCCCCAACGACATCTAAGGCAGCCAACATGGTCAACATCGGACAATTCAACACCCTCACCATCACCAAACGGGTGGGCTTCGGCCTCTATCTGGATGGCGACGATCTGGGTGAGATCCTGCTGCCGAAGAAATGGGCCCCGGAGAGCGCCAACCCCGGCGACGAGCTGGAGGTGTTTATCTACCTCGATTCCGAGGACCAGTTTATTGCCACCACCCAGAAACCCAAGGCTCAGGTTGGCCAGTTCGCCTCCCTGAAGTGCAAAGAGGTGGGCCGCTACGGCGCGTTCCTCGACTGGGGTCTGGACAAAGACCTGCTGGTGCCCTTTAACCAGCAAAAACAGCAGATGGAAGCAGGCCGCTACTACCTGGTCTACCTCTACGTTGACCAGCATACCGACCGCATCGCCGCGTCCGCCAAACTGGACCGCTTCCTCGACAACACCCCGGCCGACTATAAGGCCGGTGACAAGGTGCAAGTCACCATTGGCGGCAAGTCAGACCTGGGCTACAAGGCGATCATCAACAACACCCACTGGGGCGTGATCTACTTCGACACCGTGTTCAAGCCCCTGCGCAACGGTCAGCAGATGCCGGGCGTCATCACCAAGGTGCGTGACGGCGGTCGTCTGGATGTGAGCGTCAACCCGCCGGTGGCCAAGCAGGTGGACCAGCTCGGCGAGAAGATCCTGGCCTACCTGCGCAGCCAGCCCAACGGTTTTGCACCGCTGAACGACAAAGCCGACCCGGAGACCATCAAAGCCTTGTTCGGCGTCTCCAAAGGCGTATTCAAGCGCACCATTGGTGGCCTCTACAAAGCGGAGCGCATCACCATCCTCGATAATGGCATTGAGCTGCGCTGAGCCATCATCACAGCAGTAAAACGGTTCAAAACCGCATTACTCAAGTAGAAACACCGCCACTTACTGTTTTGGCGGTGTTTTTTTAGCAAGTTTCCTTCCCTTACACCCACCCTGTTCTAGACTTTTGAACGCCCCCGCTTTACTCAGCAAGGCTCGGCACTTTTCGTCCGGCATTCGGGGGCATTTTCGATTCTCAATGGGAACCCATCGTGGGAAGTATGGAGGTACAAGAGTACACGAGGCTTTTGTAGCAGTTTGTATTTGCAAAGCTTACGGGTTCATGACGTTTGTGACTGAAACAGGGCAGCCCGGCTGTCCGTTTTTGGAGTTTCCCATGAAGTCTTTGCACGCTGTTTCACTGGCCCTGCTTGTGGCCGGTTTGTCCGCCTCCCCGATTGGCTTTGCCGACAACACCGCATCCGCCTTCACCAACAGTGGTGATGCCGCGATGTTGGGCTCTGCCGCAATTCGGGCTCTCGGCACCAGTGACGATGGATTCGTCACAGTACTGCAAACGGAATTGAAAAACTCAGGTACCCCCAAGGATCTGGTTATCGGCCTCAGCTTTGAAACCATGCTGATGACCGAAACCGTGGTGCGCAGCAAAGGGGGCAATAAGAGCGAAGCCACCGCTGATGCCACCATTGAAATGCGGGTATTTGTCGATGGCAAAGAGGCAGCACCGGGAGTGGTTATCTTTGATAAGCGCATCCAAACCCTTTGGGCCGAACTGGGTGGCGTCATGGATTGCGCCGACACCCTGACCGTGGACACTGACGGCGACGGTGTCGCCGATGACTACGACGGCATCGTCACCTTTGACGAATGCAGCCTCACCGAAGAAGAGATTGGCCTGATCCTGGATACCGCAGCGGCCCATACCTTCAACTTCCTGTCTTACAACATTGGCTCCGGTTCCCATGAGATCCGTGCTGAAGCCCGCCTGACCTACAACGGTGAAGTGGTCGAAGGCGACGGCTCTGCGGCTGCCAGTGCGTCGTTGGGTAAGGGCACGTTGAGTGTGTGGGAGGTGCACGGCTCCAACACCAACGACTGACCCCCAACACCAAGCCGCCCTTTGGGGCGGCTTTTTTGTCAGCCCCTCCTGCTTACCTTCTGTCATGCCCCTCTATCACGCGACCGCTGGCGGAAGGTAGCGAGTCCGAATGCCCGACAGGAAATTCATTGGCAAAGCGATCGCGACTCTGGCAGCTTTGGGTCAAACGGACGTTTGATCATATCGGGCCATCCGGCCCTGAATGGACGCAAGGAGCGCACGATGCCGGCCTACCACGCCCCCCTCAAAGAGATGCATTTTGTACTGCATGATCTGCTGAATCTTGGCAACCACTACGCCTCGCTCGGCTTTAACGAAGCCACCCCGGAACTGGTCGATGCCGTTCTTGAGGAAGCGGGCAAGTTCACCGAGTCGGTGATCGCCCCGCTGAACCGGGTGGGAGATGAGCAGGGCTGCCGGTTTGAGCAGGGCACGGTGAGCACGCCGGAGGGGTTCAAATCCGCTTACCAGCAATACATTGATGCCGGTTGGCCAACACTGGCTCAGCCGGAACAGTACGGTGGCCAGGGTCTGCCCTACTCCCTCAATCTGGTGTGCGCCGAGATGCAGTCCGCCGCCAACCACGCGTTTGCCATGTATCCCGGCCTCAGCCACGGTGCTCAGGCCACCCTGATGGCGCACGGCGATGACGCCCTGCAACAGCGCTTTATGCCCAAGCTGGTGTCCGGCGAATGGACCGGCACCATGTGCCTGACCGAAGCCCACTGTGGCTCAGATCTGGGTCTGCTGCGCACCAAAGCGGTGCCGCAGGAGGACGGCAGCTATCGCCTCAGCGGCAGCAAGATCTTTATCTCCTCCGGTGACCACGATCTGGCTGAGAACATCGTCCATATCGTTATTGCCCGCATCGAAGGCGCCCCGGCGGGCACCAAAGGTATCTCGCTGTTCCTGGTGCCCAAACTGGCGGTCGGTGACGCCGGCGAGATTGCCGGCCCCAATGGCGTCAGTTGCGGCGCCATCGAGCACAAGATGGGGATCAACGGCAACGCCACCTGCGTCATCAACTTTGATGACGCCACCGGTTACCTGCTGGGCGAGCCCAACCGCGGACTCAATGCCATGTTCACCTTTATGAATGCCGCCCGGGTTGGCGTGGCAACGGAGGGGGTTGCCGCCGCAGAAGCCTCATTCCAGGGGGCATTGGCCTACGCCCGCGAACGGCTGCAGATGCGCTCACTGAGCGGCCCCAAGTGCCCGGAGAAAGCCGCCGACCCCATCATCGTCCACCCCGATGTGCGCCGCATGCTGCTGACCCAGAAAGCGATCGCCGAGGGCGGCCGGGCCATGGTGTACGAGATGGCCACCTGGGTAGACGTCACCAAGAGTGCGAGCGCCAGCGCTGAAGCAAAACAGCGCGCTTCGGACCGGCTCAGCCTGCTCACGCCCATCGCCAAAGCCTTTCTGACTGAGATGGGTTTTGAAGCGACCAGCCTCGGGGTACAGGTGTTTGGCGGACATGGTTATGTGTCGGAATGGGGCATGGAACAGCTGATGCGGGACACCAAAATCTCCTGCCTGTATGAAGGCACCACCGGCATCCAGGCGCTGGACCTGCTGGCCCGCAAAGTGCTGGGTTCCCGCGGCGCCCTGCTGGAGAGCTACTGCACGGAACTGGGTCAGTGGTGGATGACGCAACCGATTCCGGATCCCCTGAAACCGATGCAACAACAGCTGCTGGCTCATCTGCAGCAGTGGGGAGAACTGACTCAGGGCATCGCCATCCGGGCCCAGCAGAATCCCGATGAGATCGGCGCCGCTTCGGTGGACTACCTGATGTTCGCCGGGTACGTGGTGCTGGCCCATCAGTGGCTGAAGATGGCGGTGGCGGCAGAGTCACGTCGCGAAACCGACCCGGACTTCTGCCAGTCCAAACAGGACACCGCTTACTTTGTGTTTGCCAGACTGCTGCCTAAGGCCGCCAGCCACGCCGCGTTAGCGGCGCAGGACAGCGGCAGTCTGATGCGGATGGCGGAGCATCAGTTCCGCTAATCCCGCTCCGCCTCCAGCAACGCGAGCACCCGCTGCAGTTGCGGCAGGTGTTCGCTGCCCGGCGGGTGCACCAGTGACAGCCGCCGCATAATGGGCTGAGGCAAAACCACTTCCGCCACTCTTTCCTGCTTCAGTGCTTCCTCGCAGGCCAATCTTGAGATCAGCGACAAGCCCAGTCCGGCTTCCACCGCCCGCACCACCGCTTCCAATTGGCCCAGCTCAAGCACCACGTTGAAGTCCGTCAGCCTGGGGGCCAGATGGTGGTCAAACTGCTCCCGGCTGCCGGAATGCACCTCCCGCAACACCCAGTTCTGGCCATCCAGCTGCCGCCATGTCACCGAAGTGCCCGCCAGTGGCGACCCGGAGGGTGCCACCAGCACCATCTCATCCTCTCGCCACAGGTGCCGTACCAGCTCGCCATGGATGCTTTCGCTCTCCACCAGGGCAAAATCCAACGCCCGTCCTGCCAGCTGCTCCTGCAACTGGTAACTGTTGGCCAGTGACACGAGCGGCAACGGCCAGTCATGCGGCCAATCCCGGGCCAACAGCTGAGGCAGCAGATAGTTGCCGATGGTGGCACTGGCTCCCATCCTCAACGGCGTCGCACTGGTGCCGGTCTGAAACAGGGCCATCACCCCCTGCTCCCGGGCCAGCAACTCCTCCGCCATTGGCAGCAGCTGGCGCCCCTGAGTATTAAGCACCAGCCGTTGAGCCCGCCGTTCAAACAGAGCGACACCCAGTTGTTCTTCCAGAGTTTTTATCGCCTGAGAGACGGCGCCCCGGGTCAGAAACAGAGCGTCAGCGCTGCGCCCGAGGTTGCTGGTGTGGGCGACGGAGACGAAAATCCGAAGTTGCCGGAGAGAGAGATCAGCCATTTAGATTATCTAAACGTTATATGTAATATCATTCGATATTATTAAACGAGAAAGCGGCGCACAATAGCGGCATCTAACGAGGAGCCGAACCATGTCTCTTGCCGCAAAATTCAACCGCATTCCGACTCCCCTGGCTGGCCTGGCCCTGGGGATTGCCAGTCTGGGCCTCTGCCTGGACGGCCGTTTTGGCGCCGATGGCGCTCTGCAGATGGCAGGCGCCGGCATTGCCAGCCTGCTGCTGCTGGCGCTGGTGGTGAAATTTGTCCTGAACCCAGGCCAACTGCAAATGGATGTGGCCCACGCCGTCGTCGGCAGTGTGATCCCCACTTTCGCCATGGCCACCATGGTGATCTCTACCAGCATCTACCGCTTCCTGCCGTTCCAGGGCCAGGTGGTCTGGCTGGTTGCCGTGGCACTGCATCTGGCGTTGCTGCTTGGCTTCCTTTACCACCGTGCCAAAGAGCCGGCCTGGCACCATATGGTACCCAGCTGGTTCGTGCCGCCGGTGGGCATCATCGTCGCCGCCGTCACCTGCCCCGGTGAAGCGGTAAAACCGCTGGCCACCGTGCTGCTCTATGGTGGCATGATCGCCTACGCCATCATGCTGCCGCTGATGCTGTACCGCCTGATCTTCCACACTAACGTGCCGGATCCGGCCAAGCCGACCATCGCCATTATGGCGGCACCGGCCAGCCTGTCACTGGCGGGTTACCTGAACCTGGTAAGCGAACCGTCCGCACTGATTGTGGCAGTACTGCTGGGCATCGCCCTGCTGATGACCGCACTGATCTACCTGGCGTTCTTCCATCTGATGCGCCTGCCGTTCAGCCCGGGCTATGCCGCGTTCACCTTCCCCATGGTGATCGGCGCCACCGCGCTGTACCAATGCGCCAAGGTGTTCGAGCACTGGGGCCTGAGCCAGCACACCCTGCTGCACCATCTGGCCGATGGCGAGCTGCTGGTGGCCACCGCCGTGGTCAGCTACGTGGGGCTGCGCTACCTGATGGCCTACTGGCCGAAAGCGCCGTCCGGCCCGAACGCCGTCAGCCACTGAGTTCAGAACCAAAAAAAGGCCGCCCAATGGGCGGCCTTTTTGTGTGTTCCCGAATGCTTACTTCAGGGTGATGCGGGCGAACTTACGCTTGCCCACCTGGTATACCGCGGTGCCTGCCGCCGGAACCAGTTTGCTGTCTTCAATCTTCTCACCGTCGATCTTGGCACCGCCCTGTTTGATCATGCGCATGGCATCAGAGGTGGTGTTAACCAGACCCGCTTCTTTCAGCAGGTTGGCGATGGCGATACCGGCTTCAAACTCGAACTCCGGCATTTCGTCCGGGATGGCGTTCTTGGAGAAGCGGTTGATGAAGTCCTGATGCGCCGCTTCCGCAGCCGCGTCGTCGTGGAAGCGGGCGATGATCTCCTTAGCCAGGGCGATCTTCACATCACGGGGGTTGGTGCCGGCCGCGATGTCCGCTTTCAGTTGCTCAATCTCTTCCAGCGGGCGGAAGGAGAGCAGCTCGTAGTAGTTCCACATCAGGTCATCGGAGATGGACATGATTTTGCCGAACATCTCGCTCGGAGCGTCAGCCACACCAATGTAGTTGTTGGCGGACTTGGACATCTTCTTAACGCCGTCCAGACCCACCAGCAGCGGCATGGTGATCACCACCTGCGGAGATTGGCCCGCGTCTTTTTGCAGCTCACGGCCCATCAGCAGGTTGAACTTCTGATCGGTACCGCCCAGCTCCACGTCCGCTTCCAGCGCGACAGAATCGTGGCCCTGCAGCAGCGGGTACATAAACTCATGGATGGCGATGGACTGGCCACTGCCAAAGCGCTTCTTAAAGTCGTCACGCTCCAGCATACGGGCAACAGTCTGCTGAGCCGCCAGGCGCAGCATGCCCTCGGCACCCAGTTCGCCCAGCCAGGAGGAGTTGAACTCGATGCGGGTCTTGGCCGGGTCCAGGATCTTGAACACCTGCTCTTTATAGGTTTCGGCGTTGGCCAGAACCTGCTCGCGGGTCAGCGGCGGACGGGTGGAGTTCTTGCCGGACGGGTCACCCACCATTCCGGTAAAGTCACCGATCAGGAAGATCACCTCGTGGCCCAGTTCCTGGAACTGGCGAAGTTTATTGAGGATCACGGTGTGGCCCAGGTGGATGTCCGGGGCAGTCGGATCCGCGCCGAGCTTCACCCGCAGGGGGCGACCCAGCTTCAGCTTGGCAACAAGCTCCTCTTCCACCAGGATCTCGTCGGTCCCGCGGCAGATTTCGGCCAGAGCCTTGTCCAAATCAGTCATACAACATTCCGCTCGGTTTGATTCTGTTAGCAAAGCGGATAATGTTACTGGTTAGCACCCGTAAATAAAAGGGTGTAGCATAGCGCGGCCCAACCTCCGGGAGCCCGGTTTTACTGACGGTTGAGAATTAAGGAAAGTGTCTCGAAAACCGAATCGCTTTAAGGCTCGAAACGACGCCTCACAAACCGCCCTGCCAGCTCGGCTGTGGCAACTCTTTCATACTCTGCCCGGTCTGCACCGGGCATTGATTACGGCGGTCACTTTTCTGGTGCTCGTAACCCTGATGCTGCCTTCCGGCCAAAGCCTGGCCGCGCGGCACAGTGACCCCATCCCCACCCTGATCCGCCATCCACTCGAACTGACTCTGCCGGCCCAGGTCGCACAAGCCAGCGAGCCGCAGCTGGACTGGCAGCGCTTTGAAGTGCAATCCGGTGACAGCCTGGCCCGCCTGTTCGACCGTGCCGGCCTTTCTCCCCAGACTCTCTACACCATCAGCAAACTGCCGGAAGCGGGCAAAACCCTGACCCGCATTATGCCCGGACAGATGATTGAACTGGGGTTCAGTAACGGCGAACTGGCCGAGCTGCGATATCAGATGGACAGTCAGCGCACCCTGTTGGTCAACGCCGATGGCGACGGGTATGAGGAGCAGGTGCTGGAGAAAACCGTCGAAAAGCGGCAATTCTTCGCCAGTGCCGAGATCACCTCCAACTTCTGGAACGCGGCCGTCGATGCCGGCCTCTCCGCCAACCAGATCATGCGTCTGGCGGAACTGTTCGGCTGGGACGTGGACTTTGCCCTGGATATCCGTGCCGGTGACCACTTCGCGGTGCTCTATGAAGAGGACTACATTGACGGCCAGTTTGCCGGTGACGGTGACATTCTGGTGGCCGAATTCACCAACCAGGGCGACACCTTCAAAGCGGTGCGTTATACCGACGGCAATTACTACGACGAGCGCGGCAACGCCATGCGCAAGGCGTTCCTGCGGGCGCCGGTGCAGTTCAATTACGTCAGTTCCAACTTCAACCCCCGCCGTCTGCACCCGGTAACCGGCAAAGTGCGTCCACACCGGGGCACCGACTACGTCGCGCCGGTGGGCACGCCGATCATGGCCGCCGGTGACGGCACCGTGATCGCGTCCGCCTACAACAACCTGAACGGGCACTATGTGTTTATTCAGCACTCCAATACCTATGTGACCAAGTATCTGCACCTGTCCAAGCGTCTGGTGCGTAAAGGTCAGCGGGTGCGTCAGGGCCAGAGCATCGGCAAACTGGGTGGTACCGGTCGGGTCACCGGCGCCCACCTCCACTACGAATTCCTGGTCAACGGGGTGCACCGCAATCCCCGTACCGTGAAACTGCCGGAGTCGCACCCCATCGCCAAGAGCGAGCGCGCCGCCTTTGAAACCCTGGCCAGCGAGCGTCTGGCGCAACTTGCCCATCGGCAGTCCATACTGCTGGCGATGGACGCCCCCAGCGCAGAGTAAGGAGCGCCCAATGACTTACTGCATCGGCCTGATGTCCGGCACCTCAATGGATGGCATTGATGCTGTCCTGGTGGCCTTTGATCAACATGGCCACCCCAGCCTGAAGGCCGAGCACAGTATCGAAATTCCCGGTCCGCTGCTGACCGAGCTGCACCGCCTCTGCACCCCCAATGATAAAGAGATAGACCGCATGGGCCGGGCAGATCGGGCCATCGCCCTGGCCTTTGCCGAAGCGGTACACAACCTGTTGGCCATTGCCGAGATCAGCCCCGATGAAGTGGCCGCCATCGGCAGCCACGGCCAGACCGTTCGCCATATGCCGGAAGGCCCGCACGCCTTTACCCTGCAGCTGGGTTGCCCCAGCACGCTGGCAGCGGTAACCGGCATTGATGTGGTGGCGGATTTTCGCCGTAAGGACATCGCTCTGGGTGGCCAGGGCGCGCCGCTGGTACCCGCCTTTCACCAGGCCCTGTTTGCCGGTGACAGCCCGCGATTTATCCTCAATATCGGCGGCATCGCCAACCTCACCTGCCTGCCCGGTGATAAGAGTGACGTAATGGGCTTTGACACCGGCCCGGGCAACACCCTGATGGACGCCTGGGCCCGTGAACGCTTTAACCTGCCTTACGACGCTGACGGCGCCATTGCCGCTTCCGGCACCGTGAACCCTGCCCTGCTTCAACGTCTGCTCAGCCACCCCTACTTTGCCCAGCCTGCGCCAAAGAGCACCGGCCGCGAGCTGTTTAACGCCAGCTGGCTGCGCGGGCACCTGCAGTCCGACGCCAACCTGCCCGCCGAAGATGTGATGGCCACTCTGCTGGCCCTGACGGTGGAGAGCATTGCCGCCAGTGCACGTCAGCATACTGAACAGGGGGAGCTGTTCCTGTGCGGCGGCGGCGCCTTTAACAGCGAGCTGCGCCGCGCCCTGTCTGCAGCGTTGCCGGGGTTCACCATCGAGACCACCGAAGCGCTGGGGCTGCCGCCCAAATGGGTGGAAGCCACCGCCTTTGCCTGGCTGGCCTGGCGTCACCTCAATGGCCTGCCGGGCAATTTGCCCGCGGTGACCGGCGCCAGCCGCGAAGCGATATTGGGCGGCTGGTATCCGGCGGGGTAACCCGGACCAGAGCGAAAAACGGGCGCCAGCTGGCGCCCGTTTTTATTCAGCGCTGGCGCTTACAGCAGCGCCCAGCGTGCCAGGCTCATCGCCAGAATAGCCACAATCAGCCACAGTATCGGCAGCTTACGCTCGCGCAGCAGATAGAACCCCACCACCACGATCGCCATGTCTGCCGCGTCCATCACGCCGCTGACAAACACCGGTTGGTACAGCGCGCTCAGCAGCAGGCCGACCACGGCGGCGTTGATGCCTGCCGCCGCGGCGGCAACGCGGGGGCGAGAGGCCAGCGCTTCCCAACCGTGATACAGCGCCAGCACCAGCAACAGGCCCGGGAGGAACAGCGCCAGGGTGGCCACGGTCGCGCCCAGCAGCGGAGAATCGGGTGCCAGATCGGCCCCCAGAAAGGTGGCCAGGGTAAACATCGGCCCGGGCACCGCCTGCGCCGCGGCGTAGCCGGTGAGGAAACGGTCCGGGCTGATCAGACTGCCGGTGGTTTCCTGCAGCAGAGGCAGCACCACGTGGCCGCCGCCAAACACCAGCGCGCCAGCCTGGAAAAAGTCGGCGTAAATCTGATGCATCAGGCCGTGGGCAGGCATTACCGCCGCCACCACGGCCGCCACCAGCAACGCCAGAGGCAGCCACTGCAGCCGCGGTTTGGCGCCACTGGCCACCGCCGTCGCGTCCGGCGCTTGCCAGGCCGCGACCAACGCGGCAAAGCCCAGCACCGCGAGCTGAGCCGTCAAACCCGGCAGCACCAGCAACACCGCCGCGCTAAGGATCGCCAGCGCCCAGTGCAGCGAGGTCTTGCAGAAGCTGCGGCTCATACCCAGCACAGCATCCGCAACAACCACAACCGCCAGCAGTTTCAGACCGTGGATCACCGCTGCCATTACTGGGTTATCCAGCGCATCCACACTCAGGGTCGCCAGCAGGTAGAGCAGAATGAACGAGGGCAGGGTGAAACCGACAAACGCGGCCAGGGCGCCGGGGACACCGGCGCGCCGATAGCCCAGAGCAAACCCCACCTGACTGGACCCCGGCCCGGGCAAAAACTGGGACAGTGCCACCAGCCGACCGTAGGCGTCGTCATCCAGCCACTTTTCCTGTTCCACGAATTTCTTGCGGAAGTAGCCGATGTGGGCTGCCGGGCCGCCAAAGCTCACCAGTCCGAGCATAAAAAACTGCAGGAAAACCTGCGCCAGTGCCGCCATCTTCTCTCTCTTTTTTCACTTCAGTGCCGTTCAGGGCACGATCATAAGCCCTTATATGACAGTGTCATGACAAAAAATCTTCACAGGACAGGTTCCTGCGCCTTAGCGAGCTCCAAATAAGCAAAAAAAACAACAGCACACATGAATTTAGGACACGTTTATTGGTCTCAATAAGTCGAAAGTCAATTCGGAAATGCACCATAAGCCTTTCAATAAACTCGTGCTCTTGTTTATTCCCTCCGCAAAAGCCACCCCCAATTCTCGGCGACCCGTTTGTTATAGAGCGAGAGTTAAAAACCCGTTCTGCATCAGACTTCACAACAGCTCCCGGGCAGCGACGATAGCCTCGGCACCAAAATATGATAAATAAAATTATCAGACTAAATCCGAGCGTGATTATTTAGGTGAGGCCCCAACTGAGAATGATAATAGGTGTTATGAATGACACTCTTTATTCACCACTTGCTGTCGCTTCGATCACAGTACTCTCCGGCCATAGCCCTTAGAATCAAAACGATTACGCAGTCAAACTTTGCAAGCCGGTGTGATGAATGGACAGCCTGCTGGTTTTTAACATCTACCTGTTCTACGGCCTGGTGTTTTTCACCATCGGTTGCGTGATCGCCTTTCGCAACCTGCGCCTGAGTCAGCTTGCCATTGCCTCTGCCCTGCCCGCTCTGGCCGCCTTCGGTTTTATCCACGCCTTCCATGAATGGTCTGAGCTCTACATACAGTTGATGGGCCCTTACACGCCGATGTTGTGGTACTCGGAGATGAAGATCCTGCGGGTGCTGAAGTTGTGGTTCTCCTTTCTGGCCCTGGGCTGGTTTGCCTGGAAGATGCTGGTGATCACCGGCATTGCCCGAAAACCCTGGGCACTGGCCAGTCTGGCGGTCGCTCAGGGGGTGTTTGTGCTGCACCTGATCGCCAGCTACCCGCTGATGCCGCTGGACGCCTATCTGCGCCTGGCGGCCACACTCATCCGCTGGATCTTCGGATTGGGTGCCAGTGCCGTCGCCGGCATGGCGATGATCTATTACGCCCGCCAGCAGTATCAGCAACGGCGACTGGCGGGGCACTACTTTGGCTACTGTGGACTGGCGCTGATCGCTTATGGCATGGCTGCCGGGCTGCTTTCCAGTCACTGGGGACTGTGGGTGCCGCTGCTGCGCACGCTCTGTGCCTTCGCCATTCTAGTGACCCTCTATCAGGCTCTGAAGATCTTCGATAAGGAGCGGGAGGCCCAGATTGAGGCCCAGCAGCGTCAGCTGTTCCGCGGTGAAAAGATGCGGGCCATGGGGGAACTGGCCTCCGGCATCGCCCACGAAATCAAAACCCCGCTGAGCTACGCCACTCTGGGCATGGACATGCTGGAGAAGCAGTTGCCCGAACCCGGCGACCACCAGCGCCAGCTCAGCCGTATTCGCAAAGGGCTGGACCGGGCCACCTACATCGCCCAGGAGGTGCTCCATTTCGCCCACCCGTCGGATCGCCCATTCCAGCCAGTCAAAGTGGATGACGTGATCCACTCCACGCTGGAACTGATGGGGCATCAGCTCAAGACTTTCACCGTGCACCGAAATCTCTCACCGGAGCTGAAGGTGGTGGGCAACCCGGTCAAGCTGGAGGAGGTGCTGATCAACCTGATCGGCAACGCCATTGAC
Source organism: Marinobacter nauticus (assembly GCF_019801015.1). GTDB lineage: Bacteria > Pseudomonadota > Gammaproteobacteria > Enterobacterales > Shewanellaceae > Ferrimonas. The sequence goes on from NZ_JAHVJZ010000003.1 coordinate 614,317, forward strand.
GCCAGTACCGACGATCGGCAACTGGAGATCCACGCCGAAGCCCACGGCGACAAAGCGGTGATCCGGATCCGTGACCACGGCAGTGGCATACCGGAGGCGGAACAAAGCGCCAGCCTTCGCCCCTTCCACACCACCAAACCCAACGGCACCGGACTGGGGCTGGCCATCAGCCAGCAGATCGTCCAGCAGCACCACGGCGAGCTGACGCTTCATAACTGGGTGCATGGACTGTGTGTCACCCTCACTTTACCCAGGAGCCTCTGATGAGCCTGAACATTTTGTTAGCGGAAGACGATACGGAATTGCGTCTCACCCTCGAAGAGGCCCTGAGCCTGGAAGGGATGCAGGTGTGCGCCTGCGACAGTGCTGAAACCGCCCTGGATGCCGCGGAAACCCAAAGTTTTGATGTGGCGATTCTGGACCTGGTGATGCCCGGCCTCAGTGGCGTCGAGGCGATCGCCAACCTGCGTCGGCTGCAACCGGGCATGGGGGTGATCATCACCACCGCTTTTGCCACCGTCGATACCGCGGTGGACGCCATGAAAAAAGGTGCCGACGAGTTTCTGGCCAAGCCCTTCAATCTCGCCGCGCTGGCCACCACGGTGCGACGAGTCAATGTGCAGCGTCAGCCCCAGCCCAAACTGGCGGACGAAACCGCCGATAAGGTGTTTTCCGCGCTGTCCAACCCGATCCGCCGTCAGGCCCTGCTGCAGCTGGTGCGGCATCGTCAGTTACGGTTTATGGATCTGTGCCGTCTGGTGGGCGTGGAAGACCACACCAAATTCAATTTCCATATGCGCCAGCTGAAGCAAAGTGGGCTGATTCAACAGAATGTGAACAAGGTCTACTTTCTGACAACTGAGGGTCAGCAAATGTGTCACTTCCTGCTTCAGGAAGAGGCTGAGTAAAGCATTGTAAATCAGCCCTTTACATTGGTTATGAGAAGGTAAATTCACAACCCGGGCCGGATGGGTAATTCCCCTTATCTGGCCGTAAAATCCCCGGCTTCGGATACTGAACCTGCCAATAAAAAGACGCGTTAAGCGTCGCAGGAGATGATGATGAAAGCCTTCCAGAAAACCGCACTGGCCCTGTTAGTGGGCTCCGTAGCCTTAATAGGCTGCAGCAGCGACAACGACAAAGATCCCATCGATCCGCCAGAGCCGCCGCCGGAAAACACCCCGCCGGTCGCCACCGACTCTGCCCGCCAGATTGACAGCAACCTGATCCTGACCATCAACCCGATGCTGCACGCCAGCGATGAAGACGGTGACGAGCTGTCACTGGTCAGCGCCACCAGCGACAATGGCACGGTCACCATCGACAACGACCGCATTCAGTTTGCGCCGAAAGGGTTTGTCGGCGATGCGGCCATTGTCTACACCGTCAGTGACGGCACCGACGAAGCCTCTGCCACCATCACCGTAACCGTTAACGAAGCGATCTTTGCCGGCACCGACACCTGCCTGGGTTGCCACAGTGGCATGGTCGCTGACGTCAGCAGCCACCAGTTCCACGGCCACAACTTCAAGCTCAGCAAAGTTGAAAATGCCGAAACACCGCAGTTCCCGTACAGCTCGGTAGACGGTGCCATGGCCCTGATCGACAACGATGGCAACGCCACCGACAACTCCCTGGGCACCCCCACCAGCTACGAAGACATCAGCTACACCTCCGGTGGTTTTGCCTGGAAGTACCGCTGGATGGATAAAGACGGCTACCTGGTGACCGGTGCGCAAGCTCAGCACAATCTCCACGCTGAGGATCTGGGCCTGGATGACCAGGTGATGGTGAACTACAACGCCGGTTCCGTTGATAAGCCCTATGACTGCGGCCATTGCCACACTACCGGTTTCCGTCCTTACGACGAAACCTTCAACCCGCAGAAGCAGGACGACCTGCCTGGCGTGATGGGGACCTTCGTTGCTGAGGGCGTTCAGTGTGAAGCCTGCCACGGCGCCGGTGCCACCCATGCCAAGAGCATGAGCAAGGATGACATCACCCGCTTTGCCACCCCGCGTCTGACCGCCGACCTGAAAGGCGAAGGTCAGGGCTATGGCCAACCGGTTCACTGCGCCGAATGTCACACCCGTGATGGCGACCGTAACCATAAGAATGGCTTTGCCAGCGGCTTCAACAAAGCGTTCCCGGATGGCCCGGAGTACGGCGCTCGCGTAGCGGTACGCAGCGGCATGCCGCGCCACCACCAGACCCACGATGAACTGATGGGCATCAACCCGGACACGGGCGAGATCACCGGTAAGCACTTCCTCAAGTTCCAGGAGTACTACCAGGCCGAGAACACCTGTGCCGTGTGCCACGACACCCACAAGTCCGCGGTATTCCAGGATGAGGCGGTGCATCAGGGTGCCATCAAGCAGGTCTGTACCGATTGTCACAGCGGCGACCACGCCATTGAGTTCAACTCAACGCTGCACGCTGGCTTCGATTGCACCACCTGTCACATGCCGGACGTGGTTAAGAACGCCACCGCAGGCCAGGTACAGGGCCAGATGGGCCTGACGCCTGAGAAGCGTGGTGACATCCGCATCCACACCTTCGCCATCGACCTCTACAACGAACAGGGTCAGGTGCAGGACGCGGACGCCAAAGACACCTTTATGTACCCGTACCTGCAGCAGCGATTTGCCTGCGGTGAGTGTCACGCGGAAGGCGACAACTACGCCGAGAAGCTGATGCAGAACCACGGCGGCAAGATGCACAAGTAAACCCATCCCTCCCTGCAAAAGAAAAGCGGCCCTTCGGGGCCGCTTTTTTTCGCGATGCTAGAGCGTCAGTTCAGAGTCACCGGGCCGTTCACGTTTTCCACGCTCAACCCGCCGGAGCCGCCTTCCAACAGCGTAAAGCCACCGGTCTGGCGAATGCGGATATCACCGGAGCCGTCATCCACGGTCACCGGGCCCTGCACCGCTTCAACACTGAGGTTGCCGGAGCCATCATCGACCCGGGCATACCCGCCCACTTCCGTCACCTCCAGATCGCCGGAGCCATCTTCCACTTCCAGGTTGCCGCCCACCTTGCTGATCCAAAGGTTGCCGGAACCGTCTTCAATATTGGCGTCGCCCTGAATATTGCGAATGCGGGCATCGCCGGAACCGTCATCCAGCGTCAGCTGCTGGCCACCATCAATCACCAGATTGCCGCTGCCATCCTCAATGGTCAGCTTGCCCGCCATGCCGACGATCTCAAGCGCACCACTGCCGTCGTCGACGTTGAGGTCCAGCTCCGCAGGCACTTTCACCACCATATTGATGTGGGGGCTCTGACGGCCGCAGCTCATCATATTGGTCTGAGTGGCAGTCAACACTGCGGTGCTGCCTTGCTGCTCGAGGCCAAACTCGTGCTCGTCAGCCTCCGGGCCGGTGGAGTAAAGCACCGCTTCAACACTGATGGTGTCACGTCCCGGTTCACCAATGATGTCGAGCCGACCTGCGCCGGCATCCACTTTAAAGGCGGTCAGCCCGGCGCTGTCCAGCACCAGGGTTTCATGTTGCTCATAATCGGCACTGTCACAGGCGTAGCTGCCATCAATGTGAATGACACAACCGGAGAGCAGGAGAGGCAGGGTTAACAGGGCGCAGCGCAGTTTCATTGTTATTTCCTTATCGTTATCCGAGGCCAGTTCCCTGGCATCGCAGCGTTGATTACTGTTACGGCAAAGCAATCCATGGGCCAAAAACAAAAACCCTTTAAATTCTTTGACTTATAAAATTCAGCTTGGGAGGGAATGGTGAGATTGCCAGCTCAGCGGGCAATCTCACCAACAGCCGTTACGGTGCCATCGCGGGGGCTGCGGAGGCCGACATCTCGGCCTTTTGCGCTTTCCTCTCTTGTCGGCCCGCCCTCAGGGCCAGCAGCGCCGGGGTCAGCACCAGAGTCAGTACCGTCGCAAAGGCCAGGCCGCCGGCAACGGTGGTGGCCAGCTGGCTCCACCACTGAGTTGAGGGGCCGCCCACCTGCACCACCCGGTGGATCAGGTCGATATTGGTTTCCAGCACCATCGGCATCAGGCCCAGAATGGTGGTGATGGTGGTGAGCATCACCGGACGCAGACGTTGGGCACCGGTGCGCAAAATCGCCTCCCGGGCACTGATGCCCTGAGCCTTCAGCACGTTGTAGGTGTCGATAAGAACAATGTTGTTGTTCACCACGATACCCGCCAGGGCGATGATGCCCAGGCCGCACATCACGATATTGAAGGGCTTACCGGCAATCATCAGACCCAGCAACACACCGGCAGTAGAAAGCAGCACCGCGGTCAGGATCAGGAACGCCTGGTAGAAGCTGTTGAACTGGGTCACCAGGATCACCGCCATAATAAACAGCGCCACCCCAAAGGCATTAACCAGGAACTGCTGGGATTCCGCCTGCTCTTCGTTCTCGCCGGTAAAGCCCATCTCCACCGAGTGGTGCAGGCCCAGTTCCGGCAACATCGCCTGCAGTTCCGGCATCACTTCGCCCAGTTGAATGCCCGGCGCCAGATCGGCTTTCACCGTCATCACCCGACGGCCATCAATGCGACGGATGCTGTCCACTTTGGGTGCCGCGGTACGCTCCACAAAGTTGGAGACCGGCACCTGACCATACGGGGTGTTCAGGCGCAGTTGATCCAGTCGCAGGATATGGCGCTTGTCGGCGGGGAAGCGGGCGCGGATGTCCAGCTCCTCATCGGCGTCATCCGGTCGGTACTCCCCGACCTTCAGGCCCGAGGTCACAAACTGCACGGTATTGCCCACTGCCGTGGCATCCGCCGCAAAGCGGGCGGCTTTGCTTCGGTCCACCAGCAGTTGCCACTCAATCCCGGGCTTGGAGCCGGTGTCCTCGATATTGAGGAAGCGCGGGTCGGACTCCAGCACCTTGCGCACCTTGTAGACCGCGTCATTCAGGGCATCAGGCAAGCGCGAGGCCAACTCCAGCTGCAACGCTTTGCCTGAACTGGGGCCGTTCTCATCTTTACGAACCTCGATCTCCAGTCCCGCCAGTCCGTCCAGGCGCTGTCGGATCTGAGGCAGCAGTTCATCGGCCGTTTCACGCTGGTCCCACTCCACCAGATTGAGACGGATGTAGCCGATGCGGTCACCACCGCCGGTACGGGCATAGAGGGTTTCCAGCTCAGGCATGTCTGCCAGACGGGATTCCACCCGCTTCATCAGCTGATCTTTTTCATGGATGGAGAGGTCGCCGTATCCCCGCACGTAGAGGTTCAGGCCCGAGGGCTCCACTTTGGGGAAAAACTCGGTGCCATGATTGAATTTGCCGTAGGCGGTAATGATCAGAACCAGCCCCACCATCACCGCCCCCAACACTTTCCAGGGGTGCGAAATCGCTTTATCCAGCATACGGACATAACGACCGGACAGTCCCGGCAAAGTGGTGATGTCCCCTGCCTCTGCCTGATGGATCGCCTGCCGTTGGCTGTCACTCAGTGGCAGGGGCCGACCAAACACGCCGCCCAGGGTGGGCACGAAAATCAGCGCCATCAGCAGTGAGGCGGTGAGGGTGGCGATCAGAGTCAGGGGGAAGAATTTCATAAATTCGCCCATGATGCCGGGCCAGAACAGCAGTGGCGCAAAGGCCGCCAGCGTGGTGGCCGTCGAAGCAATGATGGGCCAGGACATGCGCTGAGCGGCTTCCGCGTAGGCGCTTTTGCGCGGTGCGCCTTCGGTCATCCGGCGGTCGGCGTACTCGGTCACCACGATGGCCCCATCCACCAGCATCCCCACCGCCATAATCAGGGCGAACAACACCACGATGTTCACGGTCAGGCCCATGGTGGCCAGAATCAGAATGCCGGTCAGGAACGAACCGGGGATCGCCAGCCCCACCAGCGCTGCACTGCGGGCCCCGAGCGCCGCAATCACCACGATCACCACCAGCAAAATGGCGGACAACACGTTGTTCTGCAGGTCCGTCAGCATGTTTTCCACGTCTTCGGACTGGTCACCGGTGTAGGTCACCTCCAGCGCTTCAGGCCACTGGCTTTTGGCCGCTTCCATCATCGCCTTCACCTTGGCCACGGTGGAGATGATGTTTTCACCGGGACGCTTCTTCACTTCCAGCGACAGTGCAGGGTGCTGATTCAGGCGGGCAAAAGAGTTGGGGTCCTTGAAGCTGCGGCGAACCGTCGCGATGTCGCCAACGGTCACCACCTGATCGCCCTGCACTTTGACCGGCAATTCCAGAATGTCTTTGAGGGACTCAAACACCGAAGGCACTTTAATGGCAAAGCGCCCTTCGCCGGTGTCCATGGTGCCGGCCGGCACCAGTCGGTTGGAGCGGGCCACCAGGCTGGCGATGTCGCCCACTTCCAGCTGGTAGCTTTCCAGCAGCAAGGGGTCGATCAGGATCTCCAGCAGATCTTCCCGATCACCGCCCACTTCCACCTCCAGCACCTCCGGCAGGGACTCCAGTCTGTCCCGCAACGTGCGGGCGATCTGCACCAGGGTACGCTCAGGGATGGGGCCGGACAGGGTCACGGTGATCACCGGATTTTCCTCTGCCAGCGTCACTTCATGAACGGTGGGTTCTTCGGTGTCCGCCGGCAGTTTGGCCTTCGCCAGCGTGACCTTATCCCGCACATCGGCCAACGCCACTTTGGGGTCAAACCCCGCATCAAACTCCATCACCAGACTGGCATGGCCTTCGGCGGCGGTGGCGCGCAGCTCATCAATCCCCTCAATGCTGCGCAGCTCCTGTTCCATCGGCCGCACCAGCATCCGCTCCGCGTCCTCAGGGGAGATGCCATCGTGGGTGATGGAGACGTAGATCACCGGGATGGTAATGTCCGGTTCCGATTCCTTGGGAATGCTTCGGTAGGTCAGTGAGCCGGCTATCAGCAGCAACACAAACACCATCAGCACGCTGCGACTGCGGGCCAGCGCGGCGGCGATCACTCCGGTCATTGATTCGCTCCCTCGTACTGGACGCTGACCGCATCGCCATCACGGACAAAGCCCTGGCCGATGGTGATCAGAGTGACTTCATCCGGCACACCGCCGGTCCAGATGCCATCGCCATCCGCTTTCACCACCTCAATGGGCAGGAAGCGGACAACGTCGGACTCAACGGTTTTGACGCCGAGATTACCCAGCTCATCCAGCGCCAGCAGGGCCGGGGTAATGTAGATCGCCTTTCTGGCGTCCAACGGCAGATAAAGCTCCGTGCTCTTACCGGCGCGCAGGCGGCCATCCGGGTTGGGCAGGGCCACTTCAATACGGAAGGTGTTGGTGCCTTCAGTGGAGACCGAAGCGATATAGCGCACCTCGCCATTGACCGGCTGATCGCCGATAAAGGTGGCGTACGCTTTCTGGCCAACCGACAGGCCAACGACATCAATTTCGGTGATCTCGGCGTTCACCACCAGCGGGTCGAGATCCGCCACGGTGCCAACCTTGTCGCCAATGCCCAGATAATCACCCTGCTCGACAAAACGCTCATTAAAGACCCCATCAAAGGGTGCCCGCACGGTGGTGTGGTCCAGATCCAGCTCCAGCCGCTTCACTTCAGCACGGGCTTTGACCAGCTCAGTTTCCACTTCGGCCTGACGCAGGCGGCCCTGCAGGCCTTGCTGAGCCAGTTTGTTGCTGGCATCGAAGTCGATCTGGCGCTGCTTGAGTTCGGCTTGTGCGCGAGCCAGTTGCTGGGGCAGGTCACGCTGATGCAGCTGCAGTAACGGTTGCCCGGCGCGCACCCGCGCACCGCGCTCCACCAGAACCTCGAGCACACGGCCTTTGACTTCGGCACGAAGGGTGGCCATCCGGTCCGGCTGGGTGCGGCCATAGAGGTTGACCTCACGGACGACGGTTTCTGCCGCCACTTTTCTTGCGGTCACTTCCGTCGCTTTCGCCTCCGGCGAGGCGGTGGCGCTTTTGGCCTGCTCCGGAGTCTGGCCGACACCGGACAGGATCCAAACCAGCAGCGCCAGCGCAATCAGGGAGGCCAAAACATAGGGATGGCGGATAAAAGACATCAAAGGGGAACTCCGGCAACAATCGGCAATGGAAGCAGGATAATGGTCCTTTACCGGAAGCGAAACACAACTTTGTTACTTTTATTTAACCATCAATGTAACGCTGGCAAACCGCCCCGCCATTCCGGGTAGCGCTTGAGTGCGGCGAAGCGTGCCCTTATATTGAGTTGGCGAAAAATAAAGCAAAGTGGAACAAAAACATATGGATATGACCTCGTTTCGTCGTAGTTTCGCACCAGCAGTGGGCTTATGTGCGGCCCTGATAATGACCCCACTGGTGCAAGCCAATGGCAACGATGGCGCCGTGCTTGAAGCCTACGGGGCCTATAAGCAAGCGGTCGCCAGTGGCGATCTTCAGCAGACCGTCGAGCACGCCCGTCGGACCTACCAGCTGGCCCTTGCGGAGCTGACAGAAGAGGATGCCCGCCTCCCCACCCTGGCCCTCAACCTGGGCTCTGCCCTTGAGAACCTGGGCGCCAGTCAGCCTGTGTCAGAGCGTCAGGCACTCTATGCCGAAGCCCACCGCCGATACAAAGACGCCCTGAAGCAGCTGAAAGGCAGTGAAGGTGACCACAATGATGCCCGACTTGAGGCACTGATTGGCCTGGCAAAAACCGCCGAGAAGCCGCGCCGGGCTGAAGATTACTATCAGCACGCTGTCGATCTGAGCAAGACGGCTCCGGTGCAGCAGGCCACCATTCAGTTGTGGGCGTACGACCAACTGAAAACCCACTCGGAAACCGTACGCAGCGCCAAGCAGCACCTGCGTGCGGCGGTTGAGACCCTTCAGGCTGAGCGGCCGGAAGACGACAGCAGGCGGCTCGAAGCGGAGTTCCGCCTGGCCGTGTTAATGGGTCAACAGGGCAAGCGGGAGACCGCCATTGCAGAGGTAGAGCGCATTCTGGTCCATTACCAGAGGCTGGACTTTACCCACCCCATGGCATTGGGGGCTCACTCCCTGCTGGTAAACTGGTACGAACAAAACGGCGAGCGTGAGCAGGCAACCGCCCATTGTCTGGCCATCGGAAAAATGCGTCCCTGGCAGGATGATCAGGAGCAGATCCCGTTATACCGGGTCAATCCGGAGTACCCGGTCAATATGGCCCGGCGGGGAAGAGAGGGGTATGTGGTCATGGATTTTACGGTCGACGAGCAAGGCTTTGTCATCGACCCGAAGATCGCCGAATCCAGCAACCGCAGCTTTGAGAAAGTCGGCCTTGAAGCGCTGAAACAGTGGCGATATGCCCCACGCTTTGAAGAGGGTCAGGCGGTCAAGGGAGAGAGCCGGGTGCGGCTGGACTTCACGATCAAACGCTCCTGAGCCCCTCTGCACCGTCCGCCCGGGCAAGACTCGGACAACAAAAAACGCCCCGCAGTGCGGGGCGTTTTCAATGAAATCCGATGCGTCTCAGATGGAGAAGGAAGCACCGCAGCCACAAGTGGTGGTGGCATTCGGGTTATTGACGAAGAATCGGCTGCCTTCCAGCCCTTCGGTATAATCCACTTCACCGCCTACCAGGTATTGCAGGCTCATGGAATCCACCAGCAGGGTTACCCCTTCTTTCTCAATGGTGAAATCCCCTTCGTTCACCTTCTCATCGAAGGTAAAGCCGTACTGGAACCCGGAACAACCGCCACCGGTCACATAGACCCGCAGCTTCAGATCGGGGTTATCTTCCTCCGACAGCAGCGTTTTTACCTTAGCGGCCGCCGCATCAGAGAATTTGATCGGCATGGCTTGTTCGGCTTCAACAGTCATCTTTACCTCTCAACGTTAAGCCCGGCGATTATCCAATACCCGACCAAAGCATTCAAGCATTGTCGATTCAGTGGCCATCATTGAGTTGGGCCATTGCAGGCTGGCTCACCAAATCCAGGAAGGAGTAACTGGTTTCGGTGCTGGACGCTTTCTGTCCGCTGGCCGCCGGCAGACGAACCTGCACCCTCAGACGCTCCGGCACAAACCCTTCCGGTACGGTGAACTCACTCTCCAGCTGCTGAAAGTAGCGGAATGAAAACTTCAGGTTGTTGGCACCGACCCCGAGCTGACTCAGGTCACGGCTGACCGACTGGCCGTTCTCACTGCCCATCAGGGTCAGTTTGACGGTCCCTTTCACAAAGCGTTTTCGGATCTTCTGCTGAGTCAGGATAAGGCGGAACCGGAACCGGTCCGCATCGGCGGTGTCATCCAGCAGAAAATCGTGGATCAGCACCCCATCCGCGGTCTTCTCCGGTGCCATCACATTGCGGTAGAACGCCAGCTCGGTTTCCAGTGTCTGGATCTGGTCCCGCTGTCGGGCCATCATCTCCCGGGTTTCCAGCTGAGATTGCTGCTCCATCCGGATTTCGAGACCCAGGGTGGCCTTGTCCCGCTCCAGAGCCAGCCGCTCCTGTTCCCACTCATGCTGCTTGTCCTGGTAGTGATCCACCTGCTTATGCAGGGCCCACTGCTCCACATAGCCGACACTGTAACCCAGGGTGGCCACGGCCACCGCCAGAATCACCAGGATCAACCCCCGGGGCTTAAACCCCTGTTCAAACTGACACAGTGCGTGCCAGCGGTGCTTCCATTTTTGCATCGCTATCTTACTGTTATTATTACCGGTGGTATCATCGTTCCAGCCGCCCATCAGATCCAGAGTTCATGATCGCCGACTACAAATTTAAACTGGCCAACGCACGCATCAGCCTGCAACTTTGTTTGCTGGGCCTGCTGGTGGGCGCTCTGGCGAGCGGCCTTATCGTCCTGTTTCAGTTGGCTGTGGCCGGACTGAAACACATTGTGCTGTTCCAATCCGGCGATTTTACTGAGCTGCCCCTCGGGATGCGAGCGGGCCTGCCCATTGTTGGCGCCGGGATCATCTATCTGCTGGTGAGCCGCACCAAAACCGCCTACCGACGGATGGGCATCGCCTACGTGATCCATCGGGTCAAGTGCCACTACGGCCGCATCTCCCTGACCAGCGGCGTCGGCCAGTTCGTCCATGCCGTGGTCGCCCTGGCCTGTGGCTTCTCGGTCGGTAAAGAGGGGCCGGCGGTGCACATCGGCGCCACCGCCGCAACGCTGATGTCGAAACGCTGGGCCTTGCCTGACAACACCATGCGGATCCTCTCCTCTTGCGGCATAGCGGCGGGCATCGCGGCGATCTTTAACACACCGCTCGCCGGTGTGATCTTTGTGCTGGAAGTGGTGCTCCGTGACTACAAGATCCACTACTTCCTGCCCATTATGCTGGCGGCCATCACCGGCGCCATCATCTACCGCGCCGTGTTTGGTGACGTCCACGTCTACAGCCACCTGGAGCTGGTGCGCCTGCCACTAGACCAATACCCCACCCTGATCATGTTCGGCCTGGTGCTGGGCATCGTCGCCGCCCTGTTCAATCATGCCCTGCTCGCCGTCACCCAGCGTGCCAGCACGCTCAACCTGGCTACCCGGTTTGGCATCGCCGGCCTCGCCACCGCCGTGATCGCGGTGATCGTCCCGGGAGCCATGGGCGGCGAACACAGCGCCGTGACCCTGGCCCACGCCCCCGACGCCACGATTCTTGGCTTGCTGATTCTGCTGACCGCCAAGATCCTGGCCACCATCGCTGCCATTGGATTTGGCATCCCCGGCGGCCTGATTGGTCCGCTGTACGGTATGGGTGCCCTGCTGGGGGCCATGGTGGCCCTGATCCTTTCACCGATGCTGCCCCAGTTGCAGGAATACCAGGGGATCTACGCCGCCATCGGCATGACCGCCATGATGGGCGTCTGCCTCAATGCCCCCATGGCGTCACTGCTGGCGCTGGTGGAGATGACCGACGACGCCTCACTGATTCTGCCCTACCTGCTGGTGACCCTGCCCGGCTTCCTGCTGGCGCACGAAGGCCTCGGTGCCCGGGCGATCTTCCTCCGTCAGCTCGACATCATGGGACTGGAATATCGGGTGCCGCCAATGGAGCAGGCCCTGCAGAAAACCGGCGTGCTGGCGCTGATGGACCGGGACATCATTCTGGCCCGCCCCGGTCTGGCCGACGATGAGTTACTGGAACTGCTGAAAAGCGTCGAGCACCACCGTCTGCTGCGGGCCACGGAAGAGGGGCAGGAGATCATTACCCTGCACGCCAACTTTACCGATGAGAGCAACAGCGCACTGAAACGGGAGGGCATTCCCGGCCTGCCTGAGCGCGCCACGCTTGCCGAAGCCTATCAGTTGCTGGAGCCAAAACGTGGCGGCGCGGTGTACATATATATGGACAGGCCTGATACCCCGGTAGGCTTGATTACCTGGTCGATGCTGCATCGATTTATGCGGGATGGAGAGGTGTAAAGCGCGGCAATACGACCAAGGTGTCAATGGGGGGGAATTGACGGCAATGGCCCGCTTGGGATTGAATATTTACATTCCCGTAACACGCTCACCTGGATACCATGAATTATCGGTTTGATCGTTTTGCTCTAGATCTGACCCATCAGCGCCTCACCTGCGACCAACAACTGCTGAGCAGTGATCCCCGCCTGATTCGGCTGCTTCAGCTGCTGATTGAGGCCGCTCCGGAGCCGGTGGACAGCGACACCCTGCTGAGGGAGTTGTGGCCCGATACGCAGGTCAGCCACTGGTCCATCTCACGGCTGATCTCGGACGCCCGGAAGCTGTTTAAAGGTGCCGGCGCTGACTTCACCGTCATTCAAACCCTGCACGGACGGGGCTACCGCCTGGCATCGGACCTGGTTCAGCGACTGGAAAGCGATCTCCCCTCGCCGCCTCCGCCGCCCGTCTCGCCGCCCGACGAATCATCAAAGTCCCCCACAAGCCTCAACCTTTTGCCCTGGCCGGTGCGCCTGTTGCTGCTCAGTCAGATCATTCTGGCGTCCATTCTGGCCTGGCAGCTGCTGCGTCCGGCCGAGCCGCCGTTAAGGCTGGGGGAGCCACCCAACCCGGCTGGCCGCATTCTCTGGGTGGACGATCACCCGGAAAACAATCTGATGGAACGCCGGGTGCTGCAGCAACAGCGGATCGCGGTCTACACCACCACATCCAGCCACGAAGCGATGCTGCTGCTCGACCTCTACCAGTACGACCTGATCATCTCCGACATGGGCCGCGCCGGTGAATCCCTGGCGGGGCTGAACCTGGTGGCGTCGCTCAGAGAGCAGGGGGATCACACCCCCTATCTGCTGTACACCATCATGGTCTCTGACAACATGAGAGTTCAGGCTGATGCCCACGGCGCCCAGGGCGTCGCGGAGACCAGCACCGCACTGTTTCACCTGATCGCTGACAGAATCCCCCTGGATGTTGACCGGGCTCAGCAAGATAGAGAGTCCTTATCATTTTGATTTATAAGAAGTTCAAAACATTTCCAAAGAAATCACAGACAACAATGTTAAAAAAGCGTTATAAACCTTCTGCCTGTCGCCGTGACGGTGGCGGGTCGATCTAGCGCAACCAGTGCCCATTTATGGGCTCGCTCTCTCGCCGACAGTAACCTCCTTCTGTCGGCGTTTTTTTTAACCCACCTCCTGGCTTTTCTTCTCCCTGCAAAATCAAACGATTACTCATCTTCCAAACTGGGATATGCGGCAGGACACCCACCTTGCGCCCCCACAGAATGGGGGTATAATCCTCCGGAAAATTCGCCAACGCAGGACAAAAAATGAACCGCACCACCATGCGCCGTTCTCTGGACCGCTGCCGCCCGCCGGTAGGTTCCCCGTTTTTTTGCGTTGGCCATCAAAAAAGCCTCCTTTTTTAAGGGGGCTTTTTTTGAATATAACAATCAGACCCTACAGGCCAACCGGGAGCACATCTTATGGCGAGTTCGCTGTATAAGAAGCACATCATCTCCATTCCCGAGCTTTCTCGCGAAGAGCTGGAACTCATTGTTGAAACCGCCGGGACACTGAAAGCCAACCCCAACCCCACCTTGTTGAAGAACAAAGTGGTGGCCAGCTGCTTCTTTGAGCCCTCCACCCGCACACGCCTCTCTTTTGAGACCGCCATTCAGCGACTGGGCGGCAGCGTTATCGGCTTCGACAGCGGCGGCAACACGTCACTGGCTAACAAGGGCGAAACCCTGTCGGATTCGGTGCAGGTGATCAGCTCTTACGTGGATGCCTTTGTGATGCGCCACCCGCAGGAAGGGGCGGCTCGTCTGGCCTCGGAATATTCCGGAGACGTGCCGGTGATCAATGGCGGCGACGGCGCCAACCAGCACCCATCCCAAACCCTGCTGGACCTGTTCAGCATCTACGAAACACAGGGGCGCCTGGACAACCTGAACGTGGCCTTTGTGGGCGACCTGAAGTATGGCCGAACCGTCCACTCCCTGACCCAGGCTCTGGGCAAGTTCACCAATGTGACCTTCTATTTTATTGCCCCGGAAGCCCTGGCAATGCCGGACTACATCTGCGAAGAGCTGGATGAAGCGGGCCTGACCTACCACGTTCTGACCACCATGGATGACGTCATCCCTGAGCTGGACGTGCTCTATATGACCCGTGTGCAGAAAGAGCGTTTTGACGAGTCCGAGTACGCTCACGTCAAGTCTGCCTACATCCTCAGCGCCGCCACGCTGGCGGGGGCTCGTGAGAACCTGAAGGTGCTGCATCCGCTGCCACGGGTGGACGAGATCACCACCGATGTGGACGCCACCCCGCACGCTTACTATTTCCAGCAAGCTGAAAACGGCATCTACGCCCGTCAGGCCCTGCTGGCCCTGGTGCTTAACGAGTCCCTGTAACGGAGCCGACCATGACCAAAGACAACCAACTCCAGGTAGAAGCCATTAAAAACGGCTCCGTGATCGACCACATTCCCGCCCACACCGGCATCAAAGTGTTGCGCCTGTTTCAGCTGCACAAGTCTGAAAACCGCATCACCATCGGCCTCAATCTGCCCTCTTCGGCACTGGGTCACAAAGACCTCATCAAGATCGAGAGCCTGTTTATCGACGAAGAACTGGCCAACCAGCTGGCGCTGCTGGCACCGCACTGCACCGTCAACCAGATTGAGAACTACGAGGTGGTGCGCAAACTGCAGCTCTCTCTGCCGGAGCAGGTCGTGGGGGTATTCCAGTGCCCCAACAGCAACTGCATCAGCCATCGTGAACCGGTCCAGAGCCGCTTTAAGGTGAGCAGCAAAAATGACCTGATCAAACTCAAGTGCCATTACTGTGAGAAAGCCTTTAACCGCGAAAGCATCAGCGAACGCCGTTAAATCGAAATCCGAACGCCGCCCTCCGGGTGGCGTTTTTTTATGGTTGGGAAACGGCAGCAACCGGGAAAAGAATCGAGTGTCGCCCATTTTCCGCCACCCTGTGATCACGCCGCTTGATCATCCCAGCCAAAAAGTGACACTCTCACCTGCACAGGACGGCAACCCGAAACCGCAACCCACGCCCATGGCGCCGGGATTTGAGTCGGTTTCCGCCCCGAACCGCACCCAATTGGTGGGCCGGCCAGAGTGCCGGCTAGACAGGATCCAGTAAGGAGAACCATGAACCGCAGCGAATCCCTGTTTGAACAGGCCCAGAAAACCATCCCCGGTGGCGTTAACTCCCCGGTTCGTGCCTTTAAAGGCGTTGGTGGCACCCCGGTGTTTATCGACCACGCTGATGGCGCTTACCTGTACGACGTCGATGGCAAACGCTACATCGACTACGTTGGCTCCTGGGGCCCGATGATTCTGGGTCACAACCATCCGGAGATCCGTTCTGCTGTGCTGGCTGCAGTGGAAAAGGGCCTGTCCTACGGTGCGCCGACCGCTTCTGAAGTGGAGATGGCGGAGCTGGTGTGCGAGATCCTGCCCTCCGTTGACCAGGTGCGTATGGTGAACTCCGGCACCGAAGCTACCATGAGCGCCCTGCGTCTGGCCCGTGGTTTCACCAACCGCGACAAATTCATCAAGTTTGAAGGCTGCTACCACGGCCACGCCGACTGCCTGCTGGTGAAAGCCGGTTCCGGTATGCTGACCTTCGGCGAGCCCACCAGCCCGGGCGTACCGGCGGACTTTGCCAAGCACACCCTGACTGCGGACTACAACAAACTGGACTCCGTTAAGGCGCTGTTTGAAGCCAACCCGGACGACATCGCCGCCGTGATCCTGGAGCCGGTTGCCGGCAACATGAACTGCATCCCGCCGGTGGAAGGCTTCCTGGAAGGCCTGCGCGCGCTGTGTGACCAGTACGGTGCACTGCTGATCATCGACGAGGTGATGACCGGTTTCCGCGTTGCTCTGGACTGCGCCCACGGCCACTACGGCGTCAAGCCGGACCTGGTGTGTCTGGGTAAAGTGATTGGCGGCGGTATGCCGGTAGGGGCTTTCGGTGGCCGCGCTGACGTGATGGCGCACCTGGCCCCGAACGGCCCGGTTTACCAGGCGGGCACCCTGTCCGGTAACCCGGTGGCCATGGCCGCTGGTAAAGCCCAGCTGAACCTGCTGCAGCGCCCGGGTCTGTACGACGAACTGGCCGCCAAAACCGAAACCCTGATCAAGGGCTTCAAAGCCGCTGCCGACAAGCACGGTGTACCGATGGCCATCAACTACGTTGGCGGCATGTTCGGCTTCTTCTTCACTGACGCTGAGCAGGTGTCCACCTTCGAGCAGGTCTCCGCCTGCAACATGGACCACTTCAAAGCGTTCTTCCACGGCATGCTGGAAGAGGGTGTGAACCTGGCACCGTCCGCGTTTGAAGCGGGCTTCCTGTCCATGGCGCACTCTGACGAAGACATCGCGGCCACCATCGACGCCGCCGACCGCGTTCTGGCCCGCATCGCCGCCGCCTGAACCGACGCCGAATAGAAAAACCGCCCCGATGGGCGGTTTTTTTGTGCCTGCAACCAAGCCTGGTCGATGGCGGTCAGGGAAGCACGCAATCGACTGGCGAGCTGCCATCCCGCGGCCACAATGTATCGCCATTGCTGAGTGACAGTGGCAGAAACGTCAGCCCTTCGCTCAGATTGGCGGGGGGCAGGTCAGTTTCCAGCACGTACATCCCCATTGGCAGGCTGCCCCGAAGCGCGTTGGCCTGAGCCTGTGCACTGGCCAGGCTGGAGTAACGCAGGCCCAGAAGGTCAAAGTGGCTGCGCCAGTCCAGCCCGGTCAGGTGACTGAGAGCCACCAGCATAAAATCGTTGCCCGGTATGCTCTTCACGGTGCGTCCGCCGTAGACCGGATCGCCGCTGTAGGCGAACCGGTCAAACCCGAGCCGGGCACGATTGGCCTCCCAATTTGAGGCACTGCCAGCGTACAGACCAAACACCCGATTGTACTGATACAGCAGGGTAAACAGATTAAAGCCGTTACTCAGTACAGTGCCATCCGCCAGCGCCATCCGATGAGCCCGCAGCGCCATCTGGATGTAAAACGCCATGCGGTAACCGTTGTGGATTGCATAATCGTTGCTGGCCCAAGCGGCCTCATATCGGTTCGAACCGCTGTCCATCACCCGACAATTGTTCCCCAGCACCACGCGATTACCCTCGCTGTCGACTGTCCCTGCCGCATCAGACATAAAGCCAAAAAACAGGGCTTTATGGTTCATATGGGTATCGATAATCACGCTGCTGTTGCCATCGCGGAGATAGTGCGTTCGCCATTTTATGTAGTAAGGGAACAGGTTATTGGAGTTTTCACCGGCACGATTGTAATAACCGGGCCAGTGGTCCACATCATCGGCGGCGGCATAATGCACGTTCAGTCGGCTGGTCTGCAGGTTGTGGCCCAATTCGTGGTTGTCACCCCAGCCTGTGGGTGAGATGTCCCAGGCTGCATCCCAGGGGTTACCCGCGCAGCCTCCACCACAATGCGCATTTTGGTCGTAGTTCGCGTGCTGAATGATGGTACGGACATGCAACTGGTCATTCAGGCAATCCTGTCCCAGCAAGGCGCTGCACGCACTTCGCACCTCTTCTGGCAGTGACTCGGCCAGGGTTTGGCCCGGTATCTTATACCCCGCCAATGAGTAGACCGGGTTGATATGGTCGTTGACGACGCTGCCCAGCAGGCCGGTAACATCGGTAATGGCGCCACGGATGCCGTTCAGGAACCGATCCCGGCGCAGATGTTGCTCTGCAGCCGGTGTGCGCAGGTCCACATGCGGCAGCTCTGTGTTCTCAATCCGCTGATTAAAGGCCGCGATCTGGTCCGCGTCGGAGAAATCCAGAATGGCTGGATGCTGTGCAATTCCCGTCGCCGTGATGTCCGTTTCCAGCTCTTCGGCCCCATCCAGGTGAAGATAGATGGGCCCACCGTAGGGGGAGGAGAAGGTCAAAGACCCACCCGGTGCCAGCGACAAACGTTGGGTCGCCAATTCCAGTGGCCCACGATACACCTTCTCACTGTAGGCACGATTGGTGTTGGGGCGGTGGTAATTGAGCTTAACCTTCACCAATGTGCTGGAGTTGTCATGGCGCTGCAGGGTAATGGCCTGCCCCGGCAGTGCATACCAGCCGGTGGTGGTCCACTGGCCCCGGTAGGGCACAGTCACCCGCTGACGCACCGAGGTGGTTTCCGGGTAGGCGTAATGGGCCACGGAGCCCTTAAGCACTTGGCTGCGGTCAATCACGTACTCCCCCAGATCGGGCTGAGCCGGATTGGTGGAGCGCGCGTAATTCACCACCCAGTCGGCGTACATCGCCTGTTGCCACGCCTGGTGCGCCTGCCAGCCAATGGGGTAATCGATGGCGCTTCGGTACTTGTCCGCCAGCAGTAAGCTCGCCTTGAGCAGCTCTCCCCGCGGGAGGCTGAATCCATCCAGCGCCTGGGAATCCAGAGTCACCACCCCCTTGCGCAGCCAGTCAGCGCCCGACTTGAAGTCAGTAACGAAACGCGCATCTCCGCAATTCAGAAAGTTGCCTGTACAGCCGTCCAGAGAGGCAGTGCTGAAGTCCCCTTGCTGCAAGGACAGCATCAGGCGGTCTACGGTTGCGAGCCTCTGATCCTCTGCGCGAATGGTTTCCACCGACAGCGCATCAACTTTCAGTTTCTTCCAGTAATTACCGTATGAATACAGCCCCGCCTGCTGATACAAAGGCTTCAGCATCGCGCTGGCTTCGCGTTTATAGTTGGACAGCAGCAGCGGAATGCCTTCCTGGCGAGCCCGTTCCAGCGCCGCCTTAATGGCCGAGTGCCCCCGCCCCTGCCGGTCGATATCGCTAAGCACAATCAGGTCCGGCTGGTGGATGTCGATGCAGGCACTCAGAGCATCGTAATCGCAGGCATTGGCGTCATTTATCCGATGTGTATCCGGGTAATGGCTATTCAGCCAACTGCGGATCCCCTCGTTATGGGGGAAGTACCAGCTGTCGGCTCTACTGGGGACCTGCGCAGTGACTACGGAGAAGCCATCCCGCTGATCCGCTCCCTGAGTCAGCCAATCAATCAGCTGCCTCAACAGTTGCTCGCTCTCGCTGGAACGGGACACGGTAAACAGGTTGGCCCCCATGGCAGCCAACCGTTGCTGAGGCTGCTGTGCCACCATCACCAGACCGCGCGCCGCCGGATTGCCGGAACCATCCACGTTAGAGGGCAGCAGGGTCCAGGCGGTTTCGGGCAGGTAGCTTTCAAAGACGATGGAATCGTGCTTGGGGTTCCAGGTCAGCTCATCGATGCCCTGAAACAGCCTGTCCACCAGCGCCTTTCGTTCGCGCTCGCTTTCGGCAATAACCTGCCGGGCATAATCAATCAGCTCATCCTCTGAGGCGAGTCGGTGGTCCTGATGGTTGATGGCATTTTGCGCCCGACTGATAAAACGCGCTGTGACCGTGCAATCCTCGGTAGCGGGGTCGGTGATATAAGCAACACCGTACAGTTTTCCACCACATCCCTCTATCGCGTGAAGGGTATGCCCTTCCGCAGCCTGTACCTCAAACTTCCCTCTCTGGTCCGAATGCAGGACAAGGCTTTGCGGGCTCAATGCCCCCTGCCCCTCACTCCGGGCCAAAGCCTGATACTGAGTCGGCGCAAACTGTACGTCGATAAGACAATCTGCGGTCATCGCTCCTGTGGTGTAACTCCGATTATCCAGCGTCCCCTCACAGCCCGAGACCGAAGCCAACCGGAATCCTGGGGCTGCCGCCAGGTCGAAGGTGCCGGTCTGGCCAGCGTCAATGGTGAGCGACTGCGGGCTGACCGTGCCGCCGGGGCTGCTGCTGGCCGTTGCCATATGGCGGGCGGCAATTTGTGACTGATGGACAAAACGCGCTGTGACTGTGCAATCCCCGGCGACGGGGCCGGTGAGATAGTCATCACCGTCCAGCTCTCCAGCACAGCCCTCTATCGACTGCAGGGCATGCCCATCCGCAGGCTCTACCTCAAACTGCCCTCGCTGGCCCAAATGAAGGGACAGGCTCTGTGGACGGAGTTCACCCTGCCCTTCACTCTGGGCCAGAACCTGATACTGAATCGGCTCAAACTGTACCTCGATAAGGCAGTCCGCAACCATCACCCCTGTGATGTAAGTGAGGTTATCCAGCATCCCGCTGCAACCGGAGGCCGAAGCCAATCGGAACCCCGGCTCCGCCGAAAGGTGAAACATGCCAGTCCGACCGGCCCCGATACTGAGCGTTCGAGGGCGGACCGCTCCACCGGGGCTGCTGCTGGCCGTAGCCAGATGATATTCTGAGTCGCTTTCTTCTGGATTGTTGTCAGCAGGGGCATCGCCGCACCCGGCGATACCCAGCAGGCAGAACAGGAGCAGAGGCAACCTTTGCATCAACGTAATCCTTTATCTGGTGGAGTAAGGTGAGTCGACGCAGCAATTCTCGCTAACGCATTGTTTTGACTCACGAGTCCAAGGTGAGCACAGCGTAAATGGGTAAACCCCGTGCCTCAATGCCAAACCAGTGAACCGGGTTCAGACCCCTGCCCCAGATGCAAAAAAAAGCGCCGTTCCCGGCGCTTTTCCTGTTGTTGGGTTCAGACCACTTCTGGCAGCGGCTGCTCCGGTGAAGGGGTGTTGTCGTCGCTGCCCCACTCACCAGCCAGATAGCTCAGGATCTGGTTATCAATCTCATCCTGTGCCCCTGCCATGCCCTGGTTGCCGAACAGTCGGTTGAACTCGAAAACGAAGGGGTGGCTGCCCACCATGGCGATGTCAAAACCGCCATGATCAATACCCAGGCTGGTGGCCAGATGCTCCACCAGATTACGCGCTTCCAGAGGCACCAGGCCACGCTCAATGGTGCCGCCCTTGGAGACGTTATTGTAAAAGCCCTGCGGCGCCTGGTTGCGCCAGTAACCGCCGATAATCTGGTTGCCCACCCAGATGATGCGCAGATCGCGATCGATCGGCAGGTACTCCTGAGCGTAAATCACCGGACTCTTATCCAGGTAGTCCTGAAACTGCTCATAGGTTTCAACCAGGAATACCCCCTGCCCCATGCTGCTGCGGGGGATTTTCACCACGAAGGGCCGATCCATGGTGTCCCACACTTCCATCGCCGCACTGGGGGTGTTGGGGCGGATCAGGGTCACCGGTACATGGGCCGGGGCCACCATCTCAAAGCAGCGGGTCATCTCCACTTTGTCATGGCCGATCATATAGCTGGGCACACTGGGGAAGATTTTGGCACCGAGTCCATACACCAGCGCATTGACCTGCCAGTACTCCGGGAACAGCACGCCATCCGCCGCCCGGATCTCATCCAGGTGGTCCATCATCCGCTCCGGCTTGATATAGCGCAGGCCGGTCATCTGACAGGAACGAAGGGCATCAAAGGTAATCAGGTTCATGGTTCGCCACAGGACAAAAAAACGGCGACATTCTAGAAATGCCGCCGTTTCTGGCCAAATGGGAAATATTACTGGCCGACGCGAAGAATATTTGTCGTTCGAATGCGCTACAGGTGCAGGGTTCGTCTTTGCATCCAGACCATCGAGTTGTCGGCAAAGGGCAGCATCCAGATGGCGGTCTTGTCATCCAGATAAAGACGATAGAACACCAGCTCTTCCCGGCCCAGCTCGCTGCGCCGAAACTCCCGGTAGAGCTGCCGGGCCATTTTGGACAGACGGTTGGGTGAGGAGAGCTCCACCGACGTCGGCGTGACCGTATAGCGGGTGACCCGACGGTCGCCCCAGCGCTCTTTGGTTTCGATGTATCGTCCCCGCACCCGGTACTTCACCGGGGTGGTATGACAATCCTCATCGGTGACGCAGGCGGCAAAGTAGAACAGGCCACTGTGGGCCTCCTGGGGCACCGCTGAGATGCGCAGGTCCGCCCGGGCCAGGCGCTGATCCTGATCCAGCTTGAAGTAGGCATCGCCAAAATAGAGCTGCTCCACCATGCCGCCGGTGTCGTCCCCCAACTCCTCAAACTTGAGGCTGTTGTAGGTTTTCTCCTCCATCCGGATCTTGGTGGCGAGAAAATCGGAGAGCCGCTGATGGCCGCCGTCATTGGGCGCGCCAAAGATGCTGATCAGGCTTTTGCCGGGACACTGCCCGTTGTCGTAGCCCGGACACAGCACCAGGCTGTCGCCTTGCTCACTCAGCAGCGCCATGCCCTGATACCGGTCAAAGGGTGGCTGCCAGCCGGGCTCCGGCACCAGCTGGTTGGCCACGCGGTTCGCCAGCACTACCTTGTCCACCGGCGCGGCCGTCGGCTCGGTCAACACCCACATCGGCCCTTCAACGCCGCTCACACGGCTGGGCAGGGTCTGCTCTGCAAACCGGGCGCGGGGACTGGGGTCGAGCCAGAACAACACCCCCACCAGCAGCACCAGCACCGCCAAAACCACGGCAGCCATGGCCGGCTTGGTAAAGCGCCGGGGACTGAGGCTCTGGGGTTCAGGCAGGTGCAGGGTGTAGCCACGACGGGGAATGGTTTTCAGCTCAATGTCGCGATACGGCGATAATTTCTTTCTGAGGGTGCTGAGCGCGTTCTGTAAAGAGGAGTCACCGACCACGCGAGCGGGCCAGCCGGCTTCAAGCAGAGTGGCTTTGCTGACCACCTGACCCGCTTCTGCAGATAGCGCCTCAAGAATGCGGGCTTCGGCAAAGGTCAGTTCAATGGTCGTATCACTGTCAGAATCCGACAGCAGCAATTTGTCGGGATCGAATCGAAGTTGCGGGGAGAGTTGCACGGGCAGCCTCCGGATGATGCACCGAAAAAACAGGAAAAAATGCCCCACCCACGAGGGGGTGAGGCATCCTAACATCGGTCCTTGCAGGGGGACAGAGTTACAGCTTGTGAACCGCTTTCAGATTGTCCACGGAGTGACAAACTGCACAGGATTCGACCTCAAGCTGGTCCAGCGGCACACCAAAGCGACCGCCGTTTTGCTCCATATGCGCACGCACAGTCGGGTCGATCACCAGCTTGCCTTCGGCATTGGGCTTCTTGGCATGACAGGCGTAACAGGTGCCGGAAACCGGCGACACATAGGCGTCTACGGTGATGTCAGTGGCCGGATGGGCCTGGGAATCCGGGTTGTAGTCCAGATCCAGCGCCAACGGACGGCCCACCTGGCTCAGACGTTCAACGCCGAAGCTGTCGCCTTCGTGGCAGCGGGTACAGTTGGCCAGATCCGCCGGGTAATCCACATTACGGATGCCGTTTTCCATCGACTGGGTGGCGCGCTGATTGGCGTGCAGGGAGTGCATCCACACTTTGTGATCCGGGTGGGTCACGGTCAGCTCTTCCACAAAGTACTTGTCGCCAGCCTGAGTGTGCAGCTCACGAATCGCCTGAGTGGGCGGCGTGTTGGGGTTGTGACAGGCCAGGCAGGGGTCGACAACGTCAGCGGTGGAGCTGACAAAGCCGGACTGACTGCGCGGTGCCAGCACCCGCTCCATGCGGGGCAGGATGTGCTCACCCAGCTCATCGTCGTCGTGGCCGGAGAAGCAGGTGGTGTCCGCCAGCGCCTTGTTCATCTCAGTCTTGCGGCTGTGGCAGTTACGGCAGCTCAGCTCGGTGTTATCGCTGGCCTCATCGTAGCCGTGGCAGCTGCCGCACTTGGCGTTGCTGACGATCATCGGGCGCGCCAGAGCCGGCTCTTCGGTCAGGCCATCCTTGGTGAAGTACCAGCGCTCGTTATAGGCGGCATTTTTCGCGTGGCCGGCGGTGTCACAATCCACCAGGTTCTGCTCGCTGTCGAAGCAGTAGATCAGACGGTTGGAGATAAAGCCGCTGTCGTTCAGCAGGTCACCGGAGATGGCGTCCTCGGTGGTCACCGGGCCCAACGCGTAAGCGTACACGCCCGCCTGTTGTTCACCGCCCAGATAGGGCTTGGTGCGCGGACGCTCACCATCCGGGGTATAGCCGCCGTCGATGGACTCGCCGAACTTCTTGTTGCTCTTAACGAAGATGCTGTAACCGCGGGAGTTGGTGAAATCCACCGAGGCACCCCAGTTCAGGTAGAGCTGGAGGTTCTTGATCCAGGTGGCGTTCCCCGGGTTGGCGGCATCCAGCACAATGCGCTCACCAGCGCGATCGCGCAGGGAGAAGCGCACCAGCGCATAGTGTTCACCACCGGTTTCACCCACTTCGGCGCCGTCCACCAGCTCAGCCGACTCAACATCGACGGTCACGATACCGCGCTGGTCCTCTTGCTGGGCTTTCTGATAGCCACCCAGGTGCGCGTCATTGATGGATTCGGCGCTGTGGCACTCAACGCAGTTTTCGTTGGTGGGCTGGCCCGCGTGGTCATAGATCGGGTTGGTGGCCAGCTCATGGCAGCTTTCACAGGTTTCCCGGGTCGGAACGGTTTGCCAGTTCAGCGCTTGCGCCATCGCCGCTTTGGGTTCGGTTTCGTGGCAGGTCTCGCAGTTGCCCACCGGACGGGAGCTCAGGCCGATGTGAACCTGGTGCGCCAGCACCGGCCACACCTTATCGGCATCGCTCATGTTGTTGTCGGCATGGCAGGTGGCGCAGCTGGCCGTTTCATCGCCGCCATGAACAATGGCGTCAATGGACTCGTGACAGCTCAGGCAGCGGGCGTCGTCGACGATATGGCGGGTTTCAGTGGGGGCCCCGCCATCCGCCATGGCATCAAAGCGATCGGTGGCTTCCGGATAGCGGCTGGTGGCGGTCACGGTCAGCAGAGTGCGCTGAGGGAACTCGGCATTAAAGGCGCTGTTGAGCGGGGCATCGAAGTGGTAGCGATACCGGCCATCGCCCAGATCTTCCAGGGTACCGGCGCACTGCTCCGGCTGGCACTTTTCATAGCCCAGCACCTGCCATTCTGAGCGCTCACCATTGTGGTACGGCTGCAGCTGAGCAGCCTGAACCTTCACGCCATCGATGCGCACGACCGGCAGGCCCAGTTCATTGTGCGCTTCAAAGAGCACCGCCAGGCGGCCATCTTCCCGCTCTGTGCCGGTCACTTCAACGCTGAGTACCTCGGCGGTGGGGGAAACAACGCCACCATCTTCACCGGGTGCACCGTCTTTGCCGTCCTGACACCCGGTCAGGCCCAGCAGCACGGCGGTGGCCAGCGTCGCTGACCAACGGTTCACTGCAAAATTCATCATTCATCCTCTTTCTTTTCGGCGCCTCGCCGGGCGCGAGAAAGAGAATGGCCAAGCTGTGTCTGCCAATCTGTGAATCGGCGACAACTTGGTAACAAACTGGGGGTTAAGGAGGGTTTTTAAGCCCTTTTAAGGGTCTTTAAGGCCGTTTTTTGAGAAGTTATCAGCCTCAGAACCAAAAAACGCACACCCTGAGGTGTGCGTTTTCGTCATCCGGATAACGGCTCAGAAGGTGTAACGGATGCCGATGGCACCATCAACACCAAACTTGGCGCTGTCATCAAAATCGAGATCCGGCGCAATCTGAACGTAGGCTTCCCAGCGCTGGCTCATCTGCAGCTCCAGACCGAACGGCACGCGGACCCCGTAACCGTCATCCCAGCCCACAAAGGCACCGCCACCGACGTACCAGCGCACCGGCATCTCCTCAACCTGGTCCACATTGCCACGGGCAAACAGGTAGTCCACCGCCAGGCCGTCATTACCCACAAAGGCGTTGATTTGGTTGTTGAGCTGAAGCATCACTCCCAGGCCCTGGTCGTAACCAAAACCCGCTTCAATCCGGGCCTGAGCTGCAGAGCTGGCCGCCATCAGGGTGAGCGCCACCCCCGTCAGAATCCCACGTTTCATGGTTCTCTCCCAAGATGTACAAATGCTGCTCACCTTGGCACGGGGCCAGCACAGATGCAAGTTTGCCCCCGTTCGACTCAGAATGCGGTTCAGCCTGGTGCCAGTTAGCGCGGTTTTAATGCCGAAATGGTAAAGCCGGCCGGCTTAACCACTGGAGAGAGCCGGGCTGGCGCACTGTCGTGCCCCCCACAGCCGCACCCACCGCCACAGCCTCCGCCGCATCCGCCTTTCTTCTCATGTTGAAGAGACCGGTTGGTGGCCGATTCCGGCATCGCCTCCAGCGCACCCTGGCGCCACAGTGCCACCAGCGCGTCCGGCGCCAGGCCTCTTGGCCCCTGCAGCACCTGAATGCCCGCCGCTTTGAGTTTGCCATACAGGCGCTGGCCGATCTGATCCACCACCACCGCAACAGCACCTTCGCGCTTAATCAGATTCAACATCGCTTTCTTGGCGGCACAACCGCCTTCCAGTGCCGGATTGGCCTGCCGTTTCTCAGCGCCATCGACGTTCACAAACGCCAGTTCCTGACAACGGGTAAAGTGGGCGGCCAAGCGGTCACGGCCTACGGGTATAGCGATCATCACTGCGACACTCCTTCGACAGCAGACGGCAGTTCAATGGCGTGCCCCCGGGTGATCGCTTCCGCGACTTTGCGCCGGGCCCGGCCCAGGGCATTGCCCAGGGTTTGCCGGGATACGCCCATCCGCTCCGCCGCCTGCATCTGGTTCAATCCTTCCGCATCAACCAGACTCAACGCCTCAAACTCTTCGGCACTGAGGCACTGACGTGGCAGATCCCGGGCCGGGATGCCATTCGGCTTAAACAGACTGCAGGGGGCCGTGGCGCAAAGGCAGCGGGGCTTATGGGGTCGGACCATGGAGACTCCGTCTCAAAAGTTGGTTATTGGCATACGCCAATAACCATTATCGCTCCGGCACTGCCGCGTGAACCGTGAGGCCGCCGGTGAAGCCGAGTTCTGTGGTCCGCATTGAGGCAGAAAAAAAGCCCGCCGATTGGCGGGCTTTAACCGGGTTTAATCCGCTTTCAGGTGGCGGTCAAAGAACTCCGCCATCATGGTGTGCCAATGCACCCGGGTGGCTTCGCCCCGAAGGCTGTGTTTTTTGCTGGGGTAGGTCATCAGGTCAAACTGCTTACCGTCGTCCTGCAACAGCTTGATCAGACGAGTGGTGTTGGTAAACAGCACATTGTCGTCCGCCATGCCGTGGTAGATCAGCAGAGGCTTGTCCAGCGCTTTGGCATAGGGGAACACCGAGGCCTGCTCATAAGCTTGCGGCACGGCATCCGGATGGCCCATATAACGTTCGGTGTAATGGGTGTCATAAAGCAGCCAGTCTGTCACCGGTGCCCCGGAGATCCCGGCGGCGAAATGGTCACCAGCTTTAAACATCATCATCAGACTGAGGTAGCCGCCGTAGCTGTGGCCAAACACGCCGATGCGGTCCTTATCCACAAAGGGCAGGTTGCCCAGGTAGGTGACACCGGTGACCTGATCTTCCACTTCGGGGGTGCCCATCTTTTGATAGAGCGCCGTTTCGAAGGCTTTGCCCCGGTAGTTGGAGCCACGGTTGTCGACGGTAAACACCACGTAGCCCTGTTGCGCCAGGTACTGGTGGAACGGCTTGTCCCAACTGTTGGTCACCAGTTG
The DNA here is from genome assembly GCF_019801015.1 of Marinobacter nauticus. Taxonomy (GTDB): domain Bacteria; phylum Pseudomonadota; class Gammaproteobacteria; order Enterobacterales; family Shewanellaceae; genus Ferrimonas. Next base: position 642,055 of record NZ_JAHVJZ010000003.1, read on the forward strand.
GGCGTGCGGCCCGCCATAGAGATAGACGATGGCCGGATAGCGCTTTTGGGGATCGAATCCCGCGGGCTTATACAGGCGGTAGTAAAGGGTATGCCCTTCCGGTGCCCGCAACGAGCCAAACTCCGGATTCACCCAGTCGCTCAGGTAGGGGAACAGCGGATGGCCCGGCTCAACCCGGTTCTGCTCCAGCCAGGTCAGCTGATTCCCTTTGGCATCGTGGAGCGACACCTGCGGCGGGGTGCGCGGGTCGCTGAACGTATCGATGTAGCCTGAGCCGTCTTTGGCAAAGGTCACCTTGTGCATGCCCGGGCGGTCGGAGATGCGGCTGATTTTGCCCTCACCATTCAGGCGAACCCGATACAGGTGGCGCTCCAGCGGGGTGTCTTTGCGGCCGGTGAAGTAGACAAAGCCCTTCTCCTCATCCACCGCCTCCAGCTTATCCACCACCCAGGTGCCCTGAGTCAGCTGACGCAGCAGTTTGCCGTCCAGATCGTAGAGATAAAGGTGCTTAAAGCCGTCCTGCTCGGAGGCCCAGACAAATTGCGGCTCGGATTTGAGGAAGCGCAGGTCACTGTGCAGATTGACCCAGCTGTCGCTCTTCTCGGTGAGCAGGGTCCGGGTTTTGCCGCTGTCGATATCGGCCAGTCTTAAGCGCAGGGTTTGCTGGTCCCGCGACTGCCACTGGTAGCTCAGTTGCTTGGCATTGGCCCAGCGCACCCGCGGCAGGTAGATGTCCTGTTCTTTACCCAGATCCAGCCACTGGGTTTTGCCCTCGGCCAGGTCAATGACACCCAGCTTTACGGTGACGTTGGGCCGGCCGGCAGCGGGATAACGCTGGCTGATCATCTCAATACGATCAGCGTAGATCTCGGAGCGGGTCACTTCATCGACCGGGGACTCATCCACCCGGATAAAGGCAATATGAGCATCATCCGGAGACCACCAGTAACCGGTCATGCGGCCCATCTCCTCCTGAGCCACAAACTCCGCCATGCCGTTCTTAATGGCGCCGCCACCGTCGCGGGTCAGGGCCCGCTCCTCACCGGTCGTCAGATCGACCAGATAAAGATTCTGATCCCGCACAAAGGAGACAAAGCCGCCTTTGGGCGACACTTTGATGTCCGTTTCAAAGGCCGGAGTTTCAGTCAGCCGACGCGCTTTTGCGTCGGTCAGGTCGTAATAGAAGACATCACCGGCCAGGGGAAACAGCAGCGCCTGGCCATCGTCAGACCAACGGTATTCCATAATGCCGCTGCCGTAGATGCGCTGGCGCTCGCGTCGGGCCTTCTCCTCATCGGACAGCTGCTCTTCGCCCTGATGCAGGGTGTCGGAATCCACCAGAAGGCGGTGATCACCGTCCGCCACATGGTATTCCCATAAGTCGTAGCGGTGCTGATCAGACTCGCGGCCTTTCAGGTAGGTGACCCGGCTGCCGTCCGGGGAATAGGTCAGCGCCCGGGGGGTGGCGCCGGAGAGTTTCGGATCCGCAAAGATCCGCTCAATGGTGAGCGTGTCGGCCTGCACCGCCGCAGAGATAAGGCTGCCACCACAGAGTGACAGCGCCAGTGCTTTTTTTAGTATCTTCATGATTAACAGAGGCTTATCCGTGCCCTTTGTCCCTTCAGTGCCCGCCAGTGTAACAGGGGGTCGCGGCAACGGACAGCGAATGGCCCGCTTTAACCGACGCCGTGGCGGACGTGATCCGTGCCAAAGAGTGGTACCGGACACATTCCGCTGACTGGCCAGCTGGCGCATACTTGAAACACCATAAACGGGACGAGAACACCATGGGCTGGGGACAACTGCTGGGCAAAGTATTGCGGGATGGCGTGCTGAAAGAGGGGCTGATTGAAACCGTCAAACCCCAGGTTCAGCCTGCCGTGGATGAGATCCGAACCGCCAGCGGGCAACTGCTGTCGGAGAGCGGCCTCAGTCAGGGCCCCAATCCGGACACCCACCCCAAAGAAGCGCTGCAATACCAGCTTGGCGAGCTGGTGGCCTGCCTGCTGCAAACCCCGAAAAGTCAGACCTACTACCTGATGGACGAATTGGTGGGACTGGTGCCGACGGTACTTGCTGCGCACCCCAAGCTGGGGGGCATTCTGGGGCTCGCCAGGGCGATGGGAGTGCAGATTGGCCGGCCGGGCTCCGGCCATGGCGAGGCGGCCGTTGGGTTATCCAGCTTGCTGGGCGGGGGGCGCATGGCCCAGACCCTGGCCCGCAGCGGTCAGGCGATGCTGGACGGACAGCAGGCGTATGAGGTGCACGCCAGCCAGGCCCGCCCCTGGGATCAGCTGACGCCACTGCAGCAGCAAGTGATTGAGCAGTGCAGCCTGCTGGCCGCCCTGCTGGACGGGCAGCCGGACGCCGACACGGCCCAGGCCCACCGACAGGCCATCAGCGATGCCATTGATGCCCTGGATACCGTCCTGAACCGTCAGGACGACGCGCTGTACGAAGGCCTCAGCGCGGAACATCGACAACGACTCGCCAGCCTTATCGCCACACCTTTGTCGTCCGCTGACTGACACAAAAAACGCCACCGGATGGTGGCGTTTCTGGTCAGGGCGCTTTTACCGCCATCCGCTTGCCGAGCCAGACACCCAGCCCCAGCGGGGCAAAGAAGATCACCAGCACAAAGAGCACGAAGTAGAGGATCAGACTCTTGAGGGTGACAGTCAGCTGCTGGAACGCTTTCTCCACCGCCTGCTGGGCAATGTGGTCCAGATCCGCCGCCGCCGCGACGCGCTCGCGGGCCACCATCTCTTCCAGTGCCTGCCGCTCCGCCCGCACCATCAAGACCAGCGCCTCCCGCTCAACAGAAAGCTGGGCCAGTTTGTCGTCGGTCACTTCGGAGAGGCGTTCAATCAACGGGCTCAGCTCCCGGTTCATGTCCACCGCCAGTGTCCGCATCATCTCAGGCGATTGTGCCATCAATGCCTGGAACTCCCGTGAGGTGGTGCTGATCTCCTGCAGCGTCCGCTGGATTTCATCGGCGTTGATGTTGGCGTGCAGCGCATAGAGCTGGGCTTTCCAACCGAGAATTTTCGGGGTTTGCTCGCTCATCATCGCCATCCGGTCAGAGATGTCGCTCATCACTTCCGGCACGGTACCAAAGGTGGTCACCGCTTCCAGCTCGCTGATGCCCCGGAACGCCAGCCAGGCGTTGAACGCGCTGGTGCGGGGGAAGCTCAGGTCAATGATTGGATGGGCCGCCACGTAATCCGCAATGAACTGCTGATGAGTGTTGAAGTCTGAGCGGCTCAGAAAGCCCCGGCTGGTGTTTTCAAACTCGGTGGCCAGCGCCCGGCTCGCCGCCACCGCGACATGCTGATAAGGGCCAAACAGGTCGGCACCGGCGCCGGTTTCAAAAAACGCCGCCATCTGCGCGGTCAACGCCCAGGTGTCCACCATCGACGCAATGGGGGAGGCCTGGAAGATGCTGCGTTGCAAGGCCTGCTCGGCACCGATCTTCCACATCAGCGCCCGGCTTTCGATAAGGATGTCCACCGGTCGGCCGGCCTGCGTGGCCGCATCCAGTTCCATGGCAACCATGCGATCCGTGGCGTGCTCAACGCCGCTGTAAAACACGTGGGAGAAATCGCGGCTGAATACCCGCATATTGAGCTGCTCCTGGGGCAGCGGTTCGATACCACTCTCCAGGTTCACTTCCAGCAAAGAGCAGCCGGCGGTGATCACCACCAGCATCGACAGCGTGAGTGTACGCCACAGGGCCTTCATGACATCCCCTATACCACTGACATAACAAACCAAACCCGCACCGGGCTGGCACAAAGGGCATATTCTCCCACTCCGGACGTTGGCAACCTAGCGACGGAACGCTCAGCCTGATGATTTTTTTGGTCGCGATAATGAGCGTAATCGGGGCATCCGCACGCACTGGCCGACGCTCATCGGGCGCTTCGCTGGACACCCCTTTTTTTCACCCGCCTCTTTTCTACAGACACACAAACTCGTTACATTACTCACGCACCTTTACATGGAGAGAAAGTGCTATGCGTAACACATTGATTGGATTGGCGGTTGTTGGCCTGATTGGTTGCGGCGGTTCGGACGGTGACTCAGGCCTGACAGCGCCCAATGATTTCGACACGTTTTCCCGGGGCGCCGGTGTTTTTGCCGGCACCATCGGCAGCGACGACGCTTCGGGCGCCCTCTACGCCGGCATCACCATGGTGTCACCGGAAGGAGAGGTGGTGTCGTTTGCGGTGGATGAGAACAACGACAGCAACCTCCATCTGAATCACCACCGGGGCAGCGGCGAAAATGGCCGTTTTGCTGCCGACGGACACCTTTGGCAATGCAACACCAGTGGCGCGTGCGAGTGGCACGAGAGTGCCCTGGAAGGCACCCTGGATCAGACCCGCATGACCGCCACCGAGCGCTGGGCAAGCACCCGCTCCGTGCCAGTCAGGATGACCAAGGATATGGCGGTGACCGGTCTTTCCTATCCATTGGCCAGCATTGCCAACGAATACACCGATGGCTATACCACGCTGTTGCTGGACAGTAACGGTTCGCTCAGCGGCTGGGACCTGGACGGCTGCAACCTGTCCGGTTCGCTGGCCCCGTATGACGGCATCAATCTGTTCGCCCTGTCAGTGAGCGTCAGCGGTTGCAGCAGCGAGAGCACCTTCAGCGGCCTCGCGTTTGTGCTGGGTGATGAACAGGATGGTCACCTGCTGTGGGGCATGACCAGCACCGGTGAGGTGTTCTTCCCGATGGTGCTGCTCAGTGCCACTGCCGCAAGCAGTGCGGCGGACCAGCCTTTGACCCTCACTCCCCCGGCACTGAAACTGAAGACGCTGTCGACCGAGGGTCGTCGCATTCAGTAACCGTGGGATGCTCCACTTCGGCCCCGCCTGTCGGCGGGGCCGTGTGGGTTACAGCGACGTGGCCACCACCGTCAGCCAGCGGGCTTTGTCCGTCTCCGACAGGAAACTGGCTTTAAAACCATTGGCTGCCAATTGCCGAACCTGCTCCTTGCTGAGATCCAGCGCCTCCACACAGGCCACGTAGTTCTCAAGAAGGTAACCACCGAAATAAGCGGGATCGTCGGCATTGATGGTCACCAGTAAGCCCTGCTCCAACAACCAGAGCAGGTTGTGATCCTCCATCCGGTCAATCACCTTCAGCTTCAGATTGGACAGCGGACACACCGTCAGCGGCGTTTGGCGTTGCTCCAGTTCCAGCACCAGTTCCGGGTCCTCCTGGCAGCGTACGCCATGATCGATGCGCGCCACTTTCAGCCGTTGCAGCGCCTCCCAGATGTACTCCGGTGGCCCCTCTTCCCCGGCGTGAGCCACCAGTTCAAATCCGGCATTACGGGCCTCGGCAAACACCCGCTCAAACTTAGCGGGCGGATGGCCCAGTTCGGAGCTGTCCAGGCCGATGCCGATGATCTTGTCTTTGTGCGGCAGCGCCTGCTGTAACGTGGCAAAGGCACTCTCCTCACTGAGATGACGCAAGAAACAGAGGATCAGAAAGCTGCTGATGCCAAGCTTGGTCCGGCCCGCTTCCAGCGCCCGGTGTATGCCGTTGAGCACCACCTCAAACTCGATGCCCCTGTCTGTGTGGGTTTGTGGGTCGAAGAAGATCTCCACGTGCACCACGTTCTGTTCGGCGCAACGTTGAAGATAAGCCCAGGTCAGGTCGTAAAAGTCCTGCTCGGTGCGCAGCACGTCCGCGCCCTGGTAGTAAAGGTCGAGAAAGGATTGCAGGTCGTCGAAGTCGTACGCCGCTCGCAGCGCCTCGACGGAGGGGTAAGGCAACGGGATGCCATTGCGGTGCGCCAGCTGGAACATCAGCTCCGGTTCCAGCGTGCCTTCAATATGGAGGTGCAGCTCCGCTTTGGGGAGCGATTGGATAAAACTCTGCATGCAACGCCACCTTGCCGGTTTTTGGGGGGTGTTGCCCTTAGCAGTCTACTGCGAAAGCAAATCAGAGCAAGCGCTTAGCCAGTGCTCCGATCTCCTCGCGTTGCTTCGGGTGAGCTGGTAGGGTGCCAAAGGAGGGGGAAGAAATAATGACAAAAACGTTGCCCGCAGTCCTCTTGGCACTGGCCGCCATGCCGGCTCAGTCGTACTCTGCACCCAGCTGGTCACTGACCATCGATAACGATGGCGCCGTCGGCAGTGACCGGGATTACTCCAGTGGCCTGTTTCTTGGCTATCACTCTGCTCATTGGTCCGCCTCCCAGGCGCCGGACTGGGTCGTCACGCTGTCCGACTGGCTGCCGGGAACCGACCGTCAATCCATAGCGACGTCGTTTCGTCTGGGTCAGATGATCTGGACGCCGGAACACATTGAAGAGCCTTTGCCCCGGCCTGGCGAACGCCCCTACGCCGGACTGCTGTTCCTTGAGGGCGGCCTGGCCCGCTACGCCGAGGACCGGGCAGACCGCTACCAGATCGTAACCGGAACCGTCGGCCCCAATGCCCTGGCCGAAGAGGGGCAGCGCTTTATCCATTTTCTTATTGGCTCCGATGAGCCAATGGGCTGGGACTCCCAGATCGAAAACCAACTCATCCTGAACCTCGACTACCGCGGTGATCGCCGACTGGCCCAAAGCCCCGGCGACTGGGGCCGCACGCCGGAGATCAGCACCAGCGGACGGATGCGGCTCGGCAACTTCCAGAGTGAGGCGGCCATCGGCACCCTGTTCCGCTGGGGGGAGAACCTGGGGGGCAGTTTTGCCAGTGCGGGATTTCAGCCGGGTCAGTTGGTGGACGCCGGCGCACTGGGCGGCAGCGCTCAAGGCCAGTTTCTCTATACCGGCGTCGAAGCCCGCTACCGCTTCTATGACATCACCATTGAAGGCGACCGCCCGGACGACGTGCCCGACACCACCCGTGAGGCCCTGCAGGGCAGCGTTGTACTGGGCTACGTCTACTACCAGCCTCGCTGGGGGGTCAGCGTCACCTTTGAAGCGCACAGCCGGGCCTACAAGGAAGCCGACCACAACGTCGACGGTTATGGCTCAGTCACGCTGTTCTGGCGGCTGCCCTGAGCGGGCTTAAAGCGCCCGCTCTCCCTTGCCGAAGCGATAAACCAACTGGCTGCTGATCAGGTCGTCATTGGTGTGGAAACGGCCGCTGTAGTAGTGGCGCCAGTCCAGCTGGACCGCCCAGTTGGCGGTCAGGCGGTAGTGCAATCCGGCGCCACCGTTCACCTGGAAAGTTTTCCGGTCCCTATCCTGATCCCGCAGGGTTTCGCCAATCCCCAGGGTCACATAGGGACGCAAATCCGCCTGAGAATTGAAGTAATACTGACCATCCAGGCTGTAGTTCTCATAGGTGAGGGTTTCGCCGGTTCGCTTGTCGGTCAGTTCAGACCGGGCGTAGCTGAGTCGCGCGGAGAAGGTGCGGGTGAAGTACACCCCAAGGCTGACGGTGGGGGTCCACTCATTGGTGGCCTGCCACTCGCCATCCAGATTCAGGTAGCCGCCTCCGACCGTCATCCCCACCATGCCGTAGTCCACCGGATCGCTGGCGTGGCGGACACCGCTGGTGCGATAAACCTGGCTGACGCCGGGACGGGCGTCGCCGCCGCCAAAGGCATAACGCAGGTTGAGGTGGAACTGGGTATCCACCCGGCCATCGGTCATCGGCACCTCCTGAATGCCGACGTAGCCGGTTCCCGCCTTGATCAGATCCCGTCCGAACATCCGGTTAACCCCGCGGCCAATGCTGTCCACCGGGTCGAGGAAGAACAGCGCCGTGCTGCCCCAGCCCTCTGAACCCCAGACGGTGCCGCCCCGCTCGATGATCTCCCGCTCTTTGTTGAACGCCCACTCGCCGTAAACCCAGCCCAGCACCGGCGTCACCACCAGATCCTGAATCGAGGGCACTTCCGCGAAGGCTTCAATGCCATATTCCCAGTAGAAGGTGGACATCAGGAAGGAGTAAACAAAGGCATCCCACTGGCGGTAGCCGGACTTACGGGCCACCTGATAGTACACGCCGCCGAAATAGGGGTGGCCGATGTAGTTGATGTACCAGACGTCACGGTCCCAGACCGGGCCCTCGCGGACGTTATCCCACCACTTCTCCAGCAGACGATCGTCGCTCTTGTCCCAGTTGGTGAAGTCGCTGGGTAACAGAGCCAGGAACCCGGCAACACCGACGCCGTACCAGGCGATCGACTTGGTTTGCGACCAGACCCGCTCCGCATCTTCACCGTTCGGCGCAGAAAACAGGGATACCGCATAGGGATTGGCGTACACCTCCGGCCCGATGGCCTTATCCTCCCAGCTGGTGTTGGTGATGCCCGGGCGGTAGATCTCTGCCTCTTCAGCCTCCTCAGCCCCCGCTGGCGATGCCAGCAGCGCTGCCCAACACAGGGCAACCGACAACATTGCCCTTCGCCACTCCCTGATCCCCATTTCCTTACCCCTTACTGTCCCATAGCCGGCCCGACGCACTGAACGCTCCCGTTCATCGCACCGTCGGGCGGTGATATCTCTACTATGGACAGTGGCTTAGGCATGTGCAATGCCAACCCACTGAAATACGCGGAGAGAGTGGGTCCGATCAAACATCAGCGGTGCATCGAGGCGTGTCAGAGCCCATCACCAGCGCGGTTTCACAACCGCCGCACCCAGAGTGCGATTCAGTCCGAAGCGTTTCTGAACCCGCAGACCCGGGCAGACGGCCGGGCAGGTGTGAAACAGGCAAGCTGAGACGCGACTGCTAGCCTTTAGCCATTGACCCGGCAAGAGGAACGCACCATGCGTCACGACAGCATCCTTGGCACCATCGGCAATACACCGGCAGTCCGAATCAACAACATCGACACCCACGGCACCCAGCTCTACGTCAAAATCGAAGCGTTCAACCCTATGGGTTCGGTCAAGGATCGCCTGGCCCTTGGCGTGATTGAGGACGCCGAGGCCAGTGGCGAGTTAAGACCCGGCCAAACCGTGGTCGAAGCGACCAGTGGCAACACCGGCATTGGCCTGGCCATGGTGTGCGCACAAAAAGGCTACCCACTGGTGGTCACCATGGCGGAAAATTTCTCGGTGGAACGGCGCAAGCTGATGCGCTTTCTCGGCGCCAAAGTGGTGCTCACCCCCGCCCATGAAAAAGGCTCCGGCATGGTAGCCAAAGCGGTGGAACTGGCCGAAGCGCACGGCTGGTGGCAGTCCCGCCAGTTTGAAAACCCCGCCAATGCCGCCATCCATGAACGCACAACGGCGGTGGAGATCCTTAACGACTTTGCCGACCTGCCGCTGGATTACTGGGTCACCGGTTTTGGCACCGCAGGCACGCTTAATGGCGTATCCCGGGTATTGAAAGAGCGCAGCCCGCAAACTCAGATCATGGTGTGCGAGCCGGACAACGCCCAGATCCTCGCCAGCGGTCTCAGCCAGCCGGAAAGCGGCAGCCATCCCCGCTTCCGCCCCCACCTGATGCAGGGCTGGACGCCGGACTTCATTCCAAAACTGGCTCAGCAGGTTCTGGACGGCACCCGCATCGACCATTACGTCCCCATTGACGGCAATGACGCCATGCAATGCTGCGTCGACCTGGCACAGAAAGAGGGGATCTTTGTCGGCATCTCCGCCGGTGCCACCTTTGCCGGAGCCCTGGCCGTCGCCCGTGCCGCGCCGAAAGGCAGCACCATCCTGTGCATGCTGCCGGACACCGGCGAGCGCTATCTCTCGACCCCATTGTTTGCCAATGTGCCGGTGGAGATGACCGATGAGGAAGCGGCGCTCTCCCGCTCAACCCCGGGGTATCGTTTTGATGTCAGCCATGCAGCGCCGCCTCCGGCGTCGGAGGAAGCCCAACCTCTTGATGGGGAAGCGGTGGCCGAAGTGGCCGCTCACTTATCGGATGACGCGCAACCTGTGGTGATGTTTGCACTGGAGTGGTGTGAGTTCTGCTGGTCAGTAAGGAAGGTGCTGAAGCAGTACGGCATCGACTATCGCTCCGTCGATCTGGACTCGGTGGCCTATCAGGAGGGCAATCGGGGCGGCAATATCCGAGCGGTCCTGAAAGACAAAACCGGCTGGAACACCCTGCCTCAGATCTTTATCCGCGGCGAGTTTATCGGCGGCTGTACCGACCTGTTTGACCAGATTAAGGATGGCAGCCTGGCAGAGCGCCTGAAGGCGGGCAGTGTGCCCTTTGATGAAACCGTGAACGCGGATCCTTACCTGCAACTGCCCTCCTGGCTGCATCCTCGTTAGGGCCAAAAAACACGCCGCCTGATGGCGGCGTGTGTTCTTCGTTTTTTTTACAGGCCCCACTTATGGAGGTGGCTTCGAGCCGAGATGGCCGCTTTGTCCTGACCGGTTGCCAGATCATAGAGCAGCAGTTTCGCCGCCTCACGATCCACTTCGGTTCCATTCCCTTCATAGTAGGCTTTGGCCAGCGCAAAACTGCTGTTGCGATGGCCCAGCTCATGGCCCCGCAGATATAGGGCAAACGCCGCCTCCTTATCGACAGAACCGCCCAAGCCTTTCTCCTTCAGGTTGCCCAACCACTCATGAGCAGCGGGATAGTCGAGTTCAACGGCTTCGGCGAGGACCTGGCGACTCAGGATGTGGTTGCTGGCCATCCAATCGTCACTGGCCAAGCCAGTGAGATGGGCCCCGGCCCGAAAAAGTTCCTGGCCCAAAGTGCCCCGATTTTCTTCCCCTTCGGGCAACTCCAGCTGCAGCGTGGAGCGAATAAAATGGTCCACCAGCGACAATTCGAACTGTTCCGGAATCCAGTTATCGTGACCATGCCCGGAATGACGGAACACCACAGCATGATGCGGTTTGTCCAGCTGCTTCAGGCGCAAGGCCATACGATGCAGGTGCTCAATGTCCACAACCTGGTCTTTCAATCCGCCGTAAAGGAAGACGGGCACATTGATCTGATCGGCAAGATAAAACGGTGAGCGGGTTCGCATCTCCAGATCCTGGTCCGGTGCATCTCCGTAGGTATTTTTAACCCGTTCCGCCCCCGGTCCAGCAGAGAAATAATTGGTTTGGTGGAACAACAGTCCCAAATCAGACAGCCCGAAACCGGATACCGCACACTGATAGTCGTCTGGGTACAGGATGGTCAGCGCCAGTGCAGAGTATCCACCGTAACTGGCACCGATTGCACAGGTATAATCGAAGTCGATGCGGCTTTTCACCCGACTTACCGCAGCCTGAATGTCCGCTTCGATGCCTCGACCCTGTTCACCAACCCCCAATTGCTCGAAGGCTTTACCCTTGCCCGCAGAGCCGCGGTAATTCACACGAAGCACGGCGTAGCCCCGGGAAAGGTAGTACTGAACCTTCGGATTAAAGCCGAGACCGTCAGCAACACCAATCGGTCCGCCATGCGGATTGACCAACAGCACACCGTTACTTCGCTCTGGCGCTGGTAAGGTCAACATGGCATCAATTTCCGCACCATCCCGCTCAAAACTGAACACTTCTGATGAGCGCAGAGCATAGGGCTCCAGGCTGGGATAGCGTTTAAACAGCAGGCTGCGCTCTCCCTCTCTCAACATCCAGAATGCCCCCGGATTGGTTTCCGACTCTGTGTATTGAATTACAGCGGAGCCATCCTGACTGGCGGACACCTGACTGAACGTTCCCCCCTCAGTCAGAGGCGTGCCATCACCAGAAAAATAGAGCGTTTTGGGCTGTCCCTTCTCCAGATAAATCACATGCTCCAGATTGCCGTTTTCATCAAACTGGGCATCCACAATATCGAAGCCTTCCTGTTGATAAACGACACTCCCAAGTGACTGTGTTTGCATGTTGAATTCACGAACAACCAGGGTGTCACTGTCCTTATTAGTCAGCGCCGCTAATGTGTGTGCGCCGATACGGGCCAGTGGCTCAAGGTAAAAATCGCTGCTGTCATACTCCAGACCGACTTTCCACTGTTCGTTAACGCTCTCCCGATACATCAAACGCTGAACGTCGTTGTTTGTCAGGGCTAACAAAACTTCGCCATTGGCATTCGCAACGTAGTAATAGCCGTGCTTGAGGTCGCCAGATACCCGGTTGGATGAAACAAATTGTGGCTGCAGCTTTTGCTGAACGTTCACCCGATACACTTCCGAGCCAACAGCCCAGTTCCGATCGGACATCACGAGGATATGATCCTCATCATCCCGTAAGGGGTGAACAACCGATTCCACAGAGTCGAGAATATGGCTATCCGCTTTAATCCCTCGGCTTCCCAGCGCCACATTGAAGCGAGCCAGTCGAGCATTATGTGCGTCAACATAACGAACCAGCACAGTGTCATCGTCAATCCACTCAAAGTTATCGAAGCGATTCCCCTGGTTGGGCTCCAGCATCATCACGTTCGCCTGCTGACCAGTAGTGATATGACGGACCCAGAGCTTGAGTTGACCGTTCTTAAATTCAACAAATGCGACCCAGCTGGCCTCACTACTGATATCGACAGCTTGGTATTGCTCATTCCTATGACTGTCTTTCAGCGGAATATAATGGTCAGATGCGAAACCAACTGGGGACATCAGCAAACTAATCAACGCTAAATATTTCATTGCTGAAGCTCCTCAAACACCCCGTCTCGCCCCACGCCACCGAAGGTCATTGGGTATGCTTCCAAGATGTTCGGAAAACGCTTTTCAACAAAGCTGAAAGCGATAGCTGACCGATTCATCAGGTAGATATCCCTGAACTGATTTGATGGCCCAACTTCCAGTACCAGATCTCCTATATAGTTAATTTTTCCAGCCTCAACCTGGTAGCTCCACTGTGATTCAGAGATTTTTTTAGGGAAGGTCACATAGTACTTGGTGTTATTTATATATCTCTGAATGCGCTCAAATCGGTACGACCCCGCCTTTAACGAAAACAAAAAATATGCTCCTGTAGGCGAAGAAACGCGCATATCACGGGCAAACATACGCAGTTCGTCAAATCCGATCTTGTATTTAGACGAGCCATTCGACTGAATATACTCCGCAGCATAAGGGTTGTTGATCTTCAGCAAAACCAACCCCTCATTCTCTCCAAGAGTAGGTATTTGGTCGTCCAGAATTGGAGTGGGCTTAGACGTGCATCCCTGAACACACAGCAAGATTGCAACCAGAATAAAGATTCTGATCATTAAGTTTCCTCCCTGAAATCTAGTGACCGCACTCAAAACCATTCCCGATCCTTGAGAAATACTGATGAGTGCGTTCATCACCGAAAACCAATCGCCGCAATTTGTTCAAGACATCATTGCTTGCTATTAGTGGCACCGACGAACACTTTTCGTGTAAACCCCAGTACGTTATCACCGTGTTAAGGTCCCCATCAAGGTACCACCACGAGAAACGCCATTCACCACCAACCAAACAAGAAAGGCCGCTTTATGCGGCCTTAAACTAACTCAGATTACGACGTTATTTTCCCTTCGCGCTCCAGTCGATATGAAAGCGTTGCTGTTCCGGCGCATCGATACGGGCAAAGCCATGCGCGCCAAAGTAATCACGCTGCCCCTGTAACAGGTTCGCCGGCAGGGTTTCCAGACGATAGGAATCAAAATAGGCCAGTGCCGAACTCAGTGCGCCGCAGGGCACGCCCAGTAAGGTGCTCTGCGCCACAGCGCGGCGCCAGTTGGCCTGACATCGGTGCAGCTGCTCAGCAAAGAAGGGGTCAACCAGCAGGTTCGCCAGCTCCGGATCGCGCTGGTAGGCATCGGCAATCGGCTGCAGAAACACCGCACGGATGATGCAGCCTGCGCGCCAGATGCGGGCGATGGCGGCGAAGTCCAGTGTCCAGTGCTGCGCTTTGGCCGCGCTGGCCATCAACTGGAACCCTTGGGCGTAGGCACAGATCTTGGCGCAGTAGAGGGCATCATGGAGCTGTGCAATCAGCGCCTCTGACTCCGTTTCACTCAATACTTTGGGTTGAGGGCCCTGCAGCACCCTGGCGGCGGCCACCCGCTCCGCCTTTTGCCCGGACAACGCCCGGGCATACACCGCCTGAGCAATGGTGGGAGCGGGCACCCCCAGCTCCAGGCTGGATACGGCGGTCCACAGGCCGGTGCCTTTCTGTCCGGCCTTATCCAGGATCACGTCCACCAGGGCACCGCCGCTCTGCTCATCCCAGGTGTCGAGTACATCGGCGCTGATCGCCATCAGGTAGCTGTCCAGCACGCCCTCGTTCCATTGGCGGAAAATGGCGGCAATCTCTGCCGGGGTTTTGCCCAGCGCAGCGCGCAGCAGATGGTAGGCCTCGCAGATCAGCTGCATGTCGGCGTATTCAATGCCGTTGTGCACCATTTTGACGTAGTGGCCGGAACCGGCCGGGCCGATATAGGCGGCGCACGGCTCCCCCTCTTTCACCGGGTTGCCGGGCTCGAATCGTTCAATGGGCTTGCCGGTGGCCGGGTCCACTTTGGCGGCGATCGCTTCCCACAGTGGCGCCAGACGGGTCCAGGCATTAGGGTCACCAGAGGGCATCAGGGACGGGCCGAAGCGCGCGCCCACTTCGCCGCCGGACACCGCAGTACTGAAAAAGTGGAAACGGCCACGATAGTGCGCTTCGCGCTTTACCGTGTCTGTCCACAGGCTGTTGCCGGTGTCTACCACCACATCGTCCGGACCGATGCCGGCATCCAGCAAAGACTCACACACCGCGTCCACCGGTGCACCCGCAGGCACGGAAAGGATCACCAGACGGGGCGTCGTCAGCGTACCGAGCATCATCGTCATGTCGCGGCAGCCTTCGACTCTGACGACGCCACTCTCTTGCTGGTCCTGCGCTTCTGCCGCCACCACCTTGGCAGGGTCCAGATCAAACGCGGCAACGCGATAACCGTTATCCGCCAGGTTGAGGGTGAGACTCTTCCCCATCACGCCCAATCCGATAAAACCCACATCACAGGGCGCTGCGTTGCGTTCCATTGACCTAACTCCCTAGCCACGGCGAAAAATTTCGCCGCGGATTATACTCAAGTGGCTTCGGCGTGGCAGCAAAAGCGAGAGCTGGATCACAAAAGTCGTGATGATGTACTGTGACATTGGCCTGACCCAGCACAACTTACCTGCCAGTCACCGTTCCACAGTGAACCACCTTCGCCCTAATCCTGAGGGCGTCTAAGGAGAGATAAGATGAAACCCATCGCAATCTGGGCTGCGGCTCTGACCCTGCTGACCGCCACCTTTGCCCAGGCGGACAGCACCGCCGACACCATTGCCATGTTTAAAGAAGCCCCTGCCACGCAGGAGTTCTTCGCCAATGCCTACGGTTACGCGGTCTTTCCCACCATCGGTAAAGGCGGGATTGGCATCGGCGGTGCCTACGGTGAAGGCAAAGTATTTAAAGGTGGCGCCCATACCGGCAACAGCAAAATGGCCCAGGTGACCTTCGGCCTTCAGTTGGGCGGGCAGGCCTACAGCCAGATCATCTTTTTCCAGAACGCCGACGCTTATGAAGAGTTCACCAGTGGCGATTTTGAGTTCGGTGCCCAGGCCAGTGCGGTGGCACTGACGGCAGGCGCTTCGGCTGGCGCCAATACCAAAGGCACCACCGCCGGTGCCGGCACGGCACAGGCGGAAAACAAATACAGTGGTGGCATGGCGATCTTCACCATGGCCAAAGGCGGCCTGATGTACGAGGCCAGCCTTGGCGGTCAGGCGTTCAGCTTTGACCCGGTGAACTGACGCTCTCCTGCGCGCCTGCCGGTCGGTGGGCGCGCTTTCCCCCTCTTTCGCCAAGCCCGGGTTTCCGCCCCGGGCTCGCTCTGCCCGGCCGCAACAAAATCCTTTTCAGCCATCGGCCCAAACTTGGGAAGCGATGCCGCTTTCCTCCAACACTGAGAGCCAGTTAACAAATTTGAAACGCCAAATCGGGCTGAATGGAACCTGACAAGAAACCAAAGGCTCTACCGAGGTAGACAACTGGAACCCTAGGCCGAAGGAGACCCCATGGCCCGTCTTTTCACCCTGCTACTGTTGTGCTCTTTGAGCCTGTTTGCCCGCGCGGATGCCCCGGTCACCTGGACCGGCAAAGACGCTCAGGGCAATCCGGAAATCACGCTCTACTTCTTCTGGTCGCAAACCTGCCCTCACTGTGCCGAAGCCCACCCCTTTGTGGACGCCCTGGCGGAGCACTACCCCTGGATCAAACTGGAATCGCACAAGGTCTCGGACGCCGACACCCTGCCGCTGTGGCGCAACGTCGCCGCCGAAACCGGCGTGCCCGCCAACTCCGTGCCCTATCTAGCTTACTGCGGCCAAGCCACCGTTGGCTATAACGGCCATGGTGTGACCGGCCAGTTTTTGCTGGCTCAACTGAAAGCCTGCTACGAACGCAACGGCGGCGTGCTGGACCCCAATGACCCTGGATTGGGCGGCGAATTTGCCGCTGGCGAACCGGCCCACGGCGGCATGTTCTCCACCTGTGGCTCCGACACCGGCAGCGGCGCCTGCGGCCTGGATACCCCTGCGCCCGCTACCGCCATCCAGCCGGTTGAACTGCCTTTTATCGGTACCGTGGCCCCGCAAACCCTGTCACTGCCGCTGCTGACTGTGGTGCTGGCAGGCGTGGATGCCTTTAACCCCTGTGCCTTCTTTGTGTTGCTGTTCCTGCTCTCCATCATGGTGAACGCCAAGAGCCGCAGCCGGATGTTGATCGTCGGCGGCATCTTTGTGTTCTTCTCCGGCTTTATCTACTTCCTGTTTATGACCGCCTGGCTCAACATCTTCGCACTGCTCGGCGGCAGTGATGGCGGCTGGATCATGATGGCAGCCGGTCTGTTGGCGCTGACCGCCGGTGCCGTCAATTTGCGGGAGTACGTCACCCAGAAAGGCGACGTCTCGCTGTCGATGTCGGCGGAAAACCGCGGCGCGTTGATCAAACGGATGGGCCAGCTCACCAAGGCCAGCAGCATGCCCACCATGATTGCCGGCACTGTGGTGCTGTCGATTCTGGCCAACGCCTATGAGTTGCTGTGCACCGCAGGCTTCCCGATGATCTTCACCAGCGTGCTGACCCTGCATGACCTGCCCACCAGCGAGCGTTACTTCTATCTGGTGATGTACAACATCGTGTATGTGATTCCGCTGGCACTGATCGTTCTGGTGTTCTCCCTGACCATGGGCAAGCGCAAGCTCACCGAGAAAGAGGGCCAGACCCTGAAGCTGATGTCCGGCATCATGATGATGGGCATGGGCGGCCTGCTGGTGATCGACCCCATGCTGTTGCAGAACGCCGTGCTCGCCATCGGTCTGATTGTCGGCTCCATCATCGCCACAACGGTGATTGCATTGGGACGCAAAGCCTGGGAAAAACGCCAGGCAACGCAAAGCTAAGCCCCGGTTAAACCGAGCAAAAATGGCCCCAATCGGGGCCATTTTTTATGCCGCCAACGGCAACAGAATTTTTTGTTCCCAGCCACAAAATCCCTCGCTTTACCTGACTAACTTTTGGTCGCATAGTGCCGCCGAAAAGCCCCTGGTCGGCCTGATCCGGGTTCCCCTGACAACACTCTTTTTGGCTGGAGCATGCGGTGTCTGACGTCACTGTAATTCGTTCCGGCAACAGCCTGTTTGTGCCTGTTGCCGGCCTGTCCCTGTTTGCCGTTGCGTCAGGCTTTCTGATGAGCCTGCTGCCCCTGTCCCTGCCCTATTTCGGCCTGGACAAAAGCCTGGCGGCTTATCTCGCCAGCGCGTTTTACGCCGGCATGCTGGGTGGCGCCCTGATCAGCGCCCGCATTGTGTCCCGCATGGGCCACCGCCACGCCTTTGTGCTGTTCCTGGTGGCACTGCTGACCTCCGTCATCGGCCTGCTGGCGATCCCCAATGCCGTTGCCTGGCTCGCCCTGCGCGTGGTGGCGGGCCTGGCCAGTGCGGGTATCTACGTGGTGGTGGAGTCCTGGCTGCTGCTGGTGGACGACGACCGCCAGCGTGCCAAGCGTCTGGGCCTCTATATGACCGCCCTGTACGGCGGCTCTGCACTGGGCCAGCTGGGTATCGGCCAGCTCGGTACCACTGGCTTCCTGCCCTTTGGGGCGATTCTGGCCCTGCTGGCACTGGCGGTGCTGCCGCCGTTGCTGGTGAAGCGTGGTGCGCCGATCCTGGAGGTGCATGACCCGGTGCCGCTGAAAGCGCTGCGTCGTCTCAGCCGCCCGGCGGTGATTGGTTGTCTGGTGTCCGGTCTGATCCTGGGGCCGCTGTACGGTCTGATGCCGCTTTACATCCACCAGCAGCCCTGGCTCAGCGAGCACACCGGGGTGCTGATGGCGATGGTGATTCTGGGTGGTATGGTGGTGCAGCCGATCACCGGCTACCTGTCACCACGCATGAGCAAGTCGCTGCTGATGGCGCTGCTGTGCGCGGTGGGCACTCTGGCCGTGGCTGGCATGCTCTCCGCCGACGACCTGCTGACCATCAGCGGCTGTTATCTGGTATTGGGTGCCTGTGCGTTTGCGCTCTACCCGGTGGCCATTACCCAGGCCTGCCAGGGTGAAAACAGCGCCCGCATCGTCTCCATTACTGAGCTGATGCTGCTGTGCTATGGCGTTGGCTCCGTGGCTGGCCCGCTGGTGGCCGGTCAGATGACCCCGCTGCGCGAAGGGCTGCCGCTTTACCTGGGCACCTGTCTGGCGGCCACCTGCATCTATATGCTGATCATGGCGGCCCGGGCCACCAAGCCCGCCACCATCAATATGGACCCGCCCTCCGGCGAATGAGTCCAGACAAAAAACCGCCCATTGGGGCGGTTTTTTGTTGTCTGTCTTAAACCACTTTCTATGGAGGTGGTGATCGCTTGCCCGGCGCTTTCATACGCCTTTTTTAATGACATGCTCTCCGAAGCCCTGAATGGCTTTAAACAGGAAGCGTGCTCCATCAACTGGTCGTAAATTCAGGGCAGTAATAATCCACCTGCATAGCAGGTGGCTTTTACTCGGCCCCCTTTAAGGGGGCAGCTTAGTTCTCGGGGTTGCCAAAGGCATGAACGGATAGTGCTCCACTCACCTCCTTTGCCGGGACGGCCCGGCGGCCGCCAGAAGGGCTCCGCCCCTCTGGACTCCCCTTTGCCTCCGGCGCAGCGAAAGCCCCTCGCTCCCACTCCTTCCCATTTCGGCACCGGCCAGACTCGCTTTGTGAAAAGGGCTTTCCATGCCCTTTCCAAAA
>NZ_JAHVJZ010000004.1 GCF_019801015.1 Marinobacter nauticus
CCTCCGGCGCAGCGAAAGCCCCTCGCTCCCACTCCTTCCCATTTCGGCACCGGCCAGACTCGCTTCCATGCTCGGCTGGCCGCTCGAGCCTTCCCTGGCTCTCGGCCTCATTCCCAGTCGTTCCCGCTCGGCGCTGCGAGTCGGCGCATGTGGACGGCTTACGCCGTGAGGGTCTGGTGCATGCCTCTCCTTTTTTGTGCACCGGCTTTCAATCCGTCTCGTCTCTTAGCAGTACTCTTCGAGCAAAGCCCAGAGCAAGCGATCACCACCTCCATAGGAGGTGGTTTAGGGATGACAATAAAAAGCGCGGCCATCGGGCCGCGCTTCTTTACGCCTGAGACTGGATCCCGTGCTGAATCGCCCGTTTCAGCCCCTCAGCATCGTCGGTACCTATCAGGACAGCGCCACCGTCTTTCAGCTGCAAAGCCACCGCGCTGAGTCCGGACACGTTGTACAGCCACCCTTGCGGGGTCAATCGCACGCCCAGCCCCCAATACCATTTGGTGCGGACCGCACTGACTCCCGCAATCTCGCTGAGGGCCACCGACTTGCGCCAGAAGCCCGGCCCAAAAAACCAGCGCAGCGAACCCCTGTCCACCTGCACCGTCAGTGAGCTGAACAGCACCAGCGTAAACGCCAGAAAGCCGAATACGGCGATAAGGAGGCCGTTGGTCTGCTGTCCCAACTCCGCCGCCAGCAGGATCAGGACCGGGACCATAATGACCATAATGGCCGCGCCTCGTTGACGATGGTGATAATGCATGGGGTTTCTCCTTAAACCTCGACATCTCATGTTGCCGCCCGTGCTTTATCAGCGTCAACGTTAATCAGGGTTCGAACGGCGCATAGCTCCCCTGCCCCACCGGATGATGATCGGGACACAAAAAAAGCGGCCACAAGGGCCGCTTTTTACCGGGTGGTGGAGGTTCACTCATCCAGACCGGTGATGTTGCCGTCCGCATCGATGTCGATGTTCAGGTAACCGGGGCGCTCGGGCAGGCCGGGCATGGTCATCACGTTGCCGGTCAGCACATAGATAAAGCCGGCACCAGCACACAGGCGCAGGCCGCGAACCGGCACGGAAAAGTCGCTCGGCGCGCCTTTCAGAGCCGGGTCGTGGCTGATGGAGAGCGGGGTTTTCGCCATGCACACCGGCAGGTGGCCAAAACCCAGCGCTTCCAGGCGGGCGATGTCGGCACGGGCCTTATCGGACAGTTCAATGCCGTTGCCACCGTAACCGGCTTCCGCCATGGTCAGCAATTTGGCTTCGATGGACTGCTCCGCCTCATACAGGAACTGGAAGTTGGCCGGTTCAGTCAGTGCGGCCATCACCTGCTCCGCCAGCTCAGTGGCACCGGCGCCACCTTTGGCAAAGGCTTCAGAGATCGCCACCCGGGCCCCCAGGCTTTCCACTTTCTGTTTCAGCCAGGCCAGCTCTTCGTCGCTGTCCTGCGGGAAACGGTTCAGAGCAACGACGGCGGGCACGCCGTAACGCTGCACATTCTCAATGTGCCATTGCAGGTTGGCAAAACCCGCTTCCAGCGCCTCGGCATCGGCTTCAAAGATCGCCTGAGGCAGAGCCTGGCCCGGGCGCAGGTCGTACTTGCCGGAGTTGGCTTTCAGGCCACGCAGGGTCGCCACCACCACCGCGGCATCCGGGCCTTTGCCGGCAGCGCGTGCTTTGATGTTACAGGCCTTCTCAAAGCCCATATCGGAACCAAAGCCCCCTTCGGTCACCACCACGTCCGCCAGGCGCAGCGCCATTCGGTCAGCGATGATGGAGGAGTTGCCATGGGCGATGTTGGCAAACGGACCAGCGTGCACCAGAGTCGGCACCCCTTCCAGCGTCTGCATCAGGGTCGGTTGGGCCGCATCGCGAAGAATCGCCGCCATGGCACCGGCCACCTGAATATCCTCGGCGGTCACCGGCTTGCCGTCACGGCTGTAGGCCAGCACCACTTTGCCCAGACGCGCGCGCAGGTCGGCCAGATCGCTGGCCAGGGCCAGAATCGCCATCAGTTCAGACGCCGCAGTAATATCAAAACCGCTTTCGCGCTCCAGGCCGTTTGCGCTGGAGCCCGGCGCATTCAGGCCGATGGTCACGCGACGCAGAGTGCGGTCGTTCATGTCCACCACACGGTCCCACACCACCCGCTCCGGGTCGATGTTCAGACGGGGCAGGCCAGTCTTGGCTGCAAATTTTTCGCCGTGGCGTTCTTCGTGGTAAACCCGGGCATCAATGGCAGCCGCGGCCAGGTTATGGGCCGCAGACACGGCGTGGATGTCGCCGGTAAGGTGGAGATTCAGCTCCTCCATCGGTGCCACCTGGCTGTAGCCGCCACCAGCAGCACCGCCTTTGACGCCAAATACCGGCCCCATGGAGGGCTGGCGAATGCAGGCCATCACCTGCTGACCGATCGCTTTCAGGCCCTGAGACAGGCCAATGGTGGTCACGGTTTTGCCTTCGCCCAGCGGCGTCGGGGTGATGGCGGTTACCACCACCAGCTTGCCGCGGGTCGCGTTATCGAGTCGCTTAATCAGGGAAAACTTCACTTTGGCCTTGGCTTCTCCCTGGGGGATCAACTCTTCAGCCAGAATCCCAGCGCGTTCGGCGACGTCAGCGATGGGCAGCAGCTTTGCCTGTTGGGAAATGATCAGATCGGATTGCATTGTTATCGATATTCCGAGGGTCAGAGGGTTTTAAGCGCGCGAATTGTACCCTAATCGCTTCGGAACAAAGTGGATGCTGCGCAAAAACTCGAACATTTTTCGATTTCGTAACAGTTGTCACACATTTCTCTGGTGCAAATAGCTGATCTTGGGCGTTGCCTGGCTGAACAGCCACGGTTAATGTTGAGGTTTCGGCCCTTTGATATCAGGATTTCCATGGCCTTCGACCACCCCGTCAAGCTGACTGACGCCCAGGATCTGGCGTCCATGATCACCGACACCTGCGCCCGTTACGCCGACAAGCCGGCCTTCAGCGCTCTGGGTTACACCCTGAGCTACCGCGAGCTGGAAGCCCACACCCGCGCCTTTGCTGCCTATCTTCAGCATCACACGGACCTGCAACCCGGCGACCGCATCGCCCTTTGTCTGCCCAACCTGCTGCAGTTCCCCATCGCCGCCTTTGGCGCCCTTCGGGCGGGATTGGTGCTGGTCAACACCAACCCGCTCTACACCCCGAGGGAGATGGCTCACCAGTGGTCTGACAGCGGTGCCAAAGCACTGGTATTGCTCAGCGACCTCGCCCCCCGGGCCGCCAGCATTGTGCATGAAACCCAGATCGAAACGGTGATCACCACCACCGCACTGGATTTCCACCAGAGCACCCCGGCAGCCGGTGACTTTGACCACGCCCTCAGCTTTATGACGGTACTGACCGACGGCGCCGCCCTGCCCTTCACGCCAGTAACACGCGGCGCCGAAGACCTCGCCGCGCTGCAATACACCGGTGGCACCACCGGCGTCGCCAAAGGGGCCATGCTCAGCCACGCCAACCTGCTGGGCAACGCGCGTCAGGTGCTGGCCCGGCTGGGCGACGCCTGTCGCGAAGGGGAAGAGTGCTTCGTGGTGCCGCTGCCGCTCTACCACATCTACGCCTTTACGGTGAATCTCATCACCTTCTTTGCCCGGGGCAGCCTGAATGTGTTGATCCCCAACCCCCGTGACCTGCCCGCCTTTGTGGAACAGATCCGCCCCTTCCGCATCACCGGCATGGCGGGTTTGAACACGCTGTTTGTCGGCCTGTGCCGACTGGAGAGCTTCCGCGAGCTGGATTTCTCCGGCCTGAAGCTCACCATCTCCGGCGGTACCGCGCTCACCTCCGCCGCCGCAGAGATCTGGCAGCAGACCACCGGTTGCACCGTTTGCGAAGGTTATGGCCTGTCGGAAACCTCGCCGGTGGTGTGCCTGAACCCCATTGGCCATGAGCAACTGGGCACCATTGGGCCGGCGCTGATTGACACCGAAACCAAGGTGGTGGATGAGCAGGGGCAACCCGCCGAAGAGGGCGAGCTGTGCGTGCGAGGACCACAGGTGATGCAGGGTTACTGGCAGATGCCGGAGGAAACCGCCCTGGTGCTGGACAGCGACGGCTGGCTGAAAACCGGCGACATTGCGCAGATCCAGCCTGACGGTTTTGTCCGCATTGTGGACCGCAAAAAAGACATGATTCTGGTGTCCGGCTTTAACGTCTATCCCAACGAGGTGGAAGATGTGTTGACCCAGTTCCCCGGCGTCCTTGAGGCCGCGGTCGTGGGTGAACCGGATGAGCGCAGTGGCGAACGGGTGGTGGCCTATCTGGTCAGTGAAAACGAGCTGGACCTGCCGGCCCTGAAAGCCCATTGCCGCGAACTCCTGACCGGCTACAAACAACCCCGCACTTTTATCCGTCTGGATGAGTTGCCCAAGTCCACCGTCGGCAAAGTGCTGCGGCGGGAATTGCGGGGGAGATAATCAAGGATGACCACGCTGACACGGACGTCTGCCCTGCCCGGCCTGCCCTGGATCTTCTGGGGCTGTGCACTGGCCTACACCCTGACCGAATCCCTGCGGCCCTATCCGGGCAGCGATCTGCTCAAAGCCATCCCGGCCCTGTCGCTGGCGCTGTTCTGCCTGCGCCGCCTCAATGGCGCTGAGCGGGTCGCATTGGTGACCGCCCTCTGCTTTGCTGCCGTGGGCGATATGATTCTGGACCGCGGCCACGACAGCCATCTGTTACCCGGACTGGCGGCTTTTGCGGTGACTCAGACCCTGCTGAGCCTGACCTTCTGGCGCCGCCCCAAAGGCACGTACGCCAACCTGATTTGGGGTCTCCCGGCGGGCACCGCCGTATTCCTCTATCTGGTGCTGCCGTTTCTGGCGGACACCCCGCAGGGCGACCTGCGCTGGGCTGTGGGGCTCTACTCCTGCCTGTTGACCACGATGGTGATGGGCTGCTGTTGGTCGGCCCGACACTGGCGTCCCATCGCCGGCGCGTTTCTGTTCCTGATCTCCGACTCGCTGATCGCCATCGACACCTTTATCTGGCCCAGCGCCGCCGGACTGCCCGCCATCTTCCTCACCTACTTCGCCGCCCTGTGGTTACTTTTTGCCCGAAATGAGTGACAAATCCCCCCTTAGCTCATAGCTTAGGGGGCCTCTGATCTGAACCTCAGGAAGTACAACAATGCCAAGGATGGCCTGGTTATACCTGCTGCTGTGGTGGCCCATTGTGGCCGCTGCAAACGCCCCCGAATTGCGGATTGACCCCGGTTACCACGTGGGCCCGGTCAATAACGTCGCGACCCTGCCCCAATCCAAACAACTGGTCAGTCTGGGCCGCGACAGCACCCTGCGCTGGTGGCAGGGGGAGACCCTGCTGCATACCGTTCATCTGCCGGTCATCGGTGAAATGCGGGTGGCCAGCGACGATACCGTGGCGGTGATTGATGCGTTTCACGGCCGGATGTATCGGTTCAGGTCCGGCCATCTGGTGAACCAAGTCTCGATCAAACCGGCCGAAAGCCAGGGCCATGTGATTACCGGCACCTGTCTGTCACTGGACGGCTCAAGACTGGCCACCATCAGCTTCAATTACGAGAGCCGGGAAAGCGCCTTTCGGATTTGGTCCACCACACAGGGGACCGCCGAACGGGTTTCATTGCCGGTGGATTCCCCTTCCCGCTGCCTGTTCGCGCCCAATAATGACCTGATCCTGATGTCCTATGGGCCTGCCCAAACATCGCCGGGCGGAACACCAGCAGAGGACCACTTCGTTTTGCAGCTGGCCCGGCTCGACAGCCAGTTCCGCATTAAGGCGCAACACCGGATGACGCTGCCCGGGGTACTTCAGAACACCGCCTCAGCACTGTCCCTTTCGCCGGATGGCGCTTACCTTGCCGCCATTCACTTCCCGTCGATCGGATTTGAACCGGTGGGTCGGCCCATCTCTCTGGTGATGCTGGATGCGGTCACGCTGGCACCGGAGGCCGGCCCGGCATCGGCTCCGATCCAGGCGGACACGGAAGACCGGCTTCGCTACGACCCGGTCTGGCACCAGGGGGCACTGTGGATGCGCGCGCTCGATGGCGACAAACCCGGCATGCTCAGCTGGCAGCCGGGGCAGCCACCACAGCTTCACTCCCGTCACGCTGGCCCTGAATCGGACGTGGACAAACTGCTGGTGTGGCAGGGCCAGCTTATGGCGCTGTCCGGCGACAAAGGCACGCTGTTCAACCCGATAGCCAACACCGTTGAACTGAACCTGGCACCCCGACTGACCGGCGCCTTACAGCTCTCTGCCGATGGCACCCGAATCGGCATTGCCGGTCAGGGCGTGATGGATCTGATGCAACGCCAGTTCGCCAAAGCCCAAAGCCTGCCGCAAAGCCAATCAACCGCCGGCCCTTTTACCCCGGCGCAACTGGCCGCACCAATACGACGGGTCAAAATCATGGGCATGGACGGGCAGCGTCGGGCAGCGCAATGGCGCCCGGTGCCCTTTGACCGCGAATCCCTGTCCGTCGGCAGCGAGGCGGAGATGTCGCTGGTTGCCGACCCGGGCCATCAGACCATGCTGGTGTTTAACGGGACGAATATCCATCGTCTGGTCGCACGTGCCTGGCCCGAAAACTGGCAAACAGGTTGGGTCGAACAGGGCCTGCCGGATTGGGTGGTCAATCCCGCATTCGAGGATACCGGTGTAGCCTGGAAGCAACGAAGCTGCACCTTTGCCCGGTCGATAGAGCAGGCCATCATCAGCAAAGACCGGCAGTGGTATGCCACCGCCCTTGAGGACGGCACCTACTGTCTGGGCCGGATGAGCGATGGCGCCAATCTGCTGCATTTATACGTGCACCCGCACAGCAAAGAGTGGGTCGCCTGGACGGATGACGGCTATTACGACGCCAGCCCCAATGGCGACACGTTGATCGGTTACCGGGTCAGCAATGGCAAAACCGCCATGCCGGATATCTACCCGGTTCAGGCGTTCCGTAAGCGTTTTTACCGTCCGGATTTGGCCAGTGCCCTGCTCACTCACAAAGACACCGCACAAGCACTGGTCGCCCTGAACGCCAAAACCACCGACAGCATTGCCGCGGCCCTGCCTCCGGCCATCAGCATCACCAGCCACAAAGACGGAGACCGTTTCAGCCAAAGCCAAATCACGGTGCGTTACCAAATCCGTAACCCCGGCAACCGTCAGGCCGACCGCATCCGGGTATTGCTGGACGGCCGACCGCTGGCTACCGAGCGCGGCCTGCAGCGCCAGTCCAACACCAACGAAGGTCAGATCACCCTTACTCTGCCGCAACGGGATGTGTCACTGTCGCTGGTGGCGGAGAGTGCCAGCGGTGCCTCGCAGCCCGCCAGCGTCAATCTGATCTGGCATGGCCGGGCGGAGTTTGTCATTAAACCCAAGCTCTACCTGCTCGCCGTCGGAGTGTCCGATTACCAGGATGACACTCTGGACCTGCGTTACGCCGCCAAAGACGCCGCCGACTTTGCCCGCACCATGGCTGAGCAATCCGGTCAGCTGTACCGGGAAGTGGAAATCAAACTGCTGGAAAACGCCGACAGTGAGGCACTGCTCGATGGCCTGGACTGGCTGCGGGCCCAGGTCACCAGCAAAGATGTGGCCATGCTGTTTCTGGCCGGGCACGGGGTCAATGACGCCGATGGAGACTATTTCTTTCTGACCGCCGACGCCAACACGGAGCGACTGCGGCGCAGCGCGGTGGAATACCACGACATCCGCAAAACCCTGTCCAACCTGCCGGGCAAAACCCTGGCCTTTATCGACACCTGCCACAGCGGCAACATCATGGGTGGACGTCGTGCCGTTACCGACATCAACGCCGTAGTGCAGGATCTGGCCGCGGCTGAGAACGGGGTGGTGGTGTTTGCCAGCGCCACCGGCAATCAATATGCACTGGAAGACCCGCAGTGGAACAACGGCGCGTTCACCCGGGCACTGGTGGAAGGCCTGACCGGCCAGGCGGATTACACCGGGGACGGTGCCATCACCATCAACCAGCTCGACCTGTACCTGAGCGAACGTGTTAAAGATCTGACCGGTAATCGCCAGACTCCCACCAGCACCAAGCCACAAACGGTGTCGGACTTCCCCATCTCCATCAAACTGTGATGCCTCAGCAGCGGGCTGGTTCCGGCCCGCTGCTGATTTTCCTGTCCCGAATACACTTACCCGACCGGCCCGAACGCCCGTTTCAAGGGCAGCAACCTGCCACTTGCCATCCGTTTCTGAACGATTTTTCATCGTTCCCTTTGAACTTTTTGTTGCATATGACACATCCGGCGCTATACTGCACCCCTTCCTTTTTGTTGCAGGTGAAACATGATGAGTAAAAACGCCTACCAATGGGGCCTCTATCTGGTGCTGGGCATCACCCTGTTGTTTGCCCTGTTTCTGGTCAGCACCGACACTCAGGCTCCCTTTACCACTCAGGCTCAACTGCATCGCACCGTGGCCCGCATTGCCCCGGAAGTGTCCGGCAACGTACTGACCGTGGCGGTCAGCAACGGTCAACATGTACGGGCCGGCCAACCGCTGCTGACGCTCGAAAGCAGCCGCTATCAACTGGCGGTGGATCAGGCCGAAGCCGACTTGGCCCAGGCCCGGCAAAACCATCAGGCCCGCGAGCAGGAGCTGAATGTGGCCAAAGCGACGCTGATCCAGAAACAGCAAGCCGCCGATAACGCCCATCTGAAACTGACGCGCAACAGCACGCTGGTGAACCGGGGACTGATCACTCAGGAAGCGCTGGACGACAGCCGCAATGCCGCCACCGTGGCCGATGCGGCGGTGACCGCCGCCAACGCTGAAATCGCTCGCCTGCGGGTGCAGCTTTCCGACAAAACCGGCGATGCTGCCGTAGCACTGGCCGAGGCGAAACTGGCTCAGGCCCGACTGGATCTGGCCCGCACCACACTGGTGGCACCGGTGGACGGTACCGTCACCAACCTGCAACTCCAGTCCGGCAGCTACCTGAACAGTGGCAGTCCGGCGCTGTTTCTGGTCAGCGATGCGCACAGCTGGATCAGTGCCGACTTCAATGAAAAAGGGATCGCCCACCTGGGTACCGGCACCCCGGTTTGGGTGGCGTTTGATGCGCTGCCGGGCCAGCTGTTTGAGGGCGAGATCGCCAACCGTGAACAAGCGGTGTACGACGCGTCCAGCGCCAATGGCGAGCTGGCCAGTGTCACCAACGACAACCGCTGGATCCGCGAGCAGCAGAAAGTGCGCACCCGCATCGACATTCCGGGGCTGGACCCGGCGCTGATCTCCGGCGCCCGCGCCACCATCATGGTGCAACGCCCAGACAGCCTCTGGGGGGCCATTGGCCACCTGTGGATGGGCACCATCGCCCAGTTGCGCTACCTGTACTGAGGTGAGCATGAACCGCACCACCGACTGGAACGAAGTGGGCCGCATTACCGGCACCGTCACCCTCTGCATGTTGCTGGGCCACTACCTCGCGCTGGGAGCGCCGGTCTACCTGGCACTGTTCCCGATCCTCTCCGTCACCAAGGCGCGCGACTACTCCTGGGGCGGCCTTATCCGGATGTTTGTGCCCGCGCTGCTGTCTGCCACCGGTGCCGTGATCACCGTCGAGCTGTTTGCCGCGCACCCGTTCATGGTGTGGGCCCTGAGTCTGGTGCTGTTCGACCAGCTGCGCCGAAACGCCACGACCGTGGCCTCCCGCAATGCGCTGGTGCTGCCCTGCTTCAACTGGATCATGGTGGTGGTGTTCGCGCAGTTCACGCCGGCTTCCATGCCCGACCGGCTGCACGACATTCTCATCTCCCTGGCAATCACCATCGTGGTGATGAAAGCCTTTGCCACCCTGTTCCCGCCGGTCTCACAGCAAGGGGGCACACCACCGGCGGCCAAGCCGGTCAGCCACCAGGAGCGCCTGCAGTTCGTGGTCTTGCTGGGGGCCGGACTGGGATTTTTGATGATGGTGGATTTGGTGTCCGCGACCTTCTGCATGGTGCCGGTGATTCTGGCCGCCAGCCAATCAGAGCACGGCGCCTTTATGACGGTGGTCCGGGAGCGGTTTATCGCTCAGGTGGGCGGCTGTGCGCTGGCCATGGTGTTTATGCTGCTGCTGGCCGGTCATCAGCACCAGATGCTGATTCTCACGCTGGGCCTGACCGCGCTGGTGTTTGCCTTTGCCCGGCAGATTGGTTGCAGTCAGGGGGCGGACAAAGCCCTTCACGGCGATGCACTGCTTGGGATAGCCTTACCGATTCAACTTTATATGGGGGTCAATGACTTTGGCCTGTCCAGCACGCTGCAACGCGGCTGGCAGCTGTCGGTGACCCTGTTTCTGCTGGTGGCCCTGTCGGGCCTGATTTTTGGAAAGCGAAAGGATGACTCTGTCCATCACCTCCATTCCTGAACTGGATAACAGCCTGACCTTTATGATGTCGCTGGCGCAAAAACAGTATCGGGCAGTCTGCAATCAGCAACTGCAGCAAGCGTTTGATATCACTCTGGAGATGGTGGGCGCCATGAAGGTGCTGGACCACCTCGGCTGCATCCCCCAACAGCAACTGGCGGATGTGCTGAAGCGCGACCGCTCCGTCGCCAAACGGCTGGTGGACAACTGCATCAAACGGGGCCTGATTGAAGCAGGCCGAAGCGACACCAACCGCAAAGCCCGGATGCTGTCACTGACGGAGGAAGGCCGGCGGGTCAACCAGGCCAGCGAGCCGCTGATTCAGTCAATCTCGGAGTCTTACTTCGAGAAGCTGAGTGACGAGGAGCGGGTGATGCTCAAAGGAATGCTTCACAAGCTGGTTCGGGACGACATCCGCACCGAGTAAGCCGTCATACAAAAGTCATTCACGGTGGGCCGGTTCATCGCGTAGAATGCGCCGTCCCATTTTCCTCGTTTTTAGGAAAATCCAGCCAAACCAATCACCTGGCGCCGGGACTATTCTGTTTTTTCTCTGGTGAGCTGACTGACCCACTATGAAACGTCTGGAAAATCTGTTCGAAAACCTGCTGTTCAGCGCCCGCTGGCTGCTGGCTCCGTTCTTCTTTGGCCTGGTACTGGCCATTGGTGTGCTGTTTCTGAAATTTGGCAAAGAGCTGCTTAGCCTGTTCGCCATGGTGTTTCTCGGCGCAGAAGGCCATCCGATCCTGAGCATCCTGACTCTGGTGGATACCGCACTGCTGGCCAGCCTGCTGCTGATCATCGCCTTCAGTGGTTACGAAAACTTCGTCTCAAAGTTTGGCCCCGAAGACCACGAAGACCGCCCCGCCTGGATGGGCAGCGTCGGCTTTTCCGACCTCAAACTGAAACTGATTGGCGCCATCGTCGCCATCTCCACCGTTGAGCTGCTGAAAGCGTTTCTGGATGCGGACAATATGTCGCCGGAAACCATGGCCTGGAAAGTGGGCATCCACCTCACCTTCGTCACCTCCGGTGTGCTGTTCGCGCTGACCGACTTTATTGCCGGCAAGAGCAAAGCCGCTAAGAAGTAACGGACACAGGATAAAAAAAAGCCGGCATGATGCCGGCTTTTTTGTTGCCCGGGAGGATTACCCTTCAATGCCCTGACTGGCCAGATACTCTTCGTAGGTACCGTGGAAGTCAGTGATGCCATCGGGCTTCAGCTCAATGATGCGGGTGGCCACGGAGGACACGAACTGGCGGTCGTGAGAGACGAACAGCAGAGTGCCCGCGTAGTTCTCCAGCGCCAGGTTGAGCGCCTCGATGGACTCCATATCCATGTGGTTAGTGGGCTCGTCCATCACCAGAATGTTGGGCTTCTGCATCATCAGCTTGCCGAACAGCATGCGGCCCTGCTCACCACCGGAGATCACCTTGGCGGATTTCTTGATCTCGTTCTGGGAGAACAGCATACGACCCAGGAAGCTCCGTACCACGGTTTCATCCGCACCATCGCTGGACCACTGCGCCATCCAGTCGAACAGGTTGATGTCATTCTCAAACTCGTGAGCGTGGTCCTGCGCGTAGTAACCGATGTTGACGTTTTCAGACCATTTGATCTCGCCAGCCTTAGCGTCCATCGCGCCCACCAGGGTGTTGAGCAGGGTGGATTTGCCCACACCGTTCTCACCGATGATGGCGATACGCTCACCGACATCCACTTTCAGGTCCAGACCATCAAACAACAGGCCGCTGTCGTAGCCCTGAGACAGGCCAGTCACTTCCAGCGCCTGACGGAACAACTTCTTCTCCTGCTCAAAGCGGATAAACGGCGACTGACGGCTGGAGGCCTTCACCTCTTCCAGCTGGATCTTATCGATCTGCTTCTGGCGGCTGGTGGCCTGACGGGCCTTGGACGCGTTGGCGGAGAAGCGGCTGACGAAGCTCTGCAGTTCGGCAATCTGCGCTTTCTTCTTCGCGTTGTCGGACAGCAGACGCTCGCGAGCCTGCTCAGCCGCGAACATGTATTCATCGTAGTTGCCGTGGTACAGCCGCAGGTCACCGTAGTCAATGTCCGCCATGTGGGTGCACACGGAGTTCAGGAAGTGACGGTCGTGCGAGATGATGATCATGGTGCACTGACGCGCCTGCAGCACCTCTTCCAGCCAGTGAATGGTGTGGATGTCGAGGTTGTTGGTGGGTTCGTCGAGCAGCATGATGTCCGGATCGGCGAACAACACCTGGGCCAGCAGTACCCGCACCTTCAGACCCGGCGCAACCGCGCTCATCAGGCCAAAGTGCAGCTCTTCCGGAATGCCCAGGCCCAACAGCAGTTCACCGGCACGGGCTTCAGCGCTGTAACCGTCCATCTCAGCAAACTGGACCTCAAGATCGGCCACCGCCATGCCCTCTTCTTCGGACATCTCCGGCAGGCTGTAGATGCGGTCACGCTCCGCTTTCACTTCCCACAGTTCTTTGTGGCCCATGATCACGGTGTCGATAACGGTGTATTCCTCGAACGCCCACTGGTCCTGGCCCAGTTTGGCCATACGCTCGTTGGGGTCCTTGGAAACGTTACCGGAAGACGGCTCCAGCTCACCGGAGAGGATCTTCATAAAGGTGGACTTGCCACAACCGTTGGCGCCGATAAGGCCATAGCGGTTGCCCCCGCCAAACTTGACAGAGATGTTTTCAAACAGCGGCTTGGCGCCAAACTGCATGGTGATGTTGGCGGTGGAGATCACAGCGTTGTACCGTCCGGGAAAAAGGGAGTGTGAAAAAACGCCGCAGAGTACGCCCATATGGGGCGGTATGCAAGGATGGAGGCGGTTTAGCGGGGGCTTCCCGGCCTGCGGTACAGGCCGGGACAACAGATGTGTACTGATCCCTGCGCCAGCCCAGCTGAACAAACGCTGCGGCGACGGTTAACATTGGCGTTAGTGTATCAGGAGCGACGTGCTCGTCGCAGTGCTGGCAGAGCTTCCAGGCTGCAGAGGATCAGGCCCGCCCAGATCAGGCCAAAGCTCACCGCTTTGACTTCATCAAACACTTCGCCAAACAGCAGCACCGCCAGCAGGAATTGCAGAGTCGGCTCGATGTACTGCATCAACCCCACCATGGTCAGGCTGGTGTAGCGCAGCGCGATACTGAACAAAATCAGCGGTGCCAACGTCACCGGGGCGGAGCCGATATATAGCATGACACCTTTAAAACCTTCCGCTCCGGCCGCACTCTGGCCGGTAAACACCAGATAGCCCAGATAGATCAGCGCGAACGGGGCCAGCAGCGCCGCCTCGAGCGTCACCGTGGTAAAGGTGTCGTAGCGGATAAACTTCTTAATCAGGCCGTACAGGGCAAAGAAACTGCCCATCGCCAGCGACACCCAGGGCAGCTCGCCGTATTGCCAGATCTGCCAGCAAATCCCCATCGTGGCCAGCACTACGGCGGCAGCCTGGGCACGACTCAGCTTTTCACTGAGGAACAGCACACCCAGCGCAATCGCAAACAGCGGGTTGATAAAGAAGCCCAGACTGGCCGCCAACACCTGCCCATGAGTCAGCGCCCAGGTAAAGCTGGCCCAGGAGATGCACATCACCAGGCCGGCCAGGAAACTCAGTCCCAGCGAGCGTTTGTCCGCCCACAACGCCTGCCAGTCCGGCAGTGCACGGCGCATCAACATCATCGCCAGCACCATCACCGGCACTGACCAGATCACCCGAAACGCAAGCAGCTCAAAAATCTCAGCGCCGGGCAGTAGCTGATAGTAGAGGGGCAGGATCCCCCACAGCACAAAAGAGAGCGCCGCCAGCAGGTTTCCCCGGGCGGGATTGGACAGATTCAGCACGTTGAAAAACACCAAGAGCGGTCGAGACCGCGATTGTGCCAGAGTGCTGTCTTATTGAGCGTGAGAGAGGCCGGGTTTTACGCCAGATATTTTTCGATGCCCTGATGAGCCCGGTTGCTGTGAAGGGCGCTCAGACCAGTCCCTTTTCCATCGGTACGCAGGACAGGGTGAGGCCTCGGGGCGAGTGATAATGCGACAACGCCTCGCCGGAAAAGCCGCAGCGTCGGTAAAACGGGGCCGCATTCAGGGTGGCGTCCAGCGTCAGTTTCGCCAGCCCCTGCTGGCGTGCCAGCGCTTCCAGATGCGCCATCATCGCAGCGGCCACGCCCTGTCCGGTCCAGTCCGGATCGGTAAAGATGGCGTCGACCTGTCCGGTTTTAAGATCAACCATGCCGGAGCCAGCCAGTTCGCCATTGGCCTCGACCAGATAAAACGCCCGCTCCAGATCCGCCAGAAACGCTTCTCCGGGTTCCCCTTCTGTCCAGATCGCCAGATCCTCTGCCGCGTAATGCCCTTTACAACCCGCGAGTATCGCCCGACGGCGTAAACGCATCACCGCAGCGGCATCCGCGCGACAGGCAGAACGGATAGAAAACGACATGGAGACTCCGGATTCAGGACCAAAATCCCAGCTTATCCGGACACCCAACCTATGAGAACCCAGTTAATGACTTAACTCGCTTAACGGGACACCCAATTGTGCTTTATTCGAGCTGAGTATAAATCTCCGAACCCGGCAGCCGCGACTTGGGCAGCGCAGCGTTAAAGTCACTTTCTTTGCGGTAGCCCAGAGCAATCATTGCCACCGCGGTATACCCCCGCGCAATCAGGCCCAGCTCCTCATTCAGCACTTTAGGGTCCATCCCTTCGATGGGTACCGCATCGATGCCCAATGCGCCAGCACCAAGCAAAATGGTGCCCATATTCAGGTAGACCTGCTTCTCCATCCAGTGCTGCGCGTCCTTGTAGTCATAGCGGTGCATATTAACGAACAGGCTGCGGCCCTGGTGGACCCCATCGCGGAACTGTGGCTCCGCAAAACGGCCATCCGCCTCTTCCTGATCCAGAAGATGCATCAGGTAGTCATCGTCAATGCCTGTTTTGGCGCAGAACAGGATCACGTGAGAGGCATCCAGCACCTTGGCTTCGTTAAAGCGGTACAGACCCTGAGTGCCCATGCTCAGTCGCTTACGCCCTTCCGGTGTACCAGCAATCACAAAGTGCCAGGGCTGGGAATTGACGCTGGAGGGGCTGAACCTCAGCAACGTGCGGATCTGCTCAAACTGCTCAGCGGGGATCCGCTTCTCTGCGTCAAACTCCTTGGTGGAATAGCGGTAGTGCGCCACATCAATCAGATTCATCTTTCGCCTTCCTGCGCTGCACAATGGAGGAACGCTGGGTATAGTAGAGCTCAGTTCACTGTGCCAGCCCGGAAGCCGGACCCGACCATCGTGCCCTCACTGACCATCCCAGACGTACGCTTTAACCACCGGAAAACTCAGGACGCGGAGTTTGAAGTGGTCGATCTGCATCGGCTACAACGCCGTGCCGGCCCGGATATGGACCCCAGCCAACCGCACCGCATTGGCTTCTACAACCTGATTCTGGTGGAGTCCGGCCGGGGTGAGCACATGGTCGACTTTGTGCGCCATTCTTTTGGCCCGGGCAGCGTCATTCTGATTCAACGGGAGCAGGTACAGGCGTTCGACTTCTCCCAGCCTCTTCAGGGCAAAGTGCTGCTGTTCACTCAGACGTTTCTGGACCGGCTGCACAGCAACATGCGGTTGCCCAGCTTTACCCCAATCCAGTTCAATCCGCTGCACCAACCCGTGCTGAACCCCGATGCCGTCGAACTGCCCCATTGCCGGGCCCTGTTTGATGAACTGGCCGCAGAGGTGGAACGCATCGAACCGGACCCGTTAGTGGTGATGTACCTGTTCAGCGCCCTCGCTCTGAGGCTGAATCGGTTAAGGCCGGCCGCCCCTCACGAACGACTGAGCGAAACACAGCGGGTCTCCCTTGCCCGGTTTTACCGCCAACTGGAAGCGCAGGGGTTAGGCCTGAGGGACGCCACCACCTACGCCAGTCAGATTGGCGTCACCTACAAAACCCTCAACACCCTCTGCAAAGCGGCCACGGGCCTGACCGCCAAGCAGTTTGTGGACGCTTACGTGGTGATGGAGCTGAAACGCCGACTGATTCTGAGCCAACAGAATATCCAGCAACTGGCCTGGGACTGCGGCTTCGAAGACGCCAGTAACTTCACGAAATACTTTAAGGCCCATACCGGCCTGACCCCCAAGGCATTTGTCCAGTCTCAAACTCAGCCTCACCTCTGAAAGGTTCGATATTTACCATTTTTCGGCCCCCATCCACCCTGCCCTCATTCCCACACCTGCCTAGACTGTGCTCATCGCGATGAGGACACCGTTATGCACCGAATCACCCACATTCTGATCCGCCCCGTTGCCGCGTTACTGGCACTGGGGTTCGGCATCAACAATGCGCTGGCGCAGGAGGCAGTAACCATGACACAGCAAGACAAAGCGATCGCCCTGATTGAAAGCCTGGAAACCGGAGACCCGACGCCGGTGGCCTACATCAATCCGGATAAGTACATTCAGCACAACCTCGCCGTGGCGGACGGTCTGGCCGGTTTTGGTGCGTTGTTGCAACAGTTGCCGGAGGGCTCTGCCCGGGCAGATGTGCAGCGCGCATTTACCGACGGCGATTACGTGGTGCTGCACACCAAGTACGACTTCTTTGGCCCCAAAGCCGGGTTCGATGTATTTCGGTTTGAAGATGGGCGGATCGTCGAGCACTGGGACAATCTGCAGGAGATTGCCCCGCCCAATGCCAGCGGCCGCACCCAGTTTGACGGCACAACCGAGGTGGTGGACCTGAACCTGACCGACGCCAACAAAGCACTGGTCAGCGATTTTGTGCACACCATCCTGATGGGCGGCAAGATGGACCAGATTGGCCGCTTTATCGACCCGGAAGATCAGGACTATCTGCAGCACAACCCCGGGGTGGCCGATGGCCTCAGTGGATTGGGCACCGCATTGGCGGCACTGGCTGAACAGGGGATGCCGATGGTCTATACCGCCAACCACAAGGTGCTGGGCCAGGGCAACGTTGTACTCACCATCAGTGAAGGGACGTTCCTGAACCAACACGTCGCCTTCTACGACCTGTTCCGGGTGGCGAACGGCAAGATTGTCGAACACTGGGACACCATCGAAGCCATTCCGCCGCAGGCGCAGTGGAAAAACCGCAACGGTAAGTTTGGCTTCCCCGAGTAACCCTCCGCCATGAGTGCCCGGTCGTTTTGACGGGGCACTCATTGAGGGGGCTCAGAACCAGATGACGATAATGGCCGCCACGGCAATCAGAAACAGCCCCAGAAACTCCCGAACCCGCACCGGCTGCTTCAGCCAGAAGGCTGACACCAGCATGGTAAAGAACACCTCGACCTGCCCCAGGGTTTTCACATAGGGCACCGCCTGCAGTGATATCGCACTGAACCAGCCAATGGAACCGATGCAACTGGTCAGGCTGATCAACCCCACCAGCCTTGGCCGGGCCCACAATGCTTGCAGTGTGGCCCTGTCCCGCCACGCCAGGTAGCCGGTCAACAACAGGGTCTGCAACGCGATCACCAGAAACAGCACCCACGCGGCCCGGTGGGGGAAAGGCAACCCCAGGTTAAGACTGGCTTCCCGCACCCACAACGACGTCAGGGCAAAGGCACTGCCACAGGCGATGCCCAGCAGTACGGTGGAAACCGACAGTTGGCGCCAGTGCCCGTGACTGGACAGCAGCATCACCGCCACCGCACCGATGGCCACCCCGAACCAGCCAAACAGACTCAGATGCGTGCCGAAAAACAGCGTGCCCAGTATCGCCGCCACCAACGCCTCGCTTTTGGCCAGCCCGGCACCCACAGCAAAGTTCTTTAGCTGGAACAGTTTGACCATCAGTCCGGTCGCCAGGATCTGCATCAGCGCCGCGCCCACCACAAAGCCGATAAAGGGGCCATTAAACTGCGGCAGCGACTGGGGCTGCCATTGGTAGAGACTCAACAGGTAGAGGCCCGCCAGCGGGCCGGCCCAGAGAAAACGCGCCAGGGTAACCCCAGCGACATTGACGTCGGCCGAGAGCTGGCTCTGAAAGGCGTTGCGCCAGGCCTGCATAAAAGCGGCCAGCAAGGTAAAAGCGATCCACATGGCGGGCTGTCAGGGTGAGGTTGGCAGACCAGCTTAGCGGATATCGCCCATTAAAATCCCTGATAATTCAAGAAGCGGAAGCGAGGCTTTGCGGGTTAATCGAACACCCTGGCACAGCCGCCAACGTCGCCGAAGGCCGGGTCCCAGCGGCGCACGTCGTTGGCCCGGCGCCAGCGCTGGTGGAAAAACTCCATCAGGCAGGGGCCGCTCTCCAGCTCCACCATAAAGGTGTCACCCTCGCTCACTTCGGCGTAAGGCGGGTAATCGCTGCCGCGCCCCCAGGTCAGTCCGCCCTGGCGCTGGGCATAGGCCAGCCAGAACGCTTCCGGACTGAGCCACAGTCCCGCCTCGGCGTCCCAGGCCTCCAGCTGCTCATCAGCCCCAATACGGACATGGCCATCCCGGCTGCCGGCCACGTCGGCAAAACAAAGGGCACTGACCAACGCCAGTGCCCCCAACAGGATTTTGCTTATGCTCATCGTGCCACTCCTTACAGGGGGAGTAGCAAAAGATAGCCTTAGCCCAGCAAAAACGCGGTACCCAACCCCAGGAAGGTAAAGAAGCCCACCACATCGGTGACGGTGGTGAGAATCACCGAGCCGGACAGGGCCGGGTCGATCTCCAGCTTGTCGAGGATCATCGGCACCGCCACCCCGGCCAGCGCTGCCACCACGATATTGATGACAATGGCCCCGGCAATCACGCCACCGAGCGCCATACTGCCAAACCACAACACCGTAACGGCACCAATAACGGCGGCCCAGACGATGCCGTTCAGCACCGCCACTCCAATCTCCTTCCGGCACAACGGCAGCGCGTTACCCGGCGTCACCTGGCCCAGCGCCAGACCCCGGATGATCAGCGTCAGGGTCTGACTGCCGGCAATGCCGCCCATGGAGGCCACAATCGGCATCAGCACCGCCAGCGCCACCACCTGGCTCAGCGTCGCTTCAAACAGGCCGATGGTCCAGGCTGCCAGCAGCGCCGTCAGCAGGTTGATGCCCAGCCACAACGCCCGCCGTTTGGCACTTCGCCACACCGGCAGGAACAGATCCGCCTCTTCATCGAGACCGGCGGAAGCCATCAACTGGCCTTCGTAGTGCTCCCGCACAATCTCCATGCCCAGACGCAGGGTCATCCGCCCAAGCAGGCGTCCCCCTTCGTCAGTAACCGGCAGCATCGGCAGGTCGGCGTGCTCCATACGGTCCGCCGCTTCCAGTACCGGCGTGTCCGCCGGGATCGGCACCACCTCGTCGTCGATGCAGTGGCGAACCGGGGTTTCCGGGTCCGCCTGCAGCAGGGTGTGAAGGGTGACTTCCCCAAGCCACACGCCTTTGCGGTTGACCACATAGGCCCGGTCGGTGAACGCCGACTGATAACGGCGCAGCATCCGCAGTGCCGCCGCCACACGGGCGTTGGGGGGCAACACCACCACGTCGTGGTCAACGTAGCGGCCAATCTGCTCTTCGTCGTACTCCTGAGATTCGCGGTACCAGGTGCGCTGCTGGCTGTCCATCCGGCCCAGCGCCTGGTCCACCATCTCGTCGGAGAGGTTGTCGGTCAGCTCAATCAGGCTTTCCGCATCCAGATCCCCCAGCAGCTGGTCCATCTGGTCCGGTTCCAGCACCGACAGCAGCGTGTCCCGGGCTTCCACCCGCATCGCCACCAGCACATCCACCCTCGCCTCTTGCGGCAGGTGGGGCCAGAGTGCACGACGCTCGGAGACCGGCAGGGATTCCAGCAGCAGGCCCAGTTCCGAGGTTTCCAGCTGCTCGACAGCATCGAGGAACACCTGAACCTGCTCCTCGCCCTCCAGCTGGTTAAGGGGCTCTACCCAGTAACTGGCCAATGCGCGATGGGCATCATCGTCCTGATCGCGGTAATAGGTTTGCGCTCCCAATGGCGTCACCTCGAAAAACCGTAAACTAAAATTGCAATCTTCATTCGAACTGCAATAGTGCAGTTAATCACCTGATTGTAAAAGGGGGCTTTCAATGACGGCTGAAAAAACCACCATTGGGTGGCGAGAGTGGATGCATCTTCCCGACCTGGGACTTCCCAACATCAAAGCCAAGGTGGATACTGGCGCCAAGACCTGTGCGCTGCATGCCTTTAGAGTCGAACCCTTTGAACGAGACGGCCAACCCTGGGTGCGATTTGCCATCCACCCTTTTCAGGACGACAACGACACCGAAGTGGAGTGTGAGGCGCCCGTCGCCGACCGCCGTGAAGTGACCAACTCCGGCGGCTACACCCAATTGAGGTATGTCATCGAAACCCGGGTTGTGGCCGGAAACCACGAGTTTACTGCGCAAATCACCCTCACCAACCGGGACACCATGCGATTCCGCATGTTGCTCGGAAGGAATGCGATGGAGGGGCGATTTGTCGTGGACGTTGATAAGGGCTATCTGCTCGAGCCGCCGTCGGTTGCCGACACGACCCAATGCGATAGCGAAGACCAGAACAGTTTCGAAGTCTGACGCCAAGTGGCGGGCCGCTGACACGCTCCCTGAATGGGCGGCAGGCATGCCAGAACACACGTGATTGTTGAATAAGGCTAATGTAATGAAGATCGGTATTCTTTCCCGTGGTGAAACCCTCTACTCAACCCGTCGTCTGGTGGAAGCCGGCGAGAAACGGGGCCACGAGATGCACGTCATCGACACCCTCAAATGCTATATGGACATCGCCAGCACCAAACCCGCCATCTGGTACAAAGGGGAAAAGCTGGAAGGCTTTGATGCGGTGATCCCCCGCATCGGCAGCTCCATCACCAATTACGGCACCGCCGTGGTGCGTCAGTTTGAAATGATGGGGGTGTACTGCCTGACCGAATCCATCCCGCTGGGCCGCTCGCGCGATAAGCTGCGCTCATTGCAGCTGCTCTCCCGCAAAGGGATTGGCATGCCCAACACCGGTTTCGCCCACGCCGTGGACAACACCAAAGACCTGATCAATATGGTCGGCGGTGCACCACTGGTGGTGAAACTGCTGCAAGGCACGCAGGGCCGTGGCGTGGTGCTGGCGGAAACCCAGAAAGCGGCGGAGAGTGTGATTGATGCCTTCCGCGAACTGGAAGCGGACTTCCTGGTTCAGGAGTTCATCAAAGAAGCCGGCGGCAGCGACGTACGCTGTTTTGTTATCGGCAATAAAGTGGTGGCGGCAATGGAGCGCACCGCGCAAAAAGGCGAATTCCGCTCCAACCTGCACCGTGGCGGCAGCGCCGCGCTGACCAAACTCACACCGACTGAGCGAAAAACCGCCATTTCCGCTGCACAAACTATGGGACTTCGGGTTTCAGGCGTGGATATACTCCGCTCTGAGCGAGGTCCGCTTGTGATGGAGGTCAACTCCTCACCGGGCCTTGAAGGGATCGAGACCGCAACCGGCAAAGACGTTGCCGGCAAGATCATCGAATACATCGAGGCAAACGCCAAACCCGAGAGCAGCACCAAGCGGCGCAGCACCAAGGGTTAATGGCATTTAGGTAGTACCAAACGATGAAAAACCGGCCCATTGAATTTGGCGGGGAAACCATCCTGCCGGGTCAACAGCGCACCGTTGATATTCCGCTGGCGGGATTGGTGACGCAACATCACCTGCAACTGTCCGTTCGCGTTCTGAATGGCCACAGCCCAGGCCCCTGCCTGTTTGTCAGCGCCGCCATTCATGGCGACGAGTTAAATGGCGTGGAGGTGATCCGGCGTCTGCAGAAGCTGAAATCACTGAAACGACTGAAAGGCACCCTGGTGCTGGCTCCCATCGTCAACGTGCACGGCTTCCTGGCGCAGTCCCGTTACCTGCCGGATGGCCGCGATCTGAACCGCAGCTTCCCGGGCAGCGAGCGTGGCACCCTGGCGGGCCGCATTGCCCACACCTTCCTCAACGAGGTGGTGAACAAGTGCACCCACGGTATCGACCTGCACACCGGCGCCCGTCATCGCGACAATCTGCCGCAGATCCGCGCTGACCTGAGCCACCCGGAAACCGAAGCGATGGCGCACGCCTTTGGTGTGCCGGTGGTGATGCACTCGGAGATCCGGGACGGCTCCCTGCGCGCGGTGGCCGGTGACAACGGCACGCCGATCCTGCTGTACGAAGCCGGCGAAGCGCTGCGTTTTGATGAGATCTGCATCCGCGCCGGCGTCAAAGGCGTGCTGAACGTCATGCGTCACCTCGGTATGCTGCCGCCCTCCCGCCGCAAAGAAGCTGCGCCGAAAGTGGCGATGGTATCCCACACCAGCTCCTGGGTGCGGGCTCCGGTATCCGGCATCTTCCGCGCCATGCTGCCAATGGGCGCCAAAGCGGAAAAGGGCGCGGTGCTGGGCATGATTGCTGACCCGCTGGGGGATTCCGAAGAACCGGTGGTCGCCCCGCGTGACAGCATCGTGATTGGCCGTACCAACCTGCCGCTGGTGCACGAAGGCGAGGCCCTGTTCCACCTCGCTTACTACAAACGGGCCGTGGATGATGTGGCGGATCAGCTGGAAGATTTCCACGAGACCCATGAGCCAGAAGTCGGCACCCCGGATTCGCTGGGAGAAGCGCCGATTCTGTAATCGGTTGGTGCATAAGAAAACGGAGCCATCAAGCTCCGTTTTTTATTGGGACTGGTGCCCCCCGGAAAAAGAACGGCGCCCCAAGGGACGGAGCGCCGTTACGCGCTCAGCCGCGATAGCGACGCCACGCCAGGGGTAACACCAGCAGTACCAGCCAGCCCATGCTGCCGCTGTCACTGCTGGATTCGGCTGCATCATTTTCCGGCGTTTCTGCCGGCGCTTCTGCACCGTCGGAGTTCACGGTCAGCATGAACTGAGTGCTGGCCGCATCCTGCGGGTTGGCAGCGTCGTACACGGTCACGGTCACCTGCGACTCGCCATACCAGTGTGCATCCGGCGTCAGGCTGAAGTTCATGCCGTCCACCTCCGCCGTCAGGTTGTCCCCTGCCACACTGAGCGCCACCGCCCGGTTGCCGCTGTGCACGTAATCCACGCTCAGGCCGGACAACGTGGTGTTCTCCTCCATCTCCAGGTCAGCCAGACCAAACACGGTGATGTTGCCGGCAACCTGGATCTGATGGCTCTGCACCACCGTGTTACCGCCATCGGCCATGGCCGTCAGGGTCACTTCCGACGTGCCAGCCACCGCTTCCGGCGTAACCAGCGCCGCAAAGCGCATCACCGCACGGGTGCTCTCCGGGCCCTGGTAGTTGGCGCACACCAGCAGGTTGCTGCCCAGGTTTTCCGGTTGGTTGATGGCGTACTCATCGTAGTGATAGCCGTTGACCGGGTAGTAGAAACCCCGCACCCCTTCATACCCTTTCAGGCCCACCGTGTGTTCACCCAGGTTGCTGTCCATCTCCGCGTAGGAGAAGAACATCTCGTACACCCCGGGAGTAAAGTCGATCACGCTGGAGGCCAGAGTCATGAAGTCAAAGTGGGTCTCCTTATCCACCACCAGACCA
Organism: Marinobacter nauticus; assembly: GCF_019801015.1. Lineage (GTDB taxonomy): Bacteria > Pseudomonadota > Gammaproteobacteria > Enterobacterales > Shewanellaceae > Ferrimonas. The sequence continues at coordinate 23,950 of NZ_JAHVJZ010000004.1, forward strand.
CCCCAGGGGCCGCCACTGGATTCGGCGTTGTACATCCGCTTCCACTGGGCTGCCAGATAGGCACCGTTATTGAGCGAGGCCGCATACACGCCGTACTCGTAGGGCTGGAAGGTGTCAAAATCGACGCCTGACTCATTGATCGACACCGCATTGGCGCGCCAGTATGGCGCCACCATCAGGTCCCGTGCGCCATCGTAGGCCAGGGTGTAACCGGGCAGATGGAACAGCGCGTGCGCATCGAAACGCATCAGACCGCCACCCTCAATGGTGATGATGTTGGTGGTGTCTTTGGCCTGAACCCCGTACAGCGGAATGTGCGGGAAGTAGGTGTCTGCCCCGATAAAGTCGGGGATCTCAAACAGCTGGTCCCATTCATTGCTGAAGGCCGGCAACTGGCCCACACCGATGCTCGGCAGGTCCACAAATTGCGGATGGCTGCTGAACGGCAGACGGCACATCTCATCATCGAGATTGGTGCTGAACTCGTAGGTACGCGGTGCATCTTTGGACGACACCTGAGTGCCGGACAACGTGACGGTATTGCCATCCACGGACAGGTTGGGTTGAGCAAACTCGTTACCACGAACGCTGTCGGCGATCAGGGTCAGTCCGGTTGGCAGCTCCACGCTCAGGTTGATGTGGCGCTCCTGACCAAACAGGTTGGCCTGCTGCACCACTTCAAACTCCACCACGTCGCCAACCCGCGCGCCGTCCTGAATGACATTGAACTGCACATCCGGCTCGCCACGCTGCAGTCGAACCGGCAACATGCCAATGTCGCCCGGGTTCATGCTGTCGCTGCCCAGCTCCACCACCGCCTGCAGCACTTCGCCTTCGGCAATGCCATCAATGGCCCAGTTCAGTTGCAGTTGCTGCGCTGACACGCCATCGCTGTTGGTTGGGGTCAGACTCAGGCGCTCGGTCACCTCGTTGCTGATCACACTGACGTTGGTAACAATGCGCTGCGCTTCATCGTAGGGGTCCCACCAGCCGGTGGAGATCTTCATGTTGCTGACCATGTACCAGTATTCACCCGGCTCCGGGTTGTTGATGGCACAGTAGTCTGCGAGGCGCCAATCGGAGATGCAGATCGCCTCTTTACCCCAGTTAATCAGGCCGTCGCCATTAACGTCACGACCCACATCCAGGCGGCTGCCAAAGCGCGCCAGATTGTCCTCTTCGGCGATTTCCACTACCAGACGCTTGGTGCCGGTGGGCACGGTAAACTTGCGATAGCCGATCTGACTTGCCTCATCCGGCAGGGCATCGACGATGTCCCAGGGCCAGACGGTGTTCATCTGCAACGCGTACTCCTGACGCTCACCGGCGGTCATCCCGTAAACCCGGGCTTCAATCGCTGCGGACGGCGGCAGAATCACAGCGGGCGTCAGCACGTTGCCCTGGTCACGACCTACTTCAGCCTGAACCAGTACCGGCAGAGCGGCACGATCGTAGGCGGCAATCACCGGCAGCGACTGCACCGGTTTGGTGCTGTCCGCCGGCGCCAGCGTCAGCTCGCCATAGAAGGTGGCACCGTCGGTGTTGCCCGGCCCCAGCGGTGAATCGGACTGGTAGTCCACATCCGGTAACGTGGCGGTCACCATCACACGCTGACTCTCCCCGGCGGCCAGACTGAACTCTGCCGGGGAAACCTCCAGCTTCATCAGCGACGCGCCGGTGTAGTCCAGCTCCTGGGCGGACACGCTCCAGCTGCCGGTCTCGGTTGCGGTAAAGGTACGGAACCAGGTGCAGCTGCCTTTGCAGTCACGGTCCACCAGATAAGGCGTATTCAGGGTGCGGACGTCACCGCCGCTGAGCGGGTTTGCCGCTTCATAGTTGGCGATGGATTCGTCCTGGATCAGCGTGGCCTGAACGGCACGATCCACGTTGATCACCCCGGCACCGGCGTCATCAAAGGTGATGGGGCCGGTGTTGCCGTAGTCATCGACATGCACCGCAACCTTGGTGGCAGTGGTCGCCAGCGCGGACTGGATCTGCGCCGCTGTCCAATCCGGACGGGCCGCCTTGATCAGCGCCAGAGCGCCCGCCACATGGGGCGACGCCATCGAGGTACCGCTGACCATCGCCCAGTTCATCCCCACGCCTTGTTGGGTAAAGATGCGGTCATTGGCGTAGGCAGCAAACACGTCCACACCCGGTGCGGCCACGGTCGGCGCCATCACGTTGGGGTTGGTGGTGCTCGGGCCACGGGAGGAGAACATCGCCAGCTGATCCGCCGGGCGCTCAGCCGTAAACAGGGACCCGTCAGTCAGCGTCGCGCGATGGCCGGTACCACTGGCCAGCCAGTCGAGGATTTTGCCGCCATCGTAATTGCCGATGTGCGCGGAAGGCAGCGAGTAGAAATCGTCCACCTTCTGATAGCGGGAATCCCCGTATTCCCAGTCGGACTGAGTGTTGTAGAGGATCATGCCACCGGCACCACCGGCCAGCACATTGTCCGACTTCGCCACCCGGGGCTGGTCACTGCGGCCACACACCACAATCGGCGCTTCCGCCAGCGGCGTGCCATCGGGCAAAACCGAGAAGGTGTCAGCGGCAAACGGCGCGTCGCAGCTGCCGTCGCCATAGTCAGCAGCGGACACCACCGGGCCGGTGTAGGGACCGGTCAGGCTCTTGGCACTCATGCCCCAACTGGCGGGGTTGCTGTCGCCACCTTCGAAGTTTTCCACCCGCTTTTCACCGGAATCCAGCACACGGCCATGGGTGGTGGCGGCAACGGAAGTCAGCCAGGGAGAGACATGATCCATCCAGGAGTAGCTGGCATTACCGGCGGACGTGGCCACCGAGATGCCCGCTTCCCGCGCTGCCAGGAACGCCAGCTCAGTCGGCGAAGCCCAGGGCAGGCGTTCGGCGCCGCCCACGGAGTAGTTGATCACATCCACGCCATCCTGGATGGCGTCCTCAATGGCCATGAGGGTGACCTCTTCCGGACAGCCGGCATACGCGGCACCGGCGCCACCGGCCCAGCAAACCTGGTAGGAGATGATGTTGGCGTGCGGCGCCACACCGGACACCCGGGGGAACACCAGATCCGTATCCCGGCCGGTGATCTCATCACCATAGCCGGGCTCGCCCATCTGATAGGCCACATCGAACAGGACATTGCCCGCCGCCGTGGAGGCGGTGTGGGAACCGTGTCCGTTGTAGTCTTCGCCATTGGCCGGGCGAACCATCTCCCACGGCGCCAGCGGATGCATGTCGCGGAACACCGGGTCTCCATAGGTGTCGGTGATCATCGGGTAGGAGCGCACACCAATCAGCTTGTCGTTACACATGCTGGCAAACGCTTCCTGCTCACAATCTCCCACGTAGTTACCGCTGCCCCAGGGGTTCTCAATCGGCACCCCATCGTCGCCCATCGCCGCAAACGACGGGTGGTCGGAATTGATGCCGGTATCCAGAATGCCAACGATGATCCCTTTACCGGTGATGTCGTTGCCCGCGGTGGCCGTGCCGTTCCAGAGTTGGTCCGCACCGATGTGCTGTGGCCCGACGTCGGTGTGCAGCTCAAGCACCGTGGAACGGGTCACCGCGCGCACACCCGGCAACTTCGCCACCTGGGCGGCCTGCTGCTGGGTCAGGGCCATGCTGATGCCGTTAAACGCGAACTGAAACGACTGCTGAATCGGCTGGTGGGTCCGCAGTGTGCTGCTGATGCTGCTGTGCACTTCCGCCTGGCGGCGATTCAGATGCTGCAGATAGCTGCGACTGTCGTAGCTGTCGATATTGAGTTTCCGGGCCTGCCCGAAAGTGGCCGGGGCGCTGTCCGGTGCCGTGGCGTTCAGTCCGGCGATGCCCCCCCGGTAAGTTGCCAGAGCGGGCTCATCCAACTGAATGATGTAGGTGTGCTCCCCGCTCAGCCCGTCCTCGTGCACAAACGGCACCTTGGCCTGACCACCAACGCGTTGGTTGGGGCCACTGGTGATGCCCGGCCGATTCTGCAAACGTTGCTTGTGCGCCTGAATCTCTGCGTATTGCTCTGCAGTGAGGCTAAAGGGATCCACGGAGATCTCCGTGGAAGTGATAGGGCTCGTTTGGCCCGATGCCACCACACCGGCCGCATAAAGGGCCGCCGTGGTCGCCATCGCGAGTCGTTTTATTTTCAACTTTCTTCCCTTAGCTGCCGCTAAGACAGCTCCCTGTTCTTAGTCCTGCCGGAACCTCATCTCCCTATGAGTAAATCGAGGCAACGACGCAGGCGGTTTATACCGCTCGAATTTCATTCTGCTGCCCCGGCGCAAAAATTATCCAATGCGTTTTTTGATCGACTTTCATAGTATCCATGCATATTGTGCAACTGCATTTTTACATCACGGCTACTTTTCCACTTAAAAACAACACAATAGGTTTATATGACACTTTTATTACAAGTCGCTAAGAGGTCGAAAATTTTTCAGCTCACCCATAATTTGTATTTTCATGCACTTATGAGTGCCAGGTGACAATGGGTCGCCGTCGAGTCAAAAACGCACCCACCTCGGCAATTTAAAGCCAAACCGCTGTTTAGGATGATTTTTTCGATATAAGTCACTGGTGCACTATTGCCAATGGCGCTTTTAATTCGACAGGAAAATAGCATTCAATTCGGGTTTGCCGATGGATTATTGCGTTTCGAAAAGCATTTTCTTCCAATAAGATTTGGAGCGGTTGCACTGAAATTGGCTTGAGTGAATCGCACCATGTCGAGCGCTGACGCCTATTTTAGGAGGGGTTGGAAAGCGTAACTCTGAAGATTTACCCCCAAATACGTATTACGCATTCATGGATCCAGTTCAATAGCATCAGCGCAATGAACACCGCGCCTATGGACTGGCGACGATGGCTTGCAAAGACCCGGGCGCGGCCGGTGTGTACCGGGTTTCGGTGTGACGGAAAAACGAAAACGGAGCCATCAGGCTCCGTTTTCCATTACGAGTGTGAAGGGCCAGAGTGACGGCCGCTTCACTGTCCGGCCATCAGAAGTCGTACTGAAGACCCAGGCCGAGGTAGCTGTCATCGTGCTCTCGGCTGTCCCACTCCAGATTGGTGTAGTAGGCGTTTACCTTCATCTGCTTGGACAGACGGTACTCACCACCGACGCTGTAGGAGGTGTTGGCGCGGTCCGGCACATCGCCGTCCGCGAACTGAGCCTTCAGCTTGCCCTGACCAATCTTGTAGCCCACGGAAACCATAAAGGCATCGCCCTTGGCACCTTCCAGTGCACCGGCGATCACTTCCTCATCGGAGTACATGGCACCCAGCTCAATGCCAGCCAGTTTGGTGCCGGCAGTCACCCGCAGCACATCACGCTGGGCCACTTTGCTGTCGTAAGCCACCGCCGCATAAAACGGCTGCTTTTTGTAGGTGGCATCACCGGCCATCAAGGCACCGGAGAAGCCGTGCTCATCCTTGTTGCCATCGTCAGCCAGATAGGTCACTTCCGCCATAAACAGGTCTGCGATGCGCGGGGTGGCATAGGACACCTGCTGAGAGGCACGTACTTCGCCGCTCATGATCTTGTTGAAGTCGCCTTCAAAGTCGTTGAACTGATCAACCTTACCCTGAGAGCGCTTCAGTGCGGTGTCGCGACGACCGATGGTGGTCATACCGAAGTCACCACGCAGACCGATAAACTGGTTACGGTTGGTGAAGGGGTCGCCATCGGTCACGTTCAGGCCAAATTCCGCCTGGTAGATCGCTTCCAGGTTCTCGCTGATCTGGTGGCTGCCTTTGATGCCGATACGGGAGGAGTAGCTTCCCACACGGGTCTCGCTTTCACCCGCCACATCGTTCGCCTGCATCACCAGGTTAAGGCGGCCGTAGATATCCAGATGGTCGTCAGCGGCAGCAACGTTAGGCAGGGTCAGTGCTGCCAGGGCAGCGGCAATCAGAGTCGGTTTCATCGACATAGTGATAAGGTCCTTTTCAAAGTCATCACTGGGGTTGTTTGGTGCGCTTCAGACGAGCCTGAAGACGCAGGTCGCCGACGCTCATGGGCGCGCAAGGCGCCCGAACGTTAAGTCATCAACGACCTGAAGTTTTGCTGTGTGCGGTTTAGCGCAGGGTGGGTGAAACGAAGCCGTAGCGGTTCAGGATCGACTGGCCCTGTTCGGACAGAATGAACATCGCCAGATCCCAGGCCTGCGGCCGGGCGTCTTTGTTCACCACCAGGCCATAGCTGGCGCCTACCGCCAGTTCAGATGGCACCTGAACAATCTGCAGCTGAGGCTCCTGTTTCTGGGCCAGTACCGCGTTGGTGCAGTAGGTGATAAACAGGTCGGCGCGTTTTTCCGCCATCACCCAGCCATACTGGTTTTTGCCTTTGGGCGCCGGCTCGCTGTCAGGGCCACCGGTCAGTTTCAACGCCTTGTCAGACAGGGTCTGGTACGCGCCGGATTGCTGTGCATCCGCCTTACGGAACAGCTCCCAGGCGTAATCGCCGCTGGGGTCCGCTTTCGGCGTGGAGGTGCCTACCCGAACTTTGGGATCCAGCATCACCGGCAACAGGGTGTCGGTGGAGACGCTCAGCTCCGGCTGGGCAATGGCGCAGAGCTGGTTGCGGGCAAACAGCACCACAGAGCGCCCCCACCCTGCCGCCGCCAGCTTATCCGGGTGCGCCAGGTTGGCGGAGGCAAACAGGTCCGCCTGATTGGTGCTTTCAATCTCTTTGCGCAACAGGCCACTGGGGCCAAACTTGGTGCCCACATTGGCGCCGGACTGGCTTTGATACTGCTGAGCCACCTCACCCAGCGCCTGCTTCAGGCTGCCAGCGGCATACAAGCTGACAGGCGCATCGGCCAGCGCCGGCGCAGACAGAGCGGTACCGGAAAGCACCATGGGCAGAAGTACACGTTTAACCAATTTCATTGAATCATCCTTTGATGCCACCCGCCGCCCGCCGTTTTCGGGGCAAGAAAGTGGCCAGCATTGGCTGGCCACAAATCGGGGGGACGCTATGGAACCGGATTACAGTTTGTAGGTGGCTTTGAACAGCGGCATGCCGTTGATGCGGAAGCTGTTGATCAGAGTCTGACCCTCTTCGCTGACCAGCCAGTCAGAGAACGCCTGAGCGCCTTCGTGGTTCAGGTCCGGGTACTTTTGCTCGCTGATCAGAATCACCTGGTAGGGGTTCATCAGGGTTTGGTCACCTTCGTACACCACTTCCAGATCCAGCTTGTCCATAAAGGCCAGGTAGGTGCCGCGGTCCGCCAGAACGTAAGCGCCCATTTCACTGGCAGTCAGCATCGCCGGGCCCATGCCCTGACCGATGGCGGCGTAGCCGGTGAAGTCGGTGGTTACACCCGCTTTTTCCCAGATGGCCAGCTCTTTCATGTGGGTGCCGGACTCATCACCGCGGGAGACAAACGGCTTCTTGGTGGCAGCAATTTTGGCGAACGCTTCGATAACGGTGGCCGCGTTACGGATGCCTGCCGGGTCCGCTTTCGGGCCCAGAACCACAAAGTCATTCACCATCAGCTGGCGCGGCTCACGGCCAAAACCGTCAGCAACAAACTGGGCTTCTGCACCAGGTGCGTGGGTCATCACCACATCCACGTCGCCATTGCGGCCGTGACGCAGGGCTTTACCGGTACCGGTGGCGATCACCTGAACTTCGTAGCCGGTTTCCTTTTCAAACGTCGGCAGCAGGTACGCCAGCAGACCGGAGTTGTCGGTGCTGGTGGTGGTGGCCAGCTTAACCACATGGTTGCCTTCGTGCGCCAGGGCGGCGGTCGGCAGCGCGCACGCCAACAGCAGTGTTGCGGCCAGATGTTTGAACTTGATCATTGGAGCTCCCTGTAGATGTAAAAGCCTCGTCCGGGCGTTCAGTGAGTGATAAACCTCCCGAACAAGGCAAAATGTGTGCCGCCGGGGAAATCGGTGGGGCGACAAACCTTCAATTCAAGTTCAGGCATTCTGGTGAGCGGGCTGGCGACGAACAAGAGCGGGAAATGAAAAGGCCGTGTTGGGTCACTGTGAAATCAGCCAAAATGACAACAGGGAGGAAAAGTGACAGCCAAAAAGGACAACTTGACCCACAAAAGACAGGATTGCCCGCCGTGCGGGGACAAAACGCACCAGGCCTAAATCACTGAAATTGGCTAAAAAACCGGTCATTCCGGCGGATGAAGGCGAATCGGATTGCAGACGCTGCGCCGATCAACCCGCCAGCGACTGAACCACCGCAATGTAAAACAACCATCCCGGCTAATGAAAACAATCCGGGATCATCATCAACGCCGGTTGAGGGCTGTTGTTCATTCTCTGCCTCTTCTGAAACCAGAGCATTGCTTGGCAGACTCTTCCTATCACGGGGAGAAAGGCCGGGGAGAAACCACGATACTAGAGCAAAGCATGCCAGAAGCCCGCTGATTTTCCGGAAGCCGGTACCAACGGCACAGGTAAAAATCCACCTGCATAGCAGGTGGCTTTGACTCGGCCCCCTTTAAGGGGGCTGCTTAGTTCTCGGGGTTGCCAAAGGCATGAACGGATAGTGCTCCACTCACCTCCTTTGCCGGGACGGCCCGGCGGCCGCCAGAAGGGCTTCGCCCCTCTGGACTCCCCTTTGCCTCCGGCGCAGCGAAAACCCCTCGCTCCCACTCCTTCCCATTTCGGCACCGGCCAGACTCGCTTCCATGCTCGGCTGGCCGCTCGAGCCTTCCCTGGCTCTCGGCCTCATTCCCAGTCGTTCCCGCTCGGCGCTGCGAGTCGGCGCATGTGGACGGCTTACGCCGTGAGGGTCTGGTGCATGCTTCTCCTTTTTTGTGCACCGGCTTTCAATCCGTCTCGTCTCTTAGCGGTACTCTTCGGGCAAAGCCCAGAGCAAGCAATCACCACCTCCATAGGAGGTGGTTTAGGGATGACAACAAAAAAGGCGACCCTCAGGTCGCCTTTTTTGTTTGCCGAAACGGTTACTGTGCCGGAACCGGCTGCGCTTCCGCCAGCTCTTCCGCTTCCCGCTTGGCTGCCACAATGGCGTTGAATTCGCCCCGTGCCGTCTGTGCCGCGTCGGTGGCTTCCAGCTTGTTGGCCGTCGCCAGTGCCAGACTGGATTGCAGGCGGGCCAGTTCCGCTTTCAGGGTGCGCTTGCAACGCGGGTCTCGCTCGCTGGCCATGCGCAGTTCCGCTTTCAGGGTCAGGATCGCTTCACGGGCTTCCCGCTCCTGTTGCGCCGCCTCAATCGCGGTTTGCTTCAGGCCCTCAAAGCGGGTCATCGCTTTGCCCTCTTCTGACCAGGGGTCCACTTCCGGCAGATCGCCGATGGTGATCACCGGATCTTCGTAGTCCTCCTGATGTTTCAGGTCGAGCTGCGCCGCGCGCAGGCCGGACAGACCGAGCATAAAGGCGATCACCAGCAGCGGCGCTCCCGCCACGATGGCGGCGGTCTGCAAGGTCGCCAGGCCGCCCAGCACCATCAGCACGGTCGGCATAAACGACAGCGCAAAAGCCCAGAACAGACGGTTCCAGCGCATCGGCTCATCGGTTACGTTGTTCTGCACCACCGACGCCAGAATGTAAGAGATGGAATCGAAGGTGGTGGCGGTAAACACCAGTGCCAACAGGGTAAAGAGTGCCACCGCCAGAGTCGGCATTGGCAGCGTGTTGAGGATGGCGAAGATCGCGCTGGTGGCCCCTTCACTGTTGAGCATCGCCACCACGTCCAGTTCACCGCTCAATTGCAGCGACAGGCCGTAGTTGCCGAGGATCATAAAGAACAGGAAGCAGCCCATGGAGCCGAAGAACATGGCACCGGCCACCATCTGTTTGATGGTACGGCCACGGGAGATGCGCGCCACGAACAGGCCCATGCTGGGTGCAAACACCAGCCACCAGGCCCAGTAGAACACGGTCCAGTCCTGCGGGAAGTGGGTGTCACGGAAAGACCCGGTGCCGCCAAACGGCTCCGCCCAGGTGGCCATCACAAAGAAGTTGGACAGCATCCGGCCAAAGGCGTCCAGACCGGTTTCCAGCATAAACACGGTGGGGCCGGCGATGAACACAAAGGCCAGCAGGCCGATGGCACCCCAGAAATTGAAGTTGGAGAGCATTTTGATCCCCTTCTCCAGACCCGCGTAGGCGCTGTAACCGAAAATCAGCGTACACACCAGCAGCACACCGATTTGAGTCACGATGTTTTGCGGCAGGCCCACCAGTTGGTTCAGACCTTCGCTGATCAGCGGCGACGCCAGACCCAGCGTGGTAGCGCCGCCACCGAGCAAACCAAAGATAAACAGCACGTCCACCAGTTTGCCCAGCCAGCCCTGACTGCGTTTTTCACCAATCACCGGCATCAGCGCGGCGGAGACTTTCAGTACCGGCTGCTTACGGACATAGAAGAAATAGGCGATGGGAAGTGCTGGCACCAGGTAGATGGCCCAGGCGATAAAGCCCCAGTGGAAGATGCCGTATGTTGCTGCCCAGCGAATCGCTTCCTCGCTGCCCGGCTCCAGTTGGAACGGCGGGTTCTGGTAGTAGTAGGCCCACTCGATGCAGCCCCAATACAGGATGGACGCGCCAATGCCGCCACAAAACAGCATCGCCGCCCAGGACGCGGTGCCGAACTCAGGCTCCTCATCGGCCTCGCCCAGTTTGATCTGCCCCATCTCGCTGAAGATGATGTAGATCATAAAGAACAGCGAGCCCAGGCCCATAATCAGGTAGATGGCCCCAAGGTTGGTGGTCATCATCTCCTTGGCACGGGCCACCAGTTGCGCCCCGGCCTCCGGCCACACCGCCAGTGGAATCACCACCATCAGCAGCAGGCCTAACGCCCCAAAAAACGTGGGCTTATCAATCAGAGCAAAAGATTCCCTGTTCATTATTCTCTTTCCGGTCTGTTCAATGCCGCGCATCCGCGCGGCCCCCTGCAATCATCCAGCAGGCGGGGTATCAGGTCGGATTATCCCCTTGTGACCCAGACCAACAAACCAAGAAAATTTTGCTTCAGATCAGAAAATTACTGCTGACTGAATGGCGTTTATTCGGTCAGTCGCGCCGTGACAAGCACAGAAAAGTGTGATGGCTCACGGTGGCAACATCCCCGCCCCCGACTCACCTCACAAATCCGGCTCAGCAGACGGCCAAGCCGGTACAGCGCTGGTATCCTCGCGCCCGACCCTACCAGCGCCCATTGGGCGCCGATTGCTGCTGGACACCAAAAACAAAATGCAACCGATCGATACCTGCTGTTTCGCCGTTCGCGGCGCCCTGTACCACTGCCCGGTGAAGGGCGAATTCGAGCACCACGCCGATGCGCTGGTGCAGGTGGATGCTGAAGGCACCATCATCGACCTGACCCCCGCCAGCGCCCCCGGTTACGCTGAGCTGTGTCAGGCACTGGCAGACGCCGGCAAGCTGACCGAACTGACTCCCGGCCAATACCTGATGCCCGGCATGGTGGACCTCCACGTCCACGCCCCGCAGTGGCCCCAGGCCGGTAAAGGCCTCGACCTGCCGCTGTACGACTGGCTGCAGGATTACACCTTCCCGCTGGAAGCGCGGTTTGAAGACCCGGAGTTTGCCCGTCAGGTCTATCCCCATCTGGTCAACGCCCTGCTCGCCAACGGCACCACCAGTGCGGTGTACTTTGCCACCGTGCACAACCCCGCCTCCCTGATCCTGGCTGAAACCTGTCTGGCGCTGGGCCAACGCGGCTACGTCGGCAAAATCAATATGGACGACGCCAGCCAGTGTCCGCCTTACTACATCGAAACCACCGACCAGGGCCTGGCCGACACCGAAGCCTTTATCCAACAGGTGCGCGCTCTGCCGGGCAACGAGCAGCAGTTGGTCAACCCGGTGATCACCCCCCGCTTTGTGCCCAGTTGCACTCCGGAGATGCTGAAAGGGCTGGGTGAGCTGGCACAGCGTTACCACTGCCACGTGCAAACCCACTGCAGCGAAAGCGACTGGGCCCGCGATTACAGCCTGGAGCACTACGGCCAGAGCGACGTTGAAATCTACCGGGACATGGGCCTGTTGGGTTCACGCACCATCCTGGCCCACTCCATCTTTCTGAGCGATGAAGACATGGTGGCGATCCGCGACGCGCAAGCCGCCATCGCGCACTGCCCGCTCTCCAATATGTATTTCGCCAACGCGGCAATGAAAACCCGCGAAGTGCTGGATGGTGACCTGCAGGTGGGCCTGGGCACCGATCTGGCAGGCGCCCCCATCCCCTCCGTGTTCCACACCTGTCTGGATGCGGTGAACCACTCCCGGGTTCGGGAAGATGGTACCGACACGCACCGCCCGGCCTCAGAGCGGGGCGAAGCCGGCAGCCGAATCAGCTTCCTCGACGCATACTGGATGGCTACCGTGGGTGGCGGCCTGGCCATTGATGCCAAAGTCGGCCTGCTGGCACCGGGCTACGCGTTTGATGCGCTGGTGGTGGACGCCAACGCCCAGGACAGCGACCTTTACCTGCCGGAAGGGATGGACAGCCCGCGCGATGTGCTGGAGAAGCTGATCTGCCTGACCCGACGCCACAACATCCGCACCGTCTGGGTGCAGGGCCGAAAGGTGATCAGCAAGTAAGCAAAAAGCCGGCATGCGCCGGCTTTTTCTTTGGGGTTTAACCCGTTAACTTGGGTCTTTTCAAGGATGAGGAGCTCAGGATGAACGCCGCCCTGCTTTTGCCAATGATCGCATTGGTGCTCTGGTCACTGGTGATGTGGCTATGGATGTACGCCACACGTTTGCCCGCCATCATCTCCATGAAAATGGCGATGGATCCAAACGCCCCGTCGGGCCAGCAGATGGCGCAGTTGCCGCCCCGGGTCCGCTGGAAAGCGGACAACTACAACCACCTGATGGAGCAGCCGGTGCTGTTCTATGCGCTGGCTCTGGCGCTGACCCAGATGGGTGCCACCGGCACGGTGGTCAGCGCATTGGCCTGGAGTTACGTCGTGCTGCGGGTGATGCACAGTCTGGTGCAGGCGCTGGGCAACCGCATTGAGTGGCGCTTCGGGGTGTTCGTGCTCTCCAACATCCCGCTGTTTGGCCTGTGCGGATATGCCCTGATGCAGGCGCTGTCACTCTGAGCCCGACCGCCCCTCAACGGGGCGGTTCCACCTCTTTGGCCTCTTTGCGGGCCTCGCGGGCCTGTTCCTCGGCGCGCTGACGGGCTTCCCGCTCGCGCTCCTCGGCGTCTTTGCGGGCGGCTTTGGCTTCCTTCTCGGCTTCACGGTCCCACTCCTGGGCTTCCCGCCGCGCTTCCCGTTCACGTTGCTCCCGGTCGCGCTGGCGCTCTGCCGCTTCCTTTTCCGCTTCACGTTCCCAGGCTTCGGCTTCGCGCTCCCGCTCCTTTTCCGCTTTGCGTTGCTGCCGCTCCGCTTCCTGACGGGCTTTGTACTCTTCGCGCTCCGACGCTTCACGATCTTTACGGGCTTCACGCTCTGTCGCACGCTCAGCCTGACGGGCCGCATTTTCGGCCTGCTTGGCCTTGGCGTGCTCCGGCGGTGCCGCCAGGCTGCCAGTACTGGCCAAAAGCAATGACACGCTCAACGCAGTAACCAGGTTTTTCATACCCTTACTCCCACAATCAGTGACTTAGCTCCTTTACAGTGTAGCGAAGCCGGTCACAGATCAACCGTCGAGGGAGCGACAGTAAAAATCCACCTGCATAGCAGGTGGCTTTGATTAGCCCCCTTTAAGGGGGCTGCTTAGTTCTCGGGGTTGCCAAAGGCATGAACGGATAGTGCTCCACTCACCTCCTTTGCCGGGACGGCCCGGCGGCCGCCAGAAGGGCTTCGCCCCTCTGGACTCCCCTTTGCCTCCGGCGCAGCGAAAACCCCTCGCTCCCACTCCTTCCCATTTCGGCACCGGCCAGACTCGCTTCCATGCTCGGCTGGCCGCTCGAGCCTTCCCTGGCTCTCGGCCTCATTCCCAGTCGTTCCCGCTCGGCGCTGCGAGTCGGCGCATGTGGACGGCTTACGCCGTGAGGGTCTGGTGCATGCCTCTCCTTTTCTGTGCACCGGCTTTCAATCCGTCTCGTCTCTTAGCAGTACTCTTCGGGCAAAGCCCAGAGCAAGCGATCACCACCTCCATAGGAGGTGGTTTAGGGATGACAACAAAAACGCCGACGTTTCCGTCGGCGTTTTGGCTGGGTCAGTTCAGGCCCCGGTCACTCAGCAATGCCTGAATCTCCGGGTCCCGGCCCCGGAAGGTGCGATAAAGCACGTCAGGCTTTTCCGTACCGCCAGCGCGCAGCAGGGTGTGCAGTCGGCCCGCCACCGCCGGGTCAAACAGATCACCGGACTCGGTAAATGCGGCAAAGCCATCCCCATCCAGTACCGCGGAGTACAGGTAGCTGTAGTAGCCAGCAGAGTATCCCCCGGCAAAGATGTGGGCAAACGCCGGTGAACGGTAGCGATAGGCGATCGCCTCAGGCAAACCGATGCGTTCGGCGACCGCCGATTCCATCTCCGCCACCTCCGGCACTGCTCCCTGGTGAGTGTGCCAGGCCATATCGAGCAGAGCGGCCGCCAGGAATTCACCGGTCTGGAAACCCTGATTAAACCGTCCCACGGCCTGAACCCGCTCGACCAGCTCATCCGGGATCACCTCGCCGGTGTCCACATGGCGGGCGTAGTGGGCCAGCACCTGCGGTTGCAATGCCCAGTGTTCCAGCACCTGAGAGGGAAACTCAACAAAGTCCCGGGCAACGTTGGTGCCGGAGAGGCTGGCGTACTGACAGTCGGTCAACAAACCGTGCAGCGCATGGCCAAACTCGTGGAACAGGGTACGAACGTGCTCAAAGTTCAGCAGCGCCGGTTCGCCGGGCTGCGGTTTGGGAAAGTTGCAGACGTTCTGCACCAGCGGGCGCACCACGCCATCCAGCCGTGACTGCTCACGGAACACCGTCATCCAGGCGCCGCCACGCTTGCTGTCGCGGGTGAAGTAGTCGCCGATAAAGACGCCAAGGTGGGCGCCATCCCGGTCCACCACTTCCCAGGCCCGCGCTTCGTCGTGGTAGAGCGCCAGTCCGTGCAGCGGCTTGAAGTCGATGCCAAACAGGTTTCGGGCGGTGTGAAAGGCCCCTTCAATGACGTTGTCCAGGGAGAAGTAAGGCTTCAGTTGGTCATCGTCCAGTGCGTACTTTTCCAGACGCTCCTGTTCGGCGTAATACCACCAGTCCCAGCCTGCTAACGTAAATTGTTCGCCGTCAGCGTGGATCCGGGCCTGCAGCGCCTCCGCTTCCTGCTGTGCTTTACGGGCCGTGGCCTGCCACACGTCATCCATCAGCGCCTGAGCCCCTTCGGGGCCGTCCACCATGCGATCCGCCAGCTCATAGTGGGCGTGGGTGGGATAACCGAGCAGGGCCGCACGCTGCTGACGCAGTGTGACCTGACGGCGCAGGTTGGCTTTATTGTCCTGATCGTCGTTGTTGTCAGCGCGATTCAGGTAGCCCTGATACAGCGCCTGACGATGGCCCCGGTGGTGGCAGTAGGTCAGGAAGGGATAGAGCACGGTGCGGTCGCAGCCAAATGCCCACGCGCCCGGGTGCCCCATCTCTGCGGCTTTGTCGGCGGCAGCCTGAATCATCCCGTCGGGCAGGCCTGCCAGCTCGTCCTGCTCGGTCACAACATGAACAAACGCGTTGTTCTGGGCCAGCAGGTTCTGGGCAAACTGGATCTGCAGGGTGGCCAGTTCCCGGTTGATCTCCGCCAACTGCTCCCGGGCCTCCCCCCGCAGCAACGCGCCGCCACGGACAAAGGCATCGTAGGTTTTTTCCGTTAACACCCGAGCTTCACCGCTCAGTGAGTCACGCTGCTGCCAGACCGCCTCAATCCGCGCAAAGAGAGCGGGATTCAGCGCAATGGCGTCACTGTGGGCGGCCAGCCGGGGGCCAAAAGCCTGCTCAATGGCCTGGCGCGCCGGGTTGGTGTCTGTGCCGCCGAGGTTTTCGAACAGCATCCGGGTGCGGCTCAGCAAGGCGCCGGAACGCTCCAGTGCTTCGATGGTGTTACTAAGGGAAGGCGGCTCCGGGTGGTTAACGATGGCGTCAACCTCTTCCAGTTGTGCCGCCATGCCCGCTTCCAGAGCGGGGCCAAAGTGATCGTCGCTCAGCGCCTGAAACGGCGGCAAGCCAAAAGGCGCATCAAACGCGCCCAACAGAGGATTGGTACTACTCAACGCCAAACTCCTTGATGTTGTTGCGGTGGTCCGTCATGGCCACTCGTTCTTATTGCTGCCCCCTGAGCTTACTCTCGCTGGCCGCTGACGCCAAGAGCCTGCCCAACCCGACTGCGGTTCATCACGCCCTCTTTCAGCGCGTTCTCCAGTGCGCCGAGCGTCAGTGGTTTGGTCAGGAAACCGTCCATCCCCGCCCGTTCGCAGAGTTTCCGGTCCTGGTCGGTGACGTTGGCGGTGATGGCGATGATCAACGCGTCCCGGCTCGTGCCCTGGCGGATCATGGAGGCTGCGGTAAAGCCGTCCATCACCGGCATCTGGCAGTCCATCAACACCACGTCGACCGGCTCGTTGTCCGCCGCCTTCAGCGCCTCCTGTCCGTTGTGGCAGAACTGCACCTCCGCGATCGCCAGCTTGCTCAGGTAGGCTTTCATCAGCGCCTGATTACTGTCGTTGTCCTCAGCCACCAGCACCTTCAGTCTGGACAGCAGGTCAGCGGACACTTCCGCGGATGGGGCCGGCTGTGGCGCCGCTTCCGCCACCGGCGTCAGCGGCACCTTGAGGGTAAAGGTACTGCCCTGCCCCTGTTGGGAGCTCACCTTTATTTGCGCATCCATCAGGCCCGCCAGCTTTTTGCTGATGGCCAGGCCCAGCCCGGTGCCCCCGAAACGGCGGGAGGTGGCACCATCACCCTGAGTGTAGGGATCGAAAATCGCGCCCAGTGAGGCGGCCGGGATCCCGACGCCATTGTCTTCCACCTCAAACTGAATCTCCTGAATCGCCCCCACCCGACGCTGCGGCAATACCCGCACGCACACCGTTCCGCCGGGGCTGAACTTCACCGCATTGGACACCAGGTTGCCCAGAATCTGGCCCAGCCGGTTTTCGTCACCGGCAACCCGGGCAGGCAGATCGTCAGCAAGCGCCGTACTCAACGTGACGTTGTTGCGTTCCGCCTGTCCGGCATAAGCCGCCAGAGTGCGATCGACAAACTTCGCCAGTGAAAAGTCCCGTCGCTCCAGCACCATTTTCCCCGCGTCCAGTTTGGAGAAATCGAGCACGTCATCGACGATGCGCACCAGGCTGTCCGCCGCATGGGTGATGTAATCCAGATGCTCCTGGGCGTTGGGGGGTAAGGCGTCGCGCTGATGTTGCAGACAGTCCGCAAAGCCGATGATGCTGTTAATGGGGGTGCGGATCTCGTGGCTGGCGTTGGCCATAAAGTCGCTGCGCGCCACCAGTGCGCCGCGCAGACGACGCTGAAGGCGCTCATCGTTCTGCTGGCGCTCCTGCACGAACCGATCCAGATCTTCCAGCGCCTGAGCCAACGGCACCAGCTCAGGCCGCTCGGTATAAAACCGCGCCTGGCCGCTGCCGATTCGGGGCAGTTGCGCCAACAACATACTCAATGGGGTGATGATCCGCCGGCTGACCGATCGATAGAGCAGGATGAACGCCAGTATCACCAGCCCGGCGGCCAGACACAGCATCACCGCACTGCTTCGCAGCCACTCCCGCTGGTCCACATTGACGCGGTAGTTCAGTGCCTGATCCGGCGACAGCACCAGTCGTCCACTCAGGCTCAGGCAGCCCTGTAACCAGTCCCAGTCGTCCGCGCAGACGCGATTTCCCATCTCCAGCCGTTCGCCGCTGGCCTCCAGCTCCAGGTAGCCGCCGCGCAATTCGGGCAGTTCATCGAGCACACTGATGGCGTTGCTGCGCCAGACAGTGCCGGACTCCCCCGCCGTGATCAATCGTGGCCCCAGCGCCCGCAGTTGCAACGACCACTCATTGGCCACCCGATGCTGGTGATACGCCAACGCGGCGATGCTCAACAACAGCAGCATCGCCAGCGTCACCGAGGCCAGAGGGAGAAACAGGTGAACCGTCAGTTTTCGCAGTGGCATAAGCACGCATCCTTTCCGCTTTGGCGCCAACCGCGCCGGGGCATGGACAAATTCTAGTTAAAACTGAGTCAGTTAGTGGTTTTTCACCCACTTTCTGCGCTGTTATGGCCCAAAAAGACGGCAATATCCGCACACTGTGATCGTGATCACGATGGCAATTTTCCAGTGTGAGACAACTCCCACAATTCATCTTCCGTTCAGATTTGGGCAAGACAGGACAGACCACTTTCCGTACACTGCATCGCATTCGCCACCCCAACCGGTTCTTTAGGGGAAGGGACCGGGACAAGAATGAATAACGGCGAAAACGAACTGTGCCGCTGGGGCCTCGCCCCGGCGGCTTTTTATTTTCCGGATACAGAAAAGGCGCCTTACGGCGCCTTTTTGCTATTCGAAGCGCAGTGCTTCGATGGGGTCGAGATTGGCCGCTTTATAGGCGGGGTAAAAGCCAAAGCCAACGCCTATCAACCCGGTTCCCAGCACACTGATCAGGATAATGGCCGGAGACAGCGCCATCTCCCAGCCCACGCCGTACTGCAAGATGCCGACCGCCATCAGCGACAGGGCGACGCCCAGCAGCGCACCGATAAGACACAGGGTCACGCTTTCGATCAGAAACTGAGTCAGGATATGCCGGGGTTGCGCGCCCACCGCCATGCGCAGGCCGATCTCCCGGGTTCGCTCTGTCACGCTCACCAGCATGATGTTCATCACTCCGATGCCACCCACCAGCAACGACACGCCCGCCACCCCCGCCAGCAACATGGAGAACACTTTGTTGGCTTCGGCACGGGTGGACAGCATCGCGGTCAGGTTCATCACCCGAAAAGGCGAAGGCTGCCCGGCAGCCACCCGATGACGCTGGTTGAGCAGACGGGACATCTCCTCGCTGACGTAGTCCATGTTGCTGGCGTCATCGACCCCGACAGTCAGACGGCTGACCCGGTTAACGTTGGTGGAGGTGGACCCCACCACCCGGCGGTTGGCGGTAGTCAGCGGCAGGAT
This sequence comes from Marinobacter nauticus, assembly GCF_019801015.1. Lineage (GTDB taxonomy): Bacteria > Pseudomonadota > Gammaproteobacteria > Enterobacterales > Shewanellaceae > Ferrimonas. Next base: position 42,993 of record NZ_JAHVJZ010000004.1, read on the forward strand.
CAGGGTGTCATCCTGATCCATACCCCGCATGTCCTGGCCTTTGCCTTTGAGCACTCCGATCACCGTCAACGGCACCCGGTTAACCCGCACGGTTTCCCCCAGTGCCAGGCTGGGGTCGCCGAACAGCTCCTTGGCCACGGTTTGCCCCATCAGCGCCACCTTGGCGCCACTGCGCACGTCACTGTCGCTGAACGCCCGGCCATGGCTTACCACCCAATTGGTGGCGGTCAGGTAGTCGGTGTTCACCCCCTGAATGCCGGTGTTCCAGTTCTGATTACCGGACACCACCTGGGCCTGCCCGTTCACCGATGCCCCAACGGCCACCACCTCGGGGATCTCCCTTTTGATGGCTTCTACGTCGCGCATGTCGAGGCGATTGACGTTGCCCGCCGCCTGACGAGCGCCGCCACTGCTGACGGAGTTGGCGCGGACAATCAGCAGATTGGTGCCCAGACTTTCGATCTGCGCTTCCACCTGTCGTTGGGCCCCCTCCCCCAGCGCAAACATCACGATCACTGCACTGATGCCGATGATGATGCCGAGGGTGGTCAGGATCGACCGCATCAGGTTGCGCCGCAGTGACAGCAGTGCCGTGGATACCAGTGTCATAACGCGATCCCCCTGCCCCGGTTCTGAATGCGGCCATCGCGGACCAGAATGATGCGGTCAGCCTGATCCGCCACCTCTTGCTCATGGGTCACCAGCACCACGGTCTGTCCGTCCCGGTTCAGACGCCGGAACAGCGCCATGATCTCTTCACTGGTGACGCTGTCCAGTGCACCGGTAGGCTCATCCGCCAACAGAATGCTGGGGCGGTTAACCAGCGCCCGGGCGATCGCCACCCGCTGCTGTTGCCCGCCGGAGAGCTGGCTCGGATGATGGCCCAGCCGGTTTCCCAGCCCCACCGATTCCAGCGCCGCCCGGGCGCGGCTGTCACCGTCCTCCACCGGCGCCTCGTTGTACATCAGCGGCATCTTGACGTTGTCCAGCGCCGAGGTGCGGGAGAGCAGATTAAACTGCTGAAACACAAAGCCGACGTGGTCCCGACGCAGTTGGGCCAAACGGGCTTTGTTCATCCCCGCCGTGGATTGGCCCAGCAGCCGGACCTCGCCCTGCTCCGGGGTCATCAGGCAGCCAATCAGGTTCATCAGGGTGGATTTGCCGGAACCGGATGGCCCCATAATCGCCACCATCTCACCCCGTTCGATGGTCAGGTCGACCTGATCCAACACCTGGAATCGTTCCCCCGCCATGGGAAAGCTGTGGCTCAGGCCAGCGCAATGAATGGCCGCGCTCATCCGCGATTGGCCTTGATCTGGACCACAACCGGCTCACCGCTCAGGTCGGGTTTGATCACCTGGGTATACTGGCCATCGGTGATGCCCAGCTGAACGCTGACCGGCTCCGGCGTATTGCCGCGCAGCAGGTAAAGCGTGCCCATCCGCACCTTGCCGGACTGGAGGTCCTGGCGCAGCGCTTTCTGCTCCGGCGTCAGAACCTCATCCAGCAGACGGGTCAGGCGCTGGCGTACCTGGCGGTCATTGCGGGACCCCATCCCTTCTGAGGCTTTGGGCAACTGGGCTTCAAGGGTGGCTCTTTGTTGGTCACTCAATCCCAATGGCTCAAGCCTGGCCAGCGGCCCTCTGGCGGCACCGGCCTGTCCCCGGTCCAGCTGACCGGCCACCCGCAGCGCGGCATTGCTGACGCGGTTAACGCCGCGCACCGCTTCAATGGCGATCTCAAGGTTGGCGGTCATGCCGGGCAACAGGCTGCCATTGCGGTTCGCCGCGTTGATGATCACGGTGTAACTGATGACGCCGGAGTTATCCTGGGGTGCCCGGCGGATCTGGGCCACCTCGCCGCGATAGCGCTGGTCCGGGAAGGCATCAACGGTGAAGTCAACCCGCTGACCCTCCTTCAGCTGGCCGATGTCCGATTCGTCGATGTAAGCCTCAATCTCCATCTGGGAAAGGTCTTTGGCCAGGGTAAAGAGCTCAGGGGTGTTGAGGCTGGAGGCCACGGTCTGGCCCCGCTCAATGGTGCGATCAATCACAAAGCCGTCAATGGGGGCGCGAATTTCGGTGCGGTCCAGTTCAATCTGGGACTGACTCAGGCTGGCTTCATTGGCCGCCAGCGTCGCCTGCAACACCGTCAGTTGTGCCTCGCTCTGACGCCAGTCCAGCTCGGCCTGGGTCAGCGTGGTTTCCGCCGCATCGATCTCATCGTCAGAGATGTAGTTGGCGGCCGCCAGTCCCCGCGCCCGCGCCAGATCGCGCCGGGCTTTGTCCAGATCCACCTCAGCGCGCTTCACCACAATGCGTTGCAGTGCGATGTCGCCCTCGGTTTTCGCCACCTGAGCCTTGGCCTGCGCCACTTTGGCGGCAAAGGTGCGAGGGTCTATCTGAGCCAGTAACTGCCCGGCGGTGACGGTGTCGTTGAAGTCCACATACACTTCGGTGATTTGGCCGGACAGCTGCGCCCCGACGATCACGTCATCCACCGCAGCCAGTGTGCCGGTAGCGCTGACCGTGTTGTTGATGTCACCGCTGGCCAGGGCCTCCGTCCGGTAGCTTACCGGCGCGGCTTCGGCATTGAGCGTACCGCGGCTCACCAACCAGCCAGCGCCCACTATCACGGCGGTGGCACCCACCATTAGCCAGGTCCGAGTTTTCATCATCTGCGTCTTTCGTGTTGCCTACTGTCGGGCCATGCTAACAATCCGAACTTGAGCAAACCGATGGCTTTTACACAGTTTTACCCTGCCTGACGCAAACTCACCTTGTGCCGACTGAGGCCATTCGACACACTGATCAGGTTCATGGAGGCGCCTATGTCATTGACCGACTCACATCACCACATCAACTATCTCGAATTGCCCGCTGCGGATCTGAGCGCGGTCAAAACCTTTTTTGGCCAGGTATTTGGCTGGCAGTTCACCGACTACGGACCGGACTATACGGCGTTTGCCGGCGCCGGACTGACGGGCGGCTTTTTCCGTGCTCCCCTGGCCTCACGCAGTGAGCAGGGGGCGGCGTTACCGGTGCTTTACAGCCTGGAACTGGAACATACCCAACAGGCGGTAGAAGCCGCAGGTGGCACCCTGCATAAGGCGATTTTCAGCTTTCCCGGTGGCCGCCGTTTCCACTTTCTGGATCCTTGCGGCAACGAGTGGGCCGTGTGGAGCGAGCGGGCATAGTCCACCGGCAGACGAGCACAAAAAAGGAGGGCGAATGCCCTCCTTTTTTATTTACCGATGCGGTTACTGCGGCCGCTCGGTGATGCGGTCGATGGTCAGTGGGTTGCGCTGCGGTTTCGGCAGCCCCAATCCGGCCACACGATTGAGACCCTGCGGCGTGATGCCCCCCTCAATCTGAGGCGTGCTGTCGCCGGGGTAGATCATCGCCTGACTGCCCGGATTCCAGTCGTTGAAGAAGTCGCTCAGATCGGTCTGCGCCGCGTAGGAAGCGCACAGCATCAGTTGGTCACTCTGGCCCAGATCCTGACCGTAGCAGAGGTTCTCCCCCGGCAGAACAAACTGGCCATCGTCGGCATTGCGACTCAGGCGGTGCATCAGTTTGAACAGGTTCCAGCCACGCAGGCCGGCTTCGTCGTCGTAGTAAGCCGGCACCTCGCCTTCGGCGTACCAGTGGCCGATGGTGAATTCAGTCTCGGCCCACTCTTTAAGCTGGGCAAACATCACCAGTCGCTCACCCGCGCCGCCGATGGCCCAGGCCCGCTCCGCTTCGGCGCGGACAAAGTCAGGAGCGATGCGGATGTCCTGCTCCACCCGTGCCATGCGGCCAAGGTGTTTGTCCTGCATATAGAGCGCCAGCAGGTTGTTCACCACCTCGGTGCTGCCCGCCACATTAAAGGGGGCTTCCGCCGCATTGTGACCCACTTCGTGCCAGAGCAGCCACGAGTTCAGCGGGGCCAGGCCAATCTGGTTGCTGCTGACATTAAAGCTGCTGTTCATCACCGGGTAGCCGGAATGCGCGGCACCGATGCTGATCGCCACGTCGTTGACAAAGTGATGTCGGTTAGCCGGGCGGGCGGCATCGGTGGCCATGCGGTTGTGCTGTCCTTCCAGCCCTTCATCGCGGGCGTAGAAATCGTTCAGATCGGCGGCGAAGGTGTCCAGCTCAGCGGCAAAGGCTGCCGGCTCACCGTCGTAGTTCGCCGCCTGCAGATTGGCCTTGGGCGCGGTGTAAACAAAGGCATCAGAGACCACTTCGCCGATGGGCGCCGGGGCGTTCTGAGGGTTTATCCAGCCTTTGCCACGCTGGTACAGCGGGGCACTGACGGTGTGGCTGAAGGTCAATGTCACCGCGGCTCCCTCCCGGCCCTGGGCGTAAATCAGGCCGCCATAGGGCACGGTAAAGGTGTGGCTTGCACCCAGCTCACCGGCGTTCAGGGTAAAGGACTGCTGCATCCGCGGCGGACGCATCAGGCCCAGTTCGTGTTTCTCACGGCCGGTCAGGTCATCCGCCAGGGCGATGGTGATGGTCACCGGCTCGGACGTGCCACTGGCCACCACGCTAAACGGCTGATGGGCGACGGCCCACTGACCGGTCGGCTGACGGTTACCCGCAAACCAGGCGGTGGTGCGGTTGCGCAGATCCAGGGTGACGCTGCCACCCCCCTGATTGCCGTCCGGCAGACCCGGGAAGGGCCGCACGTCCACCTGCACATCCAGGTCCCAGAAGCTGCGGCCCAGCATCAGGCGGGTCAGCGGCTTCTCCATGTAGTTGAGCGGGTAGTCCGGGTTCATCTGGCCGGCAAAGGCCCCTTCGGCCTCGCCCCAGACCATTCCCAATGCCACCAGCTCGGCATGCAACTGGGCCGGGCATGCGGTGCCGCCACCCGCGCGATCGTCGCTGTAGCAGTTGAGGAACTGGGTAAAGCGCTCAAAGCCCAGTTCATCGTCGGCTTCCGCGTCGTAGCGGTAGTCCAGATCGTTCCACAGCCACACCGACAGGTTCTGGTAGAGACGATTCAGGTCGACGCTGGAGAGGCGTTCGCCCTGCTTCCCTTCAGTGCGGAAGTAACGCTCGTGCTGATAGAGGCGTTCGATGTTGGTGCCCAGATCCGCCGCTTTCACCATGGCCCGGGCCTGAGCGTCGCCCAGGTCCAGCTCGGTGTAGCGCGGCACGTACATGCCGCCGGTCAGCGCAATGCCATTACCGGGACGGTACTCCAGACAGTTCACTTCGTAGTGGTAGTTGGGGTCACGGCACTCCTGGTAGGCCGGGGAGCCATCGGCTTTGCTGAACGCATCCAGAATGCGGGCCTTGGCCTGGTCGATCTCCGCGGCAGTCAGCCCCGCTTCATCGATAAAGGCCACATGGCTGACGGGTTGCCCGTCATCGCCCGGCTCGGTCCAGCGGGCCATCTCCAGTTTCGGCTTATCGTCCGGCTTGTTCTGCTCCTGGTAGAGCCACACCACGTTGCCGTTTTCGTCGATGCGGTAAGGCAGGGTTGGGCCACTGTCGCCGTCAACGGCGGCGTAGCGCTCCAGTACCCAGATGCCGTTGCTGCGCTGATTGCGCACCCGGTCAGGGTAGCCGCCGCTGGGGCCATTGCCGTTGGCCACCACCGAACCGCCCATGCCAAAGGCGATGCCGGCACTGTCCAGCAGGCGGGCCACCGCACCGGCGTCGTTGGTGCCGGTAATGGTTTCCATCAGCAGGATGCTGCCGCCGCGGCTGACGTAGTCGATCAGCGCGGTCACGTCTTTCTGGGTCAGCTTTGGCTGATTCAGGTCGGCCCGCAGCACCTCTTCGTAATGGTTGCCCTGAGGGTCAATCAGGTATTCGAAGCCATTGAGCACCAGCAGCGGATAGGCGTTGGGATCCAGATTGTCGAAGCGGTCCAGTTGCTCGGTGCTGACGCCGAACCCGGCCGCGATCACAAATGGCTCCTGTTCGCCCGTCACCTGCCCGGAACGCTTGAAGTAGGCGTACGGCACGTTGGTGCCGATGGTATAGCCCCCTTGCTGGCCCGTCAGATAACGCAGCGCATTCTGGAAGAAGTGCTTCATGTCATCGCTGTCGCTGCTCAGGCGACATTGACCGGCCTCATCGATGCCGCCATGCCAGCTGTAGCCATTGGGGCACACCAGCACCGAGTGGTAGCGGGCGTTGCCCATCACCATCACCCGGCCCTGACCGATCTCACCGATGCTGATAAAGGGCAGGTTAAAGGTGGCCGTTGAGGCACCGACACGTTCCGGCACAACGGTTGAGGGCGCTTCGGTGATGTAAGCCAGACCATCTTTGTCCCAGGCTTTCAACGCACCAAAGGGAAGCCAGTAATTATTGTCGTTGCGGGCCATCATCACCGGGAACGCGGTGTTGGCGATGTTAACGGCAGCCTGTCCCCGGGCATTGCCGGTGCTGCCGTAGAAGTTGGTGCTGTCGTGGAAGACATGGAAACGGCTGACCGGTTTCCAGCCCTGTTGCTGGGCTTCCATGCTGCTGCCCCACAAGCGCTGAATGTCCGCCAGGATCTGACCACTGTCATCCTCACCGGCACGGACAAAGCGGGTGCTCACCTCACCGTCGCATTGGCGCTGGCACAGTTGGGCGTCGATCTCCGCCGCCAGGCCAGATTCAAACTGGCGGGCAAACTCCGCCGCGACTACCTGAACCTGACCGTCGCCCAGCGCCAGCTCCCGGCTTTCGCTGCTCAGTGACAGGGACAAGATTTCGTTGACCACATTGGGATAGGCCGCAAACACTTCGGCCACCTGTGCCGGCAGCTGCCAGTGGTCGCCTCCGTCCACGGCATAGCGCTGCACCAACGCCTCAGCGTTGCGCCCAGCGTCGCCGTGGGCCAGCTGGCTCAGGCCCACCCGCTGCTGATTGCCCCGGGCTTCACCCAGCTCAAAGGTGTCGATACCAAAACGAACGGCATCACCCCAGAGAAATTCAAACTCCCCCTGAGCGTTGGTGACACCGCGGCTGCCCCGGCTGAAATAGGCGATGCCCGCCACCGGTTTGCCGTCACTGTCAGTCAGCACCGCTTTGGACAGAATCGCTTCCTGGGGACGGTACTGGTACGCCGATTCCGCGTCCGCCGCCACAAAGCCCGCGTTGAGATCGGAAGAGGCGTTGGGGTTCACCGCTGGCGCCACGTCCGGCTCGTGAGTGCTGGGTTGTTTGTCGGTCTGGCTGTCGTTGGCCTGCTGCTCCAGCAGCGCATCAAAGGTCGCTTTCGGCAGGTCCAGACTGTTGAGGTAGTGGTCCTTAAACTTCAGCGCCTGAAGGGCATCCAGTTCCAGTGCCACGGTATCGCCGTGAACCACACCAAAGGTACGCACCAGAGTTGCGGCGTTCTGAGCCGCGTCGGGGCGCGCCTCAAACTCGCTGCCCTGCCCCAGCACCAGGGTTTTCTTCACCGTCGCGGTTCCGGCCCGGGCGGCCGGGTCCGGCTGCACATCAGCAAAGCTGGCGAGGATGGTGCCTTTGTAGTGGCAGGTCACGCTGTCGCCGGTCTCAATCTCAAAATCGATGGCGGGCTTGCCATTACAGCGCACCGGCTCGCCGAACCGCAGCTGGCCATCCAGCGTCAGGGTGGCACTCAGAATGGCGGGGATTTCCGGATCGGGGATCTCCGGCGTGGGGGTATCACTGGAGGAGCCGCCGCAACCGCTCAGGAGCGTCAGCAGCGATAAAGACAACAACGACTTTTTCATAGTGAGTGAAAGTCCAATTTCCTGAAAACAACGTCAAAACGACGAAATGCCCTGCCACGCGGATTGCGGGAGTTCAAGGGACCAGAAAGTAAAAGCGGCGCTATTCTGACGTTGCTGAATTCCGGACGTGAACGGAATCAATCCGTTATGTGATTGTTCTCACTAATCAAATTCGTTGGCTTGCCCAATTCGCACACAGATCAGGCGACTTGCGGGACAGGGTTGTCATTCTTCCCTTGGCGCAGGGGCGTAAAGCCTTACAATTGGCCCACTAACAGCAACAAGAAATGCCGCAATGCCCTACCAATGGATCCTGTTTGACGCCGACGAAACCCTGTTCAACTTCGATGCCCTGAGTGGCCTCAAGCTGATGTTTTCCCGCCACGGCGTGGACTTTACCGACACCGATTACCGGGCTTACCAATCCGTAAATCAACCGCTCTGGCAGGCCTATAACGCCGGCGAGATCGACGCCAAAACCCTGCAAACCACCCGCTTCAACGGCTGGGGCGACAAGCTGGGTACCACCGGCGCCCAACTCAACTCCGACTTCCTCAGTGCCATGGCCGACATCTGCCAGCCTCTGCCCGGTGTGCGTGACCTGCTGAACACCCTGGCGGGCAAAGCGCGGCTTGGCATCATCACCAACGGCTTCAGCGAGCTGCAAAGCATCCGCCTGGCGCGCACCGGACTGGCCGACGCCTTTGAGCTGGTGGTGATCTCTGAAGAGGTGGGCGTCACCAAACCCCATGTCGGCATCTTCGACCACGCGCTGGAAAAGATGGGTCAACCGGACAAAAACAGCGTACTGATGGTGGGCGACAACCTGCACACCGACATTTTGGGTGGCCTGAATGCCGGGCTGAATACCTGCTGGTACAACCCGCATCAACAAACCGGCAGCGACCATATCGCCCCGCACTTTGAGATCCAGCATCACGACGAGCTGCGCCAGCGATTTGCCTGAGCAAACAGAACAGCCGCCATCAGGCCCCATCCGGGGCCTGTCTGTTTTGCGCGTTAGGGGTTAGCGCCAGTGGCCGGATTGCATGGAACCGGACAATCAGACAGTGCGCCGACGTACGCGCTTCAGCCCACATCATTTCGATGGGTTATCAAAATTATCACCATTGATAATTTCAAGTAATCCCCCGCTCTCCTTAGACTCTCTCACATCGACATCGGGTCACCGGCCATTTCTCACACGCTGGTTATCCATTACCAATCATTTGTCATCGTGAAACGGGAGCAAGATTATGAAGATGAGCCACGTAGGTATCATGGTCAGCGATATGGACAAAGCCATCGAGTTTTACACCCAGGCACTGGGTCTCGAGGTGGTCATGGGCAAGAGCGAAGTGATCGAAGAGCGCAAAACCGCCATCGGTCGCATGTGCATCGCGGTATTCGGTGAAGGCTTTGAAGGTTTCAACATTGCCCACCTGCTGACCTCCGACGGCATTGGCGTCGAGCTGTTTGAGATGAAAAATCGTCAGGAGCGCCATGAGGTCGACTTCTCCCGAATTGGCATTTTCCACTTCAGCCTGGAAACCGACGATTTTGAAGGGGTGATCGAGAAGACGCTGAAGTACGGCGGCAAGCAGCGCATGGACGTTATGCGTTATCACCCGGAGGACGACAGCAAACCGGCCAAGATGGTGTATCTGGAAGACCCCTTCGGCAACCTGTTTGAACTGTACTCTCACTCCTACGCCGAGACCTACGCCTCCGAATACGAGTAAGCGTAAGCGTCAACACCACCAAAGCCAGCGGCCCCTCCGCTGGCTTTGTTTTATCCGCAATATGAACCGCTCAATGAACTCCCACCTTTGCATCCCTGATGTGGAGCGACCCAGCGACCAGATATGACACCCGGGGCGCATATTGCGCCCTTTATCCGTCATATCCATTCGCTGTTAACAGCCAAAAGATCCAAAAGATGGGTGTCCAATCAGGTCCTTCCATCAAGGTGCCGGATGTATGTCAGCATGCCGTCCTCCATCAACACGACCTGTACTTTTGAGGGCATCCATATATGTCCGGTTAGATCCTACCAAAATTGAATTTCTCTAATTCATGGCCTGGCCTATAGGCGACTTGAATAATGTCACTCGTGTTTGTGATTCGATTAGTTAGCAAGAGGCCAGGTTATTAGCATGAAACCACTGTCCCTACGAACCCTATTACCAGCGTTATTGGTGGGCTTGTCTTCCGTTCCAGTTTTTGCCAGTTCGAGTGTTGTTGAACGACACATTCCGACGCCGACGGGGCTGTCTGAATCACTGAGTAAGTTGATCGAAAGCCGCACAGTTGACACCTCGAAGTCTGCGACAGCGATCCCTGAAACTACGGAGCAATGGATTGAGCTTCAAAAGCAGTTCGATGTACAGGGAATCGAAGTGGCGATGAAAAGTGTGGAGCGTTTAGGCATCTCGGTCGAAAAGCAGGTATTTGCGGGAGTTGAAACCTTTTTCATCACGCCAAACTCTGTGAGTCCGGAATATAAAGATAAGTGGATGATGCACATTCATGGGGGCGCATTTGTATTTGGTGGCGATGAAGCCGCTTTGAGAGAAGCGATTTGGGTTGCCAATGGTCTGGGCGCCAAGGTTGTCTCAATCAACTACCGTAAACCCCCTCTCTATCCTTTTCCTGCTGCACTGGAAGATACCGTATCGGTCTGGAAAGAGCTGATAAAGACTCAGAACCCGGAAGAAACCGCAATACTTGGCACCTCAGCGGGAGGCAATCTGACCCTGGCCACCACATTGAAGCTGCTAGAAAAAGACTTGCCCCTTCCTGGAGCCCTGTTTGTTGGAACGCCAGCCGTCGATCTAAAGGAAACATCGGATTCCTGGTACGTGCTCGAAGGTCTTGACCCTCTTGGGAAGCGCGATGGGCTATTGCAGGCAACTTTCGATCTTTACGCTGGGGAACACAACCTGAAAAACCCCCTAATCTCGCCAATCTATGCCGAAATTACCTTTTTCCCACCCACGATCTTTATGACCGGAACCCGGGATTTGCTGCTGAGTGATACGGTGAGAATGCACCGTTTGCTAAGAAGTGCTGATATCAAGTCAGAGTTGCATGTTTATGATGGCCAATCCCACGGCGATTATTTGCTGGGTTTGAGCGCCGACGTTCCTGAGTCGGAGGATGCGATTAAAGAGATTCGACAGTTCTTTAATCGATATATTAACTGAGCTTATAGAGCCGATAGAGTTAGCGCGCCCGGAGGCAGATTCATGGTGTAGTACTGACACCGAAAGGCTTCCAGGCGCAACCGACTCGAAGTAGGGCCAACAGCCTTCGCCGGTATCTTCATGACCGTAGCAGAACGCCCTCTGTACCAAACGCGTTTTGCGCACTGGTGTAGTGTATTCAACAGGCCCACCTCTGCTGATTTGCCCTGATTGACCTTATGCCACATTGAGCGCATTGGAAAATCCGGGAATTGCCGATCTGTTCATCCCCACCGGAAATAGCCATGCCAAAACTCGTTTTGTTATTCGTACTGACAATCAGCGCGTCTGTCGCCATGGCTGACGGTACTCGCCTTGAGTTTGCTGACACATCCAGCCCTAAGAACACCCTTGAGAGCTTCCTGCTGGCCTCCGACGTCCTGATTGAGCAATGGAGAAATGAAGAGTTCAATTCCGATATCGCGAACCACGCCTATGGGCAGGTGGTGCGAACTCTGGACCTCTCATTGATACCCAATCGCAGCCGAAAAGTGGTAGTCATGGAGCGGGTACTGTTGCTCAGAGAAGTCCTGGATCGTTTTGATGAGGCGCTTTTGCAGAGTGCTCCGGAGCTTAAGCACATAGAACAGACGGAGTTAACTCACTGGCGCTTTTCGGGAACAGACCTGACCATCATTAAACACGACGAAGGTGAGCGGCAAGGGCAATACGTCTTCTCAGCAACCTCGATTCAAAAGCTCCCCAGCTTGTATCGAACCATGCGAGTACTGCCTTACCGAGAGCCTGATAGGGAACTCAGTTACCACGAGTTTCTGCTTACTCCCGGCCCACTGCTGCCAAAAAGCGTCATTCAAACTCTGCCTGATAGTTTCAGTGAGATGTATGGCCCGTTACCCGTATGGCAATGGGCTGCGCTGGGACTTGTCTTCATTGCCTGTAAAGCCCTTATCGGCGTGAGCTTTGGACTTGGTGTTCACTGGAATACGCATTTTGAGCATAAGGGCATTCGCTGGAAGACGGGTAAGATCATTGCATTAATTAGCATCGTTTTGCTTCTGTTTGCCGCGCGAAAGGTGATAGATGATGGGATCTGGATTACTGGCGGGGTTTATCAATTCTTGACCTCCGTCTTTATTCTTGGCCAGTTTTTCTATCTTTCCTGGCTCATTATGGCGTTGTTTAACTACTTCGCGATGGTCTACGCCTTCAATAAACATAATGGTGAGCATGTCGACTCATCCCTGATCACGGTTCTGGCACGCATATTTGGCGTCCTGACCATCGTTGTTGTCGGCGTCTATGTTATTGAGTTTATGGGATATTCCATATCTCCAATTCTGGCGGGTCTTGGCGTCGGTGGTCTGGCTGTTGCACTAGCGGTTCGTCCGGTACTGGAAAACGTCATCAATGGCCTGACGCTTTACGCCGATGGGGGCATCAAGATTGGAGAACTGTGCAAATACGGTGGCAACCTAGGAACCATTGAAAGCATTGGGCTGCGTTCAACACGGATCCGAACCCTGGAGCGGTCGCTCATCACCATTCCGAACTCGGAGTTTGCAAACATGGAGATTGATAACCTTGAGCGACGGGATAAACGGCGAATGGAGCATACGCTCAGGATTCGCTCAGAAGTGAGTCAGGATCAACTGAAGCTGATGTTGGTGAACTTGCGGCGCGTTCTATTAAGACATCCGATGCTGGAAGAGGAGCCTTTGCGGGTGCGTTTGGCCGGGGTGGGAGAGTTTGCGGTTCATATCAGTGTCCTGGCTTACATCCGTTGCCGAAGTCACGAAGAGTTTACCGCCATCCAGGAGGATGTCCTGTTTATGGTGATGGAACAGATCGACTCAGTTGGCGCTCAATTGGCGTTCTCCAATCAGTATCAATTTGTCGGTTCTCTGGAAGCGATAGATGGTTCGCTTAAAGAAAAGGCAGCAGACACCATCCGATTGTGGCATGAAGCCAATAATTACCCATTCCCTGACTTCAGTTATGAGTACAAATATGAGATCAAAGACAGCTTGATTTATCCGTCTCGGACCTCTTCGATACGCCAGGATGCATCAGGCTAGCTGGTTTTCCCGAGCGGTTACTCAGGCAGAATCACATCGTCAAAATAGCGCCGTATGGTCTCGTGGATAAGCTGATTCAACGGATAGTCCCGCTTAGTTTGCAGGTAACCGCCATTGACCTGTACTTTTCGCATCTCATTGGGAAGTTGTGGCAACGGATAGGTGGCGACGTCGTCACTAAGCTCCTTCATAAATCGGCTTCCATACAGGACGGCATCCGATTGCTTTAGCAGCGCCAGTAAAACACGGACACTGTGAGTGACTAGCGTGTAGTGCGCCTGATACCCCCTCGACTGATAGTATGTTTCGATGGGTGTTCGTTTAGTATTGATGCCATCAACGGCGATGCGGGCTAATGGGAGGTGATGAATATCTTCCAAGTTGGACGAGTGTGAGAGGACTGGATGTGCCTTTCTTGCTACCAGGCAGATGTCGATATCTATGAGTGTGTTCAGATAGATATCTTGTGGAAACTTAAAACCGTCAAAATGAATCAGGTAATCGATTTTGCCATTGAGCATGTCCGTTAGAGAGTTGGGTTGCCAAACACTGAGGTTGAAGCTGGCTTTTGGCAGAGCGCGTTTCAATGCTTCGAAGATTCCGGCACCGTAGAGCTCCAGAAAATAGATGTGCATGCAAACGGTGATCTCTCCGCCAAACTCCTTTGGGTTAAAGCCTTGGTAAGACTCAATGACCTTCGACAGCGGTCGATACATCTCGTCGGTGGCTTCGGCCAACTTTAGTGCCAGTTCGGAAGGCTCAACGCCATGTGCTTTTCGGATAAAAAGCTGGTCTCCAAAAGCCTCTTTCAACTTTGTGATGCCTCGACTCACACTGGTCTGCGATATACCAAGTCGTTCTGCGGCGGCATGCGTATTGCGGGTCTCAACAACGACTTGTAATAATTTCAACAAGTTAAGGTCTAAATCCCGTATCTCCTTCATGCTGTTCATCCTTTGAATGTGAATCGTTGCTGAGGTGCCTTTGGTTTGCGTCATCTGCTCCGGGGGGACTCATCAAAGTTAAGGGCTTCAGATGGGAACGTCCACCGTCGGGAAACCTAACGGGCCTAACGGCCTAACTGGCAGGGCTTAACTGGACACCTGCTTTCACATCTGCGTTTGAAAGGGGCATCCTTCTGGGTCCTAACCTAAGCCCGTTTGACAAGCCCAAGTATCAGGTAAACCGCTACAGGTGTCCAAAGCCACCCCACCTCCAAAGCCACTCTCCAACATCGGGGTAGAAGTTTTTACCCAATCGTAAGCAGCTTAAATCTGTTCTTGAAGGGGGGACTAGAAGGTGAACACAATAGAAAATCAATAGGGGAGTTACAATAAAAAGGAGTTTAATAATGCGATTGGCGTTATGGTTTCTTTTGTCCTTAGCCATCTCCGGATGCGGAAGATCACCTGACATTAATAATCCAAGATGTAATCCAGACTTCATGAATAGTGAAATCACTGGCGTGCTTTCTGATGATAATGGGATTTACTATGTCACTGACCATCGCCTGACGTTTCTGGCGCACCACAATTTGGATGACAATCCCGAAACTCTTATCCAATTTAATCGTTCAGCATATCCAAAGATAAGGTTGAGCAATGACTTGTTTTCCCTGAGGGATGGCGAGTTTATCGCGGCCACTGGAGAGTACTTCAAAAGCGGAAAATTGGTTGCCGATCTTACCAGCGGCGATGAGGAGCTTTTTTTCTCTCATGGCAATAAAAGAAGTCTCCTGATTGTTCGGAAATCCAATGAGATAGAAGCCACTAAGGATGGCGTAGCCTACACAAAAGTTGCCGAAGTCGTGGACGACCCGGTTTATGGCAAGCCATATTACACGAGCTTGCTTTACTCTGAAGAAGAGGCTCTTTATGTCTATGAATATGTGTCAGAAATGGGTTTTGGACTGAAAAAATGGACCGGCACAGACTTTCAACTTCTCCACCTCAACGAGTCCTCTTACGGGAAGCTATTTGAGTACAAAGATAAGATTGTTGTCGTGAACATTCACGGGTTCTGGATCATGGATAAAGCCAGCCAGAACCTGGTCTACGAATATGACTCTTCTTCTTACATTTACGATGCAGCCCTTGTCGGCAACCAGTTAATCACATCGACATCAGATGACAATAATGCATTGAACCTGGATACCTTTGAAACCACCACACTCAACCTGGGAATGGAAGGCAGAATCCTCACCAGTTTCTACAGCGATGGCGACATCGATTACTTGGGTACGCAAACGGGTTTATGGAAACGACACGGTGTTGAGCTTACCCAACTCGTCGACAGCAGTGACAAAGTGGCATGTGTGAAAATGTAAGCCTGAGCTTTAACGCCGTCGATTTTGTCGACGGCGTTAAAGGTTGCGGTATCAGGTAAACCGCTCACCCAATCCACTGGCGCGCACCGTGCGCTGTCGTATTGCCGCATCCAGCAAGGCCGGACGGGGTACCACCAGGGTAAACCAGTTTCTGGCCCGGGTGATGCCGGTGTAAACCAGCTCGCGAGTCAGCACCGGGTTGGGGTCGGCAGGCAGCAGCATAACGGTGTGGGCAAACTCACTGCCCTGGGACTTGTGCACCGTCATGGCGTACACGGTATCCACCTCCGTCAGTCGGGACGGCAGTACCCGTTTGAGGGAGCCATCAGGCATCGGGAACACCACCCGCAATACCGGCAGCCCGCCCTCTTCCGGGGCAAATGGCAGGGTAATGCCGATGTCGCCGTTCATCAGGCCCAGGCTGTAATCGTTGCGCATCATCATCACCGGCCGTCCGGCGTACCACGGCTGGTCTGCGTCAATCAGCCCGGCACCCGCGAGGATTTGCGTCACCCGCTCATTCAGCCCACTGACACCCCACTCCCCTTCGCGCACCGCGCACAGCAGCTGGAATTCGCCAAAGGCGTTCAGTACCGAACGCGCCCAGGCATCGCCTTCCGGCCCGGCCCCCTGCGCATCCAGCCCGTTTCTGAGCACGGTAAGGTAGTGACGATAGCCTTTGGGGGCGCCTTCCAGACCCGTCACCTGACCATCCAGCAGCAGAGATTTCAGGGCGCTGTCCTGCACCGTGGGCGGCGCCAGCTGCGTGATGTCGCCAAAGCGCGACCACAGGGTTTTCACTTCCCCGGCCATGCCGCTGTTGACCGTCCGGGCCAGGGTGCCAATGCCAGAGTCAGCCCCAAAGCGGTGACTCTTACGCAGCATCACAATCTGCTGCTCAATGGCGCTGCCCGGGCCCTGATAAGCGTCCAGATCATAGCCGGTAGCCCGGTACAGGAAGCCCCGGGTGTCGGCCTGATAGCGGGCTTCTCCGGCGTGGCGGCAGAGGTCACCCAGCACCGCGCCCGCCTCCACGGAGGCCAGCTGGTCCTTATCCCCGAGCAGAATCAGCCGGGCTTTCGGCGGCAGAGCTGACAGCAGTGCCGCCATCATCTCCAGATCCACCATTGAGGCTTCATCCACCACCAGCAGGTCCAGATGCAGCGGGTTATCGGCGTTATGGCGGAAGAAGCGCGAATCGGGGCGAGCTCCCAGCAGACGGTGTAATGTCGCCACCTCGGTGGGGATCACCCTGGCCACATCCGCCTCGACGCCCGCCACCTTGCCCGCGGCAATATCACCAAGGGTGGCCGCCAGCGATTCTGACAGTCGGGCGGCGGCCTTACCGGTGGGTGCGGCAAGGCGGATACGCAGGCCGGTAAGCTCCTCTCCGGCGGCGCGCTGGTCATCCTGTTTCAGCCCCTGCAACAGTGCCAGCAGCCGTACCACGGTGGTGGTTTTGCCGGTGCCGGGGCCACCGGAGATCACCGCCAGCGCACTGCGTGCCGCCAGTGCGGCTGCGATGCTTTGCCAGTGGGGCTCGGTGCCCGCCCGCTCGGCGTCGTCCTTGAGCGGGTCAAACAACACCGCCAGCCGCTCTGCCACATCGTCCGGCAGCGGGAAGGACAGGCTCTGCCGGGCCATCAGCGAGCGCGCCACCTCCGACTCAAAACGGTGAAAACGACGCAGATAGAGGCGGTGGCCATCCAGCACCAGCGGAGCAGTGCCCTCCTCGCCGGTGTCCACCACCGCCGACGCCGCCAGTGCGTCACGCCAGGCCGCCAGCGACAGCCCCGCCAGCCAGTCGCCGGGGCGCACCTCGGCACGGCGGCCTACCGGTGGCAGCGCCAGCAGGGTTTCCGGATCGGCCAGCAGCGCTTCCAGATCCAGGCAGATGTGGCCCCGTCCCAGCTGATGGCTGGTCAGCACCGCCGCCAGCAGCACCTCCGGGGACGTCTCCGGTGCCTGCTGAGCCAGCCAGCGCGCCAGGGTCAGGTCCAGCGCCCGCAGCCAGCCCTGTTCCACATAAGGCTCCAGCGCTGCCCAGAGTGGGGTTTGAGGGGTCGGGGCGTCAGTCATGACTCAGGCTCTCCGCGGTGCCCTGAAAACGGGCATCCAGTTGTTCAATCAGTTCACGTCCCACCGGCACCGTCACCACCCCGTGGCCGGGATGCGCCGCGCTGATGCCACGCAGAAACAGGTACAGGCCGCCGCCGATGTGGCGGTCAAAGTCGTAGCCCGGCAGGCGGGCTTTCAGCAATCGGTGCAGTGCCAGGGTGTAGAGCACCGCCTGCAGGTCATAGCGGTGTTCCAGCATCGCTTGTCGCATCGCCTCTGGGGTATACGCCCGCTCATCAGCGCCCAGGTAGTTGGACTTGTAGTCCGCCACATAGAAACGCTCGCCATGACGGAAGGTAAGGTCGATAAAGCCCTTCAGCATGCCGTTGACCTGCGCCGGGCGCAGCTGTGGCCGCGCTTCACCGGGCCAGACTGAGGCCCGAACACGCTGGTCCAGTTCGGTCACTTCCAGCTGGTTGGCGGCGATCCAGAACTCCATCTCCGCCTGCACCTGGTCCAGCCCCTCCAGGCTGACTACACCAGTGGGCAGGTCCAGCGGCTGGGTTAACGCTTCCCGGAACCACTCCCGCACCACGGTGCTGTGATCGTCGTAACCGTGACGGGCGCAACGGGTGTCGATCTCCTGCGCCAACAGGGCCGAATCAATCCCGGCAAACCCGCGCCCCTGAACCGCACTGCCCTGCTCCGCTGCCCACTCGAACAGATCGTGCAGGAAGGTGCCGGGGTTGGCCCCCTTGGGAAACGCGTGAATGGTGCCCTCGGCCGGTTCCCGCTCCTCCGGCTGGGCGGCTTCGTCCTGCACCTCCATCAGACGCTCCGGCAGGCCGGACAGGCTGTGGTCGGCACTCATGCCGGACAGCAACGCGGAGTAGGAGGCGATCCACCAGGGCCGTTGCGGGGTCCGGCGATACAGCGGCGGGGCCACCAGGCTTTCCCGCTGCTCCGCCGCCGCCAGCAGTGTGCCGGTCGAATCCGGCAGCCCGGACAGGATGATGCCGGGCCGTTCAGCCAGTCCGGCCAATGCCGCTTTGGCGCTGGCACCATCCAGTTCCGCCCCGGCACCCAACAGGCAGCCCAGTGCGCCGCGGTGGATGTCACTCACGCCACGCTTGCCGCGTCGGCTCAGCTTGACCGGTGCCAGCCCGAGGTAACAGCCGTGGCGGGGGCGGGTCAGCGCCACGTAGAGCAGGCGCAGGTCCTCCTCCAGTCGCTCACGGTCTGCCGCCGCACGGGCGTCGTCATCCGCCTCGAAGGTCAGCGCCTTTTTGCCGTCGCCATCGCGGTAGAACAGCACGCCGGCGCGGTCCGACGCTTCTTTGTAGCCAGCAATAAAGGGCAGGAACACCAGCGGGTACTCCAGCCCTTTGGATTTGTGGATGGTGATCACCTTCACCAGCGCCGCATCGGACTCCAGTCGCAGCACCTGTTCGTCGCCGAGGTTGCTCTCTTCGCGCTGCTCCGCCAGGAAGCGGATCAACGCCAGTTCGCCATCCAGCTGGGCGGAGGCACTTTGCAGCAGCTCCGCAAGATGCAGCAGGTTGGTCAGCCGCCGTTCGCCGTAACGGGCGTCCGCCAGCGCCCGGCGGGCCACGCCGTAGTGGGCGATCAGACGGCGGATCATCGGCAGCACGCCCTGACGCTGCCAGCACAGTTTCAGCTCACGGAACTGCGCCAGCTCACGCTCCCAGGCCAGCTCATCGTGGTTAAAGGCGTCCAGCGCCGACCAGCTGAAGCCCAGCACGGCGGTGGCCAGCGCGGCTTTGATGGTGCGTTCGCCGGGTTGAGCCACCGCCTGCAGGATGCGCTGCAGCGCATCCGCTTCCTCAGAGGCAAACACCGAGTCTTTATCGGACAGGTAGACCGAGCGCACGCCCCGCGCCGCCAGCGCGTCACGCACCGCCCCCGCTTCGCGGAAGTCCCGCACCAGAATGGCGATGTCTGCCGCCGCCAGCGGCTGGCGTTCGCCATCTCGTTCGAAGCCCACCACTCCGGTGGCGGCACCGTTGAGCAGGCGGGTGATCTCCTCGGCACAGGCCTCGGCCTGACGGCTCAGGTAGGTGCCCTTATTGATCGCCTCTTCGCCCGCGTCGTCGTCCCACCACAGGGTCATCGCCGGCACCGGGTTGGCGCCGTCCATCAGCACCTCTTTGCGGCCATTGGCGGCCACCGGCAGAAATGGAATCGACTCGCCATGCAGGAACGGACCATTGGCGTTACGCTCGCCCAGCTCAAACACGGCGTTGGCCGCGTCCACCATCTGTTGGGTGGAGCGGTAGTTGGTGTCGAGGGTGTAGTGCCGCCCTTCGGTATCGGAGCGCGCCTTCAAATAGGTGTGAATGTCGGCGCCACGGAAGCCGTAAATGGCCTGTTTGGGGTCGCCAATCATCAGCAGCGCGGTGTCATCCTGCTCCAGATAAAGCCGCTGGAACAGCTGATACTGCACCTTATCGGTGTCCTGAAACTCGTCGATCAGCGCCACCGGAAACTGATGGCGGATCGCCCCGGCCAGTTTGTCGCTGCCCGCTTTATGCTCGCGCTCAAGCGCGGCACCCAGATCGGTGATCAGGTCATCAAAATCCAGCTGGGCCCGACGCCGCTTCTCCTGGGCCACCCGTGCCGCCACCCAGTGGGCGCAGTGACGCAGCAGCGCCGCTTTGACCGGGTTGCCCGACAGCTGCCGGGCCAGATTTTCCAACGCCGCCAGCACCGGCGAATCGGCCACGGTAGCGGGTTGTTTCTTGCCGCCTGCCGAGAGGGCATCGGCAAAGGTGCCAGTGGTGTAGCGGGCCATCACCTTACCGGCGTTGTCCAGCGGCAACTCTTCGTCGCTGTCCAGCCAGGCGGTCAGGTTATCCAGCTGCCCCGCCTTGACCATATTGCCCTTCACCCATTTGTTGGCGATCGCCTCATGGAACTGCTCAACAAATCTCGGCCACTCGATACGACAGCGGGACTTGGTTTCCGCCACCGCTTCGGCACGCTCGTTCAGCAGGGTGAACGGGTCGGTCGGTTCGGGCTCACTGCCCAGCGGCCCGATCAGCGGGATAACCGCCTGCTCCAGCGCTTCCGGGCTGCCGTACAATCCGGTGATCGCCGCCAGCACCGGGCGCGGCTGCGGGTAGAGAAAACGACGCCAGTAGTCCCGCACTGCCTCTTCGCGCAGTGGGCTGGTGTCCGCCTCCATCTCCTGACTGAACAGGCTGCCGGAGTCAAAGGCGTGCTCCCGCAGCATCCGCTGACACCAGCCGTGGATGGTGTGCACTGCGGCCAGATCCATCAGTTGCGCCGCCTGATCCAGCATCAGGGCGCAGTGGGGGTACTGCGCCTCGTCAAAGTCGTTCATCAGCGACTGCAGGTAGTCGTCCGGTTCAATCTGACCCCGGAAGCAGGCCGCGCCCTCCACCAACCGGGCGCGGATGCGGTCTTTCAGCTCTTCGGTGGCGGCTTTGGTAAAGGTCACCACCAGAATCTGTTCCGGCGTCAGCGGACGGGCGTGGGCGTTGTCGCCACCGTGGCCCAGCACCAGCCGCAGGTAGAGTGCGGCGATGGTGTAGGTTTTGCCGGTGCCGGCACTGGCCTCAATCAGCCGGGTGCCGTGCAGGGGAAACGTCAGGGGCGTCAGCTTATGCGCCATGGGCCACCTCCTCCATCTCACGCAGCGGCTGATACAGCGCCTGCGCCAGCGCCATAAAGGCATCGGCGGGCATATCGGCAAATCCGGGGAACTGGCGGCGCAGGTAAGGGCTGCGGTCACGGTCGCCCATCAGCACAAAGGCACCTTCGTAGGCGGTCAGCGCTTTCTCCAGTGCCGCCACTTCATGCTCTTCCGCTTTTTCGTTTTCGCTGAGGAAAGCCAGCGCCGCGCGCGGGGCCACCGGCTGAGGTGTGGTCATGGCGTTCAGATAGTGCTCCATCAACTGGCTGAGTTGGCGTTTGGCCTCTCCGGCGGGCAACGGCGCCAGGTAAAAGGCGGTGTCGGCGCCCACCAGGTAGCTGGTCAGGGTCAAACCTTCGGCGCAACCGGCAAGGTGGCCGAGGTACAGGTCCAGCGCGTGGATCGGGTTTTTAAGCTGGCCACGGGCGCCAATGGCCTGCGGCATCACCCGCAGGCGGAAGTACGCGCCTTGCTGCCCATAGAGGCCGCTGAGCCAGTCTTCCAGCTCCAGCGCGCCGTGCTTGTGGTAACACTCAATGTCTTCGCTTTCCTGCCACTGAGCGCTCAGGCTGGCCGCGCGCTCAAAGGCGGCCAGGGTCGGCTCGGCCAGATGGTCGGTGGCCATCTGGGCAAACGCGCCCAGAGGCAACAGTCCCCGGCCAGCCAGACGACCAATGCGCTGGGTCAGGGCCTGCCCGCGTTGCTCCGGTTCGGCGTCGCGGTACTGACGCAGCACCGCCATCAGTTCATCGCGGATTTTGAAGCTGGTAAGGCCGTCGAGGGCGAAGGGCTCAAGGTCCTCCGCCGCTTCGGTATCGTCGCCAAACCAGATCCCCAGCCGGCGGGTCATCAGCAGTTTGACCGGATCCCGCAGCAGCGCGGCCAGATCCGCCAGCGCAATTGGTGCCTGGGGCTGCCACGGTTCCAGCTGCGGTGCTTCCATCCCGGGTTCGCCCTGATGGGCGTCATACCACTCCCGGGCGTAGGTGTGCAGGCCGCTACCGGCGGCCTCGGAAAAGTAGGCAGGGCTGAAGGGTTGCAACGGGTGCACCGTGGTGAGGTGGGTCAGCAGTTCTCCCTCCCCATCCAGCACGTAACCGGCTTTGAGGTGATCCTGCAATTGTCCCAGCAACACGGATGGGGTGCGCTCGGCGTTATCCCGGGCATTGCGGCCCACGTAACTGAAGTAGATCTGCTCCCGCGCCGCCATCAGGGCTTCAAGGAAAAGGTAGCGGTCGTCCTCCCGGCGGGAACGGTCACCGGGGCGGTACTGGTTGGGGATACGCTGGCCCTGACCGTCGGTCAGGCCGCCCGCGGCCAGCAGGTCAAAGTCCATCGCCGGTCGGCTGCGGGGATAGTCCTCGTCATTCAGGCCCAGCAGACACACCTGTTTAAAGGGGATGGCGCGCATCGGCATCAGGGTACAGAAGTTGATTTTGCCCGCAAGAAAGCGCTGGGAAACCCCCTCTTCACCAAACGGCGCCAGGCAGATCTCCCGCACCACGGTGATCGGCAGCGGGTCAACGATGCCACCCAACTCACAGGCATCGAGCCACTGAGCCAGCGCCTCATCCAGCCGGGCCAGAATCACCGTTTCCTCTTCATCCTGGGGACGGAACAGCGCCTGAGTCAGCTCACGCAGATGGGCGGCCCACTGTTGCGGCGTGTGGGGCTGTGCCAGCACCTGCCAGAACCCGTCCAGTCGCTCCAGCAAGCGAGCCAGACCACCGACCAGCGCCGCATCCAGCCCGCCAATCTCTTCGAAGGGTTCGATGCCGGCCCAGGCCTCACCCTGCCCCACGGCGTAGCCAAGCAGCATCCGCTTGAGGCCAAACGCCCAGGTGTTTTGTTCCAGCCCTTCCGGCAGGTCCAGGCTGGCGCGCTGCTGCGCATCCAGCCCCCAGCGCACCCCGGCGTCTTCCACCCAGCGCTGCAGCAACGGCAGCTGAGTTTCCTCAATACCAAACCGGGCACGCAGGGCGGGCACCGCCAGCAGGTCGAGCAGTTCTGATACGGTAAAGCGGGCATCGCTCAGCCCCAGCAGCCGTTCCAGCGCCAGCACCAACACCTGATGGCCGCGCTGGGGTCGGTCGGCAATGGTAAAGGGCAGATGGCGGGCGTCCTCCCGTTCCACCTGACCAAACACCGCCTCAATATGGGGGGCGTACTGGCTGACGTCCGGCATCATCACAATGACGTCGGTGGGGGTGAGCGCCGGGTCGTCGGCAAAGCGTTTGAGCAGATGGTCCTGCAGGATCTCCACTTCACGCTGGCGACTGTGGGCCAGGGTAAAGCGAACGGAGTCGTCCTCCGGGCGCACCGGCAACGGCGGATTGGGCACCGGGTCCAGCTGGAATACCCCGGCCTGAATCTGATGCAGCAAACGACCGTCGCTGCTTTCCAGCGGGTCTTCAAACAGGTCGATGCTGTTGAACTCGCCCTCGTACTCCTCGGGCTGATCGTAACCGTACAGCAGGCCAATATAGTCGCGGCCCTGCTTGCCCCAGGCCGCCAGCAGCGGGTTCACCTCGGCGTGCTGGGCCGCCGGGTCCAGCTCTGACGCCAGTCCCGGCTTTCTGTCGTGACGCGCCCGGGCCAGTTGGGCCCGAAGCAGGTCTTTCTGTTCGATGATGTCGCCCCAGAAGTGCTGACAGGGGTTCTGTACGCAGAGCAGGATCTGGCTGTGGCCAGCCAGTGCCGCCAGCACTTCAATCATCTGGGAGGGCAAGGTGGAGATGCCAAAGACCACGATGCGACGAGGCAGGCCAAGCGGGGCCTCGCCACTGCGCAGTCTGGCCACCACCTGATCGTGCAGGGTCGCCCGGCTGGTGTGGCGTTCCGCGTCGCTCATGTCGGCGAGGATGGCCCGCCACAACGCGCCTTGCCAGAGCTGGTCCGCCGGCAGCGGGCTTTCCTGTCCGGCGCCGCTGATCAGAATGTCCCGGCCCTGTCCCCAGGCCGACAACCAGTCGGCGCGGTACACCTGGTATTGGTCAAACAGGTCGGCCAGCTGTTCGGCCAGCTGGTCCCGCTTGCGCTGGTCCGGGTCGTCATCGAGAAAGCGTTGCAGCGGCGCAAACTCGGGCCGGTCCAGCAGCGTGGGCAGCAACCGCAGTAACCGCCAACGCAGCAGCGGCTTATCAAAGGGCGAGTCCTTGGGCACCGCCTCTGCCCCCAGCACCTGACGATACAGTTGCCAGATAAAGCGGGAAGGCAGCGCCATCTGAAGCGCCGCCGCGATGCCGATGCCGTCGTCAGCGGCCAGCGCCAGCTTGAGCCATTGCGCCATACCGTTGGACTGAACCAGGAACACCTCGTTCTCCAGTGGCGCCAGGGGGTGCGCTTTGAGCCACTGGACCACCAGGTCCCGCAGGGTTTCCATGCGGTTGCCGTGGATCATCATCAGGCCTGTGCTCAGTGGCACAGCGTGGGAATCGGTTGAAGCGGGCATCAACGGGACCGGTCAAATCAGGGAAAGGCCCATAATAGCCAGAGCCTTAGGGGGCTGGCTACGATTGAGCACAATGAGAAGGAAGGATTGGTTGAAGACCCGCCAAAGCCCCAAAAAAAAGCCCCGAAAACGGGGCCGAATATCGAACGGTCATCATTGCTGACCAAGACACTGAGGTGATGCAGGAAGGCACGCTTCCGTCAATCTGGCGCCGGAGATTAGCAGCCGGTGATGACAGAAAAATAACAATCGGCGCCATTTTACCGGTCCCTCTTGTCGTGTCGTGTTGCTTGGTGCAAGGTGGGGCAAGTGGCTTTAAAAGGATGCCCCGATGCCCGCGTTAATGATCATCGATATGCAACAGGATTTTGTCTCTCCGGACGGCGCCGCCTGCGTCGCCCAGGCGCTGCCGACGGTGCCTGCCATTGCCGCCGCACTGGCCCATGCCCGGGCTCAGGGGTGGCCGGTTATCCATGTGCTGCGCGAACACGACCCGGAAGGACGCAATACCGAGCCTTTCCGCAAGAACCGCCCGGTGTGCGTCTCCGGAAGCTGGGGGGCGGAAGTGGTGCCGGAGCTGACCCCGGCTGAAGGGGAGCTGATCGTCAGCAAAACCCGCTTCAGCGCCTTTTACCAGACCGCCATGGATGAGGTGCTCAACAGCCTGAACTGGCCGGAACTGATCATCTGCGGCACGCAACTGCCCAACTGTCTGCGTGGCACCATCCATGATGCCGTTAACCGGGATCTGTCTCTGGCCTTGCTGGTCGAAGGTTGCTCCGCTCAGACCGAAGCGGTGGCGGACGCCAACTTTGAGGATATGGCCAACTTCGGCGTTCGACTGCTGCCGCTGGCAGAGTGCCTGACGATGACCCATTCTGACTCTATAACCCGCACCTGAGAGAGATCATGGAAAAATGGGAACTGTGGTTGCTGATCGCGCTGGTGATCGGCGTGATCCTGAGCAATCTGATGGTGCTGAAGCACACCGCCAATATGAAACTGCCGCCGTTTCTCGGCAAAAAAGGCAAGTTGAAGTCCTCAGACAAATCGGCAGAGAAGGAAGAGAAGAAACCGGCCGATTACGACAAAGACGACTGGGGCAAACAGGACTGGAAAAAAGACGACTGGGATAAGGACGACTGGAAATAATCCAGCGCCGCCCGCCGAAACCTGAAGCCGACCTTGACCGGGTCGGCTTTTTCGTCGAATCGGCTCGGATTTTCGGTAAAACTGAACTCAACTTGCACCCAAACTCAACGGTATCTGAACCCAAAACCGGACACCGTCCAGCCCCCTCCTCGGTACAGAAAGCGTTCAGATGCAGGCGCTTAGGATGATCCCGTCATCCAAAACAATTACGAGGATATCACCATGAAAAAGATC
Organism: Marinobacter nauticus; assembly: GCF_019801015.1. GTDB lineage: Bacteria > Pseudomonadota > Gammaproteobacteria > Enterobacterales > Shewanellaceae > Ferrimonas. The sequence goes on from NZ_JAHVJZ010000004.1 coordinate 68,864, forward strand.
ACTGCCGCAGTGCTGATGACCGGAATGATGAGCGTACCGGCCATGGCCAATAACGTGGACTACTTCGCCGGTTTCGGCATGGGCTACCAGCAGGACACCATTAAAGGCGACATCCGCAAGGACAGCGATGACCTCTACTACGAGGGCCGCGTGGGGGCGATCATTGGTGATACTCATCGCCTGATGGGCACCTACAGCTACAAGGAAGACAGCTTTAACCGCGACGACACCCGCTATAAGCACGAACAGCACCTGTTCCTGGCGTCCTATGACTACCTGATGCCGCTGACCCAGGACGGCCGCCTCAATGCGTTTGCCGGTGTCTCCATGGGTGGCGTGGGCAACAAGCTGCAGGGCAAGAACAGCAACGACTTTACCTGGGGTGGTCAGGCTGGCCTGCAATACCGCCTGACCCAGAACTGGAGCGCCGAGTTGCGCTATCAGTACCTGGACATGGACTACGACAAGCTGGGCCTGACTGTGGAAGACAGCCAGCGTGTGGGCTTCGCCATCGACTACCGGTTCTGATAACCCGGACCGATCCCTCATAATCATCCAAAGCGGGCCATCACGGCCCGCTTTTTGCTGCCCGCAAACCGTGATCCCTGGCACAGCGGCTATCACTGTAATATTACAATTGTATGAATTGTGACGGGATTGTTTGGGTCTCCTACCATCCGTTTGTTACAGTTCAATGGCAGATCACCAAAATGAGAAGCAAAAATATCGATTGATCACCAGTTTTTGGGAGGCCGTATATGACCACAATGCACCGCGTAAAAATGATGACCAAAGTGACCAAAGCGTCCACCCGGTCCAACTTTGATCCCAACTGCGCACCGGAAGTCGACCCGATGCATGATACCCACTGTATGGTGGAGCAAGGCCGAACCCATCGACTGTGTAAACTGCTTAACGTCCGGTACGACAAGCAGAGTCTTATTCACCCCAATAAATAAGACAGACAAAAAACGCCCCGCTATCGCGGGGCGTTGTCGTTTTTACTGGCCCAATTACTGGCACTGCACCGTGGCGGTTTTCGGAGTCCAGAGTAACCCCAGGTAAGGGATCACCGCCCCGGGCAGCCCGTTGATAAAGCTGGTTTCCGTTTTCACCGAAGCCCAACCGTTTTCCCCGCATTGATTGTTCAGATCCACCGGGTCACTGACCTCTACCAACGCCAGTGCCATATTGTGGTGCCACTGCTCGGTGCTTTTGTCGTCGTTGGACGTCACCGGTTGGTCATGATCGAAGTGGATGGTGTGGCAGCCTGCGAGCAATGAGGTGGCCATCAGAGCCGTAGCGATTCGCTTCATACGCCCTCCTTATTGAGCACGGTGTCCGCGCACCACACGCGCACTGAATGAGGGGCGTAAATGCCCAGTGTGATAAGGCCAAGGGCACCATCAACCACGGTTTGCTGACTTTGCATCTGAGCAACGGATTGCTCACCGCAGACGCGGGATACGTCGACCCGCTCCTCTCCGGCCAATCCCCAGAAAAAGAAGTGCCGGGACTCCTCGAAGCTCGGCACCTTGTTAACCACAACGGTGGGGTCCGGTTTGATGGTGACGGTGGAGCAACCGGACAGAAGCAGCAGCGCGCTGCCAAACAGGGCAATCCTGTGCATGGGTAGGGTCCTTGTTATTGAGTAACCGAACCAAAGCTACGCTGCACGAAGTCCATTCACCAGTGGATTTGAGCTAATCATGACGCAAAAAAATGCCCCGTTAATCCGGGGCATTTTCCTTAACCGTTTGTAGGAGATTGACTCACCTATCCGTTGCCAGCCGAGCGGTGCTGGCTGCGACGCTTCATCAGCACCGTATTGTCGTCGGCCAGTTGCTGCTCCAGCTGTCGGGAGACAAACTCGGGACTGTTGGTGTGTCGGGCCAGCAGGCCATACACCACCGGAATCACCAGCAGGGTGAAGAAGGTGGCCAACAGAATGCCGCTGAGCACCACCACGCCAATCACAAAACGGGTTTCCGCACCGGCACCGGAGGCCATCACCAGTGGCACGGCACCGGCTGCGGTGGTGATGCCCGTCATCAGGATGGGGCGCAGGCGGGCGGCAGCCGCATCGATGATCGCCTGCTCAAACGGCACACCGCGATCCCGCAACTGGTTGGCAAACTCAACGATAAGAATGCCGTTTTTCGCCGCCAGGCCGATCAGCATGATAATGCCGATCTCGGAATAGATGTTGAGGCTCTGGTCGGTGAAATAGAGGCCCAGCAAAGCGCCGAAGGTCGCCAGCGGGACGGTCAGCATGATCACCAACGGGTGGATATAGCTTTCAAACTGAGCCGCCAGCACCAGGAACACCACCACCAGCGCCAACGCAAACACAAAGGCCACGGAAGCGCCGGATTCCTGATGATCCTGCGAGGCGCCTTTGTAGCTCACCACGGCGTCAGTGGGCAGCGACTGGGCCACCAGTCCGTTCAGGTAACTCAGGGCCTCACCCAGAGTGTAACCGTCCGCCAGGTTGGCTTCGATGGTGATGGCTCGTACCCGGTTGTAACGGTTCAGGCGCGGCGCATCGGCGTACTCCTCCACGCTGACCAGACTGGACAGCGGGATCAGCTCCCCGCTCCGGCTGGAACGCACATAGAGGCTGGCCAGGTCGGCGGCGGTGTTCTGCCGGTCCCGCTGACCTTCAACGATCACATCGTACTCTTCGCCGCGCTGCTCAAACGTGGTCACCAGACGGGAGCCCAGCATCGATTCGAGTGTGCGACCAATGGCGCGAATGGAGACGCCCAGATCACCGGCGCGTTCACGATCGATCACCACCCGCAGCTGCGGTTTGGTTTCTTTGTAGTCGTGGTCGATCCCGACCAGACCGGGGTTATTGGCGGCTTCGGCCAGGATAAGGTCCCGCCACTGGGCCAGCTCTTCGTAGCTGCCGCCACCAATCACAAACTGCACCGGTTTGCCTACGCCCCGGCCAAAGGCCTGACGCATCACCGGGAACGCCCGCACGCCGGACAGATCTGACAGGCGGCCACGGATGTCACCGATGATCTCAAAGGCGCTGCGGCGGTCAGCCCAATCCTCCAGCACGATGATCGCCATGCCGCCGGAGAAGTCTTCAGTGCGGCCAAAGCCCCGGGGTGCCCGAATCAACAGACGCTTGATCTCGCCCGCTTCCACCAGCGGCATCAGACGGTGCTCAATCTCGTCCATGTAGGGCTTCATAAACTCGTAGGTGGCGCCCTGTGGACCATTGACGATGAGGAACATTGAGCCCCGATCCTCTTTCGGCGCAAACTCCGACGGCAGCTTGCTGAACAGCCAGCCACTGCCGCCCAGAGCACCAATCAGAATGACGGCCACCAGAATCGGACGCTGAATCCACGCCCCCAGTGCCGCCCGGTACACCCGTTTGAGCCACTCCACACCGGCATCGATACGACGCACCAGCCAGGGCTCGTTTTCCACCGGACGCAGCAGTTTGGAGCCCATCATCGGACTGAGGGTCAGCGCCACAATGGAGGAGAGGATCACCGCCGCACTCATGGCGATGGAGAACTCCCGGAACAGTTTGCCCAGGTCCCCTTCCAGGAAGCCGATGGGCAGGAACACCGCCACCAGCACCGCAGTGGTGGCCACAATGGCGAACCCCACCTGACGGGCGCCAAGGAACGCGGCTTTCAGTGGCGGCTCGCCCTGCTCAATGCGACTGTGGATGTTTTCCAGCATCACAATGGCGTCGTCCACCACCATGCCAATGGCCAGGATCAACGCCAGCAGGGTCAGCAGGTTGATGGAGAAGCCCAGCGCATAGAGCACGATAAAGGTACCGATCAGGGACACCGGCACCGTGACCGCCGGGATCAGCATGGCCCGCATGCTGCCCAGGAACAGGTAGATCACCACCACCACCAGCGCCATGGCGATCATCAGGGTACGGTACACCTCATCAATGGAGGCCTGAATGAACACGGAGGAGTCGTAGGAACGTTTGATCGCCATGCCCGCAGGCAGGTTCTGATTCAGCTCATCCACCAGCTTATGAACCTGACGGGCCACATCCAGCGTGTTGGCGGTGGACTGGCGGGTCACCCCCAGGCCAATCATGTCCTGCTTGTTGCCCCGGAAGGCGATCCGCTCCTCTTCGGTATCCAGTGCCACCTCCGCCACTTCAGAAAGGCGGATCAGGTGGCCATCCGGGCCGGTGCCGATCACCAGCCGGGCGAAATCATCCGGATGGATAAAGCTGCGCTGCACCCGAACGGAGAACAGTCGGCTTTCCGATTCGATGGAGCCGGCCGGCAGTTCCACGTTGTCCGCTCGCAGTGCGTCCTCAATGTCAGTGACGGTGAGGCCGCGGGAGGCCAGCTTCTGGCGATCGACCCAGACCCGCACGGCGTAAACCTTGCCGCCCCCGACGCGGACATTGGCCACGCCATCGATAACGCTGAAACGGTCCACCAGATAGCGGCGGGCGTAATCGGTCAGCTGCAGGGTGTCCATGCGATCGGACACCAGGTTCAGCCACATGATCACTTCCGAGCTGCCGGATGCCTTCTGCACCTCCGGCGGGTCCGCTTCCTCGGGCAGGTTGTCCAGCACCCGGGAGATGCGGTCGCGCACGTCGTTGGCTGCCGCATCGATATCGCGGCCCACGTTAAATTCGAGCGTCACGGAGGAGCGACCATCACGGCTGGTGGAGGAGATGTTGCGGATCCCTTCTACGCCGGCCACACGGTCTTCAATAATGCGGGTGATCTTGGTTTCCACCACCGCGGCGGAAGCCCCGCGGTAGCTGGTGCTGATGTCCACCACCGGTGGGTCAATATTGGGGTATTCCCGCAGAGGCAGTTTGTCGAACGCCACCAGGCCAAAGGCGATCAGCAGCAGGCTGATCACCGAAGCCAGTACCGGGCGTTTGACCGATACGTCAGTCAACAGCATCAGCTGGCCTCCAGATGGGTAAAGCGCTCATCCGCCCGGACTTCCACGGTCTGGCCGGGACGCACTTTCTGGATGCCGCGGGTGATCACGCGCTCACCGTCCATCACACCATCGAGAATCTCAACCGAGCCGCGACTGCGCAGTCCCAGCACCACTTTGCGCTGTTCCACCACGTTGTCCTGATTCACCACGTAGACAAACTGCTCGCGCTGCAGCGGGATGATGGACTCTTCCGGTACCACCAGCCCCTGTCGCTCTTCGGCAATCAGCTTCAGGGTCATCAGCATGCCCGGGCGCAATTTCAGCGATTCATTATCCACTTCGGCCCGAACCACTACGGCGCGGCTCTCCGGGTTGATGCGACTGTCGACGCTGACCACAGTGCCCTGAAACGACTCGCCCGGAAACGCCGCCGCCAGCCCTTCGACGCTTTTGCCGGGGGTCAGCTGCGACAGGAAGCGCTCGGGGACGGTGAAGTCGAGTTTGACCACCGCCAGGTCATCCAGCGTGGCGATGGCGGTTCCCGGAGTGACCAGAGCACCGGGACTGATTTGGCGGAAGCCCAGCACTCCGGCAAACGGCGCACGCACATACCGGGCGTCCAGCTCGGCCTGATACTGCGCCAACTGAGCACGGGCGATGTCGATGTCGGTGACGATCTTGTCCAGCTCATTGCTGGCGATGGTTTTACTGCGCACCAGCCCTTCAATGCGATTGAACTCGCGCTGGTGTTCGGTGAGGTTGGCCTGCGCCGCGCGCAGTTTGGCCTGCTGCTCGGCATCCCGGAGCGTCACCAGAAGCTGTCCGGCTTCCACCAACTGGCCATCATCAAAATGGACCTGCTGAACGCTCTCAGTGACCTTGGCGGTGAGAATAACGGATTCGCGGGCACGAACCGTACCCAGGGCTTCGACTTCCCAGCGCACCGATTCACTGGCGACGGGGGTGGCAATAACGGTGGGGGTGGCGTTTGGACGGCCCTGAGCGCGTTGTTCGCTCTTGCCCTGTTCCTTGTACCAGATACCGGCAACGAGCACCGCGACCAGCACCACTCCTGCGGTGATTGTTGTTCTCATAATTCCCTTGTTCTGCATCACAGCGTGTGCTCCAAGTGTACCGAGACAACATGTCAGAACAATACAATTTACAAGGCCTTACAAAATTAAAACATTGCGTTATCCCGACCCGATAAGGCAAGTATACGTCGCCGCCAGAATTCCGGTTCACCCGCTGCCGACACTGACATCAACCGATCCAGGAACCGCTCTTTAGTGGCTTGTATTAATTAAAAATTTCTCACTCTTCCCGTTTGTTATCTACCTTTGAGAATGGACCAACAGTCAGGAGCAGAACAGGGATGAAAATCGGGATTCTCTGCCACCCCAGTGTGGGTGGTTCCGGACTGGTGGCGACAGAGCTGGCGCATGGGCTGGCTGCGGCGGGCCACGAGGTTCACGTGATCTCCAGTGAGCCGCCTTTTAAGCTCAGTCGCCAACAGACGGGCCTGCATTTTCATCTGGTGGAAGCGATCCACTACCCCCTGTTTAAAGACCCGCTGTACACCTTTGCCCTGACCGCCAAGATTGTCGAAGTGGTGGACCAATACCAACTGGACCTGGTCCACGCTCACTACTCCATTCCCCACTCGCTGTGCGCTTACCTGGCCTCAGAGATCACCCTGAAGCCGTTTCCGGTGGTCACCACCATCCACGGCACGGATGTGACGGTGGTGGGACAGGACAGGCCGCTGTATCCCCTCAACCAGTTCAGCATCGGACGCAGCACCACGGTGACCACCGTATCGGCGTTTCAGCGCCAGTACATTCAGCAACACTTTCAGCTGGATACCCCCATTGAGGTGATCCACAACTTTATCGATGCCAGCGTGTTTCATCCGGCCCGCATTGACCGGGCCCTGCGCCGGAGTCTGGCCCGGGACGATCAACCCATCGTGATGCACGCCTCCAACTTCCGGCCGGTGAAAAACACCCAGGCGGTGATCAAAAGCTTTGCGCTGGCCAGCCGGATGGTGGACGCCAGGCTGGTGCTGCTGGGCAGCGGGCCGGAGATCGAATCCCTGCAGGGAGAGTGCCATCGACTGGGCATCGCAGACCGGGTGGTGTTTGTCGGCCAGGTGCAGCAGGTGGAGCGCTATCTGCCGCTGGCCAGCTGTGTGCTGCAGCCCAGTTACCGCGAGTCCTTCTGTATGGTGCTGCTGGAGGCGATGGCCTGCGGCGTGCCCACCGTCAGCAGCAATGTGGATGGCATTCCCGAAGTGGTCAGCCACGGCGAAACCGGCTATCTCACCGCCCCGGACGACTACGAGGCGCAGGCCGATGCGCTGGTTCGAATCCTGGCTGACCCCCGTCTGCAGCAGCGACTGGGCCAGGCCGGCCGCCAACGCGCCGAAACCCAATTCAGTACCGAAGAGAAGATCCAGCAGTACCTGGCTTGCTACCGCCGGGCGATCGACGCCTTTTCAGCCCAACAGGAACCCCCGTCAGCATGAGTCAGTCCGCCACTTTGGAGAAACCCGCCCCGGAAAAGAAACCGATGAGCATGTCCACCATGGTGCTGCTCTCCTTTGCCGCCGGCATCGCCGCCGGTCTGTTTTTCGGCGAGATGCTGGCCTGGATGTCGGTGATCGGTGATGCCTTCGTCAAGCTCCTGCAGATGACCATCATCCCGTACATCATGGTGTCGCTGATCTCGAGCCTGGGAAACCTCTCCTATCAGCAGGCTCGCAGTCTGGCCCTGAACGTGGGCAAACTGATGTTGGTGATCTGGGGCTTCGGCCTGGTGCTGATGTACCTGATCAAATTCACCTTCCCGCAGTGGCAGGCCGGAGACTTTTTCAGTCTCTCGGTGCTTCAGGATCCGGCCCCCGTCAGCCTGCTGGATCTCTACATCCCCGCTAACCCGTTCTTCTCCATGTCCAACAGCTACATTCCGGCCATTGTGTTGTTCTGCGTGGCCACCGGGGTGGCACTGATTGGCATCGAGGACAAAGCCGCCCTGCTCAAGCCGATGCAGCTGCTCGGGGACGCCTTTAACCGCGTAACCGGCTACATCGTTAAACTGATGCCGCTGGGGATTTTCGCCATGACCGCCGCCACGGCCGGGACCATGGAAATCGAGGAGTTTCAGCGCCTGCAGGTCTATTTCGCTGCCCATGTGGTGATGACCGTTATCCTCACCTACTGGTTGCTGCCCGCTCTGGTGGCCGTCATCACGCCCTTTTCCTACCGCGACCTCACCGGCATCGCCCGGGATGCCCTGATCACCGCCTTTGCCGCCGGCAACATCTTTATCGTGCTGCCGCTGCTGATTGAGCACACCAAGGCGCTGTTCCACAAGTACCAGATCGGCAACGACGATACCGACGACTACGCCAATGTCATCATTCCCGTGGTGTTCAGTTTCCCCAATCTGGGCAAGTTGCTCACCATCGTCTTTGTGCTGTTTGCCGCCTGGTTTGCCGGCGCGGAACTGGACTTTGCCACCTATCTGCCGATGGCCATCAATGGCCTTATCAGCCTGTTCGGCAGCGTCTACCTGACCGTGCCCATGCTGCTGGACAGCCTGCAACTGCCTACCGACCTGTTCCAGCTCTATATGGTCTCCAGCCTCTTTACCAGCCGCTTCACCTCGCTGCTGGCAGCCATGAACCTGTTTATCCTGGCGGTCGGGGGCACCGCCATGCTCGCCGGGCAGGCCAAACTCAGCACCCGTCGTCTGCTGCTTTATGCGGGTGCCACGCCTCTGGTGGTGGGGGGCATTCTGCTGGGCACCACTCTGCTGCTGCAGCGGGTGGTCAACACCGACTACGTCATGGATGAGGTGGTGGCCAACATGACCTCCGCCGAGTCCCTGCCGGAATCGGTACTGAATTTTGAACCCCGGGTGCTGCCCCCGACTTCTGCACCACGCACCCTGGACCAGATCCGGGAGAGTGGCATCCTACGGGTGGGCTACAACCCGCTTCAGGTGCCCTTCTCGTTCTACAATGCCGACAACCGTCTGGTGGGGCTGGATGTGGAGATGATGAACCGGCTGGCTGACGAACTTTCCGTGGACCTGGCCTTTATCCCCTTCTCTTCCGGCACCGTGCTGGAAGACCTGAACCGTGGCCGCTTCGATGTGCTGATCTCCGGCCTGCAGATGACCACCCGTCGCATTCAGCTGGTGGGCTTTACCAACCCGGTGCTCACGCTTCATTACGCCTTTGTGGTGAAAGACCATCGCGCCGACGAGTTCGCCACCGATGAGTTGGTGCGCAAGGCCGGCCCGCTGAAAGTGGCATCAGTAGGGGATTACAGCATCATCCCCTTTATCGAAGCCTCGTTTCCCAATATCACCTTTGAGCGTATTGAGTCTGACCGGCAGTTCTTCGAGGATGAAAGCGCCAGCTGGGATGGGTTGCTGATCAGCCTGGAAGCGGGCAAAGCCTGGACCATGCTCTATCCCGAATACACCACGCTGTATAACCGAAAAGAGATCAAATCCTTCCCGGTGGCCTACGGCGTGGCGCGAAGCAATATTGAGCTGCGGCTGTTCCTCAACTCCTGGCTGGATATGCAGAAATCTTCCGGCTACCTGGACCGGCTTTATAACTATTGGATCCTGGGCCAGAACGCCCAGCCAAAGAAACCGCGCTGGTCGGTGATTAAGGATGTGCTGGGCTGGGTCGAGACTCCGCCGGCCGAAAAGCCCGCTTCCTGATGCAACAACGCCTCCAGTCGGAGGCGTTGTCTTATCGCGGTCAGGGGTGGGCCGCTTCGCTCATCGGCACAATGCGCCGGGCCCGGAACAAGCCCAGTAATGGCACCATGGCGATGAGGATCAGCCCCGCCCCCATCGGCCCGTTGTACTCCACGCCAATGCGGGCTGCCATGACGCTGCCCAACAATGCACCGCCGCCAATGCCGACGTTAAACAGCCCGGAATAGATCGCCATAGCCACGTCAGTGGCCTCAGGCGCCAGCTTCAGCCCTTTGGATTGCAAAGACAGACCCAACAGCATCATCGCCGCCCCCCAGATAACGCAGAGCAGCGCCAACAGCCACAGGTGAGCACCCACTACCGGCAGCACCGCCACCGACAGCCCCACCACGGTCACGGAGAGCGCCAGCATGCGACGGGCGTGGTTGGCCTGATAGCGGCCAAACACCATGCTGCCAATCAGGCCTGAGCCGCCAAAGATCAGCAGCATCAGGGTGGTGACGCCAGGGGCATAACCAAAGTGTTGCTGAAGCAAGGGCTCCAGATAGGTGTACACCGCAAAGTGAGCGGTCACCAGCAACGTAGTGAGGCCGTAGAGCCACATCAGCGCCCGGTTGCGAAGCAGGCCAGGCAGGCTGCGCCAACTGCCCCCTTTCTCCGCCGGAAGCTTCGGCAGGCCGCGCCACAAGCCCAGCATCAGGACCAGCGTCATCAGGCCGATCAGCGCAAAGGTGATGCGCCAGCCGAGCAGGTGGCCAACGATGCGCCCCAGCGGAATGCCAAGCACCAGCGCCAGCACCGTACCGGTGGCCAGCAGCCCCAACGCTTTGGCCCCCTGCCCTTGCGGGGCCAGTCGCACCACCATGGCAGGCGTAATTGCCCAGAACAGCGCGTGAGACAGGGCAATGCCGATGCGACCCGCCAGCAGGATCGGGTAGCTTGGTGCCCAGGCGGTCACCCCGTGGCTGAGCACAAACAGCGCCATCAAACCCAGCAGCAATGTGCTGCGTTCAAATCGGGCAAACAGCAATACTGCCGGCAATGAGGCCAACGCCACCACCGCGGCGTACACGGTCAGCATCGGGCCAATGGCCACGGCACTCATACCGAAGCTTTCGCCCAGCGCGGCCAGCAGGCCAACGGGCACAAATTCGGAGGTGTTGAACACAAACGCGCTGAGGGCCAGCAGGATCACCGGGCCCCAGGCCATAAGGCGCTGGATCATCAAAGGTCTCAACAGGGGGAAATAGGGGGCGGCAAGTCTACGCCCAAAATGGCGCCATGGCGAGTGATGAAACGCGCAAAAAACCACCTGCAAAGCAGGTGGCTTTTACTCGGCCCCCTTTAAGGGGGCTGCTTGGTTCTCGGGCTTGCCAAAGGCATGAACGGATAGTGCTCCACTCACCTCCTTTGCCGGGACGGCCCGGCGGCCGCCAGAAGGGCTTCGCCCCTCTGGACTCCCCTTTGCCTCCGGCGCAGCGAAAGCCCCTCGCTCCCACTCCTTCCCATTTCGGCACCGGCCAGACTCGCTTTGTGAAAAGGGCTTTCCATGCCCTTTCCAAAAGCCCGGCTACGCCATCCATGGCTTCGCGTTCACGCCTATCGGCGTTCACCCAGGCTCGGCTGGCCGCTCGGGCCTTCCCTGGCCCTCGGCCTCATTCCCAGTCCTTCCCGCTCGGCGCTGCGAGTCGGCGCACGTGGACGGCTCTCGCCGTGGCAGTTGAGTGCATACCATCATCATTCTTGGACACCGATTTTCAATCCACCTCTTGGCAGCGCTCTTCAGGCAAAACCACGAGCAACGGAACACGACCTCCATAAAAGGTGGTTTAAAACTGACAACAAAAAATGGCCGGGAAATTCCCGGCCATTTTGCTGGTTTAAACGCGCGGCAGAAACCCTCAGCGACGCTCGCCTGCGGCGGCCAGCGCCTGTTCCAGCTCGTGGGTCCGGTGTTCCGGCGAGTGGGTGCTGCGGGCCATCAGTCGATACATCATCGGCACCAGATAGAGGGTGATCACTGTGGCCAGTGCCATGCCGAAGAAGATCACCACACCGATGGCGTAACGACTCTCCGCGCCGGCACCCGTGGCCATCAGCAGAGGCACCGCACCAAACAGGGTGGTGAACGCGGTCATCAGGATGGGACGCAGTCGGGCGCTCGCTCCCTCCACCACCGCCTGCTCGAAGGCCACGCCTTTGTCCCGCAGCTGGTTGGCAAACTCCACGATCAGGATGCCGTTTTTGGTCACCATCCCGATTAGCATGATCATCCCCACCTGACTGTACAGGTTGAGGCTTTCGCCGGTCAGCAGCAGGCCCAACAGCGCACCCACGATGCCCATAGGCACGGTCAGCATGATCACCAGCGGGTTGATAAAGCTTTCAAACTGCGCCGCCAGCACCAGGTAAGCCACCATCAGCGCCAGAGCAAACACCAGGAAGGTGTCGGCCTGGTTTTCTTTGTAGTCCTTGGACTCGCCCTTGTAGTCGATGGTGATGTCCGGCGGCAGCATCTCGAACGCCGTCTGCTCCAGCAGCGTCAGCGCCTCGCCCAGGGTGTGCCCCTCACCCACGTAGCCCTGAATGGTCACCGACTTGGTGCGCTGGTAACGCCTCAGGCTGCTGGCAGAGCCAATCTCCTCAAAACTCACCAGACTGGCCATGGTGATGCGTTCACCGCTTGGGGTGGTCATGTAGATACCGGACAGCTTGGAGGCGTCATCAAAGCGGTCAATGTTGCCGCGCAGATAGACGTCGTACTCTTCGCCCCGGTCGACAAAGGTGGTTCGGCTGATGCCACCCAGCACGGCTTCCAGAGTGCGGGCGATGTCGCGTGGACTGATCCCCACCCGGGCCGCCGCTTCCAGATCAACCCGGGCCAGCAGCTCCGGCGTGGTCTGGGAGAAATCGGTGTCCAGATCGCGCACTTCCGAACGCGCTGCTGTCGCTTCTATGATGGCGTGGGCCCAGCGGTCCAGTTCATCGTAATCGGCCCCACCCAGCACAAACTGCACCGGCTCGGAGCTGCCGCCACCAAAGCCCGGGCCCATCGGGAACACCCGAACGTCCGGGATGCCACTGAGGTCTTTGCGAAGCTGGGTCAGGATCTCACTGCTGTGCTGTTCCCGCACGGCCCAGTCCTTCAGCAGCAACACGAAAAAGCCGGTCTGATCGCCCCGGTTACCGAATGCGGGAGTCGACAGATTCATGGCCTGCAACGGGCCATCTTCGGACATCAGCGGCAGCAGTCGGGCTTCCACCGCTTCCATGTTTTTCACCATCCGGTCGTAGGCGGTACCCTCGGCCCCTTTGACGTACACGAACAGCACGCCACGGTCCTCCGCCGGTGTGAACTCGGTATTGATGCGGGGGAACAACAGCGCCACCGCCGCCAACGCCACCACAATGATGGCCGGACCGCCCCACTTGAACTTCAGCGACCGTTCCAGGCTGCGTTGGTAACCCGCTTCCATCCGACCGAACCAGTGATTGACCCAGGCATTAAAACGGTTGGGCTTCACGTTGGCTTTCAGCAGGCTGGCGCCCATCACCGGGGTCAGCGTCAGGGCGATCAGGGAGGAGAAGATCACCGCCACCGCCAGGGTTACCGCAAACTCAGTAAAGAACTTGCCGACCATGCCGCCGGCAAAGGCGATGGGCAGGAAGATCATCACCAGCACGGCGGTGGTGGCGATCACCGCGAAACCCACTTCCCGTGTGCCCTGGTAAGCGGCCACCAGTGGTGAACTGCCCCGCTCCAGGTGCTTAAAGATGTTCTCCACCACCACAATGGCGTCGTCCACCACCAGACCAATGGCCAGGATCAGCGCCATCAGGGTCAGGATGTTCAGAGAGAATCCGGCAAACTGCGCCACCATAAAGGCCGCAATTAGAGACACCGGGACGGTTACGGCGGGGATCAGTGTTGCACGGGCCTGCCCCAGGAACAGGTAAAGCACCGCCACCACCAGTCCGGCAGTGACAAACAGGGTCTGATACACCTCGTTGATGGAGCGTTCAATAAAGATGGTGGCGTCGTACGCCACTTCCAGCTCCATCCCCGCCGGCAGTTGCGGCTGCATCTGCTCCAGCAGTTTCCGCACCCCTTTGGCCACATTGATGGGGTTGGCGTCAGACTGCGCCGCAATGGCGAAGCCCAGGGCGTTCAGGCCATTACTCTTAAAGGTGCTGTTTTCGGTTTTGGCGCCGTCGTAGATGCGGGCGATGTCGGACAGGTAGATCGGGCTGCCCTCATCGTCATAACGCACCACCACCCGACTGAAGTCTTCCACCGTCTTCAGCACACGCTCAAGACGCACCGACATCACCTGATCGCGGTTACGCAGCTGGCCGGCAGGCAGCTCCAGGTTCTGGTTGTTCAGGGCACTCTCCACCATGGCAACGGAGATGCCCCGTCCCGCCATGGCGCTGGGATCCAGCTCCAGGTAAACCACCCGTTCCAGATCGCCGTAGAGGCTGACCTGGCTGACGCCGTTCACCAGCGACAATCGGTCCACCAGCACCCGCTCGGCGTAGTCGGTCAGCTCGATGCGATCCATCTCACTGCTGCGCAGGGAGAGACGCACCACCGCATCACCGCTGACGTTGGATTTGAGCACCATCGGATCGTCCGCGTCTTCGGGCAGGCTGCGCTGCGCCCGGGCCACCGCATCACGCACGTCGGAGAGGCCCTCCATGATGTCCCAGTCCAGCTCGAAGTTGACGGTGATCTGGCTGGAGCCGTTGCGGCTGGTGGACTCAATGGTATCAATGCCGGAGATCCCGGAAAGCTGGTCCTCAATGGGCTTGGTGATCTGGTCTTCCATCACCGCCGCCGAGGCCCCTTCATAGCTGACAGACACCGAGACCACCGGTACGTCAACGTCCGGCAGCTCCCGCACCGACAACTGGCTGAAGGCCACCAGACCAAACAGGGTCAGCAGCAGTGACAATACGATGGCCATCACTGGCCGTTTGATGGAGAGATCGGACAACAGCATCAGCGTGCAACCTCGTTACCGGCGCCGTTATTGCTGGCCGTTTCCGTGCTCACTTCATGCACGGTGCTGCCGTCTTTGATGCTGACCAGGCCTTTCACCACGATGCGCGTGCCCACCTCAAGACCGGACTCCACCGCCACGGTGTTGCCCTGACGGACACCCGGCTCGATCAAAACCCGATGAGCCACATTGTCCTCATCCACGGTGTAGACGTAGCGGTCGGACCCGGAATACTCCATCGCCTGCACCGGCACGACCGGACGCACCTCGGTGGGCAGAGCAAAGTCGATGCGGCTGAGCATCCCCGGCTTCAGTTGGCCATCGGCATTGTCAAAAGCAAAACGGGCCGCCACGGTCATATCGTTGGCGTTCACCCGGCTGTCGAGCGCCACCAAAGTGCCGTCAAAACCGACGTTGGGGTAGGCATCAATGCGCGCGGTCACCTGCTGTCCGGACTGCAACGCCGCCAGATAACGCTGCGGCACTGCCAGGTCGAGGCGCAGGCGGTCCAGTTCATCCAGAGTCATCAACGCTTCACCGCTGACCACCTGGGCACCGGGGGCGTGGCTCACCAGGCCCACAACACCATCAAAGGGGGCCCGCAGGGTGCGCTTGGACAGCTCAGCTTCGGCACTGTTCAGACGTGCGGTTGCCATCGCCACCTCCGCTTCCTGCGCCGCCAGCTCTGACGCTGAAATGGCCCCTTTGTCCGCCAGTCGCACCCGCTCTGCCAGCAATCGTTTGGCTTCCGCCAGATACGCTTTGGCTTCATCGCGCTGGGCCACCTGTTGCAGGTCATCCAGGCGGGCCAATACTTGCCCGCGCTCCACCACGTCGCCGCTGTCCACCATCAGGCGCACCAGGCGGCCGGAAACCTCCGGGGCAATGGTGACGGCCTGCCAGGCCTCCAGGTTTGCCACCAGCGCCAGATGCTGGGGCAGCTCCAGCGCGGCAACGATCCCGGTTTCCACTTCAACCGGGCGGGCACCCGGCTTTTTGCCCGGCTCTGCAGCTCCGGGGGACAGGGTCAGGTAGGCGGCGCCGGCAGCGGCAACCAGAACAGCGGGGAGGAATAACTTTTTCAACATCGGGGCGGATCTCCAATTTCGTGCCGGCATGGTAACCCAAGCCCTCGTCAACGAACGTAAAGAAGTGCCAGCCAGCCATTTCTGAATACAACTAAGATCATTCGCAGCACGGATGCGACACATGCCCGCAACATTCGCCCTGCCCCGGAACCAAAAAAGGCAGCCCGAAGGCCGCCTTTTCGCACTCAGAAACCGCTAAGGGTTACTGCAGATCTTTCGCTTCTTTGCGCATCAGCTCAGAGAATCGGTTGTACATCTCGGTGATGGTCTCGCCGGGCAGAGGCTGAGCCTCGTTGTCGAGGAAGGTGATGGCGGTGCGCTGACCCATCCGCTCCAGACGGATCTGGTACGGGCCTTCTTCCAGCGGCAGCTCATCGTTGTCGCCCCACAGGGAAGCCCAGAAACCACCGTCCGGCTCATAGTCGACAAAGTAGGTGGCCAGTTGCTGGTCCAGATCCCGCACTTCGAAGCCAAGCAGCGGCAGCACTTTACCCATCCGGCTCCAGACCTGATCGAAATTGGCGTCCGCGATGAATGCGGTGTTTTCATCCAGATCCAGACCCAGCTCGGTACTGATGCCACGGCCGTTCAGCAACTCCTGAGTGGCCTGACGTTGCTTACGTTCAAAGCTCATGTAGGAGATGGCGCTGTTGAGCATGTCGATGGCGTAGCGACGGCGGTCCGCATCGGTCAGCACAATGCTTTCATCAATGCCATCCAGGCCCTCTTCATGGTCCACCAGCTCAATGGTGATGGAGCCGGAGCGACCGTGATCTTTTACCACGGTGTCGAACTCATAGCGCTGACGGATCTGATACACCTTGTCGCGGAACCAGGACTTGCCGATCACTTCCTCGTTTTCGATCCAGTCGGTGACGATCACGCCGTTGGTGTCCTGAGCCACACCGATGGCGCGGTCTCCCAGGAACTTCAGCAGGGTTTCATGGATTTCGTTGGCCAGGTCGATGTCGTCCTGGTTGCTCTCCACCAGCACAGTCACGCTGTCCACGCCGTCCTGAAGACGGGTGCCAGGGGCCAGAGGCAGCACCTGAAGCGGCGGACGTACGTCCAGACGCGGACCCAGCACTTCACGGTCCACCTGCTCTCCCAGGGTGGGAATATTAAACTCGGTGCTGGCACGGGGGGCATCCAGGCCCTGAGGCACCACCAGCGGGGTGGGCTCCGGCTGTTCCAGATACTCAAAGCCACCGCTGGCCTGACGTCGCTCCAGCGGGGTTGAGCACCCCACCAGAACCAAAACCGGCGCCAATGCGGCGATGGCTAAGCGATTGTATTTCATTCCTTTCCCTCAAACAGGCTCGGAGGCAGCCAGGGCCTCGCGCACTTTTTCTTTTCCTTGCTCGGTGAGCTCGGTCAGGGGCAAGCGCATCACAGTGCGTTCGGTCACTCCGATGGCTTCCATCGCCCACTTAACCGGGATGGGGTTCGCCTCAATAAAGAGGGCGCTGTACAGTGGGTACAGCTGCGCGTCCAGCGCGCGGGCGGTGGCAATGTCACCCGCCAGAGCCGCATCGCACAGGGCTTTAAATTCAGCAGGGCGGACGTTGTTGGTGACCGAGATAACGCCATCACCACCGGCCAGCATAAAGGCCATGGCGGTCGGGTCATCACCGGTCAGCAGCAGAAAGTCATCGCCGCACAGCTGGCGCAGGGGGGTCACTCGGGACAGGTCGCCGGTGGCCTCCTTAATCCCTACGATGTTTTTCACCCGGCTAAGTTCCGCAACGGCTTCCGGTTTCAGATCGCAGCAAGTGCGTCCCGGTACGTTGTAGAGAATCACCGGCTTGTCGGTGGCCGCAGCAATGGCGGTAAAGTGCGCCACCAGACCCGCCTGAGTCGGCTTGTTGTAATAGGGAGTGACGCTGAGCATGCCATCCACGCCCACTTCATCACAGGCTTTGGTCAGGGCAATGGCTTCTGCGGTGCTGTTGGCACCGGCACCCGCGATCACCGGTACACGTCCGCCAACCTGCTCCACCACCGCTTTGACCACGGACACGTGCTCAGGCACGCTCAGGGTCGCGGACTCGCCAGTGGTCCCAACCGCGACAATGGCGTCGGTCCCGTTTTCAATGTGAAATTCCACAAGTGTGCTCAAGGCGGCAAAATCCACCGAGCCATCCTGGTTCATTGGCGTCACCAGTGCGACGATACTTCCGCGAAACATCCGTCTATTCCCCACGTTACAGAGCAAGCTATGGTACTGTTGCGCCTACTTGAAGACAAGGGAGCGACCGGCGAAACCCTTTGTGCTAGCATGGCCGCGACCATAAGGACTCCGGGGCCTTCATTTTTCCGCCTTTGCGGTCGCCCCGACCAAGATAGGACCGAACATGACCCAGTATCTGGCTGTTACCGCCATGGGCACAGACCGTCCCGGCATCGTCAATAAGCTGGCCAAGCTGACGGCCACCTGTGACTGCGACATCATCGACAGCCGCGTTGCCATTTTCGGCAACGAATTTTCTCTCATCATGTTGGTGGGTGGCAGCTACGCTTCCATTGCCCGCCTTGAGAGTGAGTTGCCGGTACACGCCGCCCAGTGGGAACTGCTGACCATCTGCAAGCGTACCTCGGAGCACACCCCCGTGGACTTTACCTCACGTCTGGTGGTGGAGTTCGAGGGGCAGGACCGCCGCGGTACCATGAAGCAGATCACCCAGTTCCTGGCTGACCGAGAGCTGGATCTGGCGGGATTCAGCTCCACCGCCCGCAAAGGCGACGATGGCTCCGGCCTGCAGCAGGTTGAAGTGCGCATCAACGCCACCGTCCGGGTGGATCTGGATGCGCTGGAAGCCAACCTCAGTGACCTGGCCAACGAATTGAATCTCAGCTGCCGCTTCCGCCGTATGGAAGGCGCGCACACGGACTGATACCCCAATAAGGAGAGACCATGCAGCCGCTTCAGGCCGGTGACAAGGCCCCCCAATTCACTCTGAAAGACCAGAACGACAACGACGTATCCCTGAGCGATTTCGCCGGCAAGCGGGTTCTGGTGTACTTCTACCCCAAAGCGATGACGCCGGGATGCACCGTACAGGCTCAAAAGCTGCGCGACATTAAAGCGGAGCTGGACGCCAAAGACGTGGTGGTGCTGGGCATCAGCCCCGACCCGGTAAAACGCCTGACCAAGTTCGTCGAGCGGGATGAGCTGAACTTCACCCTGCTCTCCGATGAGGATCACGCGGTGGCCGACGCTTTCGGTGTCTGGGGCCTGAAGAAGTTTATGGGCCGCGAGTACGACGGCATCCACCGCCTCAGCTTCCTGATCGGCCCGGATGGCACCGTAGAGCAGTTCATCAACAAGTTTAAAACCAAGGACCACCACCAGGTGGTACTGGACCTGCTTGGCTAAGTTCAGCGCCCGGCGCCTTGTCGCCACGCTGTTGCTGGGATGGACGCTCTGTCTGTCCCTGCTTGCCAGTCATGCCCTGGCCGAGGCGCTGCATCACCAGGATGGCAGCGCCCTTTGTGCTCAGGGCCAGCTGATTGACCATTGGCTTCATGTCCTGCCGGGCACTGAAGCGATGATGGCGGTGAATGTGGCCCCCGTCGCCACCGGCCTGTTGCCACTGACCACCGCCCCCACAACGCCCCCGGCCGTATATGGCAATCGTGATCCCCCCTCTCTGAGTTAACGCTGCTTACCCGAACTGTTTAGCCGTTATCATCCAGGAGAGAATCGTGAAACCCATTACCCTGACCGCTGCCGCCATCGCTGCCGCCCTTGCCCTGTCCGCCTGCCATCGCCACGACGATCACGGTGACCACAATCATGACCATATGGCCGCCGATTCCGGTACCGCCGTGACAGAGCATCAGAGCCATGACCACGACAGCGACCACTCCGGTCATGACCACGACCACGACCACGACCACGACCACGACCACGACCACGACCACGACCACGACCACGACCACGACCACGACCACCAGCATGGTGGCGGCCACGGTGCCCATGTCCATGGTGAAGGTGAACTGACCCTGATCCAGGAAGGTCAGGACGTGATGGTGGGGCTCACCCTGCCGACAGACAGCCTGTGGGGCTTTGAGCGGGCACCGCAGAATGACGAAGAGAAAGCCCTGATCCAACGTGTACTGGGTCAGCTGACCGCCGGCCATCGTTTCTTTGAACTGTCCGGTGACTGTCAGCCCACCAGCGTCAACATCACCCCGCCCGCCGGGCTGGACGACCCGGGCGCCTCCGGCCATATGGAGCTGGAAGCGCAGTGGTTCTGGCAGTGTGAAGACACGGTGACCGGCCTGAACGCCCCCCTGTTCAAGCACTACCCGGAGCTCCATCGCCTCACCCTGCAACGCCTGAGTGAAGCCGGCAGTGGTGGCGCGGAACTGACCCCCTCAGCCCCATCAGCACAGTGGTAAACGGATGCACCAACTCGAGATACATGATTTAAGTTACCGCTGGCCCGGGACGGGCCGGCGGTTAACCCTGCCCAGGCTGGCACTGGCCGCCGGCGAGCGGGCCATGCTGCGCGGCGTGTCCGGCAGTGGTAAGTCCACCCTGTTAAACCTGATCGCCGGCGTACTCAAGCCCGATCAGGGCAGCCTGACGCTGACCGGCACCGAACTGACCCAACTCAGCGCGGGGAAACGGGATCGGCTGCGGGCAGAAGCGATGGGCATCGTATTTCAGCAGTTCAACCTGCTGCCCTACCTGAGCGTGCACGACAACATCGTGCTGCCCCTCAAGTTCGCGCCGGAGCGCCGACGTCGGGTCACCGACGCCGAAGCGGAAGTGCGCCGCCTGATGGACGCCATGGAGCTGCCGCAGTCGGTGCTCAGTCGTTCCGTCACTGAACTCTCCGTGGGCCAGCAGCAACGGGTTGCCGTGGCCCGCGCTCTGTTGGGCGCCCCGGCACTGATCCTGGCGGATGAACCCACCTCGGCGCTGGACCCGGACAGCCGTGACCGCTTTATGGCGCTGCTCACCGCGCAATGTCAGGTGGCGGGCTCCAGTTTGTTGCTGGTCAGTCACGACCCGGCGCTGGCCGAATGCGTCGACACCCAGTACCAGCTTCACGTCCACGATGACGGGACGGAGGTGCGGCCATGCTGACCCTGATGCTGCAAAGCCTGCGCAACCGTCTCACCAGCGTGCTGCTCACCCTGACGGTGATCGCCGTCGCCGTGGCGCTGTTTATCGGTGTCGAACTGGTACGCAGCCAGGCCAAACAAAGCTTTGCCAACACCATTTCCGGGACCGATCTGGTGGTGGGGGCGCGAAGTGGCAACATCAACTTGCTGTTGTACTCGGTTTTCCGGCTGGGCAACGCCACCAACAACATCGGCTGGGACACTTACGAGCGTCTGGCCAACACCCGTGGCATCGCCTGGACCATCCCGCTGTCGCTGGGCGACTCCCACCGTGGCTACCGGGTGCTGGGCACCACCGACGCCTACTTTGAACACTACCGTTTCGGCCAGAAACAGGCCCTGACCCTGGCTCAGGGCGAGCCCTTCGACCAGCTGTTTGAAGTGGTCCTTGGTGCCGAGGTGGCTCAGAAGCTGGGCTACCAGTTGGGGGACAAACTGGCTCTGGCGCATGGCGCGGGCGGCTCCACCAGTTTCTCGCTGCACGACGATATGCCCTTTACCGTGGTCGGCATTCTCGCCCCCACCGGCACCCCGGTGGACCGCACGCTGCACGTGTCGCTGCAAGCCATCGAAGCGATTCACGTGGGCTGGCAGGGCGGGGTTCGCACCCACGGGGTGGAAGTGGACCAGGTGAAACAGATGGACCTGACCCCCAACACCATCACCGCGTTTCTGGTGGGACTGGAGAGCAAGTTCCAGCTGCTGGGGGTGCAACGGGCGATCAACACCTACCGGGGTGAGCCGCTGTCAGCCGTCCTGCCCGGCATGGCGCTGGCGGAGCTGTGGACCCTGCTGAGTCAGGCCGAGAAGGCGTTGGCCATTGTCGCGGCGTTCGTTGTGGCGGTTGGCCTCACCGGCATGCTGACCACGCTGCTCGCCAGCCTGAATGAACGCCGCCGGGAGATGGCGATCCTGCGGGCAATGGGGGCTGGCCCCCGGCACATCTTTTTGCTGTTGTGGGCGGAAGCGGCGCTGCTGGCGCTGGTCGGTACCCTGCTGGGTTATCTGCTGGCACAACTGGTGATTCTGGCTATTGCGCCTCTGGCCCTGGCCCAGTACGGTTTGGTGCTGAGTCTGGACCTGCCATCCGGTACCATACTGTGGATGATGCTGGCGGTGCAGGTGGCCGGCTCGGCCGCGGGACTTATCCCGGCCTGGCGCGCCTATCGACATACCCTGGCCGACGGCCTGACCCAACGATTGTGAGGAAGGAATGAAAAACATCGTTATCCTGGCTTTGAGCCTGATGCTGTCCACACAGGCCCTGGCGGAGGTCCGGGTGCTGGAGTGGGATGACCTGCGTCCGGAAAGCGAACGCAACCAGCCACTGATGCCGGCCAACCCGCACGGCGGCGTGCCCTTCGGCCCGGAAGAGGAACTGATGGGCGGCGCCGATCCCTGGGTCCAGTCCACCGGCCCCGTGGTGCCGGAACTGAACGGCCAGACCATTCGCCTGCCCGGTTTTATCGTGCCGCTGGAAGGGGACGAAACCAAAGTGACCGAGTTCCTGCTGGTGCCCTACTTTGGCGCTTGCATTCACGTGCCACCGCCGCCGACCAACCAGTTGGTGTACGTGAAGTACGAGGAAGGGATCCCGCTGGACATCATCTGGGATGCCATCTGGGTCACCGGCAAGCTGAACACCACCAGCTTCTCGGTGGAGGAGTTTTCCGCCGGTTACACCCTGGAAGCGACTCTGGCGACCCCCTACGACGAAGGATAACGACGCCCGTCGGCGGTATCCGAAAGACACAAAAAAGCGCGCCATCGGGCGCGCTTTTTTATTGGTCAGCCATCAGAAGTAGGACACTACCTGCTCCATGCTGCGGCGGGTTTTCGGGAACTGCGGCTCGTCAGCGCGGTAACCCAGTGCCACCATCACGGCTGGCTGGTACTGTGTCGGATCGATGCCGAAGTGCTGCTCCAGTACCGCGCTGGTTTTGTCCATTTCAAACCCTTCGATCGGGCAGGAATCGATGCCCATCATCGCGGCTACGGACATCACGTTGCCCATGGCGATGTACGCCTGCTTGGCGGACCAGTCGGTGATCTGACGTTGACCCTCGATGCCAAAGTCGTGCTCCTGGAACTTCTGGAACGCCTGATTGATAAAGCCAATCACCTCATCCGGCAGTTGCTTCACCTCTTTCATAAAGCGCTGCTGGTACTCAGAGTTGTGCTTCATGGTGGCATCGGTATGAGCCAGGAAAATCAGAAAGTGGCTGGCGGTGCCCAACTGACCGGCGGTGCCGTTAAACGCCCCATTGGCGCCCCAGGTGAACTCACGAAACAGCTCACGCTTCTCGGGAGACTGCACCACCAGAATCTGCCAGGGTTCGAAACCAAAGGAGCTGGGGGACAGGCGGGCCGCTTCCAGAATGGTGTTGAACTGGTCATCGCTGATTTTGCGATCCGGATTAAACACCTTGGTGGCGTGACGGAATTGGAAGGCGTCCAGGATCTGGGATTGAATCGCTTTGGTATCAGTGGTCACGGCAAAAGCTCCTACAGCACAAACGGGGAACTGGGCTCGGACCGCAAAATCGCAATCCGCCCAGCAAGTGGAGCGCATCTTAACAATGCCGTCAGTGACAAAACATGGACGCTTGAGCCATGCGTTATGGACCAATAGCTCCATAATGTATGGCGAGATGATGTGGGTGACCATCGCAACAAAAGTGAATATTTACCCACATTTTTCGCTTGTTAATTCTGCCTTCGGGATTTACTCTGCCGCCAATCCACAATCACTATGAGATCCCCCCGCCATGACTCTGGAGATCTGGCTGGCCTACGTCGGTGTGATCAGCATGCTGATCCTGTTTCCCGGGCCTTTTGCCCTGCTGTGCGTGTCTCACGGCGCCGCCCACGGCCAGGTGCGCTCACTCTGGACCATCCTCGGTGGCACGTTCGCCTCCCTGGCATTAATGACGGCGTCGTCGCTGGGACTGGGCGCCATCCTGGCCAGTTCAACCCGAGCCTTTTTGCTGCTCAAGGTGGTGGGGGCGGCGTACCTGATCTACCTCGGCATCAGCGCCTGGCGACAGAGCAGCGACGCGGCGATTGAAACCCAGGCAACCCACATCGACAGCGCCCAGCCACTCACACTGATGCGAACCGGCTTTCTGGTCGGCATCAGCAATCCCAAGGACCTGCTGTTTTTCGCCGCTCTGTTTCCCACCTTTATTCAGGTGGACCAGCCCTTCGTGCCTCAGATCCTGACCCTGGCACTGAGCTGGATCGTCATCGACTCCACCGTCATGTTCCTCTACTGCCTGCTGGGCACCCGCATCACCCCGTGGTTTGCCCATCCGCGAAATCGCCAGCGCTTTAACCGCACCACCGGAAGCCTGTTTACCGGCGCCGGGGTGACGTTGCTCTGGAACACCACCCGCTCACAGTAACGCCTGGCACGTTGGCGCCCGTTGCCTGCAACCGGCAAGGGCGCTACTCTCAAGCTCCCCCCACTCTGAGGAGCTCATCGCAGAATGACCCCTTTCTACCCTATTGGTACCCCGGGCACGCCCTGGGGCGAACACGAAAAAGCCCAATGGCTGGCCAGCATCTCCGTCCAGCGCAGCTATCAGCACGAGGTGGTAAGCAAGATTGACGCCCTGCGTGACCGCTTTGACGTGGAACAGTACGGCACCCTCCCCTACGACGGCGCCCGTTTCCCACTGTTCGCCATCAAGACCCGCGACTGGCGTCAGTCGCGCCCGAAGGTGCTGATCACCGGTGGCGTACACGGCTATGAGACCAGCGGTGTACAGGGCGCTCTGGCGTTTCTCGACACCACCGCTGAACAGTACGCCGGCCAGTTCGACATCGTGGTACTGCCCTGCATCAGCCCCTGGGGTTACGAGGTGATCAACCGCTGGAATCCCCTCTGCGTGGATCCCAACCGCTCTTTCCGTGCCAACAGTCCCTCTCCGGAAGCGGCCGCAGCCATGGCGTTTGTGGCCGATCTCGAGTGCCCTTTCCTGGCGCACCTCGATCTGCACGAAACCACCGACAGTGACAAAACCGAGTTCCGCCCCGCCCTGGCGGCGCGGGATGGAAAGCCCTTCGACGTGAACAAAGAGGGCATTCCCGACGGTTTCTACACCGTCGACGACAGTGAGCGGGCTACCCCGGCGTTTCAGAAGGCGATCATCGATGCGGTGCGCCAGGTCACCCACATTGCGCCGCCGGATGAAAATGGCCAGATCATTGGCGCCAGGGTCGAGCAGGATGGCGTGATTCATTATCCCAAGAAGTCACTGTTCCTCTGTGGCGGGATGACCGATGCGCCCTACGTCACCACCACTGAGGTCTACCCGGACAGTCCGAAGGCCAGCCCTGAGCAGTGCAATCTGGCCCAGATTGCCGCCATCACCGGAGCACTGAACCACTTGTTGGCGCGTTAAGCCGCCACACCGGAAAAAGGGCGCCTGAAGGCGCCCTTTTTTGTCACTGAGCGACCCGGCCTCAGCTCAACCTGCGTTCTGACCGCGAATCAACCCGGGCAACAGTTCGTTAACACCCTGATCTGAATCAACAACCCGGCCCTGGCCGAAGGTCATACTGGATTCAGGGAGGGGATATGCGCTGGAATGGACTGGCTCGCTGGACCGAGCAACTGATGCAGGTGCGACAGCCTCAGCAGCTGCATCAGGCACTGAAAGGACTGTTACCTCTGCTGGATGCGGACAGCCTGTGGCTGTTCGTGGAAGATCATGAGGCCAACCAACGCTATCATTTCAGCGCCGGCCTGCCCGCCAGCGTGCATCGGTTTATGGTGGAGCACCATGACCAGGACCTCTATCAGAAGCGTTATCTGTCGATGGGCCTTGAGGGGGAGTGCGTGCCCCTTCAGGCACTGCTGTCGGACGATCCTGACCTGCGCTCCGCATTTCTGACCCAGTTTCAGACCCACTTTGCCTTCCCCCACTCCGTGGGCGTGATTCTGCCGATGGGGCATGGCCGGAAGCTGGGGGTGTCCTGCCACCGCCAGGGCACGCCGTTCACCCGGGAAACCGAACAAACGCTGAGCGCCATCGCCACCACGTTGCTGCCCTGGGCCCAGCTTTGGCTTGGGCCAGCAACGCCTTGCCCCTGCGGACTGACGCTGGCGGAGACGCAAGTGATGAACCTGCTGCTCCAGGGGTTGGATGGCAGCGAGATTGCGCAGCGGCGCAAGGTCAGCAAGGAAACGGTCAAAAGTCAGATAAAATCGCTGCTCCACAAAACCGATTGCCGGCACCAGAATCAGCTGATCAGTGAGATGCATCGGCGGGCCCTTCAGCACAAGGAGCAATGTCCAGACCTTTCCAACGGGGAAGGCGTCCGTTAGGTTGGCATTTGGTATTGCCACAACAACCTAAGACAACCATGGACAGAAGCGTATCATTACCGGAATACGTCAGGCGGCGAAATGGCCTGCCTTTGGGGGCATCCGGCTCGCTCCAGGCGATGCTCAGGCGTTCGCTGGGAGCCGGTTCGTTTGCGCAATTCTGGCGCTATTGGAACCCCATCTGGGGCTATTACCTTTCCCGCTACGTGATGCGAAAGCTGCACCGGCACCTGCCGTTTGGGCTGTCGGTGTTGCTGACCTTTGCGGTCAGTGGCGCCCTGCATGATCTGGCGGTGACGGCGCTCAGATGGCAAATCACCGGGTTCTTTACCCCCTGGTTCAGCTGCATGGGGCTGCTGGTGATCCTGACGAGCGGGCTGAACCTCTCCTACCGCCACCGCCCCTGGGCGGTTCGTGCCCTGTTTAACCTGACCTTTATTGTCGCGAGCTTTGTTGTGACCTCCGAGGGCCTGAGCCTGCTGACCTGAACGGACTTGCCAGCCTCCGGCCGAAAAAAAGCCTGCGCGGGGCGCAGGCTTAAAAGGAGGGCAAGTGAGACGCCCCTATTGGCCTTCGGCCAATTTGATGGCAATGGCCATGCCCTGGTTTCCCTCGTCCTCAAACAGGTTAACCAGCATGTCCTTGCCCTGATTAATGGCAAAGAAGCCGACGGAGTCGGTGTCCGACGCGAACAGCCCGCCTTCCAGCAACACCACTTTGTCCTGCCAGGCCCCGTCTATCCAGGAGTCGTTGTTGGGGTACTGCCCTTCCGGGGTCCAGCTTTCATCGATGATGCCCACTTCACGCTCCCACTCGAGGTGGCGCAGATGCAGCCCGGCCACATTGCCTTCAGCGTCAATCACCATCTCATCAACGTCATAGGTAAAGCCGTCAGGATCCATGCTGCCTTCCGGCGGCAAGCCCAGGCTGTAGACACGCCAGGTGCCCTGCAGATCCGCCAGCGTAATGGCTTCCGGCTGCTTCAGCGCCACGATCAGTGCCGAACCTTCCGGCCAGTGCTCGTGCCGCACCAGCACATCTTTGCTGCGCCCGAGATAGGCGATGCCTTCATCGTCACCGTCAATCACCATCTGGCCGCTTTCCGTCAGCGTCACCTGCAGGGTCTCGGTTTCATTGGCCACGTCATAGCCGAAGGTGTACAGCTCAGTCAGCTGGAAGCCGCCCTCGTCGTCGATCTGCCAACGGTCCAGGTAGGTCAGCGGCAGGTCGGGATTAAACGGCGAAGCAATGGGCATCTCCAGGCCGAAGCTGTACCACATGCCAGCCAGGTCGGACTGCTGGTACTGCTCCGCCTGCTTCAGGGCGACGCCGATCTCAATCTGCTCTCCGTCGCGGGCAAAGGCAACAAACTGGTTTTTGCGCTCGCTCAGGTAAGCTTCCCACTCCGGCGCATCGGCTAACGCCAACTGGCCGTTGTCGCCCAGAGTCAGATGGATGGTTTCGGTGTCCAGCTCGCGATCACCGCTTTTCACCAGTGCGGTGGCCACGGTGGTGCCGTCAGTGTCAATCTTCAGGGTGTCCACGGCGTAAGCAAAACCGTCAACGACGTTGTCAGAAACCGGCAGGTTGTAGAACAGATCGAACCACGGTCCGGTCAGGTCCGCCTGCTGGTAAGGGCGCCCCTGAACGTAATGCGCCAGTGCTTTGTCCTCACTGACCAGCGGCGTTTCAATGCCCGCCGCCTGCAGCGCCGCCTCGGCGGCCTGGTCAAACTGCGCGGAAGCCACATCCAGACTGACGCTGGCCAGGTTGTCATGCACGCTCGGTTCCAGCTGGATGCCGTTTTCAGGGTTATTGTCGCTATCCAGGGTTTGCAGCAGACGCAGTGTGTTAACCACTTCAGTGCTGCCGGCCGATTGATGGTTGTAGAGCGTTTGCGGGGTCACTTCCGCCTGACCCGCCACCGCGGGGAAGGCGGTGCCACCGATAAAGAACACCAGGGTTTCATCCTGGTAGTAGCGGAATTCGCCGTTTTCGCCGGTGACGCCACTCTGGGTGGCACTCTCATATCCCAGCCCGCTGACCGGGCTGTCACTGAAGATGCCGGTGAGCAGTGTGGGTTCCGGATTGGGTGGCGTGGCGTCGCTATCGCCGCCGCAGCTGCACAGCAGCGCACACACAGAGATAGCGACCGGGGTGATGAACAAGTTCCTTAAGCGTCTCATGGGTACCTCCTTGGTTACCCTATTGATACCGCTAAGGAATGTGGCCACGCATCCCCCATTCGGGGGACGCGTCAGTCGTGGGCTTCGTCCTCCTGGCCGTGGATCGGCCAGGCGTTAACGACCGCTTTAACCAGGGTCGCCAGCGGGATGGCGAAGAACACCCCCCAGAACCCCCAGAGACCACCAAAAATCAGCACCGCCACAATGATGGCCACCGGGTGCAGATTGACCGCCTCAGAAAACAGCAGCGGCACCAGAACGTTGCCATCAATCGCCTGAATGATGCCGTACGCCAGCATCAGGTAACCAAACTCCGGCGAAATGCCCCACTGGAAAAAGCCCACCAACGCCACCGGGATGGTCACCACCGTTGCGCCGATGTAGGGGATCAATACGGACAAGCCAACCAGCGCCCCCAGCAGGGCGGCATAACGCAGGTCCATAAAGAAGAAGGTGAGGTAGCTGGTGGTACCGATGATCAGAATCTCAATCACCTTACCGCGGATGTAATTGCCGATCTGGATGTTCATCTCGCCCCAGACCTGTTTGGCCAGCTCCCGGTTCTCAGGAATAAAGCGGCCAAATCCGGACAGCAGTTCGTCTTTGTCTTTCAGGAAGAAGAACATCAGCAGCGGCACCAGAATGGCGTACACCATCAGCGCCACCAGATCGACCAACGACGACAGCGAATAGGACACCAGGCTCTGCCCGGTACTCAGCAGGGAGTTGTTGAAGTTGGCCACAAGACTGGCCAGCTGAGCTTCATCAATCAGCGTCGGGTACTGTTCCGGCAGGGTCATGATGAGGTTTTGCCACTGGCTTACCATCGCCGGAAGCTCGGCGGCCAGCGCCACACCTTGTCGCCACAGCGCAGGCAGCAGGCCAAAGGTGGCCACCAACATGGCTCCGGCAAACATCAGCAGCACCAACGAGGCGGAAACGGTTCGGGGAACCCCTTTGCGGGTCATCCAGGAAACCGGAGACTCCAGCATGTAGGCGAAGACCACCGCCACCAGCAACGGCATAATGAGCTTGCCGTAGAAGTAGATGACCGCAAAACCCACCAGCAGGATGACCGTCAGCGTCACGGCTTGTGGATCGGAAAACTTTTCGCGGTACCAGGTACGGAACAGATTGAACATGGCATTCCTTTGATTAAGGGTGCGTGTCGGCGAGCTGAAGCGCCAGCCAGCTGTCATCCTCCAGAATTCGATAGGCGATGCCCATCTTATCGAGCCAACGGGGAACATCCCGACGGCTTCCCGGGTCAGAGAGGAGTACCCGTAGCACTTGTCCCGGGGCGCGGTCACGTACGGCCAACTTGGTTCGTACCATGGCCATAGGGCAACGCTCCTGACGAAGATCCAAGATCTGTAAAGACGGTTGCAATGGCTGGCTCAACTGGGTTTGCTTGGGGACAGATACGGGTGGCGCCTATTATTGCGTGCCAGGCAAAAAACCACAAACGCCTAGCTGTAATGAAATTTTTGACGGTACACTAGGCCGATTGACAGGAGTTGACTGAACGACGTGAAGAGATTGATCCCCCGTTTTGCCGCACCCTTGCTGTTTCTGGTCGCCATGGGGCTGAGCATGGCCGTAGCCCGCGCTGCCAATGAATTACCCGAGTTGGGCACCGTGGCCTCCGGGACGCTGACCATCGACCAGGAAAATGAAATTGGTGACGCTTACATGCGTGTCATGCGAAGCCAGTTACCGGTGATCTACGACCCGGTGATGACCGAGTATCTGAATGATGTCGGGCATCGCATTGTGGCCCACGCCAGCAACGTCAAAACGCCCTTCACGTTCTTCCTGATCAACAACAAAGACATCAACGCGTTCGCCTTCTTTGGCGGGCACGTCGGGGTACACAGTGCCCTGTTCCATTACGCCGACAGCGAAAGTGAGCTGGCCTCCGTGCTTTCTCACGAAGTCGCGCACGTGACTCAGCGCCACCTGGCCCGCTCCATTGAGGCCCAGCAAAAGACCGGCCCGGCGACCCTGGCCGGGGTACTGGGTTCCATTCTGCTGGCCATGGCCGCACCGGAAGCCGGGATTGCGGCGTTGCAGACCACCCTCGCCATCAACGCTCAGGGCCAGATCAACTACACCCGCTCCAACGAACTGGAAGCGGACCGAATTGGCATGCAGACCATGGTCGCCGCCGGCTTTGACCCTTACGCCTCCCCCAGCTTTTTCGGCAAACTCGCTGCCCAGTATCGCTTTGCCAGCAAGCCGCCGGCGATGCTGATGACTCACCCCCTTCCCGAGTCCCGGATTGCCGATACCCGCGCCCGCGCCTCCCAGTATCCGCAGCGTAATGTGCCGGACAGCCTGATGTTCCAGCTGGCCAAAGCCCGGGCGGAAGTGCGGTTTTCCACCTACAGCGTCGACCACCTGCTGCACCAGTACCAGCGTCAGCTCTCCCGCGAAACGTACGTTTTTAAACAGGCCGCCGAGTACGGTCTCGCCCTGACCCACTTCCGCATGGAGGCGTACGATAAGGCCGAAGCGTTGATCGACGGGCTGCTGAAAGAGGATGGCAAAAACCTGTTCTATCTGGATACCCAGACCGACATCCTGCTGGCCACCGGGCGCACTCAGGAAGCGATCGAACGGCTTGAGCAAGCCCGCCAGACGCGCCCCAATAACGCCGTGATCGACCTTAACCTGGCCAACGCGTACCTGACGGCCAAACAACCGGAAGCGGCCCGCGCCATTCTGGAACGTCACCTGATCCTGTCTAAGGACAACATGGTGGTGTATGACCTGCTGGCGCAAACCTACCGGGCTCTGGGCATGACCGCCGAGCGCCATATGGTGCAGGCGGAGATCCTGGCCCTGCGCGCTGATTACCCCCGCGCCATCGACCAGCTGCAGCACGCTTACCGGCAGAGCCGGGAAAATCCGCTGCAACTGGCCCGCATTGACGCTCGCATCAAGCAGCTGCGTGAGGCGCAGCAGAAGATGCGTAACCTGTAAAACGACAACAAAAAAGGACCGACCCCGATGACAACTTCCCCCGTGATCATCTGGCACAACCCGCGCTGCTCCAAGAGCCGCCAGACTCTGGCACTGCTGGAAGAGCGTGGCATCACACCGGACGTCGTGAAATACCTGGATACCCCGCCGGATGAAGTGGCCATCAAAGCGGTACTGACCAAACTGGGCCTGGCGCCCCGCCAGCTGATGCGCACCAAAGAAGCGGAATACAAAGAGCAGAACCTGGCAGACGCCAGCGATGCTGAACTGATTGCCGCCATGGCCGCCGCCCCCAAACTGATTGAACGCCCGGTGGTGATTCAGGGCGACAAGGCGGCCCTGGGCCGTCCGCCGGAGGCAGTACTGGAGATCCTGGCATGAGTCAGATGGCTACCGGCACCGCACGCTGGCTGATGGCCGCCCGACTGGGCTACCTGGCCAGTCTGGTGCTGATCCCCCTCTGGGTACTGGTGGTCGACAGTGACAGCCCCTACAGCCTGGGTTTCCGCGTTGGATTGTTGATCCCGCTGCTGCTCCCCGCCGTTGGGATCCTGAAAGCCAAACCCTACACCCATGCCTGGTCCGGCTTTATTGCCAGCCTGTACCTGCTCTGGGGCGCCACCAGCTGGTGGGTCAGCCCGGACGAGCGCGGGATCGGCAGTATCGTGATCCTGACGCTGTCCACCTGGCTGCTGGCGAGCACCTACTTTGCCCGCCACCGTGGCCGCGAGCTCGGACTGGGACTGAAAAAGAAAGACAACCAGACCTGAGCCATACTGGTTTGGGTCAGGCATGACAGGAGTCAAAGTATGACCAGACGGATGTTGGTTTCCCTCTTAGCCCTCTCCCTCACTGCCTGTGGCGGCAGCGACAGTGACTCAGACCCCGGGCTGCCCGATCCCGCTGAGTTAACCGTATCTCTGTCCCAGCCAGCGGACGAGATGGGCCCGTCCCAGGCCATTTCGCTGTACGCGCACGTCCCTGAACGGAACAGTTCCGTCTTCCGCTTCCAGTGGGAACAAACCGGCGGCCCAGCGGTCAACATCGCCAACCCCCGCTCCCCCATTGCCGCGTTTGATTTGGCCGGCAGCGGCAACTACCGGTTTGAGCTGACCCTGCTCGATCATGCCGGCAACGCCCTCAGCCAGACCGTGAGTTTCACCCCCACCGGTAGCGACGACCGCTTCAACATCTCCCGTGACCATATGGTGACCGAAGGCAACCGGGTCAGCCTGCGGGTGCAGTCCTACCGCTCAACGGATCCGGAAACCGGCAATACGGTCTGGGCGACTCCGGGTAACATTCGGTGGACTCAGATTAGTGGCCCCACCATCCGCGATTGGGTAAATGAAGAGCCGGAACTGCTTCTGTTCAATGCGCCTCAGGTCAGTACTGACACGGAATTGGTTTTCCGGGCGACTGGCACGGTCAGTGACGGCATACAAGGCCAGGATACCGTACGGATCCTGATCACGAACGAGGCGGCGACGCCGGCCGACTCATTGATGGCGCTGGTGGCAGAGGGGCTGAACAAGCCCGGCTTTGCCCGGGTCAGCGCATACCGACCGGATAGCCGCTGGGTCACGGCACTGGAGCGATGTGTCTACGACACGCAGATTACCGCCCCTTGTCCGCTCAGTGATTTGCCGCTTATCGGCAGCGAAGCCGGTGGCGACCCCACCATTGAGCAGGTGCTGGACCGGGTGGTGGTTTCCCACCCCTGGATGGGCGAGCAGTTTGAAGCCTTTCTGCGCCAACAGGAGCAGGATGGCAACACCGACTTCCGCCGTCTGCTTGGCTCCGTCACGGGCATTGTGCTCAGCTACGACGTGCGCCCCTCGTTCTACTGGGTGGGCACCGGCGCCATCTATCTCGACCCGGAAGATCTGTGGATGAGCCCCTGGCAACGGGACACCATCAACGAAGCCCCAGACTACCGCAGTGGCTTTGGCTCTGAGTTGCAGTTCCTGATGCCCTGGCGCTACACGCGGGAGAATGAATACGCCAGCATCAACTACTCCCGCAAAGCACGGCTTGACCGCCCCATGGCGGAGCTGGAGCCGGATCTGGCCAGCCTGCTTTACCATGAGTTGGCGCATTCCAACGACTTCTTCCCCCGCTCGGTTCAACCGGGATTAAGCGCCCCGACGCTGTGGGAAGCCTACCTGGCCAGAGCCGAGGCAGGGATTGTCTCCGACAGCCTGACCGCCAGTTATCCGCTCAGCAGTGCGCCGATGTTCAGTCTCGCTGGCGTCAATTTTGCCGGTGAAGACCCGACTCTGGCAGAGAAAAACTACACGCCGTCCAATGTCACCGGCTTCTTTGAACCGGACCGCGCCACCGATTTCTACGCTTACTCTACCGAGCGGGAAGACCTGGCAATGCTGTTTGAGGAAGCGATGATGCAGCACCGCTATGGCATTGTGCGGGATGTCGCCGTCACCTCACTGCGTTCACCGATCGACGAGTTGGACCTGATTGTGGACTGGGGCCAGCGGGGCCGCATCGGCGAAGCCAAAATGGCCGCGCGTCTGGAGCTGGTGCTGAACGCCATCCTGCCGGAAGTCACCGGGCTGATCCCCCAACTGGAGACCCCGGTGCCGATGCGTCCGGGCGAAGACTGGTTCGATAATCTGATCCTGTCCCCCGCCACTCCGGCTCCCGCCCTGGCCCCACTGCGCCATGGCCTGAATCCAGGCCACGCTCAGGGCCGTTGGTACAGTGGGCCGCGGCACACCCATCAGCTGCCGACACCGCAATAAACAGAACCGGGGCCTTAGGCCCCGTTTTTTTGCCCCAATCTCAGGCCAAACCGGGCATCGGATTGAACTACAGTTCAAAAACAGCCGATCACCGAGGAGTTGCCATGGCCTATGCCATTGAGGGGTTTGACCGTCACGTGATTCAACCGCCCTGCTTCAGCCCGACCGAGATGGCCAACATCATCGACGCGGCGAACGCCGACCTGATGGAGGGCACCATCGCCGGACGCGTTGATGACAACAACATTCGTCGTTCCAAGGTGCACTGGCTGGACAGGCAGGAGTTTGACTGGGCCTACCGGCGATTATGGAAAGTGGTACAGCAACTGAACGCCAGCCACTTCGGTTTCGATATCGAACGCTTCGAAGGGCGGCTTCAGGTGGCCCGTTACCACCAGGATAACGAGGGCTTCTACACCTGGCACATGGATAACGGCAAGAAAACCGCAGGCCGGAAAATCAGTGTTTCTGTGCAGCTCTCTGCCCCCCAGGACTATGAAGGGGGCGATCTGGAATTCTTTTACACCAACGTCAATAAGCCAGCTCCAAAAGAGCGGGGCAGCGTCGTGGCGTTCCCCAGCTTTGTGATGCACCGGGTCACCCCGGTTCAGCGCGGCGTACGATACAGCCTGGTGGCCTGGGTGGTGGGCCCACGCTGGCGCTGAGATTACAGCAGCTTTTCCGGCACGATATAGCGCATAAACCCGGTAGTAAAGCGGGTCCACCAGCTGGTGTCGGGCTCCACATCCGTTCGGATCAGTTCACCGTTATGACGGGTTTCCCACACCAGTTCATCGTCTTCCAGTTTCACCTGATAAGCCCAGTCCAGCACCACTTTGTCGATCTCTTTAGAGAAGTGTTCGGCGTACTCCGGGCTGTGCAACAGCACCCCAATTTCGGTGTTCAGCACCGCGGAGCGGGCGTCCAGATTGAATGAACCGACAAACAACCCCTGCTCATCGAACACCAGGCTTTTGGCGTGCAGACTGCCACGGGAGGCCCCTTTCCAGAACGGCGCTTTGTCCTCCTCCTTCGGACTTTCCAGGGGCGCCTTAAACTCAAACAGCTCCACCCCTCCGGCCACCAGGGCCTCGCGATAGCGCATGTAACCGGCGTGGACCACCGGCACATCGTTGGCCGCCAGTGAGTTGGTGACAATCCGCACCCGGATCCCCCGCTCCACCATAGTGACCAGATACTGAGTCAGGCGCTCGCCCGGCACAAAATAGGGGGAGATGATCAACAGGTCATGCTGGACCTGTGCCATCGCTTTCAGCAGTTCCGGCGCCAGGTGGGTGTCAGTGGAAAGCTCAAGCCCCCCCACTTTGCCCGGGTCGTCATAGATCAACTTGGAATTGCCCCAGGAAAAGTCGTCCGAACCCAGGGTCTTCAGGCGCTCCACCGCCCCCACCAGAGCCTGGGCATAGCGGCTCTGCTCCGCCTCTTCAAAGTGCAGTGCGGTCTCAACTCTGAAATTGGCCAGATCGACGCCTGGGTCCCGCCCTTTTGCAAAACGCGACAACGGATACGCCCAGGGACTGTTCCAGTAAAGATCGAACTGAATTGAGACCTCCTCCACCACTTTGCCCTGACACAGCACATCGAGATCACCGAACACCACGTCCTCAGTGGCATTGAAGTATTCATCTCCGATATTGCGCCCTCCGAGTACCGTCAGGCTGTTATCCACGGTGAACGTCTTGTTGTGCATGCGCCGGTTGACCCGGCCAAAATCGGTGACAAAACCCGCCACCCGGCCATCCCGGCTGGCAAAGGGGTTAAACACCCGGATCTCAATATTGGGGTGGGCATCCAGGCCGAACAGGGTGTCGGACTTGCCGGAGGTATCGAGATCATCCAGCAGCAGACGAACCCTTACCCCACGATCGGCAGCGCGCAGCAGTCCGTTGTGAAGCACCCTGCCGGTGAGATCGTCGTGCCAGATGTAGTACTGAAGATCGAGGCTCTTCTGTGCCGCGACCACCATGCCCAGCCGGGCCACAAAGGCGTCCATGGCATCATTGAGGATCAGCGCACCGCTTTGATTGGGGTGGGCCGCGATTTCAACCGCCGTGGCTTTGGCCAGCTCGGTGTCCTGAATGTCTCGTAGGGTCCAGCTGGGCGGAGCGGGCTCCCGATCCGGCAGCTGGGCGCATCCGCTCAGGGCCAGAGCGACGCTCAAACAGAGGGCCGGGCCGAAGCGGGACAGTGTGCTGATGGCCATCATCATCCTGATATGACTGAAAGTTACCCTAAGTATTAGCGTTTTTGGCCCCGATGAGGCAAGCGCCTATACTGACCGCACGCCATTCGCTGGAGTCTGCTATGAATCGCTTCCCCTTTCGAGCTGTGCTCGCTGTTGTGCTTTTCAGCCTGCTGAGCGCCTGCCAGCCCGGCCAACCGATCAGGCTGGATGAAGCGCAAAATGGCGAGACCGTACTGCTGCAAACCGGTCAGAGCCTGATTGTCAGTCTCAAGTCCAATCCCAGCACCGGCTTTGGCTGGTACCAGGCAGAGGCGTCGGGGCCGGTATTGGTGATGGAGGGCGAGCCGGTGTTTGTTGCGGGAGAGGGTGCGGAACTGGCCGGCGCTCCCGGGCGCCAGGAACTCACTTTTGTGGCCGGACGGCCGGGCGCCGTCACGCTGAAACTGGTGTACGGAAGGGCCTGGGCAACCGATGCCCCGGCCGAAAAACATTACCAGTTACAGGTGCGGGTGGAGTGATCCTTCAGAGGTGGAGGATCTCTTTAACAAAAGGAATGGTCAGGCGGCGCTGAGCCACCATGGAGGCCTTGTCGAGGCGATCCAGCACTTCAAACAGGGTTCGCAGATCCCGGGCAAGCCGGGTCATCAGGAAACGCCCCACTTCCTCTTCCAGGTCCAGACCCCGCATCTTGGCCCGACGCTGCAATGCCGCCAGTTTGGCGTCATCGGACAGCGGGTGCAGTTGATAGTGAATGCCCCAGTTCAGTCGAGAGACCAGATCAGGCAGCAGGAAGCCCGCCTGATTGGCGGGAGAGCGTGCCGACACCACCAGGCGACAGGTGCCCTTCTCTTTTACCCGGTTGTAGAGATTGAACAGCGCCTCTTCCCAGATGGGATGGCGACACACGTCATCAATGTCATCGAGACACACCAGGGCCAGATCTTCCAGTCCATCCAGAATGGCCGGAGACATGGAGGCATGGATGCCAAGCGGCAGATAGAAGGTAGGACGGCCCAGCTCACTGGCGTAGACGCAGGTGGCATGCAGCAGATGGGTGCGGCCGGATTTGGCGCTGCCCCACAGGTAGGTTACGGTTTCCCCTTCGCCAGCGGCGGCCTGGCGCAGTGAGTCGATCAATTGCTGATTGCCCGCGGGGTAGTAACTGCGGAAGGTTTCATCGTCCGGCAGATGTACGGGCAAAGACAGCTGTGTCGGGGCTCGGGATGTCACTAGGCTGGGAAACTCCGGAAAAACAAACCGGGCCAGTTTACCACGGCCCGGCCAAGGATCAGCGATCCGCCCAGCGATAGCGGGGTTGATCGCCGAGATCTTGCTCAAAAGTGTCGACCGGCTCCACTTCCTCAACCCGCGATTCCAGCGACAGCAACTGTTGCAGCTCGCTGATGCCGCCTATCAGGTCCAGATCGAAGGTGATCGTCCGGCCCACAACACTGTGGATGGTCAGATCCTGGATCGGCGCCAGACTGCGCAGATAGCGCTCAAGGGCAACCAGTTGCTCGATGCCACCGTTCAGCTCAAACACCATTTGTGAGCTGCCGCCCGCTTCGCCGGCAACCGCCGCATAGCGTCCGGCGTAGTAGCTCGCCAGATCGGCCATCATTGAGGAGATCGCCGCTTCCCGGGTCGGAGCCAGGCCATCACGACGCACCAGCGACCGGTGCAGGCCGTACTCGGACTCTTTCTTGGGGGCAAACAAGCTCATCTGGTAGGCCCACTGACCATCCTGCTGCGCCACCCGGCCACTGAGGAAGAAATCCGGATGGTAGCGGGCACTGGCCTGAGCGATGGGGCCAACAAAGTTGCCCCAAACGTCATTGATGCTCACCGCCATGGTGTCTTCGAGGTCCAGCAGCGGCAGTGTCAGTGGCAAGCCACGCTTTGCGGCGTCAGCGTCCAGCACTTCGGTCTCAGCGGTGGTGTCGCTGAGCAGCATCCGGCCATTGTTCTCATCGTCCATCGCCAGCCAGATCAGCGTCTGCGGACGCTGCGCGCCCCAGATCGGCAGGCTGGCCGCACGCAGTTGCTGATTGATTTGCTGGCCGTCAAAGCGCACTTCCAGGTGCAGCGGAGCACCGCCCTGGTAGCTGTAGCTGAGCAGCACATTGTTGGCGTTGCGCAACAACGACTGCGCTTCCGGCAGGGTTGCCACAGTGGCATCGCCGGTGACGCGCACCAGAACCTGGCTCAACGCATCACGGATGGCACGCTGCTGATCGGCATTACTGCGGGAAGCCACGGGTACGTCGCCAATGTAAAGATCCGCCACTTGCGCCGCCATAACCGTCATCGGCAGGCACAGCAGCAGGGAAAAGATGAATCGCACAGTCAAAGCTCTCGTTGCTGAGTCTGTGCGAAGTCTAACATAGGCGGCTCCATTGTTGCCCCCCACAAGCGCGCGGCACGGTGTTAAACCGCCAATAAAAAAGGGGAAACCCAACGGTTTCCCCTTTTTCTGGTGGCTCACCTTAGTGAGAGGACTTCGGCAGCACCAGGTTCAGCAGGATGGCGGTGATGGCGCACAGGGCGATCCCCTCCAGC
Source organism: Marinobacter nauticus (assembly GCF_019801015.1). Taxonomy (GTDB): domain Bacteria; phylum Pseudomonadota; class Gammaproteobacteria; order Enterobacterales; family Shewanellaceae; genus Ferrimonas. The sequence goes on from NZ_JAHVJZ010000004.1 coordinate 107,766, forward strand.
ACGAACTCGCCAAACGGGAAGGCCATGCCACCGATGCCAAACACCAGGGTGACAGCCACGATCACCAGATTGCGGGAGTCGCTCATGTCCACCTGGTGTTTCACCAGCGTGTTCATGCCAACCGCCGCAATGGAACCGAACAGCAGGATCATGATGCCGCCCATCACCACGGTGGGCACGGTCATCAGGAAGGCGCCAAACTTGCCGATCAACGCCAGCGAGATAGCGGAAACCGCGGCCCAGGTCATCACCTTGGGATCGTAGTTTTTGGTCAGCATTACGGCGCCGGTCACCTCGGAGTAGGTGGTGTTCGGCGGCCCACCGAATGCGGCAGCTGCGGTGGTGGCCAGGCCGTCACCCAGCAGGGTGCGGTGCAGGCCCGGTTTCTTAATGTAGTTTTTGCCGGTCACGCTGGAGATGGAAACCATGTCGCCGATGTGTTCCACCGCCGGCGCGATGGCCACCGGCAGCAGGAACAGAATCGCCTGCCAGTTGAAGCTCGGGGTGGTGAAGTCCGGCAGGGCCAGCCAGGCCGCATCACGCACCGGAGTAAAATCGACAATGCCAAACGCCAGAGACAGGGTGTAGCCCACCACAATGGCGCACAGGATCGGCAGCAGACGCACCATGCCGCGGCCGCAGATGGCCACCAGCAGTGCGGTCAGCAGAGTCGGCAGCGCGATCATCAGAGCGGTGCTGGTGGGCACCACCTGATTGTCGCCCTGGTAACCCAGCGCCATGGACACCGCGGTCGGTGCCAGAGACAGACCAATCACCATGATCACCGGCCCGACAACCACCGGCGGCAGGTAACGGTTGATCGCTTCCACGCCGCCCACACGGGCCACCTGGGACAGCAGAATGTAAACCAGACCCGCCACCATCAGGCCACCCATGGTGTCTGAGATGCCCCACTGCGCCACGCCGTAGGAGATGGGCGCGATAAAGGCGAACGAGGACGCCAGGAATACCGGCACAGAACGCTTGGTCACCAGTTGGAAAATCAGGGTACCGATACCGGCAGTGAACAACGCCACACTGACGTTGAGGCCGGTCAACAGCGGCACCAGCACCAACGCACCAAAGGCAACGAACAGCATCTGGCTGCCGGCCAGAACCTGGCGCCAGGTGGCCTGAGGCGGGAGAGTGTGTTCTGCCGCTTGCGAGGCGGAAGAGTGAGCTTGCATGAGTGACTCCGTGTTTTTTTGGCAAAAAAAGGGCGCCGTTCCCGGCGCCTCTGGTCTGGAATTATTTCGTTCCGAAAATCTTGTCACCGGCATCGCCGAGACCGGGCAGAATGTAGCCCTTGTCGTTCAGGCACTCGTCCACAGAGGCGGTGTACAGTTCGATGTCCGGGTGGGCGGCTTCCAGCGCCTGAATGCCTTCCGGCGCTGCAACCAGTACCAGCACTTTGATGTGCTTACAGCCGCGCTCTTTCAGCAGGTCGAGGGTGGCGATCATGGAGCCGCCGGTGGCCAGCATCGGATCGACAACCATGGCGATACGCTCGTCGATGTTGGATACCAGCTTCTCAAAGTAGGGAACCGGCTCAAGGGTTTCTTCGTCGCGGTAGATGCCTACTACGGACACTTTGGCGGAGGGGATGTGCTCCAGCACGCCGTCCATCATGCCCAGACCGGCGCGCAGAATCGGCACCACGGTCACTTTCTTGCCCTTGATCTTGTTGACCTGGATGGGGCCATTCCAGCCATCGATGGTCACGCACTCGGTTTCGAAGTCGGCAGTGGCCTCATAGGTCAGCAAAGCCGCCACTTCACTGGCCAGTTCACGGAAACGCTTGGTGCTGATTTCCGCTTCGCGCATCAGGCCGAGTTTGTGTTGAATCAGGGGGTGCTTGACTTCGGTGACCTTCATCGTCATCTCCAGGTATCGCCAGACAAATTAGCGGAATTTTAGCGTGAACCCATCCGTTTGCGGAAGATCTCACGTCGAATCTCTGTCATGGAATGTGATCCAGCACCTAACCTGATGAATGTCTGAACCAAAAGCCCGGGCGCTTGGGTATCACTGCCGCAACTGGTAGAATGCGCGCCAATAAAAACACCCTACACCTTATAACTAGAAACTCCTGTTTAGAGGCCACCTCTGTGACTACCCAAAACTCTTTGAGCTACAAAGACGCCGGCGTTGATATCGACGCGGGTAACGCCCTGGTAGAAAACATCAAATCCGCCGTTAAACGCACCCGCCGTCCGGAAGTGATGGGCGGTCTCGGCGGTTTTGGCGCTCTGTGCCGTCTGCCCCAGGGTTACAAGAAGCCCCTGCTGGTATCCGGTACCGACGGTGTTGGCACCAAACTGCGTCTGGCGATTGACCATGCCCGCCACGACACCGTGGGCATCGATCTGGTGGCGATGTGCGTGAACGACCTGATCGTTCAGGGCGCAGAGCCGCTGTTCTTCCTCGACTACTACGCCACCGGCAAACTGGATGTGAACGTGGCCACCTCGGTGGTGACTGGCATCGCCGACGGCTGTGAACTGTCCGGTTGTGCCCTGATTGGTGGTGAAACCGCCGAAATGCCCGGCATGTACGAAGGCGCCGACTACGACATGGCCGGCTTCTGTGTGGGCGTGGTTGAGGAAGACGAGGTGCTGGACGGCACCAAAGTGGCCGCTGGCGACAGCCTGATCGCCCTGGCTTCTTCCGGCCCGCACTCCAACGGCTACAGCCTGATCCGCAAAGTGCTGGAGCGGGTGGAAAACCCGGCCGAAGTGGAAGTCGGTGGCCAACCGCTGATCGACGCCCTGATGGCGCCCACCAAGATTTACGTTAAGTCCGTTCTTAAGCTGCTTAAGGCCCACGACGTGCACGCCATCTCCCACATCACCGGTGGTGGCTTCTGGGAAAACATCCCGCGCGTGCTGCCTGACAATGCCAAAGCCGTCATCGACGGCAACAGCTGGGAGTGGCCGGCGGTGTTCCACTGGCTCAAAGAGACCGGCAACATCACCGAACACGAAATGTACCGCACCTTTAACTGCGGCGTGGGTCTGGTCATCGCCCTGCCCGCCGCGCATGCCGACGCTGCCGTCGAACTGCTGAACGCCGAAGGCGAGCAGGCCTGGGTTATCGGTCAGATTGCTGACCGCCAGGACGACCAAGGCCAGGTTGAAATCAACTAAGGAAACCCGATGAACGCAATCCGCATCGCCGTGCTGATCTCTGGCAACGGCAGTAACCTCCAAGCCATCCTCGACGCCACCAAGGCCGGCGAGATCAACGGTGAGGTGGTCGCCGTGGTGAGCAACAAGGCCGGCGTGTACGGCCTCTCCCGCGCTGAAGAAGCGGGCGTCCCGGCTCTGGTGGTCGCACCCCAGGCTGGCGAGTCCCGTGAGGACTACGACGCCCGTCTCGAAGCCGAACTGAACCAGCTCAATGTGGATCTGGTGGTACTGGCGGGCTTTATGCGGATCCTCTCTGACGGTTTCGTAAACCGCTTTGCCGGGCGGATGCTCAACATCCATCCTTCCCTGCTGCCCAAGTACACCGGTCTCAACACGCATCAGCGTGCGCTGGATGCCGGCGACGAGGAGCACGGCTGCTCCGTGCACTTTGTTACCCCAGAACTGGACGGTGGCCCGGTGATCCTGCAAGCCAAAGTCCCGGTGTTTGAAGATGACGACGCCGACGACCTGGCCGAGCGGGTGCACACTCAGGAACACCGCATCTACCCGCTGGTGGTGAAGTGGTTCGCCCTGGGCCGCCTGGCCATGGCCGATGACCAGGCGCTGTTCGATGGGGAAGCTCTGCCCGTTGCAGGCTACGCCTCCGAAGATTGAGCACCGCAATAGCGAGTCAGAAAAGGGAGCCGGTCGGCTCCCTTTTTTTGTGCGCGGCACGCTCCCGTCATGCACTTTGTGATCATCGTCACAAAGTGCATTTTTTGCTCTGAGCAACAGTGACCTGCGACGCGACTTGCCCTACTCTTCCGCGACTTTTTTTGCCGCCTCGCGGCAACCTTCCCCTTGCCACGGACCGGCTGGCTTCAGCCCGAATTGACCTGCGGTCAGTTGGGGCCTTTATGTGTGTATCTGTTCATGATTCGTCATTCTCTTTCCCTGATGGCCCTCTCCCTGCTGCTGGCAGGCTGTGGTGGCTCTGGATCCGACGCTGACTCCGGCAGTGGCCTGCAGATGAAAGGCACTCTGGAAGCGGAAAAATACCTGTTCGATCAACAGGCGCTGACCCGCATTAGTCGCCCTCATCATTTTGCCGACCTGCTGGCCCAGGGGGAGCAGGGCCCGGCTGATCTGGCCACCTGGCACCTTTGCGGCGACGCCTATAACGGCCTGATCGCCCCGGCGCTGTGGGATCAGGACACCAACGGCGACGGCAAGCCGGAGCTGAACCTGACCGATGAGGCCGGCAACCTCTACTACAACCTCGACCTGAACGGCGATGGCCGCTCCGATCTCAACACCCTGACCCACATCGAGGGCATCCACATCAACGTGGACACCAGCTGCGATGCCAAACCGGACGTCAACCTCGACACCAATGGCGACTGGAAGGCTGACCTGAACATCGACGTGGACGGCGACATGGTGGCGGACCGCCTGATCGACATCGACGGCGACGGCCAGCCCGACTTCTCCTTTACCGAAACCGGTGGCGTGCTGCTCTCCGGTGTGCCGGTGCGTCTGACTGGCAAATACGGCGAGTTTGAGACCGTCACCGATGAAAACGGCCACTTCCAGTTTGACCGCATCCCCACCGGCGAGTACCAGCTTAAAGCCGATGCACTGGCGATCGACGGTTCCAACATCTGGACCCGAACCACCGTTGTTATCGACGAGTTCAGCGACCCTATCGGCGCCTTCCGGATGCATCAGGACCCGGTGGTGACTCAGCTTGAAATCGATGGTGTTGCCCAGGCGGTGCTGACTCAGGAGGCCAGCATCTGGCAGGAACAGCCTTACTCCGTTGGCGACAGCGTCACCATGGCCATCGTGGTGGAAGATCCCAATAACCGACCGATTCAGGCGTTTTATGAGCCGGACTTCGAAGCCCCACAACCGCTGCCGGGCAACGACGGTCGCATTGAATTCACTTACCGGATTACGCCCGAGGACGCTCAGACCTGGGCCAAAAGCATTCTGTTTTTCTACTTCAACGACGATGGCTTTATGGGCTTAGACGGGATGGTGGACGGCCGCGCCTACTTCAGCTTTGACATAGCCGACTATGTCGAGCCCAACCCGCTGACCATCACCCGCGTCACCGTCGGTGATGAGGTGTTTGAGAATGTGGAACAGCCCTCCTATTTCCTGGTGGAGCCGCAAACGCCGATCAAGATGGGCGAGCAGCTGGCGATCCGGGTGGATGTGGAAGGCAACGGCGATCGGACCGGCCAGTTCTATTATCAGGACAACGACCTGAATCCGGTCACGGTCGATGGTGACGAATTGTTGTTTGACACCCTTGAGGCCTCGCCCCGCTACACCTACAAAATCCAGTACGCCACCTGGACCGAAGGCTCCGGCAATCAGCAAAGCGCAGAGGTCTGGCTGAAGCTGGATACGGATAAACAACCTGCCCGACTGCACTCTCTGATGCTGAACGGCGTGGACAGCAGCCAGCTGATGGGCCGCGTGGGCCAGACCGTTACGCTGTCGCCGGTGATCGACAACCCGAACGGCGATACGGTGTACTGCCGGTTTGAACGTCACGGAAACTTTACCGTTGAACCCGGCACTCACCTGATCAGCGACTGGGGCAGTTGCGAAGTGGACTACACCCTGGTGGAAGAGGACGCCATCGACATGTTCAACTTCCTGGTCAGCGTCCGCAATGAAGACGGCATCCTGTCTGAACTCTGGGACTACGACGACTCACGACACTTTGATGTCAGCGTGACCAAGTAACCCTCAGAAAAAAGGCGCCCATTGGCGCCTTTTTCTTTTCCCTGTTCAATCCGCCTCTGCTGTGCAGCCAGAGGATTCAGCGTCTTGTCATCCCGATACCATACTGTAGTGGTTGCAGGCGCGGTTCAGTGCGCTATGGTGGAAGCCATCCCACAGGATTTTCAGGTGGTTACAAGGAATGCCCATGAAGAGTGTGATTTGCGATATTGATGGCGTGCTGCTGCACGACAACAAACTGATCCCCGGCTCAGACAAGTTCATTCACCGGCTCCGGGAACAGGGCACCCCTTTGGTACTGCTGACCAACTATCCGGCACAAACCGCCAAAGATCTGGTTAACCGTCTCGGCTCAGCGGGCATTGAGGTGGGCGAAGAGCAGGTCTACACCTCCGCCATGGCCACCGCGGATTTTCTGCGTCACCAGAACGGCAAGAAAGCCTACGTTATCGGTGAAGGGGCCCTGACCCACGAACTCTATAAACAGGGGTTCACCATCACCGACATCAACCCCGACTTTGTTATCGTCGGAGAAACCCGCAGCTACAACTGGGACATGATCCACCGGGCGGCCCGCTTTGTCGCCGAAGGCGCGCGGTTTATTGCCACCAACCCGGACACCCACGGCCCGGCTCACAGCCCCGCCTGCGGTGCGCTCTGCGCGCCGATAGAGCGGATCACCGGCAAGAAACCGTTCTACGTCGGTAAGCCCAGTGCCTGGATTGTTCGCTCAGCCCTGAATCATCTCGGCGCGCACGCCACCAACACGGTGATCGTCGGTGATAACCTGAAAACCGACATCCTGGCCGGCTTTCAGGCGGGCCTGGAGACCGTGATGGTGCTTTCCGGCGTGTCGAAAATGGACGACCTCGATAAATACCCCTTCCGTCCCAATCACATCTTCCCCTGCGCCGCCGAGATCGACGTCATTTAAAGCAGCAGCGGGTCCTTCAGGCGGAGGATATCCACCTCCGCCACCTGAGTCTGGGTCATCAATACCCGGCCATCCTCAAGCGGCACCAGATGGGTACTGCGCTCCAGCGCCCGCGCGCTTTGACGCAACAAGGCCCGGGATGTTCCGGACCCAAGGTTGTGCTGACGCAGCTCCAGATGGTCTGCCCCACGCCGCAGGAAAAAGAGTTCATCCCCCACCAGCGACCAGGTGTAAGGCAGCCCGAACTCATTCTGGTCCATCACACGCTCTGGCGGTTGCTCCGGCGTCTGCGGGTTCATCCGGTAGAGCTCGCCGTTATAGCGGCTGTTGCCCTGGCTGAAATAGAGGGTGTCCGGTAACGGCATCCAGGCAAAGCGCCCGGGCTGCTCGGTCAGAATATGGGGCGGCCGGTCCAGATCAAACCACGCCAGTGCCCGGCCGGAGTCGGTCAGAACCGAGGCAATCAACGCATTGCTGTCGGGATTCCAGTTCGGTTTGAAGTGGTCTCGCCAGGGGCTGGCTAACGGGCGGATCTTGCCGTCCTGAAGCGTCATCACATAGAGTCGGTTGCCCTGTTCGCCGGGACCAAGAAACGCCAGTGACTGGCCGTCCGGCGACCAGGCGGGATGGCGCAACTGGCTTTCCATATGGGTCAATTGCAGCCGCTCGCCGCCGGGCACCTGCAGCCAGATTTCGTAGTAACCGCTTTCGTTGGAGACGTAGGCCAGACGGCCGGAGCCCGGATCCAGCGCCGGATCCTGATGACTCGCTTCGGAGCGCAGGTAAGGCTCGCTGTGATTCAGACTGCCCCGCTCCAGCACACTGATGTAGTTCACGTGGTCCCAGGAGTGGAACACCACGTCCGACGTCCCCGGCACCATCCGCGGATAACTGAATCCGGCGATGGGCAGGGTCTTGCGCTCTCCCGATTCGGTATCCAGCAGATAGCCACTACGAATGCGCGACCGCTGAGAGGCGAATACGACCCGACGATGGTCCGGCAGCCACTCCATTCCGCGAACGTCCTCAAAGGCAAAGGTCAACTGACGCTCTTCGCCGGTGGCCACATCGTGCAGAAAGATCATCTCTTTGCTGTTGGTGGCACGGCGGCTGATCACCAGCTTCGCGCCATCGTCGGCAATGGCCACGTCCCGATCCACCAGTTCGCAGGTCCCTTCCGGACAGGGGATGGGCACCGGGGCGGCGTCCGAAGTCAGATCGAGCAGGTGGATCCGCCCTGCCCCGTTGTGTTCACCAAGAAACGCCAGATGACGACCATCGGCGGTGACATCGAGGCCAACCGCGGTGTTTTGCAGACAATCCGCCAGCTTGGTGATGGCCCGGGTGGCCAATCGGTGACGGACAATGTGGCAGTAGCCGTCACCACTGCGCGCGTAAATCAACGTCCGCGCGTCGGCCCCCCAATAGGCGCGTCCCTCCTGATCCGGGCTGTCCGTCAGTTTCTTTATCGGCAGGTCCGGTTGAGTCAGATCCTTCAGATACAGTTCGCCACGCTGGTTGTAGCGCTCCCAGTAGTAAACCAGGTAACGCCCTCCGGGAGAGGGAGCGGGGAACAACTCCCGGCCTGGGGTGCGCGTCAGCGTGCTGACCTGCCGTTCTAGCTGATGGTGATCCGTAGTAGCAAAATGCCAGCCCAGATAGCCCAGACTGACCCCGACGCCCGCCAGCAGCAAGAGACTGGCCCGGGCCATCATCGACAACCGACGTCGGGTTTCCAACGGTTTCAGGGCTTTGTGCTCCACCGGCTCAGGACGAACCTTGAGGCGATAGCCGCCTTTACGCAGCGTCTCAATCCACTCGATTTCCCCATCCACCTGAGTCAACGCCCGGCGCAGGTGCCAGATGGCATTGGTCAGGGCTTTACTGCCGACAAAGTGATTGCCCTCCCAGATGGCGTCGATCAGTTCATCCCGGCTCACCACCTCCGGATAGCGCTCGGCCAACCGGTAAAGCACGTCCACAAACTTCGGCTGCAAAGAGAGGGTGCCAAGCGCTTCGCAGGTGAGAGTCCGCTGGATCGGATCCACCTTGCAGGGGCCTAACTGGAACGCAATCGCGGTATTCATCGCCCGGCCCCTCCTCGATTTAATCTCGTTTAATATTTGTTAAGCGATTGATAATAAACAGATAGAGATTAAATAGATAGAGAAACGAGGCAAAAACAGAAAGCCCCCAATTGTCTCGCCCGAGTGAACCTGAATAAGTGGAGGCGTTGCCCGGACTCTGGCTCCAACTTCAGTAAAAACAACGCCGCCAGAGCGCAGTAGGGACACTGCCATCCAACCGGATTCAGGGAGTCATGATGAAACCACACCGTATTGCCCTGGCCGTTTCAGCGGCCTTGATCAGCGCGCCCTTGCTGGCGCAGGACGCCAGCGACAGCGGCGCTAACGAGCCGGAGCGCATTGAAGTGACCGGCACCCGCATTAAGCGGGTTGATGTGGAGGGGGTTTCCCCTCTGATGGTGATCTCCGCCGATGAGATCGCCAACTCCGGCCTCTCCTCCATCTCCGAGGTGCTGGCCACCTCCATCGCCAATAACGGCGCGTCGTTTGATGGCGACGAAGCCTCCGGTTACACCACCGGAGCCAGCTCAGTAAACCTGCGCGGCATGGGCGCCAACCGCACACTGGTTCTGATCAACGGACGCCGTCAGGCCGCCTTCCCTACCGCAGCGGGCGGTACGGACAACTTTGTTGACGTCTCTGACATCCCCTCCGCCGCCGTTGACCGGATCGAAATCCTCACCGGCGGTGCTTCCGCCATTTACGGCTCTGACGCCATTGGTGGGGTGGTCAACATCATTCTGAAAAAGGAGTATGAGGGCGCCGACGTTTCCGTCCGTTACGAAGCGCCGGAAGCGGATGGCCGCGATCAGTTCACTATCTCCTACACCCAGGGCTTCCAGACAGAGCGCTCCAATACCGTGCTGATGCTGGAGTATAAAAACGCCGAGGAGCTGTTGACGTCACAGCGTCAGGACTATTTTGCCAAGGGGCTGAACCGGATCTACAGCGCCACCGGTGACATCAGTGTGCCGCCCTATCTGGTGGATGACGACACCGGCCAGCCGTGGCCCTGGACCGAAAACTGGGGCTGGGGCGACGCCCTCCCGTCCAGCTGGGGCGCCAACCTTTACGATTACGACAAGTTCTATCACGACGATAAATACAACTACAGCCAGGAGAGCTGCGAAGCGATTCTGGGTGATAAGGCGGTGTGGTACGACTACTCCTCCAGCCGCAAGTGTCGTTATGACAAATACTCAGACCGTGGGCTGGAATCCGCGTATGACCGGGTCAACCTGGTGCTCAACACCGAGTATGAGCTGACCGAGGATTGGTCGCTCTACGGGATGATCAACGCGTCATACAAAGACAGCGACAAGTACAAAGATGAAAAGGGCTTCGACAGAACCTTCTACCAGGACACCAGCACCGGCCGCATCGATTACAGCCGTGATGGCATGGACGATTACGCCAAGTTCAAAGTCTATCGTCGGATGGAGGAGTTCCCGGGGCCACGGATCTACGAATCCACCAATGAGAAGTACAGCATCGCCTTCGGCGCCAACGGCTACGTGGGAGACTACGAGCTGGACGTGTCCTGGTCCTCCGGCCTGAACAAGTACAGCCGCGACTCCCAGCATATGATCGACGCCCAGGCACTGCTGGATGTGATCAGCTTTGACCCCAACGAAACCGACCCCAACCGCTGGTACGTGCTGAGTGAAATGACGCCGGAGCAAGCGGAAGCGATCATGGGCGTGTCCACCAAACGCTCTGAGTCCAGCATCCATCAGTTCACCACCACCCTCACCGGCGACCTGATGGACATGCCTGCCGGTGCACTGGCGTTCGCTACCAGCGTCGAGTGGGCCCGGGAAAGTTACGAGGACATCCTCGATGACACCACCCAAAGCGGCGGCTACATCGGTATGGGTGGCACCGGCGGTGAAGGCGACCGTGACCGCTACGCCGCAGCACTGGAGTTCCTGGTGCCGCTGCTCAGCAACGCGCCGGGCGCACAGCGTCTCGAGCTCTCGCTGGCAGGCCGCTACGACTACTACGACGACGACACGGAAGTGGGCGGCGCCTTCAGCCCGCAGGTGGGCCTGATGTACAACCCGGTCGAAAACGTGCTGGTGCGCGGTAGCTGGGGTGAGAGCTTCCGTGCTCCGGACATGCACCGCATCTACGCCGGTGAAACCATCGGTTTCGGTGAAACGGAGTATGACCTGGGTAACGGTGAGGTCTACGAGGACAGCTACACCTCTTACAAGTCAGGCAACCTGGCACTGGAAGAGGAAAAAGGTGACTACGCCAGCATCGGTATCGTCGCCAACCTCACGGACGATCTGGACCTGACTCTGGACTGGTGGACCATTGAACTGGATGGCGCAGTGCGCACCATCAGCTCCTCCTACATCTACGACGGTCCCAACGACTTTAAGCCGGAGATGGACTACACCGGCCAGTACGCCAACTGTGATCAACTGCCGGACGTGGGCTTTATCCTGGAAACCGATGACAACGGCTTCGATAACCTGATGTGCATCCGCTCCGGTCCGATCAACGTGGCTTACGAAAAGTCCGAAGGGGTGGACGGCACGCTGCACTACAACCTGGATGAGACCGGCCTGGGTGACTTCAAATTTGAGCTGTCCGCCAGCTACCTGATCTCCAAAGAGGTGAAGGACTTCGAGTTCAGTGAGCCGGAGGAGTACACCGAAACCGAGTACTTCCCGCACTGGAAGGGTAAGGCCAGCATCAACTGGAGCCTGGAGGATCTGTCCGCCACCGTCAGCTACTACTACACCGGTACCGCGGAAGGCATGGACCTGTTCGACTACTACGACAGCACCGGCGAAAACATCGAAGAGATGCGTACCGACAAGCTGGACGCCTTCGGCCGACTCAACCTGTCCGTGCGTTACAAGCTGCCCTGGGACGGCGCCGTACGCGTTGGGGTAAACAACCTCACCGACGAACTGCCCCCCTACTACGATGTGCGCAACACCGAGCACGACTCCTTCCCTTTCTACCGGGAAGATCGTGGCTACTCCATGGTGGGCCGCAGCTACTACCTGAGCTACAGCCAGAACTTCTGAGGCTGCGGGCGGCCCCGCTTTGGGGTCGCCCACTTTCCCCACTCTGTCTACCCTCTCCGGCTTCTGAAAGGATGTACTGATGCCACTCACACGCCATGTCCGCTGGCTCTGCGCCGCGTTGCTGCTTTGCGCCAACGCGAACGCCAGCGAACAACCCAGAAACATCATCTACTTTATCGGTGATGGCATGGGCCCGGCCTACACCACGGCCTATCGCTATTTTCTCGCTGGTGCCCCGGGCAACCCGATGCCACGGACGGTGTTCGATCGCCTGACCGTCGGCAGCGCTTCCACCTACCCGGACGACGACACCTTTGTCACCGATTCCGCTGCCGCCGCCACGGCACTGGCCACGGGCACCAAAACCTACAATGGCGCCATCGGACAGGACCGCAATAAACAGCCTCTGCACTCGCTGTTGGCCGAAGCCAAGCAGCGTGGCATGCGCACCGGTCTGGTGGTGACGTCGCAAATCACCCATGCCACCCCGGCCAGCTTCGTGGCCCATGCGGACTCCCGCCGTGACTACGAACACATCAGCCCGCAATACCTGCAGCAATTTGGCACCGAAAGCGCCCCACTGCTGGATCTGATGCTGGGCGGGGGTCAGCGCTACTTTCCGATGACCGAAGGCGGCCTGGGCCAGCGCATGGTGGACAAGGGCTACCACTACGTGGATACGCTGGCCGATCTGGATCAACTGACCACTCTGCCTGCCTTAGGGCTGTTCGCGGACAAGGGGTTGCCCCACGCCATCGACAGTGACACCCCCAACCGGCTCAGCCTGATGCTGGAGCGTGCGCTGGCGCTGCTGGCCCCCGAACCGCCGTCCGACTGGCACAGCCGGATTCAGAGCTGGTGGCAGCCGGAGCCGGGCTTCTTCCTGATGGTGGAGGGCAGCCAGATCGACTGGTGCGGGCACGGCAACGACATCGCCTGTGCGATGGCGGAGATGGACGACTTTGCCAAAGCGATTGAGGTGGCCGAGGTGTTCGCCCAGCGTCACGGCGATACCCTGGTGGTGATCACCGCTGACCACTCCACCGGCGGCCTGACCCTGGGCCGGGACGGACGCTACCAGTGGCTGCCCAACCGGGTCGCCGAGGTGCGTCATTCGCTGGACTGGCTGATGAAGCAGTTGCAGACGGACCCGCGCCCGATATCAGCCATATGGCGGGATTTCGCCTACTTTACGCCGGACCCGGACGACCTGGCCCACTGGGAGTCACTGCGCGCACAGCCAGAAGTTCTTTACCCGTTACTGGTCGATGCGATCAGCGCCCGCAGCTATACCGGCTGGACCACCGTGGGCCATACCGCGGTTGATGTGGCCGTAATGGCAATCGGACCCTCCGCTGAGCAATTTGTCGGCCACCATGACAACACCGAACTGGCGGACCTTCTCAGGCAACTGTTGCCGCTCTGATTTGTTCACCCCTGGACAGATTTCCGGAGCCCTGCGGCTCCGGTTTTTTTATCCCTGTTTCAGATAGAGGATGCAGCCATGCTCACTGCAGGGTTGATGGAGGTAGCCCGCAGGCAGACGCAGGAAACAGCCCTCATCGTAGTGCCCGTGCTCATCGGTAACCGCGCCCTCCAGAATGTAGATTTCCGCGCCGTCCGGATGATAAAGCGGGGAAAGACAGGTGCCGGGGCGTAGCTGGATAAGGCTTATCCTCTCCGGAAATCCGGCTTGCCGATACAACGCTTTTCGGTAAACACCGGGGCGGTCCAACGCCTGCCACGCCATCTGACCGGTATCGATGGCCAGTTGTGCCCGACCCTGACCCGGGTATTGGCGCAACTTGACCAACAGCAGACAACCGGGCTCGGAGAACGGCCGGTGACCGCTGCCATCCGGATTGAGCAGGTAACTGCCGGCGGGATAATCGCCGTGTTCATCAGAGAACACCCCTTCCAACACCAGAATCTCTTCCCCATCCGGATGATAGTGACGATCAAAGTGCGACCCGGGACGATAGCGAACCAGTGAGGTGACGGTGCCGGACTCGGTCTCTCCCTGATGAAACAGCCGCTTACGCACCACCCCATCAGCGGGGCTGGCCTGCCACTCCAGTGATTTGGCGTCGACCTGGAGCGTTGGCTCCAGAAGGTCATGAGTGTTCACATAACGCTCCTTACCGATGTGCGGTCCTACAAGGCTGTTCGGCATAACAGGGCTTAGACAACAACAACACGGTAACAGTTGCACACAATTTCACCCACCCTGAGCAGGGGCACAGTGGCTTTACCCACTCCCCGGGCTTTGGCATGCTTAACCGCTTACGGAAAACCAACATAACAATAACGAGTTCACGGATGTTAAGACTGACCGCACTCCCCGCCCTGCTGTTGGCCATCAGCGGCTGCAGCCAGGTGCCTTCCGCTCCCGATTTTGCCTTCGACGAAGCCCGGGTCCGGGCCGACATTCAGGAACTGGCCTCGGACCGATACCAGGGCCGACTGCCCACCACCGAAGGCGAAACCCTTACCCTGAACTACCTGGAGAGCCAGTTTCAGGCAATGGGCCTGAAGCCGGGTAACGGCGACAGCTACCGCCAGGCCGTTCCGATGATGCGGCACACCACCAGCAATGCCGTGCTGAGCGTGGATGGCCAGCCCTACCGCTACCTCTACGATATGGTGCTGAACAGCTTTACCAAGCAGCCCGAGTTGTCCATCACCGACAGCGATGTGGTGTTTGTGGGTTACGGCATCAATGCCCCTGAATACGGCTGGAATGACTACGCCGATTTGGATGTGGCCGGCAAAACCGTTGTGATGCTGGTGAACGACCCCGGCTTTGCCACCGGCGACCCCAGCCTGTTCAAAGGCAGCACCATGACCTACTACGGCCGTTGGGACTATAAATTTGCCGAGGCGGGCCGGCAGGGTGCCGCCGCTGCGCTGATCATCCACGACACCAAACCCGCCTCCTACCCCTGGCTGGTGGTCCAGAACAGCTGGACCGGCACCCAACTGGGGCTGGCCGACGTGGACGACCCTCACCCCACGGTGGAAGGCTGGATTAAGAAAGACGCCGCGAAAACCCTGTTGGCTCAGGCCGGTTATGAACTGGAAAGCCTGATGGATAAGGCGGTCAAAGGGCCGCTGTCCATCGATCTCAAGCTCAGCGCCGAGGCCCGCCTGAGCCAGACCATCGAGCGCGCCACCAGTTACAACATCCTGGCCACCCTGCCCGGCACCGAGCGTCCCGAAGAGCAGGTGATCTACACCGCCCACTGGGACCACATCGGTAGCCAGGGCGACCAGATCTACAACGGCGCCATGGACAACGCCTCCGGCCTGGCCTCAGTGCTGGAGATCGCCCGGGCATTTGCCGCCGCACCCGCCCCTAAGCGCAGCGTCACCTTCCTGGCCGTCACCGGCGAAGAACAGGGCCTGTTAGGCAGCCGTTTCTATGCCGCTAACCCAATCTATCCGCTGGATAAGACCGCCGGTGTCTTTAATGCGGACAGCACCAACATCTATGGCCCGACTCAGGACTTCACCGTGGTCGGGTTGGGTCAGTCCAGTCTGGAACAGTACCTGTTGCCCACGCTGGAAACGCAAAACCGTCAGCTGTCCCGGGAATCCAACCCCGGTGCCGGTGGCTACTTCCGCTCTGACCATTTCAGCTTTGCCCAGAAAGGGGTACCCGCCCTGTTTGCCGGCGGTGGCCGCATCGCCCTGAACGACGAGGCTGCGGCGTCCCGCGCCCGGGTGATGGAGCTGATGAAAGGCTGCTACCACAACCACTGCGACACCTACCGTCCAGAGTGGGACCTACGCGGCGCGATGCAGGATCTGGAGGTGTACTACCACGCTGGCCAGGCACTGGCCAACGACGACCGCTGGCCCGGTTTTCTTGCCGGCAGTGAGTTCCACACACTGCGGCCCGCCATCTGACCCCGGAGCGGTACACCAAGCCAGCCCATTTGGCTGGCTTTTTTTTGTTTCCGGGTCAGACAGATAAGCTGATGAATTCGGGCCATAAACGGCGCTGATAGCCGCGCAGTGGTGCGCTTGGCAAGGTCAGAGGGGCGTGGCATGGTGACTTTTCGACCCTAGAAGCCCCCCCTTCCCCAAGGTCAAGGAGTTGCCTGTATGTGTGGGATTTTCGCCATCCTGGATCTGAAGACCGATCCGCAAGCCCTGCGCCAGGACGCCCTGCGCCTGGCCAAAACCCTGCGCCATCGCGGCCCGGACTGGTCCGGTATCTATGCCGATGAGCAAGCGATTCTGGCGCACGAACGACTCGCCATTGTGGACATCGACAATGGTGCCCAGCCGCTGTACAGCCCCGACGGCAATCTGGTGCTGGCGGTAAACGGCGAGATCTACAACCACCGGGAACTCAGAGAGGAACTGAGCGTCGGTTACGCCTTCCAGACCGGCTCGGATTGTGAGGTGATTCTCGCGCTTTACCACAAGTACGGCGTCAACTTTCTCGACAAGCTCAATGGCATTTTCGCTTTCGTACTCTGGGACAAAGCCCGCGGCCGTTACCTGGTGGGACGTGACCACATCGGCATCATCCCGCTCTACCAGGGCTTTGATGAACACGGCAACCGCTACTATGCCTCAGAGATGAAAGCGCTGGTGCCGGTGTGCAACCAGGTTGAAGAGTTCTTTCCGGGCCAGTACTACGACAGCGAAAAGGGCAAACCGGTCGCTTACTATCAGCGTGAGTGGCGGGACTTCCACGAGGTGGCGGAGAACCCCGCCAGCCGGGACGAACTGCGTCAGGCTCTGGAAGCCGCAGTGAAACGCCAGTTGATGTGTGATGTGCCCTACGGCGTGCTGCTGTCTGGCGGGCTGGATTCCTCCATCACCTCGGCGCTGGCCAAAAAGTTCTCCGCCCGCCGCATTGAAGAGGACGAAACCAGCGCGGCCTGGTGGCCTCAGCTGCACAGCTTTGCCATTGGCCTGGAAGGCGCGCCGGACCTGGAAGCCGCCGCAGAAGTGGCGGCCCATCTTGGCACCGTACACCATGAGCTGAATTTCACCGTACAGGAGGGGATCGACGCCCTCCGGGACGTCATCTACCACCTGGAAACTTACGACGTTACTACCGTTCGCGCCGCCACCCCGATGTACCTGATGGCGCGCATGATCAAAGCGATGGGCATCAAAATGGTGCTGTCCGGCGAAGGCTCCGATGAGCTGTTTGGTGGTTACCTCTATTTCCATAAAGCGCCGGACGCCAAAGCGTTCCACGAGGAAACGGTGCGCAAGCTGGATAAATTGCATCTGTTCGACTGTTTGCGTGCCAATAAGGCGATGGCCGCCTGGGGCGTGGAGGCGCGGGTGCCCTTCCTGGATAAGGAGTTTATCGACGTTGCCATGCGCCTGAACCCTGGCGCCAAGCTGATCACCGAAGGCCGGATCGAGAAGCAGGTGTTGCGGGAGGCGTTTGCTCACTACCTGCCGGAGTCGGTGGCCTGGCGCCAGAAGGAGCAGTTTGGGGATGGCGTCGGCTACTCGTGGATCGATCAGCTTAAGGCGTTTGCGGACAACCAGATCAGCGATCAGGAGCTTGAAAACGCGCACTTCCGCTTCCCTTACAACACGCCGGACAGCAAAGAGGCGTACCTCTACCGGCAACTGTTCGCCGAGCAATTCCCGCTGGACAGTGCTGCAGAATGCGTGCCGGGCGGCAAGTCCGTAGCCTGCTCGACCCCGGAAGCCCTGGCCTGGGACAAAAGCCTCAGCGCCATTACCGACCCCTCCGGGCGTGCCGTCCAGTCGGTCCATCAGGACAGCTACTGAGACCAAAAAGGCGCCGTATCGGCGCCTTTTTTCTTTGCTTCGCTCAGCACCGGTGAGCAGGCAAACGTTTCCCTAACCCAGTTCGGCCAACTCAGAAACCCGTACAGGGCAAAATTTCCAACTGGATCACCCCTTTAGCGTTAAGTCGGCAGAACGCACACAGAGAGCTTGCCCGGGATAAGAGGCCTTCATAGACTGCGCCGTCACCCTCCGTTCAGGTATGGTTCTGTGTTCCTATCCAAAGCCCGCTCCCTCTGCCGGGAAGCCCTGCGTTGCAGTTGGGATGCCCTGCTGCTGATGCTGCTCGGCGTCGCGTTGCTGGCGCTGTTGGCTCCGATGGACATCAGCTACCGGACTCACCAATACCTGGACTTTGCCCTGCAGCGCGCCGACTACGTGCTGAGCCGCATGACCAATACCCGGGATCGTTGGCCCGAAACCTTCACCAGCTGTGATGCCGAACTGCTGGACAAACTGCTGGTGCGGGCCCAGCACTCAAGCCTGGCCAATGATTACGCCTACATCAGTGACGAAACCGGTTTCTGCCGCGCCGCCAACAACAACGACATCAACGCCTACGATTTCCAGAACACCCTGGCTCACCCACTGAGCCCCGGTTTCTATCTCACCAGTAAAACCACGCTCGCTGGCGAACTCTTTCTGTATGTGGTGGAGATCCGGCCCGGCCACTTCATCATGGGCAACACCAACCGCCAGACCCTGACCGACATCATGCTGCCGTCGGATCCGGAGCGCTACCATGCCCGTGGTGAGCTGAGCTACCTGAGCCTTCCCTTTCTGACCTTCGGTCGTGCCGTGGCTGACCCGGTGATGGAGTACCGTTACCTTGAGAAGCTGGGACCACTGCGGGCCGAACTGATTCTGCCCGGCCGACAATTGGGCCAGGCCCTGAAACGGTGGCTCTCGCTGCTGGCCTTCCCCTGGACAGTGCTGAGCTTTGCCCTTCCCATGTGGTGGCGCAGAAAACGCAGCCTTCACGGCATCTATCTGAATGACATTGAGCTGTGCTATCAGCGCGGTGAGATCTACCCGGTGTACCAGCCCATTGTGGCGACCGAAACCGGCGCTGTCGTCGGCTATGAACAGCTGGCCCGCTGGGACCACCCCTCGGAAGGCCCCGTGCCGCCCAGCCTGTTTGTTGCCCTGCTGGAGCAGCATCAACGCCTGAATGGCCTGACCGTCCATCTGGTTCGACAGGCCATACCAACCTTAAGCCCGGACCAGTACCTCAGCCTCAACCTGACTCTGGATCAGTTGGTGCAGGAGGACCTGGACTTGTGGCTGGTGCCCATTCTGAAAGAGAAAAACCTGCGTCCTCAGCAGGTGGTGATTGAGATTACCGAGCGCGAGCCGCTGGCGGGCGAGCAAACCGTGGCCACCCTTAAGCGACTTCAGCAGGCGGGTTTCCGCCTGGCACTGGATGACTTTGGTACCGGCCATAACGACCTGGGGTTTCTTGGCCAGTTCCGGCCGGACCTGATAAAGATCGACAAGTCCTACACTCAGGCGATAGGCACCTCAAGCCTCAAAGCCACCATGCTGGAAGCCATGGTCAAGATGGGCGTGGAAGCGCGCATCCCGTTGGTGGTGGAAGGGGTAGAAACGGAAGCGCAGGCGGATTACCTGCGCCAAAGAGGCGTGGCGATGATGCAGGGGTATTTCTTTGGCTACCCCGCTCGGGTGGATCACCCGGTACTCAGCCGCGCCCGACCGGCGCCAAGGTCCCTCCGGTCAGCTTAAGCAGATCGTTGGGAGCCAGTTCGATCTCCAGGCCCCGTCGTCCCCCTGACACGCAGATGGTGTCAAACTGCATCGCGCTGTCATCGAGCACCAGAGGAAGGCGTTTCTTCTGACCCAACGGGCTGATGCCCCCGACCACATAACCCGTGGCTTTCTCCGCGTCAGCTGGATTGGCCATCGCCAGCTTTTTCGCTTTGACCGCTTTGGCCAGCGCTTTAAGATCGAGCTTGCCCACCACCGGCACCACCGCCACGCAAAGCTTACCGGCCTCGTCCGACGCCAACAGGGTTTTGAACACCTGCTCCGGGGCTTTCCCCAGTGCCTCGGCCGCTTCCAGCCCATAGGATTCGGCAGCTGGATCGTGCTGATACTGATGAATTTGGTGGGGGACTTTCGCCTTTTTCGCGGCGTTGATGGCTGGGGTCATAACAGTGGCCAATAAACTCGGAAGAGACTCATCATACGCCTCCCCTCCCGCCCAGTCCGCCAAACCACTCACATTGGCAACACAACCCCGGCAACCGCCTGAAATTGCCCTGCATTTTGCATCGCAACTCGCCGTCCCCAGAACAGGAAACCCTAACCACCTGAAATCGTTACCTCTTCAAACTGGCACGTTCTCTGAATTGATTGATATCCCTAACGAAAGGAGACCGCCAATGAAGTCCACATCATGCCTCTCCATCCTGTTACTGCTGTTGGCCTCCGCAGCACAGGCCATCGACTACCAGCATCTGACCGGCGGCCCCGCTGCCGGTTACAGTCAAAAAGGCAAACCGGACAGCGTCACCAACATCAACAACACGCTGCCGGGTAATGTGCTCAATAACATCTACGACATGCTGCCGGAAGGCACGGCGGTTAACCCCAGTTACATCGCCCCGGACATCAAAAGCAATATCGAGATCGACCCGGACTTGAACGGATATGCCACGGTGCAGGTTGCCTTTCTCAATGAGGGAGCCGGCTACCGGAACGCCCTGGGCTTTTTCGTTTACGACACCGATGCCCCTCCGGCCAGTTACCGCGACATCACCGCGCACACCCTGATCTTTCCCAACAGCTCCAAACCGCCGGAAGGCAGCATGAAACAGGGGGATCAGGTGGATCTCGGGGTGCAACTGACCGCAGGGCAGAGCATCGGTTTTTTCGTGGTGCCTAACGGCTGGGGTTGGTCCGGCAGCTACGGCAATATCAGCAGTGATGGCCCCTGGAATCAGCCCTTTTACTCGCTCTCCGGGCTCAACCCGGAGAGAAAAAGCAGCGACCGGCGCCACAACGTGGTGTTTGTGGACACTCAGAATGATTTGCTGATGCTCGGCTTTGACGACCAGCTCTACACCGCGGGCGACAAAGATTTTAATGACCTGCTGATTGCGGTGAACGTCACCCCGTTTGAGGCGGTGGACGGCATCAACGCAGACGGCTCCATCGACAGTGGCAGCTACATCCCGCTGGCCCTGAGTGACGGCAGTGACGACGAAGTGATCACCGCCTACTACCCCTCAATGAACGGTTACGCCACCCTGGCCTTCGAAGACCGCTGGCCGGAGATGGGGGATTACGACTACAACGATGTGGTAGTTCGCTACCGCATGACCCTCACCCAGACCACCAATCACAAACTCAAAGCGATGACTCTGGACGCCCATGTGCAGGCTTTGGGCGCCACCTTTAAGAACGGGCTGGCCTGGCGCCTGCCGAAAATCGATGAGGAAAACATTGAAAGCGTTACCCTGACACGCAATGGCGCAGCCGTACCGCACACGGTGCTGGAGATGGACGGACGCGATGCGGTGATGATCATCAGCCCCGACCTGAAAGCCGACGTGGGCTCTTCCTGCGACATGTACCGGACCCAGGCAGCCTGCCAGGAGAGTGAGAACACCAACTATCAACTGACGCTGACGCTTTCCAGCCCCGTTCCCCTTGGCCGTATCGGGGACGCCCCGTTCGACCCCTTTATCTTCGCCACCGAAGGGGAGTTTCACGGCAATCTTGGCTACGACACCGCGCCCGGACGCCGCTGGGAACTGCACCTCAAAACCTTCTGCGGCACCAGTGAGTTCGACAGTGCCTTACTGGGGATGAGCGACGACAACTCCTCCGGCAATCAGTGCTACCTCAACAACAATAACGTGCCCTGGGCCATCAACATTGCCGACAGCTGGTCCCACCCCAAAGAGTACAAAGACATCCTCAGCGTTTACGGCCTGCTTCGTAATTGGGTCGACAGCAGTGGTTACGAGTACAACGAGTGGTACAAGCGCAAAAACGCCGACGCCAACAAACTCTACGACTAAGGAGCACCATGATGACACGCCCTGACTGGATACCCGCTTTGCTCTTGTGCTTGCTGGTCGGGTGCGGCGGCAGTGACAACACCGCGCCCGCGCCGGAAAAGCCAGAGATCACGGCTGACCCCACCACCCAGGATCTGGTGGCTGATCGGCACTTTGATTTTCGTGTGGATGCACCGGTTACGGTGCACCTGAACCGGGCCGGTAATCAGCCCGGCAGCTATCAACTCTACAGCGCCGTGGCCTACAGGGATGATGTTGAGGGGCTGGTGGCACCGGACCCACAAAGCCGCATTGCCACGTTGCCCGGTTCAGCACCGAGCTTGCACATCGCCATCAACAAAACCTGGCAGCATCTGGTGGTGGAATGGCACCCGCAAAGCGGGCTGGAGCCTCAGCAAACCCGGCTGCTGACCCTGGTGGGGGAAACCGACTACGTGGTGCAATTCGATTAGAGGTCGCCTCAGGGGGTGACCTGCACCCACTCCACATCCTCGGCGGCCAGACGTTCCTGGTAGGCTGCCGGCAGATCCGGGTCGCTGATCACCGCATCAAATTCGCTGGTTTCCATCGCCATAAAGGTGCCGGTGCGACCAAACTTGCTGCTGTCACACACCAGCACCGACTGGCGCGCCACCCGGGCGATGGCCCGCTTTACCATCACCTTATCCTGGCTGGGGGACGAGATCCCCCGGGGGTTCCAGCAGGAGGCGGAGATAAAGGCCAGATCGATGTTCATGCCATGGAGGAAGCGCGCCGCCAGATCGCCCACGCAAGAGTGGTTGTCCCGATCCACCAACCCCCCGGTATGGTAGAGCTGACCTTTGCCATGCTCCGCCAGATAGCCAGCGATAAAAAAGTCGTTGGTGACGATCAGCAGGTCATCCCGCTCCGCCAGCACCTTGGCAACTTCCAAAAGGGTAGTGCCCGCATCGAGATAGACGGTGGCGCGTGGCGGCACCCGGTCGCGGCAGGCCAGCCCCAGCGCCCGCTTGATCGGCAGGTTCTGGGCGGCCTTGACCTGATGCCCCAGCTCTTCCCTTACCGCCTGCATCCGCTGCACGCCGCCCGCCACCGAGTACACCTCGCCTTTCTCTTCCAGTTTGGCGATGTCCCGGCGCACCGTCATATGAGACACCCCCAACTGCGCCGTCAGTTCAGCGATGGAGAGGATCTCCTGCTTATCCAGCAGGGAAAGGATGGTGCGTTGACGCTCGGCCGGGATCATAAAGGGGCTCAGGCTGTGAAAAGTTGTGAAATTCTACCTCAGCCCGATACCCCTGCCCAGCCGGTCAGACCAAAGACCACAAGGCTTGGGGCCAGATCACATTTCCTCACTCACCAGCGAATGCAAAAGCACCACCCTGTGAATTCCTGTGATAATCGCGCCCAATTTTCCCTTGCCGGGATTCGGAACTGACGTTCATCCCGGGATTTCACAACTTTTCACAAGGTTCAGTATGACCACCTACTCCGTTGCCGTTATCGGCCTGGGCTCCATGGGCATGGGCGCAGCCCAATCCTGCATCAACGCTGGCCTTTCCACCTACGGTGTGGACCTGAACGAACAGGCGCTGGCCACCCTTAAGGCCAACGGTGCCACCGAAGTGGGCACGGACGCCAAAGCCTTTGCGGACCAACTGGACGCGGTATTGATGCTGGTGGTCAATGCCCAGCAGGTGAAAACCATTCTGTTTGATCTGGGCGTGGCCGACGCACTGAAGCCCGGCACCGCGGTAATGGTGTCTGCCACCATCTCTGCGGACGACGCCAAAGCGATCGCCGCCGGTCTGGAACAGCGCGGCCTGATGATGCTGGATGCCCCGGTTTCTGGTGGCGCTGCCAAAGCGGCCGCCGGTGAGATGACCATCATGGCCTCCGGCTCCGACGCCGCCTTTGAAACGCTGCAACCGGTGCTCGACGCCACCGCCGGCAAGGTGTACCGCATCGGTCCGGAGATTGGCCAGGGCGCCACCGTGAAAATCATCCATCAGCTGCTGGCCGGCGTGCACATCGCTGCCGGTGCTGAAGCAATGGCACTGGCCGCCCGTGCCGGCATCCCGCTGGACACCATGTATGACGTGGTCACCAACGCCGCCGGCAACAGCTGGATGTTCGAGAACCGCATGAAGCACGTGGTGGACGGCGACTATACCCCCACTTCCATGGTCGACATCTTCGTCAAAGACCTGGGTCTGGTGGCCGACACTGCCAAGGCGCTGAAATTCCCGCTGCCGCTGGCCAGCACCGCCTACAACCAGTTTGTGAACGCCTCCAACGCCGGTTACGGCCAGTGGGACGACTCCGCCGTGATCCACAGTTTCCAGGGCATCGAACTGCCGCTGAACGTGACCCCGGAGGTTAAGGCATGATCCGGGTAGGTGTGATTGCCGACGACTTTACCGGCGCCACCGACATCGCCAGCTTCCTGGTGGCCAACGGCCTGCGCGCCGTTCAGTTCTGCGGCATCCCCCAGGGCGAGGTGACGCTGGACACCGACGCGGTGGTGATCAGCCTCAAGTCCCGCTCCTGCCCGGCAGAGGAAGCGGTGGCGGACTCCCTGGCAGCGCTGAACTGGCTTAAGGATCGAGGCGCTGAGCAGATCTACTTCAAGTACTGCTCCACCTTCGACAGCACCGCCAAGGGCAATATCGGCCCGGTAACCGACGCTCTGATGGCGGCACTGGACACCGAGCTGACCATTATCTGCCCGTCGCTGCCGGTCAACGGCCGCAGCGTCTACATGGGCCACCTGTTTGTGGGTGAGCAGCTGCTGTCTGACTCCGGTATGAAAGACCACCCGGTCACACCGATGACCGACAGCTCGCTGATCCGGCTGATGGACGCCCAATCCCAGGGCACCACCGGGCTGGTGCCAGCGGCGGTGATTGACGCCGGTGCTGACGCGGTAAAAGCCCGCTACGCCGAGCTGAAAGCCCAGGGCCATCGCTACGCCGTGGTCGACACCCTGAATGAGCGCCATCTTGAAACCCTGGGCCAGTCCGTCGAGGGGATGGCTCTGGTGACCGGTGGCTCCGGCCTGGCACTGGGCATCGCCCGCCATCTGGCCCCGCAGGGCACGAATGCCACTGACACCCAGTCTGCCGGCATGCCGCAGGCGGGACGCGCTGTGGTGTTGTCCGGCTCCTGCTCCGTAATGACCAACACTCAGGTCGCCGCCTACTGCGCGGAGGCGGAGTCATTGGCATTGGACGTGGAAGCCTGTCTGAACGATGCGCAATACGTTGAAACCCTGCTGGCCTGGCTGCAGCCCCGTCTGGACAACGCCCTGGCGCCGATGGTGTACGCCACCGCCGAGCCGGAAAAGCTCAAAGCGATTCAGGCTCAGTACGGCGCAGAGCGTGCCTCCCACGCCGTGGAGCAAACCTTCGGCCAGCTGGCCGCCCGCCTGAAAGCGGCCGGGGTCAGCAACTTTATCGTCGCCGGTGGGGAAACCTCCGGCATCGTGACTCAGAGCCTCAACGTCGAAGCCTTCCACATCGGCCCGCCGATCGCCCCGGGTGTGCCCTGGGTTCGCGCCGTAGCCGAGCCGATCAGCCTGACCCTGAAGTCCGGCAACTTTGGCCAGGAGCGTTTCTTCTTTGATGCTCAGGCAATGATCCCGGAGGCCCAATGAATCTGGCTGAACTTCACCAGCAGGAACAGGCTCTGCGCGCCCAGATGGTGGCGCTGGGACGCTCCCTGTTTGAGCGCGGATACGCCACCGGCGGCGCCGGCAACCTGTCGGTCAAACTGGCAGACGGCACCATCCTCGCCACCCCCACCGGTGCCTCTCTGGGACGGCTGGAAGCTGAGCGCCTCTCCAAGGTGAGCCTGGATGGCGAACACCTGCGTGGCGATCGCCCCTCCAAAGAGGTGCAGTTTCACCTGGCGATGTACCAGGCCAACCCGGCTTTTGAAGCCGTGGTGCACCTGCACTGCACCCACCTGACTGCCCTCTCCTGCCGGGCCGATCTGAACCCGGAAAACGTGATTCGCCCCTTCACTCCGTACTACGTGATGCGGGTCGGCAAACTGCCGCTGGTGCCCTACTACGCGCCGGGCTCCGCCGAGATCGCCCGGGATCTGGCCACCCTTTCCCCGGATCACAACGCCATGCTGCTGGCCAACCATGGCCCGGTCGTCACCGGCACCAGTCTGGTGAACGCTGTGGACAACATGGAAGAGCTGGAAGAGACCGCCAAGTTAATGCTGATGCTGGAAAACCAGCCCATCCGTTACCTCACTGACGACCAAATTACCGAGCTGGAGCGCCGTTATGGCTAAGTTTGCTGCCAACCTGACCATGCTGTTCAACGAAGTGCCCTTTATGGAGCGCTTCGCCCACGCCGCGGATGCGGGCTTTGAGGCGGTGGAGTTTTTGTTCCCCTACGACTTCGACGCCGCCGAGCTGGCCGAGCAACTGAGCGTTCATCGCCTGGAGCAGGCCCTGTTCAACATGCCCCCGGGCGACTGGGACGCCGGTGAGCGTGGTATGGCCGCCATTCCGGGCCGTGAGCAGGCGTTCCGCGCCAACGCTGAGATCGCTCTGGAGTACGCGCTGGCCCTGAACTGCAAAAAAGTGCACGCGATGGCGGGCATCGTCGACAGCCGGTTCGATTACGACGCCCACCGCACCACCTTTATCGACAACCTTCGCTGGGCCGCCGACCTCTACGCCGAGCACGGCATCACCATCCAGATTGAGCCGCTCAACGACCGCGATGTGCCCGGCTATTTTCTGGCGCACCAGATGGAAGCGGTGGAACTGGTTGAAGCGATTGACCGCGCCAACGTCAAAGTCCAGCTGGACCTCTACCACGCCCAGATCATGGATGGCGACCTGTCCCGCCTGATCGCCCAGATGGGCCCGCACATAGGCCACGTTCAGATCGCCTCCGTGCCGGAACGTCACGAACCCAGCGAAGGGGAACTCAACTACCCCCACCTGTTCGATGTGCTGGATCAACACTACGACGGCTACATCGGCTGCGAATACAAACCGCGCCACAGCACCGCATTTGGCCTGGGTTGGGTAAAGCCCTACCTGGCGAAATAACAAAAACGAAGCAAAAACGACGCCGGGCGCACTGCAGCCCGGCGCAACCTTAATTAGAGAAGAGAAAAAGGTACCTTCATGGAAACCACAATCATCGGCGTTGTAGTCGGCCTCGTGGCTCTGCTCGCCATGGTGTTGAAAACCCGGATCCACATCTTCCCGGCAATGATCATCACTGCACTGATCATCGGTCTGTTGGCCGGCATGGCGCCGAACGACCTGACCTCAGCCCTCACCTCCGGCTTTGGTGGCACCCTGTCCTCCATCGGCCTGATCATCGGCTTCGGCGTGATGATGGGCGCCTGCTTTGAAGTGTCCGGTGCCGCCAAGCGCATGGCCCGTACCTTTATCAAGCTGTTCGGTAAAGGCCGCGAAGACATCGCGCTGGGCTTTACCGGGGTGCTGGTTTCCATTCCGGTGTTCTGTGACTCCGCTTACGTCCTGCTGCAATCGCTGGTACGTGCGATCTCCCAGAACATCGGCAAATCCATGGTGGGCCTGGGCGCAACTCTGGCGATCGGCCTGCTGATCACCCACGCCATGGTACCGCCGACGCCGGGCCCGGTAGGCGTTGCCGCGCTGCTGGGTGTGGACCTGGGTTCCTACATGGTTTGGGGTCTGATCGTCTCCATCCCGATGATGCTGGGCACCATCTTCTACACCCGCCGCGTGGGTGAGAAGTACTACCGCGTACCGACAGAGAACGGCGAGTGGATCACCGAGCCGGCGTTGTTCAAAGGCGTCAAAGAGATGAGCGCCGATGAAGAAGCCAAGCTGCCGAGCAACTTCCTCTCCTTCGCCCCCATCCTGCTGCCCATCGCCCTGATCCTGATCCGCACCCTGGTGGGCGGTCCGGCGGAAGGCCAGGACCCGACCCTGCTGCACAACATCATCGATCTGGTCGGCCACCCGGTTATCGCGGTGGGCATCGGCCTGCTGATCGCCCTGTACGGCCTGACCTCCAAGATGCCCCGTGAAGAGGTGATTCAGTCCATGGAAGCGGGCGTATCCTCCACCGGTATCATCCTGCTGGTGACCGGCGCTGGTGGCGCCATGGGTGCGGTACTGCGTGCTTCCGGCGCTGGCGACGTGATTGCCGAAAGCATCGCGGCCACCGGCCTGCCGCCGATTCTGGTGCCGCTGGCCATCGCCTCCCTGCTGCGTCTGGCCCAGGGTTCCGCCACCGTCGCGATGATCACCGCCGCCACCATCACCGCGCCGATGGTGGCCGGTCTGGGTCTGGAGCCGGTGTTCGTTGCCCTGGCCTGTGCCGTAGGCTCCATCGGCTTCAGCCACTTTAACGACTCCTACTTCCACGTGGTGACCCGTACCCTGGGTGTGGACGACACCAAGGCTCAGATGGAGATCTGGTGTGTGACCGCGATGATCGCCTGGGCCATCGGTGCCACCATGGTGACCGCCCTGAACCTGCTGTTCGGCTCTGCCGGCACTGTGTTCGACGTGGTGATCCCGGTGGCCACCCTGGTGGGTCTGCTGCTGTGGGTGAAAAAACAGGGTAACGAGCCGCAGGCGATGGCCGCCAAGGCCTGATCCCGCTCACTGACGTTTTGCACCTCAAAGCCCGGGCACAGCCCGGGCTTTTTTGTTTGTTGCGCAGATGAAATGCATGTTTTCCTGCTTCGCTTCCTTTATCCTTCACTGCGGAAAATCATCAGCCCGTCTTTAAGGACCCTACGCATGACCATCGCCAAAATCGGCATCGTGACCGTCAGTGACCGCGCCAGTGCCGGCATCTACGAAGACCTCTCCGGCCAAGCCATTATCGACACCCTGAACGCGTACCTGACCTCCGAATGGGAACCGGTGTATGAAGTGATCCCCGACGAGCAGGACGTGATTGAAGCCACTCTGATTAAGATGGCGGATGAGCAGGAGTGCTGCCTGATTGTCACCACCGGCGGAACCGGCCCGGCCAAGCGCGATGTGACCCCGGAAGCCACCGAAGCGGTGTGTGACCGGATGATGCCAGGCTTCGGCGAGCTGATGCGCGCGGAGTCGCTGAAGTTTGTCCCCACCGCCATTCTGTCCCGCCAGACTGCGGGCCTGCGTGATGACACCCTGATCGTAAACCTGCCGGGCAAGCCCAAATCCATCCGCGAGTGCCTGGACGCCGTATTCCCGGCCATCCCGTACTGCATCGATCTGATGGAAGGCCCCTTCCTGGCGTGCGACGAAGCGGTGATCAAACCGTTCCGCCCCAAAGCTAAGTGACGTTTCAGCGCCAGCGCTGAAACACAAAAAAGGGTGCCCGTCAGGCACCCTTTTTCGTACTGGGGCGGTCAGAACATCACACCAGTTCCGCCAGCATCCCTTCGTGGTATTCGGTCAACGCACTGCCGCTCTGAACCCGGGACACGTAGTCCGGATTGGCGATAAAGGGACGACCAATCGCCAGCAGGTCAAAACGCCCATTTTCAATGGCTTCAGTGCCACTTTGCGGGGTAAAACCCCCCGCCCCCATCAGCAGCTTTCCGTAGCGCTGGCGGACAAAGTCCGTGGCGGATCCGTCCAGGTAATCAAACTGCTTCTGGTCATCAAACAGCCCCATATGCAGGTAGGCCAGCTTGAACGCTTCCAGCTTCGGCAGCAGATATTCGAACACCGCACGATCACGTGGGTCGGTTTCAATGTTGAAGTAGGCGCCCGGGGAGACGCGCAAGGCGGTACGGTCAGCACCGATGCGCTCAACCACAGCGTTCACCACCGCCAGCGGGAAGCGCGACATGTTCTCCGGCGTGCCGCCATACTCGTCGGTACGGCGGTTAGTGTCGAAGTGCAGGAACTGGTCGATCAGATAGCCATTGGCGCCGTGCAGTTCCACCCCATCAAAACCGGCCTCAATGGCATTCGCTGCCGCCTGAGCGTAATCGGCGATCAACTGTTGAATGTCGTCTGCCGTGGCCGGCTTGGGCGTAACGTATTCCAGTTCACGCTGGCGCGGTACGGTGCCTTCAATTCGCTGGGCGGAAGGCGCAATCACATCGCCGCCCCCGAAAAAGTGCGGGTGAGCCACCCGGCCGGTATGCCACAGCTGAACAAAGATCTTGCCGCCTTTGTCGTGCACGGCGTCGGTCACCTTACGCCACCCGTCGATCTGAGCCTGGGTGTAAATCCCCGGCGTATTCGGGTAGCCCTGACCATCGGGACGGATGATGGTGGCTTCCGAGATGATCAAACCACTGTCGGCACGGCGGGCGTAGTACGCCACCATGTCATCGGTCGGCACCAGATCATTGTCCGCCATGCAGCGGGTCAGTGGTGCCATGACGATGCGGTTACCCAGCGTCAGGGTGTCGTTCAGCTTAACGGGTTGGAACAGAGTGGCGGTCATGGTCCCTCACTTTCTTGAATGCTTGTTCAAATCACGAACTCACACTAACGCCACTTGAATGCTCATTCAACTATTTTTTGAGCGACCATTCAAAAATGGATACACTCAGCGTATTGAAACCGCCAAGAGACCCCTATGCGAACTGCTGAATTTGACCGCGAACAGGTGCTGCGCGCCGCGATCCACGCTTTTGTGGCCAAGGGGTACACCAAAACCAGCATGCAGGATCTGAAAGCCGCGACCGGCCTGCATCCCGGCTCCATCTACTGCGCCTTTGACAACAAGAAGGGGCTGATGCTGGCGGCGATCGAACAATACGACAAAGACAAAACCGACGAATTCCAGGCGCTGTTTGCCAGCAGCAATACGGTGCTCGAGGGACTGTGGGGCTACCTGGCCCGCACCGTTGAAGACATCACCAGCTCCAGACAGGACCGCCTGAAAGCCTGCTTGTCACAAAAGGCACTCAGTGAACTGGGCGACAATGAGCCGGAGATTGAAGCGGCCCTGAAAGCCAGCTCACGGCGCTGGAAAAATGCCTTAATCGGCGTTTTTGAACAGGCCATGGAGCGAGGCGAGCTGAATCGCGAGCGCAGTGCCGAACAACGCGGCCAATATCTGGCGATGGGACTGCTGGGCCTGCGCACCTATGCCCAGAGCGAGCCGGACCCCAAATTGCTGACCGAACTGGCCCGGCAGCTGTTCGACAGTGTGTGCCAGTAAACGCACCGGATAACCCTGGCGAGCCCACCCTATATTCCATCCTGCGGGTGGGCTGACCGCCCTACTGAGCAGCGCTGAGCCTCCGGCTAATCACGCTCAAGCATCAGACCCGTCATCGCACGCCGGACCACCTCCTCGCCCTGCGCCCAGACCTGGCGCTTCCAGAGATCATCATCGGGATAGAACTGCGTCCGCAACACCTGCCGGGGCGCAAGATAGAGGTGGGAATCTCTGTCGGCGTGGTGGTAACCCCAGTTCTCTTTTCGCAATGCACTGAGCACCTTCCAGCCGGCATAAGTGCCAAATTCCAGGCTGACGGCGGTCACGCTGGCGTGGGGCACCATAGCGGGGATGGCCAGTTTCAGGGTACCGTGAAGGTGGGCGGAGACCGAGTCGCCGGACAGCGTGCTTTTGACCTGCTCTCCCCACCACTCCCGAGCCCGTTGGTAAGTCCCGCTCGCCATCGGCAGATTCACAATCACCTCAGCACTGGCATAGTCCCCAAGGCCGGTATGAACGTCCACCATCGCGATGTGCTGCGCGTCATTAAGGTAACGAGCCATCACCTTTTCAAGGGTTACGCGGGACCAGCTGGGCACGCTTCCACCGTAAAACAGCCCGTCGGGATCATCATACTGCCCGGCAGTGATCGCTTCGCGGGTTGGCTCTGAACCGTGCCGGATCCGGTACCACAACACGCGACTAACCGACGTCAGGCTCGACCAGATCGACAACGACGCCGGTGTCAGAGCGGAGCGAAGGGCCTGATATCCCGGATTGGCCGGAAGTGGCCGCGAAAAGTCGACAAAGTTTCTGTTGAGGTCGACATTGTGCTCATTCACCCGGCGCTCATGCGCAAAGCCCCAGGGGTTGATGGCGTGTATCATCAAAATGCCCGCTCCGGAGTCATAAAGCGCCTGGGTCCGAAGCAGGCCGGTCTGAATCGCTGAGCCGGCAAACCCTTCCACGCCGTGAGTTCCCGAGCTCAACACCAGCACCCGCTGGGCCCCCTCAACGCCGAGGGCCAACACATCCAGGTAAAGCGTTTCGCCATTGGGGCCCGCCAGCGGATGGGGGTAACTTTCCAGGCGGCCGCCCGACGCCTTCGCCGCCTCGATAAAGCGGGCCCGGGCTTCAGCGTAGCTGTCCGAAAAGAGGTCCGTCGCCCTCAGCCCTTGGGCATAACCAAAGGAGACAAGGGGCGGCAGGATAAACAGGCAAAGCCCGAGCATTGGTATCAGAAGCGCGGCAGGTCGCGGCAGCATGGGACGCTCCAAAGCCGCTGAAATCGTTCGATGAACAGAGCGGCAAAACTGAGCTTAGCCGCATTTGATGGCGCCGCTGCGTTTCCGGGCTGGCCCCTGTCCCGGAGATACAGGAAACAGCAGAAAGCGATGGCTTACAGCGGGAGTGAACGTGGGGGAGCTAAAGTGGATGTCCTATTAAGCCCGGATGGTACCGACGATCACCGCAGTCACCAGCCGACACAGAGTGCCCGAATTCGCTCAACAGAGCGCTTCGCGTCGCTGCGGTCGGTCACCCATGGCAGCCAAACGAGCACTGAGGGGTTCCAGCAGTTCAGGCTGCGCCTTGGCAATGCCCGCCAGTGAGTCCAACACCCATTCAGGCAGTTCTGCCAGGGCATAAAACACCCATTGACCCCGTCGGGTGTCGGTCAGCAGGCCATCACTGCGCAGTCGGGCCAGGTGACGTGAGATCTTGGGTTGGCTCTGATCCAGTGCGGTAGAAAGCTCACAGACACACAATTCACCCTGCTTCTGAATCAGCAACATGATGCTGAGTCGGGTGTCGTCAGACAGGCTTTTCAGTGCAGAAACCGGGTGGATCATAGAATTCCTTCGAGCATTGGGTGGGCGGCAACTCCAGCGCAGTATTGTGACATAAGGATGACAGGAGTCAGAGAGTTGCGAGTCATTCTCGTTCATTTCGGCTTTGGTGCAAACCGACATCGTGATGCCGTTCACAATTTCGTCGTTGCCGGGGTAATCGGGAGTCTGACCTTTAATGCCATCAACCATCACCAGACTCAGTGACAACAGGGGGTTGGCTCACCCCACTTTTGTCTTGTGCGCCCGCTCCCAGGATGGCGATTTTTGCCAACCGGCCCGCACGAATCCCGGATACAGAAACAAACTCTCTTCGCCTGTGATTCGGGTCACCTCATTCCTGCGGCAATGCCATAACATATGCCTAGACGCATATGCATATACAGGCATGAAGCATGAAAAACGACAACACGATCGACCTCACCCGCCGACACCTGGTCAAGGGGACCGCAGTAGGCACCGCGCTGCTGGGACTGGGTGGCGGATACCTGTTTCAACCGGTGGCACACGCCGTGGAGCAGGCGCTGCCAAAAGTGGACCTGCGCACCGGTACCGGTAAGTGGGTTCCCACCACCTGTCAGGGCTGCACCTCCTGGTGTGCCAAGCAGGTTTACATTATGGATGGCCGGGCAACCAAGGTTCGGGGCAATCCGCACTCGAAAATTCATGACACTGCCAGCTGCCCACGTCAGCATCTGGGCCTGCAGATGGTCTACGATCCGGACCGCCTGCGCACCCCGATGATGCGAACCAACCCGAAAAAGGGGCGCCACGAAGATCCCAAGTTTGTTCCCATCAGCTGGGATCAGGCAATAGAGATGCTGGCCGACCGCATTCTGGCGCTGCGCGCCAAGAACGAGAGCCACAAGTACGCGCTGCTGCGCGGCCGTTACTCCCTGGTCAATGACCTGCTGTACAAGCAGATGACCAACCTGATCGGTTCCCCGAACAACATCTCCCACAGCGCCATCTGTGCCGAGTCCCATAAGATGGGCCCCTACTTTCAGGACGGCAATTGGGGCTACAACCAATACGATGTCGCCAATACCCGCTACATCCTCTCCTTCGGCGCCGACCCGATCGCCAGTAACCGACAGGTCAGCTACTACTCCAGCGAGTGGGGCAATACCCTCGACCGCGCCAAAGTGGTGGTGGTGGACCCGCGCCTGTCCGCTTCTGCTGCCAAAGCGCACCTCTGGGTACCGGTGGAAACCGGCCAGGATGCGGCACTGGCGTTGGCCATTGCCCACGAAGCGATGGTCGCTGGCCTTTGGCACAAGCCTTTTGTTGGTGACTTCAAGGATGGTCAGAACCGCTTTAAGACGGGCCAGAAAGTGGATGCCGGGTTGTTTGCCGAACAACACACCCATGGCCTGGTGCAGTGGTGGAACCTGTCGCTGAAAGATTGCAGCGCCGAGTGGGCGGAAGGGATCACCGGCATCGAAGCCAACACCATCAAAACCATTGCCCGCGAGATGGGGGCGGCGGCTCCAGCCGTGCAGGTATGGACCTCCCGTGGACCCACCATGCAGATCCGTGGCAGCTACACCTCGCTGGCCTGTCATGCCCTGAACGGACTGTTTGGTGCCATCGACAGCCAGGGCGGCTTGTTCCCCTACAACAAGGCGCCGCTGAACAAGAGCTTCCCCAGCGCCAAGCCCTACCTGGATGCAGTGGCACAGGCCGGTGTGAAGAAAGAGAAAATCGACCAGCGTGGGCGTCTTGGCTTCCCGGCCCTCAAGAAGGGCAAATCCGGTGGCGGAGTGGTCACCGATAACGTCGCCAACGCCATCAACCACGCCGACCCGTACAACATTGAGGTGATGCTGGCCTACTTCAACAACTTTGTGTATTCCGCACCGGAAACCCAGCGTTGGGAAGCGGCCTTGTCCAAAGTGGACTTTATCGCCCACGTCACCACCAACATCTCCGAGTTCAGCTGGTTCTCGGACCTGCTGCTGCCGGCCAACCATCATATGTTTGAGAAGTGGGGCGTCCTGTCTGCCGCCGGCAACGGCCACAGCCACGTTTCAATCCAGCGCCCTTCCATCAAGCGCCTGTATGACACCCGTCAGGACGAAACCGAAGTGCCCTACATGCTGGCACAGAAGCTGGCTGAAAAAGGGTTCGATGCGCCCTGGCGTTACATCAACGAACAGATCCTCGATCCGGAAACCGGCAAGCCTGCCAAAGACGCGGCGGAGTTTGCCGAGATCGCGGTGAAATACGTAACAGCACCACTGTGGAACGAAGACGCCAGCAAGTACGGCGACAAACTCAGCGGCTGGCAGGAGTTTGTGGAGAAAGGGGTCTGGAACTCGAAGCCTTACGACTATCAGGCGCGCTGGGGCAAATTCAAAACCGCCACAGGCCAGTTTGAGTTCTTCAGCGAAACCCTGAAAAAAGCCCTGAAAGGCCACGCCGAGAAGCATCAGGTCAGCGTTGATGCGGTCATGGAGGCGTGTGAGTACGCCGGTCAGGGTGACCTGGCCTACGTACCGCATTACGAGCCACCGGTGCGCGATGGCGACGCCAAACAGTTCCCGCTGTTGCTGGTGGACCAGAAATCACGCCTTAACCATGAGGGGCGCTCTGCCAACACCCCTTGGGCTCACGCCTTTAATGACGTGAATCCCGGTGACGAAGTGGGTCAGGATTCGGCCAAGATCAACCCGATTGACGCCCGTAACCTGGGCATCAAAGACGGTGAACGCATCCGTTTGGTCAGCACCGTTGGCAGTGTGGAGTGTGTCGCCAAACTGTGGGAAGGCGTGCGTCCCGGTTCCGTCGCCAAGTGTTTTGGCCATGGTCACTACGTTTATGGCCGGGTGGCGTCCGAGGTGTTCGGTAAAACAGCCCGCGGCAGCAACAACAACGACATCATCCCCAGCCGATTTGACCGTTTGAGCGGTGCATCCGCCTACTACGGCCATATCCGCATCCGTATTGAGAAAGCCTGAGGAATCGTGACATGAAACTAGGCATGGTAATTGATTTGCAGAAATGCGTGGGATGCGGTGGCTGTGATCTGGCTTGTAAGACAGAAAACAACACGCCGGATGGTATCCATTGGTCCCATCACTTCACCCGTACTGAGGGCACTTTTCCGAACGTAAAGTACAGCTACACACCGACCCTGTGTAACCACTGTGACAACGCCGCCTGCGTCGAAGTGTGCCCGACCGGAGCGATGTATAAGGCGGACAACGGCCTGACCCTCCATCGCAACGAAGATTGCATCGGCTGTCAGCGCTGCGTCCGGGCCTGCCCCTACGGCGCCATCGGCCTGAACCGCACTGCCCCGCATCGTCACTGGCAGGACGACAGCGAGCTGGTGCCCGGCGGCACCGCCTCGCCGAAAATGGTGCTGGACCGGACCGGCGCCAAGCACCTGCCCTACGAGAACCCGGAGCGCGGCGACACCTATCCGGTGACCCGTCCCCGGCGCACCGTGGAGAAGTGCACCTTGTGCGATCACCGCCTGAACGTGGGCCTGCAACCGGCCTGTGTGACCGGCTGTCCCTCCGGCGCCCGGGTGGTGGGCGATCTGTCGGATCCAAACTCCGAAGTCTCACGTTTGCTGAAACTGCACTCTGGCAGTCAGCTCAAGCCCGAGGCCGGCACCAATCCCAACGTCTACTACATCCGTAGCTTTGGGGTACGGCAAAGCTGACAAGCTGCTGTCACCAACAGCAAAAAGCCCGGCATACGCCGGGCTTTTCTTTTCGCCGTTTTATCGTTCGCCGGCGTCCAGCCCCCGCGATATCGCGGCGACCAGGCTTTTGAACTGTGTGATCTGCTGCGGGTTCAGATCCTGACTCATCTTGTCGATGACCCGTTCATCTATTGCCTCAACCTGCGTCATCACCGCCCTGCCCGCTTCCGTCAATGCCAGCAACTGACTGCGCTTGTCGTCAGGATTGGGGGTTTTCGCCAGCAGGCCCTGAGTCATCAGGCTGTTCAGCAAGCGGGTCACCTGTGCTTTGTCCCGGCTCAGCCACTGCACCACATCGTTGGCGGTACGGCAGGCGCCCGAGGCAATCACTTTCAGCACCCGGATGTGCATCGGACTTAACTCCAGCCCCAACGCATCAATCTGCAGGTGCAGCTCTTTCTTCACCAGATGGAACAGTCGGAACACGCTTTCCAGCAGCGTTACATCGGACATCAACGGATCGCTCCCACCAAGGTAGTTGACTTAGTCAACCATTAGCCATATAGTTGACATCATCAACCATGTCCGGGCCGATATCAACCCATCCGTTGCCGATTCGCCCGCTGTGATGCCCCCTCAGAACAAACGATGAAGGAGAGCCTGATGAAAGGTCATTTGTACAAATTCACCGTTGAGCATCTGGAAGACGCCAAAGGCAATGCCGTGGAACAGGCACCGCTGCAGTTTGAGATCCGTAACCATGACGATCTGTTCAGCATCATTGATAAGCTCGACGCCAAAATGGCGCTGGATAAAGACGACACCAAGGCCTTTGCCGTCGGCTTGAAGCTGTTTGGCGAGGTGATGATGAAGCATCGCGACGTCGAGCTGTTCCGGGCCTTTAAGCCCCAGTTCGCCCAGTTTATGAAACAGCTGAAGCAATCCTGATAACCGGATAAGGGGACGGGATAAAGATAACGGGACAGCCACCTTTAGATTGGCCAGGTGATTGTCTGAGCCCGTTTTTTCCTGATGGAGGCTGGGGTATGCTTGCCGCCAGCATCCATCAACAGGAACCCTGATGACCTTCACTCTCTGGCTCTCTCTGGCCGCTGTCTGCACCCTCGGTGCCATGAGCCCCGGCCCCTCTTTGGCATTGGTGATCCGCAATACCGTTCAGGGTGGCATGAGCCGCGGCGTCGCTACCGCCGTGGGCCACGGCATCGGCATCGCACTGTATGCGCTGCTGGTGGCTATGGGCCTGGGTTTGGTGATCACCCAGACCCCGGCGCTGTTTGAGGCGATTCGCTACGCCGGTGCCGCATTCCTGCTCTACCTGGCCTGGCAGGCCATTAAGCCCAAGCCCGCCCCATCCCCCGAGAATGGCCAACCAGAAGCCGACCCCTACCGCCGCTACCAGGGTTTTGTCGGCGGTTTTCTGGTGGCGTTCCTCAACCCCAAAATTGCCATCTTCTTTCTGGCCCTGTTCAGCCAGTTTGTGCAGGAGGGGGCGCCCTGGGCCGACAAGCTGATCATGATGGCCACCGCCGGCGGCATCGACGCCCTGTGGTACGCCCTGGTGGCACTGGGCGTGGCCCGCACCCCGCTGATGGGCTGGCTCAAAACCAACACCCACTGGCTCGACAGGGCCACGGCACTGGTGCTCACCGTGCTGGCCATACGGGTCGTGATTTAACCCATAAAAAAAGCGCCCCATCGGGCGCTTTTTTCTTACCGGGCTTCACAGCGTTCGCCGCTTCTGCCGATACAGATTCCACAGC
The DNA here is from genome assembly GCF_019801015.1 of Marinobacter nauticus. GTDB lineage: Bacteria > Pseudomonadota > Gammaproteobacteria > Enterobacterales > Shewanellaceae > Ferrimonas. The sequence continues at coordinate 145,966 of NZ_JAHVJZ010000004.1, forward strand.
TGCGGGCACAGCGACATCAGGATCATCCCCGCCATCAGGGCATACTGGCCCGGGGTGTAGGACTCATTCACCAGCACCAGTCCACTGACAATGCCCGCGATGGGGTTGGCGATGCTGCCAAAGGTAAACTCCACCACGGTCATCCGCTGCAGAAGCCAGACATAAAGGCCATACGCCAGTGCCGTGTTCAACAGAATCACCCAGGCCAGACCAAGGCCATTGCGCACCGAGAAGTCACTGAACACCGCCTGATACACCTCCGGGCGCATCACGCCGTCCACGCCGGCCGCCACACTTAACAGCGCACCGCCGATCACCAGCTGCCAGCTCAATACGGTCCACCAGTGGATGCGGCCACCCACGCTTTTGGTCAGGCCGCTGCCCACCACGATGCACAGGATCGCCCCCAACATGGCGGCCATACCCACAGGATTCAGGGCAAGCGTGCCAGGGTCAAACAACAGCCAGGCCAGTGCCACCAGGGCGGCACCGCTTATCATCTGCACCCCACTGGGTCGCACCCGATGCATGACGTAGTGATACAGCATCGCCATCACCGGCACCGACACCATTCCCACCCCGGAAATGGCCGAGGGCAAGGTCAGCGCCATCACAAAGATCAGGCCAAAGAACACCGCAATATTGATGGTGCCGATCAGCGCTAAAGAGCGCCACTCCCGGCCATGGGGCACTCTGGGGCGCATCGCCAACAACAACAGACCGGCAGGCAACGCCCGCAGCGCGCCGAGCAGCAACGGGGGCCAGCCGGGCAGACTGTACTGGGTCACAGCGTAGGTGGTGCCCCAGAGAAAGGCGGCAAACATGGCGAGCAACAGATTCATGGCAACTCGTGAGGTAGGGCCAGCAGCCGAAACGAAGGCGGCAGAAAGATTGGGGGGCAAGCCTACCCCAAGCCACTGTCACGATACAAATTCCCCGGCGTGGCAGAATAACAAACAAAAGCGGCCTCCTGATGGAGGCCGTATCAGTCGGTCTGCAAGGCGATCAGACCGCCAGGGAGAAGAAGATCCCGGCGATGGCCGCACTCATCAGGTTGGAGCAGCTGGCCGCAATCAGGGTGCGCACCCCGTATCGGGCAATAAAGTCACTGCGGGAGGGGCACAGAGTTCCCAGGCCGCCAATCAGAATCCCGATGGAAGCGATGTTGGCAAAGCCACAAAGGGCGAAGCTGACGATCACCTTGGTTTTTTCACTCAGCATATGTTGGCCGGCCGCCACCACCGCATCGATGTCCTTAAGGTAAGGAGACAGATCGGAGTAAGCCACAAACTCATTGACGATCAGCTTTTTGCCAATCAGTGCACCGGCGATGCCAATGTCCTCCATCGGCACTCCCAACAGGAACGCCAGCGGGGCAAACACCCAGCCCAGAATCAACTCCAGCGACAGCTCCATGCCCACCAGATCGCCCACGCTGGCCAGCATGGTGTTCACCAGCGTCACCAGGCCGATCATCGCAATCAGCATGGCACCAATGGCGGCCGCCAGCTTCAGACCGCTGGCAGCCCCTTCCCCGGCTGCGGCCAGCAGGTTTTCCGGCCGTTTTTCGGAAAAGTGGGTGGACTTCTCCACCACGTAGTCCGGCGTGGTGGTTTCCGGCACGATCAACTTGGCAAACAGGATGCCGCCGGGCACCGCCATAAAGGAGGCCGCCAGCAGATATTGCATGTCCACCCCCATCATGGCGTAACCTGCCAGGACGGTGCCGGACACCGACGCCATGCCGCCGCACATGATGGCGAAAAATTCGGAATCGCTCATCTTCGGCATGTAGGGTTTCACCACCAGCGGCGCTTCACTCTGGCCGACAAAAGCGTTAGCCACCGCAGACATCGATTCCGCCTGAGAGGTGCCCAGCGCTTTGGCCACCAGGCCGCCGATGGTGCGGATAATGAACTGCATGATGCCCAGGTAGTAGAGCACCGCGATCAGCGCCGAAAAGAACACCACCAGCGGCAGCACATTCAGGGCGAACACAAAGCCAATCCCCTCTACCGAGAAGTTGACCAGGTTACCAAACAGGAATTGGATCCCCGCTTTGCCACTGTCGAGTACAGCGTGAACCCCGTGGGACAGCGCCTCCAGCGCTTTTCGGCCCGCGGGTACATAAAGCACCAGCGCCCCGATCGCCATCTGCATCACAAACGCCAGGCTGACGGTACGCAGATTAATGGCACGTCGATTGGTGGAGACCGCCAGGCCCACCAGCAGCAACACGGCAATGCCGAGAAAACCGATGGCAAACATGACTTACTCCTCAGTGGCGAAGTGGTTCGCCATAAAGCGTTCAATCAGACGGATAAAGTTGGCTTCGGCCAACTTGGCGCAACGCAGGGTCTGTTCGTGGGACAGTTCCACATCACCCAGGCCTTCCGCCATATTGGTGATGGCGCAGATCGCCAGCACCGGCAGGCCACAATGGGCCGCGGAGATCACCTCAGGCACCACTGACATGCCCACCACATCGGCACCGATGATCTGCATCATCCGGATCTCTGCCGGGGTCTCGAAGTTGGGGCCGGTGTAGGAGACAAACACCCCTTCGTTGAGGTGGATGTCGTTGGCCGCAGCCACGCTCAGGGCTTCGGCGCGCAAGGCTTTGTCGTAGGCGTTGGCCAGGCTGAAGAAACGCGGGCCGTACTCGTCATCATTGGCGCCACACATCGGCGATTCCGGCATGGTGTTGATGTGGTCGTTGAACACCACCAGCGAGCCCACGTCGATCCGCTCCGGGCGCAGCGAACCGGCGGCATTGGTCACCAGCATAAATTCACAGCCCAGACGTTTGAAGGTGCGAACCGGGGTGGTCATCACCTTCATGTCCTGATGTTCGTAGTAGTGACCACGGCCCTTCATGCAGACCACTTCAACGCCATTCAGCGTACCCAGTACCAGTTCACCAGAATGCCCCTGCACCGTGCTGACCGGGAACCCCGCCAAAGCCTCGTAAGGGATAACCACTTTGTTTTCCAGGCCGTCGGCGATGACGCCCAGGCCGGAGCCCAGCACAAAGGCCGCTTTGGGCTGAAAGCCGGGTTTGTGTTCAAGAATGGTGTTAAGCGCGAGCAGGACCGGATCGTTTTTCATTGTCATTCCGATGGGGGATTGAGGTGGCGAAAAAATACCAAAAGTTCCCCTTCAGAATGTTGCCAAATACGGCAGAATCATGCTGTTTTGCAACACGTTTACCCGGCTTTTTTGCGGACTTCTTCAAAACAATCTGAGTCAGATTCTGGCATCCTGATCGACCCGCAGGTGCCCAGTCAAACGGAGCGACGATGCCCATCACCGGCCCACTAAGCGACAAGCTGACGTTGCGCATGCTGCGCTACTTCTACGTACTGTCCCAGACCCGCCATTTCGGTCAGGCCGCTGATCGCCTCAACATCACACCGTCGCCGCTCAGCAATCAGATACGCGAGCTGGAATCTCTGCTGGGGGTCACCCTGTTTCAACGCAACTCCCGCAACGTGATACTGACCGAAGCCGGCCAGACCTTGCAGCAGGAGTGTGCGCACCTGTTTCAGGTGGTGGAACATGCCGTGCATAAGGTGCAACGCGTGGCGGAAGCCCATCGTGGTGTACTGAAACTGGGGTTGGTGAGCTCCGCCTTCTGGTCAGGGCTCGGGCAGCATCTGGATGCGTTTGGATGCCGGCATCCGGCCCACCAGATCGATCTGGTTGAAGCCAGCCCGGAAGCGCAAAAGCGCATGGTGATCGAGCATCAGATTGATATCGGACTGGTGCGTTTTGCTGACGCCATGAACATTCACCCTTTAAGCGCGCGCAAACTGACCGACGAATCCTTTGTAGTCGCGATGGCTCGCCACCATCCACTGAGCCAACACAGCCGGCTCAGTCTTGAAGCCCTGCGTGACTGTGAATTCAGCCTGTTCAACCGGCGCAATTCCGCGTCGGCGGACCTGTTTATCAGCGAGTGCAAAAAGCGCAACCTGGTGCCGAAGATCCTCAAAGAGTTTGTCGAGCCCAATACCCTGATGGCCTACGTCGCCCACAGCAACAGCATCGCCATTGTGCCGTCGAGCTTTGCCAATCATCGTTGGGACAATATTCACTTTGTGCCGCTCAAAGAGGCGATCGGGGCCGGGCTGTACGCCATCTACGACCGCAGCTCTCTGCCGCCAGCCGGACAGGACTTTATCGCCGAATTCAGCCACAGTACGGCAGCCTCGCCAGCCTGATTTGCGGGCACAAAAAACGGCACCCGCCAGGTGCCGTTCAGCCGTCGCAGGGTGGACTAATGGGAGTCCTGCATCTGCCCAACCGTCAACATCGGCGCCGCATCCAGCTCTTCTGCGTCCATCATTGAGGCGATGCGTTCCACCGAAGAGAGCAGCAGACTCTGCTCCCACTCCTCCAGTGCGTGGTAGCGCTGGATAAAATGCTCCTGCAGTGGCTGCGGGGCGGCCGACAACAGGTGCTGGCCCTGTTCACTCAGTGACAGATGCACCCGGCGTTTGTCCACATCATCGCGGATGCGCTTTACCAGCCCCCGGGCTTCCAGGCGATCGATGATCGAGGTGACCGTAGCCGGGCTCAGGTTCACTTCCGCCGCTACCTGCCGGGCAATGGGACCATCCAGCTGGCCGATCTTCTGCATCACCACCAGTTGTGGCCCGGTCAGGCCCGATTCCTTATTCAGCTTGCGGCTGTGCAGATCAATAGCGCGTATCACCTTACGCAGCGAGATCAGCAGTTGCTCGTGTTTGTCCATATTTGCTCCAGCAATGCCCGCGGCTACTGTAACAAAAATCACACCTTACGCCAGCTTCGGAAATGGTCTCTCGACGTCAGACCAGGGCACCCAGGCTGGCCAATGCAATAAAAAGCACCGTCATCACGCCGATCTCCCGCCAGCGGGAATGTTCCGTTTTTCGCATCCTTCCTCTCCTCTTTTCTCTTTCCTTCGTCAGGCCCGGGGCAAATGCATCGCCCTCTAATGAATAACAGGCGACCAAACCCCTCTTTAGTTTGATTACATTCGTTTTGAGCCCTAACAAAATTGCAAAGCCATGCGAACCAATCAAAGGCGCGCACAGCCACAAAACATAAAGATAGCGGCAATCGAGGTGTAAAGAAAGTCATCCACAGATGTAAGCGGTTCGTTCCCTTCATTTGATCAATAGTTAAATAACGGGTTAGGATCGTTCGCCTTCTAACTATATTAGTGCTTTCACTCAAACCTAAGGTTGCTTAAATCATGTCCTCCCCCCTGGCTCCGGTTGCTGCTGAACCTCAGTCCACTCAGTCCATTCCTCTTAAGCTGGTCGAAACCCAACCCGCTGAATCGTTTCACTTCGACAGCCACGAAGCGTTGATGGCTTTCGATGTGGCGCAACGTCCCTGGCGCGAAACTTTGGCCAAGTCCTTTCAGACCGACAAGGATTTGGCCAAGGTGCTGCACGGTGTCCGCCCGGTTGAGGACGAGGTTTACAAGGTGATCGCCGCACGAGTCACCCCGTACGTTGCCCAGTTGATGGACAAAGATGACCCCAACTGCCCCATCCGCATCCAGTACGTGCCGGAACAGGATGAGATGCATGTCGCGCCCCATGAGATGGGCGACCAGCTGGCGGAAGATGACATGATGCCGGAGGGCACTTCACTGGTTCACCGCTACCCCAATCGGGTGCTGTTTCTGGTGCACAACATCTGCGGCGCGTACTGTCGCCACTGCACCCGCAAGCGCATGGTGTCAGACCCGCTGAACGTGATTGATATGGCCCGCATTCGCCGCTCTGTGGAGTATCTTCGCGACCACCCGGAAGTGCAGGATGTGTTGCTGTCCGGTGGCGACCCGCTGCTGCTGACCGACAGCAAGCTGGACGAAATCCTGTCGATGATCCGCGAAGCCCGGCCGGACCTGAAGATCCTGCGCATCGGCAGCCGTCTGCTGGCCCAGCTGCCGACCCGGGTCACCCCGGAGCTGGTGGATGTGCTGGTGAAAAACCGCGTCACCCTGATCAATACCCAGGTGAATCACCCCCGTGAGATCACCCCGCTGTTCATCAAGCACACCGGCATGCTGCGCCGTGCCGGCATTATGCTGGGTAACCAGAGTGTCATGATCAAAGGAGTGAACGACGATGTCGAAGTGATGCGTGATCTGGTGATGGACCTGGTCTCCAACGGCATCCGCCCCTACTACGTCTACTCCATGGACCCGGCACCGGGTAACAGCAAATTTATGGTCAGCTACGACCGTATGCTGGCCATTTACCACGGCATCCGTGGCTGGGTATCCGGCCCCGCCATCCCCACCTTTATCGTCGATGGCATCGGGGGTCTGGGTAAGATGCCGGTGCAGCCGGAATACGTGAAGAAAGTGGAGAAAGACGGCGAAACCCGCCTGATGGCCACCAACTTTGAAGGCCGCACTGCCGACGTTTCCTACCTGCTTTAAGGCCCGCTATGCATCCGCTGGATTACGCGCTGTTCGCAGGCTATCTGTTGGCCCTGATTGGCGTCGGTTATTACTTCTACCGACGCCATAACGGTGGTGAGGATTTCTTCCTTGCGGGCCGCTCACTCGGGGCCCGCCATGTGGGCTTCTCCATTGCCGCCACCGACGTTGGCGGCGGCTTCTCAATCGGCCTGGCGGGGCTTGGATTTACCATGGGCCTGTCCGCCAGCTGGCTGCTGTTTACCGGGTTACTGGGTGCCTGGCTGGCGGCGGTCTGGATGATTCCGAAAGTCAAAACCCGGGAAGCCGCACACCGCTTCTTCACGTACCCCGACCTGCTTCGTCACCAATATGGCGGGCAGGTTGCCATGGTGGCCGCGGTGATCTCCGCGGTCGGCTACCTGGGATTTACCGCCGCGCAACTGTTGGCGGGGGCCAAGCTGGCGGCCCATACCCTGGTGCCTGACGACTTCAGTACGGTTGACCCTTTGACTCTGGCGCTCTGGCTGATTGGCGGTGCCACCATTCTGTACACCGCCTTTGGCGGACTCAAAGCGGTGATCTACACCGACAGCGTGCAGTGGCTGATTCTGCTGCTTGGCCTGGGCGGACTGGCGCTGCCCTTTGCCCTCCATGAAATTGGTGGCGTCAGTGCCCTTGTGGCCGCCCTGCCCGCTGCACACTGGTCCCTCACAGAACTGAGCCTGGCCACCGCCCTGAACTGGCTGATCACCATTACCCCCATCTGGCTGGTCGCAATGACGTTGTATCAACGGATCTACGCCTGCAAAGACACCCGGACGGCCCAGCGCGCCTGGTATCTGGCGGGCTTCCTGGAGTACCCGCTGATGGCGTTCTCCGGCGTATTGCTGGGAATGTGCGCGCGGGTGTTGTTGCCGGAAGCGGATGCCGAGAGTGCGGTGCCGATGATGATCCGCGACATTCTTCCGCTGGGACTGACCGGCATTGTGATTGCCGCCTACTTCTCCGCCATCATGTCCACCGCCGACAGTTGCCTGATGGCCAGCTCCGGTAATCTGCTGAATGATCTGCTGCGGGTCCGCGATGACTCTCCCCGGGCTGTCAGGCTCTCCATGCTGTTCACCCTTGGGCTGGGTCTGACGGCGATTTTGCTGGCGGCCAAGGCCACCTCAGTGCTGGACGCCATCCTGATGGCGTACGGACTGATGGTGTCAGGACTGGTCGCCCCGACACTGGCTTGCCTGTTCTGGCCTCAGGTCCGATCCGGTGCCGCCCTGACTTCCATGCTGACCGGCAGCCTGATCGTCACACTGCTGGCTTTACAGATACTGCCCCTGCCTGACGCCCTGCAAAACTGGGGACTGGACCCCAGCGTTTACGGCCTGAGCGCCTCACTACTGACCCTGGCCCTGTGCCACTGGCTCACGCTTTTCCGTTCCCCCGACACCATGAAGGCCACCCAATGAACTCGTTACTCGCCAGCCTGACCGACACCCCGCAGCCGGCTTTTCAGTTTGACCAGGTGGAGCAACGCGCCGGGGCGACCCTGCAACACGGCCCCAACAATGACCGGGTGTATCTGATGTCACTGGGCCAGGCAGACCCGGTGGAGGTGCTCTGCGAAGTCCACCACCTGGCGGACCAACACGGTTACGGAAAAATTTTTGCCAAGCTGCCTCACAACCGTGCGGAGCCGTTCCTGAAGCAGGGATACCAGGTAGAGGCGCGTATCCCCGGCTTTTACCCGAATGCGGATGCCCTTTTTCTCGGCCACTACCCGGACCCTGACCGGGCCAGGCTGAGTCAACCTGAAATGCTGACCTCGGTGTTGCGGCAGGCGACGCGGGCACTGACTGCCGTTCCCGACAGCGCACCGAGTCCAGCCATCCGTCGCTTGGATGAGCAGGATGTCGAGGCCATGGCAAAGCTGTATGCCCGGGTGTTCCCCAGTTACCCCTTCCCCATCACCGATCCCGGCTTTTTGCTGGAAACGCTGGCGGACAACGTGGCCTATTTCGGCGTGGAGCAACAGGGCCAATTGGTGGCACTGGCGTCAGCAGAACAGTGCTTCCGCAGCGGCACAGTAGAGATGACCGATTTTGCCACCGCAGCCGAAGCCCGTGGCCAGGGCTGGGCGCAGCACCTGCTGGCCCGAATGGAGCAGGCCATGACCGAGCAGGGCCATCGCGTAGCCTACACCATCGCCCGGGCAGTATCGGTGGGCATGAACCGCACCTTCGCCCGGGCCGGTTACCAGATGGCCGGAACGCTCAACAACAACACCCAGATCAGCGGTCAGATCGAGTCAATGAACGTCTGGTACAAGTCCCTGGCCGGCAACTGACTCTGGCCAGGATGCGTAAACCTGATCTTTCCCCCTGAGCGGCTGCAACGCTCTCAGGGGGCGGAATTTGAGCACTCTGATGAAGAGAAGCCGCGTTATTCGTGATCAGGATCAAGCTTTATGCATTTAATTCGTCAGTGGATATACCGTCAGATAGAGGCACAATGTGCGCACATACCCGCAACATGACCTCATATTCCCCAACACCTACCCCATAAGTCGTAGAACTTCCCCAAGGTTAAAGTGAACAAAATTCGCTCACGCGAGTGCAAATGATATTGATTCTTGTTTGGTTTCACCTATCATTTGTGGCCATATTGTTGCCACCTTGTATTGGACACTTTGGGAAACTGACCATGGAATTGAAAAAGACGCTGATCGCCTCTGCCATCCTCTCCACCATGCTGAGTGCATGCGGCGGAAGCTCAGACTCTGGCTCCACCCCGACCAACAGCGCACCGACCGACATCACCCTCTCCAGCGCCAGCGTTGATGAGAACAGCGCGGGCGCCACCATTGGTCAGCTCAGCGCATCCGATGCCGACAGTGGCGACAGCTTCACCTTCAGCACTGCTGACGACCGCTTTGTTATCAGCGGCAACGAGCTGTCCCTGGCCGAGGGCGTCGCCCTCAACTTTGAGTCCGAAAGCAGCACCCAGGTGGCCGTCACCGTCACTGACAGCGCCAACAACAGCTTCAGCAAGACCCTGACCATCAACGTCAACGACCTGCTGGACTACTACAACTTCGACAGCCGCTTTGGTGACGGTACCAGCGTCAGCTACAGCGGCCAGACCGCCCGCCACGTCCTGATCGCCGAACTGAACGACTACATCGCCAACGAACTTCAGGGCGAGCTGGAAGGCGGCACCCTGACCAGCAAGGCGGACGTCGTGGCCAAGCTGAAAAGCTTCTACATCATGACCGAGGCCTACTACGACGAAGTGGCAGACCTGTTCCCCGTCGACTTTATGGATGGCACCAAGCAAACCGTATTGCGTGACCTCTCCTCCTCTCACAAAGACCTTTCCGGCAAGATCGCCGGCAACGACGCCACGGGTCAGCACAAACTGTGGAACGATGGCGAGTTCGCTGGCTGGGGCGCGACCGGCTCCACCACCCCGGAGCAGCTGGTTTACACCTACTTCGACATGCTGGGTGACCACGCTCAGACCTACCTGGATGGTGGCATTCGTCAGGATCTGAACGGCGACACCATCACCAGCATCTACCTGACCACTGACGGCCGTGATCTCAAGCAACTGATTCAGAAGTTCCTGCTGATGGCGGTGGCCTACTCCCAGGGTGCGGACGACTACCTGGATTCCGACCTGGAAGGCAAAGGCCTGAACTCCGACAACGTCGAAAACAAAGACGGCAAGGGCTACACCGCCCTGGAGCACACCTACGACGAGGGCTTTGGCTACTTCGGCGCGGCCCGTGACTACATGGACTACAGCGTCGATGAGCTGTCCTCCAAAGGTGGCCGTGACGACTGGCAGGGCAAGCACGACACCGACGGTGACGGCAGCATCGACCTGAAGAGCGAGTACAACTTTGGTCAGTCCATCAACGCCGCCAAACGTGACCGCGGTGCATCCGTGGCCACCGACTTCCACGGCAGCGCCATCAACGCCTTCCTGCAGGGTCGCCAGATCATCACCGACGCCGAAGGCAACCTGACCGAAGCGGAACTGACCGCTCTGAAGGCCCAGGTGGCGATCGCGGTTGAGTCCTGGGAGATGGCCATCGTGGCCACCGTGGTGCACTACATCAACGACACCCACGCCGACCTGGCCACCCTGACCGCCGGCAGCGCTGAGTTCAGCTACAGCGATCTGGCGAAGCACTGGTCTGAGATGAAAGGTTTTGCGCTGGGTCTGCAGTTCAACCCCACCATGGCCCTGACCGACGCGCAGTTCGAGCAACTGCACGCTCTGATGGGCGACATGCCGGTCATTGATGGCGACATCGCCGGTTACCAGGCGGAGCTGATTCAGGCCCGTGACCTCCTTGCCGACGCATACGGCATCCACGCCGACAACGCCGCCAACTGGTAAAGGCCCTTGCGCTGTCCGCAATCAAAAAGCTTGGGCCCGTTGGGTCCGGGCTTTTGTTGCAAATAAAGGAATGTGAGCATGTTGAATAAAAAAAATGCCCGACCACTGCAATTGGCGACCGCACTGGCCGTGAGCCTGGCCCTCAGCGGCTGTGGCGAGAGCACCAGCGCCAGCCCGGGGCCGGATTACAACGGCGGTAACGGCGGCGGTGGTCCCACCCTCCCGGATACCTTTGACCAGGCCGCCCTGGTGGCCAATCTGGCCGACAATGTGATTGCCCCGACTTACGCCGAATTCGCTGAGCGGGCGGTGCGGCTGAACGAATCCGTGAGTGGCTACTGCACGGCCCTGACGTCAGCCGGTGACGCTGACGGCACCCGCAACGACGCGCAGCAGGCCTGGCGTGACACCATGGTGGTGTGGCAGCAGGCGGAAGTGATGCAGGTGGGCCCGCTGAAGGCCAACAACAGCAACCTTCGCAACAAGATCCACTCCTGGCCGGTAGTGAACCGCTGTGCCGTGGACCAGGACGTCGGCTATTTTGAAGCCGGCAACATCAATGGCGCCCCCTACGACATCGTCCTGCGCACCGAAACCCGCAAGGGTCTGGATGCGCTGGAGTACCTGTTGTTCAGCGCCAACCTCGACCACAGCTGCTCCTCCGATGCGACTGCGCCGGCTGGCTGGAACAGCCGCCCGGATGATGAACGAATTCTGGCCCGTTGCCAGTTTGCCGCCGAAGTGGCCCGCGATCTGAACAGCAACGCCAATACCCTGGTAACCGAGTGGGCGGCCTTTGCCCCGTTGCTCAAAGCCGCAGGCCAGCCGGGCAGCGACTTTGCCGACATCCACGATGCGGTAAACGACCTCTCCGACGCCATGTTCTACATCGATTCGGTCACCAAGGACGGCAAGCTGGATACCCCGCTGCAGCAGTTCGCTGGCGCCTGTAATGGCCCGGATTGCGATGCGGTGCTGGAGTCGCCGCTGAGCCGCCACTCCATCGAGAACATCGAAGCCAACCTGCGGGCCCTCAAGGCGATGTTTGACGGTCAGGGGAGCAACGAGACCGGCACCGGCTTTGACGATTACCTGATCGATGTGGGCAGCACCGATCTGGCGAACCAGATGGCCAGCGACATTGATACCGCCATCGCCACCAGCGCCGGTTACAGCGCCAGCCTGGCCGAGACCCTGAATGACAATCCGGATCAGGTGCAGCAGACCCACGCCGAGATCAAAGCGATCACCGACCAGATGAAAGTGGACTTCATCAGCGCTCTGGCGCTGGAGCTGCCCTCCACCTCCGCCGGAGACAACGACTGATGATTCACAGCCCACGTTCCGCCCTGGCCGCCAGCATTGCGCTGGCGCTGGCCTTCCCGGCTCTGGCCGCTGACGAGCCCCAGGACGGGGAGCAGAACCGCTACGACGAAACCCTGCAAATCCTCGGTCAGCGCGACCAGCTTCGCACCGAAGCCGGTTCCGCCACGCTGCTGGATGAGATGCAGCTGGCCAAGTTCAAATACGACGACATTGAGCGCATTCTGGCCCAGGTGCCCGGCGTCAACATCCGTTCGGAAGATGGCTTTGGCCTGCGCCCCAATATCGGCTTCCGTGGTGTCACCCCAGAGCGCAGTAAGAAGATCACCCTGATGGAAGACGGGGTGCTGATCGCCCCGGCACCCTACTCCGCTTCAGCGGCCTACTACTTCCCACTGATGGCCAAAATCACCTCTGTGGAAGTGTTCAAAGGCCCATCGGCCATTCAGTACGGCCCCTATACCGTGGCCGGTGCGCTCAATATGACCACCCGCGCAGTACCGGACTTCCGTGAAGGCCAGATCGACCTGTCCGGCGGCAGTGACGGCTACATGAAGGCCCACGGCTACTACGGCGACACCATCGGCAACGTTGGATTCCTGCTGGACGGCGTGCACGTTCAGAGCGACGGCTTTAAAGAGCTGGATGGCGGTGGCGACACCGGCTTCGACAAAAACGAGGTGATGGCCAAGCTGCGCTACAACCTGGACACTGAGCGCTTCTCCCAGGTGTTCGAGCTGAAACTGGTGTACGCCGACGAGGACTCCAACGAAACCTACCTGGGACTGACCGACGACGACTTCGCCGCCAACCCCAACCGCCGATACGCCGCCAGCGCCGATGACGAAATGACCTGGGAACACACCCAGGTGCAGTTCAACCACTTTATCGCCGGCGACAACTTCGACCTGACCACCCGCGTATACCGCAACGACTTTGAGCGTGCCTGGCGCAAGCTCAATGGCTTTGAGTCTCAGAACAACCCGGCCACCGACCGCGACCTGTCCACCATCCTGCAAAACCCCACCGACGGCATCAACGCCATCTATTACGATGTACTGACCGGTGCCAAGGACAGCGAGCAGGCCTATGAAACCCTGATCCTCGGCACCAATGACCGGGAGTATTACGCTCAGGGGATCCAGACCGATCTGCGCTACGCGTTCGAGTTGTTCTCCCTCAAACACAACCTGCACGCCGGTGTGCGGTATCACGAAGATGAGATCCATCGGAACCACACTGAAGACAGCATGCTGATGCAGTCCGGCCAGCTGGTGTCCACCGGTGAAGCGACGGAGACCGCCACCCTCAACACTGAAAAAACCGAAGCCTGGTCCCTCTATCTGCAGGACACGCTGGTGTGGGATCAGCTGGAGGTGACTCTGGGGGTACGGGGTGAGTTTCTGGACCAGTTCTACCAGAACGACAAACCCGGCTCTGAAGGGGACTACCTGCGCAAGGAAACCAACATCTGGTTGCCCGGTGCCAGCGTGTTCTACCGTCTGAATGACGACTGGGGCGTGTTTGCCGGCGTGCATGAAGGCTTTGTCCCTACCAGCCCGCAGCAAAACCCCGCCATCGACAGCGAAACCAGCATCAACTACGAACTGGGCACCCGCTTTAACGGCGGCAATACCCAGATGGAAGCGGTGGCCTTCTTTAACGACTTCGACAACCTCAAGGAAAGCTGCACCTTCTCCGCCTCGGCCTCCTGCTCCGACACCATCGATCAGGAGTACAACGGCGGCGAAGTGAACGTGTACGGTCTGGAGTTCAGCGCCAGCCACACCCTTCGGGGCGCCGGGCTCGACTGGCCTCTGTCGCTGGTTTACACCTACACCGATTCCGAGTTCCAGAGTGACTTCGAGTCCGACTTCACCATGTGGGGCGACGTCAGCAAAGGCGATCAATTGCCCTACCTGCCGGAGCATCAGGCCACCCTCGGTTTTGGCGTAGCGGGCAACCAGTGGGAAGCCAACCTGCTGGTGCGCTACCAGAGCGAGATGCTGGAAGCGTCCGGTGAGGGCGTCACCCTCAGTGGAGTAAAAACCGAAGCCTATACCACGGTGGATCTGGCCGGCAGCTACGACCTCGGCGACTGGGGCGAAGTGTACGGCAAGATCGACAATCTGCTGGATGAGGCAGAGATCGTCAGCCGCCGTCCCTACGGTGCCCGCCCCAACAAACCGCAGCAGTTTGTGGTGGGTTACCGCCTGGGCTTCTGAGCGACGCAATAAGGGGCACCGGACGGTGCCCCAAAACCCTTTGATGAACGGAGACCCCTATGTCGTTTTGGGAACTGCTCTCGGATAACTTTTTCAGCCAGAACCTGCACACCCTGGCCGGCTACCTGACCGACGCCAACAAGCGCATCTACTGGGTGTACCTGCTTGGAGCCCTGGGCCTGGCGCTGCCGGTATTTTTGGCCAGCAGTGCACAGAAGAGCCTGAGCGGACTGGCGGGCTTTCTGTTTCCAAAGGCGATCTACCGTCACCCCTCCGTTCGTCATGACCTGGGGCTTTGGGTCATCAACCGCTTTATCCGGGTCGGGCTGCTGGCGCCGGCCATCCTGACCATGGTGCCCATCGCGCTGGGCACCACCGAAGTGCTGGAGTGGATGTTTGGGGCCATGGCGCCGCTGGCGTGGTCCGCCACCGCAGTGACCGCCTGTTTTACCCTGATGCTGTTCCTGTTCGACGATTTCACCCGCTTCTTTCTGCACTGGCTGCTGCACCGGGTGCCCGTGCTCTGGGACTTCCACAAAGTGCATCACAGCGCCGAAGTGCTGACGCCGATGACCATCTACCGCAGCCACCCGGTGGAAAGCTACCTCTACGCCTGTCGCATGGCGCTGACCCAGGGCGTCGTGGTGGGGCTAGGCTATTACCTGTTTGGCCCAGTGCTGACCATGCAGGACATTCTCGGCGCCAACGTGTTTGTGTTCCTGTTTAACCTGATGGGGTCCAATCTGCGCCACAGCCACATCTGGGTCAGTTGGGGGGACAAACTGGAAAACTGGTTTATCAGCCCGGCCCAGCATCAGGTGCACCACAGTGCCGAGCGCCGCCACTGGGACACCAACATGGGCTCCGCACTGGCCATCTGGGACAGGATGTGGGGCACCCTGATCAAAGCCTCCGACGCCGGTGAGTTTACCCTCGGAGCCGGAGGGGAGGTTCGGGGCCATGACAGTCTGCTGGGGCTGTATATCACCCCATTTAAAGACGCGTTTCGACGGATGGTGCCGGCGATCAAGAAAGCCGACCTGCCCAAGAACTAGCGTGCTATTACCTGAGGCAGTTTTTATCGTCTATTCGTCGGCTTTCCACAGTATCGACTGCCCCTTTATGCTGCCGACAAAAGCCATATCATTATCAGGCCGGTACCAATAGAACTTGGGACCGGTTTGACCCAAGGATGACACACAGATCAAATCTGCAGATTTCTCCTTGGACAGAGCCTGGCCACAGCCAAGCGTATAGCGTCTTCGCTCAATAACCGGCTTGTTACTATCTTTACTTAGAATAACCAAATCAGATTCCCAGGACACAGCCCCTTGAATCAACTTATCCCGAACAGAAAAAATAACCGATAGGTTTCCGACTCTATTGATACTTCGGTCATAGTCGATATCAACCATAATTGATTTATCATGTATGCCTTCAGAGTATTCTATTTTTTCACCCGAGATATAAAAATCACCTAATACAAGATTTTTAAAGAGCACTTCTGTAGTGAGTTTATACGCTTTCAGGTCCCAGCCAGCTTGACCATGACACTCTGACCTGGAGGACAGGTACGCGGTGGTATTCATAAACACACCTTTCGTTGTCAGTTCCGCATCGATCAAACAATAATCGAAGTCCACAGAAATCGAGTATGTTGCCACTTGCTCTCCCGATCGGCTTAATAAATACTCACCAAGTTCACCTGCCTTTGAATGCATAGCCAGAGATACGAAGAACAATGGAAATAACAGCAAAAGCAAACAAAATCTATTCATCTAAAGCGCAAGGGGAGTGACCTCCCCTTGTCCTATCAGTTAGTGAAGCATCAGCTTAATCACTCCCGCGATAGCATCAATTAACTTACACCAGCCACATCCTCCAGTGACTATTTCAGCCTCTTCTCTGGTTAGTTCTCTCATATTCACCTCGAACGCTTATAAATACTATATTTCTGAAACTTGAAAAGCGGTGATTTCAATCCAACCTGGAAATCAAATAAAACTCTAGCAAATGTAATTCACCCGTCCACATTAATTTGTATCCATTACGTCACCAAATGTCCCGAACATTATTAAAGTTAATTAATTACTTTTTACTTCATTAGAGCGCGCTGCGTGGCGATTTTCGGTTAAACGAAGTCACTAAGAGATAAACCGACCTGTATCACACTCTCAACCGCTCAGCATGACAGCTGCGCAGTGACGCTTTAAGGCATAAGGACAGAGTATGAACATATGTCCATACGTTAAGGAGACCCTCAGATGGAGATACGACCCGCCACCGTAAGCGACATCGACGGACTGGTTCGACTGCAGCAACAGTGCCATATCGGCAGCCTGAGCGAGCTGGCCCGCCGTGACGGGTTTCTTAACACCGTGCTCGACAGTGCCCTGCTGATACGACTGATAGAGTCAGAGGGAACGGTGTTTGTCGCCGCCGAAGGCCCACACCTTGCCGCCATGGCAGTATGCGCTTCCTGGCGATTCTGGCGTTGTTCTGCGGCTCTGACATCGGTAGCCAATCGTCTCGACGCCCACGGCGACAGCAACGATGCCCCCAGCTCCGCGAACAGCTATTTTTGGGGCCCGGTGTGTGTTGACCCAGAGAAACGGGGGCAAGGTATCTTCGACGCGCTGTTCCATCAAAGCCGCGCAGCCATGTCGGAGCGGTATCGTTACGTGTACACCTATGTTCATCAGGACAATCCCCACTCCATTCAGGCACATAGCCGAAAAGCCGGTTTTGACACTCTTGGTCCGCTTGAACTGGAGGGGGAAACCTTTATTACCATGGCCAGAAAAACAGTCTGAGTAAACTCAATGGCCTGGAGTCTTGCGGCACTGTCTTTGCGGTGTTGTCGCAGCATGGGTGGATAAACGCTGGTATACTGCCGCCAGATTTTTTAAGGAGACATTCCATGTCTGACGCATTGACTCAAGAGCAGATCAACGCTTTTTACAGCCTCGACAGCCAGGGTCGTTACGACCATCTGGTGGAGACCGCCAAGGCCAGCCAGGCAATGTACACTCTGGCCGATGATCAGGGCTGCGTACTGATCAACACCGGCAAGGAGCAGTGCCTGCTGGTATGGCACAACCCGAAGCTGGTAGAAAACTGGATTAAAGACGATTACGCCAACTGCCACGCCATGGCCATCGCCCTGCCAGACTTTATTGAGAAGTGGGCCCCGGGCATGACTCAGGACGGCTTTGAAGTGGGCGTCGCCCCCAGCCTGGCCGGCGAAGCCATCGTAGTCAGCGCGGAAGAGCTGGCTGCCGACCTCGGCTGAATGCTCCCGCGGATATGAAAGCGGCCCATAATGGGCCGCTTTCACTTTTTGGCTCCGTGACTTTGACAGCTATGGCCACACCACTTATCGTACCAATCAGTACACTCAAGCCGCGCCAACGCCGCTGCCAGATTTAGGCTAATTCATGCGCCCGACCACTCAGGCCAAACAACAAAAAATCCTTGAAATTGCCACCGAGCACTTCCTCAGCCAAGGCTATAAGGAGACGTCGCTGGACCAGATCGTGGCCCAGAGCGGCGGTTCCAAGCAAACCCTCTATCGCTACTTTGGCAACAAGGAAGGGCTGTTTGAGGCCGTGCTAAAATCGCACACGCTGCGGGTGGTCGAGCAGTTCGAGTTTGACCCGACCAATAGCACCTCCATTGAGGAACAACTGGTTGAATTTGGCCACAAGTATCTGAATCAGATCTGCACCCAACCGATGGTAGGGCTGCTGCGCATCATCGCCTCCGACTTTAGTCAGCACCCGAAAATGGCCACCACCTTCTGGCAAGGGTGCCCGCAATACAGTCATCGCCGACTGAGCGAATTTTTAGGCTCGGAGAGGGTAAAACAGGCACTGCTTGTCGAGGACGCCGACTACGCCGGCGAACAGCTCCGGGCCCTGATCAAACGCGACCACCACAGCTTAGCCTTGCTCGGAAAACCCCTGCCGGACAAGGCCGAACTGGCAGCCGAGATCCGACGTGCCGTTTCCTCCTTTATGACGTTGTACCGACGCTGAGGGCGGCCTCTCGGCGCTTTACCATCGCCTTGCCGGCGAGTAGCACCGGCGCCAGAACGGCAATCGCCACCAGGAAACTCAGAAGCGCATTGCTGAGTGCTACAGAGCCCACCTCAAGCTTCAGAACGGTGGCCAACTGACTGGCCAACAAGGCGGGCTGAGCCGCGGTTCCCTGACTGGCCATTGCCGCAGAGACTCCAGACTCAAATTGGCTGAGGCCAATGCTGCTGTCCGTCAGGGGCCGGGATAACTCGTTCAAAGCGACGGCAGTATTGACGGTCACGATGCGAGTAAATACGGCGCCACCGATCACACTGCCCACGGTACGGAACAAGTAGAACAGCGCCACCCCCTCGGGCCGCGTTTCCGGGCGGAAGTGCGCCATTACGGCCAGCGTCACCGACGCGTTCAACAGGCCCACGCCAAATCCTCTCAGCGCCAAAGGGCCGATCAGGTTTTCCGGCGCAACATGATTAGGCAGACCGGAAAGCTGGGCCATTGACACCAGAATCATCATTACGCCCAACGGTACAATGGCGTCACTGGGCACCCGGCTCTGGTTTGCTCCCAGGACACTGACCCCCATTCCTGCCAGCATCGCCCCCAGCGCCGGCAACTGCACCCATCCGATGGTGGTGCCGTTGTACCCCATCACCTGACCGAGAAATCCCCCAACCAACGCGCCACTTGCCATCACCGCGAAACCCGCCAGAAACGCGTTGTACATGTAAACCGAGGTCTTCAATTCTGCCAGCACCCGACGAGCGCTGCTGGTCCAGCCAGCCGTCAGAAATACCACCAGTACGGCAACACAGACGAACGTGGCGAAACCGGTGAACCTGCGAAAACCAGCATGCTCAAACCAGTTGTAGTGATCCCCCCGCATCAATACGACAGTCAGCGCAACCAGCGCCGTGGCCGCCAGCAAATAGAACCAGAGTGGCGACTTTCGGGCTTGCCCCAATGCCCTCTCGGGGATCGATATCCGGGTAAGCGACCCCAATACCAGTGCATACCCACCCGCCATAACCAGTGGCACCAGCTGCCAGTCAAGGTGTTCGGCCAGCTCCGCCAGTAACCAGGGATATAACCCCATGGGTAAGTAAGTACTGAGCACCAGCGTCGCTGCCAATACCAACGTCATGACCCGGTAGGGAAAACACGCCAGCAGCATCAGGTTTAACGCCACCAATGCCACACTGCCCGCAACCCCCAGCAGAACCCAGGCCAAAGCCGCCCCCATCGGCAGCACGCTCCACAGCAACAGCAGACTGCCAGCCACTCCCAGCAAGGAGCCAGTACGGAGTGCTTCGCAGGTACCCTTTCGACGCACCCACATTGGGGCAAACAGCAGTCCCAGCAACTGTGCGCCGGTAAAGCCAATATTGAGGAGGCTAAATTCATCTCCTGACAAGCCCAGTGTCACCGCCATCTGTGGAGCCAGTGAGGGAAACAAAGCAGATCCCAGGCCATAGGTAAGCGCCACCATCAATGCCAGACCCAGCAAAGGGGCATGTTCACGAAGCGTCATAGCCCAACCTCAAGGCTTAACCGTAACCGTGGCGGACAAACCGGGATAAACCCGGCCTCGCAATGCCGCAGGCAACTGCAACCGGATCTTGACCGGGACCCTTTGCACCACTTTGACAAAGTTGCCGGTGGCGTTTTGCGGCGGCAACAAACTGAACTGGGCACCGGTGGCGTGGGTTACGGAATCCACCTGACCACGGATGGTTAGCTCGGGATAGCCGTCCAGTACCACTTCCACCGCTTGGCCCGATTCCATCTGACTCAACTGAGTCTCCTTAAAGTTGGCTTCCAGCCAAACCGGCTCCGGCACCAAAGTCAGCGCTGCCATTCCCGGCTGTACCAGCTTGCCAACCTGAACCTGACGATTCGCCACCCGGCCCGATACCGGTGCTCGGATAGTGGCACGCTCAAGCGCGATCTCACTCAGCTGGTGCTGCGATTCAGCCTGTTTGCGCTGGGCCTGCAACTGGGTTCTTTCACTGGCCAGAGTGGCCAGCTGTTGCTGCGCCGCCTTTAACGCCAACCGCGCATTATCCAACCCGGTTTGGGCCTCAACTGAACGCGCTGACTGCACTTCAAATTGGGTCTGGCTGACTGAACCGGAGGCCACCAGCTGGCGGTAGCGCTTTAGCTCAGCCTGTTGCAGTGAGGCATTGGCCTCTGCACCGGCGATTTGGGCTCTTGCCTGCTCAATCTGTACCCGCTGCAAGATGCTGCGGCTGTCGTTGCTGGCCAACGCGGCATCCGCCAGGTCGATAGCCGCTTCAGCCTGACTCAGAGTGGCGCGATAATCCCGATCATCCAGCCGCAACAACACATCGCCCTGTTCCACCCATTGGTTATCACTGACCGCCACCTCGAGTACCTGACCACTGACCTGAGGTGCGATCACCGTCAGGTCCGCTTTCACGTAAGCGTTATCGGTAGAGACATCACGATTGCCCAAACCGTAGTAAACGGCTGAGACGCCGACCAAACTCAATGCCAACACGGCGATCACCGTTTTTTTCATGCGCTGACTCCACGCTTCCGAATGTCACAAGACGCGAGACTGTACTGTACAGTACGATAACTGGCAAGTGAAAAGCAGTACACTGCTTATCGAGCGGCAATCCTGCTTCGTTTCTTGGGCCACGGTTGGTGCCGGCGATCAAAACGGTATTCATTCTATCGCCCTCGTTGACGATCGAACGGAGTGTAGAAAGGGATATTCAGCCGGTTCTGCGCACTGGCGACAGATGATTTTTTGTCAGAACAACAGTGGAGAGTCACCGGACAAAAAAACGCCCCGCTACATTGCGGGGCGCCTCATCGCTATAGCGGAGCTTAACGCTCCCAGTAGGCCTCTTCCAGGCTGTCTTCCCGCTCCGGCAGCGCTCGGGACAAACGGGGGCTGTGCTGGATCAGCACTTCGTAGCTCACTCGGTTGGCGTACTTGCAGATCTGGGAGAAGGAGGAGTAACTCAGCGCATCGTAAGCGTGTTTGCTGGAACCCGGCACATTGAGCTTATGGAAGCGGTTGGCTGCCATATCGTGCAGCAGCGCCGCCAGTGCACCGTCGCCTGCGCCATTGGTGTTGAGGATCGCCAGCGGGCCACCCAGATAGGGCGCAATGTGGGAGTAGATCTTCACCGGCTCCCGGCAATCATCTCGACGCATCGGGCGAGAGAACTCGTACTGGTTAAAGGCCGCAATGCTGCCATCACGCAAGTCATACTCGGTGTCACGCAGCTGCGATTTATCGCAATAACCGGCGGTGTACAACCCTTCCGGGCCAGCGGTACACAACACCAGATCACACCACTCCAGCGCCGCTTCACAGGCTTTGAGCGGGTCACGTTCACCGGTCAGGGCTTCCGCTTCCTCTTCGTTCATTGCCAGCACAGTGACGTGCTCGGCAACAAAGTCGCGCCAGAACTGCGGGTCCTGCTCAATCAGGAAACGGGTGCCCAGGGTCAGCACCACCGGCACCTTATGAGCCTTGGCTTCCGCCATCGCGATCAGCGCCGCCTGATCGATGTTGTCACCGTCGGCGGAGCGCATCAGGTAGGAGGCAAACACCAGCGCACCGGCTTCACGGATCAGGTCCGGACGGATAGCGCTGGGCTCGAGCTTATCCATCGCCCCTTTGGAGATGGCAAAGCTGCGCTCGCCACAGGGGGTGATCAGGGTAAAGCAGCGGCCAATAGGCCCATCCACCGGTTGCAGGTAGCTGACGTCCACCTTGGAGGAGGTGTTGGCGAGGTATTTGTAGGCGTAGGAGCCAATCTCAATCTGACGCTCCATCACCGCGAACAGGACGGCGCGCTCGTTGGAGAGGGTGGCGAAGTTGTGCAGGGTGTTGCCGATGGTGCCACCAGCATGCTCCTCCACAATCAGCTCACGCTCTTTGAGCTCACGATAGAGGGCGTTGGCTGCGTCGTCGTTGATCAGCACCGAGTTGCCTTTCACCAGGTTGTGCCGGGTGATCAGCTCGTCATCCACTTTGGCTTCGATATCGACCAGGGTCTGAGCGATGCCGCAGATGTGCGTGCGCTTCGGCTGGATCTGGGGCTCCAGCGTCTCGGGGTCCCGGGCTTCCACCGGGAAATAATGCTTGTGATTGCGTTGACCGGGAAATTTCATCTCAGGTTCCGCGTACTACGCCCGTCAGGCTTCATTATTGTCGCGCTGATGGGGGTCGCCACAGGTGGGGCAAAAAACAGGCGGGCGAGTCTAACACCGGCACGAGACCAATGCCACCGGCTTACGCCAATAAAAACGGGAAGGGTCACCCCTTCCCGTTTTGGACCAACAGGTTGCGCGATTAACGCTCCCAGTAGGCCTCTTCCAGGCTGTCTTCCCGCTCCGGCAGGCCACGGGACAAACGTGGGCTGTACTGCGCCAGCACCTCGTAACTGACCCGGTTGGCGTACTTACAGATCTGGGCGAAGGAGGAGTAACACAGACCGGCAATCCGGTGTTTGCTGGACTGGGGCAGATTCAGCTTGTGGTAATCGTTGGCGGCCATGTCGTGCAGCAACGCAGACAGCGCACCGTCACCAGCGCCGTTGGTGTTGCTGATCTTCTCCGGGCCACCCATAAACGGGGCAATGTGAGAGAACACCTTCATCGGCTGCTCGCACTGAGCGCGGGTCATCGGGCGGGAGAACTCGTACTGGTTGAACTCCGGGATGGCGCCCGGCAGCAGCATGTGACTGGTCTCGCGCTTGCTGTCTTCTTCGGTCCAGCCCGCCATATACAGGCCGCTCGGGCCAGCGGTGCAGAGGATCAGCTCACACCACTCCAGAGCTTGCTCGCAAGCCTTGAGCGGGTCACGTTCGCCGGTCAGCGCTTCCGCTTCCTCTTCGTTCATCGCCAGCACGGTGACGTGCTCATTGATGAAATCGCGCCAGAACTGCGGGTCCTGCTCGATCAGGAAGCGGGTGCCCAGGGTCAGAACCACCGGCACTTCGGCCTCGTGAGCGTACCGGATGGCGGTCATCGCGGCTTCGGTGATCGGGTCACCGCCGGCGCGCATCAGGTAAGCGGTCAACACCAGCGCGGAACCGGTTTTCACCAGGTTCTCGTCGATGTACTCCGGCGTCAGCTTGTCCATGCAGCCTTTGGAGATGGCAAAGGTGCGTTCGCCACACTCGGTGATCAGGGTAAAGCAGCGGCCAATGGCGCCCTCTACCGGCTGCAGTTGGTTCAGGTCCACCCGTGAGGAGGTGTTGCACAGGTAACGATAAGCGTAGGAACCGATCTGAATGTTGCGGCTCATCACCCCAAACATGACGGAACGGGAATCCGCCAGCGTGGAGTAGTTGTGCAGGGTGTTACCAATGGTGCCACCGGCAAACTCTTCGGTGATCAGGTTTTCTCGTTGCAGTTCGTCGTACAGCGCGTGCGCAGCGGCATCGTCGATCAGCATGGAGTTGCCTTTTTTCAGGCCGTGCCGGGCGATGAACTCCTCGTCAATGTGGGCTTCGATGTCCACCAGAGTCTGGTCGATACCGGTGATGTGGGTATGACGAGGTTGGATCACGGGATTCAGCTCATTGGTGAGCGGGTCCCGAGACTCGACGGGGAAATAGTGCTTGGACTTGCGTTGACCGGGGAATTTCATCGCTGGGATCACTTCAGCTTTGGGTTGGCGCTTCCCTGCATTGTAGCCTCCACCTGCCCGTAACCGGGCGCGCATCCTGCGGTGGGCCTGTGTGCGTCTCTCAGTCAGTCTGAACCGCAATCCGCAGCGGGATTGCGTCAGGTCATGGACCGGACGTCATTTGGCGCGCGATTCTACCACAAAGTCACCCGCCCGCCAGCGCCTTGGTGCACGCTCTTGCGATTGTGAGTGTCCCCTTACATCGCCTGGGCCCCGCGGTTGGGTTAGAGTGAGTAAAGATTCTCATGGAGTGGAGAAGACATTGGAGCAGGCGTTCCCCGATTACCGGATGAGTCCGTTAGGCGACAGTGCCGTGCTGATCACTACAGAGTCTGACACCGGGCTGGACTGGGTGGCTCTGGGCGAATCTGTGCGCGCGCTGGACGGCATTACCGATGTTATCCCGGCCTACCACAGCCTGACCCTGCACTGGGACCACCGGATGATCGCACCTGAAGCGAGCATCCGTCCGGTGCTGGAACAGGCCATGGTCCAGCAACTGAACTCAAAAGGCCAATCGACAAACCGCGGTAAACGGGTCGAGTTGCCGGTGTGCTATCACCCGTCGCTGGCGCCTGACCTGAATACCGTCGCTCACCACGCCGGACTCTCGGTCGAAGAGGTCATTCAACGCCATTCCGTCCCGGAATATCAGGTGCGATTTTTGGGCTTCGCGCCGGGCTTTCCCTTTTTAAGCGGCCTGGACCCGGCCCTGAGTATCCCCAGACACGCCACGCCCCGCCTTGAGGTGGCCGCCGGTTCCGTCGGTATCGCAGGCAACCAAACCGGGATCTACCCCAATCAGAGCCCGGGCGG
Source organism: Marinobacter nauticus (assembly GCF_019801015.1). GTDB lineage: Bacteria > Pseudomonadota > Gammaproteobacteria > Enterobacterales > Shewanellaceae > Ferrimonas. The sequence goes on from NZ_JAHVJZ010000004.1 coordinate 170,875, forward strand.
CTGGCAATTGATTGGCCGCTGCCCGCTGCCGCTGGTCGACTTTGAGAAAGCCCCACCAACCCGGCTCCAGCCCGGTGACACACTGATCTTCACCCCCATCTCTTTGGCCGAATTTGAGCGCCTCAGTAAGGAATCCTCATGACCGCTCACCTCCTGGCCGCCGGGATTCTCACCACCGTGCAGGACCTGGGCCGCACCGGTTACCGCCACCTCGGTGTGCCGACCGCCGGTGCAATGGATCCGCTGGCCGCAGCGGTCGCTAACTTACTGCTGGCGCAAAACGCCAACACGCCGGTGCTGGAGTTCACGCTGATGGGGCCAACGTTACAATTTGATGAGCCCACCGTGGTGGCGCTGACCGGCGGTGGCGTCAATGCACGACTGGACGGCGCACCGGTCGACATGCATCAGCCCATCGTGATTCCCGCCCACAGTAAGCTCGCCATTGGTCCGGTGCAGTACGGTTGCCGTGGCTACCTGTCGGTTAAAGGGGGATGGCAGATTGCGCCAAAGCTGGGCAGCGCTTCAACCCTGATCAGCGCCCGGTTGGGAGGCCTCGACGGTCGCCCTCTGAAACGCGATGATGCCCTGCCCTACCGAAGCTACCGGGGGCCGGCGCCGCGCGGCATAGCGGCGCGGGTGCCCAGCAATAACCGTTCCCGCGAAGCGCCCAAGCCGGTCAAAGTGATTGCCGGGCCTCAGGCGGACGCCTTCAGCGGCGGACTGGACGCCCTGTGTGAGCGGGTCTACCGACTCAGTGCCGATTCAGACCGCATGGGCTGTCGCCTGTTGGGGCCCACTCTGGTTCGGGACGACGACGCAGAGCCGGTGACCGAAGGCGCCGTGCCCGGCACCATACAAGTGCCACCGGATGGGCAACCCATTGTGCTGATGGCGGACAGCCAACCCACCGGGGGCTACCCCAAAATCGCCGTTATCGCTTCAGTGGACCTGCCCAAACTGGCCCAGGCCCGCCCCGGCGACCCAATGAGCTTCATCGCCATCCCGCTGGAACAGGCCCGCAAAGAGAAGCGGGACAGGCAGTCCGCCCTGAACCGACTGGCCATCGCCGTCGCCCACCGCTGGAAGGAGCCGGTACCGTGCGCATTGATCTGAACTGCGATATGGGCGAACTGGCGCTGCCGGAGAACCAGGACGCGGCACTGATGCCGCTGGTCAGCTCCGCCAACATCGCCTGCGGCGCCCATGCCGGTGATACCGACCTGATGATCCGTACCGTGGCATTGGCGATGGATCACGATGTCGCCATCGGGGCCCACCCCGGCTATGACGACAGAGCGAACTTTGGCCGGCTGCCGATGCATTTATCCGCTGACGCTCTGCGGGACCTGATACTGCGCCAGCTCGACGCGCTGGCCGCGGTGGTGCACCGACAGGGTGGCCGGCTGCACCATATGAAGCCCCACGGTGCCCTCTATAATCAGGCGTCGGCGGATCCAACACTGGCGGGCCAACTGGCCGATATCCTGTGGGAGTTTGACCCAACACTGGTGCTGGTCGGCGGGGCCTCAGGCGCCCTGATTGAGGCCGGCGCGCGTCGGGGTCTTACCGTGGCGCGGGAAGGGTTTGCCGACCGCCGTTACCGGGACAACGGACAGCTGGTATCCCGGCAGGAACCGGGCGCCGTGTTGGACGCGGCCGACAGCGCACTGGCCCAGGCACAAGCACTGGTGACCGGCCAGCCGCTGATCAGCTGGGAGGGCCACCCGTTAACTCTGACCGTTGATACCCTGTGCCTGCATGGGGATGGCGCTCAGGCGCTGCCATTTGCCCGCGCCATTCGCCACTGGCTCGATCAACAGGGCATCAATGTCCTGCCCCCGCAACGGCCCTGACATCGCCACAATCGCCCAGCCGTAACATCACCACCAACATTTGATCTAACTGCCGGAAAACACTGGGTGAAATTTACCCGGTTGAGGTCAAGCCAGTCCCCATCCGTCATTGCGAATTGGGCATAAGGCATTAAAATCTAGGGTTGGTCCTTTTCTTGTAAGATACGCCCGTGTCCAACAAACCCATTCTTTCCCTATCCGGTATCGTCAAGCGGTTTGGTAATCAGACGGTGCTGAATGATTTTCAGCTGGAGATCGCCAACGGCGAGTTCTTCACCATTCTCGGCCCGTCTGGTTGCGGGAAAACCACGGTATTGCGCCTGATCGCCGGCTTTGAACTGCCGGATGAGGGCGTGATCGAACTGGACGGTACGGACATCGCCCAGGTTGCGCCGGAGTCCCGTCCGGTGAATACCGTGTTCCAGAGCTATGCCTTGTTTCCCCATATGTCGGTATTCGACAACGTGGCCTTTGGCCTGAACATGGCCAAAGTGGATAAAGCCGAAATCGAAACCCGCGTGCGTGACGCCCTGACGATGGTGCGCCTGGCCGACTACGCCGACCGCCGCCCTCATCAGCTGTCCGGCGGTCAGCGCCAGCGTGTGGCGATCGCCCGCGCTGTGGTAAACCGTCCCAAGGTACTGCTGCTGGATGAGTCCCTCTCAGCACTGGACGCCAAACTGCGTCAGCAGATGCAGGTGGAACTGAAGATGCTGCAGCGTGAGCTGGGCATCACCTTTATCTATGTGACCCACGATCAGGAAGAAGCGCTCTCCATGTCCGACCGCATTCTGGTGATGGACGGCGGTGTCGCACAGCAGGTGGGCAGCCCACGGGAGATCTACGAGTCTCCGGAAAACGTGTTCGTGGCCTCCTTTATTGGCGAGATCAATGCCATCGATGGCGTGATCACCGAGCAGCTGGAAGACCTGCGCTACATCGCCAAGATGGCCGATCACTATCGTGAAATTCGCACCGATAAAGTGTTCTCCGTCGGCGATCAGATCAAGATCCTGCTGCGTCCGGAAGACCTGCGCATCGAGTACATCGAAGATGCGCCGGATAAGCCGGGCTTTATCGGCCACGTTCGTGAGCGGAACTACAAGGGCAAGACCCTGGATTCCATCATTGAGCTCAATAACGGCATGCGTCTGCACGCCAGTGAATTCTTTGACGAAGACGATCCGGACTTCGATTACCGCCTGGGCCAGAAGGTCTGGGTGGATTGGGTGCACGGATGGGAACACGTCATTAAATCGGAGTCTCAGCTCTGATGAGCCAATTCGTCCGTTTTCGCCCACTGGTGATCATTCTCACCCTGACCTGGCTCGGGGTGTTTGTGGCCGCCCCGCACCTGCTGGTGCTGGTGACCAGTTTCCTGACGCCGGACCCGGAGCACCTGGCGGTGTTCCCGGTGACCCTGGATAACTTTGCGAAACTGTGGAATCCGCTCTACCTCGGCGTGCTGTGGGACAGCCTGGTGCTCTCCTTCTACGCCACCGTGGTGTGTCTGCTGATTGGCTATCCCTTCGGTTACATCGTTGCCAAGCTGCCCCGTCCCCAACGGATGCTGGTGCTGTTTCTGATGATCGTGCCGTTCTGGACCAACAGTCTGATCCGCACCTACGCCTTTAAGATCATCCTGGGCAACAAAGGGCTGGTAAACAGCTTCCTGGAGTTTATCGGCGTGATCGACAGCCCGCTGCCGCTGCTGTACACCCAGTTGGCGGTGATTCTGGGCCTGGTCTACATCCTGCTGCCCTTTATGATTTTGCCGCTGATCTCCAGCTTCGAAAACCTGGATCAGAACCTGCTTGAGGCGGGCCGTGATCTGGGCGCCGGGCCGGCGCGTCGCTTCTGGCACATCACCCTGCCGATGACCATGCCGGGCATCGTCGCCGGCTCTTTGCTGGTGTTCCTGCCGGCAATGGGGATGTTCTACGTGGCCGACCTGCTCGGTGGCGCCACCAACCTGCTGTTGGGTAACGTCATCAAGAACCAGTTCCTGGTGCTGCGAGACTGGCCGTTCGGGGCCACCATCAGCATCGCGTTGATCCTGATGATGGGCGTGATGCTGGGCGCGTACTACTACGCCAACCGACTGATTCAGCGCCAGGGAGGTCTCGATGACCCGGATCTCTAAGTGGCTGCTGATTGGCCTGGTGTTCTTCTACCTGTATCTGCCGATGGCGGTGCTGGTGGTGAACTCCTTCAACAAATCCAAGTACGGCCATAAATGGAACGGCTTCAGCCTGCGCTGGTACGAAAAGCTGTTCAACAACGATGCGCTGATGCAGGCCTTTACCCACTCGCTGACCGTTGCGGTACTGGCCGCCACAGCGGCGACGGTGATCGGCACCCTGATGGCCCACGCCATCCATCGTTACCAGTTCCGCTTCAAACCGGCAGCCAGCGGCATGCTGTTTGTGGTGATGATGTCTCCGGACATCGTACTGGCGATCACGTTCCTGGTGATCTTTATGGCCATGGGCATTCAGCTGGGTTTCTGGAGCCTGCTGCTGTCCCACATCACTTTCTGTCTGCCCTTCGTGGTGATCACCGTATACGCGGCACTCAAGGGCTTTGACAAAAACCTGGTGGACGCCGCCCGGGACCTCGGTGCCAGCGAAAGCCAGGTGTTTACCCGCATCATCATGCCGATGGCGAGCTCCGCCATTGCAGGCAGCTGGCTGTTGAGCTTCACGCTATCTTTGGATGACGTGATCATCAGCTCCTTCGTTACTGGACCCAGTTACGAAGTGCTGCCGATTCGGGTGTTTTCCATGGTGAAGGTCGGGGTCTCTCCGGAGGTGAACGCCATCGCCACTTTGCTACTGGGCATTTCGCTCATCATGACTGTGCTTATCTCGCTGTTGACGAGGAGAAAATATAATGAAAGCCGCTAAGCTGTTGTGCGCCGCTGGCCTGCTTGCCCTGACCGGTATGGCCCAGGCACAAGAGAAAGTTGTGGTTTACAACTGGACCGAGTACGTGCCGGACGGTGTTCTTGATCAGTTCACTGAAGAAACCGGCATCGCCGTGGAGTACGCCACCTTCGACAGCAACGAAGTCATGTATTCCAAGCTGAAGCTTCAGAAAGGTGCCGGCTACGACGTCATCGTGCCTTCCGCCTACTTCATCTCCAAAATGGCCAAAGAGGGCCTGCTGCACGAGATTGATCACAGCAAACTGACCAATCTCAAGCACCTCGACGCCGCCATTCTGGACAAGCCGTACGATCCGAAGAACCAGTACTCCATCCCGTACGTGTGGGGCAGTACCGCCATCGGTGTGAACAGCGACGAGATCGACCCGTCCACCATCACCAGCTGGAAAGACCTGTGGGACCCGAAGTGGAAACGCAGCCTGCTGCTGACCAACGACGTGCGTGAAGTGTTCCATATGGCGCTGCGCATCAATGGCCACAGCGGTAACAGCACCGATCCGGAAGAGATCAAACAGGCCTATGAACTGCTTCGCAGCCTGATGCCGAACGTGCTGGTGTTTAACTCAGACGCGCCTCGCGAGCCCTTCCTGGCTGGTGACGTGAACCTGGGTATGCTGTGGAACGGCGAAGCCTTTATGGCGCAGCAGGAAGAGGAAGCGATTCAGTACATCTACCCGAAAGAGGGCGCTGCCCTATGGGTGGACAGCTTCGCCATTCCGGTGAATGCCGCCAATGTGGACAACGCGCACAAGTTCATCGACTTTATGATGCGCCCTGAAATCGCCGTGCAAGTGGTTGAGTACCTGGGTTACACCACCCCGAACGAAACCGCCATCGGCATGCTGGATCCGGAATACGCTGAAAACACCGCCATCTTCCCGCCGGATGAAGTGGTTGAACAGGGTGAATTCCAGGCCGATGTGGGCGACGAAGCCCTGGCCATCTACATCCAGTACTGGGAACGTCTGAAGACCGGTAACTGAGAAAAAAGCCCGCCACCCGGCGGGCTTTTTCGTGTCAGCGGGATCGCAAAACACCAAACCCCACTGTGCTTCCCCGTTCCCTGCCGCCATAATGGCGCCTGACCTGGTAAGGAGGCGTGATGCGCACAGAGGACCTCAAACTCTTTATGACCGTGGTGGAACTGGGCAGCTTTTCCGCCGCCGCGGAAGCGATGGACCTGCCCCGGGCCAACGTCAGCCGACGCATCAACGAACTGGAAAAGCGCCTCGGCAGCACCCTCTTTACCCGCACCACCCGAAAACTCAGCCTGACGCCCGTCGGCCAGGAGTTGTATCAACGCTTCGAAACGCTGATGCCGCAGCTGGACGCCGCCCTCGACTCAGTGCGCAGCCAGAGCCAGCACCCTGTAGGCCGGGTAAAGCTGGGGCTGCTCCCAGAAGCGGAAGTGGTTCTCCACCCCCTGCTCCAGCAGTTTATGAGCCAATATCCCCGCATCTCACTGGAAGTGTACGTCAGCACTCTGGGCTATCAGGACATCACCAACCAGGGGCTGGACCTCTGCCTTCACGCCGGCCAACTGGAAGATTCCAGCTTTGTCGCACGTTCGCTGGGCCGCTTTGGCCGCGCTCTGTACGCCAGCCCGGACTACCTGGCGCAGCATGGCCACCCAACGCAGTTGGACCAACTCAGCCAACACCGGCTGCTCGGTTTTCGCTGGCCCGATGGCCGCTCCGAGCGGCATTGGCCCTTTGAGCACGCTTCGGTGGCGATAGAGCCTGCGCTGGTCAGCAACAGCATGACCTATCTGCGTCGGGCCACGCTCGACGGCAGCGGGATCTGCCACCTGCCGGAACTGCAGGCGGTACAGCATGTGCAGAGCGGTGAGTTGGTACCACTACTGACCGAGTTTAAAAGCCCCCAGGAAGAGGTATGGATGGTCTACCGTGACCGGATGGGGCTCAGTCACGGCGCTCGCCTGCTGATGGAGTGGCTACTGAACGAAGTGCCCAAGATCACCGCCATGAACTGACCCCGGCTGCCACTGCGAACCTGCCCAGTAAAAATCCACCTGCATAGCAGGTGGCTTTGACTCGGCCCCCTTTAAGGGGGCTGCTTAGTTCTCGGGGTTGCCAAAGGCATGAACGGATAGTGCTCCACTCACCTCCTTTGCCGGGACGGCCCGGCGGCCGCCAGAAGGGCTTCGCCCCTCTGGACTCCCCTTTGCCTCCGGCACAGCGAAAGCCCCTCGCTCCCACTCCTTCCCATTTCGGCACCGGCCAGACTCGCTTTGTGAAAAGGGCTTTCCATGCCCTTTCCAAAAGCCCGGCTACGCCATCCATGGCTTCGCGTTCACGCCTGTCGGCGTTCACCCAGGCTCGGCTGGCCGCTCGAGCCTTCCCTGGCTCTCGGCCTCATTCCCAGTCGTTCCCGCTCGGCGCTGCGAGTCGGCGCATGTGGACGGCTTACGCCGTGAGGGTCTGGTGCATGCCTCTCCTTTTTTGTGCACCGGCTTTCAATCCGTCTCGTCTCTTAGCAGTACTCTTCGGGCAAAGCCCAGAGCAAGCGATCACCACCTCCATAGGAGGTGGTTTAGGGATGACAACAAATTGTCACGATTTTCGTGACAGTGAAACTCACCGGGGCCTGATTATCGGCGCAATTCAATTCAATACAATGCGCTCCATAAACCAGCCCTGGAGCGTTTCCCGTGAGAAAAACCCCCGCCTGCGCGGCACTGATTGGCCTGAGCCTGTTTGGCTGCAGCCACAATGACACCCACTCCACTGCCCCGGCGCCACTGCGTCCGATCAACGTCGTCACCCTGGCTGAGCCCAGTGATGCCATGCAAATCCGTTTCAGCGGTGTTGTCGAAGCGCAGCAGCAGGCTCAGTTGAGCTTTAAAGTGGCCGGACGGGTGGAAGCCCTGGCGGTCAAAGTGGGCGATTGGGTCGAAGCCGGCCAGCTCCTGGCCCGCCTTGAAGCCCATGACTACGCCCTGACCGTTGAAGAGCTGGAAGCTCGCCTGAGCGAAGCCGAAGCCACCCATCAGCTGGCTGCCGCCGAGCTGAAGCGGGTGGAGCAGGCGATCCGGGATAACGCCATGGCGGACGTCAATCTGGACCGGGCCCGCACCGGTAAGGCCCGCGCCGAAGCGGCCGTTGCCGTGCTGAAAGTGAACCTGGAAAAAGCCCGGGATGGCGTCCGTTATACCGAACTGCGCGCCCCCTTTGCCGGCCAGGTGGGACAACGTTATGTCGAATCCCATGAACTGATCAGCGAAGGCCAACCGGTTCTGTCACTGCACACCCCCGATGCCCTTCAGGTGGTGGTCGACCTGCCGCAAAACCAGCTGAGCGCGGTCGCTGAGGGACAGCAAGCCAGCGTCAGCTGGCATGGCAGCGATGCCGCACTGAACAGCATCGCCACCGAGCTGGCCAGTCAGCCTCATCCGCTGAAGCGCACCTACTCCGCCACCTTCGAGCTGACCGATACCCAGCCGTCCCTGCATCCGGGCAAAACCGTACAGGTGCAGTGGCAGGCCGCCTCGGCCTCGCCGGGCTTCTGCGTTCCGGAATCCGCGGTGATCTCTGAACAGGGCATGAGCCAGGTGGTGCGGGTGTCGGTGGGTCAGGCTCAGCGGATCCCAGTCTCCATCGTCAGTCAGAGCAATGACCAGCTCTGCGTTCAGGGCAGCCTCTTTGCCAATGACCGTATTGTGGTTGCGGGCGCGCACTACCTGCAGACCGGCGACGCCATTGGCACCATCCGGGAGGTGACACGATGAACCTGGCCACCTTTGCCATCCGCCAGCGCACCTTTGTGCTGTTTTTTACCGTGCTGTGCGTTGTGGCGGGGCTCTACTCCTACTTCGATCTGGGCAAGCTGGAAGACCCGACCTTTACCGTCAAGAGCGCGGTGGTGGTCACCCTCTACCCCGGCGCCAGCGCCGAAGAGGTGGAACAGCTGGTGACCGACAAGGTGGAAACCCGGCTGCAGGAGATGGGCAACCTGTGGAAGCTGCGCTCCCTGTCCCAACCCGGCATCTCCACCATCATGGTCGACCTGAAAGAGTCAGTACGCTCCGAACAGCTGCCCCAGGAGTGGGACCTGCTGCGCCGCAAGGTCAACGACATCCGTCTTGAACTGCCGCCGCAGGCCCAGATCTCCGTGGTACTGGACGAGTTCTCCGAGGTCTACGGCATGCTGTTTGCGGTTTACAGCGATGACCTGAGCATGACCGAACTCAAGGACCACGCCAAAACCCTGCAGCGCCAGCTCAACACCGTCGAAGGCATTAAAAAAGTGGCGCTGCATGGTGTGGTGCAGCAGGAGCTTAATCTGGTCATCCCGCAGGAGCGCATGGCCGCCACCGGCCTGAGTCTGGCGGAAGTGGTGAATCAACTGAACAGCCACAACCTCAATGTCGACGCCGGCGCCTTCGATATGGGCAGCCGCCGCCTTCGAGTAGCCCAGAGCGAGCGGTTTGAGTCCGTCGCCGAGATTGAAAACCTGATGCTCAAAGGCAGCCTTGGGGAGTTCAGTCACGGCATGGTTCGGCTTGGTGACATCGCGGAGATCGAACTGAGCGAACAAACCCCGGCACTGAACCGCAGCCGTTACAACGGCCATCCGGCGATCATCCTGGCGGTCAGCCCGTCGGAAGGGGTCAATGTGGTCAGTCTCGGTTCCGGCCTGAACCAGGTACTCAGTCAGTTTGAGGCCAATCTGCCGATGGGCGCTGAGGTGGGTATTGTCGCCTTTCAGCCCGATGAGGTGGAAAAGTCGATCAATAACTTCGTCAGCAACCTGCTGCAAAGCCTTGCCATTGTGGTGGGCGTACTTCTGATCTTTATGGGCTGGCGCTCCGCCACCATTGTCGGCATCAGTCTGCTGCTCAGCATTCTGCTGACTCTGATCTACATGAATCTGACCGGTGTCGACCTTCAACGGGTGTCACTGGGTGCCTTTATTCTGGCGTTGGGGATGCTGGTGGACAACGCCATCGTGATTACCGACCTGATTCAGGCCAAGCTGAAGCAGGGCCTGGAACGGCTCGAGGCAGCCCGTGAATCGGTGGCTGAAATGGCCTGGCCACTGCTGGGCGCCACGGTGATCGCCATCCTGGGCACCACCCCTACCCTGTTTTCCAAAACCGACGCGGCGGAGTTCTCCCTGTCCGTGGTGCAGGTGATCGCCAGCTCGCTGATGCTCTCCTGGCTGGTGGCAATGACCATCACCCCGCTGATGTGCTGGGCCTTTCTGAAACCCGCCAAGGCCGGTGACGACAGCGGTCGGTTTGGCCAGGGCTTCAAGCGCGTACTGCAATGGAGCGTCACCAATCCGAAAACCACCCTAGCCGGCCTGGTGCCGCTGCTGGCGTTGGCGCTGCTGGCTCTGCCCTACATCAAGGTGAACTTTATCCCCACCTCCGACCGTGCCATGGTGTTTCTGGACTACTGGGCACCCAACGGTGGCCGGATTGAGCAAACCGCAGCAGACATCGAGACCATCGAACGCTGGCTGGCTGAGCGACCGGAAGTGACCAACTACGCCAGCTTTATCGGCGCCGGGGCGCCCCGCTTTTCGGTGACCGTAGAACCGGAAGGTCAGGACGCGGCCTACGGCCAGATCCTGATCAACACCCGGGATTTCGACGCCATCGCCTCCCTGCGGGAAGCCGGTGACGCCTGGCTCGCGGAAACCTTCCCCAACGCCGAACCGCGCTTCCGTGCCCTGAAACTGGCCACCAAGGATAAATTCAGCGTCGAGGCCCGTTTCTCCGGCCCGGACGCCGCGGTACTGCGCTCACTCTCCGCCGAGGCGGAAGCGATCATGAAGTCGCACCCGAATGCCCGTTATGTCCGCAATGACTGGCGTCAGGAAAGCCCATTGCTGGTGCCGGTGCTGAATCAGGAGCAGGCCCGCCTGGCGGGCGTCACCCGCTTTGATGTGGCCCGAACGCTGCAACTGGCGGCAGACGGACTGCCCATTGGCCAGCTGCGCCAGAACGACGAGCTGGTACCCATCAAGCTGCGCAGCAGTGAAACCGACCTGAGTCAGCTGCACGATCTGCCGGTACGCTCGCTGCTGAGCCCGGTCAGCGTGCCGATGGGACAGGTGGTGGACCGGTTTGAGGTGCAGGGCGAACAAAGCCTGATCTGGCGACGGGACCGGGTCCGCACCATTACCGCTCAGGCGGGTGTGTTCAACGCCACGCCGGCGGAAGTGCGTAACGCCATTGCCGCTGAGATCGAAACGATTCCGCTGCCCCCCGGCTACCACTTCGAGTGGGGTGGTGAGTACTACGACGAAAAGCGCGCCGTGGACGACATCCTGGCCCAAACCCCCAAGGCGCTGTTGCTGATGTTTATCGTACTGATGGCGATGTTCAGCGCCTACCGTCAGCCGCTGATCATCTTTGGCACTGTGCCACTGGCGCTGATTGGCGTCATCGGCGGGCTCTGGCTGTTTGGCAAACCCTTCGGCTTTATGGCCATTGTCGGCGTGATCGCCCTGTCGGGCATGATCATCAAAAACGGCATTGTGCTGATGGATCAGATTGAGCTGGAACGACGCCAGGGCAAAGCACTGGATCAGGCGATTGTCGACGCCACCCTGAACCGCACCATGGCGATCTCAATGGCCGCGCTGACCACCGCGCTGGGGATGATTCCACTGCTGAGCGACCAGCTGTTTGACCAGATGGCCGCGGCCATCATCGGCGGTCTTTGTGTCGCCTCAGTGCTCTCATTGCTGATCATGCCTGCCCTGTATCGGGTGCTGTTTCACGAACCTCAACCCCTGACCGAACCGGAGCCGAACCATGCGTAAACTCTCTGTTGTTATTGCCGCCATGGCTCTGGCGGGGTGCAGCGTCACCCCGGACTACCAGGCGCCTGAGACCACCACCAGCAGCCTCTACCTGTATCAGCACGCCGAGGGCGTCAGCAGCGATGCCATCGAGCAGCCCTACTGGTGGACCCGCTTTAATGACCCGGAGCTGGATGCACTGGTGGCCACCGTGCAACAGCAAAACATCTCGCTTCAGCAAGCGCAGCTGCGGATCCAGAGCGCCCGGGCCTACCGTGCCGCTGTGGCCACGACCAAGATCCCCACCGTCAGTGTTGGCGCCGGCTATCAGCATTACCGCCTGAGTGAGTATGACCCGCTGATCGGCGGTGCCCTCACGGCCACCATGCCGGACTTCGGCCAACCCGGTGGCGGCCAACCCCTCAACCTGCTGGACCGGGACAACGGCGCATTTGTCGTTGGTGCCAACGTCAGCTGGGAGCTGGACCTGGCAGGACGCCTGGAAGGCATGAACAATCTGGCGGGCATTCGTCTTGAGCAGGCGGAGATCCTACGTCAGGGCACCCTGCAGATGGTGACGGTTGAGACCGTGCATAACTACCTGCAGTACCGCGGTGCCCAGAGCCGACGCGCCATCGCCGAACGCAACGTGGCGCAACAGGCCGAGACGCTGAAGCTGGTAAAAAGCCTGGTGGACTCGGGCTACGGCTCCGAGCTGGACCAGGCCCAGGCGGCCGCCTTGCTGGCCGCCACCCGCTCCACCCTGCCGATGCTGCAAAGCGCCGAGCAGGCCCACCTGCATCGGCTGGCAACTCTGCTGGGTGAAGGGGTCACTGCCACCGCCCAGCGGTTCAGTGAGCGTCCCCTGCCTGAAGTAACGGACACCATCCCGGTGGGCCTTAAGTCAGAGCTGTTGCAACGCCGTCCGGACATCGCCCTGGCGGAACGGGAGATGGCGGCACTGAACGAGGAGGTAGGCATCGCCATCGCTGCCCGTTACCCCAAGGTGTACCTGACGGGCTCGCCCATGACCCTGGCTGAAAACTTCGGCGACCTGTTTGCCTCTGGCTCCGACGCCTGGCTGGCCGCCGTTGGCGTCAACTGGACGGTGTTTGACGGAGGCCGGGGTGAAGCGCTGGTGCAACTGCAGGAGGCCCGATTCCAGCAAGCGGTGCTGGGTTACCAACAGCAGGTCAACGGGGCGTTTAATGAGGTCGAAACCGCGCTGATGGCCTATGGCAATCAGCAGGCGCATCGCAAGCAGATAGACCAGGCCGCTGAGCACGCCCGTCGCGCAGCCAGCAAAGCCCAATCACTCTACCGGGCCGGGCTGATAGACTATCTGGCAGTACTGGACGCCCAGCGCCAGGTGAACCTGATGGAAGACGCGGCGCTGATGGCGCGGCTCAGCACCGCCGAGCACCTGCTTTTCCTTCACAAAGCGCTGGGCGGGGACTGGCAACTGCCAATGAACGAACAGAGCTGATCAAAAAAACCGGCCAATTGGCCGGATTTTTTCTGTCTGAGCCAGGCGATTACCAGCCCTGACTGTGCTGCTTCACCAGTTCAGCCATCATCGCAATGTGGTCGTCCTGAGCGTTCAGGCAGGGAATAAACTCGTACCGTTCACCGCCCGCTTCGAGGAACTCCTCTTTGCCTTCAATCGCCAGCTCTTCCAGCGTTTCAAGACAATCCACCGAGAACGCCGGGGAGATGATGTCCACCGCGTTCACGCCCTGCTTGGGCAGGGTTTCCAGCGTCTCGTCGGTATAGGGCTGCAGCCACGGCTCTTTGCCGAAACGGGACTGGAAGCAGATCTGCCACTGGCTTTCATTCAGCTCAAGCGCCTCAGCCAGCTGTGCGGCGGTGCGCTCACAGTGCTCGCGGTACAGGTCGCCTTCGGTAATAAACCGCTCAGGCACGCCATGGAACGACACCAGCAGCTTGTCACCACGGGGATGCGCCGCCCAGTGGGCCTTAACGCTGTCGGCCAAGGCACGGATGTAGGCCGGGTGATCATGGTAGTCACGAACGATGCGCAGCTCCGGCATGGCGCGCTTCTCTTTCACCGCCGCGGCAACGGCGTCCACCACCGCGCCGGTGGTCGAACAGGAGTATTGCGGGAACAGCGGCAGCACCACCACTTTGTCCACGCCTTTGGCTTCCAGTTCGTCGAGGCCATCGCGAATGGAGGGGCGACAATAGGTCATGCCCAGCGCGACCGGCACGCCCAGTTGCGCCTCCAGCGCTTCACGCTGGGCTTCGGAGATCACCTTCAGGGGTGACCCGCCTTCGCTCCAGATAGACTGGTAGGCTTTGGCCACGCGCTTGGGGCGGGTGTTCAGAATGATGCCATTGAGGATGGGCCACCACTGCCAACGGGGCAGATCCACCACCCGCTGATCGCTCAGAAACTGTTTGAGGAAGCAGCGCACGCAGTGAGGCGTCGGCTTACAAGGGGTGCCGAGATTAACCAGCAGCACGCCAAATTGAGTTTGGTCCATGTCGTTATCTAAGGTGTTGTTTGTCCGTGAATACGCAGCAAGACTAGCACCAGATCACGCAACAAAACAGTTGCCATCTCACGGATTTAACGGTTGACCCGATCACAAAAAAGGCTTCCCGAAGGAAGCCTTTTTCATCCTGGGCAAAAAATCAGCCCAGCAGTTTGCCGATCTGGCCGGAAACCACGTCAACCGCCTGGGTGCCGTCCAGCTTGTGGTACTGGTTGGCGCCACGCTCAGCAGCAGAAGAGTAGTAGTCCACCAGCGGCTTGGTCTGCTCGTGGTATACCGCCAGACGCTTACGTACGGTGGTCTCTTCGTCGTCGGCACGGATAACCAGCTCTTCACCGGTCACGTCGTCTTTGCCTTCCACTTTCGGCGGGTTAAACACCACGTGGTACACGCGGCCGGAACCCGGGTGAACGCGACGACCGCTCATGCGCTTAACGATCTCTTCGTCCGGCACATCGAATTCGATAACGTGATCAACGTCGATGCCGTTGTCGGTCATGGCATCAGCCTGAGGGATGGTGCGCGGGAAACCGTCCAGCAGGAAGCCGCCCTTGCAGTCTTCCTGAGCGATGCGCTCTTTCACCAGACCAATGATGATGTCGTCAGACACCAGCTGACCGGCATCCATCACCTTCTTGGCTTCCAGGCCCATCGGGCTCCCGGCTTTGATGGCGGCACGCAGCATGTCACCAGTGGAGATCTGCGGAATGCCGTATTTCTCCATGATGAACTGGGCCTGAGTGCCTTTACCGGCACCCGGGGCGCCCAACAGAATAATGCGCATGCGTTTGTCCTCTGTGAAATTCGGAATATTCGTGGAAATGACGGGATCTTGTCACACCCGGCCACCCATGTGAAGAGGCGGCCCGTTAGGCTTTGGTGGAAAATCCGACGATTACCGCGAAATTAGTAAAGCAGTCCGTAGAATCGGCGTCGATAGCTGCTGGCAACCGGGTCTGCCGGGCCCAGTGCCTTGACGATATCCAGGAAGGTGGTGCGCGCTTCCCCATTGGCGGCGTCCATCTGACGACGGAGCAACCCGAGCAGGCTTTCCAGCGCCTCTTCGTTACGCCCCGCCTGATGCAGTTGCACCGCCAGCTCCACCACCAGACCCTGATTGTCCGGCTCCGCTTCCAGTTGCGCCTGCAGTGCGCGGATCTCCGGAGTGTCTGCCGACTCTTTCAGTAACTGCAACTGTGCCATCAGTCCCTGGTAACGACTGTCCTGATCCGCCAGACCCACTTCCGCCAGCAGTGGCTCCGCTTCTTCTGCGCGCTTCAGACCCAGGAACGCTTCGGCCAGAGCCAGGCGGGTGGCGGCGTTGGCCTCATCCGCCAGGGCATCGCGCAGAATCGGCAGCGCCTTATCAAACGCTTTGCTTTCCAGCAGCGGGGCCGCTTCCTGCAGCTTCAGCTCCCAGGCGGCGGGCAGATGCTTCTGCAGTACCTGGCTGATCATCTCTGCGGGCTGCGGGCCGGCGAAGCCATCCACCGGCTGGCCTTTGACCAGAATCAGTACGGTGGGCAGCGCCTGAATCCGGAAATACTGCGCCAGCTCCATTTCGCTGTCACAGTTGACGTTGCCCAGCACAAACTGGCCATTGCGGGCCTGCGCCTCACTGACCAGCGCCTGGTTAACGCCCTGGCACTCCGGCACCTGGGCGGAGTAGAAGTTCAGCACCAGCGGACGGGTCATGGAGACTTCCACCAGTTGCTGGATGTTTTGCGCGCTGACGTCGACGATAAACTCTTGCATGATTTTCTCTTAAACGATCAGCCCCGCCGAGGCGGGACTGCGGGATACAGGGAAGTTTAGCGGCTCAGTTCCAGCCACAGCGTGTTGAGCTGGGAAACAAACTCGGAGGGATCTTCCAGGCTGCCGCGCTCGGCCAGGGTGGCCTGAGACAGCAGCAGGTTGGCCCAGCTGCCGAAGCGGGCTTCGTCCTGTTCGTCCGCCAGCTTCTGAACCAGCGGGTGATCCAGGTTCAGCTCGAACACCGGTTTTACTTCCGGCACTTCCTGACCGGCCGCCTGCATCAGTTTGATCATCTGGCTGGACATGTCGTGCTCGTCGGCCACGATGCAGGCCGGGGTGTCGGTCAGACGGTGGGAAACTTTCACCGCTTTCACCTTGTCACCCAGGCTGGATTCAAAGCGGGCCAGCAGCGGCTTGGACTCCGCCTCCTGCTTCTCCTGCTCTGCCTTCTCCTCGTCGGAGAGGTCATCCAGGCCCAGGTCACCTCGGGTGGCGGACACCAGGGCTTTACCGTCGAATTCAGTCAGGTGACTCATCAGCCACTCATCGATGCGCTCGGACAGCAGCAATACCTCGATGCCCTTCTTGCGAAGCAGCTCCAGGTGAGGACTGTTCTTGGCGGCGTTAAAACTGTCCGCCACGATGTAGTAGATCTTGTCCTGGCCCTCTTTCATCCGCTCAACGTACTGCTCCAGGCTAACGTCAGCACTGGATTCATCGCTGTGGCTGGAGGCAAAACGCAGCAGCTTGGCGATCGCCTCTTTGTTGCCCGCATCCTCCGCCGGCCCCTCTTTCAGCACGGTGCCGAACTGACTCCAGAAGGTCTGGTAGGCGTCTTCATCTTTGGCCAGTTTGCCGAGCATGCCCAGTGCACGCTTGGTGAGGGCGCTGCGCAGGGACTGCGTCACCTTGGAGTCCTGCAG
Organism: Marinobacter nauticus; assembly: GCF_019801015.1. Lineage (GTDB taxonomy): Bacteria > Pseudomonadota > Gammaproteobacteria > Enterobacterales > Shewanellaceae > Ferrimonas. The sequence goes on from NZ_JAHVJZ010000004.1 coordinate 187,646, forward strand.
GATCTCACGGGAAACGTTCAACGGCAGGTCACTGGAGTCCACCAGGCCCTTCACAAAACGCAGGTACTGAGGCAGGAACTGTTGTGCCTCGTCCATGATGAAAACGCGCTGCACATAGAGCTTGAGGCCGTGTTGGTTTTCACGGTTCCACAGGTCGAACGGGGCGCGGGACGGCACGTACAGCAGGCTGGTGTACTCCTGCTTGCCTTCCACCTTATTGTGCGCCCAGATCAGCGGGTCATCCCAGTCGTGGGCGACGTGCTTGTAGAACGCTTTGTAGTCGTCGTCGGAGATCTCAGACTTGGAGAGCGTCCACAGTGCCGTGGCCTTGTTGACCGGGCCCCACTGGCCTTCGGTGGCGGCAATGGTTTCACCGTCCTCTTCGCGCTCCGGGGTGCCGGGCTCCCACATCTCAACCGGAATGGAGATGTGGTCGGAATATTTGGTAATGATCTGCTTCAGACGCCAGTCATCAAGGAACTCCTTGTCCTCCTCGCGCAGGTGCAGGGTGATCTCGGTGCCCCGCTCCGCTTTGGTGATGTTGGTGACGGTAAAGTCGCCTTCACCCGCAGAGATCCACTCCACACCGGCATCCGCGCCATGGCCCGCGGCACGACTGCGAACCGTTACCTTGTCCGCGACGATAAAGGCGGAGTAGAAGCCCACACCAAACTGGCCAATCAGCTGGGAATCCTTGGCGGCATCACCGGAAAGCTGAGAGAAGAAGTCAGCGGTACCGGACTTGGCAATGGTGCCCAGGTGTTCAATCACTTCATCCCGGGTCATGCCGATGCCGTTGTCGACGATGCTCAGGGTGCCGGCGTCCTTATCCACCGCCAGGCGAACACGCAGCTGGCCGTCGCCTTCGTACAGATCCGCACTTTCCAGCGCCTTGTAGCGCAGTTTATCTGCAGCGTCAGCGGCGTTGGACACCAGCTCCCTCAGGAAGATCTCTTTATTGGAGTAGAGGGAGTGAGTGACCAGCTTCAGCAGTTGGGAAACTTCCGTCTGAAAGCCATGAGTCTCGGTCTGCGCGGACATGCTTGTCTCCTGAAAACAACGAATTTATCTCGATGTCCTCAACATGGGGCCAAGCATTGGCTTTTCAAGTGGTCGGGGGGAAAATTCGATCCGGGCCTGTTCAATTTGCCACAGTGCGGCACCGGGCAAAACGCTTTCAGGGGTGGGAATGATGGTCATCTGATCCTCGCCCAGAGGCAGGCGATTACCAGGTTGTCCGTTCAGGCTGCCGTTGCAGGCCATGGCCTGCGTGCGCTCCAGCATGCGCTGCAAAAGCGGCTGACGGGCGCCAAGGCAGCCTTTTCGAAACCGCAGCAGGCTGTGCTGTTCGCTCAGGTACTCCTCCATCGCCGCGTTGGTATAGGCCAGGGTGCCATTAGCGCGGACCACCGCCTGGGGCAGATCATTACGGATTAAGGCACTGTTGTGCAGGCGGGCGCCGATCCGCTCGTGGAGAAAGGGCGTCAGAGCCATTGCCTGGCGCAGATGACGGGCGATTTGATCGATGGCGCGAAGTTGTTGCGCACAGAAATCGTTCTGTCCCTGGCAGCGGTAGAGCCCGAGCAGGTGGTGCCCATGTTCGGTACTGAGCACGGACCCTACGCTGTAGTGGCAATCCAGTGACTGAAACAGCCCCGCCAGCGACGATTCCTGGCGGTTTCGTCTCAGCTGCTCATCCAGAATCACCACCTGATTGCGCTGCCGCTTCGCCACCCGATACCAGGGATCGGCCCCGCGCTGACGCAGATAGTGTTGCACCATATGGGTGGAAAGTTGCGGGTCGCCACAGGCGATCGGCAGCGACCGGGAGGCCGCTGAATGCCTCGGCAGCAATGCCAGCACGGCACCGGCGCCCCCCAGGGCTCTGCGGAGACTGTTGAGCCAGTCGTACCAGCTCCCTTCTACGGCGGCGTCGTACGCCCCTTCGATGATTTGGCCTAACCACTCGTCGCCCATCACACGCTCCCTGAAGTTGGAAAGTGAAACAGCTTGACTCGGTTTACTGCCTGGAGTCGCCGGTATTTTCGACAAAGAGCGGTCACATTATCGCCATCTTGCGACGGCAACAATGGATAAGGCTGGGCATTTGCTGTGGATAAGTTATGGAAAAGTAAAAAGGCACGAAACCGTGCCTTTTTTCAATGGATTAGAGATCACGTCGTCCGCTAAAAGAGAGCGCCAACGTGGTGCCATCCACATAACCAAGCTCGCCGCCCACGGGGACACCGTGCGCGATCCGGCTGACCCGGATGCTGCGTTGCCTGGCCATATCGGCGATGTATTGCGCCGTGGCATCGCCCTCCACGGTGGGGTTGGTGGCCAGGATGATCTCCTGCCACTGACCGTCCGCCAGCATCCGGTCCAGCACGTCCAGACCGATCTCATCGGGCCCGATGCCGTCCAGTGGCGACAAGTGCCCCATCAGCACGAAGTAACGTCCGTCGTACTGACCAGACGATTCGATGGCCAGCAGGTCCGCCGGCGACTCCACCACGCACAACTGCCCTTTCTCGGCACGACGGGGGTTGTCACAGATCGGACAGCGGGTCTGTTCGGTGAACGTCCGGCAATCCTGGCAATGCCCCACATCGCTCATGGCGCGGCTCAGAGCCTCACCCAGGCGAGTGCCGGCGACCCGGTCCCGCTCCAGCAACTGAAAGGTCATGCGCTGGGCGGAACGCGGCCCGACACCGGGCAGGCATTGCAGGGCCTTGATCAGTTCATCGACCCTTGGACTGAACTTCATCAGAACGGCAGTTTCATGCCCGGCGGAAGCTGCATGCCACCGGTGACTTCGGCCATTTTGGCCTTCTGACCCTCTTCGATACGGCGCGCCGCATCGTTGATGGCAGCGGCAATGAGATCTTCCAGCATCTCTTTGTCGTCTTCCATCAGACTCTCGTCAATCTCCACGCGACGCACGTTGTGGGCGCCGTTCATGGTGATCTTGACCATGCCAGCGCCGGCTTCGCCGGTCACTTCCATGGTTGCGATCTCGTCTTGTGCCTGCTGCATGCGCTCTTGCATCTTCTGCGCTTGCTTCATCAGGTTACCCATACCGCCTTTACCAAACATATCTCGGTCTCTCTCAACTGGATAAGTGTCACAAATGGCTGCACATGTTACCGCAACCGTGGTCCCGGACAAGGGCTTAGCCCGGGTTTTGATAACTGACCGACTCTTCGATCAAACGGGCATCAAACTCCGATTGTAGCCACTGAATCACCGGATCCTGCAGCAGGTCCTCACGGGCCTGAACCAGTCGCTCCTGGTGCAGACGCCGGCGGATCTCCAGCGGCGTCTCCCGATCCGGCAGCACATCTTCCAGGATCTGAAGGTCAATATTCTGACCCCACACCCGTTCCATGCTCTCTTTCAGCGGGCCGATTACGGATTCGCTGTTCAGATGACGCTGCTCGGCACGGAGGTGCAGACGAACGCTGTCTCCATCCCGCTCCAGCACGGAGTTAATGGCCAACTGGCGAGGCCGGGCACCGATGCCCAACTGCGCCATGGTCTGATACCAGAAGGCGTCGGTTTCATTGGACGCAATGCCGCGCTTACGCACGGCGTCCAGATCCACCACCTCCGCAGGCCGGGCGGTTTGCGCCCGTGGCTGCGGCTGAGCCGGTGGCTCAGATGGGGTGGAGGTTTCTGCCACTTGGGCAGAGTGGTTGTCCGTTGCCGGCTCCGGTGTCGCTGCCACAGGGGACACGTTGTCCCCCTGCGCGGCGTCGTCCACCACCCAGGGCGGCGGATCATTGTCATCGGCTTCTGCCACTGTCTCAGCAGGCGCCTGTGCCTTCGGTTCGACCACCGGTGCCGCCGGGGGTTCCGCTTGCACCGCCGAGGGCGATGGCGTGGGCTTTGTCCGCTCGGTCGGCTGCACGGTGTCTTTAGCGGACACCGCCTCAGGCTTTGGGTCCGGCGTGTCCTCCTGCGCGTCATCCAGACGGGCCTGGATATTGCGATGGTTGGCCAGGGCTTGTTCAAGCAGTCCCTCGATGCCACCGCCTGGCGTCGCCACGGGCTGAGCCGGCGCCGACGGCGCGTGCTCAACGGTGGTGGCGCTCTCGGTCTGACCCGCCGCGAACGCCGCGTAGGAATCCATCATGGCACCGGCGTCGTCATCGTCGCTGTCCGGCATCATGCCGTAATCCACTTCAGCATGCTGGCTTTGAGCCTGAGACAGGATCAAATCCTGCTCGGCCGCCAGCGCGGTTTCATCAGCGGGCTGATCCTGCGGCGTCTGTGCCACGGGCGGAGCCGGAGTCTGATCGGAGCGCGCCTGGTCTGCCTGGGCCAGAATGGCGGCCTGCTCAGCGGCCAGTGCCCCAATCTCCTCGTTATCGTCCGCCGATGTTTCGGTTTCGGATCCGGCCTCAGCCTTGGCTTGCGCCGGAGCAGCATCGGGCTGGGGTTGCGCCACCGCAGCCGGTGCGACGGGTGACTCAGTCTCGGCTTGCGGCGTGGTGGGCTCCAACGATGTCGCGCCCGGAACCGCCTGTGACGGGGACACTGCCGGCGCAACCGTCTCGCTGACAACCGCCTTGGCGGCTGGTGCAGCGCCAGTCGTCCCGGCTGAAGAGGCCGCAGTAGGACTGACCGCGCCCAGTTGCGGCTGGGGTGCTGCCATCGGCGGCGCCGGATTCAGCGGCGCAAAGGCCAGAGCCCGCAGCAGCACCATTTCAAAGCCGCTGCGGGGATCCGGCGCCAGCGCCAGATCCTGACGCCCCTGGGTCAGCATCTGGTACCAAAGTTGCACCTGTTCCCGGTCGAGCTGCTGAGCCAGCGCCAGCACTTCGGTGGCCTGCTCTCCCAGCTCCGCGGCGCGCAGATTGAACTGACACAGCGCCACCTGATGCAGCATCGCGGCCATCTGTTTGAGCAGGTCATCGTGGTCCGGCGCAAAGGCTTCCACTTCATCCAGCACGGCCATCAGCGCCGCCGCTTGCCCCTGGGCCAGGCCATTGAGCAAACGCAGGGCATAGCTGGTGTCCAGGGTACCGAGCATCGCCTGAACCGAGGCCAGCTGCAGTTGGCCGCCGCCATGGGCGATCGCCTGGTCAGTCAGGCTCATGCCATCGCGAACACTGCCATCTGCGGCTTTCGCCAGCAGGTCCAGAGCCGCCGGCTCAAACGGCACCTTATCCGCTTCAAGGACATTGGCCAGGTGCGCACTGATGCGCGCCACCGGCACGCTTTTCAGGTTGAACTGGAGGCAGCGGGACAGCACCGTAACCGGCAGTTTTTGCGGGTCGGTGGTGGCCAGCAGGAATTTGACGTGCGGCGGCGGCTCTTCCAGCGTTTTCAACAGGGCGTTGAAACTGTGGCGGGAGAGCATGTGCACTTCGTCAATCAGGTAGACCTTAAAACGTCCCCGTACCGGCTGGTACTGAACGTTATCGAGGATCTCCCGGGTGTCGTCCACCTTGGTGCGGGAAGCCGCATCGATCTCCAGCAGGTCGACAAACCGCCCTTCGCTGATTTCGCGGCAATGGCTGCACTGGCCACAGGGGGTGGCGGTGATGCCGGTTTCGCAGTTCAGACCTTTAGCCAGCAAGCGGGCAATGGAGGTTTTTCCCACACCACGGGTGCCGGTAAACAGATAGGCATGGTGCAGACGGTTCTGCTCCAGGGCGTGGGTCAGTGCCTTGAGCACATGCTCTTGGCCAACCACTTGATCAAAACTGGCCGGGCGCCATTTTCGCGCCAGTACCTGATATGACATGGTGTTCCTTGAAACGGGGACGACGAGGTTAAAAAAGGATGCTAACACAGCCCTGTAAAAGAGCGAAAAGCCGGGCACATGGCCCGGCTTTTTAGCAAGCAGTCAGCGGAATTATTCGCCTTCGAACTCGCACAGCGTCACCACGTTCAGGCCCAGCGCTTTCAGGCGGGCTTCGCCGCCGAGATCCGGCAGGTTGATGACGAACGCCGCGTCGGTCACTTCGCCACCCAGACGGCGGATCAGCTTAACAGTGGCATCAATGGTGCCGCCGGTGGCCAGCAGGTCATCGATCACCAGCACCTTGTCACCTTCAACGATGGCGTCGGTGTGGAGTTCCAGGGTGTCCTGGCCGTATTCCAGCTCATAGGACTCGGCGACGGTTTCGCGAGGCAGCTTGCCCGGCTTACGCACCGGCACAAAACCCAGACCCAGCTGATGCGCCAGAGGAGCACCAAACAGGAAGCCACGCGCTTCGGTGCCGACTACCTTGGTGAAGCCTTTGCCGGTGTAGTGCTCAGCCAGCACGTCGATGCACAGACGAAACGCCTTGGCGTCTTCCAGCAGGGAGGTAACGTCACGGAACAGGATGCCCGGCTTCGGGTAATCCGGAATGGTTTTGATGCTGTCTTTGATCAGCGCCAGTGATGCTTGGTTCATTGCGGTATTCGGCTCTCTTCGGTGGTCTCTGCCACGCCATAAAAAAGCCCAGTAGGCTTTGGGCCTTCCTGGACTGCGCCTCGGGAGCGGTTTTGGGCCATAAGCTTAAGCAGCTTGGCCAGCGGATGCAACCGGGCGCAGGCGCTCCTGTGTACGGAAAACCGTCAAGGCCCAGTGTGCCCGAAGGCCACATCGTCACATGAGTGTAACCGATACTGATGCGGAAAAGAGGTGCGGTGGATCACAGGGCGGTATGCCGGTACGCCTCCGCCCTGAATCCCCCACTGGTATCACTGGGTCAGCAGCTTAAACCAGGTCAGGGTGGCAGGCAGGGTGGGGATCATCAGGACCGCCAGCAAGCCCAGAAAATGCAGCAGGTTGAAGGGTTCTTTAAAGTTGTTATCAGCCACGACTATCGTACTCCCAGGTTGATTTGCGCGGCCATTCTAACGTGACACAGCTCACACAAACACCCAGAGAAAATGCGGCTTATTTTTTGTGCTGTCGCACGACGCCTCGCTGTGCCAGCTGGCTGAGCACCGTCATCATTCCCTCCCGCACCACGGCCGGATCCAACTGAGGCAACATGGAGACCATCGCGGTTTCCAGCGCCGCAGGCGTGATGCCCGGCTGCTCATCGATCAGCAACAGCAGTTGCATGGTCATGGGGTTGAGCTGGGTGAAACGCACCTCCGACTCTCCTTCCCGAAACACCACCAAAAAGGTGGGCTGAGGCTCGGGCCAGGGGGCGTCCGCCCTCACCTGCTGCACCGGATAGTCGTAGGTGCCCAATGCGCTGGCCCGGTAACGCACCAGAGGCGTATCCTCATTCAGCGCCGCAATGCAGGGTTGATCCTCGACCGGCTCCTGCGTATCAACCCACAACTCCAGGTACTCGTACTGCGCCAGCTCCTGTTCAAACGGAAAGTCCGGCGTGTCCTGCGTTTCCAGATAATCCAGAAAGGCTCTGGCAATATCCACAAACAGCGGACTGTGGCAATCGTGGCGGGCAAAGAAATCCCGTAAGCGTTCTTGCCAACGCGCCTCGCTGTGCAGGCTTTTCAGCACCGGGAAGCCGTTGCTGACAAAGCCGCTGACGTTGTTGAAAAACAGTTCCCGGTATACCGCCATATGACGGGCATCGGTTCCGGGCGGAGGTGTGCCCGCCTGCGGAGCCCGAATGTAGTCAATAAAGGACTGCTGCAGCTGGGTGAAATCGCTCATGCGCTGGCCCTCTGCGTTTGCGCAGCCAACTGATGACGCCGGATGGTGTCCAGTTCGGCCAGCAGATCGGCCATTGGCGGCAGATTAAAATCCCGCTCCAGCAAGGTGGGATGCACGCCATGCCAGGCGTAAGCATGCTCCAGCAGTTGCCATACCGGGTCAATCACGTCGGCACCATGGGTATCGACAATCAGGTCGGCCGCTTCCTGGTAGTGACCGGCGATGTGGAGATAGCGGATCCGACGGGTCGGCAGACCCTGTAAGAACTGCCGGGCATCGTAACCGTGGTTGACGCTGTTGACGTAGATGTTGTTCACGTCCAGCAGCAGCTCACAGTCCGCCTCCTCCAATACCGCATTGATAAAGGTCAGCTCATCCATCTCGGCACCGGGCGCGGCGTAATAGGAAACGTTTTCCAGTACCAGGGGGCGTTCCAGTATCGATTGCACGATCTGCACCCGCTCCACCACATGCCTGACCGCTTCTTCGGTAAAGGGGATGGGCATCAGGTCGTACAGGTGGGCATTACCGGAACAGTAAGAAAGGTGTTCGGAGTAGGAGGCGATCCGGTGCTCGTCCAGGAACCGCTTGAGTTGCCGGACAAACGCCAAATCCAATGGTGCAGGCGCGCCGATGGAAAGCGACAGGCCGTGGCAGACAAAGGGCCGCTGCTCAGTCAATTCACGGAACTGACGACGCAACTTCGGATTCACCCTCATCCAGTTTTCCGGCGCCACCTCCATAAAATCGATGTCGTCAGGCACACCCTGCTGACACAATGTGTCGACCATCTCCCGGCGCAATCCCAGCCCAACGCCCGCTAGCGACTCCATGAACACCTCCTTGGAACTCCATAAAAAAGGCTGGCCGAAGCCAGCCTTTCCCATACTTTACGTCGGCTGATTAGCTGTGGCCACCGCATTTGCCTTCGCCACACTTGCCTTCTTTGCCTTTGGCTTCGCCGCCGCACTTACCTTCGCCGCACTTGCCTTCTTTGCCTTTGGCTTCGCCGCCGCATTTCCCTTCGCCGCACTTGCCTTCTTTACCCTTGGCTTCGCCGCCGCACTTACCTTCGCCGCACTTGCCTTCTTTGCCTTTGCCTTCGCCGCCGCACTTGCCTTCGCCACACTTACCCTCACTGCCTTTATCGCCAGTGATTTGGTAACCCATCGCCAGGTCATCGATGCCAAACGGGCTGGCTTGAGCGGTACCGGCTGCCATAGCGCCGCCAACAACCAGTGCACCCAGTGCTGCTGCAACGGTGGATTTTTTCACAGTCTTCATCGTAAGTTCCTTCGATCGGTTGATGCTATTTTGTCCCAGCAGCCTTACGACGCTGGCTCAGCAAAGGAGACCCAACAAGCGGGATCTCTATTTCACACCTTAACAACATTTTTTTCACCCGCCACTAATTTGGGCTTTTTTTCACCAGCAAACTGGTGTAGGGAAGCCGGTGGGAGTAAACTTGCCGCCCCCTGATTTCAACGTAAGCGACCCTGCTGAATGAGAGTGATCCTGGCCCCGATGGAAGGCGTGTTAGACCATCGGATGCGACAACTGCTCAGTGAGCTTAACCCCTATGATCTGTGCGTTACGGAGTTCATCCGCGTGGTGGATCAGCCGGTGCCGGATAAGGTGTTTTACCGATTGGCGCCGGAGTTGCTGAATGGGGGAAAAACCCGCAACGGCACGCCGGTTCGGGTGCAGTTGTTGGGGCAGGATCCGGACTGGCTTGCCGACGCCGCCAACCGGGCCAGTGCGCTGGGCAGCCCCGGGGTCGACATCAACTTCGGATGTCCGGCGAAAACCGTTAACCGCTCAAGAGGTGGGGCGGTGCTGCTGAAGGAGCCTGAGCTGATCTACCGCATTGTCAAAGCGATGCGCGAAGCGATCCCGGCTGAACAGGTGCTCAGCGCCAAGATCCGCCTGGGTTGGGAATGCGACAGCCGCACCATGGAGATTGCCCAGGCCATCGAGTCGGCCGGCGCCAATGAGCTGGCCATTCACGCCCGCACCAAAGCCGACGGCTACCGCGCCGAGGCCATCAACTGGCCTGCCATTGCTCCGGTCGCCAAAGCTCTGAGCATTCCGGTTGTCGCCAACGGTGAAATCAACAGCTATGCCGACGGCCAGCGCTGTCAGCTGGAATCAGGCTGCCAGGATTTGATGATCGGCCGGGGCGCACTGTGCCGCCCTAACCTTGCGGAGATGGTGAAGCACGATGCGCAACAGCTGGACTGGGACGCCATCCGGGCGGTGCTGTCCGAGTACGTGACGCTGGAGATTAGTGGCGACAAAGAGCGCTATTTCCCCAACCGCATCAAGCAGTGGTTTGGCTATCTGCGCCAGGCCTACCCCGAGGCCAACGAGATGTTTGGCGAACTGCGCCGGTTAAAACGCAGCGACGAAATCATCGCTCATCTGAATGCCGCATAAAAAAACGCCCCGGGTCTCGGGGCGTTTTTTTTAGGGTTCGGATTCAGGCTCAAGGCTGACGGGAGAACTCCAGCAGCAGGGTCTCACCTTTCCACCACTGCAGTTTACCGTCCTGTTCGACGGTGCGGTCGGCTTCGGCAAAGTGCTGCATCATCTTCTGCTCCTGCAGGGCCAGGTTATCCGGGCAGGCCACCAGGGTCATGCCCGCCTGTTGCAGCCACAGGGCATCGCCTGCCGGGGTCACAGAGGCAAAGAACTGGTTACAACCGCTGTTGCCGTTGGCACGGCCTTCGGTCATGTCCAGCATCAGGTAAGGGGGACGGCCATCATACAGACCCTGAATGCTGTCAACGCCCTCCAGTTTGTCCAGAGACCAGGTACCGCTCCAGGCGGCAAACTGAGAGGCCGGCACTTCGCGGTAGGCTTCCACCACCACTTCGTCACCCGCCAGGATCTGCAGGCGACCGTGCTCAATGCGGTAACCATTGGCACCGGCCATCGCCTGGCTGTAGTTTTGCTCCATCTCGGCGATGGGAGAAGGGCAACCCATGCGGGTGCTCATCTGCGGGCCAAACACGGTACCGGCTTCAGGCCAGTTACCGTTGATCTGGTTGCAACCAAAGCTGGTGTTCATGCGCTCACCCTCAATGGTCAGCGCCGGTTTGGCCTGTTGTGGGCCCACCATGACCGCCTCACCATTTACTTGACCGATAAGCCACTGTCCCTCAAACGGAGACGGGCCCTTCTCGGTGGCGGCACAGCCGGCCAGCACCAGGGCGACGGAAGCCAGAGCAATGGGTTTCATAGGGTTTCCCTTTTAACTGAGAAGGATAAAGGAAATAGACTAGCAGCTTGGAGGCGGATTTAGGCTGCAGCGACGCCGTTTCGAAACGTAAAGATGCGAGCCGGATCACGGAATAAGGGGGCTGGCCTCCCGCATTAGCCTATGGGAAGCCGCCATTTACCGGGGGTATTCAGGCCTTGGTGCCCTGCAGGCACCAACCCATCGCCGCGCCCTCCGCTTTCACCAATCGGCACTCAATATGGGAGGTGCTGGCACCGATCTGACTGACGATGGCGTCTGCCGCTTCCGCATCCAGCGCCGCATCGAGCTGGTCTTTGTTGCGCTGATGGCACTGCCACAGGGCGTCTAATCCCTTGCGCCACACGTCAACCTTCTGCTCGACAGATTGTTGTCCCATGCGGTTTACCACATGATCGATACCCTGGTTCAGATAGCCGACAAAACCGGCTGAAGCGGTTTGACTGATGGCCGCCAGAGCGGCCTTTACTGACTCAACGGCAGCAACAATAGCGGGATCCGTCCGGGCCAAATCCTGGCGAGCCAACACCGCAATCAGGGCTTCCACCGCGTCACTGAGCTGACCGCTCTTCAGGTGTTCAATGTCGCGATTTTCCGCTTCCAGCGCCCGGGAGATGGTTGAGTGGCGATGGTGCATCAAAAACTGGAACTGGCCGCCGGGTTTCAGCACCCGCAACGCTTCATCGAAGGTGTCCGGCCTGGGGCCATACTCAATGCCAAACTGTGACACCACCAGATCAAACTGGGCGTTCTCGAAGGGCTGTTTTTGCAGGGGAACCCGCGCGTGAAATTCGATGCCGGCGGGCGGAGAAATCCTGGCCAGATCCGTGCCGACCCAGGATGCCCCGGCAGGGGAAAGAAGTTGAATCAGATGGCCGTTTCCGCAGGCCAGGTCGAGGCAGCGCCAGTGCGGCTCAATCGCGCCTTTAAGTGCCGCCCAACTCGCGTTCGCCGAGCGATTCCAGGCGTCATCATTCACCGTTTGTTGGCTGTATTGCCAGTAGTTATCCCAGTGATCCATCACCTCTCCTTACGGCAAAAAAAAGGGGCCTGAAAAGGCCCCCTATTCGGTTCGATGTTATTAGAACTTCTGAGTGTAGGTCAACAGGAAGGTACGACCGTACAGGCTGTACAGAGACTCGTCATAACCCAGGTTGCTGTCCAGACGCGGATCTTCGTCGGTGATGTTACGTACCGCCGCAGTTACAGCGCCGTTCCACGGAGCAGTGTAGGTGTAGGTGAAGTCATAAGTCGTGTAAGAAGCGATGTGACCGGTGGACTCGAAGGTCTCGGAATCAGTCTTCTCATACTGGCTGTCGATGTACTGGGTCAGCAGGGACGCGCGGTGGTCGCCATACTGCCAATCGATGGTCCAGGTGAAACGGAACTCCGGCAGACCGTTACGGCCCACTTTGTCGTTTACCGGGCCGTCGAAGTACTCTTCAGAGTCGTAGCTCAGTACCCAGGTCAGGTCGAAGTTGGTGCCAAAGTCACCCACTGCGGTTTCCAGACCACGGTAGTTGATGTTGAAGTCGATACCGTCGGTGTCGAAGCCGTTACCATTTACCAGCGGAGTGGTCGCTTCCAGGATACGGCCATCCGGGCTGTCACCGGCACGGATGATCTCACCACCGTTGGAGATGTTGCCATAACCACGGTTCGCCTCTTCCACCAGCATGGAGTCGAGGGAGATAAAGGTGATCACATCGTCGATGCTCAGGTTGTAGTACTCAACCTTGGTGCTCAGGCTGTCAGTGATGTCCCATACCCAACCGATGTTGTAGAAATCGGAAGTTTCGGCATCCAGGTCGTCATTGGCAGTACGGGTCACATCGTACTGAGTGCTGGAACACTCTTCGCGCGGGGTGCCAATCACTTCACAGTAGTGGTAGTCAGTGGCGTAGTCGGCGCTGAAAGAGTCGGCTGCGTACAGGTCAGACAGTGCCGGAGCACGGAAGCCCTGACCCCAGGAGCCACGCAGTACCATGCTGTCGGTCATCTGGTAACGAGCCGCCACTTTCGGGGCCACGTTGCTGCCAAAGTCGGAGTACTTGTCGTAGCGTACCGCCAGGTTCAGTTCCAGGTTATCGGTTACCGGGATGGAGGATTCGGCAAATACCGCCCAAACATCACGCTCACCGCCGGAGCCGTTACCGGAGGAGCCAATCACTTCACCGTTGGCGGACTCTTTGTCCACTTTAGATTCGTAGATGTACTCGGAGTATTCCGCACCCACGTACCAACCAATGTCACCGGCAGGCAGTTCACCCAGCAGGAAGCTGGTACCGAAGGCAACGTTGTGGAAGTCCATGGTGTCCTGAGCCAGTACATCGTGGCTGATGGCCGCAACCACCTCGTCAGAGTTACCTTCAGGACCGAAGTTGAAGTCGCCGGATTTTACCAGAGCTTCAACGGTCGGACGGTGTACGTAACCTTCGCCGAAGTTCTTGTTTTCCTGCTTGTTGTAGTGATAGGTGAAGTCCCAGTCGAACGCATCGTGGCTGCCGTTCAGAGACAGCTGGATGTCGGTAGACCAGTCGATGGTGGTGGAGTCACGAGTGCCCACATCGGTAAAGCGGTAGTAAACACGGCCAGCATTTTCGTTCATGCTGCTGCCCTGGTACACGCCGTCTTCCCAGTTCTGGATCTCTACCTGACCCGCGTCAACGTTGAACCAACCCGCCGCCGGAGCGTAACGACCAAAGGTTTCGTTACGGGCCATCATCACCTGGGTGTTGAAGGTCACTTCATCAGTGATGAAGTATTCACCGTTTACGTAACCAGCGGTGTACTTACGGGAAGCGTGGTCAGCCGCTTCGGAGGTGTAGTCGTAACCACAGATGTAGTCGCCGTCGCCGTAGTCGTAGACGTGGCCGCCACCAACCATCTTGTCGTTGTTACAGGCCTCCATCGGGCTGAACGCAAAGGTGGTCATATCCAGGAAGTTACGGGCGTAAGCGGAAACACCGGTGGTGTCTGCGTACTCAGGGGCCAGTACGTTGGTGGAGCTGGAGAACCAACGGTCGCGCTGATAGATGATCGCACGGTCCTGATGTTCTACGGAGTAGGTCACGCTGCCTTTGTCGTTCGCGGTACCGCCAACAACGTGCATCTTCCACTCTTCACCGCCCGGCTGAGAGGGCTCAGTACCGGTAGCAGAGATTTCCAGGCCTTCGTAGCCTTTCTTGAGGATGATGTTAACCACACCCGCTACGGCATCGGAGCCGTAAACGGCGGACGCACCGTCGGTCAGAACCTCGATACGCTCAACAGCAGCGGTGGGGATGGTGTTCAGGTTAACAGCGGTACCGCCCATGGTCGGGGAACCGGGCATACGCTTACCGTTCAGCAGTACCAGAGTACGGTCTGCACCGGCGCCACGCAGTGAGATGTTGGACTGACTCTGCCAGGTGCTACCGGAAGACTCAGAGAAGGAACCAAAGGTGTTCAGATTGCTGCCACGCAGAATGTCCGCAACGGACATTTCACCGGTTTTCGCCATATCTTCAGCGCTGATTACGGAAACCGGAGAGGCACCTTCCATATCAGTACGCTTAATGCGAGAACCAGTAACTTCAATTCGCTCAACGTCCGCACCCACTTCTTCAGCAAATGCTGCCTGAGAGCCGATCAGAGCGACTGAACCGAGGGTCGTAGCGAGCAATCCTTGGCGTACAGCCTTGGATACAGACGATTCCATAGCCATTATAATATTCTCCCTTCGTGCCTGTACTGTCCGGGGCTGACGCTCACAGGCCGCAACCATTTATTTATTTTTTGCCCCACCAGCATCACAAAATGCTTACACCAGATACTCCCCTTCCGACCAAGGTTATGTCAACTAAGTTGTTGTTTTGGCTGCGTTAATTCTGTTTAAATTGTGTTAATTTTTGGAAAACAAAAAGAACATCTTCCTTTTATAAATTGAGCCAAAATGCCCCGAAGGCCCATTTTTACAGGGATTTGATAATTCACAGTTGCGCAACATTTGGGGCGCATTTTTTCGCCATTTTTATTGCTGAAACGTAAATAAGACAGATCAGTTATAAAACACACACATACCGCGATCTCTCACCCCCACTGGCTATTAACTAGTGAAAATGTTTACTCCAAAGAATTAATGCAGAAGATCCAGACAGTTTTCAGGCTGCGGGCACAAGCTGAAGCGATCATGGCTCGTCACCCGTAGAGGAGAGAACGAAGGTTAAGAGAGGTTAACGGTGTGCAACATTGTGTAGCAGTGATGCCAGTGGCGGCCAACAGCCTCCAACGCGATAAGTTATGGGGGTGACAACGACGCTGCTCCGTATTGCGCGCTGCCGCACATAAAAAAACCGAGGCCAGTGGCCTCGGTTTTTGTTGCTGTGTATTCCCCTCTTTCGGGCATCACACAGCGGGTCGCTCATGTCTCGCTATCAGAAGCGAACGGTTACGCCACCGAAGTAGGTGCGGCCCAGAGTCTCATAGACCTCCGGTACGGTACCGGCGTCGTTACCGCTGTAGACGGACGGCGGAGTCTTATCGAACAGGTTACGGATGCCCAGGTTCACCACCAGGTTATCGTTCACGGTGTAGGTACCGGAAACGTTGTGGTAGGTCACAGAGCCCACGTGGTCACCGGTGTTCACATCCACCATGGAGCCGATGTAACGGGCGGAGTAAAGCAACGCGATGTCACCGGTTGAAGCGGTCACGGTGAAGTTGTTCTTCAGACGGGTGTAGCCGCCGAACATGCCGCCGATGGTACCGGTGTAGTCCACACCATCCTGCTCAAACTCAATCAGGTGTACCAGGTCGTTACTGAGGGTCCAGTCCCAGCCCATGCTGGCGAACTGGTACTCGGTATTGAAGTCGATACCACTGGTGTCCTGATAGCCCACGTTGGTCAGCGGGTTGGTCAGGTTGGACAGGTCGCCCTCCTGGGTGATGCTGAACATGTCACAGGCGTTCTGGTCACCAGCGTAGCAGGCGTTCATGCCGGCCTGAACATCACGACGAGCAATGGCGTTGTCGATCTTGAAGCGCCAGTAGTCCACGGTGAAGGACAGACCGTCGATCAGCTCAGGAGAGAACACCAGGCCTGCGGTGAAGGACTCGGACTCTTCCGCATCCAGGTTTTCGTCGGAGGTGTAGTTCACCAGGATCTGCGGATCCATCGCGTTGCCCCAGGGGTCGCTCAGGTAGTCGTAAGAACCGGTGTCACCGCCATACAGTTCGGTGATGCTCGGCGCACGGAAGCCGGTGGCGATCACGCTGCGCAGCATCAGGCTGTCGGTGGGCTCGTAGGTCAGACCCACTTTCCAGGTGGTCGCGCTGCCGAAGGTGTTGTAGTCATCAAATCGCAGGGCGACTTCCGCAGACAAACCATCGTACAGCGGCAGGGCGAATTCGGTGTACGCGGAGTACACGTTGAAATCACCGTCGGTCGGGTCCTGCTGAGCGGCAGTGCCCTCGCCCGCCTGAATCACTTCATCCGGGGTGTAGAAACCGCTTTCGTAGCGGTAGTCCATACCGAAAGCGAAACCAACGTAGCCCGCAGGCATCTCGAACAGCTCGCCGCTGATCACACCGGAAACCGCGTGCAGGTCGTTGCCACCGGTGTTGGTTTCGGTAAAGCGGATATCATCCACGTACGGCGCCAGATCATCGGCTTCGCCGGAGAACCAGGCATCCTGGTTGGCGTAGATGGAATCTTCCATCTTCACGCGGTTCACAGAGTTGTGTACCCAGGTGTCCGCGCGGTTGCGACCATAGGTGTAGGAGAGTTCCCAGTCATAACCGTTACCCATGTCCAGGTAACCGTTCAATGCCGCAGAGGCGCGCAGGGTGTCAACGTCCTGCTCGTAGATACGCGGGCCCACTTCCACCATACGACGGCGGTAGTTAATGCGACCGGTATCGTCCGCTTCGATGCCCGCAGCCATCATTTCATCGGTCAGGGTGATGCAGCGCAGCGGGTCGGCACCGGCTTCACCACACACGTCCAGCATGACATCCGCCGGCTGAGGCGCCATCTGCTGTTTGGATTCCCGGTTGGAGTAGATAACGTCAGCACTGAACATCACGTCATCGGTGATCGCCTGGCTCATGTTGGCAAACACGCTGTAACGGGTGCTCGGCGTCTGCAGGTAGCTGTCCTGGGTGTAGTCGTAACCGTAGTCACGCGGTACCCAGTTGCCCTGATCGTCACGAACATAGCCGCCCAGGGAGCCGCCCGGTACAAAGGAGCTGGCGCCCGGCGGAACCCAGTCACGGTCGCCCTGGCCTACGCCCTTCCGCTCGGAGAAGGCGGCGCCCAGTACGTAGTTACCGCTGTTGGTGGAGAAACCATACAGGGCAGACAGATCAACGTTCTCACCGTCGCCTTCAGAGGTAATGCCGCCGTCCACGTCGAACTGGAAGCCCTCGAAGTCTTTCTTGGTGATGATGTTGACTACGCCGGCAATGGCATCAGAGCCGTAGACCGCAGAGGCGCCGTCTTTCAGTACTTCGATGCGGGCGATCATGGCAACCGGGATGGCGTTCAGGTCCACGGCGCTGTCTGCACCGGAGCCAGAGCTCACCATACGACGGCCGTTCAGCAGAACCAGAGTCCGCTGTACGCCCATACCACGCAGGTCAACACGTGCAACGCCATCGGCGCCGTTGTTGGTGGAGGAACCGGCTGCCATACCCGCCATGGCTGGCTGAGACTGAAGCACCTGGTCTACGGAGGTGTAGCCCTCTGCTTTGATCGCAGAAGCGTCAATAACGGTAACCGGAGAAGCCGTTTCCATGTCCTGACGGCTGATGCGAGAACCGGTTACGGAGATGCGTTCAACATCTTTGGCCGCAGCGGCTTCTTCGGCGATGGCCGGGGTGGCAATGGCGGCACCGGCGATGGTGCTGGTGATGAATGCTGCACGAACGGAACGCGCAACGGTAGATGGGTACTGCATCCTAACTCCCTCGAGACATTGTTTTTATTGTCTTCCTTTTCACCCCGGAAGCTCTGATGGCTTCATCTTGTTGTTGGGGTGATGCGGTTAGGATACTGAGTTATAGCCATATTATGGTCAATGACCATGCCTTTATAACCATGTTGCATATACGTAACCCCGATTAATGAACGACGTTACGACGAAATCCGCTCTAAACTGAACTTGGGCATTTCCTGAGTTCACAGAATGATCTCACTGCCCTAAAAGCCAAAGCACAGCACAATTCTCTGGCCCATCCCGTTAACAAATTGATTAACCCAATCCCCTTTTTTGTGACTCGTGTCACACTTTACCGCAAAAATAAGGGGAGCCATCCGGCTCCCCTGCTTTAACAACCAGTGCCTTATGCTTGGGAGGTGATCCAGAGGCGGATCTTCTCCTGCAGTACCGCCATCGGCAGCGACCCGGACGTCAGCACTTGGTTATGGAAGGCCCGCAGGTCAAAGCGGTCACCTAATTCAGCCTCAGCTTCTTCACGAAGGGCCAGGATAGTCAGCTGTCCCACCTTATAGGAGAGCGCCTGGCCGGGGATCGCCATATAGCGCTCCACTTCGGCGACCACATCCGACTCTGCCATAGGGCTGTTATCCAACATGTACTGAATGGCCTGCTCGCGGCTCCAGCCTTTCGCGTGCAAACCCGTATCGACCACCAGACGCATGGCCCGCAGCATCTCATCGGACAGCTTGCCAAAGTATTGATAGGGATCGGTAAACAGGCCCATTTCAATACCGAGGTACTCGGCGTAGAGCGCCCAGCCCTCTTCAAAGGCGGTATAACCACCAAAGCGCTGGAATCGTGGTACACCTTCCAGCTCCTGCTTGATGGCGATCTGGAAGTGGTGACCCGGTGCGGCCTCATGCAGGGAGAGTGTGGTCATTCCCCACTTTGGCTGCGCCTTAAGGTTGTAGGTATTGATGTAGAAGATCCCGGGACGAGATCCGTCCGGTGCAGGGGACTGATAGCTGGCACCGGCAGCAGAGCGCTCGCGGAACGGCTCCACTGCTTTGACGATGTAATCCGCCTTGGGCATCACATCGAAGTATTGAGGAAGGACGGCATTAATGTCGTCTTTCAGACCCATATAGCCATCAATCAGGCCCTGCTTCTCAGCAAAGAAGAACTGTTCATTACTGCCAAGGTGCGCAAAGAACGCGGCCAGATCACCGTCAAAGCCCACCTGCTCTCGAACCCCATCCATCTCTTTAAGGATTCGCGCCACTTCAGACAGACCCAACTGATGGATCTCCTCCACCGGCATCGTGGTGGTGGTGTGCTTATTGGCCAGGTGCTGATACCAGGCTTTGCCGTTGGGCAGGCCCACCCAGCCGTGGGTGCCGCGGCTCTTGGGCAGGTAACTGTCACGGAAGTACACATGCAGTCGGCCCAGCGCCGGCATCAGCGTGTCGTTCAGGGCCTGCTGGTAGCGAGCCGTCAATGCGTCTGCATCCGCTTTGCTCAGGCCCTCAGGCAGCTGCTTCAACGGACCATAAAAAGGGCTTTGCTCAAGCGGGGTATTCAGCTGCGTTTCCAGCTGAGGCAGGATCCGCTGAACCAGGATCCGAGGCAGTACCACTGTGGATTCACTGCCCTCGTCCATCCGAGCGATGGCGCTGTCGATCCAAACCGAGAAGTCGTTAATGCGCCCGATAAAGTTGTCGTAGTCCTCAACGGTTTCGAAGGGCTGAGCACTCTCGCCACTGCCCAACTGCACAAAGCTGATCACCCGGCTGTAAAACTGGTTCATCGGCAGGAAACGGCTGGGGTAGGTTTCATCCACCAAGGCCATTTCCAACTCATACTTCAGTACCTTGGCGCTGAGCTTGTCCGCATCGCTCAGCGCATCCATATCGATGGCCTGGAGCTGCTTCAGAAAACCGGCATTCAGCTCGTGGCGTGACTTGAGGTACTCATCCGACAGGTTGTTGGCAAGACGGTTATTAAAACGTCGCTCACCCACAAACGTCGCCATAACGGGGTTCAGCGCAATCAGCTCATCAAAATACTGCTCTGCCAGTGCCTGATATTGTGCAGACGCCGTTTTGGGCGTCTCAGCCTGGGCCATGGGTTCAGCATGATTGTCGCTCGGCGGAGTCGCCGGGGAGCATCCTCCCAGGCCCAGCGCCGCAATCACCGCCAGGGCGGATACGGTGGTTTTCATTGTTTTTCCTCTGGGTACAAAAAAGCCCCGACCAGCGGGGCTGTATCGGGGCTTTTAATCGGTTACAGCTGCACTTTCTTACGCTGGGCCGTTTCCTGGATATAAGACACCCAACCCTTAGCGGTGTTGGCGGTCTTCTTATCCTTGGTCGCAGCCTGGGCTGCGCGGTACGCCGGAGCGTACTCTTCCAGGTAGAAATGCGCTTGAGCCAGCAGCATCTGAGCTTCACCTGCGCTCTTCAGACCTTGAGCTTCCAGTGCGTTACGGGCCGCCACTTTGGCTTCCTTGAAACGCTCGGACTGCATCAACAAACCGGCCTGACGCATGTAGTAACGAGACTTATCCGTCAGTTCGGCGACTTCACCGTAGTAAGTAATCGCCTTATCGATCTCTTTGGCCTGATGGTAGGTGTTGGCCAGCATGGAGAGTGCCGCTTCATCCTTCTCCACCAGCCCATCTTTCAGGTATTGCTCCTGAATCTGAGCGGAACGGAACGGGATGTCATTCTGAGCATAGAGCTGTGCCAGCATCTTGAACTCAGCAGGCTTCTCCAGATAGCCATTGCGATGCGCCACATCCATGGTGTACATGGAGCGCTTGTAGTCTTCGCTCAACATGTACATCTGCGCCAACTGAACCCACAGACGGGAATCAGCCGGGAACAGACGCACCATGTCCTCTACCACTTGAGCCGCTTTCTTGTACTGCTTGCTCTCGTAGTAGGTCCCCATCTTCAGGGTGTAGGGCCCTTTGTTCGGGGTGGGCTGAAGCGCAATGGTCTTATCGGCCAGCGGCAGAACCTGATCGAAACGCTTGAGCTCGTAGTTGGCGGTCGCCATGCGCAGGTAGACGTTGTGGTCTTCCTTACAGGTGAACTCCATCCACTGCTGGTAGTAACCCAGCGCTTGCTCAAACTTACGCTCCTGAATGCTCAGGTCGGCCATCAGACGGAGTGCTGCTGCATGGTCAGTACCACCAAGCTGGTCGATGTCGATCGCCACCTTGATGTGCTTCAATGCAGTCTCAGTCTTGCCTTCCTTGCCGGCATACAGGTTACCGATAAATCGGGATACGTAAGCTTTGTCAAAGTCGTTGCTGGTTTTGATTTCCAGCAGGACCTGCAAGGCTTCGTCGATCTGATCCGCGCTGTACAGTTCATACGCCTTCTGGATCTTCTTACCGACTCGCTCGGAAACCGCACGGGTTTTACGAGTGTCAATGGCACACTTCTCAGCGGCCAGTGCCGGTGCAGGTGCGGTAATCACACCTGCTGCAATGCTCAGCAACAAAGCAGGCAGCAATTTGCTATTTTTTCGCATTTTGACCTCCTGCCTTAGCCGTTGGCTTTATCCAGAGTGAAGTCCAGTCGAACGGTCTGGCCCGGCTGCTTCACCGGCTTACCGTCAACGATCTTCGGCTTGTACTTCCACTTACGCAGGGCGCGACGGGCTTCCTGGTCGAACAGACGACGAGGCTCGGCCTCAATCACCTTCACATCGTCCACACCACCCATTTCGTTAATGGTAAAGCTCAGGATTACGTAACCCTCTTTACCATCACGAGCGGCCTTAACCGGGTAACGAGGCTCGATACGGACGATCGGTGTTGCATCGCCGTCACGGGCCATAGCGCCGCTGGGATCACCCAGACCAGCACTTACGTCGCCCAAGTCTACGCTCGGAACATTGATGGACACGCTGTCAGAGACATCATTGGTGTCCGGCTGCATCTCCACCGGCTTCGGCGGCTGCTGCGGCGGCTTCGGCGGCTTCGGCTTAGGTCGGTCACGGTTTTGCGCTTTGGCATCCTGACGTTCCATAACGATCTCAATCGGCGGCGTTTTGAACTGGTTGTCGGCGCGCTTCGCACCGCCGCCAACCAGAAATGCCATGAAAGAGAACAAGGCGAAGGTCACCGCAGCACCGACTAACAGGGCTAACAGTGCTCTCAACATATTAATCGTTCTCCGCAGACACCGAGATCTTATCGATACCGGCCGCCTTAACCTGATCCATTACCTTCACAACAATGCCGTGCTTGGCTTGCTGGTCAGCCTGGATCATAACCTGGGCTTCCGGGGACTCAGCCAACATACGCTCCACGTTGGCGCGCACACGTTGAATATCAACTTCGCGCTTCTCCATGTAGACAATGCCGGCCTCGTTAATGGCGATAAAGATGTTCGCCGAGGGTTTTTTGCTCGCCTGCTGTGCCTTAGGACGGTTCACCTCAATGCCGGATTCCTTCACGAACGAGGTCGTTACGATGAAGAAAATCAGCATGATGAACACGATGTCCAGCATTGGGGTCATGTCGACCTGGGCTTCTTCAGCGGCGCTGTAATGCTTCTTACGTGCCATAGAAAACTCTCTTTAGTGATGAGGCAGACTGTCTACCAATTGCTCCTGGGACATCTTCAGCTTAGCGTTCAGACGCGTGCTGAAGAAGACGCCAGAGAGGGCCGCTACCATGCCCGACATGGTCGGGATGGTGGCCATGGAGATACCACCAGCCATCAAGCGGGGGTTACCAGTACCCTGTACTGCCATTACCTCAAATACTGCGATCATGCCGGTTACAGTACCGAGCAGACCCAACATCGGGCAGATGGCGACCAGGGTGTTGATCAACCCCATACGCGCATTTAATTGTTCTTTGGCCTGGGAGATCCACGCTTCACGAATGCGATGGGCATACCAGGAGGTTGTGTCCTCGCGAGCTTCCCAGCGAGTGATGATCTCTTTGCGCATCTTCGGAAATACGAAGCTCACAAAGAAGTATCGCTCAAGCATGAGTACCCACATCAGGAACAATGCTCCTGCCACCAACCAGAGGACGTCCCCCCCGGTGGCCATGAAGTCCCTGACAGATTCCCAGAGTTCTACCAGGTAAAGCATAATTACTTGCCTCGCTGTTCAGCGTGAGTCGCAATGATGCCCGCACTTTGTTCTTCGATTACTTCAACCACAGACTTGGCACGGCCAGCTACCAGAGCATGCATCAGCAGCAGCGGGAGAGCTGCAACCAGACCCAGTACGGTGGTTACCAGCGCCATGGAGATACCGCCTGCCATGATCTTCGGGTCACCAGTACCGAACAGGGTGATGTTCTGGAAGGTCTCGATCATACCGGTAACGGTACCGAGCAGACCCAGCATCGGAGAAATTGCGGCCATCACCTTAATCATGTTAACGCCGCTTTCGATGCGCGGAGTTTCCTTAAGGATGGCTTCGTCGATCTTGAGCTCCAGAGTCTCAACATCCACATCCTTGTTCTGTTGGTAAGTTTTCAGGATGCGTCCCAGAGCGTTGTTGCCCGGGTTGTCGATGTTCTTAACCTGGGAGCGGATCTTCGCGGACTCCAGAGTCAGAGTGATGATCTTGTAGAGGGAGATCAGGACACCCAGGCCCAGCAGACCGGCGATGATGTAACCCACGGTACCGCCCTGGTGGAACTGCTCTTCCAGGGTCGCTTTCTGAGTGTATACCGCCAGCAGCGCGCCGCGGGACGGGTCAACAAACAGAGCGCTCTGGCTGCCGGCAGCGGTGCCGTCGTATTGACCAACGGTACGAACCTTGAAGCCTTCAGGCTGCTTGGCCAGACGCTGGATGGTGCCAGTCTCGATGTTGTAGGTCAGGTACTCTTTGGCGTCGACCAGAGTGAAGTTACCGATACGGGTAACAGCTTGCTCAGCCACGTTGCCGTTCGGGTCGATCACTTCAGCGTTGAACGTAACCACTTTGCCGGACTGAGTCATTTCGGTCTGCAGACCGATCCACAGCTCTTCCAGCTCTTTGATGGTGGGCAGCTCTTTGGCAGCAGCCAGTTCAGCCATAAACTCGGCACGGCCCGGGTACTGCGCGCTGATCAGAGACGCGTCCAGCTGGCCGGACATGTCGCCGGACACCTGACGTACTACACCGAACATTTCACCCAGGTCACCAGTGGCGGTGGCCAGGTCACGGCTCAGGCGGTCGATCTCTTGGTCGTTGTTGGTAAAGCGAGCGGCCAGGTCTTCGCCACGCTGCTTTTCAGCAGCCAGGGCGGCTTTGGCGTCACGCAACAGTTTTTGCTTGTCGGCACGCTCGGCAACAAACTCAGCTTCACGCTGCTTGTTGATACGAGCTTCAGACTGACGAGACTGTTTGATTTGGTTCAACAGCTGGTCAAGAGTCTGAGCCGGCGTTTGCTCGGCGGCCATGGGGGCGGCTGAGAAAGTCAGTGCGGCTGCAACAAAGGCAGTAGAGATGATCTTTTTCATTATTCTGCACTCTCCGCGGCTTGAACAGGCAATTTCAGCAAGTCAGGCGCTGCCTGGCGGCGGGCCATCTTGATGGCATTGGTTACCGGACGCAGCATGTCGTCGCCCAGGGCGTTCCACTTGCGTTCTGCGTTATCCCATACCCAGGCGTTCTTCTGGTCCAGAGACTGGGCCACGAACACCACGCGACCGAGGTGGAAGAAGTCCACGGTCAGCTCTTTGCCGTCGATGTCCAGCTTACCTTCGTAAGCGTTCATCTTGTTGCCGTATTCGTTTTCGATCAGGTAAGCATCCAGTACCAGACGGTATTTTTCCGCGGTGGATACGTTGGAATCACCCATCACCTCTTTGAGGCGAGCAACACGGGCCTGACGCTCTTCGATCTGGAAGGGCACGTCCAGGGACACGAATTGATCCAGGGTGTCGATCATGCGGGTCATCAGCGGTACAACGCCCTGCTTGGTGCGCTCAATACCGTTGATCTGTTCTTGCAGAGAAGCCATTCGGGCTTCCTGATCTGCCACCAGAGTCGCAACGTAATCGTTGTAGGACTTCAGGGTGTCAGTTTCGTCAACCACCATACGATACTCATAGAGATCGTCCTGGGCCTGGTCGTAGAGTTTGTTGATCTTCTGCTGAGATTTAACAGCTTCGTCTTGGATTTGCTTGTCAGCACTCTGGATCGCAGCCAGCGGATCCGCCGCCACAGCCATACCGCTAACCGCCAGTGTCATAGCACCGACCAACGCAGAGGCGAGTTTGGTTCTTTTCATCACGGACATAGTTCCCAACCAGTCTTGTTGTGAGTTTACGGCTTCAAACACTTTCCACTGTGTTCACCCAGCGTTGCGCTGAAGCCAGTTCCGTCTAATTAGAGTTGTTATCCATAGACCCCACCTATCCCCACGATAGGCGGGTGCATCGGCATCTTTTCACAGCGCCCGGAGTTGTGTCAACCTTGTTACCGCAACGGTTTCCGCGCTACACACCGCATTACAGAGGTACCACGTTCGAAGAACATTCACATGCGAGAGCGTGACCGACAGCGCAAAACACCCTAGATTTCGGGCATATGCCAAAATACCCAGCCCCAAAAGCCCCAATGCAGAGCCTTTCTCTATAGATGACACAAACAGCAGACAAATGCTCCAGTGAGCGACTTTTGACCAACAACTACAAACTCTTGTTAGTGTTAATCGCTATCTGTCGGATTTGATGAAGGAATTTCGTTAGATTGTCGCGCAGACTGATGCTGCGCCCATTGTGAAAGGGTTTAAGTCTCAGGTACCGGGATTGATGGGCAAACGCCTTCAGTCTCCGGAGGTGATTTACACAAATTCGAAGCAATTGGAAAGCCTTCACTACAGTCGCTGGCAACGATGAGATATTGCGTCTCAAGTTCTGGCTTTATCCACAAAGCAAAGAAGCGCCTTAGTGGCGCTTCTTGAAGTGGACATCTACAGGTTTAGAACTTCTGACTTACCCGTACAAAGTAACTGCGCCCAAACAGACGGTATGTACTCTCATCCGTGTTGCCGTTAAACGCTGACTCAATGTAGGGAGGCAACTCATCAGTCAGGTTGGTCACCCCAAAGCTCAACTTCGTCTGAGTCGGAAAGTGATAGTTAGCGGTGACATCGTGATAGATGACAGGATCAACTTTATACTGATGGTTGCCAGCACCCGGGTTCTCCGGATCATTTGGCGTCGTGCCCCAATACAAAAGGTCTTCATACTCTAGGCTAGAAATGTAATTTGCTGCATATTGAACGCTCAAATCTTCCCACACATAACGGGCGATAAAGTTGACCTTATCTCTTGCATAACTGTCGTCGTTATCAAATCGCCCAGTAACATCTGCCATCTCGAAATTGAATGAGGAATCGTTGTAAGTCTGATTCTGACGCTCTAAAAAGTGAGACCACTGCAGGTTTAAAGAGAGTTGTCCTTGAAATACATCCAGGCGATAGTTCGCATCAAGGTCTAAGCCTTTGGCAGTCATCCGGAAAAGGTTCGTGGTTCGTTCGTCAATTCGGCTGATTTCGCCTGCTGAATCACGATTAACATTACTGCAAAGCTCAGCAACCCCTCCCAGATAGCAACCGTTTAGGCTGTCTTTAGCATCAATAGCATCCAATACGTTATCAATCTCTACTGACCAATAGTCGAGCGTAAAGTCCAGACCTTCGACAAATTCAGGTGTGTAAGCTAGGCCAATAGTAAAAGTATCTCCTTCCTCGGGCTGTAGATTTGGGTTACCGCCTTCTGAAGCCAACTGTTGACCGTCATTGTTGTTAGTTCCCCCTGAAGGCACACCATCGGCCATACAGAAGCCTTGTTGTTTGGCGGACAAGCTCGACCAATTGGATTTTCGGCAAGGATCTGTCGCTGAGGGGAAGGAGTCTACAGCTGGCCCATAAAGGCTTCCGATACCCGGGGCACGAAACACCGTGCCATAGGTGCTTCGCAACAGCAGGCCAAAACCCGCATTCCATTCGACACCAGCCTGATAGGTAAACGCACCACCGAAAGTGCTGTAGTCGTCGTATCGCAGACCCAACGGGATCTCAATGCGCTCCGCAAATGGCAAGTCACTTAGGGCGGGGACCCGCAGTTCAGCAAAGTACGAAGCGACGTCGTATTCTCCATTGGTTCCCTTCGACTTATTGCCGGTAACTTCCGACATAAACTTCCCGGAGTCCACCTGAGCCTCAGCGGCTTCCTTCCGATATTCCAGTCCAACGGATGCCGCAACGAACCCCGATGGCAATTCAAAAAGTTCACCCGATACATATCCCGTCAATTGCTGCAGTGTGTAGTTACTGGAATCGACAAGGGGGGCAGTGATGTAATCGAGCATCTCTGAAGTCACAGAGCCGGCACCACCAAACAGATTCAGTGAAACGCAGTCTGCAATCGGGGCTTCAGGCGTACCACATACGACATTGCCGTCACCATCTTGAAATGATGGCCCCATCGCCTTGGCCAGGTTCGGACCGTACAGTTGACCAAAGTCATTCTCGGTGATCTGACTGAAGCCGTAGTTATAGCTCAGATCAAAACTCCAGGCTTCCGTCAGTTCACCACTAATACCGAGAACCTGCTGAAAGCGCAGTACGTCCTGTTCAAAGCTGCGCCCCCCCTCCAGCATACGCCGCCGAGAGCGCACTACATCTTCTCCAAATGGGTTGTAGAAATTATCTTTAGACACACCATTGAAGGGCGTACCATCTGAAAGCAACCCAGCATACCCTGGGTCGTTGCGTGTATCATACGGTACAGCAGCCAACTCCTGACGGGACTCCCGCTTATTAATTCGAGTTTCGCTGTAGATGGAAACTTCATCATTGAGCTCAAATCCACCCTCAATGAATACATTGAGCTTCTTATACGGCGTCTGAATGTAGTTAACAGGCGCGTAGTTATAAGTATCGTTATTCTCACCATCACTGACAAACGGACGCATATCTCCGATTGCCGCGACACCACCGTCACAGGTGTCATTCGTCCATTGGCTACCGTCAGAAAGGTAATAATTACCACAAGGCGTTGACCCAGATCCGACCTCAATCACATTCGAATTATCGCCAGTACCGATAAGCCCATTTTCCCAGAATGATTGTTCTCCCTCCTTTCCCCAAACCTGCCAAGGGTACTGAAAGAAATCGACTTTGTTGACGTCTCCTTGATATACCGCTCCCATATCAACATAGTCGACACCTACCAAGAAATTTCCTCGGTCAAACGCTTTACCCGCGACAACACTTACAGAAGTCTCCTTATATTCACCAACGTCAAAAGCCCCTTTGGTTTGAAGGTTAACTTCAAGGCCCTCAAAATCTTTGCGTGTAATGATGTTCACCACGCCTGCTACCGCATCAGCCCCATAAGTCGCTGATGCGCCGTCTTTGAGAATATCTATACGCTCAATCATTGAGGCCGGTATTGACTGAAAGTCCGAACTTACCGGGCGACGTCCATTAACCAATACCAAAGTTCGAGAAGACCCCAGGCCACGTAACTCTACGTAGGTACCGCCACTTCCTCCATTGTTAGTCGTCGTCATTGTCGGCGAGCCTGACATTACTGCGCTCTGCTGAAGAAACTGCCCAACATCTTGAATACCCTGTACGTTGATGTCTTCGGCGGTAATCGTTGTGATGGGCGAAGCGCTTTCCATATCAGTACGGGTGATACGTGACCCAGTAACCGCTATCCGCTCTACCTCATCCCCTTCTGCCGCTTGCGCAATCGGCATGTTCCACGCTGCGGTGGTGGCGCCAGCAATCAGGGCCAAGCGTACGGCCCTGGATGTCATGCTGTTTTTGTTCATCTGTATTCTCCCTGAACACATCTGTGTCGTTGTTGTTTTTCCTTCCTCCCCGACCACTTCCCTGAGAAGGAGGTGCTTGGAGGTAATGCCCCCGTTTCACCCTTTTGATGCAAACAGATGGCGCGCTGGCTCAGCAATATCTGGAGATCATCAGGAAACAACTGGGATACATGGCAGGAGGGGAGAATGAGACCACTGTCTGATCCGGGTTTTGGCGACCTTGCGGCAGGCCTGATGACGGGTTCCCGGAACACAAGAGGGAACGAGCATGCAGGGGCATTGATAGAGCTTTCACCTCAAATGGGGCATGGCATTTGCCCTACCCGACGTGTTCTGAGCCAGTAACACAAACCCTTCAGGGAGATTCAATCCGGTCCCGTGTTAGGCAGCACAACAGATTCAGACGTTATTGGGCGCGGTGTTTGACAGCAAAGGGGACAGTATTCGCGGGAGAGGATTCCCAGGGCTTTATACCGGAAAAGGTGGCACTGGCCTGGTGGAGCAAATAACGAGCAAACCGGTGTACAGACAAAAAGAAAGGGGCCCATTGGGCCCCTTATTAATCGTCGTCAGACTTAGAACTTGATGCTGTAGTTCACACGGTACTCACGACCGTAGTTGTTGTACAGATCAGGGTTGTCGTAAGTCCCTGCGGAGGACAGTACCGGATCCTCGTCAGTCAGGTTGTTGACGGTGAACATTACCGCGCCCCAGGCTTCCGCATCATAAGTGAAGGTCACGTTATGAATGGTCCAGGAGTCCAGCTTACCAGTCGGAGTGATAGTACCGTTTTCGTCGGTAGTAGTACGCTCGTAGGTGCTGTCGATGTAGTTCAGGTTGTAGGCTGCGGAGAAGGAGCTCCAGGCCCAGGAAGCGGTCAGGTTAGAACGCCAATCCGGCTGACCGGACCAACCGGCAGTATCAACCAGACCACCATCCAGGCTGATCTCTTCTTTGTAGGACAGAGTGAAGCTGTTGATCCAGTTCAGACCAAAGTCACCGATGCCAGTCTCTACAGTACCGTTGATGGTTACGTCGATGCCTTCAATTTCGAAGGACGGACCGTTGTTGTAACCAGTACCAGCTTCCAGCAGGGTGCCGCTCTCAGCACGATCCAGGTAGAAGGTGTCGGTCTCAACCAGAGTACCTTCACGCTCAGCGTTGATCAGAGACTGAACAGTCTGAGTCTGAATCACGTTGTCTACAGTCAGGTCGAAGTAGTCAACTTTAACGCCCAGGTTGTCGAATACGTCCCAAGCGAAACCAAGGTTGATGTACTCGGACTCTTCCGGACCCAGGTCAGAGTTGGAGCGGTAGTAGGTGTCGTGCTGCTTAACCGGACAGTCAGCGTCAGCGATACCGTTGATGTCACACGCTACGTAGTCAATCGCTTCTTCAGCGCTGAAGGAGGTGGCGGCGTACAGTTCATCCAGAGCCGGAGCACGGAAGGCTTCGGAGTAGGAAGCACGCAGTACCAGCGCATCCAGCGGCTGCCAGCGCAGAGCTACTTTCGGAGCAACGTTGTCACCGAAGTCGCTGTAATCATCGTAACGAGCAGCAATGTTCAGCTCCAGGGAGTCCAGAACCGGGATGGCCGCTTCATAGAACACTGCGAATACGTCACGCTCACCGGCAGCAGAGTTACCTGCGCTACCACCAACCAGGCCGGCTTCGGACTGACCGTCGTATACGGAAGCGTAGGTCTGCTCGAAGTACTCAATACCCGCGTAGTGAGCAATCGGGCCAGCAGGCAGTTCAATCAGGTCAAAACCGATACCGGCGTTGTACTGATCGAAGATGGAGGAGTCCTGAGTCAGGGTGGTTGCCTTCATGTTGGCAATGCCTTCGTCGGAGCCCAGATCGATGTCGTTAGCGATGTTGTGCGCCAGACCACCGTAGCTCAGGTAGTACTCACCGATGCTCTTGTTGTCAGCGATGTTGCGGTGGTAGTAAACCTCCCACTCAGCGTTACCCCAGTCGAGGGAGCCACGCAGACCGGTCAGGTAATCCTGGTTGTAGTCGTCAACGTTACCGTCACGGGTACCGATGCCCACCCAGCGGAAGTAACCAGTGGTCTCTTCGCCATAGGGGTTGTGCGGGTTATCGGCAGCCATGTTGCGCCACGGCGCAGCCGGCGGAGCGTAACGGCCGAAGGAGCTGTTCTGTACGAACATGGCACGACCAAACCACTGCAGGCCATCAGCCAGCTCGTAGTTTGCGTCTACAAATACGGTGTTACGGTCGATGGACGCCTTGTTGTAGGAAACGTTGGCGTACGCATACATACAGTAGGTGGAACCCGGAGACCAATCTTCGTCCGCGGCAACCTTCTGGAATACGTTGGAGCCGTACTCAGCAATCAGGTCGTCACACAGCGGGGAAGCTTGAGCTTCGGAGAAGTCCGGAGCAGCAACAGTGGCACCGTAGATACTCCAGCCATCGGTCTCGGAGTAAGCCTGGATGATGCCGTCGCCGTCGCGGTCTACCATCTTGGCAGAGGTGTAGTCACGGTCGCCGTCAGCAATGCCGTCACGACGCTGATGGTCAAAGGCAAAGGTGATGTTGCCCTTGTCAGTGCTGTAACCGCCGATTACGGAGAATTCGTTGCTGGTGGTGCCGGAGTCACGGTCACGGCTACCCGCACCGATGTTGAACTCCAGACCTTCGTAGTTCTTCTTCAGGATGATGTTTACCACCCCGGCAATCGCGTCAGAACCGTAGGTGGAGGAAGCACCGTCGGTCAGAACTTCGATACGCTCAACCGCTGCCATCGGGATGGCGTTCAGGTTAGCAGAGGAACCACCCAGAGTCGGGGAACCCGGGAAGCGCTTACCGTCCAGCAGTACCAGAGTACGCTGAGAACCGGCGCCACGCAGGTTGATGGTTGCTTGGGACTGAGCAGAGCTACCAGAGCGCTCAGAGAAAGAACCAAAGGCGTTAAAAGTAGAGTTACGCAGTGCGTCCGCTACCGTGAAGTTACCTTCGGCTTTGATGTCGTCAGAAGTAATTACGGTTACCGGAGAGGCGCCTTCAAGGTCGGTACGCTTAATGCGGGAACCAGTTACTTCAATTCGTTCTACTTCATCACCTTCAGCAGCGAAGGCTACCGGAGCAGACCAAGCTGCGGTAGTAGCACCGGCGATCAAAGCAAAGCGAACAGCTTTAGATACAACGCTGTTGTTATGCATGTGTTTTCTCCCTGGACACATCAGTGTGTTTATTGTTTTTCCTGCCCCCCCGACAACGTCCCTGAGGAGGAGGTGATAGAGGGCACTGCCCAATCTGTCAGCACTGATGTAACCAGATCGTAAACACCTAATCAACCATTAATTTACATAAAACTTACACCACTCATGAACTTTTGCAGCACCGAACGGTCGTCGCCCGGAGGACACTCCTGCCAGTTGAACACATAGGTGACGGCATTATCTTCGGCCACCTAACCCTTTCAGCAAATTCAGAAAAAGAATCGCGCCCCCACGCCATACAAATCTTCTTCACCGGTTCCATCAAAACCGAACTTGCTGTCATCCAGTTTGGCTTCAAAGTAGAGCCGCAGTTGCGTTCCCCACTCATAGTGGGCACCCACCACATAGAGGCGCTTTCGATACATTCCGTTAACAGCCTCGTAATCCGTGTCGTCCGACTCCAGCCAGTTAAAACCGGACACCAGTGTCAGGTTGTTCTCAAAGGTCCAGTTGAGCATCAGCTCATAGCCCCTGCCATTAAAGACCCGGTTTTGATTGTCGATTTCATGATTCTCTGTCTCAGCGTAATTGGCCGCGACATACAGGCCGGGCTGATACAAGGTGCCGTAGCTGGCGCCCAGGATCAGCGCTTCATCTTTCAGTTGAGCGAGTTCCTGGCGACGGAATGTGGAGTCAAAATCCCCCCGGTTATAACCGACGCCAACCATCAACGCCTGCCAGCGATAGCGCAAGGAAGCGCCGTAGCTGTCGTCGTATTCGATATCCACATCCTCAAACACGGTGCACTCCGGCGGCGGGTCCTCTTCGGTGCACTCTTCCGGCGGGAGGATCCCCACCTCCCCTTTAATCCGCGCCTGGTATTGCAGCCCCAGCATCAGTCCGCCCCAGCTGTTGCGGTATTGCAGTGCGCTGTCGGCACGGCCTGTCCCTGATAAGCCCCCGTCCGATCCGAAGTTGTAGGTCCCGGACGCCAGCCCACCGGTGACAATAAAGTTATCGGTGGGGCCCGCAACGTCGTAGTACACCGACCACTGCTTACCAGCGGAAAAGCGCCCCCAGGTGTCGTGTTCAAAGGCGAGATAACCCAACCGGTTAAACAGGAAGTCCCCCTCCCGGGCCGCCTGAAGCGAGTCACCGTTCAAGGTAAGTTGGCTGCCCGAGTCGATCGCATTGAATCCCCACTCCATGACCGCTTCCGCATTCCAGTCCCGGGTCACCGAACGTCCATAGGTAAATCGCATGCGGGAAGAGGAGTCCAACAGCTCCGTATCACCGTTGGTCTGCACCAGGTTAAAACCCAGATGCCCGCCAACCGCAAAGCGATTGAGGTTGTCGTCGTAGAGCGTGATGGCCGAGGCAGGACTTGCCATCATCAGAGCAAGCAGGGGAAAGACTGGGCGCATACCGTCTCCATTAAGCGATAAGGAGGTGTGCAGCAGAGTCTAGTTCAAGGAGCGCGCAAGGGACGGAAGTGGCGGTATTTTTTGGAAAGGGGGCAATGGGTAGACAACAAAAAAGCCACCGCATTGCGGTGGCTTTTTCTGTGAGGTCCGATTCCCGATTACAGGAAGATACGGATACCTACAGCGAACGCGTCGTCGGTTTCTTTGATGTCAGAACCGTGGTCCACTTTGTACGCACCGTATACAACGGTGTTGGAGGTCAGTTTGTACTCAGCACCGAAGTTGGTGTACTCCTGAACGGTCAGGTCGTTGGTGGTGTCTTCCACACCCTGGTACAGAACGTACAGGTTCAGACCGTTGTTCAGGCCGTAAGCAGCCAGAGCTTCGTAGCCATCAGCTTCTTCAGCGATGATGTTGTTGCCAGCCAGCTTGGTTTGCTGCAGGTTCTCGGACATGGCGTACGCACCAGCGACGTACAGGCCTTTGCCGTAGGTACCGTAGGAAGCGGAGAACGCGTGTACGTTAGCGTCTTCTACGCCCTGGCCTTGGCCCATAGCGGTGTAGTCTACGTCACCGCCGCTGTAGGCGTAGCCCAGCTTGATGCCAGCAACGCCGTAGGTTACGGAAGCAGCAACACGGTCATCGTACATGTCATCAGCAGTGCCCTGCCACTGAACACCAAAGTTCAGGTCGCCAGCGTTACCCAGGGAAACACCGTTGCGGTACTGGATGGACTGATCAGCACGGCCCAGACCCAGCTTGCCACCGTCAGTGCCGTTGGCGTAGGAGAACAGGGAGTCGGAACCCCAAGCGATCGGCATATCGGTCGCTGCGGTTACATCGTAGTATACGGACCACTGCTTACCAGCAGACAGACGACCGTAGTCATCGTGGCCAACACCGATGTAGCCCAGACGAGTGGAGAAGCTGTTACCGCCGGTCACGAAGTTGCTCATGCCCATTTCGATGCGGCTGTCCAGCTTGAAGCCTTCGCCCAGGTCGCGGTTGAAGCTGAAGTTGATGCGCGGGGAGTTCGCATCCAGCTTGGTGTCACCGCTCTTGTCGGTCAATTCAACAGTCAGGTGACCGCCCATAGAAACGGAGTTTACGCCGTCGTTGTACAGTTCAACAGCGGAAGCGCCGTTGGCGAACATCAGTGCTGGGATAGCAGCAGCAAGCAGAGTCTTTTTCATGGATTTGCCTAACCAATCAAGCGTCATATATTCGTTTGGTGTCCCCCATATATTCCGTGGAGACTTTGTTGTTCGTCCGCTGACGGGCTAGGACAGTATCAAAGGGCAGGCGCGTCCAAAAGAGATTAAGATCACACTTTTTGCCGGGTGAGCAATATTACTGACCATTACTTACGACTTATCACACTTTATCCTGTCAAATATCCTCATTTTTGGCATATTTTTCACCATTTTTTAACATTTAGAACAGTCCCAACTGGTCGCCATCCAGCTCAGCAAAGTCTCTTCCTAACAAAGCCAAAACCGGCTCTGCAATAGGCCTTAACTGCTTTTCCACATAGTGTTCATAGTTGATTTGAGTTTGACCAACCCCTACCGGATAGGGCCCGCTCTGGCCAATCAAATAGCGAATACGACTGCCTTTTCGATAAACCACCTCACTTTGTAACTGGTTGGCCAATCGCGCCGCCTGTACATGGGGGGCATTGGCCTGGTACCCCTCAAGGTCACGTCGCAACCGTTTGCTGTATATCAGCTCCTCATCACGCCTCCCCTCCCGGGTTTCCCGGATCCAGCGGCGGATCAACCCGGTTACCGGCTTTCCGTTAAACCAGGCCAGGTACAGCTCTTTCTGAAAGCCCCGGGCCAGAGGCGTCCAGTCGCTGCGCACCGTTTCCATCCCTTTGAATGTGAGGTTCAGCCCCTCCGGCCCCTCAATGGCGCCCACATACCGTTTCTTGGAGCCTTCACTGGAGCCCCGAATCGTCGGCATAAAGAAATGGTGGAAATGGGTTTCAAACTCCAGCTCCAGCGCACTCTCCAACCCCAGCTCAGCCAGCTGAGCGCGCCACCGCGCGTTAACCATCGACACCAGCCCTTCGCCAATCCGGCGCGCTTCCTCCTCGCCACAGTCATCACCGATGTGGACAAAGGTTGAATCGGTATCGCCGTAGATCACCCGGTGGCCTTCCGCTTCAATCCAGCTGCGGGTGGTCTTCATGATGTCGTGGCCCCTCAGGGTGATGGACGACGCCAGCCTGGGGTCATGAAAGCGGCAACCGGCCGCGCCCAATACGCCATAGAAGGAGTTCATCAGGATTTTGATCGCCTGTGACAGCGGCGCATTGCGCTCCCGCTTTGCCACTTCCCGAAGCTGGGCCAGTTCCGCAATGATGGCGGGAAGCCGGTGTTGGCTGCGGTGGAAACGGGCCCCTCTGTACCCTTCCACGGTCAGGGCCGGATCCGATTCCGCCATGCCCGTCACCATGCCCATCGGATCGATCAGGTAAGAACGGATGATGGAGGGATAGAGGCTCTTGAAATCCAGCACCAGCACATTGCGGTATTTGCCGGGAATCGAATCCATCACGTAGCCGCCCGGGCTGGGCGGAATGTCGTGGCTGTCCAGGTTGGGGGCCACAAAGCCGGCCCGATGCAGCAAAGGCAGGTAACGGTGGGTAAAGGCGGCAACCGAACCGCCGGTACGATCCAGGTCCAGACCGGTCATCTGGCTCCGGGCCAGGGCAAACGCCAGCAACTGCGTCTTATCAAAAATGCGCCAGACCAACTCACAGTCTTTCAGGTTGTAGTGCGCCAGTGCCGGTTTATCGTGCCGAAAGTTATGCTCAATCTCCGCCAGCCGCCCCTTAACGTCATCACAGGCTTTGCCTTCGCCCAGCAACGCCTGAGCCACCGAATCCAGCGCATAGCTTTCGAAGTGATAAAAGGCGGCTTTGAGCCACTCGATGCCATCCAGCACGGCGCGCCCGGCAATGGCGCAATCCCTTCCCGGCCCGGCCTGCTCATGCCAGCGAGGCTCACTGCCGTCCCGACCCAGACTCAGTTTCAGGCCGTGACGCTGGGCGCGTTTCTGCAACAACGCCAGG
The DNA here is from genome assembly GCF_019801015.1 of Marinobacter nauticus. Lineage (GTDB taxonomy): Bacteria > Pseudomonadota > Gammaproteobacteria > Enterobacterales > Shewanellaceae > Ferrimonas. The sequence continues at coordinate 223,964 of NZ_JAHVJZ010000004.1, forward strand.
TCAAAGCCGATCACTGACCAGCCGATGATCACATCCGGATCATGCCGCTCAAACCAGTCCAGCAGGGCCCGCAGCAGCGCCGCTTCATCTTCCAGGTAATGCAGGTACTCGGCCCCGCCCTGCTCCGGCCCCACCATCAACACGCACTGCTCGTCACCGGCATACAGGCCGATGGAATACAGCTCTCCGTGGCGGCTGCACTCAATATCGAGGGACACCATGGACGGTTGATGGTCCGGCTGAGTCGGCCGCGCGGCGAGGATACGGTTATCCACCGCCCTGGCTTCCAGAGCGCCGCAGACAAAGCGCTCCATCAGGTAGCGATCACAGGGCCGCACATCGGATTCCAGCAACACCCAGCCGCTGGTTTTGGCTTGCTCCCTGACCGCCTGCCACAGACGGTGATCCTGCAGATACAGCGCCGACACCGGTTCCAGAGAAAAATCCCGCGCGTCGATCTCGGCAATGCGCCAGCCACTCCGTTTGCCCAGCCAGGCTTGCCATTGCGACTGTTCGGATTGGCGGATAAACCCCTGATAGGCGTGCCCGGGCACCACAAGGCACTGAGGCCCCTGCGGGGTTGAAAGCCAGAAGACCAGTTCGGCACCGTTGGCCGCGGGGCGATGCTCGCGGCTCAGCAACCAGCCACTGTGAAGATGAGGTTGTGTCATAACGTTATTGTCCTGCACCAACTCACTCGAGTACACCCTCGCGAAGTCACGCTCCTCTTTTCCCTTTTCACCCTTGCTGCGACCAACACAAGTCACTAGAATGCGCTTCCGACTTGAGCCTCGCTCAGTCACTTTTGAACAAGCCGTCACCATGGAATGTGAACGACCCTACGGACCGGACCAGCTCACCGTTACTGCTTGTTAAAAAGGTGATGCTTCATGCAAGTTGGCACTTCCTCCCAACCTGTCCTGGCAGATGACTGCCTGCGTTCCGATCCTGCCAATCGGACCCTTTGCCTTCAGGCGTTTCTTCCCCTCTCGTAATCCCTCTGCAGGACAACACATGACTTTTCTAACTGGATTGGCCGGTATGGCCGCCCTGCTCGCGTGCGCCTGGGCGCTGTCTGAAAACCGTCGGGCCATCAACTGGCGTACCGTACTGGGCGCGCTGGCGTTGCAGTCAGGCTTCGCCGCTCTGGTGCTGTACTCCTCGGTTGGCCAACAGGTGCTGGGCAGCGTCAGCAATGGCGTCGCCAGCCTTCTCAGCTTTGCCGATGCCGGTATCGGCTTTATGTTTGGCGATCTGGCCACCAACAGCTTCGTTTTTGCGGTTCGCGTACTGCCGCTGGTGATTTTCGTCAGTGCCCTCATCTCCCTGCTTTATTACCTCGGTGTAATGCAGTGGGTGATTAAGGTGATCGGCGGGGCGATTCAAAAACTGCTGGGCACCAGCAAAGCGGAATCTCTGGTCGCCACCTCCAACATTTTTCTTTCGCAGGGTGAGTCCCCACTTCTGGTGAAACCCTTTCTGCCGCACATGACCCGCTCTGAACTGTTCGCGGTAATGACCGGAGGCATGGCCTCGGTAGCTGGCAGCGTTTTGGGTGGCTATGCCGGCCTGGGTGTTGAGCTGAAATACCTGATCGCCGCCAGCTTTATGGCCGCCCCCGGCGGCCTGCTGATGGCCAAAATGCTGGTGCCGGAGCAGGAGTCGCAGCGCGATCAGGGCGAGATTGAACTGGGCCAGAGTGACCAGGCCAACGCCATCGATGCCCTGGCGGCTGGCGCCATGAACGGCACCAAAGTGGCCGTCGCCATTGGTACCATGTTGATCGCCTTTGTCAGCGTTATTGCCATGGCCAATGCGGGCCTGACCCTGCTGGGCGAAACCGTCGGCTTCGAAGGGGTCACGCTGCAAAGCCTGTTGGGTTACCTGTTTGCACCCTTTGCCCTGTTGATTGGTGTGCCGGCAGAGGAGATGCTGCAGGCGGGCTCCTACATCGGCCAGAAACTGGTGTTGAACGAGTTCGTTGCCTATATGGACTTCACGTCTGCCAAGGCCGCCCTGTCCGAACACACTCAGGTGATCGTCACCTTTGCCCTGTGCGGCTTCGCCAACATCGGCTCCATCGCCATTCAGTTGGGCTCCATCGGAGTGATGGCCCCGGAGCGTCGCAAAGACGTCGCCGACCTGGGCGTTAAAGCGGTTCTGGCCGCCACCCTGGCCAACCTGATGAGCGCCTGTCTGGCGGGCATTTTCCTCTCTCTGTGATTCCTCACGGGCCGGCCACGCCGGCCCGTTGCTTCAATTCGCTACTTTCTGAGCGCACTTGGCCATAAACACTGGTATTCTATACAGCCGTTTTTATCTGCCAGGGATCCCGCCCCTCCATGCTCAGCGACAAAGTCAAAAAAGCCACGCGTACGGCCTATAACAACCTGGCCGAGGCGATCCCCAATTTTGTCCGCCGTAAAGAGCAGAACTATCTGGTGGCGGAGATCGCCAAAACCCTGGCCGGCGCCTATCAGAAAGATCGCCGCATCATTGTGGTCCAGGCGGGTACCGGTACCGGGAAATCCCTGGCCTATGCGCTGGGCGCGCTGCCCCTGGCATTGGCACAAGGCAAGAAGCTCTGTATCTCGACCGCGACCGTGGCTCTGCAGGAGCAGCTGGTAAATAAAGACTTACCCCTGTTGCAACGCCATAGCGGACTGGAGTTTCGCTTTGGCCTGGCCAAAGGACGTCAACGTTACGTCTGTTTGTCCAAGCTGGAGTTGTTGGCCGGCGAAGTGCCTGACAACCAGGGAGCACTGTGGGAAACCAAACCCGCGGATGGTGACGTGGCACTGCTGAAACGGCTGCATCAGGCCTATCACGATGGCAAATGGGACGGTGAAGTGGACTCCGTGCCGGAACCGGTGCCGGACCACCTCTGGTCTCAAATCGCTTCCGATAAGCACAGCTGTAACCGTCAACTGGCGGCGCACCGTGACTGCCCGTTCCACAAAAGCCGGGAGAAGATGGACAGCTGGGACGTGCTGATCATCAACCACAGTCTGCTGCTGGCCGATCTGGAACTGGGCGGGGGCAAAATCCTGCCGGACCCGGACAGCATGTATTACGTGCTCGACGAAGCTCATCACCTGCCCCAGGTCGCGCGGGATTTCTCTGCCGCCAGCGCCACGGTGAAAGGCTCCATGGACGCGCTGAGCAAACTGGAGAAACTGGCCCACAAGCTGGCGCGGGAGTTGGCCACCGACAAAGCCGCCATCACCGCCTCGGAGCTGTCCGAAGAGATCGACTCCCTGACCGAACAACTGGGTCAGTTGCAGGCGTTTTGCGACAACAACCCCTTCCTGTTCGACAACGAAGACCGACGCCACCGTTTCGCTGGTGGCGTTTTGCCGCCGGTGCTCGTCACCCTGGCGGAGAGCCTGGGCGGCGCCAGTCGCAATGCCCTGAAGCGCCTTGGCAAGCTGCAACAGATGCTGATGGAAGCCATTAAGGATGGCGAAATCAAAGGCCACAAAGCGGAGCCGCTGGTGGCCGATCTTGGGTTTGCCATGCAACGCCTGGAGAATCAGGACAGTCTGTGGCAGATGCTGAGCAAGCCGGTACCAGAGAAAGGCGCGCCCCAGGCCCGTTGGATCGATCGGCTCGACGGCGGTCGAGATGACCATATGTTCAGTGCCTCGCCCATTGAGATCGGCTTTATGCTGGAGGAGATGCTGTGGAGTAAAGCCGCTGGGGTGGCATTACTGTCCGCCACACTGATGGCCCTGGGCAACTTCGAACACTACCGCCATCAGGTTGGACTGCGGGGGGACGATGGCACCCGTTACGTCAATCTGCCTTCGCCCTTCAATTACCAGGATAACGCCACATTGTTCCTGCCCAAGGTTGAAGTGGAGCCGAATGACGACCGATTCTCCGACGTGCTGAACAAGATGATCCCCTCCCTGCTGGAGGAGGAATCCGCCAGTTTGGTGCTGTTCACCTCCTACCGTCAGATGGAATCAGTAGCCGATGCACTGCGTCGCTTTAAGCGCCTGCCGATTCTAGTGCAGGGCGAGTCGCCCCGGCAGGAGTTGATCCGCGAGCACAAAGCCCGAATCGACGCCGGAAAGCCCTCTGTTCTGTTCGGGACCGGCAGCTTCTCAGAGGGTCTCGACCTGCCCGGCGACTACCTGACCAATCTGATCATCACCCGCCTGCCCTTCTCCGTACCCACCTCGCCGGTGGACCAGGCTCACGCCGAATACATCAAGGCCAAAGGGGGCAACCCCTTCCTGCAACTGGCGGTGCCCGATGCGGCCAAAAAGCTGGTGCAGGCCTGTGGCCGACTGCTGCGCAACGAGCAGGATTATGGCAGGATCACCATCCTTGACCGACGACTGGTCAGCAAACAGTACGGGACTTCCCTGCTGAATTCGCTGCCCCCCTACCGCCGCCATATCGAGCACTGATAAGGCCCGAAGGAGAACCCTGCTTGGAGCTGGCTCTGGATTTCAACCTGATGGCGATGCTCGCCGCTGTCGCATTTGTGGCGGGCTTTGTTGACGCCATCGCCGGCGGCGGTGGACTGCTGACCATCCCCGCCCTGCTGACGGCAGGGCTGCCGCCACACCTGGCCCTGGGCACCAACAAACTGGCGGCCACCTTTGGCTCAGCCACCGCCAGCTGGACCTTCTACCGCAAAAAGCTGTTTGACCCGAGCTTCTGGAAACGCTCCTTCTGGGGCACCTTTATTGGCGCCGCCGTCGGCACCCTGGCCGTCGACGCCATCAGCGTCTCCTGGCTGGAACGGGTATTGCCACTGCTTATCCTCGCCATTGCCCTGCATTCGCTGCTCAGCAAGCCGCCCAAAGAGGAGCAGCATCAGCTGCCCGAGCCCAGCCCATCCATATTCCGACGCCAATGGGGCCAGGGGCTGACCATCGGTTTCTATGACGGCTTTGCCGGGCCGGGCACCGGCGCGTTCTGGACCGCCTCCTCCATGGTGCTCTACAAGATGAACATCCTGCTTTCATCGGGCCTGGCCCGAAGCATGAATTTCGTCAGTAACGCCACATCACTCGGCTTCTTTATTGGCCTGGGCCACGTCCATTTTGGCATCGGCATCGCCATGGGCCTGTCACTGATGACCGGCGCCTGGATTGGTGCTCACTCCGCCATCCGCTTTGGTGGCCGCTTTATCCGCCCGGTGTTCATCACCATGGTGATGGTCATCGCCGCCAATCTGGCCTGGAAGGCGTGGCTATGAGCAGCCCACTGGTTCAAAAACTGGAAACGCAGCTGCTCCGGCTGGAAGCCCAGGTGAAAGAGCACGACGCCAAACTGACGCCCGCAGATAAAAAGTGGCTGGCCAACCAGAGCGCCTTTCACGACCAGCTGTTTGAGCATCAGGGGGCCAGCCTCACCACCTGCCTGGCGGTATTACGCAAAGACCTTCAGCAGATCACACAACTTGAGCAACTGGGCGCACGCCCGGATGCGGTCGAGTTGGTGTGCCACCGCTTTGCCAACCGCTTCAGCGCCCTGGCCCAGGCTCTGGCTAACACCGCCACCATGCGTCGTGGCCATCAGACCAGCGCCCTCTCCGGCGCCCGGCGCAGGGACAGCAAAACCAAAAACGAATACCACTGGATTGCCCGTTCGGTGATGCGTTCCAGCCATCAGCTTTATGATGAGTTACGCAAGCACCAAAACTGGGCAATGCGACTTGAGCAGAAGATCCGTGAATTGGAGCAACGTCTGGACTTGCATCAGGGCGCGGAGAAAATCACACTGCAGAATGAGATCCTGGCCACCCATAAACGACTAGGACGTTGCCGCCAGGCAATGACCTTTATCGAGCAGCGCATCGCGCACTTGGAAAAGCCCGGACGCGGATCGTTCTAAAGGAGAAAGCAATGAAAAAGGCCGTGGCATTGAGCCTAGCCCTGCTGGCGTCCCCCATTTCCTGGGCGGAGAGCCTGACCATTCCGATGGAGTTTGAATTTGTTGCCCTGGACGGCACCAAGGTACAAACCTCCCTGTTCAGCCATAAGGATGAGCTGGAACTGGCCCCGGGTGAGCGCAAAATCGCTCTGCAATACAAAGACCTGGTGCCGGAAAGCGTAGGAGATGGCCATCGCCGTGTTTCCTCCTCACCTTTCGTGATCACCCTGAACGTGGATGAAGGTGTCGACTACGCGCTGAAAGCCGACCGTCGCATCACCGACATCAAAACGGCCGAAGCCTACGCCAAAGCCCCGAAAGTGGTGATCACCGCCAGCAACGGCAGCCAGGCTCAGTTCTCACTGCAGCAGACTCAGTCCGATGAATCCACCATCGTCGACAAACTTCTGGGAGAGCAGCCCACCGCACCGAGCGCGGAAGAAGCGGCGCTGGCCGCCACCGCCAGTGGCAGTGCCGTCGCCGCCTCAAGCAAAGCCAGTGCCCCGGCCGAGGTGAAAGCCACCGAGGTGAAACCGGCTCCCGCTCAGGGCGATGACCGCGCTGAAGAGATGCTGAAGTACTGGTGGGAGCAGGCCGACGCCGAAACCCGCAAAGCCTTTATGAGCTGGGCCGTACAGCAGCTCTGATAAGGACAGGGCCATCCCCGGGATGGCCCCTTTTTTATGCTTCACGCCGTTTACCACCCCATCTACTCGGCACTCCCTCTGCCCGAGCACCACCGCTTTCCGATCCACAAGTACCGCCTGCTCTATGAGCATCTGCTGCACCAAGCCGTACTGAAACCGGATCGCCTGCATCAACCCCGGCCACTGACCCTGGAAGAAGTGGCGCAGGTACATTGCCCTGACTACGTCCGCCAGTTTGCCGAAGGGACGCTGGACCCCAAAGCCCAAAGGCGGCTGGGTTTCCCCTGGAGCCCCCCATTGGTGGAGCGCACCCTGACCGCCTGCGGCGGCACCCTGCGTACCGCGGAACTGGCGCTGGACCACGGCATCGCCTGCCACCTGTCCGGCGGCTATCATCACGCCCACCGGGAGTTTGGCAGCGGCTTTTGCGTCTTTAATGATCTGGTGCTCGCCGCGCACCTGCTGTTGGCCCAGGAGCGGGTCCACCGGGTGCTGATCCTCGATTGCGATGTGCATCAGGGGGATGGCACCGCCCGTTTGTGTCAGGGCCACCCGGACATCATCACCTGTTCGCTCCATTGCGAGCGCAACTTCCCCGCACGCAAAGCCCAGTCCCATGTGGACATCCCTCTGGACAATGGCGTGGATGACCAGGCCTACCTGACCACGCTGACGGAACTGCTGCCCTGGTTGCTGAATCTGTATCAGCCGGACCTCGTGCTCTACGACGCCGGTGTGGATGTCCATCGGGATGACGCTCTGGGTTACCTGTGTTTGAGTGACCAGGGCCTCTATCAACGGGACCGGGCGGTCTTCGCTGCCGCTCTGGAGCGCGGCATTCCGGTGGCAGCCGTCATCGGTGGCGGGTATGCTAAAAACCACGCGGACCTGGTGCCGCGTCATCAACAACTGTTTGTTGCCGCCTCGGATCTGCTCAAGGAGCGTCGCCATGGAACTGGACATCCGTAACTACAACGAAACCCTGATCCGCCAGGCCATTCTGGACAAAGGCCTGCATCTGGAACTGAACGAAGATCAGTTGACCGACCTCACCTGTCTGGCGCTGAACCAGTTGCCGGCCCGCTACATCCGCTTCACCGTTGATATGGCCGGTTACACCTCCAGCAGCGAGCAGCGGGCCATGGTGGAAGACGCGCAGGAAGCACTGGAAACCGCCCTGAGTCACCTCAAGCTGCATCCCCGGGTGGATTAATCTCTTGGCGCGCGCGCCGCGGATCAGTAGTCTTATGGGCCCCGAACCGGAGACCCACTGATGCCTCGCCCGCTTTCCCTTCTGATCGTACTGCTGCCCGCGTTTTCGCTGTGGGCCAAACCGGTTCCGTTTGAAGCCCGCTACCAGGCCTACACCACTGGCCTGCCCTGCGGTAAAGGCACGCTGACGCTGACGGAGTCCGAGCCGGGGCAATACCAGTATCATGCCAAGGGCAAAATCTGCGTCATTGGCCAGCATATCGATCACCAGAGCGCGTTTGCCCAAACCACCCAAGGACCGCAGCCGGGCGCCTATGAAACCGAGTTTGATGGCTGGTTTCGCGACCGGTTGTTGGCTGGCACCCCGCAAGCCAATGGCCGCTATACCGTCACCCTCAATGGCAAAACCCTGCCGGACAGCGAAGACTTTCCCCGCGCCCAATGGGAGCCGGCGCTGATGTTGCGCCAATTGGCCCAGGCCCGGGACGATGTGCAACTCTCCTACACCTGGGGGGACGAGACGCGGGATTACCTGTTCCAGTACCAGGGTGAAGAAACCCTGAAAACCCCACTGGGCCCGTTGAAGACCCACAAATTTGTGCAGGACCACCCCAACGAATCTCGGGTCGCCACCTTCTGGTTTGCCCCGGAACTGGACGGCCTGCTGGTCCAGTTAGAGGCCACCCGGTTGGGGGTGCACTGGCTGACCGTCAAACTGAAGCGTTACCACAAACAGGGTTGAAAACGCGGCACTCGCGCCCCATCTGATCCTCAAGACCTTTCGACTCGAGGCCGCTGATGGGCCACTACACCTTTGACGACTTTGACCAGCACGGGCAACTCCGGCCCGGCTTCTGGCTGTTGCTGGTTCTGTTGTTCTGCGCCAAAACCTGGTTGCTGTTTGTGCTCAGCGCTGCCAGTCGCCAGAACGGCGCTGATCTGATGGCTCTGTTCTATCCTGACCGCCAGGGCTTTTACTTTGGGCTGATACTGGGTCTGCCGGCGCTGGCGTTGCTGTGGGCGCAGGGGCAGCGCCACAAAGGGGGCTTCAACTCCCGTCTCTGGCAATGGGGACGGCCGCTATTGATGTTCAGCTGGGCCGCGCATCTGGTGCTTCAGCTTAACGCGGTCTACCTCAGCCACGGACAGTTTCACTGGGCCCCGGCGCTGGTGTTGATGCTGAGCTTCTGGGCCGGGCTGTATCTGTTCAAAAGCCAGCACTGCAAAGCGGTGTTTGAGTCCACCGGAGCTCAGCCCGAACAGCCATAAAAAAACGCCCCGTTGGGGGCGTTTTTTTATGGCTATGATGTCTGCTCACTTCCCGGGGCTCAGGAAGTTGAGGATCCACGCCAGGAACAGGTCGGAATCCACCGGGTGCTCAAAGCCAGCGATGGCCTGATCGTATACCCGCTCACCAATCTGCTCACGGCGCTTCTCCGCCAGTGCCCGGTTGTACCCCACCAGAAACTCTGGGTGCCCCTGCACAGTAAATACCCGTTCATCGATGGCAAAGCTGTAATGGGGGCAGAAATCGCTGCTGGCCAGCAACACCGCATCCGGCGGCATGACCATCACCTGATCCTGATGGGAGGAGAGCAGCCGCAGAGTGCTTCCTGCGCCGCTCATCCAGGGGGCCTGCCTCACCACGTTGGTGTCATAGGGCCCCATGCCCCAGCCCTGCTCGGACTTACGAACCTCGCCACCCAGTGCCTGAGCAAGAAGCTGATGGCCGAAGCAGATCCCCGCCACCGGTTTCTGCGCGATAAACGCCAGCTGGGCCCACTCCGACAAACGCTGGATCCAGGGTGCCGCATCATAGGCACTGTGGCGACTGCCAGAGATCACCCAGCCGTCGCACTCTTCCACACTGGGCAGACTGTCCGACTGAGCGTCGTAGATGCGACAGCGGGTACCGGGGCGCACCCGGTTAAAGCCCGCTTCAAACATGTCACCGTACTGGCCATAATCCACCGCCAGTGCCGGGTCCACCTTGTCGCAATCCAGGATCCCTATCACCATCTCTTTCATCCTTACTTCATGGTGGGCATCACAAACTCTGCCCCTTCCGTCTTGGGCCAGCGGGCGGTGATGGTCTTCATTTTGGTGTAGAAGCGCACTCCGTCCGGGCCATGCATGTTAAGCGGACCAAACACCGAGCGTTTCCAGCCGCCGAAGCTGTGGAAGGCCATCGGTACCGGGATCGGCACGTTGACGCCCACCATACCGGCCTGAACCCGGTGCCCAAAGTCACGCGCCACTTCACCACTCTGAGTAAAGATGGCAGTACCATTACCATACTCATGCTCGTTGATGAGCTTCAAGCCGGTTTCGTAATCGGGCACACGGACCACCGCCAACACCGGGCCGAAAATCTCTTCACGGTAGATCCGCATTTCAGGCGTGACCCGGTCAAACAGCGTGCCACCCAGGAAGTAGCCCGGGCCTTGTCCCACCAGGTTACGGCCGTCCACCACCAGCTCCGCACCGGCGGCTTCACCACTGTCGATGTAACCGACAATGTTGTCGCGGTGGACCTGGCTGATCACCGGGCCCATTTCGTTTTCCGGACCCTTGCCTTCCAGGGCCGCCAGCCCAGGCCCTACGCGCAACCCTTCCACTTTGGGTTTCAGCTCAGCAATCAGACGGTCTGCGGCTTCATCGCCCACCACCACCGCTACTGAGATCGCCATACAGCGTTCGCCAGCGGCACCATAGGCGGCCCCCATCAGTGCCCCGGTGACGCCATCCAGATCCGCGTCGGGCATCACCAGCATGTGGTTTTTGGCGCCACCCAAAGCCTGAGCCCGCTTACCGTGGGCAGACGCCGTGCTGTAGATGTACTCGGCAATGGGGGTGGAGCCGACAAAGCTGACCGCCGCCACATCCTCATGGGTGATCAGCGCGTCTACCGCCTCTTTATCACCCTGTACCACATTGAACACACCATCGGGCAAGCCCGCCTCTTTCAGCAGCTCCGCCATGCGCACCGCCAGACTGGGGTCTTTCTCAGACGGCTTGAGGATAAAGCTGTTGCCGCACGCCAGTGCGATCGGGAACATCCACAACGCCACCATGGCCGGAAAGTTAAAGGGGGTGATACCGGCACACACGCCCACCGGCTGCATCACCGAGAAGCTGTCTACCGCCGTTCCCAGGTTCTGGCTGTGCTCACCCTTGATCAGGTGCGGAATCCCGCAGGCAAACTCCACCACCTCCAGGCCGCGCACCAGTTCGCCGTGAGCGTCGGAGTAGATTTTGCCGTGCTCTGTGGTGATCAGCGCCGCCAGCTCATCCTTATGCTGCTCCATCAGCGCTTTAAAGCGGAACATCACCCGGGCACGGTTCAGCGGGGTAACCGCTGCCCATTTGCTCTGCGCCGCTTTGGCCAGCGCCACCACCTCACTCACTTCGGCGGCACTGGAGAGCCCCACCTCGGCAATGGCTTCCCCGGTCGCCGGGTTATGAACGGTGGCAAAACGCCCACTGTTGCTGGCTGCGGGATTGCCCGCGATAAAGTTGTCGATCCTTTGCACGCTGATGCTCCTGTTACTGGGTGGCATTGATGGCGTCGGCCACAATGCGGATAAGCTGGTCAATCTGTTCGCGCTCAATGATGAGCGGCGGAGAGAGCGCAATCACATCGCCGGTCACCCGGATCAATGCGCCCATTTCAAAGGCTTTGGTGAACACGTCAAAGGCACGAGCCCCCGGCGCGCCATCCCGGGAGCGCAGCTCAATGGCGCCCACCAGGCCGTAGTTACGGATGTCGATAACCGGATCCAGTGCTTTCAGGCTGTGAAGGGACTCTTCCCAATAGCCGGCCAGATCCTTGGCACGGGTCAGCAACCCTTCGGACTGGTACACATCCAGGGTCGCCAGCCCTGCGGCCGCTGCCACAGGGTGGCCGGAATAGGTGTAGCCGTGGAACAGCTCGATGGCAGCGCCGCCGGACTCCATAAACTGGTCGTAGATGGCGTTCTGAACGAACACCGCGCCCATGGGAATGGCCCCGTTGGTCAGTCCCTTGGCGGAAGTGAGGATGTCCGGAGTGACGTCAAACTCCTGCGCCGCAAACGGGCTGCCAAGACGGCCGAATCCGGTGATCACCTCATCAAAAATCAGCAGGATGCCGTGACGGGTACAGATCTCCCGCAGGCGCTTGAGGTAGCCTTTCGGCGGCAGAATCACGCCAGCGCTGCCCGCCATTGGCTCGACGATAACGGCCGCAATGGTGTCAGCACCGTGCAGCGCCACCAGCTCTTCCAGACGATCCGCCAGGCTCATGTCCGGCTCCGGCAGGCCTCGGGTGAAGGCATTACGCTCAATGTTCAGCGTATGCGGCAGGTGGTCGACACCGGTCAGCAGCGGGCCGAAGCCTTTGCGGTTATTGCCCAGGCCACCTACGGAGATGCCGCCAAAGCCGACACCGTGATAGCCCTTCTCCCGGCCGATAAAGCGGGTGCGCTGACCTTCACCACGCATACGGTGGTACTGCAACGCGATTTTCAGGGCGGTGTCGGCGGATTCGGAGCCGGAGTTGGTAAAGAAGACGTGGTCCAGCCCATCCGGGGTGAGCTCCGTCAGTCTGCGGGCAAACTCAAACGGCAGGGGGTGGCCCATCTGGAAGGTGGGGGCAAAGTCCAGCTCTTCAATCTGATGCTGAACCGCTTCGGTGATCTGTCGACGCCCATGACCGGCATTACAGCACCACAGGCCCGCGGTGCCGTCCAGAATCGGGCGGTCATCGACACTTTGGTAGTACATCCCCTTGGCTGACTTCAGCAAACGGGGGCTGGCCTTAAACTGCTTGTTGGCGGTAAAAGGCATCCAAAACGGGGCCAGCGCGCCCGCATCGGTTCCCTTGTGATGAGTGTCCTGCGCCATGGCTCCTCCTGAGACGTTTAACTTACTGACATTGGTTAGCAAAATACTAAACACCTGTGGCCAATAAAAAGACGCATCCTGCGTCCTGGCCTGAGCGGTTTTCATCGTGAGCCGCTCGTTATATGATACTTAACAATTCGCAGGATAATACTAAACACTTTCGTCTGCCAAGGGCGAAATTTAATCAAGAGGCAATACACTGACGATGGACATCGGAAATCGGTTACGGCAATTGCGCACCCAGGCCGGCCTGTCCCAGCGCGAGCTGGCAAAACGCACCGGCGTGACAAACGGGTTCATCTCCCAGGTGGAGAAGAACAGCGTCAGTCCCTCGGTGGCTTCGCTGAAAAAGATTCTGGAAGGCATTCCGATCTCCCTCACGAACTTCTTCGATAACGAAGAGCGACAGCCCACTCAGGTGGTGTTTCGTGCCAGTGAGATGCCCAACATCGGCTCCGGCCCCATTCAGTATCGACTGATTGGCCACAGCGTCCGCGACCGCGCCATTGGCATGCTGCATGAAACCATGCCCGCGGGCAGCGACACCGGTGAAGAGATGCTGACCCACGATGGCGAAGAGTGTGGCGTGGTGCTTTCTGGTCAGCTTGAGCTGACGGTTGGCGAGGAAGTCAGCTTGTTGGAGCCCGGTGACGGTTACTACTTTTCCAGTCAGCGCCCCCACCGTTTTCGCGTTGTCGGCGACGATCCTGTGGTGCTGGTTTCCGCCAACACCCCCGCCACCTTCTGACCGCCGTTTATTTTATTATTCATATCCGTTGATTAGGGGCTCGATGTTTAATATGTTTAAACATTGAGCCCTCAGGCATGGAGCCCCTAACAATGACGGATGTGACCCACTGGCACCAACGTGCCCAGTCCCTTTCCCTGAATACTCAGGCCTTTATCGACGGCCAGTTTGTTGATGCCGCCAGTGGCGACACCTTTGACACCATCAATCCCGCCACCGGTGAGGTGCTGGCCCGTATCGCCAGCTGCGACAAAACCGACGCCGACCGCGCGGTGGAGTCCGCCCGCGCCGCGTTCGAAGACCGCCGTTGGGCCGGTCAGTCTCCGGCTCAGCGCAAGACGGTGCTGCTGAGGTTTGCTGAACTGATCGCCGAACACCGGGACGAGCTGGCCCTGCTGGAAAGCCTGGATATGGGCAAGCCCATTGGTGACGCACTGGGCTATGACGCCCCCGCGACGGCCCGCGCCATTGCCTGGCACGCGGAAGCGATCGACAAGCTCTATGACGAAGTCGCCCCGGTGGGTGACGACGCGCTGGCGCTGATCACCCGTGAGCCGCTGGGCGTGGTTTCTGCCATCGTGCCCTGGAACTTCCCACTGGTGATGGCCGCCTGGAAGTTGGGGCCGGCTCTGGCCACCGGCAACTCAGTGATCCTGAAGCCTTCCGAAAAGTCCCCGCTGTCCGCCCTGAAACTGGCCGAACTCGGCAAACAGGCCGGTCTGCCGGATGGCGTGTTTAACGTACTGCCCGGTTTTGGCCACACCGTGGGTGAAGCCCTGGCGATGCATATGGACGTCGACTGCATCACCTTTACCGGCTCCACCGCCGTGGGTAAGCACCTGCTGGAGTGCGCCGGTAAGAGCAACATGAAGCGCGCCTTTATGGAGTGCGGTGGTAAAAGCGCCCACATCGTCTGCGCCGACTGCGATGATCTGGATAAAGCTGCAGCCACAGCCGCTGCCGCCATCTGCTACAACCAGGGCGAAGTGTGCACCGCGGGTTCCCGCCTGCTGGTGGACAACGCCATCAAGGACCAATTCCTGCCCAAACTGATCGCCCAATTTGAGCGCTGGCAACCCGCTGACCCACTGAATCCGGACAGCCCCATGGGCGCCATGGTCGATCAGATTCAGTATGACCGGGTGTGCCAGTTCATCGATCTGGGCTTGTCTGAAGGCGCGACTCTGCTTGCCGGCGGCGTACCGCAGAAAACCGGCCCTGGCCTGTTTATCCCGCCCACCATCCTCAGCGATATGACGCCGGAGCACACCCTGGCCCGGGAGGAGATCTTTGGCCCGGTACTGTCCGTGATCGGCTTCGACGGTCTGGATGAAGCGATCCGCATCGCCAACGACAGTGATTACGGCCTCGCCGCCGGTCTCTGGACCAGCAACATCAGCAACGCCATCAAAGGCAGTCGCGCCCTGCGCGCCGGCACTGTGTTCGTCAACAACTGGGATGGCGGTGATATGACCATGCCGTTTGGCGGCTATAAGCAGTCCGGCAATGGCCGCGACAAATCCCTGCACGCTATGGAGAAGTACACGGAGCTGAAAAGCACCTGGATTGAGCTCTGACCCTGTTCGTCACGTGGTTCCTTGCCCGCCTTTATGGCGGGCTTTTTTTCGGAAGCAAAAAAAAACGCCCCGGACCAACCGGGGCGATGACCACAACAACCTGTTAAGCCCTTATCCCTTTTTAAAGGTTCGCCAAAGCCGGTTGCGCTCGCGGGTCTGAGACACGCCCAGGGCCTTGGCGGCAAACAACCGCTCCATCAGCGCCGCAGACGGGTAGATCCCCGGGTCATTCAGAATCTCCGGGGCAACGTGCTCCCGGGCCGCGCGGTTACCGTTGGCGAAATACATGCTGTTGGTGATCTCCGCCATCACCTGAGGCTTCAGGATGTAATCGATAAAGCGGTGTGCCAGTTCCGGGTGGCTGGCGTCTTTGGGGATCACCATGGAGTCAAACCAGATCACCGAGCCCTGACGAGGCACATCAAACCCCACATCCACCCCTTTGCCCACCTCCTCGGCCCGCACCGAAGCCAGCGCGGCTTCTCCGCTCCAGGTCAACGCCAGACAGAGGTTGCCATTGGCCAGGTCATCAATGATCTGACCGGTGCTCATGTGGGTGATGTAGGGGCGAATCGCCATCAGGGTCGCCTCCGCCCGCTTCAGCACCGCCGGGTCGTCACTGTAGGGGTCTTCCCCCAGGTAGTTAAGCACGATCCCCAGCACCTCCTCCGGTGCGTCGATCACAGCAATGCCGCACTCGGCCAGCTTGCTGGCATAGCGAGGCTCCAGCAACAGCCCCAGGTCGTCCGTCGCCACACCGGGCAATCGCGATGCCACCGCCGAGCGCTCGTACGCCAGGCCGGTGGTGCCCCAGGTGTAGGGCACGCCATAGCGGTTGGCAGGGTCATGCGCCGACAGCGCCGAGAGGATCTGTGGATCCAGATTGTCGTAGTTGCCAAGGCGCTCCCGCTGGATCGGCGCCAGGGCGCCGGTGGGGTACACCTTCTCCAGATTGCCACCGGCCAGCATCACCAGATCGTAACCGGACTGGCCGGTCAGCAGCTTGGTCTCGACCAGTTCCATGGAGTCGAAGGTGGTGTAGTTGACTCGAATCCCGGTCTCTTTCTCAAAGTTGGCGATGGTGTCCGGTGCAATGTACTCAAACCAGTTGTAGACATTGAGAACCGGATTCTCCGCCGCCTGCAGCGTCAGCGAAGCCAGCAGGCCGACGGTGGCCAGCGTTATGGTCTTTTTCATCACTGTTCTCCCTGTCCGTGGTAAGGGGTCTGGCCATCCAGCGTCGCCAGAGTCTGGTAGAGATCCGGGCGGCGATCCCGAAACAGCCCCCATTCGGCCCGATAGGCGGCGACCGTGTCCAGATCGAAGGTGTGAGTCAGCAGCTGGGACTCGGTGCGATTGGCCTCCTGAACCTTGGCCCCGGTGTGATCCGCGATAAAGCTGCTGCCATAGAAGGTCATCGCCATATCATTCTCAGTGGCGACCTCACGACCAATCCGATTGGAGGCCACCACGGGAATCACGTTGGCCGCGGCATGCCCTTGCATGGTGCGCTGCCAGTGGGGCATCGAATCGATGCTGGGATCATTGGGCTCGGAGCCAATTGCGGTCGGATAGAGCAGCAGTTCGGCTCCCATCAGAGTCATCGCACGCGCCGCCTCCGGAAACCACTGGTCCCAGCAAATGCCAACCCCAATCCGCGCGTAGGCGGTGTCCCAGACTCTGAAGCCGGTATCCCCGGGGCTGAAGTAGGTCTTCTCCTGATAGCCAATGGCATTGGGGATGTGGGATTTGCGATACACCCCAAGCACTTTACCGTCGGCATCGATCATCGCCAGTGAGTTGAAAAACGCCTGGCCAGCCCGCTCGAACCAACTGATGGGCAACACCACGGCCAGTTCACGGGCCAGCTCAGCAAAGCGCTGGATCAGCGGACTGCTTTCCACACTGGAGGCCAGCTCGAAGTGCTTGGCGGATTGCTCAATGCAGAAATAGGGCGTCTCGAACAACTCCTGCAACAGAATGACCTGCGCGCCGTCAGCAGCGGCCTGACGAACCAGAGTCTCAGCACGGTCCAGATTACCGGGCAGGTTCCAGTCACAGGCCATCTGGGTGGCGGCTACGGTGACAAGTTTCATGAGTGCTCCTTGTTAAGGGGTTGGGGTTGCTGCTGAGTGATGCAATGGATGTTGCCGCCACCGTGCAGGATGGCCAGACTCGGCACCCCCACGACCTCAAGGTGGGGAAACTGGGCCGCAAACACGGCGCGAGCGCGGGCGTCGTATTCGACGTCGCCAAACTGAGGGATCACCACGGCGCCATTGGCCCGGTAAAAGTTGATGTAAGAGAGGCCCAGACGGGTTCCATCGGCCATATACCGGGCCGGAGGCTGTTCCACCTCGATAACAGTCAGGGCGCGCCCTTTGGCATCCAGGGACTGCTTAAGCCGGGCCAGGTTGGCCGCCAGCGCCGGGTAGTTCTCATCGTCCGGATCCCGGCTGACCAGCGCCATCACGATGCCCGGAGCGAGGAAGCAGGCCAGCATATCCACATGGCCGTCGGTGGGGTCATCCTTCAGCCCTCTGTCCAGCCAAATCACTTTCTGCGCATTGAGGTAGCCTTTGAGGTTAGCCTCTATGGTCTCCTGGCTGAGGCCGGGATTGCGGTTGGCGTTCAGCAGGCATTGCCGGGTCACCAGCACCGTGCCCTCGCCATCAACATGAAACGAGCCGCCCTCCAAGACCTGGGGGCCGGTGAAGCGGGTCATCGACAAGTCTGCCAACACCTGACGGGCCACCAAACGGTCTTTGGCGTAGGCGTAATCTTCCCCCCAGCCATTGAACTCCCAGTCCACCGCGGCGCAGCGGCCATCGGGGTGAAGCAGGAAGGTGGGACCGTTGTCGCGGAACCAGCTGTCATCAAGGGCCATCAACTTAATCTCGATGCCGGGGCCACAGAGCGTGCGGGCTTCCGCTTCATCTTCGGGGCGAACCAGCATGATCACCGGTTCAAAGCGGGCGATGGCCTGAGCCACGGCGGCGTACTCACGACGCGCCGCCTCGAACTGGCCATTAAACACCGGGGGGTTGCAGGGCCAGGCCATCCAACAGGCCTGATGGGGGTGCCACTCGGCTGGCATATAAAACCCCTGCTGGGTTGGCGTATCCATGACGTTCCTTGTTGTGGTGAATGTATGACCAACCTAGGGTTTACCAAATCATGTTTGAAGTGCATTGTTTACATAGCAACATGAAGAAAATTGATAATTGATGAGCAATACGGGAGGACCCCATGCTCAAACAGATGGATCTGAACCTGCTCAAAGTGTTCGATGCTCTGATGGAGCACCAACACCTGACCCGGGCCGCCGAATCGATCCACCTCAGTCAGTCGGCCATGAGCCATGCCCTGGCCAGATTGCGCAGTCAGTTGGACGACACCCTTTTCGTCCGCGCCCAGACCGGCATGAAACCCACCGCTCGGGCGCAGCAACTGGCACCGGTTATCCGCCACGCACTGAGAAGCCTTGAGGTGGGATTGCAGCCACCGGAGCCGTTCGACCCAGGCAGCAGTGACCGAACCTTCCGCCTGAGTGCCATCGACTACTTCGAGTTTCTGCTGCTGCCGGAGCTGGCTGGTCACTTGCAGCAGTGTGCCCCCGGGGTGCGGGTGCAGGTGGACCTGCTGCCGGCCTGGGTGCCGGAAGACGCTCTGGAGAGTGGCGAGATCGACGCCGTCGTGTCAGTCGCGGGACACCAAAACATCAGTAGCCGACTGACCCGCACGCCCTGGCTGCAGGAGCGGCTGGTGGGGCTGACCAGTCTGAGCAGCCCCATTGCGCCGGCACTGAGCCTGGCCGAATTTGCCCGCGTGCCTCAGGTGCAGATTGACGTGTTCAGCAGCGGCTTTGGTGGGCTGGATGCCTGGCTGGAAGCGGCAGGGATCCGACGCAATCTGGTGATGACCGCACTGAGCTATTCGGTGGCGGCCCGCGTGGTGGAGAAAACCGGCTACCTGCTCTGTGTACCGGAGCGGATCGCCCGCATTCTGGTGCAGATGCTGGCGCTGCGTCAGGTGCGCCTGCCTGCGGCGTTGCCACAGTTCGACATCGAGCTGATTACCCACCCCCGATTTGCCGCCACGCCAGCTCACCAATGGTTTATCGGGGTACTCAGGCAGGTGGGGGATCAGCTCGATGGCCATTCCCCAATCCATTCTGGAGCGGACTGACCCAGAGCCGGCGGCGCACTGCGGTACTGGACCGGCGTGCGCGACAGCTTGATGGGGTTGCCGGGCAACGCCACCTCCGCACCATTGGTGTGTTGCAGGGTGACCACCATCTCCCGGGCCCGGATCTGAGGGTCGGCGAACACTTCCTGCACCGAGTTGATCGGACCCGCCGGGATCCCCGCCTGCTCCAATTGAGTCAACCAGTGGTCGCGGCCCCCGGCGAGAAACGCCCGGGCCAGAGCCGGCACCAGTTCCGACCGATGTGCCACCCTGGCGGCGTTGGTGGCGAAGCGCGGGTCGCTCGCCCGGTCCGCCATCCCCAGCAGCTCGCACAGGCGGCCAAACTGGGCATCATTGCCCACCGCCAGCACCAGCTCACCATCGGCGCAGACAAAGCTCTGGTACGGCACGATGTTGGGATGCGCATTGCCCAACCGGCCCGGATTCAGTCCGCCCACCAGCGCATTGGTGGCCTGGTTGGCCAGGGTGGCGGCGGTAACGTCCAGCAGCGCCAGGTCGATGTTCTGGCCCTGTCCGGATTGCTGACGTTCATTGAGTGCGGCCAGTATCCCGACCGTCGCGTACAGACCGGTCATGATGTCAGTCAGCGCCACGCCGACCTTTTGCGGCTCGCCCTGGGGCGAACCGGTGATGCTCATCAGCCCTCCCATGGCCTGTACCAGCAGGTCATAGCCGGGACGATTACGATAGGGGCCGGTTTGGCCAAATCCCGTGATACTGCAATAGATCAGCGCCGGGTTCAGGGCAGTCAGGGTTGAGTAGTCCAGCCCCATCCGCGCCGCATCGCCCACCTTAAAGTTCTCAATCACCACATCACACTGTGCCGCCAACTCCCGGCAGCGTTGCTGGTCCTGCGGTTGAGACAGGTCCAGACAAACCGACCGCTTGCCCCGGTTAGCACACAGAAAGTATGCAGACTCCCGCTCGCCGTTCGACCCCTCGAGAAACGGGGGGCCCCACTGCCGGGTGTCGTCCCCCCGACCGGGGCGTTCCACTTTGATCACTTCCGCGCCCAGATCCGCCAGTAACTGACCGGCCCAGGGACCGGCAAGCACCCGGGACAGATCCAGCACCCGAACTCCGGTTAATGCCCCCATATCCCGTCCCTCAGAACGCCGCAATGCCGGTCTGGGCCCGGCCCAGAATCAGCCCATGGATGTCGTAGGTGCCCTCGTAGGTGTTGACCACCTCCAGGTTGCACATGTGGCGCATCACCGGATATTCATCAGAGATACCGTTGCCGCCCAGCATGTCCCGGGCTGTGCGGGCGATCTCCAGTGCCTTGCTGCAGTTGTTGCGTTTGATCAGGGAGATCAGGTCCGGCGAGATGCCGCCCAGATCGAACATCTGTCCTGCCCGCAAGGCGCCCTGAAGGGCAAGGGCAATCTCGGTCTGCATATTGGCCAGTTTGGTCTGAACCAGTTGGGTCGCGGCCAGAGGCCGGCCAAACTGAGTGCGGTCCATCGTGTAATCACGGGCGGTATGCCAGCACGCTTCCGCCGCGCCCATGGCGCCCCAGGCGATGCCATACCGGGCGTTGTTCAGACAACTGAACGGCCCCTTCAGACCACTGACATTGGGCAGCATATGCTCATCACTGACCGTCACCTCATCCATCACGATCTCACCGGTCACCGACGTCCGCAGCGCCAGCTTGCCGTCAATCTTGGGGGCGCTGAGACCCGCCATCCCTTTTTCCAGGATGAAGCCCCGAATCGACTCATCGTCCAGCTTGGCCCACACCACAAACACATCGGCAATGGGGCTGTTGGTGATCCAGGTTTTGCTGCCGCTGATGGAGTAGCCATTGTCAGTCTTACGCGCCCGGGTCACCATGCCGCCCGGATCCGAGCCGTGATTGGGCTCGGTCAGGCCAAACGCCCCGACCCATTCGCCACTGGCCAGTTTCGGCAGGTAGCGCTGCTTCTGTGCCTCACTGCCAAACGCATAGATCGGGTACATCACCAAAGAGGACTGCACGCTCATCATCGAACGAAAGCCGGAGTCCACCCGCTCAATTTCCCGGGCAATGAGACCGTAGCTGACGTAGTCCACACCGGCGCCATACTCCGGCAACGTGGCCCCAAGCAATCCCAGCTCGCCCATCTCCCGAAAGATGGACCTATCCGTCTGCTCATTCTGGTACGCCGCCCGAACCCGCGGGGCAAGTTGCTCCTGGGCGTAGGCCCGGGCGGTATCCATAACCAGTCGCTGCTCTTCGGTCAGCTGTTGTTCCAGCAGGAATGGGTCCTGCCATACCATTTTGCTCCATGCCACGGGCGCTCTCCCTCTCTTATGTCCAGTTCCCACTAGCTTAGAGAGGCCACGCTGATATATAAAACATATGTTAAATATGTTTTTCATAGTTTGTACATATGGATATTCGAAAGCTTGAGATCTTCTCTACCGTTGCGCGCCTTGGCAGCATCACCGCCGCTGCGAAGCAGCTGCATATGGCGCAGCCAGCGGTCTCCATCGCCATACAAAAGCTGGAGCACCAACTGGGGTGTGCCCTGCTTCATCGCGACCGTAAAGGGGTTCGCCTGACGGCAGAGGGACAGTTGGCCCTGAGCCAGGCCGAACGAGTGCTGTCGGAGATGGGCGCGTTTACCGAGCTGATGACTCAGGCCAAAGCGCTGATGACCGGCACCGTCACCCTGAGCTGTCCCGCCATGCTGGCCAACTACGTCCTTCCTGACCTGCTGGCGCCGTTTCTGGCGCGCTATCCTGGATTAACCGCTTCTGTGCAACAGGCTGGCACTCAGGCGATCGCCCAGGGGCTGCTCGGGGGTGAGGTGGAGCTGGGGGTGGTCAGTGAAGCCCCGCCCGCGGAACTGGACCACCTGAGCCTGCTGCGCACCAACATGGTGCTGCTGGTGCCGGAGTCCCACCCAATGGCCCAACAACAACGCGTGTCTGTTCACGCCCTTCAGGGGGTGCCCATGGTGGTGTATCAGCGGGAGTACCATCTGCGGCAACGGCTGGACCGGCTGTGCCGCAGCCACGAGGTGCGACCGGACATCAAGCTGGAAACCAACTTTCTGCCACTGATTGCCCGAATGGTGCGGGAGGGGGTGGGCATTGGCATCGGACTTGAGGCCATGGCGCTGCAGGAACCGGGAATAAAAGGGGTCTCCCTGGCTGAGGAGACCCCGTTTGAGCTGGCGCTGGCCTGGCTGGCAAAACGACCATTAAGCCGTGCCAACCAAGCCTTTCTGGATTACCTGAAAACCGTCACCCCATCGCCTGGAGACGCAGCTCTTCTTTACGCCGCTTCTCCTGACGTGCCATCAGGTACCAGCCGATAAAGGCGGCGATGGCGACCACCGAGATGATCAACGTGGCCAGAGCGTTCACCTTGGGGCTCACGCCAAGTCGCACCGACGAGAACACCACCATCGGCAGGGTTGACGCGCTGGGGCCGGAGACGAAGCTGGCGATCACCAGATCATCCAGCGACAGGGTAAAGGCCAGCAGCCAGCCTGCCAGCAACGCCGGGGCGATGGATGGCAGAGTGATCAGGAAGAACACCTTCAGCGGCGGCGCACCCAGATCCAGGGCCGCCTCTTCGATGGAGCGATCCAGTTCTCTCAGGCGCGAGGCGACCACCACCGCCACGTAAGCGGAGCAGAACGTGGTGTGGGCGATCCAGATGGTCATAAAGCCGCGCTGGGTCGGCCACCCCAGAGACTGCGCCATCGCCACAAACAGCAACAACAGCGACAGACCGGTGATCACCTCAGGCATCACCAGCGGCGCGGTGATCATAAAGGCGAAGGGTGTCTCCCCTTTGAAGCGACCCATCCGCGTCATTACGAAAGCCGCGATGGTGCCCAATATCACCGCCGCACACGCTGCCATAAAGGCGATGGAGAGGCTGAGAATCACCCCGTTCATCATCAGGCTGTCCTGGAACAGCTCACCGTACCATTTGGTGGAAAAGCCGGCCCAGACCGTCACCAGCCGGGAGCTGTTAAAGGAGTAGATCACCAGGATCAGAATGGGGCCGTACAGAAACAACATCGCCAGGCTGAGCACCAGAGTGCGCAGTGGGGAGCGGCTTACCGGAATGGGTGTGCTCATGCCTGCCCCTCCAACTCTTTGGTCTGATAACGATGGAACCAGAGGATCGGCACCATCAACAGCAACAACATCACCATGGCCACGGCGGACGCCACCGGCCAGTCTCGGTTATTAAAGAACTCCTGCCACAGCACCCGGCCAATCAGCAGCGAGTCCGGCCCACCAAGCAGTTCAGGGATCACAAACTCCCCGACCGCCGGAATAAACACCAGCATCGCCCCGGCAATCACGCCCCCTTTGATGGCGGGCAGAATCACCTGGAAAAAGATGGTGATCTGACGGGCACCCAAATCCTGCGCGGCTTCCACCAGGGAGTAATCCAGGCGCATCAGCGAGGAGTAGAGCGGCAGAATCATAAAGGGCAGATAGGCGTAGACGATGCCGATGTAAACCGCCCAGGGCGTGTGCAGGATCTGCAGGGGTTGATCAATCACCCCAAGCCAGAGCAGCAGGTTGTTCATCAGGCCGTTGTTCTTAAGGATCCCAATCCAGGCGTAGATGCGGATCAGGAATGAGGTCCAGCTCGGCAGGATGATCAGCATCAGCAGCAGATTCCGGCTGGACGGCGTGGAGTGCACGATGGCCCAGGCGATCGGCAGCCCCATCAGCAGACAGAACAGAGTGGAGTGCGCCGCAATCTTCAGCGATTGCAGATAGCTGTCCACGTAGAGGTCGTCTTCCAGCAGGTAGTAGTAGTTGCTGATGTTCAGCACCATCTGCAGCTTGTCATCAACAAAGGTCACCAGGTCGCTGTAGGGCGGAATGGCGATCTGCGCTTCTGACAACGAGATCTTGAAGACGATGGCAAAGGGCACCAGGAAGAACAGCGCCAGCCAGCCATAGGGCAGACTGATCACCAGCGAGCGGCCCAGCCGGCGTTTTCGCCATGAGGCCTTCAGTTTGGTTGTCAGGCTCATACGGTCAGTACCACACAGGCGTCGGACTGCCAGCTGAGCCAGACGGTTTCTTCCCACACCGGCTGGCCATTGCGCAGTCGGTCGACGTTCGGCTTGGTGGCGGTCACCTTAATGCCGGAAGGCAGGCGTACGTGGTAGATCGACTGGCCCCCCAGGTAAGCGATGTCTTCCACCACGCCCTGGCAGGCGTTATCGGCGTCCGCCGGGCGTTGACGGGTCAGTGCCACCTTCTCCGGCCGCACTGCCACCATCAGGGCCATCCCTTCGCCAGCAGAAACCGGATGGTCAACCTGAATGGGGGACGGCAGGGCATCGCACTGGATGGTGTCGCCCTCCTTCTCCATCAGGTTGCCTTCAAAAATGTTGACCGAACCAATGAACTCCGCGCTCATGCGGCAGTTCGGCGATTCGTAGATCTCTTTGGGCTTGCCCACCTGTACCAGACGGCCGCGATCCATGATCGCCAGACGCCAGGCCATGGTCATCGCCTCTTCCTGATCGTGGGTCACCATGACGCAGGTCACGCCGACACGTTCCAGGATGTCCACCACTTCCAGCTGCATCTGCTCACGCAGTTTCTTATCCAGAGCCCCCATCGGCTCATCCAGAAGCAGCAGCTTAGGCCGCTTGGCCAGACTGCGGGCGAGCGCCACACGCTGACGCTGGCCACCGGACAGTTGGTGGGGTTTGCGTCGGGCGTACTCGGTCATGTGGACGATCTCCAGCATCTCTTTAACCCGGCGGTTGATCTCGTCCTTGGGGATCTTGTCCTGCTTCAGGCCGAAGGCGATGTTGTCCCACACCGTCATGTGGGGAAACAGGGCATAAGACTGGAACATCATGTTCACCGGACGCTCGAACGGTGGCACGCTGGCGAGGTCCTCGCCATCCAGCAGGATCTGCCCGGCCGTCGGCGACTCAAAGCCCGCCAGCATCCTGAGCAATGTGGATTTGCCGCAACCGGACGCGCCCAGCAGAGCAAAAATTTCCCCTTCGTAAATCGTCAGATCAACCCCGTCCACGGCGACAGCGCCGTCGAAGGATTTGCTGATCCCTTTGATTTGCAAAAGCGGTTTGGGTGGTTTGATTGAGGCGGTTGCCGTATCCGTTGCCTGTTCCATCGCGGCCATGGGTAAACTCCCTGTTATTGTTATGGCGAGGGGTGGCGCTGGCCCTGACGGACTCCATGATCCGACCGCTTCAGGGTCTCCAGCTCTGTGACTCGGTATCGAGCCCAAAAAGGGGCGGGCAGCGGGGAAGACTAAACCCCCCCAGGTCCAAAGCGTCGACCCGCTGCCCTACTACTCGTTACTGTCTAACAATCCTTTGTTTTAAGCCGGTTACAAACCTTTCTTGATGCGGTTCCAGGATGAGGTCAGAGCCCGGTTCATCTTCGGCGGGGTGATCTTGGCGCCCCACAGCTTGGCTTGTACGTCGGCCGGCGGGTAGATGCCCGGGTGACCGGTCACTTCCTCGTCGATGGTTTCCTTGGAGGACGGGATCGCATTGGCGTACCACACGTAGTTGGAGATCTCCGCCATCACATCCGGACGCATCAGGTAATCGATAAACTTGTGGGCCGCATCGACGTTGCGTGCATCACGCGGAATCGCCATCAGATCGAACCACACCAGGGTGCCTTCCTGCGGGATCACATACTCAACGGTGATGCCGTTATCCGCCTCATCCGCACGGTCTGCAGCCTGCAGAATGTCACCAGACCAACCTACTGCCAGACAGATGTCGCCGTTGGCCAGATCATTGATGAACTGAGAGGAGTGGAAGTAGGTGATGTAAGGACGCACCTTGAGCAGCAGCTCTTCCGCCGGCTTCACGTCTTTCGGGTTGGTGGAGTTGGGATCCATACCCAGGTAGTGCATGGCTGCGGGAATGATTTCAGACGGCGCGTTCAGGAACGCCACACCACAATCGATCTTGGAGATCATTTCGGGCTTGAACACCAGGTCCCAGCTGTTGACCTCGAAATCCTCACCAAAGATGCGGGCCATCGCCTCGACGTTGTAACCCAGGCCGGTGGTGCCCCACAGGTAAGGCACGGCGTACTGGTTACCCGGATCCTTGTCCTCCAGGATCTTCATCAGCTTGGGATCCAGATTGCCGTAGTTGCTCAGCTTGCTGCGATCCAAAGCCTGGAAAGCGCCGGCCTGTGCCTGACGGCCCAGGAAGTCGCTGGACGGCACCACCAGATCGAAGCCGCTGTTGCCGGTCAGCAACTTGGCTTCCAGCACCTCGTTGGAGTCAAACACGTCATACACCACCTCGATGCCGGTCTCCTTTTCGAAGTTGGCGATGGTGTCTTCAGCAATATAATCCGACCAGTTATACACATGCAGTTTCTGGTCAGCCGCTGCGACGGAAGCGCTCATGGTTGCCGCTACGGTCGCACTGGCCAACAGGCGCAGGGTGTGGTTCATTGTTACTCTCCTTGTCGTGGTCAAAGTTCCACAAGGCTCAACCGTTTAGCTTCTGCCAAGTCAGGTCGAGACTGCGCCTTGCCCGAGCAATCAGCTCGTCAATTTCCGCCTCGGTAATCACCAGTGGCGGAGAAATGATCATGGTGTCGCCAACGGCACGCATCACCAGACCGCTTTCTATGCAGAAGTCACGGCACAGGGTGCCCGCTCCTGCGTTTTCATCAAAGCGTTCACCGGTCTCTTTATTTGCAACCAGTTCCAGCGCGGCCACCATGCCGAGGCCACGGGCCTGACCAACCAGAGGGTGGTCACCCAGTTCGGCCCAACGCTTCTGCAGATAGGGGCCGGTTTGGGTCTGAATGCGATCCAGAATCTGCTCCTGCTCCATCAGGGCCAGATTGGCACTGGCAACCGCGCACGCCACCGGGTGGCCGGAGTAGGTAAAGCCGTGGTTAAAGTCACCACCTTTTTCAAGCAAGCCTTGTGCCACACGATCGCCCACCGCAACCGCACCCAACGGCACATACCCGGAAGTGATCCCCTTGGCCATGCAGACCAGGTCCGGCTTAACGCCGAAGTGCTCACAGCCCAGCCAGTGGCCCAGACGGCCAAAGCCGCAGATCACTTCGTCGCTGACCAGCAGAATGTCGTACTCACGACAGATGCGCTGGATCTCCGGCCAGTAGCTGTCCGGCGGAACAATCACACCACCGGCGCCCTGTACCGGCTCGCCGATGAACGCGGCCACGTTCTCCGGGCCCAGTTCCAGGATCTTGGCTTCCAGCTGACGGGCACGCTCCAGGCCAAACTCGTTCGGGTCGATGCCCTGCCCTTCACCGTAGTGATAGGGCTGGTCGATATGGTGAATGTCCGGGATTGGCAATCCGCCCTGCGCATGCATCGGCTTCATGCCGCCGAGGCTGGCACCGGCCATGGTGGAACCGTGGTAGGCATTGTGACGACTGATGATCGCTTTGCGGCTTGGTTGACCCTGGCTTGCCCAATAATGGCGCACCATACGCACCACGGTGTCATTACACTCGGAACCTGAGCCGGTAAAGAACACGTGGTTCAGATGGTCCGGCAGCAGAGCAGTCAAACGACCAGCCAGCTCGGTGGCCGGCGGATGGGTGCACTGAAAGAACAGGTTGTAATAGGGCAGAGTCTTCATCTGCTCATGCGCGGCTTCCACCAACTCCTGGCGGCCATAGCCCATATTGACGCACCACAGGCCGGCCATGCCGTCCAGAATGGCATCGCCTTCCGGGGTATAGACGTACACGCCATCAGCGTGGCTGATCACCCGGCTGCCTTTACTGCTCAGGGCGCCGTTGTCGGTAAAGGGGTGAAGATGGTGCGCGGCATCCAGCTTTTGCCAGGCCTGAGTCTGCTGACTGGGATTCTGAGTCATTGTCTTGTCCTTATTCATCTTGGCCGCTTAGACGTTGAGCAGGAGGAACTCCCGCTCCCACGAGCTGATCACTTTGGAGTAGGTCTCATACTCTTTGCGCTTCACCGCCACAAAGGCGCGAACGAAACGCTCACCAAGCACTTCGGCCAGGTCTTTGTCCTTCTCCAGTGCCTGCAGACTCTCTTCCAGAGTCCAGGTCAGCCCGAACGGCTGGTCATAGGCGGAGGTGGTCAGCGGGTCGGAGCACTCGTAGCCCTTCATCATGCCGATGTAGCCACAGGCCAGGGTGACGGCCATAGCCAGGTAAGGGTTGGCGTCCGCGCCGGCGAAGCGATTTTCCACTCGGGTATTGGACGCGTCAGCGTGAGGAACGCGCAGGCCCACAGTACGGTTGTCCACGCCCCAGTGAATGGAGGTAGGCGCACTGTCACCAAACGCCAGTCGACGGTAGGAGTTCACATTGGGCGCCTGAAACGCCAGGGCGGCTTTGGTGTGTTTCTGAATGCCACCGATGTAGCGATGGAACGCGGTGCTGAAGCCGCCATTCTGATTGGCAAAGATGTTTTGGCCGTCGTTGTCCAGCACACTCTGGTGGATGTGCATCGAACTGCCCGGCTCCTCCTCCATGGGCTTGGCCATAAAGGTGGCGTAGATGTCGTGACGGAGTGCGGCTTCGCGCATGGTGCGTTTAAACAGGAACACCTGGTCAGCCAGATCCATGGCATCGCCGTGGAGGAAGTTCAGCTCCATCTGAGCGGCACCCTGCTCGTGCACCAGGGTGTCCACTTCCAGACCCTGGGCCTCACAGAAGTCGTACATCTCCTCGAAAACCGGGTCGAACTCGTTAACGGCGTCAATAGAGAACGACTGACGCGCGGTTTCGGGGCGGCCATTTCGGCCAATGGGCGGCTCCAGCGGATAATCCCAGTCGGCATTTTTCTTGACCAGGAAGAATTCCAGCTCCGGTGCCACTACCGGGGTCCACCCCTGCTCTTTATATAGGTTGAGTACCCGGCGCAGGACGCTGCGGGGAGCAATGTCGACCAGGGTGCCGTCGGGGTTGTAGCAATCGTGGATCACCTGGCCGGTTGGCTCTGCCGCCCAGGGGACAAACCGCATGGTGTTGGAGTCGGGGACCAACACCATGTCCCGCTCGATGGGATCCACCATATCGTCATCGTCCGGCCAGTCACCGGTGACGGTCTGAATAAAGATGGTTTCCGGAAGACGCATGCCCCGGTCTTTTAAGAATTTGTCAGCGGGGAGGATCTTCCCGCGGGCATTGCCCGTAAAGTCGGGGATAAGACACTCCACCTCGGTGATCCTGTTATCGCCCATCCAGGCGCGGATCCTTTCCATACTCACCTCAGTCCCGGTGCGGCCCGGGCTCCCTTTTGTGTTCGCTGAACGTTTATTTTATTAAATGAACTGCGTGGTTAACGTGTAACCAACGATAGCCATTCTTTGCATGCGCCCAAATGCTTGTCAACCATCAAGCGTTTATTAAATGGGAACACTCAACAGCAAAATCGAGAATTTAGCCCACAGCGATCACCCGAGTGTTGCATATTACTAAACGCCGTGGTCTACTTTTCGAACACCATCAAAGATAGAAATCCAGGAAGGATCCGTACTGTATGGTTAAACATCTGAACCTGGTCGCGACCCAGGGAAATGGGGTCACCCCAGCACAATTTCTCGAAGCACATCCTGATCTGGCGTCGATTGACCTTTTATTACCGGACATTAATGGCGTTTTCCGCGGAAAGCGGATGCAGCCTGAACAGCTTTCAAAAGTTCTGAAGGACGGCGTTTGTCTGCCCGCATCGGTGTTCGGGCTCGACATTACCGGTGAAACCTCAGAGAGCACGGGTCTGGGTTTCACCAGTGGTGACGGGGATCGTCGTTGCGCCATGCTCAGCCATACGCTTGCTCCCGCTCCGTGGCATGCCAAGCCGATGGCGCAGGCGATGATCACCATGCTGGACGACGACGGAAACCCCTTCCCGGCGGAGCCGCGTAATGTGCTTATCAATCAGGTAGCCCGCCTGGCCGAAATGGGGCTGACCGCCTGCGTGGCGGTTGAGCTTGAGTTCTATCTGGTGGACCCGAAGCACGATCAGGACGGCATGGCCCAGGCCCCGATGGCCCCCGATGGGGAGCACAGGATCAGCGCCACACAGTGCTACTCAGTGGACGACCTTGACCACTACAGCGAATTCCTGGATGAAGTAAATGCCATCTGCCGGGTTCAGCAGATCCCCGCCAGTAACGCGGTGGCGGAGTACGCCCCCGGCCAGTTCGAAATCAACCTGAATCACCTGCCGGATCCGGTGGCCGCCTGTGACCAGGCCATGCTGCTGAAGCGCGTTATCCGGGCTGTGGCTCAAAAACATGGCCACAAGGCCACCTTTATGGCCAAGCCTCATCAGGAGCAGTGCGGTTCCGGCATGCACATCCATCTGAGCCTGCTGGATGCAGAAGGCAACAACCGCTTCGCCAAAGAGGAAGCGCTGCTCAAGCAAGCGATTGCTGGCCTGCTGGAGATGATGCCGCCCAGCCAGTTGCTGTTCGCGCCGCATGCCAACAGCTACCGCCGGATGCAACCGGATATGTTTGTC
The DNA here is from genome assembly GCF_019801015.1 of Marinobacter nauticus. GTDB lineage: Bacteria > Pseudomonadota > Gammaproteobacteria > Enterobacterales > Shewanellaceae > Ferrimonas. The sequence continues at coordinate 254,600 of NZ_JAHVJZ010000004.1, forward strand.
CCCATTACCCCCTGCTGGGGCTACGACAACCGCACGGTAGCGCTGCGCATCCCCAATGGCCCCGCCAGTGATACCCGCATTGAGCACCGGGTCGCCGGTGCCGATGCCAACCCCTACCTGGTGACGGCCGCCATTCTGGCCGGTGCCATCCACGGCATGGAAAACAAGCTGACACCACCAGCGCCGGTAGAAGGGGACGCCAACAGCCTCGACCTGCCGCTGCTGCCTCACCGCTGGGCTGAGGCTCTGGACGTGTTCCGTGGCCAAAACCGGCTGCGCGAAGCGCTGGGCGATACCTTCACTGACATCTATGCCAGCGTGAAAGAGGCTGAGATTCTGCGCTTTGAACAGCAGATCACCCCGCTTGAGATGCAGTGGTATCAGGACACCATCTAGGACTTCAACATGACTCAACAACATACCGATTCCTATTACGCCGCCAGCGCCAATGCGCGCCCGGAGCATCCGGTTCTGACCGGCCAGGTCGACGCCGACGTCTGCGTGGTTGGCAGCGGCATCACTGGCGCATCCGCCGCGCTCGAACTGGCTAAAAAAGGCTATAACGTGGTGGTTCTGGAAGGTGCCAAGGTGGGCTGGGGCGCATCAGGCCGCAGCGGTGGCCAGATGATTTTTGGTTATGCGGCAGAGCAGGCAAAGCTGGCCAAACTGGTGGGCAAAGACGACGCCCACAAACTGTGGGCCATCGCCGATGAAGCGGTGTCGCTGACCAAACAACGCATCGCAGAGCACAACATTCAGTGTGACCTCGCCCCCGGCCATCTTCACGCCGCCATCAAGCCGCGGCATATGGATGAACTGAAAGGCTGGTACGACGAACTGGTGGACGAATACGACTACCAGAGCGTCGAGATGTGGGACAAGAACAAGCTGCAGGGTGAGATGGCGACGGATCGCTATCTCGGCGGACTGTACGATGCCAACTCGGGCCACTTGCACCCACTGAACTACACCCTTGGCCTGGCCAGAGCCGCCAGTGAAGCCGGCGCCACCTTCTATGAGCAAAGCCCGGTCACCCGGATTGAGCAGGGCGAAACCGTCACGCTGCATACGCCGCTTGGGCAGGTCCGGGCCAAGTACGTGGTGATGTGTTGTAACGCCTATATGGAAGGGCTGGCCCCCAAGATTGAAACCAAGATCATGCCGGTTGGCACCTACATCACGGCCACCGAGCCTCTGGGTGAAGAGCGGGCCCGGGAGCTGATCAAAAACAACATGGCGGTGGCCGACATCAACTTTGTGCTCGACTATTTCCGCCTTTCCGGCGACCACCGCATGCTGTTTGGTGGTCGTGTCAGTTACTCCAAGCTGGACCCCCTCAACCTGTCCGGCTCCATGGCGGCCCGGATGCATACGGTGTTCCCGCAGCTGAAAGGCGTCAAACAGGACTACACCTGGGGCGGCTATGTGGGCATTACAGTGAACCGTGCGCCCCACTTTGGGCGCCTGGCCAACAACATCTTCTTTGCCCAGGGCTTCTCCGGCCACGGCATCGCACTGACGGGCATGGCCGGTAGTCTGATGGCCGATGCGGTTGCCGGCACCGCCGAGCGGTTCGATCTGGTTGCCCAAATCCCCCATATGGATTTCCCGGGCGGACGCATGTTCCGCACTCCGGCTTTGGTTCTGGCCATGGCCTGGTACCGGATGCGCGACCTGCTCTGATCCCCCCTCTCCCTGTCTGGATCAACTGCGCCCGCACCCTGTGCGGGCTTTTTCATGCCCCCGATTTGCTCAAATGGCTGTTTTTAAGGCACTTTTGAAAAAATGGAGATACACCTTGCGATTGTATACAACGTATAATCCGCCGTCCGACCCCTAAATACCTGCATGGATGGAGGTGTGAGCCCTATGGCCGAACTGGTGCACACTAAGGATGGTTCAGATCCCGTCACGGAACCGTTTTCCACCGCTTCACTCAACCCTGGCCTCAGTGTGGACGTGGAGATCGAGTCCCAGATCAAGCCGCAGCTGCGCTGCCGCACCAGTCTGGTTGGCTGGCGTAAGGACAAGTATCTGGTGTTGCGCCCCAGCGACAATCAGTACCACCTGTTTTCTGCCCAGAGCAGCGTGATTCTGCGGTATCTGGTGGACGGTCAAATCTACGCCTTTAAAACCCGCGTACTGGCCACCAGCGCCAACCCCGAGCGGCTGCTGTTTTGTTACTACCCGGAGCAGGTGACCAACCTGCGCCTGCGTCAGCACATCCGCTACGCCACCCGCCTCTTTGCCCAGCTGGAGTTGGACCACGACAGTCAGGAAGGGCTGATCCTCGATATCTCTGCCAGCGGGTGCCAGTTTGTGCCCAGTAAGGCCGCCGCCTCTGACATGTCAGGCACCGAGGTGAATGTGGTGTTCCCGTTTCTTCGACAGGGGCGCGAGGTGCTGAAGATCCCGGCTGTGATTCGGAATCAGCGCCTGTTGGAAAATGGCACCGGCTGGGGTATTCAGTTCACCGGCTCCGTTGAAGTGGTGATGAAACTGCTGATGCTCGACAGTCAAAGAGAAGCTTCAACCGTCGAACAATAAGAAACTGCTACATTAGTAGAATTGAATTTATTGACCGATGCACTATGCTGCTTACTCCGGCTAAAGGAGTCAGCCCATGCGAACCTTAATCCCCCTGCTTTCCATCACGCTGTTGCTGTGCAGCGCTGCCGAAGCCAACGAGGCCGGGCAACAGTGGCTGGCCCCTTTTAAATCGGATCTGAAGCAGGCCCTGATGGCCGGACTGGCCCAGGGACCGGAACACGCCCTGTCCGTCTGCCGGTCGCAAGCGCCGGAACTCGCCCGCCGATACTCCGTGGATGGGGTCCGCATGGGACGCAGCAGCGACAAACTGCGTAACCCACAAAATGCGCCGCCGGAGTGGGTGATCCCGGTGATGCAGCAATATCGCTCTGGCGACCTGGCCCCGGTCACGGTGGCGCTGAACCCAGAGCGGATGGGCTATGTTGAGCCCATTATGATCGCCCCACCCTGCCTGCAATGTCACGGCACCCACCTTTCCCCATCCATTGAGCAGGCACTGGCTGAGCACTACCCCGAAGACCAGGCAACCGGTTATCAGCCGGGTCAGTGGCGAGGGGTGTTCTGGCTGGAATATCCCACCGAGTAACTCTTGGGCTGCTCTGCTGTGATGGCGTAAAAAAAGCCGGCATTGGCCGGCTTTTTTTGAGATTTACAGCGTCTGGTGTGGACCAAACAACTCGTAGTGGATCTGCGCGTCGTTCACGCCCAGCGCTCGCAACTGCTCAACCACCGAGGCCATAAAGGGCTGGGGGCCACACAGGTAATACTCACCCTGCTTCGGCAGGGTTTCTGCCACCGCGCTCAAATCCATCAATCCGCGATGCTGGTAATCCTCACCCGGGCGATCGCTCTCAATCGGCTCCCGGTACCAAACCCGCGCTTCCAGCTGGTTGGCTTTCGCCAGCTGTGCCTGCAGTGGGGCTTTTAACGCGTGATGCGCGCCGTTATCACAGGCATGAAGCCACAGAGTCTGAGCCTGCGCATCGGCCATTCGGCTCTCCAGCATCGCCCACATCGGCGTCAGGCCAACACCGGCTGAAATCAGCGTAACCGGCGTGGCCGAATCGGCATTGAGGACAAAGTCACCGGCCGGCGGAATCACCTCAAGGGTATCCCCCTGGTGGAAATGGTCATGCAGCAGCGAGGAAACCTGGCCGTCGCGCTTTACCGTGATGCGCAGACGCTGGCCATTGGCCATTTCCGACAGAGAATACTGGCGGATCTCGGTATGCGGCAGGCTGGGGTGGCTCAGCTTCAGGCTCAAGTATTGGCCCGGCAAGTAGTGCGCCACCGGCTTGCCATCTTCTGGCACCAATTCAAAGCTGGTGATCTGGCTCGACTCCACCACTTTCCGATGGATCCGGAACCGGCGGGTGCCCTGCCAGCCGCCGTGTTGCTCAGCGGCTTCCTGATAGAGTGCGGCCTCCCGGTCAATAAACACCTGAGCCAGCAATCCGTAGGCTTTGCCCCAGGCTTCGATCACCTCATCCGTCACCGCCTCGCCGCCCAGCTCCCGGAGAGTAGCCAGAAGGTGTTCGCCGACAATGGCGTACTGAGCGGGCTCAATCAGGAAGCCAGTGTGCTTATGGGCGATGCGCTCAACCGCGGCGGTCAATGCAGACAGATCTTCAAGGTGGGAGCCGTATGCAGCAATGGCATCAAACAGCGCCGCCGGCTGGCGCCCATTGTGTTGATGACTGAGGTTAAACACCTCTTTCAACTCCGGATTGTGCTTGAACATCCGCTGGTAGAAATGGGCGGTCAGAGCCGGCCCGGCTTCCGCCAGCAGAGGCAGGGTGCTTTTCACAATCTCGATGGTACGCCGATCCAACATGGCAAACTCCTTAAGTTGCTTATTACTTGCATGTTTTAAGGGGAGCCTAAAGTTGCATTTGATTTAGATCAATAAAGAATGGCTGACAACGACAGAAACGTGATCGCGCTCACGCAATCCTATCCTGAGCCCTCAAAAGCCGCGGAGTTTTTGCCAGCAAAACAGGACGCAGCAGAAGTGGCTGTTCAAAACCAACATCTCAACAAAATGTTGCAAACCGCGCCACTTTGTTGAGAAAAGTTGCGCCATATGTGACAATTCCGGCGCTTTTATCCGAGATAAAAACCAGAAACTCCAAGGACAGGAAAACGACATGGATTGCTCCGACAGGATGACCTTGCCCAACATTTTTGAACGATGTTGGCGCAACGGCTCAAACCTGACTCCCTCACCTCTCCGTTACCTGCCCCTGATCCCTCTCCACGTCATTGCCTCGCCATTCTGGTTTCCGCTTCTTACGCGGATTCAGAAGCTTTTCTGACGTCTCTCCAAAATTTCAATTCCGGGCCGGTGCTTCTGGCATCGACTCAGGGCATGACGCCCAACACATTGAACCAATAAGGAAATCAACACCTCTCGCTATGTTAAAACGTTCACCAGTCAGCCAAGCGATTCTGCTCGCTCTTGTCAGCTCACCCGCCCTGGCCCAGGCCGAAGATGACGCCCTCGCAGCCAGGTACAAAGAGGTGGAGACCATCACCGTCACCTCCACCAAGCGTCGTCAGAACATCCAGGCGACTCCGGTTGCGGTCCAGGCCATGAGCGAAGACGATCTGCGCGACCAGAACATCGGTAACTTCGACGACTTCGTCCGCTACATGCCCAACGTCACACTCGGCGGCCGTGGTCCGGGGCAGTCCGATGTGTTTATTCGTGGCATGGCGATCCAGCCCATCTCTGTCATGCTCTCCGGTGCCCAGGGCACCATGCCGAATGTCGCACTTTACCTTGATGAGCAGCCCGTCACCGCACCGGGTCGAAACCTGGATGTGTACGCCGCTGACCTGGAACGTATCGAGGTTCTGCCGGGCCCGCAGGGCACGCTGTTTGGCGCCAGTTCCCAGGCAGGCACCATTCGCTACATCACCAACAAACCTCGCCTTGATGGCTTCTCAGCCGGCTTTACCGGCTCCATGGAGCACACACATAACGGTGAAATGAGCAATGCGGTAGAGGGCTTTATCAACCTGCCTCTGACCGAAGATCTGGCCTTCCGTGCCACCGTTTACAACGTTCACCGTGGCGGCTATATCGACAACGTCTACGGCGAGTTCACACTGGACCCGAGCATCAACCCGGATTCCGCCGTGAGCCTGGACGGCGCCACCTACGAAACCGCCCGCAACACGGCTCTGGTGGAAGAGGACTTCAACGACAGCTTCTACAAGGGCTACCGTTTGGGTGCCAAGTACCGCTTCAATGACGACTGGGAACTGCTGGTTCAGCATATGGCCCAGGAAGTGGGTGCTGACGGCGTATTTGATTACGACCCGGAAGTGGGTGATCTGGAAGTTCAGCGCTACTTCCCTGACAAACTCCGCGACGCGTTCAACCAGACCTCATGGACTCTGGAAGGCCGTGTCAGCACTCTGGAGCTGATCTACACCGGTGCCTTCCTGGACCGCGAAGTGGAGCAATCCATCGATTACACCGGCTACAACAACGCCGGTGCCTTTATCGCTTACTACACCTGCACCTACGATAACCCGGACTACATCATCAACTACGGCATCTCGCCGGATGTGATCACCGATGTGCGTGAGTGTAAGGACCCCACCAAAGGCTTTAAGGGCTATCAGGAACACACCCGGATGACCCATGAGTTCCGGGTGGTGACCGACGCTTCCAAGCCCTGGCGCGTCACCGCAGGCGTGTTCTATGACGATTACGAGATCGAAACCCAGGACGACTACCTCTACCTGGCCACGCCAGAGCTGGGCTTTGCGCCGAATGCGCCCATGTCCGGTGCCAACAACATCAACCCCAACACCCGACCGCCGGGCGTCGCGTTCTTTAACGACATCACCCGCACCGAGGAGCAGATTGCGGTGTTTGGTGAACTGTCGGTGGACCTGACCCAGAAGCTGACCGCCACTCTGGGCCTGCGCTGGTACGACATCGAGTCCGACTTTACCGGCTCCTCCAACTTCGCCAACGGCATTTTCCAGGGCTCCGTCGACAGTGATCGTGGCCGGGACTACGACAGCTCTGGCGGCCACAGCACCGAGCCCCTGAGCGAAAGCGACTGGATCCCCAAGGTGAACCTGAGCTACCAGGCCACCAATGATGTGCTGCTCTACGCCACCTACTCCGAGGGCTTCCGTCCCGGTGGCTTTAACCGTGGTGGTGGCATCCCCTCCAACAACCCGGAATTCCCGGATGTGGGCGTCACCTACGGCACGGATGAGGTGATCAACTACGAAGCCGGTTGGAAAACCATGCTGTTCAACCGCACCCTGCGCTGGAACGGCAACCTCTACTTTATCGAATGGAACGACATGCAGGTGTCGCGTTTCGACCCGGTCAACGTGTCGATCCTGACCTTTATCGAAAATGCCGCTGACTCCGAGATCCTCGGCCTGGAAACCGACATTGTCTGGAACGCCACCGACAACCTGACGCTGTATGCCGCCGTGTCCTATAACGACACCGAGCTCACCGCCATCACCGGCGAAGCCATTGAACTGGCCCCGCTCGGCAGCGAGCTGCCGCTGACCCCGGAGTTCCAGGGCAACATCCGTGCCCGCTACGACTGGGAGCTGGGGGAATACCTGGCCAACTGGCAGCTGGGCGTGCAATATGCGGGAGCATCCTGGAGCTCCATCGTTGCCGCAGAGCGTGAGCGCCAGGACAGTTACACCCTGGCCAATGCCTCCATCGGCATCAACAAGGACGAATGGGGTCTGAAACTGTACGTAGACAACCTCACCGATGAGCGTGCTGAACTCTTTATCAACACGCAGGATGATACTCGCCGGATCAGCACCAACCGGCCGCGTACCTTCGGCATGAGCTTCTCCTACTACTACTGACCCACGCGCGCGGCGGGCCTTTGTGGCCCGCCTTTTTAGCAGTACCGGCAACGGAGCGCCCATGACTCAGACCACCACCGAACTGACCCAACAGGCGGAAGCCGCCCTGAAAACGGGCGACATCGCCACCGCTCTCCCCCTCGCCCAGCAAGCGCTGGAGCAGGAGCCGACCCAGCGTCAGGCCCTCTACCTGGCGGCCGTATGCCACCGTTACCTGAAACAATGGCCAGAGGCCCAGGAGCATCTGCAACGTTTGCTGCAACTGGACCCACACTACGGCCGTGCCCATCAGGAGCAGGCCCACACGCTACTGGCTCAGGGCAAACTCCAGGACGCCACCGAGGCGTATCGACTGGCGGTCACGCACAATCCGGCTCTGGTGGCCAGCTGGTCAGCGTTGGCCAGACTGGCGCAACAGTTTGGTGAACGAGAACTGGCGCAACGGGCCTTCGCCCACCACCAGCATTTCAATGCGCTGCCGCCAGCATTGGTGACCGTCAACAGCCTGCTGCACGAAGGTAAACTGCTCAAGGCAGAGCGTCTTTGCCGCCACTTCCTGCAACAACAACCCACTCATATCGAAGCGATGCGACTGTTGGCGCAACTGGCGGCCAAACTGAATGTGCTGGATGACGCTGAAGTGCTGCTCGACACGGCTATGCAGCTGGAGCCGGACAACCGTCAGGTCCGCTTCGATTTGATTCAGGTACTGCATCGACGACAAAAGTACGCCCAGGCCCTGAGTGAAGCGGAGACACTCCGCGCTACCGAGCCTGGCAATCCCAGTTTTGACACCGCCTACGCCAACCAACTGGTCGCCGTAGGTCGATTTGATGAAGCGCTGACCCTGTATGATCAGGTGCTCGCCAGAATGCCCGACAATCCCAGCCTGCATCTGGTCAAAGGCCACGCACTGAAAACCTTGGGGCGTCAGCAACAGGCCATTGAGGCCTACCAGAGCAGCTATCGGCATCGGCCCGGCTTCGGTGACGCCTGCTGGAGCCTCGCCAACCTCAAAACCTACCGCTTCAGCGAGCCGGAGCTGGCCCGGATGAAGGCTGATGAAGCCGCGCCGGGCCGAACCCTGGAGGACCGGTTCCACCTCTGCTTTGCACTGGGGAAAGCGCTGGAAGACCGGGGTGACTACGCCGACGCCTTCCAATACTACCAGCGCGGTAACGAGCTGAAGCTCAGCCAGACCCGCTACCGGCCTGAGAGTATGGCGCGGGACCTCGCCCTGCAGGCGGAGCATGTCGGTGTTGAACTGGTCCGCAGTAAAGCCCGGCACGGCTGCCCGGCAACGGACCCCATCTTTATCGTCGGCATGCCAAGGGCAGGCTCCACCCTGCTGGAACAGATCATCGCCTCACACCCGCAAGTGGATGGCACCATGGAGCTGCCTGACATTGCCGCCATGGCACACCGGCTGAATGGCCGCCGCCGGGTGGATGAAGCACCGGCCTACCCGGCTAACCTGGCCGGACTGGACGACGAAACCCTGCGTGAAATGGGTGAGCAATACCTGGCCCAAACCCGCATCCACCGCCAGGGGGCGCCCTACTTCATCGATAAGATGCCCAATAACTTCCGCCATATTGGCCTGATCAAACTGATCCTGCCGAATGCCCGGATCATCGATGCCCGCCGTGACCCCATGGCCTGCTGCTTCAGCAACTTCAAACAGCTTTTTGCCGAAGGCCAGGAGTTCAGTTACAGCCTCGAAAACATGGCGGCCTACTACCGGGGTTACGAGACATTGATGGACCACTGGGACAGCGTCTTCCCCGGAGAGATATTGCGGGTGCAATATGAAGAGGTGGTGGCGGATCTGGACACCCAGGTCCGTCGCATTCTCAATTACCTGAACCTGCCCTTCGACGAGCGCTGCCTGGCCTTCCACAAGACCGACCGCTCCGTCCGCACCGCCAGCTCAGAGCAGGTTCGCCAGCCACTGTATCGTTCCGGACTGGCGCAATGGCGTCACTTTGAGGCGCAGCTGGCGCCCCTGCAAGCCGCGCTTCGAAAAGAGGGATGATCGGTGAAACCGCCGGGTAAGGCGTTGCCCGGCGTCACAGCCTCTGCTCTGCCACCGCCGCAGCCACGATGGCACGAACAACCCACTGCAATTCCGTCGCTTTCAGCTCAACCGGCTGGCCGTTCAGCTGGTGATTCAATTGCCCAAGGTAATCCAGAAACACCGCCGCCAGAGGACTGCCTAGGGCCGCGCAGACCGGGTCGTTCTGCGGCTTTCCAAAGGCCTGTTGCAGCCGTCGCTCGATACCCCGGCACAGCTGCCGTTTAATCATCCGCTGGGCCAGAGGCCAGTCGTTGCCGAGCTTATGGGCCATGGAGCGTCGGGCCGACGCCTTACTGGTGATCTGTTGCGAGACGCTCAGCACCCCGGCATTGGCGCCGACGGCCAACCATTGCGACCGCTCATTCAATTCGCTCAGCAGGCTTTCAATGATCCGGTCGTGCATCGCCACAAACAGCTCCAACTTATTTGAAAAGTGGCGGTAGAAGGTGGTTTTACTGACCTCGGCCCGCACCAGAATCTGGCTGAGGGAGATGTCGCAGTAATCCTGATCGGCCAACAGTTGCTGAAACGTCAACAGTAACCGCTCTCGGCTGCGACTGGGTTTGGGGGAAGACATGATGCGACAGAGCCAGAATAGACAGGGGAAGCCAGTATAGCCTCAGTCTCGCTCCCGTTAAGGGCCGTCGGGCGGGACTTTTTGGCCGAATCGTTCCATTTGGGGCCTTTGGCCGATTTGGTCACTGCTTGTTGAGCGCTTGCCGTGGCTAGAATCCTGCCTGCCTAACCCAACTCATTGAGAGCCAATATGACCCATTTGCCCATGCCACGACGCCAGTTTATTACCGGCGGACTGGCGCTCGCCGCAGCCGCGTCCTTCAGCCCGCTCACTCAGGCCAGAAACCCACAATTCACCATTATTGGACTGGTTTTCGACGACTACGAAACTCTGGATCTTCATGGTCCCGTCGAGATGCTTGGCCACGTGCCCAACGCGTCCATCAAGCTGGCCGGAAAACGCCAGCTGGCCAGAAGCTACCAGGGCCCGTCAGTACTCTGTGATCTGGACCTGACCCGAACCTACCCCTGCGATCTGTTCCTGATCCCCGGTGGCCTGGCCACCCGAACACTAGTGAACGACCCCGAGCTGATTGACTGGATTACGCGTCAGGCGGCCGTATCCAAGCGGGTTTTCAGCGTCTGCACCGGCGCCGCGCTGCTGGCCAAAACCGGCTTGCTGGACGGGCACAAAGCCACCGGCAACAAGATGGCGTTCGACTGGATCCGCTCGGTCGGCCCCAACGTAGAGTGGATCGGCAAAGCCCGATGGCAGGAGTCCGGCAAGTACCTCACCGCCTCCGGCGTTTCAGCAGGCACCGACGCCGCGTTGCAACTGATTGAAACCGTGCACGGCAAAGACGTGGCCGACCGCATCCAGACGCTCGCCGAATACGACCGCAACCGGGACCCGGGCAACGACCCTTACGCCGTGGAGGCGTAACCTCTCGCGTCACACCCCCTTTAGAGCAAGCACTTTCGCGGGCACGCCAGTATCGGTGCCCGCGCTGCGCTTTTACCAGAGGCATCCATCGAGCCTCAGTGCCAAGCCGGATTGAAAAGGGAAAACGGAGAAGGAGTGGAGCCACAACCGGCAAAAACGGCGCAAGTTCAGCCAAGCAAAACGCTTGTCTGATCGCATCAAAACGGAAGTATCACCGCAGGACAGGCAGTGTTGGAATTCATCAGAAGTGTTGCTTAAAGCATAAGTCTGCATAGGAGCCAATGTAGTTCAGAGACTTACCAGAACTCTTGAACCATAAGCTTGCATAAAAATAAAGCAAACGCCTGCATAGAGTTCATCTTGGCGATTTGTTTCTATAGTCACTTTACAAGCAACGTAACAAAGGATCCCACTCGTTCAACAACAATCGGCGAATGGGCTTGCTTTGAACTTGCTGGCTACTCCCACTGTGACGAACGCAATCTGGCAAAAGAACATACACGAAATCTGCACGGGGCCAACATCATCCAAGTCGATTTCCGATTTGCATCCAGTCTCTATTAGGGATTAACCAAGTCGTTTTTGGCGACCATAATCCTCCCCGAATTTACGAAATCGTTCGTGAAACCTGGAGGAAATGACCATGAAAAAAGCACGCTCTCTTAGTGTTCTGGGCACTGCTGTATCGCTGACTTTGGGCCTTGGTATTGCCGCTGGCGCAGTCGCAGACACCGCCAAGCCGGTGACCGTCGAGAACTTCACTGAGGTGGAGATGGATGCCCGTATCCATCGCTTCCTTGAAGCAGGCGGCATGAATCAGGGCCTGGTCTACGACGTGCCCACGCCCACCGACAACCAGCCGGTGCCGCGGATGAACCGCGATACCCTGTACGCTGGCATTCCGGTGGACACCAGTGAAGGCTTCACCATCACCATCCCGCAGCATTCAGAAGACCGCTATGTCTCGGTCTATCTGCTGGATAACAATCACAAAACCATCGGGATCCTGAAAGGCTCTGGCACCACCCACACCTTTGCCGAGCAGGCCGATACCCGCTGGATCGTGGCAATCCCTCGCATTCAGCTCTTCGACGCCAATAGCGAAGAAGATATTGCGATTGCCCGCGAAGTGCTTAGCGGCGTGAAGGTGGAATCCGGCAGTCAGGAGCCCAAGCCCATGGTGGATTGGGACTGGCAGGGCATGCTCGAGTTGCGCTCGGGCTATGAACAGGCGATGCGCGACACCATTACTCAGTACCCGAACGACTGGCAGGGTGCCCGCGGCGAAGTGGACCGCTACAAGGGCCACAACATGGCCGTTGCCACCTCCTGGGGCCTGTTCCCCAGCTCAGAGACGGTGTACATCGCTCAAGCCCCGGGCCTGAGTGCCGACCAGTGCTACAGCGCTCAGTATCAGGTACCTGAGCACGGCGCCTTCTGGTCCATCACCGTCTACAACGACCAGGGCTACATGTTCTCTGACAGCAACAACATCAACAGCGCCAGTGCCAAGATGGATGACGACGCCTCCTTCACCATGCACTACGGCAGCGTTGAGGCCTGTGGTGACGTCGAAAACCGCCTGGATACCACCGAAGGCTGGAACCTGTTGATGCGCGTTTACGAGCCAGCCCAATCCGTCATTGATGGCAAGTACAAGATGCCAACTCTCGGTTGAAGGTAAAGGTGGCAGCCACAAGCGGGGGGGAGCACTCCTCCCGCTTCTTTCACCCTTTATCCCTGGCGGCCTGACCATCGCTCGCCACTCTATTGCGACCGCAAATACGCCAATAACCTAATTGAGTCCGCCCGGCCAGGACGGACGATGAAACACTTGGAGAAACATTGTGAAAGTTCATAGTGACATCGACCTGGGCTGGGATCAGGTACCGGCTGTCCTGCCTATTTTGGATGCCAACGAGTTCATGTGGGTTCTGATCGCCGTCAGTGTCGGCATCCTTGGCTACGTTGCAGCCAAGCTTTGGAAACTGCACAGCCTGCCCAAGATGATCGCCAAAGAGCGCGGCATCAGCCAGGCCAAACTGGTGTTCTGGATGTGCATCTTTGGTTTGTTTTACAAGCCCCTGTGGATCGCCGCTGTGCTCTGTCTGGTCACCGACTGGACGGCGGTGCGTCATTGGTTAGGCCTGCCTCAACAAGCCGAAATCCCCCAGCCCCAAGAGGAGGCATAAAAATGAAAGAGCTGCTGATCCCCTACATTCTGTTGTGCTGGCTGATGTTCAAATTTGGCATTGTGGCACGACGGCCCCGCAACTATTTCATTGCCACTCTGGGCGGCGTATTGCTGACAGCGGCACTGTTTTTTGGTCACCGACTCTGGTCACCGTCCGATCTGACGGACTCTACCCAGATCAAGGCCCCCCACTCGGTGCTGTCGCCGGCCATCGGACATCAGATCCAAAAGATCCATGTGGGCCACAACCAGGAGGTTAAAAAGGGCGAGATCCTTTATACCCTCGATGACACCGCGTCACAGGGACGGGTGGCCACCGCCGAGGCCAAACTGGCGGCCGCCAAGGCCTCCGTTGAGGCACGCACTGTGTCCAGAGATCAGGCACAGCGCCGGTTATCCGAACTGTTGTCGATGGAGCATCACGTCAGTCGAGGGGAGCTGCGCGACGCTCGCGAGCAATTCGCCATAGCCATCGCCGAACTGGCCGGGGCAGAGACCCAGGTCGCACACGCTGATGCCGAGCTTAGCGTCGCCCGCTTTGAACTGGAACAACTGACCATTCGCGCCCCGCACGACGGGATGATAACCCACGTGTATATCGCCGAGGGCTCACGTATTGGTGCGTTGCACCTTTGGGATACCTCGCGAAAGTTCGTGGAGATGCGCGTTCCGGATCAGGCTTACCGCAACCTCAGGCCCGGCCAATTTGCGGAGTTTTACGTCGACGCTTACCCCGGTGAAGTGTTCCGCGCCCGTGTGCATAGCATTGTTAAGGCCACGGGTGAGTCTCAAGGCAGCCTGCTACCTCAGGAGCAAGCAGTCCGGAATCACATCGCTCTGGGTTCGTTGGCGGTGGGTCGAACCGTCATTCTGGAGTTTGAAGCGCCGGAGGGCTATGACATGCCGATCGGTGCGACCGGTGGCGGCTGGATCAGCGCTGACAAGCCCCACAGTATTCTGGGCTTTATCGACATCATTGGTGGTGCAACGGTGCGGCTTCAAAGCATCAAAAGTTACCTCGGGGCGCTGTAAGCGGCACCTCTTGGGCCTTACCTGTGAACACAGTTGAGGCGCAACTGAATGCCCCCCTGGCGCTGATACCGGGTTGGGGTGTTCCGGGCAGCTAAGCGGGTTCAAGACGATGAATGGGCCGCAGGTTGCACACGCTTACCCGGTTATGGAATGTTTGCTATTCTGGCCCCTACGAGGTCGCCCCCCCAAGGTCGGCCTCAAGCCCCAGGAGAGCCAGAACCGGATGGACAATTTAGACTTTCGCTCAATTAAGGTGTTGCTGAACCTCTACAAGACTCGCAACACCTATGTCACCGCCGAGCAGTTGGATTTGTCGCAATCCGCCGTTGCCCGCATCCTGGCGAAATGCCGTCAGTCCTTTAATGAGCCGCTGTTCATTCGTACCGGCAACCAGCTTAGCCCCACGGCATTTACCGACGCCCTGGTGGAGATGTTGCCGGAGTTGCTCAATGGCATTGAAGAAGTTGTCGCGACCCGCAGCGAGTTTGATCCAAAGAAACTCTCAGGCCACTACCAGATATACCTAAATCGGCAAACCCAGCTGATCTATGGTGAGCGACTGTTCAAGATCCTGTCCCGTGATGCGCCCAATGCTTCTTGGTATATCAAAGGCTGGGATCACACCTCCGTAGAGCAAATGCTGGATGACAGAGCGGTTATTGGGGTCAATTACTTCAGCCCTGCGCTGCCAAATTCGATCATTCAGGAAACACTGACTGATGACGAGTTGTGCATTCTGGCCCACGAAGATCATCCACTGCATGATTTGGAGCAGGTCAGCATTGACGACCTGCAACAGTACGAATTTGTCTCCTTAGCCATACCCTATATCGACGAAAGAAACCTCTACACCGATGCGATGCTTCAAGAGCTTGGTGTAAAGGCCAGAATTCAGCTTCAGACAGACAGCATTATGCTGGGTATTCAGGTCGCAGAGAACGACGGCTTACTCCTGCTCACTTCGCTACACGTCGCACGCTACCCCCACACGCACCTAAAGCCAATCAACTTCACTATTGACCCAAAATCCGCTCCGGATTCAAGAGTGGTGCTGTCTTATGCCCGTAAAAATCGCGACAAACCGCTGATCCGTTGGTTTAAAAAAGCGATCGCTGAAACCGCCTCTGACGCTTTCAAAATTAATTTCAAATGAGCTGAGCCGTCTGACCGGCCATGTCACCATGCCATGGGCTGCTGGGCTGTCCACCCGAGTCTGATGCCTGCCTCCGGTCTGGTGCTGTAAAGCATTGTCCGGGGCGGCTCCCCAATATCGGGCAATCACAGCGCTTCGCCAGGCTCTGCTGTTGAAGCTTCGGCGTACGCCTTATCGCTCTGGTTGCCACGCTGTTCAATACCAACAGCGGCTTGGCGCAACATCTCCCTTTCTTTTCTATTGGCCGCACCGCTGATGGTTTCGCCGCTTGCGCCAAGAAATCGCTTCTAAATCCGCCTCGTAGCGGTATCGATTAATCCAGCGGCAACCAAGTCGAATATAGACTTGGAGCTAGTCGATACAGTCCATTTCTCAAGTCGCCTTTCGAGTCAATAATGCTCCCGAATTCAGGAGATGACTCCCTAACTTTTTAAAGGTGAAATGATGAAAAAGTCCAATGTATTTGCTGCTCTGGGTATCGCTTCCACTCTGTTTGTCGGCGTTTCTTCCGCAGTCGTAGCCGAAGAGGTACACGATGCGGATCCCCGTAACACCGCCTGGCGTGGTGGTATTGCAACTGACCACCGCGGTGAAATCAAAGTGGTGGCCGGTGGCGGTTTTAACAACCTCTACGGCAACGGTGAGTACGACACTCAAACCATCTTAATCGCCGAGTATTTTACCCAGTCCGAGGACTTCCGCTTCCGCCTGGCAAACTTTGACGAGCGCTTTGGTGGTGTTTATGCCGATGTGAACCTGACTGAGGTAATGGACTTCTACACCGCGGGTTACATGTTGCCACTGACGGCCACCAATGGGACTACCCTGTTCTTCCCCTCGGTGAACTATTCCTACGTAGACATCGATACCAACAAGATTGCTGGCATCATCAATAACCAGTTCGCTGGTCAAATGGGGGATTACAGTACTGGAACCGGCCTTAATGCGCTGTCTATGAATGGCGGAAGCGTTAAGCAGATGCTGGGGGGAGACGATGCACACATGGCATCCGTTAACTTGTACGGTCTGCATCCGTGGAATGATACCCACTACACCGTGTTTCAGGCCTTTGGTGGCTCCAGCTACGGCGGCGCGGATCTGTCCATGGTCGACTTGGTGCTGTTGCAGGGGACTCGCACCCAGATCGGCGATGCGGTGTTCAACATCTACCTTGAAGCCAAGTACACCAACCTGAAGGTGGATAACGTCAGTGACCTGCAAGGCAATATGGGCCACGTGCGCAGTGAAGACACCAAGATCTCCGTTGGCTTCGACTGGCGCTTCTGATCACCTGACCCCCATCAATGGCCAGCAAACGCTGGCCATTTTCTCATCCTGCCCAGGTCGAAGGGCACTTCGTAGCCTTTGGTCAACGGCAGGGGTGATAAACCGACAGGATTAAGAAACATGCAAAACTTGGATCTGCGTGCCATGAAGGTGCTGCTCAGCCTCTTTCAGACACGAAATACCTACAACACCGCCACACAGTTGAGTTTGTCGCAGTCAGCCGTCGCTCGAATATTAGCTAAGTGCCGAAATACCATGGACGATCCTCTGTTTGTGCGTCAGGCGAACACGTTGATGCCAACGCCCGTTATGCTGACTTTGGCGACGGAATTGCCGGCACTCATCGATCGATTTCAATACATCTTGGCCAGCCAAGAAGAGTTCAAACCGGCTAACCTGAACGGCAGCCTTTGCCTGTATATGAACAGTCAAATAGGCCTCGCCTTTGGTGAGCCACTGCTTGAAACCCTCTCCTCCCGCGCTCCTAAAGTGGCCTGGGAACTGAAAGAGTGGGACGGACAAGCCATCGACAATCTGCTTGATGGCAGAGTGGTGATGGGCGTGCACTACTACCAGCCGGATCTACCGGCAGTAATCGCCCAAACGCGCCTGTTTCAGGATGAACTGGTGGTATTGGCAAACCGTTCGCATTACCTGCATGAGCAACAGCCCGTTGGTATCGAGCAGTTGGAGAGATCTGAATTTGTCGCTCTCTCCTCCCCCTGGCAAGGGCCAGAAACCCCTTTCTTCTGGTCGGGTTTCAGCCCACGAATTCGAATGAAGACGGACAGCATCACCCTGGCAATGCAGGTGGCCACGACCCAGCCACTGTTGCTGGCCAGTTCCGCAAAACTGATCGGCAACAGGCCCGAGGGCCTATCGCCCCTTAGCCTCGATCTGGCTGATGAACCACTTCCCATACTGGATGTTGTGTGCGCCAATCCCGCCGAGCAAGCAGAACATCCTCTGGTAATGTGGCTCAAATCCACCCTTTATGAGGTGGTGCAAGCACCCGAGCGCCGCCAGGCACCCGGCTTGAACAGAGTCATCCATGATACCTTTGGATGAGTTGGCCTGGTTTGAAACTTGTCGACGGTGTTGATTCGAAGCTCGAACTGCAGCACGCAGAATCCAGATTGACATCAATCCGTAAGTCCAAGCCGCACTCGTTTGCGGCTTTGGATCGTTATCGTGGTCAATTAATGAATCGGACACCCGTTCAGACCGGTTTGTCGCCTCAAGCTTTCATCCACAACGGGCACACGGACCACATTTCTCCACACCGCCCAGATTGAACTCCATCCCATTCACAACGCCCCATCGCACTCACTTTATCGTCGAAAAGTGCCGAGCCAAACGCTCTGATAGCATCGTTTCAAATTGCGCTTGGGTGTATAACCCTAAGATCTCAGCCGCTGCCGATAACGGGAGGTTTTTCTGTTGTGCGGTACGAGCGATTTCGGTGGCCACGTCATAGCCAAGTTCGGGGGTAAGCAGGGTGATCAGCGATAGATTATTGCGCATGTTTATGTCGATCTGCGCTTGGTTGAGGGTCAGCTCTGCAATGCAGTGCTCGCTAAAGGCGTTCATTGCATCAGACAGCAAATCGACGCTCTCCAACAGGTTATGCAGGATCACCGGCCGGTAGGTATTAAGTTGCAACTGTCCGCTGGAAACGGCTAATGCGACGGTCAGGTCGTTGCCGACGATCTGCAGGCACACCATGCTCAGCGCCTCACATTGGGTCGGGTTCACCTTGCCCGGCATGATAGAGCTGCCCGGCTCATTGGCGGGCAAGTGCCACTCATTGAAACCGCAACGTGGCCCACTGCCCAGCAATCGAAAATCGTTCGCCATTTTTTGCAGGCTGGCCGCCAACTGCTTTAACGCCGCGCTGTAACGCAGCAGTGCATCCTCACTCGATACCGCCGCGTACAAATTGGGGTGTTGGCGAAAGGGTAACCGATAATGCTCGGCCAACCGTGCGATCACCTGCTGACCGAATTGCGCCGGCGCATTGGCCCCAGAGCCCACCGCCGTGCCCCCCAGCGCCAGTGGATACACCGCCTCCAGACTCTGCTCAATGGCCTTTCTCGCCGCGGTTAACTGGCTGAGGTAGGCCGAGAGTATCGATCCGGCACGGATAGGCATGGCATCCATCAAGTGGGTGCGCCCGACCGTATAGATCGCGTGAAACTCAGCCTGTTTTTGCGCCAGGACCCGCTCCATGTGGGCCAGCGCAGGCAGCAGTCGTTGCCGGGTTTCGGTGGCCACCAGGATATGCATGGCACTGGGAAACAGATCGTTGGAGGACTGCGATCGGTTGACGTGATCATTGGGGTGAATGGGCTGTCGCAGTGGCTGAGCCCTGCCCTGGCCACTGTCCGCCAAATAGCCGTTGGCCAGTGAGGCGATGACCTCATTGACGTTCATGTTGGTTTGCGTGCCGGAGCCGGTTTGCCATATGCGCAGGGGAAATTGGGCCTCATGATCGCCCGCCAATATGGCCTCACAGGCCAGCACGATGGCATCACACTGCCTGGCCGTTAGCCGTTGATGCTGGCGGTTGACCAGCGCACAGGCTCGCTTAATGGTGACCAACACGGCAATAAAACGCGGACTGAATCTGTGTTCGCCGATATTGAAATAGCGCAGCGACGCTTGCGTCTGCTTGCCCCACAGGACTTCGCCTTCCGCTGGCTGCGCGTTGCTCTGGGGCGGCGGGATCTCTGCGGCCTGTGCCTTTTTCGGGCCAGCGCCATGCTGGTGGCGCTTTTTCATCCCCGCCCCCGATCGGGCGAACAGAATTGATCGGCCACATAGGGCATGATCCCCCCAGCGAAGAAATACGCCAGCTCGCGCTCATTGTCGATCGCCAGCGTCACCGGGATCCTTTGTACTGCCGCCGGTTCAAGCGGCGATGGAGGGGCCGCAGTGATCTGCAGGGAGAGGATCTGCCGTGGTACCAGCGCTTCAAACCCCTTGGCCGATGGCGCGGGTATGCTGATCCTCTCATCGCCCCTGAGCTGCAGTGCATCCAGATCGAGATCGGCGGGTAACAGCAAGGGCATGATCCCCATCCCCACCAGATTGCTGCGATGGATCCGCTCAAAGGAGCGTGCGATCACCGCCTTGATGTTCAACAGCAGACACCCTTTCGCTGCCCAGTCGCGGCTTGATCCGGTGCCGTACTCCTTACCGGCAATGATCACCAGCGGCACGTGATGGGCGAGATAGTGCTGACTGGCCTGATAGATCGACACCGGCGCTGTCGGCGCCGCCGCTTGCCCTTCCTGCCGGACCGATCCGCCCGGCGGGTTCCAAATGCAGGTGAAGCCCCCTTCCATCGGATCGACCAAACGGTTCTTTAAGCGCCGATTGGCAAAGGTGCCGCGCACCATCACTTCGTGATTGCCACGACGCGCGCCGTAACTGTTAAAGGCCTCGGTCTTCACCCCCTGACTCAGCAGATAATCGCCCGCCGGCGTCTGCGGATCGATCTGACCCGCCGGCGAGATGTGATCCGTGGTAATGGAATCACCCAAAATAGCCAGTATTCGGCCATCCACTATCGGCTCGGGGCTCGCACTGCAAGCCACAAACGGGGCCTGGCGGATGTAGGTGGATCCCGCTTGCCAGGGATAGCACACCGCGTTGTCGATCTTGAGTCCCTCCCAAGTGTCGTCACCGATGCTCATGTCTGCATAGGACTGGCCGTACAGTTCACGGTTGATCCGCGCCAGCACCGCCGCAACCTCGGCGCTATCGGGCCACAAGTCGCGCAGGAACACCGCATTGCCATCGCGATCCGTGCCCAGCGGCTCAGTGTCCAAATCGATGCGGGTATGGCCCACCAGAGCAAACGCCACCACCAGCGGCGGCGAGGCCAGCCAGTTCAAGCGCACAAAGGGATGAATGCGCCCTTCAAAATTGCGGTTGCCGGACAGCACGCCACACACCTGCAGCTTGCCCTGCGCGATCACCGCTTCCAGTCCATCGTTGAGTGGCCCGGAGTTGCCGATGCAGGTAGTACAGCCAAATCCCACCCGCTGAAAACCTAGCTGATCCAAATACCCCTGCAGGCCGGACTGATCCAGATAGCGCGCCACCACCTGAGAGCCGGGCGCCAACGAGGTTTTGACGTGGGGTTTGACCCTCATGCCTCTCGCCACTGCCGCCTTGGCCAATAGCCCCGCCAGCACCATCACCTGCGGATTGGAGGTGTTGGTGCAGGAGGTGATGGCGGCGATCACCAGATCGCCATCGCGCAGCGCCACGTCGTCCCCACCTTGGCGCGAGTGCTCGCCCGCCAAGGCGAGCTCATCCAGGGTCTTCTGCTTGATCGCCGCTAACGGCAATCGGTCTTGTGGCCGCTTTGGCCCGGCGACACAGGGGACGATCCCGCCAAGATCAACCGTCAGGCTCTCGCTGTAGATCACCGCACTGGCCTGCTCACCCGGTTGATAGAACAAGCCCTGAACGCGGGCATAATCGTGTACCCGCTTCACCAGCTCGGCGGGGCGGTGGGTCAAGGTGAGATACTCGATGACCTGATCATCTATGGGGAACAGCGCGCAGGTGGCGCCATACTCAGGCGCCATATTGGCGATGGTGGCACGGTCCGCCACACTCAAATGGGCCAAGCCCGCGCCGTAAAACTCAACGTACTTGCCTACCACACCGTGGTTTCTCAGTAACTCGGTCAGGGTCAGCACCAAGTCGGTGGCGGTCAGGCCCGGCGACAGCGCCCCCAGCAAATTCACCCCAACCACCCTGGGCGCATTGAGGCTCAAGGGTTGGCCGAGCATCACCGCTTCGGCCTCGATCCCGCCAACGCCCCAGCCGAGCACCCCCAGGCCGTTGATCATCGTGGTATGGCTGTCGGTGCCCACCAGCGTATCCGGAGACAGGACGCCATCCGCCTGGCGCACCACCTGAGCCAGATACTCGAGATTCACCTGATGGCAAATGCCCCGGCCCGGCGGCACCACGGTCAGGTTGTCAAAAGCGCCTTGCGCCCACTTTAAGAACTGATAGCGCTCACGGTTGCGCTCCATCTCCCGCTGCCGGTTGAAAGAGAGCGCGTCGGCGGTGCCGGCCCTATCCACGATCACCGAGTGATCGATCACCAGATCGACCGGACACAGCGGATTGATCCGTTTGGCATCGCCCCCTTTGGCGTGCACCGCATCACGCATCGCCGCCAGATCGACGATCGCCGGCACACCGGTATAGTCCTGCATCAGCACCCGGCTGGGGAAAAACGAAAACTCAAACGCCTGTGATGCGTTGCTCGCGCTGAGCTGCTGGATGATCTTGGCTTGGCCGTGATCCCCCGGGCCATGTCTCATGACGTTTTCCAAAAACAGCCGCACGATAAACGGTTGCTGTTCGAGCGAGAAGTGGTGATCCTGCGCCAGCTTCGGCAACGACCAATAACGCCATGTTTCACCGTCACTGGCGTGCTCGGTCAAATAGCGTTGGCGCCATTGCAGTGCTTGTTTAGACCTCATGATCTTTGCCCTCTATGGATCGTCGCTCAAGGGAAGTCTGCTCTGCGCCCGTTGGGTACTCAGTTCGCTCAACCGAAGACGGGGTGAAATGACGCAACAAGATCAGGCCAAACAGCGCAGACACAACCGAGGCGAGCAGAATGGACAGTTTCACGGCGTTGATCTGCTCCGGGCTATACGCCAGCTCGCCGATAAACAGGGCCATGGTGAAACCAATGCCGGCTAACGCTCCGCCACCGAGGATCAACCGCCAACTGAGATCCGGTGGCAAAGCCGCAATGCGCAAAGTCACCGCCAACCAGCTAAACAGAAGAATTCCGACCGGCTTGCCGAACACCAAACCCAGGAAGACCGCCATCATCAATGACGGCGTGAACGGCGTATCAGACAGTTGCACCCCCGCATTGGCCAGGGCAAACAGAGGTAGCACCACAAAACCGATCCAGGGGTGCAGCAACATTTCCAACCGCTCGACCGGAGAGAGTGCTTCGCGCGCCGCCGCTTCCGCGGTTTTTAACACCCGGCGACCGGGCGTATCCCCGCTCCAATGATCGCCCGGCGGATAAGCCACCACGCAGTCCATGATGGTATGCAGACGCTCATCGGTGACCCATTTACTGGTGGGGGTCATCAAACCGAGCACCACCCCCGTGACGGTCGGGTGAATACCGGACGCATCGACCGCCAGCCAGACCAATCCGCCGGACAGAAAAAACAGGGGAATGCTGCGCACCCCGAGAAAACCGATGAGCCGGATCAACACCAAACCCAGCACCGCTAGTCCGATAGGGAGCCAATGGATCTCAGATCCATAACCGATCGCCACCACCAAAATGGCCCCAATGTCATCGACGACGGCGAGCGACAGCATGAATAGCCGCAAACTTTTCGGAATGCGCCGACCCAGCAGCGCCAAGCAACCGATCACGAACGCCGTGTCCGTTGCCATCACGGTGCCCCAGCCATGCTGGCCGGGTTCGCCAAACTGCAACAGCAGATAGATAAATGCGGGGAACAACATGCCACCCAGAGCGGCACTGATCGACAACATGGCCAGGCGCGGGCGACGTAACTCACCGAGCACCAGCTCACGCTTGAGCTCTAACGCGATTAAGAAGAAGAACAGGGTCATCGCAGCATCGTTCACCCAGCCATGCAGCGACCGTTCAAACACCAGGGTGCCGAACTTGATCCCAACTGAGGTATGCCACACGGCGGCGAATGGCTCACGCCAGACAGAGTTGGCGAGCGCCAAAGCGAGCAACGTCGAAAAGAACAGAACCAAACCTGCGGAGGCTTCGAGCTTAACGAAACGCGTGACCGGATAAGTGACCCAATCGATGTGCGCTTTCGGCAGCTGAGTCGCGTGACCTCGTTTCACCCAGGTTGACTTGTTACCGCCGGTATTCATGATGGCCGCAGGCCTGGCCCCTGAATGCGCCTGTTATAACGGCAAACAGCCCCCCAGACGCAGCTCAGACCATCGCGCTGAAACACACGCTCGCCATTAACCCACGGCATAATTCACTCCCGTGTACAGCACAAACCCCACTTACTCAGTCTAGTCCCTAACCCTCACCGTCCCTGCTTTGATGAAACGACGTATGCTTTTATCAATCACAGCAAAGTCGGTGAATAGCCCCCTGCCTTAATCAACTGACTATGGATAGGGATCACCCGCTCACTACTGGCGGTCTTTGTAGTGGCCTAATGATCCCGGATCACCGCTTTAGGTGGTAAAGTCGCCACCGCAACAAGAGGTGTTCAATGACAAGAAAGCGTCGCTCATTCACTGCGGAGTTCAAACTGGAAGCCGCATGTCTGGTTCTCGATCAGGGTTATTCGATTGCTGAAGCCAGCCGCTCATTAGACGTCGGTGAGACGGTACTTCGCCGCTGGGTCAGCCAACTTCAAGCTGAGCGAGGTCGAAGCACACCGAGCAGCAAAGCGCTGACGCCGGAGCAGCAGAAAATCCAAGAACTCGAAGCCCGCATCAACCGGCTTGAACGTGAAAAAGCGGTTCTAAAAAAGGCCACAGCTCTCTTAATGGCGGACGAACTCGAACGTACGCTCTGATAAACCGGTTGAGAGAGCATGAAACCACTGAACTGGTCTGCACCGCCTTCGATATCCCTACATCCTGTTTCTACGAGTACAAGGCCAGAACGCGCCATGTTGACCCTGAACGCCTCAAGCTTCGAAGCGAGCTACGGCGCCTTTTCAAAGAAAGTCGTGGTTCTGTAGGCAGCCGAGCATTGATGTATATGATGCGGGAGTTGGGCCACAAGATTGGTCGCTTCAAGGTTCGTAGTCTGATGAAGGAAGCCGGGCTGACATCCAAGCAGCCTGGCTCTCATGCATACAAAACGGCACTGGCAGAACGGCCGGATATCCCTAATCGATTGGCGAGGGAATTCGATGTGGCTGAGGCCAACCAGGTTTGGTGCGGCGACATTACCTATATTTGGGCCGGTGGTCGTTGGCATTACTTGGCTGCGGTCATCGACCTTCATACGCGTCGAACAGTGGGCTGGGCTATGTCAGAAAAGCCTGATGCAGACTTGGCGGTTAAAGCTCTGGATATGGCCTATCAACAGCGAGCCCGCCCCAATGGCGTGATGTTTCACTCAGACCAAGGCAGCCAGTACGCCAGCCGGAAGTTCAGGCAGCGTCTCTGGCGCTATCGAATGACACAAAGTATGAGTCGGCGTGGCAACTGCTGGGATAATGCTCCTATGGAATGGCTCTTCCGGAGTCTTAAAACAGAATGGGTCCCATCAACTGGTTATATGAGCGCTTGTGAAGCCAAACGGGACATCGCCGCATACCTGATGGATTACTACAACTGGCAACGGCCCCATCAACACAATGATGGGGTGCCGCCTGCGGAAGCCGAGAATCGGTCTAAACAGGTGTCCGGATTTAGTTGACCACTACAGCGTACACCACGCATTTAAACCCGTTCAATAAATTAGAGTCTGGCTAATCACCCGACTAGACGAAATCGTCCTACGCTAAAGAGCATTGCAATTTTACTCCAAGAGGCCAAAAACATCAATAGCACTCCAAAGTACTCAATGTGGCTTGCTTATCCAATTGGCAGTGCGACAGCTCATGAAAATGCTTGCTTTTTGCTCTTCCCTTCAACGAGTAGCTGATACCTACTCAAAGCCCTTACGGCACACAATGAGAGGTTATGTTCAATCGGTTTACTCAGACTCAACTGGCCCTAGGCCGCTTGTTCAGCATCTGAAAACAGTCCATTGAGCCAGTCAGAGAGCTGTATGGCATTCAATCGGGTTTGGCGCTCCGGCAGGCTCCTATTCACAATGGCCAGATGTGAAAAGCCCCCGGCGTTCGCCGGGGGCTTTGTGTATCGATCTGCCTCTTCGGCAGAAACAGGTTCCTCGTTATGGATGCTTACTTCTGGGCCTTATCTCAGCTGCCTATGCGGCAGTTCACTGGCGTAGCGATGGATCGATTGATGAGTAGTATTTCTCAGCTGCCTATTCGGCAGTTCTTTGTTAAGCATAGCGTGAAGAGTAACGCCCTAACTGGCTTTCCTTTGATTTCGACTTGCTCACCTTGTCCTTGATTGCCTAGTTTCTGGAATCTCATCAGAAAAAAGGGTATCGCTGCCCCACAGTTCCGGGTGTGTGCCAAGGTGCTTTAGATTGGTAGCAAAACCATAGCGGCAGAAGCTATCGGATAACTCACCGGGCTCCAGTTCCTTCTGGATATGGAGAAGGTATTGCTGACCGCTGCTTTTGCTGTGTATCAGAACACTGTGGAATGGTTCCAACTGACGCTCTTTGTTCCCAGTAACTGGTCGAAAGACTTCGCCCCTAGCTTCGGCACGGCGTTTTGCGCGCTCCAGTCTTCGTCGTTTCTCGCCAGGGAAACATTTCGCAATGCTCTGGTTACGCTTAAAACGAACCTCCCGGCACCTTTTAGGCACCAGTTGAATGCCGGTACGCTCAAAGAGTCGGTCATTGACCATCATCTCGAAATAGCTTTGCTGGCAGAGCTGTTCCAACAAAGTGATGTCAGTACTGACGAAAGCAATCGAGTTGCCCAGCGAGGCTTCTGTCCAATCAGGAAAGCTCACGCCTATACCCTCCACCCTGTGACGGCACAAGAAGCCGTGAAGAATCGAGATACAGCGCCCAGCCAACAATCCAGCATCTACATGCATGGGTACATAGCGAATAGCGAAGAAGTACCTCTTCTCCATCTAGGTTCTCCCTTGCTGAAAGAGGCCACCTTTGAGCAGCACAGACATGAGGTAATGAATTTCGTCAGGGATATCACTACCATCACTTTTCTTACAGCTTCGCAGCCTTCGGATGTAATAAGCGGTACGCCTCAAGTGTTGGTAGAAGTCTCGTCCCGTAGTCGGATGACGGAGCGCAACTAGAGCACGCTTGTTGGCGCCATACTCGTGCACCCGAAGTGGCATATCAGCCTCTTCATCCCACCAGTCATCAATCATCTGTAATGCGGCGCCAACTTTCTCCGCATGAAAACTCGCAGCGATACGCCCATCACCACATTGCACTTTCGCCAGTTGTCTTGAAGGCACTCCTTGCTCAACACTTCCGGTGAAGTCCTGACTGGGATGGACCTCTTGGCAAAAAGCTATTTTCATCTTCGCGGTAATCGTGGCAAACCAGTACTGCTTGGGATCGCTCAATGCCTGGGATAGCTCGTCGGTGAGGGCTGCAAGGACTGCATCCTCCGGGTCCGGCCATTGGGATTGCCAATCGAGTTGCCGCGCATCGCCTATCCGATAAAGGCCCCCGTTGGCCGTTATCACCTCTACCTCTGTCCCCATGGTCTGCTGATTACGCCAAAGCCAAGAGCCCATCAGGATGTTTCTAGCATATCGCCTAGCCAACTCCTGGTAGCCTCCAGCTTGTTTGTAGCCACTGGCCAACTTCATGAGCCATCGATGAGTCCTCAGACTATCGCTCTTGTTTGGGGCGAGAGAGTTGGCTTCGACACGCAGGGAGAAACGGCAAAGCAGTTCCTCGACCATGGGTGGGACATAGCACGATTCGATGGTATGGGGGTTGCCGTAGGCCAAGTCTTTGGTTTCGGTCTTCTTGGCCCGGAAACGTGCGTCATAGCCTTCTGAGAAATTACCCTTTTGCCCGTTGATCTTGTTCACTTCAACGGGAAGGGGTACAAAATCGCTATCTTGGGTTTGGTAGAAAAAAACCGCTTTGCCCGGGGACAACGAACGAGTGTAATTAAGGTGTCGGCCTAACTCCATAAAACGGCTCCAGCAGACTGGCTTTGTGCAAAAGCATAGCTCTCCTGTCCACTTCCATTTGCCAGAAAGCATTTTCAAGAAAAGACTTCAGCCCAGCGAGCCGCACCTCAATTGGCCCTAAGCAATTCACCACTCCTATGGCAGGCTCTGCATAGCAATGTGTCCGCTCCAAACTGCCAACTCGGTATTGAGGATCCTCAAGCGCCACAAAACCCACCGATGCTGGACGATAGTTCGGCTTTACCGCTAGAAGCTGAGGTAACTCATCCAGGGCAGTAACACCCGTTTCTGTGGGATAAACCCAGATACCTCCTGTAGGAAGGCGCTTAAGGTCATCAAACAGCTCTTGAGACGACGTGTGCAGTTTGCACCACTGGGTATGCTCATAAAGGCAGGGAGGCTGCAGACAGCCACCAGCAAAACAAGATGGGAATGCAGCTTGGGCTAGGTTGAGCTCTTCCTGTGAAAGCGGCGCTTCACCCTCTGCTGACACCAGTTTAAAGACTAACTCCATGGTCATGTCGCAGAGCTTGTTGTCCAGGATACCAGGACGCTTTATCTCTGACGGTATAGCCGCCTTGCGCGGAGATCGAGCTTCTGGAAGCTTTTTCGCGTCATTAAGGTTGTACTGAGCGATATGCCAAGCCGTTCCTGCAATCTGAATCTGCCGCCCCAACAGTTCAGTTAATTTTCGCTGGTATTGATGCGCTAGCCCCCATAGCGCAGACAGTGAAGGGATCCCAACCAGGTAGGGGTTACTCAACGCTTGGGCGTCAAAAACACGAAGTCCTGAGAGGTGCAGATAGCTAAGCGATGTCGACTCTTCGGTAATGGCCTCATCCTCTTTTGC
Organism: Marinobacter nauticus; assembly: GCF_019801015.1. Classification (GTDB taxonomy): domain Bacteria; phylum Pseudomonadota; class Gammaproteobacteria; order Enterobacterales; family Shewanellaceae; genus Ferrimonas. The sequence continues at coordinate 282,856 of NZ_JAHVJZ010000004.1, forward strand.
TAACTCATTGAGCAGCCATCTCAGCTGATTCTTTAGTGGCAGCATCAGTTCGGGGTGATAGGCATAGATTTTGCCATGCCGAGATTGCCCCAGCTCAACCTGTAGGCGGTTCAACAGCGAGAGCAAGATTTCAGCCAACGACTCTCTTGGCATCACCAACAAGTCCCTTTCCAAACCGCCTGACAAGTTCAACTTAAGACCACGCTTTTCTAGGTCATCACGCCATTCCAGCATAGGACTCAGCCACTGGGCCAGACTGCGTCGGATAATTCGTAGCGATGCCACTCGAGCCTTTCTTCGCTCCCGAAGAGTCTGGAATCCTCGGTTTCCGACCAGTTGATCCAATGCCAAAACAAAATGTCTGCTGCTCAATGCCTTAAGATCAAACACGGTTCGCCCCTGCATTGTTTTTCTGCTTCTGGCACTAGCTAACCCATAAACCTTCGGTACATAAACCGGAGGAGGATAAAACAGTGCTCGAATCCGTCCTCCTTGGCTGGCAACCAGATCGCTGACCGATGCGGGATGGGCATGCTCTATGGTGGTCGCCCTTAACTGGCGGCCATTGGCCAACTGCTGGATCTTGCTTAGCAAGCTGTGGCTGACCACCGGCGTTACCGAGCAATAACCCCAACCATCGAAGACTCTGATCTGCTTACTGTATGGGCTGATCTCTTCTGGAATCGTTGACTGCTCCAAAAACTCGAACAGCCTTTGCCTCAGTTGCTTGCATGCTTCTCGTGGCAAAGATCGCTGTGCTAATTTAGGCAGCCACTTTGATGGAGAAGAAATTACTTGTCGTGCCAGACACGTTTCCTCCCCGTCCAACAGGAAGGCAGCACTGAACAACCGGGCACGGTTGACCTCCGTGCTGTTGTGAGACCACCCCAAGAGCGCCGGTTCCGCGGACGAAGTGATCACTCCGGGCACAGGTTGGGGCAGTGGCAGGATTAGACGTTGGTGGCTCACTCGGGGATCCGGATACTTCAGATTATGGCTGTGAAACCACCTAACTTCATTGAGGCAACGCTCAAAGTGAACTGGATCGTAAAGGGCTTGTTTGGCGTGGGCGACAGACAGTAGATCCGGTACATCAGCTCGTTTGAAACTCAGGTTACACATGATTGTCAGAGCCTTAAGCTCGCTGCCCGAAACCTCCACGAGCGCTGTCGCTGGTGAAAAGGCCCGGCGCAATTGCTTATCCCGCTCTTCAAGGTTTTCAATCGCCAACAGGTCATCCAAATGCATCGACATCACCAGGCCGGTAGATAGCGGTCACCGCCATCGTTCTGAGATTGCATTCGTGCCACGCGAAGCTCCATGACATCACGCAGCCGAAAAGCTGGCGTCTGTGGCTCTAACTTTGTGCCTCCCTTGAGTCTGATAGCCATTGATAGAAATCCTTCCTGATACAGCCGATAAACCGCTTCTACGTTACTCGAAAGCAAAGCTGCGGCCTCCACCAGACTCAGCAGGACATCAGCGATGTTGGATTGCTTTGATAGAGGATTCGCTCGCACCAACTCAGCCAGATAGTCGACAACCGTCTTCAAGACAAAATTCCGGCCAATGTCGCGCATCGGTAGATTTCTGGCATCCAGCAGCAGGTCTCCAAACACCTCGCGAAAGAACGTCCGGTGATAGCCTTTCACCAACCGCTGTTCCGCTCTGTGCCGTCTTTGTTCGAGTTCTTCCATCAACCCTTGCGGCCAGGTTTCAAAAAAACTCACTACATCGACGATAGCTTCCGGTGAGTTCGTCGAAGTATCGGTAAAGACTTCAAACCAAAGCAGCGCACCGTAACGTACCGATAAGTTCTCTGTGACTGCCAGTGGGCTGTTGTTACCCACAATGGGCTCCCCTACGGCCAACATGCTCAGTTCCAGCGCTTCTTGTTTCGCATTCTTTCGCTCAGCAAAGCGCAGGTCGAAACCGCATTCACAGTGGGTAATCAGTTCACTCTCCTGATAATCGAGAAGACCACCGCAACCGGGACAGTGATTCACCAATTCGATTCCGTGTTTATGACAGGCAACATAGGGTTTGAGGTGCCAGTGCTGGCGCACATAAGGCAGCTCGTTCAAGCATTCAGGACAGATAGGGATGCCAGGCTGGCGAAGAAAGCTGCGTGGAATATCAATGCCATCACGAAACACCGCCACCCGGCGATTTCCGAATGTTGCAGAGGAGTGCATCACGGCCAGCTTGAGCAGGGGAAGCTCCAGCGAGCGAGACAACTGCTGGAATAGTTGGATAGCCCGAACACGCAGACTACTACTGCGATTCGCATGATAGACATTGAGCAACCCGAGACTGCGAGGAAAGGCCCCTGCAGCACGATGGTCCTGCTCCATCAGCCACTCGTGAACCACCGCGCTAAACACCCGATATGACTCGAAGCCATTCTCCTCTGCCAAGCGGAGTAGATAGCTTTCAAGTGACTCATCGATAAAGGGCTTTGGCCTAACGAGTAGCTCCATAGCGACACAGAACTAAGATATACTTAGCTTTAGGTTAGCACCTATATAGATATCTGCCCCGGGGCTTGCCAGTCACTCACGGTGACCAAGCGGTTCAATGCTCTCTGGTTTTCGACAGGCCGGATCGGCGCCAGCAGCGGCCGTTCGCTGCCTAGGCGCACTTTCACCAGATGGATTCTCTGTTTCACCCTGCGAACACCACCAATTGACATCTAAAGCGTTGATTGAACAGAAATCACTTGCTAGCGTGGTCTCACTTTGACCGGTGTTAATGCGAATTATCCGTTTCACCCTGTTAATGGGAATTCGCATTAATACACTGTTAGCACTACGAAAAGGAGATTTCGTGACTTGGCAAAGTCAGAAGAAAATATTGCTGGCTGTCGCAGTAATATTGATAGCATTACTTAGCTTCGCGATAGGAGTTAGCTTCGGCACATCCTACGATAAAGGGTCTCTGATTGATGTTATGTTTCCGGCACTAGGTGTTGTCGGTAATTGGATCGCTGGAATCGGAGCTGTTGCGGCTGTATTTACCTCACTTTGGCTAGCTGACAATCAAAGAAAGCTAAACACCGAAGACATAGAGATAAAGCTCAGCTTAGTCGTATCGCCACCTGATATGACAAGTCGACTAATGGTGTCTGCTGTAAGCAAAGGAAATAGGCCTGCTAACTTAAAGTCGCTATCAATATATTCAACCAACTCAACTGTCGCTATGTGGGTGAAAGACCTTGATCCACAATCAAGTCTTTTACCTATCGTACTGCCATATGGCCATGATGCTAGCTTCCTGCTGGTGCAAGGAACAGAGTCATATATCAATAATTACGTAGAGGAACATTGTGGCGGAGAGTATGCAGGCCTGCGAATGCAGCTCAATACCACTCTTGGCACTTTCTTTGCGCCCTTTAGTCGTGAAATTATAGAGCACTTGCGAGATACAAGTGCTAACAAGTCAAGCCAAGGGATGCAGCAAAGTTGCGCCCCTGCTTGAAGCGTTAGTTTCTGAATCGGAGTATCAGTGAAGAAAGAAGACGGAATCTCAAAGTACAAGCTGAATAAAATTGCTACGGAGTCTTTGAGGAATACTATCCGTCTTCATTTTGACTCTGTATTGCTCTATGACAATGGCTCGTACCCAAGTGCTCTTCAGCTTTCAGTCTTGGCTTTGGAAGAGTTCTCAAAGGCCAACTGGGTAGATCACTATATATGGTCATCGGAAACTAATGAGGGATATCCTGATGCTGAGTTTGAGCAAGAATGGCTAAAGCTTCTGTACTTGCATCCAAAAAAGCAGTGGAACTTTGTGGCAAGAGAAACAGATGATTATTCGCCAAAGTTTATTTCTCTGATCCAAAGTCGAAAGCTTGAAGAGAAAAAGCAAAATGCAATCTATGTTGGCTTGTCTCGCTCAAGAGGTAAGATAGATACAGATAGTCGGGTTTCAACCCCTTGGAAAATCAAACAAAAAGATGCAAAGCAGTTTATTTCAATTATCAATGATGAGCTGCTCAGAATATGCGAAAGAATCGAAGAAGATGAGTTCTACTTCGAGGGTGGTAAGGACATGGATGAGGTGTTCGATTATGAGATCTATAAAAAGCTTTTGAAATGGCCCCACAAGAGTGGAATTAAGAATAACGGTTGGAGAAAGAAGAATCGCCAACGAAAATAACAGGCGCATGTTGTCGGACTGGTTTTCCGCTGAGCTCCAAATCAGCCGCAAATGCGGGCGTTATGCATCAGGAGTAATAAATTGGAATTAGACTTAATTTTCCAACAAGAGCTTATAAAAGCCATAGCTGCATTCAACGGAGATAGATCATGGTATGAGTCTCCAGCGGCAATCGCTCTTGCATCTGGTTTGGTTGCGATTCTTGGGGGGATTATCTCCCACCTTTTCAATCTCCATTCTGAAAATCAGAGGAAAAAATCAGAATATGATATGGTCAGGTTGGAGTCAGAGATACGTAAGCAAGAAAGTATTCACGACAAACAGATTGAGGCACTAATGGCTCTTTCTAAGATTAATCGTGATCTACAGCCTACAATATGGTCAAGTCCTGACTATGATTCCAATGATGCTTATTCAGACGTAGTGTTTTCAATGGGAAGGCTGCTGAGTGAACTTGATAATTTTCAGAATTAATATAGCTACATTATGCCTAGCGAGATTATCACACAGCTGAACGTGGTTATGTTCAAGTGTAATGAAGAACACTGGGGTGCATCTAGCTCAGATACACCTGAGTATAAGCCAAGCCAAAGAGAAATCGAAGCCGCCAAAGTAGTATTAGATTTCTTGCATGACGCTGTAAAACAATTCAAAAAATTACTAGGTGTCACAAATGCATAACAAGAAAAGTCAATCGGATGATCCGCACCGTTGCTTTAGGCGTTACTGCTGAGCCTCTAAACGGCCGGATCGGGGCGCTCGCTGCCAGTCATTCGCATATAAAGCCGCTACCATGTTTAGCTCCGTAGAGATGACTACGCCTTAACCAGTGATTTCAGCAAGTGCTCTTGCTCTTCCTTCGAGCACTTAGCAACTGCACACAAAATCTGTGCTAGCAGTTCATCTTCGCAATAAAAGTACGCGACTGGCACGCCTAACTCTGCGGCAATCCGCTGCATAGTTTGGTAGTCGGGCGTGTGCTTTCCCTTCTCGTACTGGTTCATCCGCGCACTAGCCGTATTAGGTTCCATACCCAGGCGCATTCCCAACTGCTGTTGAGTTAAGCCTGCAGCTTTACGTGCAGTCTTGAGCCTGAGCGGGATCGGGGTTTCCATTAATCTTCAGCTACCTGGACAGTTTTGGTAGCTAAGATTCTCTTAGTTCGAACCCCACAAGTGTACTAAGGACCTCTTAGCTTTCAAGTCTTGCGAGGTGCTTTTAGCGTCGGTGACTTGCTGAGCAGCTGAGAAATCGAAATCAGCTGAGTGAAGGTTGTCTCAATGATAGGGTTCGTTCCTTTCGGGGCTTCGAAATCGTAATAGGAGTATTCCAGTGCCTCCGATGCCTGAATCTCATCAACACCGAGTTCAAATGGGTTCGCCACATCAGGCCACCACATGCGGAACGTCTGCGCCAAATGCTCAACGGTTAACGTGTTAGCCCGTTCCATCAGTGGTAGTTTGGCCGCTTCGTACAAAATCTCCTTGAGGACACTGATTCTCCCCCGACACGCTGCAAACAGCGCATATGCCGTATGACGCTCCTCCAGCTTTGGTGGTATTTCGAAGGGCATGCGCGTGGCCAACCCCATAAGGAACTGCAGGTAATGCTTGGGTTCCGCGGAAAGCTTAAAGTAAGGGATTGCTCTTCGGTTGATGAGCCGCCGCCCCCACTGAGGTTCTTCAGCAATTTTGGCAGCCCAGGGCATACCAACCAGAACGATCGGGATACCCGCCTTTTCACTGATAAACTTCAACCGGTTTGCAATGACAGCACGCGCCGCATTGGACTGAAACTCCAGTAGTTCGTGAAACTCATCAAGTATGATCAGTTCAGTTCGGCACTTAAAGAGAAGCCGAACCAGTGATTCAGTCAGGGATTGCTCTTTGCTCTTACCCTGCCTTCTCGCAGCAAAGGCTTGGCCCAAGTCCTTGTGCAGTTCGATGAGAGTTGATTCGAGGCTTGCGTTGCTTGAGATCCGACTGAGCAGTACTGGCTTATGCGCATAGCCACCGTTTTGCGTTTGAACCACGCGCTTCAGATAGTGCCTTGTCAGCTCAGTTTTACCGACACCGGTATCCCCTGTCACCAGCATGCACTGCTGACTGCCACCCAGTTGGTGGTTAAATCGAAGACGATCAAAGTCTGCGAAGATTTGAGTGACAATGGGCTGCTCTACAAAGCAGTTTTTAAACGCTTCGAGCCTTTGAGTTTGCTCTTCGCTAAGAGGACTCATAGGGCTTTAACTCGGAAACCATCTCATCCCATTCGTCCTGACTTGGCAATGCTGGTTCGCTCTCTACTGCCTTAGCAGGTACGAGGGCACCATCTAGCGGCTCGGGAACGACAGTCCCAGTACCAGCACTGGATACATTTTGCTGACGGGCGAGCTTTGCGGCCTGCTTCACTTTTCCGCTGCGTTTGCCCGCTTTTATCTCTTCTGCTTCTTGCTCGATACGCTGATGGAGTGCCATGCGCACTTGCGCCAGGCTATCAAGATCCAACTGCCCCTTGATGAACTCCCTGTGTAGGCGGCAGTTCACCTTGTGTTGCTGCAGAGATAATCCTTTTGTGTATCCCACGGGGTCTACACATGGAACGGACAAATAGCCTTGCAACTGCTCAACGTAAACGTGGATGGAGGACAGATCGTCGGGATTAGTTTTTACGAGCAACGTAGGCTGCTCGCCCCGCCCTCGATTCACTGTGTTGTACTTTCGATAGGCTGCAAACTCATCGCTGTCATAGCGAAGATTGTGGATGTGGATCCCGCCACGACGGTGATGTCGGTAGTCGCTTTGCGCCAGCACGATTTCTAACTTTCTTTGATCCTCATCAGACAGGGGAAGCGGCGGCAGTCGCTCGACGGACTTCTGCCATGACCAATAAGGGATCCCCTTTAACCGACTGTCAGCATCCATGTGGTAGACGTCGATGATCCAGCGATGAAATACCTCAACAAAGGTACTGAAACGTACAATTGCGTCCTTCGCGGGATCGTAGTCTTCCTTCTCTAAGATGTTTGAGAATGTTTTGCCAGGAATATCGATAAGGAGCTTTTGATTGATAGTCCGGTACATACGCTCAACCAAGGGCTTTAACCAAGGCCGCTTTACAGGATTGAACTGGATATCCGTGACCACTTCCAGACACGCTTGCTCCAAGCTTTTGCTCCAAAACTCGGCACCATTGTCCACGACAAGCGTTTCGATCTTACCGTGGCAAGGCCAGTCGTTTTTCAGTTGTGAGAAGCGTTTGCAGATCTCCTCCTTTGGCCTCATCGCATTGAGCAATGCCATCTTTACCGAGTAATACGAAGGCTCTTTATAACCTATATGGAAGCCAACGACACACTTGCTGAAACTGTCTACGAGTAGGGTTAGAAAGGCGCGACCCAGCGGGATATGAAGTTCGTCATCCAGTAAGATGATATCGAGCGGGGTGTGATCAATCTCAACCCGCTCCAAAACCCTCTCGGGCGGAATATGGCTACGCACTGCGTCGAACTCAACGTCTGCTCTATGCTTACCGTACCGAGCCTTCATCACCTCATAGGGCGGTAGCCGATTGATCCTATCCAAAAAAGCTCGATAGGAAATTGGCGAGACCCTATCGCCGAGAAGCTTAGTGTTTTCAGCGCGAATAACGCTTTCATAGAATTCGTAAGCAGCTGCAACCGATGGACGCTGAGGAGTGAGATAACGCTGTACAGCCCTGTCGAAGAACTGCTGCTCAGCAGAAGTGGTACGAGGCTTGGAATTCCCCTTATTGGCATGCTTCGGTACCAAAGCCTGCATTTGGAAACCTGCATGTTTGTAGCTTTGCCACCAAGAGGCTAACGTACGCCAGCTGGGAGCAGGCTTCCCAATAACTTCTTCGGCAAGGTCTAGTAACGGCTCGATGTTTTTCTTAGTCCACCCGCCAGAAAGGTGATTACGGAACCAGCGTACATACTCAACGCGACGATATGCCTCCTCTTGAATTGGCTTTGGATAACTAGCGATATCCCTGGCGATAAGTTCGGAGCTGTTCTGCTCCATGTCCGTTTCTTGCACCGGCAACTCGGGAACAAACTCATCCTCAAAGCATGGGAATAACGCTGAGCTTTCCTTGGTAGCCATTGCTAACACCAAACTTGGGAGGCCAGCCCCAACTCGCCGTTCAAAAGATCGGTCGAGACTTGTCCTCTAGCAACAAGTGATAAGGTCGTTGCCAAGACAGAACCTGGTTCCTCACCACTTGCCTCAACAAGGCCAGCAACCGTAACGGATCCAATGTGCTTGACCAGCCTGAGTAAGTGCAAATGCAGCGGTGTCATGGCTTGAAAGCCAGAATACCGATGCAACAGCTTTAGGTTATTGAGTATCGGATTGACCCGGATCTGCTTGTCAGTAACCAGCACAAGATTGAGCCCAAGTGCATTTGCTTGTAACTGCTTCGCATGAAAACGACTTCGAAAGTCGCTTTGAAGGACCTTGCTTTGAGGTTTCACTTCGATGAAACGCCATTTGCCACCATCAATCACAGCGAAATCGGGGGTATAGCCACATTGACGCCCGTTGAAGGTGTAAAAGAAGCCTTCGGGTTGAGCCTCAAACTGCTCGATAGTTGGGGAGTATTCGAAATGAAAGCACGCATCGAACTCGAGTGACGATTCAACCGTCAACACGCGGTTCATTTTGGGGCTGGCAAAGCGAAAGAGATTTTTGACCCGAGAGTGGCCGAGATTGCGTCGATACATCTGATGACGCCTTCAATGTAGGATTACTACACCAAAAAGTAGTCTATGCAGACTTCTACTGCCAGTTATGCAGCTTTATGCTTCCGCTATGCAGACTTATGGGTAAAACGACAAGAAGAGGGGGGAGTTGGGTGGCACCCCAGCCGCATCCCGGCACATGCGTCCACCACCTTGGCTGCTCCCTTCCGGGCCTGACCAGATCGACGATTTAGCATTGCGAGAGGACCGGAGGTCACACCGACCGACATGCTGCCGTGGAGACCTGATGAGTCCGAATTGTCGCAGTGAGTGTACCACTCTGAGAAGTACTTCAGGAAGTACGAGCACATCACTTCACACCGATTCCACAATCTCTTGGATTCGCTTTGAACTGCCTACATCCACATGATATTGATACCCTTTTCTGCCAACTCAAACGGACAGACTACAAATGGACACAGCCCTTGTTGGTATCGCTGGGACAGTTCTCGGGATTATCGTTGGTGCCTTACTACAACACTTCCTTGCCATCCGCATGGAGCGGAATAAGAAGCTCATAGAGGCCAAGAGCGCCGCCTATCTGGATTTCATTAACTCAGTGGTCACGACTGCTATTGACCCAAAGAAAACGCGGGAAAGCCTTGAGGTGCTGACCCAAGCCAAGATGCGCTGTGCGTTGCTCGGAAACGGCGCGGTTCTCGAATCGATGAAAGAGTTCTATAGCAAGCATGGAGTTCTTTCATCACCAGAGGCAAGAGCAGCATTCCGTAACCTGGTTCTCGCCATGAAGGAAGATTTGTCCGGCCCAAATGGACGAAGTGCTGCCAAAGCATTGGATGTTTGTTTGTTCGGTGACGAGTAGCCTCGTCAACTCACTGTGCCACCAAATCGGGGCCATACAAGGCCGCTATCGAGCCGGCTGTAGGTCCTAGTTACAACTGGTGTAGGGGAGTTGTCTAGTTAGTGTGGTTAGCAGCGTGTCGCTGTGTGAATACTTCAGGGCTACTCCCCGTCTGGTGCTCCAGATTTCACGTAGCGTCGCGAGAACCGGATGGAAAATGAGCGATAAATCCGAGAGGACATCTTAATAGGGCAACGAGTCCCAATCCCCCCCCGTACCCCCACCGGCCCGGGCAGAGGTCGATGACAACCGCCACGCAACGAGACGGCAGCGCCCCGGGCCATAGCACGATACCGACAACAGACGCTTGTAGTCCCAGACTTGAATGCAGGTATTGGCGGTAATTGCTCCCAACAAAGCGTGTCGCCCATGTCATAAGTTGGTTGACAGTCCTCTGCGCCCTGATTATCGTGTCGCCTAAGTCGCCCATGAACACATAGGTGACACCACCTGTAAACCATCCGATTTAGGCGACAGACACCGATGACAACTCTCCTAGGATATGCCCGTGTATCCACCAGCCAGCAGAAGCTCGACATCCAGACCAAGGCACTACTAGCCGCTGGTGTACGTGATGACCGCATCTTCACAGACAAGGCAAGCGGTAAGGATGCAGAGAACCGCGATGGTCTTCAGCGTCTTCTGGCTCGCGCAGAGAAGGGAGACACCATCGTCTGCACCAAGCTAGACCGCCTTGGACGCTCTACTACTGACATGATTGGCATCATTGAAGACCTGTATAGCCGAGGAGTCGCCGTTCGCTTCCTTGATGATGGCATCAGCACCGAGGGAGCCATGGGCAAGATGGTCGTCACTATCCTGGCTGCTGTTGCTCAGGCAGAGCGCGAGCGAATCATGGAGCGCACCAACGAGGGGCGAGAGGAGGCGAAGCGGAAGGGCGTCAAGTTCGGCCCGAAGGTGAAGGTAGACCACAAAGGCATCAAGCAAGCCCACGCTGAAGGGATAGGAGCTAGCGCCATCGCCAAGCAATTCGGCTGCTCCCGTCAGTACGTCTACAAGGTGTTGGAGAGGGCCTGAGAACGATCCTGAGACGCTCTCAGAGCCACTCTAAAGCGAGCGTGTGGGGTTGTATGGGCGTTGCCTCTGGATGGCCTCAGGAGATCGCGGGCGGACGATAACGATCGTTTGTCTGCGGCCCCCTGTATTAGTCGCTCCCGCTCCTTCTCTCCCTTCCTCAGGCTGTCGCGTAGACCCCCAGAGTCCGACTGATGATGCAGGGACGACCGCCAGCAACGCAGCTCTCTGCGGCCTCAGGTGTTTCATGGAAGGCCCATTGAGTACGCAGCGCCTCCTCGGGCGTCACGTTAAAGACCTCATCGCACAGGACCATGGCGAGAGCGTCGCACTCGTTGTCAATCTGTGCTTGGTAGGTGGTGGGGATTGGGTTCAGTACGTCGATAAGCATTGCTGCTGGCTCCTCTGGTTGCTATGGCGGCGGAAGATAGCCAGCGACAGGCGCGGTGTCTCGATGGTCTACTTAGGTAGACTAATTTGTGTGCTCCCTCTCACGGAAGTGTGTGACGACCGCTCATCACATGATCGACAGTAAAGCCCGAGCTCAGCCCTTAGTGGGTGACTGTAGCTAGCACTCGTGCTGGTGTGTCGTGTGAATCAGTGGACACATTCGTGAAAGCACGTCTGTAACCCGGCCCTATGACCACCGCAGTTCAACTGTTCAACTTCAACACTTCATCCATCCGTGTCATCCCTGACTTCAAGGATGGTCAACCGTACTTCGTTGCAAAAGACGTAGCGGAGGCGCTGGGGTTCGATCGCCCTAGCAACGCCTTGAAATGCCACACAACAGATGCAGTGGTCGTGACCAAACGGGACCTTAGCCTTGAATCAGGGCCAAGATACCAAGAACTCAGTGCGTCACTTTTCCAAGGCATCGGGCAGTACCGCATCGCCCTCATCCCCGAGTCCGACCTCTACCGTCTGGTCATGCGCTCCAAACTCCCTTCAGCCCAAGCCTTCCAAGACTGGGTCTGTGGGACTGTTCTCCCTGCTATCCGCAAGGACGGTGCCTACGTCATGGGCGAGGAGAAGGTAGCGACTGGCGAGATGTCTGAGGAGTCGAAGGGCTAGGCGTTGGAACCGTACTAGGGGTGACTGAGGTGAGGCGCAGAAGGCCACTGAGAGGCTCTGGCTCTGGCTCTGGCTCTGGCTCTGGCTATCGCTCCTCCACTGAACATGGGAAATACGCTTAGGTGGGGACTATAGGCGGAACGCTGCCACCGCCTCAGGTGAACGACCATCCGTAATCCCAGAGTAACGAGCAGAGAGTCCCGACTCCGCCGCCTACTTGAGGTTGTCTTAGAGTCTGTCCCTAGACCCGAGTAATCCTCAGTCCCTAAGTAGTCCTGTCCAGCACCTCCTCTCAGTAAGGAAGAGCAGAGACAGCGACCAAACCACTTCCACCAAAAGCCCACGACACCAGCCTGAGCCTCTAGAGGCCTCGCTGCGCCTCTGTGACACCCATGAAAAACCGAACTCATAAAGACCAGCCCAATATCCACGCCATAGCCGATGCTTATTGCAAGCTATATCCAGATGCAGCCAACACATTGGAGGCCATCCAACGCGGTGTCGCTGATGGCTATGACGACTTAATCCACCTGTATGCAAAGCCACCAAGGACACCACCCCAAAAGGGAAAGCCAAGAAAGCAGTTCGAAAACTGTGTCGCTGAGTTAATGCTCTCTCTCCACCTATCAGAGGATAAAGCCTACATTTCCGACATCATTACTGGTGTGGTCAGAAGCATTGAGGGCAGTGCCAAGCAAAAAAGGTGTTCCATCAGCCCCGGCAAGCTAAGGCGAATTCTCTACCTACCATCATTCAGTATCCGTTGCATCGAGGAAGCCTTACGAGTAAGTCAGCGCCAAGCGGGTAGGTACTTCCAGGCAGCAAAACTAGCTGTCTGCATGCTTCAGCGTCACTGCTCCAACTCAAGGTCGTCTCTTTCTTAGTATGCCGGTTTCTACCAAGCCGATTGCAACATCCAAGTAACACCCATCAGTACCCCACCGCTTCCACCACTGGTAGCAGGTCAGACACCAAGAACGCTTTCCCGTAGCGATCAAAGGTAATCGACCCAGTGGAGTGTCCGACCAGCCCTCCTACAATATCCGCCCCAAAGCCCTTGCGCTTCAGCTGAGTCACCAGCGTGTGTCTCAGGCTGTGGAAGGTCTCCCCGTCACCCCAGCCCATCTTGGCTCTGAACTTGGTGAACCACATGGACGATGCGTGGCCATAGCCATTCACCTCGGAGTACCGAAGCTCAGGGAACAGCCGCTTATGTCCTGCCGCCAGCTGGCGTTCGACGTACTGAAGTAGACCTGCCTTGATAAGCTGGCTGTGAATGGGGATGACCCGCTCACTACTGGCTGTCTTCAGGGTCTGGTCTGGCTTGGCTTGTCGGATGTGGATACAGGGGTGCCCTTCGACCACCACGAAGTCATCAAGGTACAGCTGAGACAGCTCTCCGATACGCGCCCCTGTGTAGGCTCCCAGCAGCGGTAGCCAACGCTTGAAGGACCTATCCTGCTCTGCCGCGAGGCGCAGCATCTGACGTACCTGACGCTCACTAACCGCTTTCCTCTGGTCCCTTGGGGCGACCTTGGCATTGCGGATAGCCAGTCCTTCCATTGGGTTTACCGCACCATAGTGAACCGATGCCCACTGCATCAGGTGACCAACCTTGCTGAGTTTCTTGTTGATGGTCGAGGCACTGAGCCGCCCCTCCTCAAGGAAGTGCTGCTTGTACGCCAAGGCTTCCTCGAAGCGGAACTGGGTAACAGGGAGGTCGCCCACAACGCCCTTTAGTTCAGCAAAGACAGTACGGTTGATGCTGACCTCCTTGGGCTTCCATGCACCCGCCAGGGTCTTCTCACGGATGAAGCTCTCCATCACCTCACTGAGCACCGGCGTGGCCTTAGAGCGGAGCTTGGGGCCTGTTCTTGGGGCCTGTCTTGGAGCAGGTCTGGACGTTACTACTGCACTGTCCTGAGACTCGGCCTCGGGGCCTTGCTCGGAGGGAGTCGCCCCTTGGGCTGCTTGGCTAAGTCGGTCCAGTACCGTCCACGACCTCTGGACAGCCTCTCGCCGACACCGTGTCTTCAGCGACTGCCGGAACTCACGACGACCTAACGCCTCGCGCAGTTCAAGCGGGACCACCACACGGGCATACCAGATGCCATGTCTCGACTGAAACAGGTAGGGAAGTTCTGAAGATTTTGAAGGGTTTGACGCACGCAAAGTGTACCACCTGATGTACCACCAGCGGTCTCGTCACAGCGTTGCTTTGAATTTCAGGGAGTTACATGGGGAGTTGGGTGGCACCCCAGCCGCATCCCGGCACATGCGTCCACCACCTTGGCTGCTCCCTTCCGGGCCTGACCAGATCGACGATTTAGCATTGCGAGAGGACCGGGGCACCATAGACAGGTGCGTCCGAAAACGCAGGGGCATTATCCCCATACACCGGGTTGCTTGCAAGGGAAGGCCGCCATAAAGGCGGCCTTGTTCAATCATTCGCACACTTTGTGCGCGATCACCACAACCATTGGCTGAGTGCGAACAGCACCACAACGCAGATCAGGTTAACCACCGCACCGGCACGCATCATATCGCTCTGCTTAATGTGGCCGGAGCCGTACATGATGGCGTTCGGTGGGGTGGCCACCGGCAACATAAAGGCACAGGAGGCGGAGATACCGATCAGAACCGCCAGAATCACCGGTGAGACGCCCAGCACTTCGGCAATCGACGCAAAGACCGGCACCAGCAACGCGGCACTGGCGGTGTTACTGGCGAACTCGGTCAGCAACACCACAAACAGGATGATCACCAGGGTCAGCAGTGCCATATGGGTGCTGCCAAAGATGTCGAAAATCTGATTGGCCAGGAACACGCTGGTACCAGTGGACTTCAGCACGCCGGACAGGGTCAGGCCGCCGCCGAACAGCAGCAATACGCCCCAGTCAGTCTGACGCTCCACCTGGCTCCACTTCACCAGTCGCAATGCCCCAAGCGCTACCACCGCCGACAACGCGACAAAGGTGTCAAACTTGGCGATCCCACCCAGCGCCGCAGACAGCGGCTTGGAGAAGATCCAGCACGCCACGGTCACCAGGAACACCATCAGCGTCAGCTTGGCCTTCCCGCTCATCGCTTCCTGGTCGGCCCGGTACTCAAACCGGTGAGACAGGTCCGGTTTGATCAGCATGTGCATCGCCATGATCACCAGCGGCCACAGGATGGCCATCGCCACCAGACCAAACTCCATCCAGCCAGCGAAGTCGAGACCCACCTGGGCAGCAGCAATGGCGTTCGGCGGGCTGCCCACCAGGGTACCAATGCCCCCGATGTTGGCACTGTATGCGCAACCCAGCAGCACGTAGACATAGGTGCGGCGGTGCTCTTTGGGATCAAGCTGACTCAGCATTCCCAGCGCCAGTGGCAACATCATGGCAGCGGTGGCGGTGTTGCTGATCCACATGGAGAGCAGCCCGGTCACACCAAACAGCATCAGCGATGCGTTGGCGAGCTTGCCGCCGGATAGGTTGATCACCTTAGCCGCAATCCGTTTGTCGATCCCCTGCACATGGAGTGCGGCCGCCAGGGCAAAGCCGCCAAAGAACAGGAAGATGATCGGATTCGCGAAGTTGGACAACGCCTTGGCGGTGTCGGTCAGCCCGAGGAAAATGGCCAGCACCGGCACCAGAATCGCGGTGATGGTGATGTGGATAGCCTGGGTCAGCCAGAGGATGGCAATAAACACCAGCAGAGCCAGGCCCTGATTAACCTTCTCATCAAAAGGCAAAAACTGAATCAATGCGATAAACAGCAGGACGTCAGCGATAAGTAGTAACGCTTTTGTATCCCACTTTGTGGTCCCTGAATGGCTAACAGACCCAAGACTGGGCGTACTGGGCTTCTGCATGTCACTTCCCTCTAAGTAATTCTTTATTAATCCTTTTTATTGAACAGCCCGAAGACTGAACCGCGCCATTAAACCACACTAATTTAAGGTGTATAACTCCCCCACTCATAGACTTAGGGCTAATGGACAGGCCCCCAGATGAATCACAGGTCACATTTCTGCACTAGGCTTGTTTTCACGGCCTTGTGTCGTGAGCGCGTCGACCGACGCACGTATAAGAAAAACAAGGAGGTTGTATGTGGAAAGCCCTAATGATGGCGCTGGCCATCATGATGACGCCACTGGTTGTCTGGAGCGCGGAAATCCCGCAGGAAGTGGAACAAGCGTCCCCCGTCAACATCAACACCGCGGAGGCTGAAATCCTGGCCGACGCATTAACCGGTATCGGTTTACAGAAGGCGCAAGCCATCGTGGACTACCGGAATGAGCATGGCCCCTTCCAAACGAAGGATGACCTGCTCAAGGTGCCTGGCATCGGTAAGCAATTACTGACCAGGAACCTGGATCGCATTGGGCTGTAGCGATTCCTTGGGGTGGGCGGATGCCCACCCCAAGCCACTGGAAGGCAACATCACTCAGGGATTTTGTTTGTTGAACCAGTTGGAGGGGCCACCCTCTCATCGGAGACCCTAGATGAAGTCACTGATTCAGAAAGCCGTTATTCCCGTTGCAGGCTTGGGGACACGCATGCTCCCTGCCACCAAAGCCATTCCCAAAGAGATGCTTCCCGTCGTTGATAAACCCTTAATCCAATACGTAGTCAACGAAACCATCGCCGCCGGCATCAAAGAGATCGTGCTGGTGACCCACGCCAGTAAAAACTCCATAGAAAACCACTTCGATACCTCATTCGAGCTGGAAGCGACCCTGGAAAAGCGGGTGAAACGCCAGCTGCTGGCCGAGGTGCAATCCATCTGCCCTGCGGACGTCACCGTGATGAGCGTCCGCCAGCCGGTGGCCAAGGGACTCGGCCACGCCATCTGGTGTGCCCGGCCGCTGGTCGGCGATGCCCCGTTTGCGGTGGTGCTGCCGGATGTGCTGTTGGATGAGTCGAGCTGCGATCTCAGCCGCGACAATCTGGCCGCCATGGTTAACCAGTTTGACCAGACCCGGGCCAGCCAGATCATGGTGGAGCCGGTGCCGATGGAGAAGATCTCCAGCTACGGTGTGGTGGACATCAATGGCCATGCCATCGGCCCGGGTGACAGTGCCCCAATCCAGCGCATGGTAGAAAAACCCGCTCAGAACGAAGCCCCTTCCAATCTGGCTGTGGTCGGGCGCTATGTGCTGACGGAAAGCATCTGGCCCCTGCTGGAGCGCACCGGCCCGGGCGCGGGTGGCGAAGTGCAGTTAACCGACGCCATTGAACAGCTGCTGCTCAATGAGCCGGTGCACGCGTTTGCCATGCAGGGACGCAGCCATGACTGCGGATGCAAGCTGGGCTATCTCAGAGCCAATGTGGAGTACGCCCTGAGGCATGCGGAGCTGGGTGAGCCGCTGAAAGCCCACCTTAAACAGCTTATTGGCTGAATAAAGGTCATCCGAAAAAGGGGATCTGGGTCGCGATTTTGGTTCGGATCCCGCTTCAAAATGCAGTAAAGTTGACTGGCTTTGCGGTCGCCCTATTCTGGGTATCGGTGGCCTATCCACCCTGCCCTGGGCCAAGGCCAATTCATCGACTGACTACAGCAGACTGACCACTATGTTCGGAAAAAAAACCAAAACAAGCGGCTCCGGCCTGACCTACATCTCGGCAGATTGCCGTCTTAAGGGAGACCTGGTGCTGGAGAGCGACTGCATGGTCGACGGTGCCATCGAAGGCACCGTCACCGCCAAAGGCAGCGTGATCATTGAGCAACAAGGTCGGATTGAGGGTGAGCTGAAAGCCACCGAAGTCCGTGTCTCCGGCCAATTCAAGGGCAAACTCAAGTGCAGCAAGCTGTCCATCACCGCCAACGGCATGGTGGATGGCGAAGTGCTTTCTGAGAAGATTGAGATTTTCGAAGGCGGCCAGTTTATCGGCACCCGCCTGAAGGAAGAAGTGCTCCGCCTGGACAAGCCCAAGGCCGACACAGACGAGCAGGCTGAAGAGCCAGTGCTCGCCGAGGTGAAAAACGGCTGATTCAGCTACTCTGATCACATGGATGTGATCACCATTGCCCCGCTATCCCGCCGAAATCGCCTGACGCTGTCGCTGCTGTCCGGCGTGCTTGCTTTGCTGTTCCTGATCGCCCTGGCCAATGGGCTGTCCCTGCTCTGGCTTCTGCCACTGGCGTTACTGACCCTGGTCAGCGGCGTGATGGCCATTGGCAAGCGGATGGAGCCGGCGGTTACCCTCCGCCTCGACGCCAGCGGACTGAGCTATCACCACCGACGGGGCCAGTATCGGCTGCCCTGGACACAACTGCTTCGCATCGACCAGCCCTTCGCCCCCAATCAACCGGACCAACCCCTCGATTACGTCGGGATACGCCTGCGGGAACCCGCACAGTTTTATCACAGCATCCCGCCAAGGCTGGCCCTGGCGTTGCTGAAGGAGGAGCGGCCCCTCTCCGCACTGGCCGAGCCCGGATGCGCCAACGGGCAGTGTCAGACGCTGTTGCCCGAAGAGGATACGGTGCCGGACAAATCCTTAACCGGTGTTCGCGCCGCCTACGCCGTGCACCAACTCAAACTTCGGCAGCAACTGGGCTATGACCTCTATCTGCACCAGAGCTGCCTGGACCGGGCACCCGACGAATTTATTGCCCTCGTTCGGACCTATCGCGAGCGGCAGTTGGGTCCTTCGGTGGGCTCCACCACAGCGACAGCAGAATAACGCCGCCTCCGATCAGCAGCCGAAGCAGGTCTGCATCCTGTTGCCACAGCAGCAGATTCACAATGATGCCCGCCGGAATCAACACGTTGTTCATCACCGCCAGTCGCGCCGCAGAAACCCGGGTCGCCCCGAGGTTCCAGAGGAAATAGCCCAGCCCGGATGCCCCCAGACCCAGCCACACCAGAATCCCCCACTGCACCGGGGACTGAGGCAGGCGGTCGAGATTGCCAAATGCCATCAACGCCAAAGTGGCAAAAGCCAAGGCCCCGACAAAGAACCAGCCAAACGCCTGGTGGCGGGGCACTTCGTGGCTGAGAGAGCGATACGCTACCTGGCCAAAGGCGAAGCAGAGATTCGCGCATTGCACCAGCGCAAAGCCGTACCAGAGTCCGGGTTCGAGGGGCTGATAGCGGATCAGTGCCGCCCCCGCCACGGCCACCAGTGCCGGCCAGAGGGCACGGGGGCGAAAGCGCCCCAGTCTCGCGTCTTCCAGCACCATCACCCAGATGGGGGTCATGATGGTGAACAGCAGCACCTCAGGGACCGACAGGTAGGCAAAAGCGTGATAGAGCAAGGTAAACATCAGGCCCAACTGGATGGCACCAATCGCCATCAGCCGCCCCGCCAGGCCTTTGCTGACCTGTCGTGATAACAGCGGCAGGAACAGCAGCGTCGCCAGCAGCATTCGGGACCAAACGGCAAAGTAAGCGTCCACTTTGCCGGCGATGTAGACATCAATCAGAGAGAAGGAAAAGGCCCAGATAAGGGTCACGACCCACAACAGAATCATGCAGAGTGTCTCAGGATTTGATCGCCAGCCAGAGCCGGCCAGGGTATTCGTGCAGGGCCCGCTGGCTGGCCAGCGGGACAGGCAGCAACAGGGCCGTAATCGCCTTTTTCAGCCAAAACCCCATCAGCGTCCCCACAACCAGGCGGCACCGCGCACTCCGGAGGCATCACCATGCAGGTTTTGGAGCACCGGAGTGGCGCATTCACCACCGACCGTGAAGGCCGGCAACCGCTGCGGCAATGCCTGGTAGAGGCGCGCCACATTGGACATGCCGCCCCCCAGCACAATGCAGTCCGGGTCCAGCAGGTTGATCACATGCGCCAGAGCACGGGTCAGCTGACTCAGATAGGCCTCAAAGACGGTTTCCGCTTCCGGCTCACCCGCATCCACACGGGCCAGAATGTCCGGTCCACTCAGGGTGGTGCCGGTGTGCTGAAGGTATTGCCGGGCCAGGTTGGTGCCGGACACAAAGGTCTCAATGCAGCCGTTGCGGCCACAAAAACAGTCCGGTCCCGGGAACTCCGCCGCGGTCATCCACGGCAAGGGGTTATGTCCCCACTCACCGGCTATGCCATTGGGCCCGGCATGGATACGACCATCGACGGCAATGCCCGCACCGCATCCGGTACCCAGAATCACGCCAAACACGGTGCGATAGCCAACCGCAGCTCCGTCCGTCGCTTCCGAGATGGCGAAACAGTTGGCGTCATTGGCGGTGCGCACCGGGCGCCCCAGCAACTGACTCAGGTCCTGCTCCAGTGGCTGCCCGTTCAGGCAGATGGAGTTGGCTCCTTTTACCCGCTGGGTCCGTGCAGAGACCACGCCGGGAATGCCGACACCAACGGTGCCAGCCTGGCCAAGCTCACGCTCGCAGCGGGACACCAGCTCCGCAATCGCTTCCACGGTGGCCCGATAGTTCGCTTTCGGCGTGGGGATGCGCTGCTGCCAGCGCACCTCGCCGTCCTGATTCAGGGCAATCAATTCGATTTTCGTGCCACCCAGATCCACACCAAGGCGCAAAGGCGGCAGCGACAGGTCGCTCATCGAAGGCATCCATTTAATAGTCAATTCAGTCATGGTACCGGCGGACTGAATCCGCGTCATCTGTGGCACCAAAACGGCAAAAGGCCCGCTTGGGAGCGGGCCTTAACATTATGACGGGTTTACTGTGCGTCAGCGGCCTTAACGGCATCCGCAATGCGTTGCGCCAGCACCATCACATCCAGGCTGCTGTCGCCTTCCACCATCACGCGGATCAACGGTTCAGTACCGGATTTGCGCAGCAACACCCGACCCTTATCGCCCATCTCCGCTTCCACCGCCGCCACGGACGCCAGGACATCGGCATCTTCCAAAGGCGCGCCTTTGCCACTGAACCGAACGTTGACCAGCACCTGGGGCAGCTTGGTCATGCCGGAGCGGGCTTCCGCCAGGCTTTGTTTCAGGAAGCGCAGTGCGTTAAGAACCTGCAGCGCCGCAATGATGCCGTCGCCGGTGGTGTGATGCTTCAGGCTCAGAATGTGGCCGGAGTTTTCACCGCCCAGCAGCCAGCCCTTTTCTTTGAGCAGTTCCACCACGTAGCGGTCACCCACTTTGGAGCGGGCGAACGGTATGTTCAGGGCTTTGAGTGCCAGTTCCAGGCCCAGGTTGGCCATCTGAGTGCCCACCACGCCGCCGTCCATCTGGCCGGTTGCCTGCCAGTGGCGCGCGATGATGTAGAGGATCTCATCCCCATCCACCACCGCGCCGGTGTGGTCCACCATCATCACGCGGTCACCGTCACCGTCAAAGGCGATGCCCATGTCCGCGCCGGTCGCCAGCACTTTTTCCACCAGCATATCCAGGTGGGTAGCGCCGCACTGGTCATTGATGTTGGTGCCGTTGGGCTTATCACCAATCACGGTGATATCCGCACCCAGTTCGCGGAACACCGACGGCGCAATGTGGTAAGTCGCACCGTGGGCGCAATCCAGCACAATGTGCAGCCCTTCCAGGCTGGCGCCATGGTCGAAGGTGCTTTTGCAGAATTCGATGTAACGACCGGCCGCATCGTCGATGCGACGTACTTTGCCCAGACGGGCGGACTCGACACAGCCCATCGGCGCGTCCAGAGCGGCTTCGATCGCCAGTTCGATCTCGTCGGTCAGCTTGGTGCCGCTGTTGGAGAAGAACTTGATGCCGTTGTCGTAGTAAGGATTGTGGGAGGCACTGATCACCACACCAGCATCGGCGCGGAAGGTCTGCGCCAGGTAAGCGATGGCCGGCGTCGGCAGCGGGCCGGTCAGGGCCACGTTCACGCCCGCGGCAATCAGGCCGGATTCGATGGCGGACTCGAACAGATAGCCGGAGATGCGGGTGTCTTTGCCAATGATCACTTCCCGGGTGCCTTCGGCGGCCATCACCTGGCCGGCGGCGTAACCCAGCTTCAGGGCAAACTCAGGGATAATCGGGTATTGACCGACGAGGCCACGAACCCCATCGGTACCAAAATATTTTCGAGACATATTCTCTATCCTTCCCACTGAAGCCAGGTTCAGCGGAAAGCTGTATGAACCAGTAAACCGGCTATTTTGCCACGTTGAGCTTTAAGCTCAACAACAGCAACCAGACCGGCTTAACGGGATGGCTGCCCCACAGGTTATTTCGACATGTTAACTCTATGACTTTAGGACAATTATCCGAAGCTGGGAAACTCAACCCGAAACTTGAGCATGATCACGAAACCAGGCAGCGGCCCCCATCAATGCGGTGTCGCTTTTGAGGGCCAACTCCACCGGCACCGGCTCCAGATAACCGGTCATCAGTCCTTTGTGGCCAAAGGCCTGGGTAAAGTCACTGTGCTGGAGGAAATCGGCGATGCGCGGCAGAATCCCCCCACCCAGGCACGCCCCACCCCGTGCACCCTGAGCCAGCACCATATCGGCGGTCACACTGCCCAGCCAGCGACAAAACTCCGCCAGGGTTTCCCGGGCCAGCAGATCGCCACCACTCTGGGCCGCTGCGGTGATCTCCGCCGGAGTGGTCAGCGGCGTCGGCAGGTTCAGCAGTTGCCCCATCGCCTGATACAGATTCACCAGGCCACGGCCGCACAAAATCGTCTCCACAGACACATGAGGGAAGCGGCGACGGAGGATCTCCACCAGCGCTGCCTGACGCTCGTTGGTCGCCGCCAGACTGATGTGGCCGCCTTCGCAGGGAATGGCCATCCAGCCCCGTGACGTTGGGATGAGCGACGCCACGCCAAAGCCGGTGCCCGGCCCCAGGACCACACGGGGGGCACCCGGCATCGCCTCTCCGGGTTTCACGGTTTGACGCTGACTTTCCGGCAGCTGGGGAATGCTGTAGGCATAGGCGACAAAATCGTTGATCACCGCCAGTTGCGGCAGGCCCAGATTGGCTTTCAGTTCACTGAGGTTGGCGTACCACCCCAGGTTGGTCAGCGCGATGCGATCGTTCGCCACCGGCCCGGCCACCGCCAGGCAGGCCCCGGCGAGTTCGGGCTCTCCCTCCAGGGTGGTCAGGTAGTGCTTTACGACGGTCTCCAGAGAGGGGAAGTCGGCACTGGGGAAATGGCGTGCCTGCTCAACGGCAATGCCCGATTCCGTGCAGTGCGCCAACGCGAAGCGGGCGTTGGTGCCGCCGATGTCCGCCACCAGCAGGGTCATTTGTTGTTTTTCCATCGTTCATTCTCTGCATCTTGGGCCGGATGTCCGGCAATGTTCAGCTCCGGTCGCATGGGGTATAGTGGCCCGGTATGCTCTTCGCTTGGATAACCACAACAACTCGTTATGAAAGGCAAAGCGACCTCCTTTGATATCGCCCACCTTGCCGGCGTATCTCAGTCCACCGTCTCCCGAGCTCTGCGAAACAGTCCGCTGGTCAAAGCGGAAACCATCGAGAAGGTGCAGCGCATTGCCCGGGAGCTGAACTACAAAGTGGACAAGCACGCCAGCAGTCTGCGCTCCCAGCAAAGCGCCACTCTGGCGCTGCTGCTGTTCGAAGACCCGACCACCGACGACTCGCTGATCAATCCGTTTTTTCTGTCGATGCTGGGCTCCATTACCCGGGCCTGTGCCCGACAGGGCTTTGATTTGCTGGTCTCCTTTCAGCAGTTGTCTGACGACTGGCACGCTGACTATGAAGACAGCCACAAGGCCGACGGCATCATTTTGCTGGGCTATGGCGACGACGTGGACTACCGCCCCAAACTGCGCCAGCTGGACCAGCAGGGCACGCGCTATGTGCGTTGGGGACCACAGTCACAAGGCCAGGGTCTGTCCGTTGGCTGCAACAACCGCCAGGGCGGACAGGACGCCACAGAGCATCTCATCCGCCTGGACCGTCGCCGCATCGCCTTTATCGGCAACGCCTCCCACCATTACCCGGAGTTTTTTGCCCGTTATCAGGGCTACGTCCGGGCATTGATGGACGCCGGGCTCAGCATTGAGCCAGCCCTTCAACACGACGCCATTACCACCGAGCAGGCGGGCTTTGATGCCGTTAATGCCCTGCTCGACAAGGGCGTCGAGTTTGATGCCCTTTTCGCTGCCAGCGACCTGATCGCCGTTGGCGCGATGCAGGCCATTCAGTCCCGTGGGTTGAGCGTGCCGGACGACATCGCCGTAGTCGGCTTTGATGACATTCCGGTGGCCCGGTTTGCCTCCCCGCCACTGACCACAGTGCGCCAGGACACCAATCTGGCCGGCGCGCAGCTGGTGGACAGCCTGGTGCGGCAGATCCGGGGCGAGGCCGTTACTTCGGTGACCATCCCCACCCTGCTGATCCCACGCCAGAGCTGCGGAGAGCGCTGAACCTCAGCGCTCGTCGGTCTTCCCGGCCATCAGCGGAGCCAGTGCCGCTTCCAGCGCGTCGTTGGCAATCGCCCCGTCGCGCAGGAACACTTTGACGCCGTGGGCCGGCACCTCAGTGTTGAGGCTGTCGCCAGCACTCAACACCACCTCCTGTCCGGTTAACGCCTCGGTCCACAGGCCCGGCTGCAGATAGCGCTGCTCCTCAACCCGGATAGCCTGATCGCCCTTATTGAGCATCACCAGGGCGGTTTGCGCTTCGCCATCCTGCTGGAATACCCGGTAGAAGATGGCCTGATCGCCCTCCAGAGTCAGAGTCAGCTGGAGCCCACGCTGCAGCGCCACGGAGCGTTTCCGCACCTGGGCAATCTGGCTGAGGCGGTCACGAATGGTGTGTTCACGGGCCTTGGCGATATTGGCGTTACCAAAGTAATTGCGGTTGCCGGCATGCTCCGCTTTGCCCCGCTCAAAACCCATCTCCGACCCGTAGTAGATCACCGGGATCCCCCGGGCGGTAAACAGCCAGTTGTGGGCATCAATAAAGCCCTCATCCGAGGTGTTGATGCGGGGCATGTCGTGGTTGTCGTAAAAGGTGGTCAGCTCGTACGGATTGGCGTAAGCCCCATCCTGAAGGTGCAGCGTCGATGCCAGCACCTCAAAACCCGCACCCCGCTCAAAAATCTCACCCATGGCCGCTTTCATCGGGAAGTCCAGCACGCTCATGCCGCCATTCTCCGGCCGGGTGTACTGACCAATCACGTCCGCGTCGTAGTCATACACCTCACCGAACATAAAGAGGTCCGGGTGCTCCGCGCGGATGCGCTGGCTGAACACCGCCCAGGCAGAAGCGGGTACGTGTTTGACGGTGTCGATGCGGAACGCCACAGCGCCCTGCTCCAGCCACTGCAGATAGGCGCCGACAAAGTAGTCCATCACCTCCGGGTGCTCGACGTTCATGTCGGCCAGCTGCGCCAGATCCCGCTCGGTATTGAAGAACCGGTGCAGTGGCTCATTGTCCGGGTCCAGTTGCTGCGGCGGCAGGTTCTGGTGATCGGCCACCAGTCGCCCGTCCGCATCGTACAGTTTGCCAAAGTCCGGCTGAGGCTCCGGCATGGTATAGGCGGGCGAGCCATGATTGATCACCACATCCAGCACGCTCTTCAGCCCTTTATCCGCCATCGCCCTGGTAAAGTCGGCGTAGTCGAGTCCCTCTGACGGCAGGTGCTTATCGAGGCGGTAAAAGTTCACGCCCCAGTAGCCGTGGTAACCCGCCTTGCCGCGATCCATCGCGAAGCCCTCACGACGGATGGGGTCGCCGCCGGTAAAGGCCTCAGCAGGGTTCTGGACAATGGGAGTCATCCAGACGGCGGTAAACCCCATATCGGCAATGTAATCGGCGTTTTCCAGCACCCCTTTGAAGTCCCCACCGAGGTAGCCGACGTTGGCCACATCGCCGTTCTGCCAGACCAGCGGCTGGTCCCAGCCACTCTCTTCGGCATAGTTGTTGGCCGGGTCGCCATCCACAAAGCGGTCGGTGATCAGAAAGTAGATCGCCTCACTGGCGAAGGGGTGTGTGGTGCCGTAATAAGACGGCGCGGACGGTTCGGATGCCGCACAGCCACCAAGCAGGGCGGGCAGTAACAGCGCTACAGAACTCTTTCGGTTCATCCTACGCTCCTCAGGACGCACTGGCGCGCTGCGCCACGGTGGCGCCATTCTGGCTGACCCGCAGTGCGGCGAAGCCGGCGATCACCAGACTTACCGCGCCAATCCCCAGCGCATAGATGGGCTGGTTATCGAAACCCATACGCAGGATCAGGCCCAGCACACTGGCCGCCAGCAGTTGGGGAATCACGATAAAGAAGTTAAAAATCCCCATATACACGCCCATCTTGGCAGCGGGCAGACACCCGGCCAGCATGGCGTAAGGCAAAGACAGGATGGACGCCCAGGCAAAGCCAACGCCGACCATCGCCACCAACAGCAAGGTTGGGTCGGAAATCACCATAAAGGACGCCAGGCCTGCCGCCCCCAGCAGCAGATTCACCAGGTGCGCTTTACGCAGCCCCCAGTGACGCACCATCACCGGAATCACCATTGCCGCCAGGGCCGAGAAGCCGTTATAGGCCGCAAACAGCACCCCGACCCAGTTGGCCCCTTCGTTGTAGGCGGCTGAGCTGGGATCGCTGGAACCAAAATGCACGCCGGTCACCGCCGCGGTGGTGTAGATCCACATGGCAAACAAGGCAAACCAGGAGAAGAACTGCACCACCGCCAACTGTTTCATGGCCGTGGGCATGGCGAACAGGTCGTCCATCACGGTGGTGACGCCATTGTCCCCGTTGTTACCGGCACGGCGTTGAGCCACATAAAACTGGATAAGGCCAAAGGCCATCAGCGCGATGCTCAGGATGTAGAGCTGCGGGTCCCAGCCCCACAGGTAGATGACGGCGGTAGCCAACGCGCCCGGCGTCAGCCAGCCAAACGCACTGCGCCGGTACTCCGCCGCCACCCGGCGCACACTCTGATGACGCTCGCCATGTTGCTGCGCTTCAAACTCCGCCAACTGCTGCGGTGAGTACTCACGACTGCGGTATACCGTCCAGCCGACCGCAGCAAACAACACAGCAGCACCGGCGTAAAAGGCGTAACGAACCGTATCGGGAATGGAGCCGGCCGGCGCTTCGTTACTGACTCCGAATTTGGCCAGGATCCACGGCAGCATGGAGGCCACCACTGCGCCAATACCAATAAAGAAGCTCTGCATCGCATAGCCTTTGGCTTGCTGACGCTTGGGCAGGTTGTCGCCGACGAAGGCACGGAAGGGTTCCATCGATACGTTGATGGCGGCGTCCATGATCCACAGCATACCGGCCGCCATCCACAGCGCCCCGGAGTTGGGCATGGCAATCAATGCCAGACTGGTGACCATGGCACCATAGAGGAAATAGGGACGACGACGACCCAGGCGGGTCCAGGTCTTGTCACTGAAGTGGCCCACAATGGGCTGAACGATAAGGCCGGTTACCGGGCCGGCAATCCACAGCAGCGGGATGGTGTCCATCTCAGCGCCGAGGGTCTGAAAAATCCGGCTGACGTTGGCGTTCTGCAGGGCAAAGCCAAACTGAATGCCAAGAAATCCAAAGCACATGTTCCAGATCTGCCAGAAGCTCAGATCGGGTTTCTCCTTCACCATCCCAGGTTCCTTTTATCGTTATAGTGGGCTCACCTGTCGGGCCTATCCTAGCCAACTTCGAGACAAGTTCGAACCGCGACGTTACAACGTCGCGCCCATTGTTATGGGCATGTTCTGCGATGGTAATCAGTGGGCCACTGTGGCAACAATGGTTTGCATACGTATTCATGCCCAGCCAGCCCGATTACGGCGAACGGTTTACAGCACGGTTCAGAAGCGGGAAACACCGCTGAGAACTAAGGTATGATCAGGCTTACGCTGAGCACGCAGCACTCATTACATGACGGACCATGATCGCCAACTTTCGGAAAACCCTGCCTTTTGTCCTGCTTATGGGCACCGCTCCGACACACGCCCAAACCTTTCCGGGGCTTGAGGATGCCGTGCGCCAGCAATTGAATGAAGTGTTCAGCACCGCCGCCCTGCTGAGTAACACAGAGGCCCTCACCCTCGGCTTTGTGAACTTCGATCCCAATGAGTTTCTGCCCATTGATGACCCGGACTTCGGCGATGAGAACTCCATCGAGTTACGCAACGAGCTGGAGGTGTACACCCTGCCCTGGTCCTGGACGCTGTCGCAGCAAGGGGCTGGCGAGTGGGGTATCAGCGCAAGGCTCAGCTTTATTCGCTCAAAGCAGGAGCTGTCGCTGTTTCCCCTGGAAGACCCCACGGTCGACATCAATGACGACAAGATCTACACCCTGTTTGTCCAACCCACCTACCGGCGCGCACTGAGCGACCGCTGGCACCTGCAGTTTGGCCTGGGTGCCTTTGTGATGCGTTATGACAACGACTTCCGCTTCCGCAACAGCGTCAGTCGGCAGCTTCAGTCTGAGCTGGACAACCGGCTCACCAATATTGAAGTGAACGCCTGGATGCTTCAGCCGGAGATCCGTGCCGATTACCGCTTTGAACGCGGCCGGGCCTACTGGCACTACCGCTCTGCCCTGGCCTACAGCTGGGGACGCACCTTCGATGAGCCCGGCCCCATTGTGAAGGGCGACCCTGAGTCATGGCGCTGGCTCAATGGGGTTTCGATGCGCCGCCCCTTCCCGGCGGTATTGCCCAACCAGGATTACCGCCTGACCCTGAACCGCATCGACATTCACGGCGATACCGTGCGGCCTTTCGACACCCGCTACTACTACGAATTCAGCGCAGAGTGGTTGCTCAATACCCGTGGCAAGGTGCCACTGCTGGACGACGTGGGCGTGGGGCTGCTGTTAAATTACGGCTCGGCACTCAAGGGGGCGAGCGTCATCTTCGTTTATAACGTGGATTGAGTTTCAACGGCTGCTTACAAAAATCCGTCTCAGCCCCGAACGCTTCTGCGCCGCTTTCAATCATCTGATTTCCATTGTTTAGCCCCAAAATCATCACCATTCTCCGTTTTCCTGCTCATTGCAGAATCACCGTAAAACTTGCGGGCCGGAAGTTCTGAACTAGGCTCTGATTGCCCCGTAAGGCACACCCTGCCTGATCTTTACCGTGCCGAATGGGTAACGGGCTGGCTTTTCGCCGGCCATGGAAGCTTGAACAAACGGAGATGATGATGATGCTAAGAAAGACATTAACACTCAGTGTTCTTATGGCCCTCGCCAGCGCGCCTGCACTGGCAAAAGATGAAGGGTTCTACATCGGTGCTGCCATCGGTGGCGCCAGCATCCAGCAAGACACCGCAGACTTTGATGAGGTGGACTTCCCTGAGTTTGATGAGAGCGACTTTGCCTGGAAACTTTTCGCAGGCTACCAGTTCAACCCGGTTTTTGCCGTTGAAGGCAGCTACCGGGATTTAGGCTCACCGAGCGCCGGTACGGCCGAGGTTGACCCCTATGGACTGGATGTCTTCGCGGTTGCTGGCATTCCGCTGGGGCCACTTCGTGGTTTTGGTAAGCTCGGTGGGATTTACTGGGACGCCGACACCAAGTTTGAGGGTGAGAAAACCAGTGATGACGGCTTTGATTTCGCGGCTGGTGTAGGCCTGGAGTTTGAGCTGGGCAGCTTTGCCATTCGCGGCGAAGTGGAATACCTGGATATCCTCGACGAAACCTGGATGTACACCCTGGGCGCGACCATTACGTTCTAATGGCCAGAACATCAAGCGCCAGATACAGCAAGGCCCGCATTTGCGGGCCTTGATTGGTTAAGAGGAGAGTAAGCGAGGCTTACTTGGCGCTCTTGTAGTCGTACTGGTAATAACCGTAATCGTACGCACTGGCACGGGACTTCACCTGCTGGTTCAGGATCACCCCCTTGATGTGGATGCCGCTGGTGGCAAAGCGCTGAACCGAGTAGTCGATCTCTTTGATAGGGCTGCTCTGATGCTTCACCACCATAATGGAGGTGCCCGCCACTCGGCCAACAATGGCCGGATCGGTCACCGCCAGAATCGGCGGGGTATCGATGATCACCAGGTCGTAGTTTTCAGACGCCCAATCCATCAGATCTTTAAAGCCTGGCAGCATCAACAGCTCTGCCGGGTTCGGCGGAATTTGGCCACGAGGAATAAAGTCCAGCCCCTCGACAACAGTCGAACGGACGGCCACTTCACGGCTCGCAGAACCGGCCAACAGGTCAGACAGACCATCATCCCATTTGGTGCCCATGATGCGCTGCATATAGCCACGGCGCATATCACCGTCAATCAGCAGCACCTTCTGACCGGACTGCGCCATGATGGCCGCCAGGTTAGCGGACACAAAACTCTTACCCACGCCCGGTGCCGGGCCGGAGATCATCAGGATATTGTTACTGGCTTCCAGCATGGCAAAGTGCAGGCTGGTGCGAAGGCTGCGCAGTGCTTCCATGGACAGGTCTGCCGGATTGGCCATCGCCAACAGGGCGTGGCCACCAGAGAGACGCTGATCCAATGGCAGACGACGCTGCTCTGCTTCCAACTTGGCTTCGTCATCGGATTTCGGCACGGTGGCATACACCGACAGACCGATCGCTTCCAGTTCGTCCGGGGTTTCAACACCGCGATTCATCATGGCGCGAACCAGAACGTAAGCCACAGAGAGCATGCCGCCCAACAGGGTGGCGAGCACGACGATTAACGGCTTCTTGGGGGCAATCGGTTCTGGCTGCACTTCGGCGTGGTCAATAATGCGCACGGTGCCGACGGTGCTGGCCTGAACAATGGACAGCTCCTGGGCACGATTCAACAGCTCAACGTAGATGGTTTGGGCGACTTCAACATCGCGGCGAAGTCGCAGCAATCGCTGCTGCACATCCGGCAGCCCCTCAATTTGACCGGTCAGCTCATCGCGCTGTTTGGTCAGGGCTTCACGCTGCTTAATCAACGCCTGATAGATGGGGTGAGACTGGGTGTACAGCTGCTGCACCTCAGTCTCTCTGATGTTGAGGTCGTTCAGGCGCTTCTCAAACTCCACCACCTGCTTCAGGATGGCCTCAGTTTCCAGGCTCATATCCACGGTGCGCATCTGACTCTGGAACTGATTCAATGCCGCTTCAGCCGCTTCCAGCTCTGCTTTCACCTTAGGCAGGCTGTTATCCAGAAACTCGAGGCTGTTGGAAGCCTGAGCAGACATACGCTTAACGTTCTGCAGCAGGTAGTAGTCGGCAATGTGGTCGAGCACAGCGACGATTTGGTCGGCTTTATCGCCTTTGTAGCTCAGAGCCAGAATGCCGGAGCCTTTGCCTCGTTCGCTGATAGACAGGTTTTGCCGTATCTCTTCGACAACCTTGTTTCGTGCCATTTTAACAAGCGAAAAGTCTGTACCTACCTCTGCGCTCAATACCGACAGTTGAATGGAGATACCGTTATGCTCCACTAACTCCCCTACACGTCCTTCAAGAAGAACATCGCCTTCATAAGCAAGCGTATAGTGGTTACCACCGTTAGAGGTCAGTAGAAGCTTTTCACCCATTAAATGGGTTGGAACTTCAAGATGCTCAACAGAGATATCCTCGCCGCCCAACGCATAACCAAGCCATTGGGAGGGTTTGGCATCCGAATTTACGCGAGCAAGAAAATTACCAAAAAGTGGGATTCTTTTAGGTTCTGCAATAACAGTCAGGTCTAAAGCTTCGATCACCTGCCCAAGAACCATACGAGACCGAATAAGCTCGATCTCGGTGACAGCTTCACTTTCCGAAGCAAACATCTCTGACACTTCCGACAGGCCGGGAATGCCGGTAGATTTCGGCTCAACCTGAATCAGAGCGTCCGCCTGATATTGAGGGGTTGCGGTAACGGCGTAGCCAACGCCCAACACGGCACACACACCGGTAATTGCCGCGATGCTCTTCCAGCCATCGAGGAGATGACCAAACAACTTACCCAGATCAATCTCGTCTGAGTCAGCCGTACGGTTATGGCTCCCGGCTGCATTAACTGAAGTCGACATAACGTTCTCTAATAATTCGTTTTTCCAGCTAAGGGAGACGACGAAACCTGAGCCTGTCGTCCAGTACCTTCCCTATTTGCTGATGTCATGCTCTGCCCTGGGCGGGTCACTTGCCCAGTACTCGTTCCCAACTTTTGCACGCTTTGTCCATTAACTGGAACACATGCTCAAAAGCTTCCTCAGACTGCCGGTAGGGGTCTGGAATTGAGGTATCCTGGAGCCACTTGCCCAACAGAAAGGTCTTTCCCCGGGCAAACGGGGCAATCTCGGTGACCGCACCGACATGGCCTGGTTCCATAACCAGGATCAGATCAGCCTGTTGGGCCAGCTCCGATGTCAGTTGACGCGCTTTATGGTCCTGATAGGGCAAACCGGCTTTTTCCAGCAAAGCCGCGGCTTTGCCATCAACGGGTTTATCAACCAAAGCCCCGACGCCGGCACTGTGCACCACCCGGGAGGGGTAACGCGCTTTCAGCATTGCTTCTGCAGTGGGAGAGCGGCAGATATTGCCCACACAGACGACCAGAATATTGTCAAACTTCATTGAAGATCATTGATATCCGAAATTGAACGGGTGGTTTGATAAATGGCGGTGATGGTGGGCATCAACTGGCCAAGTACCCGGTTCCAGCGGCCAAGTGGCTGGGTGGTCACGTAAACCAGATCCCGCGCCTGCAGACTGAATTGGTCAGCAAACACGTAGGAACGCGCATCACTCAAGTCGATCTGATAGACGCTGGCAAAGTGCTCGGACTCGGGTCCATTCGCACGTACCACAAACACCCCCTGGGCATCGGCGTTGCCTTCATTGATGCCGCCGACTTCCGCCAGCGCTTCCGTCAGGCTCATGCCTGCACGCTGAATCATCACCGGCTTGGGCTCGTTAACCTCACCCAGTACAAACACCTTCTGGTAGTCGTTACGGGGTACATGGATAACGTCGTTGTGCTGAAGCAGATGGTTCTGGCTCAGGTCGCCTTTCTCAAACAGCCCACGCAGTGATACCGGCGTGTCCTGACCATTGCGGGTCAACACCACATGCTGCCAGTCGGCGTCCTGGGCAAGACCTTTAGCCGCATTGACGGCATCCAGCAGGGTCAAAGGCACATTGGTTATCGGCTGCTGGCCGGGCAGGCCAACCTCTCCGGTGACGTAGATCCTCTGTGAGCGAAATGCCGCGACAGAGACATCAACCTGGGGGTCCTCAATGTACTTACTGAGCTTGCCGGCAATGATTTTCCGAATCTCAGTAACGGAAAGGCCAGTTACCTTAACGGAGCCGATATAGGGATAAAAGATGGTGCCATCACTGTGCACCCAGTTACCGGCGTCCTGCGCACTGCGATAGGAGCCAGCAGGGATGGTCAGTTCAGGGTGGTCCCAAACCGTCACGTTAAGGACATCCCCGGGGCCCACGCGGTACTCGTAGTCACGAATAGCGGCTTCCAATTCGACGTTGGTACGGGACGGTGCTGCATCAGACTTCAGACTGGTAATTAGTTCCGGCGTCACCATTTGCACTTCAAGCTCTGAGAGCGGTGCATTAACGGAGGCATCGCGTTCACCATCGATGTGTGAACCGGGTACCGCGCAACCTGTCAGCGCGGTCAACGCCAGAGCAACCAGCGGCGCCCGCAGCGAGGAGGGGGTCGTTTTCAACATAACTCCTGCAGAGAATATCGTAGTTATTGTTCGTATCGCTTCGTGCTAGAGGCGACATGATAGCGACTGAGCTGTAGTAGTTAAAGGCTGAACAGCAGTATCCGCGATGCACACTGATTACTGCACCGCGGTCGCAAACTACTGTTCGTTTCGTTTGCCTTAGATTTCAAGCGCATAACAGGAAAGAACTTAGGCAATGGCAGCAGACTTCATCGACTACTATCGAAGGATTGCCCAGAGCTTAACTGCCGGACAACAAATCCACTGTTTATTGGATGTTACGAGTTGAAAACCAGTAACAGTAAGATGATTGCTGACAAGATAAGCACAACCCCAAGTTGCCAACGAAATTGACCACCTGACCGAGACAGTACCGATTTACAGTTGCTGCAATCGACAACCATCTCTTGTTGACGAACCCAGGAGGCATCAAATAACCAAGTACGGCTACGAACCTCTCGATTGCAGCTGCTGCAATATTGTAGCTCCACTGTCGCGTTAGCGATGCTTGAAACCATTGCATCGCTCTCAGATTTTGTCTCGCGAAGAGGCGACTGCGAGTCAATCGCTGTGTCAGAACCCGATTCGTTTTTTGACGACTTCTTGCTTTTAGAGCGAGCCTCAATATCAACGTCTTCTGGCATCTTTAACGACATTATTCAGGCTCTCCTCTTGGCTTTACTTGGATTGCTCTTCGTGGGATTTAGTAAGCGTTCTTGTTAAAGAAACCCTTAAAAATGGTCAGGAAAACAATTTTTGCATCGAACAGAACCGACCAATTGCAAATATAATCCAGATCAAATTCAATTCGTTTTTCCATCTTCTCTAAGGTGTCGGTTTCGCCACGCCAACCATTGATTTGAGCCCAACCGGTGATACCAGGCTTTACCTTGTGACGCAGCATATAGCCATTAACCAGCTTGCGATATTCCTCGTTATGGGCCACTGCATGCGGTCTAGGCCCGACGATGGACATGCTACCCTGCAAGACATTGATAAACTGAGGCAACTCATCAAGAGAGCTACGGCGCAAGAAACCACCGATTGGAGTCAGACGATTATCTCCCTTCTTCGCCTGAGTCACTTTGTCGCCATCCTCCATCACCGTCATGCTTCGGAACTTCCAGACTTTGATGGGAGTGCCGTCAATGCCATATCGATTTTGCTTAAAGAATACCGGACCTTTGCTAGTGATCTTTACCGCCAACGCGATCAGGAGCATTGGAATGGCGATAAGTGCAAGGATAATGGAGCCGACTACGACGTCAAACAGTCTCTTCACCAGGCCATTCACACCCTGAGTCGGGGACTCATATATACTGATTGCGGGCAGGCCTGCGATATTCTCCGAGCGAGAGTGTAAAAGTTCATAAGTGAAGATGTCAGGCAAGAAGTAGACCGTACAGGTACTGTCAGCCAGTTCTCTTACAAGCCTTGATATCTCCGCTTCTTCAGTCATAGGCAGAGTGATATAGACCTTGTCAAACTTTCGCTCTTTGGCATCGGCAATTAATTGGTCCAAGTCCCCCATCGAGGGGACATCACAGGCAGAATTGTGCGCAACGCTTTTTGAATAGCAACCAATAACTTCCAGCCCCATCCAGGGCGCATTTCGAATGCGTTGAACCAGATTTTTCGCAAGTTGAGTCTGGCCTGCAATAACTACCCGACGCTGGTTAAAGCCAGCTTTACGAGCGGAAGCCAAAAACTTACGCGCAGCAATGCGGTAGGACAACAACATTAGCCACGTACCAAAACCCCATGCTACCCAGAGCTTTGGCGGCTCAATCAACGGTAAACCGATGGCACTTTCGAATACTGCTACTGTTGATATAGCAAAAAGCCAATTGAAGCTAACCATACTAGCTTCTTGACGGAAACGTGTAGTTCGCCAAGAAAGGTAAAGCTTCTGAAGTTCAGCAAAAAATCCAAACATGATGATTGCAGATAGTGTAGCAACCCACTCTTCCAGCTCTATAGTGTGGCCTAGAACCAACCCAAGGACATGGATAGAAGAAAGTATTACGAGTGCATCTAGTATCCGATACACAATCGTCACATTACTTTGGCGACTGAATCTTACCGTTTTATTTTCCAAAATCCCCTCCACTCCCTATTAACCAAAGCAAAGTTCCATTTATTATCAGACAGTCGACTCTGACTATCATATGCTTCAGTCTTACCCCAAAAAATCTCTGGTATAACCTTATACATTACATTAGACCGATATTCTGCAACTCTATTATCCACAATAACATCAGAGGACTTATTAAGTTCCAAAAAGTTGCTTGCAACGATATAGTAAGAGTCAAAAAGTATCTTCACCTTGAGAACCGGCCCATAACAATAAAATTAATACCTATCGATTTCATCCTTTTCACTACTGCCTGAATGGACAAAGTTAGGAACATATCATAGTTAGACTTCATTAAATTTTAAAAAACACAACATTTGAAGAACCAACATATCCCAGTACCGACAGCGAAAACTTTCATTTGTATCACGTCCAAAAAGCAACACATTTAATTATAGTTTCTTCCAAATAGCCAAGGTATTGAACCCAAGTTTCAGATAAACCTTATAAACGCAGAGTATATTTTGAGTAGATACGGCTATAGCGGTAGCTAATGCTCCTCCTATTACACCATATTGCACAGTCAGCAGCGGCGAAAGAGTCAACAGGATAATACCTGATATAACCATGTTGTTTCTTACATCTTTTTCCAGTCCTGTCATTTGAAGGAGGTAGCCGACTGAGCCTGTAGCGACATTAATGAACTGCCCTAAAGCTAAGACTCTAAGTATGTTAGCACCTTCTGTAAAACCCGCTCCGAAAAATGACATAATGAATTCAGCAAAGAATATGATGAAGAAAAGAACGGGTGTAGCAACTATGAATAGCATCCGACTAGAATATATTGACAAGAATCGCAATCTATCTTTATTACCAGATGCATAAGCTGAAGCGAACTTTGGCGCAACTATCGAGTTAACAGCAACCAAGATAAAACTTGTTAGCATTGCTGTACGCTGAGCTGTAGAAAAATATGCGATATCTTCAGGACTTAGAAACACACCTACAATGAGTTGCGATGACCACTGAATTACTAGACCGAGGACAATAACCAGGAACATATCAAGCTGGATTGGCCTAATATCTTCCAAAACACTATCCGAGAAGTGAGTCTCCGTCAGGTTAACATTATTCTGCCTAGTGAAAATAAGAACCGCTAACACTGAGCCAAATAGTGATGACAATAAAAATATGCCACTAAAGTCCAAATCGACGAGATAGGAAAGACTCAATGCCAATAGGATAAAGACAATGGGAACAACCCCATTCCTAAACATCATTGCACTTGCAACACTCTTCGTCCCTTGGAAGCAAAACGATGCATGTTGACATATCGCTAAGGGCAGTATTGATAATGACATGACAGCCAATACTGTAGTCAAACCAGGCATACCGAAGACTACAGATGAAATCCATCCGGATGAAAAATATACAATCGCCGAGCAGAATATGGATGCTCCAAATACCTTAACCAAGGTAATATTGTATATTGTTGTAATCTTTCCAGGTTGTACTTCTGCTTTGTAGGATGCAATAAACCTAACTAAGATATTATTATAACCCTGCAAACATAGCATCGACAAAACAGTTATGAGCGTCAATGACAAAAAGAAATATCCGGACTCCTCAACCCCAAGAGAGCGCGCAACGAAAACGCTCATTAGAAAGGACGCTCCCGCTGATATCGCTTTTGCAATAAAGGCGAAAAAACCTTTGTTAATTAGTTCCTTCTTTTCGCCCACTTTAGCACTATCCAATCCCATCATGAATACTAATAGATAAGGTTTTTAATTTCAGAAATAAAGTCGTCATCAGCAAAACGACTGAATGCTTCAACAGAAACGCCAGAGAGGCAAGCGACTAAAGCATCTCGAAGTTCCTTCTGATTATTTACAACAAATATCCCTTTTTTATCCTTAAAACTGTTACAGGTATCGACTTGATGATCATTTCTATGTTCAGCAAACTCTGAAAGTCTTGGCATTATAATAAGAGGCTTACCATAAGAAAGGGCGGTAATAATACTGCCCATTCCAGCATGTGAAACTAAAACCTTTGCCTTAGAAATCTGCTCCTGGTATTCACTTGGTGATAGAAAATCAACGAACTCAATGTTAGCAGGTCTAAAATTACCATTGGCAATCTGAGCAAAGCATTGATAGCTATTTTCACCGCAAAATATATCGACTTCCCGAACCAAACGTTCAAAAGGCAACTGTGTTCCTACAGATAGAAAAATCAAACAACACTCCCTACGTGCATAACACGCTTCCCATCAGCCAATTCAGGCCACTGAGTAAGACAGACAGAAGCAATATATTTAGCAACACGGCCTGATAATGACAATTTACGGCTATTAGCTATACTATCGATCCAAATAGTCTTAGCTCCACAGAGTCGCGCAACGAAGATGGTTAATAAGCCAGGCGCTGCCCCAGTACTTACAACAACATCGGGCTTAATCTTATTGACTATTCTGCAACACTGAAAAAGACAGGGTAAAATCTTTCGCTTACTTTCTGAAAAATTACAGTCTGTCACGACATGGGATCTGAATGAATTTCCCTGATAGATAACGTTGATTTCTTCGGTTGAAATAAAGTCCAACGATATATTGATATCCTCCGGTTGTAACGCAGGTAACAGCCGAAGTAGTTGGACCCAATGACCTCCATTAGAGGCTACAGCGATTACCTTTTTCATAACTTGGAGTATATCTCGTTAATTTTCCTGTTGGCTTTATCTAATGCAAATCGCTCTTCATAAGTTGTCCTTGCATTTCTTGTATATTTCTTGACATCTTCGGGACTATCTCTTACAAAAATCAATGCGTCGGTCAGAGCTTCGATGTCTCCAGGTTTAACCAATATGCCATTGAAACCGCTTGTTATAGCATCAGGTATTCCACCCACCGGGCAACTAATCACAAGGGTTTGTGCAGACATTGCCTCAAGGATCACCATAGGAAGGCCTTCATTATATGATGGCAAGATCAATGCGTCAGAGTTACTGAGCAAGCGATACTTATCGTCGCTATTAATCCAGCCAAGATATTTCACATCGTCCTCAAGTCCTCTCTTCTCGATGACTGACTTAAGCTTCTCGATATTGCCATCTCCGCCAACATTTAATAAAAACCTTCCACCAACGGACTTGAATTTATGAAGAGAATCAATAAGGTCAAAAATACCCTTCCGATCTCCGATATTACCCAAAAAGAGAAGATTTATCGGTCTATCTTCACTATCAACTTCAATCGACTTTGGAACTACTTTCTTGTCATCCACATAGTTTTCAACGACTTCAACATTTGCATGGCAAATGCTCTCAATATATTCTTTCCAAGAATCCGACAAAACAATGAATCGGTCGCAGCGATTAAAGGTGGCTTTAACATACTTCTGAAGCAATGGATTTAAAGAGTTATAAAACACCTTAAACTCCGAGCCATGCAAATGATATACAAACTTAGCGCCAACTAATTTTGCTATCCAGAAGCAAATTGACTTCCTAAAAAAACTGCCACGCATTGAGGCATGCGCATGTACGATTGGACGATAGCGCGCTAACTTATATGCGTACTCTATTATAAACCCAATAAATCTTATAGCATTGGCAGATCTACTTCCATTATCGTGACTGGAAATATACTCGTACTCATATTCACTATAAATGCCATCATTCTCATAGTTTTCTATGACGCTGCGGATGCCACCAGGGCTGCTTGTTCCTATACAAATAATGCGTTTCTTCATATCGAAGATACCTTTGGATCTTTTAGGTATATATTCAGGTTTGATTGGTCTTCGCTATAGAACTTTTCAATTTTACTCAACGTTCCCTTTGAGATAGCATCTTCATTATTTGATTTATTTACTATCTTATACATTTGAAGTAAAGCAGATTTTATACGTGGGTACTTTAACCATATCGCTTCAAATCGACGATTAAAGTGCATCGCGATCTTATGTAATGCTTTACTCTTGGCGGAAAAACCAACATTTTTTGGTGAAAAATCTACTTCACCAACTCCTTCTATTTCAGAACCGGAGAACTTCATCACCGACTCTAGTACCTGCTTTGGTTCCTTGGATAAAGAGTTAAATGAGACAAAGAGCATATCCTTAGCATCAAAACATTTGATGAAGTACTGTAATCTTTCGTAATACTTTCCGGCTCCAAGTACATCTAAGAACCATGGATCAATGCCTTCTGCTACAACATTATTTTCATAGTAGTTCAGGCACATCTCATAGTAAGTGTCTAGATCCAAGGATTCAGGCAGGTTATATTTACTCTTATGAAAATTAAAGCTCGAAATAAATCGTTCTGTTGGGTCTCTAAATACAAAAACGATCCTTACGTCATCCAGAGTCGATTTAATATTTTCAGCTGACACATTAGAGCATGTCAAGTATCCTGGTGATGACTCTAAATATACAGCACCCTCTCGGTTATTAACGAAGAGCTTTTTATACTCAACTAATCCGCACCCTGTATTCCTGAAGTAGTCCGTTTCTTTCTTTATCGAAGGATTGAACTGATTGGTTTCCCTCAAATATGCATAAAGCGATGTTGTTCCACACTTCTCACTTCCTGCAATAATTAAAA
The DNA here is from genome assembly GCF_019801015.1 of Marinobacter nauticus. Classification (GTDB taxonomy): domain Bacteria; phylum Pseudomonadota; class Gammaproteobacteria; order Enterobacterales; family Shewanellaceae; genus Ferrimonas. Next base: position 322,932 of record NZ_JAHVJZ010000004.1, read on the forward strand.
ACCTTTTCATAGCTTATCCATTGGAAATAATTTTTGCTGGAATTCCAACCACTGTAGAATTGGCTGGTATGTCATTCAAAACTACTGAATTTGCCCCAATAGAGACATTATCGCCAATTACGACATCGCCGAGGATCTTTGCGCCGGTTCCGATGTATACATTATTACCGATCGTAGGAGCACCAGGCTTATCCTTTCCTTTTCCACCCAAAGTTACACAGGTACCAATTGAACAACCGTTTCCGATACTAGATCTTTTATGAAGTACGACGCCAATTCCTCGGTGCGAGCAAAAAGTTCCCTTACCAATTTTTGCGCTCGCAGGTATTGAGCAATTAAAAATAAGGTATCCCATCATATCTATTATTCGAGACAGTGGGCGAAGTAACCTTACATTCCAAAAATAGTGGCTTAACCTGTAAACAGATACAGCATTAAAATAGAACTTAGGCTTGTACTTACTCAGGTCTTCACTCATATACTCTTCTTCTCTTTATATAAAGCCTAGCATTTCTATACAGCTTGCTCTCAAGAATCCTCATATAAAGGCTCTTTTTTTCATGGGAGTTGCTACCAATGTAGCCAAACGATTCCATTCCCATCGAGCAAAGCTTTGTTATCTTATCTATTTCCGAGGCAGACAACTTGTCTTTGTACGAATCTATTTTGCTCTTATCAATCGGTTTGTTTACATTATCTTTCCACTCTCTCTCCCAAGATGGAACGATATTTGACTCAGCCACGTTAAACATGCTGTCACTGTAAACAACACCAAGAAAGTTACATACCTTTTCGATTTCTGATTTTGGATTAGAAAGTAAATCCTCGTACCTAATCACATGAATTTTATTTTTAAGTCCTTTATCCAAAAGAGCATCATTTAGGTACTTCTGCCTCGCATTCCATTCAGCACAAAAACGGCTTATTGAGTTATGTGACCACGGCACTTTATGAAGAGAAGAATATATCGCTCTAGGGTCTCTAACTATGACAACAAATTTACTGCCTTCTATTTCTTTAGATACTCTACGAATAAAGCACAGATGGTGAGGGCTTTTTTCAACAATGACACCAGCACTTGGCTTGCTCTTTGAATATTCAGTAACACCATCAATAAATAGCTCTGTGCAGCTATTGTTCCTGTCATATACTTCGCTTTCTAAGTTCAAGTCTTTAAGAAAGCGACTCCTTATGACTTCTCTCTTCTTTGGATATCCATTACTTTTATAGAGATGCTCAAAAAAGCAGGTTTCTGGCGTAGCGATAATATTAGGGTTTCTACCCAGAATTGAAGCCAATAACGTGGTTCCAGATCTCGCGTAGCCAGTAACAAAGTGTATATTTTTACTTGGCAGTGACTTTCCCATTTCCATCTCCACATTCCAATGCAGCCATGACCATAAATACAATGTATCCTGGAACAAGTCTGAACAGGACTCCATTACTTAACATGCCAGTGACCAAATATCCGAAAAACAAAGCTTTTGATGCACTGGTTTTTAGTGCCCTGTAAAGGTATGAAAGGCAAACCATCAACAACACCAAACCGAAAGCACCAAACTCTGTCAAAACTCTGATAAAGTTGTTATGGCTATCTTTTTCACCATACCAACCATGAACCTCAACTAAGTCTGAACCAAACCCTTGACCAAAGAGTTGTTCAGTTAAAGATGCACTGGCAAACATTTGCATTTTGAACGCCCACATTGTTAACCTTCCAGATGAGAACCTGTTCAAGTCAACTTGGCTGAGAACAAAACCAATCAAAAACACAAATAAGAACGCGCCAATTAGCCAAGACATAAACTTAATTGGAATTGACGCACGATAGTAGAAATATAGAGTTGCAAACACCAAAAACATCGCCATTGATGTTCTTATTTCCCACCCAATTAGAATCAAGTATGAAAACCAAATTATTGGGATCGCTAGATAGAGGTTCTTTATAAGACCTTTCGAAATCATTATATAAAAGCAAGCAGTCATAGCTGCCGCAACTATATACGACGACTTATGTAACCCACTAAAGTATGTAGGTAATCGGTCTGCTCCATGATTAAAGTTACTAGGCATGAAAAATAGGCCAGCAATCGACAGAACAAATATTAGATTTACAACTGTTCTAACTTTTTTCTCTGATAACTCCGAGTCATTTACGCTTATCAGGCAAACGAACATTACTATCGGTACTATAAATCTTGAATAATATATTAAAGACTCTAGAGTATTCTCATGAAAGCTAGAGGATAAGATCACATATAATGAGAATAAGAAAAGCGATATTAACAAATTTCTATGCTCACTAGGCATCTTAGTGAAGCTATTTATAGAAACAATTCCACAAATTATTATGACAAGTGCATCCAATGCGTAGTTCAGGCCAAACTCGACTTCAAGATCAAATGTAAATGAAACACCTAACTTGAGCATGACGGTTGCGTATATGAATACAACCAAATTTTTGTTATTAATTTTCAACACATCCGACTCTTTAAGTTTAAGTCTAATCAACGCGAGCAAGTTGATTTTTCACACGCCAAACATCGTCCATCCCAATCAGGCCTTGAATATACATCTTAATTGGAGCCACCATGCATGACCGTAAAAGGAAGTGGACACTTACACCTAAGACATTGAAAGATAAGGAAAAAATAAAACCAAGGGGCATGGTCAAACCAAACGACGTCCCTAGGTCTAGCTCCTAGAGTGCTCAGTATTGCTCTTTTGTATGGCAGACTAACCTATCCGCTCTGACAAGCTGCGGCATACGCAACGTAGCTATGAAGAGAGCAGGTATAGTTAGATCACCGTAAGTGCGAAGTGCAGTATCACTTCCCTTTATCCACAAAGTACCACTCCAGTTGAACCTTTGATTGCAACAGTTCGCGCTATGCAACAGTGCGCGGTATAGAGTTTTATTTCAAGGTTCTCGCCAAGTGGTGTTACATAGCAGTAATTAGTGCCGTCAAGCTAGCAACCAGTTCTTTACAGGATAAGAATTAGTAAGAGCTAATGCTCAAAGGTCGCAGTATGGCTGTGCAACTCAGCGCAGGCGGATGATACCCTACATCCACGATACACATCAAAGTTGACATTTCTGGGGCCGCCATTTTATCGCCTACTTTTTTCTATCGATAATCTATAGATAGCGATAGCCCGTACTTATCTTGTGCCACCGTGTAAGATTTATCCCACACGCAAGCAAGGTAAAGGCTTTCAGCGACATTGAGTAAAAACCACACTCGCCAACGTAAATTGTTTTTAATCAGAGAGTTAGATCCAATACGGGAGAGCCCCCTGCATTAGTAAGTGATTTTACATTTGGCTTCATTGAGGTTTTATGAAAGCTCATTACTCACGAATACTCTTTACCTCTAGTCACTCAAAAGCGCTTATCTAAAGCATATCTCCTCTTGTCAACGATCTTGCATGGCGCCAAAGGCTACTGTGCTGGCTCAGGTGGCCCTGAAACCGGCCGAGAGATAGAGTCACCACCGTATCATGAGGCATTCAATGACAAGAAAGCGTCGCTCATTCACAGCGGTGTTCGAGCTGAAAACCACTTGCCTGATTCTCATACAGGGTTACAAGGTTCCCGAGCCAGCTGCTCATCAGATATTGGAGAGCTGCAACTTCGTCGATGGCTGGGCAGTTTCTGTCAGAAGGATTGGAGACACCCCTAGCTGCCATACACTAGCTCCTGAGCAACAAGAACTTCAGAGGGTAGAGGCCCGCATCAATTGACTGGAGCAGGATTCGCCGTGATTCGGCCCAACCAAGTGGCCAGATTTCGTTGACCACTGCATTCATTAGTTGCCATGCAACTTAAAGATATTCATCAAGAACTGATAACTACCACAGTTTGTTCCTTGGCATCTAACAACACCTCAAGGTTACCGCCTTTCCAACGTGCGTTTACGTTCGCACCGTTGACTAACACCCTATACTCAGCTTGCGGTAAGTGATGGACAACCAGTACAAAGCTTTTCCCACCGTCAGCGCTAAGATTATGCCCCTCGGAAGCAACAGACAGGGTTAGTTCTTGCTCTCCCCTTTCCGCCTCAAACCCCACCAGCTCATACTCTCCCTCTGCCAGCGCTTCAGGATTTTGCCCATCATCGTCATACATCATGCCGCTGGCGTGGGTGACGCTGTCGTCGTGGTAGTAATGTACGGTCAGGGTTTCGCTGTCGTATTCGCTCGTTGAGTTAATGGGGTCAATCATCGGCACAAAGCTTCCGGCCCGCACCAGCACCGGGATGGTGTCGATGGTGACCGGCACCGAGACCGTCTGGCCGCCTTCATAGCGAGTGCCGTCAAAGAAGTCGAACCATACGCCATCCGGAAGCGGGACGGATACCGCCGTCACGCCAGGATTCACCACCGGCGCCACCAGAAACGCGTCACCCCACATGTAGGCGTCTTTGTTGTCGAACAAGGCCGGGTCAGTCTCGTCTTCAAACATCAGCGGTCGCATCAGCGGCAGGCCACTGATGCTGTTCTGGTATGCCAGGGTGTAGTTGTACGGCAGCATTCGGTAACGCAGTTTGACCCAGGGGCGCAGGATGTCGCGGGTGGTTTGGTCGTGAAACACCGGCTCCGGCGCGATGTTTTCCTGAGCATGGGGCCGGTATACCGGCTGGAACACGCCGTACTGCATCCAGCGGATGTACATTTCAGCGTCGAAGGTCTCTCCGCCCGCAAACCCGCCCAAGTCAGAATGGGTATACCCCAGCCCCAGCATGCCCATCTGCAGTGACAACTCCACCTGAGGTTTCAGCCCGTCCCAGCTGCGACTGACGTCGCCGGTCCAGGGGATCATGCCGTAGCGCTGAGAACCAACAAAACCGGAACGCATCATGATCATCGGCCGCTGGTCCGGCTGAGCCTCACGCAACCCTTCGTACACCATCTTCGCCCACTGGTGGCCATACACGTTGTGGATCTCATCCGCCGTGCCGATGGCATGCACCGTATCGTGAGGGTGCACTTCTGGCTCGCCCAGGTCCCCCCACCAGCCGGCCACCCCCTGCTCCATCAGGCCCTGATAGATGTTCCAGAACCAGTCCTGGCCTTTATCCGAAAACACATCGATAAGGCCGGTGTTACCAAAGTAGAAGTCGAAGGTCTTGGGTTTGCCGGACAGGTCCTGCGCCAACGCGCCCGCCTCTGATGCCTCCTCCCAGCGCTTGGAAGTGGTCAGGACAAAAGGCTCGGTGATCAGGATGGTGTTAACCCCGTCTGCCTTAAAATCGGTAATCATCTCTTGCGGATTCGGCCAGGCTTCGTGGTCCCAGGCCAGGTTGCCCATATGGCCCTGTACGTCTTTGCCAAACCAGTACAGGTCCAGAACAATGGCATCCAGCGGAAAATCCTCCTCGCGGAATTTTGCCACGGTATCCCGGGCCTCCTGCTCGGTGCGATAGCCAAAACGGGAAGCAAAATTGCCCAGCGCCCAGCGTGGTGGAAGTGGCTGACGCCCCGTTGCCGCCGTCAGATTCTCGATCAGCTCCGGATAGTTGTGACCGGCAGCCACCAGATAAGCGGTGCGCCCACCCTGCGCTTCAAACTGCATCACATCGGATTCGGTTTTGCCCAGATCCATCCAGCCCGTGGCGGAGTTATCAAACACCAGCGCGTATTTGTTGGAGGAGATCACCGCCGGCAGGCCGTAGTACATCTGCTCGGCATGGGTGGTGTAACCGTAGGACGCCTTGTTGTAGAGCGGCAGACGGTGACCGCGACGGTCCATCCCCAGTACCCGCTGGCCGCCGCCAATCAGTTTTTCATCCTGGTCCAGCTCAAAGCGGAAACCGCGCAGGTTGTCATGGAGAAACAGGCCGCCCTCCTCCGCCAGCACCACTTCACCGTTGTGAATAAAGCTGAGCTTAAACGGCGCACTGTCGATAACGGCCGTCAGCTCCGGTAGCTGGTAGTGCCATTGCTCGCCCTGCTTGACCAGCTGGCCCGCCACCTGCGGCGCCTGCTCATCGATGGCAAAACTGGGCAACTGCTTCACCCCAGCCTGCTGGTAGTGCACCGCCAGCGCGCCTTCACCATAGCCGGTCAGGGTGACCCTGCCTTCATCGGTGGTGAGCACCAGCTGGTTCTTGTCAAAATGGTGGCCGGTCAGGTTGGCCGCCAGTGCCGGTGCCGCAAACACCAGCGCCAGGCTGGCCGCGATCGGGGTCAGAATCCGTTTCATTACTGCCTCTTATTGTTGTTATTTCAGTTCCAGGATCCGGGATTGCAACGGCGCCAGCTTCAGCGCCAGTTGCCCTTTGCCATCCAACACCCTCAGCGTCAGGGATTCACCGCTAAGACGGTCCACCATGGGATGGTCGCCATCCGCCAGCTGCCACTGGGCAATCTGCTCTGCCGGGACCACCAGGGCGGTTCCCGCGCTCTGGTTCTGGTCAAAATTGGCCGTGACCAGCAATTTCTGGTCGTCGTTCCAACGCAGGTAGCTGAAGAGGCGACCGTTGTAGCCGGCGGTGCTGGCGTTGGCGCTGTGGATCTCAGCATACTCACCCATCAGCGCCGGGCTGCTGACCACCATCTGCATCAGCCGGATGTAGTAATCACGCAGGGCCTTTTCCTCGGCCGTCAGCGCACCGCCATCAAAGGCGCCGTCGTTCATCCAGCGCTGATGAGCCGGTACGCCCCAGTAATCAAAGATGGTGGTTCGGGTGGCTTTGCCGAAACCGGCATCGCCTTCCCCCGGCTCCCCCACGTCCTGGCCAAAGTAGAGCATGGTCGGCGCCGTGCTGAGCGTAGCGGAGAGCACCATCGCCGGCAGCGCGTTTTCGGCTTTGCCGGCAAAGTCCGGGCTGGCGATGCGCTGCTCATCGTGGTTTTCCAGGAAATGCAGCATATGGTGCTCGATGTCCGCCTTAGCGGCCTGAATTGGCACGATGGCATCGGTGCTTTCACGGCCCTGAATGATCGCCTTCAGGGTGTCGTAGAGATCCACTTTGTCGTACAGGTAGTCCATCTTGCCCAGATGCAGATAGTCGCGATAGAGGTGAGGCTGGTACACCTCCGCCAGCAGGAAAGCGTCCGGATTCACCTGCTTGATGTGGCTGTTCAGGTAGCTCCAGAACGCCACAGGCACCATCTCCGCCATGTCATAGCGGAAACCATCAATGCCAAACTCGGTCCAGAACAGCACAATGTCGCGGAACTTCTGCCAGGAGTCCGGCACATCCTTGCCCTGCCAGAAGCGGTAATGCTCAGTCACATCCAGTTGCGCGTATTCCGCCGGCAACTCTGGGAAGTCATGGCTGCCGTCCGGGCGCACACCGTAGTTCACCTTGACGGTCTCGTACCAGTCGTGGAAATGGGGCTGGGCAGAGCGGGCGCCGTTGCCCGTCCATTTGGCCGGGTTCTCGACAAACTCACCATCGACCCCCGGATAAGACTCGCCGCCCAACGGCTGATAGCCGTCCAGCCACTGCGGCACCTTAAAGGGCTGCCCCACCACGTAGTAGAAATTGTTGTCGCGGGCGTATTCCACGCTGGTGTCATCGGCAGCACCAAAATCTTCCACGCCCTCCGGCTTGCCCAGCGACTGGTAGTCCCGGGCGATGTGGTTGGGGACAATATCGATGATCACCTTCAGGCCGTGCTGATGGCTGCGTTCCACCAGTGCCCTGAATTCCGCCATGCGATTCGCCGGGTCTTCCGCCAGATCCGGATTCACACTGTAGTAATCCTTGACCGCGTAAGGCGAGCCAGCACGGCCTTTGATCACGTCCGGATCATCGTTGCTGATGCCGTATTGGGTGTAGTCGCCCACCAGAGCATGATGCAGCACCCCGGTGTACCAGACGTGGCTGACCCCCAGCGCTTTGATGCCTTCCAGCGCCTCGTCGGTGATGTCATTGAACCTGCCCACGCCGTTTTGCGCTTTGGTGCCCCACGGCACATTGGCGGTTTCGGTGTTGCCAAATAGGCGGGTGAACATCTGGTACACCACCGCCTTCCGGGGCGTGTTGTGTTCAACCGTGGGCCCGGAAGTCTCGTCCGGCGTCTGGCTACAGGCGGACAGGCCCAAAGCGGTGACTAAGGCGGTGGCCAGCGGGCGGCGTACAAAAGGGTTCATGTGGCGATCTCTCATTGTTATTGCTGTTATCGGTCTTGTTATCGCGGTTCTGAGCCGGTGCAGCGCACCGGTGGCATCAATCGGGTACGCCGCCAGCGCGACAGTATCGTTCGAGAAAGCGTTGGTGCTCGGGTAAGCCGGCTACGGTGTGGTCCATCAAGGTGCGCAGGTTGGCCAGGTACTCGCTCAGCTGAGCCTCGGAAACGCCGTCGGCCATGGGATTCCAGCTTTGCGGGGTCATCCCCTGCCCCAGCAGCACCTGCTGCCAGGCCGCCTCGGTAAACAGCTCATCCTGATGTCGGATCAGACGCCCGCTCTGCCGGAACAGCGCCAGCTTATGCGTCAGGCTGTCGGGCAGTGGCATGGTGCGGCAGTGCTGCCACAGCGGTGACTCGCCGCGCTGATTGAGGTGGTAGTGCAGGATGATAAAGTCGCGGATCTGCTCAAACTCGATGCGGGACTGACGGTTGAACTCCTCTCGCAGTACCGTCACTTCGCCCGCGCTGCGGGGAAAGAGCTTAACCAACCGCATGATGGCGCTTTGGATCAGATGAATGCTGGTGGACTCCAGCGGTTCAAGAAAGCCACTGGAGAGGCCAATGGCCACGCAGTTGCGATGCCACTGTTTCCGACGACGGCCGACCCGGAACCGAATCAGCCGGGGCGACGCCAGCGGTTCGGTCTCAAGGCTGGACAGCAGCACCGCTTTCGCGTCCTCTTCGCTGATATAGCGACTGGAGAACACCAGGCCGTTGCCGGTGCGGTGTTGCAGCGGGATCTGCCACTGCCACCCTGCCTCATGCGCGATGGAGCGGGTGTAGGGACGCAGGGTCTCGGGGTTTCGTGTCGGCACCGCCCAGGCGCGGTCACAGGGCAACCAGTGGGACCAATCCTCAAACCCGCAGTTCAGTGCCTGCTCTATCAATCGGGCCGAGATGCCTGAGCAATCGATAAAGAGATCGGCTTCGATGGATTGGCCACTGGCCAGATGCAACGTCTCAATGGCACCACTGTGGTTGAGCCCGACCCGTTCAACCCGCCCCTCAATCCGCAGTACACCGCGCTGCTCGCTGTAGCGGCGCAGATAGGCGGCATACAGACCGGCATCAAAATGGTAAGCGTGGGTCAGGCCAGCCAGTGGTGTACCTTCGATGCGCTGCAGTGGCGCAAACCGGTTGGCTTTGGCGGCCTGGGCGTTGAGGGAATAGCGCCAGAAGTCACTGACATCGTCGGGAGTACCATGGTGGCTGCGCAGCCAGAGCTGATAAAACGGCGTCAACGCCAGGTCTTTTCCCATAGGCCCGAAGGCGTGGAGATAGGCGTCGCCCGGCTGCCCCCAGTGCTCAAACTGGATACCGAGTTTGATGGTGCCCTGGGTGGCGGCCATAAACTCCGCTTCGTTGATGCCCAGTGCCCGGTTAAACAGCGCCAGGGGCGGGATGGAGGCTTCTCCCACTCCCACGGTGCCGATCTGCTCCGACTCCACCAGGGTCAGCTCAATACTGTGTCCCAGAGTTTTGGCCAGCATGGCGGCGGTCATCCAGCCTGCGCTGCCGCCCCCGAGAATCACCACCTTTTGTCGCTGCATCCCAGCTCCTTGCCCCTCGAGGCGCGTTCCTGCCAATAAGCCAGGTGTCCAAAGCCCGGAATCGGTGATTCCGTCGGTTAAGGCTTACCCTTTGGGCAACCCACTGTGCCAGTGGCCTCCCCAGAGGGCAAAAAAGGCCCCTGCAACTGTCATCACAGGGGCCCTTGTTCAGGCGGGTCAGGCCACCTTAGAAGGTGTAGCTGCCACCAATCAGGAAGGTACGACCGTAGCTCTGGTAATCACGCACCAGTCGCTTATCGCCATTCTCGTAGGTCTTGAACGGCTCATCGGTCAGGTTCAGGCCCTGAATCACCAGAGTCAGGCCTTCCAGCGCGGCGATGCCGGAGTGAGAGAAGTCATAGCCGATCTGCGCATCCACAATGGTTTCGCTGTCCACATAGCGCTTGTCGCGGGCCAGACTCAGGCCGCTGACTTCCCCCAGGAACTCGGAACGGTAGCGCGCGCTGACACGAGCCTGGAAGCCGTAGTCTTCGTAGTAGATGCTGGAGTTCACCACATCTTCAGACAGGCCCGACAGTTGCAACGGCTCGCTCTCCGGCGTCTCCTTCACTTCGCTGTCGGTGTAGGAGTAGTTCACGGAGGCTCCGAAACCGGACAGGACTTCGTGCAGCAGGTCACCGGTCACAGACAGGGTCAGCTCACCACCCCAGATGTAGCCACCTTCGCCGTTCTGCCAGATGCTGACGTAGCCTTCACGCAGTTCCGGCTGCGGGTCGCCCACCGGGATACCGGTAAAGTCACCAATCGCGTCCTGCTGGTAGATGTAGTTTTCCAGGTCCTTGTAGAACACGGCGGCGGCAAAGTAGCTGGTGTCAGAGAAGTAGTTCTCGTAGCTGACATCAAACTGCCAGGCCATCCACGGCTCCAGCTCCGGGTTACCGCCGCTGCCGCCCCAGGGGGAGTTCTCGATGTCGATTTCATCGGCCTTGCCGGAGTCGTAGGAGATCTCCAGGCTGGCGTTCATCTGGTCCATCCGGGCACGGGCCAGGGTGCGGGCAATGCCAAGACGCACATACTGGCTGTCCGCCACTTCCAGGCTCAGGTTGAGGCTGGGCAGGATCTCCCAGTAGTCGCTGCCGCCGGACAGCGGCACGATCTCACCGGACGCATCGCGCAGAGTGGTGAAGCCATCGGAGCTTTGGTCGGTGTACACCGCCTGAACGCCGATGTTGCCTTTCAGCGGCATCTCGCCCAGTTCGGTCAGGATGTCGGCCTTGATGTACGGCGTCAGCACCTCTTCCTTAACGGACCAGGACTTGGTATTTCGCCAGGCGTCCAGCGCCAGGGCATCAAACTCGTTGTAGAAGTTGCCGCTGCCGTACAGGGCGCGGGAATCGTAGCTCAGCAGGTTGCCGATGCCGATAAAGTCCAGATTGACCGGAGAGAGCAGGTACTCAGACGGCACCGGCGTCGCCGCGTCAGATTTCAGCTGCAGGTAGGAAGCCTGATAGTCCTTGGTTTTCTCGCGGTTGGTGTAGTTCACACCAAAGGTCACCTGGGAGATGGCACCGGACTCGATGATGCGGGCGGCGCTTACGCGAACGGCGGAGAGCTCATCTTCCAGATCGATGTCATTGATAAAGCCGTCCTGAATGCCGTTGGCAAAGCCCCAGCCCTGAGCGTTGCCCAGTTGCACCAGTGCCGGATCGGCGTAATCCGTATCGGTATTGAAGACGGCGCCAGCGTTGTTCATCACAAAGTCAAAGTCGGACCCTACTGCGCTGTCGCCCCGGCCCATCCCGGCATAGCTTTCCAGCGAGAAGGTGCGGCTGTTGGCCTTGGAGTAGGACAGGTCCAGCTCGGCGCTCCACAGGTCGCTGAGGATATAGCTCAGGTTCCAGCCTACCGCAGTCAGGTCCGCATCGCGGTCTTCATAATCATTGCGGATAACCGGCTTAACATTGCTGAACGAGCCTTCGGTAACCAGTCCGTTTTCCACCACGGCACTGGTTGGGTCCAGTTGAGCGGAACTCCAGGCCAGCGGGATTTCGGCGCCACGCAGGCTGTAGTTGTCCTGGAAGTCGGTGTAGAACAGGTCCAGCACAGAGTGGAAGCGGTCGTTCGGGGCGTATTCAATCACCGCCATCACGCCGTCACGCTCCAGTTCGGAGGACTGGACATAAGGCTTGTAGCCGCCCATCACCAGCGGGTCACCGTCGACCACATCGGTATTGGGGTAGCCCCAGACGTGGGTACGCTCAAACTGGCTCGGGCTGGACATGGAGGAGAGGCCAATCGCCAGTCCCAGAGTGTTGTCCAGGAATTGGTCGATGTAGGAAAAGCTGAAGCGGTAGCCGTTTTTATCGACGTCCGGGTTCAGCTGGTCCATGTCGTTCTCTTCGTAACGACCGTTAACCACGATGGTGCGCTCGCCATGGGCCAGCGGACGGACAGTCTGCAGATCAACGGTACCGCCAATCGCCTGCGCCATCACGGTGGCGTCCGGCGTTTTATAAACCACGGCGGAGTTGATCAGCTCAGAGGGATATTGGTCGAACTCCACGCCCCGGTTTTCGTTCACCGTGACCTGCTCGCGACCGTTCAGGGTTGCGGTGGTGAAGTCCGGCGCCAGGCCGCGAATGGACACCACGTTGGAACGGCCGTTCAGACGCTGGGTGGTCAGGCCGGGCAGGCGGCCCAGAGATTCCGCAATGCTGTTGTCGGGCAGTTTGCCGATGTCTTCGGCGGAGATGGCTTCGACGATGGAGGTGTTGTCCATCTTTTCGGCCTGGGCAGCGGCCAGTGAACGACGGATGCCGCGCACTTCAATAACTTCAACAGACTGGGCTTCTTCCTGCTGTTGCAGCGCTTCCTCTTCGGCAGCATGGGCAACAGCACTCATACCTGCAGCAACCAGAGCCAGCGTCAGCACACTCGGCTTAAACGGTGACATGTTCTCTTCCCCCTTGAGGTGTTTTATTTTCGTCCTTGGTTTGTCGTCAGCGATACCGCGTCGTGTACTGCTTTGGCACCATCGCCTCAGTCAAGCCAGCTGTGACTTGTTGTTGGCAGATGGTAATCAGGGGGTTAATTCGCAAACAATCTTATGCATACGTATTCATAGATTTTTCGTCACCGGAATGACCCGGATCATGCCCCACAAAGGGGCAGAAAAATCCCCATGGGGCGGGGCTTGCCAGCCAGCAGCCTCAAAGTGGTTACCCCATATCTCCCACTTCGCCGCTGGCCTGGTGAATGCCATTCTGCCCCATTTTGGGGCGAATGTTGTTACTCAATGGCACACAGAATCCACGTTTATCTCTCTTGACCCCGGCACGGGTTTTGGGTCAGGTCACATCCTGACCCAGCCCGGCGTTTTACAGGGCGGTTACGGCAACACCTCATCAGCCACAAAGTCCTCCTCATCGAAGCGGCGCTCCCGCCCGGAAAAGGAGGGAATGTTATGCATACGTATGCAGGATGACTCATGCACAACAAGGCTTTAACGTATGCCTCCAGAACAATAAGACCCATCCGTCCGGATCAGGACGCTCCCATCGGATGAGGCCGCGCAGTGCGGCAAGAGGCAACAACGAGGTATGGCAATGACAACACAAGACTGGTGGCGGGGCGCGGTAATCTATCAGGTTTACCCGCGCAGTTACGCAGACACCAATGGCGACGGCGTCGGGGATCTGCCGGGAGTCATCGCCAAACTGGATTACATCGCCAGCCTTGGGGTCGACGCCATCTGGATCTCCCCGTTCTTTAAGTCCCCGATGGATGACTTCGGCTACGACATCAGTGACTACCGCGATGTCGACCCCCTGTTCGGCACGCTGGATGATTTCGACCGACTGCTGGAAGAAGCCCACAAGCGGGGCCTGAAAGTGATGATCGACCAGGTGCTCAGCCACACCTCGGCACAGCACCAGTGGTTCCTCGACAGCCGGGAAAGCCGCAGCAGTGACAAAGCGGACTGGTACGTCTGGGCCGACGCTAACCAGGACGGTACGCCGCCCAATAACTGGCTTTCGATCTTTGGTGGCGGTGCCTGGCAGTGGGAGCCTCGCCGCCAGCAGTACTACCTGCACAACTTTCTTGCCAGCCAGCCGGACCTGAACTTCCACCACCCGGATGTGCAGCAGGCGGTGCTGGATAACGTCGAGTTCTGGCTGGCCAAAGGAGTGGATGGCCTGCGTCTGGACGCCATCAATTTCTGTTTCCACGATGAGCAGTTGCGGGACAACCCGGCCAAGCCGGTGGAAGCCCGCCAGGGCCGGGGTTTCTCAGAAGACAACCCCTACGCCTTTCAGTACCACTATTACAACAACACCCAGCCGGAGAACCTGGCCTTCCTTGAGCGGCTTCGTGCGCTGATGGACCGCTATCCCGGCACGGCGGCACTGGGGGAGATCTCCTCGGAAGACTCGCTCGCCACTATGGCCGAGTACACTGAGGCTGGTCGCCTCCATATGGGTTACAGTTTTGAGCTGCTGACCAACGATTACAGTGCCGGTTACATTCGTCAGACCGTGGAAACCCTGGAGCAGCGGGTGGCCAATGGCTGGCCCTGCTGGTCGGTCAGCAATCACGATGTGGTGCGCGTGGCCAGCCGCTGGGCCCAGGGTGAGCCCAGTGACGAACAGTGCAAAATGCTGACGGCGATGGTGTGCAGCCTTCGCGGCAGCGTTTGCCTCTATCAGGGTGAAGAGCTGGGATTGCCTGAGGCTGAGATCCCCTTTGAGCTGCTGCAGGACCCCTACGGCATCGCGTTCTGGCCCAACTTCAAAGGTCGCGATGGCTGCCGCACGCCGATGCCCTGGGAACACAGCAGCGAGCACGGCGCCTTTTCCGACGCGACTCCCTGGTTGCCCGTGCCGCCCTGCCACAAAGCCCGCGCCGTGGATCAGCAGGAGAAGGCGGAAGACTCGGTACTCAACAGCTATCGCCGCTTTATGCAGTGGCGCAAAACTCAGCCGGCATTGGTCGCAGGCCGCATTCAGTTTTTGGATGCGCCGGAGCCCGTGCTGCTGTTTGTCCGCGAACAGGACGGTGAACGCCTGCTTTGCGGATTCAACCTGGGCGCTCAGCCCGTCTCCCTCGATTTGGAGCCACCCGGTCCGGCTCTGACCGTACTGTCGGGCCACGGTCTCCGTGCTGCCCAACCGCAAGGCAATCAGCTTGTCTTCCCTGAGTACGGTGTTTTCTTTGCTCGCTTGGCGTAAGCCATGTTACGGCCCGCCTCGCGCGGGCCTTTTTTCTTTCTGGCCATCCCCGCGCTTCCCTACTCCCCTCTTTTTCTGTCATTTTCTATGCTTAGGGAACGTTCGATGCCGCGCAGCACGTTATAACAAGGCGGCACGAGATTGAGGGAGAAGAGTGATTGTCCGTTTGAGGTTTCTGTTGGCACTCGGCGCGTTGGTGGCGCTGCCCTTTCGGGCGGCGTCCACAGAAGATGCCCTGAACATCGAAATCTGCGGCCCGGACCCCACCTACGAATTCATCAGCCACAACGTTTTTGACCCCACCCTGCCCGGTTACACCTGGGTGCATCGCTTCGCCAATCAGATACACATCACCACCCGCCCGGTAACGCTGGAAAACGAAGTGGTTGGTTTTACTCCCTGCGAGGAAGATGTGGACGACCTGTACGAGCTGGAGCGCCACCTGCGCAAACGTCCCTACCTGCGGGACGCCAGGGTCAGTGAACGAACCAACAGCGAAGGCGAGCGGATCATCGATGTGGAGACCTGGGATACCTGGTCCCTGCTGCCCACCATCAGCTTCTCCCGGGAAGGGGGCGAGAATGCCGGCTCCTTTGGCATCAAAGACAGTAATTTTCTGGGACTGGGGATCGACACTGAGCTGCTCTACTTCAGCAATTACGAACGGACCGGGTACCTGCTGGACCTCAAAACCCCGCTGTTTTTGAAGCAAAACCTGAAGCTGGCGCTGCGGCTGGCCGACACCGATGACGGGCGCCAGGTGGCGTTTTCGCTGACCCGTCCCTTCGTCTCCAATGACACCCGCCACGCCTGGGGCGTGGCCTTCAACGACGAGAAGCGGGAAGACTCCATTCGCCAGGCCAATGGACAGGTTAATGAGTACGCGCTGGATGCCCTTCAGTACAACGCCTGGTTTGGTTGGTCCTTTGGTGAGCAAAATGACACCGTGTGGCGCTATCAGGTTGGGGTCAGCCGCGATGAGGCCCTGTTTTCAGCCATCGAAAACACCAGTCAGCTGCCCGAAGACCGGGACCGCCTGATCGGCTGGTTCCGGGTCAACGTCCACCAGGACCGCTTCACCAAACGCACCAACGTGTTTCTGATCAACAGCTTTGAGGACATTAATCTGGGGGCTGATGCCGCCCTGCGCATGGGGTGGGACACGCAGATCGGTGGCTACGCCGTGGATGGTCACCTCGCTTTTGGGGCCGAACTGCACCCCGCCCTCCTCTGGTTAACCCGGTTCAGCGGCGAAGCGGAAGAGCGGGAGGACGGCGATACCCGGGCCTACGGCCACTGGCGCAATGAGTTGTTCTTCCTCTTTTCCGACCCTTTGCGTTTCTACGCCAAAGTGGATCTGACCGGAGCGGAAAACGAGTACCTGGACCAGCCGGTCACACTGGGTGGCGACACCGGCCTTCGTGGCTATCCGTTGCAGTATCAACATGGTGAATGGCACTGGCTGAGCAGCGCCGAACTGCGCTACTACCCCAATGTCACCCTGCTGCAGTTAGCCGAACTGGGTGCCGCGTTGTTCTACGATGTGGGGCGCAGTTACGGGGACAGCCCCTACCCCGGCAACCCTGCAGGCACGCTGCAGAGTGTCGGGACCGGGCTGCGTTTTTATCTGTCCCGGGCTGGCAGCCGCAATGTGATTCACCTGGACTTTGCCCGACCCATCAATGACGACCCTGAGGTCAACCGCTGGGAGTGGCGGCTTGAGGTCAGAAATCATTTCTAGCGGATGGCCTCTCCCCCACAAAAAAGCACCCCGCGCAGGCGGGGTGAAAATTGGTTAGGAAGAAAAGCGGTGGAACGGTTGAATCAGGCGCTCTGACGAACGCCGCTGAGGATTTGGTGCCAGGCACCGATATAGAGGTCAGTGGACTGTTGAGACAGGCGTGCCATACGCGCGCTCTCTAGCTCAGAAAGGGGTTGCAGTTTGGCCCGGCGTTCCAGCTCCTGGATCTGCTCGTAGATGTCATGTTCCGGGCCATTCTTGATTTCCGCGATGGGAGCCAGGTGGATCTGCACCTCGGCCACCATGTCACTTTTGGGCAGACGAACCAGCAGGTTCAGGTCCCGGTAGCCATTGGCTTTGGGCTGCTTAAAACGGTTCTTTACCGCCACCACTTCGGCGCGGGCTTCCAGCTGTTCGTAAGCCGCCACCAGCGAGCCAATGTCATTGGCCACCAGGCTGGTGCGGGCCAGGTCGGTCAGGCGGCTGACGTCCCCTTCCAGTTCACCGTGCAGCTTGGCGTAAGCACGATCGCGGCTTTTGATGCCGGGCATCACAGCGTCAGTGTCGCTGATGACCGCCACATGGCGGGTCAGCTGGGCCAGCTCAAACTGGGCGGCGTTGGCTTGACGGTAGAGGGTATCGAAATCGGTGTGGCCTTGCTTCGCGCGCTTGTTGCGCTTGGCGTCGATGGCGTAGAGGTCTTTCAGGTCACGGTAGAAGCGCTGACTGTTGGCCTGAACATAGGCCGTGGTCGCGAGATTCGTGACGGCGCCGGTCTGAGGGGTGGCCAGAGCGCCAGGAGCCCGGCTGACCATAAAGAGCACCAGGGCCGTTTGCAGAAGCTTGAACATCCAGACTCCTTGTTGCATTGCCGCATTTCGCAGCGTGAGTTTTATCGTCTTCATGACGACCTGACTCGATGGAGTCTCAGCTTACGTGGACGGTTCCTTCAAGGCTGCTAAAACCGTCACGAACATCAGATTGCGTACAGCTTTGTGACCACCGGACACACTTCAAACACCGACTTTTGCGGCACATCACACTTCACGGCAGCGAACCCGAACTCTTCTCCTCTCCTGAAGATTACGGCCGGGCTCATCGCCCTGGCGAAATCGGGTTCTCCAATGGCGCTTTTGCCCGAGAAGGCCGATGGTTTCGAGGTCCGTAAACACAAGAAGCGCCGTTAAGGCGCTTCTTGTGTTTACGGGCAGAGCAGCGACAACCTCAGTCGCTACCAAACAGATCCCGGGTATAAACCTTGTCGGCCACATCCTGAATGTCGTCGGTCAGGCGGTTGGCCACGATAACGTCAGAGATGCGCTTAAACTCCTCAAGATCCCGGATGACGCGGGAGTTAAAGAAGTCGTCCTCTTCCAGTACCGGCTCATACACCACCACTTCGATGCCCTTGGCCTTGATGCGCTTCATCACCCCCTGGATGGAGGAAGCACGGAAGTTGTCAGAGCCCGCCTTCATGATCAGTCGATGTACACCCACCACTTTCGGTTGCTTGGCTATGATGGCATCGGCAACAAAGTCCTTACGGGTACGGTTGGCATCCACAATGGCCGAGATGATGTTGTTTGGCACGTTCTCGTAGTTGGCCCGCAGTTGCTTGGTGTCTTTGGGCAGACAATAGCCGCCATAGCCAAAACTGGGGTTGTTGTAGTGGTTGCCGATGCGGGGGTCGAGACCCACACCCTCAATGATTTGACGGCTGTTGAGACCGTGGGTTTCGGCGTAAGAGTCCAGCTCATTAAAGTAAGCCACCCGCAACGCCAGGTAGGTGTTGGAGAACAGCTTAACCGCTTCCGCTTCGGTGGAATCGGTAAACAGTACCGGGATCTCCGGCTTTGCGGCCCCTTCAACCAACAGGTTGGCAAAGGTTTCTGCACGCTCGGAACGCTCGCCGACAATGATGCGGGAGGGGTACAGATTATCGTACAGCGCCCGCCCTTCACGCAGAAACTCCGGAGAGAACAGAATGTTTTCGCTGCCGAATTTTTCCTTAATGGAGCGGGTATAGCCAACCGGCACAGTAGACTTAATCACCATCACTGCATCCGGATTGATGGCCATCACATCCTGAATGACCGCTTCAACGGACCGGGTGTTGAAGTAGTTGGTCTGGGGGTCATAATCCGTGGGCGTCGCAATCACAACGAACTGCGCGCCTTCGTAGGCCTCGTGCTTATCGACGGTAGCGCGCAGGTTAAGAGTCCGGTTGGCCAGAAAGTCTTCGATCTCGACATCTGAAATCGGCGATTGACCCGCGTTGATAACCGCCACCTTTTCTTCAATGATATCCAGGGCTACCACTTCGTGGTGCTGCGCCAGCAGTACAGCATTGGACAGACCCACATAGCCCGTACCGGCAATCGCTATCTTCATTTCACTTATCCAACTGTCATTGTCACCACCGAACTGTCTCCGGCGTGAACTCAATGTCTCATCTTACCAACGGCTTCAGGCACCTGACAGTACCTTCACAACCACCGCTCAACTTTTAATCGGCCTTACCGAAACCATACTGGCCCCCTGAGGGCACGTAACAGAATAAATCAAAAAAGGCGCCGGGTTGGCGCCTTTTGGGGCGTTGGGCGTCCCTCAGAAGCGGTAACGCAGCATGGTAGAACCCCAGCCAAATTTATCCCGCTTAAAGGGTACAGCTTTGTTAATACTGGTATCCGTACCGACGTAGCTCAGTTCAACGCTCAGCTCCCAGCTGGAACTCAGGCGATAGTGTGCCCCCGCTCCCAGGCCGTAGCCATAGCCGTTGGTTTCCCGATAGTAGCGTCCGGCACCACCATAAAAGCTGAGCGCCCAATCCTCACTCAGCTGATAGGTAAACTCACCGATGCGCCACATCAGCAGGTTGCCGGAGTTGCCCCAGCTCACCACATCATCCGCCACCAGTTCCAGACCGGTTCCCATGGTCCAGCGCTCACTGATGGGCCGCACAATCCCAACCTGGATATTGGGCCGTACCGTCGTGTCGGAAAACTCTTCGGACTGACTGCCTCCGGAGTTGGAGTGATAGATCACACTGGCCCCCACGCCCAGGTTCCAGTGCCAGGCCTCTTCCGCCTGAACCGATGCCGCCCCCATCAGGCCGGCAGCCAATACCGCCGCCATTGCGCTTTTGTTTACCACTGCCATATCAACTCACCCCGGAAGAATCCTTCGTCATACACGTTTTTGCCGCCATAGAGCCGGTAACCCCAGTCGTGGCCCCAGACCTTGCCAAAATAGCGCAGGTCCAGCTCCCTTCCGGTGCTGTAAGCCATCTCGCCGTAGTCTTCGTTCTCAATCTGACGGTAGGTGAACTCGTAACGGATCCCCGGAGCCTTTTGCCAGCCCAGTTTCACGGTTTGGGCCCTTGCTCCAACACCGTCATTAAAGACGCGGTCATTGGCGCCCCAGTGCCCCATCCCTATCCCATCATTGGTGTATCCATCACGGTAGATATGGTGGACATACCAGGCGTTTTGCCACTCATTAAACTCGTAGATAAAGGACCAGTCAGGACCGCCGGCCCACTCCGGCAGAAACGGAATGTGCAGACCCGCTGACATCGCCAGGTTACCCAGGCGGAAGTTGGAGTGCCCGGCAGTATCTTCACCGGCATACTCCATCAGAATGGCAAAGGGCACCGGGCCGCCAAAATTCATCCGGCTGCTGATGGAGGCGATTTGGTTACCAAATTCACAGGTGTTTTTTGGACCATCACAATCAATCATCCCACCATTATCATTCCCCACTGGGTCCCAGAAGGCGTCCCAGATCGACTTCAGGTCCACTTCCCGGGAGCCGCCACCAAACTGCATGGTGCGGCTGCCGGCCAGGGTCCAGCCCTCGATGGGTTCGATACTCAGCTGAAAGCCCAGCAGCGCTGGTCGGCCATACTCCAGCTCATCGCCATAAACGATGTTGTCGGTGTACTCCAGGCGGGAAACGTACACCTCGTAGTGCAGATTCCAGAGGCTTTCAAAAGCCACCGGGTTGCTGAACCCCACGGAGAAGGAGGGGCGGGCATTGGTGGACACCAGCATGGCGGACTCGCTGAAGGGCGACAGCCAGTGCTCACGATAGCCGATGTCCATCTGGAAACTGTCCCAGCCCAGAGAGAGGTAGGAGCCCAACGGAATGATGTCACTGTCGGTATCCGCCTGGGTTTGCCCGGCCGCCGAATCCAAAGCCAGACCGCCAACGGAAGCCACCAGCCAATCGTCATACCGGTACTGGGCGGAAAACGCCACTCGGTACTTGGAGTCCAGACGCTCGCCACGGGCATTGGGCATCACCTTGCCGTTGTCCGGGTTATCCGCTGCCGCCACGCCGATCTCGGCGTAAGTCACGCCCAGCGTTTGCTCGTAGCCAGCCAGGCCACGGTCGATCTCGCCGTACAATGCCGGCCACTGCTCTTTTACCGACTCCAGATGCTGACGCACCTGCTTGACGTTATAGGGTTTGCGCATGGTGGGCAGATTGGCCACCACCACCAGCCGATCGATCTGGCCGTTAAGGTAACTGTCCTGAAGGGACACATAGGGCGATGCCGCCTGAACGGGCATCGCCAGCAGCGCGGTGGCCACCGCGCCGGCGAGCGTTAAACGTTTCACGTTTACTTCCCCTGAAAAATGGGCGTACCCTCCCGGCACACCCTACCTGTCCCGCTTTGGGATTCGTTATTGTTTGCCGCTTATTGACTGGTCTTAATAGCCATCCGGATTATTGGATTGCCAGTTCCAGCTGTCCCGGGTCATCTCTGCAATACCCAATTTCGCCTGCCACCCCAGCTCTTTCTGGGCTTTGCCGGGATCCGCATAACAGGCGGCAATATCCCCAGGCCGGCGTGGGGCAATCTTATAAGCGATGGTTTGTCCGGACGCGGCTTCAAACGCCCGGACCATATCCAGCACCGAATAGCCACAGCCGGTGCCGAGATTGTAAACGACCACACCCGGTGAAGTCTTAAGTTTTTCCAGTGCCTTAAGATGGCCATCCGCCAGATCCACCACATGGATATAATCCCGGACCCCGGTGCCATCATGGGTATCGTAATCGTCGCCAAATACCGACAGCTGCTCACGCTTTCCGACCGCCACCTGGGCGATAAAGGGCATCAGGTTATTGGGGATGTCATTGGGGTCTTCGCCGATCAATCCGCTGGGGTGGGCGCCCACCGGGTTAAAGTAACGCAGCAGTGCGATGTTCCAGCGCGACTCAGAAGCGTGCAGGTCCTGCAGAACCCGCTCCACCATAAACTTGGACGTGCCGTAGGGATTGGTGGTGCCCCCCACTGGGGTGCTTTCCAGGATCGGCAACTCCTGCGGGTCGCCGTAAACCGTGGCAGAGGAGGAAAAGACCAGGTTGAACACGCCCGCCCGGGCCATGGCCTGACACAGAACCAGCGTGCCATTGACGTTATTGTCGTAATAGCGCAGAGGCTGCGCCACCGACTCACCGACCGCTTTCAGGCCGGCAAAGTGAATTACGGATTCAATATCGTGGCTGGAAAAGGTGTGGTCCAGCACGGCCTGGTCGCGGATATCGCCCTGAATAAAGGTCAGGGATTTGCCGGTAATCCGCTCCACACGCCGCAACGCTTCTGCTGAGCTGTTGCATAGGTTATCCAGCACCACCACATCCGCGCCGCTTTCCAGCAGTGCCACCACTGTATGAGACCCGATATAGCCGGCGCCACCGGTTACAAGAATAGCCATGATTGCCCAATGTCCTATATGGGAAAGAGCCACTGCACGAAACTCAAACTCTAATGGGCTCCGGCAGTGGACAAGAGGGGAAAACTTAAGAGGTATGTTCCTCTTTTGCCAGCAGTTGCTGCATATGCGCTTTAAAGGCATTTCCCATGGAGGGGTGGCGCAGACCATACTCCACCTGTGCTTTCAGGTAGCCCAGCTTATCGCCACAATCGTGGGACTTACCGGTCATATGAAAGGCCTCTACGCTCTCTTCCTCCATCAGCATGGCGATGGCGTCGGTGAGCTGAATCTCATCCCCGGCACCGTGAGGGGTGCGCTCCAGCAGCGGCCAGATGGCGGCGGGCAGTACATATCGGCCCACCACCGCCATATTGGACGGCGCCTCATCCACACTGGGCTTCTCCACCACCGCGGTCATCGGAGCCGAATCCCCCGCTTTCAGCTCGGCGCCATTGCAATCCGCAATACCGTACTTGGACACCTCTTCCCGGGCCACCGGCTCCACCATAATCTGAGCGGTGCGGGACAGCTCAAAGCGGCGCTTCATGGCCGCCAGGTTTTCCATCGACTGGTCAGCGGTAAACTCATCCAGAATCACATCCGGCAGCACCACCGCAAAGGGGTTGTCGCCCACCAGAGGACGGGCGCACAACACCGCATGGCCCAGACCTTTGGCCTCACCCTGGCGAACATGCATGATGGTCACGTCTTTCGGGCAGATGGACTGCACCTCTTCCAGCAACTGACGTTTCACCCGCTTTTCCAGGGTGGCTTCCAGTTCAAAGGAGGTGTCAAAGTGGTTTTCAATGGCATTTTTGGAGGCGTGGGTAACCAGCACAATCTCCTTGAACCCCGCCTTCACACATTCATTGACGATGTATTGGATCAGGGGCTTGTCCACCAGAGGCAGCATCTCCTTGGGGATCGCTTTGGTGGCAGGCAACATACGGGTGCCGAGTCCGGCAACGGGAATAATGGCTTTGGTCAACATAATCTTATCGGTAACGCTCTGAGAGAGTGGAGACAAATTCGTTTAATTGCTCGGCGGGCAACTGGTTGATGCCGGCCGCCCCTTTGCGGCCACCGCCCGTCGGGAACGCCACGCACACTTCGTCGGCTCCCTCTTTGTTGGTCAGCGGCGCACGCACGCTGACCAGGTAGCTGCCGTCGTGATTACGGGTCAATACCGCATGAGCCCGCTCGGGATGGCGGTTGGCCAGTTCGTTGCCGAATACGCCGCTGACCCGGCGACACCAGGGCGCATCCCCCAGCAGATACACCGCGTAATGGGCGTCGCTGGCAATCACCTCACTGGCTTCCGCCTGGGCCATATCCGCCTCATAAGCCGCACTTAATGCGTGGTAAGGCGACGCGCTGTCGGCGATGGCATCGAACGGATTTTCATAGGGAAGCAGCGCCTGATACAAGGCTTCTGGAGTGAAGTGCAGATCCGACACTTCGGCGCCATAACCATTGTAATTCAACAGAATACCAAAGTTTTTCAGCTGCGCTGTCTGCTCGACAGTCAGCTCTGCCTCTTTGGCCAGCCGATCTGCCGTGGCATTCATATTGTCCCCATAGGCCGCGGTGATGGCCCACAAGCGATAACGCCCCTGCAAGTGTGCATCCACCAGCAGTGCAGTGCAGGTGTTGGGATCCATATCGATGGTGGCATTCAGCCCGGCATGTTCCGGGATATCCCCGGGACGATGATGATCGAAATAGCGGACCTTCGCCCCCGCTTCCAGCATCGCGGCCAACGGGGCCTGGTTCTTCTCCATGGAGATGTCCAGTACGGTCACCGTATCACCCGCTTTGGCGTCGACCCGTTTAAGCAGCGCGATATCACGCTTAACGCCGGTGATCAGGGTGCTCGGTTTTGGCTCTGCCAGACGCAGTTGCAACAGGGCAATCACGCCGTCGGCATCGCCATTAAACACATCATAGTGCATCAAAGTTATTGCCCTTTTACCCTTTTTGAATCAGTCCCTTGGACAACAGGTAATCCACCACCTGCTGCGCACACGCCTCGATGGACGTGGTATCAGTTTTCAGATGCACTTCCGGTGCATCCGGAGCTTCATAGGCAGAATCAATGCCCGTGAAGTTGCGGATCTCCCCATTACGGGCCTTTTTATAGAGGCCTTTGGGATCCCGGCTTTCACACACTTCCAGCGGGGTGTCCACAAACACCTCGATAAACTCCCCTTCGCCACACATCTCCCGCACCATTTTGCGGTCCGCAGTAAAGGGGGAGATAAAAGCGGTGGACACCACCACACCCGCGTCCACAAACAGCTTGGCCACTTCGCCGATTCGGCGGATGTTTTCCACCCGGTCCTTATCGGAAAATCCCAGGTCACCATTAAGACCATGGCGAACGTTGTCGCCATCCAGCAGATAAGTGTGGCAGCCCTTGCTGTGCAGCAGCGCGTCCACCGCATTGGCGATGGTGGACTTACCTGAACCGCTGAGGCCGGTAAACCAGAGCACTGCCGGGCGATGCCCTTTCAGGGTAAGGCGCTGTTCACGGCTGACGGCATGGTTATGCCATTTCACGTTGGTGCTGACTTGTTCCATTGATAATGCTTCCTTAGCCCTGCCCGAAGGGGTAAACCATGGGCAACAAGGTTAATACCACTGCGGCGTAGAGCAGAGAGAGTGGGATGCCAATGCGGACAAAATCGTTCAGTCGATACTGACCCGCATTAAACACCATCAAATTGGTCTGGTAGCCGTAAGGGCTGATAAAACTGGCACTGGCACCAAACGCCACGGCCATCACAAAAGGTTTGGGATCGACTCCGAGCCCGGTCGCGACGCTGTAGGCAATCGGGAACACCAACGCCGCAGCGGCGTTATTGGTGACCAACTCCGTTAGCACCACCGTCATCACAAAAACCAGCGCCAGCAAGGCAAACAGATGGTCTTCAGACAGGGTGCCGTCGATCTTGGCTGAAAGCGACTGCACCAGCCCGGAATCGATCAGGGCAAAAGACATCATCAGCGCGGTCGAGACGATCAGACAGATCTCCATGGGGAAGCGGCGTCGGATGTCATTGGTACTGACCGTGCGTGTGATCACCTGCAGCCCCAGCAGCACGACCAGCGCCACCAGCAGATCAACCAGGCCCACCGCCGCCATCAGGATGGTGGCCACAAACCCTCCGACAGCAAACCACTCACGCCAGCCATTCAGGCGGCTGTCCGGCTCCACCCCACTAAGTTGGATGAAGTTTTTGTCGAGATTATTACGGCTGGCGTAATCCTGGCCCACCGCCAGCACCAGAAAGTCACCGGCTTTCAGTTCCACTTCACCGAGCTTGCCGGATACCCGCTCGCCATGACGTCGAATGGCGACCACAGCGGCATCAAACAACGCCCGGAAACCGGCTTTCTTCAGGGTTTTTCCCACCAGAACGCTGTCCGGCCGGATCACCACCTCAGACAGGTTGGTGCCCAGCAACCCGTTGGCATCGGCGAACAGGGACAGGCCGTGGAACTGGTTCAGCTGCATCACCTTGCTGACGTCGCCACTGAAAATCAGACGATCGCCGGCCTGGATCCGCTCGCTGGGTGCCACGGGGCTGATTAACTGCCCGCCCCGTACCACTTCCACCAAAAACAAGGACTCCAGATGACGCAGGCCGGCTTCTTCAATGGAACGGCCAATCAATTTTGAGTCGCCATCCACTTCCGCATCCACAAAGTAGTTGTGGAAGTCGTCTCCGGTCCGGGCAGTATCCGGCAACCAACGGCTCAGAAAGTACAGCAACACACCGCAGGCTACGACCAACGCTGCCCCAATCAGGGTGAAGTCAAAGAAATTCAGCCCTACTCCGGTGGTGTCCCGCATCATACTGTCCACCACCAGGTTGGTGGAGGTGCCCACCAACGTCAGTGTGCCGCCCAGAATGGCCGCGTAGGAGAGCGGAAGCAGTAATTTCCCAGCCGGATGATAAGGGTTGTTTCGCACCGGGTTCAGCATGGTTGCCACAACGGCGGTGTTATTCAATAACGCCGACGACAGCGAGATGGAGCCATACAGCCTGAACCAGGTTGAGAAGTATCCAGGACGGATCACCCGTGAGGCGATCAATCTGAGCAATCGGGTTTTTTCCAGCGCCACTGAGCACAGCATCAGCAACACCAGGGTAATCAGTCCGGGATTAGAGATGCTTGCCAGCATATGCTGTTGATCAACTTGGCCGCTCAAAAGCAGAAATACCAGCACAACCCCGAAAACCCGTGCCGGGGAAGACTGGTATTTCAATAGAGCGGCTATGGTGGCGACAAACGTCGCCACCACCAACCAGGCAGAAAACCCCATATTACTTGAGGAACTCTCTCAGGTCCTTGGCATCCCAGTGCGGGAAGTGTTTGCGGATAAGAGCGTTCAGCTCCAGCTCAAACTCGCTGATCTGCACGGAGGTTGCGCTCGCTTTGCTCTTACCTTTCGCCACGATCATACCGGCGCCAACGGTGTTGTTGGTCAGACGGTCGATGATGATAAAGGAGCCGGTACCGCGGGCTTTGTCGTAAGCGTCAAAGGCCACATTCTGGCTCAGCTGAACCTGACAACGGGCAATCTCGTTCAGGTTCAGGCGCACGGCGTCCTGCTGTTCCAGGGTGTTAACGTCGATACGGTAATCGATGTTGCTCACAGAGCCTGCAGTCTGGCGGGAAGCCAGCTTAAAGTCGTACTGCTTGTTGGCCACCATCGGCTCTTCAGCCATCCAGACGATGGTGGCTTCCAGCGCGTCACCCACTTCAGTCTGGTTGTTGCTGTGCACCAGAACGTCACCACGGCTGATGTCGATCTCATCTTCCAGAGTCAGAGTGACTGCCATCGGCGCAAATGCCTGCTCCAGCTCGCCCTCAAAGGTGACGATCTGCTTCACCTTGGAGCGCTTGCCGGAAGGCAGCACGGTGATTTCGTCGCCTTTACGAACGACACCGCTGGAAACGGTGCCGCAGAAGCCGCGGAAATCCAGGTTCGGGCGGTTCACGTACTGCACCGGCATGCGGAAATCGTCGTAGTTGTGGCTCTTGGCCAGCTCTGCGGACTCCAGCATCTCCATCAGGGTGGCGCCGTGGTACCAGGGAGAACGCTGGCTGCGCTCAACCACGTTGTCGCCTTTCAGAGCGGACAGCGGGACAAACTGGATGGAAGGGATGTTCAGCTTTTCGGAGAACGCCATGTACTCCGCTTTGATGTCGTTGTAGACCTTCTCATCGAAGTCCACCAGATCCATCTTGTTGATGGCAACAACCACCTGCTTAATGCCCAGCAGGGATACGATAAAGCTGTGACGACGGGTCTGAACCTGCACACCGTGGCGGGCGTCGATCATCACAATGGCCAGGTCGCAGTTGGACGCACCGGTGGCCATATTACGGGTGTACTGCTCATGCCCCGGGGTGTCAGCAATGATGAACTTACGCTTGTCGGTAGAGAAGTAGCGGTAAGCCACATCGATGGTGATGCCCTGCTCCCGCTCAGACTGAAGGCCATCAACCAGCAGGGCCAGGTCAAACTCTTCGTCGGTGGTGTTGAACTTCTTGGAATCGTTCTTAATGGCAGCCAGTTGATCTTCAAAGATCATCTTGGAGTCGTGCAGAAGACGACCGATCAGCGTGCTTTTGCCATCGTCTACGCTGCCGCAGGTCAAGAAGCGCAGCAGTTGCTTGTTTTCGTGCTGATGCAGGTACTGTTCGATATCGGATGCAATCAGCTCAGAGCTATGGCTCATGATGTTTTCCTCATTATGGCCCCGGCCTCGGCCCGGACCTTATGTTCTTCCTGGTGGTAATCGATCAAAGCAGGGAAGGTTAGAAGTAACCTTCCATCTTCTTCTTCTCCATGGAGCCAGCGGAGTCGTGATCGATCACACGGCCCTGACGCTCTGAGGTCTTGGTCAGCAGCATCTCCTGAATGATCTCAGGCAGAGTCTGAGCATTGGACTCGACCGCACCAGTCAGCGGGTAACAACCCAGGGTACGGAAACGCACCATCTTATTCTGAACCTGTTCGCCCTCTTCCAGCGGCATGCGCTCGTCGTCCACCATAATCAGGGTGCCGTCGCGCTCCACAACCGGACGCTCTTTAGCAAAGTACAGCTCCGGGATTTCGATGTTTTCGAGGTAGATGTACTGCCAGATGTCCAGCTCAGTCCAGTTGGACAGCGGGAAGACACGAATGCTTTCACCCTTGTCGACCTTGCTGTTGTAGACGTTCCACAGCTCGGGACGCTGGTTTTTCGGGTCCCAACGGTGATTCTTGTCACGGAAGGAGTACACACGCTCTTTGGCCCGGGACTTCTCCTCGTCACGACGCGCACCGCCAAAGGCGGCGTCAAAGCGGTACTTGTCCAATGCCTGCTTCAGACCCTGGGTCTTCATCACATCGGTGTGCTTGGCGCTGCCGTGGACAAAGGGGCTCATCCCCATCGCCATCCCTTCCGGGTTTTTGTGTACCAGCAGTTCGAAACCGTACTTTTCAGCCATGCGATCCCGGAACTGGATCAT
This sequence comes from Marinobacter nauticus, assembly GCF_019801015.1. Lineage (GTDB taxonomy): Bacteria > Pseudomonadota > Gammaproteobacteria > Enterobacterales > Shewanellaceae > Ferrimonas. The sequence continues at coordinate 351,808 of NZ_JAHVJZ010000004.1, forward strand.
CTCTTTGAATTTCCAGTCGGTGTCAACGTGCATCAGGGGGAAGGGGATCTTGCCGGGCGCAAACGCTTTGCGCGCCAGGTGAAGCAATACGGAAGAATCTTTACCTACGGAGTAAAGCATTACTGGCTTTTCAAACTCCGCAGCCACTTCGCGCATAATATGAATGCTTTCTGCTTCCAACGCTTTCAGGTGCGTCAAATTGTAACTCGTCATCACACGTCTCTTAGAGTAGGGTTCCGTCTGAACGGCTTTCAATGGGGTAAGCCTGGGGCAATCGGGGGGAATACTACCTGTTTGGCAAGGATACAATCAAGATTCTCCCCGGCATATGATATTTTCCATAAACCGTGCACATCGTCTCTGAAATGTTGCGAATAGGGGCACTTTGTTTAGGGTTAATTCCGACCAGGATTCTAATTTAGCCTGACGGTTACAAGTCGCTTATTGGGGTGAGGAACATACCTGCTCTATTTTATCCAGGTAATGTTGAGCCACTCTGAGGTGGCAGAAGTCCTTCGCCGCCATGCGGCGCGCTTTGCTTCCCATCACCAGCCGCTGCTTATGGCCAAGTTCGATCAGGGTGATCATTGCACCAGCCAGATCGGCCACATCACGGGGCTGGACCAGCAGACCGGTTTTCCCATGCTCTACGGTGTCCCGGCATCCTGGGTTGTCCGTTGTAATGATGGGCTTCGCCATCGCTGCCGCTTCGATGAGGCACTGAGGGACCCCCTCCCGGTAATAGGAGGGCAGAACCACGCAGTCGTACTTTTTCACCACGTCAAAGACGTTATCCGTGCTGCCCAGATAATTGACCAGCCTCTGGTTGTGCCACTCCTCGAGCTGTTCTTCGCTGATCGCCTGCGGATTGCCCGGGTCACTGAAACCCAGTAGCGCGAACTCCACTTCCGGCACCTGAAAACCGGCTTCTTTTTTCAGGGCATAGTGAGCTCTCACTTTCTCCGCTGCCTTAACGAACTCGGCGATCCCTTTGCTGAAGATCATCCGGGATACAACGACAAAACGCACCACGCCATCATCCGGTGCTTCTACCGGCTGGAAATGGCCCAATTGAATGCCGATACCATTGGTTTTTGATGTTTTCTCAGGCCGCACCAGATGGTGTTTGATGTAGGTGTTCAGATCTTGCCGATTCTGAAACACCGTATGTTGGGCCAGTGGTTGACTGATTCGCAGCATCCCCTTACCAATCATCGATTTAAAGCCACCTTCAAGGAAGATTTGACCCAAGCCTGCCACACTATTTACCACCGGAATTCGTAAACTGGTTGCCGCCAAGGTTGAGTAAATGTTGACCTTTGCGGTGAAGTTTAAAACACAATCCGGTCTTAATTTCTTCATAACTTTGAAAAAATGATAGAGGGTTTTGACTTCTTTCCTGAAATCCATTCCAGAACGATCAATCTCTACTGCAGCAAACCCGCATCCGAAATTTTTAAGCTTATTTGACGTATTATCTTCCGGAGCCAGAATGGTGACTCGATTTCCATTTTTCAAAAACTCGGTGACCGAGGAAAGGAAAAAGTTATAAACAAACCAGGATGTGTTGGACACGATTAAGATATGACGCACAAAAACCACCTCAAATGTCTCTAATCGCTTTCAGAAAAAGATGGAAGGCACGTCTTTTCATCGACTGTATCAACCAGCACAGACTCTTGTAGGGCAACGCCATCAGGCGGTAGCCCAACGGCATCTTCGCCATCACCCGGTAGCCGTTGCGAACCATAAGGTAAAACCGTTCCCCGGCGAGATTGCTGCTGTGCCGGCCACAATCGTGGACAAAGTTCAGCCCCCCATGAAACAGGATCGCTTCCTTGTGTTTCCCCATATCAAGGCAAAAGCCGATATCGTCCCAGTAGAGGAAATAATCCGGATCCGGAAGAACCCCGGTACGCAGCAACGCGTCCCGTCGGATAAACAAACCCACAAAAGACGCTGCCATCACCTTTTGGCACTGGTTGGTTTCGTCTGGATCCTCTGGCAATGACGTCACCCGATGGCCAGTGAATAGATTGGCCATCAAAGTACGCCATTGAGGAAATGCCATAGGACGGTTCATCGGACAGATGTCGCCGGCGGGGAAGGTTACCCTGGCGGCAATGAGATTGGCTTTAGCATGTTGAGACGTCACCGCCCGACGGAAACGATCAAGGCAATCCGGGGCCGGATAGCTGTCATCATCAGACACCACGAGCCAATCTGTATCACCGTTATCCCGGACAAAACTCATGCCGAGGTGAAACCCGCCGGCGGCACCAAGATTCTGATCCTGCCGCAATACCACCAGGCGCTTCCCCAACTCCACCAACCGCGCAGAAAGCAGGGCGGGGGTGTCGTCCTCGGAGGCGTTATCGACCACCACCAATTGATCCACACCGGCCTCCAGATACGCCTCCAGGGTCTTTGCCAGCATGGCGCATCGATTGCGGGTCACTATGACTGCGGTTATCCCCACCATGGCTACAGGGGCCGTACAAAGAAAGCAGGGATGGGTCGCAGCCCAGCGATGCACTCGAGCGTGCCCACGGCAGTATCCAGCGCCTCACGAATGGTGACGTCCATATCCAGATAGCGGTAGGTTCCCAAACGCCCCACAAAGGTGACATCGGGTTCCTGCTCCGCCACCGAAAGATACTGTTTCAGTAATGCCTGCTCTTTTACCAGCCGGATTGGGTAATAAGGGATATCGCCTTCTTCACATTCTCGGCTGAACTCGGTGTAAGTGACACTGCGCTCATGGTTTTCCCAGGGGGCAAAGTGCTTGTGTTCGGTAATCCGGGTGAAGGGTACGGACTCATCCGCATAGTTCATCACCGCACAACCCTGAACGTCGCCGTCTGCCACCGCTCTTTGAAAATCGAGAGTCCGATACCCGAGCCGTCCAAACTCGTATTGAAAGTAGGCGTCAATCGGACCGGAATAAAACAGGTGGTCGAAACCCGGTTTCAAGTCCGGCGTAAACGGGGTAGCCAGCCGAACCTCAATGTTCGGATGATCGAGAATGGCCGCGACAATGGCGCTGTAGCCTTTGGCGGGAATGCCCTGATAGCGATGGCTGAAGTAGTTGTCGTCATAGTTAAACCGTACCGGCAATCGCTTGAGAATGCTGGCCGGAAGCTCTGAAGGTTCCCTGCCCCACTGCTTCCGCGTATAGCCTCTGAAAAACGCCTCATACAGCGCCCTCCCTACGAACTTCAACGCCTGTTCTTCAAAGGTTTTTGGCTCCTCAATACTCGTGTCGGCCTGAGTCCTGATAAAAGCCTGCGCTTGCTCCGGGTTCATGGTTTTTCCAAAGAACTGGTTGATGGTGAGCAAGTTGAGCGGCAGGGAATAGACCGCGCCCTGTGACTGGGTTTTTACCCTGTTGGTATAGGGCTTAAACTCACCCCAGCGATTGACATAGTGCCAAACCTCTTCATCACCGGTATGAAAAATGTGTGGGCCATATGTATGCTGCATTACTCCGGTTTCACTGCAGCGCTGGGTATGACAGTTGCCGGCAACATGGTCGCGCTCTTCAAAGACCACAGCTTGATGTCCAGCTTCTGCAAGCTCCCGCGCAATCACAGCGCAGGAAAAACCTGCGCCTGCAAAGGCAAATCTCATTATCCGTTCCCCCGGGCCGTTCTGTAGACTTTATGTACAAAGCGAAAGCGTTTACTCCCAACTGGCGCAAATATGAGCACCAACTTTTTAAGAGAGAGAAACACTTCATGTTTTATGCGTCCCAGCACAAGCAGTTGACGTTGATCGATAGGCTTTTTGTTATCTACCCTTTCAAAAATAGCCGTAAGCATCTGCTGAAGCTTTTTCTCATTCAATTCAGAGTGCTCATTAAAGAACAACATCACATGTTGCTTAAGCAGCTCAAACTCCTCATCTTTATTCCTATTTTCATTCAAGCCGGCTTCGGCGTAAAAGTAATGGACATGTTTTCTCAACGCCTCCACATCATCCATCTCGACCTGAATCAATCGGCCTGAAATCCCCGACATGGCAGGGTTGGCATAAACCAGTCCCCAGGGAGTTTCAGCGACCGCGTCAAAGTAGAGCTGCGCGTAGTCCACCCTTGGGTTGATCCACGGTTTCTGATCACCAGCATAATGGACGATTTTCATATTCTTGCGCGCTTCAATAAAGTCGCAATATGAACCAAGATTTAGGTTCGGGAAGAAATCATCCGTGTTCCCATTACCGTGATAAACGTTCCATGAAAGGTCGATATACTTCACCTGGTCTTCAAATATCTTGTTGAGAATGTCCTGGTCGTGATACCAGTACTTTCTCTGATAAATCAGGTTGATCATCTCTCGACAATCCATATCGGACTTTATTCTCTCGATGTCCATAATGAGCAGCCCGGCCTGGAAATAATTATCCGGGTCCCGCATGCCAAGAGAGTCTTTGAGATAGGTGTAAGAGGTATGCCCCTTGAAGGAGTCGGGGGCAGGATGGTTAAACTTAACAAAGCCTTCCATCACAAGGTCCTTGACGGCACCAACTTTTTTACCATCAAGATCAATATCATAAAGTTTTGCGACGTCATCGCAGACAATCATGTCTGCATCGATAAAGACGATCTTCTTGTAGTCCGGGAACACCGTCGGGATAAAGAGTCTCGCGTAGGTGGCTGCGGTAAAGTGCTCCGAGGTATTCATTTCTGAAGAGATGAATAGCGACGACGTATCGACCAGCCGGATGCTCACATTGTCGACATCAGCACAAAGTGACAGAAGGTTTACCCGATTAATTACGGACACCCCATCACAGAACACGTTTATCTGGTAATTTTTTTCCGGAGAGGAGTGTTTAATAATACTCCGGATCAATGCGCCACCACTGTGGGCATAGTTATTATCAAAGCAGATAACAAAGGGGTAGCAGTCAACGGCCTCGCCACGGATTACCGTTTTTTTAGGAACATCAAGAACAAAGGTTCTCTGAAGCTCGGTGAAACTTAAGTCATTGTCCTCGATTAATTTATATATATAAATATTAAAAAGTCTTTCCGCTATATGACCAATGACGCGTTTTTCTTCGGTACTGTAGCCGCTTGTCGAGATTCGAAGTTCCAGTTCAGAAAGAAAGCCGAACAACCATTCGGCGTAGGCTTCGAAGTGCGCTCGCTTCATCACAAAGATATTGGTGTAATAACCCAGGTTTGAACGATTGAATCGTTCTGCATACGGGACGTACTCCGGGTACCGCTCTGCAAGCAGTTCCATTGCCAGATCGTAGTCTTCAATGTTGAGATGGTTACTTTTCTGATAATGCTCATAATTACTCGCACTGCCGGCATTTCGGACATCCCAGGCTTTCGGCAGAATCAAGTCGTACTGTTCAAGCAAAGCTTCGATGTTGCCCTGCTCTATACCAAACTGCTTTTCGTAACCGGTATCAATCTGTGGGTACGTAATGCATCCCCAGGTGTCCTCGGGATAGCGGTCCTGACTGAAGTTGAGGTGGCGGCGGTAATGCATAAAGCCCAGATGGGTCGAGCTGCGATCATTCTTCCAGGCCCAGTACATCGCCGTCAGTTCGCAATAGTAGGGATTTCGGCTGGAGATGTTGGGTCCAAAGTTGTCCCCTAGCTCCATGCCATAATCATAGTGATTTGCATCGCAACCGACCTGAATCGATTTCATCAGGGGACAAACAAAAGCCGCGTGTGGACCATGAGTGGAGTTGTAGATGGATACTTTCATGACAATTCTATGCTCACGTGAGGCTCGCTTAGCTTTCGATGGTGTTCAGTTTTCTGAACAATTCGTTGATTTTCGGCCCGGTGGGGCGGAGCCCTTTCGCGATAACAATCAGTCGCCTAGCCAGTTCTGGATGGGTGTTTTGCAAGGCATTGGCAGCATCCCGGAGCGCATCAACGTCGCCGGAATTCATCCACGTCATGGTATGGATCTGAGCCAGAACCGCCCGTAAAACGTCGAGGTAGAGCAGCGGATCCGCTTCAGTTGGATATTTATCGAAATCTTCGGCAAAGAGGTCTTCACTGCGCTCACTGATCCTGAATCGTTGATTCAGGTTTCGATTTCTCTCCCGGTATTGCTCATACACCCGTTTGGCTTCGTCGCGGGTTGGGAGCAACTTTTCGTCACTCTGCAATCCCTTCAGAATGGCTATGCGGAGTGGGTCCAGATGGGAGATCTTCATCTCGTTGTAGATGTGACCCACTACGGTTTCATATTTGCCCCGGGACTCATTGACGAAGATGGGTGTCACTTCCACATTCAGGCCAATGGTCTGGCAAAAATCTGATATCACGTCGTTGTTGTGCAGCAACTCCCGATCAAACACTCTGACAATGACGTTCTCCTCCCCGAAGGCTTCAGCCCATTTGTCGATTTTTGCCTCATAATCCAGATACTCATCAAACTCGGTGTGTTCGGGGTACGCAGCAGGGCGTGTGCCGTAATACAGTTGCTCGCACCAGCGGTAGTGCTTGCTGCCCTGCTGGTGATGGGACATCAGCTGCTCATCCTGACGTCGCAGATAAAACACCACGGTCACAGACCGGAAAAAAGGCTCCAGCGCCCTCCGGAAAAATTCAATGTTGTCGTAGCTGTTTATCCAGGAGAGGTGCTCGGAAGAGAAAATCACGTTGTTCTCTTCAATGCGGCTCAGGTACTTGAGCCATGAGATGTTCACTTCTGCATCAAAACTTGGGCCCTGACCATAGTGGCGCACCCAATGGTTTGCGTGCCCGTACTCACTAAGCTCGCCCGCAGGCTCATAGCTGAAAAGCGCGTAATCACAGGCACTAAGCGCTTCTTTGCTGTCCAGCAAAAACTTCTGAATTGATGTGGTCGCGGTCTTGTGCAGCCCCGCATGAATGACCAATCTCTCTTTCACTTTACTCCCCTTACTTCCTTCTTCTTTTCTTCTTTCCATGGTGCTCCCCTCAGCTCAGTTCTTTTGCTGTCGCGATGACGATCTTGACGATGCCAAAGAGCATCAGAAGCAACACAGAAAACAACGCAATGTTGTAGGCCGCTTCGGGATACTGGCTCTCCTCCGGGCGGGTCGGCGACTCAACGATCATGAGATATTTCAGCTGCCGGTAGGCCTCGACCCGGGACTTCTCCAGCGAGACTTCGGATGCGGTAAACGCTTGTAACGCAAGCTCCAACTCCACCTTTAATGAGGTATAACGAGCTAACACTTCACTGATGGATTGGCCGGGGACCCTTCCCCTGTCAGAGTCCGATTGCTCAGTCCCTTGTAACGACAACCTTTCTCTCTCAATGTCTAATTGCGTCTCCAGTGCCCGAACGGCGCTTTGCATCACCAGCACCTGAGGGGCATCCGCACTCATAATGGACAGCAAAGCAGCCAGTTCCGCCCGCTTTGACGCCAACTCTGCTTCTAAACCATAGGTGATTTGTTGGAATGCGATGCCTTCGGCTTCCGGGTCCAGCAAATTGTGTTGCTGCTGAAACAGTAAAAGTCGCTGTTTGGCGGATTCGAGCCGGGTTTCAACGAGCTGATGCTCTCCCTTGATAAAGTCCAGCTGCGACTCCGCCAACTGATGGCCAAGGGAGTTGATGTACCACTCGGCCCGCCCCACGATAGTGCGGGTTAGCTGGGCTGAGTACTCCGGTTCGAAGGCTTGGGCTTTCAAGACAATCACCCCGGATTTGTCATCCACTTCAACGGCAACCCGCTGCTGGTAGAACGTCAGAAAATCTTCTTTGCTGGACCAGGAATGCAGGCGTGAAAAGAGGTCGGCACCGCTCTCAGAGTAGTGCTCACGCAGGCTCAGTTCTGACTCGAGGAAAGCCAACATGTCTTCCGAGTGGATGTAGGCGCTGACCAACTGCGCATCGCTGGTCACCGCGGACGCCACTCCAAATCCCGAAAGCAGTGCTAAAGAGGTATCCATTGTTGCCAGCATGTCCGGTTGCTGGACAATCAACTGAGCACGACTTTCATATCGGGGGCTGGCCCAAAGAAGCTGATAAAAGGCAAACAGCGCAATCGGCAGCAGCAAAAAGCGAAACCAGGTTGCGCGGAACAGTGCCGCTCGCGTTGTGGCTGCCGGAACCACTGGCCTTTCATCAACCAGCGCCAGATTCTCTCGTTCATTTTCTGAGCTGCTTCGACCCGAAATGGGCACCAAATCCTGGGTTTTTTCATTCAGGCGCTGCAGCTGCTGCGATATCGCCTCATTCTCCGGAGCCAGATTTCTGGCTCGTTGCATGATTCGCCGGGCCAATGCGACATCGTTGGGTTCAGTTTCAAGTGCCAGGGCTTTCAGGCGCTCGGGAGACTCCCACTCTTTGAGCGTTAGAGAGTCCCGGAATTTCAGAAAGCGCCTTTCAACCAGGCTGACTGCGGTTTGTGTCATCGTGATAATTTCTGGTAGTGGGCTATGCCCTGTTCAATATCCTGGTAAAACGTCAGTTCACCGTTGCTGAGCACCAATGCGCTGTCACAGAACTCCCGTAACTCCCCCATGTTGTGGCTCACCATAATCACGTTGGCGCCAACACTTTTTTCCAGCAGAGCGGACTTGGCTTTACGCCGAAATCGGGCATCACCGACTGACGTCACTTCGTCGATGAGGTACACGTCGAAATCAATGGCCACCGAACAAGCGAATGCGAGCCTTGGTCTCATGCCGCTGGAGTACCCCCTCACTGGCAGGTCAAACTGGTCTCCAAGCTCGGCAAATGCCCTCACCCGCTCTTCAAACCGGTCCAGGTCGGCTACGCCATTGATCATGCCGATAAAGCGAGTGTTCTCCCTTCCGGTCATCTGAGGGTGAATTCCGGTGGCCAAGGCAACAGGCCAAGAGATATTGAGGTCGGTAACGACCCGGCCTTTATTCGGATACTCACTCCCGGCCAACAAACGAAACAGAGTGGATTTACCGGCGCCGTTCGCACCCAGGATGGCAATATTGTGACCGGATGGGATCTCAAAGCTCAGCTCGTTGAATACGTACTGATTACCAAGGCGTGAGGGGTAATACTTGGTGAGTTTGTCGAGTCTGATCATCGGCTTACTGCCTGCTTCCAGCTGACGTAATAACAGCACAGAGCCAGTGCCAACGAGCCCAGACTGCAACTCCAAAGGTAGGCAGCGCTGACACCTGCTGCACCAAAGTTGCTGTGGGTAGCCTGTCTGGAAAGCTCAATGGCGTGGAGAACCGGGTTCCAGTTCAGAAACACCCAGTATTCGGAAGGCACATCCTGAAGAGAGAAGAAGACGCCTGAAATAAAAAACATGGGCCGGGTTGCCAGCCCCAGGATTTTCTCGGTTTCCGGGATATAGCAATGCAACAGCGTCATCATCAGACCCAGTGACATGGCCATAATGCCCACCGCCAGGATGTTGGCCAGCAGCATCAATCCATCATCGACTTGTACCTCAATCTGCAGGAAGTACATCAAGGCCCAGATAACAATCAGAACTGCCAGTTTGACCAGAAATTCAAATAACCCTACCGCCAGCCAGCTGCTGATGGGTTGCACCTGACGAAAGGCAAACAGCGCCTTGTTCTTTTGTACCGAGCGAGCGCACGCATGCAGCATGGTAAGAAAGAGTTGGATGATGACCATGCCGTACGCCATAAAGGCGAATGTTGGCATCCCATGGGTTTCTCCCCCGTCCATCAGGCCCCTTGCAAAAGAGAGCACAAAGATGAATATGACGGGACTTGCGACCGCCCAGCTCAATCCAAACTTGTCGTTAAAGCCAGTCCTTATCTCCCGAATAAACAGCGCAAAGACGACGTCTTTCCAGATAACCCAAGGATTGCGTTTAAGTACTGTTGTCATGATGGACTCAGTCGATGGCCACATTGGCAGCAACGGCAATCTGGTAGATGATCTGGGTAATGTCCTTAACCGCCTGCATCATTTTGGCGTCGACTCTGGGCAGTACGAGGATCTGATCGCCCGGTTTAAGAGGCCCACTGGCGTCAAGCACGATCATCCCATTGGGGCGAATCACCATGATCTGCTTGTAATTGGCGCGCTCGGTAAAACCTCCCGCCCAGGCGATGTAGTCTTCAACCGTTGCCTTGGGATTGACCACCACCGCTTGTGGCATCATCACTTCACCGCCGATATGGACCAGATCCGTCTTCGACGGAATCCACACCACGTCCCCCTGCTCAAGAAGGACATTGGCCACTTTGCCATTGTCCGCGACGACAACCCGCCCGAGAGGCTCTATCTTTCGTGCCCGCTCGGTAAACTGAAGCACCATTCGGGCCTCTTCAGCACGGATACGTGCTTCTCCGTCCGATGATGCCGGTGCGGTAAAGACGCTTCGTTCCAACCTTTGAAGAGACTGCTCAATCATCTCTTTCTGTTTCAACGCCACGCTTTGTCTCTGGATGTACACGTTGCTGTAATCCGCGAGGTTGGGGTCCACCTCAATGTGAGCGAGCAGGTCATGCAACCGGGTATTGCGGCGAACCGCGAAATAGGAAGGGCCAAGGTAGCTGCCCTGAACTTTGACGTCGTACACCTGCGCTCGCAGGTCGTCGTTGAACAGCAAACGGTCACCGTCTCTCAGCTCATAACGCCGAAAAGCGTCATAGGGTAAATAGACGGAAAAAGGGCCGGACTCCCGGTCACCGGCGATACCGACATGACTCACTTTGGCCAGTGGCCGTGCATACTTGGCCAGCTCTGTTCCGGTTGCTACCGGAGACTTGAACTCAAACCGGAAGGGATACCGAACCGCCCCAGAGACGACAACGGTAGCTTGCTGCTGCTTAACCAGGATGACGTCATTGTCCTTAAAGCTGAGACTGGGCAGCTTGCCATCCAGCAGAAAGTCATACAGGTCGAAGCGCACCAAAACCTGACCATCACGCAACACCACAATATTGCGGTAGCTCCCCCGCTCCGCATCAATCCCGCCGGCACGCTTCAGGTAGAAAAGCGGGCTATCTGACGCCATGCCTGCGTACTGACCCGGCCTCACTACGTTGCCGGTCACAAACACCGTAACTGGCGTCGCATTCAACAGGTTCACGTAGATGTTCACATCCCGCTTGTAGACCTGCTGGATCTGCTCCGTCACATACCGATTGATTCGTGAAGCCTTAACACCGGCTACCTGAATCGGACCGATGTTCTGAATGAAAATGTTGCCCTGATTATCGACAATCGCGATTTCCCCCTGATTCACTGCCCCCCATATCCAGACGCTGATCTTGTCGCCTGGCGCTATCAGGTAGTCATCATTCAACCCATCAAACCGTTCCGATTCGTATCCGCCAGCAAACAGGTTAGCGCCGTAGGGTGGTGGTAAGCCTTCCTCCGGAACCGGCAGCAGATCCTGAACGTTTAACTCCCCGGGCAGCAGCAACCCCGAACGTGCGGGTTTGATAAATTGCTCGTCCTGAGCATCAGGGCCAATCGGCAACTCCGTGGCCATTGTGAATTCATCACTGGCCAACATCGGCCAGGGTAAACAGGCGGTCAGTATCAGAACGCCCCCGAGCAGGGACTTATTGAGAAACTGCAACATGCGCTCCCCACTCAGTCCGGTCCGCAATCTCCGGCATCAGCAACCAGCGATCATCGGTAAAACACGCCACCCGATGCAGCTGAAATACAGGGGCATTCAGGTCACTAAGGATGAGCTTCCGGCATAAACTGCCCAGGGCAGAGACGTAGCCATCCCCCAAGCGGACCTGATAGCCTTCGTAGACGAAACTTTCTCCTTCACCACCACTCTCGAGCAGTGCAGAGGCCGTATCAGGTAAAGGCCTGACTGCGGCGACAACCCCTTCAAATTCTACGAGCGGCCGTGTTGCACTGACCTGTGGAACTGAAGACGCACATCCGGATATCAGTGTTCCCACACAAGCAGCCCAAACGAGCCTGAAAATCCATGTCCAATTCATTCTGATTAATTTTTCCGTACGAGGATCAATGAGTGCCAATCAGCCTTTTGCACCAGGCCAGCATTTTCCACGTGTGTCTAATCGCCCAGTGGTAAACCACAAACAGCATCAGAAACGCCATCAACATCGACGCCTCGCTGACTTTGAAGATTTCGCCGACAATGCCTGCTGTCGAGAGGGTGAGGGCCAGCCCGCATAGAATGAAAAGTGTCTGCTTTGTGCTCAGCCCCATCCGAAGACAGATGTGGTGGAAGTGTTGCCGGTCTGCCTGAAACGGGCTCCGGCCTTGCCCGATTCGACGTAACATCACTGAGGCCATGTCCATCAATGGCAACGCAATCAGCCATAGCGCCGTAACCGGACGAAAACTGGTTTGCGGCTCTTGACTGCCCAACACCAGCAACCAGGCGATCGTAAAGCCGATCACCATCGAGCCTGCGTCACCCAGAAATATCTTTTTCAGCCTTTGATTGGGCCACTGACTGTTGAACATCAAGTAGGCGGCAATCCCACCGATATAGACCACCGACAGCAATAACCAGGGATCGCGCCCGAGCCACATCAGCAGCGCAATGCTGGACAAGGTGATGATGCTGAGGCTGCCAGCCAGACCATCAATGCCATCCACCATGTTGAAGGCATTCATCGAGCCGATAACCGCGATCACCGTCAATAGCGGGCCAAACCATCCTGTCTCAAGGGTTCCCCAAAGCATGAGCGAACCGAGGTTATCGATATAAAGCCCACCACCAAACACCATGACCGCAGCGGCGATAGCCTGACAAAGCAATCGATGGGATGCCCTGATACCGAAACGGTCATCAAGCGCGCCAATAACCAGCATGCTCAGTGATGCCAGGACATAGACCCTCAACAGCGCACTTGAAGGGGCAAATAAAAGCAGCGAGAACATCGCCGATAAAAAGATGGCGATTCCACCGACTAATGGGACATCACCAGAGTGAATTTTCCGTCCGCCTGGACAGTCAACCAACCCAACCTTCTCTGCGATCGGTTTCCCTGCACTTATAAATAAACAACTGAACAAAAAGGAAAATGTAAGCGGGAAAAACCCCAGAGATCCAAACTCAAACATAGATACCCTCTCCTGAAACATCCTTGTTACCAGAAAAACGTAAATACATCTGTTTCCCACATGTAACGTCGATGTCCCGAGCACCACGCATTCTCTATCGGCTCGGTGGCCAGCTCAGCGGTCAACGCCCTTTCCACAATCAACGTTAGTTCACATACGAAGAGTTGCAAATTCTGGCCTGAGTCCGCACAGATGCAGGGGCAAATCACCACGATCGTCATGCGGGTTCAGCTAATTAGCTGTGAATAGTGAAGTCAGAGCAGCGGTGGCAGATATTGAGGGAGCAGGTGAAATGAGTTCTGGGCAGATCGGTAAGGAGAGTTATAAATGCTTATGGTGCAGCACCATTACCCACGTTCAGGGAATAGCTGCGTCATAACATATTGAGTAGCGGGTTCGGACGTAACAGAAAGAAGCGCTTCAGAGCCGACGAAACGCCAGGTTGTCGATCGTTACTTTTTGCTGGTTACCGAGTAACTCCACCAGCAACATACTGCGCTTGTCACCATCAGGTTCCGCAAAGATGCCTTGAAGACTGGCAAATGGCCCTTCCAGGATCTGGACGCAGTCACCCACCTCGGGTTCACCGCACAGCAGCTTTGGCGATCGCGCCAATTGTTGCCGAAGCCCAACAACGATGGAAGTTTCAACAGGCAGTACCTGCCCATTGGTTTTGACAATTGAGGAGATACCCGGGATACCCAGAACCGTTCTTAACGGGGTTTGGTAAGGATCAAAGCGCACAAAGAGGTAGTTGGGAAAGAGCGGGACCGTTTCCACGGTTCGCTTGCCACGCTTGATGCTGGCCACCTCCGCTTCTGGAAGGAAACAACCCAGCTGTCGGACTTCAAGATGCTCCCGTACGGCCTTCTCTTTTTTACCCTTGCAGTAAACCAGGTACCAGCCCAACATCTTTAGCCCCTTATTAGCATCGTCATCAAGTGACGCCCCCTTTTACCGACCCGCAATAATATCAGCCTGTCATCGTCCTGCAAGTTAACGGAGATCTGAGGGGATTTGTCGCTCTTTTATCGTACATTTCAAAGCCGTTCGAACATAAATTAAACAGTCGGGCGCGTAGGCCCTAACATCCATACATGGCCACTAGCTTTACGGCAATTTGCTGAACATCTGATCAGTGAAATTGACATCGAATCCACATCGGGATAGAACTTGTGGGTTCACATTCCCCTGCCGGGCATCGAATCCGGTTGCGGTGGCAATGCAGTTGGCCTGCGCACTACAGTCCCAACTGCCTTGCCAGTACGCTGCTACCACGGTTCGCTCAGGCGGAAGGGTCATAATAACGACGCAAGGTAATCAACAATCTTATGAGCGCAAGCAAGCCGAACGCCGGTACCTTTTTAGGTCACCCCAAGGGCCTGTTCCTGCTGTTCACCACTGAACTCTGGGAACGTTTCAGCTATTACGCCATGCGCGCCATTCTGGTGCTGTATCTGGTAGACCGTGTAAGTACTGAAGGGGGCGGCGGCCTGGGTTGGACCCAAGCAGACGCCCTCTCTTTGTATGGCACCTTCACCGGCTTGGTATACCTGACTCCGCTTATCGGTGGCTGGTTGGCCGATAACGTACTGGGTCAGCGTAAAGCGATCATGATCGGTGGCGCCATGATGGCGATCGGTCAATTCCTGCTGGGTACCCCGCACACCTGGATCCCGGGCATGGAAACCACCGTGTTCTATCTCGGCTTGGGTGTCCTGATCCTGGGTAACGGCCTGTTTAAGCCGAACATCTCCACCATGGTGGGTGACCTGTATGAAGAGGGCGATCACCGCCGTGACGGTGCCTTCACCATCTTCTACATGGGCATCAACGTGGGCGCCGCTCTGTCCGGCTTCCTGGTGGCCTGGGCCTACACCTTCTTCGGCAGCACTCAGGTTGTTGACGGCGCTGAAGTCTTCGTAAACGACTGGCAGGCAGGCTTTATCCTGGCCGGTATCGGTATGCTCATCTCCCTGGTGATTCAGGCAGTGTGGGCACAGCGTCTGCTGGGCGACATCGGTAATGTGCCGGCCGCCAAGCAGGACCTGGCCAACAAGCAGAGCGCCAAGAAAGAGCCGCTGACCGCTCAGGAACGTGACCGCATCAAGGTGATCATGGTGATGGGTCTGTTCACCATCATCTTCTGGGCCGGTTTTGAACAGGCCGGTGGCCTGATGAACCTCTTTACCAACGAATTTACCGATCGCTCTCTGGGCGGTTGGGAAGTGCCGACCACCTGGTTCCAGTCTCTGAACGCCATCTTCATTGTGATCTTCGCGCCGGTTATCGCCTCTCTGTGGGTCCGTATGGGCGACAAAGAGCCGAACTCTCCGGTGAAGTTTGCTATGGGTCTGTTCCTGCTGGCCGTTGGCTTCGTATTTATGATCGGTGCTGTGGTTGAGATGGGCGGTGACCCGACGGCCAAGTCCTCCATGTGGTGGCTGGTAGGTGCGTACTTCTTCCACACCATGGGTGAGCTGTGCCTCTCCCCCATCGGTCTGTCCATGGTGACCAAACTGGCTCCGCTGCGCATCGCCTCTCTGATGATGGGTGCCTGGTTCCTGTTTATCGCTGCGGCCAACAAGATTGCCGGTATCGTGGGCTCCTTCATTGGCCACGGTGGTGAGAAAGAAGAGCAGCTGGCTAACGCCCTCTCCATCTTCGGTGGCATCGCCATCACCGCCGCCATCTCTGGTGTGATCCTGTACTTCATGGCTGACAAGCTGGTTGACTGGATGCACGGCGCTGAAGGCCCGCACACCAAGTCCGAGGAGAAAGCGCTGGAAGAAGAAGTGGCGGTGACTGCCGACCACGAAGCCATGCCGCGCTCCTGATAGCGACATCCGCAAAAAGCCCGGGCACTGCCCGGGCTTTTTTGTGGTCGTGAGAAAGGAACAGACTCAGGCGGACGCTTTCAATTGCAGACAGGCGCCACCCTGGTTGTCGTCCTGCAACCCGGTAAAGCGCTCTGCCATGGCCGATTCGCGAGCAATGGTGGCGCCTTCAAGCAACAACAGAGCCTGTCCCGACGCCAGGTCCCGATAATGACAATTGGGCTGGCTCCAGCTGCTCTGACCCACCGGAGGACTCTCCGGTAACGCCAGCGGAGAGAGCATCTCACCGGAGCGCAAATACAGTTTAATCTGGCCACCCGCCCGCCCAATGGCAACCCGGCCGCTGACCCGATCCAGCACCAGATAGGCGATGTCCAGCGTGCAGCCCAGCCCGGACTTAACCAACTGTTCGTTCAAGTAACTGAGCATGGCGTAGGGGTCCAGGATCGCTTCACTGCCGCCCTGACGGTAACGTTTCAGTTTCTGGTTGAAAAAGCTGCGGATGATGACGCTGACAAAGGCGCTCAGATTGCCACCGGGCTCCAGTTTCGCCAGATAGGCGCAGTAGTAACGCTCGCCACACTCAAAGCCGTCACACAGACGGTCACTCACCGGTGTGCTTCGGAACAGGTTATAGCCGAACTCATAGCCCTGACGGCGCTGACTGGATTCTGGAAAGAGCTGCGCCTGAATCAGTGCAGCGGTCTGTGTGTCGTGCTTGATGGCGTCAAAATTGTCCGCCATTTCGATGGACTGGCCCGGATCTTCCCAGCCGGGAATCGCTGGCTCTTCCGGCTCCACCACATCACCGGTTTCCCGGAGGCAATCCACCATGGCCTGTTTCAGCACCGCCAAATCCGTTAACGGCTTCATCAGGTAATCCCAGGCGCCGAGCCGGAGGGCCTCAACCACATCCGACATCGCCTTGTTACCCGTAATCACAATGCTGGGGATCCCCGGAGCAATGCGGGAGATCACCTGAAGTAACTCCAGCCCCCCCATCCGCGGCATGCACAGATCCACCAGAACCAGATCAGGCTCAACGTCATGAAAGCGCTCCAGCGCTTCCTGGCCATCTTCCGCTCCACTTACGACCAGCCCTAACTGCGTACAGTAGTCACTGACCAATTGACGGAACACGGGGTCGTCCTCGACCACCAGTACTTTAATCCCTTCCAACTGCATCACGTCGCCGCCTCAAATCACGTCATTATCGTTATGATTGTCAGTCGATCTCGTCGAGATACTCCTCCAGCAAATCGTCTTCTTCCTCTTGCTCGGGAAGGTTGCCGTCATACAGCTGGTACTCGATGTACTGGAAATACGCTTCCTTAGTAAACACGTAAGGATCCAACGCGTTATCCAGCAGTGCTTCCTGATCGATCAGTTTGCTGCGGACTGAGAGGCCATCCAACGCCCAGACACCAGCCCGCTGCCAGAAATTGAACAAACTGTGGGGGAAGTATAGTTTATCGACGAAATCCCCCACTTCATCGCGCACCGACGTCGGGCCAAGAACCGGCAACATCAGGTACGGTCCATTAGGCACGCCCCAATAGCCCAGTACTTCGCCAAACTCATCCTGCTTGCGCGGCAGGCCCATATGGTTGGCCACATCAAAGATCCCCACCACCCCAAACGTGCTGTTGATCAGAAACCGGGCCGTGGCATTGGCTGCCCAGTCAGGCTTGGCCTGCAACAGGTTGTTGACGGCACTGAAGGGTTCGTCGAGATTGCGCACCACGTTTTCCACGCCGTCCCGGGCCGGTGCCGGAACATAATCAGCGTAAACGTGCACTACCGGCCGGAACAGGTAGCGATCCAGAAACAGGTAGTTGAAGTCCCACATCAGCCGGTTAAACGGCTCGATGGGATCACGGGGGTCCTTGTAATGAACCTCCATATCCAGTTCTTCCGCGGATAACGGCCATGCCGCCAGCAGCATGGCGGCCAGAACGCCCACTGGGAAAATCCTTCTTTTCACCCAAGCTCCCTCAAGAAATCACTGCTCTTCGCCGATATCCTCTGTATGCACAACGGCATAAACGGTTTACTTGGCGAAGATCCATAAGCTTATCATTTGGATGACGCGAAAAAAGCATTGTCGCAACACAGTGTAGACGGAACATCATGATCCCGATCTCCGGTTCAGCTTCGGTTCATCTATCCGGCTCCCTCATACCGCCTCAACTCGCCTTAATCCCGGCTCAGGCGCGTACCGTCGGAACGCAGCTTTTGATACAGACCGCCCAGCGCGAGCTGCAATTTCAGCTGCCCGGGCAACCGGTTCAGAGCCCGGTGGCGTTGCAGCAACAAGGCAACCAGTGGCTGCTTCGGCCCCTGCTGACACACGCTCCTCCTCAGCCCGCCACCCAGCTCCCCACTGCCGTTCAGCAGGCGGCAACACCCGGACAAACCGTTCTGCTGCCTCTGCGCCTGGTGGCCGGACAAGCATCCGTTACGCTTCCCGGCGGTACCGTTGCTCTGCCCTTCCCACTGCCCCCTGGCGGTGACTGGTGGTTGCGGATCAGTGACACTCGCCAGTGGCAGCTGGTGCGGCCCGGACAAGCACAGCCACTGACCCCCGCGACTCAACAAGGGCCAGCGCCCACCACTCCGGTTTCAGCGCCCCAGACACAGGCCCGGCCCTTTGAAGGCAGTGGTGACCCAAGCTGGCAGCAGCTCACACGCCTGCTCGGTCAACAGTTTGGCCAAAGCCAGCTCAGCCAGTTGCCGCTGCCCTCGCTGGCACAGCTGGCCCATCCGGCTCTGCTGGCCTCTCTGATGAGTCAGGTAGGCCAGTTTCCGTTAAGCACCCGGCTGGCGCCGCCTCTTGGGCCACTGGCGACACTCTGGCAGCGCCTGGCGGGTTATCGGGGCCGAGGCGAGCGCAGCGAGCTGGGACGCGCCGTGGACGCCCTCAGTGACGCGGAGCGCCAGCACGCGCTGAGCCGGATTACGCCGCTTATCGATGACCTGACCCAATTTCAGCAACAGAGCCAGTCCGATCCGGACCATCCCCTGCTTTACCTGATGCTGCCCTATGGCCAGGAAAGGGAGCAGCGACAGCTTCAGCTGGCACTGCAGCATTACCAGGAGAGTGAGCAGGACAAAGAGGGCAGTTGGCTGCTCAGCCTGAAGTTTGAGTTGAGTAACGGGGAGCTACTGCTGAAAGCCCGCTATCGCGCAGAACACCTTGGCATCGAAGCCATCGCCAGCACCAGCGCCCTCAGTGAGGCGGTTAGCCGCGAATTTGATGCCCTGCGCCAACGTTTTACCGAAGCCGGCCTGCAAATCGGCATGATGCAATGCCGTCAGGGAGAGGTCCCCAAGCGCCTCGGCACGGCCAATTCCACGCTGACCTATGGTGCCACCTATGGCTGACGATAAAGCGGTCGCGCTGAAATACGATGGCAAAGCGGCGCCGGAGGTGGTGGCCAGCGGCGAGGGTGAACTGGCCCGCCAGATAAGAGCGGCTGCGGAGGAAGCTGGCGTGCTGGTGCATCAGGATGCCCAGCTGGCGCATCTGCTGAGCCAGCTGGAACTGGGGGAGCGGATCCCGCCGGCGCTGTACGTGGTGATTGCCGAGCTGATCGCTTATGCCTACCTGGTTGAGGGCCGTTTTCCGGAGCAATGGAACAACATCCACCAGCGCATCGACAGCAAGGCTTAGCGGCCTGAGCCAGAGACAAAAACGCCCCGGACAGGCCGGGGCGTTACGGGTTGTGCGATGGCTTACTCGCCACGCTGGTGCAGAGTCACCAGCAGCTGGGCTTCGGCGCGGGGCAGCTCACACTCACGCATGATCTCCTCCACATCGGCACCCAACTCCACCATCTTCATCGCCCGGCTGTAGAGCCGCGCTTCGGGGTCCTGCTGAACCACTTCATCCTGACGAGCCTGCAGCAGCGCAATGGTCTGCTCCTGCTCCTTAACGCGCTTGCCGACTCCCAGAGCACCCGCCCGGACTTCAGCCAGCTCACGCTTGAGGGCGTCATTCTGTTTCTGCAGCGCTTTATGCAGGGTTTTCAGGGCGTCGTTTTTGCGGTCGAACTCAGCGACCCGGTTCCGTACCCAGTTGAACAGGGCCAGATTGCCCAGCACCAGCCCGACCAACCCAATGAGCCAAGCCCAGTCTAATCCACTCACAGTGTGGCTAACTCCTGCCACTCCTGATCGCTCAGCAGTTTTTCCAGATCGACCAGAATCAGCAGCTTGTCATCCCGGTGGCACACCCCCTGGATAAACTTGGCGCTCTCCTCATTGCCCACATTCGGGGCGGAATCCACCTCGGAGCTGTTGAGATAAACCACCTCAGCCACGCTGTCGACCAGAATACCCACCACCTGATCTTCCGCTTCAATGATCACGATGCGGGTATTATCGGTAATGGGCGCTTCCGGAAGACCAAAACGCGCACGGGTGTCGATGACCGTCACCACGTTGCCACGCAGGTTGATGATGCCCAGGACATAGCTCGGCGCACCCGGAACCGGCGCGATGGCAGAGTAACGCAGCACTTCCCGCACCTGCATTACGTTGATGCCGTAGGTTTCCTGCTCAAGATGGAAGGTCACCCACTGCAGTACCTCGTCACTGCGCTCCGCTGTGTCTGCTGTGTTTTGTTGCATGTTCATCCCTCAGGACTCCTTTACGCTGATATCCTTGCCCGCTTCCAGCAGGGAAATGGTTGCCGGCACATCCAGTACGACGCACATCCTCTCCCGCACAATTCCCGCGAGGTAGGTCTGTTTGTCGACGCCTGGCTGACGCCACTGTACTTGCTCTTTGTTGAGCGGTTCTGCGTTGACCAGAGTGTCACAGGCCAGGGCCCAGGCACTGCTGCCCAACTGAACCAAATATCGGTACTGCTCTGCTGGCTTTGCCTTGTCCGGCATCAGCCAACGGCCGCTGTCCACCACCTGAAGGCTGCGTCCGCCTTCCGTCTGCACCCCCATCAACCAGGGCGCGGAACCGGGAAGCTGGCTCAACTGGCCAACCCGCTTAATGCCACCGAGCAACTGCAGCGGCACCGCAACCGTTAAGCCGCCCACCTTGAAATACAGGCACTGAAAGCGGGGCTCCAGTTGTTCGCGCCAGTCCGGTGTGGCCACCGTGACCGGCGCCTCCGGCTCAGGCTGCGGCATCGGCGCGGCTTTACGGCTCACGATGGGCGCCACCGCTTCAGGTTGGCTCTCCGGCTCCGGCAGAGCCGGGGCCTGCTGTTCGGCCTGAGGTGGCTCCTGAGAACGGGCCAGCAGCGCATCCAGTCCGGCCTTTTGAACCGGGTCCAACGCCGGTTCAGGCTCGCTCAGGAGCACATCAAAGTAGTCACTGACCGCCTGCTGCGCAACGCGCGACATGCTCCCCTCCCCGGCTCAGCAATTCATCCAGTAAGTCATTGTATGCCTTCACGCCACGGCAATCACCCGCGTATTGGGGCGCAGGCAAGTGGGCGAGACTGGCATCACGAAAACGGGTGTCCACCGGTATCACCGAGTGCCAGAGGTGGTTCGGATGCGTCCGCACCAGCTCCGATAACGCCAGCAACGACGCCCGGGTGCGACGATCAAACATCGTCGGCACAATGACGTGTGGCGGCACTTTACGTCCACCCTGACCCAAGCGCTGAAGGGTCTGAATCATCCGGTCCAGCCCCTTCAGAGCGAGAAACTCGGTTTGCACCGGCACCACGATCTGCTCGCAGGCCGCCAGCGCGTTCACCATCAGCACCCCCAGTACCGGCGGGCAGTCGATCAACACCGCATCGTAGCGGTGGCTCAATCGGGTCAGGATCGACTTCAGAATCAACCCCATGCCTGCCTGGCTGCCCAGGCTGCGATCCAGCGTCGCCAACGCCGTTGCCGCCGGCAGCAACTCCAGCCCCTCCACATTGGTGGGGACAATCACCGACTCGATCTGAGCCTGCGTCAGGGACTGGTGATGATAAAACAGGTCAAACAGCGAGCCGGGCATCTCTTCCGGGTCCAGGCCCAGGTAGTAACCCAGCGAGGCATGAGGGTCGGTATCCACCATCAGCACTCGCTGCCCCCGCTGTACCAGCAGTCCGGCCAACGACACCACCGTGGTGGTTTTGCCGACGCCGCCCTTCTGGTTAACGATGGTCCAGATCCGCACCGCGCCCCCTATTGACCGGTGTAACGCACCCCACCATGGGGTTCCTGCATTACTCGGACGCCGTTGGCCTGCACTTCCACCAACTGCGGCTGGCCGGTTTCAGCGGCGGTAGCGCGCAACGCCTCGCGGCGTTGATATTCGGCCAGGCGGCTGTTCAGCTCGCGGTTCTGGGCCATCAGTTGCGCCATCTTCTGGTGTTCCTGAGTGGCCTGAACATGCACTTCAGCCAGCTGCTGATGCAGCTCTTTGGCGTAGAAATGCTTGTCCACAGCCCAGACCAGGCTGACCACCGCGCAAAGGCTGCTGGCAAACGCCAGCAGCATGTAGATCCGCAATGTCCAATCAGTGGCGGTGTGTTTCACGCAATATCGCCTCAGCCATCTGGCCTAAAGGAATGGAATGACTGGCAATGCCTTCCGCAGCGACCGCCTGCGGCATGCCATACACCACGCAACTGGCGGCATCCTGGGCCCAGATGGTGGCGCCCAGCTTTTTCAGCATCCGCGAGCCTTCGCGCCCGTCGGCGCCCATTCCGGTCAGAATCACCCCCAGTGCATCGCCGCCGAAAGCCCGGGTGGCGCTACCGAAGGTGATGTCCACGGAGGGTTTGTAGTTGATCTGCTCATCCCCTTCACGAATCACAATGCGGCTGTTGGCGCCACTGCCCTCAACCAGCATCTGCTTACCACCAGGAGCCAGATAGGCGGTGCCAGGCTGCAGCCGATCGCCGTGCTGAGCTTCTTTCACGGTGATCTTACAGAGGCTGTCCAGGCGCTGCGCAAACGCTGGAGTAAACGCGGCCGGCATATGCTGAATCAGTAAAATGGGATAGGGATAATCCGCCGGGAATTGGGTCAGGATGGTCTGAAGCGCTACCGGCCCACCGGTTGAGGTGCCAATCAACAGCGCCCGGTAGCGTTTGCCGCTGGCCCGTCCGGGCAGATGTGGCTCTCCCAGACCCACTTTAGGTGCAGGTCGAGCTGGCGTCGCCGATGCTGTGCCAACCGGGGCACCAACACGACTACTCACTGAGCGAGCTGGGGCTACCGGGGTGGCCGGCGTGGCCGGGCGCACCCGCTTATGGGCAATCGCCTTGACCCGTTGCTGCAGCAGGCGGCTGGCTTCCTGACGATCATTGGCGATCTCTTCAAATCGCTTCGGCAGGAAATCTGCCGCCCCTGCCTCCAGGGCTTCCAGCGTGGCACGAGCACCGTCGTAGGTCAGTGAGGAGAACATCAGTACCGGCAGCGGACGCTCCCGCATCAAGGCGCGAACGGCACTGATGCCATCCATCACCGGCATCTCAATGTCCATGGTGACCACATCCGGACGCAGACGACGAACCTTGTCCACCGCGTCCTGGCCATTGATTGCGGTGTCGATCACTTCCAGCTCAGGGTCGGCACTGAGGATCTCGGCCACCCGACGTCGAAAAAAGCTGGAATCATCGACCACCAACACCTTTATGGTCATGTCATTCCTTATCGTCTGCCCGCGTCGCCTCAGCGACGACGGGCGTAATGTTTGAGCATCCCGGGCACATCCAGGATCAGGGCGATGCCACCGTTCGAGGTGATGGTGGCGCCAGCCACGCCGGGGGTGCCGTGCAGCAGCGACCCCAGCGGTTTGATCACCACCTCTTCCTGACCAATCAGGGCATCCACCACAAAACCCACCACGGTGTTACCAATGTGGACAATCACCACATGGCCCTGGCCTTCCCGCTCTGCGCGACCACTGCTTTTGACCAGCCACTTGTCCAGGTAGAACAGCGGAATCGCCTTTTCGCGAATGGTAATGGACAGCTGGCCATCGACCACATTGGTCACCGCCAGATCCATATGGAAAATCTCGTTAACACACGCCAGCGGCAGCGCAAACACCTGACCGCTCACCTCCACCATCAGGGTGGGCATGATCGCCAGGGTTAGCGGCACCTTAATTTGAATTACCGTACCTTCTCCGGGAGTGGAATCGATACTGACTGAACCGTTGAGCTGAGCGATGCGGGTTTTCACCACATCCATGCCCACACCCCGGCCGGAAATGTCGGAAATTTCGGTTTTGGTGGAGAAGCCAGGGGCAAAAATCAGGTTATAGGCGTCGGAGTCGGACATGCGGGAGGCCGCATCTGCGTCGATCACGCCACGGGAGATGGCGATCTGCTTGAGCTTCTCGGCATTCATGCCACCGCCGTCATCGCGGATCGCCAGCTGGATATGATCCCCTTCCTGGGCGGCACTCAGCACGATGGTGCCCTGGCGAGGCTTACCAGCCGCTTCCCGGTCATCCGGCATCTCAATGCCGTGATCCACCGAATTACGCACCAGGTGAACCAACGGGTCCGCCAGGGCTTCCACCAGGTTTTTGTCCAGATCGGTCTCTTCACCGATCATCTGCAGCTGAATCTCTTTATTCAGTGTCCGGGCAAGATCACGCACCACGCGGGGGAAGCGACCAAACACCTTCTTAATAGGCTGCATGCGGGTTTTCATTACCCCGCCCTGCAGATCGGAGGTGACGATGTCCAGACTGGCCAACGCCTTGGCCATCTCTTCATCGTCCCGCTCCAGGCCAAGGGTCACCAGACGATTCCTCACCAGCACCAGCTCGCCCACCATATTCATGATGTCATCGAGCCGACGGGTGTCTACCCGTACCGTGGTGTCACCCTGTGCAGCCGACTGGGTTTTCTTGGCCGGAGCCGCAGACTTGGTGGCTGCCGGAGCCGCGCTCGGCTCAGGGGCCTTTTCCGCTGCCGCAACCGGAGCGGATGTTACCTGTGCAGGCGAAGCCGGAGCGATCGGTTGCTCACCCTGCCCGGGTGCGCCCCCTTTGCCATGAAGCTCATCCAGCAGACGCTCAAACTCATCGTCGTTGATCAGTTCCTCGATGCTGGCTGGTGCCTCAGCTTCCGGCTTGTCGGCTGCCGCCGGCTGTGGCGCCTGGGCCCCGAAACGACCAGCGCCATGGAGCTGATCCAGCAGCGCCTCAAATTCGTCATCGCTGATGTCGTCACCGCCGGCTTCCGACGAGGCGGGCGCCGGATCCGCTGACACACTGTCGTTGCCGCTGGCGCCAAACTGGCCCTTACCGTGCAACTGGTCGAGCAGGGACTCAAATTCGTCGTCGCTGATTTCATCGCCTTCGCCGGATTGCGCGTCACCGCCCTCTCCCTGAAGCGTGGCCAGGTACTGCTGGTATTCGCCGTCAGTCAGGCCATCAATGCCGGATTCTGACGGAGCAACGGGGTTCGAGCCGGACGCCACGGTCCCGGCGTTGGGCGTCGGCGCACTGAGCTCCGGCACCAAATCCGCTACCGGCACGGGGTCTACCGCAGCCATCGGAGGCTCCGCCGCCGGCTCGCCGTTACAGAGCCGTTCCAGCTCGGCAAGCAGGGCTGGATCCGCAGGCGTCAGCTCCTCGCCATTTTGCAGCTCAGCAAACATGGCGTTCACGGTATCCAGTGCGTTCAGCACCACATCCATCAGGCCCGCGCTGACGCCAAGCTTGTCGTTACGCAGCAGGTCGAAGATGTTTTCAGCACCGTGGCACACGTCCACCATGGCGTTCAGTGACAAAAAGCCTGCACCGCCTTTCACCGTGTGGAAGCCACGGAAAATGGCGTTCAACAGCTCCCGATCGGTTGGGTTTTGCTCCAGATCCACCAGCTGCGCCTGCAGTTGCTCCAGAATCTCCGCCGCTTCGATCAGGAAGTCCTGCAGAATGTCGTCGTCGAGGTCGAATCCCATCGGTTAACTCCTAGAAACCGAGACTGGACAGCAGGTCATCGACCTCGTCCTGGCCGCTCACCACATCGTCACGCTTCTCAGCGTTCATCGCCGGCCCTTCAGCTTCAAGCACATCGCGCTCTTTGGACTGATAGGGGCGCTCGCCAAAAACCGTCAGCATCTGTACCAGGCTGGTTTCCACCTCCTGAACCAGCTCGATCACCTTGCGGATCACCTGACCGGTCAGGTCCTGGTAGTCCTGCGCCATCAACACCTGATTGAGCAGATCACGCAGGCGCTCAACGTCGTTGCCGGTATGGTGCAGCAGACCTTCCACGTCGTGGCACAGACCCTTGAATTCATCCAGAGCCAATTCACGGCGCATCAGCTGGTCCCAGCGGGGCTGAACTTCGGAAAGCTTGTCTTTGAGGGCATCGGCCAGAGGCAGGCTCTCTTCCACCGCATCCATGGTGCGGTTGGCGGCCTGTTCGGTCATACCGATGACGTAATTGAGACGCTCTTTGGCGTCGGGGATTTCCTGATTGGCCAGCTCACTGATGCGATCATCGACCTGGAAGTCCCGCAGGGCATCGTGAAGCTGACGGGTCAGCTTACCGACCTCGTCAAACAGTTGTTGAGTCAGGGGGGCGCTCAGATGGCGCACATACTCATTGGCCTGAGCCACTTCTCCCTGTTCCAGCAGAGCCACCAGTTCCTGAGCCTGCTCGAGGGAGATCAGCGCTTGTTCTTCGCTCATAATCACATCCTTGTGATGTTAGTTCAGACGCTCGAAGATCTTTTCCAGCTTCTCTTTCAGGGTCGCCGCAGTGAAGGGCTTAACGATGTAGCCGTTGACGCCGGCTTGCGCAGCGGTAACGATCTGTTCCCGTTTGGCCTCAGCGGTCACCATCAACACCGGCAGATGTTTGAGGTTGTCGTCAGAGCGGATGGCCCGCAGAAGATCAATGCCCTGCATGCCCGGCATGTTCCAGTCGGTGACCACAAAATCGAAGTCTCCATTCTGCAACATCGGCAACGCGGTAGAGCCGTCGTCCGCTTCCTGGGTGTTGTTGAAACCCAGATCCCTCAGCAGGTTTTTGATGATTCGACGCATCGTTGAAAAGTCATCAACGATGAGGATCTTCATATTCTTGTCCAAGTGTTCCTCCGGCAAATTCAAAGCGGATGGGCAGGCTCACTCCCGCCAGACTCGCAATTTCGTTTTCAATCGAACCATGGCCTGGCTGTGGATCTGGCTGACGCGGGATTCACTGACGCCCAGTACCTGACCGATCTCTTTTAAGTTCAATTCTTCGTCGTAATAAAGCGACAGGACCAGGGCTTCCCTTTCCGGCAAAGTCTTGATCGCATCGACCAAAGCGGACTGGAATCGATCATCCGCCAGGTTATGGAAACTCGTGGCTGCATCTTCGCCCGGACCGATGGCGTCCTCAGACACCCCCAGATCCTCAAGGCCGACCAGTTTGCCGGCACTGACATCGTGCAGAATATGATGATACTCATCCAGAGAGAGTTCAAGATAATCAGCCACTTCCGCGCTGGTTGGGTCACGCCCCAGCTGTCGTTCCAGCTGTTCGGTGGCGTCGGTCACCCGGCGGCTGTTTCGGTGGACAGAGCGGGGCGTCCAATCCCCCCGCCGTATCTCGTCCAGCATGGCCCCGCGAATGCGGATGCCGGCAAAGGTCTCGAAGCTGGCCCCTTTGCTGCCGTCAAAGTTGCGACTCGCTTCCAGCAGGCCAACCATTCCGGCCTGCAGCAGATCATCCAGCTGAACGCTGGCCGGCAGGCGCGCCAGCAGGTGATGCGCGATGCGCTTCACCAGCGGCGTGTGCCGCTCAACCAGCGCCGCCCGGTTATCGAACTGGGCGTAGGCCGCGGCCTTATTCACCGGCCGCCTCAGCGTACATATTGCGTCGCACCAGGCGCTCGACGAAGAACTCCAGATGACCGCTGGGGTTTTGCGGGGTTGGCCAGGTCTGAATCTTGTTGGCCAGGCCCTGATAAGCAATGGCTGCCGGGGTGCGCGGGAACGCGTCCACCACCACCTTCTGCTGACGTACCGCCTTGCGCACGTTTTCGTCGTACGGAATGGTGGCCACCAGTTCCAGCGCCACATCGAGGAAGCGGTCGGTCACTTTGGAGAGCTTGGCGTACAACTCCATCCCCTCCCGCAGGCTGCGCACCATGTTGGCGACAATGCGGAAGCGGAACACCCCGTGCTCACGGGACAGCAGCTTAATCAGGGCATAGGCGTCGGTGATGGAGGTGGGTTCATCGCACACCACCACCAGCACTTCCTGGGAGGCGCGGGCAAAGCTCAGCACCATATCGGAGATGCCCGCTGCGGTATCCACGATAAGCACATCAAACTGTTGCTCCAGTGCCGAGAAGGACTGGATCAGCGCCGCGTGCTGGGAGGCGCTCAGCTCCACCATGTTCTGGGTGCCGGACGCCGCCGGAACGATGTGGATCCCCTGCGGGCCCTTCACCAGCACCTCTTCCAGAGTGCACTCCCCTGCCAGCACGTGTGACAGGTTGCGCTGCACCCGCAGGCCCAGCAATACGTCAACATTGGCCAGGCCCAGGTCGGCATCCAGAACCAGAACCCGCTGACCCTGAGCCGCCAGAGCGGTGGCGGTATTGATGGAGACGTTGGTTTTCCCCACGCCGCCCTTACCACCGGTGACCGCAATCACCTTCACCATACTTTCTTTATTTTGTGCCATTTTTCTCAGCCCGCTCGCTTGATCCTGGAGAAACCACTTACTCATACAGACCTGCCACGCTTTGTTGTTGCTCTGAGGCAGTTCCGGTCTGTACGCCCCCCTCTTCTGCCAGGGCTCGCTGCGCCAGATAACGAGGATCCGCGGTGCGGAGGTCTTCCGGCACCCGTTGGCCATCCGTCAGGTAGCAGACCGGCAGTTGATTTTGAATCAGCACGCTCAGTGCCTCTCCGATGTTATGGGCTTCATCCAACTTGGTGAGGATGCATCCGGCCAGATCAATCTGGCGGAAGCGCTCCACAGTCTCTTTCAATACCCGGTACTGTGCGGTTGCTGACAGCACCAGGTAAGGTTTAATCGGTAACCGGGTGGAGCGGGTCAGCTGGTCCAGCTGCTCCACCAGTCGCATATCCCGCTGGCCCATCCCTGCGGTATCAATGAGGATCAGCCGGCGACTGCGCAACTGGTAGATGACGTTTTCCAACTCATCCACACTGGCGGCACTGCGCACCGGGCAACCCATGATCTTACCGAAGGTGGTGAGCTGCTCCTGCGCACCAATCCGGTAGTTGTCGGTGGTCACCAGGGCCACCTGGTTGATGCCATAGCGGGCCACAAAACGGGCCGCCAATTTGGCGATGGTGGTGGTTTTCCCCACGCCAGTGGGCCCCACCAGGGCGATGATGCCGCCGTCGTTGAGCATGCTTTCATTGCCGCACACCAAAGAGCGGGCCACCAGCTCCGGCAGGTATTCAATGGCGTCATGGATTTCGGTCTGCGCCGGCACCATCTGAGCAAAGTGCTCTGCCATCTCTTTGTGGAAACCGAGCTCGCGCAGTTGCTCCGTCAGCATGGCCCGAACCGGTTCGCTGCGGGCCAGGTCCTGCTGCATCAGGCTGGAGACCTGGTGTTGCAGCAGTTGGCGGATGGAGGCCATCTCCGCCTTCATCTCGCTCAGCTCCTTGTTGCTTTGCTGCGCCGCCGGGCGAGGGCTCGGCGGTACTGGCGCGGCCGGCCGCGCCGGGGCGGAAGCGGTTTCCGCCTTGGCCGGCTCAAAGGCGCGCTGCGCCCACTTTGGCAGCGCCTGCTCCTGCTTGGACAGCATCGCCCGCGCTTCTTTCTGCTGACGACGCTCCTGCTGACGCTCCAGCAAAGCCCGAAGGCTGTCGGTATCGGCCGGGACGGAGCTCGGGTTCACCGCGGGGGCAGTGGGCTTCACGGCGCCATTGCCACCTGACAGGCTGACTTTGTCGTCGTTGAGCGGCCGGCCGCCCAGGGCATTGAATTCCGGCTCCTGCGGTGACGACGGTTTTTCGGCACCTGACGCGCCGGTGCGCTGTTCAAAGTCCACCGCCGCCACGATTTCGACGCCACCGGTCACCCGCTTGTTGGACATGATGACCGCGTCCGGACCCAGAGTCTCTTTCACCTCGGTCAGGGCCGCTCTCATGTCCTTGGCAAAAAACCGTTTTATCTTCAAGGCTCTATCCTTTCACTTCCGGCTATTGGCCGACGGATTGAACAATCTTAATTTGCTTGTCGTCCGGGATCTCCTGGTACGACAGCACCCGCAGGGCCGGGATGGTGTGTTTTACAAAGCGGGACAAGGTTGTCCGCAGCAATCCGGAGGTCAGCAGTACCGCCGGTTCGCCCACCATCTCTTGTTTCTGGGCCGCTTCGCTCAATGAGCGCTGCAACCGCTCTGCCAGCCCGGGCTCCAATCCGCTGTTTTCGCCGTTACTGGCCTGCAGGGATTGATGCAATATCTGTTCCAGCTCAGGAGAGAGGGTGACCACCGGGATCTCCCGCTCCGGCCCGCTGATCTCCTGAACAATCAGGCGCTTCATGGCAATACGACAGGCAGCGGTCAGCACATCCGGGTCCTGACTCTTCGGCCCGTACTCCACCAGCGTCTGGATCAGGGTGCGGGTATCCCGGATCGGCACCCCTTCGTTGAGCAGGTTCTGCATCACCTTGACGATGACGCCCAGGCTCAGAATCTCCGGCACCAGGCCTTCGACCAACTTGGGCGACTGCTTGCCAAGCAGCTCCAGCAACTGCTGCACCTCTTCGTAACCCAACAGCTGAGCGGCATTGTTGCTGAGCAGTTGAGACAGATGCGTGGCCACCACCGTGGAGGCATCCACCACGGTGTAACCCAATGTCTGGGCATAATCGCGCTGGTCCGGATTCACCCAGACGGCTTCCAGCCCAAACGCCGGGTCTGTGGTGGGCTGCCCCTCAAGTCGACCAAATACCTGGCCGGGGTTAATCGCCAGCTCACCGTCGTGGCGGATTTCGGCTTCCCCCACCACCACGCCCATCAGGCTGATGCGGTAGTGGTTCGGCGGCAGGTCGAGGTTATCGCGGATGTGCACCGCCGGGATCAGGAAGCCAAACTCCTGGGACAGCTTTTTGCGCACCCCTTTAATCCGGGACAGCAACTCACCGTTCTGGGCCTTATCCACCAGGGGTATCAGCCGATAGCCCACCTCCAGACCGATGATGTCGACATGATTCACATCATCCCAGCCCAGCTCTTTGGGCTCGCTTTCCAGCCGTTCGGTGTTGCCCTCGGCCACCTGGGCCTCAGCTTCCGCTTTGGCTTTATCGCGCTTACGTTTGAGATACCAGGTCAGGCCCGCCAGGCTGATCCCCAGCGACAGAAAAGCCATATGCGGCATCCCCGGCACCAGGCCCATGACGATCAACACCCCGGCACAAATCACCAGCACCCGTGGGTTGTCAAACATCTGACGCACCACCTCGTCGCCCATCTGCTGGGATTCATTCTGACGGGTGATGATGATGGCGGCACCGATGGAGAGCAGCAGACCGGGGATCTGGGCCACCAGGCCATCACCGATGGTCAGCAGGGTGTAGATCTCCACCGCTTCCGAGAAGCCCAGGCCGTGCTGAACCATCCCGATCAGGAAGCCACCGATGATGTTGATAAAGAGGATCAGGATGCCGGCGATGGCATCCCCTTTTACGAATTTGGACGCACCGTCCATGGAGCCGTAGAAGTCCGCTTCTTTGGCCACTTCGGCGCGACGGTCGCGGGCCTGCTCCTGATTCAGAATGCCGGCGTTCAGGTCGGCATCGATGGCCATCTGCTTACCGGGCATGGCGTCCAGGGTAAAGCGGGCACTCACTTCCGAGATCCGCCCGGCGCCTTTGGTGACCACCACAAAGTTGATGATCACCAGAATCAGGAACACCACCAAACCCACCGCGTAGTTGCCGCCGATCACCACGGAGCCAAAGGACTCAATCACCTTACCGGCGGCATCGGGGCCATTGTGCCCTTCCAGCAACACCACCCGGGTTGAGGCCACATTCAGTGCCAGGCGCAACAGGGTGGCCACCAGCAGTACCGTGGGGAACGCCGCGAAGTCGAGGGGACGCAGGGTGTAGATCGCCACCAGCAACACCACCAGCGCCAGGGCGATGTTAAAGGTGAACAGCATATCCAGCAGCAACGCCGGCATGGGCAGGATCACCATGGCCAGCGCCGCGAGCACCAGTAAAGGCGTGCCTATCCCCTGCAGGTGCAGGCGATGACGAAAAGGAATTGATTGGGTAAGTGCTTTCAGATCCATGCTGCGACTGATGATTGACGTCTCAAGCGGGTCTGCAATTACTGCGCCATGAGTTCAGAGCGGCCGGCTTACTCTTGCTGATCCGCCCGAAGTTCATCGGGGATGGGCAGTTCAGACGGTAATGGGATGGGGCGGCGGCCCCGTCCAGTCTGGAACTGCTTCAGCTGGTAGACGTAGGCCAGGATCTGAGCCACGGCGGTAAAGAGCCCTTCCGGGATCGGCGTGTCCAGTTTCGTGGAGTAATAAACCGCCCGGGCCAAGGCTGGTGAGGATACCACGGGAACCTCATGCTCGCGCGCAATTTCTCGAATTTTCAATGCGATCTCGTCGCTGCCCTTGGCCACAACCAGCGGCGCATTGTTCACCGACTTGTCGTAGCGGATGGCCACGGAGTAGTGAGTCGGGTTGACCACCACCACGTCCGCCTTGGGCACCTCCGCCATCATCCGGCGCTGCGCCATTTCACGCTGCAACTGGCGGATGCGGCTTTTCACCTCGGGCTTGCCCTCGGTCTGCTTGTATTCGTCCTTGACCTCCTGTTTGGTCATCTTCAGCTGCTTATTGTGGTTCCACAACTGGTAAGGCGCGTCGATGACGACAATCAGCAGCAGTGAGGAGCACAGCAGCACAAAGAGCTTCAGCAGCAGGCCCAGCGCATCGCGGACCGCCCCGGCCGGATCACCGCTGGAGAGGCGCAGAATGTCATCAAAATTGACGCTGAGCAGCGCCCAGGCCACCAGAGCAATGACCCCGAACTTGGCGATGGATTTGACCAACTCGACCAGCGCCTGCAGCCCGAACATCCGCTTAAAGCCCGCCAGGGGACTCATCTTAGAGGCTTTGGGCGCCGCGGCCTGCCAGCTGAAACTCATGCCACCCAGGCCGATGTTGCCGAGGAACGCGGCAATAAACAGCACCAGCACAAAGCCCAGTACCGGCACCATCAACTCTGACAGTATCCGACCGAACAGCAGACCAATCTCACCCAGATCAAAAGCTTCGGCCCGGCTCAGCTCAAACTGCTTTTTCGCCACCGTCAGCATCGCTTCGCCGATCTGGCCACCCATCATCAGCATGCCGATGGCGGCAGCCACCAGCACCGCTGCCGTGCCCAGCTCTTTCGAGCGGGGAACCTGACCCTTCTCCCGGGCCTGCTGACGCCTTCGGGGCGTCGCCTCTTCGGTTCTTTCCTGACTGCTGTCGTTCTCCGCCATCAGGGGGCCTCGCAGTCGAGTTTCAGCAGATCACAGATCAGCACCTGACCGGAATCCCAGACGCTGTAGAAATGGTTGAGAACGCCGCCCAGGGTCAGCCACAGGATCAGCAAGCCGGACAACATGGTAATGGGGAAGCCGATGGCAAAGATATTGAGCTGGGGCGCCGCCCGGGTCATCACCCCAAAAGAGAAGTTGATCAGCAGCAATGCCGTGGCGGCGGACAACGCCAGAGTCAGGGCACTGGCAAACATCAGCCCGCCAAATTTGACGATGGCGTCCAGGCTGGCCGGGGTCAGTCCCTCACCGATCGGCAGGGTGTCAAAGCTGGCGATCAGCATCCGTATCATGGTCAGGTGGCCGTCGACGCCAAAGAACAGCAGGGTGCTCAACAACAGGTAGAACTGGCCCACCAGCGGCACCTGCTGGCCATTACTGGGATCCACCATCGAGGCGAAACCCAGCGAGGTTTGCATGCCGATGATCTGCCCCGCCAACACGAAGGTGTTCAGCACCAGCACGGAGACAAAACCGATGGCGATGCCGATCACCACCTGCTGCGCGGAGATCAGAAACCCTTCGGCACTGAGCAGATCAATCTGCGGTGGAGCAGGCAGGATGGGGGCCACGGCGGCGGTGATCATGACCGACAACAGCAAGCGCACGCGGGCCGGAACCGAACTGCCGCCGATGGTGACCATCACCATCAGCATCGCGCTGATGCGGAACAGCGGCCACAGCACGCCGCGCAGCCAGTCGAACACGATGGGGAGCGGATACTCCATCGCGCCGCCCTACCCCACCATCTGCGGGATCAGGGCCACCATGTCGTACATCAGCTCCATCAGAGTGCGCACCAGCCAGTGACCAAGAAACATCATGGTGACCAGCGTCACCAGCAGACGGGGCAGAAAGGAGAGAGTTTGTTCGTTGATGGAGGTGGCGGCCTGAAACACCGCCACAATCAAGCCCACCACCAGGCCCGGCACAATGATGGCACTCACCATGATGACGATCACCTGAAGGGCGTGACGGAAGATGTCGACAAACGCCTCGGGGGTCATGGGCCCCCCAGACCAAAGCTGGTGGCCAGCGTTCCCATCACCAGGTTCCAGCCATCCACCAGTACAAACAGCATGATCTTAAAGGGCAGCGACACGATCATCGGCGACAGCATCATCATACCCATTGCCATCAGCACGGACGCCACCACCAGGTCGATCACCAGAAACGGAACAAACAGCATAAAGCCGATCTGGAACGCGGTTTTCAGTTCCGAAGTGACAAAGGCGGGGATCAGCACCGTCATCGGCACCTCCTCCACCGAAGCGATGTCGGTTCGGCCGCTGATCTCAACAAAGGTGTTGATGTCGGTGATGCGGGTTTGGGACAGCATAAAGTCCTTCACCGGTGCTTTGGCCTTTTCCAGCGCTTCCAGCGCGCCAATCTGCTCGCCCATGTAGGGCACCAGCGCGTCCTCGTAAACCCGATCCATCACCGGGGTCATGATGAACAGCGACAGAAACAGCGCCATACCCAGCAACACCTGGTTGGAAGGCGTCTGCTGCAGACCCAACGCCTGACGCAGAATCGCCAGCACCACAATGATGCGGGTGAAACTGGTCATCAGAATCACCATGGCCGGCAGGAACGTCAGCAAGGTCATCAGACCCAGGATCTGGAGGCTGACACTGTACTGTTGGGTGCCGTCCGGACCGGTGGTCAGGGTGATGGCGGGAATGCCTGGATCCGCCACGGCCAGCGCGGGGAACAGGGCCAGCAACAACGCTACAATCAACTTACCCACTCAGGACTCCCGGGCTTTGTTAAAGCGCGCCAGTACCGAGGCAAACTGCGGCCCCTGAGCCGTTTCCAGTGGCTGTTCCAGCTTATCCAGCAGGGTAATGTTCTGCGCGGTGATCCCCACCAGGTACTGCTGCTCGCCCACCTGAATGACCGCCACCCGCTCTTTGGTGCCGACCGGCATCATCGCCACGGTTTTCAGCGGCCCACCCACCGTGTTCGGCAGATTAAAGCGTCGGGCCAGCACCGCCAGCACCACAATCAGTGCCACCACTCCGAGCAAACTGGCCACCATGGTGGCCATCTGGTCGTTGGCACCGGCGGGCGCCGTTTCGGCGGCCAGCGTTAAGGGAGCAGTCAACAGCGTGGCGGCTGCGGCCAATACACGGGCCATCATCGCAGCTTCTTAATCCGTTCAGTCTGGCTGATCACGTCGGTCAGTCGGATGCCGAACTTATCGTTCACCACCACCACTTCGCCGTGGGCCACCAGGGTGCCATTCACCATCACATCCAGCGGTTCGCCAGCCACCCGGTCCAGCTCCACCACTGAGCCCTGATTGAGCTGCAGCAGGTTGCGGATGCTGATCTGGCTGCGGCCCACCTCCATGGAGATGGTTACCGGGATGTCGAGGATCGCATCGAGCTTGCGCTGTTGGTCCGTATCTTTGCCTGCGGGAGCATCAAACTGCTCCAGTTCGACGGTCTCTGCCTGCTCTTCCAGGGCCGCAGCCCAGTCGTCTGCCAGCAGATCCTGATCCATCGGGTCATGATCGTCGGTCATCGTTCACCTTCTTGTAGGGAGTCCTGTTCCAGCCCGTCGATGGTGATCTCGGGCTCCAGCGCCATCGCGCCGTTTCGGTTGATCAGTTGCAGTTCGTTTTTGTAAGACTTGGGTCGTGGGATCCGCTCTTCAATCCGGATGGCCACATTGTCGGCCTTGCGACCCAGCTTGCCCCGGAAAGTGGGCAGGTCTTCAATCCGC
Organism: Marinobacter nauticus; assembly: GCF_019801015.1. Taxonomy (GTDB): domain Bacteria; phylum Pseudomonadota; class Gammaproteobacteria; order Enterobacterales; family Shewanellaceae; genus Ferrimonas. The sequence goes on from NZ_JAHVJZ010000004.1 coordinate 387,862, forward strand.
ACCAGCAGATGCTCCGGGATATCAACCGGAATGATGTCGCCCGCCTTCATCTCCATGATGTCGCGCAGGCTCAGTTGCTGCTCCAGCAGGGTGGCGGAGAGATCGACCGGCACGTCCATGATCTCGTCCTGCAACGCCTTGGCCCAGCGCATGTCGGTGTCCTGTTTATCACTCTGCACACCGGCATCGAGCAGTTCCCGGATGGGCTCGATCATGGAATAGGGCAAGGTGATATGGAAATCGCCACCGCCGCCATCCAGCTCGATATGGAAAGAGGACACCACCACCACTTCAGTGGGGCTGACAATGTTGGCCATGGCCGGATTCACTTCGGAGTCGAGATACTCAAACTCCACATCCATCACCGGTGCCCAGGACTCTTTGTAATCCTCAAACACGGTCTTCAGAAGCAACTGAATGATGCGGCGTTCGGTGGGGGTAAACTCCCGGCCCTCGATTTTGGCCTGAAAGCGGCCATCGCCACCGAAGAAGTTGTCCACCAGAATAAACACCAGCCGCGCTTCCATGGTGATAAGCCCCGTCCCTTTTAGCGGACGGAAGCGCACCATATTCAGGCTGGTCGGGACAAACAGGGTGTGCACGTACTCACCGAACTTCACCATCTGGACGCCGTTGATGGACACCTCGGCGTTGCGACGCATCATGTTGAAGAGGCTGATCCGAAGATGGCGGGCAAAGCGCTCGTTCACCAGCTCCAGGGTCGGCATCCGGCCACGGACAATCCGATCCTGCGAGGTAAAGTCGTAGATTGCGGCGCCTTCGCCGTCGTTGAGCAGCTCGTCCTCTTCGACCTCATCAACACCGTGAAGCAGCGCGTCGATTTCGTCTTGGCTCAGCAGGTCGCTCATCGCTTCTCCCTATTGCATCACAAAGCCGGTAAACAGCACCCGATCGACCTGGGGCTTACCGGTAATGGACTGCAACGCGTTCTGAACATTGAGCAGGGCCTGGGTACGCAGCTCATCCTTGCCCTCTTTGCGCTTAATCTGGTCCGCCTCTGCGGCACTGAACGTGGTCAGCAGAGTGTCTTCAATCAGCGGAATGTGTTTTCGGGCGGCACTCTGAGCATCATTGCCGCGAACCTGAAGCTGCACTTTTATCTGAACCAGGTAGGTGCGATCCGGCCCGGGCAGATTGAACAGGAAGGGGCGCGGCATCGGCACATACAGTGCGCCGTCCTGCGCCAGCCCGGCACGCAGACTGCCACCGGTCTTCACGCTGTCGCTGGTCTGTGCCGACACCTCATCATCTCCACCGAGCATGGAGACCACACCAAATACCACGGCAATCAGCAGAAGCACCGCTCCGCCGATGGCCAGCACCCAATACATCCGACGCTTACCCGGCGCGGTTTCTACGTCCACTTGTAGATTATCGTCTGCCATCTTTTGCCTAAAAATACGCGAGTTACTGTTACAACGGCCGCTAGGTTAGCACAGCGGTCATCAGGCGTAGAAATCAATGCCGCCTTCCGCGTTGCGGTTGCTTATCTGGTGGGCAACCACCTCTTCCCCGGAGGCGTCCATGCTGCTTTGGCCACCAGTTTCACCGGAGCCGTTACCGGAACCGTTGCCGGATTCCTGCTGCTGAGAAACATTGGCGTCCGCCAACTGAATCCCCTGCCCCTGCAGCATCTCCCGCAATCTCGGCAGCGCCTGCTCCAGCAGGTCACGGGCCTGAGCGTGCTGAGTCTGGATCTGCACCTGGGCCTGGTCGCCGTTCATCTGAATGCGAACCTGAAGTGCCCCCAGCTCGGGCGGGTCCAAGCGCAGCTCCGCACTCATCCGTTCGGTATTGATCATCACCGCCAGCCGTTCGCGCAGCTCCGGCGCCAGTCGCTCTGCCGCCACCGGCTGGCGCATCAATGCGGCCTCTGCCACTGCCCCGGTCGGACGGTTTTGCGGACGATGCGTGGTTTCCGCACTCAGAGGACGGTGACTCTCCAGCTCGAGGCCAGTGCCGTCATCCAGGCCAGGCTCAAAACCCGGCTCCGGAGTCGTGGCCTGAGCCTGGGCCAGCAGTGCCGGGCTGCTCAATGCGGACGCAGGTGTAGCCGCTGCCACGGCCGGCTGAGGGATTTCGCCCGCGACTTTGCCCGCAGTCTGCAGCAGCGTACCGTCCGTGCCGCCCAGATTCTGGTCGACTCTGGACTCCGGCATCACACTGAGCGTCGGGCTGTCAGCACGCTGACCGGCGATAAGGTCAGCTTTGCCGGTGGGAGAGGGTTGCGCCGGTATCGCGGCATCCGCAGTGCCGACCTGTCTGGCCTGGCCCGGCATTAACGGAGCAACCCCCGCTTTGGCCGTGACTTCAACAACGGGCTGCTGCTCAGCGTCCGCAGCGACGCCCGTGACCAGCACACCTTCTGGCGAGCCAGGCTCAACCGGAAGCACCGCATCGACCGGTGGCACCACCGGCGCTTTCGGGTCACCCGAATCAAGCACCGGTGCGGCTTTCAGCTCAGCGCCATCCATTTGACGCTTGGCGTTATCCAGCGCTGCCAACTGGGCCAGCAGTGCCTCGCTCTCCGGCTCCGGTTGCTGCGCCAGTTCGTCCAGCTCCGGTTTGACCGGCAGAATGTGATCAACAGGCTCACCGATCTCACCGGGCACAGTGGCAACCGGTTGCCGCTCTTCAGCGTCAGAGGGCAACGCTTGGTCCGGCTCAGGCGTCACCGCCGCCTTGTCGTCCGCCGAACCGGACACCGCTTTCTTGACCAAGCCCGTCAGCATGCCGGGCTCAGACGCGCTCTCCTCTTTGGGCCCACCGGATTGGTTTTGCGCCGCATCTTCCACCAATGCGGCAAAGCCTGACGCGGGCTCCGGCGCCGTAGTGGCACCCTGAGCCATCCCACCGGACGGGGCCGGTGGTGGCGTTAAGATCGGCGTGGCGATCGGCTGGGACATACTGAGAAATCCTGACGCTGTAATTGAACTGGGGGGATTAATGCAATTAACAGGCCAGTGCAGTGGCTTGCCGCTTGGGGCTGAATTCAGCGCTGGCGTCGCACAAACTGTTGCAGGGCAAACTCGTCCAGTTCACGCTGGCTGCGCTTTTCCGCCAGTTGCAGGGCTCGAGCCTTGTTTTTATCGATCAGCAGGGCGATGGCCTGCTGGCGCTGGTGGGCCTGTTGCCACAACGCCTGACGTTGCTCGGCGGCGGCTTCCGCCTGCCGTACGCGAGCGATGTGCTGAGTGATGGCGGCATCCAGCTTGGCAATAAAGTGATGGTACTGCTGATAGTGAGAGGCGTGCAGCGTGGTTCCGGCCTGCTGTTGCGCCTGTTTAACGTAGTCCCAGCGGTAGTTTTGCAGCTGCGTCAGCTGTTGTTTCAGCGCCTGCACGGCGGAGTTGGCGCTGCGCAGATCCAGCGCCGCTTTCTCCAGCGCTTTATCCGCCATCGCCAGGACCTGGGCCAACTGTTTGGGATCACTCATCGTGGCTTACCTAGTTGCGGCACTGCGCCGCCAGGCGCGCCAGCTGAGTCAGGCTCTGCTCATAGTCCACAGGAGACTTCATCGCCTGACGCAGGAAGGCGTTAAAGGCCGGCTGCATGGCAATGGCTTTGTCCACCTGAGGATCGGAACCCGCACTGTAGGCGCCGATGGCAATCAAATCCTGGTTCTGACGATAGGCCGACCACAGCTGCTTAATCAGCTGTGCCGCCTCAAGGTGAAGCGGCTCGGTGACCATAGGCATCACCCGGCTGATGGAGGATTCGATGTCGATGGCCGGGTAGTGGCCACTTTCAGCCAGCGCCCGGGACAACACAATGTGGCCATCCAGAATCGCCCGGGCGGCATCGGCGATGGGGTCCTGCTGATCATCGCCTTCGGTCAGCACGGTGTAAAAGGCGGTAATGCTGCCCTGCCCCACACCGCCATTTCCGGCCCGCTCCACCAACTGCGGCAAACGGGCAAACACCGAAGGTGGGTAGCCTTTGGTGGCCGGGGGTTCGCCAATCGCCAGTGCGATTTCACGCTGGGCCTGGGCGTAACGGGTCAGGGAGTCCATCAGCAGCAGAACGTTGCGGCCCTGATCGCGGAAGTGCTCCGCAATTCGGGTGGCGGTTTCGCAGGCGCGCAGACGCATCAGCGGGCTGGTGTCTGCCGGTGCTGCCACCACCACTGAGCGGGCCCGCCCCTCCGGCCCCAGGATCTCTTCAATAAACTCTTTCACCTCACGGCCCCGCTCACCAACCAGCCCGACCACGATCACGTCGGCGTTGGTGCCCCGGGTCATCATCCCCAGCAAAACGGATTTGCCCACGCCGGAACCGGCGAACAAACCCATCCGCTGGCCCTGGCCAACGGTAAGCATGGCGTTGATGGTACGCACCCCAACGTCGATGGGCTGATGAATCGGCCGACGGGCCATGGGATTCAGGAGGGTGGCGTGATGCGGGGCGCGTTCACGGGTGGCCAGGGGGCCCAGCCCATCCAGTGGCTCGCCGTTGCCATCCAGCACCCGGCCCAAAAGCTCCGGGCCCACCGGCAATCCCTGTCGTTGCCCCATTGGGGTAACACGGGCACCGGGCAGAACGCCTTTCAGCTCCTCCACCGGCATCAGGTAAAGCACCTGATCATCAAAGCCCACCACTTCCGCAGTAAGCTGGCCACTCAGGGTTTCAATCTGGCACAGCGACCCCACCGGTGCCCGGCACCCCACCGCTTCCAGCGTCAGTCCCACAACCCGCAATAACTGGCCCGACGCCACCGGCGCCAGGCTTTGCACGTTGTTTTGCCAGGCCTGAATGCGTCGACTCAGTCGCTCACTGCGCAGCGTCATCGCTGGCCTCTGATTCTGCAGGGACGCTGGATTCTGTGGGTTCCGGCTGTTCTGGTGCCGGGTCGCTGGCTTCCGCTTGGGGGGCCGGACGGGGGTAGGCGGGCTCGTCGACCGGATCACGGGGACGCTGGGCAAAAGTTTCCAGCACTTTGCGCAGGCGATCATCGCCCAGCATGGGGACTTCACTGCGTTCGGTATTCAGTACCAGCGAGCCTGGGGAGAGGGTCGGCTCCAGCACCAGCTCCCACTGGCGCTGACTGAGCGCGTCTTCACCGAAAGTGTCTGCGATCAGCTGACGGTCGGATTCGCTGGCGTGGATGGCCACCTTCTGCCGCTGGGACGGCAGGGCGTGGATGCCCTGACGCAACGCCTCCAATACCGCGTCAGGCGAGGTGGTCAGTTCAACCTGCACCACCGCCTGAGCCAGTCGCATGGCCAGCGTCACCAACTCCCGCTCCACCTGCTCATCCGCCGCTTCAAGCGGTGCGATCAATTCACCCAGCAGTTGGTCCCACTGAGCGGTCCGGGTCGCGATCTCCGCCTTGCCGGCTTCCAGGCCCTGCTCCAGGCCCTGTTGGTAGCCTTCGGCGTGGCCCTGCTCCGCCCCTTTCAGGCGGCCCTCTTCCAGCCCTTTCGCTTCCCCGGCGGCTTTGCCCTCGGCAAAGCCGTCCTCGTACGCCTCTTCACGGATGCGTTCAATCTCTTCCAGGGTTGGCGGAGGAGGCAGGGTTTCCTCCTCTTCCACTTCAGCCGGCGGACGGGATAAGCGGTGTAAAGCGTTATCGGAAGGCGCTTCCTGTGCCTCGGTCATATCGGGCAAGAGCCAGTCCTGGCTCTCCACCTGGCCGGCACGTAGGATCCGGGGCCGTAAACTGTCGGTCATGATTTAGAGGAACTCTTCGCCGCCACCGCCACCGAGCATCACCTCGCCGGCATCGGCCAGTTTGCGGGCGATAGCGAGGATCTCTTTCTGCGCCGCTTCCACTTCCGACAGACGGATGGGGCCCATCGCTTCGAGGTCGTCGCGCACCAGATCGGCCTGACGCTTGGACATGTTGCCCAGAATCTTGTCCCGCAGCCCGTCGTCCGCACCTTTGAGAGCACGGATAAGCACATCCTGCTGCACTTCGCGCAGGATGGTCTGGATGCCACGGTCGTCCACATCGGAGAGGTTTTCGAACACGAACATCAGATCCTGGATCTGCTGGCCCAGCTCTTCGTCGGTTTCGCGAATGGACTCCATCAGCATGCTCTCCACGCCGGTGTCCATGTAGTTCATGATGTTGGCCGCCGCTTTCAGGCCGCCCATCTTGGCCGCCTGAGCGCCGGACTGACCGGCAAACTGCTTCTCCATGATGTCGTTCAATTCCTGCAGCGCGGCCGGCTGAACCTCTTCCAGGTTGGCGATGCGCAGCATCAGGTCGAGACGCACACGCTCGGTGAACTGACTGAGGATCTGCGCCGCCTGGTCCGGCTCCAGGTAGGAGAGCACGATGGTTTGGATCTGCGGGTGTTCGTTGCGGATGATGTTCGCCACCTGACGGGCGTCCATCCACTTGAGGGAGTCGAGGCCCTTGGCGCCATGCCCCATCACGATCTGCTCAATCAGGTTGCCCGCTTTGTCCTCACCCAGCGCGTGGGTCAGGGCCTTGCGTACAAAGTCTTCGCTGTTGAGGCCAATGGAGGAGAACTGTTTGATCTGCTCCAGAAACAGGCGGTGTACGGCGGCCACTTTTTCCTGGCTGAAGTCACGCATGCCAGCCATCGCCATCCCCACTTTCTGCACCTGCTTGGGTTCCAGATTCTTGAGGATTTGAGCCGCATCGGATTCGCTCAGTGAGAGCAACAGAATGGCGGTCTTCTCGATGCCATTCAGTTTGGCCACATCAAAAGCGTTGGATGTGGCGGGCGTTTTGGAAGTTGCTTGCTCAGCCATCTTCGTTCAACCAACTCTTGATTACTTGGGTGGAGAGGTCCGGCTCATTGGCCACCAGCGCGCGGATGGCCCGCAGCATGTCGTCGTCCTTATGCAGGTCCGGCAGCAAAATCGAGCCGTCCTCAGCATAGGAGTAATCGCTGTCGCCCTGGCTGAGCAGGCCCAGCGTCTCGGCGGCATACTGGTCTTCCAGTTCCGCCAGGTCGGCGCCGGCCAGGCCGGTGGATTCCGCCACCTTACCCTGCTCCGGGTTCAGCAGACGCTTGATCATCGGCCGCACCACCACCATCACCAACACGAACAGACCCAGGGCGCCGAGCGCGAGCTTAACCGCACGCCAGAACCAGCTTTGTTCGTAAATCGGTATGTCCACCGGGGCCAGAGCCAGGTCTTCCGCAAAGGGTACGGACACCACTTCAAGCACGTCACCGCGGGCCGCATTGAAGCCCACACTGCCCATCAGCAGCCGACGAATGCTCGCCAGCTCGCCTTCCGAGAGGGGTTCCAGGGTGGCCGCCCCATCGGCACCGGGCGCGGACTTGTAGTCCACCGCCACGGACAGGGTGACGCGACGTACGGTCCCCACCTGTTGCCGGGTGTGGCTGATGGTGGAGTCCAGTTCATAATTTCGGGTGACTTCGCTGCGGTTGCGGCCTTCGGCAAGGCGCTCATCCTGGCCGTTTTGTCCCACTTCCTGCGGGATCTCCGAGGCGATGGGCGGCTGGTTGGTCAGTGCTCCGGGGATCCCCACCGGGCCGCTGCCGTTCTGGTTGTCTTCCACCAGCATTTCACTGCGAACCGCCGGCATATCCGGGTTAAAGCGGCGGGAGGTCTCCTCCACCGCCGAGAAGTCCATGGTGACATCCACCTGGGCACTGTATTTGCCCAGCCCCAGTACCGGGATCAGGATGCTGTCGATCTTTTCACGGTACAGCTGCTCCTGCTGAACACGCAGTTCCAGCTCACGACGCGCCTGGGCGGAGATGCCGTCCTGGCTGCCGGAGTTCAGCAGGCGACCGTGTTGATCGGTAACGGTAACGCGGGCGGGTTTCAGGCCGTGTACCGCAGAGGCCACAATGTCCACCACCGCGTCCACTTCGGATTGACGCAGTTCGGTGCCGCGATTGAGTGTCACCACCACGGTGGCGGAAGGTTGACGCTGTTGGCGGGCAAACACGTTCTGCTGCGGCAGAGCCAGGATCACCCGGGCACGCTGCACGCTGCGCAACTCCTCGACGGCGGAGGCCAGAGTCTGCTCCTGGCTGTGCTTCAGGCGCGCCTGCTCCATACGCTGGCTCACACCAAAGCCGCTGTCCTGCGTCAGAAAATCCTGTTGCGGGCGGGCCGGGCCCAAGCCGTTGCGGGTCAGCATCAGGCGGATGTCGGAGAACCGATCCTCCGGAACCGAGATGGTGTTGCCTTCAAGCTGGTAGGGAAGCTTTTGCTGATCCAGGAAGTCCAGGGTTTCAATCAACTCCTGGGTTTCCATCTGGCCCAATGGCCGGTAGGAGGGCTCCTGAGCCCAAATCATCAGAAACACGCCGATGGCGAGGCTGATGGCCAGCGCCAGGATCAGGCTGATCTGACGCAGAACATCCACATTGCCCAGAGAGGAGAGCGGACTGACCTTGTTCTCCTCAATCTCATTCCCTGCGGCCGCGCCGCCAGAAACGGTGGCCGGCATGGTATTGCCGCCGTCATTGATCATCAGTTCGGTTGACGAATTCGCCTCAGCCACCGCATTACCTCAGGCCGGTTACACCGGCATATTCATGATTTCCTTGTACGCTTCCACCAATTTGTTGCGTACCTGAACGGTCGCCTCAAACGCGACCCCTGCCTTCTCTTTGGCGATCATGGTGTCGGACAGGGACACCTGGGTGTCGCCCAATTCCAACCGGGTGGCCAGATCGCTGGCGGTCATCTGAAGCCCGTTGACGTGGTCAATGGCGTCCGTAAGAAACGTGGAGAAGTCCTGCTGCGGCGCCACCGGCTTAATCTCCGCACCGCTCCCGGCTTCCCGGGACAGGCCCTGCATCTCCATCAGCAAGGGATTGTTTCCGATCTCCATTCCCATTTCCTTGTATCAGTCAAACCATTGACGAGCCCGATGGCTCAGCATTGTAATGCAAGGCACCTGCCAGTTCAGCACATTTACTGTTAAACCCGTCAGTTAAGGCAGAACAATACCCGCTTCCCGCATCTTGGCCAGCTTGTATCTCAGGGTTCTCGGACTGAGGCCAAGGCGCTCCGCCACGGCCTTTCTGCTGCCCTGACAGGCGGCCAGAGCATCGAGAATGATCTGGAACTCCTGCTGCTTGAGTTCACTGCCTAAATCTTCCGAGGCGACCTGAGGCGCCCGGGGCGTCGCCACCGGCGCACTGACGGTAGGAATGCCGGTTTGGCCATCCAGAAACAGGTCGGCGTCGGTCAGAGTGTCGCCCTGACACAGAATCAGCGCTCGCTGGATCACGTTATCCAGTTCCCGGACGTTACCCGGCCACGGATGGCTCAGCAGCTTACTGCGTGCCTCCATACTCAGCACCGGGGCAGGACGGGCGGAACGACTGGCGTGGCGACCGAGCAGGTGCTCAGCCAGCGGCAAGATGTCACCGGGTCGCTGGGCGAGTGGCAGCCAGGTGAGGGGGAAAACATTCAACCGGTAGTAGAGGTCTTCGCGGAAGCGTCCTTCCTCCACCGCCAGGCGGAGATCCCGGTTGGAGGTGGCCAGCACCCGCACATCCAGAGAGAGGGTTTTGCGGCCGCCCAGTCGCTCCACTTCCCGCTCCTGCAGCACCCGCAGCAACTTGGCCTGCAGGTTCAGATCCATTTCAGTGATCTCATCCAGCAGGATGGTGCCGCCCTGGGCCTGCTCAAACTTGCCGGGACACGCCTGTACGGCGCCGGTGAACGCGCCCTTCTCATAACCAAACAGGGTGGCTTCCAGCATGTTCTCGGGAATGGCAGCACAGTTCAGGGCGATAAAGGGCTGATCACTCCGGCCCGAGCGGACGTGGATATAGCGGGCCAGCACCTCTTTACCCGACCCGCTGGGCCCCAGCACCATCACAGACGCGTCGGACTGGGCAACCCGGGCCGCCAGATCCAACATCTGCTGGCTTTGAGGGTCCCCGACCACCGGCGTGTCTGACGCCGCCGGTTCCGACACCAGGTAACGACTCACCTGGTCCAGCAGCACCTGGGGCGCAAACGGTTTGGCCAGGTAGTCGTTGGCGCCAAACCGCATCGCTTCCACCGCCGCATCAATACTGCCGTAGGCGGTCATCAACAAAATCGGCAGCCGGCTGTTCTGTGCCCGGACGGTCTTCAGCAGTGTCATGCCGTCCATGCCGGCCATCTGCACATCGGAGATCATCAACGCCACCGAGTGCTGGCTGAGCTGCACCAATGCCTCTTCGCCATTGCCCGCTTCCAGGCAGCGATAGCCGCCCAACATCAGGGTATCGACCAGCGCCTCACGCAGGCCGAGATCGTCTTCCACGACCAGGATCAGAGGTTTAGTCATCTGAAGTGTCCTTAATGTCTTCCCCGGGGAGTACCAGGGTAAAGCCGCTGCCCTGTCCGGGCACCGACTGCAATTCCAACCGGCCACCGTGGGCACGGCATACTGACTGGACCACGGCCAGCCCCAGCCCGGTTCCGTTGGCTTTGGTGGTAAAGAATGGGGTCATCACCTGTGCCTGCTCGGCCGGCGTCATCCCCTTACCATTGTCCATGACCGTGATTGCCACAAAAGCGCCCTGACGGACCGCATTGAGGCGCAGGGCGGTCGCCCCCGCTTCCAGGGCGTTGTTGATCAGATTCTGCAGCGCACTCACCAGCGCCTCGGGGTTGGCCATCAGCGCCAGCGGGGCATCACATCGCCAATCCAGCGTGGCCTGACGGCGTTCCAGTGCCGCCTCACAGCTGGTGGCGAGACGCTCAAACAGCGCGCTGACAGTGACGCGTTCCTGGGCCTGGGTATGTCCCCCACGGGCAAACAGCAGCAGGTCATTGACCCGTTGCTCCAGTTCCCCGAGGCGCGCCATCAGCTTGTCCTGAAAGCGCACCCTGCCCGCCTCATCCAGGTTGCGGTTGCCCAGGTTGGCGGCGTAGAGCAGCGCGGCGGAAAGCGGCGTGCGGATCTGATGCGCCAGAGAAGCCGCCATGCGGCCCAGTGCGGAGAGCCGTTGCAGATGAGAGAGGTTTTGCTGGAGTTGGCGGGTTTCCGTCAGGTCGGTCAGCATCAGAAGCTGGCCCGGTTCCGGATCCAGTGCCCGGGTCGCCAGCCGCACCCGGCGGCCGTTCTTCAGGGAGATTTCATGACCATCATCGGCCTGGGGCGCAAACGCCCGGGCGATAACGGCGCGCCAGGATTGCGCCAAAAGGGGTTCACCCAGCAGGGCCAGGGCCTGAGGGTTGGCTTCGACCACCACCCCCGCATCGTCCAGTACCACCAAACCGGCCGGCAGCAGCTGCATCAGGTGGTTCAGTCGGCTGGCGGCGCGCTGGGCGTCATCAAGCTGGGGCTCGGCAAGGGCGTGCGACATGCAGGCTATCCGTCAAAAAATCGCTGTGGTCCATCAGTTCTGCACGATTATGCAGATTCTGTACCAGAAGGGGGTGTTGCAGAAGAGCGGGGCAAGCCTGACGGCTTACCCCTCTTTGGAAAGGCCGTATTTGCGCATCTTTTCCACCAGGGTGGTGCGACGCATCCCCAGCAGTTCGGCGGCGCGGGCGACCACGCCATTGCCCTGGTCCAGTGCCTGACGGATCATGTCCACCTCAAGCTCGGCCAGCATGTCCTTCAGATTCACGCCGTCTTCCGGCAGTTCATTGCTGAATCGCTGCTCCGGAAGCTCCACCGGCTCTTCACCGCTGAACAGTGCCGCCAACGCATCGCGTTCCTGCATCTCTTCCGGATACTCCGGCGTGAATTCAGGCACTTCAACGTGACGATACTTGCTGGGCAGGTCATTGACGTCCACCAGCCCGCCCGGGAACAGAATCACCATCCGCTCGACCAGATTGGACAGCTCACGAACGTTTCCAGACCAGGGGTGCTCCACCAGTGAGTCGATGGCGCGTTTGGTAAAGCGTACGGTGCCCTTGCCTTCCCCCTCAATCCGGCTGACCAGCTCATTAAGCAGCAGCGGAATGTCTTCAGAGCGCTCACGCAGCGAAGGCATTTCGATGGGGAATACGTTAAGGCGGTAGTAGAGGTCTTCCCGGAACTCGCCTTCGGCGATCATTTTTTCCAGGTCACGGTGGGTGGCGGCGACAATCCGGACATTGGACTGAATCGACTTATTGCCCCCTACCCGTTCAAAACAGCGCTCCTGAAGCACCCGCAGGATCTTGACCTGCATGTGCGGCGGCATATCACCAATCTCATCCAGGAACAGCGTGCCCCCTTCCGCCAGCTCAAAGCGCCCCTTACGGGTGGCCACCGCGCCGGTAAAGGCGCCTTTCTCGTGGCCAAACAGCTCACTTTCCAGCAGATCCGGCGGAATCGCACCGCAGTTTACCGGAATGAATGGGCCGTCGCGGTGAGCAGACAGGTAATGGATGTTGCGGGCCACCACCTCTTTGCCGGTTCCGGACTCGCCGGTCACCAGCACGCTGGCGTCGGTCTGAGCGACTTGAGCCAGCAGGTGACGTACCTGAGAGATTGCCTCGCTGCGCCCCACCAGGGAGCGGAACAGCTTGGTTTGATTGGGGCTGGTCGGCGAGACCTCATACCGCACCCGCTGATACACCTGGCAGTAGTGCAGCAGCTCGGTGATCTGGCCGTAAGCAAAAGGCTCATCAAGTTGGCCGACCATATTGGGCAGGTCAGGAATGGCCGCTCCCAAGCCAAGAAAAGGCTGACGGGAGTGCTGTTTCAGAAGAGGTGCAAGCTCACCGTTGAGGTCGCTGGCGCCCCCAATGATCACCGACCGGAAGCGCTCATTGGCAAGGCGATCGCTCAACCCCGAAAAATCGGCGTGCTCGATCGGCTCACCCAAAAACTCCAGCAGGAAGCTGAGTTTTTGGCGACGAGCGTCGTCGCTGTCTACAAGCAATATGCGCTGATCAATCTGCATGGTCATGCTTACCGGGGTTGATTCCCTTCGCCCAGGTCAGGTCTCTTATTGTAGATGAGTAGTAAATGGACGGGTTTCTCCCGTCTTCGAGTGCGAATTAGCTTGGCTCATTGTAGCGAGCCAAATGGTCTTAGCAAGACACAGAGTGATTGCCGATTACTTTTCAACCCACGGAAAATTACGGGCTTTTCGGCCTATATCGACAGAAATTCGAGATTTTTGAAGTGATGCGGTCAGATAATCGAACTTTGACGATCATCTAACCGCATGTTTACACGGTGTTTATGCGGGCTTTTTCAGCTGGTGGTGTTCAGCGGGAATGGCATCCCAGCCGGACTTGAGTGTGCGCAACAAATCCACCACCTCCAGCAGCGCATCCGCATCATTGGTCTGATTGGCTGCCACCAGACGACGCACCATGTAGTCGTACATGTCCGAGAGATTACGCGCAATCTCATCGCCCTGTTCAAAGTCCAGGGCCGCCTGAAGATGCACGATGATCTCCATGCTGCGGCCGATCAGTTCGCCCTTTTTCGCCACTTCATTCTGCTCCATGGCCAGTTTGGCCTGCAGCAATTTGTCGATGCTGCCACCCAGCAACAGTTGCACCACCTTGTGGGGACTGGCCTCGGCGGCCTGGCTGCTGATATTGACCTTGTTGTATGCCTTCAGTGAGCCTCGCATTAGCCTTTTCCTGCCTCAATTTGCTGATAGGTTTGGACCTGTTTCCGGCCCTTACGGTAGCCGCCCAGCCGTGTGCGCTGGGCCGCCAGATGTTGGTTGGCTTCAATCGCCAGTTGTTGGGTTTTTCTCAGTTGCGTCTGCAACCATTCCGGGTCCTGTCCGGCGGGCGTCGAAAGCAGTGCGGTCAGCACTGACTCCCTGGCATCCAGGTGATCGGCCAGCTCCGCCAGCAGCACTTCACGCTGCTCATCATTGGCGTCGCTCAGCCCCTGCAGCGCGGTTGCGATGCGCTGGCTCAAGTCATCCAGTTGCTGCTCAGTGGCCATCATCAGCTGCTCTTAACCAGACCCGGCAGGCCAGCAAGACGATCCGTCAGCATGGCCGCCTGAGAGTTCAGCTGGTACACCACCGCATCCATGGCATTAAATTGTTTAAACAGCCGCGCTTCATAGGCCGCCATCTGGCGATCCAGTTGCTCACGATCTGAGCTGATCCGATCCAGCTGGCTCTGCAGGGTATCGTCACGACTGGAAAACAATCCGCCGGTCTTGGTATAGGCGTCCGCCGTGCTATCAAGCCGGTAGGCCAGGCCGGTGTCTTCGGCCGCAAACAGGTTGGCCACACTGGACATGTCGTTTTCCAGCGCTTCATTAAGCTTGTCGTCATTGATTTCCAGCTTGCCGTAACGGTCAAAGCTGACGCCGAACTGAGACAAGGTGCCGGTTTCGCCATTCCCCAGGTCGTAGCTGCTGCTCATGACATTGCGCAACTGGCTGGTAATGCCGCGCGGCAGGCTGTCACCCTGTAACGGCCCGCCCACTTCCGCTTCGGGGTCGTAGGAACTCAGCCCATCGATGACTTCCTGAAGGGAGTTATAGGCTTCGACAAAGTCCTTAACGGCATTTTTTGCGCCGGAAACGTCTTTATCGATGGTGACCTTGGTGGTTTTCGCCAGGTCGGCGTCCTTCAGGCTGAGCGTCACCCCCTGAATGGCGTTGCTGACTTCATTACTCTGCGAAGTGACGTCCATGCCATCAATGGTCAGGGTGGCATTGGCCGCAGCCACCAACTCTTCCATCGTGCCGAACGTATCACTCAGGCCCGTGCCACTGGTGTCCGTCGCGCTGACGGAAATCTGATTGTCGGTACCGGTGTTTTTGGACGTCATCACCAGTCGGGGGCCGCTATCACCGGTAATGATGGTGGCGGTGACGCCGGGGTTATCTTCGGCACTGTTGATCTTGGCGGCGATGTCGGCCAGCGTGTCGTCGGCCTCGATGTCCAGCGTCATCGACTTAGGATCACCGTTATCGTCCACCCCGGCCGCAATGGTCAGGCTGCCCTCGCCAACTGGCGTATCCGCATCGGGTACCGCCGCTGAGCCTACTTTATGGCTCTCTGCCAGGGATTTAACGATGACGTTATAGGTCCCTTCTGTCGCAGTGCTGTCCGCTTTGGCTGAGAGGTAATCGCTGGTGTTGGTGTCCACCTTGCGCTTATCGAAGGACTCCAGGTCCTGCACCTTTTCCAGCTTTTCCTGAAATTCGCTCATGGCGGCCTTCAGGGTTCCAATCGCGGAGATCTCGGTCTGAACCACGGCTTCACGCTGATCCAGCGTGACCTGACGAGGCACATAGCTGGCATCCACCAACGCGGACACAATGCCATTAATGTCCAGTCCCGAACCAATACCTGCGGCGGTTAAGCCCATAACAACGTCCTTAGGCGCAAGCGCCTCTGGCCCCTAATCAGGCCTCGGTTTCTACCAACATGCCGGTCAAATCCGACAACCGGGCGGCAAGCTCCAACACCTCTTCGGCAGGAATTTGCCGTATCACCTCATCCGTGGTGACGTCTTTAACCACCACCACATCCCGGCCAGTGTCCTCATCCACATGGAAGGAGAGGCCACGCTGATTGCCGCCAATAAAGTGCTCCAGCTCTTCTGCAATCTGGCTGAGCTGGGAGCGATCCAGGCCGGTTTCCTGGTTTTCGGTGATGTGCGGCGACTCACTGACCGCGCCCGGCGAGGCCGGAGAGACGGGCTGAATCGCGCCACTCTGACCTTCGATTGCCGCATTGCCAGTGACAATCTTTGCAGGATCCATACCAGAAAGACCCAGAGAATCGATACCACTCATAATGATGGACTCCTCTTGGTGTGCCGAACATCCCATTTCGGCGTTAATCACCCGCTAACCAATGATTTCCGGGTAAAAAAAAACGGCAGGGGAAATCCCCTACCGTTGTTATCGGCCGTCTTTGGCAATCCTTTACAGCAGGGACAGAGCCAGCTGCGGGATCTGGTTGGCCTGAGCCAGCATGGCGGAACCGGACTGCTGCAGTACCTGCTGCTTGGTCATCTCGGCGGTTTCCTTGGCGAAGTCCACATCCTGAATACGGCTGCGGGCATCGGCCACGTTGGTCTGGATGTTACCCAGGTTGTTGATGGTGTGGCTCAGACGGTTCTGAACCGCACCCAGGTCAGCACGCTGAGCGTCGATACCGGCGATGGCCGCATCGATTACGGCAACGGCGTCCTGTGCACCCTGTGCAGTGCCGATATCTACGGAGCTAACGGCATTCAGGGAGGAAGCACCACCGGTGGCGGTGGTGTTCAGGAACTCATTAACAGAAGCACCGCTTACGGTGAACTTGTCAGCAGAGGACAGCTTGATTTCAGACAGCTGGCTTACGTCGCCGTTAGTCGCACCACCCACGGTACCGTTCAGGGAGTATGCACCCGCGGTTGCGCCGGTGATCTCGATGCCGTCTACGCCGGTGGCAGTCAGGGAGATGTCGCCGGTATCGGAATCAAACGCCACGTCGTAACCGGCTTTGCCCAGGTCAGCAGCCAGCGCTTCAGCATCGCCGTTGTAGTTGGCCAGGTCATAGCTGTCTTTTACGCCGCCTTCGCCCACAACGGACAGGATACCGTCGTCACCCGCTGCCAGACCGGAGATGGTCGCGGTCAGGGAGGTTTCTGCGGTTACGCCAGCACCCGCGGAGTTGATGTTGTTGGCGATGGTGGTCATGGAGTCGGCAGCGCCAACACCCACGGTCTTGCCATTAACGGCGAAGGTCGCATCTGCAGCAACGGTGGAAGTCAGAGCAGTGGTCGCTACCGCGCCGTTCTCAGTACCCGCACCGGTAATGGTGTTGTTACCAATCTTGTTGGAAGCCACATCACCCAGAGAGATGGAGATGGTTTCGTTGGCGTTGGAACCCACCTGGAAGCTTTGGGTACCGTAGGTGCCGTCCAGCAGAGACTGACCACCGAAAGAGGTGGTTTCCGCGATACGGGTCAGCTCGGTCTGCAGAGCCGTGATCTCTTTCTGCATGGCAGTGCGATCTTCGGCGGAGTTGGAGCCGTTAGCGGACTGCAGGGACAGGTCACGCATACGCTGCAGGATGTTGGTGGACTCCTGCATGGCGCCTTCAGCGGTCTGCGCGATGGAGATACCATCGTTGGCGTTACGCATCGCCACATCCAGACCGCGAACCTGAGAGGTCAGACGGTTGGAGATCTGCAGGCCTGCTGCATCGTCTTTAGCAGAGTTGATGCGCAAACCGGAGGAGAGACGCTCCATGGAGGTTTGCATGCTGGAGCTTGCGCTGTTCAGGTTACGCTGGGCCGTCATGGAAGTGACGTTAGTGTTTACTGTGATTGCCATGGATGGTCTTCCTCAGTACAGATACAAAGTTGCCAGTCTGCGACTGACCAGTGCGATACGCACCGCTTTCCCTTACACCTGCTGTTTCGGCCCGGCAGACCGCCTCTTAAGAAAAAAAGCTTAAAAAACCGCTACTTTTACCACTTGATAACAAATAAGAAACCCAAAGAGCACACAGGCCCCACTGAACTATCCTCGGCAACATTCCGGAAACACAAAAAAACGGAAGAGATAACCTCTTCCGCTTTGGCCGGTTCAAACCGGTTTTCAAGCAACGCTCAGGGAAGCGGCGCGTTTTCTCCCGTCAATCGGGGCGCCTTTCCCCTTTATCCGATTACAGCAGGGACAGAGCCAGCTGCGGGATCTGGTTGGCCTGAGCCAGCATGGCGGAACCGGACTGCTGCAGTACCTGCTGCTTGGTCATCTCAGCGGTTTCCTTGGCGAAGTCCACATCCTGAATACGGCTGCGGGCATCGGCCACGTTGGTCTGGATGTTACCCAGGTTGTTGATGGTGTGGCTCAGACGGTTCTGAACCGCACCCAGGTCAGCACGCTGAGAATCGATACCGGCGATGGCTGCATCGATAACCGCAATCGCGTCCTGAGCACCCTGAGAAGTGCCGATATCGATGGAGCTAACGGCATTCAGGGAGGAGGCACCACCGGTAGCGGTTGTGTTCAGGAAGTCGTCAACAGAAGCACCGCTTACGGTGAACTTGTCAGCAGAGGACAGTTTGATTTCAGAGTGTTGGCTGATGGCAGCGTTGGTCGCACCACCTGCGGTACCGTTGAGGGTGTAGGTACCCGCGGTTGCGCCGGTGATCTCGATGCCGTCTACGCCGGTGGCAGTCAGGGAGATGTCGCCGGTATCGGAATCAAACGCCACGTCGTAACCGGCTTTGCCCAGGTCAGCAGCCAGCGCTTCAGCATCGCCGTTGTAGTTGGCCAGGTCATAGCTGTCTTTTACGCCGCCTTCGCCCACAACGGACAGGATACCGTCGTCACCCGCAGCCAGGCCGGAGATGGTGGCGGTCAGGCTGGCTTCTGCAGTTACACCAGCACCCGCAGAGTTGATGTTGTTAACGATGGTGGTCATGGAGTCGGCAGCGCCAACACCCACGGTCTTACCATTAACGGCGAAAGTCGCATCTGCAGCAACAGTGGAAGTCAGTGCAGTGGTGTCAACCGGGCCGTTTTCGGTACCCGCACCGGTGATGGTGTTGTTACCGATCTTGTTGGAAGCCACATCACCCAGGGAGATGGAGATGGTCTCGTTGGCATTGGAACCCACCTGGAAGCTCTGGGTGCCGTAGGTGCCGTCCAGCAGGGACTGGCCACCGAAAGAGGTGGTGTCTGCGATACGGGTCAGCTCGGTCTGCAGGGCCGTGATCTCTTTCTGCATGGCAGTGCGATCTTCGGTGGAGTTGGAGCCGTTAGCGGACTGCAGGGACAGGTCACGCATACGCTGCAGGATGTTGGTGGACTCCTGCATGGCGCCTTCAGCGGTCTGCGCGATGGAGATACCATCGTTGGCGTTACGCATCGCCACATCCAGACCACGCACCTGAGAGGTCAGACGGTTGGAGATCTGCAGACCGGCCGCATCATCCTTGGCGGAGTTGATGCGCAGACCGGAGGAGAGACGCTCCATGGAGGTTTGCATGTTGGAGCTCGCGCTGTTCAGGTTACGCTGAGCCGTCATGGAAGTGACGTTGGTGTTTACGGTAATGGCCATAACTAAAGGTCCTCTTTCGCTGTTTGGCCATCCCTAATGCGGTGCCGGCCATATCATTCGTTCAACCTGTTTATCGCCCGCATCACACTCACCTTTAACGTTTTGTTGATCTTTTTTACCAAAAACCAACCATCGGTCGATCGCACTGGCTTTGGCACCTTGTTTCGGTAAGAAAAAAGCCAGCGCGATGCGCTGGCTTTCTCCGAAAAACGCAGGCCGTAAATGCGTCAGAGGCGAATACCGCCGTCCACTTCCACTACCCGGCCACTGAAGTAGTCGTTGGCCAGGATAAATTCGACCGCGTGCGCCACCTCATCGGGCTGGCCCAAACGGCCAACCGGCACCATCTTCTCAAGGCGCTCGAGGGCTTCCGGCTTCATCGCCGCCGTCATATCGGTGGCAATCACGCCGGGCGCCACAGCACCGGTGCGGATACCGAAGCGGGAAAGCTCCTTGGCCCAGGAAACGGTCATCGCCACTACGCCCGCTTTGGAGGCGGAGTAGTTGGTCTGGCCCATATTGCCGGAGCGGGCCAGCGAGGAGATGTTGATGATCACACCTTCACTGCCGGACTCAATCATCAATGCAGCGGCTTCCCGGCCACAAAGAAAGGTGCCGGTCAGATTCACATCGATAACCGACTGGAACTGGGCCAGAGACATCTTGTCGCTGACCTTGCCCTCTTTGGCTTTAATCAGCAGACCGTCACGCAACAGTCCGGCGTTATTAATCAGCACATTCAGAGCGCCAAAATCCCGACGGATGGCATCAAACGCCCCTTCAACCTGGGCTTCTGCGGTGATGTCCAGGGTGTAGCAGCGAGCTTCAATGCCTTCCGCAGCCAAGGTGCTGACGGCGCTTTCCAGTTGCTCGCCATTGATGTCCAGCAGAGCCAGACGGGCGCCCTGACGGCCCAGTCGCTGTGCCATTGCCAGGCCCAGCCCCTGAGCACCACCAGTGATGGCCACGATCTTATTGTTGAGATCCATACGATTGTCCTTGCCTGAGATCAGGCGTCCTTTTCAAACTGTTCAAAGATACTGGAAAAGTCCCGCTTGCCGTTGCCCGCCGCCGCGTGCATCCGGTACAGGCTAGTGGCCAGTGCGCCCATCGGTGTGGCACTGCCGCTCTGGGTGGCGGTTTCCATCGCCAGGCCCAGATCCTTAGCCATCAGGTCCACCATAAAGCCGCCCTGGTAGCCATTGCTGGCCGGCGTGGTTTCCATCACACCGGGACAGGGGTTGTACTTCTCCAGGGTCCAGTTGCCACCGGAACTGACTTTCATGATTTCCGACAGCACTTTCGGGTCCAGGCCGTGGTGACGCCCCAGTTGCAGCGCTTCACTGGTGCCCACCATCAGCACCGACAGCAGCATGTTGTTGCAGATCTTGGCGACCTGACCGGCACCGTGACCGCCAGCATGGAAGATATTGGCGCCCATCAGCTCCAGGATCGGCTGCGCCGCGGCAAAGCCCTTGTCCGAACCGCCGCAGATAAAAGTCAATGTGCCGGCAGCGGCACCGGCGGTGCCGCCGGAAACCGGCGCATCAACAAACTCCAGCCCTTTCGCCGTCGCCGCCTCGGAAACCGCTACCGCGCTGCCCGCATCAATGGTGGAGCAGTCAATCAGCAGGGTATCGCTGGCCACGGTGTTGATGATGCCGTCGTCGCCCAGGTAGAGAGAACGAACGTGTTTGCCCGCCGGCAACATGGTGATCACCACATCGGCCCCTGCTACGGCACCACAAACGCTGTGGCAGGCGAAAGCACCGGCTTCCGCCAGGTCGTGTACCGCCTGCTCATTGAGGTCGAAAACCCGTACCGTGCGACCCGCCTTAACCAGATTGCGAGCCATCGGCCCGCCCATATTGCCCAGACCAATAAATGCGATGGTATTCATGCGTTACTCTCCGTCAGATCGGCCAGCGGATGCGACTCCCACGGGCTGGTTAACATTTGGGCCATTAACGAGGCGGGCACCGAAGCGATCTCCGGATAGCGCCAGTTGGGTTGCCCATCCTTGTCAATCAGAAGGGCGCGAACCCCCTCCACAAAATCCCCCAGTTCCGCGCATCGCACGGACCAGATCAGCTCTCGCTGGAACACCGCTTCCAAAGACAGTTCGTTGCAGCAGGTCAGTTGATGCCAGACCAGGTGGGCGGTGATGGGGCTGCCTGTCAGGAAACTCTTGCGAGCCCGGGACAGCCATTTCTGATCGGTCTCAAGCGCCGCAAACCGCTCGGCAATCAGCTCCAGGCTGCTGCCCGCCATCAGTTCGTCAATGTGCGACTGGGACTCATGCAGGGTGCTGTGGGGCATGGTAGGCAGATCCTGCTCTTCAATACCGCGCAGGAAGCCACTGAGCAGGTCGTGATTGGAGCGTGCATCGCTCTGCCAGCCCAGGGTCAACAGAGCGTGCAACAGACTCTCACGGCGCTCGCTGGAAACCAGGTGATCCCCCAGGCCAACGTAACGCACATCGGCACCATTCATGCTGTAACCGGTCAGCCCCAAAAAGCGGCCGCAGTGTCCGGGCATGCGATTCAAAAACCAGGTGCCGCCTACATCCGGGTAGAGGCCGATGGTGATCTCCGGCATCGCAATGCGGGAGGTTTCGGTCACCAGCCGATGACTGGCGCCGGCCATCAGACCCAGTCCACCGCCCATCACGATGCCGCTGCCCCACACCACCAACGGTTTGCCGTAGCGGTGGATCAGATAATCCAGCCGGTACTCCCGGGTGAAGAACGCTTCCACCTCCGGCGTCTGCTGACCGGGGTGCTCCGCTGCCGCACGGTGCATGGCGCGGATGTCGCCGCCGGCGCAGAACGCTTTTTCGCCGGCGCCCTGCAACCAGACGCACACCACGGCGTCATCGGCCTGCCACTTCAGAAGTTGGGCATAAAGCTCATCCACCATCTCCAGCGACAGGGCGTTCAGGGATTTTTCGCTGTTCAGGGTGGCAATGCCAATCTGACGGCCGTTGTCGGTATCCAGGGTGGAAAAGAGTACAGGTGATGTCATCGAAGCATCCTCTCTTTATTGGTTCTTCCACTGGGCAGCGCGTTTCTCCAGAAACGCCTGCACACCCTCTTTCTGGTCTTCGCTGTCAAACAGGTCGACGAACAGTTCGCGTTCCAGGCCCAGTGCCTGACTGCGCGGCATGGAGCGACCCGCCTGGATCAAGGTCTTACAGGCCGTGACCGCGACCGGGCTTTGACGGCCCACTTTCTCCGCCAGCTTAAGGGCATGCTCAACCACACTGCCGGTGTCCACCACCTGCTCCACCAGGCCGATGCGTTGCGCCTGCTCAGCGCCGATGCGCTCGCCGCACAGGATCATGCGCTTGGCCCAGCCTTCGCCGACCAGAGCCGTCAGGTTCTGGGTGCCACCGGCACAGGGCAGCAATCCCACCGTGGCTTCAGGGAGGGCCATCTGGGCCTGTTGCTCGGCGATACGAAGGTCGCAGGCCAGCGCCACTTCCAGGCCACCGCCCATGGCGTACCCATTGATGGCGGCGATGGAGACACCGCGAAATGCTGAGAGGGTTTCAAACGCCTGGCCAAAGCGGCGGGCCATGGTGACAGCGACCGCTTTGTCGCCATCGGAGAACAGCTTGAGATCCGCCCCGGCAGAGAAGAATTTCTCCCCTTCACCGGTGATCACCAGCGCGTAGATCTCCCGGTTCGCGTTCAGCTCTTCCACCAGGGTTTTCAGTTCACCCAGGCTCTGTTCGGTCCAGGTGTTGGCGGGGGGGTTGCTGATGGTGACCAGCGCCGTGTGGCCGCGCTGTTCCAGTTTGATAAAGTCCATTTTCGGGGTTCCTGTAGCAGCAGGCCGGGAAGTCTCCTTCCCGGCCAGTATTCATCAGAGAATGTCGCCAGCGTGCTCATCCAGCAGACGGCGGGCGATGATAAGGCGCATGATCTCGTTGGTGCCTTCCAGGATCTGGTGCACCCGGACGTCACGAACATGGCGCTCCAGCGGGTACTCGCGGATGTAGCCGTAACCACCGTGGATCTGCAGCGCTTCGTTACAGACGGTAAAGCCCACATCGGTAGCAAACCGTTTGGCCATGGCGCAGTAGGCGGTTTTTTCCGGGTCATTGCTGTCCAGTTTGAACGCCGCCAGGCGCACCATCTGGCGAGCGGCCACCAGCTCGGTGGCCATGTCCGCCAGCTTGAACTGCAGTGCCTGGAATGCCGCCAGCGGCTTGCCGAACTGCTTGCGTTCGGCCATGTACTGCTGCGCCCGCTCCAGTGCGGCCTGGGCAGTCCCCAGTGAACAGGCGGCGATGTTGATGCGGCCGCCATCCAACCCCTTCATGGCGAAGGTAAAGCCCTGGCCCTCCTCGCCCAGCAGGTTGGCCACCGGCACCCGCACGTTCTCGAAGGTCACCAGCCGGGTCGGCTGGGCATTCCAGCCCATCTTGTCTTCCGCTTTGCCGTAGCTGATCCCCTCTGCGTCCGCCGGAACCGCGATGGCGGAGATCCCCTTGGGACCATCCTCACCAGTGCGGCACATCACCACCAACAGTTCGGTGGCACCCGCGCCGGAGATGAACATCTTGCTGCCGCTGATCACGTACTCGTCGCCCTCACGCACCGCCTTAGTGCGCAGGCTGGCCGCATCGGAGCCGGCACCCGGCTCGGTCAGGCAGTAGGAAGCCAGCTTTTCGCCGGTCACCAACTGCGGGCACCAGGCGTTTTTCAGCGCCTCCGTACCCCAGCTGGCCACCATCCAGGTGGCCATATTGTGGATGGTGATCATGGCGGTGGTGGCCGTGCAGCCCTTGGCCAGTTCTTCAAAGATCAGCGCACTGTCCAGACGAGGCAGGCCGAGGCCGCCCGCGTCTTCCGGCGTATAGAGACTGCAGAAGCCCAGCTCACCCGCTCGTTGAATCACATCCTTGGGGAAGTGGTGCTTTTCATCCCACTCACCGGCAAAGGGCGCCAGTTCCGCTTCGGCAAACTGGCGCGCGGCGTCGATAAAGGCCTGCTGGTCTTCGGTCAGATTAAAGTTCATGCCGTACTCCTTTACTTCAGGGCAATGGTCAGGTTCTGGCCTTCAACGATGCCGGACTCCGGCCAGCGGGCGGTCACGGTCTTGGTTTCGGTGTAGAAGCGCACCGCCTGTTTGCCGTAGGCGTGCAGATCGCCGTAGAAGGAGTTCTTCCAACCAGTGAAGGAGAAGAACGGCAGCGGCACCGGGATCGGAATGTTGATGCCCACCTGGCCCACTTCAATCTCGTGCTGATATTTGCGTGCCGCGGCACCGGAGTTGGTGAAGATGGAGGTGCCGTTACCAAACGGGTTGGCGTTCACCAGCGCAATGGCGTCCGCCAGCGTCTCGACTTCGGTGCAGGACAATACCGGACCAAAGATCTCCTCTTTGTAGATGCGCATATCCGGAGTCACGCCGGAGAACACGGTCGGGCCAACCCAGTTGCCCTCTTCGTGGCCGGGAACGGTAAAGTCAGAGCCGTCCACCAGGCAGTGAGCGCCTTCCGCCTTACCGGATTCAATCAGCTCCAGCACACGGGCCTTGGCGGCCGGGTTGATCAACGGGCCGTAGCCGGCATCCGGGTCATCCCACAGGCCGGGACGCACCTTGGCAATGGCATCGGCCACTTCCGGGATCCACTCTTTGGTGTTGCCAACGAATACCGCCACAGAGATCGCCATGCAGCGCTGGCCGGCCGCGCCGACGGACGCCCCCACCAACTGGTTGATCACGGTCTGCTTGTCCGCATCCGGCATGATCACCATGTGATTCTTGGCACCGGCAAACGCCTGCACGCGTTTCATGTTCTCGGTACCGGTCTTGTAGATGTACTGGCCCACCGGAACGGAACCGACAAAGGAGATCGCCTTGATGTCTTCATGGGTCAGCAGTTGGTCTACCGCGTCCTTGGTGCCGTGCACCACGTTCAGCAGCCCTTTCGGGGCGCCAGCCTCTTCAAACAGTTCAGCCAGACGCATCGGCGTCATCGGATCCTGCTCGGAGGGCTTCAGCACGAAGCCGTTTCCGCAGGCGATGGCCATCGGGAACATCCACAGCGGAATCATCGCCGGGAAGTTAAAGGGGGTAATACCGACGCACACACCCAGCGGCTGAATGTAGCTGTAGCTGTCGATGCCACGGGCCACGTTTTCGACGGTTTCACCCATCATCATGCTGGCGATATTGGCGGCCTGTTCCACCACTTCGATGCCACGCCACACGTCGCCTTTGGCGTCTTCAAAGGTCTTGCCGGTCTCTTTGGCCAGAATGGTCGCCAGCTCTTCCTGATGGGCTTTAAGCAGATGCTGATAGCGCAGCATTACGCGGGCGCGCTCGGAAACCGCAACCTCTTTCCAGGTTTGCTGCGCCGCCTTGGCAGACGCCACGGCCTGGTTGATCTCTGCGCTGGTCGCCACATTGAGCTGAGCAATGGGCTGGTTATTGGCGGGGTTGGTGACGGTGATGATGTCGGTGCCCTGACCGGCAACGTACTCGCCGCCAATCAAGTGATGTACTTGAACTGTCATGGTTTGCTTCTCCCAGTAAAACCAAACCGCCGGCCATATTGTTGTTTTGGGGCCGGCGGTTCTATCAGTGACTTACGGCAGTTCCACTGCCAGGGCTGTGGCTTCGCCACCGCCAATACAGAGGCTGGCGACGCCGCGCTTAAGGCCACGGGCCTTGAGCGCGTGAATCAGGGTGACAATAACCCGGGCACCAGAGCAGCCAATGGGGTGGCCAAGTGCGCAGGCCCCGCCGTTGACGTTGACCTTGCCGTGGTCCAGACCCAATTCCTGAATCGCCAGCATGGTGACCATGGCAAACGCTTCGTTGATCTCCCACAGGTCCACATCGTTGGTGGTCCATTCCAGCTTGTTCAGCAGCTTGGTTACGGCACCAATCGGCGCGATGGTGAACTCGCCGGGCTCCTGGGCGTGGGTGCTGTGACCGGCAATGCGGGCCAGTACCGGCAGGCCATTGGCTTCGGCGTAGGCTTCAGAGGTCACCACCAGCGCGGCGGCACCGTCAGAGATGGAGCTGGAGTTGGCGGCGGTAATGGTGCCGTCTTTGGCAAACGCGGGGCGCAGTGCCGGAATTTTGTCCGGGCGGGCGTTGCCGGGCTGCTCGTCGATGCTGACGGTAACGTCACCTTTGCGGGTCTGCATCACCACCGGCGTGATCTCTGCGTCAAAGGCACCGGACTCAATGGCGGCGTTGGCGCGGGACAGGCTTTCCAGCGCGTAACCGTCCATCTGCTCGCGGGTCAGACCGTAGCTGTCGGCCGTCACCTGGGCAAAAGTGCCCATGGCTTTGCCGGTGTAGGCGTCTTCCAGACCGTCGAGGAACATGTGGTCCATCACTTTGCCGTGGCCCATGCGGTAGCCACCACGGGCTTTATCCAGCATATAGGGCGCCAGGGACATGCTCTCCATGCCACCAGCCAGCACCACTTCGGCACTGTCGGCCTTGATCAGATCGTGCGCCATCATCACGGTCTTCATGCCGGAGCCGCAGACCTTATTGACGGTAGTGGCGCCCACTGCCAGAGGCAGTTCCGCCTTCAGCGTCGCCTGGCGGGCCGGGGCCTGACCCTGACCTGCGGGCAACACGCAACCCATCAACACCTCGTCCACCTGCTCACCGGCCAGACCCGCCTGAGTCAGGGCGGCCTTGATGGCGGTTGCAGCCAGGTCGGATGCGGGGACGCTGCTCAAGCTGCCCTGAAAGCCCCCCATGGGGGTCCGGGTCGCGGCGGCAATCACGATCGCCTGTTCCTTAGCCATAGTTACTCTCCAATGTCATTCGACTGTTACAAAGGTTACTGTAGTTTTGACGTTTACGGCAACGTAAAGTTTCAGGCCGTAAGTCTGGGTTCAAACTGCCGAACCCCAAGGTGGGAAAACCGCACCAGAACCACTGGGAGAAGGCCTGGCGGGCCCACCACATCCACTTTCCGATCCAGAAATGACAACCCCGTGGCAGTGTGCCACTGCTCCTACCAGATCGAGGGTTACCGGCTGAGTGCAGCCTGCCGGTCGATGGATGCCCATTCAATTAAGTGCGCAGGCGCCGATTTCTCAAGCTGATAGGACCTGTTCATAAGTGATGGGAATGGCGCCATTGGGATTGAATGAAACCGATCGCCGGCTCACCCCCTCCTATCCTTAAGCCAAAGCTCAAGGAGGCGTTATGGAAACCATGACCAGCTGGGCGTTTCGCGCTCTGGAGATCAGTGCAGCTCTGTTTGTCTTTCTGCTGGGATCACTGGTACTGGTGGTGCTGGTGTTGTACATCCGCGACATCACCCAGACCCAACAGGCGATCCGTCGCAACTACCCGGTGCTTGGCCGCTTCCGTTATTGGTTTGAGCACATGGGCGAATTCTTCCGGCAGTATTTTTTTGCCCAGGATCGGGAGGAGATGCCGTTTAACCGCGCTCAGCGCAGCTGGGTCTACCGCGCGGCCAAAGACCTGGACGCCACCATTGCCTTTGGCTCCACCCGTCCCCTGAATCAACCCGGTGACATCATCTTTCTGAACTGCCTGCTGCCCACACTCAAGGAAGACGCGGTCCCACCAGAGCCGATCCATTTCGGCCAGGGGGTGTGCCGCCAGCCCTACACCACCACCAGCTTTTTCAACATTTCGGGCATGAGCTTTGGTGCCCTGTCGGTGCCGGCAGTGCGCGCACTTTCCCTTGGCGCTGCCCGGGCAGGCATCTGGATCAACACCGGCGAAGGGGGCCTGTCGCCCTACCACCTGGAGGGCGGTGGCGACATCGTGTTCCAGATTGGCACCGCCAAATACGGCGTCAGGGATGACGCCGGCTGCCTGAGTGATGAGCGACTGAAGGCCATTGCCGCTCACCCTGAGGTCCGCATGTTCGAGCTCAAATTGAGTCAGGGAGCAAAACCCGGCAAAGGCGGGATCCTGCCGGGCGAAAAGGTCACCGCAGAAATCGCCGCGATCCGAGGCATCCCTGAGGGGCAGGACTCCATCAGTCCCAACGGCCATCCGGAGATCCGATCGGTGTCAGACCTTCTCGATATGCTCAACCACATACGGACAGTCACGGGTAAACCGGTTGGCTTTAAAGCCGTCTTGGGCGGCACCGATTGGCTCGAAAAGTTAGGGCAACTTATCCAGCAACGTGGTCCCGTATCGGCCCCGGACTTTATCACCCTGGATTCCGCCGACGGCGGCACCGGCGCTGCACCACAGTCGCTGATGGATTACATGGGATTGCCGATAAAACTGAGTCTGCCGCTGCTGATACGGTGGCGAGAGCGGTACGGGCTGTCAGAGCGGATACGGGTGATCGCCTCCGGTAAGCTGATCAACCCGTCCGATGTCGCCTGGGCACTCTGTGTGGGGGCGGATGCCATCGTATCGGCCCGGGGCTTTATGTTCGCACTGGGCTGCATTCAGGCTTTGCAGTGCAACAAGAATCGTTGCCCGACCGGCATCACCACTCACGACCCCAAACTGCAGAAAGGCCTGGTGGTGGAGGACAAAAGCCACCGGGTTGCCCACTACGCCACTAACCTGATGCATGAAGTTGGCGTCATTGCTCACTCCTGCGGCGTTAAAGGGCCACACCAACTGCGCCCCATTCACGCCATGGTGATCGACGATCACGGCATGCCTTCACCTCTGCCGGGCACAGAGCAGAGCGAACCTGACAGCGCCGGAAAGCCACCTAAACTGAATCAGTAAGGCATCAACGCGCCAGCGGGGAAGACCTATGGAACCCATCTCAGTACTGGCATTGTGTGGCAGCTTACGTAAAGCGTCGCTGAACCGGCAGTTGATGATGTGCGCCCTGGATTTGGCCCCGCGGCAGGTTGAGTTTCGCCTCGGTGACATCAGCGCCCTGCCCCTCTACAACGCCGACGTGGAGGCACAGGGCTTCCCGCAAGCCGCCATCAATCTCCATCAGAAACTGCGGGCCAGCGATGCGGTGTTGATCGTGACGCCGGAGTACAACTACTCCATTCCCGCCCCCCTCAAAAATGCCATCGACTGGCTCTCCCGTTTTGATCCCCAGGGATTTGACAACAAACCGGTTGCCATCATGGGAGCCAGTCCCGGCCGACTCGGCACGGCTCGCTGCCAATACCACCTTCGCCAGGTGATGGTGTCCCTCAATGCCTGGGTGATGAACCAGCCGGAGATCATGGTTCGCGACGCCCACCTTGCCTTCGATGCCGATGGCAAATTGACGGATCCACAACTGCAAAAACGGGTGCAGCAACTGTTGGCCAGCCTGGTGTCGATGGTTCACTGAACCCTTTTTACAAGCACCTTACCAATCCCCCACCCCGCGCCATTGCGCCCTCTTATCCATCGCACTTAGGTTGATTTTGCGCGGCGTACTGCCTCGCCATTACAGCCAGTGCGGCCCGATCTATGTCGGACAAGCCATTGGAATGCCTAGGAAAGCAATAACAATTACAGGGAATAATAATGAGAAAGCCTTTTGTCCCCTCCGCCGTGGCCATCGCTATCGCGGGACTCTCAGCGGGCCACGCGCCTCACGCGTTTGCCAATGAAACGGAAGCCGCCCCGGAGCGCATCGCGGTGGTCGGCACCCGGGCGATGCCACGTTCAGTAGAAGACTCACCGGTGCCCATCGACATCATCGACTCGGAGGAGTTTGACCGTCAGGGCAATACCGACATGGACGCCATGCTCACGAAAGTGGTGCCCTCCTACAACGTCAATGCCCAGCCGCTCTCGGATGCCGCAACCCTGGTGCGTCCGGCCAACCTCCGGGGACTTTCCCCCGACAGCACCCTGGTGCTGGTCAACGGCAAACGCCGCCACCGCGCAGCGGTGATCACCTTTCTGGGTGGCGGCATCTCTGATGGCTCACAAGCCACCGATGTGTCGGTTATCCCCACCATCGCCCTGAAACAAGTGGAAGTACTGAGAGACGGCGCGGCTGCCCAGTACGGCTCCGATGCCATCGCCGGGGTGATCAATTTTGTGCTGAAAGATGCCGACTCCGGCGGCAGCATTCAGGCACGTTATGGCCGCTACTACGAGGGCGACGGCGACACCATTAATCTGGCCGGCAACCTGGGATTGCCCTTGTCTCAGAATGGCTTTATCAACCTCAGCGGCGAATTCAAAACCGCCAAAGCCACCAGCCGCTCAGTTCAGCGGGACGACGCGGCAGCACTGATTGCCGCCGGCAACAATCAGGTGCAGGACCCCGCTCAGATCTGGGGTTCACCAGAACTCAATCACGACTTCAAACTGTTTGTGAACGCCGGGCTGGAACTCAGCCCCGACAGCAACGCATACCTGTTCGCTAACTGGGCTGAACGCACCGCCACCGGCGGTTTCTACTACCGAAATCCCAATACCCGCGACGGCGTATTTACCGCCGATGGCGGTGACACCCTCTTGGTGGGGGACATGACCGGGGATATGAGCGGCAACTGCCCCGCTGTGGCGATCACCAACCATGTACCGGACCCCAGCGCGCTCGCTCAGGTCATCTCCGACCCCAACTGTTTTGTCGTCAATGAGGTCTATCCGGGCGGGTTCACGCCGAGCTTTGGCGGCGACATGCTGGACCTCTCCCTGACCGCCGGGGTCAAGGGGGAGTGGGACAATGGCCTGTTCTACGACTTCAGTGGCAGCGTGGGCCGCAATGAGATCGACTTCTTTATCAACAACACCATCAACGCCTCAATGGGTCCGGACAGCCCGACCTCCTTCCGGCCCGGCCGCTACGTGCAGATTGAAAACGGCTACAACGCCGACTTCTCTTACTTTTTCGACACCTGGGTGCTCTCGTTTGGCGCCGAACTTCGCAAGGAAACGTTCGAAATTTATGCCGGCGATACGGGCTCGTGGACCGTCGGTCCACTGGCGTCACAGGGTTTCGGTGTAGGCTCCAACGGGTTCCCGGGTTTCCAGCCCCGTGATCAGGGCTCTCACAGCCGCCAGAACTACGCCGTATACGTTGATGCGGAGAAGGACCTGTTTGAAAACCTGCTGATCGCTGGTGCGGTCCGGTTCGAGGATTACCAGACCTTCGGCTCCACCACCAACGGGAAGCTTTCGGCATTGTGGAGCCTCACCGACGACCTCAAAATTCGTGGCAGTGTGAACAGTGGCTTCCGTGCACCGACGGTGGGTCAGGAAAATGTGCGTAACGTTACCACCCAGTTCTCTGCCAAGGGCCTTCAGGATCAGGCCACCCTTCCTCCCACCAACCCCATCGCCGTTGCCAAAGGCGGAAAGCCGCTGAAGCCGGAGGAGTCGCTCAGCTATACCCTGGGGGCGGTTGCGGCACTGGGTGACTTCAACCTGACGCTGGATTACTACAACATTGAGGTGTCAGACCGAATCAGCCAAACCTCCCCGGTTGCACTGAGTGAAGACGACATCGCCGCCCTGCTGAAGCAAGGCATCAGCGACGCCACCAGCTTTACCAGCGTGCGATACTTTACCAACGACTTTGACACTCTGACTCAGGGTGTGGACCTGGTCGCCAACTATCGGGTCCCACTGGGCTGCGATTGCGGGGACACCCGAATCGCCCTGGCCTACAACTGGAACCGCACCGAAGTCACCGACTACAACCCGGAAAACATCAGCCTCACCAAAGTGCGACTGTTGGAGGAGAACCTGCCACAGCACAAGGGCAACCTCTCCATTAACCACAGCGTGGAAAGGGTTGATCTGCTGCTCCGCTTCAACTACTTCGGCAAGTACTTTGAAGATCATCTGGACTCCGAAGAGTTCGCGATTGAAGGCAACGAAGCTTTTACGGTGGATGCAGAAGCCAGTTATCAGTTCAGCGAGTCGCTGCGGGCCTCCCTCGGTGCGCAAAACATGCTGGATGAGCGCGCTGATGAGCACCCCTACCAGGGCGTTGCCGGAGCCCGCTATCCCGCTACAGCGCCGGTCGGGATCAACGGCGGCTTCTACTACGCTCGTCTCACCTACGACTTCTAACCCCTCCTGTCATCAAAGCGGCCGTAAGGCCGCTTTTCTCACAACATGATCTGGAATAAGTAACCCAACGACTTGAGTTGATTGGGAAAAACTCCGTTGGTAAAACGAGATAAGGGTTTCTGACGGAGGGGATACCATGCTGTTCTGGCGCATTATGATTGCCCTGGTGGCCGCACTGATGGGCAGCCAGCTGTTGATCTGGCTCTTTACGGGTGGGTTGACCATGCTGCAATGGCTGGTGGTATGGTGCGGCGGGCTCCTGCTGTTGCCCGCATTCGGCTTCGCCTACCACTACCCCGTTGTGCCCCGCTGGTTTGCCATTGGTTGTGCAGGCTTGTTGTTCGTTACCTGCCAGTTCTCTCTGGTGATGGGATTTATGGTCTGGCTCGACCAGCCCAACCCGGTGCACCTGATCCCCCTGGCGGTTCACTTCGGTGTGGTGCTGGTTCTGCTTTACCCGGTGTGGCAATACGCCTTTGCGGATAAGCGATTCTGGCAGCTGCCAACGGGTGCCACCCGCATGCCGTTCTGATCACTCCCACGGCGTCATGCCTGCCATGTCGGACAGGTCGAACGGTGTCTGCTGGTAGACGTAGTAGTTCAGCCAGTTGCTGAACAGCAGCGCCCCGTGCGCGTGCCAGCTGGCATGGGGAGGGCGGGTCGGGTCATCATCCGGGTAATAGTTGTCCGGCACCTTGGGGGCAAGACCCGCCGACAAGTCACGGCGGTATTCATCCTGCAATGTGGTGCGGGTGTATTCCGGATGGCCGGTGACAAACAGATTTCGATTGTTGCGGTCGACCACCAGATAGGCCCCGGCGACGTCAGATTCCGCCAGCACAATCAGATCAGGATGCGCTTTCAGTTGATCCAGCGAGACCTGCGCGTAGCGCGAGTGCGGCACCCAGAACTCATCGTCAAACCCTCGCAGCAGAGGGATATGCTCATGCATGCGGCGGTGCTCAAACACGCCGGAGATCTTCACATCACGCAGATAACGCTTGATGCCATACAGATGGTAAAAGGCCGCATGTGCTGCCCAGCAGAGAAACAGCACCGAGGTGGCGTGTCGCTGTGACCAGTCGATAATGGCGCGGATCTCATCCCAGTACGCCACCTCCTCAAACTCCAGATCCCCCAACGGGGCACCGGTGATGATTAAGCCATCATAGTTGTTGCCCTTCACCGCCTCGAAATCGCGGTAAAACGCGTTCATATGATCACAGGGCGTGTGTTTGGAGGGGCGATTGTGAATCCGCAGCAGCTCCACATCCACCTGAAGCGGGCTGTTGCCGAGCAACCGCAGCAACTGAGTTTCCGTTTCAATCTTATTGGGCATCAGATTGAGGATAAGCAGCTTCAACGGCCGGATATTCTGGGCCTGCGCCCTCGACTCCGACATCACAAAGATGTTTTCCCCCCGCAAAATGGCGGATGCGGGCAAACTGTCAGGCACCTTAACCGGCATGTGCTCTCCTCCTTAAGCCTGGTTGCCAGTTATATCAGGACATCTGGACGTCCACAAGTCCGGACAGCTTTACTAAAGTGTCGAATCGGTCCTTGTGAGGCCCCTTCAGGGTCTCTAGAATCGGGCCATACCCCTAAAGAGTTCTCCGTTTATGAGTCAATTAAGTGCCATTCTGATTGGCGCCAACTCCGGGCTGTCACAGGCTCTGGCGCTGGAGCTGGCAAAAGACAACGTTCGTCTCGGCCTGATGGCGGCAGACGTCGATGCACTGACGCCCCTGGCGCAGCAACTGGGCCCGCAAACCGAGTTGGTGGCCATCGACATTCAGAACCCGGAAGCCTGCCGTGCCGCGTTCGATGCCCTTTGGGACACCCTGGACGGTGCCGCCCTTGTGGTGATCAACACCGCCGCCAGTGGTCTCGATCTGGACCTGCCCTGGGCACTGGATAAAACCGTGGTCGACATCAATGTCACCGGCTTTACCGCCCTCGCCAATGCCGCCTTCAATAAGATGGTGGCGCAGAAGTACGGTCAACTGGCGGCCCTGACCTCCATCGCCGGTGAGCGCGGCGGCCCGCAGGTGGCGTTCCACGCCTCCAAGGCCTACCAGCAGAACTACCTGCAGGGACTGCGTCTCCACGCTCAGCGCCTGAAGCTGCCGGTGACCATCACCGATCTGCGCATGGGGTACCTGGACAAGATGCAGGGCCGGGGCAGCAAACACTGGAGCGCGCCGCTGCCGAAGATCGCCCAGCAATGTGTGAAAGCGATGAAAAAGGCCAAGCACACGGTGTACGTCACCCGCCGCTGGCGCATCATCAGTTGGCTGACCGCTCTGTTGCCGGAGTACATCTACAACAAGCGTAAGTACAAGGGCTAAGCCCGCAAACCGCGATCAAAAAAGCCACCCGCTCGGGTGGCTTTTGTTATTCAGGTACTCGCCTCAGAAGGTGTAGCCCACGGAGACCATGTAAACCCAGGGGTCGATGTCGGTCTTGATGGAAACCGGGTCGCCATCCAGCTTGAAGTTCACATCAGTACCGATATCGATGTACCAGACCGAGGCATTCACCAGCCAGCTGTCGTTGATCTTGTAGTCCAGACCCACCTGACCGGCCAGGCCAAAGGAGGTATCCACGTCCAGGTCGGTCAGCGGCAGGCCTTCGGTATTCTTGAACTCTTCATCAAAGAACACGGTCATGTTCACACCAGCGCCGATATAGGGGCGCAGGTTGCCAGAACCGAAGTAGTACTGGGCCATCAGGGTCGGCGGCAGGTGCTTCACCTTGGCCAGATTGTTGGCGCCGCCGTCCGGCAGAGTCACTTCATGGCTGAACGGGGTTGCAGCCAACAGTTCCACACCGAAGTTGTTGGTCACCATGTAGGTGAAGTTCAGGCCCAGCTGAGTATTGCTGTCGATCGCAAACTCACCCAGTCCGGCCACATCCTGTGAGCTCTCATTCGGTGCCACGGTCGCGGCACCCACGCGAACGATAAAATCGCCGGCTTCGTGAGCAAACGTCGGGGCAGAGAGGGCAGTGAGCAGAGCCAGAGACAGCAGTTTGATTTTCATCTTATTTCACTCCATTGCGTGATGCAGGTTGGTTCCCAATAACCTTATGGCGCCAACCCTAACCACCTTTACCTACAGCCACTTTGATCTCGCTCAACCTCTCTGAAACAATTAGATAACTGAAAACCCACTCGTGATCTGGGTCACACTTTACCGCCTTTAAGCGCTACAGGACGTTGTTATGCTTCTTACGCCACTCTCTCCGGACGGACCGCATCTGTCCCGCTTTATCGCCGGTTACTGGCGCCTGCTGGACTGGAAAATGACGCCCCAACAGCGTCTTCGCTTTCTGCAGTCTCATCTTGATCTGGGGGTCAGCAGCTGCGACCACGCCGACATCTATGGGGACTACCAATGTGAAGCGGCCTTTGGCGAGGCGCTGGCGCTGAATCCCGGGATCCGCCACGAGCTTCAGATTGTCACCAAGTGCGGCATCTGTCTGCCGGGTCAGAAGGGCTACGATCTGCCCCACTACAACACCAGCGCCGGCCACATCCTCAATCAGGCGGAGCGGAGCCTGAAACACTTTGGCACCGACTACATCGACCTGCTGCTGATCCACCGTCCGGACCCGTTGATGCAGGCCGATGAAGTGGCAGAAGCCTTCACGCAATTGCGTCAGGAGGGCAAGGTACGGCACTTCGGCGTCTCCAACTTCACGCCCTCTCAGTACAACCTGCTTGAATCTCGTCTGCCCTTTGCCCTGGCCACCAACCAGGTGGAGATCTCGCCATTGCAGCTTTCTGCACTGCATGACGGCACCCTGGACCATCTCCAGCAGCGCCGTGTCCGGCCGATGGCCTGGTCCTGTCTTGGCGGCGGCCGATTGTTCAGTCCGGACGACCCACAAGCCCGGGGCGTCCGTCTGGAAATGGTCAAAGTCGGTGAGGAGATCGGCGCCAAAGGCATTGACCAGGTGGCCCTGGCCTGGCTGCTGGCCCTGCCCAGTGCACCCCTACCGATCCTCGGCAGCGGCAAAATCGACCGGCTGATTCAGGCGGTGGCGGCAACGCAACTGACCCTGACCCGGGAGCAGTGGTTCCGGATCTGGGTGGCCTCCACCGGCCATAACGTGCCGTAACGCCGCGTGCGGATGCCCCGCGCCAGGCTGAATGGCCTGGCCCGGATTTTCCCGGCTGCGCAAAATGTCCCTCACAGCGCCGAATCCCGCTCATTGTGAGACATTGTGTCCAGTTCAATTCGGACTTTTCACCCCTGAAGTCAGATCAGGGTATTTCTGGTTGATCAAACTCTGAAATCCATCGCCACGGCGTTGCGCGCGGGTAACGCGCTTCAACACAATACCGCGGATTATTTCGAGGATTTTCAGAATGTTGAAATTTGGATTCAACCCCATTCTGCTTGCCATGGCGCTGCCCCTGCCGGCCCTGGCCGTTTCTTCCGCCGGCATTGATGAAGTGGTGGTGGTGCACGGTGAACAGCCCACCGCACAGCGCGAAGCCGCGACCCAATACACCCTGACCCGCAACGACATCGAGCTGTCCGGTGCCCAAAGCCTGGAGCAGGTGCTGCAGGAGGTGCCCGGCCTGCACATCCGGGTGGCCAATAAAGGCCCGGCCCGGATTGAAGCCCGCGGTTTCAAAACCCGCCATATCACCTTCCTGATCAACGGTGTCCCTTACAACAACGGCAGTGATGGTGAATTCGACCCAGCCACCCTCCCCGTCAACCTGATTGAGCGGGTGGAAGTGGTCACCGGTGGCGCTTCCCTGCTGTATGGACCCGGTGGCGCCGGCGGTGTCATCAACATCATTACCCGCAAGTCGTTTGATGGCCACGCTCTGAGCGTCAATGCCGGTGGCGGTAACGACGGTGCCTGGCAAGCCGGCGCCGGTGTCGCCCTGGGTGATGACACCCGTTCCGGGCTGTTGCAGTACCAGGGCTATGGCCGTGACGGCTTCCGCCTGCCTTCCGACTTTGACGGTGATAAGCAGGAAGATGGCGGCACCCGAAACAACAGCGATTACGAGCAACACAGTCTGCTCGGCGAGCTGGACTGGCGCCTGAGCGACGATACCGAACTGGGCCTGACCGCAAACTGGGGCACGCTGGAAAAGGGCAACCCGATCCAGGTCGACCACAAGAAAAGCGAAGTGGAGCGCATTGAGGATCAAGACCGCTACGGCCTGCAGGCCCGCGCCAGCCATCGCCTGACCGACAACCATCAACTGCGGGGTTACCTGTTCTACCACGAGCAGGAAGAGCAGCGTCGCAAATACAGCGACGACACCCTGGCCCAGGCGCTGGAGCAAACCGATGTGCGACTGGCCAACCAGGGCATGAACCTGCAGTGGATCTGGAAACAGGACGCCCACCTGCTGACCACCGCCTACATGCTGGAGCAACAGCGCTGGCGTTCTGAGCTCAGTGATCTGTCCTCTCCTGAGGCGCTGGCGGGCGGCAACGGTTCCGGTGGCGGCTCTGGTGGTGGCTCCGGCGGCGGCACTGGCGGTGGCTCCGGTGGTGGTACTGGCGGCGACGGCTCCGGCGGCGGTTCTGGCGGCGGCGACGGCTCTGGCGGCGGTAACGGCGGCGATGCCAGCCCAATCCAGAAGCACGATCAGATGACCCAGTCTCTGGTGGTGGAGTACCAATGGCAACCGGGCCAGAAAAAGGGTGTGACCCTGAGCGGCGGCCTGCACGACAACGATCAGGACGACACTCTGCGCCACAGTCTGCTGGGATCCGGTTACTACTACCTGACCGACAGCACCAAGCTGAGCCTGAGTGCCGCCCGCAAGATCCGCTACCCCACGCTGGAGAACCAGTACGAAGCGGTTGAGGGGGTCGAGCTGGAGCCGGAAACCACCGAGCACTATGAGATCGGCCTGACCCAGCATCTGGGCCAAACCAACCGCATTGAGCTGAGCGCCTACTACAGCGATGTAAACAACTACATCGAGAAGGACGATAACGGCATCGTGCGCAACTACGCCCATTACCGGTTTACCGGTGTGGACACCAGCTGGCAGAACCAGAGCTTCGAATCCGTCAACTGGATGCTGGGTTACAGCTATCTGGACGCGGAAAACCGGGGCGAAGACGACCAGAACCGCACCCAGCTGCAGTACCGTCCCAAGCACTCGATCAAAGCCAACGTGACGGCTTTCCTGCCCTGGCAATTGACCGCCCGGCTGGACAGTCAGTACGTGATGGATCAGGTCTACTACCAGGACGGCGAGCAGTTTGACGTGGACGATTATGTCCTGGTGGACATGAGCCTGAGTCAGCCCCTGCCCTGGGGTGGGCTGAGCTGGCAGTTCACCGTAACCAACCTGTTAGACGAACTGTACGAAACCAGCCGTGCCCTGCCCCAGCCGGGTCGTCAGTGGCTGATGCAGTTGAAGGGCCAATGGTAACCCGTGCTGAACCTTGACCAGCTGCAATTGAGCCGGGGCAA
The DNA here is from genome assembly GCF_019801015.1 of Marinobacter nauticus. Lineage (GTDB taxonomy): Bacteria > Pseudomonadota > Gammaproteobacteria > Enterobacterales > Shewanellaceae > Ferrimonas. Next base: position 426,225 of record NZ_JAHVJZ010000004.1, read on the forward strand.
CCCGGCTCTGTCGATCTCGCTGTCGCTCGCACCGGGCGAGGCGGCGATCCTGTCCGGCCCGACCGGGTCGGGCAAAAGTACCCTGCTGCTGCAGATCGCGGGGCTGCTGGACTCGCCACAAGGCAGCATCAAGCGACCGCAGCGGGTTGGGCTTGTGATGCAGGACCCGGCGCTTCAACTGATGCGGGAGCAGGTCGGCCCAGAAGTGGCGCTCTGGCTCGAACATCTGGGCGTCGCCCCGGACCAGATGCGCCCACGTATCGAACAGGCTCTCACCCGGGTCGGGCTGGATCTGCCCCTTGATACCCCGGTGGCTCACCTCTCACAGGGGCAAAAGTACCGGCTTCTGCTGGCCTCACAGCTGGTGGCTGAGCCACAACTCCTGCTCCTGGACGAACCCTGGGCCCAACTGGACCCGGCGGCACTCAACGCCGTACTGGCCACCCTGAGGACACTGCAACAACAAGGCACCACCCTGGTGATTGCTGAGCATCATGCTGAAGCGTTCTCCACCCTGAATCCCCGCACCCTGAGCCTCGGGCCAACCCAGCCCATCCATTTGCCGGAATGGCCCCGCCTGCCGCTGGGCGACACCGTATTACAAAGCCGGGATGCCCTGCTTCGTACCGGTGGCCAGCCGCTGCTGGTGCTGCCGGAACTCTATCTGCGGGCCGGACAGTGCGTCACCCTCAGCGGCCCCAACGGCAGTGGCAAGAGTTCACTGCTGCAGGCGCTGGCCGGGCTGGACCACAAACTGGAGGGCGAGATTACGCTGCTTTCAGGGTCTGCCCGCCGCCCCAGGGGCCGGGTGGGTTGCCTGCTGCAGCGGCCCGATCGCCAGTTGTTTGCCCCCACCGTCGCCGAGGAGATCGCCTTCAGCCTGAGTCGCTCCGGCCAGTGCACCAGCGCGGTATCGCACTGGCTGGCTCAGTTGGGGCTGACTGCGCTGGCCGAACGCTCTCCCCTTCACCTCTCCTACGGCCAGCAGCATCTGCTGGCGTTACTGGCGCAGGTGGTGGCAAAGCCAGCGCTGTTGCTGCTGGACGACCCGCTGGCGGGCCTGGATGCCGACGCACAAAGCCGCCTCTGGCAACTGCTGATGGCGCAGTGCCAACAGGGCATGGCGGTGGTGATCGCCAGTCACCGAACGCTGCCGGACACCGGATTGAGCTGGGAGATCGCTCATGGAGGCGTGCATGTGGCGGCCTGATCCGGTTCGACTGACCCAAGCCAAGCTGCTGGCCGTCCCCGCGCTGACCCTGCTGGGACTGTCCGGCCCCGGCGTAATTCTCGGCCCGATGGCGGTGCTGTGGTTTCTGCTGTTGTGGCGGGCCCCGAAAGGCCTTCGCCAGCTGCGGCGTACTCTGCTCTTTATGTTGCCCAACTGGCTGCTGATCAGCGCGGTATACGGTCTGAAATTCGGCGCCGCAGGGTTGCCAGAAGCCGCATTGATCAGCGTACGTATCCTGTTGGGTATCCTGCCGGGATTATGGTTTTACCTGTCCACTCCCGGGCAAACCCTGATCCGGGCGCTGGACCCCTGGCTCTCCCGTCGCAACGCCACGGTTTTGCAGGCCGCACTGGCGCTGCTGCCCACCATGGTCAATGAGGCACAGTTGCTGTTTCGCCTGGCCAAGATGCGGGGCGCTCACCTCACGGGTCGGGACTTTCTGCGCCCGCGCGGTTACGCCGAACTGGGCCAGACCGTGCTGCTGCCCCTGCTGGTTCAACTGATGCGATTTTCCGAGCAACAAGCCCTGGCCCTGCGCAGCCGGGGCTATCAGGAAGATCGCCCCCTGACTCGCTTTAAGGAGATCCTATGAACGCGCGCTCATTGAACGACGCCCTGCTGCTGGGCACCCTGGCGCTGCTGTTTGTGGCGGTAAAGTCGGTTTTCCGTTTCAAACTGGGCCTGACCGGTCATTCCATGTTCTTTCTGATCACCACGCTGCTGCTGGCCCGGGGGCTGGTGCCACAGCGGGGTTCGGTGTTCTATTGCGGCCTGATCGCCGGCCTGCTGGCGATGGTACTGGGGGTCGGTAAAGGCGGCCCATTGGTGCTGCTGAAGTTTATGATGCCTGCGGTGGCGGTGGAGCTGGCACTCTGGCTGCTGCCCTTCGCCCCCTGGTACCGGCTGCAGGCGATGGTCGTCGGCTTCATTGGCGTCCTGGCCTGGACCGCCAAAGGCGTTATGGAGCTGATGCTGGCCGGCGCCACTCAGGAAGTGATTCTGGTGCAGATGGGCTGGAAACTGCTGGGCGGCAGCGTATTTGCCGGCCTCGCCTGCCTGATGGTGCCCACCCTGCTGCGCCATCTGGCCCACCACCAGCTTATCCCCGCCAACCGACAGCCTGCTAAGGAAGCCGCCTGATGAAACTCTATTTCTGCATCGACGACACCGACGAGATCGGGACCAAGGGCACCGGCGAACTGGCCCAGGAGCTGATCGACGTCATTGAGCAACAGGGGCTGGGGCGATGCTCCGCCATTACCCGTCACCAGCTCTTTGTGCATCCGGACATCCCCTACACCTCCCACAACAGCGCCATGTGCTTTGAAGTGGATGCCGACCCGGCCCACTACGGCATCCTCTGTGGCCTGGCGCAACAGCACCTGTTGAATGAATCAGCACAGGGCTCCGATCCGGGCTTGTGCATCGCGCCCCTGGCGCGGCTGGACCAGGCAAAAATCATCGCGTTTGGCCAGGCCGCCAAGCGGGAAGTGCTGACCCGGGCGCAGGCCTACCAGTTGGCGTTCGAGATGGGCATCCATCTGAGTGAACACGGTGGTCGTGGCGATGGCGTTATCGGCGCACTGGCCGGTGTGGGGCTGCGGCTGAGCGGTCACGATGGCCGCTGTAAAGGCCGCCTTAAAGTGGCCAGTGATACGCCAACCGTGGCGGAACTGCTGGCCCATCCGGAGATCGATGCGGTGCGCACACTGGATGGCGAAACGCTGCCGGAAACCACCCCGATACGGCTAGTGGATAAGGTGAAAACCGTCTGGTGGAATCACCAGAACACCCTGCTGGTGGTGGCTGAGGGCCACGACTGGATCAACGCCCAGAAACCCCATTTGCGAGAGTACTGATGACGCTGCCCAAAGGGTACCGCGCCTACGACGCGGTCAGAAAGCTGGCCCGGGATTGCCCCCAGTTTGGCCCTGATGACGAAGATGAGCACACCGACATCGAGCTGGTCAGTTGCTACAACTGTCGGTACCGACGCTGGCTGCAGGATGGCTTTGAGTGCCGAAAGCCAACGGCCAGTACAAACCCAGCCTGAAGTAAAAATCCACCTGCATAGCGGGTGCTTTGACTCGGCCCCCTTTAAGGGGGCTGCTTGCTTCTCGGGGATGCCAAAGGCATGAACGGATAGTGCTCCACTCACCTCCTTTGCCGGGACGGCCCGGCGGCCGCCAGAAGGGCTTCGCCCCTCTGGACTCCCCTTTGCCTCCGGCGCAGCGAAAGCCCCTCGCTCCCACTCCTTCCCATTTCGGCACCGGCCAGACTCGCTTCCATGCTCGGCTGGCCGCTCGAGCCTTCCCTGGCTCTCGGCCTCATTCCCAGTCGTTCCCGCTCGGCGCTGCGAGTCGGCGCACGTGGACGGCTTTCGCCGTGAGAGCCTGGTGCACGCGTCTCCTTTTTTGTGCACCGGCTTCAGATCCGTCTCGTCTCCTAGCAGTACTCTTTGGGCAAAGCCCAGAGCAAGCGATCACCACCTCCATAGGAGGTGATTTAGGGATGACAACAAAAACGCCCCGCGGTTGCGGGGCGTTTTGATGTCAGGCCGATCATTGCCTGATGGGTTGCAACATCACTTCGGCACTGAAGTTGTTGTTGTTGATCACCGGATAGCGGTTGTAGCTCTGCAGAATCGGCTGGCCTTTCACCCGGATTGCTGCCCACACCACGTACTCCGCTTTCTTATCCACCACCTCTTCGGGAATGGAGAAGAAAAACGGCACCGGCAACTTACCCACCTCAAACTCACGCTGAGTCAGAATCACTCCCGGCGTTTTGGCGTCGATCACCGCCACCACCACCCTGGACCCTTCCGGCAGCAGCGTGGCTTCCTTATAGGTGATCACACCACTGACCCGAACGAACTTCTCATCAGATTCGCTGACGGTGACGCATCCGCTCAGGATGAGGACAAACAGCAGGCAAAGCAGTCGTTTAATCATTGCCAAAGGGCTCCAATATGCGCATCGCATCAGTGTAAACAACGGCTCAGCCTGCCTCAAGTCAGGCGGTCTGTGGATCCGCTACGGTACGGGCTTTTGCGGCCAGGTAAGCCCGGGTGTCCGCCAGGATCTCCTTACGCAGCAACAACAGCGCGATCAGGTTCGGCACCGCCATCAGGCCATTCACCACATCCGCCAGCAACCAGATCAACTCCAGGTGCAGCAGGCCTCCCACCGCCACCAGCGCCACAAAAATCACACGGTAGGGGTAACGGCCACGCTCGCCCATCAGGAACAGCACCGCACGCTCACCGTAATAACACCAACCCAGAATGGTGGTGAAAGCGAAGAACAGCAGCGCCAAAGTGATGATCTTGGTACCGATAAAGGAGGAGAGTGCGGTGTTGAAGGCCTCAGAGGTCATCGCTGCCCCCGCCGCTTCACCCTGCCAGGCACCACTCATCACCAGCGCCAGACCGGTCAAAGTACAGATGATCAGGGTATCGAACAGCGGTCCGGTCATGGAGACCAGTCCCTGCTCCACCGGAGAATCGGTCTTGGCCGCCGCAGCCGCCATCGGCGCACTGCCCAGACCCGCCTCATTGGAGAACACACCTCGGGCGATACCAAACTGAATGGCCATCATCACCGTTGCGCCGGCAAAGCCGCCACCGGCCGCCACTGGATTAAAGGCGGACTCGATGATCAGTGCAAAAGCCCCCGGCACCGCCTGCCAGTTCAGCACCAGCAGAGCCGTACACGCTGCCACGTAGCCCAGCGCCATGGTGGGCACCAGTGCGGTTGCCACCGTCGCGATGCGCTTAATCCCCCCCAGTACCACTGCCGCCACCAGTGTGGTCAGCGCCACCATGGTCAGGGTATCGGGAATCGCAAAGGCGATGCGCGCGCCGTCAACGATGGCGTTTACCTGGGGGAAGGTTCCGATGCCGAAGAAGGCCACCAGCAGGGTAAACACCGCAAACAGTTTGGCCAGCCAGGTCAGGCCGGTGCCGTGGGCGATGTAGTACATCGGCCCCCCCACCTGCTCACCTTGCTCATCAGTGCGACGGTACTTTACCGCCAGCATGCACTCAGCGTACTTGGTGGCCATGCCGAGCAAACCCGCCAGCCACATCCAGAACAAGGCACCAGGGCCACCCAGCTTAACCGCCGTCGCGACACCGACAATGTTACCGGTACCGATGGTGGCCGCCAGAGCGGTGCAGAGCGCGCTGAAACGGCTGACGTCACCGGCACTGCCACTTTTCTGGAACATCAGACGCAGCGCCATCGGCAGACCACGCAACTGAAGCATTCCAAGGCGCAAGGTGAAATAGAGACCGGTACCCAGCAGCAGGATCAGCAGCGGCGGGCCCCAGACCCAGGAAGAGAGGGTGGCTAACGCGTTTTCGAGTGAGTTCATGGGTGTTTTTCCTCCTGTGTGACGACTCACTACACAAAGAGGAGAAACCATGATGGACCGGGCAGATCGCCCGAGATACAGCAACAGTGCAGTCCACCATTAACGGCGTAATGGCGGTTTTCAGCACCTCTGTCCTTTTGCCTGAGCGTTTCACGGCTAAGCCGCTTGCGCCTTCGGCGTCCAAATCAATGGATCTCTCCAGAGGCTCGTCCAGTACCAGTCCTCATCGGGATTTCCCGACGCCTGAAAGATTTACTTCTTCGGCGGGCGGCGATGCCACCACTCTCCTGATACCTTCATCCGAGTTCCCCGCTTGTGAAGGGCGGGGAGAGGCAATGTAACAAAAAAACGCCGTGCCGCAACCGGGCACGGCGGTGATGCTCTTCACACTTTCGGGATTTTTTCCTGCTGACGCATCAGCCCTTCCTGCACCGCACTGGCGATCAGCTCGCCGTTCTGATTGAAGAACTGGCCACGCACCAAACCACGGCTGTTGGTGGCGTTAGGGCTGTCAATGGCGTACAGCACCCACTCATCAAAGCGGAACGGACGGTGATACCACATGGCGTGGTCGATGGTCGCAACCTTCAGGCGGGGGTCCATCCAGGAGAGGCCATGGGGCTGCAATGCGGTCACCAGGAAGTTGAAGTCCGAGGCGTAGGCCAGCAGATACCGGTGCAGGCGTGGGTCGTCCGGCAGTTTGCCCTGTGTACGCATCCAGACGTACCGCTTGGGCTCGGTGGCTTTGGGACGGAAGGGGTCGATCTGCTCCACCAGCCGCATCTCAATGGCCGCATTATCGAGGTAGCGCTCCATCAGGCTTTTCGGCAGCTTGTCCGCCAGCACCTTGGCCAGGTCGTGTTGATTGGGCAGGCCTTCCGGGCCCGGCACCTGGGGCATCGCATCCTGGTGCTCAAAACCGGGTTCTTCCCCCTGGAAGGAGGCGGTCATGTAGAAGATTGGGCGACCATGCTGAATGGCGCTGACCCGGCGGGCACTGAAGCTGCCGCCATCCCGCAGGCTTTCCACTTCATAAACCACAGGACGGGAGAGATCACCGGGACGGAGAAAGTAGGAGTGGAACGAGTGGACGGAACGCTCTTCCGCCACGGTTTCCTTGGCGGCGCTCAGCGCCTGGCCCAGAACCTGGCCACCAAACAGATGGCCGAAGCCGAGATCCAGGGTCTGGCCACGGTAGAGGCCATCTTCCAGCTGCTCCACAGAGAGGATCCCCAGCAGCCGATTGAGGGTATCAGACATCGCGTATCCCGCATCATCAATTCACAGAAGGGGATACGCTACTGCCTCAGGCGGCGAAATGCTACCGCCCTTCGATCACGCTGCGCATGGTTCGGGTCAGGCGTTGGGCAAAGCTGCCGTAGGTTTGGTTCCTGGGGCTGGCTTTCAGATTCGGCCAGAGGCTGGCCAGGGTCTCGGGACGTCGTTCCGCCGGTGCCAGCCGAAGGCCGGCCCCCTCCTGCACGCCAGCCACCGCGTAATGGCCACCGCCCGCGGTGATCACTTCGCCATTGGGCGCTTTGGCCGACATCAGCCACATCATCGCCGGGACGATGGTATCCGGGGTCATCTCATCCGCCTGTTCCGGCAGCACCCAGCGTTTTGACAGGCGGCTGTAACAGGCCGGACAGAGTGCATTGATGCGGACGCCCTGCTCTTTGCCTTTCAGGGCCAGGCTTCGCATCAGGGCGATATTGGCGGCATTGGACGCCGCATACCCGGCCATCAGGTCATCGCCATACAGGGCTGAGAAACCGGAGGTGATCATGATGCGGCCGTAGCCCTGTTCCGTCATGATCGGCCAGACCGCCTGAATGCAGGCCAGAGTCGAGAAATGATTGCTTTCCATCTGGCGACGGTAGAGGCCGAGATCGGTACCCAGCTCCTCCTGGCAGATCAGAACACCGGCATTGCACACCAGGCCATCAATGCGGCCAAAGCGCGCCAGGGTGTCGCGAATCACCGCTTTTAATGCGTCTTCGTCACGCACATCGACACAGTGGCCAATCACGTCGGCCCCCATGTCATGAGCCAGGTCCACCACGTCATCAAGGTAAGCGGAATCCCGGCCTTCGCCATCCGCGTCGCAGCCCAGGTCCAGCGCGACAACATGAGCACCCCGCTCCGCCAGAGCAAGAGTGTATGCGCGACCCAGGCCCCGGGCAGCGCCGGTAACCAGGATCACCTGATCGACAAATTGGATCACGTGCTGTTGCCTGTATTGGTTCGAGATGTTGTCACTGTGGCCCATAGCGGCAGGAATTTCTGTGATCGCCCGGGCAAAGGCCATTTCTTCTGTTCGGGATCCTACGTGAGAGGGATCCGAGTCTTTTTGCCATCAACAGGTTAAACTCCGCCTACCTGCCTCCTTTTTTGTAAAGCGTTATTAATGCGATTCCAATATTGGCTGATGGCGATCCGCCCCCGTACTCTGCCTGCGGTGATCAGCCCTCTCCTGCTGGGCAATGTGCTGGCCTGGTACCAGGGCCAGTTCTCCTGGCTGGTGGCCGGCTGCGCCATGTTGTGTGGCCTGCTGCTGCAAATTGGCGTGAACCTCGCCAACGATTATTTCGATTTTAAAAGCGGTGTGGATACCGAAGAGCGACTGGGCCCCACCCGGGTCACCCAGGCGGGTCTGCTGGCGCCCACTGCGGTACGTAACGCCATGGCGCTGAGCCTGGTGCTGGCGGTGGCGGTCGGGATGTACCTGATCTACGTCGGCGGCTGGCCCATTGCCGTACTGGCGGCACTGGCGGTGGCCGGTGCGCTGGGTTACTCCGGCGGCCCCTACCCCATCGCCTCGCTGGGACTGGGCGAAGTGGCGGCGTTTCTCTACTTTGGCCTGGTGGCCGTGGTGGGCGTGTACTTTATTCAGACCGGCCACACCGACCTGCCCGTCTGGATCCTGGCCAGCACGTTAGGGCTGTATAACGCCGCCATTATGCTGGTGAACAACACCCGTGACATCGTCACCGATACCCAGGCTGGCAAGCGAACGCTGGCGGTTCGCATCGGCCAGCACAGCGCCCGCATGCTCTACCGGGCCCTGGTGCTGTTGCCGTTTCTGGTCATTACCCTGAGCTGGCTGATGGGCGTACTGCCGGGCCAGATGGTGCTGCTGGCGGCCATTGCTGCGCCGCTGGCGGTGAAGTTGGCCACCGCCTTCGAGGAAACCGAGGGTGCCGCGCTCAACCCACTGCTGGGCCGCACCGCACAACTGACGCTGCTCTACAGCCTGATGTGCAGTGGCGGGTTGATTCTCGCTCGCGTGATGGCCTGATGCATCAGACAATAAAAAAGCCCCCGTTCGGGGGCTTTTTTTATGACGCAGAATATTCCCGCTCAGGGGGTGACCCGTCCCCGGCCATAACCCAGTCGCACCAGGGTGTTATGCACCAGGTCGAGTGCGGCCGGATCTTCGATGGTCGCGGGCACCACGTAGTCCTGGTTGTCCGCAATCTTGCGCATGGTACCGCGCAGGATCTTACCGGAGCGGGTTTTGGGCAGCTTGCTGATCACGCTCACCAGCTTAAACGCCGCCACCGGGCCAATCTCCTTGCGCACCAGACTGATCAGTTCCTGATACAGCTCGGACTCCGCCATCTCCACCCCGGTTTTCAGCACCACCAAACCCAGCGGCACCTGCCCTTTAAGCTTGTCAGCCACGCCGATAACGGCCACTTCCGCCACCGCCGGATGCTGAGCCAGCACCTCCTCGAAACGACCGGTGGAGAGTCGATGCCCCGCCACATTAATGATGTCGTCGATGCGGCTCATGATGTAGAGGTAGCCCTCCTCATCCTGATAGCCCGCATCGCCGGTCAGGTAGTAGCCGGGATAGCGGCTCAGGTAGCTGTCGATATAGCGCTGGTCGTCACCCCACAGGGTGGGCAAGGTGCCTGGAGGCAGCGGCAGCTTAATGGCAATGGCCCCACTTTGATTGGCGGCCACGGCCTCACCCTCCTCATCCAGCACCTCAACCTGGTAGCCCGGCACCGCCAGTGAGGGGGAGCCGGCCTTAATCGGCAGCGGTTCTATCCCCAGCGGATTGGCGCAGATGGCCCAGCCGGTCTCGGTCTGCCACCAGTGATCCACCACCGGCACTTTCAGGGTGTCCATCGCCCAGTTAAGGGTGTCGGGGTCACAACGCTCACCGGCGAGATAGAGTGCCTTCAGACAGCTGATGTTGTAGCGGCTCAGATACTCGGTGTTTGGGTCTTCCCGCTTGATGGCACGGATCGCCGTAGGGGCGGTAAAGAAGCTTTTGACCTGATACTGCTCAATCACCCGCCAGAAGGCACCGGGGTCCGGCGTGCCCACCGGCTTCCCTTCGTACAGCACTGTGGTGGCCCTGGCCAGCAGCGGGCCATAAACAATGTAGGAGTGGCCCACCACCCAGCCCACGTCCGAGGCCGCCCAGAAGGTGTCGCCAGCCTCAATGTTGTAGATCGCTTTCATCGACCACTTCAGCGCCACCGCATGGCCACCGTTGTCGCGAACGACGCCCTTGGGTGTGCCGGTGGTGCCGGAGGTATAGAGAATGTAGAGCGGGTCCGTGGCGGCCACCGGTACGCACTGTGCCGGCTCCACCCCCTGCTGGGCGGCATGCCAATCCTTATCCCGTCCGGCCGTCAACTCCGCCTGGCACTGAGGACGTTGCAGAATCAGACAGCACGACACGCGGTGTTCCGTCAGCGTCAGGGCTTTATCCAGAAGCGGCTTGTAGGGCACCACCCCGGAAGGTTCAATGCCGCAGGAGGCGGACAGCACCAACTTGGGCTTGGCGTCATCAATTCGGGTCGCCAGTTCGGCAGCGGCAAAGCCCCCGAACACCACAGAGTGGATGGCGCCAAGCCGGGCACAGGCCAACATGGCGTAAGCGGTTTCCGGCACCATCGGCATGTAGATCACCACCCGGTCGCCCTTCTCCACCCCTTCCGCTTTCAGCGCACCCGCCAGTCGGGCCACCTGGGCCTGCAACTCGGCGTAAGTGATGGCATAAGCGGTGTCCGTTACCGGGCTGTCGTACTGGATGGCCACCTGATCACCGAAGCCGGCTTCCACATGACGATCCACGGCGTTGTAGCAGGTGTTCAGTTGCCCGCCGGCAAACCAGCGATAGAGTGGCGCCGCGCTGTCGTCCAGCACCGTCTGCCATGGGGCGTCCCAATGGATCCCTTCCGCTGCCTCGCCCCAAAACCCCTGCGGGTCTGACTTGGCCTTTGCCTGTAATGTTCTGATCGCCATCCTGGTTGCCTCCATTCACCGAAACACGGGTGTGTCCCGGTTTTAGCAGGGCACCGGAGAAATCCCCATTAGACCTATGGCTACCGGGCGCTGGCGGGAGGGTGCCCCGGGGGCTAACTTTACCTTTACGTAAACTTCATATAAGGTGACGAAAAATGTCATCCGTACGGGAGCACCATGACCAAAGGTTCACAAGCCACCTATTCCATCAGCGAGCTGGCGCGGGAATTTGACATCACCACCCGCAGCATCCGCTTTTATGAGGATCAGGGCCTGCTCAAGCCGAAGCGCCGGGGTCAGACCCGCATCTACAGCCTGCAGGACCGGGTCCGTCTTAAGCTGATTCTTCGTGGCAAGCGTCTGGGCTTTTCGCTGGCGGAAACCGGTCGTCTGTTTGAGTTGTACGACGCTGACCGTTCCAGCCAGACCCAACTGAGCACCATGCTGGACCTGATTGAAGAGAAAAAGCGCGATCTGCAGCTGCAGATGGATGACATCAAAGTGATCATGATGGAGCTCACCTCCGCAGAAAACCAATGCCGCCAGGCTCTGGAAGCGATCAAAAAATAACAACCATCGCTCAAAGGCCAGGCGGGCCGATTCGCACAAGGGGAGAAGCGAATGTATCTAGGACGATTCAACTTCGGTCTCGGTGAGACCGTGGACATGCTGCGCGATGCGGTGAGGGAATTTGCTCAGGGCGAGATTGCCCCACGAGCCGCCGACATCGACCGGGAAAATGCCTTCCCCAACGAGCTTTGGACTCAGTTGGGTGAGATGGGGCTGCTGGGCATCACCGCACCGGAACAGTACGGCGGTGCCGATATGGGCTACCTGGCCCACGTTGTGGCAATGGAGGAGATCTCCCGCGCCAGCGCTTCCGTGGGCCTCTCCTACGGCGCCCACTCCAACCTCTGCGTCAATCAGATCGTGAAAAACGGCAATGAGCAGCAGAAGGCCCGTTACCTGCCCAAGCTGGTCAGCGGTGAACACATCGGCGCCCTGGCGATGAGCGAACCCGGCGCCGGTTCCGATGTGGTCTCGATGAAACTGACCGCCCGCAAAGACGGCGACAAGTACATCCTCAACGGCAACAAGATGTGGATCACCAACGGTCCCGATGCCCACACCTATGTGATTTACGCCAAAACCGACCCGGATGCCGGCTCCAAAGGGATCACCGCCTTTATCGTGGAGCGCGACTTCCCGGGCTTCAGTCAGGCCCAGAAGCTGGACAAGCTGGGCATGCGCGGCTCCAACACCTGTGAGCTGGTGTTTGAGAACTGCGAAGTGCCCGCTGAGAACATCCTTGGCGGTGAAGGCAATGGCGTCAAAGTCCTGATGAGCGGCCTGGACTATGAGCGCGTAGTGCTCTCCGGCGGCCCCCTGGGGATCATGGCCGCGGCCATGGACAGCGTAATGGACTACGTTGGCCAACGTGAGCAGTTTGGCCAGCCCATCGGCAACTTCCAGCTGGTGCAGGGCAAACTGGCGGACATGTACACCCGCGCCAACGCCGCCCGAAGCTACGTCTATACCGTCGCCGCCGCTTGTGACCGCGGCGAGACCACCCGCAAAGACGCCGCTGGCGCCATCCTCTACAGCGCCGAGATGGCGACGCAGATCAGCCTGGACGCAATTCAGCTGCTGGGCGGCAACGGTTACATCAATGAATACCCCACCGGCCGTCTGCTGCGTGACGCCAAACTCTACGAGATTGGCGCCGGCACTTCGGAGATCCGCCGCTGGCTGATCGGCCGGGAGCTGATGCACGAGATCCGCTGATCCGTACCGGGGCCGGCGGCATCGCCGGCCTTTCCAGTCGCTTAAGACAGGGAACCAGACTGTGACCCAACTGCATTCCACCATCAATGTCCATGACGGTGCCTTCCGGCTGCGTCATGACGCCATGGCCGAACTGGTGGCCGACCTGCAAACCAAACTCGCCGCCATCCTGCCCGGCGGTACCGACGTCGCCCGCGAGCGCCACACCAGCCGCGGAAAACTGCTGCCCCGTGAACGCGTCGAACAACTTCTGGACGTGGGCACCCCCTTCCTCGAGATTGGCCAGATGGCCGCGTTTGAATGCTACGAGGACGACGTCCCCGCTGCCGGTGTGATTGCCGGCATCGGCCGGGTCAGTGGCGTTGAGTGCATGATCATTGCCAACGACGCCACCGTAAAAGGCGGCACCTACTATCCGCTGACCGTCAAAAAGCACCTGCGTGCCCAGGAGATCGCCCGTCGCTGCCACCTGCCCTGCATCTATCTGGTGGATTCCGGCGGTGCCTTCCTGCCCCGTCAGGACGAAGTGTTCCCGGACCGTGACCACTTTGGCCGCATCTTCTTTAACCAGGCCCAGATGTCTGCACAAGGCATCCCCCAGATCGCCGTGGTGATGGGCCTGTGTACCGCTGGTGGCGCTTATGTGCCGGCGATGGCGGACGAGTCCATTATGGTGAAAGAGCAGGCCAGCATCTTTCTGGCTGGCCCGCCGCTGGTGAAAGCCGCCACCGGCGAAGAGATCAGCGCCGAAGACCTGGGCGGTGGCCGCGTTCATACCGAGATTTCCGGTGTGGCGGACCATCTGGCGGATAACGACCAGCATGCGCTGCAATTGGCCCGTCAGGCGGTGTCACGCCTCAATCACCAGAAAGCCAACCCGTTGGTTCGTTCCCCGGTGAAGCCGCCCCGCTTCGACGCCAAAGAGCTGTACGGCATTGTCGGCACCAATCTAAAGCAGCCGTTTGAGGTGCGCGAAGTGATCGCCCGGCTCGTCGACGATTCCGACTTTGACGAGTTTAAAGCCCGTTTCGGCAGCACTCTGGTGTGCGGATTTGCCCGCCTGCACGGTTACCCCATCGGCATTCTGGCCAACAACGGCATCCTGTTTTCCGAGTCCGCTCAGAAGGGCGCGCACTTTATCGAACTGTGCTGCCAGCGCGGCATTCCGTTGCTGTTCCTGCAGAACATCACCGGCTTTATGGTGGGCCAGAAGTACGAACACGAAGGGATCGCCAAACACGGTGCCAAACTGGTGACCGCGGTGTCCTGCGCCACGGTGCCGAAGTTCACCGTAGTGATTGGCGGCAGTTATGGCGCCGGCAACTACGGCATGTGCGGCCGCGCCTTTGACCCCACCCTGATGTGGAGCTGGCCCAACACCCGCATCTCGGTAATGGGCGGCGAGCAGGCCGGTAACGTGCTGGCCCAGGTTAAAGCCGACCAGCTGGCCAAGAAAGGCATTGAGTGGCCTGCCGAAGAACAGGAAGCCTTTAAAGCCCCCATCGTTGAGCAGTATGAGCGTCAGGGCCACCCCTACTACGCCAGCGCCCGACTGTGGGATGACGGCATCATCGACCCGGCTCAGACCCGGGACGTGGTCGGCCTTGCTCTGTCTGCGGCGATGAACGCCCCGGCCACCCCGACCCGCTTCGGCGTCTTCAGGATGTAAACCATGGATTACCAATACATCGAACTGAATCAGGAGGGGCGGCTGGCCCGCCTGACCCTGAACCGGCCGGATAAGCACAACGCCTTTAACGCCGGTACCATCGCTGAGCTGCTCCATGCCCTCAACGTGGTGGCCGCCAATAGTGAACTCAGCCTGCTGGTGCTGGACGCCAATGGCAAGCACTTCTGCGCCGGTGCCGACCTGGGCTGGATGAAGGCCCAGGCCGCCATGGACGCCGAAGCCAATCTGGCCGATGCCCGCCAGTTGGCGGTGCTGATGCATACCCTGGATACCCTGCCGGTCCCGGTGCTGGCACTGGTGCAGGGTGCCGCCTTTGGTGGCGCCCTGGGTCTGATCGCCTGTGCCGACATTGTGGTGGCGCAACCGGGCAGTCTGTTTTGCCTGTCAGAAGTGAAACTGGGCTTGATCCCCTCCGCCATCAGCCCTTACGTCAGCCGTGCCATTGGTGTCCGCCAGATGCGCCGCTACGCCCTGACGGCTGAGCGCTTTGACGGCAACCAGGCCAAGGCCCTGGGGCTGGTCCATGAAGTGGCAGAGCAGCCGGCCGAAGCGGCCGAGCCGCTGATTCAGGCGCTGCTGGGCAATGGCCCACAAGCCCTGCGCGCCTGCAAATCCCTGCTTGAGCGCGTGGCCAATGCGCCCATTGATGATGCCCTGGTGGAAGACACCGCACAGCGCATCGCCGCCATCCGGGTCACCCCGGAGGGTCAGGAAGGCCTTCAGGCCTTTTTCGACAAACGTGCCCCCAACTGGCAATCCAAGGACAACCCGCAGCGGCAGGAGGCCCAATGAACATTAAGAAAGTCCTGATCGCCAACCGTGGCGAAATCGCCTGCCGGGTGATCGACACCTGTCGCCATCTGGGCATCGCCACCGTCTCGGTGTACTCCGACGCGGACCGTCACGCCCGCCATGTGGCGATGGCCGACGAAGCCTTTCGTCTGGGTCCGGCAGAGGCCCGACTGTCCTATCTGAATACCGAACTGCTGCTGGAAGTCGCCAAGCAGTCCCGTTGTGACGCCATTCATCCGGGCTACGGTTTCCTGTCTGAAAATCCGGAGTTTGCCGAGGCCTGCGCCACGGCGGGCATCACCTTTATCGGCCCTCGTGCGGACGCCATCGCTAAGATGGGCTCCAAAAGCGCCGCCAAGGCGATCATGGAGAAGGCTGGCGTGCCGATGCTGCCCGGCTACCACGGTGACGACCAGTCCGATGCCCGGCTGACTGAGGAAGCAGAAAAAATCGGCTACCCCTTGCTGGTTAAAGCCGCCTTTGGTGGCGGTGGCAAAGGGATGCGCATCGTCGAACAGGCTGACCAACTCGCCGCCGCCCTGGCCACCGCTCGTCGCGAAGCGCAAAGCGCCTTTGGTAACGACCAGCTGCTGCTGGAGCGTTACCTGACGGCCCCCCGTCATGTCGAGGTGCAGGTGTTTGCCGATGCTCACGGCAACGCGGTGTATCTCTCTGATCGGGATTGCTCAATCCAGCGCCGCCACCAGAAGGTGGTGGAGGAAGCCCCGGCACCGGGCCTGTCTGACGCATTACGCGCCGAGATGGGGGAAGCCTCAGTCAAAGCCGCCAAGGCCATCGATTACCTGGGCGCTGGCACCGTGGAATACCTGGTGGATGATCAGGGCCGTTTCTACTTTATGGAGATGAACACCCGCCTGCAGGTGGAGCACCCGGTTACTGAGCTGGTGACCGGCCAGGATCTGGTGGCCTGGCAGCTTCAGGTGGCGGCCGGCGAGTGCCTTCCCCTGACTCAGCAGCAGATTTCGATTCGCGGCCACGCCGTTGAGGTGCGCCTTTACGCCGAAGACCCGCAACGCGACTTTCTGCCTGCCACCGGCACCCTGGCTCGCCTGCGCTGGCCGCAGGGGGAAGGGGTACGCATCGATACCGGCGTGGTAGAAGGCGACGCCATTACCGCCTATTACGACCCGATGATCGCCAAGCTGATCTGCTACGGCGATGACCGTCCGATGGCGATCCGCCGGATGGTGCAGGCGCTGGGCCAGTGCGAACTGGCCGGCATCACCACCAACCTGCCGTTCCTGCACCGCATTACCGACCATCCCGCGTTTGCTGCCGAAGAGCTGCACACCGGCTTTATTGAGGTCCACAGCGATCAACTGCTGGCCCCCAGTCAGGACGCCTGGCCCGCCGCCTGGGCGGTGGCCCTGAGCCTGCTGGGCGAGTCCGATGGCGGCGATGTTCCGGTCGGCTTCCGCCTGAATGCCCCGGCCCGGGCTCAGATCCTGTTGGAAGATGAGCACGGCGATCGCTACTCCATTCTGCTTACTGCCCACGACCACGGCTGGCAAACCGAGCTGAACGGTCTGCCGGCACAGCTGGCGCTGGTCGAGAGCGGTGACCGTCTCCGCCTGGAGCTGAATGGCCACCTTAAGAGCTGGTCCTGCCACCGCGATGAGCAGGGCATCACCGTGCTGTTGCCCGGCGGCCCACTGCGCTTTGCCCAGGTGAGGCATCAGGGCAAACAGAGCCAGGGCGATGCCGACAAGGCGCTGCAGGCGCCGATGAACGGTACGCTGGTGGCCAATCTGGTTGCCGTGGGCGACAGCGTCAGCAGCGGGCAGGCCCTGGTGGTGATGGAAGCGATGAAGATGGAATACACCATCAGCGCACCGTTTGACGGCATCGTGACTGCCCTGCCCTTCAGCGAAGGGGCGCAGGTCACCGATGGCACCGCGCTGGTCGCGCTGGAACAGGAGGCGTCCGAATGAGGCCTCGCGAGGTCAAGATTGTCGAAGTCGGCCCAAGGGACGGCCTGCAGAACGAAGCGGCCGTCACGCTGGCGCACCGCATCGAGCTGGTCAACGCCCTCTCCGGGACCGGCCTGCGCCATATCGAAGCGGGCAGCTTTGTCTCCCCCAAATGGGTTCCGCAGATGGCCGGTTCCGATGCCCTGTTTGAGGCGATCGAGCGCCACCCCGGCGTCACCTACTCCGCTCTGACCCCCAACCTGAAGGGCTTTGAGTTGGCGGACGCCGCAGGGGCCATGGAAGTGGCGGTATTTGGTGCGGCATCGGAAGCGTTCAGCCAAAAGAACATCAACTGTTCGGTGGCGGAGTCTCTGGCCCGGTTTGAACCGGTGATGGTGGCCGCGGAAGAGTCCGCCATACCGGTGCGCGGCTACGTTTCCTGCGTGCTGGGTTGCCCTTACGAGGGCGCCGTTGCCCCCGCCAAGGTGGCGGAAGTGGCTCACGCCCTGTACGCCATGGGTTGCCACGAGATCTCGCTGGGCGACACCATCGGCATCGGCACCCCGGATAAGGCGGTGGCGATGCTGGAAGCGGTCGCTGCCCGGGTGCCGATGAACGCACTGGCACTGCATTTCCACGATACCTACGGTCAGGCACTGGCCAATGTGCTGGCCTGTCTGGAGCTGGGGGTCAGCACCATCGACAGTGCGGTGGCCGGTCTTGGCGGTTGCCCCTATGCCGCAGGGGCCAGCGGAAACCTGGCCACCGAAGATCTGGTCTACCTGCTGAATGGTCTGGGGATCCGCCATGGGGTGGACCTTGACCGCCTGGTGGCAGCAGGCAATCAAATCAGTCAGCGGCTGGGCCGCAGCAATGGTTCCAAAGTGGCGCAGGCCCTCAGCGGCCGGTGCAACGTACAGTCAGGAAGCGGAGAATAAGGATGTCTGGATTCGACAAAGTGGTCGGCAGTTACGAGGAGGCCCTGGCCGGGCTGACCGATGGCATGACCATCATCGCCGGGGGCTTCGGTCTGTGCGGCATTCCCGAAGGGCTGATCGCCCGGATCAAACAGATGGGCACCCGGGATCTCACCGTGGTATCCAACAACGCGGGTGTGGACGGCTTTGGCCTGGGCCTGCTGCTGGAAGACCGCCAGATCAAAAAGATGATCGCCTCCTACGTGGGTGAAAACGCCCTGTTTGAGCAGCAACTGCTTTCCGGGGAGCTGGAGGTGGAACTGACGCCTCAGGGCACTCTGGCGGAGAAGATGCGCGCCGGTGGCGCAGGCATTCCCGCCTTCTTTACCGCCACCGGTTACGGCACGCCCGTGGGCGAAGGCAAAGAGGTGCGCGAGTTCAATGGCCGCAACTATATCCTCGAGCCGTCCATTACCGGAGATTTCGCCATCGTCAAAGGCTGGAAAGCGGACCGTTTCGGCAACGTGATTTACCGCCACACCGCGCAAAACTTCAACCCGATGGCGGCCACCGCCGGCAAAATCACCGTGGTGGAAGTGGAGGAGATCGTCGAGCCCGGCGAACTGGATCCCAGCCAGATCCACACCCCCGGCATCTACGTGAACCGGGTGATCCAGGGCCGCTTTGAGAAGCGCATCGAACAACGCACCGTACGACAGGGATAAGGAGGTCACCATGGCACTCAGTCGCGAACAACTGGCCATGCGCGTGGCCCGCGAGCTTCAGGATGGCTACTACGTCAACCTGGGGATCGGCATTCCCACTCTGGTGGCCAACTACGTCCCGGACGGAATGCAGGTGATGCTGCAATCGGAGAACGGCCTGCTCGGCATGGGCCCCTTCCCCACCGAGGAGGAGGTGGACGCCGATATGATCAATGCCGGTAAGCAGACCGTCACCGCCATCACCGGCGCGTCCATTTTCAACTCCGCCGAGTCCTTCGCCATGATTCGGGGCGGTCATGTCGACCTGACCGTTCTGGGTGCGTTTGAAGTGGACGTCCACGGCAATATCGCTTCCTGGATGATCCCGGGCAAGCTGGTCAAAGGGATGGGGGGTGCCATGGATCTGGTGGCCGGCGCGGACAACATTATTGTCACCATGACCCACGCCGATAAGCGCGGTAACTCCAAGCTGCTGCCACAATGCACCCTGCCGCTGACTGGCGCGGGCTGCATCAATAAGGTGGTGACGGACCTCGCTTACATCGAGATCCGCGATGGCAAGTTCCATCTGGTGGAGCGCGCCCCGGGCGTGAGCGTCGAGGAGATCGTCAGCAAAACCGCCGGTGAACTGGTGGTGCCGGAACACGTACCGGAGATGAGCTTCCCCGAATAAGTCCACCTTTCCGGACCCGACAATGCCGCCCGATATGGGCGGCATTTTTTGTGATCCACTCCACGCTGAGGGACGGGTAAAGGTCGCATAATGGACCGCTTCTTTGTTGTTAAGAGGCCACCATGAACCGCTTGCTTGACCGCTTCCTGCGCTACGTCACCTTTGACACCCAATCCAATGCCAGCAGCAGCAACTGCCCCAGCACGCCGGGCCAACTCACGCTGGCCAGGGCGCTGTATGAGGAGCTGAAGGCGATGGGGCTGAGTGACGTCCATCTGGATAAGCACGGCTACCTGATGGCCACGCTGCCCGCCAACACCGACCGACTGATTCCCGCCATCGGCTTTATCGCCCATATGGACACCGCACCGGATGCCAGCGGCCAGGATGTTCGCCCGCAGGTGATCCCCGACTACGACGGACAGATCGTCGCTCTGGGTGCCGAAGGCGAGCAACTGAACCCGGAACAGTATCCCGCGCTGAAAACTCTGGTGGGCCAGACCCTGATCACCACCGACGGCCGCACTTTGCTCGGTGCCGACAACAAGGCGGGCATCGCGGAGATCCTGACCGCCATCGCCACCCTGCAGGACTGCCCCGAGATTGAGCACGGCCCCATCCGCATTGGCTTTACCCCGGATGAAGAGATTGGCCGGGGGGCCGATCGCTTTGACCTGCTGCGTTTCGATGCGGAGTGGGCGTACACCGTGGACGGTGGGCCGGTGGGCGAATTGGAGTTCGAAAACTTCAACGCCGCCAGCGCCCGTATCGTGATCAGCGGTAACTCTGTCCACCCCGGCAGTGCCAAGGGCAAACTGGTGAATGCCCTGACCCTGGCCACCCGATTCCATGCCGAAATGCCCACCGACCAAACTCCAGAAACCACCGAAGGGTATGAAGGCTTCTTCCACCTTACCGGGATCCAGGGGGGCACCGCTGAAGCCAGCCTGAACTACATCGTCCGGGACTTCGAGCAAGAGGGGCTGGCGGCGCGCCAGCAATGGCTGGAAACCCTGGTGGCCCGCGTTAACGCACAGGGTCACCCTTGCCGCCTGGAGTGGGAGGAAGGCTATCAGAACATGAAAGCCAAAGTGGCGCCGCATCCGCACATTATTGAGCTGGCGAGACAGGCGATGATCGACTGCGATGTGCAGCCCATCATCAAACCGATCCGTGGCGGTACCGACGGCGCGGTACTTTCCCATAAGGGCCTGCCCTGCCCCAATATCTTTACCGGCGGTGATAACTTCCACGGCAAACACGAATACATCACCCTGGAGGGGATGGAAAAAGCAGTGAAGGTGATTGTCCGGCTGTGCCAATTAACGGCGCAACGGGGTTAACACTCCCCCCAAAGAGAACGCCCCGCATTGCGGGGCGTTTTTTCTCCGGCTGCGGGCCTTCCGGCGTAGCGAAACACAGTACGTTTTTCCTCCACCCTGGTCGCTTTCCATTAGTGAACCCATGGAGAGACCCTGACCATCGCCTCTCCCTATCAGCGACAGGGAAATCAATTCAATGTGGCACTGGATTACAGGCATCGGCATCAGTCTGCTGCTGTCCGGCTGTGCAGCCTCCACCGTCATGGCACCGCAGCACTTCCGGATGGACCGCCCGGAGGTGGACGGCCGGGCACTGCGCCCCAGCGTCGGACTGGGCAAGGTGAACGCCCGGGAAGTCACGCTGGACGCCGGGCAGGTGATTGAGGAGGTTGAGAGCGACCTGCTTGGCCGGCTGGGGTTAAGCCTGGGCAACGGCGTGGAGTTTGGGGCAGCGAGCGCCGGCAATGCCAGTCGTTACAGCCTGAAGTACCAATTTTCCGGCAGCTACGCCGAAAACGAAGCCCTGGGGAACTGGCCTCAGGCCGTAAGCATCGCCGTCGAGCACACCAACAGCGACCAGTTTATGGCGTGCACCTTCTGCGCCAGCGCGGACCAGGACCTGTGGCAAATGGACCTGGCACTGTACGACGTCGCCTGGATCCTCGGCCATCGTCCCAGTGCGGGCTGGCTGATTTACGGTGGGCCGTATTACCGTTTCGGCCGACTCAATGGCCAGTGGCAATCGTCAGAACAGCCGGGGGCGTCAGAGCGCCTTAATGGACGAACCCAGATTTGGGGCGCCAACCTCGCCACCGAGTATCGCTTTCAGACCGGACTGGGTCTGACCGTCGAGATGGTCTACGCCAATACCCGTTGCCAGGCATTACTCAGCAGCGAGCCCGCCGTCCACCGTAATGAAACCTTCCTGAATATGGTGATGGACTGGCGCCTTTAATTCGCCCTTTACCGTCTTGCGTCACCACAAAAAAGCCGCCCTGAAAGGCGGCTTTTCTGATGTCGGCTCGGCTTATTCCCACACCAACTGGCGGAAGTGTGTCCGGCACATCGACACGTAGCTGTCGTTGCCGCCGATCTGAACCTGATCGCCATCGCGAACCGGGTTGCCCTGTTCATCCATGCGCACCACCATGTTCGCCTTGCGGCCGCAGTGGCAGATGGTTTTCAGCTCCACCAGCTTGTCCGCCCAGGCCAGCAGATATTGCGCGCCCTCAAACAGCTCGCCCTGGAAATCGGTTCGCAGGCCGTAGCACAGCACCGGAATGTCCAGTGTATCGACGATGTGGGTCAGCTGCTGAACCTGCAGTTTGGTCAGGAACT
Source organism: Marinobacter nauticus (assembly GCF_019801015.1). Classification (GTDB taxonomy): domain Bacteria; phylum Pseudomonadota; class Gammaproteobacteria; order Enterobacterales; family Shewanellaceae; genus Ferrimonas. The sequence continues at coordinate 448,271 of NZ_JAHVJZ010000004.1, forward strand.
GGCTCTCATCCACCAGGATGCAATGCACAGAACCCTTGGCCAGCTCGCCCTTGATCAGCTCCACCAGGTTGTCCTCTTTGCGGTAGATCAACGCCTCGGATTCCAGTCCGATCCGGGAGGTGATCTTGCCGATGCCGTAACGGTCATCCAGCCCCGCAGTCAGCACCAGAGGCACCATGCCACGCTCACGGTAGTTGTAGGCCGATTGCAGCAAAGAGGTGGATTTACCCGCGTTCATCGCCGAGTAGTAGAAGTAGAGCTGTGCCAAGTCAGGACCCCCAAAAAGTCATTCCGGCCAGTTTATAAAAAACCGGCGGTGGGAACCACCGCCGGTTTACGCTGACCTTTAGGCCTGTGACGCACTCGGCATCGCAATGGAGCGGTCGCAGTAGGCGCGCATCACGAACACCCAGGCCACCAGTGCAATGGCGCTGACGGCAAAGCCAGCCAGAGCGGAGTGGGTGATGCCAATGGCCAGGTAACCCAGGGCCGCAATCACCGCAGCAGACACCGCGTAAGGCAGCTGAGTCGCCACGTGGTCAATATGGTGACAGCCCGCTCCGGTACCGGACAACACCGTGGTGTCCGAGATCGGTGAACAGTGGTCACCAAATACCGCCCCGGCCAGCACCGAGGCCATCAGCGGCAGCAGCATCGCCATTTCCGATGCGATGGCAATGTCTGCGGCGATCGGCAGCATAATGGCGAAGGTGCCCCAGCTGGTGCCGGTGGCAAATGCGGTCACACCGGAGAGCAGGAAGATCAGCACCGGCAGGCACCACATCGGCATGTTGCTCTGCACCAGAGACGCCAGGTAGGTCCCGGTGCCGAGGTCACGGATCACACCCGCAATGGTCCAGGCGAACAGCAGGATATACACCGCCGGCAGCATCGACTTGGCACCGCTGATCAGCGCCTTGCTGATGGTCACAGCCGCCAGCTTCTGATACAGCGCCGTGCCCAGTGCTACGGCCAGGCTCACCAGCGCGGCGTAGAACAGAGCGATGGTGGTGTCGGTATTCTCCAGCGCCGCCATCACGGTGAAGGGCTCGTCACCCAGGTTGGCCGCGCCGGTGGCCAGCATAAAGTAAACGGACGCCACAACCAGCGCCAGAATCGGCAGCAGCAAGCCCCAGACGGAACCGTTGTCCGCTTCCGGCAGGTCCAGATCGGCACCTGGCGGCAGACCCTTGCTGTCGTCCCACAGCTCACCGGTGTCGGTAGCACGCTGAGCCGCCTTGGCCATCGGGCCAATCTGCAGGTTAAAGATGATCACGCACGCCAGCAGCCCCAGCGCTGTCAGGGCGTAGAGGTTCATCGGAATCATCTGCAAGAAGGCGTTCAGCGCGCTGAATTCGGTGATTTCACGGGCCGCGAACACGGTACCGATCAGGCCGACAATGTAGGCGCCCCAGGAGGAGATCGGCGCCATCACACAAACCGGTGCGGCCGTAGAATCCACACCGTAAGCCAGCTCTTCACGGGAGATCTTGTGATCGTCCGCCACCGGCTTGGCCACAGAGCCCACTGCCAGGGTGTTGAAATAGTCATCAATAAAGATGACAAAGCCGAGCATCATGGTCATCAGACGCGCATCGCGGCGGGTTTTCACGCGCTTGCGGGCCCAGTGGGCAAAGGCCTTGGCAGCGCCGGTGACGTTGATCACCGCGATGGTCATGCCCAGAACAAACAGGAAGCCGATAAGCGGCACATTCCAGGACTCCAGGGCACCGTCGTCGATCACCAGGCCGACCACTCGGTCACCGATGTCGGCCAGGGTGGCCATCGGGGCAAAGCCGTTGTGCATCAGCGCACCCAGCAAAATCCCGACACCGAGAGAAAGCAGAACACGGCGGGTGAACACCGCCATCAGAATCGCTACTACCGGGGGCAGCAGCGCGTACGCCGTTTCGGCGAATTGCATGGAAACCATCTTTATTGTCGTCGTTATGAGATGGAGGCAACTGACACGGCATGACACCGCGGGGGGATATGAGAAGTGATCCACCGTCCTTTCAGTAGCGCTCCATAGTAAACCCACTGCTGTCATCCTGACAGAGATTACTATGGCAGTGTCGTACCTGTTCGATACGACCCCAGCACGGCGGGATGACGCCCGACGCACTTCGGCACCGACTCCTTTCCTCCGGGATAAACGGGAATCACCCTACTCCGGACTACTGATAGGCGGTGCGCCTCTACCTTTCTTAGGCAGTTGCATTACCTCGTGCGGTAATACAACGGCGGCATTCTAACCACATTGGCGAGGGGATTCGCCAGAGAACGCCGCCATTTTGTGACCCAGCTCACAGAGCGGGAGCATGAACTGGCTTAGGCCAGCTGTTCGGTCAGCTTAGGCAGAACCTCGAACAGGTCTGCCTCCAGGCCGTAGTCCGCTACCTGGAAGATGGGCGCTTCCGGATCCTTGTTGATCGCGACGATCACCTTGGAATCCTTCATGCCAGCCAGATGCTGAATCGCGCCGGAGATGCCCACCGCCACGTACAGTTCCGGCGCCACGATCTTACCGGTTTGACCCACCTGATAATCGTTGGGCACATAGCCGGCATCCACCGCCGCACGGGAAGCACCTACCGCGCCACCCAGGGTATCCGCCAGAGCTTCAATCAGGGCAAAGTTTTCACCGCTGCCCAGGCCACGGCCACCGGAAACCACCACTCGGGCCGCACCCAGCTCCGGACGCTCAGACTCAATGCGCTCCAGGCCCACAAACTGGCTCAGACCCACATCGTCGCCGCCGCTGGCCGCCACGATGGCCGCCGGAGCCTGCTCACCGACCGCGTCAAACGCCGCGGTACGGATGGTCATCACCTTGATGGCGTCCAGGGACTGAACGGTCGCCAGGGCGTTTCCGGCGTAGATAGGACGCACGAACGTATCGTCAGACTCCACGCTGACCACATCAGACAGCATCGACACATCCAGCAGCGCTGCGGCACGAGGCAGCAGGTCTTTCCCCTGGGCGGAAGCCGCGGCCAGGATATGGGTGTAATCGCGGCCCAGGCTTACCACCAGGTCAGCCAGGTTTTCTGCCAGGCCATGTTCGAAGCGGGCATCGTCCGCCACCAGCACCTGACTGACGCCATCCAGTACCGCCGCAGCCTGCGCCGCCGCTTCCACCTGATGACCGGCCACCAGCAGGTGCACATCACCACCCAGTTGCTTGGCGGCATTCACTGCCTTGGCCGTGTCCGCTTTAAGCTGGGTATCCAGCTCTGCAATAACCAGAATCGCCATCACACCACCTTCGCTTCGTTTTTCAGCTTCTCAACCAACTCCTCAACGGAGCCCACCATCACGCCGGCCTGACGCTCACTGGGTGCGGCCACCTTGAGCACTTTCTGGTGCTGGCCCAGTGACACACCCAGTTCCTCAACGGTCAAGGTTTCCAGCGGCTTACGCTTGGCTTTCATGATGTTGGGCAGGGAGGCATAGCGGGGTTCATTCAGGCGCAAATCAGCGGTGATCACTGCGGGCAGGCCCAGACGCAGGGTTTGCAGCCCGCCATCAATCTCACGAATCACTTCAACGCCACCATCCACGACGGAGACCTGAGAAGCGAACGTCGCCTGACCAACGCCCATCAGGGCCGCCAACATCTGGCCGGTCTGGTTGTTGTCGCCATCGATGGACTGCTTACCCAGCAGAACCAACTCAGGCTGCTCTTTCTGCACAATGGCGTTCAGCAGCTTGGCGATGGACAGGGGCACCAGATCTTCATCGGTTTCCACCTGAATGGCGCGATCGGCACCCAGCGCCATGGCGGTACGCAACTGTTCCTGCGCGGCCTTGGGACCAATACAAACCACCACCACTTCGGTAGCCTTACCCTGCTCTTTCAGACGCACTGCTTCTTCAACAGCGATCTCGCAGAAGGGGTTCAGAGCCATCTTGAGGTTGGCCAGCTCAACGGCGGTTTCATCCGCCTTGACGCGAACTTTTACATTCGCATCCACCACCCGTTTAACGGGAACGAGAATCTTCATTGTCAGTCCTTATTGCGTACCGGCACAGTGCCGCAATCCTGGCCTCACTCTACTTTCTGTTAACGTAAACGTCAACATAAGCCACGATGGCCAGCGACCCCCGTTCTGACGGGCTTTTAACCGCTATATAGATATATTGATTGAAGACTAAGCACCGATAATCGAGAGTTATCCAATTTGATAACAAGGTTGAATCCAGCCTGAATTTTGCGGCGCTATTCGGGAACCAATTTGGTTTTTTATGACTTATAAGTTTTCGACAAAAAATGCACTTTCATTTTCAAATGGCGCTATTATAATCAGGTGGAAGTATTTAATACCCCCCTGTTTTGTTCATCAAAAGGTTTAAGCAATATGGCAGAGTTTCTTGAAATCCTGACCCACGGCCGTCGTCTGAAAGCGCAATTAAAAGCTCTGACCCTCGACGAGCTGAACGAAGTCATCGAAAAGATGCAAAAGATTGCGGAAGAGCGCGAAGAAGAACTGGCTGCGGAAAATGCTGCCAATGCCGAGCGTCTGGCCAAGATTGAAGCCATCCGTAAGCAATTGGCCGAAGACGGCATCAGCCTGGATGAGCTGAATGTTATCTCCGAAGCTGCGCCGCGTAAAAAGCGCGCTCCGCGTCCGCCGAAATATGAAATCACCGTTGATGGCGAGCACATCACCTGGACCGGCCAGGGCCGTACCCCCAAGGCCATCAAAGAGAAGCTGGACGCTGGCCACTCTCTGGAAGAGTTCCTGATCAAGGAATAAGCCAAACAGTTTGAAAAACGGTCGCTTCGGCGGCCGTTTTTTTCATCTGTCGTTACATTTTCAGGCACCAGGATGTAACCCAGTGGTTGCCAATGTTACAAGACAAGCCAGATAATGCGGGCTCCCCCAATCCATAATTAGAACAGGGAGTGCCACATGGTTGTGGAACGACATTGGGTTTTGGGTGCCTTGGCCGGTTTGACCTTTATCAGCCAGCCAGGTCTCGCCAATCAAACCCAGCCGGAATTAGGGATCCGCGATAAAACCCCAAATCTTACCGCGCTCACTCAGGCCAGAATTGTTACCGAACCGGGAACCGTTCTGGAAAATGCCACCGTCATCATAGAGGACGGCATTATCCGCTCCGTCTCCCGCCGCGAAAGCGTGCCCGACGGTGCCTTCGTAATTGATATGTCGGGTTACACTTTGTATCCCGGATTTATCGACCCATACGCACAATACGGACTCGATTGGGAATACCCAAGTGCATCAGAAGACGCGCCGGTATATCAAATCTCCCCCGCCGGTGCCCGCCACCACAATAGTGCGGTTCACAGCGAAATGCAGTGGTCAGAGCACTTTCATCCAAATGAAAGCGCAACAGCGTGGCACCTAAACGGATTTACCAGTGTGCACTCCGCCTATCAGGATGGGGTGTTCCAGGGTCGCGGCGTTACCGTTTCCCTGGCACAGGGCGACAGCCACGCGCAGATATATCAGAGCCAGGGCGCCCATCAGATCAGTTTTGACCGGGGCACCGCCTACCAGGAATACCCGGCCTCCATCATGGGTTCGATGGCCCTGATCCGTCAGACCCTCTCTGACGCCCGCTGGCATCAATCCCAGTCCGCCAAATCCCTGAGCACCGGTTTGCAACCCCAAACCAGCCTGGAAGCCCTGAGCGACCTGGCGAAGCAACAGGTTATCTTCACCAGCCACCACCCGGACGATGCAGTGCGTGCGCTGCGACTGCTGGGTGAGTTTGATGTCCGCCCTGCCGTAGTGGGTACCGGACTGGAGTTCGAACGCCTTGAGCAATTGAGCCAGTGGCAGACGACCCTGATCCTGCCGCTCAAGCAGGCCGCCAAACCCAGCCTGGACAACAGTACCGATGCGCTGGACATCACCCTGCAACAATTGCGGCACTGGGAACGCTCCCCGGGCAACGCAGCAGCGGTAGCGAATGCCGACCTGAGCTTCGCGTTTACTCAGCATGGCATCGAGCCAGACCAATTCTGGCCCCGCCTGAAAGACGCCATGGCCCACGGCCTGAGCGAAGAGGACGCTCTGGCCGCCCTGACAACGGTCCCGGCCCGTCTGAGCGGCGTGTCCGATCAGGCCGGGCGCATTGCACCCGGCTATCGTGCCGATCTGGTGGTGGCCAGAGGCAACCTGTTTCAGGACGGCACCATTGAAGCGCTCTACCTGCAGGGACAGTATCAGGCCATCGATCCGGACCTGAGCCGCCCCTTTATCGGCGAATACCAGTTTGAGCTGGGCGAGCATCAGGTCGTGGTAACGCTGGAGCAGGATGACCCCATCCGCGGCGCACTGTCAGTGGGTGAGTCCACCATTGAACTGTTTGATGTCAGCCTGTCGCCCCAACAGTTGGGGGCCAAGGCCCGCCTGTCCGGACTGGGTCACGACGGCATCAGCGTGTTCTCACTGGCGCCCGGTAAGCAGGGGCTGCGCGGCACCGTGCTGCTCTCCTCCGGTGAAACCGTGGCGCTGTCGCTGGCAACGCTGAATGCGCCTGACAGCGCAAAGGACGGCACCGACGGGAACGCGGCAGTCGACTACCTCAGCCGCCTGACTTTCCCCAACCGGGCGTACGGCGTTGACGCGCTCCCCGAGAGCGAGTCACTGCACATCCGCAATGCCACGGTCTGGACCTCCACCGAGTCCGGCATTCTGCCGCAAACCGATGTGCTGGTGCGCAATGGCCGCATCCAGGAGGTCGGCGAAAACCTGAAGACTCCGAGGGGGTATCGGGTGATTGACGCCAGCGGCAAGCACCTGACCGCCGGCATCATTGATGAGCACTCACACATTGCACTGTACGGTGGCACCAACGAAGGCTCTGACGCCATCACCTCCGAAGTGCGCATCGGCGACGTGCTGGATGCCAACGACATCCACATCTATCGCGCCCTGGCGGGCGGCGTAACCACCGCTCAGTTGCTGCATGGCAGTGCCAACCCCATCGGTGGTCAGGCCCAGACCATCCAGCTGCGCTGGGGGGAAGATGCCGAGGCGCTGAAATTCGCCGCGGCACCGGCGAGCATCAAGTTTGCTCTGGGGGAGAACGTTAAACAGTCCAACTGGGGCGACGACTTCGTCACCCGTTACCCGCAATCCCGTATGGGGGTAGAAGCGCTGTACCGTGATGCGTTTCAGGCCGCTCGGGAGTACCGCGCCAGCCAGGCCCGATACGACGACCTGAGCCGCAGCGTCCAACGCCGCACTCTGGCACCCCGTCCGGACTACCGTCTGGAAGCGCTGGCGGAGATCCTGGAGGAGCAACGGCACATTCACGTTCACTCCTATGTGCAATCCGAGATCATTGCCCTGCTCGATCTTGCCAGGGAGATGGACTTCAAGGTGCAGACCTTCACCCACATTCTTGAGGGCTACAAGGTCGCCCGGGAGATGGCGGAAGCGGGCACCAGTGCCTCCACCTTCTCCGACTGGTGGGCGTACAAATTCGAGGTGTACGACGCCATCCCCCACAACGCCTGCATCATGACCGAGCAAGGGGTTAACACCAGCATCAACTCCGACAGCCGCGACCTGATCCGTAAGCTGAACCAGGAAGCCGCTAAGTCAGTGATGTACTGCGACATGAGCCCGGAGGAAGCGTGGAAAATGATCACCATCAATCCCGCCCGCCAGCTCAAGATCGATCACCTGGTGGGCTCCATTGAGGAGGACAAGCAGGCTGACCTGGTTTTGTGGGACAGCAACCCGCTGTCGGTCTATGCCCGTGCCGAGACCACCTGGATCGCGGGCCAGGCCTACTTCGACCGCCAGCGTGACCAACAGGAGCGCGTGAAGATCGCCGAAGAGCGTCAGGCTCTGCTGCAAAAACTGCTTGAGGACGATGCGCCGGCAGGCAGCGGCGACAGCGATGTGACCCCGGAGGAAACCCCGGAATGGCACTGCGACTCCATCAGCCACTTCGTCAATGGCCGTCTGGTCATGCATCACCACTAAGGAGACCAGAGCATGCGAGCACTGATTCTTACCCTGACTCTGATCGCCTCCCTGCTGCCGGTGCAGGCTCATGACCTGCTGCCCGGCAAAGAGAGCGGCCCGATGCTGCTGCGCGGCGCCACCCTGCACACCGTCTCACAGGGTGTGCTGCCCGAGGGAGACTTGCTGATCGTCGACGGCCGTATCCAGGCCATCGGCACCGCCCTGACCGTTCCGCAAGACACCCGGGTTATCGACCTGCCAGGCCACCACATCTATCCGGCCCTGATCGCGCTGGACAGCCAACTGGGCTTGCGTGAAATCGGCATGGTCCGCAGCACCGTCGACAGCTATGAAGTGACCGACCACAACCCGCAACTGCGGGCCAGCGTGGCCTACAACCCGGATTCAGAGGTGATTCCCACGGTACGCCGCAATGGCATCGGTTACGCCCAACTGGTGCCGGAAGGTGACCTGATTGCCGGCCGTTCGGCGCTGGTGGCACTGGATGGATGGAACCTGCGTGACACCCTGGTGCAGCAGGATACCGGCATGCACCTGTACTGGCCTCGTGCCGTCCTGCCCCAGGGTGACATTGATGCCCGAGCGGACACCGCCAAAGCCCGTCAGGAACGTCTGAAAGCGGTAGCCGACACCTTTGAGGCTGCCTATCGCTACCATCTGGCACAAAACGGCGATCGCCCGGTAGACACCCGCTGGGAAGCGATGCGTCCGCTGTTTGAAGGCGCGATCACCCTCTACATTCATGCGGATGACGCCCGTCAGATTGATCAGGCGCTGGACCTGGTAGAGCAGTACGGTTTTAAAGCCGCGGTGGTCGGTGGCTATGACGCCATCCGTGTGGCGGAGCGCCTCAATGCGCTTGAGGTGCCGGTGGTCTACACCCACGCCAACGGCTTGCCCCGCCGTGTCGATGAGCCTTACGACTACGCGTTCTCCCTGCCCGCACTGATGCACGACAGTGGCATCACCCTGGCCCTGGCATGGACCGGAAGCTGGGACAGCCGCAACCTCGCCTTTGCGGCCGGGCAGGCGGTGGCTTATGGCCTTCCGGCGGAGGTGGCACTGGCCGCGATCACGCAGGTGCCCGCCCAACTGCTTGGTGCGCAAGACCTTGGCACACTGGCAGCCGGACAGCGCGCCAGCCTGGTGATCACCCAGGGCGATCTGCTGGATATGGGCCAGGGGAATGTGGTCGGCCTCTATCTGGACGGCCGCCCGGTGGATCTGGACAACCGCCACGAGCGCCTCTACCAAAAGTACCGCCAACGCTAAGAAAAGCTTGATACAATCGGGGCATACCTTGGTCACTCAACTGAGCCTATGCCCCGTCATCTCTCCCTGCTGTTGCTGAGCGGCACGCTGCTCTCTGGCTGCGCCGGCAACTACGCCATCGACTCCAACCTCGATAAAGCCCACTTTGAGCGCTATTTTGCCCCCGGTCAGGTCAAACTCCTGAGTCCGGATGCCGCCATTGGCAATGCGGAGGTGCTGGGGCTGGTTGAAGGCATCAGTTGTCAGGCTCGTGCTCAGGACGTGCCCGCCAATGACGCCGACGCCCGTACTGAGATGCGCTCGCAAGCGGCTGAGTTGGGCGCCGATGCGGTCCTGCTGCACCAGTGCCTGACGCTGGAGGAACAACCTGGCTGTGTCAGTGCCCGGGCCTGTTACGGCAAAGCCCTGAAGCAGGGCGCTCAGGATGAGTGAATCCCAGTTGCTGACGCCGGTGGCGCTGTGCCGCTCGCCCTATCGCCAGAAGTTTGCCATTCCCCGCCAACCCAACCTGGTGCCCTCTGCGATTGGCCGTCTGGAGTTGCAGGGCGACTGCAATTGCGCGGAGATTCTCCGCGGGCTGGAGCAGTTTTCCCACGTTTGGCTGATTTGGGGTTTTCATGAGAATCAAAGCCAGGGCTGGAAGCCGATGGTGCGCCCGCCCCGTCTGGGCGGTAACACCCGGTTAGGGGTGTTTGCCACCCGGGCCACCTTCCGTCCCAATGGTCTGGGGCTGTCGGTGGTGCGTGTCCATCAGATCGGCCAGAAGGGCAAACAGCACTACCTGGACGTCGCGGGCATCGACCTGCTGGACGGTACCCCGATCTACGACATCAAGCCCTATATTCCCTACTCCGATGCGCAACCGGATGCGCAGGGCGGCTACGCGCAGGAGGCCCCGTCCCCAATGGTGATGGCGCTCCAGCCCGACGCCGAGGCTCAGATGGCCGCCGCTGAGCAGGCCCAGCCGGGCTTTACCGAGCTGGCCCGACAGGTGCTGGCCCAGGACCCCCGCCCCGGCTACCAGCAGGCGGAGTCGGACCGGGTTTACGGCGTGCAGCTTTACGACTGGGACCTGCGCTGGCAGGTGATCGATGGCGTGAACCGCGTCTGTGCGGTGGTGCGCTTGTGAGCGCACTGACGCCTGAAGATTATCGGGCACAACATCAACGTCGCCTGGCCTGGATGCCCTGGCTCTACTACCGGCTGAAACCCAAACATCGCGCCTGGGCGGAACCCTGGCAGGCTGAAATTCAGGCCCGTCTGAGCGCCCTGGAGACCGTGACCATCGGTGAGCAGTGCTTTATCGCTCCCGATCTCGCCCTGTTTGCCGAGCCGGGCCGGGCGGTGCACATCGGTGAGCGCACCATGATTGCCGCCAACTGCTTTCTGCACGGACCCATTCACATCGACGCTGAGGTCAGCATCAATCACGGCTGCAGTCTGGACGGGGGCCGGGCCGGGCTCCGCATCGGTCGCCAAACCCGCATCGCCCATGGCGTCACCATCTACGCCTTTAACCATGGCATGGCGCTGGACCGCCCGCTCTATCAGCAGCCGGTCAGCTCAAAAGGCGTGGTGATTGGGCAGGATGTCTGGATTGGTGCCCGAGCGGGCATCGTTGATGGCGTGACCATCGGCGACCATGCGGTGATCGGAATGGGCGCGGTGGTGACCCGGGATGTGCCCGCTTACGCCAAAGTGGCCGGCAGCCCGGCCCGCATCATCGGCGACCGCCGCGACGATTAACTGACCGCTCCCGGCGCCAGCTGAAGCTGCACCTTGCCGCCATAACTGATCACCCGGTTCCGGCCTTCGGCTTTGGCCCGGTAAAGCGCCTGGTCGGACAGCTCAACGATGTGCTCAGGGGTTTGTTCGGTGGCCGGCACCAGCGTGGCCACACCGATACTGACGGTCACCACCCCAATTTCACCGCCGTGCTCATGGCGGATCCCCAGACCGGAGATGGCGTCGCACAACGCCTGTGCCAACAGCGGCACGTTATCCGCGGTTTCCGGCAGCAGCACCGCAAACTCTTCGCCTCCGTAACGGGCCACCAGATCGCGGGGGCGATGCAGGCGCTCCTTCAGGGTCTGAGCAATACGCCGCAATGCCCGATCGCCGGCCCGGTGACCGTAGTTGTCGTTGTAGGCTTTGAAGTGGTCCACATCCACCAGCATCAGCGTGAGCGGGCGGCCACTGCGCCGCCCGGCATCCCACTCCGAGCGTAACCAGTGATCAAACTGCCGGCGGTTACCCACTTCGGTCAGGCTGTCGGTTAAAGTCAGCTGGATCAGTTTGCGATTCGCTTCGTCCAGCTCTTCGGTACGACGCTCCACCAACGCGGCGATCGCACGATTACGCTGGCTCAGCTGGTACACCATGCTGGTCAGCACCAGCACCAGTATCGGGCCTCCCAATCCGACCACCCAGGGCAACAACGTCCGTTGCTCACTGAAATAGTGGGCCTGAGGGCGAGCCTGCAGGCGCCATTGACGGCCGCCGATGTCCGCCATCGCGATGTCGTAGGTCCAGTCCGCCATCGCCTGATCATAGGTCCCGACCGTCGCCAGCACTTCGCCATCGGCGCTGTCGTCCACCAATCGGTAGTCGATGCGGCTGTGCGCCCGATTGAAGAAAATGGTCTGCACCAGCTTCTCCACCTGAAACACCCCCAACACAAAGCCCATCAGGTTCGCTCTGCGACTCGACAACGTGCCTGGCAAGCCCTGGTACACCGGCTGCATCACCAGAATCGACTTACGAACCTGGCCATCCTGCACCAGCTGAATCGCTGAGGTGGCCACCTGGGAGCCCTGATCGCGGGCTTCCATCATCGATTTCATGCGGACGGGTTCGGACCCCAGGTCAAAACCAAAGGCCCGTTCATTACCGGCCAGGGGGACCACGTAGTACACCGGGTAAAACATTTGTCGTGGCCGGGCTTCGACCATCACGCCATTGATCATTTCGCTGAAGGAAAAGCCCGGATACTGCTCCCGCCAGGCCGCCTCCATCTTGCCACGATCTTTGAGCGGCACCGCTGGCACCCACTCCAGGGCCTTTATCTCGCGGTGGCGGCCAAACATCCCTTCAGCCACGCGTGAGAACTCTTCGGCACTGACGTTTTCCGAGCCATGAAACAGAACCGCGAGCTGATTGAGGGTGCCGAACAGCGTGCCCAGGTGCCAGCGCACCAGCTGAGCCTGATTGTCGGCGCTGTGCTGAAACTCCTCTTCAAGCAAAGATTGCTCGGCTTGCGCAAAACGGTAAGCCGCGCCAAAGGAGAGCGCGCAGCCCAACAGTGAGACGGTCAAAAGGAAGAGAGAACGATGCACAACGGTCCTTAGCGTGGAAACATCCATGTCCTAGTCCTCAGCGTAGGAGATTGCGTATTTAACCGCCAGCAGAATTGCCGTATTGAAGTCCCCATCAGGGTAATAGACTTGTCCCAGTGAATTGATAAAATACCCGGCTACTTTTCTGCAGTTGGATTCCACTACCATGCGTACCAGCCAAACCCTGATCTCCACCATGAAGGAGACCCCCTCCGACGCGGAAATCGTCAGCCATCAGCTGATGATGCGCGCCGGTATGATCCGTAAGCTCGCTGCCGGTCTGTACACCTGGCTGCCAAGCGGTCTGCGCGTGCTGCGCAAAGTGGAAAATATCGTCCGTGAAGAGATGAACCGGGCCGGTGCCGTTGAAACCCTGATGCCGGTGGTTCAGCCTGCGGACCTGTGGCAGGAAACCGGTCGCTGGGACGATATGGGTGCTGAAATGGCCCGCCTGAAAGACCGCCACGAGCGCGATTTCGTTCTCGGCCCGACCCACGAAGAGGTGATCACCGACCTGGTTCGTAACGAAATCAAGTCCTACAAGCAGTTGCCGATCAACCTGTATCAGATCCAGACCAAATTCCGCGATGAGCGTCGCCCGCGCTTCGGCGTGATGCGTGCCCGTGAGTTCCTGATGAAGGACGCCTACTCCTTCCACCTGGATCAGGAAACCATGGACGACACCTACCAGTCCATGTACGACGCGTACTGCCGCATTCTGGAGCGCATCGGCCTGGCCTACCGTCCGGTGCTGGCCGACACCGGTGCCATCGGTGGCAGCCACAGCCACGAATTCCAGGTGCTGGCTCAAAGTGGTGAAGACGCCATCGCCTTCAGCACCGAGAGCGACTACGCCGCCAACATCGAAAAGGCGGAAGCGGTTGCCCTGGGTGAGCGTGGCGAAGCCACCGCCGAGATGAGCCTGGTGGACACCCCGAACGCCAAAACCATCGCGGAGCTGGTGGAGCAGTTCGAGCTGGCCATTGAGAAAACCGTTAAGACCCTGATCGTAAAAGGCGCCGAGGGTGCCGAGCACGAACTGGTGGCTCTGATGGTTCGTGGTGACCACGAGCTGAACGAAGTGAAAGCGGAAAAACTGCCGCAAGTAGCGACCCCGCTGGTTTTCGCCACCGAAGAAGAGATCCGTGCTGCCATTGGCGCCGGTCCGGGCTCTCTGGGTCCGGTAAACCTGCCGATCCCGGTGATCGTGGACCGCTCCGTGGCCACCCTCAATGACTTTGGCGCTGGTGCCAACATCGACGGCAAGCACCACTTCGGCATCAACTGGGAGCGCGACGTGGCCCTGCCGGAAGTGGCCGACCTGCGTAACGTGGTCGAGGGCGACCCGAGCCCCTGTGGTCAAGGCACCCTGCAGATCGCCCGCGGCATCGAAGTGGGTCACATCTTCCAGCTGGGTACCAAGTACTCCGAGTCCATGAACGCCAACGTTCTGGACCCGAATGGCAAGGCCACCCCGCTGATCATGGGCTGCTACGGTGTGGGCGTGTCCCGTATCGTTGCGGCGGCCATTGAGCAGAACCACGACGACCGCGGCATCATCTGGCCGGAAGCGATCGCCCCTTACCAGGTGGCCATCCTGCCGATGAACATGCACAAGTCCCACCGCGTGGCAGAACTGGCGGAGAAACTGTACGCCGAACTGACTGCCGCTGGCGTTGAAGTGCTGTTCGACGACCGTAAAGAGCGCCCGGGTGTGATGTTTGCTGACCACGAGCTGATCGGCATCCCGCACACCATCGTGATTGGTGATCGCGGCATCGACGACGGCAACGTGGAGTACAAGGTGCGTCAGAGCGGTGAGAAGTCCGAGCTGCGTATCGATGAGGTGGTGGAATTCTTCAAGGCCAAATTTGCCTGATAATCCCCCCATGAAAAAAACCAGGGCTTCGGCCCTGGTTTTTTTTTGCGCTTTCCTGACGGGCAAAAACCTGCCTAGAATCAAGCCATAAGGGCTTAATGTTTTGGGAGCGGCATGGAGAGTTCGCACAACGCGTTTGGATTACAGCTCAGCGGTGGTGGTGGACGCGCCGCCTACCAGGTGGGTGTGCTGAAGGCGATCGCCAGCTTCTACCCCCGCAATCACGGGCTTCCCTTCCCCATTCTCTGTGGCACCTCCGCTGGCGCCATCAATGCCACCACTCTGGCCTGCTTTGCCAGCTGCTTTCATCTTGGGGTGCGCAAACTGGAATGGGTATGGCAGAACTTCTCCACCCATCAGGTCTATCGGGCTGACGTCGCCGGGATGCTTTCCCACTTCGGCCATCTGGCACTGGGCCGTCGTCTTGCAGGCCGCCCTCCCAGCCTGCTGGACAATCGCCCTTTGCGGGCGCTGCTGGACAAAGTGCTGCCACTTGAGCGACTGGAGCGACACATCGAGGGCGGATACCTGAGAGCGGTCACGCTCTCCGTCAGCCGCTATCACAACCCATGTTCAGTGAACTTTTTCCAGGGCGACCCTGCTCTGCTGCCCTGGCAGCGGTTCCGCAGACGGGGTGAGCCTGCCCGACTGAGCATCGACCACCTGCTGGCGTCCAGCGCCATTCCACTGATATTTCCCTCCATCCGGCTGGGCGATGATCACTACGGCGACGGCTCGGTATTGCAGCTGTCGCCTCTCAGTCCCCCCATCCATCTCGGTGCCAATCGGGTGCTGATCGTCAATCTGGACAGCCCCCATGCCAAGCAGAGCATGGAGAAGCGCCATCGTGCCCCTGCCACCAGTGATATTGCCGGCCACCTGCTGGATACCGTGTTCTCAGACACGCTGAATGCCGACCTGGAGCGATTGGAGCGGATCAACCGGTCTCTGTCCCTTATTCCTCCGGCAGAACGCGACAGGCAGCCGCTCAAGGCGATTGAGACACTGGTGATCAAACCGTCCCGGGATCTGGATGAGATCGCCCGCCGTCATTACCACCGTCTGCCCCTGCCGGTGCGGTTGTTGCTGCGCACCATCGGCGTGCGCAAAGACAGCGACTCCAGTTTGATGAGTTACCTGATGTTTGAAGCGCCCTATTGCCAGGAGCTGATTGAACTGGGGTACCGGGATGCCCTCGCCCGCAAAGGCGAGCTGAAGCACTTCTTCCAGCTTTAGCGGTCAGTAGCCGTCCAGCAGGCGTCGCTCAGCCCGCTCCAGCTTGTTGGACGCCCCCATCAGCAGCAGGGTATCGCCGGGCTGCAGCACCAGCTCTTCACGGGCATCCAGTCGCTCACGCTCACGCTGAACCCCCTCGATGCTGACCTGCCAGTGGTTAAGCGACACCTTGGACAGTGAGCGGCCCACCGCCCAGGCGCCCTCCGGCAACGTCACCCCATGCAGCTGTTCCGCGCTGCGCCCATCCCCGGAGAAAAAGCCGTGCAGCGTGCGATAGTGGCGGCGTCGCTCCCGCTCCAGCCGCTTCAGAATCACCGGCAGCGGCACACCAAGCTGATACAGCACCTGTGACACCAGCATCAGGCTGCCCTCCAGGCTTTCCGGGATCACCTGGTCGGCGCCCGCCTGCTCCAACGCCATCAGGGTGTCGTCATCCCGGGTGCGTACCAGAATGCGGCACTCCGGTGCCAGCTCCTTGATGCAGTCCAGCAGGTTGAAGATGCCACGACGATTATCGAAGGTGATCACCACCAGCTTGGCCCGGGTGATGCCGGTCTCTTTCAGGATCTCGCCCCGGCTGCCGTCACCAAACAGAATCGGCTCTCCGGCATGACGGGCCTCCCGTACCCGGATGGGGTCCAGGTCCAGCGCGGTATAGGGGATCCCCTCCCGACGCAGAAAGCGGGCAATGGTCTGTCCCACCCGACCGTAACCCAGCAACACCACATGGTCTTCGCTGGGCAGTGTCACCGACTCGTCGGCGGTGGTGGTCCACTGCTGACCCTGGCCAATCAGTCGTTTGGCCAGATCCAGGCAGCGATTGATCAGACTGGGCGCCAGCGCCATGGAGATCACCCCGGTCACCACCAGCAGGTTGGCCAGGGTGGGATCAATCACGTTCCAGGTCAGCGCCAGGCCAATCAGGACAAAGCTGAATTCGCCGATCTGCGCCAGACAAAGCCCGGTGGCCAGGGCGTCTTTGTACTTTTCGCCGCTGCTGATCCCCAGCGCCATCACCACCGCGCTTTTGCCTACGATCACGGCCACAACCAATCCCATCAGCAACAGGGCGTGGTCCATCACCAGGGTCAAGTCCAGCAGCATCCCCACCGAAACAAAGAACAGCCCCATCAGCAAATCGCGAAACGGCCGGATGTCCGCTTCCAGCTGCTGACGGTACTGGCTTTCCCCCAACAACATCCCGGCCAGAAACGCGCCCAGTGCCATGGAAAGGCCGAGCCAGAGAGTGACAAAACCGGTGGCCAGGGCGACCACCAGGGTGGTGAGTACAAACAACTCATTGGAACGGGAGCGCGCCACCTCATCAAACAGGCGGGGCAGAAGGTAGCCACCAGCCCAGAGCAGAATGGCAAAGGCCGCCAGCCCTTTCAGCAGCGCCCAGCCCAGCTCGACCAGCAACGCGGTACCGGCGCTTTCGGAGCCCAGCATGGGAATGATGATCAGCAGAGGAATCACCGCCAGGTCCTGGAACAGCAAGATGCTGACGGACAGCTCACCATGGCGACGGTTCAGCCAGCCCAGCTCGTCCAGCTGTTTCAGCACAATAGCGGTGGAAGAGAGCGCAATGGCCGCCCCCACGACCAGCGCGGAGCGCAAGTCGATGCCCAACGCCAGGGCAATCAGCCAGCCAAGTCCGCCGGTGATCAGGACCTGCGCGGAACCCAGCCCGAATACCCGGCTGCGCATCGCCCACAATCGGGGCAGAGAAAACTCCAGGCCGAGGGAGAACATCAGGAACACGATCCCCAACTCCGCCACCAGGTGGATCGCATCCGGCGCCAGCCAGTCCAGCCCCTGAGGGCCAGCCAGCAGGCCCAGTCCCAGCCAGGCCAGAATCACCGGTAAGCCAAGACGTCGGCACAACCAGAGGGCCAGCACTGCCAGTGCCGCCATCGCCAATCCAATCTCAAGCCAGCCGTGATCCATCCCTAGCTCATCTCCCTATCTGTCGTTATTGGTGTTCCATACGTGGCACCCAACCCGGGCCGCTTTCACACAGCGCCGCGGATTCGAGCCAATAACCCAGTGCCGCGACCACCTCTTCATCGTAACAGAGCATCGCGACGTGGCCACGCTTCCAGGGCGGTACGCCCTGCTCCTGCCACAGTTTTTTCAGCGGCCTGGAGCCGGAGCGCCCCTGAGGTTTGAGTCTCAGGTTACCGGGCAAACCGTATCTCACGGTGACTTTCTGGCCTGGTTCAGGCAACCGCAAGCGCAAGCCCTGCTCTCGGATCTCAAAGTGCCAGACTTGGCCATTGGCCAGGCTGGCCCCCTGGGGCGGCGCTATCGGTTCCTCAGTGAGGGGAAGGACCGGCTGGGGGGCCACGAGGTAAAGCGCATTGCGGAAGCGCCGCAGCGAATGCCCACCCCAGTCCAGTTGTGGCTGGGCGTCCTCACGGGCTTGCCACAGCGGTGCCATCGCCACCATTTGTGCCTGGGAGGGCATCTGCGCGCCCTGGCCCCGCAACCAAAAGCGGATCAGGTTATTGCGGCGAGCCTGCGACAACTGATTCAGCCCAGTGACACTCAGCGCGCCGTCCGGCTGCTGATATTGCGCCAGGTCTGCCTGCGCCAGTTCGTCACAGAGCTGTTGCTGCTCGGCACACAAAGCGGCACTGCGGGCTGCCGTCTGACTGAAACCCGGCCAGCGGGCATTGAGCAGCGGCAACACCTGATGGCGCAGGAAATTGCGGTCAAACCGGGTATCAGTGTTGCTGTCGTCTTCGATGTGAAGCAGTGCTTCAGCCTGAGCCACAGCCTCAATTTCACGGCGTCGTATGGTCAGCCAGGGGCGCAGCAACGTCCCGCCGCCAAAGGGCTGCGCCGGGGCCATCGCCGACAGCCCGCGGGGCCCACTGCCCCGCTTCAGCGCCAACAGCATCGACTCCGCCTGGTCGTCAAGGTGGTGGGCGGTCAGCAGGCAGTCTCCCGGTGCCAGGCGCTCAGCGAATGCCTGGTAACGCGCCTGCCGGGCACTGGCTTCCACGCTGGTTCGCGGCCCCTGCTGCAACGTGACCCGCACCACCTCAAGCGGCAGCGCCAGCGCCGTTGCACGGGCAATGCAATGCTCAGCCCACTGGTCCGCGAACTGGGACAGGCCGTGATGGACGTGGATTAAATGAAGAGAGTGAGAAGGGTGGCGCTTGCCCCAGCGGGCGAGGCAAAGCGCCAGAAGCTCGGAGTCCACCCCGCCGCTGTAGGCCAGCCACACACGGCTGCCGGTGGCGAGGTGGGGCCGAAGGGACTCGGCCAGCGCGGCCTCAAGCCGCGCCAGGGGATCGCTCAGCGACAATAACCGTACCCCATCAGGCGCTCGTAGCGCTGGGACAGTAGGGTATCCAGATCCAGTCCCTGCAGTACCGCCAGGTCTTCCTCCAGGCGACCGCGCAGGGCTTCCGCCATGGCGGCAACGTCACGATGCGCACCGCCCATCGGTTCACGAACCACGTTGTCCACCAGGCCCAGCTCGTGCAGACGCTCTGCAGTGATGCCCATCGCTTCCGCCGCCAGGGCCGCTTTGCCCGCATCTTTCCACAAAATGGAGGCACAGCCTTCCGGTGAGATCACCGAGTAGGTGGAGTATTGCAGCATGTTGACGCGGTCACCCACGCCGATCGCCAGTGCACCACCAGAGCCGCCTTCACCGACGACGGTACAGATGGTCGGCACCTTGAGGCCCGCCATCACTTTCAGATTGCGGGCAATCGCCTCAGACTGGCCGCGCTCTTCCGCACCCACACCCGGGTAGGCCCCGGGAGTGTCAATAAAGGTGATGATCGGCAGACGGAAACGCTCCGCCATCTCCATCAGGCGCAACGCCTTGCGGTAGCCCTCGGGGCGGGGCATGCCGAAGTTGCGGCGGATCTTCTCTTTGGTGTCGCGGCCTTTCTGATGGCCAATGATCATCACCGGCTGGCCGTTAAAACGGGCGGTACCACCAATAATGGCTTCGTCATTGGCGTAGGCGCGGTCACCGCACAGTTCATCGAAATCGGTGAACAGCGCGTCAACGTAATCCTGCGTGTAGGGGCGCAGCGGGTGGCGGGCCATCTGGGCCACCTGCCACGGCTCCAGGGAGGCGAAGATCTTTTTGGTCAGGCCTTCGCGCTTCTCCTCCAGCTGAGTGATCTCCTTTTGCAGATCCAGGTCCAGATCGCCTTTTTGGGAGACGTTTTTCAGCTCTTCGATCTTGGCTTGCAGTTCCGCGATCGGTTGTTCAAATTCCAGAAATTCCAGGCTCATACCATTACTCTTTTCGGGGGGGCGCCGCCCCAGCCGTTAAAATGCCACAGTTACCTTGTCCGACCCAAACAGCTTTTTCAGCCCCGCCAGCAGCTCGTCGGTGGGCACCACCCGATAGGCGTCACCCAACTCAAACACCCCGTGGGCGTCTGGCCGTTGGTATTGGATCTGCACCGGGCAACCACCGGCGCCATATTCTTTTAATAAGGCCTTCAGGGAATCCAGCCGGGCCGAATCGGCCTCCTGCTGGTCCACGGTGAGGACCAATGCCCGCGCATAACGTTCGCGCGCCTGACTGATATCAAGGACCTCTTTGGCGGACAGTTTATTGCCACCGCTGAACTGATCAAAGCTGACCTCTCCCTCAACCACCAATACCCGGTCGGTGGTGAGCAGCTCCTGGTACTTCTCCACCCCTTCAGCAAACAGCATCACCTCAAGGCGACCGGATTTATCATCCAGGGTAAAAATGCCCATTTTGCTGCCGCGCTTGGTGACCATGATCCGGGCCGCAATCACCAGTCCCGCCGCCCGTGTTGTCTTTCCGCGCCCGGTTGGGGAGACGTCCTTCAGACGCCCGGCAGTGAATTTCTTCAGCTCTTTAAGATACTGGTTAATCGGGTGACCCGTCAGGTAGAGACCCAGCGTTTCCCGCTCACCGTCCAGCCACTCTTTGTCGGACCAGGGCGGCACCTTAACAAAAGAGTGGTGCGCCAACTCCGGCTCCGGCGTCAGGGTGCCAAACAGATCATCCATCCCCTGTGCCACGTTACGGGCATTCTGGGCGGCGGACTTCATCGCCTCTGCCAGGGTGGCCATCAGGCTGGCGCGGTGCGGCGCACCGTCCGGCAGGCGGGGGCCCATGTTGTCCATGGCCCCGGCAAGAATCAGTTTCTCAATGGTGCGCCGGTTAACCTTTTTCAGGTCCACCCGGTTGCAGAAGTCGAACAGATCGAGGAAGTTACCGCCCCGTTCCCGGGCGGCCAGGATTTCATCTACCGGGCCTTCACCCACGCCCTTGATGGCGCCGATGCCGTAGACGATCTCCTCCTTCTCATTAACGTTGAACTTGTACAGGCCCTGGTTCACGTCCGGTGGCAGCACCGGCAGCCCCATGCGGTTGCACTCGTCCACCAGCGTCACCACCTTATCGGTGTTGTCCATATCCGCGGACATTACCGCTGCCATAAAGTAGGACGGGAAGTGGGTCTTCATCCACAGTGTCTGATAGGACACCAGGGCGTAAGCGGCTGAGTGAGATTTGTTAAATCCGTACCCGGCGAATTTCTCCACCAGGTCGAAGATCTTCATGGCCAGCTCGCCATCGACGCCGTTATTAACCGCGCCCTCTTCAAAGGTGGCCCGCTGTTTGGCCATCTCCTCCGGCTTTTTCTTACCCATCGCCCGGCGCAACATGTCCGCACCGCCCAGGGTGTAGCCGGACAGCACCTGAGCGATCTGCATCACCTGCTCCTGATAGAGGATGATGCCGTAGGTGGGTTCAAGAATCGGCTGCAGACTGTCGTGCTGCCAGGTTTCATCCGGGTAGGAGATCGCTTCCCGACCGTGCTTACGGTCGATAAAGTTGTCCACCATGCCCGACTGCAGCGGGCCAGGACGGAACAGAGCCACCAGTGCGATCATATCTTCGAAGCAGTCCGGCTTCAGACGACTGATCAGCTCCTTCATGCCGCGGGATTCCAGCTGGAATACGGCGGTGGTTTCGGAGCGTTGCAACAGCTCAAAACTCTTCGGGTCATCCAGCGGAATCGACTCAATCCGCACCGGCGCCTTGCCCTTGGCTTCCAGCGCCGGGTTCAGCATATCCAGTGCCCACTGGATGATGGTCAGGGTACGCAGACCCAGGAAGTCGAACTTCACCAGACCGGCGGTTTCCACGTCGTTCTTATCGAACTGGGTGACCGGGTGTTTACCTTCGTCGTCGCAATAGAGCGGCGCAAAATCGGTGATCTTGGTGGGCGCAATGACCACGCCACCGGCGTGCTTACCGGCGTTACGGGTGGTGCCCTCAAGCTTACGGGCGATGTCGATCAGGGTGCGAACCTCTTCGTCCCCGTCGTACACCTCCTGCAGCTGTGGCTCCACCTCAAAGGCTTTGGCCAGGGTCATCCCCGGGTCACCCGGGATCAGCTTGGAGATGCGGTCGACAAAACCGAACGGATGGCCCAGCACCCGGCCTACATCGCGCACCACCGCCTTGGCGGCCATGGTACCGAAGGTGATGATCTGAGACACCGCATCGCGGCCATACAGCTCGGCAGTGTGCTCAATCACCTCATCACGGCGGTCCATGCAGAAGTCGACGTCGAAATCGGGCATGGATACCCGTTCCGGGTTAAGGAAACGTTCGAACAGCAGGTCAAATTCCAGCGGGTCGAGGTCGGTAATCTTAAGCGCGTAGGCCACCAGTGAGCCGGCACCGGAGCCACGACCCGGCCCCACCGGAATGTTGTTGTCCTTGGACCACTGGATAAACTCCATCACGATGAGGAAGTAACCCGGGAAGCCCATGTTGTTGATCACCTCAAGCTCAATCCTCAGGCGATCGTCATACTCGGGGCGTTTGGCGGCGCGCTCTTCCGGGTCCGGGAACAGGAACTCAAGGCGCTCCTCCAGCCCCTCTTCGGACACTTTTACCAGGAAGTCATCGATCTTCAGATCGCCGGTGGGGAAATCCGGCAGGAAGTATTCGCCCAGTCGTACGGTGACGTTACAGCGTTTGGCGATCTCAACGGTGTTTTCCAGTGCTTCCGGAATGTCGGAAAACAGCTCGCACATCTCCTCCTCCGAACGCAGATACTGCTGTTCGGAATAGAGTCTGGGGCGACGAGCGTCGTCCTGAGGGTAGCCATCGTGGATGCAGACCCGGATCTCGTGGTAATCGAAATCGTCCTGCTGCAGGAACACCACTTCATTGGTGGCCACCAGCGGCAGGCCCTGCTCATCGGCAAAGGCCACGGCAGCGTGCAGGTAGTTCTCATCCTCGGCGCGGCCGGTCCGATGCAGCTCAACGTAGTAGCGATCCGGAAAGTGCTCCTGATAAAAGCGCACCATTTCGCGGGCCATGGTGACGTTGCCTTTGACCAAGGCTTTGCCCAGTTCGCCATCTTTGGCGCCGGAAAGCAGGATCAGGCCTTCCCCCATCTCGGCCAGCCAGTCGCGATCGATCACCGGACGGTGATCCACGTGACCACGCAGATAGGCGCGGGAGATCAGCTCAGTCAGATTGGCGTAGCCGGTGTTGTTCATCGCCAACACCACGACACGGGACTGCTCTTCACCCAGCAGCGGGCTCAGCATCCAGAAGTCGGCACCGATGATTGGCTTGATGCCGGCACCATGGGCACCGCCATAGAACTTCACCAGACCACACAGGTTGGTCTGGTCGGTCAGGGCCACAGCGGGCATGCCCAGCTCCGCCACCCGCTTCAGCAGGGGGCCAACTTTGGCCAGGCCATCGACCATGGAGAAGTCGGAATGGACCCGCAGGTGGATAAATTTGGGTTCGCTCATGGCGTGTATTGTTACTCCAGGCCCAGCGCGCGGCGGACCGGTTTGAAACTGGTGCGATGTTCAGGCAGAGCGCCATGCTCCGCCAGAGCAGCAAGGTGCGCCGCCGTCGGGTAGCCCTTATGGGCGGCAAAGCCGTATTGCGGGTAGCGCGCGTCCAGCACCTTCATCTCTTCATCCCGGGTCACTTTCGCCAGGATGGAGGCGGCACTGATGGCCGGCTCTTTGTCATCGCCCTTAATCAGGGCTTCCGCCGGCAGCCCGCCGAAGTCAGGGCAACGATTGCCATCCACCCGGACCCAATCCGGCGTCACCGGAAGACCGGCGACGGCCCGCTGCATCGCGAGCATGGTGGCGTGCAGGATGTTGAGTTGGTCGATCTCCTGCACGCTGGCTCGTGCAACGCACCACGCCAGGGCTTTCTCCCGAATCTCATCGTAAAGGGCCACACGGCGTTTTTCACTGAGTTTTTTGGAGTCCCTCAGCCCCTCAATGGGGTTGTTGGGATCGAGGATAACGGCCGCGGTGACCACGTCGCCAACCAGCGGGCCACGGCCCACTTCGTCCACTCCGGCAATCAGTTGTGTCATTGAGCGTTCTCCTCAGGCGCTTCGGGACGGGTCTCTGGCACCAGTGCCAGCACCGCATCGGCGGCGCGCTCTGAGGCATCCAGGCGAATGCTTTGGTGCAGCTCCGTAAAGCGCTGGATCAGCGGCACCGGATCCATCGCCAGCCTGGCTTCCACTTCGGCCACCAGGTTTTCCACGGTGCAGTCGTGTTGGATCAGTTCCGGCACCAGGTCTTTTTCCCCGGACAGCAGATTCGGCAGGCTGAAGCGGTCAATCAGCATCAGTCGCTTGGCCAACTGATAGGAGAGCGGGGCCACCTTGTAGGCCACCACCATAGGCCGCTTAACCAGCATCGCTTCAAGGGTCGCGGTACCGGAGGCCAGCAGAATCACGTCGCTGGCTGCCATCACCGCGCGGGACTCGCCATCCACCAGCACCAGTTGCGGCGGCTCAGGGCAGTTGGCCAGCAACTGCTCAAACTGCGCCCGGCGGTGTTCATTGGCCAGTGGCACCACGATGGTCAAATCCGGGTGGCGTCGTTTCAGCTCAGCGGCCGCCTGAATAAAGTCCGGCCCCAGACGGCTCATCTCGCCGCCACGGCTGCCGGGCAGCAAAGCCAATACCTGGCCCTGCTCGGCCAGCCCGAGTTGAGCACGTGCAGGCGCTTGCTCGCTGACCAGTGGGATCTCATCCGCCAGGGTATGGCCGACAAACTCGCAACTGACGTTGTACTGGTCGTAGAAGGCTTTCTCAAACGGCAACAGCGCCAGTACCTGATCCGTGGCAGCGTCGATCTTAAAGATTCGCTTGGGCCGCCAGGCCCAGACGGAGGGGCTGACGTAGTGGACGGTCGGGATGCCGCGCTGTTTGAGGATCTTCTCAATGCGCAGGTTAAAGTCCGGGGCATCCACACCGACAAACACGTCCGGTTTCAGCTCGGTCAGATGAGCCACCAGTTCGCGTTTGATCTTCAGCAATCGCGGCAGGCTGCCCAACACCTCAACAAGCCCCATCACGGCGAGATCTTCCATCGGGAAGAGGCTCTCCATGCCGAGCGCCTGCATACGCGGGCCACCAATACCAACAAAGCGCGCGTCGGGATGACGCGCGCTGATCGCCTTTATCAGGCCGGCACCTAAAATATCGCCGGAGAGTTCTCCGGCGACGATTCCGATGGTTATTGGACGCAAGCGTCTCTCCTCATCGTTAGCGCACAATGCCGCGGCTGGAGTTCGCTACGAAGTCCGCCATGATGGCCACTTCGGGATGCGCCTCAGCCAGTTCGCGGATCTGCGGCAACGCTTCTGCCGTAGTCAGACCGCTGCGGTAAAGCAGCTTATAAGCACGACGGATGGCGAGCACCGCTTCTTTAGAGAAGTCACGACGCTTCAGACCTTCGCTGTTGGTGGCGCGGGGGACCGCGCTCTGGCCAGACACCATCACGTAAGGCGGTACATCCTGAAGCACCAGAGAACAACCGGCGGTAAAGGCGTGGGCGCCGATATGCACAAACTGATGCACGCCGGTCATGCCACCCAGAATGGCGTAGTCGTCAACTTTTACGTGGCCAGCGATGGAGGCGTTGTTAGCCAGGATCACGTTGTTACCCACCACACAGTCATGGGCAACGTGGGTGTAGGCCATAAACAGGTTGTCAGAGCCGATCTTGGTCAGCCCCTCATCCTGGATGGTGCCTCGGTGCACAGTGCAGCACTCACGGAACACGTTGTTATCGCCGATCTCAACGCGGGTCGCTTCACCCCTGTACTTCTTGTCCTGACACTCTTCACCAATGGAGCTGAACTGGAAGAACTTGTTGCCCTTACCAATGGTGGCCGGCCCCTTGATCACCACATGGCTGCTCAGCCAGGTGTCGTCACCGATGGTGACGTCAGGTCCCACGTAACAAAACGGACCGATGGTCACGTTGTTTCCGATTTTCGCGTCCGGATGAACGACAGCGTTTGCATCAATCACGGCTTAAATCTCGCGTTTGGCACACATCAGGTCTGCACTGCAGACCACTTTGCCATCCACCAGGGCGCGGGCTTTGTAAAGCCCAATGCCGCGGCGATCCTTGATGGATTCCACTTCCAGTGTGAGGCAGTCGCCCGGTACCACAGGCTGCTTAAAGCGCGCGTTGTCGATACCGGCGAACAGATACAGGGCATTGTCCTGCTTACCATGGGTCTTAAACGCCAGGATGGCAGATGCCTGCGCCAGGGCTTCCAGGATCAGCACTCCGGGCATCACAGCCATGTTGGGGAAGTGACCCGGGAAAAAAGGCTCGTTATAGGTGACGTTCTTACGGGCTACCAAGCGTTCGCCCGGAACAAAGTCCAGCACTCGATCCACCAGGACGAAGGGATGGCGGTGTGGCAGAAAATCCAGGATCTCCTGGATCTCCATGGTGTTCAGTTGCTCTGACAAAGCACTGTCCTCAACAGAAAATTAGTCGTCGTCAGTGGCCAGCTCGGCCACCTGCTTCTCCAGTTCGCGCAGGCGGCGGTACATCTCGTCCAGCTGTCGCATGCGCACGCTGTTTTTCCGCCATTGTCTCGCTTCCTGCAGCGGCGGGGGCGATGCGTACAGCCCTTTCTCCTTGATGCTTCCGGTCACTCCGGTCATGCCGGAGATGTGGGTGCCGTCAGCAATGGTCAAATGACCGGCGATGGCACTGTTGCCACCGATGATGCAGTACTTACCAATGGTGGTACTGCCAGCCAGAACGGTTGCGCCCGCAATGGCCGTGTGGGCGCCGATCACGTCGTTGTGCGCGATCTGCACCAGGTTATCCAGAATCACACCCTCTTCAATCAGAGTGTCATCCAGTGCGCCACGGTCGATACAGGCGTTGGCGCCAATTTCGACGCGGTCGCCGATGCGAACGGTACCAAGCTGGGGGATCTTAACCCACTGGCCTTTCTCATTGGCGTAACCAAAGCCATCGGAACCAATCACGGCACCGGCGTGCACAATGCACTCGGCACCCAGTTCGACACCGTGATACAGGGTGACGTTGGCCCACAGCTTGGTGTCGTTGCCCAGCCGGGCGCCCAGTCCGATGACGCAACCGGGACCGATCTGGACATTATCACCGATAACGGCGCCCGCTTCGATCACCACGTTCGCACCAAGGCGAACATTTTCGCCCAGGGTCGCTTCCGGATGCACCACCGCGCTCGGATGGATGCCCTCAGCGGAGTCCGGTGTGGTGTCCAGCAGCTGCGCGACCTGAGCGTAACCCAGATAGGGGTTAGCCAGGATCAGGGCGTTACCGGAAAAGTGTTCTGCATCCGCTTCAGACAAAATCACCGCCCCGGCGGCGGTGCTGTCCAAATGACTGCGGTATTTGCTGTTGGCCAGAAAGGCGATCTGCGAGGCGTTGGCACTGCTCAACGTAGCGACACCCTCAATGAGGGTGTCGCCATTGCCCTGCAGACGAGCCCCTAAGGCGCTCGCCAACTGCGCCAGGGTCATTGTCGTCATCTATCAGTTGCCTTTGGAGATGGTTTCCACAACCTTAGCAGAGATGTCCACTTGCTCAGTGGCGAACAGGGCAGCACGGGCTTCCAGAACAATGTCATAGCCTTCCGCCGCAGCAACGCTGTCGATCGCACGCTTCACGTCCATCAGGATCTTTTGCTGCTCCTGGTTCTGACGCTTCTGCATGTCCTCTTCCAGTGCTTTGCCTTTCAGCTGCAGATCAGATTGCAGAGCCTGCGCCTGGCGCTCCAGCTCAGTTTTTTGCTGATCAGACATCAGCGCGCCGTCACGCTGGCTCTTCTCAGCCAGACCGCGCAGCTCTTCCTGCAGTTTGCGGACTTCAGCCATACGCTCGCCAAAGTCTTTTTCCATCTGTTGGCCGATGGCCTCACGCTGAGGGTGCTGAGCAACAACTGCGCCCATATCCACGATGGCGATCTTCTGCTCGGCCATCGCAGCCGGTGCCAGGGTCGCCAGCATCAGAGCGGCAGTAGCAATCACTTTTTTCAAAACACTTACTCCTTCAATAAGAATCTCAAACCCACGTCAAATCAGAACGTGCGGCCAATGTTAAACGAGAAGACTTCCGTTCTGTCGCCCTCGTACTCCTTGATGGGCCAGGCCAGGCTGAACACCATCGGCCCCATCGGGGAGACCCACTGCACCGACAGGCCGTAAGAGGCACGGATACGGCTTGGGTCGGAGAAGTCCTGCAACTTATCAAACTCGGACTGAGGCAGGAAGCGATAACTGTCGTAGTCAAACTCGGTGTCCCAAACGTTACCGGCGTCCACAAACAGGGAGGTACGAACGGTATTGCGGTACGCCTCGTCGAGGAACGGCGTCGGGATGATCAATTCTGCACTCAGGGTGGCGATGGCGTTACCGCCCACAGAGCGGCCACTTTCCACCGCAATGGTGTCCGGGTCGCCCGGCAGACTGCAGCCAGGGAAACCGGACGGGTCCGGAATACAAGGTGTTCCATCACCGGTCAGGTAGAACGCACGCGGACCCACGGAGTTGGTTTCAAAACCACGCAGAATGGTGCTACCACCGGCGTAGAAGTTTTCCCAGAACGGCAGGATCTGGTCGTGCTCAACGCCACCGTTATTGTAAGTGCCGTAACCGTTACCGTAGCCAACGCGGCCGCGGGTCAGGAACACCCACTCATGGGTGCGGTTCAGCGGGAAGTAGTAACTGGTATCAAAGTTCAGTTTGAAATACTGGTTATCACTGCCCGGGACGGTCATTTTACCGGTCAGGCGCTGGTTGTTACCCGCGGTCGGGAACATCCCCCGGTTCAGGGTGCTGCGATTCCAGTTGGCACTCAGCTCGAAGTTATCGAACGCCAGCGTGGTGGTCGGGTCATCCACGTCCGCATAGATGTTGTAGAACTTCAACACCTGCTGATACGGAGACACTTCCGACAGTTCGTTGTGGCGATAGCCAACGCCCACACCGAGACGGTTGTACTCGTTCACCGGCCAGGACAAATCAAAACCAACGCCATAGGAATCGTTCTTATAGGATTCCAGGTAGAACTGGTCAGCATCAAACGCGGACCAGTAGATGTTACCGCCGGCGCTCACCCCATCTTTGGTGAAGTAGGGGTCGCGATAAGACAGGTTGACGCTCTTGGAGTAGCTGTTGGTATTGACGTTGATACCAACACTGTTGCCGGAGCCCATAAAGTTGCTCTGGGACAGGCCGAGCTGCAGGCTCAGCTTACTCTCGGTGCCGTAACCCACGCCGAAGGTAAAGGACCCCGAAGGCTGCTCTTTCACGTTGTAGGTGACGTCCACCAGGTCATCGGAACCCGGTACCGGAGTGGTGGTGGACTCAACCGTCTCAAAGAAGCCCAGCCGGTTAAGGCGCTCTTTTGAGAGTTCAACATTACGACTGTTGAGCCAGGCCCCTTCCATCTGACGCATTTCACGACGCAGAACCTCGTCTTTGGTCACCTGGTTTCCGGTGAACTCGACGTTGCGGACGTAGATGCGCTTGCCCGGATTGACGTTGATGTTCAGAGTCACCTCGTTGGTCTCATCGTCAATATCGGGGTAAGTGGTGACTTCGGGGTAGGCGTAGCCATAACGGCCCAGGAACTTGCTGATCAGCTCCTCGGTAAAGGTCACTTCCGCGCCGTTATAGGTGCTGCCCGGCTCCAGGGCGATCAGCTTCTCCATCAGGTCGCGCTTGTCCAGCAGTTCGCCGGTCAGGTTCACTTCCTTAATGGCGTACTGCTCGCCTTCATCAACGTTGATGGTGACGTACAGACCTTTCTTATCCGGTGTCATCGCCACTTGCGTGGAGTCCACACGGAAACGGATATAACCGCGGTCCTGGTAGTAGGAGGTCAGGGTTTCCAGGTCCCCTTCCAGCTTCTGCTTCTGATAGCGGCGATCGCCGAAGAAGTCCCACCACGCCACGTAGTCAGTCAACTCCAGCTGGCTGATCAGTTCATCGTCTGCGTAGATGGTGTTGCCCACGACGTTGATCTGGTGGATCTCAGCCGCGTCACCCTCTTTAAACTGGAACTTCAGCTCAACCCGGTTACGGGGCAGGTTGATCACCTGGGCTTCAACACGGGCGTTGTATTTACCAACGCTGAAATAGAAGTCCTGCAGGCCCTTTTCAATCTCGGTCAGGATGGTGCGATCCAACGGCTCGCCCACCTTAACGCCCGAGCTGTCGAGGCTCTCCTGCAGTTGCTCATCCTTAATGTCTTTGTTGCCATCCAGCACCACGCTGGAGATGGTCGGACGCTCAGTCACACGCACGACCAAGGTGTTCCCGTCACGGGACACCTGCACGTCTTCAAAGTTGGATGAGGCGTAGAGGGCGCGGATCGATTGCTGCAGCAGCAGCGGGTCCAGCTTGTCCCCGACTTTTACCGGTAGGTTAAGCAGTGCCGCCCCAAGGGCAACACGCTGCAATCCTTCAACTTTAATGTCGTCAACGACGAACGGCTCGAAACCGGCGGCCTGGACCTGACCCGTATAGGTCACTCCGACCAGCAGCATCGACGCCATGATTTTATTCAGTCTCATAGACGCTTTCTTGTTATTCCCTTAGTCCCTAAAGTCGGGCGACATCGTTGACAATGGCAATGGACATCAACAACAGAAGTAGCGCCGAACCGATACGGAAACCGATCTCCTGGACCCGTTCCGGCACCGGACGACCCGTTAAAAGTTCAATAAAGTAATAAAGTAAGTGGCCACCATCAAGCACAGGCAGCGGCAACAGGTTAATGATGCCGAGGTTAACGCTGATCAGCGCCAGGAAGCCAAGGAAGTACACCAGACCGAAGCCCGCTGTCGCGCCCGCCCCCTGCGCGATGGAGATGGGACCGCTCAGGCTCTTCACCGACACGTCGCCGGTAAACAGCTTGCCGATCATCTTGAAGGTCAGCGCCGTCAGTTCCCAGGTGCGATCAGCCGCTTTGGTGAGAGACTCCACCACGCCGTACTTCAGGTCGATGCGGTACGCCTCGGGCCAGGCTTCACGCCCCGGTGCCACGCCGATTTTCCCAATCAGCTGGCCATTTTCCAGTTGCCCTTTCGGGATCACGGTCATCGCCAGTCGCTCGCCATCACGCTCCACTTCGAACGGAACCGGCTTGTCGGCGTTGGCCTGTACGGTGTCAACCAGTTGCTGCCACTGCTCATAAGGCTGCCCGGCCAGCGACAGCAGACGGTCGCCCTGGCGAATGCCCGCTTCATAGGCTGCGCCAGACTCATCCACAAAGGCCAGGGTATCGGTTGCCTTGGGTGACCAGGGCACCAGGCCCAGGCTGGTCAGGATGGATTCGGTCTCCGGGTTCACCTGCCAGGAGCGGGTATCCAGCACAACCTGCTGTGAACCACCGCCCGGGGCCTCAACCGTCATCGGAATGCTGTCGGTACCGATGTACCCCAGCAGCGCCAGGTTCACCGCTTCCCAGTCCAGCACGGATTGATTGCCCACCTGAGTGATCAGGCTATCGGGCTCCAGTCCGGCCTGAGCGGCAATGGACTGTGGTGCGGGCTGGTCCAGCACCGGTTTCACCGCCGGAACGCCGACCAGGAACATCAAATAGAGGGCAAACAGGGCAAAGATAAAGTTGGCTGCCGGGCCGGCCGCAACCACCGCAATGCGCTGCCACACAGGCTTGCGGTCAAAGGCCTGGGATTCCAGCTCAGGGCTGAGGTTATCCACGCGCCCATCCAGCATTTTTACGTAACCGCCCAGAGGGATGGCGGCCACCACGTATTCGGTACCGTCAGCACCGGTTCGGCGCCAAATCGCCTTACCAAAGCCGATGGAGAATCGCTCCACCTTCACGCCACAGCGTCGTGCCACCCAGAAGTGGCCAAATTCGTGAACGGTAACCAGGATACCCAGCGCAACAATGAATGCGCCCAGGTTCCATACAAATGCCAGCATCAGAGTCCTCGTTTCAGCCAGTCACGGGCCAGCGCCCGTGCCTGCGTATCCAATTGTGCCAAGCCTTCCAGTGTCCCCAGCGGGGCCAGCTCGGCCTGCTCAAGACAGTACCCATTTACCCGGGCAATGTCACTAAAGCGAATCTGACCATCCAGGAACGCCGCCACCGCCATCTCGTTGGCCGCATTCAGCACGGTGGTCGCTTCCTGACCGTGATTGCAGGCTTCGATCGCCAGCTGCAGGCAGGGGTAGCGATGGTAATCCGGTTGTTCAAAGGTCAATTGTCCGACCCGGAAAAAGTCCAATGGTTCCACACCGGCCTGGATCCGCTGCGGATAGGCCAGGCTGTGAGCAATCGGCGTGCGCATATCCGGCTGCCCCATTTGCGCCAACACAGAACCGTCTTTGTACTGCACCATCGAATGGATGACACTCTGGGGATGGATCACCACCTGAATCTGTTCGGCACTGGCGTTAAACAGCCAGCGCGCTTCCACATACTCCAGCCCCTTATTCATCATGGTGGCAGAGTCGACGGAGATCTTCCTTCCCATGCTCCAGTTGGGGTGAGCACAGGCCTGATCAGGCGTAATGGCATCAAAAGTGGTGAGGTCACGGGTGCGGAACGGGCCACCAGAACCGGTCAACAGCAGGTGAGAGATGCCGCTGCCAGCCAGATCGCAATGACCCAGACGGGTTTGCACCGCTTCCGGCAGGCTCTGGAAAATGGCGTTGTGTTCGGAATCCACTGGCAGCAGCGTCGCCCCACTCTGCGCCACCGCATCCATAAACAGACGCCCGGAAACCACCAGCGCCTCTTTATTCGCCAGCAGTACCCGCTTGCCCTGCTCAACCGCTTTGAGTGTTGATTGCAGGCCTGCGGCGCCAACAATGGCCGCCATGACGGTATCCACTTCCGGCAGGCCAGCAACCTCAATCAGTGCCTGCTCACCGGCCAGTACCTGAGTCGGCACCTTGCCAGCCAGCGCCTTCTCCAGGCGCAGAGCGGCGGCGGGTTCTACCATCACGGCATACGCCGGTTTCAGCTCCAGGCACAACTGAGCCATCGCCTCGGCGCTGCTGTGCGCACAGAGGGCGTAGGCCCGATACTGTTCCGGATGACGACGGATCACATCCAGGGTGCTGGTTCCGATGGAACCGGTGGCGCCCATTACCGCCAGATTTTGCATGAGAATCAGATCCCGAAGTAGAGATAGAGAAGCGCGAAGACCGGCATGGCGGCAGTAACGCTGTCAATGCGATCCAGAATGCCACCGTGTCCGGGTAGCAGTCGGCCACTGTCTTTGATATCAGCGGCGCGTTTGAACATGCTCTCGGTCAGATCTCCAAGGGCCGAAGCCAGGCCGGTAACCAGAGCCAGCACCAACGCCTGAGGCACGCTTAATGCCGGCACCAGGTAGGCCGCCAGTAAGCCCAGCAGCGCGCAAACGGCCATACCTCCGAACAGACCTTCCCGGGTTTTGCCGGGGCTGACACGAGGAATCAGTTTGTTTTTGCCCATCGTCTTACCGACGAAGTAAGCCCCGGTGTCGGCGCCCCAAACCAGCAGCAGGACCGACAGCACCAGGTAGGCGCCCTGCATATCATCCAGCCCCGGCCAGCTCTTCAGAACCACCAGCGCCACAAAGCAGGGTAAGAGGGTCAACTGGCCAAACAGCGACTTCAGCCAGGCAGAGCGGTGCCACCAGCGGGCACTTTTGGGGTAACTCAATACCAGGGCCAGCCCCGCCAGCCACCATAAGCCGCCGGCCAGCAGAACCCCGTGAGCAAGCGGGTGAAGTTGTTGATCGACCCAGAGCAGGTCTTCAGGAACCAGAAGCATCAGTGCGGCAAGGAGTATCGCCACGGCAATGGCATAAGCGCCTTTGAGCATTTGATCGCCCGGGCGAATCAATGCACCCCACTCACGGGCAGCCAAGACAATCACCGCGGCCACTGCCAAAGCAAAGGTGGGCAGTGGAAGCATAAAGATCCCGGCCAGGGCCAAAGGCAGCAGACACAGGGCGGTCAGGACACGTTGCTTAAGCAAAAAAACCTCTTTTCTTCTCTTTCTTGTCGTTATCGCCTGAGCGAAGTGTAGAGGGCGGCGGAGCCCTTTACTCGATGGGCGCCACCTGAGCACCAGTCAGACCAAAGCGGCGCTGGCGTTTTGCGAAGGCTTCCAGAGCCTCCTGCAGGGCGACTTCGCCAAAATCAGGCCACAGTACGCCGGAAAAGAACAGCTCGCTGTAGGCGCACTGCCACAGCAGAAAGTTGCTGATCCGCTCCTCTCCCCCGGTTCGAATCAGGAGATCCACCTCGGGCTGATCACTCAGCGAAGTGAATCGGTCCAGCAGGGCTTCATCAATCTCTTCCGGTTGAATCTCACCCTGTTGCGCCAACTCAGCCAGTTTGCGGGCCGCATTGACCACATCCCAACGTCCGCCATAGTTGGCCGCCACGTTCAGGACCAACCCCTGACACTCAGCGGTATCCGCTTCGGCCTTGCGGATGCGGGCCTGCAACTTCTCATCAAAGCCGCTGATGTCGCCAATGATCTTCAGGCGGACATCATTGCTTTTCAGCTGTTTGACTTCGCGACGCAGCACGGTGGTGAACAACCGCATCAGCAGTTTGACCTCCGGCTCCGGACGACGCCAGTTTTCGCTGGAGAAGGCAAACAGCGTCAACGATTCCACACGACGCTCCCGGCAAAGGGCGACCACATTGCGCACCGACTTCACGCCGGCGCGATGACCTATCACCCGGGGCAGCCCCTGAGCTTCGGCCCAGCGACCATTGCCATCCATGATGATGGCGATATGTCGGGGAACCGGAACGGCATTGGCCATGGGATGCGATTGGGACATCGAGTGGAACTTCCTGATAGGGTTAAAAACACAAACGCCGCGTAGTATACCCCTACACGGCGTTTTATCTCTAGGGAGGATGGGGTCAGCTTAGACTTCCATCAACTCTTTTTCTTTGTCAGCCAGGATGCCGTCGATCGCCTTAACGTACTGATCGGTCAGCTTCTGGATCTCGTCTTCACCGCGACGAGCATCGTCTTCACTGATCTCTTTCTCTTTTTCCAGCGCCTTGATGTCGCTGTTGGCGTCGCGACGGATGTTGCGAACGGCCACACGGCCCTGCTCAGCTTCAGCACGCACAACCTTTACCAGGTCGCGACGACGCTCTTCGGTCAGCGGCGGCAGCGGGATGCGGATCATGGTGCCGGCAGAGTTCGGGTTCAGGCCCAGGTCGGAAGCCATGATCGCTTTCTCAACGGCTTGAATCATGCTCTTGTCGAACACGGTGATCGCCAGAGTGCGAGAATCTTCAGTGGTAACGTTACCCACCTGCTTCAGGGGGGTATCAACGCCGTAGTAGGACACCACGATGCTGTCCAGCAGGCTCGGGTGGGCGCGACCGGTACGCACCTTGCTCATTTGAGTTTGGGTGGCTTCCACACTCTTGACCATACGGTCTTTGGCGTCTTTCTTGATGTCGTTAATCACGTTGTACGTCCTATTTGAAGCAGATTAATCCAGATCGCAGATCACGGTGCCAATGGCATCACCCATCACCACTCGACGCAGTGCGCCGGGTTCGTTCATATTGAACACCATGATCGGAAGGTGATGGTCACGGGCCAGAGTAAAGGCCGCCAGGTCCATCACTTTTAACTCTTTTTCCAGTACTTCCTGGTAGCTGAGCTTATCATACTTTGTGGCATCAGGGTTTTTGACCGGGTCGTCGGTGTACACGCCGTCCACCTTGGTGCCTTTCAGCACAACGTCCGCTTCAATTTCGATGCCACGCAGACAGGCTGCAGAATCGGTAGTGAAGAACGGGTTGCCGGTTCCGGCGCTGAAAATCACCACGCGGCCGGTTTTCAGCAGGCTGATCGCTTCAGCCCAGCTGTAGTTATCACACACGCCATTCAGCGGAATGGCGGACATCAGACGAGCATTCACATAAGCACGGTGCAGGGCATCGCGCATCGCCAGACCGTTCATTACGGTAGCCAGCATGCCCATGTGATCGCCCACCACGCGGTTCATACCGGCTTGCGCCAGGCCTTCACCGCGGAACAGGTTACCACCCCCGATCACCAAACCCACTTGCACGCCAAGCTCTACCAGCTCTTTAATCTCCTGGGCCATGCGGTCCAGAACTTTCGGGTCGATGCCGAACCCTTCCTCGCCCATCAGGGCTTCGCCGCTGAGTTTCAGCAGAATACGACGGTATGCAGGTTTTGGATTGGTGCTCATTGACTGATTTCCTGATGCTAAAAGACCGCAGCGGATGCTGCGGTCTGACATTGATTAAGAAGTGTGCCCTTAGGACTTGGCAGCGGCAACCTGAGCGGCTACTTCTGCAGCGAAATCCACTTCTTCACGCTCGATACCTTCACCCACTTCCAGGCGAATGAAGTTAACGACCTTGGCACCTTTCTGCTCCAGCAGTTTGCCAACGGTGATGGACGGGTCCTTAACGAAAGGCTGACCGGTCAGAGAAACCTCACCGGTGAACTTACGCATACGGCCTTCAACCATCTTCTCAGCGATCTCTTTCGGCTTGCCAGAGTTCATGGCCAGTTCAACCTGGATCTCACGCTCTTTGGCAACCACTTCTTCGGATACATCTTCCGGAGTAACGAACTGCGGGCTGCAAGCGGCAACGTGCATAGCAACGTCTTTGGCCAGCTCTTCGTCGCCACCTTCCAGAACGGCTACAACACCGATCTTACGACCGTGGATGTAAGCGCCCAGGTTGGAGCCTTCGATGATCTCAACACGACGTACAGCCATGTTTTCGCCGATCTTGGAAACCAGCTCTGCACGAACGGTGTCCACGTCGGAATCGTTCATCGGAGCAACACGCAGTGCTTCGATGTCGGTGATTTTGCCAGCCAGAGCGATCTCAGCAATGCCGTTAGCCATAGCCTGGAAAGATTTGTCCATGGCAACGAAGTCAGTTTCACAGTTGACTTCTACCATTGCAGCAACACCGTTCTCTTGCTTGATTACGATGGTACCTTCAGCGGCAACACGACCGGCTTTCTTAGCGGCCTTAGCCAGACCGGACTTACGCATGTTCTCGATGGCCAGTTCGATATCGCCGTTGGTTTCTACCAGGGCTTTCTTACAATCCATCATGCCGGCGCCAGTACGCTCGCGCAGCTCTTTTACCAGGGAAGCAGTAACTGCCATTGTCCTATTCCTCTCGAGAATCGTCGGATTTAAAAAACAGGGGCCATAGGGCCCCCGTTAAACCAATCATTCAGCTTGGTCTTTGGGAGATTGCAAGCAATCCGCCCTATTACTCGGCTTCAACGAAACCGTCTTGCTCAGCCTGAACAGCCAGATCCTGAGAACGGCCTTCTTTAACGGCTTGAGCAACAGCGCCGGTGTACAGCTGGATGGCGCGGATCGCGTCGTCGTTACCCGGTACGATGTAGTCAACGCCATCCGGGTTGGTGTTGGTATCAACGATAGCCACTACCGGGATGCCCAGGTTGTTGGCTTCTTTGATAGCAATGTGCTCGTGCTCAGCGTCGATCACGAACAGAGCGTCCGGCAGACCGCCCATGTCTTTGATACCACCCAGAGACTTCTCCAGCTTGGCCATTTCGCGAGAGCGCATCAGCGCTTCTTTCTTGGTCAGCTTTTCGAAGGTGCCGTCCTGAGACTGAGCTTCCAGATCTTTCAGACGCTTGATGGACTGACGTACGGTCTTCCAGTTGGTCAGCATACCGCCCAGCCAGCGGTTGTCGACGTAGTACTGGTCACAGCTTTGAGCCGCTTCGCGAACAGCTTGGCCAGCAGCGCGCTTGGTACCAACGAACAGAACTTTACCGTTCTTGGAAGCAACGCCACCCAGGAAAGCCAGGGCTTCGTTCATCATCGGAACAGTGTGTTCCAGGTTGATGATGTGAACCTTGTTACGAGCACCGAAGATGAACGGCTTCATCTTGGGGTTCCAGTAACGGGTTTGGTGACCGAAGTGCACACCGGCCTTCAGCATGTCGCGCATGGATACAGTAGCCATGATATTCCTCAAATATGATAGTGGGGTTAAGCCTCCACGTACCCCATGTTCCGACCCTTTCGGGCACCCCGGAGCATGTGCCGGTACGTGTGTGGTTTATAGAGTCACTTTACAGATATAATGACGCCCATTGAGCCCGAACCGCAGTTGCCCTGAGGGCCCCTTCCGTCACAGACTCGCTGGAGTCGGCGCGCTTTATACCATAATGCGCCCTCAGGCTCAAATTCAGCGTGCGTTTTTTGCGGGCAAATTTCGACTAAAGAGTAGACCAATG
Organism: Marinobacter nauticus; assembly: GCF_019801015.1. Classification (GTDB taxonomy): domain Bacteria; phylum Pseudomonadota; class Gammaproteobacteria; order Enterobacterales; family Shewanellaceae; genus Ferrimonas. Next base: position 486,574 of record NZ_JAHVJZ010000004.1, read on the forward strand.
AGCATCGTCATCAAGACCCCTGAAGAGATCGAAAAAATGCGCGTGGCCGGCCAACTGGCGGCCCAGGTGCTGGAGATGATTGAGCCCCACGTGAAAGCGGGCATCACCACCGACGAACTGAACCAGATCTGCCACAACTTTATCGTTAACGAGCAGAAAGCGATCCCGGCGCCGCTGAACTACCACGGTTTCCCCAAGTCCACCTGCATCTCCATCAATGAAGTGGTCTGCCATGGCATCCCGAGCCACAAAAAACTGAAAGAGGGTGACATCGTCAACATCGATATCACCGTCATCAAGGATGGCTACCACGGCGACACCTCCCGCATGTTCATTGTGGGCAACACCCCGCCGCGTAACCGCAAACTGTGTGAAGTGACCCAGCAGTGTCTGTACGAAGCGATCAAAATCGTCAAGCCCGGTGCCTGCTTCAGCGATATCGGCGCCGTTATCCAGCCCATTGCTGAGCGTGCTGGCTTCTCCGTAGTTCGCGACTTCTGTGGTCACGGCATTGGTGCCACTTTCCACGAAGAGCCTCAAATCGTGCACTACCGCAGCAGCGCCAAGCAGAAGATGAAAGCGGGCATGTGCTTCACCATTGAGCCGATGATCAACGCGGGCGACTACCGCTGCAAAGTGAGCAAGAAAGACGGTTGGACCGCCACCACCAAAGATGGCCAGCCCTCTGCCCAGTACGAGCACACTCTGCTGGTGACCGAGAACGGCTGCGAGGTACTGACCCTGCGCGCCGACGAAGACGGCATTCTGCCCCGCGTGATTGAGCACGCCTGAGCCCCACGATGACGGACATGGATGCCATCTCCCAGTGCCGGGATAACCTTCGTGCCCAGGCCGAGCTGGCCCGGCAAAAGTTCATCGACGGCGAGGCGATTGGCGTCCTGCTGGCCGAACGGGCCTACGAAATGGACCAGAACCTTATCCGGCTCTGGCTCCATTTTGGCCTGAGTGACGAGCCGGCGGCGCTGGTGGCCGTGGGCGGCTATGGCCGCTGCGAACTGCACCCCCACTCTGACGTTGACCTGCTGATCCTCACCGGCCCTGAGCCCAGCACCGAGCTGGAAAGCAAGCTCACCCTGCTGCTCCAGGCCTTGTGGGATGCGCGTCTGGAGGTGGGCCACTCCGTCCGCTCGGTGGCGGAAACGCTGTCCCAGGCCGAGGGTGACATCACCATCGCCACCAACCTGCTGGAGTCCCGTCTGTTAAGTGGCGACAGCGCACTCTACCACGAGCTTCAGCAAGCCATCGGCACCGACGCGTTCTGGCCCAGCGCCCCCTTCTTCGAAGCGAAACTCACCGAACAGCAGGCGCGCCATCTCAAAGCCAGCGCCTTTGACCTGGAGCCCAACCTCAAATCCTGCCCCGGCGGACTTCGTGACATCCAGACCATCAGCTGGGTGGCGATGCGCCACTTTAACGCCTCCTGCCTGGCAGAACTGGTGAGTCACGGATTTCTGGAACCCGAAGAGCTGGAGGAGTTGAACGCCTGTCGGGATCACCTCTGGCGGCTGCGTTTTGCCCTGCACTGCGTCGCCGGACGGGCAGAAGACCGGCTGCTGTTCGATCACCAGCGCGCGGTCGCCAGCCTGATGGGCTACCGGGATGAAACGCAGTTGGCGGTGGAGCAGATGATGAAGCGCTACTACCGCACTGTCCGTGCCGTGCGCGAGCTCAATCAGATGCTGCTGTGGCTGTTCCGGACCACCTTCCGTAAGCGCCCACTGCCGGACCCGGTCGCGCTAAACGGCCCCTTTGTCCGCCGTGGCCGCCTGATTGAAGCGGCCCATGACCGGGTGTTTGAGGATCCCGCGCAGATCCTCGCCCTGTTTGCAGAAGCGGCCCGTCACCGGGAAGTGGATACGGTCTCCGCGGCCACCCTGCGATTGCTGCGAAAGGCCCGTCGCAAACAGAAGCATTCCCTCTCGGACCTGCCGGAGTGCCGGACTCAGTTTATGGCGATTCTGCGCCACCCTGACGGCATCAAAGCGCTCTCTCTGATGCACCGGCACGGGATTCTGGCCACCTACCTGAAGCCCTGGCAACGTATCGTCGGGCAGATGCAGTTTGACCTGTTCCATGCCTTTACCGTGGATGAGCACACCCACCGGCTGCTTCAGTTTATTGAGCGTTTCGCTGACCCGGAGCACAAAGAGATCTTCCCGCTTGGCAGCGTGCTGATCGACCAACTGCCCAAGAAAGGTCTGCTGGTGCTGGCCGCCCTGTTCCACGACATCGGCAAGGGGCGCGGTGGCGATCACAGCGAAATTGGCGCGGACGAAGCCCGCCAGTTTTGTCAACTGCACGCCATGAACGAACACGATGGCCGCCTGGTGGCCTGGCTGGTGGAACAGCATCTGCTGATGTCGGTCACCGCGCAACGCCGGGACATCACCGATCCGGAAGTGATCGAAACCTTCGCCAACCAGGTTCAGGACGCCGATCGCCTCTCCTACCTCTACTGCCTGACCGTGGCCGACATCTGTGCCACCAATGACAAGCTCTGGAACAACTGGAAAGGCTCACTGCTTCGCGAGCTGTACCACGCCACCCGGGACCGCCTTAACGCCGGCATGGCCAAGCCGGTGGACAGCCGCGCCCGCATTCGCGAGCACAAGGGCAAGGCCCGCAACCAGCTGGTGCGCCAGGGCTTTGAGCCCGACGCCATCGACGCGTTCTGGCAGCGTTTGTCCGCCGATTACTTCCTGCGCTTCAGTCCGGCCCAGATCCAGTGGCACTCTGAGATGCTGGTGGAGCAGGATCCGGACCGCTTCCAGGTCCAGCTGTCTACCCACGTTACCCGGGGCGGTACCGAGTTGCTGGTTTATGGTCCGGATCGGCCCGGCCTCTTCGCCATGGTGATGGCGCAACTGGACGCCAAACGGGTTTCGGTCCATGACGCCCAGATCTTCACCACTCGGGATGGCTATGCACTGGACAGCTTCGTCATCCTTGAGCATGATGGCCATCCGATTCAGGATCCATCGCGGATCAATCGGCTCCGCCAAAGCCTCATCACTGCATTGACCAAGGGCACCCTAAGTGCGCGCCCTTTGCGTCCGCTGTCTCGAAAACTGCGCTCTTTCCGGGTACCCACCCGGGTGCAGTTTCTTTCCAGTCAGCGCAAAAATTGCACCATGATGGAGTTGGTGACGCTGGATCGCCCGGGCCTGCTGGCGCAGATTGCCCAGGTATTCGATCGCTGCGGCCTGTCCATTCAGGCGGCGAAGATCACCACCGTTGGGGAAAAAGCAGAAGACTTCTTTATGCTCTGCAACCCCGAGGGCCAGGCGCTCAGCCAGGCCGAACAGGATACCCTCAGCCGCGCTCTGGTGAGCGCGCTTGAGCAAGACCAAACCTAGGAGTACGGAATGACCGAACTGCAACAACGCATCGAAGCGGCTTTCGAAGACCGCGCCAACATTACCCCCGCCAATGCCGACGCTGCCCTGGCGGCTGACGTGAAAGCCGTGCTGGCCATGCTGGACAGCGGCGAAGCTCGTGTTGCTGAGAAACAGGACGGCAAATGGGTGGTGAATGAGTGGTTGAAGAAAGCGGTGCTGTTGTCCTTCCGTCTGTTCGACAACCAGGTCATGGAAGGGGCTGAGACCCGCTTTTACGACAAAGTCCCGATGAAGTTCGCGGATTACGATGAAGCGCGATTCCGCGCGGAAGGCATGCGCGTCGTACCGCCGGCAGCGGTTCGTCAGGGTGCTTTTATCGCTAAGAACACCGTTCTGATGCCCTCCTACGTCAACATCGGCGCCTACGTCGACGAAGGCACCATGGTCGACACCTGGGCCACCGTGGGTTCCTGTGCCCAGATCGGCAAAAACGTTCACCTGTCCGGTGGCGTTGGCATCGGTGGCGTACTGGAGCCGCTGCAGGCCAGCCCGACCATCATTGAAGACAACTGCTTTATCGGTGCCCGCTCTGAAGTGGTTGAAGGGGTAATCGTTGAAGAGGGCTCCGTGATCTCCATGGGCGTCTACATCGGCCAAAGCACCCGCATCTTCGACCGTGAAACCGGCGAAATCCACTACGGCCGCGTTCCGGCCGGCTCCGTCGTGGTGTCCGGTACCCTGCCCTCCAAGTGCGGCACCTGTGACCTCTACGCGGCCATCATCGTGAAGAAAGTGGACGCCAAAACCCGCGGTAAAGTCGGCATCAACGAGCTGCTGCGCAGCGCCGAATAAGCCCGCGTTTCGCGACCGCTTGTTACCGAAAGGTTCAATCGGTAAGCGAAAGTAAAAAGGGTGTCTGTAAGCACAGAAATGTGTCACCAGACACCCTTTTTCACGCCTGGAAACAGACCGTCGCCAAAACCCCGACCTGGCCCGTTTTTGCCGTCAATTTGGGCGATTTAGTGTAACCAAAAGTGGCGAAATCCGACGTTATAAATCAGTCACCTGCCCCCCGAATCCCGCCGTCACCGGAAAGCGCAATAACTGGCAACAGCCGCACACAGGCAATCCGCCCCCGCTGCCACCATCTTTATGAGGCGTAAATTATCCGAGCGGGAGCACTGCCATGAAAGCACGTTACGTTATCGCCTCAATGTTTACTGCAGGACTGCTGGTCAGCGCCGGTAGCCAGGCAGCCATGCCGAGCTACATGGAACAATCTCTGGTTGCCGTATGCAAAGCCAGCCTCAGCAATCGTCCTCTGACCTTTAATCAAACCATGAAAGACCACCGCATCAACGGCTACCGCGTGTTGCCGAATCTGGTCTGCAATGGCGAAGACATTCACTCCTTTGCCCTGATGAATGGCGCCGATCGCACAGCGAAACGCATCCAGCACTTTGTGCCGGGTACCGTAACCATTCAGGACATCTCCATGAATCAGCGGATTGAGGTCTGGTTCGATCAGTGAGGCTGTAACCCGTTCAGCGCGCTAACGCGCTCTGAAGTGCCGCTTTCAGGCCATCCGCCCGCGGCCCGACGACCACCTGAATGCCCTGTCCATGACGGATGACGCCCTTTGCCCCTAAACGGTGAAGGGCGTCTTCGTTTACCTTTTCCGGATCCCGGACCGAAAGACGCAGCCGGGTCAGACAAGCGTCAAGGTCCCGGATGTTGTCTGCCCCACCCAAGGCTTCCAGCACTGCGGGTGCCGACTCCAGGCTGAGGCGACGCACCATCTGACGATGCCGGCCGGGTGTTGGCAGGTCCAGACGGCGAATCGCAAAGGTAAAGACCAGGTAGTACAACGAGAAAAACAGCGGCCCCAGCCAGATCAGCTGGTCCAGATTGTCGGCCAGGTGGAAATAGAGGGTGAAGTCCACCAGTCCCTGCGAAAACACCATGCCGTGATGGATCGCCAGTTGTACGGCAACGATGTACGCCAGGCCGGTCAGCAGGGCATGGATCAGAAACAGCGTCGGCGCGATAAACAGAAACGCGAACTCAATGGGCTCGGTGACCCCGGTCACCAGGCTGGTAAAGGCGGCGGACAGCATGATGCCGCCGGTCTGAGCCCTTTGCCTCGGCTCAGCGCAGCGCCAGATGGCCAATGCGGCAGCGGGCAGACCGAACATCTTGATAAGGTAGCCGCCCGCCAGATGGCCCGCATTCGGGTCCCCGGCCAGAAAGCGCCCCACCTCGCCCTGAACCATATAGCCACCTGCGGTGGAGTAACTGCCCAGCTCGTAGAAGAAGGTGAGGTTCCAGATATGGTGAAGCCCCAGCGGGATCAGCAAGCGCTCGACCGCACCATACAGGCCCCATGCCAGAGTGGGCTGCTGATAAATTGCCCACTCAGAGAACCGGTCCAGGCCCAGCGCCAGTATCGGCCAGAAGGACGCCAGCACGACCGCCAGCACCATACCGGCAAGCACATTGATCAGCGGAACCAGACGGCGCCCAGAGAAGAACGCCAGGAACTCCGGCAGGCGCACCTGATGAAAACGGCGATAGACCCAGCCGGTCACCAGCCCCATCAACACCCCACCCAACACTCCGGTATCCAGCGTATCAAAGCCCAACACCTGTCGGGTTGGCCACTCAAAGTGCATCGCCAGCACCGCCATACCGGCCAGCATCGATGCGTATCCGGTGGTGGCTGCAAGCGCGGCAGTGCCATCCTGGTGGCAAAATGTCAGCGCCACGGCAATGGCAAACATCAGGGGAAGAAGTGAAAAAACGGCGGCCCCGCAATAGAGCAGGAGGTCACCCAGGAGATCAGGAATAAAGGGGATCGGGCTGGTACCCAGCCCCACCAGAAGCCCGGCAACCGGCAATACGGCCACCGGAACCATCAGCGCCTTGCCGACCCTCTGCAGGCGATGAAACCAGCCCGCTTTCATCGGATCAGTCGGCGTTAACCGGCTGGGGCTCCAGCTGGCTCAGCCATTGAGGGAGCCATTTGAGCGCCTCCTCTTCCGGCGCAAAGGTCTCACAGGCGTCAATCTGAAGGCGTTCTCCAACCCGCTTGGCACCCAGCTCTGCCAGCAATTCGTCAAACTGACGACCCGCGCCACAAAAGGTTTCACCATAGCTGCTGTCACCCAGGGCAATCACGCCGTAACGTAATCCCGGCAACATCGGGAATCGCTCGCGCAGCGCAAAAAACAGCGGGGCCAGAGTGTCAGGAAGGTCGCCACTGCCTGTGGTGGAGGTGATCACCAGCAGCACACCTTCCGCTGCATCAACAATGGCCTGAGGGTCATCCCCTTCAATCCACTGAACCTGATGTCCCTGCTCAGTCAGGTAAGCGGCCAGCTGCTCCGCTGTATGCTCTGCGGCACCGTATACGCTGCCGACCGCCAGATGAAATGCTGCCATTGAGTGATCCACTTGAAACCGAGAGGTTTCCAACTTACTGTAAGGGGCAATCCGGCGCAACCGGTCTCAGGGAAGGCCCTCAATGCAGCAGCGCAGTCTCCGTCGTCGTCAGGCACACCGTAAAGTGACCCACCGCAGGCAGATACGCCGTACGCTTTTCTTTATGACAGAGCATAAAGCCGTACCGGTGTTGTGGAATGGCAAACCTAAGGCCGGATAAGGTAGTCCTGATGGCGGATTGACCAACCAAACGTCTCAAACAACGCCATCCATTCCGCTTCCAGTTCGGTCTCGATCCAGACAGGCTCACCCGTCACCGGGTGAGAGAACCCCATCGCCTTGGCAATCAGCCACAGCCGCTGTACCCCGAAATGGTCCCGGTAAAACTTATTGTGGCGGCCATCGCCGTGGGTGGTATCGCCAATAATGGGGTGGCGCAGGTGTGCCATATGTCGGCGCAACTGATGCTTACGCCCGGTCAGAGGTTCCATCGCCATCAGACTGTAGCGGCTGGTCGCATAGCGGCCCACCGGATAAGGCAGCTCCACCTGGGCCAATGGCCGGTAACGTGTCACCGCTTCCTGAGGCGCCTTGTCCTGGCTCGCCATTTTGTCCGCGATGTCATCCAGCTCGACCTTTAGCGGATAATCCAATTCTCCCGCCTCATGAACGTAGCCACGTACCAGGGCCAGGTAATGTTTCTCGATCTGATGCGCCGCCATCTGCTCTGACAGCGTGCGGGCGGTCTCGGAACTTTTGGTAAACAGCAGCACCCCGGATGTCGGACGATCGAGCCGATGCACCGGAAACACGTGGCAGCCCACCGCATCGCGGGTCATCTGCATCGCAAACTGGGTTTCATGGCGGTCCAGCCAGCTGCGGTGCACCAACAACCCGGAGGACTTATGCACCGCCACCAGGTGTTCATCTTCAAACAGGATCTCAATCATTACGCCTTTCCACTGAGTTGAGCGTCCAGCGTTCGGAGCTCATTGATGACCGCGCCCAATTCAGGGCGTCCGCGCCACACTTCTTCCGCCATCGGCGCGATGGCCGCATTGCCCGGCAGTGCCAGATTGGCTTCCAGCAGAGCCCGCAGGCGGGGCAACAGAATCCACTGAACCCACTGTTCAAACGCCAGCGTATCGCAGCAAAACGGCTGAGGGCTGGCCAAAGCCTCTGAACTGGGCGGGGCCGACTGCCACAGTCCGGCGTGGCGCATCGCCTGCTCAATGGCGTTCAGAGTGTCGTTCACCGTGACCGAATGCGGCATGGATCTCTCCTGTGGGGTTGCTGGGCGCGGAATCATACCATCTGCGTTCCCCTGCCCCTATAATGGCCGCAAAAATCCGGACCGAGCCGTTATGGAAGCGATCACCACCCTGAGCCAATTCCTGACCCAGGCAGGCACCCAGTTTCAGGTTTATGACCTGGGCCGTCGGGTACGCCCCCTGGATCCTATCCTGTTCGCCCAACTGGAGGCGGGCACCCAGCCCTATCCGACGCCGCGTTCCGGCTTCGCCTGGCTGGGCATTCTGTTCTGGAATGCGCAGGCTTCTGCCCAGCACTATGTCTGGTTTCTGAAGCTGCCGCTGGATGAGCGAGGCTTACTGAATCCCGCCGCCCGCAATCAATTCCTGCAGATGGTGATGGAGGCGCTGGGACAGGACCCTGCCGCACCACTGAGCGAGGAGCAGGAAGAACGGCTGGCCAATAACCCGTTTACCTTTACGCCGGGCCAGGAAAAGATGGCTCTGTTCAATGCACTGGTGCGCAAACATCTGGCCCAACCGGCCTCGGTCTACTTTGAACCGGTGCAGCAGTACCTGAGCGGCCAGCAGTCCTGGTCCGACTGGCAGCAACTCGGCCTGCAGGGGTTTGCCGATCTGGTTGCCCGCCCGGGCAGTCTGGACCCAGAGCACCTTGCAGAAGCCATCACCGCAATGCCTTTCGAGCCACTGAGCGCACTGGCTTCCGTCATTGAGCACGGTCCGCTCGCCCCTCAGGCCGGACAGGCCTGGTATCGTCGCTGGGAGGCCTGTCAGGACGCCCATGAAAAGCAGTTGTGCCTGAGGGCGATGGCCGGTGCCGCGGATGAGCGCGACAAAGCACTGGATCAACTTCTCGCCCAGCCGGCTCTGGACCAGGAAACGCTGATCGTGATCGCCGCCCGACTCTGGGAGGGGTTGGATCAGAACCGAATGCCCCTATATCTAGAGCAACTGGCCCGCTACCCCGGTGCCCTGTTTAACCAAATCTACAGCGATCTGGTGGCCATTCCGGGCCAACGAGCCTGGGTTCTGATGACACTGCGCGCACCGCAGCGATCAGAGGCCCTGAATACTGCCATCAGCGGGCTGGTACAAAGCATCAAGGGAGCGCGCCGTGATTGACCTCTATGACCTGATCATCCTGATGGCCCTGGCGGGTATCGGTGCCTTTTTCTGGCAACTGCGCCGCATTTCCGAGCTGGCATCCTTTCACGCTCACAGAGCCTGCCAGCAACGTCGCCTGCAACTGCTCAATGTGGCCAGAAGCAAAGCCAGATTGGGCCGGGTTCCCGGCAGTGGGATCGGCTGGCACAGCGAGTACGAGTGCGAATTCAGCACCGATGGCATCAACCAACTGACGGCCCGGCTGGAGATGCAAGGCCAGCGCCTGAAGGCGATCCACATGCCATTTTACCCCGAGCCGGAGTGGCAACAGGCACCAGCCGCAAAGGGCCGTATCGGCATGGGCGGCTGTGGCGGCGGTGCCAGCAGCTGTGGACCCAAAAGCAACTGCAATACCGGCTGCCGCTGAGATAACGGGGCACAAAAAAGAACCGCAACAGTCACCTGTTGCGGTTCGGGTACCACTTCTACGCTGCCATCCGTTGCAGATTGTCTTCCCTAGTCGTCCTTGCGTACTTCGCCTTCCTGGCGCCTTCCCTGAGCTGATCCTTCAGCTTCCATGTACTTTCGTACCGGCTTCCTTACCACGACCACATCCTGTGGCCGAACCATCTCCATCCTGGAGAGCTCCCATATCATCCCTGTCATGCCTGAGACTCGGGTAACGTCCTGTTACGCCTTGTCGTTGGTCCGCACGTTCTGAGCGTCCTGCTCGAAATGTCCAGACCAGAACATTCGGATTTGATACAGGCACATTGTAGAACACGGTTCTCAGCTCACAAGTGAGGTTCAGCCATAGAAATCAGCTATATGGCGATAGCGGACGCCGACACAGACATGCTATCGCATTGATTTTAAATAATATTAAGTGATTTCAGTGCCACTCTTCCGTGGCAAAGAACCGACGTCATCCCACACTAAGGTGAGAAATCTCTTACATGGCGGGGGGATAGGTGGGCCTGACGATGCAGCCAGACAGAGAGATGAGCGCCGGAACGTCGTTCCGAACCCCAAAATAGAACGGGGCGCAACCGAAGTTGCGCCCCTTGTTTTTACGTTAAGCTATCCAGCCTAAATTCATGCCACTCCCTGGCCCATCCCTGCGTACATATATCGCCAATCCTGGCTTCTTCCCTGGCCTCGTCCCTGGGCTTCCCTGTGACCGAAGTCACTCATCTCCTTATCACGATAACGTCCTGTTACCGATCGCTCTCCATCCTGGAGGTGTCCTAAATCTTCCCTGGAAATGGTCGTCCTGACATTTGAGTGAGGTCACCAATCCGACTCCCTGTCAGAGTGGGCCTGCCACTCGCCGCCTTATCCTGCCTGGTTCCGACTCCCTGTCAGTACCTGAGGAGTTTGGCCGGCGCCGTTCCTTTGACACAGTGCCATTGTATCCCGAGTCGCATTCGGAACAAGGCTCATAAGAGCCATGGCGCAAAAGCGAAGAAACCTCGACACACATCACAAAGAAGCAACCCCATGTTTATCAAGGCTTTTAACAATCTATTTGCCGTTAAGCCCCGCTATTCTCAACATGGATATCTCACAGCCGTGTAAGAGATGTCTCACACGGCGGCGGGCATTAGTCTTATAACGCGCCACTAAGTCCCGTCAGAATGGGCCTTGAAAAAGAGCTGGCCGGACACACCAGATAAGTTTATTTCACCAATGGATTCAAAGCCCTGAGATTCAAAAAGGCGGCGGTGTTCAGGCTGATAGACGTAGGCTGCCAGGTTTTCCCTTTCACCATCCGCCAGGCTGACAATGGCTTCCAGTAAACACTGGCCGTACCCTTTTGACTGATACTGAGGTGCCACGGCAATAAACTGCAACAACGTAAAGGGCTGATCCGGTGTCAGCTCGGATAACGCCTCCTCCCGGGCCATCCACTGCCGGGCGGAACCCCACCCAGCCCCCAGCGCCATCTTCAGCCGCCAGTTCCAGTATCGCGCATGCCCTTTTGGATAACTGTCATCCACCAATGCCGCAATGCCGACCATACTGTCATCGAGAAACAGCCCCAACAGCTTCTGACCGTCCTGCCACAATGCCTGAAGCTCCTCGCGCACCGCGGCGCGCAGACGCTGGTCATAATCGCTGTCCGGCAAGGCAGAGCGGAAGAAGGGATCCTCACGATACGCGTTCAGCAGTACTGACGCGGCAATACGGAGATCTTCGGTCTGCAGAAACGCCACGCGGGGCTGTGGGGGCAACTCATTGGCCAGTTCCATGGCTGAACTCCTGTCCTTTCGGGCTTGACCTGATTAAACATCAAACAAACACTAGTCAAAAAGCAAGCAGAGAACGAACCTATGGACACGACACCTCATGATCTTGGGCATCTGTTTGAACAACTCGGGCTGGATCCCAGCCCCAATGCGGTGGATGCCTTTATCCGGCAACACCATCTCGGGCGGCATGATCGACTGGAGGAGGCGCCGTTCTGGAATGAAAGCCAGCGGGCCTTTCTGAAGGAAGAACGTGCCCAGGACGCCGAATGGAGTGAAACCATCGATGTCCTGGACACACTGCTGAGAAGTTAGTTTACAGCTGAACCGCGCGCTGGAAAGCGGACTCGCCCCAACCGGTGACCTGACCGTCGGTCAGTACGATGGGGGTGCACTCATCTTTGGTGGTTTTGCTGTCACTGCGGGTCCGATGCGTGCGGTAATACAGAACCTGAATCTGCTTATCATCACGAACGTACAACTCGTTGAAGTCGGCGGTGCCCATAAGGGTGCGCACTTCGCTCAGCGCCATGCCCACCTCCATCTGCTCCAGCTTACGGCGGTTCTGGTCTTGAGTCTTTTCCCAGTCCGAGCTGGACTGCACATCCCAGCCTTTGTCACCCACGGCAATCACGCAACCGGTCAGAGGGCCAGCCAGAGTTACTGCGATAATGGCCGCCAATGTCACTTTCTTGTTCATACACACTTCCTTATTGACTTAAGTTGGGACGGCCATCACAAAGCAGGCACTGTGCCAGATTTTTTTATCCTTTAAAAACAATGGCTTTACAACAAGCCCTGGCAGGCGTGTGGGGGATAAGGCAAACTTTTAGTGATTCAGACCACCATCGACATAACCATCAAGACCACCATGGACGACACCATCCGCCGCGCGCTGACTCAGCTGACCGAATCCGGCAAAACCCCGACCCTGGCGCAGCTGAAAGCCCGGCTCGGCCCGAAAAGCCACCCCATGCCCGTGTTGATTCAGGCCCTGCAGCAATGGAAAGTGGCCCCCCAGCCGCTGGCTGAAGCGCCGAAAGCGGCGGCGCAGGTGGTCAGCGACGAACCGACGCCAGCGCAACTTCAGGCGCAAATTGATGAACTGCGCCAACAGGTGGCGCAGTTACAAGCGGAGTTGGCCGCACTTAAGCCGCGTTAAGGTCTGCGCCCTGACGACGCAGCCAACGGCCAAACACCACCAGACCCAGGGTGCTGGCCAGGCCCACACCGCCCATCACATACCAGACGGTGCCCACCGCATTGCTCTGGTAAAGCATCTCCCTGACCACCGCTTCAGTCTGTCCGGAGACCGTCACCAGATGAGCAAAGGCTTCACCGGCCGGGATCTCAGCCAGCGCCGACGGCGCCAGACCATGGCTCTGCGCCAGGGCTTCGCGGGCCAGGGTTTCACGGGAGCCGGTGGCATCGTAAAGACGGGGCCCAACCAGGGTTTCCGCCACCCAGCCGATGCCATAGGGCAACTCTTTGAAGCCAAGGTACATCGCTTTTTTGTCCGGGGGCGCGATGTTGCCGATGAACTTACTGCTGGTGGGACTGGCCAGCATCTCCCCGGAACTGAAGATCACCACCGCCAGTACCACCAGCCAGGCCAGGTGCGAAGCGCCCAGCAGCAGTAAGCCCATGGCGCACAGCCCGGTACCGAAAATCAGTGAAGGAACGGTGCCCAGCCGGCTTGCCAGCCCCGCGTACAGAAAGCACACCAGCATGATCAAGCCGAAGTTGACGTTCATGATCCCTTCCGGCAACACCATGGTGCCTTCCGGGTTCATTGCCAGCAGCCCCCGCCATACCGCACCCGGGCTGCTGTCGCCAAAGAGCGTGGTGACAATGGCGCTGGTGTCCACCCAATCCCGCACGTAGACCGGCAGCACATCAAACAGCGCCATAAACATGAACCAGAAGCCGGAGAACACCACCACATAGCGCACCAGGTAAGGCTGACGTATCTCGCGCCACGCATCCCGCCACAGGCTGCCCTGGGCTTTTGGCTGACTGAGTCGCTCCTCACGGCCCGGCTCTTTGTAGGTCAGCAGCAGAATAAAGTTGAGCAGGATGATGGCCGCACAGCAGTAAAACAGCTTGTCCCAGGACAGGATCCGCAGCTGTGCCGCCAACAGTGGGCCAATCCAGCCGCCGATGTTCACCATCTGGTAGAACACCCCCCAGGCCATGGCTGAGTTATCGGGGCGGCTGCATTTCACCAGTGTCCCCTGAATCCCGGGTTTAAAGATGCCGGTCCCAAACGCCAGCAGCGCGGCTCCCCCGAGAAAACCCCAGAACGACGGGAACCAGGCCATCACCAGATAAGCCAGCGCCTTAAAAACGGTGGCCAGCGCGATGGTTTCTTTGTACCCAAGCCGATCCGCCAGCCCGCCAAAAAATACCGGCACAAAAGACTGAAACAGCGCCCAGGCCAGCAGGACATGGCCGAACTGAGTCATGGTCAGGCCCAGTCCGCCGTCCGAGCGAGCATCGGTGGCGTAGATCGGGGCGGTGGTTTTCACCCCGTAATAAGCCAGGCGCTCGACCAGCTCCATGCCGCCGACCACCCAAAAAACGTACCCAAGGCTGGCCAGCGCCGCCCAGATCCCAAGTCGGCGACCGTGATCCAGCGCCGCATTTTGCGTATTCATCCGTGAAACCCTTTCCTTTTTATATTTTATACAAACCATACCGGGATACGTTGAAATCGCAAGTGCGACGCCCTCCTCAGACTGAGCGACCACACTGAATTGGCGCGGCGGGTTCACACCGCTATACTGGCGCCCCCATAAAGAGGAGCCCCCTGATGTACCTGGTTGAGATCCGTTTCGAATGCTTTGCTGACACCACCCTGAGCGCGGTGGAGCGGGCCATTAATGGCCTGATGGAAGCGTGGCGCCATAACGGGCAACTGCTGGGCCGGGAGTTCCCGCTGGTACAGAACGAAGCCGAGTTCCGCCTGCGTGCCATGTGCCCGGAGGAGGACAGTCTGCACAGCCGCTTCCACTCCCCCTGGGCACGCGAAGCCCTGGCGGCGCTCACCGAGGCCAAATTACTGCAACCCCGGGTTAAGCTGCTGGGCCGGGACATCAACTCGGAAGCCAGTGCCGAGTCACTGCCGGAACAGTGGCAGGTGTTGTACACCACCTATGTGCACAGCTGTTCTCCCCTGCGAGACGGTGAGTCGATGATGCCGGTGCCACTGTACCGATTGCCGGCCACCTTTAACGGCGATCACAAAGCGCTGGTGAAGTGGCAAACCGAATGGCAGGCCTGCGATGAGCTTCAGATGGCGGGCAGCGGTCAGGTCGAGTTTGCCGCACTGGCCGAGATTGCTGACGTCAACAGCACCCTGTTCCGCCGCGGCTGGGATCTGCGCGGCCGTATCGAGTACCTCACCAAAGTGCCGACCTACTACTACCTCTATCGGGTGGGTGGAGAAAGCCTCGAAGCGGAACGGGCCCGCCCCTGCCCCCGCTGTGGCAACCCGGGCTGGGCGCTGGACACGCCAATCCACGACCTTTTCTACTTTAAGTGCGACGCCTGCCGACTGGTCTCCAACCTCTCCTGGGACCTGCACTGAGGTTACGACCAAAGTCCACTTAACTTGGTGAAATTTTGCGCGCAGGTTGGGACAGTCTCAACCACGCACAAGGATCCGCCATGATCTACGCCAAGCCCGGCACCGAGGGTGCCCTGTTCCAGTTCCAGTCCCGCTATCAGAACTACATCGGTGGCCAGTGGCAGCCACCGGTTTCCGGCCGCTATTTCGAGGCCATCAGTCCGGTGGACGGTTCCGTCATCGCCGAAGTGCCCCGCTCTGATGCGGCGGACATCAACCTGGCGCTGGATGCGGCGCATGCGGCGCAGGAAAGCTGGGGCAAGACCTCCGTGACCGAACGCTCCAACCTGCTGCTGAAGATCGCCGACCGGATTGAACAGCACAGCGAAACTCTGGCGTTTGTCGAGACCTGGGACAACGGCAAAGCGATCCGCGAAACCCTCAATGCCGATCTGCCTCTCTGCGTCGACCACTTCCGCTACTTTGCCGGTGCCGTCCGCGCTCAGGAGGGCACCGCCGCAGACCTGGACGCCCACACCGCCGCTTACCACTTCCATGAGCCGGTTGGCGTGGTCGGTCAGATCATTCCGTGGAACTTTCCGCTGCTGATGGCGGCCTGGAAACTGGCCCCGGCCCTGGCCGCCGGGTGTTCCGTAGTGTTGAAACCCGCCGAACAGACGCCCGTCTCCATTCTGGTACTGATGGAACTGATCGGCGACCTGCTGCCGGCCGGGGTACTGAATGTGGTCAACGGCATGGGGGAGGAAGCGGGTCAGGCTCTGGCCAGCTCCGGGCGCATCTCTAAGCTGGCATTTACCGGCTCCACCGAGATTGGCCGCCACATCATGCACTGCGGTGCAGATTCACTGATCCCGGTCACTCTGGAACTCGGCGGCAAGTCGCCCAACATCTACTTTGAAGATGTGATGAATCAGGGCGAGGCGTACCTGGATAAGTGCCTGGAAGGGATTTTGCTGGGTTTCTTCAACCAGGGCGAAGTTTGCACCTGCCCCTCCCGCGCTCTGGTGCAGGAGTCGATCTATCCCGAATTTATGGCCAGGCTGCTGGAGCGCGCCAAGACCATTCGTCAGGGCAATCCACTGGATACCGACACTCAGGTTGGTGCCCAGGTTTCTCAGGAACAGTTCGACCGCATCCTCTCTTACATGGAGATCGCCAAAGCCGAAGGGGCCGAGTTTTTGCTGGGCGGACAGGCAGCGCAGTTGGATCCGGATCTCTCCGGCGGATTCTACGTGCAGCCGACCCTGTTGAAGGGGCGCAACGACATGCGGGTGTTCCAGGAGGAGATCTTCGGCCCCACTCTGGGCGTCACCACCTTTAAGGATGAAGCGGAAGCCCTGGCCATCGCCAACGACACCAGCTACGGCCTCGGTGCCGGCGTCTGGACCATGAATCAAAACCGCGCCTATCGCATGGCCCGGGGCATCCAGGCAGGGCGGGTCTGGGTCAACTGCTATCACCTCTACCCGGCCCACGCCGCTTTTGGGGGCTACAAGCAGTCCGGGATCGGTCGCGAGACCCACAAGATGGCGCTGTCCAACTACCAGCAAACCAAGAATCTGCTGATCAGCTACGACCCCAACCCGCTGGGTTTCTTCTGAGCCAAAAACAACGGGGGCCAACTGGCCCCCGTTTCTTTTCAGCTGAGCATTACTGCCAGTTGTGGACCTTGTCGATGCCCACGCTCTTACCTTCCGCGTGGCACACCGCGCAGCCTTCTACCGGCAGCTCTGGCGTGGTTGCCATATCGCTCTGAATGGTCGCGCCATTGCTGGAGAAGTGCGACAGCGCCGCCGCATTGGAATGCGCGTGGCAGGAGCGACAGCTCTCCGCGATGGGGGAGATGTACTGCGCCCCCTCGACCACGGAGATGGCGCGTTTGCCGGACATCAGGCCGCCATCCGCCGCAAACAGCGGGGTGTCAGCACTGTGGCATTCGCGGCAACTGAAAATCTCGCTCGGGTAGCCGTTCAGCGTCATGGTTTCATCCAGGTAAACCCCACCGGGCGCTTCACTGTCCCAGGCGCCGCTGTGATAGCGGTGCACCACTGTCACCAGATCCCGGTTGCTGTAGGTCAACCCATCCACGGCGGTAAAGCCGCTGCCGTCCGCGTTCACCAGGTTCACCTGCGGATGGAATGAACCACCCCAGGTGCTGTTATGGCACGCCATACACTGGGTAAACTCGGTGGCACCGTGGGTGCCTTTCACATGGGTCAGGTTTTCATGGCAGGTGTTACAGGACTCCACGGTCACCGACACGCGTTCAGGCTGGCTGTGGCGCGCCATCACCGGCTCGCCGCCATCCAGGTTGACGTACAGAATGTTGGTGTCATTGGCGTAGCCAACCCCGTCCGCAGTGGCATCGGTACAGACCACCGCCATGGCGGTATCACCACAGAACTGCACCTCAGAGGTCAGGTAAATGGTGCCGGTCAGCAGCGTGTCGCTCACCTCTTTGGCGGTCACCAGTTTGCCTCCGGTCAGGCTGACCCGGTCAGTCTGAATGTTCATTCCCATGGTGCTGCGGGTGACGAATCCGTTGGCATCCACATTACCGATCAACAGGCCACGGTTGGCGTTGGTCATGTAGGGGGTGAAGTCAAAGTTATCCGGTGCAGCAGCGCCGTTGAAGACCACATCAGACGTGACCGTCAGCAGGCTCATACCCGGGGCGGACCCGGCAGTCACAGCGGCAGATTCCACCGTAATAACGAGCGCCTGATTGGCCATCACATCCATACGACGGGTCGGCACGTGGCTGAGGGCCACCGGACCCGGCACGCCGGTACCCGGTAACGAGTCAACGCCGTGGCAATTGGCACACAGGGCGTCATTGCCAACACTGGCAATGTGATCCGTTGCGTTGGTGTGGCAGGATTCGCAGGCCATGCCCCAGACATTGGCTTGCCAGCTGTCCCCTTCGCCGTGGCAATGCTGACACTGGAACACTTCGGCGGGATAACCCAGGGTGTCAAACCCTTCGCGGGTGCCGGCATGAATGCCGTGGATCATCGGGGCGAAATCCGCCATGCCCAATGCCGTGTTGTGGCAGGCCACACACTGTTCCACCTTCTGATAGTTGCGATGGGTGTCCACGTAGGCAAAGCGCATGTCGTCTTCGGCGTACCCATCCAGCATGCCGTGACACTGGATACAGGCGGCGTTGGCGACGGTGTCTTTTTGCGATACGCCCTCTTCACCAGTGGCCGGAATAAAGTCCAGCGGAGTAGACAGCACTTTATCGGCAACGCCTTCGCCCACACTGTTGACCACGTCATAGGCGCGGATCACGACGCGATGCAGCGCGTTGGGATCGCCGTCCGCCAGCACAACCGGCGCATTGCCGTCGTGCGCCCAACTGCCCATATAGGTGCCGGGGTTTTCCGGATCTTCGGTCAGGGTACAGGCCAGGCCATCGCTGGAGGTCAGCCCGCTAGGCGTACACTCCATCGAGGAGCCGGAGCCATTAGCCTCGGTATGGCTCTGCCACTGAACCGGTGCCCCCTGCTCGGTGGCCCGCTCTGACTGATTCAGTACGTAGAATCTGACCCGGGACAGACCCAGGAAAGGCACCATTTCGCCGGTCGACGAGGTGCCATACGCTTTGAAAGTCACCGCAAAGGGATCGGCGCCGACCACCACAATGTCTGTGGGGGCCAGCGTCAACGTCAGATCGGAGGCCAATTCTGCCGTGGTCGCAAAGGATCCCGCCGGCAAGCCGGGCTGACCCGGAGGACCAACTGGCCCTGGAGGGCCTTCCGCACCATCGGCGCCATCATCGCCGTCACAAGCACTGAGACCGAGCAAAGCGCCTGCCAGAACCAGGAACAAGTATCGTTTTTGCGTTCTCATTACTCACCTCTTCCGAACTCCATTCAGCTGCATCTAAACGTAGGTCAGTAATGAAAAGCTCGACAGGCGGCTCAGTAACTATTTGGCAACAACTTGACCTGTCTCAATTTTGGCTTCCTGCTGAGGCGTTCCCGGGGGGCCCCTTGCGCAAGACGATCAGAGTGGCCCCTTAATGGGTCAGGAACGTCGGCCCGGCATCAGGTGTTGCAGCATCGCTTTCAGTCTTTGCCCGAAGGAGATGGAGGCCTCCGCTACCGGCTCGCTCACTGGCTCGGGCAACTCGGTGCAAGGCGTCAGTTTCAGCAGCAAGGCGTCGATGGAGTCGGCCACTTTCTCAGACGGCTGTTGCCCCGGAACTTCAATCCAGACACTGCCGTCGGCGTTATCCAGAACCAGCATTGATTCCTCCACCAGGCCGATAAACAGAGTCGGAGGCTGCTTCAGCTTCTTCTTCATCAGCAGGTGGCCAATCAGGTTTTCCTGCAAATATTCAAAGTCCGCCTGGTTCCAGGGCTGGAGCAGCTCACCGCGGCCAAAATCGGCATCAAAACTCAGGTTGCCTGCGAAGAAGTGACCATAGAATTCGGACAGCGCCGGGTGCAGCGTCAACTCCAACGCGGTCTCAACGTTATCGAACTGGCCCGGCTTACTGCGACGGTGCGCTTGCCAAAGCGCACGGCCTGCCTCATCCCGCCCCTGCTCAGCGGGCCCCTGCTCCGGTTTATCGCTGGCCGGAGCCTGCCCCAGGCTTTGCTGCCAGCAGGCTTGATAACGTTGATGGAAGGCGGCCAGGGCTTCTAGGGACATCGGTATGGACTCAGTTGGGGTACAATAGGCCCATAGTGTGCCAGAAAAACCGAATACCATGTCACATCACGACCCTTACGCCGGCGCAGACGCGCTCAAAGGCCTGACCCTGGGCCAGAAAACCGAATATCAGGATCAATACGACCCCAGCCTGCTTCAGCCCGTGCCCCGGGCCCTGAACCGGGATGCCATCGGCCTTACCGATGCCCTGCCTTTCCAGGGCGCCGACATCTGGACCGGCTACGAGCTGTCCTGGCTCAACGCCAAAGGCAAGCCGATGGTGGCAATCGCACAGTTTGTGCTGCCCGCCACCAGCACCCATCTGGTCGAGTCAAAAAGCTTTAAGCTCTACCTCAACAGCTTTAACCAGACCCGCATCGACTCCGTCGAGCAACTGCAGGCGATGTTGGAAAAAGACCTGTCTGATTGCGCCGACGGCGAAGTAAAGGTCGAGCTGGTGCTGCCCAGTCAGTTCCGTCACCAGCCAATGGCCGAGCTGGAAGGGACACTGATCGACGATCTGGACATTGAGATCGCCGACTACAGCTTTGAGCCGGAGCACCTGGACGGCGCCGCAGACCCGGCGGGGGCGATCATTGAGGAGACCCTGCGCTCAGATCTGCTGAAATCCAACTGCCTGATCACCTCCCAGCCGGACTGGGGGAGCGTTCAGATCCGCTATCAAGGCCCGAAAATTGATCACGAAGCGCTGCTGCGCTACCTGATCAGCTTCCGCCGTCATAACGAGTTCCATGAGCAGTGTGTGGAGCGGATCTTTATGGACCTCAAGCGCTTCTGCCACTGTCAGAAACTGACGGTTTACGCCCGCTATACCCGCCGGGGCGGACTGGACATCAACCCGTTCCGCTCCGATTTTGAGGCCCTGCCTCAAAACATACGACTGGCGCGGCAGTGATCAAAAAAGGGCACCCTCGGGTGCCCTTTCTGTTGGCCTGAACTACCCGGTTCTTCGATAGCCCGGGCCACTGTCAAAACTGCTCTTCACTTCGTTGTAGGTGAGGAAATAGGTTTCCATGCCAAACAGATCCAGGCTCGGAATCACCCCTTTATTGACGAACATTTCCAATACCGACGGGAACGGATCGGACAGCACGACCTCCCGGCAGTAGATGGCAGCCAGGCGGACCAGGTCGAGGTAGCCCACCTCCTTGGTCTGGAAGCTGAAGTCACCCCACCGGTGCACCACTTCCACCAGCTCAGGGTCAAAGCCCCACTCCATCAGGACTGAGCGGCCTATCGGCGCTTTCAGCAGCTGAGTGATGCGCCGCAGTTGCTCCCGCTCGGCGAACAGCTCAGGCTGAAGCTCCGCCTGCTCCAGCACCGGCAGAGCCCCAATATTGTGGATAAGGGCGGCCAACAACAGCGTATCGGCGGAGAGTGTGCGCAGATTGCCCAGCTCATGCTGACACGCCAGAATGGCGGACGCGCACGAAGCCACTTCGACATTGAATCGCCAGATCTCATCCATCAGATCCCAGGTCATGCTCCGGGACGTGCGGAACAGCTGCTGCATCGCCGCAGCCACAGCCAGATCACGGGTGCGATTGAGGCCCAGGCGGGTCACAGCGGCAATGACACTGGTGGATTTGCTGACACCACCAAAGGCGGCGCTGTTGGAGAGACTGACAATGCGGGCAGCCAAAGCTGGGTCTTTGCTGATTTCAGCGGCGAGATCCGTTAAAGCACAATCCGGATGCCGGGCCATCTCCCGAACCGAGATGGCGACCTCGGGCAAACTTGGCAGTACCAGTTCGCCACTTTTCACTTTCCCTAGTAACTGCACCAGAAGCGCATGGTCTGTTGACATAATCGTTCCGTCGACTCGTTCCTTGAGCGTTGCAGATCAGTATAGGCGAGCGGGGGAACCGCTGTTAACCCATGCTTGTCTACATTTGCAACAGGGCAGGGCCGGCAGTAGAATTGCCGCCCGCTATGAACCCCATTGAGGCCACCATGTTTAAACCCGAACTGCTTTCCCCTGCCGGGACCTTAAAAAACATGCGCTACGCCTTCGCGTACGGTGCAGATGCCGTGTACGCGGGCCAGCCCCGCTATAGCTTGCGGGTGCGCAACAACGATTTCAACCTGGACAACCTGGCAACCGGTATCCAGGAAGCCCATGCGCTCGGCAAAAAGCTGTACGTGGTCTCTAATATCGCCCCTCACAACGCCAAACTTAAAACTTTCATCAAAGATTTAACACCGGTTGTTGAGATGAACCCGGACGCGCTGATCATGTCCGATCCGGGTCTCATCATGATGGTGAAGGACAAATGGCCGGAGGTGCCGATCCACCTGTCCGTTCAGGCCAACGCCATCAACTGGGCTTCCGTAAAGTTCTGGAAGAAGCAGGGCATTGAGCGGGTGATCCTGTCCCGTGAACTCTCTCTGGATGAGATTGAAGAGATCCGCATGCAGGTGCCGGAGATGGAGCTGGAAGTGTTTGTTCACGGTGCACTGTGCATGGCCTATTCCGGCCGTTGCCTGCTGTCCGGCTACATCAACAAGCGTGACCCCAACCAGGGCACCTGCACCAACGCCTGCCGCTGGAAGTATGACGTCCACGAAGCCAAAGAGGACGAGTCCGGCGACGTGGTGGCGGTTCAGCCGGAGGTTCAGATCCAGCAGCCGACCCTGGGCGAAGGCCCGAGCACCGATCGCATCTTCCTGCTGCAGGAAGAGAACCGCCCCGGTGAATACATGCCCGCCTTCGAGGATGAGCACGGCACCTACATCATGAACTCCAAGGACCTGCGTGCCATCCAGCATGTGGAGCGCCTGGCCAAGATGGGTGTGCACTCCCTGAAGATTGAGGGCCGCACCAAGAGCTTCTACTACGTGGCGCGTACCGCTCAGTTGTATCGCAAGGCGATCGACGACGCCGCCGCCGGCAAGCCGTTCGACCCGAGCCTGATGCACAGCCTGGAATCCCTGGCCCACCGTGGCTATACCGAGGGCTTCCTGCGCCGTCACACCCACGACACTTACCAGAACTACGACTACGGCTACTCCGTTTCCGACAAGCAGCAGTTTGTCGGCGAGTTCACCGGTGAGCGTAACGCTCAGGGTCTGGCGGAAGTGCTGGTCAAGAATCGCTTTGAAGTGGGCAATCACGTTGAGCTGATGACCCCGCAGGGCAACCTGAACCTGACCCTGGGTCACATCGAAACCCGCAAAGGCGAGTCCGTTGAAGTGGCGCCAGGCAACGGCCACACCATGTACCTGCCGCTGCCCCAGGAGCTGGATCTGTCCCACGCCATCCTGATGCGCAACCTGGGCGAAGGGCAAACCACCCGCAACCCGCTGGCGAAGGAAGTCTGATATGGCGCTGGTGATCCTCGACAGCTGCATCAACTGCGACATGTGTGAGCCGGAGTGCCCGAACGCCGCCATCACCATGGGCGAGGAGATCTACGAGATCGACCCGGACCGCTGCACCGAGTGCGTCGGCCACTACGACAAGCCAACCTGCATCAGCGTCTGCCCTATCGACTGCATTGAGGTGGATCCTGAGCACACCGAAGATCAGGACACCCTGATGGCCAAGTACCTGATCCTCACCGGCAAGGCATGAATCAGCCATAATAAGAAAAGGCAGCCAAGTGGCTGCCTTTTTTGCGCTCAGAGGCTTACCACAGCCCTTTACTCTTCACCTTTTGGGCTTTCTCAAGCTGGGCCGCCAGCTCCGGCTCCGCGGCCTTTTCTGGCGTGCCCTCATCACCGTCCGCCATCTGCTCCGACAGCGCCGTCAGCAGTGCCAGGGTGCGCTTCTGGCCGCTCTGCAACGACGCCATCTCGCCCAACAGCGGGGCCATATCCGCCGCCGATCCAACCGACGCCTGACCGGTCAGGGCATCAATGATGGGAGTGGGGTCCAGAGTGGGTGCCGTGGCCATCAGTGTTGTGAGCTTTTGCCATTGGGCCGGTGACAGCCCCGCATCGGGGCGCAGGTTAAGCCCCGCGCCCTCCGCCAGGGCCAGCAGTTGCTCTGCACTCGGGCTCTCATCCAGTGACGCCGCCAGCAACGCCGGAAGTTTTGGCGCCAACTGGTGCAAAAACAAGCCTGAGAGGTAGATCTGACGATGGAAATCACTGCGACGCTGTCTCAGCACGTCCGCACTCTCATCCCGGCTCTGCTCCGCTTTCTGCCAGCGCTTGAGAAGCTGCACGGCATGGGCGTCGGCGTCGGAGCCTTCCGGGGACAGGGTAAAGCTGCAACTGACTCGCATCCCAGCTCCTTAGCTCGCCTGAGCCTGTTCTGCTGCGTGGTAAACGCAGATTTCCCGCGCCAGTGCAGATTGCGGCTCCGGCACCACGGCAATCTTATCCCCGAGGCTGGGGTAAGCATCACGAATCGCCGGGGCCACCAGATGGGCACCGCCGCCCACCAGATAGATGCGATTCGGGTTGCGGGCAAACGTCTTGGCTTCATAGGCCACCGCAGCCCCAAGCTCGTGGATCTTGTCTTCAATGCGCGCCAGCACCCACTCCACTTTTGACAGGTCGTTGATCACCTGTTCGACAAACTCACGGTCACCGCGGCGCTTAATCAGTTCGTTGGCCACCAGATAGCTGGCGTCGCTGTCGGCCGCTGCCAGCGCTTTGCGAGCCGCATCAGTCACCATCGACACGCCGATTTCAGCGTTGCCATACACCCCGGAAACGTCCTCAAACTCGCCCACAATCACCCCCATATCCAGGGTGGTGCCACCGCAGTCGATCACCAGCGACTTGGTGAACTCATTCACGCCGGAATCCATCAGGGTGGTCAGCACCGCCGGCAGACTTTCCGGGAGAACTTCCACATCCACAATCTCAAACAGCTGCCCTTTATTGAGGGTGATCTCCCGCATCAGATTGGCCTTCTTGCGGGCGATGTTTACTTCGTTCTTCTGACAGTCATCGGCGTTGTAATATTCGGTGATGGGCAGCGTCACCATAATGCTGACCGGACCCGGTTCAACACCGGTTTGCAGCAGCGCATGGTGAACGGAAAGCAGGTTCAGATCGTCGTACTGATAGGCCACATGCGTGGTGGCCAGCGCCTTATCGGAGGTGGCGTCAAAGGTGTACTTGGTGGTGCCCACCTGATAGTTGTAGACCTTCTTATCGCTCAGCAGCGCCGCGCTTTTCCAGTCTTTTCGAAAGGAGTTGGGGGAAAGGACACTGCGCATCTGGCCCCCCTCAATCCAGCTGATTTTGACGTTGGTGGAACCATCATCAATGGCAAACTTCATCTTGGCTACGGCCATCCCAAATCCCTCATTCCTGTTTAGCCCAAGAGCAACAAAGCCCACTTACGTGGGCTAATGCGACCATAAAAAGGCAAAACTGAAGGACTATCCGGCCCAAACCGCCAAATACAGGCCCGCCAACAACCCCAGCACCACAATACCGGAACGCAAAGGGGGAATGTCGCCTACGTAAAGCAGTGGATGAGCCAGACGCGTCAGGGTAAACAGCAATGCCGGCAGGGCCAGCGCATCCAGTTCTGCACCGCGCAACGAAGCAATAAGCAGGCAGCCGGTAAAGAATCCCAGCGCCTCCCAGGCGTTACTTTGCGAGGCCCGCAGCCGATTACCCAGCCCCACCAGCTCCGCATCCTGAACCCGCGGATGGTGCATATCCAACCCGCCGAGATGGCGCAGCTTGTAATAGCCCCCCGTCGCGGCCAGCACATAGGGGATCAGCAACAACACCAATAAACACCAGAGTACCAACGGCATAGCTCGTCCTCCTGTCATCAGAACCCTGAGTATAGAGCGGCCTTACCCGCCGTATTTGGCCGGGCCCCGCTTGGCCTGGCGAAAACCAAAAAGGGCGCTCCAGAGAGCGCCCTTTTTGGGGTGTGACCGCCGATCAGCGGCCGGTCAGTCCCGGCAGGGAAAACGGCGGAGTGGGCAGCAGCGGATAGCGGCCCAGCAGGGATTTCAGCTCCATCGCCAACTCGGTATCCCCCTCCATCGCCAGCCGGCGCTGGAAAAACAGGGCATCACCATCGGCACTGCCGCTGGCCATCTTCAGCAACGCTCTGGCGTCCCCGGTCATACGGGCATCGACGCCTTCATCCGCCCAGTCCAGCCACAACGTGCCGTTGTCCAGCCCCAGCTTCAGGGCCCAGGGCAACTCAGCAACCGTAATGCTGACGGTCCGGCCTTCAAGAAAGTGCAGTTCACCCTGGCGTAATGGCGCGGCGAGGCGCTGGTTCAGCAGGGGCAGCATCAGGGCCCGAATTGGCGCAACGGGGGGTCTGGGTAACATCTTTTCCACCAAACTAGAGATAAACCGCTGGATGATAACGCCGCAATTGGATCCCGTTCCTGATTTCCATCAATAAATGATCCTGATCGCACTGCTAAGTTAGGCGCCGTAGATTTCTTTTCCTGATGGGAGCCAAACTGATGGAACTGCTCGCCCCGGTGGGCAATCTGGCCGGACTCAGCCCCGCTCTGGCGCAGGGCGCTGACGCGGTGTATGTCGGCCTTAAGGACGACACCAATGCCCGTCGTTTCGCCGGACTCAATTTTACCCCGGATGAGCTGGCTCAGGCGGCGGAACAATGCCGACTGGCCGGCCGAAAGCTGTATGTGGCGATCAATACCTTCCCGCAGCCGGGCCAGGAGCACCGCTGGCACCGTGCCGTGGATCAGGCCGCCGACGCGGGGATCAGCGCCGTTATCATGGCGGACCCTGGCCTGCTGGCTTACGCGACACAGCAGCATCCTGACCTGGAGCGCCACTTGTCAGTGCAGGCCAGCGCCGCCAACCTGCCTGCGCTTCGCCTTTTCCATGAACAGTTCGGCATCACCCGGGCGGTGTTGCCACGGGTGTTGGACATTGAGCAGATAGAGCGCATCGCCGCCGACTCACCGGTGGAGCTGGAGGTGTTTGCTTCCGGTTCACTGTGCGTGATGGCCGAGGGGCGTTGTCAGCTCTCCACCTGGGTCAGTGGCCACTCTCCCAACTCCGGTGGTGCCTGTTCGCCGGCTTCCCTGGTCAGTTGGGTGGAGCAGCCAGAAGGCCGCGAAGCGCGCCTGAATGGCCGATTACTGGACCGGGTGCCACCAGGCCAGCCTGGCGGCTACCCCACGGTCTGCAAAGGCCGCTACCAGGTGGATGGCCGGATCATGCACCCCATCTCCAGCCCCTGCTCGCTGTCGACGCTGCCACTGCTGCCAAGACTGGCCAGGGCCGGGGTAACCGCGCTGAAACTGGAGGGACGCCAGCGCAGTGCTCACTACAGCGCACAGATCACCGCCGTATGGCGCCGTGCCATCGACGCCTACCTGGCCAACCCGGACACCTACCGAACCGACCCCGCCGCCCAGGCCACCCTGCGTGCCCTGGCCGAGGGTCAGCAACTCACCACCGGACCCTATCTGAACCCATGGCAATGAACGTGACGCCCAGACTGAGCCTCGCCCCAAACTGGTGGCCGATGGACCGTGCTGCCCAGCATCAGTACCTCGACGGCCTGATAGAAAGCCCGTTTGAACGGGTCTACCTCGGAGAGAGCGTCTGCAGCCTGCGGGACCGGCTGGCCCCCCGTAGCCTGCTCAGCCTCGCCGAAACCCTGATGGCCAATGGCAAAGAGGTGGTGCTGACCAGCCTGACCCTGCTGGGCAGCGAGCGGGATTTGGCACTGCTCGACAAGCTCTGTGATCAACAACGCTTCGCCATTGAAGCCAACGAGATGGGGGCCGTCGGCGCGGCTCACCAGGCCGGCCTGCCCTTCGTTGGTGGACAGGGCCTGAACATCTACAACCTGGACAGCCTGCGCTGGCTGCTGGGGCTCGGGATGACCACCTACCAGCCTCCGCTCGAGATGGCTCAGCCGGTTCTGGCCACCCTGATGGCGCAGGCGGAAGCCAGCGGCGACCGAGGCCGCTTTGAACTGGAGTTGCTGGGTTATGGCCAGCCCCCTCTGTCGGTATCCGCCCGCTGCGCCACCGCCCGGGTGGCCGGCCGCAACCGCAAGCGCTGCGAGACGGTGTGCCAGGAAAGGGGCGCACAACGGGTGGATTCGCTGGAAGGGGATGCGATGCTGTTGCTTAACGGCGTTCAGGTCCACGGTGACCGCCCCATCGATCTGCTGGACAGTCTGGCGGCACTGCGGGCACTCAAGCTGGACTGGCTGCGGATTGATCCGGGGCCGGACCTGGACTGGCAGTGGGTAGGAGAGCTTCAGCAAGCGCTGGTGCAGGGCGCCGACCGGTTTGACCCGCCCGTGGTCGGGATGCGCCAGTTCTGGCAACGCCAGCACACCACCGTGGCGCTTTCCAACGACTAACGGTTGCGGCGGGTCACCAGCACCAGGGCATACAGCAGCCACAGCGCGACGAAGCCAAGCAGCATCCACCCCAACAGCGCCGGCCACCAAATCAACGGTCGGTCGGCGCCGAACAGGCCATAGGGATAGCGATCCATCAGCGCCAGCATCCGATCATCCCGGGTCAGCAGGGCGATGGCGCAGCCGGCTGCCGCTAACGCCGGGATCACACCCCATCGGGGCGGGATCTCGGTCAGGATGGCGAAGCAGTACAACACCGCGCATATCGGCGTCATCACGTAAAAGGCGGTCATCGCCCAGGCGTGTACCATGCCCACGTTAACCGGAAACAGGCCACAGGCGGCCACGCTCAGTGACATCAGCACGCCGGAGAGGTTGAGCGACAGTTTGATGGGGCGTCGGCGACGCAGCCAGCCCCGGGAGATAAAACTCACCACCAGGAACAATCCGCCAAAAAACAGCCCGCCGTTAACCAGCAGGGCCAGCGGTGAGGACTCGTAGCGGCCCAGTTCAGAAAGGGAGTGATTCAGGAAATTGAAGGGTTCTCCGGCCTCCCCTTCATACACCAGCGAAGCCAGCAGGGAGGGCAAAACCAACATGATAACCCCGAGGGATCCCAGGCGATTCGCCAGGCGTTGCAGGGTTTGTCCGTCGTTGGCAGCCATAGATTGCTTGTTCGCTTTTGTCGATGTTCAGGCCTCAGCATACTCGATTGTGCCGAAGGAAAAAACGCAGCCTGTGGCTGCGTTTTTGGTTCTCCGATCCCCATCTCACTGGATCACTGGAATTGGCTTTCCAGGGGCGCAACCTCAACCTTGTCCAGCTTCAGCGGCAGCACCTGAATCGCCTTATCTTCCGCCAGAACCGCTTCCGGCATCTCGGCGTTGTAGCGCATCGGCGAATTCGTCTCCCGGCGCAGACGCTCTGCCATCTCTTCGGCGTCCGGGCTGACAAACACAAACTGAATGTCATCCAGTTTCAGTTGGCTGCGAATCACCCGGTTAACCTGCTCCAGAGTCAGCGACGCCAGCCCCTGACGCACTTGCTCGGTAAAGGGGGCGGTACCGTAGAAGTCGCTGTCGAGACCATAGCCCAGCAGACGGTCCTGACTGGCCACCAACTGCGGCACCGCATTGGTCAGGAAGTTGCGGGTAGCCTCAAACGCTTCAGCGCTCATCCCCTCTTCCACCAGCTTTTCCAGCTCATACATCGCCACCCGGGTGGCAAAGTGCGCATCCTGGTTGTCACGAAGCGGACGCAGCCACACCTGGAAGATCTGGCTGGACCGGCCCAGGTTGGCGTCGGGCTTGGTCTGGAACATGCCACGGGGGAAATACTCGATGTAGGCGTAGTCGCCGTAGTTCATTCCGCGCAGTTCACGAATCCGCTGGTACAGGAAGCTGTTGGAGGAGCGGTGCTCACCCAGGTAGCTGCGCACCAGGTAAAGCGCCACCCAGTCCGGGTCCGCACGGTTCAGCGTAATCGGGAAGCCAAAGCTGACCGCGGTGGCCTTGGTCTGCGGCTTGTTGATCACCAAAGCCTGACGACCCGGCTGGGGAGTCGGAGCCGCAATGGCCGGTTGCTCCGCACCACTGACCGGCAGCTTAGCCAGATCCGCTTTCAGCTGTGCCAGCTGAGCATCCGACAGATCCCCCGCCACACCAACCGTCAGATTTTGTTGGGTGAAGTGGGACAGATAGAACTGCTGCAACCGCTCAGTGGTGATCGCCTCCAGATGACTCACCCGGCCGAGATTGAGACTCTCGTAGGGGTGGTTGCGGTAGATGCGCTGATACAGCGCCTCTTTACCCAGCTCCTCATCATTGGCCGCTTTCAGGCCAGACTCGATGCCATTGACCAGATCAGTGCGGATGCGGTTGATGTCCTCTTCACGCCAGCCGGGGCTGAGTACTCGTTCGATAAAGAGCGGATACCAGGCGTCGAAGTTGTCTTTATGTACCCGCCCCCGGATGCTGACCATCTCTTTATCCACCTGAACAGACAGGCCCGCGCCCAGCGGGTAATTGGCCTGCTCCAGATCGCGGTAGCTGCGCTGGGCAGAGCCGGCGTCCACCACCATCTGCGCGGTAAACTGCGCCAGCCCTTTGGCATCGGCCGGATCCCAGGCTGCGCCAGTGTTGAACAGCAGGTTCACGTCCACCAACGGCGACGCGGAGCGCTGGTCCAGCACCGCAAAGCTCGCGGTTGTTGGCTCACCCAGTGCAGCCACTTTGGCTTCCAGTCCGAGTGGCGTGTCGAAGCCCGCCATGGTCGCCTGTTCGCCCAGTGTCAGGCCGGTGCTGCCGGATTCGATAAAGTAGCGATTGGCGACCTCCAACACCGCTTCCGGGGTGACCCGCTCCAGCTGCGCGTAGTAGCGGTTCAGGGTTTCCACGTCCCGGTCAAAGTGAAGGAAGGTGGCCAGCACATCTGCAATGCTTTTGTTGCTGTCCAGCCCGCCGGCAAACTGATACTTCAGGTGGCTTTTCAGGCGAGCCAGGTCCTCGGCAGCAATGGGCTGCGTACGCACAGTGGCGAGGGTCGAGACCAGCGCATCCCGTACCGCCAGCAAATCCTCATCGGAGCCGGCGCGGAAGAACAGCATCAGCTGGCTGGGGTCTTTTCTGGGCGGGAAGTAGTGGAACATCTGGGTCGCCAGTTGCTCATTTACCACCAGTTGCTGATACAGCGCCGAGTTGGCACCAAAGTAGTGCTCCCCCAACAGGGCGATGGCAGCAAAGTCCATGTCGCTGTCGCTGAAGGCGGGACCATGAAAGCCGATGGCATACCAGTTCTGGCCACCGCTGGCTTCCTGCAGATGGTCGTACTTGGCCGCCTGCTGACGAGGCTCCACCGGTACGGTCACCTCATAGTCACTGCGGGCCCAGTCGCCCCAGTACTGACGAACCCAACTTTCCGCCTGAGCCGGCTCAAAGTCACCCACCAGTGTGAGAGTGACGTACTCCGGTTTGTAGTAGCGCTCGAAGAACAGCTCGGCGTAATCGAGCTGATCCGGCATCGCTTTGATGTCCTCAAAAAAGCCCATGGTGCTGTGACGGTAGGTGTGTTGCTCGTAGGCCCGTTCACGCAATCCGGCAAACAGCTTGTTGACCGGACTGGCGAAGTTCTTGAGGTATTCCCCCTGAACTGTCAGAGCCTCAGTACGGAAGGTGGTTTCGTCATAGCTGAGGTTCTGAAAGCGGTCCGCTTCCAGCTCCAGCATGGTCTGCAGGTGGTCTTTGGCGAACACCTGATGGTAGTTGGTGTAATCGTCGGTGGTGTAAGCACGGTTATCCACGCCGCGCTCTTTCAGCATCGCCTGATAGACCGCCTGAGGATGGGTTTCGGTGCCTTTGAACATCATGTGTTCAAAAAAGTGTGCAAAGCCGGTTTTTCCCGCTTCGACTTCATTGCGGGAGCCGGTTCCCACGGTCATCTCCATCGCCACCAGGCCCGGATAGTCGGTGGGCACAAGCACCACTTTCAGGCCGTTCTCCAACGTCAGCTGGCGGTAATCAAGGGTAAAAAGTCGGGCGGATTCGGTAGCGGGTGTGTCGTTGGCAGGCGGGGTGTCCGTGCTGCCGCACCCCGACAGCGCCAACACCGCGGCACACGCCGTAATCCAGGGCCGTAAAGTCACCATGTAATGCGCTCCTTGCGGAATAAAGGTGAATTATTTTCAGTCACTTAGAAATTTCGACTCAAGATTTTCACACAATCCTCCGTTAAAATGGATATATCTCACATATCCACCCGTAACAGGATGTAAATCACATGGCACGGACACCTCAATGTATCGATCAGGAAGTGACCATTCGCCCTGAAGATGAACTGGTTTCCACCACTGACACCCGCGGAGTGATCACCTACGCAAACCAGGACTTTATTCGGGTCAGTGGCTTCAGTGAATCAGAGCTGATCGGACACAGCCATAATATGGTGCGCCACCCGGATATGCCCGCCGCCGCATTTAAAGATCTCTGGGACCACCTGAAAGCGGGCAACAGCTGGCGCGGCGTGGTCAAAAACCGCTGTAAAGATGGCCGATACTACTGGGTCGACGCCTTTGTGACGCCAATCTTCGAGCGCGGTGCCATCGTTGGTTATCAGTCGGTACGCCGTCAGGCCACCGGCGATATGGTGAGCCGGGCCACTCGGCTGTATGCCCGCATCAAAGCGGGCAAGCGCGCCCCTCGTGAGATCCCCCTCGGGCAGAAACAGGCTCTGGCCGCTGTCTTGGGGCTGGTAATGGCCGGCGCCACCGCCTGGTGGTTCAGCCCGTTGGTGCTGATCCCGGCGCTGATCAGTTTTGCCTTGCTGGTCTGGCTGTTCTGGGATGAGGCGGTACGGGTGCCGACATTGCTGGCCGAACTGCAATCCGATTACGACAGCGTCAGCCGGCTGGTGTATGAAGGCCGCGGAAGCAGCTCCGTCGCCCGATTTCAACTGGGGCTGGCCAAAGCCAAAATGCAGGGTGTGCTGGGCCGCACCGCCGATGCCGGCCGTCGTCTTGATGGCTCAGCACAAGAGCTGGTGACCATCGCCCACCAGGCCAGGGACGGCATCGACGATGAGCGCAGTCGGCTGGCCCAGATCGCCACCGCCGTGGAGGAGATGAACGTCACCATCGGTGAAATTGCCAACCACGCTCAGGCCAACTCCGAACAGGTTTCTCAGACCCACCAGGTTTGTCAGCAAACCCGCAGCGCGATGCTGACCAGCTCTGAGCGCATCACCGAGTTGGCACAGAGCGTCGACCAGGCCGCCAACCGGGCGGGCACGCTGCATCAGGAGGCCGAGAAAGTGTCGGCGGCGATGCAGGAGATCGACGGCATTGCCGAGCAGACCAATCTGCTGGCCCTGAACGCGGCCATTGAAGCGGCACGCGCCGGTGAGCAGGGCCGCGGCTTCGCCGTGGTCGCGGATGAGGTGCGGGCCCTCTCCAGCCGCACCCAGCAAGCCACCACCGCCATTCAGACCAGTGTGCAGGAGATGAACCACACCCTGGCACAATGGGTGGACCAGATGGAGCAGAACCGGGCCCAGGCGGATGAGTGTGCTGACCACGCCCGCGACAGCGCCGCCCAGGTGGACACCATCAATGCTCAGGTTCAGCAGGTGGAACAGATGGCCGCGGAAACCGCCACCGCCGCTTCTCAGCAGCGCATGGCTGCCACAGAAATCGCCGAAAATCTCGATTCCATTCATCAGCTGACCCAGGAGATCCTGCTGCAGTCAGAACAGGTCGAGAAGAACGCCGAAAAGGTGAAAACCGAAGTGGAGGCGATCAGCGACCTGGGCCGCACCTTCGGCTGATCAGACACGGTTACTCAGAACCCAAACGGCTGGCCACTGCGCCAGCCGTTTTTTGTGGGTAAACGACGGGTCTGGTGGCACGCTCTGCGCACAAAAAAGGGACGCCGAAGCGTCCCTGATGGAGGGGTGCCGATCACTGGCGGGCGTGGTAGTCACCGCTGCCCACCCACTTGTAGGTGGTGAGCGCTTCCAAACCCATCGGGCCGCGCGCGTGCAGCTTCTGGGTGCTGACCGCCACTTCGGCACCGAGGCCAAACTGACTGCCGTCGGTAAAACGGGTGCTGGCGTTGACGTACACCGCCGAGGAGTTGATGGCAGCGACAAAGCGGTCCGCCACCGTGCGGTCTTCGGTGATCACACTTTCGGAGTGCTCGGAAGAGTGGGCGCGGATATGGTCAATCGCCTCATCCACACCGGACACCACCTTCACACCCAACACCAGGGAGAGCCACTCGGTATCGAAGTCGCCTTCACCGGCCGCTTCCGCCTCAGTGTCCAGCAGGGCCAGCGCTTTCGGGCAGGCTTTCAGCGTCACGCCCTGGGGACGCAACAGTGCCGCCACTTGGGGCAGCAGTTGCGCGGCCACCGCCTCGTGCACCAGAAGCGTGTCCAGCGCGTTGCAGACGGTGGGACGCTGTACCTTGGCGTTCTCAATCAGTGGCAGAGCCCGGGCCAGATCCGCGGCCTGGTCGATAAACATGTGGCAGATGCCGATGCCGCCAGTGATCACCGGCATCCGCGCCTGCTCTTTGCAGAGCTGATGCAGGCCCGCGCCACCACGGGGGATCACCATATCGATATGGCTGTCCAGGTTAAGCAGCGCCGTTACCAAAGCGCGATCCGGATTGTCGATCAACTGCACCGCGTCCACCGGCAGGCCACGCTCTGCCAGAGCCGCATGGATGGCGGTCAGCAGCGCCTGATTGGAACGCACGGTTTCCTTGCCACCACGCATGATCGCCGCGTTGCCGGTTTTCAGCGCCAGTACCGCCACATCCACGGTAACGTTGGGCCGCGCTTCGTAGATGACCCCCACCACACCGAGTGGAATGCGGCGACGAGCCAGGCGCATGCCGTTTTCCAGCAGTCGGCTTTCAATATCGACGCCGACCGGATCCGCCAGGGCGATGACGGTATCGATGTCAGCCCGGATGGCGGCCAGTCGCTCCGGCGTCAGCAGCAGGCGATCCAGCATGGCGCCGGACAGGCCCGCTTCTTCCGCGCGGATCATATCCTCGGCGTTGGCGGCCAG
Organism: Marinobacter nauticus; assembly: GCF_019801015.1. Taxonomy (GTDB): domain Bacteria; phylum Pseudomonadota; class Gammaproteobacteria; order Enterobacterales; family Shewanellaceae; genus Ferrimonas. The sequence continues at coordinate 521,128 of NZ_JAHVJZ010000004.1, forward strand.
AATGGCCTCCTGATGGGCGTGGATCTGGGCCGAAATGGTGGCCAGCAGCGCGTTTTTCTCTGCGGCGCCCAGTCCCAGCAGGGTGTAACTGGCTTGGCGGGCTTTCTGGCCCATCGGTAACAGCGGATTGGTTGTCATAGCACCACCAGGTCGTTTCTGTGGATCGCCACCGTGCCATAGCTGTAGCCCAGCAGCGCTTCAATCTCATTGGAGTGCTGCCCCGCCAGACGACGCATGTCGGCAGCAGCGTAACGGGTGATCCCGCGGCCGATAACGTTACCGGCCGGGTCTTTCAGCAGCAGGGTGCAGCCACGGGCAAATTCGCCCTCAACGGCGGTGATGCCCTTGGGCAACAGACTGGAGCCTTTCTCCACCAGTGCCCGCACCGCCCCCTCGTCGAGGTGCAGGGTACCCGCCGGCGGCGGCCCCGCCAGGATCCAGCGCTTACGGCCATCCAGCGGGCAGGCCAGCGCCGGGAATCGAGTGCCGATGGCCTCGCCACGGGCCAACCCCTCAATCACCCCTTCCGCATGCCCGGCAGCGATCACCACTTCCACGCCAGCCCGACGAGCCACATCGGCGGCCTGCAGTTTGGTCGCCATACCACCGGTGCCCAGGTTAGTACCGCTGCCCCCCGCCAGGCGGCGCAGACTGTCATCAATATGCTGCACTTCGGGGATAAGCTTCGCGTCCGGATTGCTGCGCGGATCGGCATCAAACAAGCCGGGCTGATCGGTCAGCAGCATCAGCAACTCCGCTTCACCCAACAGGGCAGCCAACGCAGACAGGTTGTCGTTATCACCCACCTTAATTTCAGCGATGGCCACGGCGTCATTTTCGTTGATCACCGGAATGATGCCGTTATCCAGCAGCGCCTGCAGGGTATCGCGGGCATTGAGGTAGCGTTCACGGTCATCCAGGTCGGCGCGGGTCAGCAGGATTTGACCCACATGCAGGTTGTACAGGTTAAACAGCTGCTCCCAGGTGCGGATCAACTGACTCTGACCAACCGCCGCCAGCATCTGCTTGCTGGACAGGGAGTCTGGCAGGGTTGGGAAGCCCAGATGCTCACGACCGGCCGCAATAGCGCCGGAGGTTACCAGGATGATCTCACAACCGGCCTGACGCAGGCGGGCCATCTGACGCACCAGCTCCACCATATGGGCACGATTCAACTTGGGGCTGCCGGAGGTCAGGACACTGGTGCCCAGTTTGACCACGATCCGGCGATAACGTAGCGGATTCACTCGGGGTAAGGCTCGAAAAAAGACAGAAGGAGTAGTTATACCGAAAAATCGGCCTTCGCACAGCAGGTTTGCTGCACAGAAACGACAGCGCCTCCCCGAAGGGAGGCGCTGTGAAGCCTGAAAAGCGAGGCCGCTTACAGGTACATAAACTTCAGCACAAACAGCACCGCCAGAATAGCAACCGCGGGGCTGACATCCTGGAAGCGGCGGCTCAGCAGTTTGATGGCCGCGTAAGTGATAAAGCCAATGGCGATACCGTGGGCGATGGAGAAGGTCAGCGGCATCATGATGGCGGTGACCACCACCGGAGCGGCTTCAGTCAGGTCGTCCCACTCCAGGTGAACCAGGCCGGACATCATCAGAATCGCCACGTAAACCAGCGCACCGGTGGTGGCGTAGGCCGGAACCATGCCCGCCAGCGGCGCAATAAACAGACAGCCCAGGAACAGCAGGCCCACAACCACTGCCGTCAGACCGGTACGGCCGCCAGCGGAAACGCCTGCGGTGCTCTCGATGTAGCTGGTGGTGGTGGAAGTGCCGAGGAAGGCGCCGGCCAGAGTCGCGGAGGAGTCCGCCATCATGGCGCGATTAGCGCGAGGCAGACGGCCCTTGTCGTCCAGCATGCCACCGCGCTGTGCCACGGCAACCAGGGTGCCGGAGGTGTCGAACAGGTCAACAAACAGGAAAGCGAAGACCACGGACAGCATGCTCACTTCCATGGCACCAACGATGTCCAGCTCAGCCAGAGTCGGGGCAACGGAAGGCGGCAGGGAAACCAGGCCACCGTACTGAACGTCACCGAACAGCAGACCCAGCACTGTGATCGCCAGAATGGAGATCATCACCGCGGCTTTCAGGCCGAAATGCACCAGCGCAATGATCAGGGCAAAACCCAGTGCGGCCATCACAACCGGGAAGCTGGTGACGTCGCCCAGGCCAACGATGGTGGCGGGGTTTGACACCACGATACCGGCATTTTTAAGGCCGATAAGCGCAAGAAACAGACCGATACCGGCAGCAATACCCAGACGCAGAGACATCGGGATGGCGTTGACGATCCACTCGCGGATCTTCAGCACGGACAGCAGCAGGAACAGGATACCGGACAGGAATACGGCGCCCAGCGCGGTTTCCCAGCTGTGGCCCATCTCCAGTACAACGGTGTAAGTAAAGAACGCATTAAGACCCATTCCCGGAGCAAGGGCGATGGGGTAGTTGGCCACCAGACCCATCACCAGACAACCGATGGCCGCAGCCACACAGGTCGCCACGAACACCGCACCGTGATCCATTCCGGCGTCAGCCAGCATGGCAGGGTTAACGAAGATGATGTAGGCCATGGTGAGGAAGGTGGTGATCCCGGCTACCACCTCTTGGCGAACGCTGGTGCCATTCGCTTTGATCTTGAAGATCGACTCGAGCATGTTTGGACCTTTAATTATTGTGTGTTTTGTAGTGCACAGAGAGACAAACTCACCGACGACAAATTGGTCAGTAAATTTGGCGCGGGATTATCGCTGTTTTGAAGGAGATGTGCCAATAAATCAGGCAAAGTTTGGGAGAAAGGCAAAAAAAATGGCGCCAAAAATGGCGCCGAAGGGAAGAGAAACCCTACTGGGGTGGTCCAAAATGGCCTGCCTAGCCATTCACCAGCTCACCCGAATTACAGGTTGATGAAGCAAAATCGTGACGAAATCAGCGACCCAGGGGGAACAGGGCACCGGTTGTCCAGGTACGGGAGAACCAAGTGTTGTAAAGGGTCACGTCATAGGAAAAGGGGTAGTGCATACCAAACTCCGAAAAATCAAACAAATGACAAATAACGACAGGAACACGGTTAACCCGTGGTGTCATCGTCACTCGGTTCCTTGGAGAACGCGGGCTTTCCTAGCCAAACGTGGTCGAGAGTCCGTCAGCTCCCGATGGCAGGCATCATATCAAGATGTAGTTTTATTACAAGACCGACCCATAAAAAATCCCTCATTCGCTTCAGGATGTAATTTAATTACCGAATGAGGGATTTTAATGCGAGCCTCTTTCACCACGAGGGTGAAAGAAAACCCTTAATGATCCAACAGGTTGGAAAGCAGCGTCGCGACCGGAACTGCCGTAGGCTGGCCATACAGCGGATCTCGTTTTTCTACCGCTGAGGCCGCAATGTCCAGATGCATGTAAGCGATGGGCTGGTCACTGCCCGCGCCGTGACGATCCAGGCCCGCGGCCTGCAGCAAAAACGCCATCGGGAACTGGTGGCCTCGGGAGATGTTGACCGACGCGCCGTTATTTGAGGAAAGCAGACGCTCAGAGGGCGAACGGGCGGCCACCTGGGCAAAGTCTTCACGACGCAGGCGGGACAACTCGAAGGGTTCGCCCCAGATTTCGGACACCATCTGCAATTGGCCACCCAGCGCCTGACCCCGGGCGACCGCGTTCTCAATCACCGCACTGTAAGGACCGTAAGCCCGCCCGACATGGCCGGTCAGGGTCGCCAGTGAGAACATCACCGGGTTCTCACACTCGCCGACAGACTCACGCAGATGGCTCAATACATCCGCCAGCACCAATCGCCCTTCTGCGTCGGTGTTGCCGATGCGAACTTTTACGCCCGCATGACTCTCAATAATCTCATCAGGGACAAAGGCCTCGGAACCGATGCTGTTGCGCACTAGGCCCAGCTCCGCTACCACGCGGATCCCTTTCGGCTTCAACTGAGCCAGCGTCGCCATCAAACCTGCGACGGCAGCAGCGCCGCCTTTATCCCGGCTCATGCCCGCCATGGCACCGCCAATCTTCAGATCGGCGCCGCCGGTATCGAAAGTGACGCCTTTTCCTGCCAGGAACCAATTTCGGCTGATGACCCCCTCACCGGTGTATTCCAGCCGCACCACACGGGGCGCGTGCCGATCCACAGCAAAGGAAGCCCGAGCCACTGCGCTGAGCAATGGGTAATCCCGTACCAGCACGTCCTGATCCTCGATCACGGACACGCTGACGGGGGTGTCAGCAAACAGCTCGACGCAGTAATCCGCAAACGCCGGTGGTGCCATCTGCTCCGGATCACCACCACACAGGTCCCGGGCAGCAATCCGGCCATTCTCCAGCGCATTGGCACGGGGGGCGTCTTCCAGTCCCAGTACCCCCAGAGTCACGTCCGGGCCGGCAACGTCAAATGGCGTGTAGATCTCATGGCCCGCGCCCAGCAGCGCCACTTCCAGCGCCTGGCTGTAGCGCAGGTCATCGTGACCGGCAATCACCAGCAGCGGTGCCCGTGCTCCGGCACGCAGTGCAATGCCCACACCGGCCTGAGCGGCCTCGGCGTAGCGGCGGACGTCTTCGTATTCCCCTTCCAGATCGCCCGTCGGTGCCAGCACCAGGCGGCCACCGGCCAGTCCGGGCGCCAGCAGCATCAGCGGCTCGCGCCCAATGCGGGCATCGACGCCCGAGGCGTGCGCCACCAACTGCTGAATCTCAGGATGCGCGTCCAGGGCGTCGGTGTTACCCACGACCACTACCGCATCCCATCCGCCATCACCAAACAGGGCATCCGCTTGCTCCGCGTTCACGATCAACAGCTTGCTCATGGTCCTTCTTCCTTATGCTGTCAGAGATTTGCTGGCCACACCTTAGCAGGGCGTCCCACCAATATGCCACTGGCGTCACGCTTTCATGGCTCTGTGATACACTGCTCCGGTTTGTTTCCCCCCGATATCGACAATAAGGAGAGTGCCGTGTCATCGCTGAGCACACTATCCCCCCAGGGACTCTGGACCTGGTTTGAAACCATCTGCTCCATCCCCCACCCCTCCAAGCGTGAAATTGCCCTGCGGGGCCACATCGAAAACTGGGCCAAGGCGCAGGGCCTGGAAACGGTTATCGACGCCGTCGGCAACCTTGTTATCCGCAAGCCGGCCACGCCGGGTTACGAGCACCTCAAAGGGGTGATCATCCAGGCCCACCTGGATATGGTGCCGCAGAAAAACTCCGGCACTGCCCACCGCTTCGACCGCGACCCGATTCAGGCATACATCGACGGCGACTGGGTGACCGCGAAGGACACCACTCTGGGCGCGGATAACGGCATCGGCATGGCTTCTGCTCTGGCGGTACTGGGTGACAACACGGTGGAACACGGTCCGCTGGAAGTACTGCTGACCATCGACGAAGAAGCCGGCATGACCGGTGCGTTCGGCCTGGAAGCCGGCCTGCTTAAGGGGGACATCCTGATCAACACCGACTCCGAAGAGGAGGGTGAGGTGTATATGGGTTGTGCTGGTGGTGTGGACGCGGAACTGACCCTGCCGATGGCCCGCGAAGCCACCCCGGCGGGCTACACCAGCCTGAAGCTGGCCCTGACCGGGCTGAAAGGCGGCCACTCTGGCTGTGACATTCACACTGGCCGGGGCAACGCCAACAAACTGCTGGGCCGTTTCCTGTTTGGCCACGCTGCCGAACTGGGCATCCGTCTGGCCAAGTTCACCGGTGGCAGCCTGCGCAACGCCATCCCCCGCGAAGCCTTTGTCGAGTTCGCCCTGCCCGCTGATAACGTCGCGGAGCTGGAGCGTCTGGTGGCCCTTTACACGGATGTGCTGAATAACGAGCTGCAGGCGATCGAAACCGATCTGGACCTGAGCCTGAGCGCCATTGATGCCCCGGCAGAGCTGTTCAACGCCGATGACCAGGCCAAATTGCTGGCGCTTATCCACGCTGGCCCGAACGGTGTGATCCGCATGAGCGACGCCTTCCCCGGCGTGGTGGAAACCTCACTCAACATGGGCGTCATCACCACCAAGGATGATCAGGTACGTGTGATGTGCCTGATCCGCTCTACCGTAGACTCCGGTCGCTCCATGGTGGAAAACATGCTGCAGGCTCTGGCTGATCTGGCCGGCGCCCAACTGAAGCTCAGCGGCGCCTACCCGGGCTGGCAGCCGGACCCCAGCTCCCCGATCATGGCCGTGGTACGCGAAACTTACCAGAGTTTGTTCGGCAAACTGCCCAACATTCAGGTGATCCACGCGGGCCTGGAGTGCGGTCTGTTTAAAGAGCCCTACCCGGCACTGGACATGGTCTCCATCGGCCCCACCATCCGCTTCCCGCATTCGCCGGATGAGAAGGTCGAGATCGCCACCGTTGAGAAGTACTGGCAGTTGCTGCTGGCCGTGCTCAAAGCGATTCCTGCCAAGTAACCGACGCCGTTCACTGCAAGCCGCCCGCCATGGGCGGCTTTTTGTTTTGTCGCTTTCCCACCCCTTATAGCCGGACGGCAGGACTCAGAAGCCAATCGTTATGAGCCTGGCCGCAATGATGCGGCACCAAACCCTATCTTTCTCTTTGTCCTTCACAAAGGAGAAAGCACCATGGCAAAACCCCTCAGAGTCACCTCAACCCTGGCTGGCATCATGGTAGCCAGCTTTACCCTGGCCACCTCCCAGGCCCTGGCGGTACCGGATCAACCTAAGGCATGGGAAAAATGCGCGGGCGTCGCGAAGAAAGGGATGAACGACTGCGGCTCCCTCGATGGCAGCCACAACTGCGCAGGCCAGGCCAGCAAGGACAACGACCCCAATGAGTGGGTGTACGTGCCGGAAGGCACATGCAAGAAAATCGGTGGCACCGTAGCCAAGGTGAAACCCGCCAAAGGCCAAGAGGGTTAAGGCGCGGTGAGCGCTCTGTTGGCCGGTGCCAGCATCAGTTTGCGTGAAGCGCATCTGGATCCCCTGCTGGACCGGCCCCCCCAACTGCCCTTTATCGAAGTGCTGGCCGACAACTACCTGGCCCGGCGCGGTCCCCACTACCTCCGATTGCGGGCGGTAGCAGAACGTTATCCGGTGCTGCTGCATTGCGTTGGCTTCTCACTGGGCTCCGATGCTCCGGTGGACAAGGCGTATCTGAACCGGATCGCCGCCATGGCCCGTGAGTTGAACGCTGCAACGGTGTCCGACCACCTCAGCCTGAGCCAGACGGACAGCGGCTACGTCCACGATCTCCTGCCCATCCGTTATCGTCATCAGACCCTGGCCCCACTCACAGACAAAGTCCGGGCGGTGCAGGATCGGCTGCCGGTACCACTGCTGCTGGAAAACGTCTCCCGCTACACCGCTTATCAGGATGACCAGCTCAGCGAAGGTGCCCTGTTTGGCGAGCTGGTGGCGCAAACCGGTGTCGGCCTGCTGATGGATGTGAATAACCTTTTTGTCACCGCCCACAATCTCGGTCAGGACGCCAGGTCGATGCTGTCAGAGTACCCCTCCAGTGCCGTACGGCAATACCATCTGGCGGGTCATCATGCGCGCCCTCCGCTATTGGTGGACAGTCATGGGGCCGCAGTGGACGACGCGGTGTGGCACCTGTATCGCCACTGTCTGGACACCATTGGTTGCCGTCCCACCATCATTGAGTGGGACAACAACCTGCCGCCCCTGCCCCGTCTTCTGGCGGAAGCGCATCAGGCCCAACGGTGGCTGTTTGCCGCGCAGGGGGTCGCATGACAAGCCGGGACCCGCTGTCAGAACAGGCCGCGTTGACGGGCACACAAGAGCAGCAGGACACCGCCCGGGCGATCTATCGAGCCAATCGTCAGGGCGCACTGGAGCGGGCGGTATTGCTGGCCTTTCCCATGACCGAACATCTGCTCGGAACGACATTGATGAACACCTTGATTCATCACTACGGACAAACCCTGGCGGCACCGCCCCGGCTGGACCTTGCCGGCCAGGGACTGCTGGGCTGGCTGCTGAACCAGCCTCAGGGGCGATTACTGATCGCTGACTACCCGTTTTTGCCAGCCCTGCTGCGTTATGAATGGGGCTGGCACCAGGCCTACCACAGTCCGGCCTGCCCCGCCGTCAGCCCGGAGACTTGCCTGGGCTGGATTGACGCACCGGAGGGGACGCCCCCCTGGCATTGCCACCCGGCGCTGACGGTGGTGACCTCCCGTTATCCGATTCGGGCTATCCACCACACCCTCAGAGCTCTCAAGGCGGGCCATTCTGTTGAGGCGCTCGATACCCTGCCCGGCGTCCGGCATCACTGGGCCATCTGGCCGGAACCGGACGCCGTCGGCCTGATGCCAACGGACGCCACCATCTGGCCCCTGTTGCGCTGGTTACGCGCGCCACTGTCCATGTCGCCCCCTCAGCCAGACCTGCTGGCAATGGCGTTGCAAAGGGGCTGGCTGATTCAGGGTTGCGCGGCCAGTTGTCCACCTTCCTGCTGACGCCACCAGTAGCTCAGGCCAGCGGTCGCGCCCAGCTCAAGCGGCTCACCCATCATCGGCAGACTCAGTTGCTGCTGATCCTTAGCGGCCTCAGCCAGTGCCCGTTCCATCGGCTCGTACCAGGCATGCAGCGCCAGGTCGAAGGTGCTGTTGTGGATCGGGATCATCACCTTGCCCTTCAGGTCGCGATGGGCCTGAACACTCTGCTCCGGCGTCATATGGATGTCCGGCCAATCCTTGTCGTAAGCGCCGGTCTCGATCAGGGTGAGATCAAACGGGCCATAGCGGCGGCCAATCTCGGCAAAGCCGTCGAAGTAACCGCTGTCACCACTGAAGAACACCCGTCGCTCCGGACCAATCAACGCCCAGGATGCCCACAAAGTGCGGTTGCTGTCGGTCAGGGTGCGACCGGAGAAATGCTGAGCCGGCGTGGCCAGCAGCTCAATCTCCCCCACTTGCACGCTCTGCCACCAATCCAGCTCCGTCACCTGCTCTGCCGCGATGCCCCAGCGGATCAGGCGCTGCCCGACCCCCAGCGGGGCAAAGAAAGGCGTGCCCCGTTCAGCCAGCGTCAGCACGGTGGCCTTATCAAGATGGTCATAGTGGTCGTGGGACAGCACCACTCCGGCCAGCTCCGGCAGTTCATCAAGGGCGAGCGGCGCATCGTGAAATCGCTTGGGGCCGGCCCACTGCACCGGCGATGCCCGCTTAGCAAACACCGGATCGGTCAGGAAGTACTGGCCGGACAGGCGCAACAATACGGTGGAGTGGCCCAGGCGAACCGCCAGATCGCCGGCTTGCGCATCCAGTGAGGCCGTGCTCAGAGGCTGAACCGGTAAATCTGCCACCGGAGTGGGGTCCACCCGCTTTTCAAACAGAAAGCGGTACAACGCGCTGCTCATGTTGCCGCCGGTTTTGGCATTGGCATCGGCATTGCGAAACCGCCCCTCAGAAAACTGTTCAGAGGCCCACTCCTGATTGGGACGCTGGGCGCAGGAAAACACGGTCATCGACATGGCAAAGGCTCCGGTTAACAGAAGAGCAAATTGAGTTTTGGTGCGCATGGCTCTCCCCAAGCAAAAGTAAACTACTCGGTGCAGTTTACTTTCAAATCTGGAAAAGTAAACCGGTCAGTGTAAAATATCGATCAGCCCTTTACCGAATGCCCTTTACTGGACGCCTGATGATGACCGAAGCCCGCCGCCCCACCCGCAGTGAACTGAAGCGCGCCGCCATTCTGGCGGCGGCACGGCAAGAGTTTGAAGAGAAAGGTTTCCAGGGCACCAGCATGGACGCCATCAGCGCCCGGGCCGAAGTCTCCAAACGGACGCTCTACAACCATTTCGCCAGCAAGGAAGCGCTGTTTGGCCAGATCACCGAATGCCTCTGGCAGCAGGATGACAGCCTGGTTTATCAGGCCGGTGAACCGCTGGAGCCGCAACTCGCCCGCCTGGCAGAGAACAAACTGGAGCTGATGGCATCACCGGGTTACATCGGCCTGGCCCGCTCGGTGATGGGGGAATATATGCGCAGTCCTGAACTGGCCCAGGCGGCGATGGCACGCTTCGAAGAGACGGAAGACGGCGCCACGCTTTGGTTTCGTGCCGCCATTGAGGCGGGTCGGCTGAAACCGGCCGACCCCAAAGTGGTAGCCCATCAGTTTTACGGGCTGTTGAAAACCTTCGCCTTCTGGCCACAACTGCTGGCCCATCAGGAGGCCCCCACAGGCGAGGCCAGGGATCAGGTGGTGGCGGACACCGTCGCCATGATCCTGGCCCGCTATGGCCAAACGATGCCCTGAAGCACTACGGCAGGGTGTTTTTGTAAATCACACCGTCTTTCATGATCACCACCAGGGTCTCGATCGGCCGGTACTCCGGATCCGCATCGAACCACTTGTCGGTGCCACCGATGACGGAGATGTCCTCCAACGGGTTGCCGTCGATCAGGATCAGGTCTGCCAGCGCGCCCTCCTCCACTACGCCGAGTTTGCCTTTGGCAGGGTTGCGTGGGCCGGACAGCGCCAGCATCTCACCGGCCACCGAGGTCATCTGCTTCAGCACCTCGAAATTGCCGCCAAACTTCTGGGTGCGCCACCAGATCTCGTAGCGCCGCGCCCGCTCGGCGTCCTCGGGTACGCCGACGTAATCCGAAGCAAACACCACCTTTACTTTGTGCTTGAGCAGCTTCTCGCCGAAGTCGGCGTATTGCTCGCCCAGGGCTTTAACCATCGGGATCTTAGCAGCAGGCATCAGCGGATTGCGGGCCAGATCCGGTGAGATACCCCACATCTGCGGCACCACAAAGGCCCCCTCCTTGGCGAGTCGCTTCATGGTGTCTTCGCTGATAAAGAAACCGTGCTCCATGGTTTTCACACCACAGTCCAGCAGACGATTTACTGCCCGGTCGGTGAAGACGTGGGCGGCCACATAAGTGCCCCAATCCGCAGCCGCCTCCACCGCAGCGCACACCTCGTCCTTAGAAAACTGAGTGGTATCGATGGGATCAAAGCGGGAGCTGCCACCGCCACCCGCCATGATTTTGATCTGGGTGGCGCCATTGCGCAGGTTAAGCCGCACGGCGCTGAGTACTTCCGGTACGCCATTGGCCACATTGCCGATGCCCATGCGCTCAAAGTTGGAAAGATCGCCGGCATCATGCTGAGAGAACCCCGGGTCGGCCCGATCGCGGAAATCTCCGTGGCCAGAGGTCTGGGAAATGAAGCCCCCGGAGGGGTAGATGCGTGGGCCGATAATGCGGCCATTGTCGATATTCCGTGCCAGCGCAAAAGCCGGCCCGCCCATATCCCGGACCGAGGTAAAGCCGTCCATCAGAAACCGCTCGGCCACCCGAATAGAGCGGATGCTGATGTCACTGAGGTCCATGTCTTTTTCCACGGTATCGAAATGGGCGTTGATCATCACATGCGCGTGCCCATCGATCAGACCTGGCATCAGGGTTCGCCCTTCGCCGTTGATGATCTGAGCCCCCTCACTGCTGATCGGATTGGCCGAGACCTTAACGATTTTGTTGCCCTCCACCAGAACGTGATGCTGGGGCAGCAATCGGTCATCCACGCCATTAAACAGATTGACGTTACGAAACAGGACTCGGTTGGGCTGAGTCTCCTCAGCCACGGCCAGAACGCTCAATAACGTCAGAAGCGCCAACGTCACGCCTCGATACAATGACCTCATAAATCACTCCTGTAACCTCATGCAAGGCATTCAATCAGTAGGGGTTGCCCGAGACTGGGCGGGAGAGGTCTAAGTGTAGATAAGCGGGGAAATCGTGAAGGGAAACAATAACGGGGACCGAAGTCCCCGTTTCCTCAGATGTAGCCTTTTTCCGCAATGGCGGGTCGGTTGAACTCCAGAATCACCTGCTCAATGGCCAGGTCTGGCTGCTCGGCGCAACGCTCAACAATGTACTCTTTCTTCGCTTTGGCGCAGGTCTCGACCATGTCCCGACCTTTCTCCTTGCCGAAGCGCCAGAGGATAAACTGCATGGCGTTTTGATCACCGTACTCGATCAGACTGTCGACTTTGCTGTCCTTGGCTTTGCTTTGGTAATGGTTCAGCGTCCGGCAGTAGGTCATCTCACCGGCATACTGATCGAATCGCTCATGATCCCGCAGAGGCTTGGCTTCGTTGAACTGAAACGCCAGAGTGAAGAGCATTAGACTCACCACCCCCAGCATAAACACCGCGGTAAAGAGTTGACGATACAGGCTGCGTATTCTCATTCTCGGCCTCCTTTTCTGCGCTGCCCCTTCTCCGGCTTTGGGGGCTTACTCTCAGACTAGGAGCAGCGAGCAAAATCCCGGTTGATCGCGATCAATAAAACCACACTCATTCAACATAAATATTCATGAATGGCTGTTTATCGAGATAGGTCACTGGAATTTATGGATTATTAATCACCTGCATCCATTTTGAAGGCCGGTCGCAAGATTATTCTCTAGCCAAGCCCCAAAGAAAGTTGCTGGACCCCTTCCGCCGCCGGCGGTGCCAGTGTAACCGACGCCCCTACCAGGCGAACCCGCCGCCCTTCGCCGCGTTCAAATGCATTTTCCACCATCGCTTTCAACTGAGTCGGCTCCAGCACCGTGGCCTGCTGAGCCAGTGTGGTTTGCTGAAAATCGTGAAACTTCAGTTTGACCTGCACCCCTTTAAAAGGGCGATCACGCAGACGCCGCTCCAACTCTGGCAGCAAGCCCAGAAGCACCTCATAACAGCCTGTGGCGTTGTTCAGATCGACGGCGAGGGTGGTTTCCACCCCAACCGACTTACGCTCCCTGTGGGTCTGTACCGGCCGAGCATCGATCCCCTGCGCCCGCAGGTGCAGTACCGGGCCAAACTTGCCCAGCCACTGGGCCAGTTGCTCCGGCGTGCAGGCCAGCACGTCGGCGCCAATGTGGAGGCCGCGCTCGGCCAGACGTTCGGCGGTTTTGGGCCCGACACCGGGAATTTTTCGCAGCGGCAGCGCAGCGGCAAACTCGGCGGTTTTGCCCGGCGGGATAACGCACTGGCCATTGGGTTTGTTCTCGTCGGAGGCGACTTTGGCCAGGAACTTATTGGGCGCGATGCCCGCCGACGCCGTCAGCCCGGTTTCCGCCAGGATCTCAGCCCGGATCCGTTCAGCAATCCGGGTTGCGCTGCCCTGACAGGCGGCGCAATCCGTCACATCGAGATAGGCTTCGTCCAGGGAGAGCGGCTCAATCAGCTCGGTATAGCGGGCGAAGATGGCGCGTATCTGCTCCGACACCGCCTTGTAGACCTCCATCCGCCCTCTGACCAGCAACAGTTCAGGGCAGCGGCGCTTTGCTTCGCTGCTGGGCATGGCCGAGCGCACGCCAAATGCCCGCGCCTCGTAGTTGCAGGTCGCGATCACGCCCCGCGAGTCCGCTGCACCGCCTACCGCCAGCGGTCGCCCCCGATACTCCGGGTTGTCCCGCATCTCCACCGCCGCATAGAAGCAATCCATATCCACATGGATGATCTTGCGGCCCCTTACCTGTTCGCTCATTACCGACAACTGTATATTTATCCAGTCTCATAATGCTAACACAGTCTCCGAAGCGCACAACAAAAAGGGGAGCCCTGATGGCCCCCCTTCGTTTCACTGTGGTTTGACTCAGATCTTAAACTGGTCAAGCTGGACGCCAATCTCCCTTGAGGAGGAGGTCATTTCGCCCACTGCGCCTTCCAGCGCTTCCGAGGCCGCTGTGGTCACGTCCGAGAGTTCACGGACCCGAATCACCTTGGCGTCGATCTCTTCCGCCACCGTCGCCTGCTGGCTGATGGCCGCGCTGATCTCGTGGATCTGTCCCTGGATTTCCCCCACCGCGGAGTTGGCCTGAGACAGGGCATCGCTGATCTTGGCACTGATTTCCGTGCTGGATGCCGCCTCCTGACAACTCTGTTGCATCGCCTCCTGAGCTGCCTCACTGGCCTGCTGAAGTTGCTCAATGATCTGCTGAATATTGGCGGTAGAGTCCTGCGTACGCGACGCAAGGGTCCGCACTTCATCCGCCACCACGGCAAAGCCCCGGCCCTGCTCACCTGCCCTTGCAGCCTCAATGGCCGCATTCAGCGCCAGCAGGTTGGTCTGCTCCGCAATGGTTCGGATCACGTTCAGCACTTCACCAATCTGATCGGAGTTGCTGCGCAGCTCCGCCACCACTGCCGCGGCACTCTGCACCTGCTGATTCAGACGCTGGATGCCCTCTGCGGCACTGCCCACTTCCTGCACCGCTTGTCCCACTTCCCGCTGGGCCGATTCCGCATGGTCACTGACCCGGGTCGCAGCCTGCGCCATCTCGTGACTGGTCTGAGCCATCTCCGTGGTGGCCGTGGACACCTGATCGATCTCCACTTTCTGCTCTTCAATGGCCAGCATGGTCTGTTGCCACACCTCGCCGGCATTGGCACTGGCGGAGCGCACCGAATTGGTCATATTGGCGGTCTGACGGACCAGGTCATGGATGCGTCCGGCAAAGCGGTTAAAGGCACAGCCCATCTGACCCAACTCGTCGATCCGATCCATCTCAATGCGTTGACGCAGGTCCGCATCGCCGTCGGCAATCTCCTCAATGGCACTGAGCAGTTTGGCCAACTGAGTGCGCAACGGCAGCAACAGCGCCCAGACCAACAGGCTCAACAACAGGGTAAAACCAATGCTGGCCCAGGCGGTGGACCAGGCCGCATCCGTCACCCGCTCGGAGATAACCTGCTTGGGCAGCAACAGACCCAGGCGCCAGCGCAGGTGCGGATAATCGCTTTGCACGCTGTCCCATTCCACCACCATAGGCTCACCGGACAGAATCACTTCGGTCAGTCCGCTGCTGTCTCGTTTGATGGCCTCAGCCAAGCCATTAAACCCTTCGCTGTTGGCAAAGTGCCCCTCCACGTCGCTCATCATTGAGCCGGGGGGAAACGCGTCGCTGAAGCCCGGGAAGAACACCAGTTTGCCCTGTTCAGTGACCAAAAATGCCTGACCCTGTCCCTGGTAGCGCACCTCTGAAAGGAGTCGCTCACCGATGGTGCTGATCAGAATGTCCATACCGCCGATGCCCAGGAAGCGCCCGTTTTCATACAGGGGAAGCTTGACGGTGGCCGAGATGGAACCGTCATTGGCATCCACCGCCGGGTCGCCCACGAACAACCGATTCTGAGCGATCGCCTCACCCCACCAGGGACGTTTCGCGGTGTAGTAACCGGGGTCATCTTCGTAGCGGCCATTCAGGTCAAAATACTCATGGGTATTTTCACTGCCAAAGAAGATGCTTTTGATGCTGGGGTCCTGATCGGAGAAGTAGCGGAAGTAGCGGACCACATCCTGATAGTCACGATTCGATGTCAGGCTGCTGCCACGCTCATCGTACTCACGGAAAAAGTCCACCACCTGAGGGTTGGCAAAAATGCTGTGGATCAGTTGCCCACGGGCTTCAAAGAATCCCTGAATGGCTGTGCTCTGGTGCTTCACCAGTTGCCGTACCTCTCCAGTGATCTCTGAGCGGGTGTTGTCAGCACTTTGCATGATGAGCAACACACTGCCCAACAGCAGAATGGCAAACACGCTGCCGCCAATCGCAGCGACCAGCTGTCGCGTAATGGAACGTCGCAGGAATTCCATCCCCAGATTCTCCCAACTTATTCTTGTTGTCGTGTCTTATCGTTATCGGCACCAGGGACAACGAATTGATAACAAAATACCGATTAAGCTTGAAAAAACAACGGGAAGAAATGTAGGGAGATATGAGTAAAGCGAGGAAATAACAAGGCGGCCCGAAAGCCGCCATGGGGGATCCTGCCGCGCAGCGGCGAAGATGCAGAGATTACAGAATGCGGTTTTGCGCGAGACGCTCACGACGCTCGGCTTCTGCGGCCTCTTTTGCCATTTTGGCCTTGCGGCGATCACAAGGCTCGGGGCAATCACACTCTTTATCAATGCCTACGCCGGCCAGGCCACCGCAGGAGCCGCTGATCGACTTCTTCTTGACCAGGTAACCCACTGACATCAGGCCAAACAACAGCAGCATAAAGCCGAAAGTGGCGAAAAAAGTACTCATGGATTGGACTCCCCAAAATAGGGCTTATAGGCGGAGGAGTAATGCACCTGGTACCCCTCCTGAGATTTTTCAATCAACATCACCGGTAAACCTTCACGCTCGGCAACCGCCAGAGCCGGCTCGGTGCCCATCACGATAAAGGCCGTCGCCAGCCCATCCGCCGTCATCGACGACGGGGCCAGCACGGTGGCAGACGCCAGACGGGTGTTGATCGGTTCACCGGTACGAGGGTCAATCAGGTGGGAGAAACGGCGACCGTCCTCCTCAAAGAAGTTGCGATAGTCCCCGGACGTGGCCACCGCCATCTCGCCAGGTTCAATCACGTTAAACACTTCTCGCCCGTCCTCGTCCGGCTGCTCAATCGCGATACGCCAGGGTTTGTTTTCCGGTTTTTGGCCTTTGAGTCTCAGCTCACCGCCAATCTCCACCAGGTAGTTATGGATGCCCCTTTGCTCCAGCACCTCGGCGGCCACATCCACCCCATAGCCTTTGGCGATGGAGGACAGGTCCAGATACACATCCGGCCGGTCTTTACTCAGAAAGTGTCCATCCAGATTGAGGTGTGCCACGCCGACCCGCGCTTTGGCGTCGGCAATCTCGTGCGGAGACGGCGCCGATTCAATCCGTCCATCCGGACCGAAGCCCCAGAGGTTCACCAGTGGCCCCACGGTCACGTCCAGCGCGCCATCCGTTAACTCAGCCAGACGAAACGCTTCGCGCATCACCCGGATAAAGTCATCGTCAATGCGCATCGGCGTAATGTAGTCATGGCGGTTGAACTGACTGATCAGCGAGTCCTTACGCCAGGTCGACATGGAGTCATTCACCTGCTCAAGACGCGCGTCCACCGCCGCCTGAAGGGTCAACTTCTCAACCGGAGTCTGGGGCTGTACCCAGGAGATGTGATAGCTGGTGCCCATGGTGTTGCCCTGAATGGACACCACCTGCTGCGCGGGCGCACAGCCTAAGAGCAAAAGGGCCAGCCCCAGAGGGGCCAGCCATAGTCTTGTGGTTCGGTACAACATGAACCCTCTATTCATTCGCGATTGGCCGATCAGCCGCCGAAGTCATCCAGCAGGATGTTTTCTTCTTCCACGCCCATATCTTTGAGCATGTTAATCACGGCGGCGTTCATTACCGGCGGCCCACACATGTAGTACTCACAATCTTCAGGCGCATCGTGGTTCTTCAGATAGTTTTCGAACAGTACGTTGTGGATAAAGCCGGTGTAGCCGTCCCAGTTGTCCTCGGGCTGAGGATCAGACAGGGCAACGTGCCACTCAAAGTTGTCGTTCTCCGACGCCAGGCCATCAAAGTCCTCCACGTAGAACATCTCACGCTTGGAACGGGCACCGTACCAGAAGCTGATCTTACGCTTGGAGTTGAGACGCTTGAGCTGGTCGAAGATGTGGGAGCGCATCGGTGCCATACCGGCACCACCACCAATGAAGACCATCTCAGCATCGGTTTCCTTGGCGAAGAACTCACCGAAGGGACCGGAAATGGTGACCTTATCACCGGCTTTGAGGCTCCAGATGTAGGACGACATCTTACCACAAGGCAGGGACAGGTTGTTCGGCGGCGGAGTGGCAATCCGCACGTTGAGCATGATGATGCCATGCTCTTCCGGATAGTTCGCCATGGAGTAGGCACGGATGGTTTCGTCATCCACCTTGGATTCCAGGTTAAAGAAGCCAAAGCGTTCCCAATCCGCACGGTACTCTTCCGGGATATCGAAATCTTTGTATTTCACATGGTGAGCCGGAGCTTCAATCTGGATGTAGCCGCCCGCACGGAACGGGACAGACTCGCCATCCGGGATCGCCAGCTTGAGCTCTTTAATGAAAGTGGCCTTGTTGTCATTGGAAACAACGGTGCACTCCCACTTCTTGATACCGAACACCTCTTCCGGCAGCTCAATGTCCATGTCGCTCTTCACTGCGACCTGACAGGCCAGACGGCAGCCGTCACGCGCTTCGCGCTTGGTGATGTGGTCCAGTTCGGTAGGCAGAATTTCACCACCGCCGGATTTCACCTTTACGCGGCACTGACCGCAGGAACCACCGCCACCACAGGCGGAGGAGATGAAGATGCCGTTGTTGGCCAGACTGCCCAGCAGTTTGTCGCCCGGGCCGGTAACGATGCCCTTATCGGGATCGCCGTTAATGTTGATCTGAACGTCACCACTGGCAACCAGCTTGGATTTGGCGAACAGAATCACCAGAACCAGCACGGTTACGATTGCGGTAAACATTCCTACGCCGAGTACAATTTCCATCGACTTATCCTTTTACTTCCTATGCGACGGCCGCTTACAGCGACACCCCGGAGAAGGACATAAAGCCCAGAGCCATCAGGCCCGCAGTGATAAAGGTGATGCCCAGACCACGGAGGCCGTCCGGCACATCGGCGTACTTCATCTTTTCGCGGATACCCGCCAGCAGCACCAGGGCCAGAGCCCAACCAGTGCCGGCACCCAGGCCGTAGACCACAGACTCAGTGAAGGTGTACTCCTTCTGAGCCATAAAGGACACGGCACCGAAGATGGCGCAGTTTACGGTGATGAGCGGGAGGAAGATCCCCAGCGCGTTGTAAAGCGGCGGGAAGTACTTATCCAGAGTCATCTCCAGGATCTGAACCAGAGCCGCAATCACACCAATAAAGGTGATGAACTGCAGGAAGCTCAGGTCAGCGTCCGGCAGGCCGGCCCACTTCAGGGCACCCGGCGCCAGAATATTGGTGTAAATCACCTGGTTTACCGGTACGGCCAGAGTCAGTACCACGATAACCGCTACGCCCAGACCCATGGCGGTGGTGACCTTTTTGGACACCGCCAGGAAGGTACACATCCCCAGGAAGAAGGAGAGGGCCATGTTTTCGATAAAGATCGCCCGGATAAACAGGCTGATATAGTGTTCCATGTTCGCTCCTTACTCCTTGGGCTCAACCTGGTCCGGCTTCCAGGTACGCAGTGCCCAGATGATGAAGCCGATCAGGAAGAAGGCGCTGGGCGCCAGCAGCATCAGGCCATTGGGCTCATACCAGCCACCTTCAGAGGCCTTCGGCAGAATCTCCATGCCATACAGGGTGCCGCTGCCGAGCAGTTCGCGGAAGAAGCCCACGGTCAGCAGGATAAAGCCGTAGCCCAGGCCGTTACCGATGCCGTCAACAAAGCTCACCAACGGCGGGCTCTTCATGGCGAACGCTTCGGCGCGACCCATCACGATACAGTTGGTAATGATCAGGCCAACGAATACCGCGAGCTGCTTGGAGATGTCATAGGCGTAAGCCTTGAGCACCTGGTCCACCACGATTACCAGGGAGGCGATTACGGTCATCTGAACGATGATTCGCACGCTGCCCGGGATGTGGTTACGCATCAGCGAGATAAACAGGTTGGAGAAGGCGGTCACGAAGATCAGCGCCATGGTCATTACTGTGGAGGTTTCCATCTTGGTGGTCACCGCCAGGGCAGAACAGACACCCAGCACCTGCAGCGCAATGGGGTTGTTGCCGAAAATCGGTCCGACCAGGACCTCTTTCAAGGATTTCTCAGCCATTGTTCAGCTCTCCTTTGCGGGCCTTGGCCAGGAAGGCCGCATAGCCTTCTTCACCCATCCAGAAGTCGAGGCTGTTCTGGACACCATTGCTGGTCAGGGTGGCACCGGACAGGCCATCTACACCGTGGATGTCGCCTTGGCGGGCGCCGCCTTTGACCACTTTGATGGCCAGGTCGCCATTGCTGTCAAACAGCTGCTTGCCAACCCACTGGGCTTTCCAACGCGGGTTCTCCACCTCGGCACCCAGGCCGGGAGTTTCACCCTGGTCGTAGTAAACCAGTGCTTTTACGGTGTTGAAGTCAGGCTCCAGCGCAACGAAAGCGTACATGGTGGACCACAGGCCGTAACCGTGGATCGGCAGAATCACCGTTTCCAGAGCGCCGCTTTGGTCCTTCACCAGGTAAACCAGACCTTTGTCAGCGCGACGCTTGATGGACGCGATGTCGTTGGCCGGTACGGAAGAGGTTGCGCTATCGCGCGCCGCTTTACGCTGGTCGTAGGTGGTGGCATCGATGGCAGCATCAAACTCGCCGGTGGCGAAGTCCAGCACACGGGCATCGATGTATCGGTTAAAGGTGGCCTGAATGCCGCCGTCTACCTTATCCAGCAGACCCGCTGCTTCCAGTACGTAACGCTGAGTGTCTTCAGCCTTGTTACGCTCCTGCAGAGGCTTGAGCGCAACGGCGGCACCGGACACCACCAGGGAGCACACCAGGCAGAGGCCAACTACCACGCCCAGAGTTTTGCCAAAGGTATCGTTTTTCTTAGCCATTGCGTGCCAGTCTCCGCTTGATGTTGGCCTGCGCCACAAAGTGGTCAAACAGGGGCGCCCACAGGTTGGCGAACAGAATCGCCAGCATGATCCCTTCCGGGAACGCGGGGTTCACCACCCGAACCAGCACGGTCATCACACCAATCAGGATGCCGTAAGCCCACTTACCAGGGTTGGTAAAGGAGGCGGAAACCGGGTCGGTCGCCATAAAGAACATACCGAAGGCAAAGCCACCCATGACCAGGTGCCAGGTCCACGGCACAGCAAACATCGGGTTGGTGTCAGAGCCAATCAGGTTGAACAGCGCAGAGATGGCAATCATGCCGACCATCACGCCCGCCACAATGCGCCAGGAGGCGATGCGGGTGTACATGATGACCAGGCCGCCAATGGCCAGAGCCAGGGTGCTGGTTTCACCAACAGAGCCTTCAACAAAGCCCAGGAAGGCGTCTTGCCAGGCCGGGTCGGAGAACGCGGCATACCAGGCGTAGTTAGCGAACTCAACAGTACCGGCAGCTGCCTGACCCAGCAGGGTGGCACCAGAGTAACCATCAGCCGCTACCCATACCGCGTCACCGGAGATTTGAGCCGGGTAAGCAAAGTACAGGAAGGCACGGCCGGCCAGGGCCGGGTTGAGGAAGTTACGGCCAGTACCGCCGAACAGCTCTTTGGCCACAACCACACCGAAGGTGATACCCAGAGCCACCTGCCACAGCGGAATGGTGGCCGGCAAAGTCAGGGCGAACAGTACGGAAGTTACGAAGAAGCCTTCGTTCACTTCGTGCTTACGCACAGAGGCAAACAGCACTTCCCAGAAACCACCCACCGCGAAGGTGACGGCATAGATGGGCAGGAAGAAGCAGGCACCGTAGAACATCAGTCCCAGCACACCGCTTTCTGCGGTCAATTGACCACCGAGCAACTCGAACAGGCCAACCTGCCAGACATCCGGAGTCGCAAAACCGGCGGCCAGGGCTTCCTGGGCCTGCCAACCCACGTTGTACATACCGAAGAACAGCGCCGGGAAGGTGCACAGCCATACGGTGATCATCATCCGCTTAAGGTCGATGTTGTCACGGACATGAGTGCTACCGCGGGTGGTTTTGCCCGGCGTGTAGAGAATGGTGGCAGCCGCTTCATAGAGCGCATACCACTTTTCGTATTTCCCGCCCTTCTCGAAGTCGGGCTCAATACGCTCAATAAAATGCTTCAGACTCATTAGCCTTCCCTCTCGATGATCTCAAGGCAGCTGCGCAGCTCCTGACCGTAGTCATACTTGCCAGGGCATACAAAGGTGCACAGGGCCAGATCTTCCTCATCCAGCTCCAGCGCGCCCAGCTTTTGGGCATTGTCGGTGTCACGGGCAATCAGATCCCGCAGCAGCAGAGTGGGCAGGATGTCCAGAGGCATCACCCGCTCGTACTGACCGATCGGCACCATGGCACGGTCTGAGCCACCGGTACTGGTGGTCATACCGAACAGCTTGCCCGGAGTGAAATGAGACAGGAAAGTACGGGTAAAGGAGAACTTGTTGGCACCGGGCAGTACCCAGCCAAACAGCTCTTTTTCATCACCCTCTTCCAGCGCGCAAACCTGGTTGTGGTAGCGGCCGAGGAAGGCATGCGCACCAGCGGCTGTGCGGCCAGCCAGCACGGAGCCAGAAATAACGCGAACGTGGTTGTGGTTCAGCTCACCGTCGGTCAGTTGAGCCAGGTCAGCGCCCATTCGGGTGCGAACCAGACGCGGCTTCACCACGGCCGGGCCGGCCAGGGCAACCACACGGTCAGTGTGCAGTTCACCGGTGGTGAACAGCTTGCCGATGGCAATCACGTCCTGATACCCAACGTGCCAGACGGTGCGGGAAGCACTGGCCGGCAGCAGGTTGTGAATGTGGGTGCCTGCCAGGCCTGCCGGATGCGGGCCGGCAAAACGGGCGGTTTCAACACCGTCAACACCTTCACCGGGCAGGCGGTCTGCGCCGGCACAGAGGAACACTTTGCCCTCACTCAGCCGGGTCAGCACCGCCAGACCGTGGGCAAACGCATCGCCCTCAGCGGCGATAACCACTTTCGGGTCAGCGGCCAGCGGGTTGGTGTCGATGGCGGTAACAAAAATGCCCGCAGGAACGCTGTCCAAAGCGGGCACTTTACTGAAGGGGCGTGTACGCAGGGCGGTCCACAAACCACTGGCGACCAGGTTGTCCTGCACCGCCTGGCGCTCCAACGAAGCCAGCGCGGTGGCGTCGTAGCGGGCAAAGGTTTCTTGCTCGTCGCCATCAACGTCGATGACCACGGATTGGAGGACACGCTTGGCACCACGGTTGATCGCACTCACGATCCCACTGGCGAAGGCAGTATATTTAACGCCGGGGTTCTTCTTATCTTCGAAGATCACCTGGCCTTTCTTAACACGATCCCCTTCCTTTACGGACATAGTGGGGCGCATGCCGATATACTCTTCACCCAGGATCGCAACGCGAGCGATGGCGGGACCATCCTGGATTACTTGTTCTGGCCCGCCGCTGATGGGCAGGTCCAATCCTTGTTTTATTGTAATCATACTCACTGCACTGCTTTGTCTGGGAAGTCCATCTCGCCGCCCTTGCGCTTCACGGCGCGACGGCTTTCTTGACATCGTTCTCACTTACGTCGCAGGACACCCGGTAGCGCAAAAAAATCCCAAGATTTGCGACCTGCGTCACGGCGACTCGGGCGCATAATACCGCAAAGACCCCACTGCTGCCATGAAAAATGGCTTTACCTTTACGGGATGGCGGCCTAATGGGCATTATCGATTGAGATCGTCTATTTTCTGAGCCATATTGCAGCATTTTTCACCACTGGCGGGCAAATAACCGAAATGGCCTCACGTTTTTATCCCATTGATTCTTGGTGCAGTCGGGCCTGAAAAGGGTTCAACACCTGCGTAAACGGCCCAATTTGGCCAGAAACCCCCGCCACAGCCCGTTTCTGAGCCTTTTTGGGGTTCTTGCGCCCTCCGTTTTTCTTCAGGCCGGCAATCTCGCTGGCGAGCAGACAAAAAAACGCCCCGCATTGCGGGGCGTCTTCAGGCGAACTTCGGGGATTCAGAGGCCGGACAGTTGCTCGTCGCTGAGGGTCAGTTCGGTGTTCTTGTTGACGCCGATCCCACGTTCCAGGATCCCTTTTGCGATCTGCTGCGCTTCGGCCAGAGAGTGCATGGCATAAGTACCGCACTGGTATTCATTCAGTTCAGGGATCTGCCCCTGATTCTCAACCTTTAGCACATCTTCCATACTGGCGCGCCAGGCGGCGGCCACCTGAGACTCTGCCGGCGTGCCTATCAAACTCATATAGAAACCGGTGCGGCACCCCATCGGAGAGATGTCGATGATCTCCACGCCATTGCCATTCAGGTGATCACGCATAAAACCGGCAAACAGATGCTCCAGCGTATGGATGCCCTTTTCGCTCAGGATCTCAGCATTGGGCAGACAGAAACGCAGGTCAAAGACGGTGATGGTATCGCCTTTGGGCGTCCCCATGGTTTTGGCGACGCGCACCGCGGGTGCCGCCATTCGGGTGTGATCCACGGTAAAGCTGTCGAGCAGGGGCATGGAGATCTCCTTCTATACGTCTATCCATCCAAAGTACAAAAGGTAACCCCGCCGGCAAGGCGGGGTCAATGGGGTCACTGGCGGATCTCGTTATAGGCCTCTTCCGACAGGGAGTGATAACGCCACACCCCCTCCTGATAGGCCCGGTAGTTGTCGTAGACTTTCCGCATCAGGGGGTCTTTAGCCACCTCTTCCGCCATCACTTCATCATTGGCGGCTCGCAGAGCCTCAATGACATCATCAGGCCAGCGGCGCAGCTCCACGCCGTGCTCGTTGACCAGCGAGTCCAGTGCCGCGATGTTGCGGGTGGTGTACTCATCCAGCATGTCCTGATTCACGGCCTGGGCAGCGGTTTCAACAATGGCCTGCAAATCCTCCGGCAGGGACTCAAAGGCCGCCTTATTCAGCAGGAATTCCAGGGTGGTGCCAGGCTCATGCCAGCCTGGGTAGTAATAGAATTTGGCGGCTTTGTGCAGGCCAAACGCCAGGTCGTTATAGGGGCCTACCCACTCCGTCGCGTCAATGGCTCCGGTCTGCAGGGCGGTAAACAGTTCGCGGCCCGGCAGGGTCACCGGTACGCCACCGATCCGGGACAGCACTTCACCGCCCAGGCCCGGCAGGCGCATCTTCAGGCCTTTCAGGTCCTCTATGCCGTTGATCTCTTTGTTAAACCACCCGCCCATCTGAACGCCGGTGTTACCGCCAACCATCGGGATGATGCCAAAGGGCGCGTACACTTCGCGCCACAGCGCCATGCCGCCGCCGTAGTTCAACCAGCCGTTCATCTCCTGGGCGTTCATGCCGAAAGGAATCGACGTAAACAACTGGGCTGCAGCGGTTTTGCCCTTCCAGTAATAGGCGGCACTGTGACCCATCTCTGCGGTGCCCTGGCTGACCGCATCAAACACCTCAAACGCCGGGACCAGGTCACCCGCGCCATATACGGTTATGGTCAGGCGGCCACCAGACATGGCGTTCACCTTTTCCGCAAAGCGCTCCGGTGCCATGCCCAGCCCCGGGAAATTCTTGGGCCAGGAGGTCACCAGTTTCCACTGGTAGGTTTGAGCCGGTTCCGCCTGGGCGGCTTCCTTCTCAGCCTGAGGCGCCGGTTGGCACCCCATCAGGGTCGTGACGAGCAACATCAGGCTCAGTGCGATCCGTTTCATGATGGTCTCCTTGAGTTAGCCGTAGATCCGCTCGGGAAGCCAGGTAGCCAGTTCCGGCCACAAAGCCAACAGCAACATCATCAGGATCTGCAAGGCAATAAAGGGGGCAACGCCCCGATAAAGGGTGGCACTATCCAGCGAAGGGGGTGCCACACCACGTAAGTAAAACAGAGCAAAGCCAAATGGGGGGGTCAAAAATGAGGTTTGCAGGTTCAGACCCAGCATGATGCCCAGCCAGATCGGGTCCAACCCCAGCATCAGTAGCGTGGGGGCCACCATGGGCACCACAACAAAAGTGATTTCGATAAAGTCGAGAATAAAACCGAGCAGGAAAATCACCAGCATCACCACCAGCGTCGCGCCGACCACACCGCCGGGCAGATCAGACAGCGCGCTGTGTATCAGGGTTTCGCCCCCCAGACCACGGAACACCAGCGAGAACAAGGCCGCTCCCACCAGAATCATAAACACCATGGCCGTAACCCGAACCGATTCTTTAAGCGCCAGCAGCAGCGCCGGCCAGCTCAGACTGCGCTTAACCAATGCCAGAGCCAATGCGCCAAAGGCTCCCACTGCGGCCGCCTCGGTCGGCGTAGCGATGCCCATCAAAATGGAACCCAGCACCATCAGGATAAGGGCGATGGGCGGCACCAGCGCTTTCAGCAGGTTCAGGAAAAATGCCTGGTCCAGTGTCACCGACTCAACGGCGGCAAACCGCTCCGGCCGACGCCAGGACAGAAACAGCGTATAGAGAATGTACAGCCCCACCAGCAGCAGGCCGGGGATCAGCGCCCCCGCAAAAAGATCGCCCACCGAAACGGTTTCCGGTGAAAAGATCCCCATCTTCAGCTGCGCTTGTTGATAGGCCGAGGACAGCACATCCCCTAACAACACCAGGGCGATTGAGGGCGGTATGATCTGGCCCAGAGTTCCAGTGGCACAGATAGCGCCGGAGGCAAACGCCGGGTCATAACCCCGTTTGAGCATCGCCGGCAGGGAGAGCAATCCCATGGTCACAACCGTGGCACCCACAATGCCGGTACTGGCCGCCAGCAGCACCCCAACCAGCATCACCGAAATCGCCAGTCCGGCTCTCAGCCGGCCAAACAGCTGACCCATCGCTTCCAGCAACTGTTCCGCCTGCCGGGAGCGCTCCAGAATCACCCCCATCAGGACAAACAGCGGCACCGCCATCAGCGTCTGGTTGTTGAGTATGCCGTAGAGTCGGTTAGGCAGTGCGCCAAGAAACGCCGCATCCAGATGGCCGGTACCGGTGCCAATCAGGGCAAACCACAGTGCCGTGCCCCCCAGCGCAAACGCCACCGGATAACCGCACAGCAGCACCAGACAAACGCAAAGAAACAGCAGCAGAGCCATCATGACGATTGCCCTCCCCGCAGGGTGATCACCGAGCGGGCAATCTCCGCCAGCGCCTGCATCGCCAGTGTCGTGACCATCGCCAGAATCAGCGATTTCTGCAGATAAACCAGCGCCAGGCCTCCCGCCTCCGGCGACCCTTCCAGACGGGCCCAACTGGCCATCACGTAGTCCCAGCTTTGCCAGCCAATAAAAGCAAGGAAGGGCAACAACAGCAGTACGGTGCCGAGCAGGTCAACCCAGGCCCGCCGTTCAGGGCTCCATTGACGGTAGAAGATGTCAACCCGGACATGGCCGTTGTGCTTCAGCGTGAATCCGGCGCCGAGGGTGAACAGCGCGCCGTGAAGGTAGAGCACCCCCTCCTGCAGGGCGATGGAGCCAAACTCCAGGCCGTAGCGCAACGCCACAACCGCCGTGGCCAGCAACAGCATGGCCAGCATCAGCACAGCACAGAGACTGCCGAGCCATTCGCTCAGGCGGTCGATCCAGGGAAGCGGCGAGGACGACATCGGGATTGATACTCAAAAAGCAACGTAACCTTTTGATAACAAATCCCGAGTCGGAAAGGAATGGTTATGAGGGAACGGTTCAGCCCAGGCAGCTTGGGGTGCGGGGCGCTTGCTGCTGCTCAGACCACTCAGCGGGTGTATAGGTGTGCAGCGCCAGGGCGTGCAGAGTGCCGGCCAACTCCTCGGCCAGGGCGGCGTTAACCGCACGGTGGCGCGCCAACAGACGCTGCCCCTCAAACTGATCACTGACCAGAATCAACTTGAAATGGCTCTCTTCTGCCGGGCCTCTGTGCATATGGCTTTCGTTCAGCACTTCCATATGAGAGGGCGAGAAGGCCGCCTGGATTTTCGCTTCGATGGTGTTTTGCATGCTCATAATGACTTCCTGTTGGCGCGACGTGACCGCGCTCACATTGGGCAATGTGGCCGAGTTATACCCCGTGGCCAGCAGCGGGGCAAGGGCGATGAAACCCCGGCAGGATTCGACGAAAGGTCAGGCTGACCCGTTCCGGCACCGGTTTGGCGGTCGGCGCCAGGCAGTGGTATACGCCGGGTGCCAGCCACAACAGACTGCCTGAGTCGAGGTCCACCCCCTGGCTGTCCTTCGGATCAAAGCGCAATCTCAGACGCCGGGTGCCCCCCAGAGAGAGGATGGCCAAATCCGGCGCCAGTTCGGGTTCGTTGTCCCGATGCCAGCCCATACGATCCCGGCCATCACGATACCGGTTCACCAGCACCGCGTTAAAGCCACCATCAAGGCGGGCCATCAGTGCATCAATCGCGGCAGGAATCGGCTCTGGTGTCAGCAGTAATCCGGAGTAGCGATAGTCACAACCCGGTTGGCCGAGATAGCACTGTTGACGGGGAATGGGGTGGGATTTGCCGAAGATCTGAACCTCCGGTTGCTGCCAGGGCAGTGCCGCCAGCACCGGTTCAAGCGCCTGCTGCTCGTCAAGGTTTAACCAGTTGGGGCACAATCGGGCCAGAATGCGGCCACGGCTGTCCCTGATACACTGTTCAGGATCCGGCATTTTTGCGAAAATTTCTCTTTTGACTACGAGTCTCCTGCATGTCTCAGCTTACCGTCAATGGCAACGCACTGCGCCTTGAACGTTTTCCTCCCCAGCCTCAGGACCCCCTGCAGGCCTGGGATGCGGCAGACGAACTTCTGCTGAACGCCCACCAGCTGCCTGAGGGGCGGCTGCTGATCCTCAACGATCACTTTGGGGCGTTGGCCTGCGGTCTTGCCGACCGCCCTCTGAGCTGGGTCAACGACAGCTTTGTCGCCCATCAGGCACTGCAACAGAATCTGGACCTTAACGACCTGGTTCCGGAGCTCGACGCACTGAACGCCCTGGATGCGCTCTCCGCGCCGATCAACGGCGTCATCATTAAGCTGCCCCGCAGTCTGCGGTTGCTGACCGCTCAGCTGGATTGGCTTAATGCCAATCTGCCTGCCGGTACGCCGGTGGTGATTGGTGCCCGCCAGAAGGACATGCCTTCAACACTGCCGGATTTGACCCGCCAACTGCTGGATGAGGTTCACCCGTCCCGGGCGGTGAAAAAAGCGCGTCTGGTTTACGGACAGCTGTGCGGCCGACAAAGCGGCCAGCCGGAGCATCTCGAGTGGCATTGCGAGCCGGTCGATCAAACCATCCTGAACTACCCCAATGTCTACGGGGCCAAGTCTTTGGACCTGGGCGCCCGCCTGCTGCTGGCCAATCTGCCCAAGGTCCGTGGACAGGTGGTGGATCTTGGCTGTGGAAACGGCGTGCTCTCGCTCGGTTTGCTCAAAGCCAATCCGGAGGCAAAGATCCTGGCAGTGGACGAATCCTGGGATGCAGTGCGCTCCACCCGGGATAACCTGGCCAAAGTGGCCGACGCTGACCAGTTTGAAGTGGTCTGGAACGATTGCCTGTCCGGTATGGAAGGCGGTCAGGCTGACTGGGTGCTTTGTAACCCTCCATTCCACCAGCAGCAGGCGGTGACAGACCACGTCGCCTGGCAGATGTTCCGGGATGCCCGCCGGGTGCTGAAACAGGGAGGGCGGGTCCGCATCGTTGGCAACCGTCACCTGGCCTACCACATCAAGCTGACGCGACTGTTTGGTGGCTGCACCACCATCGCCTCCAACGCCAAGTTTGTGGTTCTGGAAGCGCAGAAGCGCTGATCCCCGGGGATTAAGCAGGGCCACCTCGGCCCTGCCGCTCTGTCTCATGCAAGACCTTGAATAAAGAATCCGTTATGCTGCTTCGCAACGGTTTTCACAGGGACAACTCAATGAAGAAAACACTATTTGTGGCCGCCCTGCTGCTGGGCGGTTGCGCCAGCCACCCGCAAAGTCTGATCCTCGCCCCCACCGAACCCATGCCATCCATGAACGCCGCCAGCACAACCAGCGTGGCGCTGAGTTCCGTGGATCATCGCACCGATACCTTTCTGGTGCGCATCCAGGAAGGCGACGGCCCGGCACAGTTGATCAACGCCTCCAGCAACCCTCGTGCGCTGCTAGAGTCCGGTCTGCGTGACGGTCTGGCCCACCAGGGCTACGCCATGAGCACCCAGGGCCAGGTTCGCATTGCGCTGACTCTGGAAGAGCTGCGGGTGGATGTGGACCAGGGTACCGTGCGCCATACCGCCAGCAGCAGTGCCATCGCTTCTCTGGTGGTGGATAAGGGCGACCGTCAACTGGTCAAGCGCTACCAGGCCCGGGGCGAGTTAAAAGGGGTGCTCAAGGTGGAGTCCTCGGTGCTCGAGCGCGAAGTGAATGATCGCCTTAACCAGCTGCTGAACAGCATGCTTAATGACCCGGAATTGCACCAGTTTATTCAGTAAGGAAACCGACATGACCCGTGCTCTCGTTCTCGCCTTTGCTCTGTTGATGAGCGGATTCAGCCAGGCCGCGGAGACCGATCCCCGCATTCAGCCCGGCAACCTGTTTCCCAAAGTGAAGATGGAAACCAGCCTGGGCACTCTGGTTGTCGAGCTGGACCGCAGCCGCGCCGAGCGCACCGTCGACAACTTTCTGCTGTACGTGGTGGACGGCGCTTACGATAACTCCTTGTTCCATCGTGTGATTGCCGATTTCGTGGTGCAGGGCGGCGGTTACACCAAGGATTACAAGTCGATTCCTGAGCGCGAGCCGGTGATCAACGAGTCCGGCAATGGCATGTCCAACGGTTACGGCACCATCGCCATGGCCCGCACCGATGACCCCCACAGCGCCACCAACCAGTTCTACTTTAACGTCGCTGAAAACGACCGGCTGGATCCCTCCTCCCGCCGCTGGGGATACGCGGTGTTTGGCGAAGTGGTTGAAGGCACGGATGTGCTCGACAGCATGGCGCTGGTAGAAACCGGCCCCCATGAAGACGTACCGGGCGACACGGTACCGGCCACGCCGCTGGTGCTGATCAAAGCCACACTGATGCCGCAGTGATTGTCAGACTTCCGACGGGCCTTGCGCCCGTCCCTTTTCCCCCCGTACTCTGAAGCCATCTCCCTCAGGAACCACTGCCCATGTCGCCACTGTCCCGTCGATTTGAACCCCTGACTGTCTACCTGCACAAACGCGTGCTGGTGCTGCTTGCATTGGGGTTTTCCTCGGGCCTGCCACTGATGCTGGTGTTCGGTACCCTCTCAGCCTGGCTGCGGGAAGCCGGGATTGAGCGGGCCACCATCGGTTTCCTCAGTTGGGTCACGCTGGCGTACAGCATCAAGTTCCTCTGGGCCCCATTGGTGGATCGGCTGCCGATTCCACTGCTCTCCAGAATGCTGGGGCGGCGCCGGGCCTGGTTGTTGGCCGCGCAGCTAATGCTGATTGCCGGGCTGGCGGGGATGTCGGTGACCGACCCCATCAGCAACCTGGTGGCTCTGGTGGGCTTTGCCCTGATGGTCGCGTTTGCCTCGGCCACTCAGGACATTGTGGTGGACGCGTTTCGGATTGAGGCCGCGCCGGAGAAGATGCAGGCCGCCCTCGCAGCCGCGTATCAGATGGGCTATCGACTGGCGATGATTCTCTCCAGCGCCGGTGCGCTGGCCATCGCGGCCTGGGCGGATCCGGACCCGTCGGTTTACCGGGTTGAGGCCTGGCACACCGCCTACCTGGTGATGGCCGCGGCAATGAGCATCGGCCTGATCACCACCCTGCTGGCAAGCGAGCCGGAGGTGGACCGCAAGCAGGCCAGCGACATTCAGGCGGAAGCCCGGGAGCGACTGAGCCACCTGCCCGCGCCGCTGGGCCGCTTTCTCGCCTGGGGCCACAGCGCGGTGGTCGCTCCGTTTCAGGACTTTTTCCAACGCTACGGCAAGCAGGCGATGTTGATCCTGGCGCTGATCGCCTGTTACCGCATCTCCGACGTGGTCATGGGCGTCATGGCGAATGTGTTCTACATCGACATGGGCTTCTCGAAAGCGGAAATTGCCACCGTATCCAAGGTGTTTGGGGTGCTGATGACTCTGGTAGGCGCCGCATTGGGCGGGGCACTGGTGTTCCGCTTTGGCACCATGCCAATCCTGTTCCTGGGTGCCGCCCTGGTGGCCGGCACCAATCTGCTGTTCGCGCTGCAGGCCTATGTCGGCTACAACCTGACGCTGCTGGTGTTTGCCATCAGCGCCGACAACCTTTCAGCCGGCATCGCCACTTCCGCCTTTATCGCCTATCTGTCGAGCCTGGTGAACACCGCCTACTCGGCGACGCAATACGCCCTGCTCTCTTCAATGATGCTGCTGTTCCCGAAATTTGTGGCGGGCTTCTCCGGTTATGTCGTGGACCAGGTGGGCTACATCTGGTTCTTTATCGCCGCCAGCCTGCTGGGCGTACCGGTGCTGTTTTTGATTCAGCAGCTGCGCAAACAGAATGCTGACGGGCATAAGCAGGAAAAAGCCGGGCACAATTTCCAGTCGACCCGGGCAGAGTGAACGGGGTAGAGTAAAAAATCACTCGTTGCCAGGGATTTAGGCGATGAACCACAACACATTATGGAGCCAACCGGAGCGCCAGACACTGATGGCGGCCTCCTCCGGTGAACACACCATGGCCAATCTGCGCCTGGTGTTGGTGTTGCTGATCACCTTGGTGCCCAGCTACAAGCTGCTGACCGGCACCGACATGACGCCAGCCCTGGCCGTCAGCTATATCGCCCTGGCTGCCGCGCTGATGTGGCGGGCGTTCCTGCGGCGCCGTCGTTACATCCCGGCCCTCGCGTTCTTCTCCGTGACCCTGGACATTTCGCTGATCACTATGGGGCTGTGCCTCGATTACTTCAGCCGGGATACGGCTCTGGCACTGGTCAACAACAAAGGGACCTTTGCCCTCTACTTCCTCGCCATTACCGCCACTGCCCTTCGCTATGATCGGCGGCTCAGTCTGTATGGCGGCGCGCTGGCTCTGCTCTCCTACGGCACCATGGTCTGGTTTGCCGCCGGGCACTATGGGCAGACGCCGCCGGAAGCTCACTGGCTCAGCCGCTATGGCACGTTTTTCCTGCCGGATCAGATCAGTCGGTTACTTATCCTGCTGATGGCAACCATGCTGGCCTGGACTCTGGTTAACCGCGCCGCGGTGCTGGAACAAACCGCATTAAAAGACCCGCTAACCGGCCTGTACAACCGGGCCTTCCTGAAACAACACCTGCTGCTGACCGGCGAGCGGGCCCGGCGAAATGGCCAGCCTCTGACCTTGGTGATGTTGGATCTGGACCACTTTAAACGGGTCAACGACCGCCACGGCCATGGCGTCGGCGACCGTGCACTGGTGGCCTTTGGTCAACGCATCGCCGACCATTTGCGAGCGGGTGATCTGTTGGCCCGTTACGGTGGCGAGGAGTTCTGTCTGGTTTTAAGTCAGACCTCCCTTGAAGAAGCCAGGCAAGTTTTGGGCAAACTGCACGAAGTGGTTCACTCTCAGCCTTTCGAGGTGGGCGCTGCCTACCCAATCACCCTGACTTTCAGTGCGGGTGTCAGCGAGCTTGGCGGGGATGCCGACACTCCTCAGGCCCTGCTTGAGCGGGCCGACCGCTGGTTGCTTAAGGCCAAACGCAGCGGCCGGGACCGCAGCCAGTTCGACACTCAGATGGCATAAAAAACGCCCGCAATGGCGGGCGTTCCGATCCGGCAGGCTAAGCCTTATTCGGTAGGAAACGGCAGCTTATGCTGGCGCAGAAAGCTGAGCTTGTCCCAGTAGCCGCGCTGAAACACGATCTTGCCCTGCTGGATGTGGAAAAAACCGCAGCCTCTCAGGCCCAATGGGTCCTTCCACTCCAGAATCGCCCACTCCCCATCTTCAAACAGATTCTCCACCAGACACACCATCTCAGCCTGGGCAAATTCCGCTTCAAACATGGCGGTGATCGCCGCTTTGCCGATCACCGGCTCATTCGCGACCTGATGGTTAACCGCGTCTTCGGCATAGAACGTCCCAATCACACCGGCGTCGCCTGCGTTAAAGGCTTCTACCCACTTCTCAACCAACGCTTTTGGCGTCATCTCATCACTCCATCAGGGACAATACGGACCAACCAATCTCCCATGGATTACCAGGCTAAATCCACTGTTACCCCCTGAACTGAGAGATGAAAAGTGACATGCCCCACTCTGATCCCTTTGGGCCGGGTTATCGCCGTTCATCATGCCCGCATAAAAGTCACCGGGCAGCGCAATATCGTCATTGACCTGTCTACAGCTTTATAGTTTAAGGTTGGTAACCATCAACGGATTTCGAGTGGGTCATGATGTACAGGATTTCTGAGCTTGCCGCAGAAGTCGGCCTGTCTCGCACCGCACTGCTTTACTATGAAAAGCAAGGGCTTATTGCGGGACGCAGGCTGGAAAATGGCTACCGTGTATACAGTGACAAGGATCTTCAGCGGGTCCGTTTGATTCAGCAATTACTTGCCGGCGGTTTGACGCTGAAAGAGTGCAAAGCCTGCCTGGATGCGAAGGTGGAAAAGCAACTGCTGCAAAACCGCCTCAAGGTACTGGATGAAGAGATTGAGCGTAAAAAACGTTCCAGAAATTTGCTGGCGGCGTTGCTGGGTGAGGGTGATCTCAAAGCGTGGCACGAAAGCTTGGATCAACTCGCCCCGGACGCTCATCTCGATTGGTTAATCAAGCAGGGTTTCAACGAAAAAGACGCCCTGCGACTGAAATGGTTGTCAAAAGACATGAATGAACACGACGCCTATATGTCGGACTTTATGACGGTTTTCGAAACATTGGAACGTTGGGGGCCCGGCAGTGAGCAGGATACGGTGAACGCTCTGTCACAGGTGCCCTCAGCGCCCCGTCATATCCTCGAAATCGGCTGCGGTAAAGGCCTGGCAACCCAGGTTCTGATTGATCACAGCCAGGCCAGGGTAACCGCCCTGGACAACGAACCGCTGGCACTGAGCCGGCTGGCGCAACGCTTCGAGCAACAAGGGGCCGCTGACCGACTGGAAACCGTTTGCGCCAGCATGACAGAGTTGCCCTTTGCAGAAGCGTGTTTCGACCTGATCTGGGCGGAAGGCTGCGCCTACATTATGGGCGTCGAGAAAGCGTTAGCTCAGTGGAAGCCTTTCTTAGCGCCCCAGGGCTATCTGATGATCAGCGATCTGGTCTGGCGAACCGAGGACCCCAGCCAAGAGTCTGTTGAGTTCTGGAGCAAATCGTATCCTGACATTCAGTTGGTTCAGACAAGAATCGAGCAGATGAAAAAAGCGGGCTATCAGGTCGTTGAGCACTTTCCTCAAAGCCGAGAAGCCTGGTCCAATTACTATGACGCTCTGGCTGACCGTGTGGCAGAACTGGAGCCGGCAATGGCCTCGTCATCCGCGCTCAGAGACATCAAGGAGGAAGTTAACCTGTACCGGCAATTCAGAAGTGAATTTGGCTACCACATGTTCATCCTGAAAAAAGCCTGATGGGTGCGCCGGGATGGCCATTGTGCCATCGGTGACGTGTTGCCACCGGGTCGATCAAAACGGGCTGCTCTCAGGCAGCCCGCTCTCCTTATACGATGCCGATAAACCGTCGCGGAAGTGATGGCGTTGCTTCGGCCCTATTCCACGTTTCTGGCCTGCTCGTGGAGCCAGAGCTCCAGTACGGTGTAGCCCGACTCCGTGACCGCATTGTAGTCATCCGGCAACGTCAGACTGTGTCGGTTTTCCTCCACAACGGGCCAGCCTCCGGCATTGATGTCACAAGGAATGTGAATGCGGAATCGTGCGTCGGTTCCGGGTACGGTCAACCAGGGATCCACCAGATTCAGGGTCAGAGTATTGCCACTGCAGCTCTGACTTTTCACCACACTCTGCTGCCCTGCTCCGGTGCCTTGGTAGATCTCAACCGTCCGTCCCACGTAGGCTGTCTTGCTGCTGTCGCAGTCGGGAATGCCGCCCGTCACCTGACTGTCGGACGCACTGGAAACCTGTGCACTGGGATAAAGAATGGTTTCGGAACCGACGCAGTTGATGATGCGCCCACTGCGGTTGAGCACCTCGGAAATGATCCGGGCATCCACCTCATCCCGTTGTGCTGGCCGGGCACCGGCGTTAGCCAACACGTCATCCAGCGTCTGGGTGGCGGGCAGTATCTGCAGACCGTCGAGCCACAGGGGCGGCTCATCAACGCGGAATCCCATTCCTTCACTGGTATCCACCCGAACGCACGGCCAGTCGGGATTCTTCCAGCCGTCACACAGGTTGTCCTCGATATAGAGCTTCGAGCCATCACGACGTTCTGAGATCACCACCCAGGCTGAGTCCCGGCGCTCTTCAGAGTTGGGGCCTTTCAGGCGGACATTGCCCGCTATCGTTGTGGTGCGCACTTTGCCATCGTGCGCGGAGTTGTTGGACAGTGGCGACAGCCTCATCCCAACCTGTCGGGTGTTGTAGGTGACGTTGTTGACGGTGATGGCAGACGGCGTGGTCTCAAGCGGCGCGCGATCATCGTGATGCGCAATCAGGTTGCCCTTTATCAACATGTTCTCAGCGGAGATCATCAGCCCTTTGGAGTGCCCACCTTTGGGGTGCATGTTATACCAGAGGCCTTCGCTGATGATGCTGTCGAGGATCGTGACGTTGCGGGCGGTATCTTTGACCGTAAAGGTTTCATCCAGCCCCCAACTGACGGAGATGTGGTCAAAAATCACATTGATGGGCTGACGCTCAGGATTGTCTGATTTGCCGATCACGTAGATCCCGTCCCTATCGCCTGGCGTGCGGCCCTCAATGGCGTCACCGGTGCGCACCTTGATGTGTTGAATCAACACGTCATTGGCTTCCACCCGTAAAGAAACCCCTCTGAGCGTCACCCCCGGGCTGGGGGCCGTCTGGCCGGCAATGGTGAGGTACTCATTGTCGATGGAATAGGTGCCCAACTGAGTCATATCGATGGTGCCACTGACCTCGAAGACGCAGACCCGGGGGCCGCGGGCATCGGTGCAATGCTTAAGGCTGCCTTCCCCGCTGGGCTTGAGGTTGGTGACCTTGTACACGGTCGTTTCCGGCACCTCCAGATGACGCCCACTGCCCGCCGGTGTTGCCATTCCAAATCCCACGGTACAGGGCACAATGGGCAGATTGCCATCGGGCATCGGGCCGCAGCCGGGTTCCGGGTCGGGATCCGGATCCGGGTCAGGATCAGGGTCGGGGTCAGGATCCGGATCGGGCGGGGTCTCACTGGTCGACTGATCGCTGCAGGCCGTTATCCACATCGTCCCGCCTAACGCCAGAAGCAGCGGCAACCATTGCATGAGGTTAAGACAACCACGCCATACAGAGCGCTCCCTCATACCCCCTCCCCGGGCCCTGCCCGCGATAACCACCAGCACTAGGTATAGCAAAGTCCCCTTCGCGACACAGGGAGCGCTTACTCAGGCAGAGGACTCAGTTTTCCAGCACAAACTCGTAGCGATGCAGCCCGACCGACGCTTCCAGAAGCAACCCGCCGCGCAGCTCGCTGAACACGGCCACTTCGGGGTGGTATCCAGGGTTGGTCGCCCCCCCAAGGGTAATCAGTGCAGCATGGGCCTGACCCGCAAACTCATTGCTTGCCTTCCCCATTGCCTCAAAAGCGGCATCGGTTTTAAAAAACAGGATCTGTCGGTAGCGCTGCCCGCCCACATTTGCGCCGACGCTCAGCTGCCACATGCGCGCCACACCCACCACCTGATGGTCCCGGTAAATGGTGCCCAGCGCGTAGCCCCCACCAAACCCCATGCCGGCTCGCCAGGCACTTGGAAACACCACCACCACCCTGGCTTCCTCAAAAAAGCGCCGGAGGCGTTCATCCTCCTGAAACCGGTTAAGCGCAGCCTGACTGTCCAGAGTGGCCGCATTGTCCGGCGTCGGATTCAGGCTGCAACCTCCCAGCACCAGCAGCAACAAAAGCGGGATCAGAGTTTGCATTCCACGTGTCCTGTCAGCACGTCTGAGCCGCCAGACACATTACCGAGGATGTCGGCATTGGCGAAGATCCCAGAACGGTGAACGATGGTAAGGCCGATGTAGCAATCCTTACTGCCAAGGTCGCCCAACAGCAGGTTGGTCGGAAAATCAACGGTGGCTTCCAGGTAGTTAAGGAAGTGAGCGGTATCCCCCCCCTTCTTGGCCTGTTTAACCTGTTCGATAATGGGCACCTGATCGGCGTAAGAGAAACCAAACCCAAAGCCATAACGGAACCACTCCTGTTCACTCCAGGGACTGTAACCGGTTCCCATCAACATGACGTAAGCCACGTACTCAAAGAAATCGTCCTGGTAGTCGTTCTCCAGGCGCCGATTCAGAGAAAACCGGCCCCAGGCATCCAGTTTTTCACCGTCATTCAATAACCGGGACACCGTCAGTCCCACCAGGTAGGTTTCCACGTCGTCGCTGGCACGGATAGCACCACGATGCACCTTATGGAACGTCTCCTCTGCGGTGTAGCCCCCGGTCACACGCACACTCCACTCACCACTGCGCTCTTCACCCACCTGGCTTTGCTGCAGATCACCGAAGTAGTAGGTGGCGCCAACCAACCCGGTCAGCAGATGGTCGCGATCCACCATAGGGCTGTCCTGGGCGGCCTCAGGCACCGTTTCCCAGGCCAGATTAAGGTAGAGGTGCCAGCCAGCGCTGAGCTGGAAGCTGCTGTTGACCCCAACACGCCAGAAGTCGTCACCGCCGCTCACAGTGTACTCGGGGAAGGGAGGCAATCCGGGTTCGATAGGGGGGGTGGGAATTTCGCTGGGCACCGAATAGTAGTAATTCAGCAGGTCTTCCGTTTGATAGAGGTAGCTGACGTAGGGGGTAACGCGCCATCGGCCGGGCTCAAAAGGATAGAGATAGGTGGCCTCAAACTCACCGCCCTGATGTCGACCGAGCAGATCCCACAAGGCCCCCAGTCTCAATTGGCCAAAATCGCTTTTTATCGTACTTTCCAGCCCCCCGTCGACGCTCTGACGACGCGACTCCAGCCCCGTGTATGCTGGGTCTGCCTCGGGCTCCAGACGGTCAAATCGGTAGCGGCCGATCAGGTCCAGCTTCAGCCAATCGTTGTTCACCAGGTGCACCCCGGCAGAGGTGCCGTGAGCAAAGAGAAACTTGCCCTCATAGAGGTAAAGGGGGATCAGATCCGTGCCGTTGTCGTTGTTGATGCTCGAGACATTGTCGATGCCCTGATAGGGGGACTCACCGAAACGAAGCCCGAACCCCAATCCCACGGTGCCCGCAGGCGCCTCCGCCATCGGGGTTTCCGTGACCAGCGACGCCGCCGATACCAGCGGTGCAGACAGCCCTAAAAGCAGCCCTGCAATGCCCACCTGCACTCTCGCCATGCCAGCCCCGATTTGACGCGTAGATGACTGTAATTATGGACAGAAATAACGACATTGGCGGACTGGCCGGGCTATTGAATGCACTGTGGCCCCCAAAACCGCCTGAGCCCAAGCAGGAATGGCTCAAAACAAAACGGGCCGCCCTCAGGCAGCCCGCTGTCGCTCCGGCAACCGATGGTCAGTCGCGGAAGTTGTTGAACTGCACCGGCTGGTCCAGATTTTCACCGCGCAGCAGCGCCATGGTGGCCTGCAGATCATCGCGTTTTTTGCCGGTTACTCGGACTTTGTCGCCCTGGATGGAAGCCTGAACCTTGACCTTGGACTCTTTGATCAGCTTCACCAGCTTCTTGGCAAAGTCCTGCTCGATGCCCTGACGGAAGGTGGCCGGGCGGGACACGGTTTTGCCGGAGAATTCCGCTTTGCCCAGACTCATGGCGTCCGCATCCACGTTTCGCTTGGCCAGGTTGCCGCGCAGAATGGATTCCATCTGCTGGATCTGGAACTCCGCCTCAGCCTTCATGGTGACCACCATATCCTTGTAGCTGAAGCTGGCCTCCACTCCACGGAAATCGAAGCGGGTGTCCAGTTCACGGACGGCGTTATCAACGGCGTTTTTAACTTCAACCGCATCCACTTCAGATACGATGTCAAATGACGGCATGGGATCCTCCTACCATAATGTTGGGGCAAGTTTACCCTACTCGTGCCGTACAGGCACTGAAACCGGTTGAGCAACCGGTAACAGTGTTGTGTTTTTAATGACAGATGAACCCAGGCTGCTTACTATCGCTCCATGATTCGACTCATCACACAACCCAATCACGACCAGCGCCGATTTGGCCAACTGATTCTGTTGCTGGCGCTGATCGTCACCTCCTACCTGGTGTTTTCCAAACCCGGGTATGAGCAACCCTTTAACCACTTTGACAAAGTGGGGCATCTGGGCGCTTTCTTCGGGCTGGCCGCCCTGCTCCAGCTGGCCACCAACTGGCGCCCGCTGACTCAGTTGACGCTGCTGCTGGTGTACGCGGCGGCGATAGAGGTCGTCCAGGCGCAACTGCCTTACCGCAGTGCTGAGATTGCCGATCTGATCGCGGATATGCTGGGCGCGCTCAGTTTTCATCTGATTCTGTTTCTGCTCAGGCGCTGGCGTCACCGATGAGCGTCGGCATCCTTGGCGCCGGCGCGTTGGGTCAGCTGATGGCCCACGCCCTGCAGGAGCAGGGTCATAACGTGACGCTGTTGCGCCGTCCGGGCCACGCTGATGCCCGCCATTCACACCGATTGACCCCACTTTCCGGCCCCGACCGATGCCACCCTATTTCTCACCGGGCCAGTGACCAACCCCAGGCCCTGAGCACCGTACTGGTGCTGACCAAGGCCCAGGATTGCCTGACCGCCCTTGAGCCTCTGCTTAACTGGCTGCCCGCTGATGTCCCCATTGTGCTGCTGCATAACGGCATGGGGCCACAGCAGGCAGCGGTTGAACGATGGCCGGGTCATACCTGGTGGGCCGGCAGCCTGACCGATGGCGCATTGGCGCACAGCAGCACGCATGTCCGTCACACCGGTCAGGGCATCCGCAAAGCTGGCCCACTGTCAGACCCGCCAACCGACGCCGCCCTGCCTGCGCCATTGGCGGATGCGGGCTTCGAATTCGACAACGCCATTGTGACCGCACTCTGGCAAAAGCTGACGGTAAACCTGCTCATTAACCCCCTGACTGCCAGGGATCGGGTCTGCAACGGCAGCCTTCTGAACGAGGCGTACCGAGATGAACTCAGGGCACTCAGTGAGGAGGTCGCGCTGGTAGGACGCGCATTGGGCCAGCCGGAGAGGGGGTCGCACATTCTGGACCGAGCGCTGACGGTGGCTCAGGCCACTGCGCAGAACCGCTCATCCATGCTGCAGGATGTTGAGGCCGGCCGGCCAACGGAGCTGGATGCCATCACCGGATACCTGATCAGACAGGCCGACGAACTGGGCCTGCCCTGCCCGCATCACCGGCGCCTGTACCGGCAACTGGCATCAGCACAGTGATCAAAAAAGGCCTGCAAACGCAGGCCTTTTTTGGGGCTTCGCTTATCGAGCCCGACGACGGCTCACCGCATCAGAGAGCTGAGCCAGCACGGTTTCGGTATCGGACCAGCCGATGCAGGCGTCGGTGATGCTCTGGCCAAAGGTCAGCTCGCAACCGGCCGCCAAATCCTGACGCCCTTCCACCAGGTGGCTTTCAATCATGGCACCGAAGATGGCGCGTTCACCGCCCGCCAGCTGTTCGGATACGTCTTCACACACCGCCAGCTGACGCTGGTACTGCTTGGCACTGTTGGCGTGGCTGAAGTCGATCATCAGGTTTTGCGGCAGACCGGCCTCGGCCAGTTCGGCGGTGATCGCCTGCACATGCCCGGCGCTGTAGTTCGGTTCCTTGCCGCCACGCAAAATGATGTGGCAGTCCGGGTTACCGGCGGTGGCCACGATCGCGGAGTGGCCATACTTGGTGACCGAAAGGAAGTGGTGCGGCGCGCTGGCCGAAGCGATGGCGTCGATGGCGATGCGAATGGTGCCGTCGGTGCCGTTTTTAAAGCCCACCGGACAGGAGAGTCCGGAAGCCAGTTCTCGGTGCACCTGGGACTCGGTGGTGCGGGCACCGATGGCGCCCCAGCACATCAGGTCCGCCACGTACTGTGGGGTGATCATATCGAGGTACTCGCCTGCGGTCGGCAGCCCCATATTATTCAGATCCACCAGCAGCTTTCGGGCGGTCCGCAAACCGTCATTGAGCCGGAAGCTGTTGTCGAGGCCCGGGTCGTTGATCAGCCCCTTCCAGCCGACGGTGGTACGGGGTTTCTCGAAATACACCCGCATCACCACTTCGAGCGTGTCCTTGTACTGCTCACGCAAGGCACTCAGGCGACGGCCATACTCCAACGCGGCTTCCGGGTCATGAATGGAGCAGGGGCCGATCACCACCAGCAGGCGATCATCTTCGCGCTGCAGCAGCTTGTGAATGGCACGACGGGCATTAAACACGGTTTCAGAGGCGATCTCGGTAGCCGGAAATCGTTCCAGAATGGCGATGGGGGGAAGGAGTTCTTTGATTTCGTTGATGCGAACATCGTCATTCTTGTAATACATTGGGCTACCACGCTGTTGAACGAGAAAGTTTGGCCTTCTGGATGGCTTTGACCCTTGTACCCTATCACAGCGCAGCCAAATTCCCACCACAAAAAACGGCGCCCCAAGGCGCCGTTCTGCATTGAATCACCGTCAGCTCAGGGACGGTAGACCTTCACGTTGTTGTGGCCCTGCTCTTTCAGGTACAGCGCCTGCAGCTTGCTCATCACGCCGCGATCGCAGTAAAGCAGGTAGGTGCGGCTGGGATCCAAGCTTTCAAACTGACTGGCCAGCTTGAAGAACGGCAGGGTCACGACTTCGCTGCCGTCCACTTCGAGGGGGCTTTGCTCCTCCTCTTCCGGCGCTCGAATGTCGAGAATCACTTCACCCGCGGCCGCAACCTGAACGGTTTCCATCTCAACGGTTTCGGTGGTGTGTTCCATCGCCAGCTCCCGGATATCCTGAACCTTAACCGATGCCATTACGCGCTCGATC
The DNA here is from genome assembly GCF_019801015.1 of Marinobacter nauticus. Taxonomy (GTDB): domain Bacteria; phylum Pseudomonadota; class Gammaproteobacteria; order Enterobacterales; family Shewanellaceae; genus Ferrimonas. Next base: position 563,552 of record NZ_JAHVJZ010000004.1, read on the forward strand.
AGATCCTCAGAGAATTTCTGCTCTTCCGCTTCCACTTTGGACAGAATCGCCTTCACGGTCGGGCGCTGGGAAATCACCCCACAGTATTCCGGCATCACCTCAGCAAACGGTGCAGTGCCAATGATGCGGGCGGTGTCCACGATCTCCTGCTTATCCCAGGTGATCAGCGGACGCAGAATGACGGTGTCGGTCGCGCGGTCGATGACATTCAGGTTGGTCAGGGTCTGAGAGGACACCTGGCCCATCGCTTCGCCGGTCACCAGCGCAGGAATGTCAAAGCGGGCGGCCACTTCCGCTGCCACTTTCATCATCATCCGCTTCAGCACCACGCCCATCTGGCCGTTGTCCACGCGCTCCAGGATCTCTTCCACCACTGGCTCGAACGGCACAGTGATAAAGCGTACCCGGTGGGAACTGCCGAACTTCTTCCAGAGGTAGTAGGACACCTCTTTAACGCCGCGCTCATGATCGGCGCCGCCCAGATTGAAGAAGCAGTAGTGGGTGCGGGTGCCACGCTTGATCGCCTGATAGGTGGAGACACCGGAGTCAAAGCCGCCGGAGATCAGGCTCAGTACGTCTTCCTGGGTGCCGATCGGGAAGCCACCCAAACCTTCGTGGCGGTGCTCAACCAGGTAGCACTTGTCCTCTTCGATCTGGATGTGGATGGTCATGTCCGGATCTTTGAGTTTCACGCCGTTACTGGCACAGTGCTGGTTCAGGCCGCCACCGACGTAACGCTCCACGTCCAGTGAGCTGAACTCGTGCTTACCGGAACGCTTCACGCGCACACAGAAGGTTTTGCCCGCCAGCCGCTCACCAAAGATGCGCTGGGTGTGCTGGTAGATGTCGTCCAGGCTCTCGAAGCGGTGCTGGGTCACTTCCAGGAAGTGGCTGATGCCCGGCAGACACTTGAGGGTGTTGACGTACTGGTCACGCATTTCGGCATCGTCTTTAGCGCTGCTGATAACGATGTGGTCCCAGTTGAACCGAACCCGTGCGTCATCATCCAGCTTGCGCAGGATGTTGCGGATGTTGGACACCAGCATTTTGGAGAAACGCACGCGCACCGGCTTGGACTTGATCATCACTTCCGAGTGCAGCTTGACGATAAATTTCATGACCTGTCTGACACCTAATCAATAAAAGCGCGGGATTATACCCCAGGGCAACGCCTCGCGGGAGAGGCCCGACGCTTTTCCGAGCATAGAAGTGAGATCACAGCCATGTAAAGGCGATGAAGATCAGGGAATGACGCTGATGACGTCCGACTCTTTGGCCTTGCCCTGGTTGATGCTGATCTCCACCCGTCGGTTGCTTACCTGACCCTCATAGGTGTCGTTGCTGGCCAATGGCTCATTGTCCGCCACCCCGCGCAACTCCATACGGGCCGGGTCGAATCCATCCACTTTCAGCAATTCATGGGCGACCGATACGGCCCTTTGGGTGGAGAGCTCCCAGTTGGAGCGGTACAGCTCGTTATCCACGCTGGAGCTGTCGGTGTGGCCGGTCACGCTGATGATGCCGGGTACATCCTTAAGCAGGTTACCGACGGCATGGATCACCGGGCGGAAGCGGGGCTGAAGAAACGCTGATCCGGCCGGGAAGGCGCCTTTTTCCCGAATTCGGATGATGATCTGCTGTCCCAGTGACTCCACCTCAATGGCACCATCGAGGATCTGATCCTCCAGTTGCTGGGCGATCTTTTTGGCCAGGTCGTTGACGTTATCAGCGTCGGACGCTGAAGCCCGGGACTGGCTCTGGGTGTTTTGCTGCTCACGGGGCTGATTGGCGGTCTGGCTGGAGCTGCCGCCGCGACTGTTGCCGCTCTGATTTTGCTGGCCCCCCGCCTCACTGGATTCTCCGGGCTGGTAGTTCAGCATGTCCCGGGTGAACTCGACGGTCTGTTGTTGAATCACATCGATGGGGGTAGGGTCCGGACGCCCGGGTCGAAACTCCTGAGCGATAACCGAAGTCCCGCGCGGGATGTCTTTCACTTCCACCTTGTTCTGAACCCCGAAGGCGTACTTCATGGATCCGGCGATCTGCTTAAACTTCAGCACGTCCATCTCAGAAAACGCCAGCAGCAGAACGAAAAAGCACATCAGCAGTGTGGCCAGATCGGCAAAGGTCGCCATCCAGGCTGGCGCACCGGCGGACTGCTTGCGCTTAGGAGCCAGTTCCGACATCAGTCCTCCGTGGTGTCGACCACGCGTTTCTTCTCATTGAGGTAGTTCTTCAGAAACCCCTCAATCACGCGCGGATTCTGGCCATCCTGGATCGCCAGCACGGCGTCCATGATCAGGCGACGGTTCAACATCTCCTCCTGCATCCGAAGCTCCAGCTTATCGGCAATGGGCAGGGCCACCATATTGGCGATAATGGCGCCATACAGCGTGGTCAGGAGCGCCACCGCCATGGCCGGACCGATGGTTTTCGGGTCGTCCATGTTGTTGAGCATCGCCACCAGACCAATCAGCGTGCCGATCATCCCCATCGCCGGGGCCACATCGCCCAGCTTGCGGAAAATGTCGATGCCCGCGGTGTGACGCTCCGCGGTCAGCCCGATGTCCTTGGACAGCGCATCCCGAACCACCTCGGCATCGTGCCCGTCAACGAGCAGGTCCACGGCCTTTTTCATAAAGCTGTTATTCACCTCCGCCTCTTCCAGCGCAAGGAAGCCACCCTTACGGGCGGAGTCGGCCATGGTGACGGATTGGTCAATCAGATCTTCCGGCTTGTCCAGTTTGAACATAAAGGCCTTGGCGGCGATCTTCACGGCACCGAAGAACTGCTTCATATTGAATTTCATCATCACGACAAACAGCGAGCCGGCCATCACGATGAGTACCGATTCGATGTTGACGAAAATCATCACATCGCCACCCTTAACCATGGCCATGAAGACGAAGGCGAAGGCACCGATGAGGCCGATTAAGGTTGCCAGATCCACGAAAGCTCCTAGCTACAATCCACTGTATGAAGTTAATGACCGAAGGCGGCCGCAGGGGGTTGAATATCCAGCCCTATTGTCCTTATCGGTTCCAGGACTGGCAAGTTTAGAGAAAAATCCCCAAGCTGGGCGCTGCTTCATTGATTCAAATTGTCCAAAACAGTACCTTTTAGCCCCCCGATACCCATGGGAGTCAGACAGTGGCGAAGAAACCGGAAAATATGGCCTTTGAGGCGGCTCTGGCCGAACTGGAGCAGATTGTGGCTCAATTGGAGCAGGGCGAAGTCCCCCTGGAGCAAGCGCTGGCTCAGTTTGAGCGGGGCATTGCTCTGGTCCGCGCCAGCCAGCAAAAGCTGGAACAGGCCCAACAACAAGTTCGGATCCTGAGCGAGGACCCGACTCAGCCCCTGCAGCCTTTCGGAGCTGAGGACGCCTGATGCACACCGCTTTGAGCCACTACCAGGCCCGCGTTAACGACACGCTGGAACGGATCTTCAACGATCTGCCTGTCACTGACCCACGCCTGCTGGATGCCATACGTTACGGCACCCTGCTGGGTGGGAAGCGGGTACGCCCTTTCCTGGTTTACGCCACCGGCACCATGCTGGGGGCCAAAGAGGATGACCTCGACATGCTGGCGGCAGCGGTCGAGTGCATTCACGCCTACTCCCTGATCCACGATGATCTGCCGGCGATGGACGACGACCACCTGCGCCGCGGTCAGCCTACGGTTCACATCGCGTTTGACGAAGCGACGGCGATTCTGGCTGGCGACGCGCTGCAGGGCCTGGCCTATGAACTGCTGGCGGAGTGTAAGCTGCCCGCCGGGCTGGAGCCCAACCGCATCGCCATGGTCCGGGCACTGGCGAAAGCCTCTGGCTACCAGGGCATGTGTGGCGGCCAGGCGATCGATCTGGCCAGCACCGGCAAACGTATCGACCTGGACGCACTGACTCAGCTTCATCGTCTGAAAACCGGTGCCCTGATCCGGGCATCCGTGGAACTGGGCAGCTATGGCGTCGCGGATTTGCCCGTGGCCGAGCGCAATGCCCTGCTCCGTTTTGCGGAAGCGATTGGATTGGCGTTCCAGGTTCAGGATGACATTCTGGATATCACGGCGGACACGGAGCAGCTGGGTAAGCCCCAGGGCTCCGACCTTGCGGCGGATAAAAGTACCTTCCCCGCCTTACTCGGATTGGATGGTGCTCGTGACGCGGCGCAGACTCTGTATCAGGATGCCCTGACAGCGCTCGCAGAGTTGCCTTACAATACCGAACAACTTCAGGCTTTCGCTCGCTATCTCATCGAGCGCGGCCAGTAACGAACAGAACAAGCGAATACGGATAATGAGCCAGGACCTGTCTGACTACCCGCTCCTTTCACAGGCATTGACGCCGGAATACCTGCGACAGCTGTCTCAAGAGCAACTGGCCCCTTTGGCCGATGAAGTACGTAACTTCCTGCTGCGCTCGGTCAGTCGCTCCTCCGGTCACTTAGCCTCCGGCCTCGGCACGGTCGAGCTGACCCTGGCCCTGCACTACGTCTACAACACGCCTTTCGATCGACTGGTGTGGGACGTTGGCCATCAGGCCTACCCGCACAAAATTCTTACCGGCCGGGCCGACCAGATGCACACCATCCGTCAAAAGGATGGCCTGCATCCCTTCCCGTGGCGTGAAGAGAGCGAATACGACACCTTCTCCGTGGGCCACTCCAGCACCTCCATCAGTGCGGCGCTGGGCATGGCCATTGCGGCTGACCGCGAAGGCGAAGGCCGCAAAGTGGTGGCGGTGATCGGTGACGGTGCGCTTACCGGTGGCATGGCGTTTGAGGCGCTGAACCACGCCGGCGACATCCACAAAGACATGCTGGTCATCATCAACGACAACGAGATGTCCATCTCCGAAAACGTGGGTGCCCTGAACAAGCATATGGCCCGCCTGCTCTCAGGCAACCTGTACACCACCATCCGTGAGGGCGGTAAGAAAGTACTGGGGGCGATGCCGCCGATCAAGGAACTGGCCCGCCGCGCCGAGGAGCACCTCAAAGGCATGGTGGTACCCGGCACGCTGTTTGAGGAGCTGGGCTTCAACTACATCGGCCCGATCGATGGCCACGATGTGGAAGGGCTGGTTGAGACCCTGCGCAATATGCGCAACCTGAAGGGTCCACAGATCCTTCACGTGATGACCAAGAAAGGCAAAGGCTACCAGCCGGCGGAGGAAGATCCGATCGGCTACCACGGTGTGCCCAGGTTCAATCCGGAAGAGTGGAAACTGCCTAAGTCCGAGCCGGGCAAGCCAACCTTCTCCAAAGTGTTTGGTGACTGGCTCTGCGACATGGCGGACCAGGACGACAAGCTGGTGGCGATCACCCCCGCGATGCGCGAAGGTTCCGGCATGGTGGCGTTTTCCCAACGCCACCCGGACAAATACTTTGATGCCGCGATTGCGGAACAGCACGCGGTGACGCTGGGTGCAGGCTTTGCCTGTGAGGGGCTGAAGCCGGTGGTGGCGATCTACTCCACCTTCCTTCAGCGTGCTTACGATCAGGTGATCCACGATGTTGGCATCATGAACCTGCCGGTTCTGTTCGCCATTGACCGTGGCGGCCTGGTCGGCGCCGACGGCCAGACTCACCAGGGCGCGTTCGACCTGAGCTACCTGCGTGCCATTCCCAATCTGATGGTGATGGCGCCGGCGGACGAGAACGAATGCCGCCAGATGCTCTACACCGGCCACCAGCATGACGGGCCTGCGGCAGTACGCTACCCCCGCGGCAACGGCATGGGCGTCGAGCCGGAAGCCCAGATGAGCGCGCTGCCGATCGGCAAAGCGGAGATCCGCCGTGAAGGCCAAGGCGTCTGCATCTTCAGTTTCGGTACCCTGTTGCCTTACGCTCTGGAAGCCGCCGAAGCCCTGAACGCCACGGTGGTGAACATGCGCTTTGTGAAGCCGCTGGACCACGAGATGGTGAAGCAGATGGCAGAGCGTCACGAGCATCTGATCACTCTGGAAGAGAACGCCATTATGGGCGGTGCCGGCTCCGCCGTGCTGGAATCCCTGGCGCAACAGGGCCTGGCCAAGCGTGTGCTGCAGCTGGGCCTGCCTGATCGCTTCGTTGAGCAGGGCAGCCAGGAAGAGATGCACACCGTGCTGGAAATCGACGGCCCCGGCATCATTAAGCAAGCCAAAGCGTTCTTCTCGCTCTGATGTTTGCAATAAAAAAGCCCTGTTTCGACAGGGCTTTTTTTGTTGACCACACCGGAATTCAGACGGGCTCGGCACAACCAAAGCGATAGTGTACGCTCCGCCCCTGCCGCCTTGGCGTCAGCTCGTGTACGGCTCTGACCCAGGCCAGCTGTAACGCTGGCACCTTCAAGACCGGCTGCTGCCAGTTCTTTTCCGCCGTTGGCGCCAACCACTCCAGCTTGCTCTCCAGGCCCGCCAAATCCAGCTCCAGTGCCACTGGCTGCTGTTCCGGCGCAAAGTACCGCCCGGTCACCAGAGGGACGTCCTCCGGACAGTTCAGATGCACCCAGCCGGCCTGACGGTCACTGCCACACAGCGGCACCGTGCCCAGCAGCTGCGCCTGATCCCACTCATCGCGCCCGAGTACCCGATAAAGTACCGTCATTGTCCCCTCCTTGAGAGCAGAAAAAAGGGCGCCATAAGCGCCCTGATTGGGTAAAACTCAACCAAAAAACAGTCGCCACAGCCAGCTGCGGTCCAGGTCTTCCTTACATTGCCGATACTGAGCCGCATAACGCTTGGCCCGGTCGTCAACTTTTCGTGACACGTTGATCAACCAGGGCTTCTGATTGTAAGTACCACGGCGGTAACCGCCCCAGCCTTCGTGATAGTTCAGGTACTGCGCGTAGGCGTCCCACTTGGACACCCCATTCACCGAGTGGCTCTTGTAGATGAACCAACCCATAAAATCATGGGCATCGGCAAAGTTACTGCGGCTGGCAAAAGTACGATTGTTTTCACGCACATAGTCATCCCAGGTCATGGTTTTTGCCTGCGCATAACCATAGGCGCTGGAGGCCCTTCCCACCGGAATAAAGCCAAACCAGTACTGCATTGGCGGGCGCGCATTGTGCCGGAAGGAGCTCTCCTGATACATCATCGCCATCGGCACATGCACCGGCACGCCCCACTTTTCCTGAGTCGCTTTGGCCGCTTTATACCAGCTTCGATTTTCTTCGAAGATGGCACAGATGTTTTCCGGGTCTCTGGGGGGCGGCGTCGCACAACCGCCCAGCACCGTCGTCAGGGTGGAAATCAGAATCAGGTTGCGAAAAAAGTTGACCTGCATCGTGTTGTTATTCTGTATTTTTTGAAGTTTCTTAGAAAAAGTTTGCCTGTTCGCGGAACTTAAGGGAAGCGCCACAGTCTCATTAACTGAACCGATTTACTGTGTTCATCATTATCCTCCTAATTTTGCGGGAACCTTGGCAGGGGTTCCCGTTTTTTTATGTCGGCTCTTTACAGGCGACCCCGTCACTGCTTAAATTGCGCGCCTCGTGAAACCCACTCAAACACTCTGATGTCCACTGAGTTGTACCTGGTCTATCTGGCGACCGTAGTCGTGCTGTTAGCAGCACCCGGCCCCATGACCCTGATGACCCTCTCGACCAGCGTCCGCTTCGGACACGGCCGTGCTCTCTTTACCGTATTGGGCTCCAATGCTGCCGGCCTGATCCTGATGCTGCTCTCGGCCACCGGTATCGGTGCTCTGATCACCGCACAGCCGGTTCTGTATGACCTCCTTCGCTATGGCGGTGCGGCCTATCTAATTTGGCTTGGCATCAACGCCTGGCGCGTCCGTAAGGCCACCACAGCTGCCGAAGGCTATCAGCATCAATGCCGCAGCCGTCGTGAGCTGTTCCGGCAGACTCTGCTGGTGGGCCTGGCCAATCCCAAAGGGCTGCTGTTCTTTGCCGCACTGTTCCCCCAGTTTATCCAGTCCGGCGATAACCTCACCGAGCAGTTTGTCCTGCTCAGCCTGACCTTTACCGCGGTCGACTTTGTGATTCTCAATCTGGTGGCACTGGGCGGCTGTGCCCTGGCCAATCAGCTGGCCAACCCCGGTGCTCAGAAGGGCTTTAACCGCGTCTGCGGGGCCGTATTTATCGGCCTGGGCGGTATGATGCTGCTGTCCTGAATCACCATAAAAAAACGCCCCGTGGATCACGGGGCGTTTTTTTATTTGATACGACACTCGACGGCAGACTCCCGCCAGACGACCGGATCCCAGTATTCCCGCTCCATGCTGTTGAAACGTTTATCACTGTTAAAGCGGGCAGCCAGGTGGTATCGCGTCCCGGCAGCCACTTCCAGAGTCAGTTCCTTGTAACCGCGGTTCCGCAGCGACACCGACAGCCTCGGGTCATCAATCAACTCCACCAGGCGGATCTGATAGGTGCCCGGTGCCAGTTGGTAATTCGGTTTGCTGACCACGTTGTCGTCGTTGATCCGGGTCACCACCACCTTAAACAAGCTTTGCGTTTCCGGCGGCTGGTAGAAGGTGGACAGCTCACCACAGGGTTTACCGACGTCACTCTGGCTGGCACAGCCTGCCAGCATCAGCGCAACCAGTACACTCCAGGATACTCTGCCCACCATGGTGTCATTCCTCAGTCGTTAAACGGGATGTCCTGCCCTTCGAAATAGGCCGCCAGAAACTGATCGAAGCTACCGACGTCGCCCTGCTCCCGGGCCAGTTGGTCCAACATAGATTGGCTGACCGCCGTATCCAGTTGAGACTCCGTCAATAAAGTGTAGGGGCGATTCAGCAAGGCTTCACGGTGTTCATCCGCGATGCGGCTGGCCCAGTGGCCATGGCCCTCGGCCAGGCTTTCCGCCAGCACCTTGGCGGAGAGGGTTTGGTCCGGGTCCCGCGCTGCGCCGCGCCAGCTCGCCAGAGCCTGGGCGTATCGGTCATCGCCATTAGCGACATCCAGCACCTCTGCCAGCCGACTCCAGCCATCCATCAGTTCGCTCATCCAGTCCGCCAGGGCGATCGGCTGGCCGTCCCGTTGCAGCATCTTGCCCGGACGACGACCGTCCAGCACCACTTCACCGAAGTTGGCTTTCTGCTCCGCCAACTGCTCGTCATCACAGGGGCGCTGAACCTCAAGAAGCCCGCCCAGCAGGAACAGGTCCAACAGCAGAACCTGGTCTCGGCTGATCCCCAGGGGTTCAAACGGGTTCACGTCCAGTGCGCGCACCTCGACGTACTCCACCCCACCTCTCGCCAGCGCGTCGGACGGGGTTTCTTCCGGGCCGGTGGTGCGCTTCGGGCGCACCGGCGAATACAGCTCGTTTTCGATCTGCAGCACATTGGCGTTGAGCTGACGATATTCACCGTTCACCTTCACGCCGATGCGGGCGTACTCTTCGGAGGGGATGCTGATGGCGTTTTTCAGGTCACGGACGTACTCCTCAAGGGAGTTGATGCTCACCTTGAGCTTGTCCTGAGCCTTGTTGGTGTAGCCAAGGTCACTCATCCGCAGCGACGTCGCATACGGCAGATACAGGGTGCCGTCCCGCTCCTCAAATTCCAGCGCCGGGCGTGGGCCCTGCAGGAAAGAGCCGCACAATGACGGGGACGAGCCAAACAGGTAGGCCAGAACCCAGACGTGACGCTTGTAATAGCGCAGCAGTGAGAAGTAGCGCTCCGATACTGCATCCTGATCTTCACCGTCCACACCCAGGGCTTCCCAAAGCGCTTTCGGCACTGAGAAATTAAAGTGCAATCCGGCGATGGCCTGCATCATGGCGCCGTATCGATGCTCCAGGCCAACCCGATAGAGGGTCTTCATACGCCCAGTGTGGGACGTACCGTACTGAGCGATCGGAATGTTTTGCGCCGAATCAATAAAGCAGGGCATGGAAAGCGGCCACAGACGCTGCCCATCGAGGTGGCGCAGCACGTAGCTGTGGGTATCCGCTAAGTGTGCCAGCAGGGCATCAGGGTCCTGATACACCGGGGTGATCAGCTCCATCAGGGCTTCACTGAAGTCGGTGGTGATCCAGGGGTGAGTCAGGGCAGAACCCAGCGATTGCGGGTGTGGGTTCTGTGCCAGGAAGCCCTTTGCATCGATGCGCAGAGCCTCCCGTTCAATACCGCGATTGAAGCCTCGCAGGGCTTCCTGCCACTGAGGGTGGCTCAATCGCTCGACAGCTGTGTTGAAGGCGTTCAATGCCGGTCTCTTTGTTGAGTAAAGGGCGACCTCATAAGGTCGCCCAAAAACCATAAAGTGTGAAAGTTATGGCAATCAGTTTACAGGCTAATGAGACGTACGTCATAGCCCAGTTCGCGCAGAGCAGCCTCATTGGTTGCTCTGTCGCCAACCACCAGAATGATCATCTCTTCCAGTTTCAGTTCTCTGTTAGCGACGGCATTCAAATCAGAAAGACGCACCTGTTCGATGATTCTTCCCTGCTGTTTGACGTAATCGTCACTCAGGCCATAACGCTGCAACTTGTCCAGGAAGCGGGCCTTCTGGCCGGGGGTCTCAAACTTCAGCGCCTCGGCCTGTGAGATGGAGGACTTCATAAAGGCCAGTTCGGCGTCGGTCATCCCTTCGGCCTGATAGGTGCCGATCTCCTTGATGAACTCCGCCACGGAAGCCGCAGTCGCGTCCGAACGCACGTCCGCAGACGCCAGGAACTGGCCCAGCTCCGGCCCGGCGTTAAAGCCGCTGCGGGCGCCGTAGGTGTATCCCTTGTCTTCACGCAGGTTCAGGTTGATGCGGCTGTTGAAGGCCCCGCCCAGCGGGTAGTTCATCAGGGTGGAAAGGAAGTGCTCGCCGGTGGCGTCATAGGGCACGGTGCGCTTACCAATGCGGATCACTGACTGAGCCGAGCCCGGTTTATCCAGCAGATAGATCACCGGGCCGCCAAGCTGTGGCATGGGGGCCATTGCCGGCCAGGCGGTTTTTCCGCCCTGCCACTCACCCAGTGGAGCCAGTGCGGCCATCAGGTCAGCCTGGCTGCCATCACCCACCACAACGATTTCAGCATTACCCGCACGGAACTGCTTGGAATAGAACGCCTTCACATCGTCCAGGGTCAAGGCACTGACGCTGTCGACGGTACCATCCAGCGGGTGACCCTGTGGGTTGTCACTGCCATAGACCAACCCGCTCCAGGCGGTGGACGCCAGCCAGCCGGGCTCGTTCATGGAGTGCATCAGGCCCTGCAGGTGTTGCTCCTTAACGCGGGCAAAATCGGTCTCGTTAAAGGCGCTGTGCCACAGCCGCTCTTCCAGCAGTTCGATGGTGGGTTTCAGGTTACGGCTCAGTGCACTGACGGAAACGTAAGTGCGATAGCCCGAAGCACTGACACTGATGCGGGAACCGAGCAGTTCAAGCGCTTCGGCAAACTCAGAGGTGCTGTAGCGCTCCGTGGACTCACTCATCATCGCCGCCGTCAGCTGGGACAGGCCCGCCTTCTCCGGCGCCAGCAGGCGGTTGCCGCCATCCAGAGCGATCAGCAGTTCAACGGTGGGGGTTTCCAGACTCTGAGTGCCAATCACGGGAACCCCGTTGGCCAGCTTAGCCCGCCACAACGCGGGCACATCCACCTGCGGGTTGGGGCCGGCAGGCGGCACCACGCTGCGATCGAAATTATCCACGATCACTGGCGGCATCACCGCTTCCAGAGTCTGGGGCGCGGCGCTCAGTTCCAGTGGCGCCGGGGTAAAGGTGTCTTCAGCGGCCACCAGATCGCCACGGCCTTCCGGTACCACGCTCATGACCACCGCGTGCTTGCCTTTGATGTAGGTGTTAAAGACCCGAACCACATCTTCTGCCGTCACCGCGTTGTAGCGGGCCAGGTCCTCGCTGATCAGGTCCGGGTTGCCGAAGAAGGTTTCGTTAAAGGCCAGCGTGCTGACTTTACCGCGAACGCTTTGCAGGCCGTACAGGGTGCGGGCTTCATGCTGAACTTTGGCCTTCTCCAGATCGGCCGGTTTTACCCCGCGCTGTTCAAACTCGGCAATGGAATCCCGGATCAGGTCTTCAATCTTGGCCAGTTTCAGCTCTTTGGCCGGGTTGGCCAGAGCGTAGAGGGTGAATTCGCAAGCCAGTTCCCGGCAGGGGTGACTGACCCCGGCTTGTACCGCGTACCCTTCCTGTACCAGGTTTTTATAGAAGATGGAGGTGCGTCCGCCGCCCAGGATGTCTCCCAGCAGATCCAGTGCCGCTTCATCTTCATGGCGGGCATAGACGGTGGGGAAGCTCATGTAGATAAGCGGCAGGTGCACCTTATCTTCCATGGAGATGTAGCGGTCCTGACCCAGCGTTGCAGGCTGCTTGGGTGCGTTCTCCACCGCCGGGCCACGTGGGATGGGGCCAAAGTATTTTTCGACCCAGGCCAGGGTCTGGGCAACGTCAATGTTGCCGCCAATGGTCAGGGTTGCGTTGTTGGGGCCATACCAGCGCAGGAAGAAGCGGCGCAGGTCTTCAACGTTACCGCGGTCCAGATCATCCAGCCAGCCGATGACCGGCCAGGAGTAAGGGTGACCCTGCGGGTACATCGCCTGCCCTACCCGCTCGCTGAGTCGGCCGTACGGGCGGTTATCGACCCGCTGTCCGCGCTCGTTCTTAACGGTGGCGCGCTGCACTTCGAACGCCTCCTCCGTTACCGCATCGAGCAGGAAGCCCATCCGATCCGCCTCGAGCCACAGCATTTTTTCCAGCTGATTGTCGGGAACGGTTTCAAAGTAGTTGGTGCGATCGGTGTTGGTGGTGCCGTTGAGGGTGCCGCCCGCTTCGGTGACCAGTTGGAAGTGTTGTTCGTCCGCCACATGCTTGGAGCCCTGGAACATCATGTGCTCGAAGAAGTGGGCAAAACCGGACTTGCCCAGCTCTTCGCGGGCAGAGCCGACGTGGTAGGTCACGTCCACATGCACCAGAGGGTCGGATTCATCGGGACTGAGAATCACCGTCAGGCCGTTGGCCATCTGGTACTTCTGATAGGGGATCCGCACTTCACCTGGCGCGGCTTCCACCTGCTCAACCAGGGTGAACCCGGATGGCACCGGTGGGGTGTGCGTTTCCCCGGCGCACGCAACCAGCATGGCTGCGGTCAAAGCTGCCAGTGACAGCCGTTGCCAACCCTTCATAAAACCTCCGTGTGACGACGTGGGGATCAGCCGCTACCGAGGACTCCCAGAGTGACCCCGGCGACCACCGAATAGCGCAAAAACTTGCCAATAAAGATCAGCAGAGTACTAAAGAAGATAGGAAAACGAAACCAACCTGCCAGCAGCGGAATGGCGTCGCCGATGCCCGGCAGCCACGCCAGCAGCAGGGACCAGACACCATGGCGCTCCACCCAGCCCAGCACCCGACTCTCACGGCCAGAGAGCAGCTCTTCCGGCGACTTGTGTCGATGCACGTATCGTCCGATCACGTAGCTGGTCAGCGAACCCAAGGTGTTGCCGACGGTCGCAACGATCAGCAACAACATCAAAGCCCACTGTCCCTGATTCACCAGGTAGGCCAGTACCGCTTCTGAGCCGCCCGGTGCCAGCGTTGCCGAGATAAAAGCGCTGAGGAACAGGCCCCACAAAGTAAAACTGGTGAACATCGATCAGTGGGCAGGCGGTTGATGCAACAGGGTCACCAGATGAGGATTCTGGCGCAGCATGTCGGACAGGGTGTACTGGTCCAGCGAGGCCAAAAAGGCTTCGGTGGCTTCCTGCAACACATCCTTGAGGCGACAGGCGGGCACGATATGACAGAAGGGACTGCCACAATCCACCAGCTTTAATGGCTCCAGTGCGCGAACCACATCACCCAGAACGATCTTGTCGGGTGACGTCGCCAGACGGATGCCGCCGTTTTTGCCACGCACGGTGGTGACAAAGCCAGCATGGCCTAACTTATTGATCACCTTCACCATATGGTTACGGGACACCCCATAAACCTCGGTCACACGGCTGATGCTGGTCAGCTCCCCTTCAGGCAGGGTGCCAAGGTAGATCAGGGCGCGAAAGGCGAAATCACTGAAACTGGTTAATTGCACGGTTGAGTACCTCCGGTGAAAGAGTTTACCCGAACTGCGCAGATGAAACATTGCTCTCGCGTGCAACTTTTACACATCAGTAGTGCCCCTGGCAGGAACTGATGCGAATCGTCAGGTCTGGCGGCGCTGTCGGCCCTTCATAGATGTGGCGGTAGACCAGCCCCGCTTCGAGGCGTTTGCGGTAGTAGCCACTCTGACAATATCCCCGCACCACGGCATCGGTCTGATCCTCCACCACGGCCCCAAAGGGTGCCATGGCATCGGCGCTGACGGCGCGGTAATAGAAGGACATCACACCGCCCTGAAACTCGGCACGGATAAAATTGGGGTTTTGACTCTGTCCAACCCCACTGTTCAACTCCTGGGCCAGATGACGGCTTTCGCGTTCCAGCCATTCTGGCAGGCTGAGTCCGAAAAACGCCATGGCCTGACAGGGCAACAGCAACAACAGCAGGGCGACACGCATAACCAACTCCGGCGTAAGAAGAGCCGACATGCTATCGACTCACCCACGGCCACAGCGTGATCCCGATCACACATGCACAGTTGTTTACGCCAATTTTACATTCCCTGACAAGAGGGGAAGGTGAATGATAAGCTTGAGAAAAAACGGAGGTGATGACCGAAGATGATCGCCCGACTCTTTCTGATACCCATGATGCTCTGTCTGCTTTGGTATGTGTATCTCCAGGTCAACGGATACAGCCTGAAGCAGGGCCAAAAGGGATTCATCTACATTCTGGTGTTCTCCGCCGGGCTGCTGGGCGTGATGAGCCTGTTGCTGTGGCTCACCAACGCCCAGACCATGTAGTCCAGATCGTGCAGCAGCGGGGCTTAGCCCAGCACGGCCAGCAACACCCCGGCGGCTACGGCGCTGCCCAGCACGCCTGCGACATTGGGCCCCATAGCGTGCATCAACAGGAAGTTGTGGGGGTTGGCTTCCAGCCCTACCTTGTTCACGACCCGAGCCGCCATCGGGACGGCTGATACCCCAGCCGCGCCGATCAGCGGGTTGATCTTGCCGCCACTGAGACGGCACATCAGCTTGGCCAGCAACACCCCCGTTGCGGTGCCCACCGCAAAGGCCACCGCCCCTAAGGCCAGGATCCCCAGAGTGTTGATGGTGAGGAACTTATCCGCCGAGAGTTTTGAACCCACCGCCAGTCCCAGAAAGATGGTGACGATGTTGATCAGCTCATTCTGAGCGGTGCTGGAAAGCCGATCCACCACTCCCGCTTCCCGCATCAGGTTGCCCAGACAGAACATCCCCACCAATGGTGTGGCCGGCGGCAAAAACAGAATCGTCATGCCCAGCACCAGCAACGGAAACAGCACCTTCTCCTGCTTACTCACTTCCCGTAACTGCGCCATCTCGATGCGTCGTTCCGCTTCGGTGGTCAGCGCTTTCATGATCGGCGGCTGAATCAATGGCACCAGCGCCATATATGAGTAAGCGGCCACAGCAATCGCGCCCAGCAGGTCCGGCGACAAACGGGAGGCCAGGAAGATCGCGGTCGGGCCATCGGCACCACCAATGATGGCGATGGCTGCCGCATCTTCCAGACTGAAGGAGAAGCCCGGGATCAGGTTGAGGGCAATGGCCCCCAGCAGCGTGGCAAAAATCCCGAACTGCGCCGCCGCCCCCAGAAACAGGGTGCGGGGATTGGCGATCAGGGCGCCAAAATCCGTCATCGCCCCGACACCGAGGAAGATCAGCAGGGGAAACACACCGCTCTCGATGCCCACGTGATAGGCGTAGTAAAGCAGTCCACCCGGTTCGTTAAAGCCCCCGCCCGGTATGTTGGCCAGAATCGCGCCAAAACCGATCGGCAACAGCAACAACGGCTCAAACCGTCGTGCGATTGCCAGATAGAGCAACAACACCCCGACGGTCATCATGATGCCCTGACCCCAGGTAAAGTTTGCGACGCCGGTCTGCGCCCAAAATGCGTTGAATCCGTCCACTACCGCTCCCCTCAGGCCAGACTGATCAGCGGGTCACCGACACTGACGGCATCCCCTTCTTTAACGTGCAACTGATGAACCTGACCCGACTCGGCGGCACGGATTTCCGTTTCCATCTTCATCGCTTCCATCACCATCACCACATCGCCCGCCGCCACGCTCTGGCCGGGACCGATCAGCACCTTAAAGACGTTACCCGCCAGCGGCGCGCTGACAGTGCTGGCAACGGCCGCTGGTGGCGCAGGGCTCGCCACTGCACTGGCTGGCGCCGGCACCGGGGTAATCTCTCCCACCGCACCGCCTTCATTGACCTCCACGGTATAAACCTGACCGTTCACGCGGACCTGGTAGGTCGCCGGTTCCTCGCTTGCCGGAGGCGGCGTGGCAGGCTGAGGCTGGGCCGACCGGCTGCCGGGCACCGGCTCAAACGCGTCGGGGTTGTTCCGGTTAGCCAGAAACTTCCGGCCAATCTGGGGAAACAGGGCGTAGGTCAGGACATCGTCCAACGTCTCGTCGGCCAGTTGAAGCCCGTCGCTGCCGGCAATCTGGGTGAGCTCCTCGGTCAGGCGGGCCATCTCGGGCACCAGATCGTCAGCGGGTCGGCCGGTGACCGGTGCCTGATCGCCCAACACCCTGGACTGCAAGTCCGCGTCCACCGGGGCCGGCGTGCGGCCATACTCCCCACGCAATACGCCCTGGGTTTCTTTGGTGATGGTCTTGTAGCGCTCCCCGGTCAGCACGTTCAATACCGCCTGAGTGCCGACAATCTGTGAGGTCGGCGTCACCAGCGGCAAGTAACCCAGCTCCTCACGCACTCTAGGGATCTCCTCCAGCACCTCATCAAGCCGGTCTGCCGCTCCCTGCTCGCGGAGCTGGTTTTCCATATTGGTGAGCATCCCGCCGGGCACCTGAGCGGTCAGGATCCGCGCATCAACCCCTTTAAGGCTGCCTTCAAACTCCGCATACTTCGCCCGCACCTGACGGAAATGTTGAGCGATGGGCGCCAACTGTTCCGGATCGTAACCGGTGTCCCTTTCCGTGCCGGCCACCATCGCCATCACGGTTTCGGTGGCAGTGTGGCCATAGGTCATGCTCATGGATGAGATGGCGGTATCCAGCACATCAATGCCGGCATCAATGGCTTTCTGATAGGTGGCGGTCGACAGTCCGGTCGTGGCATGACACTGCATGGCAATGGGCAGCGACGTTTCGCTCTTCAGGGCGCTGATCAGCTCAAACGCTGCCGTGGGGGTCAGCAGTCCGGCCATGTCCTTGATGCAAAGCGACTGGCAACCCAGCGCTTGCTGAGCCTTGGCCAGCTCCACCCAGCTCTCCAGGGTGTGGACCGGAGAGGTGGTGTAAGAGAGCGTTCCCTGGGCGTGCCCGCCCACGGCATTGACCGCCCGAATCGCCGTTTCGAGGTTGCGGGTGTCGTTCAGTGCATCAAAGATCCGGAACACCTCGACACCGCTGGCATAGGCCCGCTGTACAAACGCTTCCACCACGTCGTCGGCGTAGTGGCGATAACCCAGAAGATTCTGTCCCCGCAGCAACATCTGCTGCGGCGTATTAGGCATCGCTTCTTTCAGCGCCCGGATCCGATACCAGGGATCCTCACCCAGATAGCGGATGCAGGCGTCGAAAGTCGCGCCGCCCCAGCTTTCCAGTGACCAATAGCCAACGCGATCCAACTGCTCTGCCACCGGCAGCATGTCATCGAGGCGCATCCGGGTGGCAAACAGAGATTGGTGCGCATCGCGTAACACCACATCGGTGAGCGCCAGGGGGGTATGGGTAGCCATGGGATCTCCTTATCGTTGTTTGGCCCGACGATGGGCATGAATGGCGGCGCTGATAGCCGCGACCACACTGGGGCTGATGGACGGCTCGGGACTTTGGTTGAGTTCCTCAGTCCCTCTTGGGGCGCAAGCCCAGGCCATCGCTTTCAGCCCAATAACCAGGCAGCCAAGAAAGGCGAAAACCAGCACCATGCCCATCACCATCAGGCTGGCGGCTTGCGCTAAAAGTGGGGTCAATGTTTCCACAGGCTCTCCATAACAT
The DNA here is from genome assembly GCF_019801015.1 of Marinobacter nauticus. GTDB lineage: Bacteria > Pseudomonadota > Gammaproteobacteria > Enterobacterales > Shewanellaceae > Ferrimonas. The sequence goes on from NZ_JAHVJZ010000004.1 coordinate 581,570, forward strand.
ACCGGCAACAGGGCATCGATATTCACATGGGCCGCATAATCATGTCAAAGCCGTTTTGCCCAGTTGGATGTTGGACATACCAATTGAGTATCTAAAAATCAGTAAATTAGGAGTAGCCACAGGCCGACAATAAATTGGTCTTACCATGGAAAGGGTGAGCAACGGCAATTTTTATGAGCAAAGTCAGTGGGCTGAGCACGCCAGAATGAGGCCTGACGCTATGGCAAGCTGGGGGCTCGGAGTGTTAGGAGCATTCAGGGTGTTCGGAGTGTTGGAGTGTTGGAGCGCCAAAACGCAAAAACCCGGCCAAAGGCCGGGTTTTCACTTGAAGATGGCGCGTCCGGGTGGGTGAAGGCGGAGCCAAGCAAGCCATTTGGCTTGCGCCGCCTGAACGCCGCAGCGCTGTGCGCAAAGGCCGGCAATCCGACCGGCCGATACCGCGAGTGCGCCTGCTATTTAGCGGCATCCCGATGACCACATTTGTCCAGCACTTCAGTGGAGCAATGCTCAGGGTGGCACTCGCAGGATTCGGAGCGCCAAAACGCAAAAACCCGGCCAAAGGCCGGGTTTTCACTTGAAGATGGCGCGTCCGGGAGGATTCGAACCTCCGACCGCCTGGTTCGTAGCCAGGTACTCTATCCAGCTGAGCTACGGACGCGCATCGGTGTGACCGGTTTTAACCCCTGTCACTCAGGGTTGGAAGATGGCGCGTCCGGGAGGATTCGAACCTCCGACCGCCTGGTTCGTAGCCAGGTACTCTATCCAGCTGAGCTACGGACGCGCATCGGTGTGGCTTGTTTTAAACCCTGCCACTTTGGGTTCAAGAAGATGGCGCGTCCGGGAGGATTCGAACCTCCGACCGCCTGGTTCGTAGCCAGGTACTCTATCCAGCTGAGCTACGGACGCGCATCGAAACTTGTTTCTCGCACTGGTGGCGAAGTATAGTGCCTGGCCCGTTCCTTGACCTGCCCGCACTTTCGTCCGGCTAAGCCAATGACGAAGAAGAATGGCGCATCCGGGAGGATTCGAACCTCCGACCGCCTGGTTCGTAGCCAGGTACTCTATCCAGCTGAGCTACGGATGCGTAATTTGGGAGTGGGTTTTCGTCCTTTGAAAACCAAGGGAGCCGCGCTCAGCGCGGCTCCTTGAAAAATGGCGCGTCCGGGAGGATTCGAACCTCCGACCGCCTGGTTCGTAGCCAGGTACTCTATCCAGCTGAGCTACGGACGCGCAATGGCGGTGAGGGAGGGATTCGAACCCTCGATACCTGTCGGTATACGCCCTTAGCAGGGGCGCGCCTTCAGCCACTCGGCCACCTCACCGTTTCGTGGTGCGTATATTACGGTCCGACGAAAATAAGTCAAACGCTTTTTCTGCGCCAGGATCGCGTTTGCGCGGATTTCCACCAGAGTGGTGATTGGGCGGGCGATGTGCGTTGGTTTTGCCACCAAATCCGTGCAAAAACAGCGATTCGGAGCAAACCGGATTGGAAAAGCAAAAAAACGGGGGAAAACGCAGACAGAAAAAAACCGGCGTTAACGCCGGTCTTTTCAAACTCAGAAGTTGCCGCTGGGGGCAGCGCCGCCGTCTTTCTCGGCCTGGATGCGCATGTAAATCTCTTCGCGATGAACAGAAACCTCTTTCGGAGCGTTCACGCCGATACGTACCTGGTTGCCTTTGACACCCAGTACGGTCACGGTGACTTCGTCACCAATCATCAAGGTTTCGCCAACACGGCGAGTCAAAATCAGCATTCTATTGCTCCTCTATCTCCAACTCATTCCGCAGCGGCGGTTGAATCTTTCAGCAGTATTATAAAGTTAGACCAGATTAAATCTATAGCCACCGGGGGAATTACTCCCCATCAGCCAGATTAAACGACTGGTGGAGGCTACGAACCGCCAACTCCAGGTACTTCTCATCAATGGCCACGGAGATTTTTATCTCGGAGGTGGCAATCAAGGAGATGCTGATCCCTTCCTGTCCCAGAGTCTGGAACATTTGGCTGGCGACGCCGGAGTGGTTCTTCATGCCCACACCAACGACGGATACCTTACACAGCGTATCATCGCTGCGCAGTGTGGACACCCCCAGCTGCGGCAAAACCGATGCCAACAGGGCGTGCGCCTGATCCAGATCATTCCGGGCGACGGTGAAGGTAAAGTCCGCTTTACCGTCACCGGTGGCGGTCTGAACAATCATGTCCACATCAATGCCTGCATCACTGACCGGGGTCAGAATGGTGGCCGCCACATTGGGTGCATCCGGCACGCCGACCAGGGTCAGGCTGGCCTCATCGCGACTGAATGCAATCCCTGAAACCAAAGGTGCGTCCATGGCATTCTCCTCGTAGGTGATCAAGGTGCCGTCACCATCACGGAAGCTCGACAGCACCCGCAGCGGGACGTTGTAACGTCCAGCATACTCCACAGAGCGGATTTGAAGCACCTTGGCGCCCAGACTCGAAAGCTCCAGCATCTCCTCAAAGGTGATGGCGTTCATCTTTCTGGCCTTGGGCTCTACCCGTGGGTCGGTGGTGTACACCCCGTCCACATCGGTAAAGATCTGACACTCGTCCGCCTTCAGGGCAGCGGCAATCGCCACCGCCGTAGTATCGGAACCGCCACGGCCCAAAGTGGTCACCTGGTTGTTGCTACAACGCCCTTGAAAGCCCGCCACGATGGGAATAATTCCATCATCAAGCATGCTTTTCAGGCGCTCGGTTTCCACTTCCTGGATGCGGGCACGGCCATGGCGCTCGTCAGTAAGGATCCCGACCTGTTCACCCAACAAAGACTGCGCTTTCAGGCCGCGCTTTTGCAGCGCCATCGCCATTAAGGCGATGGAGATCTGCTCCCCGGTGCTGACCAGCATATCCAGCTCACGCGGCTCCGGCGTCGCAGAAACCTGCTTGGCCAGAGAGAGCAGTCTGTTGGTTTCACCCGCCATGGCAGAGAGGACAACCACCAACTGGTGGCCGGCTCTGGCACTGCGGGCAATACGGTCTGCAACGGCCTCGATGCGCTCAAAGGAGCCCACCGAGGTACCGCCAAATTTCTGTACAAAAAGGGTCACAGACGTGTCCAATTACAGCTGTTCAGACAGCCAGGCTTTCGCGGCTTCCAGAGCAGCAGGCAAAGCCGCAGCATCGGTACCACCAGCCATTGCCATGTCCGGACGACCGCCGCCCTTGCCACCCACCTGTTGTGCCACCAGGTTCACCAGTTCACCGGCTTTGACTTTGCCGGTCAGGTCTTTGGTCACACCGGCGATCAGGCCAACCTTGCCATCGGCAACGTTGCCCAGCAGCACGATGCCGCTGCCCAGCTGGTTTTTCAGGTCATCAACCATGCCACGCAGCGCTTTGCTGTCGGCGTTTTCCAGCTGGCTGATCAGCACTTTCACGCCACCGATTTCTGCGACGCTGTCCACCAGGTTGGCGCTGGCAGCGGAAGCCAGTTTCTGCTTCAGCTGTTCCAGTTCTTTCTCCAGCTGCCGGTTCTTGTCCAGCAGCCCCTTGACCTTAGAAGCGACGCTTTGTGCGTCTCCCTTGACCATGGAAGCGGTTTCCAGCAGTTGGGCTTCCTGAGCACGGGCAAAGGCTACCGCGCCCTGGCCGCTCACGGCTTCGATACGGCGGACGCCCGCAGCGATCCCCCCTTCGGAGACGATCTTGAAGAAGCCGATGTCGCCAGTGCGCTTAGCGTGGGTACCGCCACACAATTCGATGGAGTAGTCGCCCATGGACAGCACGCGAACCTGATCGTCGTACTTTTCACCAAACAGGGCCATGGCGCCGGCCGCTTTGGCCGCTTCGATCTCCATCAGCTCGGTTTCGATGGCGTGGTTCGCGCGGATCTGCTCGTTCACCTGATTTTCGATGGCGTCCAGCTCTTCGCGGGTCACCCCTTCGAAGTGGGAGAAGTCGAAACGCAGACGGTCGGCCATCACCAGAGAGCCTTTCTGTGCCACGTGGTCGCCCAGCAGGTTACGCAGCGCCGCGTGCAGCAGGTGAGTGGCGGAGTGATTCAGACGAATGGCGTCACGACGAGCCGCATCCACTTCGGCCTGAACCGCAGCACCACGCTCGAACTGGCCAGCGATCAGTTTGCCTTTGTGGGCGATGGCATTGCCAAGTTTCTGAGTGTCAGTCACTTCGAACTCGCCGCCCTCGGTGCGGATCACACCGGTATCACCAGTCTGACCGCCGGACTCGGCGTAGAACGGGGACTGATCCAGCACCAGTACCGCTTCGGTACCCATGTCGCCGGACAGCACGTCCACTTCGTTGCCTTCCACCAGAATGGCCAGCAGCTTGCCCTGATCATCGGTACGGTCGTAACCGGTAAAGACACTCTCACCGTCGATACTGACCACCTTGGAGTAGTCGGTACCAAACTGGCCAGCGTCACGAGCACGCTGACGCTGCTGCTCCATCTCCACTTCGAAGCCCTCTTCGTCGATGGAGAGGCCACGCTCACGAGCCACGTCGTTGGTCAGGTCAGCCGGGAAGCCGTAGGTATCGTACAGCTTGAATACGGTGGCACCGTCCAGAACGTCGCCATCCAGGTTATCCAGGGCGTCGTTCAGCAGTTGCATGCCACGCTCCAGAGTACGAGCAAAGCTCTCCTCTTCGATGCGCAGAACTTTCTCCACCACCGCTTGCTGCTGCTTCAGCTCTTCACCGGCGGCGCCCATGGCCTCAGCCAGTTCGCCCACCAGCTTGTAGAAGAAGGTGTCGGTCGCACCCAGCTTGCGGCCATGACGGATGGCACGACGGATGATTCGACGCAGCACGTAACCACGGCCTTCGTTGGAGGGCATCACACCATCCACGATCAGATAGGCACAGGAACGGATGTGGTCAGCCACAACGCGCAGAGACTTGTTGTCCAGATCGGTGGTGCCGGTCACTTCCGCCGCTTTCTTGATCAGGCGCTGGAAGATGTCGATGTCGTAGTTGGAGTGGCCACCCTGCATGATGGCAGCCACACGCTCGATACCCATGCCAGTATCCACAGAGGGCTTCGGCAGCGGCTCCATGGTGCCGTCAGCGTGACGGTTGAACTGCATGAATACGATGTTCCAGATCTCGATAAAGCGATCGCCGTCTTCTTCCGGAGTGCCAGGGCGGCCGCCCCAGATGTGATCGCCGTGATCGTAGAAGATTTCGGTGCACGGACCGCACGGGCCGGTGTCACCCATCTGCCAGAAGTTGTCAGAGGTGTAGGCCGGTTTACCGGGTTTGTCACCGATGCGGATGATGTTCTCGGCGTCGATACCGATCTCTTTGTTCCAGATATCGAAGGCTTCATCATCGTTGTGGTACACGGTCACGCACAGCTTCTCTTTCGGCAGCTGCAGCACTTCAGTCAGGAACTGCCACGCAAACCGGATCGCGTCCGGCTTGAAGTAATCGCCGAAGCTGAAGTTACCCAGCATCTCGAAGAAGGTGTGGTGACGGGCGGTAAAGCCAACGTTTTCCAAATCGTTGTGCTTGCCACCGGCTCGCACGCAACGCTGAGCCGTGGTCGCGCGAGTGTATGCCCGTTGTTCGGCTCCGAGGAAACAATCCTTGAACTGGTTCATACCGGCGTTGGTGAACAGCAGTGTGGGATCGTCGTGAGGCACCAGGGAGCTGGATGCCACCACTTCGTGGCCTTGAGAACGGAAATACTCCAGGAACGCGGTCCGGATCTCGGCGGTGGTCATGTGCATGAGGTCATCCTGAAAAAACTGACAGAAAGCGCCGGCGACCGCCGGCAAGCCATATAAACGGCCAATTATATCCGCAACCGTCCTGCTCAAACCAGCACCAAGAGAGCAGATAGTCCACGGTTTGGCGTTTTTTCCCGTCAGTCGCTCAGCGACTCCAGCGCATAGCGGATCTGTTCCATGTCGAAGCCCCGGTACGCCAGGTAGCGTTGCACCTTAGCCCGGGCCTTGAAATCGGTAGGGGGGGACGCACCAAATTTGCGTTGGCAAAGATCAGCGCAGAGTTCAAACCAGTCCTGTTCCGCCTCGCCCAGCGTTTTGCGGATCAGGTCGGTGGCCACACCGCGTTCACGCAGTTCATTCGCCAGTCGGATCGGGCCAAGCCCGCGGGCAGAACGATAACGAACGAAGCTTTCAGCAAAGCGGGCGTCGTTGAGGTAACCCCAATCATCCACCCGGGCAATCGCCTTCTCGATATCGGAAACGACAAAGCCGCGGGAGCGCAGCTTTTGCTTCAACTCCTCGCGGCTGTGGTCACGGCGGGACAGAAGTCCCACCGCAGCAGCGACCGGGTCACGGTCCGGTTGGGCTTTTGCCATCGAGGATTAATCCAGCTCCGGCGCCTCAACCTCCTCTTCTTCCTTTTGAGGTGTCGCTTTCACCAGCAGTTGAGCACGCAGTTGCTGCTCAACTTCGTTGGCGATGGCCACATTCTCTTTCAGGAAGCGAATGCTGTTGGCTTTACCCTGGCCGATCTTCTCGCCCTGGTAGCTGTACCATGCACCGGACTTCTCAATCAGCTTCTGCTTCACGCCCAGATCAATCAGCTCACCCTCTTTGGAGGAGCCTTCGCCGTAGAGGATCTGGAACTCAGCCTGTTTGAACGGCGGGGATACCTTGTTCTTCACAACCTTAACGCGGGTTTCGTTACCCACCACTTCGTCGCCATCCTTCACGGCGCCGATACGACGGATGTCCAGACGAACGGAAGCGTAGAACTTCAGCGCATTACCACCGGTGGTGGTTTCCGGGCTACCGAACATCACACCGATCTTCATACGGATCTGGTTAATGAAGATGCACAGGGTATTAGAGCGTTTGATGTTGGCGGTCAGCTTACGCAGTGCCTGAGACATCAGACGAGCCTGAAGACCCACGTGGGAGTCGCCCATCTCACCTTCAATTTCCGCCTTCGGCGTCAGTGCGGCTACGGAGTCAACAATCACCACATCAACGGCACCGGAACGCACCAGCATGTCGCAAATTTCCAGCGCCTGCTCACCGGTATCCGGCTGAGAAACCAGCAGCTCTTCCACGTTAACGCCCAGCTTTTCAGCGTAGACCGGGTCCAGCGCGTGCTCAGCATCCACGAAGGCACAGGTTTTGCCCTGCTTCTGAGCTTCCGCAATCACTTGCAGAGTCAGCGTAGTTTTACCGGAAGATTCCGGACCGTAGATCTCGACGATACGGCCGTACGGCAGACCACCGATGCCCAGTGCAATGTCCAGACCCAGAGAGCCGGTGGACACGGATTCGATGTCCAGAGTGGTCGCATCGCCAAGACGCATGATGGACCCTTTGCCAAACTGCTTCTCGATCTGACCCAGTGCAGCACTTAGGGCGCGTTTTTTGTTCTCGTCCATTTAAAGCTCCAGAAAAGATGCCTTGGCGGCGACAGGATTCGACGTAATGGCAGTAGTATACTGTACAATCATACAGTATCAACCCTGGTTGATTGGCAAATGGGCGAAACGAGGTAAATTTCCCCTTTCCGGCCCCTGCGCCAGCGCCAATTTTGGGTATCATAGCGGGCTAGCTTTCTTTCGTCTTCAGGAGACCTCGTGACCCAGCGCAGCCCGGCCAACTTGGAACAGCACACCCCAATGATGCGTCAGTACCTGACCATCAAGGCGCAACATCCCGATGAGTTGCTGTTTTACCGCATGGGAGATTTCTACGAGCTGTTTTTTGACGACGCCAAGCGGGCCGCCGAACTGCTCGACATCTCCCTGACCGCACGCGGTCATGCCGCCGGCGACCCTATCCCGATGGCGGGCGTGCCCTACCACGCGGTGGAGGGCTATCTGGCCCGATTGGTTCAACAGGGCGTCTCGGTGGCGATCTGCGAACAGATTGGCGACCCGGCCACCAGCAAAGGGCCGGTCGAACGTCAGGTGGTTCGTATCGTCACCCCGGGTACCGTCACCGACGAGGCACTGCTGCAGGAGCGGCAGGATAACCTGCTGGCCGCAGTCTATGAAGCACGGGGTCAATACGGCTACGCCACACTGGACATCGCCTCCGGCCGATTTGTGGTCAACGAGCTGGCCGACGATGAAGCCCTGCAGGCGGAACTGCAACGCACCCGCCCGGCCGAACTGCTCTACCCCGAGTTGTTCCCGAAACTGAATCTGATTGAGCAGATCAAGGGCTGTCGCCGTCGCCCCGAGTGGGAGTTTGAACTGGGCACCGCACGGGCACTGCTGAACGATCAGTTTGGCACCCGTGACCTTACCGGCTTTGGCGTCGAACAGGCGGAGCGCGCACTGTGCGCCGCCGGTTGCCTGATGCAGTACGTCAAGGACACCCAGCGCACCGCCCTGCCCCACATTCGCGCCATCGTGAAGGAGCAGGATGGCAACGCCATCGTTCTGGACGCGGCCACCCGCAAGAATCTCGAGCTGACCCAGAACCTCGCCGGTGGTTTCGATAACACCCTGGCTTCGGTGTTGGATCGCACCACCACCGCGATGGGCTCGCGGTTGCTTAAGCGCTGGCTGCATCAGCCGCTGACTCAGCGCAGTGTGCTGGAAGGCCGGCTGGACAGCGTCAGCTGCATCAAGGACCAGGCCGCCTTTGTGGAGCTGTCAGAATTGCTCAAGCCGGTGGGCGATCTGGAGCGGGTGCTGGCCCGTCTGGCGCTGCGCAGCGCCCGCCCACGCGACCTGACCCGACTGCGCCAGGCGCTCGCCCAATTGCCGCTGCTGCGTGAAATGCTGGCTGAGCTGCCTGGCCGCCAGCTGGCGCAGCTGCACAACCAGCTTGGTGAGTTCCCTGAGCAGCTGGATCTGCTCTGCCGGGCCATCAAAGACAACCCGCCAGTGGTTATCCGCGACGGCGGCGTTCTGGCGGAAGGCTATAACGCCGAACTGGATGAGCTGCGGGCCCTCTCTCAGGGCGCCACCGACTTCCTGACCCAGCTGGAGCAAAAAGAGCGGGAGCGCAGTGGCATCAGCACCCTCAAGGTGGGCTACAACAAGGTGCACGGTTTCTTTATTGAAGTCAGCCGAGCCCAATCGGCTTTGGTGCCCACCAACTACATCCGCCGCCAGACTCTCAAGAACACCGAGCGTTACATTGTGCCGGAGCTTAAAGAGCTGGAAGACAAGGTGCTCAGCAGTCAGAGCCAGGCACTGGCGCTGGAGAAGCGTCTTTATGAAGAGCTGTTTGATCTGTTGCTGCCGGTGCTGCCAGCACTGCAGGAATCCGCCTTTGCCTGCGCTGAACTGGACGTACTGCAAAATCTGGCAGAGCGCGCTGACACGCTCGATTACCATCGTCCTCAACTCAGCGAGCAACCTGGGATCCGCATCGATAACGGCCGCCACCCAGTGGTCGAACAGGTGATGAGCGAACCTTTTATCGCCAACCCGGTGTTGTTGTCGGCGGATCGGCGCATGCTGATCGTGACCGGCCCGAACATGGGCGGTAAATCCACCTACATGCGCCAGACGGCCCTGATCACCCTAATGGCGCACATCGGCAGTTTTGTGCCGGCAGAGTACGCCGAGATCGGGCCGGTGGATCGCATCTTTACCCGCATCGGCGCCTCCGATGATCTTGCCTCCGGCCGCTCCACCTTTATGGTGGAGATGACCGAGACCGCCAACATTCTCAACAATGCCACCGAGCGCAGCCTGGTGCTGATGGATGAGATCGGCCGTGGTACCTCGACCTACGACGGACTGTCTCTGGCCTGGGCGGCCGCGCAACACCTGGCAAAGCAACTGCGCTCCATGACCCTGTTCGCCACTCATTACTTTGAGCTTACCGAACTGCCGGCTCAGTTGGACGGCGTCCACAACGTTCACCTTGATGCCGTCGAGCACGGCGACACCATCGCCTTTATGCACGCGGTTCAGGAAGGCCCGGCCAGCCGCAGTTACGGTTTGCAGGTGGCGGCACTGGCCGGTGTGCCACGGACCGTGGTGCATGCCGCTAAACAACGACTGACTCAGCTGGAACAGCAACCGCGGGTTGGTTCCCCGGAGCCGGCGTCACAAAGTGGCCAACTGCCCCTGTTGCCGGAGCCGCATCCGCTGATCGATGAGCTTGAGCGCCTCGATCCCGATGCACTGAGCCCCCGCCAGGCGCTGGATCTGCTCTACCGCCTGAAAAGCCAGCTCTGAGTTGCCCCCATAAAAAACGCCGCCCCCACTCAATGTGGCCGGGCGGCGTTTTTGATCAGGTTGTCTTACGGTTTGAACAGAGATTCGATCGACAGGCCCTGAGCACCAATCAACTCACGCAGGCGACGCAGCGCCTCGACCTGGATTTGACGCACCCGCTCGCGGGTCAGGCCGATTTCACGTCCCACATCCTCAAGCGTCGAAGGCTCATAGCCCAGCAGACCAAATCGGCGGGCCAGCACCTCGCGCTGCTTGGAGTTCAGCTCACCCAGCCACCGCACCACTGAACCATTGATGTCATCGTCCTGAGCCTGCACTTCGGGACACACCCGGTCATCGTCAGCGATAACATCCAGCAGCGCTTTGTCAGAGTCGCCACCGATCGGCGTATCGACAGAGCTGATCTTCTCATTCAGCTTGAGCATCCGGCTGACGTCTTCCACCGGCTTGTCCAGCTTCATCGCGATCTCTTCGGCGGTCGGCTCATGATCCAGGCTGTGAGCCAACTCCCTGGCCGTTCGCAGGTAAACGTTCAGTTCCTTCACCACATGGATAGGCAGACGGATAGTGCGGGTCTGATTCATGATCGCCCGTTCAATCGTTTGACGGATCCACCAGGTGGCGTAAGTAGAGAAACGGAAACCCCGCTCAGGATCGAACTTCTCCACCGCGCGGATAAGGCCAAGATTGCCCTCTTCGATCAGATCCAGCAGCGCCAGACCCCGATTGTTGTATCGGCGGGCGATCTTCACCACCAGACGGAGGTTACTTTCGATCATACGGTTACGCGATTTGGCACAGTCTCGCTGCGCTCGACGGGCGTAATAAACTTCTTCTTCAGCCGTCAGCAGCGGGCTAAACCCGATCTCGCTGAGGTACAGTTGAGTGGCGTCCAGATTCTTTTGCAGATCGTCCTGGACCAGTTGATCAATATTGGTCGAGGCAGTGGCCTCGGCTTCGTTGGCTTCGACTTCCCGGGTCCCCACAACCTCGGTACAGCTCAAATCGACGGCAGCCATATCATCAAAAGCGTTGCTCTTGCGATTCATTGGCTAATCTCCCAATTGTCCCAAACCTAGTTAACTCTCACAGTGATTCCTCCTTGCTTTGACAACCCAATCCCCTCATTAACGGGGTAAATATCTGAGCGGGTCAACGGACTTACCTTTGTATCGAATCTCGAAGTGGAGCATTGGCCTTTCGGCGTCGCTGCTGCCGACTTCCGCGATTTTCTGTCCGGCGCTGACCCTTTGTTTTTCTTTCACTAAGATGCGGCTGTTGTGAGCGTAGGCGCTGAGGTATTCATCAGAGTGTTTGATGATGATCAGCTTGCCGTAACCCCGCAGCGCGCTCCCCGCATACACCACTCTGCCTTCGGCAGCGCTGCTGACCGGGGTACCGGTTGCAGCAGCGATATCGAGACCTTTGTTGCCTTGCTCCGTCGCCGAAAAGCGGCGGATGACTTTACCCTGAACGGGCCATCGCCACTGAGCAACTCGGTCCGGTAATGCGGTATCGCGGGACGCCGTCACAACCGAAGGCTTGTTGTTGCCGGTTTGTGAAGACGCCGATCCAGCATAACTAGGCTGCGAGGTGGGATCAACCGATTTATTTTGTCGGTTTTCTGTGGGTGTTTTAGCGACTTGACCTGATGAAGCCCCGCCACTACTGGGTTTCGGGGTAGCAGATGGGGCTGGACGAGCTGTTGGCAAATTGTGAGTTTTTGTTACCGAGCCACTCAATTTCAAGGTCTGGCCCGGGTGGATCACGTAAGGGGATCCCAGCCCATTGCGCTGAGCCAGAGTGCGAAAGTCCTGGTCCGCCGCCCAAGCGATGGAATAGAGGGTATCACCCGCCTTTACCGTATAGGTCTGGCTTTGCAGGCTACCGCGGGGACGCTCCCGGTAGGTTTGTCCACTGTAGAGCGTCTCCACCGGTGCCGGTGGCTGCTGCAGGCTGCATCCCGCCAACCAGAGCAACAGGGAAAACCAGCCCCACTGGGACAGGTAAGCGCGGGGTCCCCGACGGACCTGGGCAACCATCTACTCGGTATCCCCCTGAACCAGAGGAACAAAGCGAACGGCTTCCACATCGCGGCTGTGGTATTCGTCACCCACCTTATCAATCACCCGCAAAACCTGGTATTGACTGCCCACCGGGATCACCAGCCGGCCCCCGTCCGCCAGCTGATCCAGCAGAGCCTGAGGCACTTCACTGGCCGCAGCGGTCACCAGGATCCCGCCAAAAGGCGCTTTACTGGGCCAGCCTTGCCAGCCATCGCCGTACTTAAAGGCGATATTGTGCAGATCCAGCTGCTTGAGGCGACGGCGGGCCAGGATTTGCAGACTTTTAATCCGCTCAACCGTGCACAGCTGAGGCACCAGGCTGGCTAAAACGGCCGCCTGATAGCCGGAGCCGGTGCCGATCTCAAGCACCGGGCCGGGGCCCAGACGCTCCATCAGCAGTTGGGTCATCAAGGCCACGATGTAGGGCTGAGAGATGGTCTGGCCCTGCCCGATAGGCAACGCCGTATTCTCCCAGGCGCGCAACGCCAGGCCGCCATCAACAAAATGCTGACGGGGGATCGCGGAGATCGCTTCCAGAACCCGCGGATCCTGAATACCGCCGTCCCGAAGTTGTTGTGCCAATCGACTGCCGTAAGCCATCGCCACGCTCATAGCTGATCAAACCATTGGGTCAACGTCGGCAACTGGCTGTGCGCGGTCAGGTCCACCGTCAGCGGCGTCACGGAAACGTAGCCATTGGCCACCGCATGAAAGTCGGTGCCCTCACCGGCGTCCTGTTCACTGCCCGGCGGGCCCAGCCAGTAGATGTCACGACCCGCCGGGTCCTGGGTTTTTACCATCCCTTCCGCTTTGTGGCGGGCGCCCAGGCGGGTCACTTTGATGCCCTGGATCTGCTCGAGAGGCAGGTCCGGGACATTGATATTGAGGATCTGCTCTTTCGGTAATGGATTCTCCAGCAACCCTTTCACGATGCGCGCCGTGACCGCCGCTGCCGTCTCATAGTGCTCCAGGTTGCGACCCACCAAAGAAACCGCAATGGTCGGCAGCCCCAGATGACGGCCCTCCATGGCTGCCGCAACGGTGCCGGAATAGAGGGTATCGTCCCCCAGGTTGGCCCCGGCGTTAATGCCGGAAACCACCAGGTCCGGCTCGCCGTCCAGTAGCTCGCGGATCGCCAGATGCACACAATCCGTAGGCGTACCATTTACCTGGTAGTACCCGTTTTCCAACTGCTGAGCGCGCAGCGGATTGGTCAGGGTCAGGGAGTTGGAGGCTCCTGAACAGTTACGGTCCGGAGCAACGGTGGTGGTTTCTGCGATGACGGAAAGAGCATCACTCAGGGCTTTAATCCCTGGTGCATGCACGCCGTCATCGTTGCTGACTAAAATCTTCATATCCGTCTATTGTTATTCGATTTCCGCACGCAGCTCAATGGCTTGCGCGTCCTGATAGCGGGTGAGTTCACGCAGAATGCTGGTGGCGAATGCGCCCGCAGGCAGGACAAATTCCAGCCACAGCAGGTCTCCCTGCCACTCGTGACGGAACTGCTCCGGCTTCAGCAGCAGGCGGCGGCGGTCCACTTCCATCCGGGCCGCCTTCAGCCCATCGACCAGTGCCGGAAAACGGGACACCACTTCTGACTCAAACGCTTCGGCGTCACCGGCACTGCGCAAAGGACCATCCCCCGGCATCGGTGCAGACAATTCAATATCGCCTTCCAGCAGACGCCCCAGGTGTTCCGCATCCCACTGCTCAGCAACAAAGAAGCTGTTGCTGCCATGCAGCATCACGGCATCCCCATCCAGCGGTGCGGTGCCATGCTGAGCCAGGCGGGCTGAAACCACGTGGTTGAACAGGAAACTGCGGGCCGCAGACAGGTAGATGCTTCGTTTATTGCGGTCTTTCACTTTGCGGCCGCCAAACATCTCCGCGGCCCGGCTGACATTCATGCCACCGTGACCAAAGCGTTGCTCACCGTAATAGTTGGGCACACCTTTGGTGATGTCGGCCAAGCGCGCTTCAATCGCATCCCGGTCGCTCACATCGCTCAGGGCGATTCGGAAACGATTCCCCAGCAACGCGCCGGTGCGCAGCTTGCGGCCGTGACGCACTGCCGTAAGCAGGGTGATGTTGTCGTCATTCAGTTGAGTCCAGTCCGGGTCTACTTTGCCGGGGATGCGAACCGACAACCATTGCCGGGTGACGCCATGGCGGTCCTTCAGACCCGCCCAGCTGACGTCACGAGCCGGAACATTGGCAAAGCGACCGACGATTTTGGCCAGCTGATGGGTGGTCAGATCGCGCTTTTCGATGTGCAGCAGGTGGTGTTCACCGGCACCATCCGGTGTAAACGGCAACAACTCATCCACCTGGAAGTGTTCAGGGGCGCGGCGAATCACGGCATCAGAGGTGGGTTCGCCGAACAGGTAGTGCCATTGCGGCAGGGTGTAATCAGTCATGACAAAGCAGTACCACAGCTTCAGTGGCGATCCCTTCGCCACGTCCGGTAAATCCAAGGCGTTCCGTCGTGGTGGCCTTTACGTTGACCCGATCCAGCTCGGTGTCGAGATCTTCCGCCAGGTTGGCTCGCATCGCTTCGATGTGCGGTGCCATCTTCGGCATCTGGGCAATGATGGTGACGTCCAGATTGCCCAGGCGGTAGCCCTTCTCGCGGATCAGCGCATAACAGTGGCGCAGCAGCACGCGGCTGTCGGCACCCGCGTAGGCCGGGTCGGTATCGGGAAAATGGCGACCGATGTCGCCCAGTGCCAGCGCGCCCAACAAGGCATCGCTGATGGCGTGAAGCACCACGTCACCGTCGGAGTGAGCCAGCAGGCCCTGCTCAAAAGGAACGGCAACGCCGCCGAGAACCAACGGGCCTTCACCACCAAATTTGTGTACATCGAATCCGTGTCCGATCCGCATCATTGTGCCTCTCTACTGGCTAAAAACAGCTGCGCCAGGCGCAGGTCGTCAGGATGGGTAATCTTAATGTTATCCGGTTGCCCCGCCACCAGTGCCGGGTGCCAGCCTTGGCGCTCCATGGCAGAGGCCTCGTCAGTGATGGTGGCGCCGTCCCGCTCCGCCTTGAGCAGCGCATCGCGCAACTCCGTGGCCGGGAACAGTTGCGGCGTCAGCGCGTGCCAAAGATCGTCTCTTGGCACAGTATGATCGATTCCACCTTCGCTGCGGGCACGCTTCATGGTATCCCGAACCGGCATCGCCAGAATGGCACCCTGCTCTCCGGGAAATGCCAGTAGCTTGTCGATGTCCTGATGGCTCAGGCAGGGGCGGGCCGCATCGTGCACCAGGGCCCAGGCATCGGGTTGTTCAATCGCCTGCAATGCCAGACGCACGGAATCCGCCCGCTCAGCCCCGCCTTCCACCCGGATCAGACGCGGGTCATTGGCTTCCGCCAGCTCATCGAAATAGCCGTCTTCCGGCCCCAGCGCCACCACCACTTTATGGATGCGGGGGTGCGCCAACAGAACCGACAACGTGTGCGACAGGATGGTGCGATCATTCAGCAGCAGATATTGCTTGGGCCGATCGGCGCCCATACGCTTGCCAACACCGGCGGCCGGAACCACGGCGTACAGCAAGGCGGATTGACTCAGTGGCATGGAAACTCCAGAGCGTTCAGGCTTGAGGCCGGCGGATCACCCGATAGAACTGTTCGTCCTCCCGGATCATGCCCAACTCATGACGGGCACGTTCTTCAACCGCATCCAGGCCGTGGCGAAGATTCTGGATCTCCTGCATTAACACCTGATTGCGCTCAACCAGGGCTGCGTTGCCATCCACCTGGCGCTGGATCTGCTCCCGCAACCGCACCACTTCACGCAGGCTGTTCTCCCCTGCCCAAAGCCGGTATTGCAGTGCCACCAGTAACAGGGTCAACACCACCAGTAAGATCCGCATCTGTCCCGCCTCAAACCAATCGTTCGAAGATCTTGGCGCAAGCACCGGAAAAAGAAAAGCAAAAAGCCGCCCGAAGGCGGCTTTTATAGGAGAAAACGGCAAGCCTTAGCCCTGGCCGTTTACCTCGGCGCGACCACGGTAAGGGGCCTTCTCACCCAACTGCTCTTCGATGCGCAGCAGCTGGTTGTACTTGGCGACGCGGTCGGAGCGGCACAGAGAGCCAGTCTTGATCTGGCCGGCAGCGGTGCCCACGGCCAGGTCAGCGATGGTGGCGTCTTCGGTTTCACCGGAACGGTGGGAGATCACGGCGGTAAAGCCAGCGTCTTTGGCCATCTTGATGGCGTCCAGCGTCTCGGACAGAGAACCGATCTGATTGAACTTGATCAGAATGGCGTTACCGATCTTGTTGTCGATGCCGCGCTTCAGGATCTTGGTGTTGGTTACGAACAGGTCGTCGCCCACCAGTTGGATCTTATCGCCCAGGATCTGAGTCTGGTAAGCCCAGCCATCCCAGTCAGACTCATCCAGACCATCTTCGATAGAGATGATCGGGTACTGAGCCGTCAGCTCCGCCAGGTAGTCGGAGAAGCCATTGGAGTCGAAGCTCTTACCTTCGCCGGACAGCACGTACTGGCCATCTTTGTAGAACTCGGAGGCCGCACAATCCAGTGCCAGAGTCACGTCGGTGCCCAGTACATAGCCCGCCGCTTCCACGGCTTCTTTGATCACTGCCAGAGCGTCGGCGTTGGAGGCCAGGTTCGGTGCAAAACCACCCTCGTCGCCTACGGCGGTGTTCAGGCCCTTGGCGGACAGCACTTTCTTCAGGGCGTGGAAGATCTCAGCGCCCATGCGCAGACCTTCACGGAAGTTCGGTGCGGAAACCGGCTGGATCATGAACTCCTGGATGTCGACGTTGTTGTCGGCGTGCTCACCACCGTTGAGGATGTTCATCATCGGCAGCGGCATGGAGTACACACCCGGGGTGCCGTTCAGTTCGGCGATGTGGGCGTACAGCGGCATGCCTTTGGCCGCTGCAGCGGCTTTGGCGTTGGCCAGGGAGACGGCCAGAATGGCGTTAGCACCCAGCTTGTCTTTGTTCTCGGTACCGTCCAGGTCAATCATCACCTGGTCGATGGCACGCTGTTCCAGGGCGTTCTGGCCCAGCAGCGCGTCGGCGATCGGGCCGTTCACGTAGCCCACAGCCTTGAGAACGCCTTTACCCAGATAGCGGGACTTATCACCGTCACGCAACTCCAGGGCCTCACGGGTGCCGGTGGAGGCGCCGGACGGGGCGCACGCCATACCGATAAAGCCACCTTCCAGGTGCACTTCCGCTTCCACGGTGGGGTTACCGCGGGAATCCATCACTTCACGGCCCAGTACCTTGACGATTTTAGCCATCATTAGCTTCCTCAGTTTTTCCAAAAACAGAAAAGCCGGACCTAGTGGCCCGGCTTATGGAGTCAGGTTCAGCTTGCGCTCTTGCTGAATTCACCCGCTGCCTTAACGAAGCCCTCAAACAGAGGGTGGCCATCGCGCGGCGTGGAGGTGAACTCGGGGTGGAACTGCCCAGCCACGAAGAAAGGATGGCTGGGGATTTCGATCATCTCCACCAGTTTCTTGTCGGTGGACAGACCGGAGAAGACCAGACCCGCCTTTTCCAGCTTTTCACGATAGTTGTTGTTCACTTCGTAGCGGTGGCGGTGACGCTCAACACAGGTGTCGTTACCGTACAGCTCGTGAGCCTTGGTGCCTTTTACCAGGTGACACAGCTGGCCGCCCAGACGCATGGTGCCGCCCAGATCGGAGCTCTCAGTACGCTCTTCCACGTTGCCTTCCGCATCCAGCCATTCGGTGATCAGGCCGACCACCGGATGCTTGGACTTGGCATCAAACTCAGTGGAGTGGGCGCCTTTCAGGCCCGCCACGTTACGGGCGTACTCAATCAGAGCCACCTGCATACCCAGACAGATACCGAAGTACGGCAGGTTGTTCTCACGGGCAAAACGGGCCGCCAGAATCTTACCTTCTACGCCGCGCTCACCGAAGCCACCGGGTACCAGGATACCGTCGATGCCCTGCAGCGCTTCTTCGCCTTTGGACTCAACATCCTGAGAATCGATGTACTTGATGTTCACCTGCAGACGGTTCTTCAGACCGGCATGCTTCAGCGCTTCGTTCACGGACTTGTAGGCGTCAGGCAGTTCTACGTACTTGCCCACCATACCGATGGTGACTTCACCGGTCGGGTTGGCTTCTTCGTAGATCACCTTTTCCCACTCGTTCAGATCCGCTTCCGGGCTGTTCAGGCCGAAACGCTGTACAAACAGATCGTCCACACCCTGGGACTTCAGCAGGGCCGGGATCTTGTAGATGCTGTCCACGTCCTTCATGGACACCACCGCGCGCTCCTGCACATTACAGAACAGGGCGATCTTACGGCGCTCATTGGCCGGGATGGCGCGGTCGGAACGGCACACCAGCACGTCCGGCTGGATACCGATGGAGAGCAGTTCTTTTACGGAGTGCTGAGTCGGCTTGGTTTTCACTTCGCCGGCTGCCGCCAGGTAAGGCACCAGGGTCAGGTGCATGAACATGGCCCGCTCACGGCCCAGTTCAACCGCCAGCTGACGCAGCGCTTCCAGGAACGGCAAAGATTCAATATCACCCACGGTACCGCCCACCTCAACGATGGCCACATCGTGACCTTCGGCGCCAGCGATAACACGCTCTTTAATGGCGTTGGTGATGTGCGGAATCACCTGAATGGTGGCACCCAGGTAATCACCACGGCGCTCTTTACGCAGAACGTCAGAGTAGATACGGCCGGTGGTGAAGTTGTTGCGCTTGGTCATCTTGGTGCGGATGAAGCGCTCGTAGTGACCCAGATCCAGATCGGTCTCGGCACCGTCGTCGGTCACGAACACTTCACCATGCTGAGTCGGGCTCATAGTGCCCGGATCCACATTGATGTAGGGATCCAGTTTCATGATGGTGACGTTAAGACCGCGGGCTTCCAACAGCGCCGCCACGGACGCTGCGGCAATACCTTTACCCAAGGAGGAGACCACCCCGCCCGTAACGAAGATGTAGTTTGTAGTCATGCTGAACCTGAGAAAATTGGGAACTTCGTGCTGCGCGCAGGAGCTGCGGCAACAACCAATAGGACGGGACGACATTATACCAGAGCCCCCCAAATCCAACAACGGTCCGCTGGGGTAATTAACGCTTTTCTGCCGCTTTGATTTGCTGCCAGAACGCTTCCAGTTGATCCAGCCCCGCCTGGTCGACCGCAGTGCCGGACTGCTCACACAAAGCTTCAACCCCGCGGAAGCGTCTTTCAAACTTGGTGTTGGCTTTTCGCAGTGCCTGCTCCGGGTCCACTTTCAGATGGCGCGAGAGGTTGGTCACCGCAAACAGCAGGTCACCCATCTCCTCCTCCAGCCGCGCTTGATCCAGCACCGCCTGATGCGCTTCATCCATCACCTCGTCGAGCTCTTCGACGATCTTTTCCACCACCGGCCCAAGGCTGTCCCAGTCAAAACCCAGTCGGGCCACCCGCTTCTGGATCTTGACGCTGCGGGAGAGCGCCGGCAGGTTCAGGGGCACATTATCCAGCGCAGAATGCAGCGATTTGTCCGCACGCTCCTGGGCCTTGCCACTCTCCCAGTTGGCTTTGATGGTGGCTTCATCCGCAGCCAGGCCGGCAAACACATGAGGGTGGCGCTGCACCAGTTTGTCGTTCAGGCGGCTGACCACCTCAATAAAGTCGAACTGGCCGCTCTCCTCAGCGATGCGGGCATAGAACACCACCTGGAACAGCAGGTCGCCCAGCTCTCCGGGCAACTCGTCCAGATCGTTGCGCTCAATGGCGTCGGCTACCTCGTACGCCTCCTCCAGGGTGTGAGGCACGATGCTGGCCAGGGTTTGCTTGCGGTCCCATGGGCAGCCCTGCGCGGGGTCGCGCAGCGCCGCCATGATCGCCAGCAGGCGTTCTACCGGGGTATCAGGCAGGGTATGGCTCACAGTCGAATCGCCTCAATCACACCGGGAAGCTGGCTGAGTCGGCTCAGGATCCGGCTCAGAGATTCCATGTTGTACAGCTCCATCTTGAGATCGATGGACGCCGTCTGTTGCTTAGTGTCGGAGCGGCTGCGCATCTCCAGCACATTGCTCTTTTCATTGGCCAGCAGCGTGGTGATGTCGCGCAACAGACCGGAACGATCATTGGCCACCACTCGCAGGCTGACGCTGTGGCCACCGCTGTAGTTCTCGCCCCAGACCACTTCAACGCCCCGCTCTGGGTGGCGTTCCAGCAGGCTGTTCAGCTGTTCACAGGATTCCCTGTGTACGGACACCCCTCGGCCCTGGGTAATAAAGCCGTAGATGCTGTCGCCCGGCAGGGGTTCACAGCACTTGGCCATATGGGTCAGCAGATTGCCGACGCCGTTCACTTCAATGTGGCCCTGACTGCGACGACGGGCTGTCGGCTTGGCGATCAGATCTTCCAGCGCCTGCTCTTCGTCGTACTCTTCCCGCTGAAGCCGGCTTTGCAGATGATTCACGACCTGATTCAGGCGCACGTCACCACCACCGACCGCAGCCAGCAGGTCATCCAGGCTGTGCATATTGAAGCGCTCAATGGCGCTGTCGGTGTCCGCCAGTGACAGGCCGACTTTGGTCAGCTCCGCTTCCAGCATGTCGCGGCCTGCGGCGATATTCTTGTCTTTATCCTGCTGCTTGAACCAGCTTTGGATTTTGCTGCGGGCCCGACTGGTTTTGATGTAACCCAGATTGGGGTTCAGCCAGTCACGCTTAGGGTTGGGTTGCTTGGCGGTGATGATCTCCACCCGCTGCCCGGTTTCCACCGTGGTGGTGAAAGGCACAATGCGGCCATCGATCTTGGCCCCGATGCACTTGTGGCCCACCTGAGAGTGGATGTAATAGGCAAAGTCGAGCACGGTGGAGCCGGCAGGCAGGTCCACCACCTCCCCTTTCGGGGTAAAGATGTAAACCCGGTCTTCGAACACCTGGGAGCGGATCTCCTCAACCAGGTTGCCCGCTTCCACCACGTCTTCCTGCCAGGCCAGGATCTTACGCAGCCAGTTGATCTTCTCTTCGAAGCCCCCCTGCTTACCGCCGGCGCCCTCTTTGTATTTCCAGTGTGCCGCCACGCCCAGCTCCGCGTCCTCGTGCATCTCACGGGTACGGATCTGAATCTCAACAGTCTTGCCTTCCGGCCCCATCACCACTGTGTGGATCGACTGGTAACCATTGGGCTTGGGCGTGGCGATGTAGTCATCGAATTCGTTGGGCAGGTGACGCCAGTGGGTGTGCACCACACCGAGCGCGCCGTAGCAGTCCTGCAGACGCTCGGCGATGATCCGGACCGCACGCACATCGAACAACTCGTCAAAGGCGAGGTTCTTTTTCTGCATCTTCCGCCAGATGCTGTAGATGTGCTTGGGACGGCCGTACACTTCAGCGCGGATGCCATCCTCGTCGAGATTGCTTTGCAAGCCGGAGACAAAAAGGTCGATGTACTGTTCCCTGTCGATCCGTTTGCCGTCCAGCCAGTGCGCAATCTCCATGTAGGTGTCCGGATGCAGATAGCGGAACGCCAGATCTTCCAGCTCCCACTTCAGCTGACCAATACCAAGGCGGTTGGCCAGCGGAGCGTGCACATCGCGCACTTCCCGGGCCAGCACCACACGGGTCTCTTCATCGGCGTTTTTCACTTCGCGCAGCAGGACCACGGCTTCCGCCAGTTTGATCACCACCGCCCGGACATCCTCCACCATGGCCAGCAGCATCTTGCGGAGGTTTTCAATCTGGTTGGCGCCCGGAGCGCTTTGCTGACGCAGGGTACGGATGGCGTCCATCACCACCACCGACTGCACCAGCGTCGCCATGGCGCTGCCCTGAGTCTCCTCGAGGGTTTCCGCATCCAGCAGGTTCGCATCCAGCATCACGTAGAGCAGGCTGGCCTTCAGGGTTTCCAGATCCATATTGAGGGGAAGCAGGATCTCGATCATCTCCCGCGCCCGCATCAGGCGGGCTTCCATCAGCGATGCGTCAGTACAGGGGAGGCTCTCGCAGTAGCGATAACAGTCGCTCAGCCCCTCTTGCTGCTGATGAGTCAGACCCAGGCCATCCAGCCACTGCACCAGTGCCTGGGGTGAGTCCCCAAAATGGATTTGACGAACCGATACCATGGTGTGCGTTCCCCTCCTTGCGCAACCAACTACTTAGGATGTTTTGTGACGTCCGGCTCAAACAGAGCCATTGACTCGAGGTGATGAGTATGAGGGAACATGTCCACCAGTCCAAGCTTTGTCAGACGATAGCCGTACTGCCCGAGCACTTTCCCGTCGCGTCCCAGGCTGGCTGGGTTGCAGGCCACATAAAGTATCCGGCCAGGGCGCAGTTTCGCCAGCCACTCCATCACCCCGGGCGCACCGGCACGAGCCGGGTCCAGCAGCACCCAGTCCACCGCCTTTAACCAGTCGGCTCGCGGGGCTTCTCCGTTCAGATCGGCGTACTCGAAACGCAGGTGTTCCAGCGCCAGTTCTGACGCACGCTGCCGTGCTCGCTCCACCATAGCGGGCACGCCTTCCACGCCGATCACCTCTTTACTCAATCCCGCCAGGGCAAAGGTAAAGTTGCCGCCACCGCAAAACAGATCGAGTCCCTTTTCGTCCGGCTTCGGCTGCAGCCAGTCGATCGCCTGAGTGATCATCGCCTGGTTGACCGCGTCATTAACCTGGAAGAAATCGCCCGGCAGGAAGGCGGGCTCGGGCCGGTTTTCACCAATGCCGTAGTGCAAAGGGGCCACGGGCTCGCCCGCCAGCGTGGTCAGGGTCTCCCCCTGAATCAGAATCTGCACCGCATTAGACTGGGCAAAGTCACTCAGCACGACCTGTTCATCCTGGCGCAGTGGCCGCATCAGACGCAGCAGCACCACCGGGCCCTCACTGGCCAGCATCAGATCGACATGCCCCAAATGACGCGCCAGTTTCAGCGGCGCCAGCAACGTTTGCAGCGGTGTAATCAGCTGGGACAGTGACGCCGCCAGCACCGGGCAGCGATCAATCGGGGTGAGCTTATTGCTCCCCTCCTGACGGAAACCCAGCACCAGACCGCCCTGCTCCACCCGGGCCCCAATCCGGGCCCGGCGACGGTAACCCCATTCCGGCCCGGCCAGCGGCTCAGCCCACTGCTGAGGCGCCAGGCCGGAAAGCTTGGTCACCACCTTGGCCAACGCATCCTGTTTCAGCTCCTGTTGCAGCGCTGACGGTGCAAACTGAAGCTGGCAACCGCCACAACGGGCAAAATGGGGGCACGGCGGCGTAATGCGCTGTGGGTGATCGCTCAGCCGCTTCACCACTTTGGCCCGGGCGAATCTGGCCTTGTTCTCCACCAGTTGCACCTGAGCCTGCTCCGACGGCAGCAGCCCGGGCACAAACACCACCTTGCCCTGATGGTCGGCCACGGCTTGCCCCTGATGGTCCAACGCGTGGGGCGTCAGGGTAATTTTCTGGGACAAGTGCTTTGTTTTGTTGGACTTTGCGGAATAAAACTGTGCCATGGAAAGCGTCAATGATTACAATAGGGGGATCGAGCACGGCCCGACCAATGGATAAGGGGAGCATTGTCCCATAGATGAAAACGGTGACCAAATACAGTCTGCGCACCTGGGTACTGGTGCTGGCTTTGGCGCCGACCATGCTGGTGGGCCTGCTGCTGGGGGGCTATTTCACCTCCAGTCGATTCTCCGAACTGGAGCACACCCTGCTGCGCCAGGGCACCAACATCATCGAGCCACTGGCCATCGCCAGCGAATACGGCCTGCTGATGAACAATCGGGAATACACCAAACGCCTGATTGACCTTACCCACCGTCAAAACTCCGGACTGGTCCAGTCCATCGCTGTGTTCGACAACCAGAACCAGATTTTCGTCAGCAGTAAGTATCATCGCGATTTCGAACTGATCAAGCTGC
The DNA here is from genome assembly GCF_019801015.1 of Marinobacter nauticus. GTDB lineage: Bacteria > Pseudomonadota > Gammaproteobacteria > Enterobacterales > Shewanellaceae > Ferrimonas. Next base: position 605,644 of record NZ_JAHVJZ010000004.1, read on the forward strand.
CGGAAAACCGGGACCTGAATCAGGGCACCCAGGTGGAGCATTTTGGTGACACCCTGGTGTTGCGCACGCCGGTCATGAGTGAAGGCACCGCATCGGCCCTGGGCGCCAACCGATTGACCCAACTGGGCTACATCGCGCTCCAGCTCAACAAGCATGAAGCGCTGCTGGAGCAGTACCGGGCCGCCGTTGCTGCCTTTATCATCGTCCTGATCGGTGTGCAGCTGAACCTGCTGTTCACCTTCCGCCTGCTGAAAAACGTCACCCAGCCCATCACCGAGATGGTGCGGGCGGTGGCCAAAATCCGCGAAGGCAAACTGGACACACGGCTTGAGGGGGACCTGATCGGCGAGCTGGACCACCTCAAGCGCGGCATCAATGCCATGGCAGCGTCGTTGGCGGAATACCACAACGAGATGCAACAGAACATCGACCAGGCCACCTCGGACCTGCGGGAAACGCTGGAGCAGATCGAGATCCAGAACGTGGAGCTGGACATCGCCAAGAAGCGCGCGCTGGAAGCCAGCCGGATCAAATCTGAGTTCCTCGCCAACATGAGCCACGAGCTCCGCACCCCGCTCAATGGCGTTATTGGCTTTACCCGCCAACTGCTGAAAACCCCGCTTCACGACAATCAGAAAGATTATCTGCGGACCATCGAACGCAGCGCCTCCAACCTGCTCTCCATCATCAACGACATCCTCGACTTCTCTAAGCTGGAAGCGGGCAAGATGGTGCTGGACAACGTGCCCTTCGCTTTGCGTGATGCGCTGGATGAAACCCTCACTCTGCTCTCTGGCTCCGCCTACGACAAGGAGCTGGAGATGGTGGTGGAGATCGACGAACGGGTGCCGGACAGCCTGTGCGGTGACGTCCTGCGGATCCAGCAGGTGATCACCAACCTGATGGGCAACGCCATCAAGTTCACCCATAAAGGCAGCGTGCGCCTCAGCATTGATCTGGCGGACGAGAGCGCTGACCGGGTACTGCTGCGTGCGGAAGTCTCTGATACCGGCATCGGCATTGCCGAAGACCAGCAAGCGATGTTGTTCCAGCCTTTCGGTCAGGGCGACAGCTCCGTCAGCCGACGCTTTGGCGGTACCGGGCTGGGGCTGGTGATCACCAAACGCCTGGTGAACCAGATGGAAGGGCAGATCGGCTTTACCTCCCATAAAGACCAGGGCTCCACCTTCTGGTTTACCCTGAGCATCGAAAAGAGCGGCTTCTCCATCAGCGATCCACTGGCCCGGGCGCCACTGAGGGGCGCCAGCGTTGCCGTACTGGAAGGCCGACGCCTTAGCCGCACCGCCCTGACCCGACAGCTGGAGCAGTGGGATATGATGCCCAAAGCCACCGGCACCCTGCTCGCGCTGTCCGATACTCTGGTGGCCGAGCCCCCCATGGATTACACCCTGATCGCCACCCGCAGCGTGCCCTCTTATGATGCGCTGGCCGCGATTCTACCCACCATTGAAGCCAAAGGCGGGCAACTGGTGCTGCTGTGCGAAGGCCAGCCGGTGTCCTGGGCCCGTCAGATGGCGGATCAGGGCAAAGCCCGGCTGGTGGCTCTGCCGCTCAGCCAGCGCCGGCTTTTCATCGGCCTGAGCCTGGAAGAGCTGGCCCCGGCACCGCTGCCGGAAGAGGTGAGCACGCCCCAGCTCCAATCCTCACTGAAGGTTCTGGCGGTGGACGACAACCCGGCCAACCTGAAGCTGATTGCTACCCTGCTGCGCGAACTCGCCGTGGACGTGGATACCGCAACCGGCGGTCAGCAGGCGATCGAGCTGTGCCAGACCCACAGCTACGATGCCATCTTTATGGACATTCAGATGCCGGACATCGACGGCCTGATGGCAACCCAGACAATCCGGCTCGATTCGCGCAGCCGGCACAGCCCGGTTATCGCCGTGACGGCCCACGCGATGGGCGATGAGCGGGAAAAGATCCTGGCTTCCGGGATGGACGACTATCTGACCAAACCGATTGACGAATCCGACCTGCGTCAGGTGCTCATGCGCTGGGTGCGTGCCCCCAAGAGCAGCAACTCAGTGGTGGATTGGTCATTAGCGCTGACCCAGGCAGGTGGCAACGCCGATCTGGCCAGGGAGATGTTAGCGATGCTGCTGGACAGCATTCCGGATACCCGACAGCAGCTGGATCAGGCGCAAAGCGACCAGGAGCTGGCCCGCGCCATTCACAAACTGCACGGCGCCACCTGCTATTCTGGGGTGCCGGCACTGCAAAAACTCTGTGCCCAGCTTGAAGCCGCGCTGAAACAGGGCGGCTCCGCCGAAGCACTTCAGCCTGAGTTGCTGGAGTTGCGTGATGAGCTGGATAAAGTAGAATCCGCCGCCAAAGCCATTCTGGCGGCCTGACGGACACACACATGACTGCAAAAAAAGGCTTTTTCAGCCGAATCAAAACGCTCGATCTCTGGCAGAAAACCCTGTTTGCCACGGCCCTGGCGGAGCGCATGCTCCCCAACTACCTGCTGTTCGCCGACATCACCGAAGCGGAAGGCGCGGACAAGGTCGTGACGCAGATGGACATGCTGTGGCAATCCCTCTACAGCAAAGAGATCCGCCTGAACTACGACCGCATGCTGGATCAGCTCGAAGAGCTGATGCCGGACCCACAGGTTCACGAATTCTACGGGGTGTACCCCGCCTCAGATGCCCTGATGGCGATCAGCACCATCCTGACCGCACTGCAGCAGAAAGTGGAAGCGGATCTGGTCAACATCTCCAAGCTGTCCAGCAGCACCGTTGCCGCCTTTATTGAAGCCAGTGAGCAACCGGATTTTGACGATGAAGACGCACTGGACGACTTTATCTTTGCCCACCCGCTGATGCAGGGTGAGCGCGAACTGCAGTCTGAACTGCTGACACTGGTGGAGGAACTGAGCCGTCAGGACGCCGAAGCCATCAAAGGACTGCGTAAAGAGTTGCGGGACGACGCCGTCTCCAACATTGGCGTATCGCTGTCCGAGGAGTGATCCTCATGAACCGCAAGAAAAAGGTAAAGCAGACGCTGTTGAAGCAGGCCAAAAAGGCCCGGGCCAAAAAAGCCACCAACAGCAACAAGCCGCGTTACATCTCAAAGGCGGAGCGGGCGGAAATCGAGGCCCAGGAGGCGGCTCAGCAAGCCAGCCAGGCCGAGCCCCCGGGTGACGCCGCTGAGCACTGAACGTCAGCAATAAAAAAGCCGCCCTCGGGGCGGCTTTTTTGTGTGTGTCAGCTGAGTCAGAGCAGGAAATGGGCAGCGAGTTGCACCACGCCAAGGGCGAAGATCCCCGCCAGCACATCGTCAATCATGATCCCCAGTCCGCCGTGGACGTGTTGGTCCAACAGGCGAATGGGCCAGGGCTTGAGGATGTCAAAGAAGCGGAACGCCAGGAAAGCCCCGACAATCCACTCCCAGCCCGCAGGCAGCATCACCATGGCGATCAGCATACCCACCACCTCATCCCAGACAATGGCCGGGTGGTCATGAGTGTTCATGTCCTCTGCGGTTTTGCCACAGAGATAGATGCCAACCACCCCAAACAGGGCGGTGATGCCCAGATAGAGCGGCAGGCTCAGATCCGCCATCAGAAAATAAAACGGCAGGGCGGCCAGGGTGCCCCAGGTGCCCGGGGCTTTCTTCGCCAGGCCCAGACCAAACCCGACAGCAAGGAAATGCACCGGGTTGGCCAGGTTCAGCCCCGGCAAACGATCCGCAATGCGGCTCATTCTGACTCCTTAAAGTGATCGTAACCGGACAGAGCGATCTCAACCGGTTCACCATCCCTCAGGTAACGGATCCCCTCACCCGCCACCATCTGGCCAATGCAGGTGTGATTGATGCCGGTTTCCGCCAAGGCGGTGGCCAGGGCACCCTTCTCCGCTTCAGGAACGGTAAACAGCAGTTCGTAATCCTCACCACCGGCCAACGCCAGCTCGATCGCCCGCTCTGCTGACACCACCGATTTCAGCACCGCTGACATCGGTAACTGGTTCAACTCAATTTGGGCACCGGCACCAGAGGCAACCAGAATATGGCCCAGATCGGAGGAAAGCCCGTCGGACAGGTCCATGGCGCTGGAGGCGTGATGCCGCAAGGCCCGCCCAGCCAACAACCGGGGACGCGGTCGCAGATGACGCTCCAACAGGTAGTCACGCTCCTCCGCACCGGCCTCAAGCTGGCCCAGCAAACACTGCAACCCGGCGGCGCTGTCACCGAGGTTTCCGGTCACGTAGATCCAGTCACCGATGCGGGCGCCACTGCGCAGCAAGGCTTTGCCCTGAGGCAGATGGCCATGCACCGTCACCGTCAGGCTCAGCGGCCCGCGGGTGGTATCACCGCCCACCAGTGCGACACCGTAGTACTGGCAGATTTCATGCAGGCCTTCAGAGAACGCCTCCAGCCACGGCGCGTCCTCTTCCGGCAGCGTGATGGCCAGGGTCATCCAGGCCGGCTCGGCGCCCATCGCCGCCAGATCACTGAGGTTTACTGCGACCGCTTTGTGAGCGAGGTCTGCCGGTGCAATGTCCGGTAAAAAGTGGGTACCGCACACCAGCGTGTCGGTGGAGATCACCAGCTCACAGTTGGCCGGTAACGCCAGAAGTGCGCCATCGTCTCCGATACCCTTCAGCACATCTTTACGGTGTACCGGGCGATCGAAGTAGCGCTTGATGACATCAAATTCGGATCCCATAACGCGACACGGCCACCTGATGTGGCCGCGCTCCCTGTCTTCCTGTCCGCTTAACGTCGGAGGGAAATGGACAACTTGTCCAGTACCCCGTTGACGAACTTGTGGCTCTCTTCCGCGCCAAAGGCTTTTGCCAGCTCAATGGCTTCGTTGATCACCACTTTGTACGGGACATCGTCCCGATGCATAAGTTCAAAGGCACCCAGGCGCAGGATGGCCAGCTCCAGCTGATCCACCTCTTCCACCAGGCGAGCCAGGTTGGGCTTCAGTTTGGCATCCAGGTTGGACGCCTGAGAAACCACACCCACCAGCAGTTCACGGAAGTAGGCCAGATCAGCCCCTTTGGTGTCCTGCTCGGTCAGGAACTCATGCTCAATATCGGCAACCGGGTTGCCGCTCATCTGCCAGGAATAGATGGCCTGCACCGCCAAACGGCGGGCCTTACGACGCTCGGAAGGCTTCACAAATTTCTCCGGCCTTAGGCCAGTTGATTAAGGACGTTAACCATCTCCAGCGCGCCCAGGGCCGCTTCGCCGCCCTTGTTGCCAGCTTTGGTGCCGGCGCGCTCGATGGCTTGCTCAATGGTGTCGGTGGTCAGTACCCCGAAGGAAACCGGAGTATCAAACTCCAGCATCACCTGGGCCAGTCCTTTGTTGCACTCACCGGCAACGAAGTCGAAGTGCGGAGTGCCACCGCGGATCACAGCACCCAGAGCGATGATCGCATCGAACTCACCCTTGGCAGCGATACGGCGGGCAGCCAGCGGCAGCTCAAATGCACCGGGAACCCGTACAACAGTGATGTCTTCTTCGTTGACCTGACCGAACCGCTTGAGGGTATCGATCGCGCCTTCCAGCAGGCTGTCGACGATAAAGCTGTTAAAACGGGAGACCACAATAGCGATCTTAGCGCCTTTGGCTTCGATGTTGCCTTCGATTACCTTCATCTTCATTTCCGTAGTGTTTTTCTGTGCCCCCACAGCAGGGGGGCAAAAAAGTGGCGTAATGATAGCACAGCGGACGCCTGATCCCAGCGCCCGCGATGCCCGTTATTCTTGCACGTATTCGGTGACTTCCAGGCCAAAGCCGGAAAGCGCGTGGTAACGCTTGGGGCCAGACAGCAGGCGCATCTTGGTGACGCCCAGGTCGGCCAGGATCTGCGAGCCGACGCCAACGGTGCGGGAGGCGCCCTGTGCTTTGCGGGGTACCCGCTGGCCCTGCTGCTCCTGAGACAGGATTTGCAGTTGATGCTCCAGCGTTTCCGCTTCCGTCTCGCGACCCAGAATCACCAGCACTCCCCCTTCGTGGGCAATGCGGGCCATGGCTGTGTCCAGCGGCCAGGCGCTTTCGCCAATGCTGCCCAACAGATCTTTCATCGGGTCATGCAGGTGCACGCGCACCAGCACGTCTTCCTGAATCGGGCCTTTGCTCAGCGCCACATGGAACTGGCCATCAATGGTGTCGCGGTAGCCGACCAGATCAAACTCGCCGTAGCGGGTAGGCAGGGTGCAGGCCACTTCACGGGTGATGGTGGTTTCATTGTGGTTGCGGTATTCGATCAGGTCGGCGATGGTGCCGATCTTCAGGTCGTGCTCGGCGGCGAACACTTCCAGCTCCGGACGGCGCGCCATGGTGCCGTCTTCGTTCAGGATCTCCACGATCACGGCGGCGGATTCGAATCCGGCCAGGCGGGCCAGGTCCACGGAGGCTTCGGTGTGACCGGCGCGGTTCAGTACGCCGCCATCTTTCGCACGCAGCGGGAAGATGTGGCCCGGCTGAACCAGGTCAGTGGGCTTGGCGTCTTTGGCGACCGCCGCCAGCACGGTTTGAGCGCGATCCGCCGCGGAGATGCCGGTGGTCACCCCTTCCGCCGCTTCGATGGAAACGGTGAACGCGGTGCCGTACTGCTCGGTGTTATTGGTTACCATCTGGTGCAGGCCCAGACGGTCGCAGCGCTCGGCACTCATCGGCATGCAGATCAGACCCCGGCCGTAGCGGGCCATGAAGTTGATCGCTTCCGGCGTGACCGCCTCAGCGGCCATGATCAGATCGCCTTCGTTCTCCCGATCCTCATCGTCCATCAGGATCACCATCTTGCCCTGACGGATGTCTTCGATAAGTTCGTTGATCGTATTCAGTGCCATGACTGTGGTTTTCCTCAATTACTTCATAAACCCGGCACGGGCCAGCATCTCCAGGGTCAACCCGGAGTCGGTCTCAGTTTGGGCCGGTTGCATCAGGCGTTCCAGGTAACGGGCCAGCAGGTCCACTTCCAGGTTGACGCGGTCACCCACCTTCAAATCCATCAAGGTGGTTTCCTGAGCGGTGTGGGGGACGATGGTCAGACGGAACTTCGGCCCATCCACTTCGTTCAGGGTGAGACTGATCCCATCAATGGTGACGGAACCTTTATGAGGCAGGTAGCGGGCCAGTTCAGCCGGCGCTTCCAGCCAGAATTCGACGGCACGGGCACGGGCTTCACGGGACAGCACCACTGCGGTGCTATCCACATGGCCGCTGACCAGATGCCCGCCAAGGCGGGTGGACGGGGTTACAGCCCGCTCCAGGTTGACCTTCTGTCCCACCGCGTAGTGCGGGAAGTTGGTCAGAGCCAGGGTCTCCGCACTGACGTCAGCGACGTAGTGCTCCGCGCCCATCTCAACCACGGTCAGGCAGACGCCATTGGTGGCGATGCTGTCACCCAGCTGGACATCCGCCATCGGCAGTTTGCCGGTGGCCACGGTCAGGCGGAGATCGCCGCCCCGAGGCTCCAGTTTGCGCAGGGTTCCTACCGCTTCAATGATCCCGGTAAACATTACACCTTCTCCTGGCGGGTCAGAATAAGACGCAGATCCGCCCCCACCCGCCGAACATCTTTTACCGACAGCGACGCCACTTGCGCCATGTTCTCGCAGGCGGGCAAGGCTACCAGACCTCGCGCCTCGCTGCCCATCAATTTTGGTGCCTGGTAGAGCCACAGCTCGTCCCACAGGCCTTGCGCAATAAACGCACCGGCCAGTGCGGAGCCCGCCTCCACCAGCACTTCATTCATCTCCCTGCGGGCCAGCTCTTTCAGCAGTTCGGTCAGGTCCACCTTACCGGCGCCGTTGTCCGCCGCCTGCCACACCGACACCGCCTCTGGCCAGTCGGCCGGATAGTCGCCCAGGGTCGCCAGCATCAGCGGCCCCTCGCTCTCCAGCAGTTTCAGCGGCGGTGCCAGTCGTGCCCGGCCATCCACCACCACCCGTAGCGGCTGCATCAGAGCATCGGCATCGATGCGGGATTGCCAGTGACCCAGCTCGCCATGGCGCACATTCATGCTGGGGTTGTCCGCCAGCACGGAGTCCGCACCGGTGATCACCGCATCGCTGATGGCGCGCAGACGCTGCACGTCCGCGCGAGCTTCCGGCCCGGTGATCCACTTGGATTCGCCGTTGGCCAGCGCGGTCCGTCCGTCGAGGCTGGATGCCAGCTTTACCCGCACAAGCGGCAGGCCGGTGCGCATCCGCTTCATAAAACCGGGATTGACCGCTTCCGCTTCCGCCGCCATCAAACCGTGCTCCGCCACGATCCCCGCGTCCACCAGCATCTTCAGGCCTCGGCCTGCCACCTGGGGATTGGGATCCACCATCGCGGCGACCACACGGGCCACACCGGCGTCAATCAGCGCCTGGGAGCAGGGCGGCGTCCGGCCATAGTGGCTGCAGGGCTCGAGGGTGACATAGGCGGTCGCCCCCCGGGCTGCATCGCCAGCGGCCCGCAGAGCGTGCACCTCAGCGTGAGGTCCACCGGCCCGCATGTGGTAGCCCTCGCCGATAACGGCGCCATCCTTAACCAGGACGCAGCCAACACGAGGATTGGGCCGGGTGGTGAGCTGGCCTTTGCGGGCCAGCTCCAGCGCCCGCGCCATATGGCGGGCGTCGTCACAAGAGAACATCAACGTTTTTCCAAACTGGCGATGGCTTCACCAAACTGGGACAGATCGTCAAAGGCGCGGTAAACCGAAGCAAAGCGGATGTAGGCCACCTTGTCCAATGGCAGCAGCTGCTCCATCACCAGGTTGCCCACCAGCTCGGAGCTGACCTCCCGCTCGCCGGTGGCCCGCAACGCGGATTTGATCTTCGAGATCGCCTGCTCCACCTGCTCGGCCCCCACCGGGCGCTTTTCAAGCGCTCGCTGAATGCCCCGACGCAGTTTCTCTTCGTCAAAGGGTTGCCGGGTGCCATCGGATTTGATCAACCGGGGCATCACCAACTCGGCGGTTTCAAAGGTGGTGTAGCGCTCATGGCAGGTCAGACACTCACGACGCCGACGGACCTGATGGCCATCCGCCACCAGCCGGGAATCGATCACCTTGGTATCGGTGGCCGCACAGAAGGGACAGTGCATTGCTCCTCCAACGATTGGGGAATGGGATTACCGCAGGATTAACTGTCGGCAAAGCATATCGAAAATTCCGCTTGGGGTTAACACGCAGATACGTAAAAGCCCGCCAAAATGGCGGGCTCGGTCACGCTCTGGAAACCAATCCCTTACGCGTAAACGGGATGGCGCTGACACAGCTCCAGCACTTGCTGCTTGACGCGCTCAACCACGGCTTCATCGCCGAAGTTATCCAGGATGTCGCAGATCCAGCCGGTCATCTCACGGGCTTCGCCTTCGTTGATGCCACGACGGGTCAACGCCGGGGTACCGATGCGCAGACCGGAGGTCACGAAGGGGCTGCGGGGATCGTTCGGCACGGAGTTCTTGTTCACGGTGATGTTGGCGCGGCCCAGGGCGGCGTCCGCATCTTTACCGGTGATGTCCTTGTCGATCAGGTCCAGCAGGAACAGGTGGTTCTGAGTGCCACCGGAAACCACTTTGTAGCCACGGCTGATAAAGGTTTCAGCCATCGCCTGGGCGTTCTTCACTACCTGCTGCTGGTAGGCTTTGAACTCCGGCTGAAGGGCTTCTTTGAAGGCCACGGCCTTGGCCGCGATAACGTGACACAGCGGGCCACCCTGACCACCGGGGAAGACCGCGGAGTTCAGTTTCTTGTACACCGCTTCGTCACCAATGGCAGACAGGATCAGACCGCCACGGGGGCCGGCCAGGGTCTTGTGGGTGGTGGTGGTCACCACGTGGGCGTGCGGCAGCGGGTTGGGGTAAACGTCCGCTGCGATCAGGCCGGCAACGTGGGCCATATCCACAAACAGGTAAGCGCCCACTTCGTCGGCAATCTCACGGAACTTGGCCCAATCGATCACGCCGGAGTAGGCGGAGAAGCCAGCGATGATCATCTTCGGCTTGTGCTCCAGCGCCAGAGCGCGCACTTCGGCGTAGTCGATCTCACCGGTTTCCGGAGTGATGCCGTACTGCACCGCGTTGTAGATCTTGCCGGAGAAGGAGACGTGCGCACCGTGGGTCAGGTGGCCACCGTGGGCCAGGCTCATGCCCAGTACGGTGTCGCCCGGCTGCAGCAGCGCCATAAACACGGCGGCGTTGGCCTGGGAGCCGGAGTGCGGCTGCACGTTGGCGTAGTCAGCGCCGAACAGTTGCTTGGCACGCTCGATGGCCAGCTCCTCGGCCACATCAACGTGCTCACAACCACCGTAGTAGCGCTTGTGCGGGTAACCCTCAGCGTACTTGTTGGTCAGCTGGGAGCCCTGAGCTTCCAGCACGCGGGGGCTGGTGTAGTTCTCAGAAGCAATAAGCTCGATGTGCTCTTCCTGGCGCACCTTTTCGGCTTCCATCGCGGCAAACAGTTCCGGGTCAAAGTCGGCGATGTTCATCTTTCTATCCAGCATCCGTCTCTCCTGGGCGGTGTGATCTGTGTAGGGGGTTTGGTTGGCGCCACAGTGTACTCCCAAGCCGACGCCAACCCAAGCTTTTGAGACCACGGTCACACTGATAAGACCATAACGAGTGAACGAAATCTCTTTTCCGGCAGGCATAAAAAAACCGGGCCTGGGCCCGGTTTATTACGCTGATTGACGTTTACTGGTCTTTTTTCAACTGACCGAAGCCAATGAACGGCTGATTGTAGCGCTGCTCAAACTCGTCCTGGTCCACCACGGCTGCGGGGACGGTTTCGGTTTGGGTAAACGGCAGGTCAAAGCCGGTACCGGTGCCATCCGGCGCAAAGTGCTGGTTGGCGATCAGGGCGTTCGCCGCGCCGCCTGCCAGGGTGTTCAGGAAGCTGGCGTCAGTCTGGTCAGTCACCACGAAACCCTGACGGGTCAGGCCGCCGCCCATCCAGTAAAACTCAATGTCTGCTGGCAGCGCCGGCACGTGGAAGTAGCCGTTGTCGGTCATCGCGAACACGTTGCGGTGGATGTAGCGACACAGGGTGCGATCCGCCGGGCACTGTCCCATCTGGCTGCCGGTGTAGTAGCGGGCGGTGTAATGCGCGGCAAACTGGCCCTGCGCTTCGCCATCCAGGGTGAAGTTCAGATCGGTCATGTTGTCCGCACCCGACATGGCGTTGAACTCGGGGAACTCAACCTCAAGTACGTGCTGGCTCAGATCCGCCAGTGCCGCGTTGCCATAGCGCTCTTCCACACGCTGAACGGAGAAGTCCATCGCCTCGCCGGCGGTCTCAGCGGTGATCATCACCTTACCGCCCACAGCACGGGTCGGGATGCTGGCCGCCTGACCGTCCACCAGAGTTGCCGCAAACCCGGCGTTCAACGGGAAGCTGTTCCACTCAAGGGATACGGTATCGGCACCCGCCTCATCCACCAGCGTCAGGGTTTCCGGCGCATGGGGCGCGACAATGCTGAGCGTGGCATTGTTATCAATGTCCCGGCTGTCGGCAAAGTCGACGCCAACCATTACGCCCGCTTCGTCATAAACGGTGGCCAGAATCGGCGACTCCTCCGCCAGATTCAGCTGGCCTTCCGCCGCTCCCGGCAATTGGCCATTTGCGGCCACAGCCATCGAGGCGGAACCGAGATGGTCGTTGGTCAGGCTCAGGCGCTTTTCCAGACCCTGAATCACGTTGTCCGGGCAGCTCGGATCCACCGGCGCATCGCTGATGTGCAGGGAGTGCACCAGAGCCTTGGTGGCGCTTTGCAGCATCGCCAGTTCATAGCTGGTGACTTCCCAGCGGATGTGGCCGTCGCCATCGGGACGGTAGTAGTAGGTGACGTACTTGGCGCCTTCCGGCACCGACTCCAGGTAGATACCACCACGGGCATCGGTATAGCCATACTCCGCTGGCTGGCCCTGGTCGTCGGTCATCGGCAGGTTTTCACCCGCGGCGTTCTGGAAGTTGAACTCGACACCGGGAATGCCGCAGTTGGGGAAGTCCACGCTGGCCACATAGAGGCCTTTTTTCAGCTCGGCCGCCGGCGGCCAGCCATCGCCCGGTTTCGGGTTGTCGTTGGGGTTGTTGCTGTCACAGCCGGTCAGGGCCAGCGCCATGGCGGCCAGGATTGGTAACTTTTTCATCGGATTGTCCATCTCAATTCGGGGCTTGGGCGGGCCCGGGGCCCGCCCTGGCATCAGAAGGTGTATTTCACGCTGACGTTGACGTACCGACCCGGCTGGGTCAGGTCATTCTCGTAGGTGCCGACACTTTCCAGCAGCGCTTTGGCCTGACCGGCCACATCGGCGTACTCGAGGTATTCCTTATCCAGCAGGTTGAATACGCCGGCACGCAGACGCCAGTTCTGGCTCAGCTCCATGCCCATGGTGAGATCCACCACCGCATATCCCGCGGTGTTGAACACTTCGTTGTAGTAATCGTTGCCCGGTATCACATCCAGATCGGTGGTGCGGTCCATCTTGCCGGCAAAGCGAACGGCCAGGCCGAGATCGGCCGGACGATGCCACAACTGGGTGTAGTAGTTGGCGCCGACGTTACCCTTGACCGGGCTGACGCTGTTCAGGTCATTGCCGTTCTCATCTTCGCCGTAGGTCACCGCCACGTTGCCCCACAGTTCCAGATCACGGGTCAGCCAGTGGCTGCCCTGGGCTTCAAAGCCGTACAGAGTGACGTGGTCGCGGTTGATATAACGGTATTCCAGCGACTCTGGATAGCCCATGCAGTGAGGGACACAGCGGACAAATTCCCAGTCGATGTAGTCGTTGGCCTTGGTGTAGAAGGCGGTCAGTTCATAGCTGGTGTTGCTGTGGTTGCCACGTACGCCCATCTCAATGGTGTGAGACTCCTCGGATTCGAGGTCGTAGTTGGCCAGCACTTTTACCAGTGGCATGGCGCCATCCTGGATCTCCAGCTCACCCCATTTCAGGTCCGGGGTCGGCATCTTGTAGCCGTAGGCATACTGGGCATAGACGCCCACGCTGTCGGTCAGGTGGTACACCATGCCCAGCTTCGGCGACCAGAAGCCGTCACTCATCGCCTCAAAGTCTGCCGGGTCACGGCCGGCGTCTTCCGCCTGCTGCTGGTCCGGCGTGTTGCGGTAGTAGTCGTAACGCAGGCCGCCCACCAGGTTCAGCTTGCCATCCATCAGGGTGACATCGTCCTGAATAAAGGCGCCAACGCGCAGGCTGTCGGTGTCAGCAAAGGCAAAAGTGTCGGTTTCAGAGGGCTGCCAGCTGCTGCCGTCATACACCAGGTATTCACGGGGGCGGCTGATGTTGGAGCCTTCTACGTCCAGACCGTAGGTAATGTTGTGGCCATAGCGCTCGTTGCCAATGTATTTGGCAAAGGTACTGGCCATGCCGTAACGGGTTTCGTTGAACTCGTAGTCGCGCACCTCAACCAGCTCACGGTTCAGGGTGCCCTGACGACCTTTGTAGTAGTCACGGTGCTCCGTCTGATCGGTGTAGCCAAAGTAGAAGGTCACATCCATGGCGTCGTGGCCGGCGGTCACCTTGTCTGAGCGGTAACGCAGTGAACCGTTGAACACCTGGGTCTGACGGTCGTAGTCCGTAGACTCCAGACGCAGATGGTGGTTATCCCAGCGATCCAGCTGCTGATTCAGGTAATCCAGGGTCATCTGGATGTTGGAGGTGTCGTTGATGTGGTACTTGCTCTTCAGCAATACGCTGTCGGTAATCAGGTCGCTGGGCGCCAGAGTCTCATCGTAGTTTTGCTGCTCTTCACCGTAACGACGCTGGTAGCTCACCAGGTTCTCGAAGTCACCCAGTGCATTGGCCGCAGTAAAGCCGCCGCTGTATTCGTTGTTCATGCCGGTGTAACCGGCGTTGGCGGAAAAGTAGACGTCGTTACCCATCAGGTAGTCGGAGGCGTCTTTGGTGGTCATCACCACCACACCGCCCAGGGCGTCTGAGCCGTACATGGTGGAGGCGGCGGCCTTCACCACTTCCACCTGCTTCAGTCCTTCCACCTCGGTCAGGCCGCGGCCGGTGCCTTCTGCACCCGGGCCCAGCGGAGAGGCGTACTGGTTGTTCACCCGCACACCGTCTTTCACCATCATCACCCGGTTACCCCCGATGCCCCGAATGGTCACGGTGGTGGGTTTGCCGGCACCGCCTTTGACATCCACCGCCGCTTCATTGCGGAACAGGGTGGCAAAATCGGTGCTCATCTCGCGGGCGATGGTTTCTTCGTCAATCACCACCACGGAACCGGCGACCTGATCCAGGCTCTGTTCCAGGCGGGAACCGGAGATCACCATGACCTCCTGCGCCTGACGGTGCGCAGGAGCGTCTTCGGCTTTTTCCTCGGCGATAACCGGAGCGGCCATCGCTGACATCACAGCGAGGCTGACCAAACTAAAAGGAAGGGACTTCATCGTACTAAACCACCCTGTCGTGATCGAATTAAATGATAATGATTCTTATTATTCGGTTTTTAATCGGGGGGCAGTGTACCAGCGGGTCTGGTGGAAAAAGGTGCGATGGCTCTCGTTTTAGGCAGGAGAAATAAGGGGTTCCGTACGCTTTGTAAGCAGGCGGCAAATTTTGATCAGAAGGTAGGTGAAATGCTGCACAGAGGTAGGCCAGCCACCACAGTCCCCAACGATTCCGACACCTGACGGTAATATCGCCAGATGATCAAATCCCAAAGGCCAGTGCGCATCCAGGCAGGTTCTGGGGTACAATCAGCCCCCTGATTTTCTCATTAGTTCATCCTGAAAATGGCTCAGTTTATCTACTCCATGCTGCGCGTGGGCAAGGTGGTACCGCCCAAGCGCCATATTCTTAAAGACATCTCCCTCTCTTTCTTCCCCGGCGCCAAAATCGGTGTTCTGGGTCTGAACGGCGCCGGTAAGTCCACACTGCTGCGGATCATGGCCGGCGTGGATACCGAGTTCGAGGGTGAAGCCCGTCCCCAGCCCGGCACCAAAGTGGGCTACCTGCCCCAGGAGCCGCAACTGGACCTGACCAAGACCGTTCGTGAAGTGGTCGAGGAAGCGGTGGCCGACGTGAAGCACGCGCTGACCCGTCTGGATGAGGTGTACGCCGCCTATGCCGACGAGAACGCGGACTTCGATGCCCTGGCCAAAGAGCAGGGCGAGCTGGAAAACATCATCGCCGCCAAAGATGGCCACAGCCTGGACAACGCGCTGGAGCGTGCTGCCGACGCCATGCGTCTGCCTGCGTGGGACGCCAAAGTTGCCAACCTTTCCGGTGGTGAGCGCCGCCGCGTGGCGCTGTGCCGTCTGCTGCTGGAAAAGCCGGACATGCTGCTGCTGGACGAACCCACCAACCACCTGGATGCCGAATCCGTGGCGTGGCTGGAGCGCTTCCTGGTGGAATACACCGGCACCGTAGTGGCGATCACCCACGACCGTTACTTCCTGGACAACGCCGCAGGCTGGATCCTGGAACTGGACCGTGGTGAAGGCATTCCGTGGGAAGGCAACTACTCCTCCTGGCTGGAACAGAAGGAAGCCCGTCTTGAGCAGGAAGCCGCTCAGGAGAAGGCGCGTATGAAGTCGATCCAGAAAGAGCTGGAGTGGGTTCGCCAGAACCCGAAGGGTCGTCAGGCCAAGTCCAAAGCCCGTATGTCCCGCTTTGAGGAGCTGAACAGCACCGATTACCAGAAACGTAACGAGACCAACGAGCTGTTCATTCCGCCGGGTCCGCGCCTGGGTGACAAGGTGCTGGAGATCAACAACCTCACCAAGTCCTACGACGGCCGTGTACTGATCGACGACCTCTCCTTCACTCTGCCCAAAGGCGCCATCGTCGGCATCATTGGTCCCAACGGTGCCGGTAAGTCCACCCTGTTCCGCATGCTGAGCGGCCAGGAAACCCCGGACTCCGGTGACATTGTGCTGGGCGATACCGTGAAGCTGGCCTCAGTGGACCAGTTCCGCGACAGCATGGACGACAGCAAAACCGTATTCCAGGAAGTCTCCGACGGTCAGGATATCCTCAAGATCGGCGGCTTCGAGATCCCGGCTCGCGCCTACGTCAGCCGCTTTAACTTCAAGGGCACAGACCAGCAGAAACGGGTGGGTGAACTGTCCGGTGGTGAGCGTGGCCGTCTGCATCTGGCCAAGCTGCTGCAGGCCGGCGGCAACCTGTTGCTGCTCGACGAACCGACCAACGACCTGGACGTTGAAACCCTGCGTGCACTGGAGAACGCCCTGCTGGAGTTCCCGGGCTGTGCCATGGTGATCTCGCACGACCGCTGGTTCCTGGACCGCGTGGCCACCCACATCCTGGACTACCGTGATGAGGGTAAGGTGAACTTCTTCGAAGGCAACTTTAACGAGTACGCCGACTGGATGAAGAAAGAGCAAGGCATCGACATCTCCGAGCCGCATCGTCTCAAGTACAAGCGCATCGACTGATTCGTTGCAGCCAACAAAAAAGCCGGGCATTGCCCGGCTTTTTTTATGCCTGAGTTCAGGGTTCCAGGGGCCGGCGGGAGAACATCTCGCCGTCACAGTTGGGACATTTCGGCAGCGTATCGGGATGGAAGAACGCCATCACATGGCCGCACTTATCGCACACCAGTTCACCCAGCCCCACCACTTCGCCGGACTGGAAGGTGCCCTGGTGGCGCAGTTCAGCGTTCAGCTCGTGCCACTCCATCTGACTGCGGTCGGTGATCTCCACCAGCCAGCTCCAGATGCTGTTTTCCAATCCCAGCGTAAAGACGCTGTCCGGCTCCGGCACATCGCCGCTTTCCAGCTGACGCGCATACTCAGCCAGGTCCCGGCGCAAAAACTGCTCCACCAGGTCCATCTGCTCCGCGCTCAGCGTCGACTCCATCGACAGATAGGTCCGACTCTCTTTCAGTACGGCATCGAGCTGGCCCAGCGTCAGGTCCGGGTCATTACGAAAACGCCGCTCAATCTCATTGAGCAGTTGCTCATATTGTTGAATCAACCGGCCTGATTCCATCCCCATAACGTCCTCCTCAGTCTGGTGAGGTCAAAGCGATATCTCGGTCTCCCTTCCGTTATCGCATATGACGTCGATGCCCGCATCCGTTGATCGGGGCAAAACCGATCCTGGAACAGACCCTTTGACTAAAGCCTGATCCCAGATCAAACAAATCGCAAACAGCCACCTGAAGATAGCCCGCAACTCATTGACCTGTAGGCACAAAGCCATCAGCATCAATCGGATCGCCAGTCAAATTTCGCGTCCCGTCCCTTAGCGGCTCTTAGCGGCGGGCTCCCCCTTTTGGGCTTACCCGCAGCCGCCCCGCCCTTCCCGTTATCCGCTGTCAGCTCCGACTCAGAGTCCAGCAGCCAAGCCGCCAGAACGCCGCCCCTGGCGGTTTTCTGCTGCAGGATAAACAGACCGCGCGAGGGCTGGGGTTCAGCCCTTGTTGCCACTTGAGTTCCTGCGTTATTCTATGAGGATCTTTGCTGGGCCGACTTCTGGCTCGAAATCAAATTTCAATCTTGGACTCCCGACGTGTCGATGCAAGAGCAATACAATCCCGCCCAGATCGAGTCCCAGGTGCAGAAGCACTGGGATGAAAACCAAACCTTTGTTGCCAAAGAAGACCCGAGCAAGGAGAAGTTTTACTGCCTCTCCATGTTCCCCTACCCCAGTGGCCGACTGCACATGGGCCACGTGCGCAACTACACCATTGGTGATGTGATCAGCCGCTTCCAGCGACTGCAGGGCAAAAACGTATTGCAGCCCATCGGCTGGGACGCCTTCGGTCTGCCGGCGGAAAACGCCGCCATCAAGAACAAGACCGCGCCGGGCCCGTGGACCTACGAAAACATCGAATACATGAAAGGCCAGCTGAAGATGCTGGGCTTTGGCTACGACTGGAGCCGCGAGCTGGCCACCTGTAAGCCGGATTACTACCGCTGGGAACAGTGGTTCTTCACCGAGCTGTACAACAAGGGCCTGATCTACAAAAAGACCAGCGCCGTGAACTGGTGTGAGAACGACCAGACCGTTCTGGCCAACGAGCAGGTGGTTGACGGTTGCTGCTGGCGCTGTGACACCCCAGTGGTGCAGAAAGCGATCCCGCAGTGGTTCATCAAAATCACCGACTACGCCGATCAACTGCTGTCCGACATGGACCAGCTGGAAGGCTGGCCGGAGATGGTCAAAACCATGCAGCGCAACTGGATCGGCCGCTCCGAAGGCGTTGAGATGACCTTCGACGTCGACGGCATGGACGAGTCCTTTGCCATCTACACCACCCGTCCGGACACCGTGATGGGCGTGACCTACGTCGGCATCGCCGCCGGTCACCCGCTGGCCGAAAAAGCCGCCGAGTCCAACCCGGAACTGGCCGCCTTCATCAATGAATGCAAGAACACCAAGGTCGCCGAAGCTGAGCTGGCCACCATGGAGAAGAAAGGCATGGCCACCGGCCTCTATGCCATTCACCCGCTGTCCGGCCGCAAAGTGCCGGTGTGGGTCGCTAACTTCGTACTGATGAACTACGGCACCGGCGCCGTGATGGCGGTGCCTGCTCACGACCAGCGTGACTACGAATTTGCCACCAAATACGGCCTGGCTATCGAAGGCGTGATCAAACCGCAGGACAGCGAACTGGACATCTCAGAGCAGGCATACACCGACAAAGGTATCCTGTTCAACTCCGGTGAGTTCGACGGTCTGGAGTTCGACGCTGCCCTGAACGCCATCGCCGAGAAGCTGGGTGAGCTGGGCAAAGGCCACAAGACCACCAACTTCCGCCTGCGCGACTGGGGTGTGTCCCGTCAGCGCTACTGGGGCGCGCCCATCCCGATGGCCACCCTGGAGAACGGCGAAACCGTTACCGTACCTGCGGAAGACCTGCCGGTTATCCTGCCGGAAGACGTGGTGATGGACGGCGTAACCAGCCCCATCAAGGCGGACAAGTCCTGGGCCGAGACCACCATCAACGGTCAGAAAGCCACCCGCGAAACCGACACCTTCGACACCTTTATGGAGTCCTCCTGGTACTACGCCCGTTACACCAGTGTGGGCACCGACGACCAGATGCTGGACCCGTCCAAAGCCAACTACTGGCTGCCGGTCGACCAGTACATCGGCGGTATCGAACACGCCAACATGCACCTGCTCTACTTCCGCTTCTTCCACAAGCTGCTGCGGGACGCCGGCCTGGTGAACTCCGACGAGCCGGCCAAGCGTCTGCTGTGTCAGGGCATGGTGCTGTGTGACGCTTTCTACTACACCGGTGACAACGGCCAGCGCGTCTGGGTTGCGCCCACCGATGTCACGCTGGAGCGGGACGCCAAGGGCAACATCACCAAGGCGATGGACGCCGACGGTCGCGAGCTGGTGCACGCCGGCATGACCAAGATGTCCAAGTCCAAGAACAACGGCATCGATCCCCAGGAGATGGTGGAGAAGTACGGCGCCGACACCGTGCGTCTGTTTATGATGTTTGCGGCCCCGCCGGAGCTGACCCTGGAGTGGCAGGAATCCGGTGTGGAAGGCGCTCTGCGCTTTATCAAGCGTCTGTGGAAGCTGGCTCAGGAGCACGTGGCCAAAGGCCCGGCGCCCAAGCTCGACATCGCCAGCCTGACCAACGATCAGAAAGCGCTGCGTCGTGCCCTGCACCAGACCATCGCCAAGATCACCGACGACTACGGCCGCCGTCAGACCTTCAACACCGCCATCGCCGCCGTGATGGAGCTGATGAACAAGCTGACCAAGGCGCCGCAGGAAACCGACAACGACCGTGCCCTGCTGCAGGAAGCGCTGGACGCTGTCGTGCTGCTGCTCTACCCGATCACCCCGCACACCAGCCACGCGCTGTACAACGAGCTGGGTCACCAGGGTGCCGTCGACGAGGCGCAATGGCCGATTGCCGATAAGGACGCCATGATCGAGGATGAGAAGCTGGTTGTCGTGCAGGTGAACGGTAAGGTGCGTGCCCGCATCACCGTGGCCGCCGATGCCACCCAGGAGCAGGTTCAGGAGCTGGGCCTGGCCGAGTCCAATGTGGCCAACTTCACCGAAGGCAAGACCATCCGCAAGGTGATCTACGTGCCCGGTAAGTTGCTCAACATCGTCGCCAACTAAATCAAAATCAGGCACCCTACGGGGTGCCTTTTACCATAAGGAGATGAGGGTGATCCGACGCCTTCTTACCGCATTCACCCTGTTTGCCCTGCTGGCCACCACCGGCTGCGGCTTCCGTTTGCAAAGCAACTACCAGTTCCCGGATGAGTTGGCCCAGGTCCGCCTGGACAGCGCTGACGACCAAAGTGAGCTGCACCGTCTGGTTCGCGAGCGACTGCGCCTCTCCAACATTGAAGTGGTTGAGGACGATGCTGCCCCCCGGCTGTGGTTGGGCCAGGATCGCCTGGAGCGCTCCACCCTGTCCCTGTTTCCCTCCGGCCAGGTGGCCGAGTACGAGCTGATCTATTCAGTCTCCAGTTCCATCACCGTGGGCGAGCAGGCGCCGCAAAAGTTCGACTTTGAGATCCGTCGGGACTACCTCGATGACCCCCGTACCGCCCTGGCAAAAAACCGCGAGCTGGAACTGCTGCTGGGTGAGATGCGGGCCCAGGCGGCCGACCGCATCATGCGGGCGCTCTCCTCCACCCGCATCGACACTGAGTCCAACGACTGATGCGGGTTTTTCCCAGCCAGCTTGGTCAACACCTCAACCGGCTGCCGCGGATCCTGATGGTCTTTGGCGATGACGTGCTGATCCGCGAAGAGTGCCGGGATGCCCTGCGCCAGGCCTGCTATCAGGCCGGTGCTCAGGAGCGTCTCTCCCTGGTTCAGGAGTCCCCGTTTAACTGGGATGAGCTGCGTCAGGAGTGTCAGTCCCTGTCACTGTTCGCCAGCGTCCGTATCATCGAACTGGAACTGCCCAGTCTCAAACCCGGAACCGAAGGCGCGGCGGTCCTGACGGAACTGGCCGAAGAACTGGCCCGGCAGCAGGATCTCTGGCTGCTGCTTCATGGCCCCAAAGCCGGTAAAGAGCAGACAAACACCAAGTGGTTCAAAACCCTCGATAAGCACGGCCTCTATGTGCAGGCCCTGACCCCGGAGGGTGCCCACTACCAACGCTGGATCGGTGACCGTGCACGACGCCATCAGCTGGCGCTGGACAGAGATGCCCAGAGCTATCTGGCCAGTCTGTTCGAAGGCAACCTGCTGGCGGCGGATCAGGCCATGGCGCAGCTGGCCTTGATTGCCGGTGGCCAGCGACTAGACCAGGCAGCCCTGGCCGAGCACCTTCAGGACCAATCCCGTTACACCGTGTTTGAACTGGGTGACGCATTGCTGGCCGGCAATGTGGACGCGGCGCTGAAGATCCTGGCGCAACTGCGTCAGGAGGGCACCGCAGCCACGCTGGTCAGTTGGTCCATCAACCGGGAGTGGGCCACCCTGCTCAGCCTCTGTGCCGGACAGGCCCAGGGGCAATCCATGCCGGAGCTGATGAAAGCCGCGCGGATCTGGGAGAAGCGTCAGCGCCTCTATCAGAACGCCATCAACCGGCTGGGAGCTTCCCGCATTGCCGACGCCATGGCCGCGGCCGGCGCACTGGAAAGCATGCTCAAAGGCGAGAATCAGGATGAAGCGGGTCAGTGGCTGGCCCTGGCAGATCTGTGTGCCCGCTTTGACCCGGCGTACAGCCCGATGGGGGCGGCATGAACCCGGCCCTGGGCTTTTTTGGCGGCACTTTCGACCCGATCCACAACGGCCACCTGCGCTGCGCCTTTGAGGTGCACCACGGGCTGGGTCTGGCGCAAACCTTTTTGCTGCCTAATGCGATTCCCCCCCATAAAGCCAGTCCGGACGTCAGCCCACAGCAACGGCTGGCCATGGTAGAGCTTGCGGCTCAAGCGCACCCGGAGCTGGCGGTGGACGCCCGAGAGCTGGAGCGGGATGCGCCCTCCTACACCGTGGATACGCTCGAGGCATTGCGGGCAGAGCACCCCAACACCCCGCTGTGCTTCATCGTTGGCATGGATTCACTGCTGAGCCTGCCCCGCTGGCACCGCCCCGAACGGATTCTGGAACTGGCTCACCTGGTGGTGTGTCACCGCCCGGGCTACCGCCTGGCACAGGACGCGCCGGTGCAGAGCTGGCTGGCCAAACACGGCTGCGACGACCCGGCCCGGTTGCGCCGGCAAAGCGCCGGATTGATCCATCTGATGCCGGTCACTCAGCTGGATATCGCCTCCAGCGAATTGCGGGCACAGATGGCGCGCGGGCAAAGTCCCCACTTCCTGTTACCCACCCCGGTGGTCGCGTATATTGAGCAACACCGCCTGTATGGCATCAATCTTGGTGGCAACGGCCCGAAATCGGTATAATGCGCCGCTTTGCCAACTTCCAGATGAGGAGTTCAGGGTGAAACCTGTTGAACTGAAAGACTTTGCTGTAGACAAGGTGGACGATCTGAAAGCCCGGGACATCGTTGTACTGGATGTATCCGACCGCTCAGACGTTTGCGATTTTATGGTGGTGTGCACCGGCACCTCCAAAACCCACGTGCGCTCCATCGCGGAGCACCTGGTACTGGAGGCCAAAGAAAGTGGCCAACAGCCGCTGGGCGTGGAAGGTAAGGATACCGGCGAGTGGGTACTGGTGGATCTCTCCTCTGTTATCGTGCACGTGATGCAGGAACAGACCCGGGATCTGTACCAACTCGAAAAACTCTGGGCCGCGCACCCGGGGCAGTAAATGAAACTGAAGCTGATCGCTGTGGGCACCAAGATGCCCGACTGGGTAACCAAGGGGTTCACTGAGTATCAGCGCCGCTTCCCCCGGGATCTGCCACTTGAACTGGTGGAGATCCCGGCCGGGAAACGGGGCAAGAACGCCGACATCGACCGCATTCTCGATAAAGAGGGCGAAGCGATGCTGGCGGCGGCCAAAGGGTGTCACATCGTCACTCTGGATATCCCCGGTAAGCCCTGGGATACTCCAACACTGGCAAAACAATTGACTCGCTGGCAGTTGGATGGCCGGGATGTGGCCATTCTCATTGGTGGCCCTGAAGGGCTGGCACCGGCCTGCAAACAAGCGGCAGAACAGAGTTGGTCCCTCTCCAACCTGACGTTGCCCCATCCGCTGGTCAGGGTGGTAATGGCAGAAAGCCTCTACCGCGCCTGGAGCATCAATAATAATCACCCCTATCATCGCGAATGAGACGTCATCGGCAACGGGTAGCCTTTCGGGATCACGCCGCAGAATCGGCCCTATTCACACGGCGAGCCATCGTGTGCTTCGCTTTTGTGGTCATCATGTTCGGCGTACTGCTGAGCAACCTTTATCGCGTCCAGATCGTTGACCATCAGGGTTACCAGACCCGCTCCAACGACAACCGTATCCGCCTGATCCCTGTCGCCCCCAATCGGGGCCTGATCTATGACCGTAACGGCATTCTGCTGGCCGATAACCAGCCGGTCTTTGCCCTTGAGGCGGTACCTGAGCGGGTGAACGACATGGAGGCCAGCCTGGCAGGCCTGCAGGAGGTCCTGCAGCTTTCCCCTGAGCGCGTGGACAGTTTCCGCGATCGCCTGAAAGGCCATCGCCGCTTTAAGCCGTTGGTTCTGGTGGACCAACTGACGGAAGAGCAGGTGGCGCACTTCAGCGTCAATCAACATCGATTCCCCGGCTTTACCGTTGAGGCGGGCCTGAAGCGCCACTATCCTCACGGTGGCAGCCTCACTCACCTGCTGGGTTACGTGGCACGCATCAACAGCCAGGATCAACTGCGCCTAGAGGAAAACCACGAAGACGCGCGTTACGCCGCCACCCGCAGCATCGGCAAACAGGGCATTGAACGATTCTACGAATCCCAGTTGCACGGTGAACCCGGCATGCTGGAGGTCGAGGTCAATAACCGCGGCCGTATCGTCCGGACGCTCAGCGCCCAGGCCAGCCAGACCGGCACCAATCTGCATCTGACCCTGGACCTGCCGTTGCAGCAGAAAGTCGAGCAGGTGCTGGATGGACGCCGTGGTGCGGTAGTGGCCATTGAGCCCAAGACCGGCGGCATCCTGGCGATGGTATCGAGCCCGACCTACGACCCCAACGTGTTTGTGCGCGGCATCTCCGGCAAAGAGTACAGCGCCCTGCTGAACGACAATGATCGTCCGCTTATCAACCGGGCGACTCAGGGCCAGTACGCCCCGGCCTCCACCGTAAAACCCCATCTGGCCCTGCTGGGGCTGGAAAAAGGGGTGATCACGGAGAACACCAAGATCTGGGATCCGGGCTGGTGGCAGATCCCCGGTGTCGAACGCCGCTATCGCGACTGGAAACGCTGGGGCCACGGCTGGGTGGATCTGAACAAAGCGATCGCCTCCTCGTGCGACACCTACTTCTACGATCTGGCCTACAAAACCGGCATCAACGACATCAGCAACTTCATGTTCCAGTTTGGCTTCGGTGAGCGAACCGGCGTTGACCTGATGGAAGAGTCCGCCGGCAATATGCCGACCCGTGACTGGAAGCGGATCCGCTACAAAGAGCCCTGGTACATCGGAGACACCATCTCCGTGGGGATCGGCCAGGGTTACTGGACCGCCACACCACTGCAGCTGGCTCAGTCCACCGCGATTCTGGCTAACGACGGCGAACGCCACGTGCCGCATTTCTTGGCGGCCACTGAAACCGACGGCGTCCGCACCGAGCAGCCGATCATCGACAAACCGCCGATGGTGCTGGCCCGCCCGGAGTCCTGGAGAGCGATTCAGCGCTCCATGTACCTGACCGCCCATAACCCCATGGGCAGTGGTTATCGCCAGTTCAACGACGCCAAATACAAATCCGCGGTGAAAACCGGTACGGGTCAGGTATTCGGCCTGGCGGAAGACGCCGAGTACGACGAAGACAACATCGCCGAACATCTGCGGGATAACGCCCTGTTCGTCGGCTACGCGCCCTATGACGATCCGCAGATCGTCATCGCCATCGTGCTGGAAAACGCCGGTTGGGGTGGCGCCAATGCCGGCCCGGTGGCCCGTGCCCTGTTCGATTTCTACCTGGACCCTGAGAGCCGGGAACCCGCCCAAGAGGAGGCTGAGTGATGGGTAACGCACCGGGTGGTCGCCCCAATCTGTGGTTCAGGCTGCACCTGGATCTGCCCCTGCTCAGCGCCTTGCTGGTGCTGATGGGATACGGGCTGCTGGTGCTCTACAGCGCCAGTGGCGAAAGCATGGCAATGCTGGACCGCCAGCTGTTCCGCATCGGGCTCGGTCTGTTCGTGATGTTTGTGCTGGCCCAGATCAATCCGGAGATATACCGACGCTGGGCCCTGCCCATCTTTCTGGTCGGAGTTGCCTTGCTGGTGGCGGTAGACCTGTTCGGTGAGATCAACAAAGGCGCCCGGCGCTGGCTCAACCTGGGCTTTATGGAGTTCCAGCCTTCGGAGCTGATGAAGCTGGCCTTCCCCATCACCATGGCGTGGTACATCAGTCAATTCCCGCTGCCGCCGAAAAAGCGTTACCTGCTGGGCGGCGCCGGACTGTTGCTGGTTCCTACCCTGCTGATCGCGGCGCAACCGGATCTGGGTACCTCCATTCTGGTGGCGGCTTCCGGCGTCTTTGTGTTGTTCCTGTCCGGCATGAGCTGGGCGGTGGTGGGCGCCTGCGTCGCCGGGGTACTGGCGTTTCTGCCGATCCTCTGGTTCTTCCTGATGAAGGATTACCAGCGCACCCGCGTACTGACCCTGCTGGATCCGGAGAAAGACCCGCTGGGCGCGGGCTACCACATCATCCAATCCAAGATCGCCATCGGCAGTGGCGGGTTTGAGGGCAAAGGCTGGCTGCAGGGCACCCAGTCTCAGCTCGATT
Source organism: Marinobacter nauticus (assembly GCF_019801015.1). Taxonomy (GTDB): domain Bacteria; phylum Pseudomonadota; class Gammaproteobacteria; order Enterobacterales; family Shewanellaceae; genus Ferrimonas. The sequence goes on from NZ_JAHVJZ010000004.1 coordinate 631,455, forward strand.
TCCTGCCGGAGCGCCACACTGACTTCATCTTTGCCGTTCTGGGCGAAGAGTTTGGCTACATCGGCATCGCCGTGCTGCTGGCCATCTACCTGTTCATCATTGGCCGCGGCCTGGTTATCGCCAGCCGCGCGCAAACCGCTTTTGGCCGCCTGTTGGCGGGTTCCATCACCCTGACCTTCTTCGTCTATGTGTTTGTGAACATCGGTATGGTTTCCGGCCTGTTGCCGGTGGTGGGGGTGCCCCTGCCGCTGGTCTCTTACGGTGGGACATCCATGCTGACATTGATGGCCGGATTTGGCATTCTGATGGCCATTCATACCCACCGGCGCTTTATCGCCCAGTAAGTAAGTGGTAACCCCATGATTGGACGCTCCCTTTTGGCTGCCGCACTGTTGTGCGGCAGCGCTACCGCATCGGCTGACCCCAAAGCCGACTTTATCGCCGAATGGCAGGACCAGGGATTGTCCAAAGCGTATCTTGAGCAGGCGCTGGAAACCGCCAGCCTGAGCCAGGACGTGCTCGACGCCATTCAGAAACCCTGGGAAGCCAAGCCCTGGTACCAGTATTACCCGCTGTTTCTGACCGAAGAACGACTGGCCGCCGGTCTGGCGTTCTGGAATGAACATCAGGCCACACTGGAACGGGCGGAAGCCGTCTACGGTGTTGAGCCGGAAGTGGTGGTCGCCATTATTGGCGTCGAAACCTACTACGGCCGTCACCTGGGTCGTCACAGTGTGCTCGACGCGCTGTACACCCTGGGCTTTCACTACCCGCCCCGCCAGACCTTCTTCCGCAAGGAGTTTGGTCACTACCTGAAACTGGCTCAGGAGCAACAGTGGAACCTGACCGACACCAAGGGCTCCTACGCCGGCGCCATGGGCTTTGGTCAGTTTATCCCCTCCTCCTACCTGGCCTACGCGGTGGACTTTGACGGTGACGGCAAACGTGACCTGCTGAGCAACCCCACCGACGCCATCGGCAGTGTCGCCAACTACTTTGCCGAGCATCGCTGGCAACATGGCCAGATCGCCATTGAACCGGTCACCGTGGCCGCCGATGCTCCGCTGGAAAAGGTGAAGTGGGATGGCAAGCGTCTGAAGCACGATGGCGCTGCCATGCGCGCCCACGGCGTTGCCGTCGATGAGCAGGCCGAAGGCCCGTTCAGCCTGGTGGAACTGGAAGTGGCCGAGAATCAACACAGTCACTTCCTGGCCCACAGCAACTTCTACACCATCACCCGCTACAACCGCAGCCCGCTGTACGCGATGGCGGTGTGGCAGTTCAGCCAGCAGCTGAAAGAGGCGAAAACCGATGGCTAAGGCGCGCCGGTTCGCGCCCCTGGCCCTGACGGTGTTGCTGGCCGCTTGCAGCAGCGACCCGGACAACCGCTACCAGATGGCTCAGGATAAGGCGCCGGACGGCGCTCCGGACCTGAGTCAGCTGGAGCCGCCGGTGCCCCGCTATGAGCCACGCAGCCGCGGCGGTAACCGGGATTACGAGGTGTGGGGCAAAGCCTACCAGGTGCTGCCCAGCGCCGAAGGCTACCGCGAAGAGGGCAATGCCTCCTGGTACGGTGCGAAGTTTCATGGCCACCTGACCTCCAACGGCGAAACCTACGACATGTTCAGCTTTTCGGCCGCACACCGCAGTCTGCCTTTGCCCACTTACGCCAAGGTCACCAACCTGCGTAACGGCAAAAGTCTGGTGGTGAGAGTCAACGATCGGGGTCCGTTCCATTCCGACCGGATCATCGATCTCTCTTACGCCGCCGCCTGGCACCTGGACATGCTCAAAGACGGCACCGCTCCGGTGCGGGTTGAGGCCTACCATTTTGATGGCCCCAACAGCCCGCTGCCGCCGCTGGTGGGTCAGCCTCAGCTCTACATTCAGCTGGTGGCCAGTGCCGATGCGGCACGGATGAATGCCCTGAAACCGGAATTGGAGCAACAGCTGGGCCAGCCACTGCGGATTGAGACCAGCGGCACCCTGCACAAACTTCAGCTTGGGCCATTAAGCGATGCGATGGTGGCCGAGCAACTGCTCAAGGATTTGAGAGCCGGGGCGTATCCCCAGGCATTTAAAGTGGTGGAACCCCAGCCAGACTGAAACTTTTGCGATGGCTCAGTGGTCTCTTGATATACTGTGCCGCAATGGATGGCTAACCACCTCAATTCAACGAATAAATTTCATATAAGCGTACTCACCTGACATGAATTTCGTAAAACGCACTATTGCAACCGCCTCCGCCCTGCTGCTGTCCGCCTCCGTGACCGCAGCTCCGTCGGTGATCCCCAATGCCCCTACCGTCGCCGCCGGCTCCTACGTACTGATGGACTTCCAGACCGGTCGCGTACTGGCGGAAAGCAACGGTTATGAGCAGCGCCGCCCGGCCAGTCTCACCAAGATGATGACCTCCTATGTGCTGGGTCAGGAGCTGAACCGGGGCAACGTGCGCGAAAGCGACATGGTGAAGATCTCCAACAACGCGTGGGCCAAAAACTTCCCCGGTTCCTCAGTGATGTGGATCGAAGTGGGCAAAGAGGTCAACCTGATGGACCTCTACCGCGGTATGGTGATCCAGTCCGGTAACGACGCCTGTGTTGCGATTGCTGAGCATGTGGCGGGCACCGAAAGCGCCTACACCGACCTGATGAACGCCTGGTCGGGTCAGCTTGGTATGGCCGATACCCACTTCGCCAACGCCCACGGCCTGGACGCTGACGACCAGGTCACCACCGCCTACGACATGGCGATCCTGGGTCGCGCCATCATCCGTGACATTCCCCAGTACTACCCGCTCTACTCCGAGAAAGAGTTCACCTTCAACGGCATCCGCCAGCACAACCGTAACGGTCTGCTGTGGGACCGCAGCCTCAACGTGGATGGCATGAAGACCGGCCACACCGCAGGCGCTGGCTACAACCTGGTCAGCTCCGGTACCAAGGGCGACATGCGCCTGATCGCGGTGGTGATGGGCGCCAAGAGCCCGCAGTCCCGTGAAGCGGAGAGCAAGAAGCTGCTGAACTACGGCTTCCGCTTCTTTGAAACCGTCACTCCCTACAAGGCGGGTGATGAGTTCACCAGCCAGCAGATCTGGTACGGCGACAAATCCGAAGTGCGCCTGGGCGTACTGGAAGACACCCCGGTGACCATCTTCCGTGGCCAGTCTGACAACCTGAAAGCCAACTTTGAGCTGAGCCAGGAACTGAAAGCGCCGATGAGCCGCGGTGACGTGGTGGGTACCGTATACTTCCAGATGGACGGCGAAGACATTGCCAAGTTCCCGCTGGTGGTACTGGAAGACGTCAACGAAGGCAGCTGGTTCTCCAAGCTGGTTGACTACTTCAAGCTGCTGTTCCTGTCCTGGTTCTGATCCAGAGCGCAGTGAAACGGGGTGGCCAGTGGCCACCCCGTTTTCGTTGTGGGGGGTTGAATTCTGATACAATGAGCCCCATTAAACGCGGTCAGAAGTCCGCTGTTGGAGTACACATGAATACCAAGTTTGACGAATATCTTGAATTTCCTTGCCAATTCCCCTTTAAGGTTCTTGGCCTCGCCGACGACACTCTGCCGGATCGCGTGATGGTGGTGCTGCAGCAACACGCTCCGGGCGATTACGTGCCGAGCGTCAAACCGTCCAGCAAAGGCACCTACATTTCAGTGACTGTGACGACCACCGTCACCAGCAAAGAGCACATCGAACTGCTGTACACTGAGCTGGCCGCCATCGATGGGGTTCGCGGCGTTCTGTAAAGTGTGATCCATCTGGCATTCTGTCTTTGCCCGGGTATAATGCGGGCAACAGTTTCAGCCATAGAAGTGGTCCAGATTGGTTGCCAACACCCTCATCATTCGCCATCTCGGCTCCCAGCCATACGAAACCGTATGGCATGCCATGCAAAACTTCACCGACGAGCGTGATGACCAACAACCGGATGAACTCTGGTTGGTGGAGCATCCGCCGGTGTTTACCCAAGGTCAGGCGGGGAAAGCCGAGCACCTGCTGGCAACCGGAGACATTCCGGTGGTCAAGGTCGATCGTGGCGGTCAGGTGACCTACCACGGCCCCGGCCAGCTGGTGGCGTACCCGCTGCTTAATCTGCGTCGCCGCAAACTCGGTGTCCGCGAGCTGGTTACTGAGATTGAGCAAAGCCTGGTGGATATGCTGGGCCGCTATGGCATCGAGGCCGCCGCCAAGTGCGACGCCCCCGGCGTTTACGTAAATGAGCGAAAGGTGGCCTCCCTGGGCCTGCGGATCCGCAAGGGCTGCTCCTTCCACGGCCTCGCGCTCAATGTGGACATGGATCTGTCCCCCTTCCTACGCATTAACCCCTGTGGTTATGCCGGCCTTGAGATGGTTCAGACCGCCGACCTCGGTGGCCCCAAAACCGTCGAAGAAGCCGGTCGCCATCTGTGTGAGATTTTCCCCCAGCGCCTGGGCTACCAGGTGATTGAAGAAAAAGAAGGATTGGATTGATGACCGAACGTCCTGTTCGTCTGCAGGCGGGGGTAAAACTCCGAGACGCGGACAAAGTTGCCCGGATCCCGGTCAAGGTGATGCCCACCGAGCGGGAAGAGATGCTGCGTAAGCCGGACTGGCTGAAGATCAAGCTGCCCGCATCCAGTGAGCGCATCGATCAGGTTAAACAGGCGATGCGTGACCATGGCCTGCACTCGGTCTGTGAAGAAGCCTCCTGCCCCAACCTGGCAGAGTGTTTCAACCACGGCACCGCCACCTTTATGATCCTGGGTGCCATCTGCACCCGCCGCTGCCCCTTCTGCGACGTGGCCCATGGTCGCCCGCTCAAGCCGGACCCGGAAGAGCCGGTGAAACTGGGTCGCACCATCCGCGATATGAAGCTGAAGTACGTGGTGATCACCTCCGTTGACCGGGACGACCTTCGTGACGGCGGTGCCCAGCACTTCGCCGACTGCATCCGCGAGATCCGCAAACGCAACCCGGGCATCAAGATTGAAATCCTGGTGCCGGATTTCCGCGGCCGCATCGATCGCGCTCTGGAGATCCTCAAGGACAATCCGCCGGATGTGTTTAACCACAACCTGGAAACCGCGCCGCGCATGTACCGCGCTGCCCGTCCTGGCGCCAGCTATCAGTGGTCTCTGGACCTGCTGAAGAAGTTCAAGGAGATGCACCCTGACGTGCCCACCAAGTCCGGTCTGATGATGGGTCTGGGTGAAACCAACGAAGAGATCGTTGAGGTGCTCAAGGACCTGCGTGCCCATAACGTTGAGATGCTGACCCTGGGCCAGTATCTGCAACCCAGCCGTCACCACCTGCCGGTGAAGCGCTATGTGACCCCGGCTGAGTTTGACGAGATGAAAGCGATCGCCGATGAGATTGGCTTTACCCACGCTGCCTGTGGCCCGCTGGTACGCTCCAGCTACCACGCCGACCTGCAGGCCCAGGGTAAAGAAGTGAAGTAACGCCCCACTGGCCCGCTCATCAGAAAGCCCCGCATTTGCGGGGCTTTTTGTTGTCCAGAGACCGCTTATTCGGCGTCGCAGCCGTAGGGGGTACTGGCGCCGGTAAACCGCACCTCACCCGCGGGAGCCAATGTCCCCACCTCGATGTGAGGGTGGGCTTTAAAATACTGGTAGAGCAGATCCGCATCGAGGAAGCCGGTGCTGACCGCCTGCTCCAGTTTGGGGTAACCGTTTCCGCCTGCCGCGTTGTAGCCCGGCAAGGTGAAGCGGTAGCGTGCGTCCGGGTCGAAGGAGCGGCCGCCAATACGCTCAATCTCCACCTGCTGCGCCTGGCAATCCACCACCATCTCAATCCCATTAAAGTGCGGATAGCCACCGGAACCCCGGGTTTGGGTAGCGACACTGGCCAGATACTGCTTCAGTTCGCGCCCGGTCATGGTGGTCAGGGTGACGTCATTGCCAAAGGGTTGCACCGTCAGCACGTCCCGATAAGTCACCTTACCTGCCTCAATGGAGGCGCGGATCCCGCCGGAGTTGATGATGCCAAAGTCCGCCTGCACCGCGCCGTTGCTGTGGGCTGCCGCAATCAGTTTGCCCAGGTTGGTCACCTGGCCACGCACCACGTCCCGCTCCCCCATCAATATACCGTCAGTGGCACTGATCACCTCATCCAGCTGAGACTGGCCACGCGCCTGATAAGGGGCCAGCAAGGCCTCGGTTTGGGCATCCTGAGGAATCACGTCGGCCGCCCACTCCCGCTCGCCTTCGGCGTTCTTGCGCGTCAGGTTAACCGGGAGCAGCTGATAGGACGCCAGATGCAGCTGGCCATCAAAATACTCGAAGTCGGCCCGGCCGACGTATTTGCCCCACTCGTACGCCTGCATGATCCAGGTGCCATTCTGACGATCGGGCTGGCAGGCGTCACCGGGCTCAAACGCCGCATACGCATTGCTGCCGGGCTCCATACAGACCGGGTTCTGAGAGTGTCCCCCGATGATGACATCGAGCTGTCCCGGTGCCAGAGAGCGGGCCATCAGCACGTCCCCGGGCGCATTGCTGCCATGCCGGCCATCCTGGTAGTGCCCCATATGGGTCAGGGCAAACACCAGGTCCACATCCGGCTCCGATCCCAGCTCCGCCAGCACGGTGCGTATCTCATTGCGCGGGTCGGTAAAGCGCAGGGTTTTGACGTACTCCGGATTGCCGATGCGGGCGGTGTCCTCGGTGGTCATCCCCACCACTGCGAGTTTCAGCCCGCCCACCTCGAACACCTTGTAGGGTTCGAAATAGCGCGTTGTACCGTCGCGATGGTAGACGTTGGCGGAGAGCATTGGGAATTCCGCCCACAGCTGCTGCTGTTCCAGCACCGCCAGCGGGTTATCGAACTCGTGATTGCCAACCGCCATGGCGTCGTAACCCAACAGGTTCATGCCCTGGAAATCCGGCTCGGCATCCTGCAGGTCGGACTCCGGGACACCGGTATTGATGTCGCCACCGGAGAACAGCAGCACCTGTCCCCCCTCGGCGGTAACCTCGGCGCGGATCCGGTCGATCAGGGTTTTGCGGGCCGCCATGCCGTACTCGCCATAGCGGTTGGGCCAGAAGCGGCCATGATGATCGTTGGTGTGCAGCACGGTAAAGCGCACGCAGGCTTCACCGGCTTCTTCACAGGTTTGCGGCGCTTGCTGAAACGCCGCGCAGCCGGACAAACCGGCCATAAGCGAAAGGCCCAACAGCCTGAAGGTTGAAGACACCTTCATAGTGACCCCTTAATGGTGATGTTTTCGGGTTGAGTTATACGCCATTGTCCCAGCCATTTGTGTGCGTCAGAACCGATTCACGCAGACAAAAAAAGCAGCCCCGGGCGATGGCCCGGGGCTGACAATGGCAGTAGCCGTTACGCCTGACGGCGGCGTCGCCATACCAGCGGCAGCAGCAACAGGCCCAAGCCGCCCAGTGCGCCCGCACCATCCGGCTCAGTCCAGCCCGGTGCTTGGTCGTTCAGCACCCGGAAGCTGTGCATCGCTTCCACATCGTCGTGGCCGTTGGACACGATCAGGGCGAACTCAAGCTGCTGGTCCATGGTCACGTCCGGCGCAGTCAGGGTCAGTGCCAGCCCGTCTGCAGTGAACTCAGCCGGCGTGCCTGAGCGCTGCTCCCAACGGTAGCTCAGCGTCTGGCCTTCCGGCGCATTCTCGACGGTGGCGCTGATCGCCACGGCTTCCCCTTCCATCACCGATTCGGGGCCAGCGAAAGCCACGTCAACAGTGAACGGTACGTTGGTCACCGTCAGGGAAACCGCTTCCGTGGTTTCCAGGGTGCCATCGCTGACGGTCAGCTCAAACTGCAGCGGGGTGTCGGCGTCCACTACCGGTGCGACGGCGTTCAGCACCGCGCCTTCGGCACTGAAGCTCACTTCCGGACCGGCCACCTGGGCCCAGCTGAAGGTCAGCACCTGACCTTCGCCACCCACAGTGGCAGACGCATCCAGGGTAAAGGCACCGCCCTCATCCACCTTGGCGGGGGCATCGATGATCACCTCCACATCCAGTTCCGGCAGCGGAGCGTCACCACATTGGGCACCGTATACGGTTTTCACCCACTCCGGGTAGTCGATGTAGGGGTTACGGTTGCCCTGATACTCGTACACCGCGTCGTTACGCTGACGATCAGCATCGTCCACCGGATCGTCGATGTGCCACTGATACAGGGTACAGAGCTTACCGGCTTCGCTGCCGTCGGTGCCGATGGCGTCCACCAGCACCAGATCCGGCATGCTGCCGTCGCCTTCCGCGCCCTGGTAGCGGGTGTCCATGTAGAACATGATACGGGCTACGTCGCCCTTCACCGCGTCACGGGGTTCGAACGTACCGCGCGTGCCGTCCACGTAGTTGCCCGGCGCACCGCTCACTTCGCTGCCGGTTTCGCTGCTCAGATCGAAATCGTAGTTGCTGCGGGTGGAGTTCACGCTGACGTCGGTGGGGCGCAGATGGTGCGCATCGGTGTAACCCCACTGAGATTCGCTCGGGAAACCGTGGCTCTTCGGCCAGACGTGCTCACGGTTCCAGTCGCCCTGATTGCCGCCGTTGTCGAACTTGGAGATGGAGGTACCGCTGTACAGCTCAATCACGTTGTTCGGGTTGGACGGGTCCTCATCGGAGTAAGTCAGTACGGTCCACACGCCTTTGTAGGTCAGTGCCTTATGGCCGGTCTGAATCACGCCGGAAAGAGCGTCTTTCATGGCGTCGGCAGAGGCAAACTCGCCGTTAAGGATGGTGGAGTAGTACTCATCCGGATTGAAAGTGCTGGCATCAGCCACCTTATCCAGTACCTCACAGCCGGTACAGGGGGCTGGATCCGGCTCCGGTTCTCCGCAGGCGGATTCACCGGAACAACCCAGGCCATCCGCGGTATCGGTGTCGAACACCAGCCACTGGTTGTCATCCCCGGGGAACGGCGCTTCCGCATTGGTGTCACCGGCGGTCACGCTGGCCTTACGACGCAGGGTTTTGTTGGCAGTGGAGAAGTTCGGATCGTTCGGATCGGTCCAGGCTGAGCCCGGGTCTTCGCCGCGCGTACCGAAGCGGTCGATCACCACACCGTCTTTGGTCAGAACCAGCGCATCGTCACCGTTAAAGTAAGTGACGGTGGAAGCGGTGCCCACCTGGAACTCCGGCGCCGCGCTGCTGTTGTGGAACACAATGCTTTCGCCCGGTGCCAGAGTGCCGGTCAGGATTTCGCTGTTGCCCTCTTCCACAGAGCCGTTGCCATACAGCGCCAGCTTGTACTCGGCCGCATCCAGATCAATGGCCGAAGCACCGACGTTGGAAAGCTCCACCGCTTTGTTGTTGGAGCTGCCTTCCACGTATTCCGTGATCAACAGGACGCCAGGCGCCTCACCACAGGTCCCTTCGCCAGGGCAACCCAGGCCATCGGCCGTGTCGGTGTCGAACACCACCCACTGGTTATCCGCGCCGGGGAAGTCCGCTTCCGGTGTGGTGTCACCGCTGGTGACGCTGGCCTTACGGCGCAGGGTTTTGTTGGCGGTGGAGAAGTTCGGGTCGTTGGGGTCGGTCCAGGCGGAACCCGGATCGTCGCCACGTTTGCCGAAGCGGTCGATCACCACGCCATCTTTGGTCAGTACCAGTGCATCATCACCGTTGAAATAGGTGATGGTGGAGGCCGTGCCTACCTGGAACTCAGGCGCCGCACTGCTGTTGTGATACACCAGGCTCTGGCCCGGCTGCAGAGTGCCGGTCAGGATTTCGGTGTTGCCTTCATCAACGCTGCCGTTGCTGAACAGGGCGATTTTGTATTGGTTGGCGTCCAGGTTGATGGCGGCGGAACCCAGGTTGGAGATCTCCACCGCTTTGTTGCTGGAGCTGCCTTCAATGTATTCGGTGATAACCAGTTCCGCCTGCGCGGAAGCGGACAGGCTGCCCATCAAGACTGCGATGGCGGCGCCGACCGGTGTAGGTTTGAAAATCATAAAAATCCTTTACGTGTAATGATTCCGATCACGGGCTGCCCCCAGGCAATGCCGGGGGCGCCCATTTGACGCACAGGGTTCAGCGGCGCAGGAAGCGACGACGCACACCGGCCAGGCCCAGCAGGGAGAGCAGGCTCAACCAGCCGGCAGAGCCGCCGGTGTTGTCCTGGGTCTCTTCCACCAGAGTCGGTACCAGGGTGTCACGCTTCTTCACGTCCACCAGCACAGAGCGCTGAGAGCCCGGCACCACGGTGCCGTCACGACGCAACTCCAGGTTGACGTAGTAAGCGGCTTCCGGCGCACCAAACACTTCCATCTGCACCAGTGACTGGCCCGCTTCCTTGATCACCACGTTGGGCAGCACCAGCTGGCTCAGGTCCAGACGATCTTCGTCGTGGGCAGGCTTGAAGCTTACGTGCGCCACATCGCCCACCATGGACTCAACGCCTTCCGGGATCAGGTAGGGCACGGTCAGCAGCTTGTCCCACACCGGCAGGCGCAGTGCCTGATCCGGATCGCTCTCGCCCGGCAGGTAGCTGATGGACATGATGGCGGGATCGTGATCGGAGGAGCGGAATTGATCAGGCTGGTAGAAGCGATTCACCAGGTTGTCCCAATCGCCCTTGTACTCCATGTTGTAGTCATACAGCGCGGATTCGACGGCATTGATGTGCCAGTCAGCGGCGTCAATGACGCGATCAACCATGCCCGGCGTCACTAGGATGTGGTCGAGCGAGCCGATCTCGTCGTTGTAGGAGTAGCTCCAGGGGCGCTCGCCGCGGGCTTCGCCTTTCATACCGAGCACATCCACGTAACCGTAGGAGTGGCTGATCTGCACCGGTGAGCCGTCCAGGTTGAACTGCGGCTTGTTGTCGATGTAGGTGTGGCTGGCGGTCATCAGCGTTTTGTTACGCGGATTCTCAGTCAGCACCAGCATGGCGTCTTCCTGAGCGTAGGAGTTGAGGTCACCGATGATCATCTTGTCGCCGGGGATCTTCTCCATCTCCTTGCCCAGATGCACGGCAGCGGCAACGCGGAACTGCTCACAGGAACCCTGGAAATCCGGATCTTCCGGATCCTCTTCCCAGATAACCGCATCACCAAACTCAACGCCCTGCCAGTCTTCCCAGCAGGTCGAGCCCTTGGACTTAAAGTGGTTCACGGCCAGGGTCAGGCGCTTGCCGGTCTGGTTAACGATAAAGGTCACCACCAGGGCATCACGGTTGTAGTTCTGGCCGTTCTCCAGGGCTTCACCGCGGTCATCCTTGATGATTTCGTTGTTGTCGTTCACCACGCTCGGGGCTTTCTGTTGCGGCATCGCCACCACGCGGGTGCGCTCGATGCTCATCTTGCTCGGACGGTAGATGATGCCGGTGGCAATCGCGTCCGCGCCCACCGCATCCAGCTCGTCGAGGATCTGGTTGCCGTTGTGGTCAAAGCCGACAAACACGTAGCGGTTTTCAGTGGACTCCGGCTTGTGAGCGTTCTCCGGGTACTCGTCGTAGTAGGCGACGTTCACCTCGTTGACGAGATCCGCAATCGCACTGTCCAGACCAAAGCCGTTGTTCTCCATCTCCATCAGCGCAACTGCGTCAGCGTCCAGCTTACGGATGGTGTCCACCAGCTTGGTTTTCTGCTGGATAAACTCATCATAAGTGTCCGCACCACGGTTCTGACCGAAGTTGTTCTGGTCACCACCGAACGGCGAGTTGAAGTAGTTGAACAGGTTCTGCGCCGCCACCTTAATCACAAAGTGGTTTTCCGGAGCGGTCACGTCCAGGGTCGGACTGTCAGTGCGCGGCAGGTTGTGAATGAAGTTAGCGCTGGTCAGCTCATTGGTGACGGTCAGGCTGAAGTCGCCGTAGCTGTAGCTGATCACCCCTTCCATGCCAACCACGCTGTCGTCGATGCGCACGTAGTTGCGGACCGGATCGGAGTTGAAGCCGGGGAAGTAAGGGATAAGGCCATCGCCGGCCTTGTCCTGGCTTTCGATGATCAATCGATAATCGTCGTTCTGCGCCGCGGCGGCCATCGCCTCCGGGCTGCCCGCCACGTTCAGCTGGTTAGGCTGCATATTGGGGCGGGTGTAAGCCAGCGTCATGTTGTTGCGGAAGCTGTCGTAGTTGAAGCCGAACGCCTTGGAGACCCGCATATCCTGCTTGCCTTCCTTGAGCGGGTCCATGTCTTCAGGCAGACGCACCAGCATCCCTTCATAGCGCTCCAGAGTGTTGGCGAACAGGCCGTTGTCGGACTCCAGCACTTCAATGTCCACCGCTGCGGTGGGGGTGAAGTTGGCGTCGGTCACTTCCCAGGTGCTGGGCTTGAGCTGAGTCAGGCCATAGAACTCGTTCACTTCACTCTGGAAGCACAACGTTTTGCCTACCAGGCTGGCGTCGTTGTCGCGGCTGTAGACAAAGATGCCATCGGAGGTCAGCGGGTTGTTGTCGGACACCAGGTCACGCAGGTAGAACCCCTGGCTGGGGTACTTGGCCGTAGCGGTGACCACACCTTTCACGATCACATTCTGACCCACCAGCGGAGAGCTGTGGCCTTCGCCCTGAACTTCGGCGATGGAGTGGGTCACGTCACAGACGAACACCTCTTCTTTGGGCGCCAGTTCCGGCGAGCCCAGTTCGCTCACTTCCAGCGGGTTGATGTCCAGCCATTGGCTGTTATCGAAGTTCGGTGACGGGTCCGGCGTCTGCTCATCGGCGTTCACCCGACGACGCAGGGTGTTGTCCAGCGCCCAGACGCTGCCGTCCCCTTCGGCACCGACGCGGTCGATGACGGTGCCGTTGTGACTCAGGTAGAAACCGTCATTGCCGGAGAGGTAGAAGTCGTCGTAAGCGCCGCTCTGACCGCTGCCCGTACCCACGATCCAGCGGCCACCATGGCCTTCGATGGTGGATTTAAACTCGGCACTGGCATCCTTGTGCAGGATCACCAGCGTTTTTCCGGCCGGGATGACTTCACCGGTCAGCAGCGCATTGCCTTCGCTGTCCCGCAGTTCGTTATTGTATTTACCGTTGCTGTGAATAAAGGCCTTCACTTCATCGGTAAAGGTAAAATCGTCGGTAGCATGGGTGTTGGTGATCTCAACCGCACCCACTTCCGGCGCGCGATCTTTCTGCAGATATTCGGTGATCAGCAGATCTTCAACACCGGCATGTGCCCCAGCCGATAAAACAGAGAATATCGCCAGGGATAGAGTTTTCATCTTCATACTAAACGTTGCCTATATTTTTATCTGGTCATAAGTCGATTTAGTAATACACCCGGGCGTAGGCATAGCCTGCCTCAGGTGCTTCCCCGATTCGTCCCTCAAGGGACAAAACGATATTCACGGCCGGCCAGTAATTAAAGCCGACGCTGCCCCAGGTACGCTCTTTGCCAAATTCCGGCGGCAGTTCATCGAAATCGTAATTCGGGCTCTCTACATCCCAGCTTTCATACTGCTCATGGTTGTAGGAAGCGATCAGTTCCAGAGAGCGGCTGTATTCATACTTTGCGGAAACGGTGGCGCCCCAGTTACGGAAGGTTTCGTACTCCAGGAAGGTATCGCCAGCGCGGTGGGTGGCCAGGTCTTCATCTTCAATAAAGCCATTGAAGCCCAGCATAAATTTCGGCATGACCTGAAGGCGGGCACCCACACCCAACAGTTGTTGCTCACCATACTTACTGATGCCAGAAGAACCGCCACGGGCCTCAGCACCAATCACGATGGAGAACAGCTCAGACATAAAGCCCACATAGCCGTTCACGATGTCACCCTGCAGGTCACCGTTCTTATGTTTGCCTTCATAGGAGTAGGAGGCACCCAGGATCAGGTAGTCGAACTCCGCCTGATACTTAACGGTGTTTTCCTGGTCGCCGGCTTCACCGGTCTCAACGGACTTGTTGAAGGTAAAGTCGCCGAAGTGGTCGTAGTCATCGAACGCGGTATCGGTCAGACCCAGCTCAATCCACTGCTGCGGCGTAAAGGCATAACCGACATAGAGCTTATCGATGTCCAGTGCAAATTCGCCACTGCCACCGAGCCAGTTTTCGCGTTGGTAATCCAACTCCAGACGATACAGGAACTTGTCCTGCTGCCCGCGAATGCCCAATGTCGCGAAGCTGTCGTCCACATAACCCTTAGCGTCGTAGAACTCGTCGAAGTTGTAATCGCTGTTGGTCGCGATGTGCCCCCCAACTCCTACCTCGCCGTAGAGTTGAAGGTAATCGCCGTTATCGTTTTCCTGCAGCGTGATCGCCTGACAAACCGTGGCGGGCAACACCGACGCAAGAGCGATGGCAATCGTTGTTTTTCTTAGCATTGCTTCTATTTCCATATATGAAAAAACTGGCTGCTAAAGCCATTCCAACCACCACGGCATCCCCGGCACTGACCCCAGTACCGAAGAACTATCCAGATCGGAACGCAATAGAGAATGCAGAAAAGACAGAACCGATGAACACAAAGGGAGTGTGCTCATTCAGAACATACAGAGAGGGATGAAAAACTAATATTGTTCACCCGTTCGCCCAAAACTCCGTTCGAACTAAAGGTGTATAAAATCTACCAGCTTCTTCCTACCTGGCTGTTATGCACTCTTGTTTCACCAGACATAAATACCCTGGGTGTAACGGCGCCATAGTATGTCAGCGCCATTCACAAAACTGAAATGCAGATCACATACCGTTAGGCATAGCCGTTAAACCGAAAATGCATTATTCCAGCACTTTATTAACGTTTTATTTCGTTCGACCAGGGTTCTTAACTTTATATTCCACCAAGGGCGCGACCGTGGAGCAGAATATAATTCTTTGGTGTAAATCTTATTCAGACCAAATGCCGGCACCCCCTTATCCCTCCCGGCCAAAAGACCACCGCTCGCTCAGAGTCTCGCCCCCCCACTCAATCCGTCTCAACTGAAACGACAGAAACAAAAACGCCGCCCATATCGGACGGCGCTTTACGGCGAGTTACTGAGTCGCTTCAGCCGGTCTCGGCGGTGGCAGAGTGCGGGACATCAATACCGCATCCTCTCGGCCATCCCGGGTGGGGTAATACCCTTTACGACGCCCATCTTCGGCAAACCCCAGTTTCTGATAGAGCGATATGGCCGCCGCATTACTGGCCCGAACCTCCAAAAAGCAGTGAGCGGCCCCAGCCGCTGACGCCTTTTCCAGCGCCCGACTCAGCAAAGCGCGCCCCAGGCCCTGCCCCTGGGCATCGGGGTCGACACAGAGGTTCATCAGGGTGACTTCATCCAACACCTGTTGAAACAGATAAAACCCCTGGGTAGTCGGATTGGTAATCACCTCTCCCCAATAGGGCGCGCTCATACAGGAGCGCAGAAGCGATTCCGACCAGGGGTAAGGGTGAGCGCGCTGCTCAATGTGCCACAACGCCTCAAACGGCGCATCAGACGCCGCCTCAAAGCTCACAGCCATCGTTGCAGGCTCCGCCATAGGCGACGCTTCTCATCGACGCTCAGCGGCTTATCCAGTGCAGGAGAAAAGAGATGAGTGGCCGTGCCCGGCCGCGGCTGGCCCATCACCCAGTAACGATGTGCGGATACCGCCTGCTCACGCACCGCCTGAGGGCAGTCTCCCGATTGGATATCCAGCAGACGCAGCACGTCATCAACCAACTGGGATTGTGAAATGGGGGCAGCATCGGGCCGGATCAGCGCCAACGGCACCTTGGGCTTACGCAACGTCAGCGGGGAGATCCCCATCTGTTCCAGCGCTGCCTGTTGTCGGGAAGTCAGAGTGGTCATAGCAAAAGACAGTATCACAGCCATCAGGGACGGCCCAGAGAGCCTGAAAGCTCACCGTAAGTTGAGGAAGCAGAGATTCTACGTGATTAGCGCTGGAGTGTCTCACGGAGGCAACGCCAGACATGGATGCGAAGCCTGCCAGGATTGCGGTGCAGGCTATCGTTGTCTGCGCGTCATAGGTGTCATGGCAACGGCAGCGAAATCGGAAAGCCCCAAAACAAAAAACCCCGCACAAGGCGGGGTTCTTCGCTAGGATATGGCAGGGGCAGAGGGACTCGAACCCCCAACACCCGGATTTGGAATCCGGTGCTCTACCAATTGGAGCTATGCCCCTAGCGAACGAGGAGGATTATACGGAAGCCCGGTGAAAGGTAAAGGGCTTTTTCTTCATTTCCCCTCTGACTGGCGACTTCTTATCCCAATCGTGCATTTCGGCATCATATCCCGCAGTTCCTGGCCAATACGAGTCGAAACACCGCATTGGAACGGCCTTTCAATCCTTATCCCAGCGCCAGGGTTCAGGAGCCGATTGGCCAACCGGAACATGCTCCAGCCGCGACATTCGAAGAACAGCAATGCCGGCTCAGCAGATGCTGAAAGATGGTTTTTGCGGGAAATTAGCGTTTCGCCCGCTAAAACATCCCAAAACGAAAAAACCCCGCCTCTTTCGAGACGGGGTTGATTCTAATTAGGAGCCTGGCGGTGACCTACTCTCGCATGGGAACTCCCACACTACCATCGGCGCGGTCGCGTTTCACTTCTGAGTTCGGCATGGGATCAGGTGGTTCCACGACGCTATTGCCACCAGGCAAAAATCGTACGACCTCCATGGACGGAGGAAGTGTCTGAATTTGTCAGGAACAAATTCGGACCAATTCGGAAAAGCTGAATTTCTCTTGTAAGCGCTTCTTACAAGGTCGGATATCCGACAAACAAAACCACTTGGGTGTTGTATGGTTAAGCCTCACGGGTCATTAGTACAGGTTAGCTCAACGCCTCACAACGCTTACACACCCTGCCTATCAACGTCGTAGTCTTCGACGGCCCTTTA